>CAWCPA010000007.1:0-156423 GCA_963797395.1 uncultured delta proteobacterium
AGATTGACGTTGCGGTGGATGGCCACGCAATCGAATTTCAGCGTGATGCATGACGCTCCCATCCCTTTTAGTTATCTCGCGGATCGTTCCCATATAACCTCCAAAATAAAGTATAGTACACTAGCACAAATGGCAAAAAACCAGAACAGCGGACACACAATCCGCCGAATATCAATCAAAATATCAGCCTGTAAGCAGGTGTGAGCTATAAGATATGCGGTTTTTACGCACTTATTACGCAGTTCAAGAAAGATTTGACTGTTTTTTGCATGATTTGGTCGGCTTTTGCCGATAAAGAGAATTGTTCGACGTTCCCATCGATCCCATGGTCTACACGGGCACTCGGTGAGCGGCGCCGCGCTCGACCCGTGCCCTTCACCCGGGCCGCTGCACGACACGAGGAAGAGCACGAACGCGAGGAAGCGAAAGGGGTGGACCATGCCGTCCCCCTTCGCAGCCGGCATGCCGGCGGTCGTCACCCTCGAAACGCCGGGGAAAGAGCGCCTCGGCGATGGCAAATGGGTGTCCCGGGACAGGTTCCGGGAGGCCCTCGTCAGCTCGCGCCGGCGTCGGCGTCGGTCTTTCTCGCCGCCGCCGACCCGTTCGTGGCGCTCGCCGCGAGCGTGGGTCGGGGCAGGCTCCGGGCCATCGCGTCCTCCACGAGGAACTGGGCGTCCGGCGTGCTCTCGGCCTCGATGTAGATCTGGTACGAGAACAGCGTCTTGCTGGCCCGGATGAGCGCCTCGTTCGCGGCCATGGCGGCCCGCCCGGCCAGCCCGTTGCCGAGCACCTTGGGGAAGGGCGCGGGCACTCCCTTGATGGCTGTCACGCGGAAGCCCGCGTCGCGAAGCAGGTGCCGGATGGAGCGGAAGGTGAAGAGGCGCCGGTGCGTCATGTCGAGGATGCCGGCCTTGCCGTAGTTGAACTGGCCGGCGGCGAGCATCAGGCGCTGCACGATGAAGGCGATGTTCGGCGTCGTCAGCACGAGCTTCTTCGGCTCGTGCTCGAACTGCCGGCGCAGCTGCGCGAGGAACTCCTCGGGGTCGCGCAGGTGCTCGATGATGTCGAGCATCAACAGGTACTCGAACGACGAGGCATCGATGCGAAGCGGGGCGTCGAGGTCTTGAACGACGACCTTCACGCCCGCGGTCTCGACGTCCGGGAGCTCGCAATCGACCACGGTCACTTCGCAGCCCTTGCGGGCCAGCTCCTGGGCGATGCCGCCGGGGCCGGCGCCGATGTCGAGGACCGCGGCCCCTTCGGGGACCGCGTCGATGGCCATGGAATGGCTGCTCCGGTACCCGAGCTTCAGATCGTAGTGGGTGTTGCCGGTCGTCCACGGGTCGAAGCGGCGCTGGTAGAGGAGACCCGAGCGATGCGCGACGTTTTGCATCGTCGCGAAGAGAACCTCCTTCGCGTACTTCATCCCGTTCACGCGGCAGATCTCGTCGCCGTAGTAAGTGGGAATCGGCAGCTCGGCGATGCGCATCTTCGCGTTGAAGAACTGGATGATCACCTCGGTGTCGAAGTGGAAGTCGTTCGAGTTCAAGAGGAACGGAATGCGCTCGAGCGCCCGGATGCCGTAGATGCGATACCCGCTGTGGAACTCGGACAGGCGCGTGCCGAGCATCGCGTTCTGCAGGCGCGTCAGCACCTTGTTCCCGACGTACTTGTAGAGCGGCATGCCGCCCTGCAGGGCCGCGAACCGGGTGAGCATGCGGCTGCCGAAGACGGCGTCGGCCTCGCCACGGACCAGGGGCTCGAGGAGGCGCGGGAGCTCTTCGGGCGCGTACTGGCCGTCGCCGTGCAGCATGGCGACGAAGTCGAACTTCTGCGCGATGGCGTACGTGTAGCCGACCTTCTGGTTGCCGCCGTAGCCCTGGTTGTACCGGTTGGCGAGCACCGTCATCCGGATGCCCGGGTGGCTGCTCTGGTACTCCTGCCCGATGGCGACCGTGCGATCTTCCGAGGCGTCGTCGACGACGAGGATCTCGCAGTCGAAGTTCTCGAACACCGACGCGGGAATTCGCTCGAGCACCGACCGCAGGGTCGACTCGGCGTAGTACGCGATGACGAATATGAGGAGCTTCGGGCTCTTCTTGGTCGGCGCGAGACGCATGCGAGGGCCCTTTCGGATGGGCGAAGGCTAGCGCAACGCTCCGCGATCGCTCGGAAATTGAGATGCCTCCGCCAATGAACGCCGGTAGACTCCGCGCAACAGAGTGAGCGCGGCCCCCAGCATCGCCAGGCAGAAGACGAAGGCCACGGCCGGCGGCACCTTGTGCGTTCGGTACGCCGCGCGCACCGGCCACCAGTAGACGCTGTTGTAGTCCGAGCTCGCGAGGACGTCCGCGAGGTCGCCCTTGTCGGACGGCTCGGAGCCATCGATGACCGGCAAGCTCGCGTTGGTCAGTGTGTTCGTGAGGCTTCGCGCGGCCCGGGGCCCGCGCAGGCAAAGTGCCGTGCACTCGCAGGTCCACGGGGTGCAGCGCCCGGGGGCCTCGCGGTTCCCGAGGGCGTACGCGTAGTCTTCGGCGGAGGTGGGCACGACCACCGAGCACAGCTGCACCAGCACCGAGACGGCGATGAGCGCCGGCCAGCCTCGCCACAACGGGCGCTTCGCGAAGACCGCCGCGAACATCGGCGCCAGAAGCACGATCGGCGCCACCAGATAGCGCGGCCCCCAGGCGTTCCCCGCCGCCCAGAAGCGGAAGCTCGCGATGAAGAGCAGCATGAAGAGCCACGTCGCGACGACCGCAGGCCCGAGGAACCGGACCGCGGCGGTGCGCGGCGCGCGAACCAGCCCGAGGAGGAGCAGCACCGCGGGGAAGAAGAGGAGCATCCCCCGGTAGGGGCTCACCAGAAGGGCCAGCAGGTTCACGCCCTCGGCGGACCAGATGAAGAAGGACTTGCCAAGGTGCCGGTGGTAGATGCCGTATCCGGTCTCGAGCGGGCTGCCGAACCGGTACACGTTCCACACGAGCAACGCGCTCAGGGTCGTCAGGCAGACGACCAGCGACCCGATCGCCGGGAGGCGGAACGAGCGCGCGTCCGACCGGTTGCGCCAGAGCGCGACGAGCACGGGGATGGCGAGAATGACGGCGACCGGCGCGTAGAGCCAGCGAGTGGCCACCGCGAAGCACAGGCCCGCGGCGGCGACGAGGACGCCCCGGTAGCGCCGCTGCAGGATCTCCGCGACCCCGCAGAGGTAGATTGCGAGCCCCAGGACCACGATGTTCTCCTCCTGGCCCGAGCGCGAGTAGTGCCAGAGCGGGGTCGCGAGACCGAGGAAGAGCGTCGTCACGAGGGCCGTCCGCCGTTCGTACCCGAGGACCTCCAGCGCGTGGAGCACGAGGGTCATCGACAGCGCCGAGAGGGCCGGGATGACGAAGGTGGCGAAGATCAGCTTGGTGAGCGCGTCGGGCGACCCGTGGGTGACCTTCTCCGCGAAGGCGACGAACGGGAGCATGAGGAGCGACTGCACGGGCCCGTAGCAGGAGAACACCCGCCCGTCGGCCGCGCGCACCGCGGGACCGCCGTCGATCGTCAGCTCTCCGTGGTGACCCTCGAACCACGACTTCGCGGTGCCGTACCGGAAGAGGGCGTCCGAGACCTCGAACCCGCCCGACGAGGTGAAGACGTAGACGAGGAAGAAGGCGGCGAAGACCCGCACGTGGGCGCTGGCGACGAGCCGCTTCGCGACACCGAGCGGCGAGGATGCGTCCGAGGGGGGCGCCTGGGGCATGGGAGCCCTCTGTCCCACACGAGCCAACGGCTTGTCAAAGCCGAGGCCCGTGCGCGCCGATCGTCGCCGGGACGGTCCGGGAGCCTAGTTCGACGGCGCCCAGTAGCCGTCTTGCCAGGCCCACTGCTGGCCATCCCATACCCACTGCGGCCCGATCCACACCCAGTCGGGATAGGCGGGCGAGTAATACCAGGGCCCGGTGAGCCAGACCCACGAGCTGCCGCGCCAGCCCCAGAAACCGTGGCCCCAGCCCGGGTGCACCCAGCCGCGGGGAACGCCGCCGACCGCCGCGCGGCCGACGAGGTGCGGGCCACCGCCGAAGTGCCCGTAATAGCCGTGGGCGCCACCGCCGAAGTGGGCGCCGCCGCCGAAGTGAGCGCCCCCGCCGAAGTGCCCGCCGCCGAAGTGGCCTCCGCCGCCGAAGTGCCCGCCGCCCCCGTGACCGTCCCCGCCGTGGCCGCCCCCGCCGTGGCCGCCCCCGCCGCCGCGCGCGAACGCCGTCGAGGGGAGCGCCATGGCGACCGCGAGGGCCACCGCCGACAAGGGACCGGAAAACTTCGACCGCTTCATGACCGCCTACCTACGATTGTAACTCGCCTCGAGGGCGCGCGCTTGGCGGGCCCACGCGATGGCCACGCGCTGCGGCACGCACCTCTCCGCGGCTGAGCTCACGTCGCCCGAAACGCCACTGCACGTCGAGACGTAGACGCAGCATGCCTTGGCTTTATTCTCTCGCCCTTTCCTCCGCGCCCTTTCCCTGCCGACTCGGGCTCGTCCTCGCAGGCGTGCTCTTCTTCGCCGATGCGAGCGCCCTCGCGTGCGGCGCGTCGGCCGGCGGCGCGGCGGGCATCAGCGCGTGCAGCCTCTCGGAGCACGAAGAGGAGGCCAGGCCGAAGTGGCGCGTCGGCGCGGCCTACGCGTTCACGTCGACGGGCCTGCACTTCACCAACGGGCCGCGCGTCGACGAGGTGCGCAACGTGTCGCTGGTCGAGCTCGACTCCATGCCGGTTCGGCGGCTCACGCTCGAGGCGGGGGTCGGGCCCTTCCTCGGGGGCAGCATCACGGCGCCGGCCGGCCGCTTCACGCTCTCGCCGGGCGTCGCGAGCCTGCTGGGCGCGTCGTGGCGGCTCGTCGATCCCGAGGACGCGATTCCGTTCGTGCTCCTCACGGCCCAGCTCTCGTACGTCTCGTCGAGCACCCCGGGCCCGGTCGGCTACAACGCGTTCGACCTCCGCGGCGGCGTCGCGGTGGGCTGGACGGTCGCGCACGTCGTGTCGCCGTACGTCGTTGGCCGCGCGTTCGGTGGCCCCGTGTACTGGCGCTACCTGGGCACCGCGGTCACCGGCACCGACGATCACCACTGGCAGGTCGGCGCGGGCGTCTCCGTGGTCGTCGCGCGCCGCGTGGACCTCTTCGCCGAGGGCGTGCCGCTCGGCGAGCGAGGTGTGACGGCGGGGCTCGGGGTCGCCTTCTGAGCGCGCCCGAGTCCCGCCGGGCCGGGTCAGTGAATCACGACCTCGACGCTGCGGTACGGACCCCGGCGATCGGCCCCGACGTACGCGTCGTCGCGGCTGAACACCTTGGTCACGACGCGATCGCTCGTCACGCCGTGGTCCATCAGATAGCGCGCCACCATGTCGGCGCGGCGCTGCGCGAGGCGCACGTCGCGGTCTTCGTCGCCCGCGTCGACCACGTAGGCGCGGATCACCGCGTGCCGGCCCGGGTGCGCGACGAGCGATGCGGCCATGTCGTCGAGCCGCGCGCGCTCGGTGCTCGAGAGGTCCGCGCTGGTGTCGTCGAACGCGATGCGCGGGTACGGCGCCGCCGCGGGGGCGGGGGTCGGGGGCTGCGCCGCCGTCACGCCGACGCGCTGCGGGGCGGGGGCCGGCCCGGGCGCGGTGGCCTGGATCTGGGCGGCGTCGCGCTCGGCCTGCGAGGCCTCCGCGGCGGCGTAGTGAGCGCGCTGCTCGGCCTCCCACTGCGCGCGGTCGGCGTCGCGCGCGTCCTGTCGAGCTTGGGCCGCGTTGACCTCGGCCTTGCGCGCGTCGTCGTCGGCGCGAATGCGGTCTTGCTCCGCCTGCTCGGCGCGCTCGGGGGCCGCGGCGGTGTGCGAAGAAGCGCATGCGGAGGCGCCCGCGGTCGCGAGAAGCGCCACGAGAACGGGCGCGATGCCATCACGAAGCTTCATGGAGTTCCTCTCCTTTCGGTTCGTTTCCGGTCGCGGGCCTCCAAACGCCAAAGGCGTGCCAGCCGGCCAGAGGCGCCCCGTGGATTCTCGGGATTGCAGCGATTTCCCAATAACGGCTTTCGCGCGCCGCGCGCCGCCCGAGGGAGCCGGCTGTGCGGCTATGCCTCGGCGTGTGGCACGGCGTCGCCATCCGCGATCGCGCGGGCTACGGGCAGACGATCTGCCAGTGCGGCGCGCCGCTGTCGGTCGCGCACGTGACGACCTCGTTCCCGTTCGCGCAGCCGATCGTCTCGACGGGGAGGCCGTCGCACGCGGTCGACGCGTCGTCCTCGACCGCGCCGGGGGAGGCGTCGGTGGTGGCCGGGCACGTGACGCTCCAGTGCGGCGTCTTGCCGGCGGCGTCGCAGACGATCGTCGGCTCGCTGTTCGGGCAGCCGATGGTGTTGATCGGCATGCTGCCGCACACGCTCCCCGAGGGCTGGCTCTCCCCGGTCGCGCAGGAGACGACCCAGTGCGGCGGGGTCGTCGAGGTGTCGCACGTCTGCACGGTGGGCGCGTTCGCGCACGCGATCTGCTCGACGGCCTGATTGGCGCAGGGGCTCGCGTCGCCCGAGCCGCCGTCGCCGGAGTTGGTCCCGTCGTCGCCGGTGTTGACGCCGTTGGTGTTGGTGCCGACGGGGACCTGCGAAGAGGAGCACGCGCAGAGGCCGAGGGTCGCGAGGAGGACCGAGAGGCGGGGAGCGATGGCAAGCATGGATGTCTCCTGAGTCACGGGGTGACCGATGGGGTGAAGTGAAGGGCACACGTGGAGAGGAAGCGCCGCGCGAGGGGCGAGGCGGGAAATCGGGCGACGAAGCGCCGGGCCGCGTCTTCGGCGTCGCCCGTGCGGCCGGCCGCGCAGAGCGCGTCGACGCGCAGGGCCGCGGCCTCCGGCGCGAGCGCGCCGTACGCGAACTGCCGGTCGTGGTCGTCGAGCACGTCGAGCGCGCGCGCCGCGTCTCCCGCGTCGACGGCGCGCCGGGCGGTCGCGAGGAGCCGCACCTCCGCGGTGAGGGGATCGGGGCGCTCGATCGGCGCTGCCGGTGCGGGCGCCGGCAGGGCGCGGGCGGCGCGGGCGGGCTGCACGAAGGCGGGCGCGGCGAGGACCGGCGAGGCAAGGACCGGCGCGGCGAGGACCGGCGCGGCGATCGCGGGAGCCGCGGGCACCGGCGCAGGCGGCGCGGAGGGCTGCGCGATGGGCACGAACGCGGGCGCGCTCCTCGCGCTGCCCGGGGACGCCGCGGGCGGCGCCGCCGCGACCCCGGCGAAGTGCGCCGCGCCGACCACGCCGATCACAGCGAGCCCCTTCGCCGCCCAGGCGGTCGCCGAGGCGGCCGCGCTCGCGGTCGCGCCCAGCGGCGCGGCCACGCCCACCGTGGACGCCAACCTCCGGCGCATCGTCGCGCGGCGCGCCGGCGGCAACCCGTCTCCGCCGCGGGCTCGCTCGAGCAGCGCGCGCGTCTCGGCACTCAAATCGCTCATCTCGACCTCCGTTCTTCCCGCGCGCGCCTGCGCAGCGCCGCGCGCTCGAAATCCGCCCGCGCGGCGCGCAGGCGCGACGTGACGGTGCCCGCCGGCTCCCGGAGGATCTCGGCCATCTCGCGGAGCGTGAGCCCCTCGAGCTCGGCCAGCGCGAACACCTCGCGCTTGTCGTCGTCGAGCTCGTCGAGGAGCTCGCGCACGACGCGGGCCGCGGCGGCTCGGTCCGCGAGGCGATCGGGGCGCTCTTCGGCGGGCGCGGTCAGCGTGGCCGGGTCGACCGGCTCGCCGCCCGCGCGCTGCGGCGACTTGCGCCGGAGAGAGCGCCGGTGCTCGCGGACCACGCGGACGAGGACCTCGTAGATCCACGTCCGGAGCGACGAGCGCCCCTCGAAGTCGTCGAGCCGCCGGAAGACGACGAGAAAGACCGACTGCACGACGTCGTCGAGCGTCGCGTCCTCGACCCCGAGGCGCCGCGCGTTCCGCCAGACGAAGTCGACGTGCGCCTCGTAGACCTCGTTGAAGCGCGCGGACGTGAGGGGCACGGGCTCGGGAACGGACCCGACCGCGCTCGGTACGTCCGTGGCTGCGCAGGGGGCGGGCATCGCGTTCGAGAGCGTCTGTGGCCGACCCCCGTGGTTTTCATTTGCCCAAAAGCAGCGCGACCCCGAGCGACGGCTCGGCGGCGATCGCGGCCGGCCGGTGCACGTCGCGCACGTCTCCCATCGCCGGGCCGCGCACGACGAACGTCGGCCGGGTGAAGGGCACGAGCCCGCGGGCGGACGCCCGGAACGCCACGCGCGGGAAGGCCCTCCACTCGAGCGCCGCCTCGCCGAGCCCGGCGGGCAGGACGACCACGGGCTGCGCCGCGACGAACGTCGACGCCGGGCCGAAGCCGTCGGCGGCGAGCAGCTCCAGCCCCAGGCCGGCGCAGGGGGTCGCGACAACGCAATCCGCCAGTGGCACAACGAGGCACGCGTCGAGCGCCGCCGTCCCGAGCGCCACCGAGGCCCCCGACTCGGACCCCGAGGCCGTGCCGCGCTCGGCCAGGAACGCGGCCGCGTCGATCCCCACCTCGAAGAGGCCCTTGCGCCAGGCCACACCGACGGAGGCGCCGGGGCTGGGCGAGGGGAGAGCGCCGCTGTCGAGGAGCGCCGAGGCGCGCACCGAGAAGCCGCCGGGGTAGGGGACGCGGGGGGCGACGGCGGCGGGGGCCTCGCGAGGCGCGGGCGCCAGCGAAAGAACGGGCGCGGGCGCCGGAGCGGGCGAAGGCGCGGGCGGAGGCGCGGGCGCGTGTGCCGCCGCGGGCAGCGCGGTCTCCGAGAGGCCGACGATGAGCGCCGTGGCGTCGGCGATCGCCTCGCAAGACGTGCCGTCGAGCGCCCGCTCCCAAGGGACGCCCGCGACGGTGATCTCGACCCTCGCCGTCCAGTGATCCGCGCTCTCGGCCTCGACGTGGACGCGTGCGGTGATGTCGTCGCCGGTCGCGCCCTTGTCGACGCCGCGCACGCGCTCGAGCACCGCCTCCGCGGCGGGGCACCCGGGGGGCGCGTCCCACGCGAACCATGGCTCCGCTGCGCTCGCGCCGCTCGCCCACATCGCCGCCGCCACCCCCATCGAGAGCGCTCGCCGCCTCGTCCCGTGCTTCCCGTCCCTCATCTCGCGGCGGCTCAGCAAGAACCGTGGCAGGGTTCGCCTCTGGATCGGCGCCTGCACTCCCGCGAGCTCATGGACATCTTGAGGGGGATCGGACACGAAGTGACGCAAGGGCCCGCGCTCGCCTTCCTCATCCTCATGCTGGCCCTCGTCATCGGGCCGCGCGGCGCCGAGGTCGTGCGGTTGCCCGCGATGGTGGGGCTCGTGCTCGCCGGCATGATCGTCGGGCCGCACGGCTTGAAGCTCCTCGACACCGAGGCCATCGCGCTGTCCAACTGGGGCACGTTCGGGCTGCTCTACCTGATGTTCGCCGCGGGGCTCGAGCTCGACCTCAAGCTCTTCGCGCGCATGAAGAAGGTCGCGATCACCTTCGCGCTGCTCTCCTTCGCCATCCCGTGCCTGCTGGGCATCGCGAGCGCGCGCCTCCTCGCCTACGCCTGGGCCGGCGCCGTCCTCATGGGCTCCAACTGGGGCTCGCACACGCTCGTCACGTACCCGCTCCTCCGGCAGATGGGCCTCGCCCGGAACCGGGCGGTCGGCACCGTCGTCGGCGCGACCGCCGTGACCGACACGTCCGCCCTCCTCGTCCTGACCGCCGTCGTCGCGAGCGCGAAGAAGACCGGCGGCATCGGCGTGCAGGTGGTCGAGATCGTGGTCGGCCTCGCGGTCCTCCTGGTCTGGTCGCTCTGGGCGCTGCCGCGCATCGCCCGCTGGTTCTTCGCCCGCGTGGGCACCGAGGCGTCGTACCGGTTCGTCTTCGGGATGGTCGCGTTCCTCGTCGGCGCGGTGCTCGCGCAGGCCGCGTCCATCGACGGCATCGTCGGCGCGTTCTTCGCGGGGCTCGGCCTGAACCGCGCGATCCCCGAGGGCAGCCCGCTGATGGAGCGCGTCCAGTTCTTCGGCTCGGGTCTCTTCATCCCGATCTTCCTCGTGTCGGTCGGCGTCCTGCTCGACCCGCGCGTGCTCGTGGACCCCAAGACGCTCCTCATCGCGCTCATCTTCACGATCGCGGTGCTCGGCGGGAAGGCGCTCGCCGCCGCGATCGCGGGGCGGCGCTTCGGGTTCACCTGGCCGGAGGTCGGCGTCATGGCGGGCCTGTCGGGCTCCCAGGCCGCCGCGACCCTCGCGACCACGCTCGTCGGCGCCAAGCTCGGGATCTTCGACAAGCAGACGATCAACGCCGTGCTCGTCGTCATCCTCGCGTCGCTCGTCGTGACGCCCGCCGTGGTCACGTTCTTCGCGAAGAAGGTCGAGCGGTCGCGCGAGGCCGGCGAGTCGCTCGCCGGGACCGTGCTCGTGCCGGTGCGGGGGGCGACGACGCGGCCGCTCCTGCAGCTCGCGGGCAAGCTCGCGGAGGAAGACGGCGGGATGGTCCTCGCGGCGAGCTTCGCCGCCGAGGACGCGCCGGAAGAGGTGATCGAGTCGCAGCGCGCGCTGAAGGACGTGGCCGAGGGCTGGCTCGCCCAGGATGGCCTCGAGTCGCGCACGTGCTTCCGCGTCGCGCGGTCGGTCGCCGCGGGCCTGCTCCAGACCGTGCGCGCGGAGAAGGCCACGATGGTCTTGACCGAGTGGCGCGCGGAGGAGCGCGGGCGCATCGAGACCGACAGCGAGGCGTTCCGCATGCTCCTGCGCTCGCCGGTGCCGGTCGTCATCGCGCGCGGGGGCGTCGACGCGTTCGAGCGGATCGTGGTGCTCGCCCGGCGGGAGGACCTCGTGCCCCCCGGCAAGCGCGACTTCGACGTCGCCATGGAAATCGCCGACCGCGTGGCCGGGCACAAGCCCATCGTCGTCGTCGGCCCGATCGCGACGCCCGCGCCCGCCGCGCTCACCGTGAAGAGGCGGCCGGTCGACCGCCTCGAGGTCGCGGACCCGATGGCGTGGGCTCACCAGTTCCTCCGGCCGAGCGACCTCGTGGTCCTGCCGGGGATCGACGCGGCCGAGGACGCGCTCGCGCGCGTGCCCGCCATGCCCGACCACAGGTTCCTCGTCGCCGTCGCGGCGCACCCCGCCGTCGCCGCCGCCGCGCCCGAGGTCCGCTCGAGCGGCCTCGTCGCCGGCCGCACGCTCACGCAGGCGGGCGCGTGATCGACTGGGGCGCCGGCCCCCTGTCCGATCGCCGCGTCGGGGCGACCTCGCTGGCGCGAATCGCCGTGCTGTCGCTCGTGCTCGGCGAGATCGCCCCGCACGTCGACAATCGCGGGATCCCCTGGCTGGCCTCGCGCATGAACGAGGCGCAGACCATCGCGCTCCTCTCGTCGGTCGCGTCGGGCATGATGGTGTTCACGGGCATCACGTTCTCGCTCTTCTTCGTGATGCTCCAGTTCGGCAGCACGGCGTACTCCCCGCGCCTCGCGGCGATCCTCGCGCGCCCTCGCGTCCTCGGGCGCGCGACGGGCGCGTTCATCGGCACGTTCCTCTATGCGCTCATGGCGCTGCGCGGCGTGGGCGCGCTGCCCGGGGGCGCGACCAGCGCGCTCACCGTGTGGGTCGCGTTCGGCTGGGTGTTCGCGAGCGTGATCATGCTCATGCGCCTCGCCGAGGCGGTGGCGAGCCTGCTCCAGGTGAACGTGCTGCACCTCCTCGGCGACACCGGCCGGCGCGAGGCCGCGCGCGTGTACGCGCCCGACACCGGCGAGCCGCCGCCGCCCCTCGCGCCGCTCGGGCCACCCGCGCAGTCGGTGCTGCACGAGGGCGGCCCGCGGTACCTGCTGGCGCTCGACGTCGCCGCGCTCGTGGAGCTCGCGCGCGAGGCGGGCGCCGTGGTGCGGGTCCCCCTCGCGACGGGCGACCCGATCGCGACCGGCGCCGTCCTCGCCACCGTGCACGGAGGGCGCGCCGACGAGCGCGCGCTCCGTCGCGCGTTCCAGCTCGGGCGCGATCGCGTGCTCGAAGAGGACCCGAAGTACGCGCTCCGCCTCCTCGCCGACGTCGGGATCCGCGCGCTCGCGCCCGGCCTTCAGGAGCCGACGACCACGGTGCTCGCGCTCGATCAGATCGAGTCGCTGCTCGCCGTGCTCGCGCACCTGCACCTCGAGCGCGCCGCGGTGCACGACGCGTCGGGCGCGCTGCGCCTCGTCTACGAAGCGACCACGTGGGAAGAGTTCCTCGAGCTGGGGCTCTCGGAGATCCAGTGCTACGGCGCCGGCTCGATGCAGGTCGAGCGGCGCCTCGCGGCGGTCCTGGGCCTCCTCCTCGATCGCGTTCCGCCCTCGCGCCGGCCTGCGGTCGAGCGCCTCGCCCACCGCCAGCGCTCCGCGGTCAGCGACCACTTCCCCGAGCCGACGACCCGCGCTCTCGCCGGCGGCTGCGATCGGCAGGGCCTGGGCCACGCGCCCATCACGTCATAGGAAGAACGCGTCCGGCGCGGCGGCGTCTGCGGCGGCGTCCGCGGCAGCGTCCGCGGCGGCGTCCGTGGACGCTCCCGCGTCGGTCGCCGAAGCGACGTCGCGGACGTGGATCTCCTGGCCGGTCGCGGCCGAGAGATCCCTGGACAAGATCTGCTCCCCCGCGGCGCCCAGCGCGCCGCCCGCGTGCATGACGTCGAGCTCGGCGCCGCCGTCCGACGCCATCTGCACCCGCCAGTCGTCCAGCGGCCCGGCTGCCTCGCCCGGCCACTCCCGCGCGAGCGCGTCGGAGAGCCGCGTCTCCGCCGCGCGCAGATCGGGGACCGCGATCGCCTCGGGCTTCGGCACGGGGACCGCGCGGACCGCCGCCCGCAGGGCCTCGGCGTTCGGCACCGCCGTCGCGTGGATCTCCGGAACGACCCCCGTGGCGGCGGAGATGCGCAGCGAGAATCCCGCTCGAGGGCCTCGGCGTGACTCGGGTCGTCCACGACGAAGAGCGCCACCCGGATCCGACGGTCCACGACGTCCACCGACGACTGGACCACGCGCCCCGCCACGGCCGCGAGCTCGCGCGCCACGGCTTGCCGGGCGCTCACCTCCCAGGCCACCTCCTCGAGCGCTCGCCGCAATGGCAGGTAGACGAGGGCGAGCAGCAGCAACGGCAGCACGAGGCGGAGCACGCCGCCCGAGCGCCCCCTCAGCCAGGAGCCCAGCCGCGCGACGCCGGCCAATCGAGCTTCGCTCTCGGTCAAGGCGTCTCGCTCCGTCCGGGTCGCGTCAATCTCTCCGAAGCCGAGAGCGACGAAGGTCAGGAGTGCGAAGAGAATGATCGCCGAGAAGCTGGCCACGAAGAGCAACCCCGCTCCCCGCGCCAGGGCCCGCTGGCCCGTGCCGATCCCGAAGCCGACCACGCAGAGGGGCGGCACCAGGGCGATGGCCACCGCGGTCCCGGCGGCCGTCGTGGTCGCGTTCGACCGGGCCGTGACCACGGCGAACGACGCGACCAGCGCGCAGCAGGTGGACACGAGGAGGTCCAGAGCCGTCGGGGACGCCCGCGCCGCGATGGGCGCGGTCACCTCGTGGAAGGGCAACGCGACCGTGATGAGCGCCGCGCCCGCGACCACCAGCACGATGCTCAGGGAGACGCGGAAGAACGCCCGGAGGACGAGCAGCGGGGAACCGACCGCCAGACCCATCCCGAGCTCCACGGTCGGCGTCATCAGCGGCGAAATGAGCATCGCGCCCAGCACCACCGCGGAGCTTCCCAGCGCCAGGCCGAGGGTCGCGATGGCCATGGCGAGCACGAGCTGCAGCCAGTACATCGCGGCGCCGTCGACATGGCTGGACAGCATGTGGACGACGAGCCGGACGCGCCCCTCGGGGGTGACGCGGAAGGCGCGCACGAGGGGCCGGCGCGCCCAGCGGGCGGCGCGGGAGATGGGAGAGCGGCGATCGCTGTGAGTGGGAGTGGGATCGCTCATGGTCACGCCGCGAGGGGCAGCGGACTTCGTGGACGCGCCGCTTCCCTCTCGCGGAGTTCGCGGCGACGATGGGATGCGGGTCCCATGCCGAACGCGGATTTCCCGGCCGCGCATCGCGGGCGGCCCCGGACCCTCCGCGTCGTTTCGACGCGATCGTATCGGAACGACTCACCGGGGTGAGCGCGAAATTCGGTCGCCTGGCATTACGGCCTTGCGTAGTCTCGCCGTCACGATGCGATTCCACAATACGTGCGCGGTGACCTGCCTGACTCTCCTCGCGAGCGTGGGCTCGATTGGTTGTGGCCACTCGGAGGGCGACTGGCAGATGCAGCTCTCGAAGTACAACCAGCTCAAGGCCGACGACGACGCGAAGCTGCGCGACGAACAGGCCAAGATCGACGATCTGACCCGTCAGCTCCAGTCGCTCGGGGTGGAGGTCTCGTCGACGAAGGCGAACCTCGCCGAGCAGCAGAAGGCGCTCGCGGAGTACGAGGCGCGGGCTCACCAGCTCGAGCTCATCAAGGAGCGGTTCGAGAAGCTCAAGGGCAAGCTCGACGAGCTCACCAAGCTGGGGCTCGCGGTGAACGTCCGCCACAACCGCATGGTCATCTCGCTCCCCGGCGACGTGCTCTTCGACTCGGGCCGCGAGACGCTCAAGAAAGACGGCAAGGACATCCTCCTGAAGGTCGCCGGCGTCATCAAGGCCGACCCTCAGCTCCTCTCGCGCGACTACTCGGTGGCGGGCCACACCGACAACGAGCCCCTCCAGCACGGCCCCTTCAAGGACAACTGGGGTCTGTCGCTGATGCGCGCCCGCGAGGTGCTGGTCTATCTGGTCGACGCGAACAAGGGCGGCCAGCTCCCGGTCGCGCACTGGAGCGCCACGGGGTTCGCCGACACCGATCCGATCGCGAGCAACGACACCGACGACGGCCGGCAGAAGAACCGCCGGTGCGAGCTCATCGTGTCGCCGAGCGTCGAGGAGATGCTCGATCTGAAGGCCATCACGCAGTAGCCCTCAGTCTTCGAAGATTTCCATCCCTTCGGCGAGCACCTCGGCCAGATCGGCCTTCGTGACGACGCCCCGCGGGCGAGGTCCCGGCGTCCCGCCGGCTTCGGGCTCCAGCACCACGGCGAGCGCCGCCTTCGCGCGCTGGAGGCGGGCGATGAGCTCGAAGACGGTCGTGTCCGTCGTCACGGTCACGAAATCGTGCCGCACGAGATTGGCCGGAGTCGCGGCGCCCTCGGGCGCCTGCACCTGTACCGCGGCGGCGTCTCGTGCCACGACGCCGGCCACCGCCCCGCGGTCGACGAGGACGAGGTACTCCGGAGGATTGGGCCGGTCGAAGGCGGCGCGCCGGTCGCTCGCCTCGGCCGGCAGCGTCGCCGCGGTCGCCATCGTCATCTCCCCGACGTGGTGCACCAGGTACGCGTTGGCCAGGAGGGCCTCCGGCATGTAGTGCCCGCGTCGCGCGAGCTTCATGGTGTAGATGTTCTGCGCCAGGAGCAGGCGGCGTGCCCCGTGGCTGACGGCGACGGTCAGCGCCATGGGCAAGACGACCGAGTAGTCGAGGGTCATCTCGAAGATCATCACGATCGCCGTCAACGCCGCGCCGGTGGCTCCGGCCACGAGCCCCGCCATCCCGGCGAGCGCGAAGGCCGTGGTGTCGAACGGAACGCTCGGGAAGAGCGCGTGGAGCATGACGCCGAACGCGGCGCCCAGCGTCGCGCCCATGAAGAGCGACGGCGAGAACACGCCGCCGGAGCCCCCCGAGCCGAGCGTCGAGCACGTCGTGGCGAGCTTGAGCACGAAGAGCGCCACGAGCCAGCCGATGCCTCGCATCTCGCCCGCGAGCACGTCGGCGATGGTCGAATACCCGACCCCTTCGACGAAGTAGTGCCCGCGAAAGACCATCAGCAGCTCGATGGTGACGCCGACCGCGAACATGCCGGACGCGTGGCGCAGGTAGTCGTGACGAGGAATGAACCTCTCGAAGAGGTCTTCCGCGCCGTAGAGAGCGCGGATGAACACGACGGCGACGAGCCCCATCAGGGCTCCCAGGAGGATGTAAGCCGGGAAGACCGCGACCGTCACGGAGGCCCGCACGGCAGGGACCACGAACGCCGGGGCGCTGCCGAAGAGCCGCTGCCCCACGTATGTCGCCGTCGCCGTGGCCAGCGCCACGGGGGTCAGCGTACGCACGCTGACCTCGTGCAAGAGCACTTCGACGGCGAAGAGGACTCCACCAATCGGCGTGTTGAAGGTCGCGGCGATGCCCGCCCCCCCTCCCGCGGCCACGAGCGTGGCTCGTTGCCACCGCGACACGTTTACGAGCCGCCCCAGCCAGGAGGCGAAGGCCGCGCTGATCTGTACGATCGGCCCCTCGCGGCCCACCGATCCGCCGGTGCCTATGGACAGCGCCGACGCGACCGACTTCACGACGGCCACCACGGGCCGGATGACGCCCTTGCCGTAGTAGATGGCGTCCATCACCTCGGGCACCCCGTGCCCCTTGGCTTCGGGCGCGAAGTTCTTCACGAGAAAGATCACGATCAGCGCGCCGACTACCGGCACGAAGACGACCGCGATGCCCCAGGGCGCCGCCGGGGTGTGGCGGGTGGCGTCGTACTGGACCGACAGCCGGCCCAGGAACGCGAGGTTGTGAACGAGCGCGATGAGCCTTCGAAACACGAACGCCCCGATCCCCGCGCCGATCCCCAAGAGAACGGACACGAGCGCGAGCGCGAGGGGCCCGAGGCTGGCGTGGCCGTCCACCGGCAATCGGCTCGGGCCGCGGCTCGTCGGTCGAGGGCGACTTCCGTCCACCGGCACCGGAGTAGCAACGGTCGCGCCGAAGCTCTACGACAGCATGAGGCGATCGCGCCGCGGCCGGGTCGGCCGAGCGCTCGGCTCGGCGGGGGTCACGCGGTCTTCCGCAGGTCGGCCGAGGAGGCCTCGCGCTCGAGGCGGGTGACGCCCACGTGGACGGCGAGGAGGCGCTTCATGAGCGCGTCGATGTCGCGCGCGCGCGCCGGCAAGATGCCCCAGCGCTCGGTCTCGTGCGCGCAGTCCCGGAGGCGCTCGTACAGCTCCTCCCTTTCGCGCGAGGGCGGCAGCGCGCCGAGGTGCCGGCGGACGACCTCCGTGGCATCGCGGACGATTTTGAGGTGCGCCTGGTTCATCGGGTTTCCCTTCGCCCCTCGGAGCGACACGCGGCGAGGACGCATTCATCCCCGGCTCGTCGACCCTTCATGACCGCTCGTCGGACGCGCGGACCCGCGCGGCTTGCTCCGAGCGGTTCGCATGCGGAGTTACGATGTCGTCGGCGGGCGCGTCGTCGCTCCAGGCGCTCCACAAAAAGAACCCCGGGGGGCGACGCGTCGATTGGCGATGGCCGCCGCGGTCCAGGCGCCGTCGTCGAGGCCGGCGCCGCTCCCCTCGCCGCCGCTCGCCGGCGCCCCCGCGGCGTACTCGCTGAGCGCCATCTTCACGCCCTTGCCTTGCGCGAAGCTCGCCGTCCAGTCGAGATCGATCGGACGCATCGGTCGCGTGCGAGGGGCTCGAGGACCCTCCTCCGCAGCCCGCGGCGAGGACGACGGCGCAAAGGGTGGCGAGCGGGAGGCTCTCCACGGTCCCCCAGGCTACGGCGGGGCAATCGGGCCCGCCCGCCGCGACCGTTCGTATACCGGTCTCGTCGGTCGGGTCTCGGTCGGGCGTGACGAATTTTCGAATGCTGACACTTGCAACTTTCGCGATTGGCTTCGACGTTGCCATTCAGATGCCCATCGCATTGGTTCACGGGCAAGACGGCGGCGAGACGATGTCTCGCCGCTTCGTGCAGATTCCAACCGACGCGGAGCGCACCTCGACGGCGACCTTCGAACCGGCCTGGTCCG
Source organism: uncultured delta proteobacterium (assembly GCA_963797395.1). Classification (GTDB taxonomy): domain Bacteria; phylum Myxococcota_A; class Polyangia; order Polyangiales; family Polyangiaceae; genus Palsa-1150. The sequence goes on from CAWCPA010000007.1 coordinate 17,830, forward strand.
ACCCGGTGCGCTTCGACGTGCCGATCGCCTCGACCGACCCCGCGGCCCGCCCCGAGCTCCTCGGCGCGCTCATCGCGCTCCTCCACAGGTACGCGGAGCAGGATGAAATCGCCCTGGACGTCGTCGTCCGCGACGCGTCCGGCGAGACGCGACTGGCGCTCGACGTCGCCGCGGCCGACGGGACGCCCTTCGCCACGCTCGTCGAGACGGCGCGGACCGCGCTCGTCGAGGCGACGCAGCGCGTCAGCCAGTTCGCCGAGCGGCAGGCGCCCTCGAACGTCGCGGTCACGTTCGTCTCGGAGGGAGAAGCGGACACGGAGCTCGATCCCGACGGGGCGGCCTACGAGGTGCACTTCGTCGTGCGGCAGTCGGCGCGCGCGCGGGTCGTGGCCGTCACCTACGACGCCACGCTGCTCCGGGCCGCGACCGTCGCCCGCCTCGTTGACAGCTACGGGGTGCTGCTCGCGGCCGCCCAGCGCGACCCCGGGGCATCCGTCGAGGCGCTCCCGCTCCTCGGCCCGCGCGAGCTTCGCGCGGTCACGGTCGAGCACGACGGCGTGCCCGCGTCGTATCCGCCGCTCCACGCGCACCTGCTCTTCGAGGCGCGCGCGCAGGCGCACCCCTCGAGCCCGGCGGCGACCTTCCAGGGCGAGACCCTCACGTACGGAGAGCTCGACGCCCGGAGCAGCCAGCTCGCGCACCTCCTCGCCGCCGCGGACGTGGGGCCGGGCGTCCCGGTGGCCGTCTGCGTGCGGCCGTCGATCGACGTGCTCGTCGCGATGCTGGCGATCTGGAAGGCGCGCGGCATCTACCTGCCGCTCGACCCGACGCACCCGCCCGCGCTCGTCGCCCGCATGGTCGAGGAGGCCAAGCCTCGCGTGGTCCTCACCGTGGCCGCGCTCGCCGAGCTGACGGACGGCGCGCCGCAGCTCTGCCTCGACGTGGATCGGGCGCGCATCGACGCGATGCCGTCCACGCCGCCCGACGTCGGGGCCGATCTCGCCGACCCCGCCTATCTCTTTTACACCTCGGGCACCACCGGCAAGCCGAAGGGCGTCCTCGCCACGCAGGGCAACCTCGCGCAGTACGTGCACTCGGCCGCCGAGAAGTACGGCTTCCGCAGGAGCGACGTCTTCGTCTCGCTCGCGCGGTACACGTTCAGCATCAGCCTCTTCGAGCTCGTCTCGCCGCTGTGCTGCGGCGCGCGCGTGCGCCTGCTCGATCGCGACGAGGTGCTCACGCCCGAGCGCCTCTCCACGTCGCTCCACGACGTGACGGTCATCCACGCGGGGCCGAGCCTCCTCGGCTCGCTCTTCCGCTACCTGCGCGTCTCGGCGGGGCCCGGGGCCTTCCCGGGCGTGCGGCACGCGTCGTCGGGCGGCGACATGGTCTCGCCCGCCGTGATGGAGGAGATGAAGCGGGTCTTCCCGAACGCGGAGCTCTTCGTCATCTACGGGTGCACCGAGGTCGCGTGCATGGGCACGACCTTCCCCATCGCGCGCGACGAGAAGGCGACGCGGACCTTCGTGGGCAAGCCGTTCCCGGGCGTGACCGCGCGCGTGCTCGACGCGCGCCGCAGGGCGGTCCCGTTCGGGGTGGTCGGCGAGATCGCGTTCGCCGGCGCCGGCATCGCCCGCGGATACCTCGACCGGCCCGAGCTCACCGAAGAGAAGTTCGTCTCGGTCGACGGCCGGCGCTTCTACCGGACGGGCGACATGGGCCGGCTGCACCCCGACGGCAACCTCGAGATCCTCGGCCGCCGCGACTTCCAGGTGCAGGTGCGCGGCATCCGCGTGGAGCTCGCCGGCATCGAGAAGACCGCCCTCGAGCTGGGGCTCGCCGCGCAGTGCGCCGTCGTGGCCAAGCCGCACGAGGACGGCGACGTGCGCCTCGTCGCGTACGTCGTCAAGCCGGCGCGCGACGGGGTCGCCGCCTTCCGCCGCGCGCTCGGCGCCGAGCTGCCGGACTACATGCTGCCGCACCACGTCGTCGTCCTCGAGGCGATGCCGCTCACCGTGAACGGCAAGCTCGATTGGCAGCGGCTCCGCGACATGCCTCTCACGATGCGGCCGCCGCGCCCGGCCGCCGGCGTCTCGGCCGACGCGATCGAGCGCATCATCGCCGAGGCCTTCGCGCGCGTCCTGTCCGTGGGGCTCGGTCAGGTCGGCGCCGAGGACAGCTTCTACGATCTCGGCGGCGACTCGCTGCTCGGCGTCCTCGCCATGCAGGAGATCGAGCGCTCGACGGGCGTGAAGATCGCGCCGCACGTGTTCTTCGAGAGCGGCACGGTCGCGGCGCTCGCGCGGTACATGCGCGAAGGGGAGGCCCCGGCGACGCGGCCCATCCTGCTCAACGCGGCGTCGGGCGCGCCGCCGGTCTACATGCTCTCCGGCATCCACGTGTACCGCCAGCTCGCGCGCCGCCTCGAGGGCCGCTGCACGGCGTATGGCGTGTTCGTGCCGAGCGAGTTCGGCGCGCTCGATCCGAGGAGCGGGGCGCACTCCGACGACCCGGCGATCGGACCGACGGTCGAGGACCTCGCGCGCGACTACGTGCAGGTGATCCGCGAGCACCAGCCGGAGGGGCCGTACCGGGTGCTCGGGTACTCGTTCGCGGGCATCGTGGCCTACGAGGTCGCGCAGCAGCTCGTCGCCGCGGGCCAGGAGGTCCGGTTCCTCGGGATGGTCGACGCCTTCCTGCCGGAGTGGACGCTCGGCTGGCGCTACCGGCTCTCCCAGGTCGGGCGGCTCGCGTCGTCCCCGCCGCGCGCGGTGGCGGCGTTCGTCGCGCGCCGGTGGCGCGAGAAGCGCGACCCCTTCTTCGAGGAGCTCGCCGTCTACCGGTTCGACCCGAAGATCGCCCCTCTCGAGGAGCGCCGCTTCGTGGTCAACGGCGAGGCCGCCGCCCGCTACCTGCGCACGATCCGGCCCTTCGCGGGCGGCGCGAGCCTCGTCCTCAGCGGCCAGCGCCTCGAGCGCGACCCGCTGAAGAGCGCGACGGGCGGCTGGCGCTCGTACGTCTCGTCGCTCGAGGTGCGGCTCGTCGACGCGGACCACTGGACGCTGATGCGCGCGGATCCACACCTCGGGCGCACCGCGGATTTCCTGGCGGCGGGCCTGGCTCGGGGGTGACGACCGCGATGGGGCGGCCGGCGGTCATCCGGTCTGCGCCTTCTGACCGATCGACTGGAGGAGGCTACGGAGCTCCTTGGGGGCGATCGGCTTGACCAGGTGAAAGCGGAAGCCCGCCTCTTGGGTGCGCTTTCGGTCCGCGTCCATCCCCCAGCCGGTCAGGGCGACCATCACGGGCGGCGCGGGCATTCCGGCCATGACACGGCGGCAGACCTCCACCCCGTCCACTTCCGGCAGGCCGATGTCGCAGAGGACGACGTCGGGCCGCGTCTCGAAGATGGCGGCGATCCCGTCAGGCCCGGTGCGCGCCACGCGGACCTCGTGGCCGAGGTGCGAGAGCCAATCGTGCATCATCTCCGCGGAGTCGTTGTTGTCTTCGACGATGACGATGCGGAGCACCTGCGGGATTGCGCTCGGCGCCATCGGCTTCACCGACGACGCCACGACCGGCTCGAGGCCTCCGAGCGGCAGCTCGAGGGTGAACGTCGCGCCCTTGCCGTCGCCGTCGCTGGCCGCCGTGAGCGTGCCACCGTGGAGCTCGGCCAGCCGTCGCGAAAGCGCGAGCCCGACGCCCAGGCCGTTGGCGCCCTTCTGCGCCGGCCGCTCGACCTTGGTGAACATGTCGAAGACGCGGGCGAGCTGGTGGGGAGGGATGCCGATCCCCTCGTCGACGACCCGCATCACCCCCCGGTCACGCTCGCAGCGAAGGTCGATACGGATCGTGGTGCCCGCCGGCGAGTGCTTCGAGGCGTTGTTGAGCAGGTTGCCGACGATCTGCGCGACGCGCGTCGGGTCCACGCGCATGGGGAAGGGGCCCTCGGCGTTCACGACGACCGTCTGCTCGTGCCGCTTCAGCACCGGGTCCACCATCTCGATGGCGCTCTGGACGACGGAGCGGAGGTCGACGGCCTCCTTCCGCAGGTCGAGCGTGCCCCGGCTGATGCGTGAGATGTCCAGGAGGTCGTCGACGAGCCGCACCATGTGATCGAGCTGGCGATTCATCGCCGTCATCGCGCGGACCGCGAGCGGGGAGGCGTCGGGCTGTTCGAGAAGGAGATCGAGGCCCGTGCGGAGCGGGGCGAGCGGGTTGCGCAGCTCGTGGGCGAGCGTGGCGAGGAAGAGATCCTTCTGCTTGCCCGCCTCTTCGAGCGCCGTCCGCGAGCGCTCGAGCTCCGCGGTTCGCTCCCGGACGCGCGTCTCGAGGTTCTCGTTCAGCTCGGCGAGCGCGCGCGTCTTCCGGAAGAGATCCGCGAAGACGGAGATCTTGTGCCGCAGGATCTGCGGGTTCACGGGCTTCGTGAGGTAGTCGACCGCCCCTGCGCCATAGCCGGTGAGGACGTCCTGGTCGTCCAGCAGGTGGGCGGTGAGAAAGACGATCGGGATCTGCCGAAACTTCTTCGTCCCCTTGATGAGGTTCGCGAGCTCGAAGCCGCTGATGCCGGGCATCTTGATGTCGAGCACGATCGCCGCGACGTCGTTCTCGAGGAGGAGCCGGAGCGCCTTGTCCGCGTCCTCGGCGCGAAGGAGCCGGTACCCCGCGTCGTCCAGGATCGCCTCGAGCGCGTCGAGGTTGCGTTGCTCGTCGTCGACGAGAAGGATGCTGATCGTGTCCGACATCGGCGCTTCTTTCTAACGATACAGCCAGACGCGCAGCAGCGAGAGGAGCTGATCCGTGTTGACAGGCTTCGCGATGTAGTCCGACGCGCCGGCCTGGAGGCACTTTTCGCGGTCGCCCTTCATGGCCTTGGCCGTCAGCGCGAGGATCGGCAGCGTTCGGAAGCGCGGGTCCTTGCGGATCTCGCGCATCGTCTCGTAGCCGTCCATCTCCGGCATCATGATGTCCATCAGGACGACGCTGAGGTCGGGCGTCCTCTCGATGATCTCGATCGCCTGGCGCCCGTTGGTCGCGCTGAGCACGTCCATCTCCTGGTTCTCGAGCACGTCGTCAGCGCGAAGATGTTGCGCGCGTCGTCGTCGACGACGAGCACCTTGCGCGCGCGGAGCGCCTCGGTGGAGCCGTGAAGGCGCTCGATCATCTTGCGCTTGCCTCCGGCAGCTCCGACGACGACGCGGTGCAGGAAAAGCGCGGTCTCGTCGAGCAGGCGCTCGGGCGACTGCACGTCCTTGAGGACGACGCTTTTCGCCGACCGCCTGCAGCCGCGACCTCCTCCTCGGCCGAGAGCTCCTTGCCCGGTGAAGACCACGATCGGGATGTCGCTGCAGCGTCCGGCTCGGCGCGGAGCCGGTCGAGGAGCTCGAAGCCGCGTCATGTCCGGCAGGCGCAGGTCGACGACGCAGCAGTCGAACCGTCGCTCGCGCAGGGCCGCGAGCGCTTCGGCGCCCGTGCCGACGGCCGCGATCTCGATGTCGTCGTGGCCGAGGAGCTCGACGATGCTCGCCCGTTCGGTGTCGTTGTCTTCGATGACGAGCAGGCGCTTGGTGTGCGGCGCGACGTAGGACTTGAGCTTGTCGAACGCGCTCTCGAGCTCCCCGGTCGTCGCCGGCTTGACGAGGTAGGCGAAGGCGCCGTGCGCGAGCCCGTGCTGCCGCTGCTCCTCGACCGAGAGCATCTGCACCGGGATGTGCCGCGTGCGCGGGTCGAGCTTCAAGTTGTTGAGGACCGTCCAGCCGAGCATGTCGGGCAGGAACACATCCAGCGTGATGGCGGCCGGCAGGTACTCGCGGGCGAGGGCGAGGGCCTGCTGCCCCCGGTTCGCGACGAGGCCCTTGAAGCCGCGCAGTCGCGCGCGAGTCCCGAGGAGGATGCGCGCATAGTGGGGGTCGTCCTCGATGACGAGGAGCACGGTGTCGCCCTCGTCGAATGTCGTCGCGGTCGTCCGACACGCTCTCCTCGACCGTCGCCGACGGAGAGCACGGGCATCGTATTCGGCCGGGCGGCCGAGACCGCCGTGGCGCCGCGAGCTGGCGCTGCGTCGGACCCGTGTACGCGAGCGGCAGGAAGAGCGTGAAGGTGCTGCCGCTCCCCGGCTTGCTGCTGCAGGCGGATTTCGCCGCCCAGCAGGTTCGCGAGCTCGCGGCTGATCGCCAGGCCGAGGCCGGTGCCGCCGTACTTGCGGCGACGTGCCGGCGTCCGCCTGCTGGAACGCCTCGAAGATGAGCCGCTGCTTCTCGGTCGCGATGCCGATGCCGGTGTCGCTGACGACGAAGGCGACCGCCGCGGCGCTCGCTCGAGCACGGCGTGGTCCGGGCTCCAGCCCGGGGTGGCCAGCCGCACGCGTCATCGCCGACGCGCGCCTTGCGCGGTGAACTTGAACGCGTTCGAGAGCAGGTTCTTCAGGATCTGCTGCAGCCGCTTCGGAGTCGCTCGTCGATGCGCGCGCGGCAGCGTCGGGTCGATGTCCACGTTGAAGCGGAGGTCCTTGGTCTCGGCGACGTGGCGGAAGGTGCGGTGGACGGTGTCGCGCAGGGCGGACGAACGTGATCTCCTCCGGCTCGACGGTGACGGTGCCGGACTCGATCTTCGACAGGTCGAGGATGTCGTTGATGAGCGTGAGCAGGTCGGTGCCGGCCGAGTGGATGTTGCTGGCGAAGTCGATCTGCTTGCCGGTCAGGTTGCCGCCGGCGTTCTCGGCCAGCTGCTGGCCCAGGATGAGGATCGAGTTCAGCGGCGTGCGCAGCTCGTGCGACATGTTCGCGAGGAACTCGGACTTGTACTTCGAGGTGAGCGCGAGCTCCGCGGCCTTCTCCTCCAGCGCGCGGCGGGCCTGCTCGACCTCCTTGTTCTTGCGCTCGACCTCCTCGTTCTGCTCGGCGAGCTGCTTGGCCTTCGTGCGCCAGCTCCTCGTTGGTCTGCTGGAGCTCGATCTGCCGGGTCTGCAGCTCGGTCGTCAGCTGCTGCGACTGCTGGAGCAGGTTCTCGGTGCGCATCGTCGCCTCGATCGTGTTGAGGACGACGCCGATCGACTGCGTGAGCTGATCGAGGAACTGCGAGGTGCGTGCTCGTGAACGGGCTGGAGCGAGGCGAGCTCGATGACCGCCTTCGTCTCGCCCTCGAAGAGCACCGGCAGCACGATGATGCTCGTCGGCGCCGCCGTCGCCCAGGCTCGAGTGGATCGCCGTGTAGTCGGGCGGCACGTCGTTGAGCAGGATGCGCTGCTTCTCCCGCGCGCACTGCCCGACGAGCCCGTCGCCGAGGCAGATCTGGTTGGGCTGGTCGGCGCGCGGTCGGCGTAGCTCGCGAGCAGGCGGAGCGCCGCGTGCTCGGGCGAGCGATCGCCCGGCTCGGCCGATCCATCTGGTAGATCGTGCCCTGCTGCGCGTCGACGAGCGGCGCGAGCTCCGACAGGAGCATCTGGCCCACGGTGACGAGGTCGCGCTGGCCCTGCAGCATGCGCGGTGAACTTGGCGAGGTTCGTCTTCAGCCAGTCCTGCTCCTGGTTGCGGTCCGTGGTCTCGCGCAGGTTGTCGATCATCGTGTTGATGTTGTCCTTGAGCTCCGCGACCTCGCCGCGCGCCTCGACCTGGATCGAGCGCGTGAGGTCGCCCTTGGTCACGGCGGTCGCGACCTCGGCGATGGCGCGCACCTGCGTGGTCAGGTTCGCCGCGAGCAGGTTCACGTTGCCGGTCAGGTCCTTCCAGGTGCCGGCGGCGCCGGGGACGTTCGCCTGCCCGCCGAGGCGGCCTTCGACGCCGACCTCGCGCGCGACGTTGGTCACCTGTTCGGCGAAGGTCGCGAGCGTGTCGGTCATGTTGTTGATCGTCTCGGCCAGCGCCGCGACCTCGCCCTTCGCCTCCACCGTCAGCTTCTGGCGCAGGTTGCCGTTGGCGACGGCGGTCACGACCTTCACGATGCCGCGCACCTGGTCGGTCAGGTTGGCGGCCATGAAGTTGACGTTGTCGGTGAGGTCCTTCCAGGTGCCGGCCGACGCCGGGCACCTGCGCCTGGCCGCCGAGCTTGCCCTCGGTGCCGACCTCGCGCGCGACGCGCGTGACCTCCGAGGCGAAGGCCGTGAGCTGATCGACCATCGTGTTGATCGTGTTCTTCAGCTCGAGGATCTCGCCCTTCACGTCGACCGTGATCTTGCGCGACAGGTCGCCGCGCGCGACGGCCGTCGTCACCTCGGCGATGTTGCGCACCTGCGCGGTCAGGTTGTCGGCCATGGCGTTGACCGAGTCGGTCAGGTCCTTCCACGTGCCGGCGACGCCCGGCACGACGGCCTGCACGCCCAGCCGGCCCTCGGTGCCGACCTCGCGCGCGACGCGCGTCACCTCCGACGCGAACGACGCGGAGCTGCTCGACCATCGTGTTGATGGTGTCCTTCAGCTGCAGGATCTCGCCGCGCACGTCGACCGTGATCTTGCGCGACAGGTCGCCGTTGGCGACGGCGATCGTCACGTCGGCGATGTTGCGCACCTGGTCGGTCAGGTTGGACGCCATCGAGTTGACGTTGTCGGTGAGGTCCTTCCAGGTGCCGGCGACGCCCGGCACCTGGGCCTGGCCGCCGAGCTTGCCCTCGGTGCCGACCTCGCGCGCCACGCGCGTGACCTCGGAGGCGAACGCGTTGAGCTGGTCGACCATCGTGTTGATGGTGTTCTTCAGCTCGAGGATCTCGCCCTTGACGTCGACGGTGATCTTGCGCGACAGGTCGCCGCGCGCGACCGCGGTGGTGACGTCGGCGATGTTGCGCACCTGGCCGGTCAGGTTCGAGGCCATGCCGTTGACGTTGTCGGTCAGGTCCTTCCACGTGCCGGCCACGCCCGGCACCTGCGCCTGGCCGCCGAGCTTCCCCTCGGTGCCGACCTCGCGCGCCACGCGCGTGACCTCCGAGGCGAAGCCGTTGAGCTGGTCGACCATCGTGTTGATGGTGTCCTTGAGCTGCAGGATCTCGCCGCGGACGTCGACGGTGATCTTCTTCGACAGATCGCCCTTGGCGACGGCGATGGTCACCTCGGCGATGTTGCGCACCTGGGCGGTCAGGTTGGAGGCCATCGAGTTGACGTTGTCGGTCAGATCCTTCCAGGTGCCGGCCACGCCGGGGACCTGCGCCTGCCCGCCGAGCTTGCCCTCGGTGCCGACCTCGCGCGCCACGCGCGTGACCTCGGAGGCGAAGGCGTTGAGCTGGTCGACCATCGTGTTGATGGTGTTCTTGAGCTCGAGGATCTCGCCCTTGACGTCGACGGTGATCTTCCGCGAGAGGTCGCCCCTGGCGACGGCCGTCGTCACCTCGGCGATGTTGCGCACCTGGTCGGTCAGGTTGGACGCCATCGAGTTGACGTTGTCGGTGAGGTCCTTCCAGGTGCCGGCGACACCGCCGACCTGCGCCTGGCCGCCGAGCTTGCCCTCGGTGCCGACCTCGCGCGCCACGCGCGTGACCTCGGAGGCGAACGCCGTTGAGCTGGTCGACCATCGTGTTGATGGTGTTCTTCAGCTCGAGGATCTCGCCCTTGACGTCGACCGTGATCTTCTGCGAGAGGTCCCCGCGCGCGACCGCCGTCGTCACCTCGGCGATGTTCCGCACCTGATCGGTGAGGTTGGACGCCATCGAGTTGACGTTCTCGGTCAGGTTCTTCCAGACGCCCGCGACCCCCTCGACCTCCGCCTGGCCGCCGAGCTTGCCTTCGGTGCCGACCTCCTTGGCGACGCGCGTCACCTCGGAGGCGAACGCGTTGAGCTGATCGACCATCGGTTGATGGTGTTCTTCAGCTCGAGGATCTCGCCCTTGACGTCGACGGTGATCTTGCGCGAGAGGTCGCCGTTCGCGATGGCCGTCGCGACGTCCGCGATGTTCCGCACCTGGCCCGTCAGGTTGGAGGCCATCGCGTTGACGTTGTCGGTGAGGTCCTTCCAGGTGCCGGCGACGCCGGGGACCTGCGCCTGCCCGCCGAGCTTGCCCTCGGTGCCGACCTCGCGGGCGACGCGCGATGACCTCCGAGGCGAAGCCGTTGAGCTGGTCGACCATCGTGTTGATGGTGTTCTTCAGCTCGAGGATCTCGCCCTTGACGTCGACCGTGATCTTCCGCGACAGGTCGCCGCGCGCGACCGCGGTGGTGACCTCGGCGATGTTGCGGACCTGGCCCGTGAGGTTGGACGCCATCGAGTTGACGTTGTCCGTGAGGTCCTTCCAGGTGCCCGCCACGCCCGGCACGACGGCCTGCCCGCCGAGCTTCCCCTCGGTGCCGACCTCGCGGGCCACGCGGGTCACCTCGGAGGCGAAGCCGTTCAGCTGATCGACCATCGTGTTGATGGTGTCTTTGAGCTGGAGGATTTCGCCTTTGACGTCGACGGTGATCTTTCGCGACAGGTCGCCGCGCGCGACCGCGGTGGTGACCTCGGCGATGTTGCGGACCTGGCCCGTGAGGTTGGACGCCATCGAGTTGACGTTGTCCGTGAGGTCCTTCCAGGTCCCCGCGACGCCGGGGACCTGCGCCTGCCCGCCGAGCTTCCCCTCGGTGCCGACCTCGCGCGCGACGCGGGTGACCTCCGAGGCGAAGCCGTTGAGCTGATCGACCATCGTGTTGATCGTGTTCTTGAGCTCGAGGATCTCGCCCTTGACGTCGACGGTGATCTTCCGCGACAGGTCGCCGCGCGCGACGGCGGTGGTGACCTCGGCGATGTTGCGGACCTGGCCCGTGAGGTTCGAGGCCATCGAGTTCACGTTGTCGGTGAGGTCCTTCCAGGTGCCCGCGACGCCCGGCACGACCGCCTGGCCGCCGAGCTTTCCCTCCGTGCCGACCTCGCGCGCCACGCGCGTGACCTCGGACGCGAACGAGCGAAGCTGCTCGACCATCGTGTTGATGGCCTCCTTCAACTGCAAGATTTCGCCGCGGACGTCGACCGTGATCTTCTTGGAGAGGTCCCCGCTCGCGACGGCGATCGTGACCTCGGAGATGTTGCGGACCTGCGCCGTCAGGTTGCCCGCCATCTGGTTGACCGACTCGGTCAGATCCTTCCAGACGCCGGAGACGCCCTTGACCTGCGCCTGGCCGCCGAGCTTTCCCTCGGTGCCGACCTCGCGCGCGACGCGCGTCACCTCCGAGGTGAACACGGAGAGCTGATCGATCATCCGGTTGACGAGCTGCGCCGACCGGAGAAACTCACCCTCGAGCGCGCGCCCGTCCACCTCGAGCGCCATCGCTTGCGTGAGGTCCCCCTTCGCGACCGCGCCGATGGCGCGCGTGACCTCCGTCGTCGGCCACACGAGATCGTCGATGAGCGTGTTGAGCGACACGACCTCGTCGGCCCACCCGCCGACGGCGCCGGGCACGTTCATCCGCTGCTTGAGCTTCCCTTCCTTGCCCACGACGCGGCACACGCGCGCCATCTCCTCGGAGCGCCGCGCGCTCACCGCGAGGATCTCGTTGAAGATGTCCGCGATCTTTCCGTCGATTCCGGTGAAATGGGGCGCGAGCGGCGCGCTGAAATTGCCATCCTTGAAGCGCACGAGGGCGACGAGGAGATCACGCGAGAAGGAGGCCTCGTGGTGCCCGTTCTGCGGCGCGCCGGGAGCCTTCCGGTCCGCCGTCGGGCTTGCCGCCGGCGCCGTCAGGGCCGGGGCCTCGGAGGAATTCGTGTCGGAGCCATCGACGATGTCGGACATGACGCGCACTCGCCTTCGAGGGGGGGAGGGGAGTGTCGCACGATGAATAGCCAGGTGTAAGGCGCGCCACCCTGCCAGCTCCCGATGGGACGGCAGGGGGCCCGCGCCCTCGGGCCACTGTGGCACTTTGGGCGGAACCGGCTCGCTCCGGCCGCCTGCCGGCCTACCGGAACCGGCTTCGCGACCCGACGACCACGACGCCGCGCTCGAGGAGACTGCGGAGATGACGGAGCGCGAGCAAGCGCGGAAGCCCCGAGATGTCGAGGAGGGTCTCGACGTCGGTGGCGCCGTCCAGAAGGGAGAGAAGAAAGCCGCTCACGTGGTCGAGCGCGAGGCTCCGCAAGTCTTTCGGTGGAACGGCCACGACGAGCGTCGAAGAGAGCGAGCCGACCGCGGCGAGGCATTCGGCTTCGAGCGCGGCGCGGCAGTCGCGCGACAGCCGGTTCGCCTCGACGTGCAGAGGGTCGGCTTCGAGCAGACGGGCGACGAGAAAGAGCGCGCGCTCGTGCGCGCCGTCCCGGTGAAGCCTGCGCGCCTCCTCGAGAGTCGGGGGGGCCTCCGCGTCGAGCGCCGTCCGTTGCTTCTGCTCGGAGTCGCGCGCGAAGGCTTCCGGGTCGAAATCGGGGACGACGGTCGGCCGGTCGCCATCCGGTGGCACCGTCGCCGCACCCACCGACCGCGGCGTCTTGAAGGACGGAGCCGAAGACAACGAATGGAGGATAGCTCTTTCCGAACGGGGATGACGACCCGTTGCCCGTGCGCTCCCGAACCTGGAACGCGCGCGCCTCCGCAAATCGCTCTTGTGGCGCGCCAAGCTTCTCGTCGCGTCTCGCCCGTCACGCCTCGCGTCATGCGTGGGTCTCGGCCTGTGCACGCGGGTGTGCGCGGAGAGGTGCGCCCCGAGTCTTCGCGCCCGCTCGTGGCCCTCCTCGAGCAGGCAGGGCAAGGCGAAGGAGGCGGCGCGCGACGCTCCCGACCTGGTGCCCGAAGGAGCCCGTCGTGTACGGGACGCCGTACCTCCGGCAGAGCGGCTCGACCCTCTCTGCGAGCTCCGCGTAACGGGAGGAGGGCACGTCGGGGAAGAGGTGATGCTCGATTTGATGGCTCAAGTTCCCGGAGAGAACGTGGAACCAGGCCGGTCCTTCGATGTTGGCCGACCCCCGGATCTGGCGCAGGTACCACGCGCCTCGCGTCTCCGCCTCGGTCGCGGCGGACCCCTCTACCACGCAGGCGACTCCGTCCGGGAAGTGACCGCAAAAGATGATGAGGAACGCCCAGACGTTGCGCACGCCGTTGGCGGCCGCGTTGCCCGCGAGCACGAGCGGCGCAGACGGCCCGGCCAGCAGCGGGAAGAGCACGTAGTCCTTGAGAAGCTGCCGGGTCGCCTTGCGCACCAAGGGCAGCGACTCCCGGAGCGCCAGGCGCGGAGACTTCTCTCCCGCCAGGACGCGCTCGAGCTCGAGGTTGTGCAGCGCGATGCCCCACTCGAAGGCGAACATCAATCCCACGGCATACAGCGGCTGCGCGAGGTACCCGGGGCTCCAGGGCTGGTCGTCGGCGACGCGCAGGAAGCCATACCCCACGTCGCGGTCCTTCCCGAGGACGCTGGTGAACATGTGGTGTTCGTAATTGTGTGTCTTCTTCCAGTGCTCGGCGGGACACACGATATCCCATTCGTAAGAGGCCGAGTTCAGGACCGGATCGTTCATCCAATCGTACTGGCCATGGATCACGTTGTGCCCGATTTCCATGTTCTCCAGGATCTTCGAGAGGCCGAGGAGCGCCACGCCCGCAGCCCATAGCGGCGGGATCAGGCTGCCGAACAGCATCGCGCGACCGCCGATCTCGGCGGACCGCTGCCACGCGACGACGCGGCGCAGGTACCGCGCGTCGGGCGCGCCGACCTCTCGCCGGACCCGGTCGCGAAGGGCGTCGAGCTCCGCAGCGAACCTCTCCAGGCGCTCTTCCGAGGGCGTGGCCTCCTTCTCTGCTGGCTGCGTGGCGTTCATGGCGGTGTCTCCGGGATGGCTACAGATCGAGCGAGACGTCCGACCGTGGAGTGCTGATACAAAGTTGGATGTATTCGTCGGGCTCGCGACTCACCGCCCCCGTGAGCTCGTTCCGAACGGCGCCCGACAGCTTGCGGCACGTGCACGTGCGACAGATGCCTCGCCGACAGCCGTACGGCGGGTCGAGTCCTGCGGCTTCCACCTGCTCGAGGAGAGAGGCGTCCGCCCCGACCTCCAGCGCTCGTCCCCTGCGGGCGAGGAGGACGGTGTGGCGCCGCGGATCGAGCGAGCCGCTCGCCGGACGCGCTCCCATCCGCGGGGACGCGAAGTGCTCGGTCCGGAGCCGGTCCCGGAGGCCCGCGTCCGTCCACACGGCCGTCACCGCTTCGGTCAGCGAGGGGGGGCCGCAGAGGAAGGCCTCCGACTCCGCCCATGAGGGCGCGAAGCGCTCGAGCTCTTCTCGCGAGAAGCGCGCGCGGTTCGGGCGGGGGCCCTCGGTGAGGCGCGTCTCGATTCGCAGCCGCGTTCCGCGAGCCGCGAGGGCGTCGAGCTCGCCGCCGAGGATCACCTCGCGCCTCGCGTAGTGGAGCCAGTCGATCTCGCCGGCGTAGTCGCGGGCGACGAGGTGCCGCGCCATCGACACGAGGGGCGTGATGCCGCTGCCGGCGCTGAGGAACAGCAGCTTCGGCGGGACCGGGTCGGGAACGACGAAGCTCCCCATCGCCTGGCTCAGGGAGACGACGGCGCCGACGCGGGCTTCCTCCCGGATCCAGCGGGAGACGGCGCCGCCCGGGGCGAGCCGGACGGTGACGCGCAGGGGTCCACGGTCCTCCGGCGCGGAGGAGATCGAGAAGCAGCGCGTCGCGCGGACGCCGGCGTTCGACACGGAGAGCTGGAGGTGCTGACCGGCGCGAAACCCGCGCCAGAGTTCGTTGGGCCTCAGCGAGAGCGAGACGGCATCCCCGGCCTCCTGGCGCAGGGCGACGACTCGAGCGCGGACCCCGTGGACCGACCACGCCGGGTCGATCACCTCCAGGTAGTCGTCGATGGTCCGCGGGCTCGCCGCGCCGGCGACGAGCCGCGAACGCAGCAGCGGACCCAGCGGGCGCCGGGCCCACGCGAACGCCCCCGGAAGGGCTCTGCTTACCTCCGAGGCGACGATGCCCATGGCCAAGCAACATGCGTCGCCGACCGCCGCTGCGCGTCATGAACTCGTCATGAGCGGCTCGAGCATCCGCCTCCCCGGCGAGGCTTCCCCTACTTCACGCCCTGCACCGTCGAGTTCGTGATCGTGATGCTCTGGGCGTTCGTGCCGACCGCGGAGCCCGCGCTCGTCACGCTGCCCGACTTCACGTTGGTCCAGGCGCCGCCGGTGTTGCCGGTGATCGTCGAGTCGGTGATCGAGAGCGTGCCGGCCCAGTTGTCGCTCGTGAAGAACACGCCGCCGCCGAAGGCGTTCGTGCCCGCCGCGTTGTCCTCGATGGCGTCGCCGCACAGGACGATGTTCACGCTGTTGCCGTCGCTGTAGAGCGCCCCGCCGTTGCCGCCCGACCCGACCTCGTACTGGCCCGCGTTCATGGCGTCGGGGCACTCGGCCTGGTTGTTGTTGTTCGCGCCGTTGCCCGTCGCGGTGTTGCCGGTGAAGAGGCTGTCGTAGACGTCGAGCTCGCAGAAGAGGCCCCCCACGGCGCCGCCGTTCGCGGCGCTGTTGTTCGTGAAGGTGCTGCCGACGATGAGCGCCCCGTGCTTGCTCCCGAGCACGTAGATCGCCCCGCCGCCGACGTCGGGCCCGAGCTGCGCGGCCTCGTTGCCCGAGAAGACGCAGTCGATGATGGTCAGGTTCCCATCGCGCATGTCGATCGCGCCGCCCTCGCCGTCGTCCCAGCCCTGCGAGCAGGGGGGCGCGGCGTCGGGGATGCGCTCCGTCGGCGTGGTCTTGCCGTTGACGACCGTGAGGTGCTGCAGCGTGAGCCGGTTCTCGTTCGCCTGGAAGTTCGCGCTGTAGAAATAGAAGATGCGCACCGCATGTCCGCCGTCGAGGGTCACGAGGCCGCCGCCGTCGATGACGGTGTTCTTGGTGGTCGGCACGTCGAGCGTCGAGGTGACGGGGATGGTGATGGGCGCGCTGCCGCAGTCGAAGGTGATGACGCCGCCCTTCGTGACCGCCGCGCTCAGCGCCTGGAAGGTGCAGCTATCGGGGGTGCCGTCGCCGACCACGGTCGTCGGCTGCGAGACGTCGGCCGGCGCACCGCCCGCGGGCACGCCCGCCTTGCACGAGCCGTAGGGGTTGCCGGGGGTCATCGCCGCGTCGCTCACGGCGCCGTCGGTGATGCCGCTGGAGGTGCCGCTCCCGCCGCCCGCGCCGCTCCCCGTGCTTCCCGAGCCGGCGCTGCCGGAGCCCGCGCCGCCGGAGCCGCCGCCGTCGCCGTCCTCGCTACTCCCCTTGTTCCCCGCGCCCCCGGCGCAGCCCGCGATCACCGCGCATACGGCGAGCGCGCGAAGACGCGTGGAGAGCACGCGCCGGTTCGACCTCGTCTCGAGCCCGCTCTGGTGTTCGGCCATGGTTCCCCGCGTCCAATATGGCTCCGACCCGGGCGAAGACGCACGCACGCATCGCGGCGCGCCCCAAAACGAGGGGTACAACCTGCGAGGGCGGCCCACGCGGCCGGCCGCGCCTCACTCGCTCTGTCGCAGCTTGTCGGGATCGATCTTCGCGGTCCAGTCCCACCCGGCGCAGCGCGTGTTCGGGAAGGTGCGCGCGAGGCGGTCGCCGAACGCGCGCATGGCCTGGTCGACGCTCGCGCCGGAGTACTCGAGCGCGAGGAGCGCCACCGAGCGCCCCTGGCCCACGGAGTACAGCGACGCCGACACGTCGAGGACGTTCGTATCCTGCACGCTTTGCGTCCGGAGCTGGGTGTTGCCGGGCCGGTACCTGCCCCGGCCGCCGCGCGTCGCCGAGGCCTGGGGTTGCGGCGCCCCCGCGTCGCCCGCGTGGCTCGGGAGCTGGCCCGCGATCGTCACGACGAGGACGAGGTCCCCCTTCGCGGCGGGCGCGAGCTGCCCGAGGAGGTCGTCCGACGGCCCGTCGTCGCGCGCGAACGCGTCGACCGCGCTCGCGAGCGGGCCGTTCGCCGCCTCGAGCGTCGAGAACCCAATCTCGCAGTCCGAGCCGCCGAGCGCGGTCGCGAAGTACGGCGCGACGTCGTCCCACGCCGCGGACATGCGCCCGTCCTTGTAGATCCCGAGCACCGAGACCGAATGACCCGCGGGCGCGAAGTCCGAGGCGAGGCGCGTGGTGAACGGCCCCTCCGCCCCGTCGCAGGCCGCCGCGAGGGAGAACACGATGGCCGCCGCGAAATGGTGAGGCTCTGGCATGGAGGCCAGAATGAAGCACCCGCGAACTACTTCGGCTAGGCTCGCGTGCCCTCGAAAGGAAACATGATCGCGCGTGGCCGTCTGACTCTCGCCGTGGTTCTCGGAGCCGGGGTCATGCGCGCGTCGACGGCCTTCGCCCAGGAGCCGCCGCCCGCGACGTCGCCGCCGCAGCCGCCGCCCGAGGTGAAGCCGCCGGTCGTGCTGCACCACGTCGACGCGGTGTACCCGCCCTCGGCGCTCGGCGAGCGCAAGGACGCGGACGTCGTCCTCACGGTCACCATCGACGCCGACGGCCACGTCTCGAAGGTCGTCGTGGCGCAGTCGGGCGGCGCGGACCTCGACGAGGCGGCCATCGTCGCGGCGCGGGAGTGGACGTTCGTGCCCGCGACGCGGAACGGCAAGCCGGTCGCGAGCCGCATCAAGATGCCGTTCCACTTCGCGCCACCGGCCCCGCCGCCCGACCTCGTCGAGTCGCCCAGGGCGCCGGGCGACGTCGCGGTCCACCAGGCCGTGCAGAGCGCGCCGCCGCCGGCCCCGCTGCCCGTGAACCCCGAGGCGCAGGTCGTCTCCGTCACGGGCCGCGCGCGCCCGCCGAGCCGCGGGCCGTCGGACTACGAGATCCCCCTCGGCGAGCTCGCCGCCGTGCCGCGCGCGAACGCCGCCGACTACCTCAAGCTCGCGCCCGGCGTCCTCGTCACGAACGAGGGCGGCGTCGGCCACGCCGACTCGATCATCCTCCGCGGCTTCGACGCGGGCGAGGGCGAGGACATGGAGTTCTCGGTCGGCGGGGTCCCCATCAACGACCCCGGCAACTTCCACGGCAACGGCTACGCCGACACGCACTTCATCTTGCCCGAGGTCCTCCAGTCGCTGCGCGTCACCGAGGGCCCGTACAATCCGCGGCAGGGCAACTTCGCCGTCGCGGGCAGCGCCGACTACGAGCTCGGGCTCACGCGGCGCGGCCTCACCGCGAAGGAGACGTACGGCAGCTTCGGCACCGACCGCACCCTCGTCGCGTGGGGCCCCGAGGAACAGGGGCCGCACACGTTCGCCGTCGCCGAATACGCGAAGTCCGACGGCTACGGCGAGAACCGCGCCTTCCAGAGCGGCACCGCCATCGCCCAGTACGAGAGCAGGTTCGGCGAGCGCGGCACCCTGCGCGTCACCGGGCAGGCGTACTCGGTGACGTCGCAGGCCGCGGGCGTCGTCCGCGAGGACGACTACGAGGCCGGGCGCATCGGGTTCTACGACTCGTACGATCCCGACCAGGGCCAGGACGCGTCGCGCTACTCCGTCGCGGCCGACCTCCAGACGCGCGACCGCGACCTCACGCTCGACCAGAACCTCTTCTTCATCGACCGCGCCACGCGCATCCGCGAAGACTTCACCGGCTTCGTCACCGACGCCGGCACCGAGGACCCGCGCGGCACGGGGCTCGACCTCCAGGTCGAGGAGCAGTCGCTCGGCGCGCGGGGCTCGGCGCGCAAGCACTTCGAGGCGCTCGGCCAGCCGCAGGAGCTCGAGCTCGGGTACTTCGCGCGGGGCGACGTCGTGAACAACGTGCAGCACCTCGTCGCGCGCGCGACCCAGGCGCCGTACGCGACCGACGCGAGCTACTCGGGCGTCCTCGGGGACCTCGGCATCTACGGGGACGCGAACCTCAAGCCGCTGCCCTGGGTCACCCTGCGCGCCGGCATTCGCGAAGAGCTCTTCACCTATACCGTCGAAGACAACTGCCCCGCGTCGACCGACTGCGACGAGAGCCCGCTGCCCACGGGCAACACGCGGACGAGCCTCGGCACGAGCGCGCTCCTGCCGCGCGGCTCGCTCCTCCTCGGCGCGATCGGCGGCTTCACGCTGGTCGGCAGCTACGGGCGCGGGGTGCGCTCGCTCGCGATCGACGAGGTCGCGACGGGCGTCACCGACCTCGCGACGATCGACTCCTACGAGGGTGGCGTCTCGTACGCGAAGAGCACCTCCGCCGGCTCGCTCACCTTCAGCTCCGTCTTTTACGGCACGAAGATCAGCCGCGACGAGGTCTTCGATCCGACCCAGGGCCGCACGGTCGACACGGGCCCCACGCAGCGCGTCGGGTGGACGGGCGCCGCGCGCCTCACCGGGTCGTTCTACGACATCGCGGTGAACGCGGCGGCGGTGCACGGCATCGTCCTGGGCACGGAGGAGGCCATCCCGTACGTGCCGCACACCATGGCGCGCGCCGACATGGCGTTCTTCGCGAACCTCCCGTGGAAGATCGACCAGCGCGCCGTGCGGGCGACGCTGGCCCCCGCCGTCACCTACGTGGGCGTGCGCTCCCTGCCGTTCAACGAGTCGAGCGTCGCGTACGCGCTCTTCGACGCGGCGCTGAAGCTCGACTGGCGCTGGTTCGAGCTCGGGGTCGACGCGACGAACCTGCTCAATACGAAGTATCGACTGAGCGAGTTCACGTTCATCTCCGACTTCCACACGCAGCCCGCCCCCACGCTCACGCCGGAGCGTTCCTTCACCGCCGGTGCGCCGCGGGCCATCTTCTTTTACCTGCAGGCCACCGCCGGTAGCTGAGGGCGGCCGGGCGGTACGGGCAGCGGTACGGTCGGTGAAGGCAGCGGGACGGCCGGTGAAGGTCGATGCACCGGCGGTAGGGGCGGCGGGACGGGCGGGGAAGGCACGTTTCTCGGCGGTGACGGTCGGTGCACCGTCGTTCCGTGCAGAGGTACGCGGCTGGGCAGCCAGTTCCACGGCGGGGAAAGCCGCTTCCCTGGCCGGGAAGACCGATTCCTCGCCTGGGAAGGGCGGGCTACCGACGGTTCGTCCATGGGAACCGGTTGGGACGGCAGCCTCCTCGACGGGGAAGTGCGATTTCTCGTCGAGGAAGGGCCGTTGGTCGGCGCCTCGGTATGTACGGCCCGCGAGCGGGTTCTTCGTGGGATCGCGGTGGCGGGCTCAGAGGGAGCCTTCCTTCGTCGAGTGCAGCGGCGGGCTCAGCGCGGGGCGCTCTTACCACGGCCGACCGATGCACCTCCAAAGCTCGAGGCAGCCATGACCGTCGTCGCGACTCTTCCCCTGCCCTCCGGGCGTGCAAGTCGTCGGACGTACCCGGGTGTGCAGGTTCCTGGTCGTACGCCGTCAAGACCGGCCACCGATGGTCGCCGTCGAGATCCTGTTCGATCCCGACGAACAGCAGCCCGTTGTCCCCTACTACTGCGACCGTGCTCGCCTTGCACGGCGGCGCGCGGCGCCTCAACGAGTGAAGCAAGTCCGCCCGTACGTACCCGTCTGAGCATCCCCAGCAACGATAAAGCTGACACCGCGAGGCTCGGGACTGCGCGCCGCGATCGCGCCGCTCACGCCCCGAGCCTGGCGCCCCCCACCGCTACTTCGCCACGAACCCGCAGTACCCGCCGAAGCACTGGTCGGTGGTCCCGCAGCACGGGATCGTCGCGCTGCACTTGTCGCCGTCGCCCGCGCAGGTGTTCGGCACGCCGCACTTGCCCGAGGTGCACGACCCGCCGCAGCAGTCGATGCCGCTCTCGCAGGTCGACCCGTCGCCCTTGCAGGGCGAGAGCACCGCGAACGCGCGGATGTTGCCGCTCGCGAGCTCCTGGCCGGGGAACTCGAACGCCGGGTGGCTGGGATCGCCCGTCGCGCCGATCGAGATGGCCGCCGCCCAGATCTTCTTCGTCTCCGTGTGGAAGACCGGATCGGGCACGGCGTTGTTGTTCGTGGTGTCGACCATGAGGTTGCCGTACTGGCGGCGGCTGGTGAAGAACACCCAGAAGTAGCCGCCCGCGGAGACGGGCATCACGGTCGGGTAGAAGTCCAGGTGCTCGTCGCGCGCCCCGAAGGGGAGGTACGACTGCCCGTTCTTGATGCCGTTCGCGAGGTCGAGCGAGATCGCCTTGCCGGGCGACGCGAGGTTCACCATGTAGAGGTCGCTCGTCGTGACGTCCGCCGCCGACGCCTGCACCGGGCCGACGTCGCTGAAGCTCGCGGGCGGGATGCTCGCGAAGTCCGACGACGGGCCCATGACGAAGATGACGCTGTTGCCGTCGGGGGTGAAGAACGGCCACCCGGGGTAGTTCGTCGAATCTTTGTAGATGACGGTCGGGCTCGAGAACGCGAGCGTCGTCTTGCTGAAGTTCTGCACGACGAGCGCGTGGCCGCCGTCGTTGGTGATGTCGTTGTAGACGATCTTCGTCCCGTCCGGAGAGAACATGGGCATCATCGCGCTCGCGTCGGCCAGGCCGGTGAACGTCTTCTGCGTGCCCGCGGTCGTGTCGAACATCATCGCCTTCACGGGCCCGATCATCGCCGGGTTGTTCGTGGGCGCGAACGGGAAGGCGGCCGTCTGGGCCGAGCTGTTCGCCGGCTCTCCGGCCGTGAGGAGCAGCGACCCGTCGGGGTAGACCGCGCTGAAGCCCCAGTCGTCCATCACGTCGGACGCGAGGGGCGTCGGGTTCGTGGAGTTCGGCAGGCCCTTCGTCAGGTTGAAGGTCATGCTGCCCGGCGATATCAGGCCGCCCGGATAGAGGTGCTTCTGCGCCGCGAGCATCGACCCGTCGGCCGAGAGCGAGTGGCACGAGATGCACGGCCCGAACGGCACCGTGCCCGGGATGTTGAGGAGCGCCGTGGGCGCGCTCGCGCCGGCCGGGAGCATCATGACGGCGCCGTTGTTGCCGGCGATCGCCGAGTTGTAGGTGTTGTAATAAATCGTGCCCTTCAGGCTGCCCTTCGCGAAGGTCCACGTCTCGGTGATCGGGCCGCTGACGGTGCCGCCGGTGATCGTGCTGAGCGAGACGGACAGCGGATCGGTGAGGCCGGCGCTCTGCGCGTACGCGGTGGCCCACTCGGTCTCGTTGAGCGGGAGCTGGCCCGGGTTGTCGCCCTTGAAGCAGCCCGTGTAGTCGTACTTGTTCGAGTGAAGATGGATGTAGATCCCGTCCGGCGCGGACCCCTGGCTCCACTGGAGGGTCGGCGAGGAGATGCCGCCGGGGAACACGGTGCCGTCGTACGGGTACAGCCACTTCAGCGAGCCGGCCCCCGAGCCGCCCTTCTGAAGCGCCGTCACCTGCGAAGCGGAGAGCGTGCCCGGGCAGTTCGTATCGTTGACCGGCCCGTTCTGGGACATGACGGTGACGAGGCCGCCGTCGTCGCCGCTCGAGAAGCTGGCGTCGTCGCCGCCGCCGTTGGTGCACGCGAACGTGGTGCACGGGCCGCCGCCGCCGCCGTCATCGCCGCCGCCGCCGCTGCTGCTCCCGCTGCCGCCCCCGAGCTGGTTCTTGGTGCTGCCGCAGCTCGCCGACACGGCGACGACCAGGGCGGCGAGCAGACAGCTGCTCGCCAGGCGACCATTCTTCTCGAACTGTAAAAATGCCATGGAAAGACCTCGGTGCTCCGCGAGCGAGCCGTTGCGGAGCAGATGTACTTTGCCCGAAGTCTTGCCCCACGGCTCACCCTCGCAATACCCGTTGCGCTCAGAGACCTAGGCGCAGAGCTCACCACGCGGCGACGCGGGCGGAGCACATGTGGTGCGCGCGGGTACACGCGCGAGGATGACTGCGCGCGTCATCGCGCACGCCGGCCGCGCGTCGAACGGCGCTGGCGGGTCGCCCGATCGATGCGAGGATTCCAAGGGCGATGTCGGCCCGAGCAAAATACGAATTCGCGCGCGTGGTGGCGGGGGCGCGGCGTCGCCGGGGGACGCGAGCCTCGACGCCGCGCACCCGAGGACGCGCCAGCGCCCGACGCCGCGTCCACCCCGACCGACGCCGCGCCGGTGCGCGGGCCACACGCCCGACGCCGGTCACCCCTACGACTGCGGCGACCCCGCCTGCGCCAATCGACCTCAATGCCACGTGCGCCGCGCCGTTCCAGGGCTCGGCGGGCGGCCAGGTCATCTATCCGAGCGACGACCCGACGAGCTCCTTCACCTGCAAGGGAATCAACAGCTACGCGTTCGTCTTCTGCCCGTGATGCCCGTGAGCCGGCTCCGTCAGATATGCGTGCAGGTCGCGAGGAAGCACGTGTCGTCCGCCCCGGACTCGGAGTGGCAGCGATCGAGCGAGTCGTCCTCGACGTCGGTCATGTTGTCGACCCCGAAGCCCGGCGCGGCGGCCTCGGTGACCGGGTACTGATCGCCGTAGGAGTCTTCGGCGATGCAGGTCACGTTGTGGACCGCGCCCCAGTTCCAGTAGTAGACGGGCCGCGTGAACTCCGGGTGCGGCCAGTGGGCCCACGTCGTGTGGCCGTGCGTGGCGGGTATCGGCGCGAGGACGCGCACCGGGTGCTGGCGAACGATCGGCCCGTGCGGGTGCACCCCCGGCGGGTGCGCCTTGAAGGGCGGCGGCGCGGGGCGGGGCGCGCGACCGTGCTCTTCGGCATAACCGGCGATGCAGAGGAACGACGAACCGAGGACGAGCGCGGCGAGGAGCGGGACTCTTCTATTCATCGCCACCATTTCTGCGGCTTCAGCCCGCCGATGGCAACAGAAAGGCGGGAGCCCGAGCCGCCGCGTATTGCCACGCGGCAACGGGTCCCGCCCCTGCGATCGAACGCCGCGCCGGCGCTCCCTCGATCAGGCCTGGCCGATCGCCTTCTTCCACGCCGGGCGCTCGTGGACCTTCTTCCACCAGGCCGAGACGTGCGGGTACTTCGCGATGATGTCCTTCGCGGGCGTCATCATCGCGTACTCCATGTACGGCATGAGGACGACATCGGCGAGCGTGAACTCGGGGCCGGCGATGAACGCGTTCTTCGCGAGTTCGGCCTCCATGACGCCGAGCGCCTTCTCGAGGCCCTTGCCCGCCGCCTCGAGCACGGCCGGCTCCTGCGGGCGCTTGAAGACGCCGTCGTAGATGAACTTCATCGCGTGCGGCGTGAAGTTCGAGGTCTCGATGCTGATCCACTGCTCCATGCGCGCGCGGCCTTGCAGGTCCTTCGGGATGAGCGCGCCGCCGGCCTTCTCGGCGATGTAGCGACAGATCGCGCGCGACTCGTAGAAGGAGAAGCCGTCGTCGTCGACCGCCGGGATCTGCCCGAAGGGCTGCCTGCGGGTGTGCGGCTCCTTCTTGTGCTCGGCGGTCGTGAAGTCGACCGTGTGCATCTCGAACGGAGTCTTCGTCTCGCCGAGCGTCATGAGGACCTTGCGCGTACAGGTGCTCATGGGGTTTCCGTAGAGCTTGATCATCTCGTCGTCTCCTTCGTGTTGGCGGCGGAAGCTACCACGCGCCTGGCGCCCGGGAGCGCAAGCAAAGGGCACGAGATCGTGCCGGGATGGTAGCTTGGCCTTGCCGCGATGACGTGGGGCCAAAGGTGGGCATACAGCCGGGACGGCGCGCGATGACCCTCCTCGACGAGCCCGCGGAGGTGCGGCAGGAGTGCGCGTTCGATCTCGAGGCGCTCGCCGCCTGGCTGCGCGCGCGGGACGACTCGTTCGCTGCGCCGTTCGAGCTCCGGCAGTTCGGGCGCGGCTTCCCGAACCTCACGTACCTCGTCCGCAGCGGCGAGCGCGAGGTGGTCCTCCGGCGCGCTCCGGCCGGGGTGCACATCAAGAGCGCGCACGACATGGGGCGCGAGTTTCGCATCCTCGGCGCGCTCTCGCGCGCCTGGAGGAAGGCGCCGCGGCCGATCGCGCACTGCGACGACGACGCCGTGATCGGGTCGCCGTTCTACGTCATGGAGCGCGTGCGCGGCGTCATCTTGCGCGGTCCGGCCTCGGGCGCCGGCGCGCCGCCGGAGACCGCGAGGCCCGAGGCGATGCGCGCGGCGTCCGAGGCGCTCGCCGACACGCTCGCGGAGGTCCACGGGCTCGACTGGCGCGCCGCCGGCCTCGGCGATCTCGGCAAGCCCGAAGGGTACGTCGAGCGGCAGGTGCGCGGGTGGGCCAATCGCTGGCGCAAGTCGCGCACCGACGACGTGCCCGAGGTCGAGCGCCTCGGCGCGTGGCTCGAGGCGCATCGCCGGCCCGAGAGCGGCGCGACGCTCGTGCACAACGACTTCAAGTACGACAACGTCGTGCTCGCGACCGACCTCGCGCGGGTCCTCACGGTCCTCGACTGGGAGATGGCCACGATCGGCGACCCGCTCATGGACCTCGGCACCGCGCTCGGATACTGGGTCGAGGCTGGCGACCCGCCCATCCTCCGGTCGACCGTGTCGGTGCCGACCGACCTGCCCGGCAACCTCACGCGCGCCGAGCTGGTCGAGCGCTGGTCGCGCGCCACCGGGCGCGACCCGGGCGACGTGGTCTTCTACTACGCGTTCGCGCTGTTCAAGCTCGCCGTCGTCAAGCAGCAGCTCTATCGCCGCTGGACCCTCGGCCTCACCACCGAGCCCCGCTACGAGGGCATGCTCGCGGGCGTCCGCGCTGTCGCGGGCGGCGCCCTCCTCGCAATAAACCGGGGGCGCATCTCCGACCTCTAACCAGTCGAAGAGATTAAATCTCTTCTCTCTTGTTCAGTTGGCGTCGAGGTCGGGCTGGTGCGCGTAGACCTTGAGGAGGGCGCGTTCGATGAAGGACGCGAAGAGGGGCATCATCACGCGGTCGCGGGTCCACATGCCCACGGCGCCGAGCTCCTTGAGGTTGCGGCGGTCGTTCGCGTAGGCCTGGGCGACCATGGCCTCGGCGCGGGCGCGGCGCATCTTCTCGAACCGGACCATGGTGTCGGCGATCGGGCGTGAGGGGTCGGCGGCGAGCTTGCCGAAGACCATCGCGTCCTCGAGCGCGAGCGACGCGCCCTGGCCGCCCGCGGGGCTCATCGCGTGCGCGGCGTCGCCGAGGAGCAAGACGGGGCCCTTGCTCCAGGCCGGCAGCGGCGGCACGTCGTGGATCGCGGTGCGGGCCCACGACGCGGTCGCGCCGATGAGCGACCCCACAGGCTCGGCCCAGCCCTCGTACCGCGCGCGCACGAGCGCGGCGAGGTCCGCGTCGGGCATCGTGAGGAGCGCCCTGCGCTCCCCGGCGGTCGCGCCGTGCGCGTGGCACCACCAGCCCCACTGGCCCTGGCCCATGTTCGCATAGCCGAACTGGTGCTTCGGCCCGACCATGAACGTCAGGCGGGTCGCGTCCCGCGGGTCGCCCGGCGGGACGAAGCCGCGCGCGCAGAAGCCGCCGAGCGCGACCATCTGGGTGTCGCGCGGCGCGGCGCGCTCGGGGAGCATCCACGCGCGGACGCGCGAGCGCACGCCGTCGGCGCCCACGAGGAGGTCGCCCGCCTCGGTCGAGCCGTCGTCGAAGGTCGCGAGCACCTCGCGGCCCGCGACGGTCAGCTCCTTCAGCCGCCGCTCGTAGCGCACGGCGATGCCCCGGCGCTCGAGCTCCGCGCGCAGCACGCGGTGGACGGCGGCCCGCGAGACGTTCACCGCGGGCCCGGCGCTGCTCGTCTCGATGAGGCCGATGTCGCGGCCGCGGTGGTTGCGGAAGACCATGTCGCCGCACGGCTGCCCCTCCTTCAGGAGGGCGTCGGCGAGGCCGAGCTCCGCCAGCACGCGGAGGCCGTTGGGCGCGATCTGGAAGCCGCTGCCTGCGTCCTCGATGCGCGGATACGCCTCGAAGACGACGGGCTCCACGCCCGAGCGGGCGAGGTAGAGGGCGAGGGTCGGGCCGGCGATGCCGCCCCCGATCACGAGGGCGCGTCGGTGTTCGCTCATGCCCCCGAGGTTGCGGCCGCGCGCTCCTCTCCGCCACTCATGAGTCGTGATGCTATCCATCATGGCCATGAATGTGTCCGCGCTCGACCTGAACCTCTTCGTGGTCCTGCACGCCGTGCTCGAGGAGCGGAGCGCGACCCGCGCGGCCAAGCGCCTGCACGTCACGCAGTCCGCCGTGAGCAACGCGCTCGCGCGCCTTCGGTCGACCCTCGGCGACCCGCTGGTCGTGCGGAGCGGCCGCGGCCTCGTCGCCACGCCGCGGGCCGAGGAGCTCGCGCCCATGATCGCGCAGGCCATGGGCCACATCGAGCGCGCCCTCGAGCGCGGCAAGGCGTTCGTGCCCGAGGAGAGCACGCGCACCTTCACGATCGCCGCGGCCGACAACCACCAGACCAGCGAGGCGCCCCGCGTCGCGGCCGCCTTCGCGAAGCGCCTGCCCCGCGCCGGGCTCCGGTACGTGAGCGCCGACTTCCTCGCGGCGACCGACGGGCTCGCGACGGGGGAGGTCGACGTCGCGTTCGTCCCCTCGGCCATGCTCGGGGAGGGCGACCTCGGCGAGCGCGTCTTCGCGGACCGGGCTTGCCTCGTGGTCCGCCGCGGCCACCCGCGCCTCCGCGGCAAGCTCACGCCGCGGCTCTTCAACGAGCTCCGGCACATCGACGTCGAGGTCCCGCTCGGGAAGAAGGGGTTCGGCCACCGGGCCGTCGCCCAGCACTGGAAGAGCCTGGGCCTCGAGCGCCAGGTCGCGGTCACCGTGCCGTACTTCACGACCGCGGCGCTCATCGCCTCTCGCACCGACTACGTCGCCGGCCTGCCGAGCCGCGCCGCGGAGGTGCTGTGCGAGGTCTTGCCGATCCAGGTCGCGAAGGCCACGTTCCCGCTGCCGGCCATGGACATCTCGCTCGCCTGGCACGAGCGCACCGACGCCGACGAAGGCGCGCGGTTCTTTCGGCGCGTGGTCATCGAAGCGGTCAAGGACAAGCGTAGAAAGTAGACTGCCGCCATGATCGAGACGTACCCCGAGGGCCCGCTCGGCGAAGTCGCCTGGATCGACCTGCGCGACCCCACGCCCGAAGAGTCGCGGCGCGTGCGCGAGGCCACGGGCCTGAGCGTGCCGTCGAAGGAGGAGATCAGCGAGATCGAGTCGTCGAGCCGGCTCGCGTTCGAGGACGGCGCGTACTACCTCTCGACGCCGCTCGTCGCGCACGGGCCCGAGGGAGACCTGGCGCTCACGCCGGTGGGGTTCGTGCTCTCGCGGCGGGTGCTCGTCTCCGTGCGCTTCGAGGACGTCGCGGCGTTCGACGGCGCGCGGCAGACCTGCGTGAAGGCGGGCGTGGCGACGGCGGAGGAGGCGTTCCTCCACATCCTCGAGACGGTGGTCGACCGCGCGGCCGACGGCCTCGAGCACGCGGGCAACGAGTGCGACGCGCTGTCGCGCGCGTCCTTTCGCGCCTCGCTGACCCGGGGGCACGGCTCGCGCTCGGCGCTCCAGAAGGTCGGGTGGATCGCCAACAAGACCTCGCACATCCGCGACGAGCTCCTCGGCGTGGGCCGCATCGCGGGGTACGTCCTCGAGTCGGGCATCGCGGGCGCGCCGGCCGTCAACGCCGCGCGCATGAAGGCGGTGCGGGCCGACATCGCGTCGCTCACCGAGTACGAGAACCGCCTCTCGGCGACCGTGCAGTTCGTGCTCGACGCGACCCTCGGCTTCATCAACATCGAGCAGAACGAGATCGTCAAGACGCTGACCATCGCCTCCGTCGTGGGCATTCCGCCGGTGCTCGTCGCGGGCATCTACGGCATGAACTTCAAGGTGATGCCGGAGCTCGAGTGGCCGCTCGGCTATCCGTGGGCGCTCGGGCTCATCGTCCTCAGCGCGGCGATTCCCCTCGCGTGGTTCAAGAAGAGGGGCTGGATGTGACGCCGTGGGTCGCGCCGTTGGTGTCGCACGGGCGCAGCGTGATGCGCACGCACTTCTGCGCGGGCTGGTTGCTGCCGACCGCGACGGACTGGATGGGCACGAGCACGTTCGTCTCGGGGTAGTAGGTCGCGGCGCTCCGCCGGGCGATAGGGTAGGGCACCACCTCGAAGCGGCGCGCGACGCGCGTCTCGCCGTCGAAGTGGCTGACGATGTCGACCCGCTGCCTGGCCGAGAGGCCGAGCTCGCGCATGTCTTCCTCGTTCAGGAAGATGACGCGCCGGCCCTTGTAGATCCCGCGGTACCGGTCGTCGAGCCCGTACACCACGGTGTTGAACTGGTCGTGGCTCCGCACGGTCGTCATGAGGAGCTCGCCCGGGCCGAGGTCGGGCAGGGGCACCGCGTTCACGGTGAAGACCGCCTTGCCCGACGGCGTGTGGAAGACCCGCTCGCGCGCGCCGTTCGGCAGGTAGAAGGGCCCCTTCCGGATCCGCTCGTTGAAGCCCGCGAAGCCCGGCACGACGCCCGCGATGCGGTCGCGCACGCGGTCGTTGTCGAGGAACGACATCCAGTCGACGGGGCCGCCCGCGCCGAACGTCGCGCGCGCGAGGCGGACCAGGATCTCCACGTCGCTGAGGAGGTGCTCGGACGCGGGCTTCTCCTTGCCCTGCGACGGATTGACGATGCCCATCGAGTCCTCGGCGGTGGCGAACTGCAGCACGCCGCCGCGGTCGTCGCGCTCCGCGCGGCCGAGCACCGGCAAGACGAGCGACTGCCGGCCGCCCATGAGGTGCCCGCGGTGGAGCTTCGTCGACACGTGCACCGTGAGGCGGCAGCGGCGGAAGGCGTGGCCCGTGTAGTGGGTGTCGGGCGCGGCCTGGAAGAGGTTCCCGCTGATCGCGAAGAAGACCTTCGCGCGCCGCTCGTACATCGCGTGGAGGCTCTCGACCGCGTCGAGGCCCGCCTTCCGCGGCGACTTGAAGCCGAACTCGCGATCGAGCGCGTCGAGGAACTCGCGCGCCGGCCGCTCCCACACGCCCATCGTGCGGTCGCCCTGCACGTTGCTGTGGCCGCGCACGCAGATGGGGCCCGCGCCGGGCCGGCCGATGTGGCCCCCCATGAGGAGCAGGTCGATCACCTGCTGGACGTTGTCGACGCCGTTCGGGTGCTGCGTGAGCCCGAGGCACCAGAGGATCACCATCTTCTTCGCGCCCGCCACCATCGTCGCGACCTCCTCGATGAGGGCGCGCTCGACCCCGCTGCCGGCCACGACGCGCTCCCACGGCGTCGCCTCGACGCCTGCGGCGAACGCCTCGAAGCCCGTCGTGTACCGCTCGACGAAGTCGCGGTCGACGACCGTGCCCGGCGCCGCCTTCTCGCGCTCGAGGAGGGCCTTCATGACGCCCTGGAGCAGCGCGGCGTCGCCGTTCACGCGCACCGGCACGTAGAGGTCCGCCAGCTTCGCGCCCTTGCCGAGGAGCGCGGGCACGAGCGCGAGCGGGTTCGAGTAGTCCTGCGGGTTGGGGTTCACGACTCGCATGAGCCCCGTCTCGGGCATCGGGTTGATCGCGATCATCTTCGCGCCCTGCTTCTTCGCCCTCTCGAGCGACGTCAGCATGCGCGGGTGGTTGGTGCCGGGGTTGTTGCCGATGTTGACGATGAGATCGCAGTGCTCGAGGTCGTCGAGCGTCGCGGTGCCCTTGCCGATGCCGAGGGTCCTCGTGAGGGCCGTGCCGCTCGACTCGTGGCACATGTTCGAGCAGTCGGGCAGGTTGTTCGTCCCGAACTGCCGCGCGAAGAGCTGGAAGAGGAACGCCGCCTCGTTGCACGTCTTGCCCGACGTGTAGAAGACGGCCTCGTCGGGGCTCTCGAGCGCGCGGAGCTCCGCGCCGAGGAGCGCGAAGGCGTCGTCCCACGAGATGGGCGTGAAGTGCGTGGCGCCCTCCTTCAGGATCATCGGGTGCGTGAGCCGGCCCTGGGCGTTGATCCAGTGGTCGCTCTGCCCGAGGAGCTCCTCGACGGAGTGCCGCGCGAAGAA
This sequence comes from uncultured delta proteobacterium, assembly GCA_963797395.1. Taxonomy (GTDB): domain Bacteria; phylum Myxococcota_A; class Polyangia; order Polyangiales; family Polyangiaceae; genus Palsa-1150. The sequence goes on from CAWCPA010000007.1 coordinate 48,507, forward strand.
CTCGGGGTCGACGCGGCGGTGCGTGAGCTCGTCCGAGACGGCCTTCGCGCCGTTCTCGCAGAACTCGGCCATCTTGCGGTGCTCGGGGTCCGGGCTGGGCCACGCGCAGCTCTGGCAGTCGAAGCCGTCGACCTTGTTCATCGCGAGGTACGCGCGCGGGCTCTCGAGGGCGCCCATGTCGCGCATGCCGTAGAGCCCCGTCTGGACGATCGCGGGGATGCCGGCCGCGTGGAGCACGCGCTTGCCGACCGTGGGCGCCGCCTCCTCCTCGGGCGGCTCGCCGGCGCGCTCTCCTTCCTTGCGGGCGCGGGCGGCCTCGTCCTTGTCTACCGGTGGCCGCGTGTCGTCCTGAATCGCGTACTCGTCGTAGTGTTCCACCCGGCGAGCTTGGAGCCGCCGACCGTCGGCGGCCAGGGGGAAGGGCGCATGGAGATCGCTCGTCCCGCGGCCGTCCCCGCGCTATGCGAGTGGCCGATGCCGCTCGACCCGCTGCGGTCCGTCCGCGTCAGGCGCGGTGACGAACGCGCGGACGACGCGGTCATCGTCGAGGAGCCCCTCGCCATCCGCGTGTCGGGCGACACCCTCGCCGTCACGATGCGCACGCCCGGGCACGACCGGGAGCTGGTCCTCGGCTTCCTCTGGGCCGAGGGGGTCATCGCGTCGCGCGACGACGTCTCGGCCATCGCCCACTGCGGGAGGCCCGGCGACGAGGGGTTCGGCAACACCATCGAGGTGACCCCCGCCCCCGGCGCCCGCCTGCGCCTCCCCGAGGAGGCGAACGAGGGGAGCGTGCGCCGCGGGACGCTGACGACCGCGGCCTGCGGGGTCTGCGGGCGGCGATCGATCGACGACCTGCTCGAGCGCTGCACCCGGCTTTCGACCGCCGCGACCATGAGCGGCGCCGCGATCGAGCACGCGGTGGAGGGGCTGCGCGCCCGCCAGCCGGTCTTCGCGCGCACGGGGGGCTGCCACGCGGCCTCGCTCGTCACGCTCGAGGGCGAGCACCTCGTCACCTTCGAGGACGTCGGGCGGCACAACGCGGTCGACAAGGTCGTCGGCGCGCGCATCCTCGCGGGCGCGATCCCCTCCCCGGACCACGCGCTCGTCGTCAGCGGACGCACGAGCTTCGAGATCGTGCAGAAGGCGGTGGCCGCGGGCATTCCGTTCGTGGTCGGTGTCTCGGCGGCCAGCTCGCTCGCGCTCGACGTCGCCGCGCGCGCGGGCGTCACGCTCGTCGGCTTCGCGCGGGGCGGGCGGTTCGTGGCGTACACGGGCGCCGAGCGGATCGCGCCCTGATGCGCGGGGGCTCGGCGGCAGCGCTCTGCTTCGCCGGGCTCGCCGCGGGCTGCGGGCCGATCACGCCGCGCAGCCCGCCGAACGGCGGGTACTGCGCGCCGCCGCTGTCGCCGGAGTGGACCCTCGACGAGGATCCCTTCGAGCCCGGCGACGGCCGCATCGAACGGCTCGCGTCCCTCCTCGGCCTTCGGGCCGACCTGCGCGCGCGCCGGTCCGCGTCGGGCGCGCCGCCGACCGCCGACGAGCGCCTGCACGCGCTCTCGCGCATCGAGGTGGCGCGCGACGCCCTCGCCGCGATCAGCGCGGAGCTCGCGTGCGAGTCGGAGCGCGCCGACCAGGCGGCCGACTACCTCTTTCGCCACCAGTCCGACGCCGTCCAAGAGCTCACGATCGCGTCGGTGCTCGTGGCCGCGGGGACATCGGTCGCGGGCGTGATCCTCGCGACGGCCGGCGCCAAGAACTTCCCGCAAGACACGGTCGCGATCGCCGGCGGGGGGCTCACGGTGGGCCTGGGCCTCGGGGCGCTCTACGTGCACCCGAAGATCGACTTCGGGCACCCGCGCAACCTGCTGGCAGACGTCTGGAACGGGCCGGCCGTCTCGAAGATCTACCCGCCGCCCGTCTGGGCGTATCTCACGCGGCGCGAGTTCGCGAACGACGAGACCCGGCCGATCCGCGAGCGCATCGTCGCCCGCTGGCGCGCCTTCGAGACCGTGGACGACGACCCGGGCACCCTCGCGCTGCTCTTCGGCGCGGGCGGCCGCTACGACGTCGACACGCTGCGAACGCGCGCCTCGATGCTCGATCAGGTCCGGGCCGAGGTGGACCTCGGGAACCAGGAGCTCGCGCTCCTCGCCGCGGAGCTCCTGCGATGACGGGGGGCGCGAATCAGCCGGCGATGCCGGCCAGGCGCTGGCGGATGATCGCCTCGGCCTCGGCCATGATGCGATCGACGAGCTCCTTCACCGTGGGGATGTCGTGGATGAGCCCCGCGACCATCCCGCAGCTCCACGCGCCCGCGTCGACCTGGCCCTCGCGCATCACGCGCGGGTAGACGCCGGCGACCTCGGGCGCGATGTCTTCGAACTTCACGTTCGAGCCGAGCGCGCGCTCCTTGGCGAGGAGGCGCTCGACCCCCGCGTTGTTCAGCACGCGCTCGGTGTTGCGGAGCGGGCGCATGATGAGGCGCGTGTCGAGCTCGGTGGCCTTCACGATGGCCTCCTTGACGTGGTCGTGCACCGGCGCCTCGCGCGTCGCGATGAAGCGCGTGCCCATGTTCATGCCCTCCGCGCCGAGCGAGAGCGCGGCCACGAGCGAGCGCCCGTCGGCCATGCCGCCCGACGCGACGAACGGGCTGCGGAGCTCGTCGGCGGCGCGCGGCAGGAGGATCATGTTCGGGACGTCGTCCTCCCCCGGGTGCCCGCCGCACTCGAACCCGTCGACGCTGAGCGCGTCGACCCCAATCGACTCGGCCTTCTTCGCGTGGCGCACGGACGTGCACTTGTGGATGATCTTGATGCCCGCCTTCTGGAGCTCGGGGAGCCACTTTTGTGGGTTGTTGCCCGCCGTCTCGACGACGCGCACGCCGTGCTCGACGATGACGCGCACGTAGCCCGCATAGTCGGGCGGGGTCACGGCGGGCAGGAACGTGAGGTTCACGCCGAACGGCTTGTCCGTCATGGCGCGGCAGCGCTCGATCTCGCGGCCCAGGTCATCCGGGGTGGGCTGGGTGAGCCCGGTGAGGATGCCCAGGCCGCCCGCGTTCGAGACCGCCGCGGCGAGCTCGGCGAGGCCAACGTAGTGCATGCCGCCCTGGATGATGGGATGCCGGATTCCGAGGAGCTCGGTGATGCGCGTCTTCATGGTCGAGCGCGGACTTTAGCACTACTCCGCCACTTTTAGATCGGCACGAAGGGTTTCACGAGCCCGCCGCAGGCCGGGCATGGGAGTGGCGCAGCCAGGCGACCGACGAGTGCTCTGCGGATCGCGGGCAGAGTGATCGTCGAGGGGAGCTGACTGCGCCTACGCTTTATTTTGGCGGACTCGCGTGGTCTGGAGGAAAGCGAACGCGATCATCGTAAGCACGGCGTGATGATGGAGGCCGTGCCACGAGCGGCCTTCGAAGTGGTCGAGCCCGAGCTCCTCTTTGAGCTGTTGGTGCGCTTGCTCGCACGACCAGCGAGCCTTGATGGTGGTGGCGAGAGTTTTGAGGGAGGCGGATTCGGGGTGGTTGGTGAGGTGGAATTTGACGTCCCCGTTTCTGCGGCGCTCGCAGACGAGCCAAGCCTCTTCGCCAGGCAGATGCACGTGGTGTCCGGCGTCGGGACCGTCGGCAACACGCACGCGTACGGCGGCGAAGTCGGCGGAGAGCCAGCCCTTAGTGCCGCGACGCCAACGGATCGTGCGAAAGGCCTCTTCGCCGAGTGCCTCGATGGCCTCGCGCACGGAGCGGCGAGAGGCGGTAGGGACGCCGTGTTTGCGCGGACGCCCGGTCGCCGCTCGTGGGAAGCGCAAGCGCACTGTGGTCGGGTAGACGAGTTGCTCGGGTGAGATGCCCACCGCCCAGGTGATCTGCATGGCGGTGAGCGCATGGCGGAACTGGGCGCAGGCGCCGTAGCCCGCATCGGCCAAGACGTCTTTGAACCGAACGCCCGCCTTGCGGATGCGTCGAATTTCATCGAGCGCGATCTGCCACTTCGGCTTGTGGACCGTCTCATCGGGCACCCCTGCGCGCCTGCACCGCGCGCGGTCTTCGCTCCAGGATTGAGGCAAGAACAGACGCAACGCGATGGGGATCGGTACCTCATCGCGAGCCAAGGTTACGGAGACGAGTGACTGGCAGTTGGCCTGCTTGCCGAGCTGGCCGCAGTACTGATGCGCGACGCCGACCGAGTGCTCGCCCTTCTTGGGGATCGCGGTGTCGTCGACGATAAGGTGCGCGTCGTCTCCGCCGAGCAATGCATCTGCCTTGTCGAGAAGCACCTCCTCGATCGCGTCGGTGTCCCAACGCGACGTCGCGACAAAGTGGTGGAGTTGCTCGACGTCGTCTGGCGCGACTCGCGCTGCCAGTGGCTCGACGCTCTTGCGCTCGCCTGGCATCAAGAGCCCGCGGACGTAGACCGGCGCCCACTTCCGCCGAACCTTGTGCCCGAAGGCCGTCAGAAAGGGCTCAAGCCATTGATCGAAGCTTTGCTCCCAGGCGTCCGGCAAAGAGAGGTCGCGCATCGCGCTCCCCTATGGAGCGCATTCTCGGCCGAATGGAAAGAAGAAAGTGGCGGAGTAGTGTTAGCAGGGCGCTCAAAAAGAGAATTTGGAACCGCAATGCCTCAGTTGCAGGGACCCGGCGGGAAGAACAGGGAGCACCCGCACGTGTTGTCGGCCTTGCAGCAGGTGACGAAGTACGGGACGCAGAGGTTCGTGCACGCCGCGGGATTGCAAGTCCCGCCGGCATCGACGGGCGGCGGCGGGGACGAGCCTGCGTCGACGGGCGGCGGGGGCGAGCCTGCATCGACGGGCGGCGGGGGCGTGACCCCCGCGTCCCTGGGCGGAGGCGGGGCGCTCGCGTCCACGGGAGGAGGCGGCGGCGCGCCGGCGTCGGGGACCCCCGACGCAACGCACGCGCGCGACCTGCAGGTGCCCGACGTCAAGGTGCAGTCGGAGCAGTTCCCGGCGCTCGCGCCGCACGCCGTGTCCGACGTGCCTTCGAAGCAGACGCCATCGGAGTCGCAGCACCCGGACATGCACGTGGCCGCGCACGTTCGAGGCGTAATACCGCCGTCGCCCGCGTCGTCCTCCGGACCGACCGAGGAGAGGCCGCCGTCTCCGGCGTCGTCGTCGCTGAGGGCATCTTCCCCCGACGTCGCGTCATCGAGGCCGAAGTCTGCGGCGTCGCTCGACCCGGTCGAGTGGAAGGGAGACCCCGAATCGAGCGTGATGGTCGGCGACATCGAAGCGTCACCCTCGCTCGTCGCATCCCCCTCGCCCGCGCGAGCGCAGGCCCCCAGGAGGGCGCCGAGCGCCAACGCCACGAGGCTCGCTCGCCCGGTACGCGCTGCCGTCAACATCACCAAGCCTCCTCCTAAGTCCGTCGAGGGTGGAACGCGCCTCGCTCGACTTCAGCCTTGCGAGGCGCGTGCCCGCCCGATTCCCCCATCCAACGGCCGGTCGACGGCGCCGGTATACGCCGGTTCCGCGAATCGCGAAACGGCGATAGCGTCGCGCCTATGAACGCCGACGCGCGCGCACTGCCGATCTTCGTGATTGCCTTGGCCTTCTCGACGCCCGTCGGGTGTGGAGGCGCGCCGTCGAGCGGCGCCGCGTCCGCGTCCCCGGCGACGCCGGGTGCACAGTGCCTCGCCGAGGCCGAGGCCAAGAGAGAACCCAAAGCGTCCGCGCCGGACCGCATCAGCGTGAAGCACGTGCTGGTGCGCTATCAGGGCGCGCGCGGCGATCACCCGGAGATCACGCGGACGCGCGAGCAAGCGTGCCTGCGCGCCGAAGAGGCCCTCGCCAAGCTCCAGAGCGGCGCGTCGTTCGCCGACGTCGTCGCCCAGTACAGCGACGAGACCGGCGCGGCCACCCGCGAGGGCAGCCTCGGCATGATCGAGCGCGGCGACGTCGCGCCGAGCTTCGCCGACGCGGCGTTCGAGCTGCAGGTGCGCGAGGTGAGCGCCGTCGTCGAGACTCCCTTCGGGTTCCATCTCATCCTGCGCACCGAGTAGCCGGCCCTTCCACGCGCTGCGGGCCCTGCGTTTCCGTGGCGTGGCCGTTGCTCGGCCGGACGCCATGAGGACGCGCGCAACAATCGCGGCTGCGGCGGCCAGCGGCCTGCTCCACGCCGCTCTGGCGCTCGCGGCGTTCCTCGCCGTGGGGCTCGTGGCGTTCGCCGCGCGCGCCGAGGACCCGCTGCCCTCGTGGAACGACGGCGCCCCGAAGAAGGCCATCCTCGACTTCGTCGCCGCGACCACGAGCCCCTCGAGCCCGCACTTCGTGCGGCCCGATCAGCGCGTCGTGACCTTCGATCAGGACGGGACGACGTGGGTCGAGCACCCGATGTACACGCAGGTCCTCTTCGTGCTCGACCGCGTCGCGGAGCTCGCGCCCAAGCACCCCGAGTGGAGGACCCGGCAGCCGTTCGCGACGGTCCTCTCCGGCGACAAGACGGCGATCGCCAGGCTCGACACGAAGGATCTCGAGACCCTGGGCGTCGCGACCCAGACCGGCATGACCACCGACGAGTTCCGGGCCGTCGTGCGGGGCTGGCTCGCCCGGGCGCGCGACCCGCGCTGGCACCGTCCCTACACGGAGCTCGTCTACGAGCCGATGCTCGAGGCGATGCACTTCCTGCGCTTCAGCGGCTTCAAGACGTACATCGTCACGGGCGCCGGGCAGGACTTCGTGCGCGCCTACGCCGAGGACGTCTACGGCATCCCGCCGGAGCAGGTCATCGGCACGGCCTTCGACACCCGGTACGAGCTCGACGCGAACGGGCAGGGCGTCTTGCTCCGCGCGACGCATCTTCCCCGCTCTGCGCGCCGGGGCTCGCGGAAACTAGGCGAAAACGAGGGCAAGGCGGTATGCACATGCGGCGATCCTCCAAGGCTTCCGGGCTATTCCTCGCGACCGGCCTGGCGACCGGGCTCGCGCGCGACGCGGCCGCCCAGCCCATCCCGCCCCCTCCTCCGGAAGCGCCGGTGGTCGTGCGCTACGAGCCCGACGATCCCGGCGTCCGCCTGCTCAGCCTCCAGGGCGGGGCGCCGGTCGACCGCGCGGTGTGGATCGGCGGGGGGATCTGGTTTCAGCGCGGCTACGCGCCGGCGTACGTGCGCCTCTGCGACGGCCCCTGCGCCGTCCAGATGTCGCCGGGCGCGTACCGGTTCGCGCTCGCGAGGAGCGACCGCGTGCTCGACGTGCCCGAGGTCCTCGTGATCCAGGGCCCCGCCGTGCTGCGCGCCGACTACCAGGACCGCGCGGGCCTGCGCGCTGCGGGCGGCCTGGTGAGCGCGGTCGGCGTGCTGGGCGGCGTGGGGATGCTGGTCGGGGCCTCGCTGACGGACACCGACTGCGGGTTCCGGTACTGCACGTGGTCGCGGCACTTCGACGTGCCGCTGTTCGCCAGCGGCGCCGGGGTGCTCGTCGCGGGCCTGGTCGTGGGAGGGATCCTGCTCTCGCAGCGGGACGTCGCCCGCATCTTCCTCGAGCCCGTGCGGTTCTGACCGCGTTCGGGCTACGGCTTCTGCATGATCGTCACGCCCGTCGTATTCGGGCGATGAGTGACGATCACGTCCTCCGGCATGACGAGAGCGCCGTCGACTTCGACCGCATCCCCGCTGCCGTCCACCGACCAGTCCATCGTGGACGTCTGGCCCGGGTGGGGCGCCGCGCGATGCCATCGGCCGTGGTCCATTCGCCAGGCGACGCCCACGGCGACGACCGCCCCGGCGAGCCAGATGGCGAGGGCCACGGCGAGCTGCGCGTGGCGTGACCGCTCTTCGAATTCGACCCGTGTTTCGACCCGCGTCTTCGTGTTCATGGGGCTTCTCCTTCGGAAACGCCGACACGCCGACACGTCGCTCATCACGTGTCGTTTGCGGTCATCGGTTCATCGAAGGGACGAAGTGCAATTTACCGGCCACGGCGGAGGCGGAAGCTCGACCGTACGTCGCGCGCGCGCCTATTCGCTCTGGTCGGAGATCACCTCGATGGTCGTCGGCAGCGTGTTTCGGACGGCGACGTGCGCGCGCTGTCCGTCGGCGCACCGCACCGACCAGAGGGTCGAAGCGCTCGTCGTGGTGCGACGCGTGTCGTTGCAGCCGCGCGTCGTGAGCGTGCGGTCGAAGAACGCGATGGCCTCGCGGTACGAGAGATCGCTCTCGTAGCTGCGGTCGGTGCCGATATGGATGCCGGTCGGCGCCGCGAGCTCGTCGCGCGAGGTGGGCTGCGCGGCCTCTTCGGGAAATGCGCGGACTCCGCGCACGGTCGTGCTGCCCGTGAGGTTCGAGCCGGGCGGCAGCTCGACCCTCCCGACGGACGCGCCCATCTCGGCCGTGGACTCGGCCGACGTCTCGCCTACGAGCGGGCTCGCCGCCGCGTTCTTGATCGGCTTCGTCTTGTCGTTCGAGGTCGAGCGCGACCACACCTGAGCGTCGCTCTGCCCGACCGGCGAGGCGGGATCGCTCGCCGTCCACTTCACCGGGCCGCGGCTCGACTCCCGGCTGCAGGCGCCCAGCGCGAGGAAGGCGAGAGGAAGGCCGGCCAGCACAGCGATCCGCGGGGTGCGCATGAGCATCGCCGGTGCATCCCATGTGCCCGCGCCGAGCGCGGAGCTCAGCCGCCCCGGAAGACCCGAGTGCTATGGTCGCGCATCCCAAGGAGCCGCCGTGAAAGACGTCGCCGTTCTCTCGTATTGCCGGACCGGAATCGCAAAGGCCCAGCGCGGGGCCCTCAACCAGACGCACGGCATCCCGCTGACCGCCCACGTGCTGCGGAGCGCCGTGGAGCGCGCGCGCATCGAGGCCGCGGAGGTGGAGGACGTCGTCGTCGGCTGCGGCCTGCCCGAGGGCGCGACGGGCCACAACGTCGCGCGCAACGCCGCCCTCGAGGCGGGGTTCGGCGTGGGCGTGCCCGGCATGACCGTGAACCGGTACTGCGGCTCGGGCCTGAGCGCGGCGTCGATCGTCGCGAACCGCATCGCGACGGGCGAGGCGTCGATCGCCGTCGCCGGCGGCGTCGAGAGCATCAGCCTGGTGCAGTTCAGCCTGCACCTCGACGGCTTCTTCTACGAGCCGCTCCAGCAGCGCATGCCCGCCGTGTGGTGGACGATGAACCAGACGGCCGACTTCGTCTCGAAGAAATACGGCATCACGCGCGAGGCGCAGGACGAGTACGTGGTCCGCAGCCAGCAGCGCGTCGCCGCGGCGACGGCCGCCGGCAAGTACGCGGAGGAGATCGTACCCTTCTGCACCACCATGAAGGTGATCGACAAGGCGACCAAGGTCGCGCACGACCAGGCCGTCACGCTCGATCGCGACGAGGGGCCGCGCCCCGACACGACGCTCGCCAAGCTCGCGACGCTCCCGCCGGTGTATCCGGGCGGGACCACCACGGCGGGCAACGCCTCCCAGCTCTCCGACGGCGCGGGCGCGGTGGTCATGATGGACGCCGATCTGGCCGCGAAGCGGGGATTGCCGATCCTGGGCCTCTTCCGCGGCATGCAGCTCTCCGCGGTCGCTCCCGAAGAGATGAGCATCGCGATTGCCCCCGCGATTCGTAAACTCATGAAACAACACACGCTCGGCATGGGCGACGTCGATTTGTGGGAGCTCCACGAGGCGTACGCCGTGACCACTCTCTACAATCAGGCCGAGCTCGAGACTCCGTGGGACGTCACGAACGTAAACGGAGGGGCGATCGCCCTCGGGCACCCCTACGGAATGTCGGGGATTCGCTATCTCGGCTCGACGCTGATGGAGCTCGGGCGGCGCGGCAAGAAGAAGGCGGTCGTCGGCGTCTGCACCGCCGGCGGAATGTCCACGGCGGCCTACCTCGAGCGGCCCTGAAGGTATTTTCGACTATGGTCCGCCGCGAGTCCCTCCCGATAGAGTGAAGGCCGTGGAGGTGACCAGTCGAGACGTGATCGTCGGCGGCGCTCGGTCGCTCGTCCGGCAGAGCGGCCCCGCCAGCGGCCCCGAGGGCGTCGTGTTCGTGCACGGCAACCCGGGCTCGAGCGAAGACTGGTCCGACCTGCTCCCGCGGGTGGGCGCCTTCACGCGGGCCATCGCGCCCGACATGCCCGGATTCGGCAAGGCCGGCCGGCCCGCGGACTTCGCATACACGGTCGAGGGCTATGCCCGGCACCTGGCGGGCGTTCTCGACCAGCTCAGTCTCGAGCGCGTGCACCTCGTCCTCCACGACTTCGGCGGCCCGTGGGGGCTCGTCTGGGCGGCCATGCACCCCAAGGCCGTCGCGAGCGTCACGCTCGTGAACATCGGCATCATGCCGGGGTACAAGTGGCACAAGTTCGCGCGCATCTGGCAGACGCCGCTGCTCGGCGAGCTCTCGCAGCTTCTGGTCACGCGGCGCGCGTTCCGGAAGATGATGGACGCCGAGAACCCGAAGCCGTTCCCGCGCGCCTTCGTCGATCGCATGTACGACGACATGGACCGGGGGACCAAGCGCGCCGTCCTCAAGCTCTATCGGGCGAGCATCGACCTCGAGGCCTCCACCCGCAAGGTGGCCGAGGCCATCGGGCCGCTGAAGCTGCCGGCCCTCGTGCTCTGGGGGGCGGGCGACACGTTCCTTCCCTTGCGGTTCGCCGAGGTGCAGCGCCACTTCTTCGCCGTGAGCGCCGTGCACGTGCTCGAGGGGTGCGGCCACTGGCCGTTCATCGACGAGGCCGAGCGCTGCGCGGACCTCATCGTGCCGTTCCTTCGCCAGCAGATTGGCAGCCCGGCGCCGGTCTCGCGAGAGCGCCATGTCGGCTGACACCTTCGACACGATCGTCGTCGGGGCGCGCTGCGCGGGCGCGTCGCTCGCCATCCGGCTCGCGCGCGCGGGGCAGCGCGTCCTCCTGCTCGACGCCTCGAAGCTCCCGAGCGACCAGCCGATGTCGACGCACGTCGTCTCGGAGGTGGGGATGGAGTGGCTCGACGAGCTCGGGGTCGGGCCCGCCGTCCGCGAGTCGTGCCCGCCCTGCTTCGGCCTTCGACTCGACATGAACGGGGTGGTGCTCGATCTGCCGTTCCGGGACGGGCGCGCCGGACACGTGCCGCGCCGGTTCACGCTCGACCGCCTGCTCGAGGAGGCCGCCGTCCGCGCGGGGGCCGACCTCCGCGATTGGCACAAGGTCGTGGGGCTCATCCGCGAGGGCGGGCGCGTGTGCGGCGTCGAGGCCGTGCACGACGGCGTCAAGCACGCGTACCGGGCGCGCGTCGTCGTCGGCGCCGACGGCAGGCATTCCGACGTCGCCGAGCTCGCGGGCGCGAAGGAGTACCAGGGCTACGACAGCGAGCGCTTCGGCTACTGGGCCTACTGGCCGGTGAACGCGGCGTGGTCGGGGCGCCTCCGCGAGTTCGGCCTCTGCATCTCCTTCGACGGCGAGAGCAACATCCTCTTCGCCTTCCAGACGGCCGGCGACCAGGTGCTGCTCGGGGTGCTGTCCCTCCTCCGCGAGCTCCCGAAGTGGAAGGGCCGCCACGCCGAGGCCTACGTCGAGTTCCTGCGCGCGTCGCCCTTCATGGCGCCGCTCGTCGAGAACAACGCGCCCGTGGGCGAGGTCCTCGGGCTCCTCAAGGCGAGGTACGGCTACCGCGAGGCCGCCGGGCCGGGGTTCGCGCTCGTCGGCGACGCGGGCCTGCACAAGGACCCCACGCCGGGCTTCGGCATCACCGACGCGCTGCGCGACGCGCGGAGCCTCGCCCCCGCGATCCTCGCCGGGGGCGACGAGGCGCTCGTTCGCTACTGGCGCCAGCGCGACGTCGCCTCGTGCGATCTCTTCCACTTCGCGCACGACATGTCTTCGCCGGCGTACGTCAACCCGCTGAACCAGGCCATTTACCGGCTCGCGAACCGCTCGCCGCGCCTCGTCGAGCGCCTTCAGGCGCAGGCGCGCCGGGAGATTTCGCCCTACGAGGCGGTCCCCCTGCCGTCGGTGCTCCGGGCGATGGCGGGCGCGCTGCTCCGGGGCCACGTCGGCGTCTTGCCGACCTTCCTCGCGGCGGGCCAGCGCGGGGTCGAGGTGAAGCGCGTGAGGGCCGAGCGGCAGGCGGCCCTCGACGCGCTGCCGCCCGCGCCGATCGCCTCCGCTCCCGCGCGCGCGGCCGAGTGAGTTCCGGCCGCGCGGGTCACGCCTTCTCGCCGGCCCTCGCCATGGCGGCGCGCTTGGCGCGCTTGCGCACGTCGACGTGTAGCGACGCGTCGTGGTCGATTGCCGCGAACGCCGCCTGCGCCTCGATCGTGCGCTTGGCCGCGGCGTAGGCCTCGGCCTCGTTCCACCGGAGCTTCCAGCTTCGCCTGGCGATGTCGGTCACCTTGGCCGCGTCGGCCAGCACGGCCTCGGGCTGCCCGCGCTTGAGGAGCTCCCCCCACCACTCGGTGCGGGCGTCGTCGTCCTCCGGGGCGAGGGAGACGGCGCGCTCGAAGAGCGGCATCGCCCGGTCGCCGTCGCCGAGGGCGAGCCGCACGCGCGCCATCATGCGCCAGGCGCCCGGCACCTGCGGGTGGGCGTCGGCGTGCGCCTGGAGACGCTCGGACGCCTGCTCGAGGTGCCCGAGGTCGTGGCGCTCGGCCGGCCACCAGCGGAGGTCGAGCGCGGGGAGGTCGCCCGGGTCGAGGGCGATCGCGCGATCGAGCTCCGCGATGGCCTCCGCGGGGCGGTTCGCGGCCAGATGGCAGCGCGCGAGGTCGACGTGCGACTGGGCCGAGGGGGCGCGCCCGGCGGTGGCCTGCGCGAGCGCCGTGGCCTCGTCGAGGCGGCCGAGCGCGCGGAGGGCGCCGATCTTCGCGCTGACCGCGACGGGGCTCGGGGCGTCGCCGCCGAGCGCGATGGCGCGATCGGCGGCCGCGAGGGCGACCTCCGGCCGGCGCTCCATCTCGTGGTAGGTGGCCTGATCGAGGTAGTAGGCGACGTCCCGAGGGGCCGCGTCCCACACGCTCTCGAGGTGCGCGCGCACGCTGTCGGTGCGGACGTACGTGAGCGACGCGGCGTCGCGCGGGTCTTCGTAGACCGCGGTGAGGACGCCGAGCTTCACGAGCGCGTCGAGCGCGGGCCGGTACCCGCCGTCGCGCTCGAGCGCGTCGGCCAGGGCGCCGATGGCGTCGTCGCGGCGATCGAGCGACAGGAGCGAGTTGGCGCGCGTGACGTGGAACTCGGCCTCGTCGTTCCACGTGGGGGCGATCGCCTCGAGCTGCGCCAGCGCGCCGGCGTGGTCGCCCTCGCTGCTCAGGGCGTTCGCGAGGTTGAGGCGCGCGGCGTGATCGCCCGGGTCGATCGCGGAGATCATCCGGAGCGTCCCGATGGCGCCCTTGAAGTCGCGGCGACCGAAGGCGTCCTGCGCCTTCTGCCAGGCGTCTTTCTTGCCGACGAAGGCCTCGAAAGACTTCACGAGGGCCGCGTTCTCGGTGCGCCACTGCGGGACGCGCATGCCGGGCGCGGTGGACATGAAGCGCGAGAATCCACCCGCGGATCGCGTCGATGGTCATGCCCTTCTCGCCCATCGTCTCGAGCTCGGCGGCGGGGACGGGGATGCGCGTCGGCACCCCGCGCTTGTTGGCGACCTTGGCGTCGAGGCCCACGAGGATCCACTCGCCGGGTTCTTCGGGCATGACTCGTCTTCCTTCTACTAGGGGAGTACGGGGGCGAGTATAGGGCCCCGCCGCGCGTCGCGGGTCACGGATTGCATGCACGTACACGCGCCATGACGTGCTCGGCCGAACGCCCCGGTTGCGAGCTCCGTCTCGTGCGCGATGCTGAGGGCACCATGCGAAACCCTCTGCTCCTCGCGACCGTCGCGGTCCTCGCGTGCTCCTGCCACAAGCCGATGACGGCCGAGGCCATCGAGAAGTCGCCGGAGGCGATTCCCGAGCAAGGTCCCTCCGGCACGTCGACGTGGATCGTCCAGCCCGACGGCGCGGTCAGCGCCGCGCTCAAGGCCCCCGACGGCAAGCCCGCTCCGCAGGCCGTGACCGGGCAGGTCGCCTTCGCGCCGCCCGGCGCGCCGCCGGTGTCCGTCCCCGTCGAGTACGACCCGAAGACGGGCGTGCTCACGGCGGCGGGGCCCAAGCTCGACGCCGACCTCACCCCCGTGAACTACACCCTCACCGTCGACGGCACGCCGTGGAGCGGATTGCTCGCCGTTCCGAAGGGCGGCACGAAGGACCTGGTCGACACCGCCAAGCAGTCGGGCGAGAGCTCCGCCAACGTCGTCGGCCCGAACGGCGGCGTGGTGCAGACCGTGGGTCCCGACACCGTGGAGCTCGTGGCCAACAAGAAGACCGGCGACGTCCGCGCGTACGTCATCGACCCCGAGAACCACGACGTCGACCCCGGCGACCGCAAGAATCACGGTCGCCGTCGGGGGCGACGCGCCGGAGGTCGTGGCGCTGGCGCCGGAGCCGCAGGGGCACTTCCTCGTGGGCACGCTGCCCGTGCGGGTCGACCCGCCGCAGCTCACGGTGGCGGTGAACGTGCACGGCGCGACGCACGCGTGCCTCGTCGGGTGGACGCCGGGGGCCCTCGTCGTCGCCGGCCCCGACGCGCCGCGCCTGCACCTCTTCGCGGTGGACGCGTGGCCGGGCGAGGCGCACGTCGGCGGCGAGGTCGCGGTGGCCGCGCCGGGGGTGGCGGTGGCCGCGCCAGGCGTGGCCGTGGCCGCTCCGCATGTGGCGGTGCAGGTCCCGGGAGTCGTCGTCGCGACGCCGCGGGTGGTGGTGAACGCGCCCGGCGTGGTGGTGGGGGCGCCCGGGGTGGTGGTGGGCGGCCCCGGGGTGTTCGTGGAGGGGCCGGGGTGGGGCCACCATCACGGCCACCGCCACGAGCACTGACGTTGCGGTACCCTGCCGGGCGCATGGGTGAGCGAACGTGACCATCGGTGACGCCCCGCAAAATGGGCTGCCGTTCGAGCGGCTGGGTGACTACGAGGTGCTGGCGCCGATCGCCGAGGGCGGAATGGCCAGCGTGTGGCTCGGCCGGAAGGGGGGGCAGGCCGCCAGCTTCGCCGCCCTGAAGGTCATCCGCGCCGAGCACGCCCGCAACGGCGAGTTCGTCACGATGCTCCTCGACGAGGCGGCCATCGCGTCGCGGCTCTCGCACCCGAACATCGTGGCCATCCGCGGCTTCGGCGGCGCGCGCGATGGAGGGCAGCCGCCGTTCGTCGCCATGGAGCTGCTGCGCGGCCACACGCTCCTCGAGTCGGTGCAGGCGATGCACGCCCGCGGCAAGCGGCTCCCGCCGGAGATCGTCGCCTGGCTCGGGGCGCGGATCGCGGACGCGCTGCACTACGCGCACGAGCTCACCGACGACGCGGGGGCGCCGCTCCACGTCGTGCACCGCGACGTGAACCCGGCCAACGTCTTCCTGACGACCGAGGGCGTCCCGAAGCTCATCGACTTCGGCCTGGCGAAGGCGCGCGACCGCATCACCGCCACGGCCATCGGCGTCGTCAAGGGCAAGCTCGCGTACCTCGCGCCCGAGCAGGCGCGCGGCGCCCCGGCCAATCGGCGCGCCGACGTCTTCGCGCTCGGCGTCACGCTCTGGGAGCTCTCGCTCGACCGCCGCCTCTTCCACGAGGACACCGACGTCCAGACCGTCCGCAAGGTCATGGAGGCCGAGGTCCCCAATCCGCGGACCCTCGAGGCGAGCTACCCGCCGGAGCTCGCACAGACCCTGCTCCGCGCGCTCGCCAAGGACCCCGAGCAGCGCTGGCCCACCGCCGCCGCCCTGCGCGACGGCCTCGACGCCTTCGCGAAGTCGAGGCTCCCCGACGTCGGTCCGGCCAACCTGCGGCCGCTCCTCACCGAGGCCTTCGCGGGCACCCCGCCGGCCCCGTGGGAGCGCCTCGTCGACGAGGCGGTCGCGGAGAACCAGGCCACGCGGCTTTGGGAGGCGCCGGCTCCCTCGCGCCCAGCGCCCGCTCCCGCGCGATCTGCACCGGCGCGGGCCATGTCCTCGAGCGCGCCGTGGCTCGCGGCGGCCGTCCTCGGCGTCGTGGGCGCGGTCCTCGGGGGCCTGGTCGTTCGCGGCTGCGGGGAGCGCGCGGCGGGCGCCGACGTCGAGCGGCGCGTCGCGCGCCTCGAGGACCTGCTCGGCGTGCGGGTCGACGCGGGCGGTCCCGGGCCGATCGCGTCGGCGGCCACCCAGGCGCCGGCGGCCCCCGCGTCGAGCGCCGTCCCGTCGGCCGACGAGCCGCCCGCCGCGTGCGCCGAGGCGAAGGTCGCGAGCTATCGCGCCTGGCAAGAGGCCCTCGCGAAGGCCAAGGCCCTCGCGCAGCCCGCCGAGGCCGAGTGCGCCGGCTACTGGAGCGATGCGCGAAAGCAGTCTTGCTACAAGGGCGCGATGGGCGAGATCCACGCGGCCCAGACCGCGCGCGACGCCGTCATCGAGGGCGGCGCGGCCGCGCGCGACGCCGTCCGCACCGTGAAGGACAATCCGAAGAACGAAGCCATCGCGCGCGCCCGCGCAGCCAGCGCCGCCGCCTTCGAGGCCTGCGGCGACGACGCGGGGCCGTAGCCGCCAAACCCGCTTGTAGGCGAGCGGCCGAGCGGGTCCCACGTGTGGGCGCACCGATTGTCACGCTCGCTTTCGGCGAGTGCGACATATTGGTCCGTTGGGGCGGTGGCGGGAGCCGTCGCGAGGAGGCGAGACAACATGAGACGACGTGTTTGCGCGCTGGCGCTGGCGGGGCTCTCGATCGTGGCGTGTTCGTCGTCGAAGGACGGCGGGACTCCGTCCGGGGAGACGGGATCGGGATCGAGCGACGGCGGCACCGGCCCCGACGTCACGACGACCGATGACGGCATGGAGGCCGGAGCGGTCACCACGAAGCTGGTCGGCGCGGCGGGCGGCGCCGTGACCGCGGAGGGCGTCGCGCTGACGATCCCGGCCGGCGCGCTCGCCGGCGATACGATGATCACCCTGACGTCCGGCTCGTCGATCCCTGCGGGATACACGGGTCTGTCGCCGCACTACACGCTCGGGCCGGCCGGGACGACGCTCCTCTCGCCGGCCACGATCTCGATCGACCTGACGACCCAGGCCGACAGCGCCACGATCTTCTGGTCGAACGCGAGCGGCGGTTACGACGGGCTGTCGTCCGCCGTCTCCGCGGGCAAGGTGTCCGCGGCGATCGCGCGTCTCGGCGACGGCTTCGCCGGCTGGCACGACGCCCAGGACGACGCCGCGACCCCGGACGAGGCGGGCGCGGACGCCGGCATCGCGGCGGAGGCTGGCGGACCGGACGCCGGAGCGCCGGACGCCGCGCCGGATGGCTCGGCGTCGGACGCGGGCGTCGCCTCGATCCCCGATGCGAGCGCGGACGGCGGGTCGAGCGGCGTCTCGGTCGACCTCGACGGCACGCTCACCGTCTTCTCCTACAACCTCCGGGTCACGGCGCTCCAGGCGTGGTGGGGCATCACCGCGGACGACGGCCCGTCACCGACGCACTGGTCGATCGACCTCGTCGTGCCGAACAACGCGGGGACCCTCTCCCTCGGCGGCGCGTTTCCCTCCGTCACCCTCACGCACTACACCGGGACGTCCGCCGACGCGGGCACCGCCGACGCCACCTTCGGCGGCACCTCGCGCGCGACCGGCACGATCGACGAGGCCACCACCGCGACCGTCCAGGGCGAGCACGCCAGCGGCACCTTCACCGCCACCGTCAACGCCTCCCCGGACGCCGGGAGCCCGACCTCCCACGCGCTCACCAACGGCTCGTACGACGTCGTCGTGCCCTGAGAGACACAGCCTTTTGGAAGGGCCCCGAAGGCCCGGAATCGGAGCGCTTGCCCGCACCTTGTCCCGGAGCCCATCGGCGTCCGAGGATGCCGCGCGGCAGGGCTCGGCGGTCCCTCGCGGCGCGCGGACCGCCCGCCGGGACCCACCGCTCGTCGGGAGTCCATGGCGCGGGCGCCACGGGGTCGGACATGAGGAGGAATGCCGAGAATCCGTCTCGCCCTCCTTTCCGGGCTGTGCCTCGCTTCCTGGTCCTTCGTCGGCTCTGCTCAAACTCCGCCCGCGCCCGCGGCCGCCCCCGCGCCCGAGCTGCCCCCGACGCCGTTCCCGGCGCCTCCGGCCGCCCCGCCCGTCGAGGATCCGATGCTCGCGCCGGTCGCGCCCGCGCCGCGGATCATCTCCTCGTGGGCCGAGGCGCGGGACATCCTCGCCACGCGCTCGACGAGCCTGAAGGCCGCTCTCGCCACGGTCCGTCAGGCGCACGGGCAGACGATCGTCGCGTTCGCGCAGTACCTGCCCGCGCTCGGCGGGTGCGCGGGCGGGAGCTCGGCGCCGCCCGGGTGCGGCAACGCGACGTTCACGCACAACCTCATCACGCGGAACGCCGCCGAGCACACGACCGGCACCATCGCCACGAACGTCGTCCCGATTCCGAACACCCTCACCGGGTCGATCACGGCCTCGCAGGACATCATCAACGTGCAGGAGTTCGACCAGATCGGCATCAACGAGATGGTCGAGAAGCAAGACCAGCTCTCCGTCGACGACACGCGCCGCACGCTCGAGCTCACGCTCGCCGACCAGATCGTCACCGTGGTGACCGCCGAGCGTACCGCGGAGATCAACCGCGAGGGACTGCGCGTCGCGCTCGAGCAGCTCTACCTCACGCAGCGCAAGCAGGCGCTCGGCGCCGCGATGTCGCTCGACGTCGTGCGCACCCGGCAGAACGCGGCCAACGCGCGCGCGTCGCTGGTGAGCGGCGACGAGGCGCTCCGGGTGGCGCGCGACTCGCTCGGGCTCGCCCTCGGGATCCCCGAGCAGGTCGGCGTCGCGCCCTCCCTCAACGTCTCGGACCTCGCCGAGGAGACCATCCGCTCGTGCAAGGCCGTCGCCGACATCGACGAGCGGCCCGACATCTCCGCCGCGCGCGAGAACGTGGAGGTGGCCAAGCGGAACCTCCGCAACACCTGGTTCTCGTTCGTCCCGGTCCTCACCGCCCAGAGCTCCCTCACCGCGACGACCGCCATCAACGCCGGCTACCCGAACCCCACGTGGAGCATCGGCGCGGCGCTCTCGGTGCCCATCTGGGACGGCGGCACGCGCTTCGGGCAGATCGTCAGCGAGCGCGCGGCCGCGGACATCGCGGGGCAGCAGCTCGAGGGGCTCCGCCGGCAAGCGCTCGTGCAGGTCGAGGAGACCGAGCGCCAGGTCGGCGTGGCCGAGGCCCAGGAGAAGGTCGCGTCCGAGCAGCGCGACCTCGCCGCGCAGAACGATCAGATGACGCAGAGCCTGTGGGCCCGCGGCGTGGGCACGAGCGTGGACCTCGTGACCGCCTCCGAGGCGCACCGCGCCGCCGAGCAAAACCTGGTCGTGCAGGAGCTCGCCGTCGTCACGGCGCGCCTCGCGGCGCTCATGGCCCTCGCGACGTGCCCGTTTTGAGCGCGATCAGAACGCGCCGGGGCTGATCCACGGCGACGGCGTGAACGAGAAGTTCATGAGCTGCCCGTCGTTGCCGTTGCCCGTGGAGTCGACCGCGGTGCCCGCGTCTCCGGTCTCTTCGAGCTTCCAGTAGGCCTGGAGGCCCGCGGTCGACGGCGAGATCTCCTGCTGGTAGTTCGCGGCGATGTCGGCCGCCGAGCGCTCGACCGACCAGACCCGCACCTCGTCGAGGTCGCCCTGGAGGTACACGAGGGCGCTCTCGAACGAGGTGTGCCCGTAGCCCAGACGGTAATCGGTGTCGCTGGTGAACGACGAGCTGGTGGTCGTCGGGATCGTATTCGCGAACTTCCCGTCGACGTAGAGGTTCAAGCCCCCGGTGCTGCCCAGCGTACCGGCCGCGTGGTGCCAGGCGCCGTCGGCGTACGCGCCCGACGTGGTGCACGTCTCCTCGGCGGAGCTGTCGAAGACGTAGAAGCACACGTTCCCGTCGAGCATGCAGAGGAACCGGTCGGCGCCCCCGCCGGTGCTGTACACCTCGAACATGCTGCCGTTCGCGTTCGTGGTGCGAAACCAGAGCTCCACGCTGAACGCCGTGACGCCCGCGCCGCCGTCGGGCCCGGGGACGTGCACCCAGTCGTCGACGCCGTCGAACTCCAGGGCCGACAGGCTCTGATGGGTGACCGCGGCTTCGACGAGCGCGTCCGCACCGGCGTCGGAGATCGGGGCCGTCGAGTCCTCGCCGGCGTCGGGCGCGGGGGCCGCCTCGGACGGCGCGTCGCTCGGCGCGCCCGTGTCGACCGGACTGCCGGAGTCGACGGATGGGCCCCCGTCAGGCTGGGGGGCCCCCGTCTGCGACGGCGCGGGCGACGAGCTGCTGCTGAAGCACGCGGCAGCGCCGGCAAATGGCGCCAAAACGGCGAGGAGGACGAGAGGGCGATATCGAGGCATGTCGCCCCACGATACCCAGTTCGCCCTGGGCGCACATGATCGTCTGTGGGGCTAAGGGCCCTTGAAGCCGCCGTAGAGGACATAGAAGTTCGCGTCGCGCTCCTCGGTGCCCGCGTCGGCGCTCGCGTCGACGGCCGCGTCGGGCTCCGGCGCTCCGGCGTCGGGTACCGCGACCCCGCCGTAGGCCGCGACGCCCCCGTAGAGCGCCGTGAAGCCCGTGTCCGAGTCGTCGCTCCCGTCGGGCTGCGCGTTGTGCGGAGGGGTCCCGCCCGCGTCGTTGTCGCCCGAGTTCACCGAGCCGCCGCACGCGGCTGCCGTGGCCGCGGCGGCCCCCATCCGCAGCGCATACAGGGCCGCGCGATTCAGGCGCTTGGCCGGCGAGAGCGGCACGAGCGCGCGGAACGACTCCGGCAGCTCGCTCCGGCAGAAGGGACACGCGACCTCACTCACCCGGACGTGCCGCGCGCACGCCGGACACGCTGCCAACGGACTTCTCATGACACCGACCCTCCCTCCACCCCCGGTTTTGCCAGCGCTGCAGGCTCCACGACGATCTCGAACATCCCGTAGTCGAACGGCTCCCCGGGGGCCTCGGCCACCCGCACCACGCGCTCGCGCTTGCCCTCTCGCGCCATCTCGATCGCGCGATGATGGCACCAAGGGTTGTTGCCCGCCTTGCCGAAGGCGACGAAGCCCGTCCACGTGCAGCCGGCCAGGCACTCTTCCGCGTAGTAGCAAGTGCGGCAATACCCCCAGAGCGTCTCGGCGGTGCGGTCGCGCGTGAAGCGCAGCGGCTCGCTCCGCTCCCATATCGCCTCGAGCGACTCGTCGCGGATGTTGCCGCCCGTCCAGGCCTCGGTCGGGAGGGACGGACATCCCTTGATCGCGCCGTTCGCCTCGATGCCCAGCGTGGCCCGCCCGGCGCCGCAGCTCCCGCGCGGCCGGCGGACGTAGTCTCCGCGGAGGGTCGCCTCGTACGGCCCGAAGTACCCGATGTTGTTCCCCGGCCAGAGCGCGACGCCCAGCGCGTCGCAGCGCATCTTCATCGCGGCGAGGCGCGGGAAGAGGTCGAGCAGCTCGTACGGCTGAAGGAGGATCTCGGGCTCGTCGGCCGCGCGGCCCATGGCCACGGTGAGCTGGATCTGCCAGCCGCGGACGCCGAGCGCCGCGACGGTCTCGAGCACCTCCTCGAGCACCGGCGACGAGAGGCGGTTGATCTGCGTGTTGCACGCGGGTCGCACCCCGCGCTCCTGCGCCGCGCGGATGGCGGCGAGCGCGGCCCGGTACGAGCCCGGGACCCCGCGCAGGCGATCGTGCGTCGCCTCGTCGCCGTCGACGGAGACGTTGATGCCCTGAAGCCCGGCCTCCTTCGCCTGGTCGATGAGCTCCGGCGTGAGCCCGCGCCCGCCCGTGGTCATCGTGACCGACATGCCGTGCTTGCGGATCGCGCGGACCAGATCGAGCCAGTCGGGCCGCAGGTACGCCTCCCCGCCGATGAGCGTGATCTCCTTCGCGTCGAGCCGCGCGAGCTGGTCGACGAGGTCCAGCGCCTCGGCGGTGGTCAGCTCGTCGGGCCGCCCGCGTCCGGCGCGCGACCCGCAGTGCCGGCACGCGAGGTCGCACGCGAGCGTGACCTCCCAGACGACGTAGATGGGGCGCGACCGCCGGTCGACCTCGCGCGACTCCGCGGCGAGCGGGAGCCGCCGGGCCCCGGGCTTCGCGAGCGGTGCGATGGGCAGGCCGCGGTGCGGTCGCGCCTTCGCCAGCTCGCGGGCGCGCTCCTCCGGGTCGAGATCCGCCATGCCTTCAAGGACAGCACGGGGCGTGCCGCGTTACCATCCAGGCCCCGCGCGCTGCGCCTTCGCGCCCGAGCGGAATCCACCATGATCGTCGAGAGAGCCGACGGCACACACTGGCGCATCGAGAAGGCCGTCGAGAAGCTGCGCGTCCGCGCGGGCCTGCCGGGCGCGCGGGTCTTCGATCTCGCGACCGAAGCGCTGCGCAAGGCCAGAGCGGCGGGCGTCCCGCCGATGGATTGCCTCGCGCTCGCGCTGCCCGCGAGCTGGTGCGTCAACAGCCCCGCGCCCTCGCCGGTCCTGCGCCGGTGGGCGCTGCCTCCGCAGAGCGAGGTGTGGATGGCGCTCCTCGAGGTGCTCGAGAAGCCGCGATCGGGGCCGCTCGATCCCGAATCACGCGAAGCCCTGGACATCGGCCTGCGCGCGCTCGGCGCCGAGCCTTTCCTGGTGGAGGCGGTGAGCAAAGTGCTGGCGCTCCTCGTGCCCGACGCGGTGCCCCTCATGCCTCCCGCGGCGCGGGCGTTCGCGCTCGGCGCGGGGGCACCGGACGACGCTCGCGCGTTCCTCGCGATGGTCGACTGGTTCGAGCGCGCGGTGCGGGAGGGTGCCGGGGCGCTCGGGACGTGGGCGGCCGCGCACGCGGAGGTGCCGATCAGCGCCGCGCAGGCGCTCGATCGGCTGCTGTGGTTCGACTCCGAGGGCTTCCGGCATTTCCCGGAGCTCGGGTCGAGCGCGGTGGGATAGAGCGGC
The DNA here is from genome assembly GCA_963797395.1 of uncultured delta proteobacterium. Taxonomy (GTDB): domain Bacteria; phylum Myxococcota_A; class Polyangia; order Polyangiales; family Polyangiaceae; genus Palsa-1150. The sequence goes on from CAWCPA010000007.1 coordinate 71,403, forward strand.
GACAGGGCGGCTACTTCGGGTCGTTGCCGCCGTGGAACCGGCCGAAGTGGCTCGCGCTGAAGAGGGAGATGAGCAGGCCGCCGGCGGCCGCCGCCCCCGCGTGGGCCAGGTTGCGCGGCTCGAACGTCCCAACCTGGCAGAGCAGCGCGTAGGCCACAGCGAGGTTGAAGCTGCCCCACAGCACGTTCACCCGCGACGAGGACAGCCCCTCGCCGGGTGGCTTGGCGAACGGGCTCTGGAACGGCCGGCCCAGTTGACCGCTCACGAGATGGGGAACTGCGTTGGCGAGGAAGACCCCGCCGAAGAAATACGACACCAGGTGAGACCAGTTCACGGGAAGCTCCTGCGTGGTGGGGAACGGGACGGAGACGACTCGGCCAGGCCCATCGTGCACCTGTGTATCAATAATGATGAACCCGTGTATGGTCTTCGTCAATGCCCCGGGCGAATCATGGGGGAGACGCTCGCTGGAGGGAGCGCCGCCATCGCGCTGCTGGCCAACACCCTCGCGACCGGCGCCGGATTGGCCGCCTTGATCCGCGCCCGCGTTGCTGCGTGGCTCGCCCGGGAGGGCTCGGCTCGGACGTGATTCCCATCGAGGAGCGGCCGGCCGCGCGAATCTGCACCACGAGCGTTGCATTCGCGCCCAGCAGGCGTGGCACACTCCGCAGCCGTGTCGATCGCATCCGAAGTGCCCGTCCCGCGCGCGCCTGCGTGGCGCACGTGGTCGCTCCGCGTCGCGCCGTATGCGGTGACCGCGGCGGTGGTCGCGGCGCTGCTCCACCGGTACCCCGCCGGGGAGATCGCGCAGGAGATGGGCGAGGGCCACGCGCTCCGCATGCTGCCGCTCGGGCTCGCGCTGCCGTTCGCGGTCTGGGTGCAGTACGCCGCGTGCGATCGCGTCGTGCTCCAGGCCGCGGTCGGGCCGCTCGCCCTCCGGGACGTCCTCCGCGCGAAGGCCGCGACCGCGCTCCTCCTCACGCTGGGATACGTCGTCGGCGGGGGCGGGTACGGCGTCTGGGTCGCGCGCACGAGGCGCGTCGGGGCCGCGCGGGCGGCGGGCGCGGTGCTGTACGTGATGACGAGCGATCTCGTCGCCGTGTGCGCCGTCGCGAGCGCCGCGATGTGGCTGGGCGGGCCCGCCGGGCGGATCCCGCTGCGCGCGGTCGCGACGTGGATCTGCGCGATCCAGGTCTTGCTCATCCTCGTGGGTCCGTATCGATTCCGGACGATGCGTCTGCCGGCGGTCTTCGACCCGTGGATGCTCGTGCCGCGCGGTCGGTCGCTCGCGCAGATCCTCGTGCGCGCGACGAACATCGCGATCATCTCGGCGCTCACCTGGGGCGCGATGCGCGCGTTCGGCATCGAGGTGCCTCCGGGCGCCGCCGCGATGTACCTGCCGATGATCACGCTGGCGACCGCGCTGCCGATCAACGTCGCGGGCCTCGGGGTCGCGCAGGCCGCGTGGCTGCTGTTCCTGCCGTGGGCGAGCGGCCCGCGGCTGCTGGCCTTCCAGATGCTGTGGCAGCTCTTCGTCGCGCTCGGGCTCTTCCTCCGGGGGATTCCGTTCCTGCGCGGCGTGATGCGGGAGATCGAGGAAGGGAGGGCCTAGTCGGCGGAGGGCGTTGCCACTACACCCAGCCGTGCGTGCAGCCCATTCTCCAGGACCTGGTCCACCTCCTCGCGCTCGAGCGCATCGATCGCGATCTCTTTCGCGGCACCAGTCGAGACCTCGGCTGGGGCGCCATCTTCGGGGGGCAGGTCTTCGGGCAGGCCCTATCGGCAGCCGCGCAGACCGTGACCCGTGACCGCGCCGTGCACTCGGCGCACGGGTACTTCATCCGCGCCGGCGAGCTCCAGCGGCCCATCGTCTACCAGGTCGCCCGCCTCCGCGACGGGAAGAGCTTCTCGACCCGCAGCGTCGTCGCCGTGCAGGAGGGCGAGGCGATCTTCACGCTCTCCGCCTCCTTCCAGATCGACGAGCCCGGCCTCGAGCACCAGGACGCGATGCCGGCCGTGCCGCCGCCCGAGTCGCTGCGGTCCGAGCGGGACCTCGCGCTGGCGTTCGCCGACCTGCTGCCCGAGGAGCTGCGCGCCCGCGCCCAGGCGCCGCGCCCGGTGGAGATCCGGCCCGTGGAGCCGCGCAACCCGTTCGCGCCCACGGTCAACCCGGCCAGCCGCCGGCTCTGGTACCGCATGATCGACCAACTGCCGGACGATCCGGCGCTCCACCGGTACATGCTGGCCTACGCCTCGGACTTCTCGTTCCTCGGCACGGCGCTCGACCCCCACGGCGTGAGCTTCATGACGCCGGGCATGCACGTGGCCACCATCGACCACGCCGTCTGGTTCCACCGTCCCTTCCGCGTCGACGACTGGCTGCTCTACGACATCGAGAGCCCGAGCGCCTCGGGGGCCCGCGGCATCGTCCGCGGCCGCTTCTTCGATCGCGCCGGTCGCCTCGTCGCCAGCACCGCGCAAGAAGGCTTGATGCGAAAGCGCGGCTGACGCGCTTTAGTCCTCGCCGCGCGACGGCTGACCTTGGCCGGCATCCGAGCGCATGCTCAGAGAGGCTTCATCATGCAGCACCCCGACCTCCGCCTTCTCGTGGGCGACCGCTTCGCGGCCGTCTGCGGAAAGTGCCTCCTTCCTTCCCCCCCGATGACCGCGCCCGGCGCGGAGAGCGCATGGGCCGAGCTCCTGCGCTTCGGGTGGTCGCTCTTCCAGTCGCCGCTGCCCGGCGCGCGCGCCTACGCCCTCTGCCCGGCCTGCACCGCGAACCCGCCCGACGCCGCGCGCGACGCGGTGCAGGCCCGAAAGCGCCGCAAGCGGAGGTGACCCGGCTCGGGCGCGAGATGCGCTCACGGCACGCACTTGGCGCCGATGATGTGCGCGTTCATCGCCGTGACGTCGGTCGAGTCGACCGTGCCGTCGTGATTGAAGTCGCCCTCCATCCACCACTGGCCCGTCTGGCCGTAGTGCGCTTTCACGATGTCGCAGTCGAGCGCGTTGACCAGGCCGTCGAGGTTCGCGTCGCCGGGCAGGCGCGTGAGGGACATGAGGGCGTCCCACTTCTGGGTGCCGGGATCGTACTCGTTCACGACCGCGCCCCATGACCCGTACGTGCCGTACGAGCCCGCGTAGCTGTAGTGGTTGAAGAGGTGGGACCGGCCCACCATGCTGTCCCAGAGCCCGAAGTACGTGAGGTAGGCCGCGTACATGCGCGGGTCGGACTGGGCGGCGACGAGGTTCGTGCTGCTGCCGGCGAGGCCCTGGCCGCCCTCGTAGGCCACGAGCGGCAGGCCGTACTCGTTCGCCTCCGCCAGATCGCCGGCGAGCCAGTTGGCGATGGCGTTGCCCTCGGTCGAAGGCGGGCGCGCCGCGAGGACGTTCGTCGTGAGGTCGGTGAAGATCGAGTCGACCGACGCCTCGATGCCCCCGTCCGGGTCCGAGTCGATGTTGAAGTACGGCGCGACGGCGATGACGTCCACCGCGCCGACCGACCCGTAGCCGCTCTTCAGGAACGCGAGGCCCGGCTCGACCTCCGCGGCGTACGCGGCCTGCACGTTCAGCGGGATCTGCACCGGGCACCCCGCGCCGCTCGAGCACCCGAACACCGTGCGGAAGATGTCGCTCACGCGCTTCACGAGGACCACGGTGAACTGCGTCGCCTTGTCGTACGTGTTCGAGGTGTCCCACGGGAGCGAGGCGTTCGCGAGGGCCGCGGCGCCGATGGCGCTCGTCGGAGCGGTCACGTCGCAGTGCTTGCCGTCGGTGGTCTTGTCCGGCATGCCCCAGACCATGCAGTAGATGTCCTCGACTTGCTGGAATCCCCAGTTCCAGATCTCGTTGCTGTATTCGACGTACACGGTCGTCCCGTGCGGGAGCGGGGCCGTGGTCGCCGTGCCCGCGGGCGCCGACGGGTCGCACGGAGCGTCGCTCTTGTCGCCCTGCTCTCCGTACCGCAAGAGGCGGGCGAGCCGGCACACGTAGTCGTCGGTCGCGAGCGCCGGGACGTTGATCCAGACGTCGTCGCCGCTCTCCTTCGCGAGCTCCACGACGTCCTCGTAGGCCATCCCTTGCGGGGTGTTCGCGCGGCTCCCGGCGCTCGGCCAGGTGCGCTGGGACCAGTTCTTCAGGAGGTTCCCGTTGGTGTTGAGCGCGTCCATGAAGCGCAGCGTCGAGAACGGCTGGAGGCGCGCGAGGTAGTCGCTCATGAACGTGGCGCCGGGCGCGGCGAGCGAGGTCGACGCCCGGATGTGCAGGTTCGTGATGGGAGGCGTCGCCGCGAAGCCGACCCACGCAGGCGACGTCGTCGTCGAGAGCTGCTGCGTGAAGGTGAGCGTCGCCGCGTTGTGCTGGACGCCGCCCGACGTCGTCTTCGTGATCAGCGACATGTGCGCGACGGGCGAGCTGCCGTTGACGGCGAACGAGCCTGAGCCGTCCCACGTGACGCTGTAGAGGCCCGTCGGGTATTCGGCCGTCACGCCGGCGGTCGCGGCGACCGTGGGCGCGCCGGTCGCGTCGAGGGGCGCGGCGCCGCTCCCTCCCGAGACGTCCCACGGGCCGTTGTTGCCGGCGATGGCGAGCGCCATGTCCGCGTAGATCGCGGCGTTGTCGTAGTAGTTCAGGCCGGGGACGTTGACGCCGAGGTTGTACCCGCCCGGAATCGTCACGTGCTTCGGCGCCCCCGTGGCGCCCGCGTCTCCCGCGTCCGGGCTCGTCGAGGCGTCCGTCCCGTCGTCGCCGCTCGAGCCGGGCGCGTCGCTCCCCGCGGCGTCGGCGATCGGCGGCTCGCCGCCTCCATCGTTGGAGTCGTGGCTCGTCGACTGCGACGCGTTCGAACCGCAGCCCGCGACGACGCCGAGCACCATGAAGCACGCTGCGGCGCGCGCGCCGGGCAAGGTCCTCATGCGATCGAGCATAAGCCCGCGCGCCGTCGATCGGCACGCGGGCGGCGCGACGCTGATGTGGGCGCCGCGCCGTCCCTATCCCATGTGCGCGCTCAGGCCTGGCTGATCGCGGCCTGGAGAGCCGCGAGCGCGTTCGCCTTCTGCGCCGCCGCGTCCGCGAGGTTTTGCTCCGCGCGTGCCGTCGCGATCTCCGCCTGCTGCATGTCGGCCGCGGCCTTCGCCTTGTCTTCGGAGGCCTTCACCAGGTCTCCGCTCGCGGTGTTCTTGTTCCGCGCCGCGGCGCTGGCCGTTGCCTGCATGGCCGCGCGGAGCTGCGCGGCCACGGCGCCGTACGTGCTCGCCATCGAGCGCGCGGCGTTGACCGCGTTGTCCGCGGCCTCCGCGGAGGCGTCGTCGGCCGCCGCCGCCTTCGTCGCCGCGTCGGCGGCGGCCCGGTCGGCGTCGCGCGCGTGCGCGTCGGTCTCGGCGCCGGCGATCGCGTTCCACGCCTGCGCCACGCGGTGCCGCGCGGCCGCGGCGTCGTGGTGCGCCCTCGCGCGCTCGGCGAACGCGTCGCGGTAGTCGTTCTCGGCCTTCTGCATGTCGTTCTGCGCGCGGTCGTCCGCGGCCACGGCGGCGTTGATGACCGCGGGAGACGCGGAGGCGCCGTTGACGTCCGCCTGGGCGCGCGCGAGCGCCGCCGAAGCCGCCGCCTTCTCGTCCGACGCCGCCTTGATGTCGTTGGCGGCCTTCGCCATGTTCGCACGCGCGGCCGACCAGTCGCGCTCCGCCGCGGCGCGATCGGCCGAGCCCTTGCGGTCTTCCATGTGCTTTGCGGCCTCGCACGCGCTCGCGGCCGCGTCGTCGGCGGTCTGGATCTGCTGCTCGATGGCCGAAGCCGCCGCGTCGCGCTGCGCCACGGCGTCCGCGGCGCGCGCGGCCGCGTCCTCTTCGTTGGCGAGCCGCTGCGTCGCGTCCGCCGCGTTCCGGTCGGCGGCCGCCTGCGCCGCGTCCTTGCCCGCCGCGGCGCGAGCCGCGTACGCGCGCTGCTCTTCGGCGCGCGCGGCCGCCATCTCGTGGGCCGCCTGCGCGCGGGCCCGCGTCGCGCCGTCCTTCAACGCGTGCGCCCGCGCGTAGTCCATCTCGGCGCGGCGCAGCGCCTGGTGCGCGGTCCGCGAGTCTTGCAGCGCCCGGTTCATGTCCGCGGACGCGACGCCCGCGGCCGACACGATGAGTAACAAAGACGAGATCTCGACGATTCTGCCGAAGTGCGGCCTACGCATGGGGTCCTCTCCTTCATCGATCTCGGCCTGCCCCGCTCGCTGGCGGTGGCGCGGCGCTCGATCGCCCAGTGGGGCCCGATTATTCACGCGCTCGCATTCGACGCAACGGCGACATGTCGTACCGGGGCGCGACGCCGCGCCCCGCGAGACCGACACGGCGCGCTCAGTCGGGAATCTTCGTGCTCAGCATCATCGCGAGCTGCTCGGCCGAGACCCACGGGGGCGTCGCGTGCTTCGCGCCGTCGAGGGTGGTCCACTGGGCAGCCGACGCGTAGATGACGACGAGCTCGTTCTTCGACGGGATGAACTTGAAGAGCGCCACGCTGTTCGCCGTCACGCTGGCGTAGGGGTCGACGCTCGAAGCGTTCGTCGCATAAGGCGGATACCAGGGGAACTCGGGGATGCTGCCGCCCACGTCGGAGTGCGTGTTCATCTGCATCGAGAGGAAGAAGTACCCGTCGGCCGCCGGCACGACGACGATGGAGGACGGCTCGACGGACGCGTACGGGGTCGGGTCTTGATAGCCGGCGAGCCAGGCGATCTGGTCGACGGTGGCGAGCGCCGCGACCCGCTGCACGGAGTTCGGGATGTCTTGCACGCGCACGACCGGATGGTTCCACTCGCTCGCGAACTGGAAGTCGTCGACGACGTAGGTGCCGAACCAGGCCTGGTAGAGCGGCGAGGAAGGATCGAACCGCTCCCAGTATGGCGAGGACGACGACGCGGCGCCCGACGAGTAGTAGTTCGTCCCGGTCTCGGGCAGGCCCGCCGCCGACCAGAAGGGCGTCATGCTGGTGCTGAGCGGCTGCAGCCAGCCCGGGGCGATGAAGTCGAAGGTGGGGACCAGGTCGTCCGCGCGCGCGGCGGTCGGGATCAGGACGAGCGACGAGAAGGCAAGGGCGACAGCGAAATGGCGATTCGGGTTCTTCACGGACCATGCTCCTTTTTCGTTCAGGACGGTGTGTGCGGCGCGAACCCCCCGGAAGGCTGAATGGCCGCGAGCATAGGCTTTCGGTTGTCGTTCTAGGCGAATTCAGGTTTACGTCGCGGGCCGGGGGGCGGCTCCGCGAGCCCGGGCCGCCGTGCTAGTTCTTTGCCGGCCCTTTGGACGAACCGACTCCGCCCTGCATCGAGTGCGGCACCTGCTGCTTCTCGAACCTCGAGACGTCGATCCGCGTGACCGGCGACGACTACAATCGGCTGGGCGAGGCGGCCGAGCGGCTCGTGCACTTCGTCGGCAACCGCGCGTACATGCGCTTGACCGACGGCCACTGCGCCGCGCTTCGCGTCGAGCTCGACGGGCGCTTCGTGTGCACCGCGTACGAGGCGCGCCCCGACACGTGCCGCGACCTCGAGCGCGAGTCTGCGCAGTGCGCGGGGGAGCGGCTCGCGAAGGCGGGGCGAGCGAACGCGCGGCTGGTCGAGCTGCGACGGGCGGCGAGGTAGGCGAGGCCGCGGTGCAGCTCCGCGTCGCCACCTGCCTGGCCCTGCCGAAGCAGGACCCCGACGAGGCGCCGCTCTCCGGGGCGCTCCTGGCGGCCGGGATCCACGCGCGCTGGATCGCCTGGGACGATCCCGCGGCCGACTGGGACGCGCCGGTGCCGACGATCGTGCGCTCGACGTGGAACTACGCCCGAGACCGGGAAGGCTTCCTCGCGTGGGCCTCGCGCGCCGCGCGCTCCGCGCCGCTCTTGAATCCGCTCGACGTGCTGACGGACAATACGCACAAGCGGTACCTCGTGGAGCTCGCGCGCCGCGGCGTCCCGGTCGTGCCGACGAGGTTCGTGGAGCGCGGAGAGGCGCCGAGCCTGGCGGGCCTCGGATGGCCGCGCCTCGTGGTGAAGCCGGCGGTGGGGGCGGGCTCGCTGGGCGTGCGCGCCTTCGACGCCGGGGATCCCGAGGCCGACGTCCACGCGGCGGCGCTCGCGGCGCGCGGCGAGGCGCTCGTCCAGCCGTACCTGTCGTCGGTGCACGATCACGGGGAGCGCTCCCTCGTCTGGATCGACGGCGCGCTGACGCACGCGGTCCGCAAGTCGCCGCGCTTCTCGGGCGCGGGCGAGGCGGTCACGGGGCCCTTCGCCATCGCGGACGACGAGCGCGCGGTGGCGCTCGCGGCGCTCGGCCCGTGGACCGATCGCGTGCTCTACGGCCGGGTGGACGTCGCGCGCGACGACGCCGGCGCGCCCGTCGTGATGGAGCTCGAGCTGACGGAGCCGTCACTCTTCTTCCGCGCGGCGCCCGGCGCGGCGGAGCGGTTCGTCGCGGGCCTCGTGCGGCGGATCTCGGCGCGATGAGTCGGAGCCGTCACGACTGCAAAATTCCGCGTCCTTGACGACAGGGCACGACGCGGCAGCATGACGGGAATGCTTCGCCGAAGGTGGTTGGGCGGCTCGCTGGCCGGGGTCGTCTTCGCCGCCGCGGGGAGCGTGGACGCGGCGCCGTCGCCGAAGAAGGGCGTCAGCCTGAACCACTTCCCGGGCGATACCCAGGCTCTGTCGAGCGTGGGCGTGTCGTGGTTCTACGACTGGGGGACGACCCCGGCGGGCATCGTGGCCCCCGCGGGCGTGTCGTACGTCCCGATGATCTGGGGCGCAGACACGGTCACGACGGCGAACCTCGACACCGTGAAGACCGAGGGCGGAGTCCTCCTCGGCTTCAACGAACCCGATGGAACCGGCTCGGGCCAGGCGCACATGTCCGTCGAGTCCGCGCTCGCCCTGTGGCCGCAGCTCGTCGCGACGGGGATGCGGCTCGGCAGCCCGGCGGTCGCCGCGAACGCGCAGGTCGCCAACGACTGGCTGGATCAGTTCATGACCGGCGCAGCGCAGATGGGCCTGCGCGTCGATTTCATCTGCCTGCACTGGTACGGCAGCGACTTCAACCCGACCAACGCCGTCAACGATCTCCAGACCTACATCGAGCAGACGCACGCCAAGTACAATTTGCCCATCTGGGTGACCGAGTACGCGCTGACGAACTACGGCGTGAACCCGGCGACGTATCCCACCGAGCAGCAGCAGGAGCAGTTCGCCACCCAATCCGTCGCGATGCTCGAGTCGACCTCCTACGTGGAGCGCTACGCGTGGTTCATTCTCAATCCGTGCAACGGCTGCAAGGCGGGCGACAACAAGTCCCTCACCGTCGACGGCGGCGCCCTCTCGCCTGTCGGCGTCGCCTATGCGGGCGCGGGCGAGGTCACGGTCGACGCCGGACACCGCACGGACGGCGGCGCCGAGCCCGGCGAGGACGCCGCGACGGGATCGTCCGGGAGCAGCGTGGAGCCTCCGAGCGACGCGGGCACCGCCAGCAGCTCGAGCGGCTCGAGCCCCGGCGCGGAGGGCGACGGCGGCTCGGGCGCCTCGAGCGGCGCTCCTTCGAGCGGCGGGTGCCAGTGCGAATCCTCGGGCCAAGGCGCGGGCGCGGGCGTCGCCCTCCTCGGCGGCTCGATGCTGCTCGGCTTGTGGGGCCTGCGCCGGCGCGCCGCGGCACGGATCTCGCCGTCGGACCGGGCATGATCCCCGATTTGCCGGTCCAGGTGCCGAGCTGGCTCGTCTTGCTGTCGCTCTTCCTGATCCTCGGGGTCGGCGGGGCGCTCCTCTTCTTCGTGGGGCCTTCCCTGCGCGTGCCCGAGCACTGGCACGGCTGGCGCGAGCGGATCCGGCCGCGGGCGCCGGCCGAGCGCGTCCCCGTCTGAGCCGCGCCGCGCCTCGTCGGGCGCCGGACTCAGAAGAGGCTGCCCTGCGTGCCGGCGACCTTCTCGAAGCTCGTCCCGAGAAAGGGCAGGACGACGTCGCACGCGGGGGCGAGCTGCTTGGTGACGTAGTGGTCGTGATCGATGGGCGAGCGCCGGGCCGTCAACGGCTCCGGGCCCCGGGTCGTGACCACGTACGCGACCTGCGCTTCCTGCACGTCGCCGTCGCTCTCGCGCTCCCGCAGGCGCGCCGCGCGCACGTGGGGAGGCGCCCCCTCGCTGGCGTAGTCGCCGAGGCCCTGGCGCAGCGACTTCGTGTACACGAGCTCCTCGTCGAGCGCGCCGCGCGTCAGGTCGGACGCGACCTCGCGTAGCCACGACGCGAACTCCTCCCCCGAGAAGACCCTCCGCAGGAGCTCGCGCTGCACGCGGCGCGCGAGCGGCGTCCAGTCGGTGCGCACCGCCTCGAGTCCGCGCACGACCAGGGACGGCGGGGCGTCGCCCTTGCGCACCCAGCCCGCGTAGCGCTTCTTGGAGCCGCGCGACGTGCCGCGCGTCGTCGGCATGAGAAAGCGAAGGTAGTGCGCCTCGAACTTCAGCTCGAGGTGGCTCTCGACCCGCAGGTCCCGCCGGATCTCCTCGGAGAGCGCCCGCGTCAGCTCCGCGGCGAGCGCGCGGCCCCGGGCGCGCACGGCGTCCTCCGGCGGCTCGCCCGCGACGTGGACGAAGAGCGAATCGGTGTCGCCATAGAGCACGGGCAGCCCCTTCTCGACGAAGAACGAGCGGGCGCGCTCGATGACGGCGTGACCGCGCCGGGTGATGGACGTCGGGAGGCGCGCGTCGAAGAAGCGGCAGCCGGGCGTGCCGAGGACGCCGTAGAAGGAGTTCATCAGGATCTTGATGGCGCGCGAGAGCGCCTCGTTCCCGTCGGCCATCGCGCGCGAGCGGTCGTCGTGCAGCGTCTCGATCAGCCCGGGCAGGATGGTGCCGTCCGGGTCGCGCGCGAAGGTCGCGCCGTCCTCGCCCGGCAGGGGATCGGGGCCGGGGCGGAAGAGCGCCAGCGGATCGATGTGGAACGTGCGGATGATGCTGGGGTACAGGCTGCGGAAGTCGAACGCGAGAACGTCGCGATAGAGCCCCGGCAGCGAGTCGAGGACGTGCCCTCCGGGGCTCGCCACGAGCTCGATCTCGTGGCCGACGTCGGGCGCCACCACGCCGCGCCGGTGGAGGCGCGGCAGGTAGAGGTGGTCGAACGCGGCCACCGAGCCGCCTTGCCGGTCCATGGCCAGCCCGGTCATGCGGGCGCGCTCCATCGCGAACCCGACCAGGTCCGCCCGGTCGAAGACGTCGAGCACGAGCCGGCAGTCCTCGAGGTTGTAGGCGGCGAGCGCGCCGACGTCCTCGGCGTACATGCGGCGGATCTCGGCCAGGCGGTCGACGCCGTGCGCGATCTTCTTCCCGCGCCCGAGGAGCTCGTTCGCGACGTGGTCGAGCGTGAACCGGTCGAAGCGGTGGGTCGCGGACTTGAGGGTCGCGATCCCGTCGAGGGCCACGCGGCCGGGCACGCGGGCGATCGACACCTGCTTGGGCGTCGCGCCGGGCAGGACGCGCGCGGACTCCCCCGCGCGGCCGATGGCGAAGTCGAGGCCGTGCGCGCGCGCCTTCGCGTCGAGGACGGCCAGGTCGAACTCGACCACGTTCCACCCGACGAGGACGTCGGGATCGATCTCGCGGATCGCGGCGAAGAGCTCCGTGAGGAGCGCCTTCTCGTCGGGCACGAACCGGACGGGATTGCGGTCTCGACCGGCGCCGCGGACGAAGACGCGCTCGAAGCCGCGGTTCGCGAGGGCCGCCGAGAGGAGCGGCCCGTCGAAGCCGTCGGTCTCGAGGTCGAGCGAGAGCACCGAGAGCGCGACGCGGACGTCCGAGGCCTGGAGGCCCGGGTCGTTCAGGTGGAGGACGCCGTCGCGCATCCGGCCCTTGCCGCGGAGGCGCAGGGCGCCGTTCACGAAGCGCTCCATGAGGAAGCGCTCGTGCGGCTTCACGTCCGACTCGAAGGCGACCCCGCCCGACGCGCGGAGGCGGTCGCGCTCGTCGAGGAGGCGGCGCTGCGAGCGGAAGTAGAGGGCGTCGACCGGGACGTCGTGGAGGGTCGAGAGCGGCCGCTCCGCCCGTCGATCGGCCCGGGCCTCGGCGCCGCGCGGGACGAACATGACGGCCTCGAGCCCCGTGAAGCGCGCGCGCACCGGGTACGCCGCCGCGCGCGCCCAGAGGGTGACCTCGATGCCCGCGTCCCTGTCGCGCCACTCGCGCGAGAGCAAGAACGCGTCGACGTCGCCGTCCATTCGGCGGGAAGCTAGCACCGCTCAGCGGTCGCGGAGCCGCCGGCGCAGCGCCCGGATGGGCGGGGCGTCGAAGCCGTAGAGGACGCGCTCCGCGTCCGCCGCGCGCGCCGCCGGCGCCCAGACGTCGCACTCGACGGTGTCGTCGTCGAGCCGCACGCAGCCGTTCTCGACGAGCACCGCGTCGCTGCCGAGCCACTGCCGCACCCGGTGGATCGCGACCTTGAGCGACGCGGCCGCCCTGTCTCCCTCGGCCTCGGGCCACAGCCAGTCGGCGAGGTCGGCCTGGGTCGCGCCGCCCGGCTCTGCCGCGAGGACGGCGACGAGCTCCCGGAGCTTGCGCGCCCCCTTGGCTTGCGGCGGACTTCTCGCGCCGTCGACCTTCACCACCAGGCCGTCGCTCGCCTCGATGCGCACTGGCATCGGCCACCCCGGCGGGCCGGGCCTGGGGCGCGGGATGCGCCGCTGCCGGATCCACTCGCGCGCGATCTCGACGTGGATTCCCTTGCGGAGCGCGAAGGCGAGGAGGCTCTGCATCGTCGGCGTGCGCCACCCGCAAGAGGAGTGGAAGCCGCCGAGGTGCTTCACGAAGAGGATGCGCTCGACCTGCTTCGCGAGCGCGGCCTCGTCGCCGCGCGCCATCGCGAGCTCGGCGCCCGCGCAGAAGGCGATGAACGTGAACGTCGGGTTGCTCGCGGCCTTCGCGAGGTCGATCTGCGCGCGGTAGGCGCGCTCGGCGCCCTCGAGGTCGCCCGTCGCGACGCGCGCGGGGCCGAGCGCCGAGAGGACGATGACCTTGTGGAACATCGAGCCGATCGCCTCGGCGACGGGCCACGCCGACTCGGCGTGCGCGAGCGCGGTGCGCGGGTCGCCGCGGCCCAGGCTGTACCAGCTCCGGAAGAAGTGGTGGACCATCACGTCGAGCCGCTTGTGGCTGCGCTCCGTCTTCGCGAGGCGCGCGAGGTACGACTCGGCGAGGGGCCAGTCCTCCTGGTTCAACGCGCAGAAGATGCCCTGCGTGAGGAGGAAGAAGTCGCGCACGTGCACGCCGGACGACGCGGCCAGCGCGAGCCCGCGGTCCACCTTGCGGTAGCACTCGGCCGGGTCGCCGCACTGCCAGTCGACGATCGACGCGCACGACCACCACATGAGCCGCGGGAGCGGCGCGAGGTCTTCGCCCTCGGAGACCGCCGCGTCGAAGGTCTCGTAGAGCGCGCGCCCCCCGGGGAAGTCGCCGGCCCACCACATCTTGTAGATGAGGAGCTGCGAGGCGGCCTCGATGCGGGCGCCGGGGTCGGGCGCGTGCGTGATGGCGCGCGCGGTCGCCTCGGCGAAGCGCCGGATGCGCGCGTCCTCCGCGCGGCCGTACATGAGCGCCGTGAGCGCGTCGGCGTTCGCGCGGAAGCCCACGTGCTCGGCGGGGGGACCGATCTCGGCGAGCAGCGACTCGAGGACGTCGACGAGGTCCGCCAGCCCGTGCACCGCGCCCCACTGGATGACGTAGCTCGCGACCTCGCCGCACCACGCCAGGTACGCGCGTTCGACGTCGCGCGAGGCGACCGCCGCGCGCCTCGCCTCCGCGAAGAGCGGGCGCGCGGCCTCGGGCTCCAGCGGAAGCAGGGCCTGCGCGCGGTGGAACGCGAGCGCCGCCTGCTCCTCCGGCCGCGCGGGCCCGGGGAGGTCGCGGAGCCAGCCGACGACGGCGCGGTGCAGGCCTCGGCGCAGCCACGAGGCCGCGTGCGTCTCGAGGAGGGCGAGGGCGCCCGGCGTGTCTCCCGCGACGCACCGGAGGCGCATCGCGACCTCGGGCGCCTGCGCGGCCACCCAGGCCGCGAGGTGCAGGCGGGAGTCGTTGAGGACGGCCGGCGCGTCCTCCGCCTCGTTGCGGCGGCGGAGCGCGTCGCGCAGGAGATCGTGGAGGCGCAGGCGCTCCTTCGTCGCGTCGACGAAGTAGCCCTGCGCCGCGAGCGTGGAGAGCAGCCGGCGGACCTCGGGCGCGAGGAAGCCTGCCGCGTCGGCGTCCCGCGGGATCTCGGGGAGCTCGGCGAGCCGGCGGAGCCCCGCGCGCAGGTGCTCGGGGACGGCGGCGAGGAGCTCGGAGGCCAGGAAGTCGCCCACGCGCTCGCTGGTGTCGCCCGGCAAGATGCCCGCGGACGAGGGGCTCCGCGCCAGCGCGAGCACGTGCGCGAGCCAGCCGTCCGCGCTCGCCACAGCGCGGCGCTCGTCGCGGCCGAGGGGCTGGCCGGCGGCGGCCTCCGCGATCTCGAGCGCCTCGGCGTCGCTGAGCCGGAGGTCGTCGACGACGCTGAGCCACCCGCCGACCGCGCCGAGCGACAGCGCGGGCGGCGGGCCGCGGCGCCCGATGAGGATGCACCGCAGGGAAGGGCCGCACACTTCATGGAACGACGCGAGGGTCGCGAAGAGCGGCGAGTCGTCGCCGATGCGGTGGCAGTCGTCGAGGACGAGGGTGAGGCGAACCGTCCCGAGCTCGGCGAAGAAGCTCCGGGCGAAGTCCGTCAGCTCGACGTCGTTCTCCGGGGACCACACCGGGAGCTTGCGGGCGCCGGCCACCCCGGCGCGCACGGCGTCGAACCACCCGGCGCCGTCCGCGTCGTCGCGTCGAACGCGGTACCAGATCGCCGGAGACGACGACTCCTCGAGCCACCGCGTGACGGCGGACGTCTTGCCGGATCCCGGCAGGCCCACGACCCACACGAGCGGTGTCCGCGCGTGGCTCGCACCGAGGGCGTCGAGGAGCCTGCGGCGCCGGAGGTGCTGGCTCGCGGGCGGAGCGCCGGAGGTACGTTCCCGGGCGCCCCGCCGCGTTCGCCTCGGAGGGAGGGACACAGGGAGCTCGAACTCGCGATTGGAACGTCGAATCTCCGCGCTAAGCAACGGAAACCGCGTCCTTCGCGTACGGCTTTCGGGTCCCCGGGCCCCGCCACGGTGCCCGGTGGGGCGTGATGTCTCGTCGCCTCCGCGCGACGGCTCCATTATGGAGGGGGGATGCTGAGCATCCGACCGTTCCTGTGGTTCGACTCTCAGGCCGAGGAGGCCGCGAAGTTCTACACGTCGATCTTCGCGCGCTCGGAGATCAAGAGCGTGACGGGGAAGCCCGAGGGCGTGCCCGGGCCCTCGCCGGTCCTCGTCGTGAGGTTCGTCGTCGAGGGGCTGGAGATCGTGGCGATGAACGGGGGCCCCGGGCATCCGCCGACCGACGCCTTCTCGCTGGCCGTCGAGGTCGAGACCCAGGAGGAGGTCGACCGCGTCTGGCCGAGGCTCCTCGAAGGGGGCGGCAAGGAGATCGTGTGCGGCTGGCTGAAGGACCGGTTCGGCGTGAGCTGGCAGGTCTATCCGAGCGCGCTCCTCCGGTACATGGGTGACCCCAACCCCCGGAAGGCCGCGGCCGTCGCGGCGGCGATGATGAAGATGGTGAAGATCGACCTCGCGAAGATCCAGCAGGCCTACGACGCGGCCTGAAGGCTCGCGTCACCGGGCCGCGCGCGGCGCGACCACCGCCGCGGCCAGCGCGGCGCAGGCGGCGGTGAACCCGAAGGCCGCCGCGTACCCGGCCCGGTCGGCGATCGCGCCGAGCACGGGCCCCGCGGCGGCCATGCCGACGTCGAAGAACGCGGAGACGATCCCGATCGCCGCGCCCCGCTCGCCGGGGGACGCGCGCTCGATCGCGTCCAGCGCGATCGACGGGAACGACAGGCCGAAGCCGGTGCCCGCGATCACCCCGCCGAGGGCCACGGCGAGCGCGCTCCCGGGCATCGCCGCGACCGCGACCGTACCCGCGGCCTGCGCCGAGGCGCAGAGCGCCGCCGTCCGCGCGGGGCCGAGGCGCGCGGGCAAGCCGCCGACCACGAGGCGCACGCCGATGACCCCCGCGACGAACGCGCGGAGGAGGAGGCTCGGCGTCGCCGCGCCCTGCGCCTGCAGGAAGAGCGAGCCGAACGTGAGCACCCCCGCGTAGCCGACCGTCACCAGCGCGTACGCCGCCCCCTGCCGCGCGAAGCGGATCGCGAGGCGCGCGAGGCTGGTCGCCGCGCGCGCCGCGTTCGGGACCGACGGGATCACCGTCAGGAGGCCGAGGCCGAGCGCCGGCGCGACCGCGCCGATCGCGAAGGTCCCCGCGTAGCCGAAGCGCGCCGCGATCGCGTCACCCACGAGCGAGCCGAGCGCCACGCCGGCCCAGCCGGAGACGCCCGTGTAAGAGAGGATGGCGCTCCGCGAGCGCTCCGGCGCCAGCGAGACCGCCCACGTGATGCAGGAGGCCTGCGACAACCCCTCGCCCAGCCCCACGACGAGCCGGCACACCAGCGACCACGCGACGCTGGGGAAGAGCGCGTAGCCGAGGGTCCCCGCGAGGATGAGCGCCCCGCCGACCGACGCCGGGCGCCGGTACCCGTCGCGATCGCCCCAGAGCCCGCCAATCGGTCGTCCGAAGAGCGTCGTCACGGCATAGGACGCCATGACGACGCCCACGCTGACGTTCCCCGCGCGGAGCTGGTCCCGCATGTAGAGCGGCAGCACCGGGACGACGATTCCGAGCGCGAAGTACGCGAGCAGGTTCGCGCCGCACACCGTCACCGCCGCGGCGTACGACCCCGAGGTTCCCGCCGTCGCGTCCGCGCCCTGGGTCTGGCTCAAGGGCGCCCTCGCCCTGCGCGGTACGTCATCGACGCCGGAGCATTTAGCCGGTCGGGCCGGGCCGGTCGAATCGCGCGTGCGCCCTGCGCGAGGGCGCTGCCGCGGGCGCCCGAACCCGCGAACAGCGCGAACTGTCCGTGGACACGGCCCCGCTGCCCGGGACACCCGCGGGGGCGGTCTCCGCAAGAGACCCGAGGGCCCCTTCGACCCCACCCCAAACGCCCAATTCGTTTGCAAGCAAACGGATTCGGGTCTTTTGGAGGTTTTTTTTCGGAGGCCGGGTGTCTCTATACCGGGGGCCCCAGGCGAGGTCGGCGGGGTCGGCATGGCCGGTGCTCATGGCCTCGGTATGCATGCCGTCTTCTTTGGGTTGAAGCGTGCGCATCACGGCGTCCTTTCCATCACGCGGGACAAGCTCGCGGCCCTCGGGCTGACGCCGGCGCGGTTCGAATCTGCTCTACGCGGTGAAGCTCCATCGGCGTCGCGGCGTGACGCAGCGCCGGCTGCGGCAGATTCTCGGCGTGTGCGGCGCGACGGTGAGCCGGATGCTCAAGTCGCTCGAGGATCTGGGGTGCATCACCCGAACGATCGACCAGCGCGATCGGCGGCGAAAGCTGGTGAAGCTCGCGCCGCCCGGACGGAAGCGCGTGACGCGGGCGATCTACTATTTCCGGCGGAGCGGGTGGGCGAAGCTCGCGGTGGAGAGCGCGATCGGATCGGGGTCGCTCAAGTACCACTGGTACAACGCGGAGGACTGTTTGGAGGCGACGGCGCTCGTCGACCGGTTCCTGACGGCGTTTCGCACGACGTACGGAGACTTCGCGACGCTCCACTATCCGTGGACGGGGGACGAGGACTCGATGGACCTCGAGGCCGAGGACGGCTTCGACGCGATCGCGGAGCGCGAGGAGACCTGCCCGCCGCCCGAGGGGTTCCCGACCCATCCCGATGCGTGGCCCGACCACGCCGGCCTCTGACGAATCTCGGATGCCCTCGTCCCGGAGCATGCCCTCGACGGGCATCCGCCCGTGTCCCCGCAGCGCCGTTGCCAGCGGGCGCCGTCGATGAGAAAAGAACGTGCTTTCCTCATGGCCGTCTCGTCGCACCACGGGCTCCCTTCTCGCGTCGCCCTGGCGGCGCTCGCCGCGGCGCTCCTCGCTGGCGCCGGCGGTTGCAAGAAGAAGCCGGCCGACGGAAGCGCCGACGGGGGCATCGCGCTCCTCGATCCCGACGGGGGAGGGGAGATCGTCGCCATCCCGGTCCCCGACGCGGGGGCCGGCGCGACCGGGGCCGCCCCGATGCTGCACGCAATCTCGCTCATCACCCCGGTCATGAACATCCCGGAGTGGCCGCCGAAGGACCCGTCGACCGCGAGCGAGGAGCGTAGGGCGGCCCTCCGGCTCGGCTACCTGCGGAAGGGCGACACGGTCCCGGTCAAGCCGCAGATCGTGAAGAAGTCGAGCTGCCTCGAGGGCTGGTTCGAGCTCTTGCCGCCCCCGGGCAGCCCGGCCGGCGCGTCGGGTGGTTTCGTGTGCGGGAAGGACGCCACCCTCGACCCCGACGACAAGGAGCTCGCCGCCGAGCCGCACGCCCCCAACCTGGCCGGCCCGCTGCCCTACGACTACGGCCTGAACCTCGTCGACGGCGCCCCCCTCTATCGCCGGCCGCCGCTCCGCAAGGAGCGCGAGCGCTACGAGCGCGGCCTCGCCGTCGGGCGCGCATACCGGAAGCGCGACGGCGACAATCCGCGCCCCGAGGTCGCGAGCGCGCACGACGACGGCGACCCGGCCTGGTACCTCCAGCACAAGGACCAATCGCAGATCTCGATGGATGACCTGAAGGGCGAGACCTCGCTCATCGGCATCCGCATGGTGAAGGGCTTCTATCTGGGGCTCGACAAGGAGGTGCACGCCTTCTCGGGCACCTTCTGGCGCACGACGCGGGGGATGTTCGTGTCGAAGGAGCACGTGCTCGTGCACGACCCGAAGGTCGAGTTCGAGGGCGTGTGGCTGAACGCGGCGGGCGAGACGCGGCACCTTCCGCTCGGCTGGGTCACCAACCCGCACCAGTGGAAGTACACGTTCGAGGAGGGCACCTCGAAGATGCACCGGCACGAGCACGTCGACCGCTTCACGATCGTGCAGCTGACCGGCAAGAAGCAGGTCGTCGAGGACAAGACGTTCTGGGAGACCTCCGAGGGCTGGTGGATGCGCGCCATGGACGGCACGGTCACGAACCCCGGCCCGCCGCCGAAGGACCTCGCGCCCGGCGAGCGGTGGATCGACGTGAACCTCGGCCTCCAGAGCCTCGTCGCCTTCGAGGGCGACAAGCCGGTATTCGCGACCATCATCTCGAGCGGCCGCCACGACGACGACCCCGCCAAGGACCACCACACGCGCCCCGGCGAGTTTCGCGTCCGCGAGAAGCACGTCTCGGCGACGATGGACAACGACACCGCGACCGACGGGCCGTACTCGATCGAGGACGTCCCGTGGATCATGTACTTCGACGGGAGCACCGCCCTCCACGGCGCGTTCTGGCACTCCCGCTTCGGCCACGAGCGCAGCCACGGCTGCGTGAACATGACGCCGCACGACGCGCACGAGCTCTTCGGCTGGGTGGGGCCGAAGCTCCCCGACGGCTGGCACGGGGTCCACGCCACGGACGCGAACCCCGGCACGCGCGTCGTCGTGCACGACAACAACAAGACCGCCGAAGAGTCGAAGAAGGACGCCGACGACAAGGACCCGGGCGTCAAGGACGTCAAGGACGACGCCCGCTAGGGCTCGCGAGAGCTCAGGCCGGCATGGGCCTTCCGTAGAGCGCCGCCCAGAAGTCGCGATACACGCCCGCCCTCGGCGGGAAGGCCGACCGCTGCGTCATCAGGATCCCGACGAGCTCCCGCGCCGGGTCGATCCACCACGACGTCCCGAGCCCTCCGTCCCACCCGTACCGGCCCGCGACGCCGGTGTTCGCGTCGGGCCCGGTGTCGATGGCGACGCCGAACCCCCACCCGTGCGTGTCCCAGTAGCCGGGCGTGAAGGGCGCGTCCGCCTTCTGCGCCTTCGTGAGCTGGTCGGTCGTCATCGCCTCCACCGACGCGGGCGAGAGCACGCGCGCGCCGCCGAGGGCGCCGCGGCCCAGCAGCATCTTCGCGAACGCGAGGAAGTCGTCGACCGTGGAGACGAGGCCCCCGGCGCCCGAGGGGAACGCCGGCGGGCGGCTCCACTGCCCGCCGCGGGCCGGGTCGGTGAGCTCGAAGCCGCCGGCGTCGGGGTCGAACGGATCGCGCGCGACGTAGCAGGGCGGCAGCCGCTCGATCTTCCCCTCCGGCACCCAGAAGGACGTGTCGCGCATGCCCAGCGGGCCGAAGACGCGCTCCTGGAAGACGACGTCGAGCGGCTTGCCGGCCGCGCGCGCGACGAGCACGGCGAGCACCTCGGACCCGGTGTTGTACCGCCAGCCTTCGCCCGGCTGGTGCATCAGCGGGAGGGTCGCGAAGCGACGGATCCACTCGTCGGGCCCCGGGGTGGCGCCGGGGGCCGGCGGCCCGAAGGCGGCGAGGCCGAGCTGCCCCACCGCCCGCTGGACCGGCGAGTCCTTCGAGCCGAAAGGGATGCCGAACCCCAGCCGGAACGTGAGGAGGTCGCGCACGGTGATCGAGCGCTCGGCCGGCACGGTGTCGTCGAGTGGCCCGTCGAGCCGCCGGAGCACGCGCCGGTTCGCGAGCTCCGGCACGAGGCGCTCGATCGACTCGTCGAGCGCGAGCTTGCCGTCCTCGACGAGGCTCAGGGTCGCGACGGCCATGATCGGCTTGGTCATCGACGCGACGCGAAACAGGGTGTCGCGCCGCATCGGGTCCGCGCCGCCGGCCGCCATCGTGCCCACCGTCTCGACCTGGACGTCCGCCCCCCGGCCGACGAGCGCCACGAGCCCGGGGAGCTCGCCTCGCTCGACGTGGGAAGCCATGCGCGCGTGAAGATCGCCTACTTTGCTCATGGTCGTGCCTCCTTGCTTCGCGGAAGGTCCAGGTTCTTTCCACGGACACGACGCCCGCGCAGGCGCGGAATCGACACGCCGCACGACTTTTTTCCCGGCGTCACGCGAAGCCGCCGGTCGTGTACGCCTCCTCGTAGAGGGCGGGGCTCGACGACTCGATCAGGGGCTCGAGCCTGCGCAGGTGCTCCTTGAACGCCTCGCGCCCGCGGATCTCGTCGAACGCGCCCTGCGACGCGAACTGGCTGACGAGCACGGCCGACGTCCCGTCGGCGCTCCGGTACATGCGGCCGCCCAAGAGGCCGCACGGCGTCTCCGCCAGCGCGGCGGCGAACCGGCGCTGCGCGTCGATGAACTCGTCCATCTTTCCGGGTTTGATGGCGAGGCGGTTGATCACGGTCAAGGGCTTCATGGGGTCTCTGGCTCCTTCGAGAAAGAGCGTAAGGATTCGGCCCCACCTGGCCAGTGACGATTCGTGACGACTATGCTCACCGTCCGTGAGCTTGTCCCAGCTCGAATCTCAATCTCCTCGTGGTGCTCGACACCGTCCTCGCCGAGCGGAGCGTCGCGCGCGCGGCGCGCCGGCTCCACGTGACCCCGTCGGCGATCAGCAACGCCCTCGCGCGGCTTCGCGCGGTCCTCGGCGATCCGCTCGTCCTCCGCAGCGGGCGGGGGATCGTGCCGACCCCGCGCGCCGCGTCGCTCGCCCCCGCGCTGAAGCGCGCCCTGCGCGAGCTCGAGCACGCCGTCGAGGCCGACGCGTTCGATCCCGCGACGACGACGCGGCAGTTCACCGTCGCCATCGCCGACGCCGGGCAGATGGGGCGCGTGCCCCGGCTCGTGAAGCGCCTCGCGAAGGAGATGCCGCGCGCGCGGCTGCGCGTCGTGGGCATCGACACGTTCCTGTCCTCGGGCGGCCTCGCGGGGACCGAGGTCGACGTGGCAATCGCGGCGCTCGAAGAGAAGACGCCCGGGGTCCACATGGTGCCGCTCTACGCGGAGGAGAGCGTCCTCGTCGCGCGCCGCGGTCACCCGTCGGCGCGGGGGCGCATCGGCCGCGCGCGCCTCGCGGCGCTCCAGCACGTGGACGTCGAGGTGGCCCCGGGCCGCGGGTACCGCGAGCTCGCGCGGACCTACGCGCGGCTCGGCATCGCGCGCGAGGTGGCCGCAATCGTGCCGAGCTTCGTGGCCGCGGCGGCCGTCGTCGCGGGCACGGACCTCGTGGCGACCCTCCCGGCGAGCCTCGTCGAGGTCGTCGGCGCCTCGCTCGGGATCGAGGAGGTGCGCGGCCCCGCCCCGAAGATGTCCACCGAGATCAAGCTCGCGTGGCACGAGCGCACGCTCGACAATCCGGCGATGCGGGCGTTTCGAGAGCTGGTGATGCAGGTGGAGCGGCGCTGACGCCGCGCCGGGCTCACGTCGTCGCGACGAGCAGCGCTTCGCCGCTGCCGGGCCGGAGGCCGTCGGGGCGGCCGGCGAAGTAGCGATCCGCGAGGGTCGCGGCGGCCACGTACCGGGCCTCGGGGAAGCCGGCCTCCCGGGCCAGCGCCACGAATCTCTCCGGGCGTGAAGAAGCTCACGAAGGGCGTCCCGTTCGCGCGCGCGCCGCGGATGGCCGCCTCGAAGCCCGGCCTCTCCTCGGGGTCGATGTGCTCGAGCGGGAAGATGAAGGTCATCGCCAGCGTGGAGCCGGCGGCGAGCCCGGCAATCTGCCGCAGGGTGGCGGTGTTCGCTTCGCGCGTGAGGTACAGGCTCACGCCCGTGGAGGCCACGACCGCCGGCTTCGCCGCGTCGAAGCCCGCGCGCCTGATCTCGTCCCACCACGATCCGCCCGCCTCGAAGTCGACCGGCACGAGGCGCAGCCAGTCCGGGACGCCGTACCCGAGCTCCGCGAGGCGCTGGCGCTTCCACGCCTGCGGGCCGGGCTGGTCGACCTCGAAGACCCGGAGGCGCGACGCGAGCTCGGGCCGGCGCTGGGCGAAGCTGTCGAGGCCCGCGCCGAGGAGGACGTACTGGTCGACGCCGCGGCCGGCCTGCTCGACCACGAGGTCCTCGATGAAGCGCGCCCGGGCTACGATGGCGGCCCGGAAGCGCGCCGTGAACTGCGGGTTCATGTCGGGCCGGCCGCGCCAGCCTTCGCCGGGGGCGACGAGCCGGAAGCCGACCTCGTCGTCGAGCACGTGCGGCGGCGGGTCGACCTGCACGTGGAGGGCGCGCCAGAGGGCGACGCGGGCGGCCGTGTTCTCGGGGGCGACCTTCGAGCAATCGATGGCGTCGGTCATCGCGCGTCCGTGCTTAGCAGCCGGCGCTCCCCAGAGCACATCCCATCGTCGGGCCACCGGCGCCCGGCGGAGCGCCCATGCCGGACGCGTCGTACGTGGCCGTGATGGGGAGGAAGATCGTGACGGACGCGGCGTAGCCGTTCGTGTCGTCGCCCGTGAGCGCCAGCACGTTCGCGACGTCCTCCTGCTGCGCGTAGACGCGATCGGAGGCGTTCGTCGTCGGGTTCTTTCCCTCGGCGCTGTAGGGCGCGACCGTGGTGGAGAGGGCGTCGACGAAGCTCTGATCGAAGAAGGGTCTGCGTGGCGGTCCCGTCGAGGTTCGACACGATGCTGCTCCGGTTGAAGCGCGCGTCGCTGTCGTCCGCGAAGTACGGCCCGATCTCCCCTTCGGGGGTGGCCGCGCAGGTGGCGACCGCGTCCGGGGTCGCCGCGTCGGGGGTCGCCGCGTCCGATTCTCCCGTCGACCCGGCAGCGCCTTCGGAGCCGCCGCAGCCCACCGCGAAGCCCACCCCGAGCAGCGCGCCGAGCGCGGTGCGGCGGGTCATGCTCTCCGTTTCGACGTCCTTTTCCTTCTCGATGCTCATCTTCGAGAGTCTGCGGGCGCGCCGATGCGCGTCTCTTGCGCGGCCGTTTCACATTGTTGCGCCGGCCCCCGGGCACATTGGAAGGCACCCTTGCAAGTCGTCCTTCCGGTGGATAGCGTCGGGGCGTGGCGCAAGAGCGGGCGCGCAGAATCCGAGCTCCTGGCGAGCGAGCTCCGCGCGGTCGCCGGGGAGCTCACGAGGCGCCTTCGCGCGGAGTCGTCCAGCGAGGGCTGGTCGATGTCGCAGATGGCGGTCCTCGTCCGGCTCCACAAGTCCGGCCCCACGACGGTCGCCGACCTCGCGCGGGCCGAGCACGTGAAGCCGCAGTCGATGGGCGCGACCGTCGCGTCCCTCGAAGAGGAGGGGCTCGTCGCGCGCAAGGTCGACCCGAACGACGCGCGCCGGTGGATCGCCTCGGTCACCGAGGCCGGCAAGCGCACGCTCCTCGCGGGCCGCGCCGCCCGCCAGGCGTGGCTGACCCGCGCGGTCGAAGATCGCCTCGACGAGGCGGAGCAGAAGCACGTCCTCGCGGCGCTCGCCTTGCTGCGCAAGGTCCTCGAGGCGTGAATCGCGCGCCCGTCCGGGCAGGTGCGGGTGCGCGGGGGTGGGAGACGCGCCGCTTCCTCGACGTTCCCTTCTTCGAGCCCCGCGTCGGTGCTAGCGTTTTTCCTTTCAGCGATGGAGACCGGCCGCGTTCGCACCGATGACGTGAGGCAGCTCTTTCGCCTCTCGGAAGAATGCCGCGAGTTTCACGACGCGGGCGAGCGGCGCGAGCACTTCCTGGTCACCATGGCGCGCCTCGCGCGCGCCCCGGTGGCGATCGACGGGCTCTTCGTGATGCACGGCGCGGCGCCGCGCATCTCCGAGGTGCGCGACGTCGGCTGGTCGGGGCCGGATCGCAACCGCATCTACGAGCACATCGCGAGCAACCCGTTCGGCCACGATCCGCTGGTCCAGTCCGTGATGGAGCGGCTCGAGGGCGAATGCGTCGTGACCGCCGCCCGGCAGGACGCCATGTGCACCCACGACTGGGAGCGGAGCGAGCTGCGGAACGAGCTGCACCGCCCGGCGCGCGTCGACGACTCGCTGGTCTCGGTGATGCGCGGCCAGACCGCGGGCGAGATCCACGCCGTCGTCCTCAAGCGCGCCTGGGGCGAGCTCGCGTTCGACGCCGAGGACCGCGACCTCTTGCACCTCGCCCACACCGAGCTGGCCTGGATCTTCCGCGCGGCGCCCGCGTCCTCGCCGTGGGTCGCCGCGGAGTTCAGCCCGCGCGAGCGGCAGACGCTCGATCTCCTGCTCACGGGCGAGAGCGAAAAGCGCATCGCCGCGCGGCTCGGGCTCAGCGGGCACACGGTGCACGAGTACGTGAAGACGAATCTATCGCAAGGTCGGCGTCGGCAGCCGCGCGGAGCTCATGGCGCGCGCGCTCGCCCGGGCTCCCCAGTTTCGCGGCCACTGAGCCGCGCGGCCGCGCGCACGCAGCGCTGGAGACCGGCCGCCGGGACGCTAAGCTCGCCGCCCCGCCTCGCCCCGGGTTCGCCGACCCGCACCGCCGTGAAACCGCCCGAAGCCCCCGACCCGCACCACGTCGTGTCCTCGCTCGCGCGGCGCGAAGTCGCGGTCGAGCTCCAGACGATCGACGTGTGCTTCCTCGCGGCGCTCCACCTGCGGGCCGAGCGCGGCGCGCTCGCCTCGTTCACGGAGGAGCAGCTCGTCGACGTGTTCGACGCCGTGCTCGCGAACGTCGCGCCGCCGGACGTCCGCGCGACGCCGCGCGGCACGCACGCCATCCGCCGGCTCCGCGAGCAGCGCATGCTCGCGCGCGTCGACGGCGCGGGCGTCGTGCGCGCCGGCGAGTTCGCGCTCACGCGCCTGGCCACGGGCATCGTCGAGTTCTTCCTCACCGACGAGACGCTGACGCGCGAGAGCCTCACGCTCCTCGGGCGCTCGCTCCTCGCCGCGCTGGCCGAGGTGCTGGCCGCGGCGGGCGCCGCCACCGGCCCCGACGCCTGGCGCGACGGCGTGGCCGGGCCGCTCAACGTCACGATCCCCGATCTCGTGGCGGGCATCCTGCGGCGGCAGCGCGGGTTCGACGCCCAGCAAGAGCACCTGCAGCGCGAGATCGCCGCGCTCCTCAAGGCCGACTGGTTCGGCGCCATCGACCAGTGCCAGACGCTCCTCGACGCGACGAGCACGACCCTGCGCGAGCTGAACGAGGTGCTGATGCGCGACGGGCCCGACCTGCAATCGACGCTGCAAGAGCTCCAGGAGCTCGCGTCCGCGGCGGGCGCCCTCGACGTCGAGGAGGCGACGCGGCGCCTCGTCGAGCAGGTGGATCGCATCGCCGCGTGGGGAGCGGCGCGGCAGCACGCGTGGTCGGGGTACTACCAGTACGTGCACCGCTTCCTGCGCGACGTGGTCCGGCTCGATCCGTCGCGCGTCGTCACGCACCGCGTGCGCGAGCGGCTCGCGAGCGACGGCAGCACGCAGCTCGCGCTCGCGGTCGCCGCCGCGCCCCCGATGCAGGTCCTGCGCGAGATCGTCCCGCCGCCGAGCGGGAAGCCTCCGGTGCGCCGGCCTCGCCCGGACGCCGAAGCCCCGCTCGCGCAGGAGCCGCCCGAGGACCGCGAGGCCCGGCTCGACGCCGACGTGCGCGGGGCGATCGCCGCGGGGGCGCGCGGCCTGGGGGACGTCACCGCGCGGCTGACCGGCGTGCTGCCCGCGCCGGAGCGGTACGCGGCGGCCGGCCGCATCGCGCACGCGATCGCCCGGGTCACGCGCCCGGACGCGCGCGCCGAGCGCCCGTGGGTGCCCGTCGACAGCGGGCTTCAGATCGAGGAGTGGACGCTCCCCTCGTGCACGCCCTCGTCCACGCGCGAGCCGGAATGAACGCCACCTACACGACCCTCGAGGACGCCGTCTCGGCCGAGTGCTTCCCGGACGTGGACCTGGCGCTGCGCCGCGGCCGGCACGTCAATCGCGACGACGGCGAGTGGTACGCGTTCCTGGTCGGCGCCCAGGCGCACCTCGAGGCCTTCTACCGGCGCTTCGGGTGCGATCTCGTGCACCGCACCGACGGGTACTTCTACCTCCTGCCCACGGGCGAGCGGCTCGGGCGGCGCCACCTCTCGGTCGCCGAGATGCTGGTCGGGCAGGCGCTGACGCTCCTCTACCTCGAGCCCTCCAGCGTGGAGCACGGAGGCGTCGTCACCCGCGAGCAGGTGCTCGCGCAGCTCGCGGGCGTGATGGGCAGCGACGCGCTCGTGCGCGCGCTGAACCCCAAGCGCCGCCGCTTCGACCCGCGCGTCGCCGAGGAGAACGTGCGGAAGCGCGTCGCCGAGGCCCTGCGCCGGCTCGCGGCGCTCGGCTTCGTCGAGGCCGTCGAGGAGGCGCGCGTTCGCCTGCGGCCGGCGCTCCTGCGCTTCGCCGAGCCCGCCCGCGGCGGCGCGACGCCCGAGAAGGAGCTCGAGCGCCTGCTCTCGTCCGGCGAGTTCGCCCTGCGCGATCCCGACGACGATCCCGAGGACGGCGATCCCGGCGACGTAGAGGGCGCCGGCGATCCCGGCGACGAGGGCGCCGGCGATCCCGGCGACGAGACCGAATGAGCCGCGCGCGGGCGACCGCGCTGGCGCTGGTCAACTGGAAGGGCGTCTTCTACGAGCGGTACCTGCTCGATCGCCACGTCACGGCCCTGGAGGGCGCCAACGGCGCGGGCAAGACGACCGTGATGATCGCCGCGTACATCGTCCTCCTGCCGGACATGACGCGCGTGCGCTTCACCAACGCCGGCGAGACCGGCGCCAGCGGCGGCGACAAGGGCGTCTGGGGCCGGCTCGGGGCGCCGGAGCGCCCTTCGTACGCCGCGATGGAGTTCGAGGTCGAGGGCGGCGAGCGCCTCGTCGCGGGCGTGAAGCTCGAGCGCAAGGCGGAGCCCGCGCTGGACCTGGCCCCGTTCCTCGTGTCGGGCGCGCACCTCGGCGGCCGCCTCCGCGAGCTGCTCCTCGTGCAGGACGGGGCCGACGAGCTCGTCCCGGACCTCGACGAGCTCCGGGCGAACGTCGCGCGCGCCGGCGCCCGCATCGAGGTGTTCCCGTCGGCCCGGGAGTACTTCGCGGCGCTCTTCGACCGCGGCGTCACGCCGCTGCGGCTCGGGACCGACGAGGAGCGGAACAAGCTGAACGAGATGCTCCGCACGAGCATGACCGGCGGCATCTCGCGCGCGCTGACGACCGATCTTCGCGCGTTCCTCCTGAAGGAGGAGACGGGCCTCGGCGACGCGCTCTCGCGCATCCGCGCGAACCTCGACGCGTGCCACCGCACGCGCATCGAGGTGCAGGAGGCCCGGCGGCTCGAGCGCGAGCTCGTCGGCGTCAACGACGCGGCGCAGGCGGTCCTCGCGGCGGGCGCGCTCGCCGCGCGCGGCGCTTCGGAGGAGCACGCCGCGCGCGCGCTCGAGAGCACCGCGCGCCGGGACGACCTCGCGCGGGTCGCGGCCGAAGGGAAGGACGCGGCCGCCGCCGCGAAGGAGCGCCAGCGCGCCGTGCTGGAGGAGCTCGAGGGCCTGCGCGCGGCGTCCGCGCGGGCCGCGGCGCGCGTCGAGGGCGCGCTGCGGGTCCAGGCGATCCTCGATCGCATCCGCGCCCTCGAGCCGCCGCGCGCCGCGGCGATCGAGCACGCGCAGGCCGCGCTCGCGCTCCGGGACGGCGCTGCGGCGACCCTGGAGGCGCGCCGGCGGGAGCGCGACGCCGCCAGCGCCGATCGCGAGCGCGCCGCGCGCGGGCTGGCCGATCTCCAGCGCGGCCTCGAGGAGCTGCACCGCGGCGTCCAGGCGCGCCGTCACGCCGCGCGGTGCCTCGCCGCCGCCCGCGAGGCGCTCGGCGAGCCGGGCTTCGAGCCGGCGGACGCCGACGCGGTCCTCGAGCGCACGAGCGCCGCGCTCGGCGAGGTCGATCGCCGCCGCGCGTCGCTGGCGCGCGACCGCGAGTCGGCGCGCATCCGCCGCGAGGAGCGCGCGCGGGCGCACGCCGCGCTGACGGCGCTCGCGGGGCCGGTGGAGCCGGCGCGCGCCCACGACCAGGCCCGCGCGGCGCTGGCGCGGCTGGCGGAGCTCGAGGCGGGGCTCCTCCAGCTCGCGGAGACGCGGGCGGAGCGCGATTGCGCCGCGGACCTCGCGGGGCGCCAGGCGGCGGCCCGGGAGCGCGCGAGCGCGCTGGGGGTCCCCGAGGCGCGGGACCCGGCGCGGGAGGTCGAGCGGCTCGTCGCGGAGGCCGAAGGGGAGCTGCGCGCCGCCGAGGAGGTCGCCCGCGCCGAGGAGACGCGGGCCGCGTCGGCCCGGCGCCGCGGGGAGGAGCAGCTCGACCGGACCGCCGAGCTCGAACGGACGGCGGCCCGGTGGCGCGAGGTCGCGGCCGTCGCCGCGCGGATTGAGGCGGCGCTCGGAGCCCCGGTGCAGTCCCGCGCCTCGCTCGCCGCGGCGCGCGCACGGCTCGCGCGCGACGGGGACGCGACCCGCTCCCGCATCGCCGACGCCACCCACCGCCGCCAGGCGCTCCTCGAGCAGAGCGCCGCCCTCCAGGCCCCCGCGGTCGCGGTCGATCCCGACCTCCTCCGGCTGCGCGACGAGCTCGACGCCGAGCTCCTGACCGCCGGGTTCGAGGACCTCGGCGAGGCGGAGGCCGCGCGCGTCCAGGCGGAGCTGGGCGCGCGGGTCGACGCGCTCGTCGTGGAAGATCCCGTCGCCGCCGCGCACCGCCTCGCCGGGCGAGAGCGCGCGATCGACACGGTGTGGCTCGTGGGGCCCGGCGCCGAGCGGCCCGCGGGCGAGGTGCTCCCCGGGGGCGACGTGATCGTGCAGGAGCCGTCCGGCGTCCGCGTCACCCGCGTGCCCGAGCGCGCGACCCTCGGCCGGCGGGCGCGCGAGCGGACCGCGGCCTCGCTGCGGACCCAGGCGAGCGCCCTCGACGCGGCGATCGACGCGGACGCCGCGGCGCTCCGCGCCATCGAGGACCTCGCGCGCGAGGCCGACGGCGTGCTCGAGGAGGTGAAGGTGCTCGAGGGCGGCGACCCGGCGGAGGCGATCGCGTCGCGGCTCGCGTCGGCCGTCGCCGCGGAGGCCGAGGAGCGCTCCGCCCTCGCGGCGGCGCGCGACGCGCGGACCCGCGCCGCCGAGGCGCGGCAGCGCATGGAAGCGCTGCGCGCGCTGCTCGCCGAGGCGTTCCTCCTCGCCCCGCCGGATCACGCGGCCCGCGCGCGCGAGCTCGACGCGTCGCTCGTCCGGGCCGCCGAGGCGCGCGACGAGCTGCTCCGCGCCGAGCGTCCGAGGCGGGAGCTCGCGGGCCTGATTGACGCGCTGCGGGACGGGGCGGAGGGCCTCGCGCCGGAGTCGCTCGCGGCGGCCGGCGAGGCGCTCGATTGGGATTCGCGAGCGCCTCTTTCGCGCGCGCGAGGCGCTCGAGGAGCTCGCGCGGCACGCGGGACGACAAATTTGGGCGCTGTCCGGTCCGGACCTCGAAGGGGCGCTCACGGAGCGGGGGGCCATCGCGCCGGCGCTCGAGTCGCAGCTCGAACGAGCGCGCGGCGCGGAGCAGGCGAGCGAGCTGGCCCTCCGCGCCGCCGAGACGGCCTGGGTCGAGGCGAGCGCCGTCGCGGCGCGGGCCGCGGCCGAGCGGGACGCGCTCGACGCGCAGCTCGCGCGCCTGCGGGAAGACCTGGGCGACCCCCGGGGGACCGCGGGCGACACGCCCGGCGTCGCGGACGCGCAGGCCGAGGCCTCGCGGCTCCGCGCGCAGCAGGCCGCGCTCGAGCGGGACGACCGCGCGCTGTCGACCCAGGCGGCGCTCCTCGCCGAGCGCAGCGCGCAGGCGGAGCGCGCCCTCCAGGACGCGGAGCGCCAGCTCGCCGCCGCGCGCCGCGACGCGGCGCCCGCCGAGGCCCGCTGGGCCCGGGTCCGCGCGCGGCTCGAGGCGGCGGGAGCGCGCGTCCCCGCCGCCGCCCGCGCCGAGCGGTCCAGCGCGGCGCTCGCCGCCGAGGCGCGGAGCCGCGTCGAGGTGCTGATTGACCGGCTGGCCGTGTCGCCCGGCGGGGGAGAGTGCGCCGCGCGCGTGCGGTCGGCGTTCGCGAGCGACGCCGAGGACGCGTTCGTCGACGCGTGGAGCGCCGCGCGCGAGTGGGTCCAGCGGCGGCTGCCCGTGCCGCTCGGGCAGTCGGGCGAGCAGGCGCGCGCGCTCGACGACCTGCGCCACGAGCTCGGCGCGCTCGAGCAGCGGCTCGTGCGGCAGGAGTCGGACCTTCGCGGGGCGTCGGGCGACGTCGCGCGCGGCATCGACGTGCAGGTGCGGCGCGCCGGCTACCAGGTCCGGCGGCTCAACCAGCAGCTCGACGGCGTGAGCTTCGGCGGCATCGGCGGCATCCGCGTGCGCATGCACCGCGTCGAGCGCATGGACCAGGTCCTCGGCGCGCTGCGCGAGGGCGCCGTGCAGGAGATCCTCTTCCAGCCCGGCATGCCGATTGAGGACGCGCTCGACGAGATCTTCCGCCGCTACGGCGGCGGACGCGGCGGCTCGACGAAGGTGCTCGACTACCGCGAGTACCTCGAGCTCGCGGTGGAGGTGCGGCGTCGCGAGCGCGCCGAGTGGGAGGCGGCGTCCCCCGCGCGGCTCTCGACCGGCGAGGCGATCGGCGTGGGCGCGGCGCTCATGATGGTCATCCTCACCGAGTGGGAGCGCGACGCGAACCTCCTGCGCGCCAAGCGCGCGAGCGGCTCGCTGCGCTTCCTCTTCCTCGACGAGGCCAACCGGCTCTCGCAGGACAACCTCGGCGTCCTCTTCGATCTGTGCAAGACGCTCGATCTCCAGCTCCTCATCGCCGCGCCCGAGGTGGCCCGCGCCGACGGGAACACGACCTACCGGCTGGTGCGCCGGGTCGGCCCGGACGGCCGCGAAGAGGTGCTCGTGAGCGGGCGCCGGTCGGGCGCGATCGCGGAGCCGGCGGCGCCGGAGTGACGCGACCTCAGTTCTTCTGGCACTGAAGGAGCTGCGTGTACGGCACGTCGGCCACGGCCGGCGCGGTCTGGGCCTGGGAGGCGTAGTCCCCCGCGCCCGCATAGCCGCCCGCGCCGGCGCCGCTGGCCAGCGCGACGCCGTGCGCCGGCAACGTCACGGCGACGGAGGCGTCGTGGAAGTGCTCGCGCCGCTCGCCGGGCGCGAGGGGCGGGCCGCCGAAGGTCGCGCCGAAGGGGCTCGCGTCGGGCTGCACGGCGGCGATTGCCGCGCCGACGAGGTGCCGCCCGAGCGTCGCGGTCGCGGCCGTCCAGTCTGCGGGGCACGTCTCGCTCGCGAAGAAGAGCGTCATGCCGGAGGGGATCGGCCCCTGCCCCGGCGACGCGCCCGCGACCTTCTGGCAAGCGAGGAGCTCCACGTACGGCAGGCCCGCGCTCGTCGCGGCCGTGGCCAGCGTGACCGAGGCGTCGGCCGGCGCGGCCCCCAGCGGGTTGGTGCCGCCCGCGGCCCCGGCGAACGACGCGGAGCTCCACGCGAACGACGCGCCGAACGACCCGTGGTCGTGCGCGCGGTCCTCGCCGTCGGCGAGCGCCGCGCCGAAGCTCTGCCCGACGCCCGCGTCGGCCTGACCCTGCACGGGCACGACCGCGCGGCCCTGCAACGCGCCGTACGCGCTCCACCCGGCCGGACACGCGGAGAGGTCGAAGAACGAGATCGCGCCCGTGGGGAGCGCGTCGAGCGAGCTCGCGTCGGGCTCCACGGACGCGGCTTCGAGGGGGGCGTCGGAGGATCCGTCGGGCGTCACGAGCGCATCCGCTGCCGCGTCGGCGTTGCCGAGGCCCGACGACCCGCTGGAGCCGCAAGCGGCGAGAGACGCCGACGTGGAGGCGACGAGCGTGAGCGCGAGGAGGATTGCGGTGCGAGGGTGCTCCATCACAGCTTCTCGCACACCATGAGCTGCACGAACGGCAGCCCGGTCGTCGCCGGGCTCGTCGTGCCCGCCACGTCGACGGTCCCGGTCGCGGCGGCGGCGGCGTTGGATTCCGTCGGCGCCGGAGAGGTTCTGGGCCGCGAGGGAGACCGTGCCGGAGAACGTGTGCGCGTGCGCGCGGTCTTCCCGGTCGGCGAGCGGGTCGCCGACGGTCTCGAGGAGGTCGCTCGCCACGCCGGCGTCGGAGACGTACGCGCCCACGACGAGCCTTCCGTTCGTGTACGTCGCGGGGCCCCAGTCTTCCGGGCAGGTCGTCGGGCCGGCGAAGAACGCCACGGTGCCGCGGGGCACGCCGTCATCCGGGATTGGCGGGGGCGCTCTGCCCTCCGCTCGCTGGACGAGGAGCAGCGCGCCCGCGACGGTCGCCAGGACCACGAGGTGCCGCGAGAGGCGGCGGGTGGAAGAAGGGAGCTTCATTCGCCCCGGCATGATGAAGGACGCGGGCAGAGGCGCAACCGCGCAGGTGGGGCGTAAACCCCTTGGGGGAGGGGACGTTCCGACGCGGGGAACGCGTCCGACCGTCGGCCGAGGACACCCGACCGTCCGGGGAACGCTCTTCCGCGCCGGTCGGGCACGCCCGACTGTCCGGGCAGCGCGTCCGACCTCTCGGGAAGTGGCCCTTGTCGAGGGTCGAGGACACCCGACCGCGCGGGGAACGCGCTTTCTCGAGAGTCGGGCACGCCCGACCGCGCGGGGAGCGCCCTTTCTCGACGGTCGAGGGCACCCGGCCGCGCGGGGAGCGTCCTTGGCCGAAGGTCGGGCATGCCCGACCGCTCGGGCGACGCGTCCGACTGTCGGTCGAGGGCACTCCACCGCTAGGGGAAGGCGTCCAACCTCTCGGGGAGTGCCCTGGTAGTGGGGTCAGTTGCGCGGCGACGCTCGCCCTCCGATTGTCGGGAAGAAGAAAGTGAGCACAAGGGTCACTCCGAAAGCCGAGAGGCCGAAGATTACCCCATTGAGCACCAACTTCCGGTGCGGTTCAAGGTCCCACCGAACGCACGCGGAGCCCACGCCCCAGACGAGCCCCGCCGGTATCGAGCGAGCGAACGCGCTCCAGAAGCGTATGGGCATGATGGTCCCTCAGCCTAATGGCGGCGATCCAATTCGCCGGCGGCAGTCTCGAGAAGCTAAAGCCGGCCATGAAGCAGGCCGCCGAGGACTGGCGCGACCTCCTGGTGGCCGCGGGACTGGCCGACGCCGACTGGCCTCGCGTCTTGGCGAACTGTGGCTATCGCGTACCTCGATGACGGCGAGCACGCGTGCGGGCCCCCGGCGCGTGACGTTCAGCCTCGCGCGCCCCCCGCGTCCGCTCACTCGAACTCGTACTGCCGCTTCGAGAGCGACCGCTCGAGCGCCGCGAGGCCGGCGCTGACGTCGAGCGGCACCCCGAAGTGCCGGAAGCTCATGCCCGTCGCGTACAGCACCTTGAACAGGTTGTGCGACCGGCACTGCTCGCCCATCTGCCCGATGCGCACGACGTCGAGGCCCAGCGACCCGGAGATCTCGACATGGAACTTGCCGGACATGTACTTGAGCACCTCGCGCGCGCTGACCGAGGCCGGCACGCGCACCGCGATGACGGAGTTCAGGCGTTCGGCCTGCGGCACGAAGAGCGGGAGGCCCATCGCCTCGAGGCCCTCCTGCAGCGACTCGGAGCTGATGCGATGGCGCTCGTGCCGCGCCTTCAGCCCCTCTTCCGCGACGAGCCGCAGCGCCTCGTGCAGCGCGAGGATGCCCGGCACCGGCGCCGTGTAGTGGTACTGGTGCTCGCCCCAGAAGCGCTGCGCGCGCAGGGCGTCGAGGCACCAGTGCGTCGGCGGCGTCGGTCGCGACTCGATCGCCTTCCACGCGCGGTCCGAGAAGGCGATGAGCGACACGCCCGGGATCGACGACAGGCCCTTCTGCCCGCCGGTCACGACCGCGTCGAGCTGCCACGCGTCCATCTCGAGCGGCATCGTCGAGAGCGTGACCACCGCGTCGATGAGCGAGAGCGCGCCGTGCTCGCGCACGAGCGTCGCGATCGCCGGGAGCTCCCGGTTCAAGACGCCGCACGACGTCTCGCCGTGCACCATCGTGACGACGTCGTACCGGCCCTTGCGGAGCGCCGCGCGCACGGCGTCCGCCGTGATCGGCTCGGCGGTCCGCGTCTCGACCATGGTGACGTCGGCGCCGACCCCGCGCGCCATCTCGGCGAGGCGCGCGCTGAACGTCCCCGTCACGAAGCTCAGGCAGCGGCGACCCGGCCAGAGGAGGTTCGTGATGGCCATCTCCATGGCCGCCGACGCCGGGCCCGCGACGCCGAGCACCTTGTCGGCGCGCGTCTGGAAGGCGTAGCGCGCCATCTCCTTCAGCGAGTCGATGACGCGGCCCATCGTCTCGCCGAGGTGGTTGATGACGACCCCGTTCGCGCGCGCGACCGCGTGCGGGATGGGCACCGGCCCGGCGCCCATGAGGAGCATCGGCTCGGCCGGCAGGATGTCGTCCAACCGGGTGGTGCTGGGCGGAGGGATCAGGCTGCGGGGTTCGACGGCCGCCATGGGGGACAAGTGCCTTATCAATCACCACCTCGCCGGGCAAGCCGACGTGGGCGGGAGCGCCGTTGCGCGGTCGCGCAAGGCGGTGCGCACCTGCGCACGGCTTGCGCAACTGGATTTCTTCAATGGTTTCGCACGGTGTGCCCCCGGCCAGGCTTGGCGCGGCTCGTGCGATAGAGGGCCTTCGAGCATGAACATCCCCTCCACGACGTCGACCCCCGTCTACGAGACCTCGCTCCACGGACTCACCTTCCGCTACCGCATGGCCGGCAGCGGGCCGGCGCTCGTGCTCCTCCATGGCGTCACGTGCAGCTCGGCGACGTGGGACGCGATCATCCCCGCGCTCGCGAAGCACTTCACCGTCATCGCGCCCAATCTCCTCGGCCACGGCGACTCGGCGAAGCCGGTCAACGAGTACTCGTCCGGCGCGTACGCCTGCTACGTGCGCGATCTGCTCCTCGACCTCGGGCACACGCGCGTCACGCTGGTCGGGCACTCGCTCGGCGGCGGGATCGCGATGCAGTTCTCGTATCAGTTCCCCGACATGACCGAGCGGCTGGTGCTCGTCGCCGCCGGGGGCCTCGGGCGCGAGCTCGGCGCGATGCTGCGGATGGCGGCGCTTCCGGGCGCCGAGACGGTGCTCCGCGGTCTCGCGGCGTCGCCGGTGCGCGGGCTCGTCGAAGGGGGCGCGAAGCTCCTCGGTCGCATCGGCGTGCGCGCGGGCACCGACCTCCGCGAGGTCTGGCGGGGCTTCGGCACGCTGGCCGACGCCGACACGCGGCGCGCGTTCTTCCACACGATGCGCGGCGCCATCGACGCCGGCGGGCAGCGCGCCTCCGCGGTCGATCGCCTCTACCTCGCCGGGCAGATGCCGACCCTCATCGTGTGGGGCGAGAACGACCGCATCATCCCCGCGTCGCACGCCGACGCCGCGCACCAGGGCATCGAGGGCAGCCGCCTCGAGGTGTTCCCGAACGCCGGGCACTTCCCGTATCTCGACGACCCTGCGCGCTTCGAGCGCGTGCTCGTCGACTTCATTCGCACGACCAAGCCCGCGCGCATCGACGCGATCAAGGCGGCCGAGGTCGTTCGCCGTCGCGCGAAGGCCGAGGCGGCCGCGGCCAAGCTCCGCGCCGCGTGACCTGCACTGGCCCCGGGTTTCGCTCGGCGGGCAGCATGCCCTCCAAGCTCGTCACGGACATCCCTGCGCGGCAGCCTGCGGAGGGTGCCGATCGGGAAGGGCACGTAGAACGGGGTCGCGATCGCGCGGTCGCCCGTCGTCGTAGAGGCGGCGCCCCCGCGTAGTCCACGACCGGCGCGCCCTCCGGCAAGACGGGGAGGCCCCTCAGGAACGCGCCGAAGCTCTCGGGCAGGGCGGCCACGCGCTCGAAGCCCGGCGGCGGCGTGAAGCGGCGATCGAGGCGCTCGTCGCCGTCTCGCGACGGCAGGGAGAACGCGGGCGACGGGGCCGGGCGCCCCGCCGGCTCGCAGAGGAGCGGCGCGGCGAAGGCAGCGAAGCAGAGGGCGAGGAGCGGCCCGAACGACTTCGGCATATTCACGAGCCTATCTCCGAACCGGCATTTGCCGGTATGGTCGCCCCGCGGGGCCCGCGCAGGCTCGCCTGCGTTTTTTTTCGCATTGTCGAATCCAGAGAGGACAATTCATGAATTTACGTTCGATGATCCCGATGGCGCTGGCCGCCATCGCCTCCGTCACGACCCTCAGCACCACGGCCGACGCGGCGCCCACGTGTTCGGGCAGCAGCCTGACGTCGGTCAACATGAGCGTTCGAAATACGTGGCAGTGGTACGAGAACGATAGCGGGAACGCGATGAAGTGTCTCGACGGGACATACACGGGATTTGGCTACTACATCCCGTCGAGCTGGAACGGGAACGTCGCCTTCTTCTTCGATGGCGGCGGCATGTGTTACGACGCGGCGTCGTGCAGCCACGTCGGCGTGCCGTCGGCGTCGACGGTCTTCGCCGAGGTCCTGACCGACACGAAGCCCACCTCGAGCACCGCTCCCTTCCTCGCGCGAAACCACTACGACTGCTCGACCAACTTCGCGACCGATCTGCTCCCGCCGACCGGGCCCGACGCCAACGGCGTCACCTGGAGCTTGCCGAACATGGAGCGTGGAGTGCTCGACCACACGTCGTCGATCAACCCGCTCGAGAACTACATGACGGTCTTCGTGCCGTACTGCACGGGCGACATGCACGTCGGCAACCGCCTCGACACGTCGAGCGGCGTCGCCGGCCGCACGCCGTCGAACCTGACCTTCTACGGCCTCGGCGACACGTACGCCACGCTGCTCACCGCGCTCGCGGCCGCCGAGGCGACCGCGCCCAACAGCGGGCACGAGCCGCAGAAGGTGGTCCTCATCGGCGGCAGCGCCGGCGGCTGGGGCGTCCTCTACTCGTACGGCATGCTCCGGAACCATATCCTCGGGCCGCCGAGCAACGGGGCGAGGGTCTGGGTCATCGACGACGGCGGCACGCCGCTCACCGCCGGCACGAGCACCGACCACGCGCACTGGAACCAGGTCGGCTACCTCCAGACGATGGGCCCCACTTCGGGCCAGGGCATCACGCCCGTCTCGTCGTTCGAAGAGTGGCAGTACGACGCCTGGGGCGGCAGCGGCTGGGCAAGCTGGTTCGACTCCTCGGCCCTGACGAGCGTCAAGCCGCTCGGCGACGGCTACGCCTTCGTCTCCTCGCAGGCGGCCGCCCTCTACAGCCTCCAGACGGTCGAGACGCCCGGATCCTGGGGATTCGGCGACCTCTTTGCCTTCATCGACGGCACCAGCGACTGGCTGTACTGGTACGACACGCCCACCCTCTGGATGAACGACGACGCGTACGGGAAGACGCCGACGATCGGCACCGCGCAGTCGCAGATGGTGTCCGCGGGGGTCGGCTCCGCGTTCCACCCGATCACCAGCGTCGCGATCGAAGGGATCGCCCAGTGGTACAAGCACCACACCTTCATCGGCGACGACGTCTCGACGTGGAGCCCGCTCGGGAGCAACGTCGGCTCGGTCCTGAACTTCCTCGGGCTCTGAAAGCCCGCCGGGGTAAGGGCGCCCGCTCTCGGCTCCCGCGGTGTGTGCGCCCGCGCGGCCCGAGCGGGCCGGACGGGCGGCGTAAAACGCGCGGGCTCGGCGCGCGCCTACATTGAAAATTCGATCGGCGCGTCGTACCTCTATACTGAGGTTATTTGCATGCCAATACGCGCGAAGCTCGCGTGGTCCACGGCGGTCATGTTGGTCCTCGGTGTGGAGGGGCTCGCGGGCGCTCAGTCGGCGCCGCCTCGTGCCGGCCGGCCGGCCGACACGAACCTCGCACTGATGCGGCAATGGACGACATGGGTGAGTCCGGAGCTCGACGCGGCGCGCGCGAGCCTGGACGAATCGGCGAAGAAGGGCGACAGGGGCGCGCCGGTCGATCTGAACGGCCTGGCCAGTCGGCAGGTCGCCGCCGGGAGCGCGCTGGCGCTCCCGAGCGACGTGGGCGCGCCGCTTCCATCGGACCAGCAAGGGGACAGGCGCCTCCAGACGCTCCGCGGAGACGTGACGGGCGCCACCCCGCCCGCCGCCGGGCCCGCGACGCGCGTCGCGCTCTCCGCCTCCGACGTACCGCCCGACCCGCCCATCAGCACCCCGGCAGCGCCCGCGGGAGCGGTCATCCGTGGACAGGTCAACCCGGCCGCGAAAATCTGCTACGCGAACGACCCCGACTCCAAGGCGAAGCGCCACGGCCGGCTGCTCGTCTACGTCCAGCTCGCCCCCTCGGGCGACATCGACTCCGTGACCATCCCGGTCAACATCGACGTGAGCCCCTCGGTCGTCGAGTGCATCACCAGCGCCGTGCGCGCCGCCAAGTTCGCGGCCCCGGGCGCGGGCGGAACGACGGTCCGCGCCGCGTTCACGTTCCCGCCGCAGGACGATCCCCCGGCGCGCGCGCCGCTGCGGACCGCGCACGACACCCTCGCCAAGGCGGCCGCGCCCCCGGCGAAGGAGGAGATCGCTCGCCAGTAGAGCGTGAAACCTGCCGGTGCACGGGGTGCGCGACACTACCTCGCGCGCGCTCGTGCGCGCCCAAGGAGTTTCGCCGATGACCCGAGCCGAAGTCACCGAGTTGATCCTCGTCGCCAAGCGCCAGAAGAAGCTGTCGTGGGCCAAGCTCGCCGGCATGGTGGGGCAGAGCAAGGAGTGGTCGACCGCCGCCCTCCTCGGCCAGATGACGCTCACCGAGCCGCAAGCGAAGGTGGTCGGGGCGGCGCTCGACCTGCCCGAAGACGCGGTGCTGCTGCTTCAGGAGGTGCCCTACAAAGGCTCCATGCCGACGGCGGTGCCGACCGACCCCCTCATCCACCGCTTCTACGAGCTCGTGGACGTCTACGGGACCACCCTCAAGGCGCTCATCCACGAGGAGTTCGGGGACGGCATCATGAGCGCGATCGACTTCTCGATGGACATCGCGCGCGAGCCCGACCCCAAGGGGGACCGCGTGAAGATCACGATGAGCGGGAAGTTCCTGCCGTACAAGACGTACTGAGGGCGCTCCCGCGGATCGGGCCACGCGCCTCACGCGCGTTTGCGCGCGCGATCTCGGTCCGCGGGCGGGTCGGCGCGCACTCTCGCCATCGTCGCACCTCGCCCCGGCGAGCGCAGCGAAGGTCATGCCACGAGGGGGCACCGGGGCCGTCCTCGGCCCTCGCCTCAGGTCACGGCGGAACGGAGCGCCTCGGCGAGCTCGGTCATCGACTGGAAGCGCTCTTCGCGCGGACGCCGCAGGCACTTCATGAGGACCGCCTCGGCCACGGCGGGCACCTCCGGACGAAGGTGCGACGCGATGGGGAGCGGCGGCTTGGTCATCACGTTCGCGAAGAGCTGCAGCCCGAGGTTCCCCGAGAAGGGGTGCCCGCCCGTCACCAGCTCGTAGAGGACCGTCCCCATCGACCAGACGTCGCTCCGCGCGTCGACGTCGCTCGCCGACATCATCTGCTCCGGGGACATGTACGCCGGGGAGCCGACCACGGTGTCGAGGTTGGTGATCTTCGACGAGCTCGCGCCCGCCGGCTCGCCGGCGGCGATGCCGAAGTCGAGCACCTTGA
Organism: uncultured delta proteobacterium; assembly: GCA_963797395.1. Lineage (GTDB taxonomy): Bacteria > Myxococcota_A > Polyangia > Polyangiales > Polyangiaceae > Palsa-1150. The sequence continues at coordinate 111,772 of CAWCPA010000007.1, forward strand.
CGACGGGAGCCTCGCCCGCGCCCCCCTCGGCGAGGAACACGTTCGACGGCTTGAGATCGCGGTGCACCACCCCGAGCTCGTGGGCCTCGGCGACGCCCTCGCAGGCGTCGGCGCACCACGCGAACGCCTCGGCGTAGGGGATGCGCCCTCGCGCGGCGAGGACGCGATCGGAATCGGTGCCCTCGAGGTACTCGAGCGCCAGGTACGGCATCCCGCCGTGCGCCGCGTCGAGGTTGCCGACGTCGAGGAGCTTGCCCACGTGCGCGGTCTTCAGGCGCATCAGGACGCGCGCCTCGCGCGCGAACCGCTCGACGACCACGTCGCTCGTTCGCCATTTCGTGTGGAGCACCTTGATGGCGACGCGCTCTCCGCAATCGTCGCGCGCCTCGAACACGGCGCCCGTCGCCCCGCGACCCAGCTCGCGGACCAGCCGCCAGCGCCCGCCCACGAGGGCGCCGCCGAGGTCGAAGTCGCCGTCGCCGGCCTCCGCCGCCGGTCGCCCCATGTCGCGCCGCAGGCGGAGCTCGCGCGCAATCTGCTTGGCGAGCCGCTCGAGGGACTCAATCTGCCGCGGCGCGATGGTGCGCGGGCGGCGGTCGGCCACGGAGAGCGCGCCAATCGACGAGCCCTCGTCGATGAGGAGCGGCACGCCGGCGTAAGAGCGAATGAACGGGTCCCCGGTGACGAGCGGGTTGTCGGCGAAGCGCGGGTCTTCGTGCGTGTCGGGGACGATGAGGGGGTGCCGGTGGTTGATGCAGTGCCCGCAGAAGGACAGGTCGCGCGGGACGCCCGTCTGCTCGACGCCCACGCGGGCCTTGAACCACTGGTAGTCGGAGTCGACCAGCGTGATGAGCGCGATCTCGGTGCCGCACAGCTCCGCGGCGAGCCGCGCGACGTCGTCGAACGCCTCCTCGGAGGGCGTGTAGATGACGTTGCAGGCCCGGAGGAGGGCGAGCCGCTTCTGCTCGTCGTCGGGGATCGTCGGCTCGATCATCGCGGGGCGAGGATATACCTCAGCCGGCGCGCGGCAAGACGACGGTCACGGTCGTGCCCTGCGACCGGGAAGACGCGATGGCGATACGCCCCTGGTGGGCGTCGACAATCTCGCGCACGATGAAGAGGCCGAGGCCGATCCCTTCGCCCGCGCGGCTCCGCCCGCGCGCCTGACGGAGCGGATCGAACACGTGCGGCAGGACGTCGGCGGGAATGGGGTCGCCGTCGTTCCGGACGGTGAGCTCGACGACGTCGGCGGCCGTGCGCACGCGGACCTCCACCGGGCGCCCGGGCGCGCCGTGGTGGAAGGCGTTGCGCAGGAGATTCGCGACGACCTGCTGGATGCGGTCCGCGTCGAACGCGCCGACGGCCGGTCCGCCGTCGCCGCCCTCGGCGTAGACCAGGCGCTCTTCGCCGTGCGCCGCGCGAAACTCGTCGACCACCTGCCGGATCGCGGCCGTGAGAATCGACGTTCCGGCGCTGGATGGGGAGCACCTCTCCCGAGAGGCGGACGCGCGTCAGATCGAGCAGGTCGCGCACGAGCGACGCCGCCCGGTCCGACGCCGAGACGATGCGCTCGACGTGCCGGCGGGACTCGGGGCCGAGCTCGGGAGCGTCGAGCAGGCGGTCGCTCGCCAGGGCAATCGTCTGGAGCGGGTTTCGGAGGTCGTGGCCGACGATGCCGAGGAGGAGCGGCTCGAAGTCCTGGATGTTCTTCCGCTCGATCGCGTAGCGGATGGCGCGCGGCAGGAGGGCGTGATCGGCCTGGCCCTTCACGAGGTACTCCTGCGCCCCGGTGCGCATGCTCGAGAGCGCGGTGTCGAGGTCGGACTGTCCGCTCAGCACGACAATCGGCAGGTGCGGGTGGTCGCCCGAGAGCCGCTCGAGCGCCTCGAGCCCGTCGGCGTCGGGCAGGCCCAGGTCGAGGAGGACAATCTGGATGTCGCCGCGCTCGAGGCGGGCCATGGCGGTCTCGAGCGTCGAGACCCGCTCCACGACGTGCGGGCCCGAGACCGGGTCGCTCAAGATCTCGCGAAGGAGGCGCGCGTACGCCTCGTCGTCTTCGACCAGAAGGACGCGAATGCCGCTCATTCGGCGCCTTCAACCTTCTGTCCGTCGGTCCGGGGCGGGAGGCGCACGACCGTCATCCAGAAATCCTGGATCGTGTGCACGACGCGGATGAACTGTTCGAGATCGACGGGCTTGGTGATGAAGCAGTTCGTGTGGAGGCGATAGGCGCGGAGCACGTCCTCTTCGGAGCGCGACGTCGTGAGGACGACGACGGGGATCACCATGAGGACGGGGTCGGTCTTGATCTCCTCGAGCACCTCGCGCCCGTCCATGCCCGGGAGGTTCAGATCGAGCAAGATGAGATCCGGCCGGCGCGCCTCCGGCCGGCGCAGGTGCTCGAGCGCCTCTTCGCCGGTGTAGGCGACGTGGATGCGGTTCGTGACGCGCGCCTCCTTCAGCGCCTCGAGCGTGAGGCGAATGTCGGCGGGCGAATCGTCGACGAGCAGGATTTCTATCGCCTCAAGCATGTTCGTCCTCCAGGGGCTCGACCGGCAGCGTGAAATGGAAGGTGGAGCCCTTTCCGGGCGTGGACTCGACGCCGATCGCGCCGCCGTGGCGCTCGACGATCTTCTTGCAGATCGCGAGGCCGACCCCCGTGCCGGGCATCTCGCGGTGAAGGCGCCGGAAGACCTTGAAGATGCGCTCCGCGTAGCGGGGGGCGATCCCGATGCCCTCGTCGTGCACGCGGAGCGTCCAGTGCGCGCCCGTGCGGGCGGCGGTCACGCGGATGCGCGGCGCCGTTGTCCCGTGGAACTTGATGGCGTTGCCGAGCAGGTTCTGGAAAAGCTGGACCATCTGGACGGGATCGGCCACGACCTCGGGCAGCGGCTCTCGCTCGATCTGCGCGCGGCTCTCCTCGATCGCGAGGCGCAGGTTCTCGATGGCGCTGTCGAGCGCGCGATCGAGCCGTGTCGGCCGGAGATCTTGCAGCTTCATGGTGACGCGCGAGTAGACGAGCAGGCTCTCCAAAAGGGCCTGCATGCGCGCGGCGCCGTCGGTCGCGAAGTCGATGAACTCGTCCGCGTCCGAGTCGAGCCTTCCCTTGTAGCGCCTGGCGATCATCTGCAGATATCCCGAGATCGTCCGGAGGGGCTCCTGCAGATCGTGGGACGCGATGTACGCGAACTCCTCGAGATCCTGGTTTCGCGTGCGCAGCATGGCATTCGCGGCGGCGAGGTCGCGCGTGCGCTCCCGGACCTTCGCCTCGAGGCCCGCGCGCGCTTCGCGCAGGTCCTCGATGACGTTCAGCATCGCGCGCTGGGTGCGCTCGCGCCGGAGCAGGTTCGCCTGGAGCTCTTCGTTGCGCGCCTCGGAGAGATCCTGCAGCTCGCTCCGGCTCGCGTCGAGGAGGCGGAGCCATCGCCGGTCGGACGCTCCGACGGCCGCCCCTTGCGCGAAGAGGAGCTGCCGCGCCGCGAGCTCCCGCTCTCGCGCAGCCTCCGGCTCGCCGTCGTCGTTCGCGTCGTTCGCGCTCAGGAACGCGAGCCGCGCGTAGAGGCCGAAGAGGGCCGCGAGCTCCGCGGCGGTCGGGTCGCACGGGCTGGCGCCGAAGACCGCCATGGCGAACGTCCGGCCGGCCCGGAGCGCGCAGCCGAAGCCCAGGATGGAACGCGACCTGCCCCGAGCCCGCGAGGCCGGAGGGGAGGATCGCGCGGTCTTCGAGGTGCGGAATGCAGAAGCCGACGCACACCTCCTCGGGCACGCCGGGCGCCGTCGCACGCACGACCGGCGCCTCGCGCAGCCCCAGCCGCGCGAGCGGCGGCCCCGCCACGGGGAGCGTGTCGAACCCGGTGATGGCGTGCGCCGGGAGCGGCGGATCGCCCAGGGCGCCTTCGAGCGCGTCGACCACGCTCGTGACGATCCGCGAGGAGGTCGCGCCGGCGGCGAGGTCGAGCAGCACCCGCCCTCGCTCCGTGACGTCGGCGAGCGTCGGCCGCCGCAGGCTCCGTACGGGTCCCGTCTCGGCGACCGTCACGACGGACTGCAGGGCCATTTCAGGGCGCGCGGCGCAGCCGCTCGAGTTCGGCCTTCAGCTCGATCATCCGCTCCTCGCGATCGACGAGGGCCTCGTTGAGGCGCTCGAGCTCTCGCACCTTCGCCGTGAGCTCGACGTTGGCCTTGAGGAGCCTCTCCTCGGCGGTCCTGCGCGCCCGCTCTTCTTCGTCGCGACGCAAGCGCGCGTTCAAGACGGGGGCGACGAACGAGCAAAGCTGCTCGAGCAGCGTGAGGTCGCCCTGCTCGTAGTCGTACGCGCGGTTCGCGAAGTGGAACTGGCCGATGAGCTCTCCCCGAAAGAGGATCGGGCTCCCGAACGAGCGGTGGATGGGGAGGTGCCCCATGGGGACGCCGTGCGCTGCGTTCTTGATGAGCGGCACCCGCTCCTTGAGGATGCGCCCCCAGAGGCCGCCCCAGATCGCGCGGGGGAAGACGATGTCTTTGTCGGCGACCTGGCACTGCGGAAAGATGTTCCTCGTCATCGAGGGACACACGAGGTCGCCCATCTGGTTGATGTACCCGAAGTACCCGAACTCGCTTTCGAACACCTGAAGCAGGAGGTCGAGGACGTCGGCATACATCCCTTCCTCGGGCGTGGTCAGCAGGATGTTCGTCACGCGCTCGCGAATCGGCTCGAAAGACGCGGCCGGCATGATGAGCCGATGCTAGCGCGAGCCATGGGACGGGCCCAGCAGGACCGTAGAGCGCAGACGAGCTCGGCTGACACCCCGGACTCCCCGGACTGACCGGCGAGAGCCGAAGCGAGGAGCGAGTGAGGCTGGAAAAGAGCGTCCGGCGTCATCGTAAGATTCGCTCGGGCGCGTCTCCCTCACTGCCAACGATGGCTTTCGGCGGCGGAGTCCCGCGCATCGAGTGTTAGGGTCACGCCGTGCGATCAGGCCTCCTCATGCTCGGGATGTTCGCGGCCATGGGATGCGGTTCGGTCTCGCCTTCGACGGCCGCGCCCGACGAAGGGGATGACGGCTCGTCGGGCCGGGGCGCTTCGAGCGGAGACGACGCTTCCTCGAGTTCGGGCTCGGCGTCGGGCTCTGGATCGGCATCGGGATCGTCCGATGCCTCCGCCGGCGACGCGCAATCGAGCCCGACCACCCCGTGGCACCCGACGAGCGACGCGCCCATCCACTTTCACTGGATGATCGGCGCGAGCACCTTCACTTCCAAAGACCTCCTGTCGGGCCAGAAGGGCCAGGTCGTCTACGACATCGACGGCGCCAACGCGACGACCGCGGACGTCGCCGCGATCCACTCCGCCGGCGCCATCGCCGTCTGCTACGTCGACGTCGGGACCCTCGAGAAGGGGCGGCCCGATTTCGCGAGCTTCCCTTCGTCCGTGGTCGGGCCCGCGGTCCAGGGCTGGCCCGGCGAGAACTGGCTCCTCGTCACGGCGGCCAATCAGAGCGCCGTGCTCGCGCTCATGAAGGCCCGCTTCGCGAACTGGTGTCAGGCCAAGGGCTTCGACGCCATCGAGCCGGACAACGTCGACGCCTGGACCAACATCTCGGGCGTCTCGCAGGCCGACAACCTCGCGTACGACCTGGCCATCGCCTCGCTCGCCCACTCGCTGTCGCTGTCGGTCGGGCTCAAGAACGTGATGACCGATCTCGATTCGAGCCAGGTCGCGACGTTCGTCTCGGCGTTCGACTGGGCGCTGAACGAGCAGTGCTTCGAATACAGCGAGTGCGCGCCGTACTTCTCGGCGGGCAACTTCATCCTGTCCGGCAAGGCCGTCTTCGACGTCGAGTACAACGTGCCGCCCAGCTGCGGGCAGGCCGACTCGATGCACATGAACGCGCAAGAGACCGACCTCGATCTCGTGGGCGCCACGGACACGGGCTACGCGTACTCGCCGTGCGTGCCCGACTCCCAGACGATGTGGTGATCCCGCGGCCGCTTGAAGGGGCCGCGGCGGTCGCTCAGATCCTGTGCGCCATGACCACCGAAACGACGTGCCCCTTCGACCACGCCATCGGCGCCGGTACCTCGAACCGCGATTGGTGGCCGAACCAGCTGCGGCTCGACCTCCTTCACCAGCACTCTTCCAGGTCCAACCCCATGGATGGGGATTTCGACTACGCGAAGGAGTTCCGGAGCCTCGACTTCGCGGCGCTCAAGAAGGACCTCGCCGCGCTGATGACCACCTCGCAAGACTGGTGGCCGGCGGATTTCGGTCACTATGGGGGCCTCTTCATTCGAATGGCCTGGCACAGCGCCGGCACCTACCGCACCGGCGACGGTCGCGGGGGTGGCGGCCGCGGCCAGCAGCGCTTCGCGCCCCTCAATAGCTGGCCCGACAACGTGAGCCTCGACAAGGCGCGGCGCCTGCTCTGGCCGATCAAGCAGAAGTACGGCCGCAAGATTTCTTGGGCCGACCTCATCATCCTGACCGGGAACGTCGCCCTCGAGACGATGGGGTTCGAGACCTTCGGCTTCGGCGGCGGTCGCGAGGACGTCTGGGAGCCCGATCAGGACGTGTACTGGGGCCTCGAGAAGAAGTGGCTCGGCGCCGACAAGCGTTATACGGGCGCGCGCGACCTCGAGAACCCGCTCGGCGCCGTGCAGATGGGGCTCATCTACGTCAACCCGGAGGGGCCCGACGGCAACCCGGATCCGGTCGCGGCCGCCAGGGACATCCGCGAGACGTTCGCGCGGATGGCCATGGACGACGAGGAGACCGTGGCGCTGATCGCGGGCGGCCACACCTTCGGCAAGACGCATGGTGCGGGCCCGGCCACGCACGTCGGGGCCGATCCCGAGGAGGCCGGGCTCGAGGCCCAGGGCTTCGGGTGGAAGAACAGCCTGGGAACGGGTGTGGGCGCCGACGCGATCACCAGCGGCCTCGAGGTCACCTGGAGCACGACGCCGACGAAGTGGGGCGGCGACTTCTTCAAGCACCTGTTCGGCTTCGAGTGGGAGCTCACGAAGAGCCCCGCCGGGGCGCACCAGTGGAAGCCGAAGAACGGCGCGGGCGCGGGCACGGTGCCGGCCGCGCACGACCCCTCGAAGCGCATCGGGCCCTCGATGCTGACGACCGACCTCTCGCTGCGGCTCGACCCCGCCTACGAGAAGATCTCGAGGCGCTTCATGGAGCATCCCGAGCAGTTCGCCGACGCGTTCGCGCGAGCCTGGTTCAAGCTCACGCACCGCGACATGGGCCCCCGCGCGCGCTATCTCGGCCCCGAGGTCCCCGCCGAAGAGCTCATCTGGCAGGACCCGGTCCCCGCCGTGGACCATCCGCTCGTCGACGAGAAGGACATCGCCTCGCTCAAGGGCAAAATCCTCGGCTCGGGCCTCTCCATCTCCCAGCTCGTCGCGGTCGCGTGGGCGTCGGCGTCCACGTTCCGCGGCGGTGACAAGCGGGGCGGCGCAAACGGCGCGCGCGTTCGCCTCGCGCCGCAGAAAGACTGGGCGGTCAACCAGCCCGACCAGCTCGCGAAGGCGCTGAAGATCCTCGAGGGCATCCAGCGCGCGTTCAACGGGGCGGCCACCGGCGGCAAGAAGGTCTCCCTCGCGGATCTCGTCGTGCTCGGCGGTGCCGCCGCCGTGGAGCAAGCGGCGAAGAACGCCGGGCACGCGATCAGGGCGCCCTTCTCGCCGGGCCGAACGGACGCCTCGCAAGAGCAGACCGACGTGCACTCGTTCGCCGCGCTGGAGCCGATCGCCGACGGCTTCCGCAACTACGACAAGGGCAAGCACAGCGTGCCGTCCGAAGCGCTGCTGGTCGACAAGGCGCAGCTCTTGACGCTGACCGCGCCCGAGATGACGGTCCTCGTCGGCGGGCTTCGCGTGCTGGGCGCCAACGCGGGCTCGTCGAAGCACGGCGTCTTCACGAAGAAGCCCGAAGCGCTGACGAACGACTTCTTCACGAACCTGCTCGACATGGGCACGGAGTGGACGGCCGTCTCCGACGCCAAGGACGTGTTCGAGGGGCGCGATCGCAGGACCGGCGAGGTGAAGTGGACCGGCACCCGCGTCGATCTCGTCTTCGGGTCGAACGCGCAGCTGCGCGCCCTCTCCGAGGTCTACGGCAGCTCGGACGCGAAGGAGAAGTTCATCCGCGACTTCGTCGCCGCCTGGACGAAGGTGATGAACCTCGATCGCTTCGATCTGGCCTGAGGGACCTCACGCGTTCGCGGCGCGCGCCTCGAGGCGCCGCCAGAAGAAGTAGGAGAAGCCCCAGAGGACGCCGGTGCCCACCGCCCATCCCCAGGCCTGCGGACCGTCGCCCACCGAGAGGTGGGCGATGACCGCCGAGCCGATGTCGATGGCGAAGCCGGCGTAGGCCCACTCCTTCATGCGCGGCGGCACCGGCGCGAGCAAGAGCGCGACGCCGAGCAACTTCGCCCACGAGAGCTCCACCCGAAAGTAGCCGGGAAAGCCGAGGTGCGTGAACGCGCCGGCCACCTGCGGGAGACGCAGCTCCGCGTAGGCGGTGAAGCTCATTTGCAAGCAGAAGAGCGCGGTGGCGACCCAGAAGCCGATGACCATTCCCTTGGGGCGAGACATGCGAGCGACCCTATCGTCGCGCTCGCCCCGGACGCTTCTCCGAAACTGCTAGTTGCACGGGCCGCTGCCGAACCCCATCGCGCAGCCGCAGGTGCCGTCGGACTTGCAGCAGCCCGTCTCCCACACGGGCGCGCAGCCCTTGCAGTTCGTCGCGATGCAGGCGGGAGGAGGGGCGGCGTCCGCGACCTTGGTCGTGCACGCGCCGTTCGTGCAGGCGCCCCCGTTGTCCGTGCAGTCCGCGCACGCGGCGCCGTTGATGCCGCAGCTGTTGACGGAGCTGCCGCCCACGCAGACGCCGTCCCTGCAGCACAGGGCGCAGTTCGACGGACTGCACACCGGAGGCGCGTCGCCCATGTCCAACGACGCTTCGGGGGCATCCGAGCTGCCGTCGGGGCTGCCCGTGTCGTCCGCCCACGCGTCGTCGCCCATGCCCATGGCGAACGCGTCGGCCGAGGCGTCCCCCGTCGTGGTCGAGTCGCGGCTCGACTGGTAGTTGTCCAGGCCCGCGACGGCCGCACACGCGCTCGTGGTCCCCGCAACGACGAGCAACAGGCAGCACCCGGAAAGACGCATACTTTTACGCTACGCGTTCCGCGCGCGACCATCTACTCCGTGCGCCAGTCTTCCCGGTGAAGGCGCGCGGGGGCGCCTCTGCGCGGTGGTGAGTCTCAGTGCGCCGCGCTGGTGTCGATGGCGCCGCGGGCCGGGGGCCGGCGCATGAAGACAATCGACCAGCTTGCGACGAGGAACGCGAACGCCAGCAGGAGAAAGCACTGGTTGAACGCGGCCAGGAGCGCCTCCGCCGCGATTCGACCGTGCAGCACGGCGAGCGCGCCCAGCTCGGGGTCGACCAGCCTCGCGCCCGGGCCGTGCCGGAGCGCGGACGACTGATCCGCCAAAACGGCGCTGTACGCGTCGACGTGGCTCGTGATGGCGGTGAACGCGCGTTTGGTGTTTCGATCGAGCAAGGTGCTCATCGAGGCCGCGCCGATCGACGCCCCGAGCTCGCGCGTCAGGTTGAAGAGCGCCGTGCCGCCGGGCCGCTGCGCCGGCGGCAGCGACGCCACCCCGAGGAGCGTCAGCGGCACGAACCCGAAGCCGGTGCCGATCGCGCGGATGAACAAGGGCTTCACGATCGCCGACATGCTCGCGTCGTCCGTGAGGTGCCCGTTCAGCCAAAGGCTGGTGAAGATGCCGGCGTTCGCCACGACGAGGAGCAGCCGAGGGTCGATCTTCATCACGAGCCGCCCGGCGAGCGGAAAGATGAGGAGCTGAATCCAGCTTCCGAGGAGGAAGACGTGCCCGATGTCGAGCGCGCGGTAGTGCATCACCGTGCCGCAGTAGAGCGACAGGAGCAGCGAGCCGGCGAAGACCGCCGTGCCGACGAGGAAGTTGAGCAGCGTCGCCGCGGCGTAGGCGCGGTTCGAGAACACGCGCAGATCGACCACGGGGTGGGGCTCCTCGAGCTCGTGGCTGACGAAGCCGACGAGCGTGATCGCGGCCACCACCGCGAGCGTCGTGATCGTCCGATCCTCGAACCACCCGTCGCGGTTCCCTTCCTCGAGCACGTACTGCAGCGAGACCATCCCCACGGCGAGCAGGGCGATGCCGAAGCGATCGACGGGAGAGCGATCGGACACGAACCCGGGCTGCTCGATCTGCGACCAGGCGATGAGCGCGGCGATGAGGCCGAGCGGGATGTTCACGAAGAAGATCCAGTGCCAGCTCGCGATGTCGACCAGATATCCGCCGACGGTCGGACCCAGGAGCGGGCCCGTGATCGCCCCGAGCCCGAAGAGCGCGCCGGCCATGCCGTGCTGCCGCTCGGGATACCGCGAGAAGAGGACGCTCTGCGACGTGGGGATGATGGCGCCGCCGCCGAGCCCCTGGAGGATTCGAAAGACGACCAGCGACGGCAAGTTCCACGACAGGCCGCAAAGCGCGCTCGCGGCGGTGAAGACGAGGATCGAGAACGTGTAGTAGCGGCGGAAGCCGTATCGCTTCAGCAGCCACCCCGACATGGGGATGATCGTGATGTTGGCCATCGCGTAGGACGTCGACACCCACGTGATGCGGTCGAGCGGCGTCCCGAAGTTCGCCCGGATGTCGTTCAGGGCGACGTTCACGATCGAGATGTCCAGGAACGCCATCAGCCCGGCGATCATCGCGCCGACCGTGATCAGCGCCTTGCTCCCCCGGATGACGGTCCGCTCCTCGGTCGCGCTCGGCGCGCTCATCGCGCCCTCGTGTCGACGACGACCTCCGCGCTCATTCCGGGGCGGAGCGCGAGGCCGTCGGCCTCGTCGATGCGCAGGAGGACCGGCACGCGCTGCACGACCTTCACGAAGTTCCCGGTGGCGTTGTCGGGTGGCAGCAGCGCGAAGCGCGCGCCCGTGCCGCCGGCGATGCTGTCGACGTGCGCGTGCAGGCGCTTGCCCGAGTACGTGTCGATCTCGACCTCCGCCTTGTTCCCCACGCTTATCTCGCCGAGCTGGTCCTCCTTGAAGTTCGCGACGATCCACACGTCGTCCAGCGGCACGAGCGCGAAGAGCGGCCGCTCCGGGTTCACGATCTGCCCTTCTTCCACCGAGCGGCGCGAGACGACGCCGCGCCGGGTCGCGCGGATGCTCGTGTACGAGACGTTCAGCTCCGCGATGGTGACGGCGGACTCCATCTGCGCGACCCGCGCGTCGGCGAGATCCGCGGCGGCCTGCGCGGCCGCGATCTGCTCGCTCTCGGTCTGGGCGGAGCTCAGCCTGCCCTGCGCGAGATCCACCTCGCCGGTGGAGCCGTGGAACGACGCGTCCGAGGACGCCAGGTGCGCGCGCGCCGCGTCGAGCGCCGCCCGCGCCGCGTCGAGATCCATGCGGCGGGTGTCGAGCTCCGCGCCGGGGATCGCGCTCTGCTGGACGAGGGTGCTCGCCCGCTTCCACTCGGTCTCCGCCAGCGCGAGCCGCGACTCGGCCGCCGCCACGCTCGCCTTGTCCTGGTCGATCGCGGCCCGCGCGGCCACGACCGACGACGTCGCGGCCACCCAGCCGCCGCGCGCCTGCGCGAGGTTCGCGGGCGCCGTCTTCCGGGTCAGTCCGAGCGTCGCACGGGCCGCGGCCGCCGCGGCACGCGCCGCCGCGAGATCGGCCCGCGCGCCGGCGAGCTTCGCCTCGTAGTCGGCGGGATCGAGCTCGAGCAGGACGTCTCCCGCGTTGACGGTCTGGTTGTCCATCACGTGCACGCGGATCACCTGACCGGGGACCCGCGCGGACACGTTCATCACGCGCCCTTCGACCTGGGCGTCGTCGGTCGACTCGCGGCCCGCGTGCGCGACCCGCCAGGTCAGCGTGGCGGCGATCGCAACGGCCGCCAGCGCCCCGACGAGGAGCGGAGTACGGCGGCGCTTCGCGGGGGGCGAGGCGGGCACGCGCCCGGCCTCGAGGGCGGGCTCGGGCGCCGTTTCGTCGAGACGAAGCTGCTGGACCGCGCTCATGCTTTCCTCGTTCCTCCCGCGACGCCGAGCAGCACGGGCTTCGACATCTGGCCCCGCGCGCGCTTCGCGCCGGGCCCCGCGCGCATGGCCACCGCGCCCGCGCGGATCTCTCGCGACGTCTTGCGGTCGATGACCGCCAGGTCCATGGGGGCCTCGCTCGCCGGATCGAGCACCGTCACGAGCTCGCCCTCCGGAGCGAGCCAGCGGTTCCCCCAGCTTCCGAGGGCGAGGAGGACGGGGAGGAGATCCAGCGCCTTCTCCGTCAGCTCGTAGTACTGGCGCGGTGGGTGGGTCTGGTACGTCTTCGGCTCGAAGAAGCCGCGCTCCGTCAGCGCCTCGAGCCGCCGGGTGAGCGTGTTCGGCGCGATGGGCAGGCGCTCCTGGAAGTCGGTGAACGTGACCGCTCCCTTGTAGGCCTCTCGCAGGATGAGCAGCGTCCAACCCTCTCCCACTTCTTCGACCGCGCGGGCGATCGGGCACGGCATCTTCGCGAAGCTTGCTCGCTCCATGCCCCCAACCTAGCGCATGACTATCATCATGCAAGTGACAAGTATCGAGCCGTGGCGATCGCTCAGCGATATCCGCGCGCGAGCAGGTACTTCGCGCCGGCCTCGAACGCCGCGGGACCCGGCTGGAAGAACCCGAACGCGTCGGCGAGGCGACCGACGACGCTGAACGCGAAGCAGACCGCGAGCGCGTCCTCGACCTGCTCCGGCGTGACGCCGGCCGCGAGCACCGCGCGCATGTCGTCGACGTCGACCGCTCGTGCACGCACCAGCTTGCGCAGCATTCGCAGCGTGGCCCGGAGCGGCTCGGCGACGGGAGCCGTGTCGAGATCGGACAGGACCGCCGAGACCCTCGTCGCGTCGCGATAGGCGCCGGTCGCCACCGCGGAGTGCGCTTTCACGCACCATGCGCTGGCCATCGTTTGCGCCACGACGGCCGCCATCAACTCGCGATCGCCGATGGACCACGCCGAAGGGCCGCGCATCGCCTCCTGGGTGACCGCCGACATGGGGCCGCCGTAGAAGTCGGGCCGGTACTTCACGAGCTTGATGACGTCGAGCACCGGATGGCCCGAGAAGGTGCGAATGAGCGCGAAGAGGGCCTTGCTGCCGAGCCCGTGGCCCTTCTCGAGGATCGAGAGGCGCATGCTCACGCCCGCTCCCTCGCGACCGCCGCCCGGAGGGCGGCCAGCGCCCCTTCGTGCTGGCGGTTCGCCTCGCCGGCCGCCGCGCACACGACGATCTCGAAGATCTCGTCTTCGCCGAGGTTCGCCTCGCGCACGGCCGCGATGTCGTCATCGCCGATCGCGTGCGCGCGTTCGCAGACCTTCTGCACCAGTGCGCTCATTGGACCCGGAGCGCCGGCGTCGTCGAACGCCGCGCGCCTCTGGGCGAGGGAAGCGACGCCGGCTCCTTCGAGGAGTCTCGCGATGAGCGTCTTCTTGGCTTCTCGGATGTCCGACATCGTGCCCTCTCTGCGCGCGCCCGAAGCCTACCTCATCGGCCGCGGAAACCGGGTACCACCCGCGGAGTAACGCGGACGTCGTTCCCGGCGCGTGCGACGCGGCGTGCTGAGCGCGGCGTGGCCGCGGTGGCTGCCGGCCGGCATCATGGACTCGCAACGAGAGGAATGGCATCGCGTTTTGTTCGCACCCCCGGGCGGGCTATGAGCTCGTCCCCATGTCCGCACGCCAGCCACGACTTCCGCTGGGCCTCGCGTCCGTCGCGCTCATCGCGCTCGTCACGCTCGGCTGCGCGAACTCGAACACGGCCCATCCACCCCCGCAGCCGCAGGCGGCCCACCGCTCATGGGAAAGCAAGGGCGACGTCGACCACCCGCTCGTCGGCGTCATCGTGGAGGTCGCCGCGCACCGGCGCGTCAGCGAAGCCGAGCTCATGGAGCGCGTTCGGTCGGCCGGCATCGTCCTGGTCGGCGAGATTCACGACAACCCCGACCATCACCGGCTGGAGGCCGCGGTCCTCCAGGCCTTCTCGACGGCGCACCGGTCTCCCGCCGTCGTCTTCGAGATGCTCAATCGCGCGCAGCAGCCGGCGGTCGACGCCAGCCTCGCCGCCCACCCGGGCGACGCCGACGCGCTCGCCCTGGGGGTCGCCTGGGATTCCTCGGGCTGGCCCGCATGGGCGATGTACCGTCCCGTCTTCGAGGCCGCCGTCGCGTCGCGCGGGCCGATCCTCGCGGCGGGCCTCGACCGGGGCGCGGCGATGCGCGTGGGGCAGGAAGGAACCGCGGCCCTCGACCCCGCGCTCGTGCAGGCGTTCGGGCTCGCCGCGCCTCTCCCCGCCGACGTTCAGGCCGCCGTCCGCCACGAGATGAGCGAGGTGCACTGCGGCCTCCTGCCCGAGAGCATGCTCGACTCGATGGTGCTCGTGCAGCGCGCGCGCGACGCGCTGCTCGCCGAGCGCCTGCACGAAGGGAGCGAAGGCGGGCGAGGGGCCGTGCTCGTGGCCGGCGCCGGCCACGTGCGGCGCGACCGGGGGGTGCCGGCGCAGCTCGCCCGTGCGTACGGTGCTTCTTCGCTGGCCATCGGCCTGATCCAGGTGAGCGCCGAGGACACGGACCCCGACCGCTACGCCGCGGGCTTCGAGGCCAGTACCCTCCCGTTCGACTTCGTCTGGTTCACGCCGCGCGCCAACGACGTCGACCATTGCGCGGAGCTCCGGGCGCATCCACGAGTCCCGTGACCCGAAGCCTCGACGCCTCGCGGACGGTATGCGAAAGACGCTCGTATGGTGAGCGTTCCGCGCTCGGTCCTGCTCGCCGCGTGCGTCGCGGGATGCGGCCCGGGCCTCCCGCACCCGGCCGACGCCCCCGGAGAGCGGCCCGCCTTCACGACGGACGAGCAGGCCGCCCACTGCGCGCGGCTCGCCATGGGGCCGTCGGGCCCGTACCGCATGGTCCTCGCGGATCCGCTGACCGATCCCGAGTCGACGGCCCTGCTCGCCGACATTCCCAGGGAGGCCCGGCGGTCGGCCCGGGCCGCCGGCCTGGAGCCTCTTCTCGTCGCCTTGATTCGCGAGAAGGATTCGATCGAGCGGGGAGCTCACGCCGGCCCTCGTCGCCATGCGCCAGGAGCTCATGATGCGGCTCGACGCCTTCCACACCCAGCTCGCCGCGGCCTCCTTCGAAGTCCATTGCACGGCCGAGCAGATCGGAGAGGTGAACGACGAGCTCGACGCCCGCGAGCAAAAGCGCCAGGCCACCCTCGCGATCTCGTCGCTGATCATCGGCGCGCTCACGGGGATCGTCGCGAGCGTGCTGGCCATCGCCAAGGAGGACAGCCACGCGACCGACTGGGTGGGCCTGGGCGGCGCGACGGTCACCGCCGGCGTCGGCGCGCTCGCCCTTTACCGGCGGGACCCCGCGGTGGAGCTGAATCACGAGCACAATCTGCTCACCCCGATCTGGACGGGGTCCGATCCGGATCACCTCTATTCGACGTTCATCTTCCGGATGCTCACGTTCCCCGACGGCTCGGAGCACGGCTCGCCGCGTGACGACTTAGTGAAGAGCTGGAAGAGCCAGCTCGAGGCCGCGGGCGCTTCGTCTCGCGAGCCGGCCGAGCGGATCCTTTACGGGCGCGGCGGCGTCTACTCCTCGCAGCTCGTCGCGATCCGGCGGAAGAGCTTCGACGAGCTCGAAGATACGCTCCAGGGGGTCGCGCGCGAACTGGAGCTCCTCGATCGGTATGTCGTCAACGCCCTCTTCACGTCGGGATCGACCGCCGCGAGGTCGCCTGTTCCCTAGACGACGGCTCGCGCGCTTCTTCGCCCTGAGGGGACGTCTACCCGTACCGGGGGCAGGGCGATCGCGACACCTACCTGCGCGGGCTCTTCGACGACCACGAAATCCGCGCCTTCCTCGAGTGGGACCGCGCCGGCTGGGCCCTCTACGAGCGCCTGCGCGCCTGGCGCGACGTCGAGACCGAGCACATCGTGGCGGACCGACCTCCCTTGCCGCTCCCGCCCGAGCTCGAAGCCCTGACGAAGGTGAGCTTCCGGGCGTTCGTCGAGGGATTCCACCTCACGGACGGGGCGCCGCTCCCGGCGAGGCTCAGCGAGTGGATCCGGGTCACGGTGGAACCCGAGACGGCCGTGGAGTGGGACCTGGTCTCGGCGCTCGACGGCATCGACGAGTTCCGCCTCTTCTTCGATACGCCCGAGGGCTTCGGCGAGACGAACTACCATGTTCGAGGCGGGAACATCCGGTTCGTGCAGGCGCTGGTCGACAGGCTGCCGCCCGGCGCCGTCCGCACCGATTCCCGGGTCGACGAGGTGGATCAGGACGCCGGCCGGGTCGTCGTCGATTTCGCGCACGAGGGCGTCGAGCGGGAGATCCGGGCGCGCTTCGCGGTCGTCACCGCTCCCTTGTTCTCCATCGGCAACATCCGCTTCTCGCCCGCTCTGAGCGCGGATCGCCAGGCGGCCATCTCGACGACGGCGTATGGCAGCTTCGTCAAGGTCCATTATCGCGTGGACCCCCGCGCGCGCGAGTCCTGGGCGCGATATGGCGACGGGCTCTTCACCCTGCTGTCCGATTCGCCCGCGGGGACGATCTACGACGCGACCGAGTTCCAGGAGGTCGAGCCGCAGGAGCTGACGACGATGACGCTCCTCGCGCAGGGGCGCTTCGCGGCGCCCCTCCTGGCCCTCACGCCCGCGCAGGCCGACCTCCGCGCGCGGGCGGCGATGGAGCTCCTCTTCCCGGGGTTCTCCCGCCACACCCTCGACGCGGCGACCTACATTTACCCGACCGCCGTCGCGTACTGGCCCGTCGCGAGGGGACGTTCGCGCTTCGACACTCTCGCCGCGACGCTGCGCCGGCCGGAAGGGCGCGTGTACATCGGAGGCGACACGACGGAAAACAGCCATTCCGAGGGAGCCGTCCAGGCGGCGAACCGCATCGCGCAGGCGATCGCGCTGCGGGTGGAGAAGTAGCGCACGGACGGGCGCCCTTGGATGGAGGTGCGGCGCGGTACGCTCCTTGCGTTGCCCGAGCGAGGCCCACCGATCCATGACGATCCCGGTTCGCGGCGACGATGCTTGCCTCGTCGAAGCCCTTGAAGAAAGCGAGCGGAAATATCGCTTCCTCGCCGAGACCATCCCGGTGCACGTCTGGACGGCGCTTCCCGATGGGCGGCTCGACTATGTCAGCCTGCAGACGGCGCGGTCTTTCGGCCTCGAACCGGAGCAGCTCCTCGCCGACGGCTGGCAGGCCGTCTTGCACCCCGCCGACCTTCCCCTCGCCGTCGAGCGCTGGACGCAGGCGCTCACCACCGGATCGACCTACGAGGTCGAGTTTCGCCTGAAAACCCGCGACGGCGAGTACGCCTGGCACCTGGCGCGCGCGGTCCCCGAGCGCGACGAGGCCGGCCGTATCGTGCGCTGGTTCGGGACGAACACGAACATCGAGGAGCAACGGGCGCATCAGCGCCACGTAGAGGCCCTGCTCGCCGAGGGCGAGGCCAAGAGCGCGCTTCTCCGCGAGCAAAATCAGCTCCTCGCGCTCGAGGCCGAGGTCCAGGCGATCCTCACCGGCGGCGACTCCCTGGCGGATGCGCTGCGCGCGTGCGCCGATGCGGCGGTCCGCCGCCTCGACGCCGCGTTCGTGCGCATCTGGACCGCAGATGAGGCAGGAATGCAGCTCACGCTCCGGGCGAGCGCGGGCCTCTACACCCACCTCGACGGCCCCCACGGGCGCGTCCCCCTCGGTCACCTGAAGATCGGGCAGATCGCCGCGGAGCGAAGGCCGCACCTCACGAACCGCGTCATCGGCGACTCGCGCGTCACCGATCAGGCGTGGGCAATTCGCGAAGGCATGGTCGCCTTCGCCGGCTGGCCGATCCTCCTCGGCGAGAAGCTGCTCGGCGTCGTCGCGGCGTTCGCCCGGCACCCGCTCACCGAGACGAGCCTCACCGCGCTGGGCGCCGTCGCCAGCGCCCTCGCTCAGTCCCTCGAGCGACGGGCCGCCGAGGAGAAGATCGCCGTGGCCAAGGACGACTTCCTGGCCACGGCCTCCCACGAGCTTCGCACGCCGCTCAACGCGATCCTCGGGTGGGCGCGCCTGATGCGGAGCGGCAACCTCGAGCACAGCGCGTTCCTCCGCGGCCTCGAGGTCATCGAGCGAAATGCCTGGGCGCAGGTGCAGCTCATCGACGACATCCTGGATGGCTCGCGCGTCGTCAGCGGCAAGCTTCGCCTCGAGGTCCGCGCGCTGGACCTCACCTCCGTGGTGCATGCGGCCCTCGATACCGTGCGCTCGTCGGCCGCCGCCAAGGGCATCACGATCGACACCCGGCTCGACCCCGACGCGGCGCACGTCCACGGGGACCCGGACCGGATGCAGCAGATCGTCTGGAACCTCGTCAACAACGCCATCAAGTTCACGCCCAAGGGCGGCGACATCGACGTCCGCCTCGAGCGGGTGGGTTCATCCATCGATCTCACGGTGAGCGACAGCGGCCAGGGAATCTCGAGCGACTTCTTGCCGTTCGTCTTCGACCGCTTTCGCCAGGCCGACCCGACCACCTCGCGGCGCCACGGCGGTCTCGGCCTGGGCCTCGCGCTCGTCCGTCACCTCGTGGAGGCCCACGGCGGCACCGTTCGCGCCGAGAGCGCGGGGACCGGCCTCGGGGCGAAGTTCACGGTGTCGCTCCCGGTGATGGCCGTCTTCGCCGACACGACGGCTCCGCTGGCGCGCCAGACGCCGTCGGGCCCGCTGCGGGCCGGAGCCGTCCCGCAAGGGTCCCTCCGCGGAATCGAAGTCCTGGTCGTCGACGACGAGCCGGACGCGCGGGACCTCGTCGCGACCGTGCTGCGCGCACGGGAGGCCGAGGTGGTGGTCGCCGCGTCCGCGGAGCGCGCCGTCGAGATCCTCCATCAGCGGTCGCCCATGGTGCTCATCAGCGACATCGGGATGCCCGTCACGGACGGCTACGCGTTCCTCGGGGCCGTGCGCGGGCTCGTGGTCGCCGCGCGCGGAATCCCCGCGATCGCGCTGACGGCCTACGCTAGGGAGGAAGACCGGCGGCGCGCGCTGGAGGCCGGGTTCCAGGGGTATCTGTCGAAGCCCGTGGATCCCGACGCCCTGGTCCAGCTCGTGGCGGAGGCGGCGAGGGGCGGCATGCGGGTGCTGAGCTGACTCCCCGCGGGGTCACGTTTCGGCGGTCATGGAAAGGATTGAGGATACCTCTTTGAAAAAACATGTTCTCGTGGTCGACGATGACGCCAGCGTCCGCACGGTCCTCGAAGCGGAGCTGACCGAGCGGGACTGGCGCGTGTCCCTTTCCCAGGATGTGGACGGCGCCCTGGCCCTCCTCGGCACGAAGGACGTGAGCGTGGTCCTGACGGACTTCCAGATGCTCGGCGGGTCCGGCGCGGACCTCTGCGAGCGGCTCGGCGCCTCGGGGAGCGACGTCCCGGTCGTCGTCATGACGTCCTTCGGGAGCCTCGACACCGCCGTCGCGGCGATCCGGGCCGGCGCCCACGACTACGTGACCAAACCCCTCGACGCGAACGACCTCGCCATCACCCTCAATCGCGCCGTGAACGAGCGCGCGCTCCGCGAGGAAGCGACCCTCCTGCGCCACGCGGTCGAGGCGACCGACCGCTTCGAGCGCATGACGGGCACCTCCCCGTCGATGGCGAAGGTGTACGACCTCGTCGCGCGCGTGGCCGCGTCCGAAGCGACGGTCCTCGTGACCGGCGAGAGCGGCACCGGCAAGGAGCTCGCGGCGAAGGCGCTCCACGCGCGGAGCCCCCGGGCCGCGGAGCCCTTCGTGGCCATCAACTGCGCGGCGATGCCCGAGTCCCTCCTCGAGAGCGAGCTTTTCGGCCACGTGAAGGGCGCCTTCACCGACGCGCGGCAGACCCGCCGCGGCCTTTTCTTGAAGGCCGAAGGCGGGACGCTCTTCCTCGACGAGATCGGCGAGATGCCGGCCGGCATGCAGGCCAAGCTCCTGCGCACGCTCCAGGAGCGCACCGTCCGCCCCGTCGGAGGAGACGAAGAGATTCCCTTCGATACGCGCATCGTCGCGGCGACCAACCGCGACCTGGAGCAGGAGGTCACGGAAAAGCGCTTTCGCGAGGACCTCTTCTATCGCATCAACGTCGTCCGCGTCGATCTCCCGCCGCTGCGCGCGCGGGGCCGCGACGTCCTCGAGCTCGCGCA
Organism: uncultured delta proteobacterium; assembly: GCA_963797395.1. Classification (GTDB taxonomy): domain Bacteria; phylum Myxococcota_A; class Polyangia; order Polyangiales; family Polyangiaceae; genus Palsa-1150. The sequence continues at coordinate 132,032 of CAWCPA010000007.1, forward strand.
CGACCACCTGGTCCGCTGCCAGACGAACGGCCGTCGCATTCTCGGGTTCACGCCGCAGGTCATCGACGCGCTTCTCACGTATCCCTGGCCCGGCAACGTGCGGGAGCTCCAGAACTGCATCGAGTGCGCGGTCGCGCTGGCCGAGTTCGACCACCTGCGCGTCGACGACCTGCCGGAGAAGGTCACGCGGCCGCTCGCGGCGCCCCTCGGGATCGAGAACGACGGCCCCACGGGGCTCATCACCGCGGCCGAGCTCGAGCAGCGATACATCGCTTACATCCTGGGGATCACGAAGGGCGACGCGAAGCGCGCCGCGCAGATCCTCGGGTGCGATCCCCGGACGGTGCGAAAGCGGCGGGCCACGGGTCGCGGCGCGAAGGGCCGCGACGTCCCCGACGCGCCGGCGGTGCTCGCCGGGGCGCCGGTCGTGAATCCTTGACGAGGGTGGGGCGAGCGGCCGCCTCGCCCGTCACCGCGCGTAGCGATCCACGTAGCGTGGTCGCGTGAAGATGTTCGCGATGGCCACGAGGACGATGCCGCCGACGATCGACCACACGATCGGAAAGCGTTCGCCACCGATCGACACGGCGAAGACCTCGGGCAGGTGGAGCTGCCGGGCCAGCCAGCCCCCGACGAACGCCCCGAGGAAGCCGACCACGAGGGAGATGAGGAACCCGCCCGACGTCCCTCCGGCGACGGCGCGCGCCACAGCTCCGCAGACGGCGGCGATGACGACATAAATGATGAGCTCCAGGAGGGTCATGACGTTTCTCCCGATGGGGACGTTCCCCTCCGGTGGCAGCAAGGACCACGCCGCCGGGCCCGCCTCGCACCTCATCCCTCGCCGCCATCGCGGCCGTCCGGTGTGGACGGCCGAGGGGCGACGGGCGCCCTCGGCCGCCTGGGTTTCTTCGGTTACTGGAACAGCGACTGGAACTCGGCCTGGTTCTGGTCGTCGGTGCAGGACTGACCGAGGTCGGTCGAGGGGAGGGCGGTCATCGTCGTGTCGTTCGCGATGAGGCCATTCACGAACGTCGCGAAGTTGCACGCGCCGGCCGGGCCGTCGAGGGCGGCGTCCTTCGGGTTTACCTCGGCCTTGGATTCCGCTGTCATGCCCGCCGCACGCCAGGAGCACCGCGGCGGCGATGGCGAGGAACGCGAGGGCGTTGGTCAATGGTTTGTTCATGGTGGGCACCTCACGTCCCGTCGCCGTTGGCGCCGGGCGTCGGCGTTCTTCAGGTAGGGGAACGTCGTGTCGAACTGCGCCGAGGTCTGCTGGACCCCGTCGGTGAAGGGGACGTTGTACGCGGGCGCCACGCTGGGATTGCCGATGAGCTCCCCCATCACGACCTGGAGCGCGATGTCGACGACGTCGTCGCCGGGGCGCCTGCCGTTGGGGAAGCCGGCCGGGTCGCACTTCGCGGCGCTCGTGTTGAGCACTCCGTTCACGAAGCACCCCGTCGCGCCGAGGTAGTTCTGCGTGGCCGCCGGGGTGGGCGGGAGCGCCGTGTTGAGCCGGAGCTCCTCGACCGTCGCCGGCGCCGGGCCTCCGGCCGGCATCGGAAACGCGTTCACCTTGGGCACGCCGGTCAGGAACGCCTCGACGAGGTCGGTGCGCGGGAAGAGCTGGGGCGCCAGGCCCGGGCCGAAGAGGATGTCGATCACGGCGGGGAGGGTCGGGTTGGTGACGTACTTGGCGAACTGCGCGTCGTCCTTCGGCGCGCTCGAGTTCCAGCGGTCCTTGTCGGGGAGGCCGATGATCACCTCGTTCACGAGCGGGGCGCCCAGGCGCGAGACCTCGGTCCAGGCGCCGCCCTCCACCGACGGCACGGCGTACGTCGCGTTCGGGTTGAGCACCCGCGCCTGACGCATGCTCGCCGTCGTCCAGGCGCCGATGACCGTCTGGGTCGCCGACTGCGTGATGCACGGAGCCGGGAGCTCGAGCTCGAGCGAGGTGATGTTCTTCTTCGCCAGCGGGTTGGGCACGACGTTGGGGCCGGACCCTCCCGTCACGACGGCCTTCGGCGCGTCGATCAGATCGAAGATCGGCCCGAGGTTCACCGCGAAGGGCTCCGCGCGCTGGCCCACGAAGAGCTTCCCCTGCGTCGAGCAGTTCGGGATCGTGATCGGATAGATGTACTGGGCCGCGTACGTGGCATAGCCGCCGGGGAACGACTTCGGCCCGATGTTGTCGGTGGGCTTGGTGAAGACGGTCGCCTGCGTCGTCGCGTTCTTGACCGCCGCGGAGGTGCCCGATCGGCTCGGGCCCGTCACGAGGTTGACGGTATACGTCTCCCGCACGTTGAGGTTCGCGATGTTGCTGACGTCGCCGAGGTTGACGAAGGGGACGGCCACGTTCTGCGCCGATCCCCCGTCCGCGTAGCCAATCGAGAGCGACAGGCCGGGCGCCCCGCCGTCGACGGAGGACGGCGCGAGCGTGTTCTGGAATTGAAACTGGAAGGTGAGGTCCTCGACGCCGTCCCCGGTGTTATCGATGTGAATCTCGTAGAGGGCATCGGGATCGAGACTGAAGTAGTTGGGCCCGCCGTACGCGTCCTGCAGTGGCAGGTAGTCCGCGATGAGCGTGACGAACCCGCTGCGCCCGGGCTCGTAGCTGTCGAAGACGTACAGGTCGGTTCCGTCGACCTTCGAGTTCTTCGTCACGAACGGCGCCTCGCGGTGACTCGACGCGGACGCCGCCGACGGCAGCCCCAGGACGACCGCGATCATCGACAGTGCGGTAACTGCCCGTTGCATTCTCATTGGTGATCTCCCCCCCGTTGCCATTCTTGTCGCATTGCTCACTTCGAGAGAGTGAGCGTACTTCGAACATACGTGCAACAATGCCTCGGGGGGTCGTCATTTCCCATGAAGAGCTCGACATTCGTGTTTGTGCCCGGCTCGGCCGGGCGCTCGGCAATCGCGATCACGGCGTTCGTGCTGGGTTCGATGGCGTGTGCGAAGGAGGCGCCGCCGACGGGCTCCGCGGGTGAATCGGGGTCGGCTTCACAGCTCGCCCCGCTTCCCGCTCCTCTGGCTCCCGCCGCGGCCGCGAGCGAGCCGGCCGCGACCGGCTTCGAGACGCTGACGGGCCGGCTGGCCCACGAAGCTCGCGCCCGCCCCGCGGTGAGCCCGTCGGCCGAAGAGGTGCTGGGCGCCCTCGACGATCTCGGAGCCAAGATTCCGCATCGACAGCAGTCCCTCGGGGAGACGTACAAGGCCAACTACTGCCTCGGCGGATACACGGTGGACGGCCTCTTCGCGCTGAGCGCGTGCGAATACCCGGACGCGGCGGCTGCCGGCGCCGGGCGCGACCTGTCGAAGCAGATCCTCGCGCGAATGCCGACGCGCGACGTCTGGAGCCACGAGGCCGCGACCCTGACGATCGTCCAGCTCCGGGCGGACGCCGCGACGAGCGCCCGGCGGGACCGGCTGGTCAGCGCGTTCCTCGCGATGTGAGGCGCGTCGCGTCAGAAGAGCTTCACCGCGAACGCGCGCTCGACGAACCACACCGCGGCGACACCCGCGATCGCCGCGGAGCCCCCGAGGAACGCGACGCGCCGGTACGCGGTCGTCTTGCGGACCGCGAAGGCGAGCGGCACGAACAGGGCGACCACGCCGAGCTGGCCGATCTCGACGCCGAGGTTGAACCCGAACAGCGTCACGACCAGGTTCTCCCGGGGAAGCCCGAGGTCCATGAGCGTCGCGCTGAAGCCGAAGCCGTGGAGCAGCCCCAGCGCGAACGCGGCCGTCCACCGGTCCTTCGCGAGCAGGGGCACGAGGTTGTTGAGGGCCGCGAACACCACCGACGCGGCGATCCCGGCTTCGACGAAGCGGCTCGGCAGGCGGAGCACCCCGAGGGCCGACAGCGAGAGCGTGATCGAGTGCGCGATCGTGAAGGCGGTCACGATCTTCAGCACGTCGGCGAGCGCGCGGCGCAGGCGGACCACGGGCTCCCACGGGCCCCTCTTGCCGGCTTGCACCAGCACCGAGGGCAGCAGCAGCGCGATCAGGAAGAGGAGGTGATCGACGCCGGAGAAGATGTGCGCGACCCCGAGCCGGACCGCGGCCGCGAGCTGGTGGCCGCGTCCTAGCGTCGTCGCCTCGAAGCGCTGGCGGCGGTCGGCGGCGGTGAAGATGGCCGTGCGCGTCCCGGCTCCGTCGTCGATGCGCGCGACCCCGTGGTGCTGGGGGTCGACGTCGAAGAAGAGCTCGTAATCGACGTCGAGGATGCGCGGCGCCGCCGGGCACGACGCTTCCATCTCCAGCACCGCGTAGGTTCCGTCGGAGTGCTCCGCCACGAGGAGCCCGGGGGGGCCCAGCGGACAGACCTCTTCATCCGCGCGAAGCGTCAGTCGACCGCGGGCGAGGGCGGCGATCTCGTCCCTTCGCGCGCGGACCTCGCCCCACGTGAGGGTCCCGTCGCCGTCGCGGTCGAGCGCGAGCACGTTGTCGAGATCGCGGAGGGCGATGTCCCAGCGCACGGCCACCCGCGCGCCGGCCACGCCGAGCGTGAGGTAGCTGTCGCTCGGCTTGTGCGCGTGCGCCGGTACGGCGACGAGCGCCACCAGGGCGAACGCGAGCAGCGAGGAGAGGACCCTCCGGCGCTCTCGCGCGCTCACGGAAGCCTCCTGCGGAGCGCGTCCGCCACGGCGCGGATGCGCGGGTCCTCGAGCCGGTGTTCGTCGAGGAACGCCAGCGCGGGCTCCGCCGCCGCCGGGTCGCCGGCCGCGAGCGCGGACTCGAGCAGGACGCGCACGTCCCAGGGCTCTCGCTGCACGTCCCAGTTGGCGCGGGCCAGGCGGAGCGCGGCCCCGGCATCGCCCCGCAGGGCGAGCTCGAAGCGTGCCTCTTCGCGCCGGTGCACGACGTCGCCTCGCATCCGGCTGGCTTCGAAGCGGGCGCGCAGCAGCTCGACGTGGTGGGCCGCGTCCGGGGCGCGCGCCTTGGCCTCGGCCAGCGCGAGGCGAAGGAGGAGTCCGTCGTTGTCCGTCCGTCCGGCCACGAGCTTCACGGCTTCGTCCGGCCGCCCGAGGTCGAGCAGGAGGTCCGCGTAGGCCGCCGCGACGTAGGGATCGTCCGGATCCATGGCGAGAGCGGTCGAGAAGGCGGTCTCCGCGTCGCCGTCGCGCCCGAGGCGCAGGTCGATCTCGCCGAGGGTCGAAGTGGCCCACTCGATCTCGGGCAGCGACGGACGGCGCGCCTGCCGGAGCGCCGCCTCGAGTCGATCGTGGGCGGGACCGGCGCGGCCCGTCACCGCGTCGATCGACGTCTCGCACACCGAGAAGACCAGCTCCGTCGCGAGGCGGGCGAGGGGCCGGCAGCTCTCCTCCGCCTCGGCGTATCGACCGCGCACCGCGAGCACCACCGAGCGCGTGATCCACGCCTGCGGATCCGCGGGCGCGATCGCGACCACGCGATCGAGATCCCCGAGCGCGCCCTCGAAGTCGTGCAGCGACTGCCTCACGGTCGCGCGGATGACGAGCACCTCGGGGGGCGGCGAGGCGAGATCCCACCAGCGGCTCAGCGCGGCCTGCGCGTATCCGAGGTAGCGTGGATCGGATCGCGCGCGCGAAAGCTCGATGTCGAGCCGGGCGAGCGAGAGGGCCGTGTCCAGGTCGGCGGGATCGGACGCGAGCACCCCCGAGAGGCGCCTTCGCGCGCGCTCGCGGGGCTCGCTCGCCCGGAGCGGCAAGCGCTCCAGGATCTCGGCGTCGGCGCCGGGAAGGCGCGGGACGTCGGCGCTTGCGGGAGGACGGAAGAAGACCGCCCCCGCGACGATCAGCACGCCCGTCGCGCCAAATACGAGATAAGAGCGCATCGATACGCCCACGTTACGCAAACGGACTTCGCCCCGTACATGGGAGAAGACGGAATCGCCGCTTCTGGTTGCTTTGAATTTCGTATTGCGTCCTCGGCCGTGGGCCCGGCGGACGACTCGTCCCCGGAGGTCCCGCCCACCGGTCTCGGCGGCCCTGGAACGAGGGGTGCGTCTTGTCCCGAGCTGTGGACCGCGACGCCGGGACCAAGTGCCTCGGCGCTCGAATCGTCGTTTACACGGCTCGCACGCCCGTGCTCGGCTGAGACGCGAGCGAGCCCCTCCCGCTGTTCGACGCCGGGCCCCCGCTCCCCGCGCCCTTCGCGCCCGACGCGCCCTTCTGCTCGGACGGCTGCGATGCGGTGGCCGTCTCCATCTTCGGCGACCCGATCACCGGGATCTCCGGCGCGAAGGCCATCGCGGCGGGGAGCGTTCACGCGTGCGCGGCTCCTGGGCGACGGGACCGTCTCGTGCTGGGGCGGCGGCGGCGGCGATCAGCTCGACAACCTCGTCAACGTGAATCCCACGCCGGTCCCCATCGCCGACGTCGCTGGCGCGACCGCCATCGCCGCGAGCACGTACGAGACATACGTCATCGTCGCCGACGGCGGCGTCGTGTGCTGGCGTCGACCGTGCCGGGCCTCACGGGCGTCGTGCAGGTGGCCATCGGGTCGGAGGCGACGTGCGCCGTCCTCGACGACGGCGGCGTGTCGTGCTGGGGCTCGAACGAATACGGCCAGCTCGGGTCCGCGGCCGACGCGGGACTCTCGCTGACGCCGGTGCCGCTCGTGTGGTGAGCGGATCGTACTCGTAGAGCCTCACAGCCCGTAGGCGGTCTTCATCGCGTCGTACTGGTCGATGCACGCCGGGATCGTCGAGTAGACGGTCCCGCTCAGCGTGAACATGCCCTGGTTGGCGAGGTTGACGTCGTGCGTGGGCTCCCAGAAGAACGCGCCGAGGCCCTGATGGTTCGGCAGGTCGAACATCGTGTCGTTGGCCTGCCGGAGGAAGTCGTCGGTCTGGTCGGCCGGGTCGGCGTTGTACTCGGCCATCACGAACTGGAGGTTCGGGTACCGCGTCGCAAGCGCGCCGAGCGTCTCCTGCCAGGAGATCGGCGGGCCCTGATACGTGACGTAGCAAGACTCTCCGAGCACATCGAACTGGACCCCGTTGGCGACGGCGTTGTCCACGAAGTCGATGCTGTTCGCGAGCGCTTCGCCCGCCTCGCCGCCGTCCGGGCCGCCGGGATCTCCACCCCGATCGAGGTGAAGCATGATCTTGATGGTCGGATCGACCTCGTGCACGGCGCTGATCCCGGCGTTGAGGAGCTGCGCGAGCGCAGGCCACCCCGACGGGGTGCGAGGTCCGAGAGGGGTGCCGGGGCTCAAGAGGATGCCCGGCGTGATCTCGTTGCCGATCTGCACCATGTCGGGGCGCGCGCCGCCGTCGACGAGCGCCTGGATGGCGGAGACCGTGTAGTCGTGCAGATGCGTGACGGCGGCCGGGAGGTCGTCGTTCACCCACGCCGCGGGCTTGATTTGCTTCCCCGGGTCCGCCCAGTAGTCGCTGTAGTGGAAGTCGAGCAGAAAGCCCATGCCGGCGGCCTTGATCTGCTGCCCGAACGCCACCGTGTGCGCGAGGTCGCCGAAGCCCTGCGGGGAGTACGGAGCGAACGTGCCTCCCTGCGGATTCGGTGCGGGCTGCGTCGGATCGACGAACGTGCGCAGCCGGATGTAGTTGAACCCGTGGCTCTGGAGGAGCTGCAAGATCGGCTGGACCGTGCCGTTGTCGGAGTAGGTCGCGCCCGACGCCTCGTCCTGCTGCGTCCAGGTGATGTCGGCGCCGAGGAAGAGCGGGGCCTCGAACTCCTTGCCGCTCGCGTCCATCGGGACCGCGTCGCCGTCGACCGCCGCGCCATCGGCCTCGTCGTGGCCCCCGGCGTCGTCCCCGACGGTCGGATGTCCGTCGACGCGGTCGTCGCCGGACGTCGCGTCCACCGGCGGGGCGCCGCCGTCCACGGGACGGCCACTCGCAGAGTCGTCGCCGCAGTGGCAGAGGGCCACGAGCCCCGCGATCACGATTGCGGGGCCGCGGAGGGCACGAGAGGCTTTTGGCAGCAAGAGTGTCTCCTTCTTCTCACCCCCGAAGGCGAACGATCACTCGATCCAGATGGAGTCGACGAGCATCGTCGCCGCCGGCGGCACGGCCGGCGCGCCCCCGGGCTGGGCGCCGACGAGCTGAAACTCGAACTGGTACCCGTTGACCATCGCCGGCACGTACGAAGCGCCCGCGGTGAGCGGGACCACCGTCTCGTGCCACCCGCCGTCGGCGAAGGTCGACCCGCTCACGAACCCGCCATAGAGCTTGTCGCCATAGGCGTTCGAGTCGACGCGCGGCTCGACGCCCTGGATCGTCGAATAGTCGCTCGAGACGACCTTGAGCCACGCGTGCAGCTTCTTGTACCCAGTCCAGTCCTGCACACTGGAGTTGTAATTGAAGTACGCCTGCACGTTCGTGCCATAGGACGTGTATGCCGTCACCGCGAAATCGAGCGCGCCATTGCACGTGTGCCCGTCGGTGTCGGTCACGCTCAGTGTGGCGGTGGCGCCGGTGAAGTAGGCACTCCAGCCCGAGCCGGGCCCCGCGTCGGCTTGCCCGTCGAAGTCGTCGAGGATCGTCGGGGTCGCCGCGTCGTTCGTGCCGCTCGAGCCGAGGGATGCGAGCGTCGTCACGCAGGCGCCGCCGCCCGCTTCGCTGGCATCGGCCGTCGCCGCGTCGTTCGGGCCGTTTGCGTCGGAGACGGCGCCGTCCGTCGACCCCGCGTCGCCGGGCGCCGAGACGTCCGACGTCACGACGTCCGCGGCGGCGTCGCTCACGAGCGTCGCGGAGCCGTCGCCGGATGCGTCATCTCCGGTCGAAGCCTCCGTCGTCGTCACGTCTCCCTCCGAAGAGGAGTCGATGTTCGGTGTGCTCTGATCGGCCGCCGCGTCGCCTCCACTGGGTGATGCCCCCGAGCCCCCGTTGTCGTCGCTGCAGGCGCTGACGAGTGTCGCCACGATCGCCAGACCGAAGAGGCTGCACGCGACGACGCGGCGTGTCGTTCCCTGGAGCGTATGCATGGTGGATCGCCCTTCTCTTGTGAGTCGCACCTGAGACCTCCCGCGGCGCACGACTCTGATTTCGAGATCGAATCGAGAGGAGGGTTGCACCATAAGCCACCGAGGCGGCCCGCGCAAAGTAGGGAAAGCGACTTCCGATGCGAGCGTCGGCACATGCCCGCCGCGTGTACCGAAGCCGAGCACGCACCCGCACGGGCGCGCAGGACGTTCGCCTCATTGCGATATTTCGTCGTGACCAGAACCACGCGAGCCAGTGGTCGAGCCGATAGAAAGGGTGTACCTAACATCCTGACGGATCTCGGTTCGGAAGGATTGAAGACGTGCAAGCTCCCTCTCGACGACCGCAGATGCTGACCGCGCGCGCCCTGCTTTTTGCAGGCTTTGGCGCGACGATCGCGTTCGGATGCTCGCTGCAGAACTTCGACTACCTGACGAGCGGCGCTGCCAGTTCTCTCGAAGCCGGCGCGGCGTCCGAGACCGGCGCCGCGTCGGGAACGGACGACGGAAGCTCGGTCGAAATGCCGACGAACGACGGCTCGCTCGGCACCGATACGGGCGCGTACGACGCGGGAAGTGGCCAGACCGGCTTGGATGGAGGCGGCGATGCGCGCCCCGAGGCCGGCGGGCCGATGAACTACCTCGCCAATCCAAATTTTGCGCTGAGCACGCTCGACGGTTGGAGCGTCGATCCGCCCAGCGCGGCGCAAGAATACGTATTCACGCAGGCGCCCGTGGGGAGCGCCTATACCCCACAAGGGCAGGAGTACGAGGTGGCGACCTACTCGGGCACCGACTCGTTCACCGTCGACCTCTCGCAGACGCTGACCAACTTGCCCGATGGCGTCTACGCCTTCTCGGGCTGGTTCAACCGAGGCGACAACAACGAGGCGTACATTTACGCCCAGGGCTGCGGGCAGGACGCGGGCGTGGCCGTCGGGCCGGACGGCGGGCCGGGTGGAATCGTGGTCGACATCCCGCTCACGTCGACCACGGGCTGGGAGCAGGTGACGATCGGGGGTCTGCACGTCACGGGAGGCACCTGCCGGGTCGGCCTCTACGTCGATGCGTCGCCGAGCGATTGGCTCAACGCCGACGGGTTCTCGTTCGTGGCCGCCACGGGGGACGGCGGCGTGGGCGACGGAGCGGCGAATTGAGGGCGCGCACCATGATCGAATCGCACGACGTTCGTAACCGAAGGTACTGGAGCGCGGTCGGCGCTCTCGCGGCCGTCTCGACGTTCGCGAGCGCCGCGCACGCGGCGCCGCCCACCGGCGACCCCGATCCTGCGCACCAGGGTCCCGACCGCGCCGCGTGCGTCGGCGCGCACCACGACGCCCAGGAGCTCCGGAAGGCGGGCAAGCTCGTCGAAGCCGGGAAAAAGCTCGCGATCTGCGCCAGCGCCTCCTGTCCCGGCGTCATCCTCTCCGACTGCGGGACGTGGACGAGCGAGCTCGAACAGGCCACGCCGTCGATGACGTTCGAGGTCGAGGTCGACGGGCACGTAGCGACCTCCGCGAAGGTGTCGGTCGACGGCCTCGCGATCGCCGACTGGTCGCATCCGGTCGTCGTCGATCCGGGCAGCCATCTCGTTCGCGTCGAGACGCCGTCGTTCGAGCCCCACGAGGAGACGGTCTTCATGGCCGAGGGACATCGAATGCGCCTCGTCTCGGTGAAGTTCGAGACCCCGAAGCCCACGCCGGCGCTCGCGGTGAACCCGGAGCAGAAAACGCCGCTCCCGGAGGACGCGCCGCGTCCGGTCCCCGTCGTGGTCTATCCGCTCCTCGCCGGAGCGGGTGTCGGTCTCGTCGGGTTCGGCGTTTTCGCCGCGCTCGGAAGGGCGAAGCAGTCGCACCTCCAGAACGAGTGTGAGCCCCACTGCACGTCCAGCGATCTCGCGCCGATGAAGACCGAATATCTCGTCGGTGACATCGCGCTCGGGGTGGGGGTCGCGGCGCTCGTGGGAGCCGCTGTGGTCTATCTGACGCGGCCTCGCCAAGAGCCGAATTCGACGCCCTCGGTCTCGTTCAGCGTGGGCCCCGCCGGCATTGATGCGAAGGCGTCGCACGTGACCGAGGCCTATCGAAATAGCGGCTGGTTGGCATCAGTCACGATGGGCTGGTGAGACCTACAAAGCCCGCCCAAAGTGGCTTGAATCGCGGGCCCCGGGGTCGATTCTGACGTAGAACGCAAGGTCGTGGGGGGCTCCTTCCGGAGGGTGGATGAAACCTCGCGAGGACGCGGATCAGGACCAAGGTGACGACAGGGACGTCGTGAGCGCCGTCGCGCCACGCGCCCTCGTGACGCCGCATGGCCCGGAGGACGAAGGGCCGAAGTCGGGAGCCATGCGGCTCACGCGGGAGCTCACGCCCGGCACGATCATCAACGCGAAGTACCGCGTCGACGCGGTGCTCGGTCGCGGCGCCATGGGCGTCGTCGTCGCGTGCCAGCACATCGAGCTGCGCGAGCGGGTCGCCCTCAAGTTTCTCCTCAAGGCCGGCTATGCGGCGGGTCAAGACTTCGCGCTGCGCTTCCTGCGCGAGGCGCAGGTCTGCGCGAAGCTGAAGAACCAGCACATCACCCGCGTCGTCGACGTCGGCACGTGGGACGACGGCGCGGCGTTCATGGTCATGGAGCTGCTCGACGGCCAGGACCTCCGGCACGTCATGCAGGCCACGAGGCCGATGCCGGTCGCGAAGGCCGTGGACTACGTCGTCCAGCTCTGCGAAGGCCTGGCCGAGGCCCACGCGAAGGGCATCATCCACCGGGACCTCAAACCCTCGAACGTCTTCGTCGTACGGAACGTCGACGGCTCCGATTCTCATCAAGATTCTCGACTTCGGGATCTCGAAGCTCATGTCCGACGCCGAGCTCGCGGGCGGCGGCGATTGCACCGAGACCGGCTTCGTCCTCGGGTCACCGAAGTACATGTCGCCCGAGCAGCTCTTCGAGACGGACGCGGTGGGACCGTACTCCGACGTCTGGGCGCTCGGCGTCGTGCTCTACGAGATGCTGGCCGGCCGGCCCGCCTTCGAGTCGCCGACGATTGGACAGGCCATCGCGTGGCTCTCGAGCGACAGGACCCCGCCGTCCCTGTGCGCCGAGATCCCGGACGTCACGCCGGCCCTCGAAGCGGTCATCTTCCGCTGCTTGTCGCGGAAGATTGCCGACCGCACCCCGAACGTCGCCGCGCTCGCGGGGGACCTGCTCGAGGCGATCGACTCGCCCGACGCCGATTCGGTCCGGGCGAGGCTCGCCGCGATCCTGAACGCGCAGTCGACCCGCGACAGCTCGAAGATGCTCGCCGCGATCGCCGAAGACGCCGGGAGCCGCTCGTCGCGCGCCCGACGAGCGACGCCCGGGCGCACCAGCGTGCGCCGGAAGAAGCAAGGCAACCTGGTCACGATTGCCGCCCTCGGGGCGGCGGCGCTCGCCGGCGTCGTCGGCTGGGCGCTGCACCGTCCCGCGCAGGCGCCCGCGGTCGTCGCGGGCGCTTCGGCGGTCGCTGCGCCGGTGAGGGTCGCGGTGCCCGCGGCGCCTCCCGAGGCCAGACTCGAAGTGGACGGCGCCGAGCGCGGGACCGGGAGCGCGTCGTCGGCCGCCGCGAGCGCCTCCGCGACGGCGCCGCCGTCGCGGACCGCGGCGCCGCGACTCGCCGCGCATCCGAAGGCGCCGGCCGGGGCATCGACCGCGGCCGACTCCCCGTGCGCGGCGCCGTACTACTTCGTCAACGGCATCAAGACCTTCAAACCCGAGTGCCTTTGACCGTCGACGCTCTAGCCGCCGTCACCCGCGTCGGGCGGTGAGTAGGAGGCATACCAGTAGCCCAGCCCACCGTAGTCGTTGGGCACCCCGATGCGTCCATAGCCCGCGTCGGAGAGGTAGTCGGCGGCGGTGCCGCTCAGGCCGTTGGGCAGGGGCCCGCTGCCGGAGTAGCCCGCGAGGGCCTCTGCGCCGTTCCACGTGCCGGGATCGCGCCCCGCGTCCGCAGCGAGGAAGAGGCCATCGAGGACGCCGGGCAGGGGCGAGGTGCCGAACGACGGCGGGCCGCCATCGGCGGTCACGTAGAAGTAGTCGGCGGTCAGCGGGCCAGCGAACTTGCCTTGGCTGATCGGAGTGTCGAGGAGGCACTCCTGACCCCCGTCCTGGAGGCCGAAACCCACGCAGTAGGTGCACGTGATCCACCCGCCGAGGAGCACCTTGTTCGCGCAGTCGAGCGTCCCCGTCATGTTGCAGAAATAGGGGAAGAGACCGTCGGCCGTGCCCGAGATGGTCCCGTTCTGCAGCGTGAAGAAATTGCTGCACTGCTCACCCTCGTTCACGAACTGGCACGTTTTCACGTCGCTGCCCATCGACTCCAGCGTGAGCTGCACGTCGCCGATGACCGGGATGTTGATGCCAGCGCCGGCATCCATCGAGTTGAAGAATTCCCCGATGATGCCCGACGAGTACAGGCCTTCGAAACTGCCCTGGTAGAAGCCGGCCTTGCAGTTCGTCGAGTCCCCCAGGCCGGGGACGCCGGCGTCCTCCGAGTGGAAGACCACGCCCGCGTCGTCGGGGCCGTTGTCGAATCCCGAGGATTGCCCGCCTCCGTCGTCGGAAGCGGAGTCGTCGTCGCCGAGGCCGTTCGAGTGGTGTCCGCAGGCGACGAGCCCCGGCAAGCACAACGAACCCGCCACCATCCATCTCACAACGGACCGCATAAGCTTACCTCCAGAGATTCCCGGCTTCGCGGCCAACCTCACCCGCGACACCGTGCAAGGACGTCCCAAGCAGGAACCGTTCTCACCCGCTTTTTCCGAGAGATGCTCCCCGGACGCCCCGCAATACAGGTCAATTGGAATGTTGCAGCATGCGCTAGAACCAGCGCATCTAGCCTTGTCGTTCGCGCAAGACGTGCGGGTTCCTGCTCAGGCCCGCGGCGACTTCAAGCCGCGCCGGACACGGGTGGTGGGCGCGCTGGCCACCTCGGCCCTCTTGCGCAGGTAGGGCACGCGCATGCGCAGGAACGGTGCGTCGTTGCTCACGGAATCGCGCCCACGAGAGGCGCGCAAGTCGACGACCCCGCGCCGACCACGTCGAACCCGACCTGCGGCAAGACGAGGGTCGACTGCTGCGAAGCCGGGTCGAACTCGAACACGTCGGTCGTCGGCGTCGCGCCGGAGCCCGTCCAGGCGACATAGATGAAGAACACGCCTCCCCAGAACGAAACGGCGAAATCGAACTCGCCGGACCCCGATGTCGGGATCGCGACCGAGACATCGTTGCTCGAGAGAATGGCGGCGGTCGCCGGGTCGATCTCGGCGACCGACGGCCCGTTGAGCGGGAAGAATCCGTAAAGGTGACCGTCCCCGGTCCCCGTGAGCTCGGCGCCCCACCCCGCGAACGGACCGCCGAAGTTCGCGATGGGCGTGAGCGTCATCGATCCCAGATCGATCGTCGCGAGGCCGAGCCCCGCTCCGGAGCGAGAAGGGTCCGAGCTGTCCGCGACATAGAGCGTCTCGGTACCGGCGTCGGCGTCGCCGGCGAACCCCATTCCCACTCGCGTGAAGCCGCCCTGCGGGTGGAACGAGGTGGCCCGGCAGCTCGCGTCGGCCGTGCTGACCTGGAAGAGGAGCCCGTTACGGTCCGTCACCCAGGCGACCGCGCTGCGATCGATGGCCATCGAGCTCGCGCCCGCCCACGGGCTTCCGTCGGAGAGCGTACAGTTCATCGAACCGATGGTCTTCAGGGCGGACGGCGAAGGAAGGAGCGCCGGATTCGAAGCTGTGGAGCACGCCGGCGGTGTCCACGACGTAGAGGATGGTGGCGCCGGGCGCGCATGGCGTCGCCGCTGCAGCGCCGTCGCCCGCGGGGCCGAACGCACCCGAGCCGTTCCCGCCGTCGCCGGACGGACCCCGGGGGAGCGTGTCGACCACGGGATTGCCCGGCCCACACGCGGCGGCGAGCAGGGAGGCGACGAGCGACGCCGCGCCGAGGGCACACCGATGTTTCGACATGGCTGCAGACTAACGCGCGGCGTCGGCGCGCCGCGCGTACGCCGCGGCCACGGCGCACGACGCGAGCCGCGCTCGCGCCGAGTCGGCCCGGCTGGTGAGGACGACCGGCACCCTCGCGCCCAGCGCGACGCCGGCGAGCTCCGCGCCGCCCAGGTACTCGAGCTGCTTCGCCAGCATGTTTCCCGACTCGAGGTCCGGGACGACGAGGATGTCGGCCACGCCCGCGACGCGGGACGTGAGGTTCTTGATCGCGGCGGCCTCGTGGCTCACCGCGGTGTCGAACGCGAGCGGTCCGTCGAGGATCGCCCCGACGATCTGTTTTCGGTCCGCCATCTTGCACAGGGCCGCCGCGTCGATCGTGGAGATGATCTTCGGATTGACGGTTTCGACGGCCGACAGAATCGCGACGTTCGGGACGTCGATGCCCAGCGCGTGCGCGAGGTCGATGGCGTTCTGGACGATGTCCACCTTGTCCTCGAGCGTCGGGTAGATGTTGATCGCGGCGTCCGTGATGAGCAGCGGCCGCGGATAGGCCGGGGCGTCGAGCAGGAAGGCGTGGCTCATTCGCCTCGACGTTTTCAATCCCGTGTCGTGCTGCAGCACGGCGTGCATGAGCGTATCGGTGTGCAGGCTGCCCTTCATCAGCGCGCGCGCCTCGCCCGACCGGCACAAGGCGACCGCCTTGGCGGCCGCGTCGACGTCGTCGCGGGCGTCGACCACCTTGCGGGCGGCCAGGTCGACGCCGAGGCGCTTCGCGAGCTCCTCGAGGGCGTGCTGCGGCCCCACGAAGATCGGGTCGATGAGCCCTTCTCGCGCGGCCTCGATCGCCCCGAGGAGCGCCACCTCCGAGCCCGGCGCGGCCACGGCCATGGGGACCGCGCCGGCCTCCCGGCAGCGAGCGATGAGCCGATTGAAGACGCCGTGGCGGCTGGCGGGCGACAGGTCGGGGGCTGAGTTCATGGATTCCCTCGGGGCTTGCGGTTCGGACGCTCCCATGGGTACCACGCGGATCACGCGGCCGGCCCATCGTCGTCCACGATGCCCAGTTCGACGAGCTTCGCGAGGCGCGTGGCGCGAAACGGCTCGACCTGCGCGGCCACGAGCGCGCTCACTTCTTCCTTGTCGACGACGCTACGACCGTGATCCCGGAGGCGCAGCGGATTCGCCGAGACGAAGGCGCGGATCCACGCCGCGCGGGCCTCGCCCTCGGGCTCCGCGAGCGCGCGCAGCGCCACGGCGTGCATCGGCGACACGCTCACGCCCGTGCCCGCGACGGGCGAGGCGAGCACGGTCGGCCGCGCCCCGTCGGGACGCTCCTCGAGCGCCGAGCGGTTGAACGCGGACGGGATCGTGCATCGTGCGGCCGGCGCGCGGACGCCTCGCGACGAGCGCGCCATCGGCACGACGTCGCCGCCCATCAGCAACCGGAGCACGGCCTGCCGCAGCGCATCGACGCCCATCGCGGCCAGGGAGGGGTCGCGGGCCAGCTCGAACACGGTCGACGCGCGAGCCGCCAGCGCGGCGATGATCGCGTCGAACGCCGGACCGGTGAACTGCAGCGAGGTGCCCGGGAGCGGGACCTCGCGCTTCACGCCGGCGGCGGGCTGCAGCGTGCCGAAGGGCGTCGCGTCGAGATACGCGCGCGCGGCGCCGTCGGCGTGCGGGACGGAGCCCTTCACGTAGACGTCACGCCGGAAGAACTCGTTGCTCGTGAACGCGCGCAGATGCTCCCACTCCTTGCGGTCCGCGACGGCGCGCAGGTCCTCCTGGAGGGCGGGCGGCGTCGCGAGGTCGCGGTAGTTGAGGCGAAGGGGCAGCTGGCCGACGAAGCGCAGGTCGTGCTGCGCGGCCTCCGCGGCGACATCGACGAAGTACGCGGGCTCCCAGCTCGCGGCGAAGAGCTCGTGCGCCGCGTAGGGGACGCCGCGATCGAGCAGGGCGCCGAGGACCTCCCTCGCCGAGGGGTTCGCGGTGAAGTAGGCCGCGCCTCCGTCGTGCAGGCGCTTCGCGGCGGCGAGCGCGTGGCGGATCGAGGCCGCCCGATCCCCCGGCGGGGCGCCCGACGCGAGGTCCAGCAAGAGGCGGCGCAGCGGCTCCACTGCGCTCCAGCCGGGCAGCGCGTTGTACCCGAGGTAGAGGAGGCCGCCGGGCTTCAGACGCGCCGCCGCGAGCGCGAACAGCCCGCGCCGCCTGGCCCGCGGGATTCCAGCTGAGCAGCCCGTGCGCGCAAAGGTAGTCGAGCGGCGCGACGTCGTCGGCGCCCAGCTCCTCGATGTCGCGCTCGAGGAAGCGGACGTTCTCGAGCGCGCCGCGCGTGGCGAGGGCGCGCGCCGCCGCCACGTGCTCGGCGGCGAGGTCGACGCCCGTGAAGCGCCCCCGCGGATAGGCCGCGGCGAGCGTGGCGAGCGTATCGCCGAAGCCGCAGCCGAGCTCCGCGTACTCGAAGTCGTCGGCCGGCGGGGGAGGGCAGCCCGCGAGCGCCGCGGTCGCCCGCAGCACGGTGGGGGCGAGCTCCTCGCAGAACTGCCGAATGAAGGTGATGTCGGTGAAGTAACCGGCTTCGACGCGATCGGTCGTCACGGTCGCCCTCGAGCCTTTCGGTACCACCCTTGCGCTGCTAGCGCCAACGCTGGGATAAGCTCGATCGGGACGGAGCGACAACGATGGATCTCCCTTCGAACTCGAGGCGCCCGACGACGCTCATTCTCGCGCGGCATGGCGAGACGCCTCTCAACGTCCGCGGGCAGTTTCGCGGTCGGGCGGACCCGTCGCTGACGCCGCACGGGGTCCAGCAAGCGATCGCCCTCGCGCAGGCGATCGCCCCATTTCATCCCGAGGCCGTCGTCGCGAGCCCCCGAAGGCGGGCCGCCGAGACGGCCCGGGAGGTCGTCGCCCTCGCCGGCCGGTCCGTCGTGACCGATCCACGCATCGACGACATCGACTACGGCGCCTGGACCGGGATGGACGTCTCGGAGGTCGGGACCCGTTGGGCCGACCTGCACACGCAGTGGTCGACCGCGCCGGACATGCTGACGATTCCCGGAGGGGAGGCGGTCCTCCAGGTCTCCTCCCGCATGTCGGAAGCGATGCGGGACTGGGCTTCGCGGTTCGGGGGGTCCACGATTGTCCTGGTCACGCACGACGTGACCATCCGTCTGGCGATCTGCGCGGCGCTCGAGGCGCCGCTCGCCGCGATGCACCGCATCCGAGTCGGGCTCGCCTCGATCACGGTGCTCACGATCGGCGACTCGGTGATCGTCGAGCGGGTGAACGACGAACACCACCACGCCGCTTCGAAGGGCGGCGCGTAGCCCGCGGCGGCACGCGCCGTGCTCTACTCCCGCCCATGAGCTCCCACCGCCACGTCACCGTCTGGATCGACCACTCCGAGGCGCGCATCTTCCACATCGACGCCGCGGCGCTCGACGAGAAGACCCTCCAGGCGCCCACGCATCATCTGCACCGGCATCCGAAGGGGCCCACCGCCGACCACAACCATCCGGACGACGCGCACCACTTCTTCAAGACCGTCGCGCACGAGCTCGAAGGCGCCGAGCGCGTGCTCGTCCTGGGCCCGTCGACGGCCAAGCTTCAGTTCATCCGCTACGCCTTCAAGCACGATCCTTCGCTCGAGCCGCGCGTCGCCGGCGTCGAGACGGTCGACCACCCGACCGACCGGCAGATCGTCGCCTATTCGAAGAAGTACTTCTCGGCGGACGACGTCATGGAAGGTCGCGGGCACGGCTCGAGTCACTGAGCGTCGAGGGAGCTCTCGGCTGAGGCGCCCGGCAAAGCGCGTGCAGGGTGTAGCGCTCATGCAGTCGGAGACGCTGGCGCCTCACTCGTCACCGCGCTTTCGGCGTCTGACTTCGGACGTCAAGCGCCGGGAGTCGTTGCTCTACGCCTTGCGTGGAGCCGCGTGGATCGCGGTCTATCTGTTCTTCATCCTCGCGCCTCTGTTCGCGCTTCTATTCGGGTCGCTGCCTCCGGCGCGTCACTTCTGGACCGAGTTCTCCGTCGCGATCGGCTACTCGGGCCTCGCCATGATGGGCCTGCAGTTCGGGCTCACCGCGCGCTTCCGCTTCGTCACCGCGCCCTGGGGGGAAGACGTCATCTATCACTTTCACCGCACCATCTCGCTGATCGCGGTGGCCCTGGTGGTGGCGCATCCGATCATCCTCTTCGTCATCCGTCCGGAGCTGCTCGCGCTCCTCAACTCGATCACGGCGCCCTGGCGCGCGCGCTTCGCCGCGCTCTCGACCTACTCGCTGATCGCGCTGGTCGTGATGGGCCTGTGGCGGACGAAATTGAAGCTCAGCTACGAGGCGTGGCACATCAGCCACGTCGTGCTCGCGGTCGTCGCCGTGACCGCGGGGCTCTTGCACATGGTGGGGTGGGGCTTCTACCTGGTCGATCCGTGGAAGCGGGCCTTGTGGATTGGAATGACGATCTTCTGGGTCGCGCTCCTTCTCTACGTGCGCGTCGTCAAGCCGCTCTTCGTCATTCGCCGGCCCTATCGCATCACGGAGGTGCGCAAGGAGCGCGGCGACACGTGGACCCTGGCGATGCAGCCCGACGGTCACGATGGCTTTGGCTTCCGCCCCGGCCAGTTCGGCTGGCTGACCGTGTGGGGGACCCCGTTCAAGATCACCGCGCACCCGTTCTCGTTCTCGTCGAGCGCCGCAGGCACCGGCGGCCTGGTCGAGATGTCGATCCGGAATCTCGGCGACTTCACGAGCGAGATCCACGAGGTGCCCGTCGGCCGGCGCGTCTACATCGACGGCCCGTACGGCGCGTTCACCCTGGGGCACCCCGCGGACATGCACGTGCTGGTCGCCGGAGGCGTCGGCATCACGCCGATGATGAGCATGCTCCGCACGCTCGCCGACCAGGGCGACAAGCGGCCCGTGACCCTGCTCTACGGCAGCAAGGACTGGGACTCGATCACCTTCCGCGAGGAGCTCGAGGCGCTGGAGGCGCGACTCGATCTCACGATCGTGCACGTCCTTCAGAACCCGCCGGAAGGCTGGACCGGGGAGCGGGGCTTCGTCACCGCCGAGGTGTTCAAGCGTCACCTGTCGCGGCCGTACGCCGACCACGAGTACTTCATCTGCGGGCCGGGCGTGATGATGGACGCGATCGAGAAGGCGCTCGGCGAGCTGAGCGTGCCCATGTCGAAATACCACTCCGAGCGCTACAACTTCGTATGAATGGAGGCTATCGATGCGCCGTATATTCGCCGACGTGCTGGTCTTTGCGACGGGCGCCGCGGTCCTCGTGATGTCGGCCCTGTTCGCCTTCCTTCGCATCTCCCAATAGAGGGGCTCAATCCTTCGAGGGCATCTCTTGCGGGCAACGGACGGACCGAATCGGCGAACGGGGTCGAGCCGTCAGGCGGCCGCGGCGAGATCCCTCTTCCGCAGACTCACGGCGGCGAAGCCGAGAAGGCCGGCCGCGAGGAGGACCATGGCCCAGAGCGGCAACGCGGGCGCCGAGGGAGTCGGCGCCGGGGTGAAGATCTCCGCGCTGCTGAGGATGCCGCCACTGCCTGCTCCACCGACGAGGAGCACCTGGCCGCTCTGAAGTGGGGCCGCGGCGTAGTACGCGCGCGCGGTGACGAGGGAGCCGCCGGTGGACCAGGCATTCGCCCCTGGGGTGTAGAGCTCCGCGCCATCGACGTCGGTATTGGTGGTGCCGGTGTCGCCGCCGGCGACGAGGATTCGGCCGCTCTTGAGCAGCGCCGCCGTATGGTGCGCGCGGGCGGTGGCGAGCGAGGCTGCGGCGGACCAGGTGTTGGTCGCGGGGTCGTAGAGCTCCGCGCTGGCGGTCTGGCCGCCGCTGATGCCGAGGAGTCCCCCGGCCACGAGCACCTGGCCGCTCGACCGAGGTGCCGAGAATGGGAATGCCGGCGTCCTGCAATGTCTGGGCGAGTTTCAGCGGGGTCTGGCCGCCGAATTGCACGATCACGCCCTCGAAGTCCCCGCCTCCTGCTCCTTGACCAGGATTTCCAGCACGTCCTCGCGGGTCAGCGGCTCGAAATAGAGCCGGTCCGACGTGTCGTAGTCGGTCGAAACCGTCTCCGGATTGCAATTGATCATGATGGTTTCATAGCCGGCGTCGCTGAGCGCGAAACAGGCGTGGCAGCAGCAGTAGTCGAATTCGATGCCCTGCCCGATGCGGTTCGGGCCGCCGCCGAGAATGACAATTTTTTCGCGCGTCGTCGGGACGCGATTCGCAGGACGGGACGCCGGCGAAGGGGGCCTCATAGGTCGAATACATATAGGCCGTCGGCGACGCGAATTCCGCCGCGCAGGTGTCGATGCGCTTGAACACCGGGCGCACGCCCAGCGCATGGCGCGATGCCGCCACCTCGGACTCCTGCCGGCCGGTCAATGCGGCCAGGCGCAAATCGGAGAAACCCGCCGCCTTGAGGACGCGCAGATTGGCGGCGTCCTCCGGCAGGCCAAAACGCTTGATCTTCTGTTCCAGCGCGATGATTTCGCGAATGCGGGCGAGAAACCAGGGATCGACCTTGCAGGCGTCGAAAATTTCGGCGTCGCTCATGCCCATGCGCATGGCCTGGCCGATCACCAGCAGGCGGTCGGGCGTCGGCGTGCCGAGCGCGCCGCGCAAAACATTCATGTCGTCGCCCTTGCCCAACCCCTCGATCTCGAATTCGTCGAGGCCGGACAGGCCGGTTTCGAGCGAGCGCAGGGCTTTCTGCAGCGATTCCGCGAAAGTGCGGCCGATCGCCATGGCCTCGCCGACCGATTTCATCGCCGTGGTCAGGATCGGCTCGGCGCCGGGGAATTTCTCGAAAGCGAAGCGCGGGATTTTGGTGACGACATAATCGATCGTCGGCTCGAACGAGGCGGGAGTCGCGCCGCCGGTGATGTCATTGGCGATTTCGTCGAGCGTATAGCCGACCGCCAGTTTGGCCGCGACCTTGGCGATGGGAAAGCCGGTCGCCTTGGAGGCCAAGGCGGACGAGCGCGACACGCGCGGGTTCATCTCGATCACGATCATGCGGCCATTGGCCGGATTGATGGCGAATTGCACATTGGAGCCGCCGGTCTCGACGCCGATCTCGCGCAGCACCGCCAGCGAGGCGTCGCGCATGATCTGGTATTCCTTGTCGGTCAGCGTCAGCGCCGGGGCGACCGTGATGGAATCGCCGGTATGCACGCCCATCGGATCGATATTCTCGATCGAGCAGACGATGATGCAATTGTCCGCCTTGTCGCGGACAACCTCCATCTCATATTCCTTCCAGCCGAGGACGCTTTCCTCGATCAGCACTTCACTGGTCGGCGAGGCGTCGATGCCGCGCTCGACGATGTCGATGAATTCCGCCTTGTTATAGGCGATGCCGCCGCCGGTGCCGCCCAAGGTGAAGGAGGGGCGGATGATCGCCGGCAGGCCGATGTCGTCGAGCGCCGCCAGCGCCTGGGTCAGGGTCTTGATGTGGTGCGAGCGCGGCGTGTCCAGGCCGATCTTGGTCATCGCCTTGCGGAAAAGCTCGCGGTCTTCGGCCTTGTCGATGGCCTCCGCCGTCGCGCCGATCATTTCGACGTCGTATTTGTCCAGCACGCCCATTTTCTTCGAGCGACAGCGCGCAATTGAGCGCGGTCTGGCCGCCCATGGTGGGCAGCAGGGCGAAGCCGCCGGGCACGGCGTAACGCTCCTTCTCGATGATCTTGGCGACGATTTCCGGCGTGATCGGCTCGACATAGGTGCGGTCGGCGAGATCGGGATCGGTCATGATCGTCGCCGGATTGGAATTGACCAGGACGATGCGGTAGCCCTCCGCGCGCAGCGCCTTGCACGCCTGCGTGCCCGAATAGTCGAATTCGCAGGCCTGGCCGATGACGATCGGGCCGGCGCCGATGATCAGGATCGTCTGGATGTCTGTCCGCTTCGGCATGGATGCTCTTTAATTCATATTGGGCGGCGCGCCGCATGCAAAAAGAGGCCGCGTCCCGGCCCGATGAGACCTTCGCGCGTCCTCCGCCATCTGTCCTGTCAGGACGGGGCCGGGTGCGCCCGGCCCGGGGCCGTCATCGCGATCCCCTACATCAGCCACCTGTTAAACGAGTTTTTTTCGGCTGTGAACCCCATTCGCGGCGCGGCGCTCCGGCGCAGGACTTTTTCATGCGGGCATGGTAAGAGCGCAGGCTATACCGTCACGGAAGCCGCGCATGCCCGTCCTTCTGCTTTTACTTTTCCTGCCCTGGGTCGCGTCGGCCCGGGCGGCGGAAGGCGGAGCTGGCTGGCGGGTGCGTTCCCTGCCACGGACTTGACGGCATGGGCCGCGACGCGGAGATTCCCAATTTCTCGCGGGCCAGCACCAACTTTATCTTTTCAACCAGCTCAAGGCTTTTCGCGCCGGGCGCCGGCGCCATTAGGAAATGCAGTACATGAGTTGTCACCTGACCGTGGACGAGATGAAAAGCCTCGCCGCCTATTTCGCCAACCTGCCGCCGCTGGGAGGTTTCATGCTCCGTCGTCAGTTTTCCACTTTCCTCGTGGTCGGCTCCATCGCCACCGCGGCGCATTACACGTTTCTGGGCCTCATGCATTTCGTCGGGATCGCGGCCGCGCCGGCGGCGCTCTCGGGCTTTGTCATCGGCGCCGCGGTCAACTACACGCTCAACCGCCGCCACACCTTCAACACCACCCGCACCCATGTCGAAGCCGGCTGGCGTTTCGCCGCCGTGGCCACCACGGGGTTCTGCATCACCTGGGCGCCGACGCAGGCGCTCACGCGCGGGCCGTGGCGCCGCTGGTCGCGCAGATTTTTACAACCGGCGTCATTCTCGTTTTCAACTTCATTGTCGATTGGCTGTGGACTTTTCGCGAGCCGACCGGAGGCGTCATGACCAAAACTGCCCTTGCCCCTCAACCCGGCATGAAGCCCGGCGCGCCGGAGTTATCGCCGCCGGCCTCGTCTTCTTCGATTTGCTGGTCGGCCAGCTCGCGACGGCGCCCAATCTGGCGTGGTATGAAAATCTGCAAAAACCCTGGTTCAATCCGCCCAACGCCGTGTTCGGCCCGGCCTGGACCGTGCTCTACTGCCTATGGCCTGGCCTTCTGGCGCATCCTGATCCTGCCGCGCCAGCCCGGCGAGCTCGCCATCGGCCTGTTCCTCGGCCAGCTGCTGTTCGCGGTGCTGTGGTCCTTCGCCTTCTTTGGCGCGCGCAGTCCGCTGCTGGGGCTGGCCGTGGTCGTTCCTAATGGCGGCTGGCGGTCGCTGCCGGGTGGTTCCGGCGGTTCGACCGGCTGGCCGGCCTGTGCTTTGCTCCGCTGGGGCTTCGGGTCGCGTTCGCGGGCGTGCTGAATTTCCTGATCTGGCGAATGAACGGGTGATGCCGGCCCTCAGCGGCGACAGGCCCGTTGGCTCCGACTGTCAGGCGCGCACCAGAACCGCGGAAAATTCGAACCTGTTGCGGACGGTGTCGT
>CAWCPA010000008.1:0-350000 GCA_963797395.1 uncultured delta proteobacterium
CCACCATCTGCAGGTGAGCCTTCGCCGAGCCGGACAGCACCCGACTGGGGTCCCAAACTGTCTCCGCGTACAGTCACCCTCTCAGCTGTCGTCGCTCTGCCGAGCCGAAGAAAGGCGAGCGAGCATGTCGACGCCCCTGCCTGCGGTCCAGCTGCGAAAATGCTGCAATCGCCGCCTCGCTTTTGAACCTCATCAAATGGGCAGGAGCCCTGGCCCAGCGTACGAGGTAGCTCCACGAGCCAGCTGCTGCCCGTAGTCGTCGTCTACGCCGTCCTGGCCAGGATGCTACCGCGACCACTCATGAACGGACACCCAGACCACCGATTCCCTCGAGCAGCAGCAGTAGCAGCAGTAGTAGCGGTCGAAGCAGGAACAGTGGCAGCGGCGCCGCCACTCTCCGTCGTCGCACCTTCGGCGCCCTCCGGTTTACCCGTCTCACTCGTCGTGTCCCCGCCGATGCCCACCCAGAGGCCCGTCGTGCACGGACCCGCCGAGCAGTTCGACGACGGGACGACCGTGAGCGCGTCGTACGACTGGAAGAGGCTCCCGTAGTAGTTGGTCGGAATGTTCACTTCGCAGGTGTTGAAGGCCGGGAAGCCGCCCGGAGCCTGGACGAAGCCCGTCCACGGAGCGCCCCAGCACCCGCCCACCCCGGTGCCCGTGAGCCGCGAGCCCAGCGCGTGCGCGCCGACCAGCGAGGAGCCCTGCATGGGCTTCGACACGGCGGCGCGCCAGGCGTCGTACCACCGGGCGTGCTTCGCGGGATCGGGCCGCGGCGGGTAGCCCAGGCGCGCGAGATTGGCCGGCGCGATCGCGTCGAGGTCGCCGGTGAGCGCGGGGAGCGTCGAGACGGGGCGCGACGCGAGCTCCGCCGTCGCGTGCCGCGTGAACGTCGTGCCGTCGTCGAAGTCGACGACCTTCGTCTGCGCGGCGCCGTTCGCGTCACAGTCGAGCGCCACGCGCGAGCCCCAGCTCTCGGGCGGCGGCGAGAGGCGGATCACGCCGTCCGCGTCCGCGGCGACCGCGCCGCTTCGGGTCGGGTCGCCGGACACGCCGACGGGGTGCGCGTTGCACGTGGCGCCGGCGGGCAGCGAGACGGCCGCGAACCACGAGGAGTCCGGCGCGGACCCTCGAGCGGGCGCGGTAGCGGTGGAGGGCGCGGTGACCGCGGAGGAGGAGGTCTCCGTCGGGCTGGGCGCGGCGGCGCCGCCGGAGCAGCCGGCGGCGAGGATGGGAAATGCCAATACGATGGGCCCGAGGGCCCGCGAAACGATGGACTCGTGCATGGGAGCACCTGTCGGTCTTGCGGTGAACTGCGGCAGGCAAACCAAGACAAGCCACGGCGGACGCGCGTCAAGCGCGGCGCCGGGGCCGCGGAGTATGGGCGGAAGCCGCTTCCAGCCGCAAGCCCCGCCCCGCGCGAAAAACCCGCCGAACGCGGTCTTTCGCGTTTACGTGAAAGAGGCATTGCACATGCGCTTAGGGACCGCGCTCGTGCGATATCGCGATGGGGCCGGTCGTGAGGGCCGGCGTTCGGTGGTACGGTACGCGCGCATGCGCAAGGTCCTCGTGACGGGCGGGGCGGGCTTCCTCGGGTCGCACCTCTGCGATCGGCTCGTCTTGCGCGGCGACCACGTGCTCTGCACGGACGACTTCTCCAGCGGCTCGGAGGAGAACGTGCGGCACCTCGCCGGTCACCCGCGCTTCGAGCTGCGGCGCCACGACGTGACCTCGCCGCTCGACGCCGAGGTCCACGAGATCTTCAATTTCGCCTGCCCCGCGTCGCCCATGCACTACCAGGCCGACCCGGTGCGGACGATCAAGACGAGCGTCGACGGCGCGATCCAGATGCTGGACCTCGCGCGGCGAACCGGCGCGCGCGTGCTCCAGGCGTCGACGGCGGAGGTCTACGGCGACCCCGACGTGCAGCCGCAGTCCGAGGGCTACTGGGGCCGCGTGAACTTCACCGGGCCGCGCGGCTGCTACGACGAGGGGAAGCGCTGCGCCGAGACCCTCTTCTTCGACCTTCAGCGAAGGCACGGGGTCGACATCAAGGTGCTCCGCATCTTCAACACCTACGGTCCGCGCATGGATCCGAACGACGGCCGCGTGGTGAGCAACTTCGTCGTGCAGGCGCTGCGCGGCCAGGACCTCACCGTCTACGGCGAGGGCCTGCAGACCCGGTCGTTTTGCTACGTCGACGACCTCACCGACGCGGTCGTGCGGATGATGGACTCCGAGGCGGGCTTCTTCGGACCCGTGAACGCGGGCACCCCGGACGTGTTCACGATGATCGAGCTCGCCGAGAAGGTGCTCTCGCTGACGGGATCGAGGTCGCGGCTCGTCCACAGGCCGCTCCCCAAGGACGATCCGCTCCAGCGCCGGCCCGACATCACGCTCGCCCGCGAGAAGCTCGGATGGTGGCCGCGCGTCACGCTCGAGGACGGCCTGAAGGAGACGATCGCCTGGTTCCGGAAGGTGCTCGTGGCGTGACGGGCGTGAGCACGCCGGTCTATCCCAGGGGGCCGGGGGCGCTCTCGAACTGCGCTTCCGGGCCCGACCCGACGACCTCGGGCCCGTAGGCCGCGAGCCTCTCCGCCGCGATCTTCACCGCTTCGGGGTTGTCGTCGACGAGCACGAAGCCCCGGTCGTGGCGCGCCGCCGCCTCGCCGGTCGTGCCGCTGCCCGCGAAGAAGTCCAGGACGACGTCGCCCGGGCTCGAGTGCACCTTCACGACGCGCGTGAGGACGCCGAGCGGCTTCTGGGTCGGATAGCCGGTCTTCTCCTGCCCGTTGGTGGGCACGATGGTGTGCCACCACACGTCGGTCGGGATCTTCCCGCGCTCGGCCTTCTCCTTCGAGACGAGGCCCGGCGCCATGTAGGGAATGCGATCGATCTCGTCGTAGTGAAAGACGTAGTCGTCGGGGTCGAGCGCGTACCAGAGGATGGTGTCGTGCTTGGCGGGCCAGCGGTTCTTCGCGCGGCCGCCGTAGTCGTAGGCCCATACGATCTCGTTCATGAAGCGATCGCGGCCGAGCAGGCGGTCGAGGGCGACTTTGATGTAGTGGACCTCCCGGTAGTCGAGGTGCACGAAGAGGGAGCCGTCGGGCGTGAGGCAGCGCAAGGCCGCTGCGATGCGCGGGACGAGGAAGCTCTCGAAATCGTCGAAGTCGTCGCCGTAGCTGCCGCTCTCGACGCGCTCGACCTCGTAGCTGCGCCCGCGGAAGCCGCGCCGGTCGCCCTCGGCGCCGCTGGCGGCGGCGGTGACGCGCATGCGATCGCGCTTCTGCATCCGGCCGGTGTTGAAGGGTGGATCGATGTAGACGAGCCGCGCGAACTTCTCGGGGAGCGTGGGCAGGACCGCCGCGTTGTCGCCGAGGATGATGCGCTTCATCGTGCACCACGCTACCAGGGTCCACGGGCGTTCGACCCCGACGGGAGGCCATTCGATTCCCATGACCGTCTTCTTCCACATCCTCTCGCGCGACGACTGGGCCCGGGCGCAGGCGGCGGGGCGCTACGACCCCCCGAGCCTCGCCGAGGAAGGCTTCATCCACTTCAGCACGCGCGACCAGGTCGTCCCGACCGCCGAGCGGTACTACGCGGGCCGCGACGATCTCGTGCTCCTGGTGGTCGACGAGGCCCGGGTCCAGCCGCCCGTGCGCTACGAACCCGCCCGCGGCGAGCTCTTCCCGCACGTGTACGGCCCCCTGAACCTCGACGCCGTCCGGGAGGTCGTGCCGTTCGCCCGGGTGGACGGCAGGTTCGTCCCGCCGGCGGGGTGACCTGCTCTACGTCGCGGCGTCCTCGCCGGGGTCGATGAGGAAGATCGCGTTCGCGCGCGCGATGGGCTTCGCGACGTCCTCTTGCCACGCCTCGACGCCCACGTTCACGACGCGGCGCCCCGCCTTCGTGATCTTCCCCCGGGCGAACGCGTCGGCCGGCCGGCCGGAGCGCAAGAAGTCGACCGTGATGGTGACGATCTTCGGCAGGGCGATCGTCTCCGTCTCCCACAAGACGAGGAGGCTCGCGGTCGACTCGAGCAGCGCGCCGATCGTCCCGCCGTGCAGCGCCGGGAGCGACATGTTGCCGATGAGGGGCGGCGCGAACGTCATCGTGCCGACGAGCGCAGGCGGCCCGCCCTCGCTCCCCGCGTCGACCGGCTGGATCGACGCGCGCACGCCGAGGAAGCGCAGGTACGGGATCGCTTCGGCCAGCGACCCCACGTCGCCGCGCGCCTTCGCCTCGCGCACGACCTCGACCAGCGGCTTCACTTCGACCTCCGGCGGCTCCCGAGCTTGCGCCCGGGGAAGAGCATGAAGGTCCCGTTGGCCACGGCCACCGCGTCGGCGTCGGCGTCTTCGTGGAAGGCCTGGCACCGCACGAACGCGATGTTCTTCGTCACGCGGAAGCACTCGGCGCGAGCCTGCACTTCCATCTTTGGCGTCGCCGGGCGCAGGTAGTCGATGCGCAGGTCGAGGGTCGCGACCGGCAGCGGATCGTCGAGCCGCGCGAGCACCGCGAGCCCGCACGTCGCGTCGAGCAGCGCCGTGATGGCCCCGCCGTGGACGACGCCGGTGAGCGGGTTGCCGATGAGCTTCTCGTCGTACGGCAGCGCCATCGTCACGCGGCCGTCCACGAACGAGACGAACCGCATGCCGAGCGCCTGGTTGTGCGGCACGAGCTGGGCGATCTGCTCGAGCACTTCGGGGGGCGTGGACAAAGGCACGGCGTCGCAATGTAGCGCACGGTTCGGCGCCCGCCGCGACGGTCGGTCCCGTAGGCGCTCGCTTCGCTCGCACCTCTTCCGCGATATTTCCACGCGGCGCGCCGCTTGCCTCGCTCGTCCGCATGGGCAGGGTGGAGAGCGGGGTGTGGAGGGTGGCGCGCTTCGACGAGCGGAGTCCGCGCGAGGTGAGTCGCGAAGTGGGCCGGGCCGTCGTCGCGACGATGACCTGGATCGGCGCGTGCGCGGCCGACGCGCTACTCGTCGCCGTGCGAGGGCGCCTTCGGCCGCAGCTGCGTCAAGGACAGCAGTAGACGCCAATCCCGAGCGGGTTCGGCTCCGGCGAGAGGCACGAGTCGGGGGCGCCGATGCAGAACGCGGGCGAGCCGATGCTGCCGTCGCAGGCGCTGCTCCCCGGTACCGCGATGCAGGCGCTGACGAGCCCCGGGGCGGCGTTGCACTCGATGGCGGCGGTGCGGTCGGCCGCGCACTGGGGCGGCGTCACCTGGAGGGAGATTCGGTCGGCCGTGGCCTGGCACGTGACGGACGTCGCGCCCGAGAGGCACGCGAGGTAGGTCGCGAACGGGTCGACGCACCCGAGGCTCACGAGGTTCAGGTCTTCGCAGCCCGACAGGCACGTGTCGAGCAGGCTGTCGGCCTCGACGCACTCGGCGACGACGTTGTTGCAGATCTTCTCGCAGGTCGTGACGAGCGTATCGGGCGTGGGGATCGACTGGATGGCGCCCAGCAGCGAGCCGCTGCCGTTGCCGTTCGACGTGGTCGTGGTGCTCGACCCCGAACAGCCCGCCAGCACACCCACGATCGTACCCACCGTCGCCGTCATCGCCAGGGCCCCGCGCACCGAAACTCCGCTCATGGCTAGGCTCATGGGTTAGCGCGCTACTCCCATTTTCCAGCGGAGGCAATCACGCAACGCCCGGTGGCCTTCAGGTGACAGTCGTTTGGCCCGCGAGGACTCGCCCACGCGCGCTCAGGTGAGGTCCATGACGCGCTGCTCCAGCCCGCGCCCCTTCAGCACCCCGCGGATGGGGACCTCGTTCTTCAAGAGGATGGAGAGGACCTGCGAGATGACCGTCTCGGCGTCGCCCTCGCTCTTCTTCACGGAGACCACGAGCTCGAAGCGCTCGTCGTCGAAGTCGACGCTGGCGACGGTCGGCAGGTCGCGAATCGGCGCGAGCGGCACCTGCCCGCGCTCGGTGCCGCGGCGCGCGCCCGGCGCGAGCTGGATGCGCACCTCGTCGTTCGCGCCCGTGAGCTCGCCCATCGCGCCCGCCGCGACGAGCCGGCCGCGATCGAGGATGGCCGCGCCGTCGCAGATGGCCTCGAGCTCCTGCAGGTTGTGGCTCGAGATGAGGATCGTGCGGCGCGAGGCGCGCGCGCGGGTCTTGGCGACGATGAGCTCGCGCATCTCGAACGCGACGCGCGGGTCGAGGCCCGCCGTGGGCTCGTCGAGGAGGACGACCTCGGGATCGCCGAGGAACGCCTGCGCGAGCGAGACGCGCTTGGCCATGCCGTGCGAGAGGCTCCCGCAGCGCTGGTTCCACCAGTCGGCGCCGGCCACCTCGTCGAGCGCGTGGCGCGCGGCGGCGAGGGCCTTGTCGCGCGGGAGGTCCTGGAGGCGCCCCATGTGGACGAGGAACTCGCCGACCGTGTCGGTCGGGGGGAGGATCGCGTCTTGAGGCAGGACGCCGAGGCGCGCGCGCAGGGCGTCGACCGCGGTCGGCGGCAGGCCGAGGACCTCGAGGGTGCCCGACGTGGGCCGCAGGTAGCCCGCGAGCATCGAGAACGTCGTGGTCTTGCCGGCGCCGTTCGGGCCGATGAGCCCATAGACGGTGCCCGAAGGGATGGTCAGCGTGACCGAGTCGACGGCCGTCTTCGTGCCGAAGCGCTTGGTCAGCCCCGCGACGCGGATCGCCTCCCCCGTCATCGTCAGACGTCTCGGCGCTCGAAGAGGAGCACGGCGGCCGCGGTGGTGCTGGCGGCGATGAGCCCCGTGCCGAGGAGGCCCTTGCCCAGCACCGCGGCGTTGGGCGAGAGCAGAAACTCGTCGTAGAGGTTCGGGTAAGCGTAGGCGAGCCACGGAACCTGCGCGAAGCCCGCGCCGACGCGGAGGAGCCACAGCCCGAAGAAGGCGGCGAAGATGAAGAGGAGCGAGAGCATCGGCGAGCGCACTTGCGAGCCGACGAGCGTCGCGATGCCGCACCAGGCCGCGCTGATCGGGATCGAGACCGCGAAGAAGCGCAGGCCCCAGAGGAGCACCTTCGACAGCGGGTCGCCGCTCACCGCGTGCGTCGCGCCCCACACGATGACGTTCATCCCGAGCGTCACGGCGAGGACGGCGAGCCACGCGCCGAAGAACTTGCCGAGCATGTACGAGCTACGGCGGACGCGCACCGTCCAGAAGCGGACCGTGCGGTGCTGGAGCTCGCCCGAGACGGCGTCGAAGTCGAGGAGCGCGACGAGCAGCGGCCCGAGCCACAGCGTCGCGATGAGCATCAGGTAGAGGGAGTACGGGCAGTCGGCGAGGACCTTGCCGGTCTCGGCCCCGTAGAGCTGCGAGAACACCTGCTGCTGCGCGTCGTGCGCGTCGATGCCCTCGGGCAGCTCCGTGCGCCGCATGCGGTCGAGCCAGGCGAAGAGCATCGACACGCCCGCGCCGCCGGCGACCGTGACGGCCGCGAGCACGATCCCCTTCACGCTGCGGAAGCTCTTGCGAAGCTCGCGCGCCGTGACGAGCTGGACCTCGGAGAAGGGGCTCACGGGGGGCAGACGTTCGGAAGATAGGCGAAGGCCCTGCCACACGCTTCCGCGCTACCGTTGCTCCCTTCCGGGCCTGGCGGGGTTCACGCTTCCACGTCGGCAGGGCCGCACGTGCCTTCCCGAAATCGAAGGCGCAGGGGACTGATTAGCCCGGGCCTCCCTGCTCGTCGAGAGGTTAAGAGCACAAGGCCGAAACCACTTCTTCACGTGACGCTGGCAAGCTGGCCAACTTTCCGCTAAGCGAAGGACATAGGGATCGCGCGGGCGGCCCCGCCCGTCAAACAGCGGGCGCCCCCGAGCGGCACCGCAAGGTTTGTGACCTCCGCGTCCGCCTCTTCCCCTCGTGGAAGCCCTCGGTCGCGGCGGCCAAAGTTTCCGAAAGTTACTCTAGTCGCTGCGGCCCCGGGCGCTTCGTTGCCCGCTCAAGGTGCTGCGGCGGCGCCCGAGGCAATCCCGTTGCTCTGTTCCGGCCCGCGTGCGCCCTTCGCTGTCTCTCACCTGCCCCGCTTCGGCGTGGGCACCGGTGACGGGGGCGGCGCGCGCGCGGGCGTGAGCGGCGTTCTTCCTCGGGCGGGAAAGCTCCGCTCCGAATGGCCAAGAATATCCTCGTCATCTCTTGCGATGTCGCAGAGACGCGCGTCGCCCTCATCGAGAACGGCATCATCGCCGAGCTCCACATCGAGCGCCGCGGCGCCGTGCCACGCGGCGGCACAGTAGGCGACGTTTACCTCGGAAAGGTGACCCGGGTGCTCCCCGGGCTCCAGGCTGCGTTCGTCGACATCGGGCTCGAGCGCGCCGCGTTCTTGCATGTCGAGGACCTCATCCGGCCCGACGACTTCGAGACCTACCTCGCCGGCGGCCGCAAGCATGCCCTCGGCAGCGACGGCCAGCAGGAGACGACGCCCTCCCCCGAGCAGGCCGAAGTGGAAGAGGCGGGCGGACTGGGGAACGGCGCGGCCCCGCCCATCGTCGTCCCGTCCGAGGACGAGGCCGAGGCCGAGGAGAACGCCGCGGCCGCCACCGAGCTCAAGGCGTCGAGCAAGCTCGAAGCCGAGACCGTCGACGAGGCGTCCGACGAGGACCTCGCCGCCGACTCCGAGGACGACGAGCTCGAGGTCGACGCCCCCGCCGCGAGCCAGGCCTCGCTCGCCGCCGCGATCGACGCCGGCGCGTTCGAGGCCGACGAGGCGAACGAGGACGAAGACGGGGGCGACGACGAGGGCGCCGGCGGCCAGCCGTCGAGCGAGACGCTGGTCGCGGCCGTGCGCGTGCGCGAGACCGGCGAGGCCGAAGCGCTCGAGGCCGAGGGCTCTCTGCGGGCGGCCCGACCGGCCGCGGTGCCGGGTGAGCTGACCACGTCGCGCGGCCTCGAGGATCCCGACAGCGAGCCGCCTCCGCCTCCCGAAGACTTCGACGATCTGCTCGACAACCCGAACCTCCCCGGCTTCACGGTGAGCGACCCGGGCATGCCGACGCCTCGCGCGCCGGCGCCCCGCGTGGACGAGCGGCGCGACGGTGGCCGCGGCGGCGACAAGTGGGGCGGCGGCGGTCGCGGGCGGGGTCGCGGGCGCGGCGGTCGCGACCGCGGGCGCAGCCAGGCCCGCGGGCCTGGCGGCAGCGGCGGCGGCGGCGGCGGCAGCAACGAGAAGGGCCACCGCGATCACCACAAGCGCCAGGGCGGCATGCCCGGGCGGCTCTCGAAGTCGACGCCGATTCGCGACGTCGTGAAAGAGGGCCAGGACATCATCGTCCAGATCACCAAGGAGCCCATCGGCACGAAGGGCGCGCGCTGCTCGAGCCACGTCTCGCTGCCGGGCCGGTACGTCGTGTACCTGCCGACGCTCGAGCACGTCGGCGTGAGCAAGCGCATCGGCAGCGACAAGGAGCGCGCGCGCCTGCGCGAGACGATCGAGAGCATGAAGCCCCCCGCGGGCGGCCTCATCGTGCGCACGGTCGCCGAGGGCCTCACGAAGAAGCAGCTCAAGCAGGACGTCGGCTACCTCGTGCGCCTCTGGGGCGAGGTCGCGAAGAAGCGCGAGGGCGCCCGGAGCCCGTTCACGCTGCTGAGCGAGCTCGACATCGTGCTCAAGACGGCGCGCGACCTCTTCACCGACGACGTCGACCAGCTCGTCATCGACGACCGCGCCCAGTACGACCGCCTCTACCGGTTCGTCGAGATGTTCATGCCCGAGCGGCTGAAGGACATCGAGTACTACGGCGGCGACGAGCCGATCTTCGACGCCTACGGCATCGAGGACGAGATCGCGCGCGCCCTCTCGCGCAAGGTGCCGCTGCCGAGCGGCGGCTACCTGATCATCGACGAGGCCGAGGCCCTCACCGCGATCGACGTCAACACGGGTCGGTTCGTCGGCAAGGGCAGCAAGGACATGGAGGAGACGATCCTCAAGACGAACCTGGAGGCGGTGAACGAGATCGCCTACCAGCTTCGCTTCCGCAACATCGGGGGCCTCATCATCCTCGACCTCATCGACATGGAGAAGGCGACGAACCGCGAGAGGGTCCGCAAGACCCTCGAAGAGCTCCTCCAGCGCGACAAGGCGAAGACCACGCTGAACCGCATCTCGGAGCTCGGGCTCATCGAGATGACGCGCAAGCGCACCCGCGAGAGCCTCGGGCGCCTGATGCACGAGCCCTGCTTCTACTGCGACGGCACCGGGCACCTCCAGTCGAAGGAGACCGTGTGCTTCGAGATCCTCCGCGAGATTCGCCGCAAGCGGCAGGACCTGCCGGGCTACACCATCCTCGTCAACTGCCACCCGGCCGTCGCCGACCTCCTCACGGGCAGCGAGAAGAACGCCGTTCAGGACGCCGAGAGCAAATACATGAGGCGCATCCAGGTCACTTCGCGGACCGAATACCACCTCGAGCAGTTCGATCTCTCCGGGCACTGATCGCGCCGGGGCATCGGCGCATGGGATTCGTGAGCAGACTCGTTGCAGACTCGTTAGGGAGTGAGGGCGCGATGGGCGATTCCGACAAGCGTGGGGACGAGCGCGTCACGATCAACAAGGAATTCGAGTCGTTCGACGCCTTCATCCAGGAGTACGTGACGAACATTTCCCGCACCGGGGTGTTCATCAAGTCGCAGCAGCCGCTCCCGATCGGGACGCGCGTGAACCTGAGGTTCACGGTCATCATGGATGACATCGAGTCGATCGAAGGCGTCGGCGAGGTCGTCCGTGTCGAGACCAGCCCGCCGGGCATGGGCGTCGTGTTTCGCGAGCTCTCGGCCTACTCGAAAGGCCTGATCGAGAAGCTCCTCGTGCAGCGCGCGACGCCCTAGTCGACAACTCGACCGTTGACAGGCTGCGCGACCGAGGCATGTTCTCCCGCGTAAAAGGAGAGAACCAATGGCCTTCTCGCTCCCGCCGCTCCCGTACGACAAATCCGCGCTCGCGCCGCACATCAGCGCCGAGACGCTCGAGTTCCACTATGGCAAGCACCACCAAGCGTACGTCACGAACCTGAACAAGCTCCTCGAGGGCAAGCCCGAGGCGACCAAGAGCCTCGAAGAGGTCATCCTCGCGAGCGAGGGCGGCGTCTTCAACAACGCCGCGCAGGTGTGGAACCACACCTTTTACTGGAGCTCGATGAAGGCGAACGGCGGCGGTCAGCCGACGGGCGACCTCGCCGACGCGATCAAGCGCGACTTCGGCTCGTTCGAGAAGTTCGCCGAGAAGTTCGCCGAGGCCGGCGCCACGCAGTTCGGCTCGGGCTGGGCGTGGCTCGTCCTCAACAAGGACAAGAAGCTCGAGGTCACCAAGACCCCGAACGCCGACCTGCCGATGAAGCACGGGCAGAAGGCGCTCCTCACGATGGACGTCTGGGAGCACGCCTATTACATCGACTACCGGAACGCCCGGCCCAAGTACATCGAGACCTTCCTCAAGAGCCTCGCGAACTGGGACTTCGCGGCCGAGAACCTGAAGAAGGGCTAGACCCTCTTCAGACCCGCTTCGCGAGCTGCCTTATCGCCTCGGGTGTCGCCGCGTCTTCCAGGAGCAGCGGGAGGAACGCGGGGGCGACGGGCAGCTCGCGGGCGAGACGGCCCATGCTCTCGGCCTGGAGGCGCTCTCGCGCCGCCCGGTCGCGGGCGGCGGCGATCGCGGCGTCGCCCGCGCTCATGACGTCGAACGCGCCGAGGCCCTCGAGCCCGGCGCGCTCCTCGCGCGAGAAGAGCGGCGGCAGGACGCCGTTCACGACGACGCGGCCGACGGGCAGGCCCATGCCCTTGAGCGCCGCGGCGAGCTCGATCGTCTCGGTCGTGGGCATCTCCTCGGGCAGCGTGACGAGCACGAGGGCCGAGGTGTTCGCGTCCTGAAAGAGCGCCCACGCGCGCTCGGCGTCGCGCCGAAGGAGGCCCGGCGGGACGACGTCGACGATGACCTTCGGCACGCGCAGCATGTCGAGGCCGTGGCCCGTGGCCGGCGCGTCGAGGATGACGACGTCGTACTTGAACGACCCGTCGTGGAGCTTCTCGGTCGTGTGCCACCACGCCTTGCCGAGCATCGCCCACTCCTGCATGCCGGGGACGGCGCGGAGGAAGGTGCGCACGTAGGCGTTGTCGAAGAGCGTCTTCGAGAGGGCGCGGCTCTTCAGCACGAGCGCGCCGTACTCCTCGAGCGCGCGCTCGGGCTGCATGTTCACGGCCCACACGTCCTTGGCGATCGGCACGACGTCGGGGCCGATCGGCGAGACGCCGAACATCACGCTGAGGCGCTCCTTCGCGTTGCACATCGCGACGAGCACGCGCTTGTGCTTCGTGGTCGAGAGCGAGACCGCCTCGGCCGCGCACACGGTCGTCTTGCCGACGCCGCCCTTGCCCGTGACGAGGACGAACCGCTTCTCGGCGAGGGTCGACATGGCTCTCCGATGGTGGAGATAGCACGGGCGGCTCGTGCTAAGGAAAACCCCTTGCGTATCCTCGTTCTCGGCGGCCTAGGCGAAGTGGGCATGAACTGCCTTGCGCTCGAGCAAGGCGGCCAGGTGCTCGTCATCGACTGCGGCGTCACGTTCGACGACCGGGGCCTCGGCATCGACGTGGTTCATCCCCAGTTCGACGCGCTCGACGACTACCACGTCGCGGGCCTCTTCGTGACGCACGGGCACGAAGACCACATCGGGGCCATTCCGTATTTCCTCCGCCGCCATCACGTGCCCGTCTACGGGCCGGCCTACGCGCTCCGCCTCGTGAGCGAGCGCGCCGCCGAGCACGAGATCCTCCAGCACGTCAATCTCCGTCCCGTGAAGCCGCGCGAGGTCGAGCGCGCCGGCCCGTTCGAGGTCGAGCCCATCCGCGTCACGCACTCCATCGCCGACGCGACCGCCCTCGCCATCCGCACCGAGGCGGGGCTCGTCGTCCACACCGGCGACTTCAAGTTCGATGAGGCGCCGCCCGACGGCGAGACCTTCGACGTCGCGCGCTTCGAGGAGCTCGCGGGCGAGGGCGTGGGCCTGCTCTTCAGCGACTCGACCAACGTCGACGCGAGCGGCCCGACCGGCAGCGAGGAGGGCGTGGGGAACGCGCTCGACGAGATCGTGCGCGACGCGACGGGCCGCGCGGTCGTCGTCGCGATGTTCGCCTCGAACGTGCACCGCCTCCGCATGCTCGGCGACATCGCGCGCCGCCGCGGCCGGAAGATCGTCGCGCTCGGCCGCGGCGTCACGACCCACGCCCGCGTCGCGCAGGCCACCGCCCGCTCCACGGGCGAGGAGGCTGGCCGCCCGTACCTCGAGTGGGCGGCCGACCTCGTCGTGCCGGCCGAGCGCGCGCGCGAGCTCCCGCGCGGCGCGATCCTCGCGGTCGCCACGGGCTCGCAGGGCGAGAAGGCCGCGGCCCTCGCGCGCCTCGCGCGGGGCGAGCACCCGGCGCTCGACCTCGGCGCGGGCGACGTCGTGGTGATGTCGAGCCGCGTGATCCCCGGCAACGAGCCGAGCGTCGTGCGCGTGATGAACGACCTGCTCCGGCGGGGCGTCGAGCTCCGCACGTGGTGGTCGAACCGCGGGGTGCACGTCAGCGGCCACGCCCACCGGCAGGAGCAGCGCCGGATGCTCGAGCTGGTGAGGCCGCGCGCCTTCGTTCCCGTCCACGGCACGCTGCACCACCTCTTGCGCCACGCCGAGCTCGCGCGCGAGGTCGGGGTCCCGGAGGTCACCGTCCTCGAGGACGGCGACGTCGCGACGTTCGACGGGCAGGCGGTCCGCAAGACCGGCCGCGCGAAGTCGGGGCGCGTTCACGTGATGGGCGGGCGCGCCCTGCCCGACCAGGTCATCGCGGAGCGCGCGGCGCTCGCGTCGCTCGGGGCGGTGCACGTCGCCGTGCCGGTCGACGCGTACGGCAAGCTCGCCGGCGACATCGCGGTCGCGACGCGCGGGGTCCTCGACGAGCGCGCCGACGGGGAGCTCCTCGAGGCGGCGCGTCGCGACGCGCACCGCGCGCTCGAGGGGCTGCTGACGGCCGGCGAAGACCGGCCCGACGAGGCGACAATCTCCGAGACCGCGCGGCTCGCGGTGCGGCGCGTGCTCGCGAAGACGCTCGGCTTCAAGCCGGTGACCACGGCCACCCTCGTGCGGGTGCACCGGTGAGCCCCCGACCGCACCGCGCCGCCGGAGAGACGGCCGACAGCAAAGCCATGAACGGACCTTCCATCGCCTCCACGACCGGCATGGCCGGTCCCTTCCTCGTCGCGAAGCTCTGCGGGTTCGACGTGCGGCTCGGCGAGACCGTCCCCCGCGTCCTCGGCCCCGGCGACGTCGAGGCCGTGCACGACTTCCGCGTCGCGCTCCGGCGCACGCGCACGCTGCTCGAGGTCGGCCGCCCGGTCTTCGGCCGGTTCCACGCGAACGAGGTGCGCCTCGCGCTCCGGGACGTGCACCGCGCCACGGGCACGCTCCGCGACGAAGAGGTGCTCATCGAGCTCCTCGCCTCGCTGGGCGTCGACCGGCCCGACGTGGGCGCGTGGCTCGACGGCCGGCGCCGGCGCGAGCGGCGCCTCCGCACCGCGCTCCGCCGGAAGATCCGCGACGGCGAGCTCGATCGCGGGCGCCGCCTGCTCGAGGCGATGGTCGCGTTCCGCGTCAAGCCGTCGCGCGACAAGCGGGTCACCAAGTTCGCCCGCAAGGCCGTGGAGGAGGCGAGCCGCGAGGTCGACCGCCGGCGCAACGCCCCCCTCGAGGACGCCGAGGCGCTGCACGAGCTGCGCATCGCCTACAAGCGCCTGCGCTACACGGTCGAGACCTTCACGAGCGTCCTCCCCGCCGAGATCGAGGCCCTCGCGCAGGTCGCGACGCGCCTCCAGAACAAGCTCGGGAAGGTGCACGACGTCGACATGGCCATCGCGGTCGTGCAGACCGCCCGCAGCCTCGCCGACGCCGGGCGCGAGGCCCTCATGACCGCGCTCCACCGCCTGCGCGAGGAGCGCATCGCGTCCGTGGCGGGCGCGCTCGGCACGCCGGCGACTCCGGCGGCAGCGGCCGGACCCTCGCCGGGCTGACCGGGCGCGCCGGGCTACAGGCGAAGGACGGTATAGCCTGTAGACCCGCGCAGCTCGGACCTCCCGGTCAGGCCGTCGGCGGCGTGTCGCTGCGGAAGACCTCGACCTTCTGGATGACCACGTCCTTCACCGGCTTGTCCCGGGCGCCCGTCGGCACGCGGGCGATGGAGCGCACGAGGTCGATGCCGGCGACGACGGTCCCGAAGACCGAGTGCTTGTTGTCGAGGTGCGGGGTGGCCCGCTCGGTGATGAAGAACTGCGAGCCGTTCGTGCCCGGGCCGGCGTTGGCCATCGAGAGAATGCCCGGGCCCGTGTGCCGGAGCTGCGGGTGAAACTCGTCCTCGAACTTGTAGCCGGGGCCCCCGGTGCCCTGGCCGAGGGGATCGCCGGCCTGGATCATGAAGTCGGGGATGACCCGGTGGAAGATCGTCCCGTCGTAGTACGGGACACCCGTCTTGCTCTCGCGGGTGCGCGGGTCGGTCCACTCCTGGGTTCCGGTCGCGAGGCCGACGAAATTGCGTACGGTCTTCGAGGCGCGCTCCTCTTCGAGGCGAATGACGATGGGGCCCATCGAGGTGACGAAGCGCGCGTACAGCGCGCCCGTGCCGGGAACGCGAATCTCGGGGAAGGTGGCGGTAGGCATACGCGCGAGCGTATCAGGCGCACCCGCCCCCTGCATGGGGGCCCGGCGAGGGCGCCGCCGGGCCTGGCGGCGAACGCTAGCGCTCGTCTGTTCCCTTGACCCACCCGCAGGGGCGTAGATACTCGGAAGCGGCCGTAAAGAGCGGCGAGGCGGAGGCCTAGCGTGATCACGTGCCCGAAGTGCTCGAAGGACAACCAGGACCACTACAAGTTCTGCCTCGGGTGCGGCGCCGAGCTGCCGCGCGACGTAGCCCCGAAACCGTTCTCGCCGCAGACGCCGCCGCACGGCGTCCGCGCCGCCCAGGCGGCCGCGCAGGCTTCGGCGCTCTCGGGGACGGTGGCCGTGTCCGCCCCCCCGGTGGCGATGCCGTCGCGCGCCCCTGCTCCGCCGCCCGCCGCGATGCCGCCGATGGCGCCGCCGCAGGCCGCGCCGGCCCCCGCGCCCTACGTGCCGCCTAGCCCGCCGCCGCAGGCCGCTCCCGCCGGCGCGGCCGGCCCGGTGGTCTGCCCGCAGTGCGGCCACACGAACAACTCGACGAACCTCTTCTGCGGGTCGTGCGGGTTCCGCCTCGGGAGCGGCGCTCCCCGCGCCGCGGCCCCCGTGGCCGCGCCCCAGCCCGCGCCGATGCCGGCGCCCGAGGTCGCGGGCTCCACCATCGTCCTCACCGCGCTCCGGGCGGACGGCACCGAGGCCGGCACCTTCCAGCTTCCGGGCGGGAACGGCACCGTGGGCCGGGAGACGGGCGGAATCTTCGCGGGCGACAGCTACCTCTCGCCGCGCCACGCGACCTTCCGCTCGAGCGGAATGGGCCGCGCCAGCGTGCGCGACGAGGCTTCGCTCAACGGCGTCTACAAGAAGCTCGGGCGCGACGTGCCCGTCGAGCTCCGGCCGAACGAGGTCTTTCGCATCGGGCAGGAGATCATCAAGTTCGAGCCCCTCAGCCTGCAGCCGCCCGCGGCCGACGGCGTCGAGCGCCTCGGGGCGCCCAGCAAGGGCTACGTCGGGCGCATCGCGCTCGTCATCGGGCGCGACGAGACCGGCAACGCGTTCCCCATCCCCGAGGGCGGCGTGCACCTCGGGCGCGAACGCGGCGACATCCTCTTCCCCGAGGACGGCTACGTCTCGGGGCTCCACTGCCGGCTCACCTGGGACGGGCAGCGCCTCTTCTTGACCGACCTCGGGAGCTCCAACGGCACGTTCGTGCGCGTCGCGGGCGAGACCGACGTGCGCGCGGGAGACGTGCTCCTGATGGGCCAGCAGCTCTTCCGCATCGCGATCTGAGGGGCCTCGGGACCGGGGGGCCGTTCGATGAGCCAGCAGCGAACCATTCGCGTCGTCGCGGCGATCCTCGAGAAGGACGGTCACTACCTCATCACGCAGCGCCGCAGCACCGCGGTGCTCCCGCTCATGTGGGAGTTCCCGGGCGGCCGCGTCGAGGACGGCGAGATGGACGCGAGCGCGCTGAAGCGCGAGGTCCGCCACCGGCTGGGCGCGGAGATCGAGGTGGGCAAGCTCATCTCCTTCGTGAGCCACCCGTACGAGCACTACGTCGTCGACCTGTTCCTCTACGAGTGCCAGCTCGTGGGGGGACCGCTCGAAGCGCGCAACGTGAACGCGTACAAGTGGGTCACCAGCGCCGACTTCGATCAGTACCCGTTCACCCCCGCCGACGAAGCGTCGATGAACAAGCTCCTCGGCGTGGGCTGAAAGAGAGAAGCATCCGATGGACCGATGGCTCCGGGCGGGCTCCTTGATCGTGGCCGCGGTCGCCGGGTGCGCGCGCGGCGGCGACGCGCCGGCCCCTTCGCGCGCGGCGGCTCCGGCCGTAAGCGTCGCGATCGCGGGGACCGCCGCTCCGGCCCCGGCGGCCGCGAGCCCCGTGATGCTCGGCGAGCGGATCACCGCGCCGGTCGTGGCGCTGTCCGACGTCGCCAAGGACCCGGCCCGGTACTCGGCGCAGGCCTTCGCCACGACGGGCAAGGTCACCGCGGTCTGCCAGGAGATGGGCTGCTGGATGCAGCTCGAGGACGCGTCGGGCCGCGCGCACATCCGCATGCACGGCCACGCGTTCTTCGTCCCGAAGTCCGCGCCCGGCCACCTCGCGCGCGTGCAGGCCACGCTGGTCAGGCGCCCGGGCGGCGCCGACGACTGCGAAGAGGGCAAGGCCGCCTCCGCGCAGCTCGAGCTCGACGCGACCGGCGTCGAGATCGACTGATCCGTCTCTTCAGGTCGCCGGAGCGCCCGCGGCCCAGAGCGCGTAAATCGCGCCCCACGCCATCATCAGCACCACGAGGAAGAAGACGAGCGTCGCGGCCTCGAGGCGGCGAAGGCCCTTCTGGCTCGAGACGACGCCCCACCCCATGCAGAACGCCTGCGTGCCGTTCGCGAGGTGATACGCGACGCCGAGCGTGCCCAGGACGTAGACGATCAGCGTGGGCGTGTTGAAGTGCATCTCCTGCGTCATCCCCGCGAACGACTCGGCGTGCCCCTCGATGAGCCGCGGGTTGATGAGCGCGCGCCAGATGTGCGCGCCGAGGAAGAGCAGCACGCCGATCGCGCTGAGGCGCTGGAGCAGGTACTTGAGGTTCGCGTAGAAGCCGTACCGGACGTTGTTCGGCCGGCTCGTGAACATGCGACCGATGCCCCACACCGCGTGGAGCACCAGCGGCAGGAGGACGAGGACGGCCGTGAGGAGCTGCGCGAACGGGTGCGGGTACTCGGTGACCGCGCTCTGCCACTCGTCGCCGCCCTGGAAGGCGGAGAGGTTGTGCCAGAGGTGCACGAGCGTCCACACCCCGAGGGGCGCGACGCCGAAGAACGACGCGAGCCGCGCGCGGAAGAAGCTGGCGCGCGCGACGGAGGCAGGGGGAGCAACGGCGTCGGCGCTGGCGATCGAGTTGGTGGCGCTCATGGCGGTTCGCCCCCGCACGCTTAGGCGCGAGCGGCGCCATTGACAAGCCCCGTTTGCGCGGGGTGGTAAGCCTGGGTGGCCATGGGCGGGACAAGCATGCTCGTCGGCCGGTCCGCCGCCGCGGCGGTCTTCGCGGCGTCGCTGCTCTCCTCCGCGGCGCGCGCCCAGCCGCGCCTGGAGCTCCACTCCGCCGTGCCGCCGGGATCCGGCGCGGACATCGAGGCGGCCGAGATGCGCCCGGCCGGCGGCCACTGGAAGGCGGTCGCCTGGAAGGACCTCGACGCCGCGCCCCTC
This sequence comes from uncultured delta proteobacterium, assembly GCA_963797395.1. Classification (GTDB taxonomy): domain Bacteria; phylum Myxococcota_A; class Polyangia; order Polyangiales; family Polyangiaceae; genus Palsa-1150. The sequence continues at coordinate 18,870 of CAWCPA010000008.1, forward strand.
GAGCCCGGCCCGTACGAGCTGAGGGCCGTCGCCACCGCGCCCCCCGCGGAAGGGGTCTGGGGCATCGAGCTCCCGGTCTGCGCGGGGCTGACGGAGGCCCGCGTCGACGGGCAGGCGTGGAACGGGCCGCCGCCCTTCGTCGTGCCGCTGAAGGCGGGCGTCCACGAGGTGAGGCTCGCCCTCCGCGTCAGCCCCTACGAGCGCCGGATCGCCTGCGGCGAGGACCTCCGCGTGGGGCCCGTCGCCAAGACGACCGAGGGCCTCGGGACGCTCGCGTTCGCGAGCCCGCACCGGGGCGGCGGCCGCGCGGTCGTGTACGTCCCTCCGGGGGTCGCGCTGGCCTCGGCGCGCGCGCTCCTCGTCGGGCTGCACCCGTGGAACGGCTCGGTGTGGACGTACGCGGCCTACCGCGGGCTCCTCGACGAGGCGCGGGCCCGCGGCGTCGTGCTCCTCATGCCGAGCGGGCTCGGGAACTCGCTGTACACGGCGGACGCGGAGGACGAGGTGCTGCGCGCGCTCGACGCGCTCGAGGCCGTGGCGGGCGCGCCGCCGCGGAGCGTGTCGCTCTGGGGCGCGTCGATGGGCGGGGCCGGCGCGACCACCATCGGCTTCCACCACCCCGACCGCTTCGCGACCGTCACGAGCTTCTTCGGCGACTCGAAGTACGATCTCGGCACGTACGTCCGCGCCATCCTGCCCGACGCGCGCGCCGCGCACCTCGTCGACGCGCTCGACGTCGTCGACAACGCCCGCAACCTCCCGGTCTGGCTGATCCACGGCGACGCGGACGCCACCTCGTCCGTCCACCAGAGCGACCTGCTCGCCCAGGCGCTGAAGGAGCGCGGCTTCGCGGTCCGCTACGACCGCGTGCCCGGCGCCGGCCACTCGGGCGCGCTCGTCGCGCGGTTCCTCCCGGAGCTCGTGGACACGGCGGCGACGGCCCTCCCGATCACGCACCCCGACCGCGTCACGTACCGGAGCGTCCGCGCCGACCTCCTCGGCGCGTACGGCGTGCACCTCGAGCGCGCGAGCCCCGACGGCGACGCGTTCGTCGACGCGCAGCGCTCCGGGGATGGCTTTCACGTCCTCCGGAGCGAGGGCGTCCGCGCGGTCACGTTCGACGCCGGCGCGCCATGAGGGGGCCGCCCTCGCGCGTCGAGCGCGCGCTCCTCGTGCTCACGCCGGCGGCGGCGATGGCGGCGGTCGCCGTCGGCCTTCGCCTGGGAGGCCGCGGTCCGGTGCGGGCGGCGATCGTCCGCGGCGCTCCGCCGGCCGCGGCGGCGACGGGCCTCGCGTGGTCGGTGCTCGTCCTCGACGAGGAGCGGGGCGCGCGGGAGCCCGCGGCCGGGGTGCCGCTCGAGGTCCTGGCGCGAGGACGCGACGGGATCATGGGGACCTGGCGCGGCGCGACCAACGAGGACGGGATCGCGGAAGCCCTTCTGCCGCTGCCCGGAGCCGCGCCGGGCCCGTGGCTCGAGGTCCGCTCGGGGGGCACGGTGCTCGCGCAGGGCGAGGCGAGCGCGCCCCCCACGGCGACCCGCTCGCCCCAGGCTGGTTGGCTGCGGTTCGCGCGGCGGGACGGGCCGATCGCGCTCGACGTCGCCCTCCTCGGCGGGCGGGCCGCGCCCGGCTTCCCCGCGGAGCTCTGGGCGCGCGCGACCGACGCGACCACGCACGAGCCGCTGGCCGGCGTGTCGGTGGCGCTCGACGCGAGCGAGGGGGCCGAGTCGCTCGGCGTGGGCGCGGCGACGCCCGCCGGGCGCACGGACGGCTCCGGCTGGGCGCGCGTGGTCGTGACGCCGATCGGCCTCGCGGTGACCGTGACGCTGCGAGCGCGCGCGGCGGGGCGGAGCGGCGAGTGGATCGGCGGGCTCACCATGTCGCCCGGGGCCCCCCGGATCGAAGCCGCGGAGCGGGTCGCCCCCGGCGCGCCCGTGCACCTGGCCGTGACGATGCCCACCGCGCGCTCCGCGGCCTACCTCGAGATCGACGACGCGGTCGGCCGCGCGTGGGCCGCGACCCTCGCCCTCACCCGGGGCGCCGACGGCACCGCGGCCGGCGCGCTCGACGCTCCCGCGCTGCCGCCCGGCCTCTACTGGGCGATCGCGGCGGCGGACCCGGGGAGCGCGGCGACCCTCGAATCCGGCAGCGCCGCGCGGCCGTTCTTCGTCGCGGCGAGCGACGCGGACGCGCTCGGCGAGGCGTGCGGTTCGCCGCGGGATCCCCGGGACGACCCGGACGCGGTCTCGGCCTGCCTGGCGCTCGCGCATCTGGCGCCCGTGCCCCGGTGGACGGCGCTCGACGGGTTCGCGCGGCAGCGTGTCCTCGACGGCGAGGCGCGCGCGCGGGGCCTGGCGGTCGCGCTCGGCGCGCTGGCGATCGCGATCGTGCTCGAGGGGCTGCTCCTGGTGCGGGCGTCGGTGGGCGGGCGTGCGAGGGCGGTGCGCACGGTCGCGGTCGCGGTGCTCGTCGGGTTGCTCGGGTTTGCGCTGCTCGCGGCCTTCCTCGTCCGTGTCTAAGCTGAAGCCGTGCGGCTCGTCAGCGCCCTCGCCTTCGCCGTCGCCGCCGGGCTCGCGTTCCCGGCGACGGCCGCCGCGCAGGACTTCGACCCGCGCGGCCGCCACCACCCGGCGCCGCCGCGGCCGGCCCCGCCCGGCGTCCATCCGCCTTCGCCGGGCGCACCGCCCGCGACCGGTCCGGACGCGGCGGGGCCGGCGCAGGCCCAGCTCATCCAGCGCTACACGCGCATCGTCCTCTCGCAGCCGGGCGCCGCCTTCCCCCTCCAGCGGCTCGCGCAGCTCTATCGCGACCGCGACGGGAAGATCGCCGCGCTCGTCACCGACTTCGAAGGCCGCGCCGCGCAGGCCGGCGCCGACCAGTACCCCGCGACGGTCGCCCTCGCGGGGCTCTACAAGCTCGACGGCCGCTCCGACGACGCGGTCGCCGCCTACCAGCGCGCCATCGCCCTCAAGGGAGACGACGCCGCCGCCATCCTGGCGCTCGCGCACCTCCACGAGGAGCGCGGGGAGCAGGCCCCCGCCCGCGAGGGCTACGCGCGCGCCCTGGCCCTCCAGACCGTCCCCGCCGATCGCGAGCAGACGCTGCGCACCCTCATGAGCCTCGCCCTCGACGCGAAGGACTGGGACGGCGCGAAGGGGTACCACCGCGATCTCCTGAAGATGGAGCCGACGAGCCTCTTCGTCCGGGGAGAGCTCGGGCGCGAGCTCTTCGCGCGCGGCGAGTACGTGCGCGCGGAGGTCGAGCTCAAGGACGTCGTCGCCGCGGCGGCGGGCGACAACCGCGCCCTCGCCCCCGCGCTCAAGGAGCTGGGGCGCGCCCAGGCGAAGGCGCACGAGAACGCCGAGGCGCTCGCGACCCTCAAGCGCGCGCTCGCCGTGTCGGGCGAGCAGACGGCGCTCCGCGCGGAGATCTACGAGATCGTCACCGAGATTTACCGGGCCGACCAGCGGCTCCCGGTCCTCGTGAAGGAGCTCGAGGACGAGCACGCGAGCGACTTCGCGCGGCTCGCGCTCCTCGGCGCGCTGTACGAAGAGACGGGGGAGAGCGCGAAGGCCATCGCCACCTTCAAGCGCGCGCTCGCGATCGACCCGCGGCAGATCGACCTGCGCCTCCGCATGGTGCGGCTCCTCCAGGCCAACGGAGACCTCGACCAGGCCATCGCGGAGTACGAGGCCCTCATCCGCGCGGCGCCGAACAACCCGCAGTTCGTGTTCGAAGAGTGCTCGGCGCTCCTCGAGCGCGGCGATCGCGCGAGGGCGCTGAAGCTCGTCGCGGAGCTCGAGGCGCGGGCCGGCACCGACGAGGAGGTGCTCTCGCGCATCGCCGACTTCTACGCGCGCACGGGCGACAAGGACCGGTCGCTCGAGGTCCTCAAGCGCCTCGCCCAGAGCGGGGCGGGCGGCGACCCCGGGCACCTCGTCGACCTGGGCGACCGGTACTTCCAGGACGGGAACACGGCGCTCGCCGTGCAGACGTGGAAGCGCATCCTCACGGCCGTGCAGCCGCGCGCGAAGGCGCTCGCCGCGCTCGGCGACGTGTACCTCGAGCACGAGATGACCTCCGACGCGGTCGCCGCCTACAAGGAGGCGGTCGGCCTCGACCCGGCGAACCTCGGGTACCAGAAGGCGCTCGCCGCGGCCTACGAGCGGACCCGCGCGTACCACGAGGCCGAGGAGCTCTACAAAGAGAATCGCGGCCCGCGCCAAGGAGCGCGGCGACAGGCCGCTGGCGCGCGAGGCCCGCACGCGGCTCGTCGCGCTCTGGGGGCTCGAGCGCGTGCTCGAGCAGCAGCTCCCCGCGCTGCGCCGGCAGTTCGCCGCCGACCCGCCCGACCCCGAGGCGGGGCGCATGCTCGCCGAGGCGCTCATCCACCTCCGCAAGCTCCCCGACGCCGAGACCACCCTCCGGCGCGTCCTCGAGCTCGCGCCCTCCGACGCCGACAGCTATCTGGCCCTCGAGCGCGTGCTGGTGCAAGAGGGGAAGATCCCCGACGCGATCGCGGTCCTCGAGCGGCTCGCGCAGGCCGAGCCGAAGCGCGCGCGAGAGCTCTTCCAGCGCATGGCCCAGTACGCGCTGCAGATCTACGACGACGACGACGCCATCAAGTACGCCGCCCGCGCCGTGGAGCTGAACCCCGACGACGCCGAGGGGCACCGCCGGCTCGCCGAGATGTACCGGCAGAGGCAGGACGTGGACCACGCGATCGCCGAGTTTCGCGCGGCCATCGCGAAGAACGACCGCATCTTCGTCGTGTACTTCGAGCTCGCCGACCTGCTGCTCTCGAAGGGGCAGACCGACGAGGCCGACCGGCTGTTCCGCGCGATCGTCCGCGGGGCGCCCGACGAGGAGCTGGTCGCGCGGGCGGCGCGCCTCTCGATGCAGATCAACCTCGGGCGCGGCACGCTCGAGTCGCTCGAGCAGGACCTCTTGCCGCTGGCGATCGGCAACCCGCAGCGGCCGATGTACCGGCACCTGCTCGTCGAGATCTACGGGAGCATGACCTTCGGGCTCGTGCAGCGGGTGACGCACGGCTCGCCCGCGGAGATGAACGAGGCGCGGCAGGCGCTCGCGCGCGTCGGCTCGCGGGCGGTGAAGCCGCTGCTCGACGCGCTCGCGGATCCCGACGTGAGCCAGCAGCGCATCGCGATCGACGTGCTCGCCTACGTGCAGAACCGCAACGCGGCGCTGCCCCTCTTCGCGTTCGCGACGGGCCCCGCGGAGCCGACCCTGCGCACGCGCGCGATGCTCGCGTGCGGCGCGCTGGCCGACGGCGCGCTCGTGCCACGGTACGAGGAGCTGCTCTTTCCGAAGGACGCGCTCGACGACGCCGCGGGCGCCGCGGACGCGGTCGGCGTCGCGGCCGTGTGGGGGCTGGCGCACATGCGCGACCCGCGGGCCCTACCCCTCCTCCGGCGGGTCGCCCGCAGCGGGACCTCCGCGATGCGCGCGCTCGCGATCCTGGGGCTCGGCCGCGCGCACGACGCGTCCTCCGCGACCGAGATTGGCGAGATCGCGCGCGCGGTCGACTCGGGGACGGTGACGCGCGCCGCGGCGGCGTACGCGCTCGGCGACCTGAACGCGCTCGGGGCGGTGCCGGCGCTCATCGAGATCTCCGAGGACGGCGAGTCGCTGACCCGCCGGATGGCGCTCGTGTCGCTCGCGCGCATGGCCCGCGCCGCGGCGGGCGCGAAGGAGCCCGACTGGCAGCGCGCGGCGGTGCAGGCCATGGCCGACGCGGTCTTCGCGGGCGATCCGGAGGGGGCGCAGGCGCGCGGGGCCGCGCAGGCCCTGTCGGAGACGGCCGTCGCGGCGCTCGCGATGGTCGCCAGCGGCGACGCGGCGAGGGCTCGGCGCGCCGAGGCCGGCGGGAGCGACGCGCCCGATCCGCTCGACGTCCCTCCGTCCGGCGCGGTCGACGTCGAGGCCCTGCTCGATCGTCTGGCGCCGCGCGAGCCGCGGCCCGGGGGCATCCCCGCGGCGAGCGAGGCCGAGCGGGCCGCGGCGCTGGCGCGCTTCGAGGAGCCGGTGCAGCGGGCGGCGCTCGCGGCGCTGCGCGCTTCGGGCCCGCGCGCCACGGCGGTGATCGACGCGCTGGGCAGCGGGCAGGGCGAGCTCCTGCCGTTCGTGGGCCCGGGGCAGACCGGTCCGGGCGCCGACGCGGCGCGCGCCGTGGCGAGCGCGCTGGCGCCGAGCCTCGTCCCGCTCGCGCGAAACCCGGATCCCGCGCTGCGCATGAAGGCGATCGTGCTGGTCGCGCGGTCCGCGGACGACGCGGCCATCGACGCGGTGGTCGCGGCCCTGCAAGACAGCAGCGAGGCGGTGCAGCGGGTGGCGCTCTCCGCGGTCGGCTCGCCGCGCCTGGGCGGACAGGTCGCGCCGGGCGACGAGCGCGCGGTCGCGGCCGTCGCCGGCATCCTCGCCACCCACGAGAGCTGGGCGATGCGCATCCTGGCCGCGCAGGCCCTCGGGCGGCTGGGCCACATGGGCTCCACCGGGGCGGCGGGCGCGGCGCCGCGGCTCGCCGAAGCCGCGACGAAGGACACCTATGCGCTCGTCCGGCAGGCGGCGCTCGAGGCGCTCGCGTCGTTCGACGCGGCCGGCGCGAAGACCGTCGCGGCGCGCGTCGCGGCCTCCGACCCCGAGCCGCGCGTCCGCGACGCCGCGAGCGCGCTGGCACGCTGATGGGGGGCCGCATCACGAGGGTTTGCCTGGTGCTCGGGCTCGGCGGCCTCGGCGCGCTGGCCGCCGCGGGCTGCCGGGACCTCTCGGGGTTCTCCACGAACGGCGGCGGCAGCTACCAGGGCCCCGTCGTCGGCGCCGGGTTCGTGCTCGCCGGGATCGACGCCGGCACGGGCCTCTGCCTGACCCTCGACACCGATCACCTGGAAGATGCGCCCGGCGCCATCTCGACGAGCGACGGCATGTTCAGCCACGCGGCCCTCCGGCCCATCCCGCAGATATGGCACGACCCGCTCTCGACCTTCACGTTCGGCGAGGGGCGCCTCAAGAACCTCCTCTACGTGGCGACGTCGAGCGCGGGGGACGACGTCTTCACGGTCATCTCGCTGATGCAGTCGGGCGGCATCGAGGTGCGCTTGCTTCGCGGCGCGCCGGCCATCTCCGAGGACGGCGGCGCGGCGGCGACCGGAGGGAACCTGTTCGCGGTGTTCCAAATCACGCGCCAGACGGATTCGTGCTCGTACTAGGCATCGAGTCGTCGTGCGACGAGACGGGCGCCGCGCTCGTCGACGCGGAGGGCCGGGTCGCGAGCGACGCCGTCCACTCGCAGGTGACGACGCACGCCGCGTACGGCGGGGTCGTCCCCGAGCTCGCGTCGCGGGACCACCTGCGGAGCATCGGGCCGGTCGTCCGCGAGGCGCTCGGGCGGGCCGGGGTGAAGCTCGCGGACGTGGACGGCATCGCCGTCACGAACCGGCCCGGGCTCGTCGGCGCGCTGCTCGTCGGGGTGCAGACGGCCAAGGGCCTCGCGTGGGCCGCGGGCAAGCCGCTCGTCGGGGTCGACCACCTGATGGGGCACCTGCTCGCGGTCTTCCTCCGCCGCGGGGACGAGGCAGACGTGCCGCCTCCGACGTTCCCCTTCGTGTGCCTCCTCGCCTCCGGGGGTCACACGGCCATCTACCGCGTCGACGCCCCGCGCGCGGATGCCATCCGCGAGATCGGCGCGACGCGCGACGACGCCGCGGGGGAGGCGTTCGACAAGGTCGCCAAGCTCCTCGGGCTCGGGTACCCGGGTGGGCCGGCCATCGACCGCCTCGCGCCGTCGGGGGATCCGTCGCGGGTGAAGCTCGCGGCCCCGATGGCGAGCCGCGACTCGTTCGAGATGAGCTTCTCGGGCATCAAGACGCAGGTCGCGCAGTGGGTCGCGCGCAACGGCCGCCCCGAAGGTGCCCTCCTCGCCGACGTCTGCGCCGCGTTCCAGGCCACGGTGACCTCGACGCTGGCGAAAAAGGTCGTCGACGCGGCGCTCCGCGAGCGCGTGGCCGACGTGGTGCTCGGCGGCGGGGTCGCCGCGAACCGCGAGCTCCGCCGGCGAACGACGGAGCTCGGGAACGAACGCGGCCTACGCGTGCTGGTGCCGCCCCTCGCGAGCTGCACCGACAACGCCGCGATGATCGCCTACGCGGGCGCCCTGCGCCTCGCCCGCGGCGAGCGCGACGCGTGGGACCTGGTGGCGACGAGCGCCACCGTCCTCCCCCGCGAGACGCGCAAGGGCCGCGGGCGTCGCTGAGCAGAAGAAAAGAAACGGGGAATTTCTCTCTCTCGACTGGGGGCGAGGCTCAGTTCTCGTCGGTCTTCTTGGCGTGCTTGTGCTTGGCCTTCGCGCCCTTCTCGTCCTTCTTCGCCATGGTCTCGTCGAGCGAGCCGAGGGGAGCGAGGGCAATCGAGAGCCGGTCGCCGTGCGCCGTGACCTGGTAGTTCGGGACGCCGTCCTTGAAGGCGACCGTGAGCACCGCGCCGGCGCCCTCGTTCTCGACCTTGATGGCCGCGATGCGCGAGTCGCGCGCGGCGAGCGGCGCGGCGGCCTCCACCGACTTGTGGCCGGGGACCTTCACGGTGAAGCCGGTCGGGAGCTGCGCGCCCTCGATGGCCTCGATCGGACCGTCCATCTTGATGTGAAGCACGTTCCCGTGGTGGACGGGCCCGTTGCCGAAGGGCGCGACGTGCACGTGCTTGTGGCTCCGCGGGGCCGTGTCCGACGTGTCGTCGGCCGAGAGGGCCGACGAGGACAGGGGAGACGCGGCGGCGGGCGCCGGGGGCGGCGCGGGCAGCTCCGGCGGCGGGCTGCCGAGGGCCGTGGAGGCCGAGGCGCCGGGCGGCGCGACGTCCGTCGCCGCGACCGACGAGGCGGCGGGGGCGGCCGAGGCGTCCGCGTCGTGATGCGACTTCTTCAGGGCGAGCGCGCCGAGGACGGCCGCGAGCATCACGGCGCCGGCGATGGCGGCCTTGCGCTGCGTCGTCATGAGCTTCGGGGCGGACGCGCTCTCCTCGGGCGCGCCCTCCTCGCCGCGGACGACGCGGCGACCGCTGGTGTGCAGGCCGCCGCCCGGGGGCGGCGCGGTGATGCGGCGCGCGGGCGCCCGCTCCGCCTGGCGCTTGGCCAGGAGCGCGACCATCGTCTTGGCGCGGGCCGCGAAGCGCTCGACCGCGGGGCCGACCTTCGAGAGGTTCTGCGCCAGCGCGCCCTTCATCTTCGCGGAGGCCTCCTCCATGGCGGCGAGGTCGTCGCCCGACGGCGCGCTCGCCGAAGCCCAGCCCTTCGACGGTGCCGGCGGGGCGACGCTCGGGGTGGGGGCTTTCACGTCCGCGTACCGCAGCGTCACGACGAGCTGCGGGATGTGCGAGGTCGGGTCCACCGCCACCTCGACGCGATCGATGTTCGCGGGGCGCTTGTTGCCGCTCTGCGCGTCCTCGAGCTCGAGCTGGCGGCCGACCTGCAGGAAGCCGAGGTCGCTGCCGACGGTGACGGCGGCGGTCTGGGCCTCGCGGATCTTGGCCTTCATCGGCGACGCGAGGCCGTCGATGTGGAGGCGCACCTTCGAGCCGGTGTGCACGGGCGGCGCGGCCGGCGCCGCGGCGGCGACGTCGACGCCGCAGATGCGCTTGACCGACTCGACGCTCTCCGCGTCCATGTCGGTGAACCGAACGCCGAACTCGCCGCCTTTGTCGGCCGTCTGCGACCATACGACCTCGCCCGACGCGAGCACGCTCTGCCCCGACCCGGCGTCGAACCGGCACGTCAAAAGCTGCCCTTGTTCGGGCAAGTAGGCCGTTCGAAGGTGCATTCCCTCTTCGGAAACGTCCATGGCCTGGGCCTCGAACGAAGGCCCGAGCGCGCCCCCGATCTCGACAAGCCCGTCGAACGGCATCCGCGTCGCACCCGGCGCGCGGCGATCCTCGGTGTTCATCTCTTCCTCCGTCGACTCCCGCGATAGAGAATCAGGCCAAGGAGGGCCAAGTTTTGAGCCCCACGCATCTCATCCTCGACATCGAGACGATCCCCGATCCGGAGCTCCCGCGCGCCGACGAGAGCGAGCGCGTGCCGCCGCCGCCGCACAACCAGATCGTGACGCTCGGCTGCATGCTGCTCGAGGACTACGTGCCGAAGCGGCTCGGCGTGGTGGGCGAGAACGGGACCGAGGGGCAGATGCTCACCGACTTCGCGCACTGGCTCGACGCGAAGCGGCCGACGGTCGTCACCTGGAACGGCCGGGGCTTCGACATGCCGGTCATCACGAGCCGCGCCCTCAAGCACGGCGTTCCGATGCCCTGGTGGTTCAGCGACCGGAACACCCGGTACCGCTACTCCACCGAGGGGCACTTCGACCTCATGGACTTCCTCGCCGACTTCGGCGCGACGAAGAACGCGCGCCTCGACGCGTACGCGAAGCTCGTCGGCTTCCCCGGCAAGGTGGGGGTCGACGGCTCGCAGGTCCTGCCGATGGTGCACGCCGGCCGGCTCGACGAGGTCAACTCGTACTGCCTCTGCGACGTCGTGCAGACCGCGGCGGTGTTCCTGCGCGTCGAGCTCCTGCGCGGGAGCTTCGACCGGCCCCGCTACCGGGAGCTCGCGCGCACGATGCTGGCGTTCATCGACGAGCACCCGCGGCTCGGCGAGATCACCGGGAAGATCAACCGCGACAGCTTCACGCTCTCCACCGCCCCGCCGAGCGGGAAGTAGACGGCCGGGCCTGCTCAGAGCGGAATGTTCGTGTGCTTCTTCGGCGGGTTGCTGTCGCGCTTGTCCTTGAGGAGCTCGAGGCTGCGGTGCAGCCGCGCGCGGAGGGTGCGCGGGTAGATGACCTCGTCGATGAACCCGAGCTCGGCGGCCTTGTAGGGGTTGGCGAACTTCTCGCGGTAGTCGGCGACGAACGCGGCGCGCGCCTTCTCGGGGTCCGCCGCCTGCATGATCTCCCCGCGGCGGACGATGTTGACGGCGCCGTCGGGGCCCATGACCGCGATCTCGGCGGTGGGGAACGCGAAGTTCACGTCGGCGCGAATGTGCTTGCTCGCCATGACGTCGTACGCGCCGCCGTACGCCTTGCGGAGGATGACCGTGACCTTGGGGACGGTCGCCTCGGCGAACGCGAAGAGGAGCTTCGCGCCGTGCTTGATGATGCCGCCGTACTCCTGATCGGTGCCCGGCATGAAGCCCGGCACGTCGACGAAGGTGACGAGCGGGATGTTGAAGCAGTCGCAGAAGCGCACGAAGCGCGCGGCCTTCATCGAAGAGTGGATGTCGAGGACGCCCGCGAGGATCGCCGGCTGGTTCGCGACGACGCCCACGGCCCGCCCGCCGATGCGCGCGAACCCCACGACGATGTTCTGCGCGTACGCCTCGGCGACCTCGAAGAGGTACCCGTCGTCGACCACGGCGCGGACGACGTCCTTCACGTCGTACGGCTTGCTCGCCTCGAGCGGGATCATCGTGTCGAGCTCGGGCACCTCCCGCGTCGCCGGGTCCTGCGTCGCCTTGAAGGGCGGGTCTTCCTGGTTGTTCGACGGCAGGAACGAGAGGAGCTCGCGCGTCTGCGCGAGGCACGTCTTGTCGTCGGGCGACGTGAGGTGGCAGACGCCGCTCTTGCTCGCGTGCGCGGACGCGCCGCCGAGGTCCTCCTTGGTGACCTCCTCGTGGGTCACCGCCTTGATGACGTCGGGGCCGGTGATGAACATGTAGCTCGTCCCCTCGACCATCAGGATGAAGTCGGTGATGGCGGGGGAGTACACGGCGCCGCCGGCGCACGGCCCCATGATGCAGCTGATCTGCGGGATGACCCCGCTGCCGAGCGTATTCCGGAGGAAGATATCGGCGTACCCCGCCAGGGACTCGACGCCCTCCTGGATGCGGGCGCCCCCCGAGTCGTTGAGGCCGATGACCGGGGCCCCCACCTTGATGGCGAGGTCCATCACCTTGCAGATCTTCTGGGCGTACGCGCCGCTCAGGCTCCCGCCGAAGACCGTGAAGTCCTGAGCGAAGACGAAGACCTTGCGCCCGTCGATGAGGCCGTGGCCGGTCACGACGCCGTCACCCGGGATCTTCTGGTCCTCCATCCCGAAATCGGTGCAGCGGTGCACGACCAGCCGGCCGATCTCGATGAACGACCCCGGGTCGAGGAGGAGGTCGATGCGCTCGCGGGCCGTGAGCTTCCCGCCTTCGTGCTGCTTCTTGATGCGGTCCGCCCCGCCGCCGAGGAGGGCGCGGGCGTTGATGTCGTCGAGCCGCTGGAGGTGGGCGGCCTGCTTGGCGGGCTCGGGAGCTTTGGGGGAAGTAGGCGACGAGGACATGGCTGGGACGTCGTATATCGCGAAATGGGCGCTCCCGGGGAAGGGCCCTGGCGGGATTCGAACCGCCGACCCCCTACGGTTCCGTGCCTAGGCTGGAGTCGACGAACCCGCTATCCTGGGGGAGCTCGGGCGGGTCTGTACCGCGCCCGGCCCTCCCTTCGAATGCAGCCTCCGTTCAGCGTGAGTTTCGCGTACCCGCAGGCGGGCGAGGTGCTCGACGGCAAGTACCGTGTCGAGCGCGTCCTCGGCGAGGGCGGCATGGGCGCGGTCGCCAAGGCCACGCACCTCCTCCGGCGCGCGCCCGTGGCGCTGAAGTTCATCAGCGGCGCCGTGCTGTCGATGCCGGGCGCGATCGAGCGGTTCGTCAACGAGGGCGTCGCCGCGTCGCAGATCGACAGCGACCACGTCGTGAAGGTCTTCGACGTCGGGCGGCTGCCCAGCGGCGCCCCGTACCTCGTGATGGAGTTCCTCGACGGCTTCGACCTCGGGCAGCTCCTCGAGCGCGAAGGCCCCACGATGCCGGTGCCGCGGGCCGTGCACTTCACGGTGCAGGTCCTCCGCGCCCTCCAGACGGCGCACGCCGCCGGCATCGTGCACCGCGACATGAAGCCGTCGAACGTCTTCGTCGTCGAGCGCGACGGCGAGCGCGACTTCGTGAAGCTCGTCGACTTCGGCATCAGCAAGGTGCGCGCGGCCGACGACGGGAAGAGCGGGCAGCTCACGCGCACGAACAGCGCGCTCGGGACGCCCCTCTACATGTCGCCGGAGCAGGCGCGGTCGCCGAGGGACGTCGACCACCGCACCGACCTCTACTCCACGGGCGCGATCCTCTACGAGATGCTGGCGGGCCGCACGCCGTACACCTGCGAGTCGGGCGAGTTCACCGAGATCCTCTTCAAGATCTTCACGACCGAGCCCGAGCCGATCACGAACCTCCGCCCCGACCTGCCCGAGGGCCTCGCGGGGGTCGTGCACCGCGCCCTGGCGCGCGAGCGCGAGGGGCGGTTCGACTCCGCGGCCGACATGGCCGAGGCGCTGGCGCCCTTCGCCGACGAGCGCACGGCGACGGTGCTGGCGCGCGTGCGGTCCGGCCGGCGCAGCCAGCTGCCCAACACGCCCAGCCTCCTGCCGTCGCTGTCGCCGCCGCAGCACTCCCTGACGCCGGTCGACGAGAGCTCGCGCGTCAACCAGAGCGAGGCCACGGCCCGCACGTTCGCGACCACCCAGCCGCCGCCGCGCCCGCCCTCGACCGAGGTGGGGGTCGCGCGAGAGGCCACCCCGACGCCGCCGCGCGAGAAGAGCGGGCGCAACGGCATCGCCCTGGGCATCGTCGCGGCCGCCGCGGTGGCCGTGGGCGGCGCGATGTTCGTCCGGGCGCAGGGCCGGCACGTCGAGGCGCCCGCCGACTCCGCGGCGCGCGCGGCGGTCGCACCGCCGCCCGCCGTTCCCGTTCCCCCTCCCGCCCCCGCGGCGCCGATCGCCCCCGCGAACACCACCGTGGTGCTCGCGCCGGAGCCGAGCGCGGCGCCTGCCCCGCCTCCGGCCGCGCCCTCGGCGCGCCTCGCGCCCACCTCCAGACCCTTGCCTCCGCACCCCTCGGCCACCGCCGCGCCCCCGCCCGGCCCCGGCCCCGCGCCCCTCCCCACCGAGCTCGGTGACCTGAAGCTCCACTGACCGTGCCCGCGAGCCCCGTATGAGAGCCCTCGACCGATCCTTGCCGTTCGCACTCGCCGCGCTGCTCGTCGCGCAGACCGCGCTCGCGGCGCCGCCCGCCGCGCCGACGCCCGCGCCGGTCGACGTGCGCTCCCAGCTCCCCGAGCCCGCGCGCAAGGCGTGGGACGCCGCGAAGCAGCTCGCCGGCGCCAGCGACTACCGCGGCGCGCTCGTCGAGTTCCAGCGCGCGTACGAGCTCTCGCACAACCCTCGCGTACTCTTCAACGTGGGCGTGACCGAGAAGCTCCTCACGCACTACGCGCGCGCGGTCGACGCCTGGGAGCGAGAGCAGGCGGAGGGGGCGTCGCAGCTCGCGGCCTCCGAGCTCCAGGAGCTGAAGAACGCGGTCGCGATCGTCCAGCAGTTCGTCACGACCGTGGAGGTCGCGGCGAGCGAGGCGGACGCGACGCTCACCATCGACGACTACCCCGTCGGGAAGACACCCTTCACGAGCCCCGTGCGCATCGACGTCGGCAAGCACGTGCTCAAGCTGACGAAGGAAGGGTTCATCGAGGCGGTGCAGCCGGTGGAGGTCGCGGCCGGCACGAAGACGCCGGTGGCCTTCCGCCTCGAGCCGATCAACAAGACCGCGCTCGTCTCGGTCACGGTCGGCGGCGCGCCGGCGGCTACGGTCGTCATCGACGGGCGCGACATGGGCCCCGCCCCGTTCAAGGGCGAGCTGAGCGCCGACCGCCACACGATCGAGGCGCGCTCTCCGGGCTTCGTCACGGTCGGGCAGACCGTCGACGTCCAGTACAAGCAGCCGATGACCCTCACCCTCACGCTCTCGCAGGAGCGCCACGAAGGGCGCATCAAGGTGAGCGCGCCCGACGGGGCGGCCATCAGCATCGACGAGCGCGTGGTCGGCAGCGGCAGCTACGACGGCGTCGTCTCGACGACGGGCGGCCACCAGCTCGTGGTGACGAAGCCCGGCTTCCAGACGTTCTCGAGCGAGGTGTTCGTCGCGGACGACCAGCTCCGCGAGGTCAACGTCCCCCTGAACGCCGAGGTGAAGACCTCGTGGGTCGGGTGGGGGGTCGGCACGCTCCTCGTCGTCACGGGCGGGATTGTCGCGGGGTACTTCATCTTCAAGCCGAACGAGGCGAGCCCCACCCCGGGCAACATCTCGCCGTTCCTCACGACGGCGAGCTACGCCGTGCACTTCTAGGGAGAGCTCGCAGATGCGGATGATGTCCTTATCGAGCCTCGCGGCGCCTCTCGCGCTCGGCGCGTTGGTGGCGGTCTCGGCGGCCAGCGCGAGCTGCTCGGCGACGAAGCCGACGGAGCTCATTCCCGGCGTGTCGAGCCAGGTCGTGGTGCCGCAGGACCTCCAGGCGGTGCGCATCACGGTGCAGACCGAGGGCCACCCCATCCCGGTCTTCGACCAGGGCTACGACGTCGGGCCGAACGGCACGGTAGAGCTCCCGAGCACCCTCGGCGTCGTGTCGGGCAGCGACGACTCGGCGACCACGACGATCACGATCACGGTGCGCGGCTACGAAGTGCCGTGCGAGATGTCCGACGACTGCACGAACCTCACGAGCATGCCGGTCGGCACCGGCGGCTCGCAGAATCCTGCGCCGGTCGATCCAGACCTTCGTGACGGGGCACACGCTCTTCGTGCCGATGCCGCTCACGTACTCGTGCTGGAACACCGACTGCGGCGACGGCACGATGGCCTGCAAGGGCAACACGTGCGTCGACTCGACCATGGCCGAGAGCGCGCTGGTCGACTACGACAAGAGCCTCCTCGACGGCACCGACGTCTGCTTCGACCCCGCCAAGTGCTTCGGAGGCGGCGACGCCGGTCCGACCGAGGCCCTCGCGCCGGAGCTCGTCGACTACGACAGCTGCACCTACGCGTTCCCGGGCCCGGCGCCCCTGGGGCTCAACGTGCGCGTCTACTACCAGACCTTCACCTGGTCGCAGGACCCGAGCGGACGGTACTTCTCGCAGTTCAAGTCGGGCGGCGAGAGCGAGATCCTGAGCGAGGACGCGACCGAGGGCTTCATTCCCCTCGCGGCCGACGCGGGCTTCGGCACCCAGTTCAAGCTCGCGCCGGGCCTCTGCGCGCTCGTCCACCAGGCGCAGACGCCGCCGGCGGCGCCCGCCACCGGCACGGGCTCGTACATCACGATCAGCGACCTCCGCGTCACCAACCAGTGCCCGCCGAAGACGCCGCTCCTGCCGATCTGCGCCGGGCAGCAGACGAACACGCCCTCGCTCCCGTCGGGGACAAGCACCGACGGCACCTGCAACGTCCCGGTCCCGCTCGCGCCGACGCCGAGCGCGCTCTACATCGCGATGGACCACTCCGACTACATGTACGGGGCGTTCGGCGCGAACGGCGCGGCCACCCTGGCGAGCCTCTCGCTGACCGACCCGGTGTTCAGCCGCACGTACGCGGCGTTCAACTTCCTCTCGGACAACCCCGCCGATTGCAGCGGCGGCACCGATTACACGACCTTTTCTCCCCCCGGCGTCGACTTCGACCTCGCGGCCACCGTGCAACCGAAGATGGCGATGGCGCTCGCCGCGTGGACGCCGACCGACGCCATCACGACGACGGCGTGCACCAACAACGCCGATTGCACCGTGCCGGGTCAGCTCTGCGCGAACCAGTTCTGCATCACGCCGAACGCGATGGACCTCCAGGGTGCCTGCCGCAGCGACACGGGCGTCTACGCCCGCATCGCCAGCTTCCTGCAGGGCGGCGAGACGCCGAACCTGGCGACCGCGATGTTCTTCGTGAACCGGGCGCCCGACACGACGAACGACTGCCCGCCGACCTTCGGACCCACGGTGAAGGCGTCGCTCGAGGCCGAGATCACGACGGCCTTCAACGAGACCCCGAGCATCCAGACGAACTTCGTCGTCCTCGGCAACGACTCGCAAGACACGAGCGCGCTCGCCTTCTACCAGGGCGTGCAGTCCGATCTGCCGCAGGCGGTGCAGGTGCTCGACGCGACGCAGCCGGATCCCGACGCGGTGGCGCTCAACTTCGCGAACCTCGTCACGCAGCTCGGGACGTGCCTCTACGACTACGACTCGCTGCCGACCGGCACCAGCCCGACGTCGGTGCTGGTCCAGTACACGCTGCCGGAGCAGAGCCCCGTCACGATCCCCTTCAACGCGAACTGCTCGCCCGCGAACCAGAGCGCGGTCGACGGCTGGAACCTCGACAACGGGCGGCTCCGCGTCTGCGGCAACTCGTGCGACCAGCTCCGCAACGGCATCGTCGCCGCCTCGGGCGCCGCCGCCCAGCAGATGCTCGCCGCGCCGAACATCCCGGTGACCGCCACGATCGTCTGCGCCGGCGGCGCGCCGGAGAGCGACGCGGGCCCCGGGTCGTCCGGCAGCGGCTCGGGCGGCAGCGGGAGCGTCGCCGGATCGTCTTCGGGCAGCGGCGGCGCCGGAGTTTCGACCAGCGGCAGCAGCGGATCGTCCTCGGATGGCACCGGGGACGACGGGGGCTCGAGCTTCGATTCGAGCGCCCCGGGCGCCCTCGACGCCGGCATCATGGCCATCGGCGCCGACGCGGCGAGCCTCAAGTAACGCGAGGAGTCTGCTCTAGTGCCGCTCGGAGTCGTTCATCGGAACGACGGGGAACACCGGGAGCTTCACGCCGTTCACCGTCGTTCCGCCGTTCGCGAGCGCGCCGGCGAGGCCTAGGAAGTCGGCCGGGAAGTTCAGCTTCGGCTTGCTCGCGTCCGCGAGGCGCTGAAGCTGCGACGGCGTGAGGTGGACGTCGAGCGCCTGGACGTTGTCGTCGAGCTGCGAGAGGGTCCGCGCGCCGATGATGGTCGACGCGACGCCCGGCTGCGATTGCACCCAGGCCAGGGCGACGCGGGCCGTCGTGGTGCCCGCCTCCCTGGCGACCTGCTCGCAGACCTCGGCGACGTCGTACGTGCGGTCGTCGGCGAGGGTGCCTTCGAGGAAGGCGCCGCGGTCGAACTTGTGGCTGCCCTTGTCGGCGCGCTTGTACTTGCCGGAGAGCGCTCCGCCCTTGAGCGGCGACCACGGCGTGATGCCGAGGCCCAGCTCGCGCGCCATCGGGACGAGCTCGCCCTCGACGGTGCGCTCGAGCAGCGAGTACTCGATCTGAAGGGCGACAATCGGCGACCAGCCGCGGAGGTGCGCGGTGACCTGCGCCTGCGCGACCTTCCACGCCGGCGTGTCGGAGAAGCCGATGTAGCGGACCTTGCCCGCCGCGACGATGTCGTCGAGCGCGCGCAGGGTCTCTTCGATCGGCGTGTTCCGGTCCCAGCAGTGGAGCCAGTAGAGATCGATGTAGTCCGTCTGAAGGCGGCGGAGCGACTCGTGGAGCTGGGCGTGGATGGCCTTGCGGCTGGCGCCGCCGCCGTTCGGATCGCCCAGGAACATGTTGCCGAAGAACTTCGTCGCGAGGACGAGGCGGTCGCGCTTGCGCGGGTGCCGGCCGATGTGGTCCCCGACGATCTTCTCGGAGTGGCCCTTGGTGTAGAAGTTGGCGGTGTCGATGAAGTTTCCACCGCGTTCGACGTAGCGGTCGATGATGCGCTCGGAGTCGGCGACGGACGTGCCCCATCCGAGGTCTTCACCGAAGGTCATGGCCCCGAGGCAGAAGGGGCTGACGCGAAGGCCGGAGCGGCCGAGCGTCACGTAGTGGTCGAGCGGCATGGGCTGGTTCCTCTGGATGGCATTGGATGTCGGAGAGGACCGCCCGTCTCGCCGGAGACGGACGTGGTCAGGGATCTTTCGCGCGGCCCATCCGTGTCTCGAGCTCGTCGAGCGTCTTGGGCCAGTCGCCGCGGAGCAGGCGCGACAGCCCGCGGTCGGCGAGGAGCTTGCCGTCGGTCTGGCAGCGCGCGCAGTAGTTGGCCTCGTTGTCGGCGTACGCGATGCGCTGAACGGGCGCGCCGCAGCGCGGACAGGGCTTCTTGTAGCGTCCGTGCACGGCCATCTCGTCGCGGAAGGCGGTGACCTTCTCCGGAAAGGCGTCTCCCGTGTCGAGCGCGAGGCGCTCGGTCCACTCGCGGAGCGTGGCCTGGGTCGCCTCGAAGAGCCTGGCGTAGTCCTCGTCGGAGAGCTTTTGCGTGAGCTTCATGGGGGACATCTGCGCCCGCCACAAGATCTCGTCCGAGTACGCGTTGCCGATGCCGCTCACGAGCCGCGGGTCGGTGAGCGCCCGCTTGATGGTGTGGTTCTCGCTGCGGAGCGCGGCGGCGAAGCCGGCCGCGTCGACCTCGAACGGCTCGATGCCGCCCGGGTCGAGGCCGCGCACACCGTCCTCGCCGCGGACCACGTGGAGCGACGCCCGCTTCTTCGGGGACGCCTCCGTGAGGACGAGCGTCCCCGGCGCGAAGTCGAACGCCGCGAGCCCCACCTTGCCCGGCACGGCCGCTCCCGGGTCCCGCCAGCGCAGGCGTCCGGCGATCATCAGGTGAAGGACGAGGTGGAGGTCCTCCTCGAGGTCGAACACGATTCGCTTCCCGACGCGCCGGAGGCCCAGCACCTTCTTGCCGTGCGCGGCGCGAAGCGGCGGGTCGAACGAGCGCACGAGGAACGGGCTCGCCACACGGACCTGCTGCAGCACCTCGCCGGCGACGCGGCGGCGGAGGTGAAGGAGGTAGACTTCGACGTCGGGAAGCTCGGGCACGCGAGGCGACAGGTTAGCGCAGCGCTCGCCGGGCGGCGTTTCACCAAGAGTCCCCGCGCGCGCGACATGCCCGTCACGGAGGCGTCCCATCGTGGCGAGCCATGCGGCCTTGGCCGCTCGCGCGCTGCGCGAGCCTCGTCGCGACCCTCGTGCTCGCCGCGCCCGTGGTGCGGCCGGCGGAGCGCGGCGACCCGGGCCACGTGCTCGGCAGCGTCTTCTTCATCGCGAAGAGCGAGAACAAGAACGAGGTCCACTACGGCGTCACGCTCGACGACGCGTGCGCCCCCTCGGGCACCGCGCCCGTCTTCGCCTACTGGCGCATGCGCGAGCACGGGCCGCTCGCGACCGAGCCCCTCCTCGCGCGGGAGGTGCCCGCGTACGGCATCGCGTCGCAACGCGTGGTCAGCCGCGGCGACCACGGCGGGCGGGTGGTCTTTCGCCTCCACGCGATCCCGGGACGCGAGATCGCCATCGACGCGGCGATGGAGGGCGGCGCGTGCGCCGCCACCGCGCACGTCATGATCGACCAGACCCCCGCGGCGCTCACGGACGTGTTCGTGCAGCTCCGCTGGCCCTTCGGAGTCGACTACCTGCTCCTCCAGGGCCGCGCCTCCGACGACGGCCGCCCTCTCCGCGAACGCCTAGCGCCCTGACGGCGTAGGGGCCTTACGGCCCGAACTGCATGCCGATGAACGGCGATAGAGACACCTGCGGGCCGCTGGCGAGCTGGTACGCCGGCGTCTCAATCCGCTGGGGAGCCGTCGTGGCGCCGCCGACCATGCGCCCCGGCGAGGCCGGGATCGTCGTGGTGCCGGAGATGCTCGCGTTGTCCGCCCACATCTCGAGGCCCACGGAGATGGCCACGCTCTGCGACACGCGGAACTGCGCCGCGGCCTCGATCGAGAGCGCCGGCGAGATGTACGAGACGCTGCCCACGCTCGGGACGTAGAGGTCGAAATCGTTCGAGCCGTCGGTGGTGTGCGTCTCGCGCTCCCAGAAGGCGATCTTCTTGTACGAGAGCCCGAGGCCCCCGGCGATCGTCCCGCGGATGAATCGCCACTGCGCCGAGGCCCGCACCCGCGCCGCCGCCATGCCGCCGATGCGGATCGAGCGGAACTCCTCGTCGCGCGCCGGCGACGAGACGAACGAGGTCGCGTTCTGGCCCGCGGTCGTCGAGAAGTGCGCCTTCTCGTCGAGCGAGTCGACCTGCGCGGCGAGGAACAGCTCGAAGCCGACCGGGTCCCACGTCCAGCCGAGGTACCCGAAGAGGGCGCCGCCGGTGGGCTGGCCCTCGTCGCACGACGACGCGCCGAGGCCGTCGCAGTTCGTGTCGACGTCCGTGCCCTGGTGGTTGAGGCCGAAGAGGCCCGCGAGCCCGAACCCGCCGTAGAGGCCCTCGTACGGCCGATCGGGCGCGACGCCCGGGTTCGCGTTGGCCGCCACCGCCGGCTGCAGCGTCACGGTCTCGGCCCACGTCTCGCGCTCGCCCAGCGAGACCGTCTTCTCGAAGCGGAGGAAGCCCGGGCGCTCGACCACGAGCGTGTGCGAGCCCGGGGCCACGTCGCCCGCGAAGCTCCCCTCGCCCTTGTTCACGCCGTCGACGAAGACCTGGCCCTTCGCGTCGCTCGTCGTCACCTGGAGGTGCGCCGCCGTCGCGGAGGTCACGAGGTCAATCGTGACGTGGTCGCCCACGGCGAGGTTCACCGTCTGGGAGGTCGCGGTCTGGGTCGAGCTGCGACCGGCGATCTCGTGCGGCCCGGACGGGAGGTCGCCTTCCCACGGCGTGGCGCCGAGGTCGACGCCGTCGATGACGACGCGGAGGGGCTCGGCGCCCGGCGCGTGGACGATCACGTGGCCGCGCGTGGGCTGCGCGACGAGCGGGACCGCGTCGACCACCGCCTTGCCGTCGGGCTGCACGTCGGCCTGGGCGACGAACGGCACGAAGCCGGCCCGCGTGACCCGCACCTCGTGGGGGCCGGTCGCGACGCGAAGGAGCGCGGCCATCGGGGACGTGCCGACCGACTTGCCGTCGACCGTGACGTCGGACCCGGCCTCGTCGACGTGGATCGAGAGCGCGCCCGTCTTCGACGCGAGCTCCTTCAGGCGAGCGAGGAGGGTCGTCTTGTCGCCGCCGCCGAGCTTCGGCCCGTACGTGTCCTGCGCGTCGGAGTACGCGCTGTACGCGTCGGCCGCGCGACCGAGCTCGTAGAGCGCGTCGGCCACGCCGAGCTGGGCGTGCGCCGAGGGGCCCGCCTGGAGCGAGGCCTGGTAGTGGCCGAGGGCGCCGGCGAGGTCGTGCGCCTTCAAGGCCTTGTCGCCAGCCGCGGACTCGGCGGTCGCGCTCACCGGCGCCGGCGGCGGCGGCGGCGCAGCCGGGGCGGGAGCCGCCGGAGGCGGGGGCGGCGGCGGCACGTCCGCGCTCGCGACGGGCGCGGTCAGCATCGCGGCGCCGAGCACGACGGAGAACACGCTCCGACACCGACCGAAGCTCGGACGCGAGGACGACGCGACGCGCGAACGCTGGAGACCCAAGACGAATACCGAGGCTAGGGAATCGCCAGGGAATCCGTCAATCGGAACTGGGGCTTTCCGCACCGCGGCCCGCCGCCGGGGGGTCGATGTACTCCACCAACTCGCCACGGAAGGTGCGGAGGATCGTCTTGCCGCCCTGGGCGTGGACCACCGCATCCGCCAAAAGCGGCACCTTTCCGCGCCCGCCCGGCGTGTCGCAGATGAATTTCGGCAGGGCGATGCCCGAAAGGCGCCCCTGGAGCCGGGCCATCAGCTCGGGGCCCCGGGCGAGCGGCGTCCGGAGGTGCCCGGTCCCCCGGACGGGGTCCGCCTGGAGCAGGTAGTACGGCCGGACGCGCGCGCGAACGAGCCGGCGGAAGAGCGCCTCGAGCGTGTCCTCGTGATCGTTGATGCCGGAGAGGAGGACGGTCTGGTTCATGACCGGGAAGCCCGCGTCGGCGAGGGCCTCGCACGCGGCGACCGCTTCGGGACTCAGCTCTTTGGGATGGTTGAAGTGCGTCATCACCCACAAGGGGTGGTACGGGCGGAGCGCGCGCAGGAGCTCGGGCGTGATGCGCATCGGGAGGGTGACCGGGACGCGCGTGGCCAGGCGGATCGTGTCGACGCTCTCGACCGCGCGCACCGCGGCGACGAGCCGGACGATGCGATCGGTCGCCATCGCCAGCGGGTCGCCGCCGCTCACGATGACGTCGCGGACCTCGGGGTGCTCTCGCAGCCACGCGAGCGCCGGCGCCAGGGCCTCCATCGAGACCGCGCCCTCGCCGCCGCCGACCATCCGCGAGCGCGTGCAGAAGCGGCAGTACACGGCGCACCGGTCCGTCGCGAGGAGGAGGACGCGATCGGGGTACCGCTGCACGAGGTGCGGGGCGACCTCGTGGGCGCGCTCGCCGAGCGGATCGACGAGGTCGCCGGGGACGTCGTCGCCCTCCCGCGCCTCGGGCACGCACTGGCGCCGGACGGGGCACGCGGGGTCGTCGGGGTCGACCAGCGACAGGTAGTAGGGCGTGATCCGCAGCGGCAGCCCCTGCCGCTCGGCGCGCTGCGCGCCTTCGAGCTCCGCGGGCGTGAGGGGCAGGACGCGCGCGAGGTGGTCGGCCGAGCCCACGGCGTTCCGGAGCTGCCAGCGCCAGTCGGCCGCGTCGTCGCGCGAACCCGCCGGCGCGGCCAGGGGCAGGCTCGAGCGGGCCTTCACGGCGCACCGCCGTCGCGGGGGGGCTCGACCTTCACGTCCGAGAGCGCCGCCTCGTCGATCTGCACAGGGTACTGCTTGCGAAGCTCGCCCAGCATGGCCTCTTCGGCGGCGCGCACCTTCTCCTGCGCGAGCTTCACCCGGATGCTCCGCTCGGCGTCTTGCAGCGTGCGGTCGCGCGCGTCGCTCTTGCTCTCGAGCTTCACGACGTAGAACTTCCCGCCCGCCTCCACGACGCGCGGCAGCACCTCGCCGACGTTCGCGATCTCGAAGACCGCCGCGCGCACCTCGTCCGGCACGCGCGCGTTGACGCCCCGAGCGTCGCCCGGCGGGCTCACGAAGCCGAGGTCGCCCGCGAGGTCGAGCGGCACGTCGTCGCCGGCGTGCTTCGCGCTCGGGTCGACGGACCTGGCGCGGACGAGCTCTCCCCACGCGTTCGGCTTCTGTGCGGCCTGGAGCGCGCTCGCCGCGGCGGCGGCCGACGTGAGCACGATCGCCGAGACCCGGCGGCGCTCCGGATCGCGGAAGTCGTTGCGGTGCGCGTCGTAGTACGCCTGCACCTCCGGCGCGGGGATGTCGGCGGGCGCGGGCGCGCCCTCGCGAGCCTTCGCCAGGAGCGCGTCGCGGAGGATCTGCCGCACCTCCTCCTGCGTGGCGGGGTCCTCGTCGTAGCCCTTCTCGCGCGCCTCGTCGGCGAGGAGCATCACGTCGATCATCTCGTCGAGGAGCACGCGCCGGCGGGCCGGGGCCGAGTACTGGATGCGGTCGAACTGATCCATGTGCTGCAAGGCGGCCACGTAGTCGCCCACCGTGATCGTACGATCGCCGACGCGCGCCAGCACCTGCTGCATCTCGGCCGTGGAGAGCGCCACGTCGGTCGCGCCGGCGTCGGCCGCAACGGCCGAGTCGCTCGCGTGCGAGCACGCGGCGGCGGACGCCACGAGCAGCGCGAGCACGGTCCCGATCGTTCGATGCATGTTCCTCGTGCTCGCGCCTTCGTCTGGGCTCTTCGGCCCCGGACCTACTACGAGAGCGTACGCCGTGCCGCTTTCTTTTGGCGTTCGGAAACCGCCTGGTAGACCTACCGCACCGCCATGGAAGCCCCCTCCCCGCCCTTGCGCGACGCCGTCGCATCGCCCGTGCGCGATGCCGTGGCATCGACCGCACGGCCGAGCGAGGCGCTCGTCGCGACCGCGCCCCGCTGGGCGGCGACGAGCGCGGGCCTCGTCGCGGCGAGCCTCGTGGCCGTGGCAGCGTGGCTGGGGTTCACGCACGCGCCGTTCGCGGCGGCGCCGTTCGAGCGCGTCTTCGTGGTCGCCCTCGTCGTCGTGCCGCTCCTGGTCGTGGCGCTCCTTCGCGCCGAAGAGGCGCGGCTGGCGCGGGACCTCCGCACGGCGCGCACCGGCTCGCCCGTGCTCCGCGGGCTCGTGGTGCGGCGCCGGCAGGAGATGCCGTTCCTGGCGCGTTGGGCCGCCACGAACCTCGGGACCGCGGCGCTCCTCCTCGCCGACGGCGACCGAGAGGGCGCGGTGGCCGCGCTCGCGAGCGCGTCGCGGATCCTCCGCGGCGGCCGCATCGAGACCTTGAGGGCGCTCGTCGACGCGGACCTCGAGCGCAACACGCGCACCGCCGCGGGCCTCGACCGGTGCGTCCAGGCGCTGCGGGCCGCCGCGCCCACCGGCAGCCGCGAGGCGGACCTGTACCGCGTGCACGTCCTCGTGAAGGCGGTGCTCGAACGAGGCGACGACGTGACCGCCGAGGAGCTCGCGAGCGAGCTCGGCGCGGCGCCCGACGACGAGCAGCGCGTCTATGCGACCTGGCTGCGCGTCTGGTTCGAGTTCGACGCGCTCGAGGGGAGCGAGGGAAGCGAGAACGCGAGCGTCCGCGGTCTCTCGGAGGGTGACGTACGCATGGCGCTGCTCGCCGCCCGCGCGCACGGGGCGGAGAGACTCGTCGACAAGCTCACGGAGCGTCTCTCGGCCATTGCGCCTCCGGAGCGGCGAGGGTAATCGTCATCGGCGAGGTCCGATGCGTCCTGTCGATGAGCGCGAGGGTGACACCGTCGCCCCTCCCCCTCTGCACCCGTCCCTGAAGTATGGTCGCATCGTGCTCAAGCTGAGCGGCGAGGCGCTCTGCGGGCGTGACGGCGGCTTCGGCATCGACGGAGAGGTCATCCGCGCCACCGCGACCGAGCTCGCCGAGGTCCACGCGCTGGGCGCGCAGATCGGCATCGTCGTCGGCGGCGGCAACATCTTCCGCGGCCTCAAGGGCGCGAGCGTCGGCATGGACCGGGCGCAGGCCGACTACATGGGCATGCTCGCCACCGTCGTCAACGCGCTGGCCATGCAAGACGCGCTCGAGAAGGCGGGCGTCGCCACGCGCGTCATGACGGCCCTCGAGATTCGCCAGGTCGCCGAGCCGTACATCCGGCGCCGCGCCATTCGCCACCTCGAGAAGGGGCGCATCGTCATCTTCGCGGCGGGCACGGGCAACCCGTACTTCTCCACCGACACCGCGGCGGCGCTGCGGGCCATGGAGATCCACGCCAACTGCCTGTGCAAGGCCACGAAGGTCGAGGGCATCTACGAGCACGACCCCGTGCACTTCCCCACGGCGAAGATGTACCCGCGCATGACCTTCGACAAGTTCCTCGCCGAGCGTCTCGGCGTGATGGACCAGACGGCGGTCACGCTCTGCCGCGACAACGCGATGCCCATCCGCGTGTTCAAGATGGCGACGCGCGGGAACATCAAGCGCGTGGTGTCGGGCGAGTCGATCGGGACGATCGTCGAAGGCTGAGCGGCCGGGGACGTCCCTCTATTTTTGCCCCAGTTCGGGCAGCTCGCCCGCGAAGACGAACTTCGCCGGGCCGCGCATGATGGCCCGCCCGGCCGCGTCGATCGTCACCTCGAGCCGGCCGCCCGGCAGGTGCACGCCCACGGGCGCGCCGCGCGGCGCGAGCCCCTTGGCGCAGGCCACGGCGACCGTGGCGCACGCGCCGGTGCCGCACGCGAGGGTCACCCCCACGCCGCGCTCCCAGACGACGAGGTCGATCTCCGTCGGGCCGCCGGTGCCGGCAGGAGAGCGCACGTGGCTGAACTCGACGTTCGTGCCGCGCGGGAAGTCGGGGTGGGTCGCGACGCGCGGCCCGAGGTGATCCACGTCGCCGCGCGCGAAGGCGCCGAAGAGGACCGCGTGCGGGTTGCCCGCGTCCGCGACGGCCACGACGACGCGGCGGCCGTCGACGTCGACCGGGCGATCCCCGAGGACGCGCACGATCCCCATGTCGACGGTCACGACCCCCGCGCCGCCCGCGTCGTCGATCACGCAATCGAGCGGTCCGGCGTCGGTGTCGAACCGCAGCGTGCCCCCGGCGACCCCGCGCGACCGCGCGACGTGGACCGCGACGCACCGCAGGCCGTTGCCGCACATCTCGGGCACCGAGCCGTCGGCGTTGATCACGCGCATGCGCGCGTCGCTGCCGGGCTCGCGGGGGGGCAGGACGAGGAGCACGCCGTCGGCCCCGACCCCGAAGTGCCGGTCGCAGACCGCCACCGCCCGCTCGGCCGGGACCTCGGCCTCGTCGAGCGCGTCGACCACGACGAAGTCGTTGCCCAGCCCCTCGTACTTGCGAAACTTCACGGCGCCGGCCCTCGAGATTCCGGGCCGAGGCTAGCACGGGGATCGCAGGCCCGTTCCCTGCTAGGTTCCCGGGCGATGTCACGCCTCCGCTTCGTCACCTCCGGGGAATCCCATGGGCCCCGCCTCACCGCCATCGTCGAGGGAATCCCCGCGGGGCTCGCCCTCCTGGCCGAGGACGTCGACGTGGACCTCGCGCGCCGCCAGCGCGGGTACGGCCGAGGCGGCCGGATGAAGATCGAGACCGACCGCGTGGAGTTCGTGGGCGGCGTCCGCGGCGGCGAGACCCTCGGCGGGCCGGTCGCGATGTCGATCCTCAACCGCGACCACGCGAACTGGCTCGACCGCATGTCGCCCGGTCCCCTCCCCGAGGAGCCGGAGGCGGTGACGCGCCCGCGCCCGGGTCACGCCGATTCCGCGGGCGGCCTGAAGTACGACCGGAAAGACCTGCGGGACATCCTCGAGCGCGCGAGCGCGCGCGAGACGGCGTCGCGCACCGCGGTCGGCGCCGTGTGCCGCAAGCTGCTCGGGGCGGTGGGCATCGACGTGTTCGCGCACGTGGTGGCCATCGGGCCGGCCCTGGCGGGAGACCTCTCGGACCTCTCGTCGACGGAGCTCCGCGCACGATCGCGGGCGAGCGACCTCGCGTGCGCCGACGCGTCGGCCGAAGCGCGCATGAAGGAGGCCATCCGCGACACGGCGCACGCGGGCGACACGCTCGGCGGCGTCTTCGAGGTCGTCGCGACCGGCGTCATGCCGGGCCTCGGCAGCCACGTCCAGTGGGACCGCAAGCTCGACGGGCGCCTGGCGCAGGCGATGATGAGCATCCAGGCCATCAAGGGCGTCGAGATCGGCCTCGGGTTCGGCGCGGCGAAGGTCCGCGGCTCCGAGGTGCACGACGCGATCGCCTACGACGAGGTGGGCCGCACGTTCACCCGCCCCACGAACCGCGCGGGCGGCCTCGAGGGCGGGATCACGAACGGCGAGCCCGTGGTCTGCCGCGTCGCGATGAAGCCGATCGCGACGCTGAAGAAGGCCCTCGGCAGCGTCGACGTGCGCACGAAGGAGGCCTTCGAGGCCGCGTTCGAGCGCAGCGACGTGTGCGCGGTGGCCGCGGCGAGCGTGGTGGGCGAGGCGATGGCGTGCACGGTGCTGGCCGACGCGCTGCTCGAGAAGTTCGGCGGCGACTCGATTCGCGAGCTCGCGCGGAACGTCGCGACCTACAAGGCCCAGCTCGTCGAGTACTGAGCGATGCGCCCCATCGTCCTCAGCGGATTCATGGCCACGGGCAAGAGCACCGTGGGGCCGCGGCTCGCCGAGCGCCTCGGCGTGCCGTTCCTCGACACCGACGAGGAGATCGAGCGGCGCACGGGCCGGCGCGTGCCGGACCTCTGGCGCGACGAGGGGGAATCCGCGTTCCGCGCGCGCGAGACGGCGCTCGTCGGCGAGCTGCTGGCGGATTCCGCGCCGCGCGTCCTCTCGTTCGGCGGCGGCACCGTCACGACGCCGCGCGCCCGGCGCATCGCGATCGACCACGCCTTCGTCGTCACGCTCACAGCGAGCCCCGTGACGATCGCCCGGCGCGCCCACGACATCTCGGCCCGCCCGAACCTCGGCGCCGGCAGCGATCCCGTGAGCCGCGCGCGCGAGCTCCTCGAGCAGCGCGCCGACGCCTACGCCGAGTGCCACCTCACGGTCTCCACCGAGGAGCTCGGGCCGGACGGGGTGGTCGACGCCATCCTGGCGCTGGTCGCGCGCGATCCGCTCCTCGTCCCCCTGGGCGCGCGAAGCTACGCGATCGACGTCGGGGTCGACGCGCCCGAGCGCCTGACGCGCGCCATCGAGCGCTGCCAGCCGTCGTCCCTGGTCGTGGTCACCGATTCGAACGTCCAGCGCCTGCGCGGACACGCGATCGAGGCGGCGCTCCACCCGCTCGGCCTCCGGACGACGCATGTCGCGCTGGCGCCGGGCGAGGCGCAAAAGACGCTCGCGAGCGTGGCCACCATCTGGGACGCGGCGCTCGGCGGCGGCGTGGA
The DNA here is from genome assembly GCA_963797395.1 of uncultured delta proteobacterium. Taxonomy (GTDB): domain Bacteria; phylum Myxococcota_A; class Polyangia; order Polyangiales; family Polyangiaceae; genus Palsa-1150. The sequence goes on from CAWCPA010000008.1 coordinate 47,941, forward strand.
CCGGGACGTCCTCGTCGTCGCGGCGGGCGGCGGGGTGGTGGGTGACCTCGCCGGCTTCGCCGCGGCGTGCCTGCTGCGCGGCGTGCGCTTCGTGCAGGTCCCGACGACGCTGCTGTCGATGGTCGACTCCTCGGTCGGCGGCAAGACCGGCTTCGACCACGCGGTGGGAAAGAACCTCATCGGCGCGTTCCACCAGCCGGTCGCGGTGACCGTGGACCTCGGGCACCTGGTCACGTTGCCGGCGCGCGAGCGGGCCGCGGGGCTGGCCGAGGTGGTGAAGATCGCGCTCGCGACCGACGCCGGGCTCCTCGAGGCGCTCGAGCGCGACGCCCCCGCGATCGCGCGGGGCGAGACGAGCGCGCTCCTCCCCATCGTCCGGCGCGCGATCTCCGCCAAGATCGCCGTGGTCCGTGACGACGAGCGCGAGTCGGGGCCGCGGGCGCTCCTGAACCTGGGCCACACCGTGGGTCACGCCATCGAGGCGCACGGCGGTTACGCCCGGTGGCTGCACGGCGAGGCGGTGGCCATCGGCACGGTGGCCGAGATGCGTGCGTGCGTGTCCCTCGGCTACACGCCGGCCGCGCTCGAGCAGCGGGCCGAAGCGATCTTCGCGGCGCTGGGCCTGCCGACGCGCGTCGACCACGGCGAGCTCGCCGCCTCGTGGCCGTTCGTCGCGAACGACAAGAAGCGGACGCGCGACGCCGTGAAGCTCCCCGTGGTCACGGGGCCGGGCGAGTCCCACGTCGAGCGCGTCGATTTGTCGCGGCTGAAGGGCGCCGTGCTCGCGACGTGAGGCGAAACGTCGTTCCGAAGGAACGACACTCGCTCCATGGGGATTCGCCGCACGTTTTTGGCGCTTTGAGCGAGGGGGCGGTACCCTTTCGATGGTCTTGTGTCGAGTCGCCGAAGGGCGCTCGGCGCGCAGCGTCGCGTGGCGCGATGCCTTGGAGGATGCCGATGAAGCGCGTGTGGAAGCACGTCTTGAACGGAGCTGCGATGCTCTCGGGCATGGCCGTGGTGGGGTCGGTCGGGTCGGCCTGCGTGCATGACGACAGCACGATCTTCATCAGCATGGTCCTCGCGGCGCCGCAGGTGACCCCCGGCATGACCTGCCTGTTCACGGCGGACCCGACGCAGCCGCACATCACCTTCGGCGCCCTCGACGCCGACCTCTCGCAGAGCTACTCGGCCGTGTTTCTCGTGGGAAATCAGATCGTTCCGCGAGGCGACCCGAACCAGCCCCAGACCGAGACGTCCTACGTCACGATCGACGGAGCGGTCGTCCGTATCCTGGACTCGAGCGGCAACCAGGTGAACACGTACACCTTCCTCACCTCCGTGACGATCCCGCCCTCCTCGGGTACGACGCCGGGCTACTCCACGCTCCCCGTGACCATCCTCGACTCCCAGACGGTCTCGAACCTGGATCTCCCGGATCCCTCGCCCGGCACCATCCGCCTCGTGCCGTACGTCCGCGTGTTCGGGCACACGCTCGGCGGCGACTCGGTCGAGAGCGACGAGTTCGCGTTCCCGGTGGACGTGTGCCGCAGCTGCCTGATCAGCTTCCCGAGCACCGAGGAGAGCCCGAGCCTCCCGTCCCCGAACTGCGCCAACTCCTCCGCGTCGGGCCCGGTGTCGACGACCGTCCCCTGCATCCCCGGTCAGGACACGGTCATCGACTGCGGCGACTGTCAGGGCGTCCCGGCCTGCGACATCAACGAGAAGTGACCCCGTGAGCCGGTGCGCCGGCGCGGCGAGGATCGTGGCCGTGCTCGGCGCGGCCCTCGCCGGGGGCGGCTCGGAGCGCGCGGCCCTGGCCGATCCGCAGGCCAGCGTCGGTCTCACGCTCGGCGGCGTGGTCGAGAACGTGATCGGCCCGTCCGGAGCGGGCGGAGCCCTGCACCTCGGCGGCCGCGGAAGCATCCTGTTCCTCCGGAACCGCGGGGCCGACATGGCGATCGGCCCCTATCTCGACATCGCGACGAGCGGCTTCCAGAACCTGGACCTCGGCGCCGGCGCGGAGTGGCTGATCCCGGTCCGCGACGACCTCCCCGTCGTCCTCTCGGCCGGGGGCTTCCTCCGCGACGGCGACGCGCGCTCCTGGGCGCCCGGGATGGAGGGCACCGTCTTCTTCGGCTCGCGCAGCTACAACTTCCACTCCTGGTACGGGCTGGCCGCGGGGCTCTTCGCGCAGAGCCGGTGGGTTCCCTCTTCTCCGGCGACGCTCGACATGGTGTTCGGCGTGCAGATCGACGGAGAGCTCCTCGCGCTGCCGTCGATTCTCCTCTATCAGATGCTGCGCCAGTAGGCGCGTCGAGGTCCGATTGAAGGGCCGGGCTTCGTGCATTGAGCGCAGCGGGAAGCGGGCGCGATACGCGGCCTCCGGGGGAGGCTGAGCAGCGCCTTCAATGCGGATTCTTCGCACCCCTCTCGAGAGGAAGTGACGCCGACTCCCGCGCATCGACCCGTGAGATGCCGGGCCTCGTCCGCCGCGTACACACGCGCAAGTCCATCCACCCGGTCCCTGATGACGGCGCAGGCCAACCTGTTACTGTGGCCTTCGTGGATTGAAGGACCGTCGAGCTGAGGATCGCGGGTCAGAGCTACCGCGTGGTCAGCTCGGCGCCCGAAGAGGACCTGCAGCGCCTTGCCCAGGTCGTCGCTGCGAAGCTGGCGGAGGTCGTCCCCAAGGGCCGGCCGGTGCCGCCGCAGGCGATGCTCCTGGCCGCGATGGCGCTCGCCCACGAGGTCGAGGCCGCAAAGGGAGAGCGCGAGACGCTGGAGCGCCGCACGCGCGATTTGCTCCGACGCGCCCTCATTCGGATCGACGACGCCCTCGAGCCGTTCAAGGATGGCAGCGAGGTCCGCGAGGAGTGAGTTTCACGTGAAACACCGGACGCCCCCCGCGCTTCGTTTTCTCGACGAGGCCCTGGCCCAGCGAGCCGAGGATCATCTCCTTCGCAGCCGCCCCTCCCCCTCGACCGGGCTCGAGTTGACGTTCTGCTCGAACGACTACCTCGATTCTCGCGACACGGCCGCCGCCTCCCTCCCGGCTCTCCGGTGCTGGAGCGTCCCGCCTGGTGAGCGGTGAGCGCGCCGAGCACGTGGACCTCGAGCAGGCCGCCGCGGCCTTCGTGGGTCTGCCCCAGGCCCTCGTCTTCACCAGCGGTTATGCGGCGAACGTCGGGCTCATGTCGGCGCTCGCCGGCCCGCGCGACCTGATCGTGAGCGACGCCCTGATTCACGCGTCCACGGTGGACGGGAGCCGCCTGTCCCGGGCCCAGGTCGCGATCGTTCCCCACCTCGACGTCGGCGCCGTGGACGGGGCCCTGGCCGCGGCGACGTGGCGGCGCGCGTTCGTGGTCACGGAGTCCTACTTCAGCATGGACGCCGACAGCCCCGACCTGGCGGCCCTGCGTCGGGTCTGCGACGCGCGCGGCGCGGCCCTGGTGGTGGACGAATCCCACGCGCTCGGGGTCCTCGGTCCCGAGGGCCGCGGGCTCTGCGCGTCCGCGGGCGTGGAGCCGGACGCTCTCATGGGGACCTTCGGCAAGGCGTTCGGGGCGGGTGGGGCCTTCGTCGCGGGGTGCCCGTCGCTCATCGCCTGGCTCTGGAACCAGGCTCGGTCCTTCGTCTTCTCGACCGGGCTGAGTCCGGCCGTGGCCAAGGCCGCGACCGCGGGCCTCGCGGCGGCGCGCGCCGAGCCGGGCAGGCGAGAGCGGGTCCTCGCGGCGGCGCACCAGCTCCGGCAGGGAATGGCCAGCGCCGGCGTGAAGCCGCTGGGCTTCGGGCACGTCGTGCCGTGGGTCCTCGGCGATCCAGGCGCGGCGCTGCGTGCGTCAGAGGCGCTGCGGGGGGAGGGGATTGACGTGCGCGCGATCCGCCCGCCTTCGGTGCCCGCTGGGACGGCTCGCCTTCGCTTTGCCGTCACCGCCGGGCATGGGCCCGAGGACATCGAGCGCGTGGTCCGGGCGGTCGGACGGGTCGCCCGGGGAGACGCCGGATGACCGGCGGCCGCCTCATCATGGTGTCCGGCACCGGGACGAGCATCGGCAAGACCCACTTCTCGGAGGCGTTGCTGCTGGCGCTCGGCCGCCTGTTCCGGCGGGTGGCCGGAGTGAAGCCGATCGAGACCGGGATGGGGGAGGCCACGATCTCCGACGCCGCCCGCCTCGAGCGCGTGTCCACGTTTCACGTGAAACACTTCGGGTACGTGTTCGCCGAGCCGCTCTCCCCGCACCTCGCCGCTCGCGAGACCGAGACCCCGATCCGGCTCGACGTCCTCGTCCCCCTCATCCATGCGGCCCGGGCCACCGCGGACGTTCTCCTGGTCGAGCTCCCCGGAGGCCTCTTCAGCCCCCTGTCGGACACGGAGGTGAACGCGGACCTCGTCCGCGCCGCGAACCCCGACATCACCCTCCTGGTCGCGCCCGACCGCCTGGGCGTGCTTCACGAGGTCATCTCCACCCATCGCGCTGCCGCGACCGCCGCGGTCGACCTCCACGGCATCGTCCTGGTCGCGCCCGACAAACCGGACGCGTCCACGGGCCTGAACGCGGCAGAGCTGGCGCGCGTCGTCGAGGTCCCGGTCGTCGCCACGACGCGCCGCGCCCCGCCCCAGGAGCTCGCGGCCGGCGAGGACCTCACCCTCCTCTGCCGGCGCCTCCGCGACGCCTGGCGCACCTGAGCGAGGCGGGAAACCCGGCGATGCCCGCGCTCGAGGTCGCCCTCCACGCCGTCACGAAGACCTACGGACCGGTCCGCGCCCTCGTCGGCGTCTCCTGCACGTTCCGGGGCGGCGGCGTGACGATCCTTCGGGGCCCCAACGGGTCGGGAAAGTCGACGCTCCTCTCGATTGTCGGCACGATGGCGCGTCCCACGTCCGGAAGGGTCGACCACGGCGCCCTCGGCCACGACCGCCTCGAGGTCCGCGCCGCCCTCGGCTGGGTCGGCCACGATTCCCTCTGTTATCCAGACCTTACGGGGCGAGAGAACATCGAACTCGCGGCCTCCCTCCACGGCCTCGACGCCGCCGTCGCCTTCGTCCGCGCCGCCGAGCGCTTCGACCTCGGAGCCTTCGCCGGTCGCCCGGTCCGCACCTGCTCGCGCGGTCAGCGGCAGCGAATCGCCCTCGCCCGCGCGCTCGTCGCATCTCCGCGCCTCCTCCTCCTCGACGAACCGACCACGGGCCTCGACGGCGCCGCCATCGAGCGTCTCCGCGGCGTCCTCCGCGAGGAGGCCGACCGAGGCGCCGCCATCGTCTTGAGCACCCACGACGACACCTTCGCCGCCGCCGTCGGCGGCGACGCCGTGGTCCTCGACCGGGGGCGGCGAGTCGGGTGATCGTCGCGGGCAGCCACCGTGAATCGTGGCGGCATAAGCCCCGGGCCCGGCCCGGGAAACGCACTCCGACCTTCCGCGTCCCGAAACCCTCCGTGCTACTCTGGGCGTTATGACCGCCGCCGCCCGCATTGCGCCGGAGCTCCCTACGCTCCAGACGCTGCGCCAGGCCGTGGAGGGTGCCCTCGAGGGCAAACAAGAGGCGGTCGAACTCGCGCTCGTGGCCCTCCTCGCCCGCGGACACCTGCTCATCGAGGACGTCCCCGGCGTCGGCAAGACCACGCTCGCGCGCGCCGTGGCCAAGGCGGTCGGTGGCGAGCTCCGTCGCGTGCAGTTCACCAGCGACCTGCTCCCGAGCGACGTGCTCGGCGTGAGCGTCTACGACCAGCGCCAGGGCGAGTTCATCCTCCGCCAGGGCCCCATCTTCGCGAACATCCTGCTCGCCGACGAGATCAACCGCGCCAGCCCGCGCACGCAGTCGGCGCTCCTCGAGGCGATGAACGAGGGTCAGGTCTCCCTCGACGGCCAGACGATTCCGCTGCCCGACCCGTTCTTCGTCATCGCGACGCAGAACCCGCAAGACTTCGCGGGCACCTTCCCGCTGCCCGAGTCGCAGCTCGATCGCTTCATCCTCCGCGTGCGAATCGGCTATCCGCCGCCGCAGGTCGAGATGCGCCTCGTGCTCGAGGGCCACACCGACACCGCGCGCGACGTCCCGTGCGTCCTCGACCCGGGGCGCCTCGTCGCGCTCCAGCGCGAGGTCGAGCGCGTGACGATCGACAGCTCGCTCGCGAACTACCTGCACGCCCTCATCATGGCCACGCGCACCTCGCCGCTCCTCTCGCTCGGCGCGTCGACGCGCGCGGCGATGGCGCTCGGCCACGCCGCCCGGGCCCGCGCGGTCCTGCGCGGCCGCCACTACTGCATCGCCGACGACATCCACGACCTGGCGCTCCCCGTGCTGTCGCACCGGGTTCGCCTCGCGACCCAGGCCGACGGATTCGTCCCCACCCGCGACGAGGCCGAGGCGGCCCTCCGCGAGGCCATCGGGCGCATCCCCGTTCCCCTCTGAGCGCACCCCCTCCATGCCGGACACGCCGTCCGCCCCCAATCCAGCGCCGGGCCCTTCGCATCGTGGCGGAAGCGCCTTCGCCCGCCGCGCCGGCTGAAGTTCACCCGCGAGGGGAAGTTCTTCGTCGGCATCACCCTCGGCGTCGGCTTCGCGGCGATCAACACCGCGAACAACCTCCTCTACCTGCTCCTCGGGATGCTCCTCGCCCTCATCGTGGTGAGCGGCATCATGAGCGAGCTGTCCCTGCGCGACCTCACGGTGGTCCGCCGCCTCCCGCTGCGCGCCCAGGTGGGCCGCCCGCACCTCGTCGAGATTGAGGTCTACAACCACAAGGTCCACGTCCCCTCGTACGCCATCGAGGTCGAGGACCTGCGCGCCGGCCAGCCGGCGGACAAGCGCTGCTTCTTCCTCAAGATCAGCCCGCAGTCCGCGCAGGTCGCCGCCTACCGCCGGACGCCGAACCATCGCGGGCGCGACGTGCACGTCGGCTTTCGCATCGCGACGCGCTTTCCTTTCGGTCTCTTCGAAAAGTCGCGCGAGGTCCCGGCCGAGGGAGAGCTCATCATCTACCCCGCGGTGGACCCGGTGCAGCTCGCGCCCCCCGCCGGTGGTCGTTCGCCGGGCGCCGACAGCGTGGTCGGACGCGGCCACGGCGAGGAGTTCTTCGGGCTGAAGCTGATGCGCCCCGGCGAGGACCCGCGCGACATCCACTGGCGCAAGACCGCCGCCGTCGGCCAGATGGTCATGCGCGAGCGGGCGAGGGAGACGCGCCCCGACGTCACGCTCTCGCTCGACGCGCTCCGGCCCTCGACCGCGGGCGACGAGTGGCTCGCGGCCTTCGAGCGCAGCATCCGCGACGTCGCCTCGCGCGCCGTCGCGCACCTCAAGCGAGGCGACCGCGTGGCCGTCGTCACCTCGGCGGGCGGCCTCACGCGCGGCGACCGGACGACCGGCGCGGACCCGCTGCTCCGGTACCTCGCGCTCCTCGAGCCGGCCACGAAGCCCTCGGCGCCGGCGCCCCCGGCCGCGGAAGCCGCACAATGAGGTTCGGCCTCGTCCACCGCGTGATGACCGACGCGCTCGCGGCGCTCGGCGTCCTGGCGATCGTCAGCACGGCGTCCCTCAGCCCGTGGACGAACCTCGTCCTCGTGCTCGGCCTCGCGATCGCGATCGTCATCCCCGAGGCCAAGCAAGGGCGGCCGGCCCTCCGGCACTTCGCGACGATCGCGCCCCTCGTGCTCCTCGCCGTCGAGGCCGGCCGGCTCCTCGCCGGGCGCTTCCCGCTCGACGTCGCGGTCGAGTTCGCGGCCTTCCTCCAGGTCATTCGCCTGGCCACGCGGCGCGGCGCCGCGCACGACCAGCAGATCATCGTGCTCGCGCTCCTGCACTTCGTCGCGGGCACGGTGCTCGGCGGTGGCCTCACGTACGGCCTGTGCTTCCTCGGCTTCCTCGTGGTGGCGCCGGGCGCCCTGGTGCTCAGCCACCTGCGCCGCGAGGTCGAGGGGAACTACCGGCAGGGCGCGCGCGACCGCACCGGGCTGCCGGTCGACGTGCCGCGCATCCTGCGAAGCCGGCGCGTCGTGGGGCGCGGCTTCCTCGCGACGACGTGCCTGCTCTCCGTGCCGATCCTGCTCTTTACGACGGCCCTCTTCATCCTCTTCCCGCGCATCGGGCTGTCGCTGCTGCTCCTCAGCCACCCGCGCGCGGGGCGGATGATCGGCTTCTCGGAGCACGTCGACCTCGGCGACGTCGGCGTGCTGCGCGACGACCCGACGGTCGCGCTCCGCTTCGAGGTGAAGGACCTGCCCGAGCCGCCGCCGACCCGGCTCACGCTGCGCCTGCGCGGCACGGCGTTCGACGCGTACGACGGCCACGCGTGGGCGCGCACGCTCCGCGACGCCGGCCGCCCCGCCGACCGCGCCATCGAAGGCGGCGACACGTACCCCATCTACCGGAACCCCGAGTCCGGTCGGGACCGCACCATCTCCTTCGAGCTCGAGCCGATCGACCCGCCGGTCGTCTTCCTTCCGCCCCGCGCGGTCGCGGTCCGCGTGAAGGTGCCGCCGCAGCTCCTCACGGGGGACGCGGTCTCCATCCAGCGCGGCGCCGAGGACGAGTTCCGCTATGGCGGCTCCGACGGCCGCGGGCTGCGGTACGACGTCTTCCTCGCCGGGGATCGCGAGGGCCTCGTCGAGACCCTCCCGGCGCAGGACCGCCCGCGGTACCTGACGCTGCCGCCCAACATCTCCAAGCGCATCGGCGATCTCGCCCACCAGTGGACCGACGACCGCGCGACGCCCGTCGAGAAGGCGCTGGCGATCGAGAACCACCTGCACCGCGAGTTCATCTACGACCTGCACTCGCCGTCGTCGGGCACGCCCGAGCCGGTCGATCACTTCCTCTTCGAGTCTCACCGCGGCCACTGCGAGTTCTTCTCGACCGCCATGGCGCTCATGCTCCGCGAGATCGGCGTGCCCTCGCGCAACGTGACCGGCTTCGTCGGCGGCACGTGGAACCGGTTCGGCCACTACTACTCGGTGCGCCAGGGCGACGCGCACTCGTGGGTCGAGGCGTACATCGACGATCCCGCGCACCCGGGCTGGCGAACGTTCGACCCCACGCCGCCGGGCGGCGCGCAGCCCCTCGAGCCGCCGGGCGGCTTCTACTACTACGTGCGCGACTTCGTCGAAGCCCTCTCGCAGCGCTGGGACACGTACGTCGTCGGCTACGACCTGCGGAAGCAGGTCCACATCTTCGAAGAGGTGAGCCGCCGCTACGAGAGCCTCCGCTCGCGCGCCGGCATGGACCGCGGGCCGCTCGACCGCCTGACGCGCGGGCCGGTGGTCGGGATCTGCGGGCTGCTTCTCGTCGGGGCGGCCTATGCCCTGCGGCGGCGCCGGCGCCCGGGCGCGCCCGACGCAGAGGCGGCCGCAAAGCGCGCCAGCGACGCGCGCCTCGACGCCGCCGCCGCGCTGTACCGAGGCCTCGAGACCGCACTGCAGCTCCAGGGCATCACCCGCGCGGCCTCGGTCCCGCCGCTGAGGCACGCGCAGGAGCTCAAGTCGCGCAGCCACCCGCTGGCCGACGAGGTCCTCGCGCTCACGCACGTCTATCTCGAAGCCCGCTTCGGCGGCGCGCCGCTCACCGACGCGGAGAAGCGCAGCTTCGAGCGCCGCGTGCGCGGCCTGCCGACCCTGCGCGCCGAGCCGGCCGCGGACGCGCAGCGCTGACCGTCCCCCGCGCAGCGTGCGCGCCCTCGATCCCAAGGCTGGCTGCGTCGAAGAAAGAGAAAAACCCCCAGGACGCCAGGGCCGCCAGGAAGAACCCCGGAATTTTTGACGCTCGGACTCTGGCGTCTTTGGCGCCGGGGCCGTCCGAATCTCCGTCCTGTGTGGATGGTTCTAGGCGCGCCGGTCGAGGCTGATCTGGACGACGCCCTGCGTCGAGCCGCGCTTCACGACGCCGTACACGCTGCCGGGGCTCGGACGCGCCTTGCGACCGTCGAACTCCAGATCCGGCTCACCCGCCTCGATCCACGCGACGACCATCGGGCTTTGCGCCTGCTCCTGAAGCTGGGCCGCCTGGCGCAGCCCGACGAGGTTCACGTTGACCCCGTGCCTGAGCTCTTCCGCGGAGACGGCTCGCTGCACGCTGCCCACCGGGCGCGCGTCGTGACCCGTCGCGTCGTACGACTGCACGACCAGGCGGTACGTGCCCGCCCCCGCGAGACCCGCGGCCTTCACCTCGGCGCGGAGCGTGTCGGCCGCGTCGCCCAGCGTCGTGGCCGCCAGGAGGGCCAGCCACGATCCGGCGGCTGCCGTTCGCGCGCTGCGCAAGTGAGGGGTCTTTCGGATGGCCATCGTCGTCTCTCAGCCCGACCGTATATGCCAGACGCATGCCAACGGTCGGGTGACGGTGCTTCGAACTATAGACGTCTGGGGCGTCCTTCTGGTTCCCGCCCCACCAAGAGAACCGGCAAGAAGCGCGAAGCGCCTGTCCGCGCGCCGCAACGGCTGCGCGGCGCCGACAACGCGCAAGACCCGAGGATGGCCGCTCGCCGCACCCGGCCAGGGTCCTCGGGGTGCGGCGTCGCGTGTCCGGCTGTCGTCAACCTGTCGTCGGCCGGACGCCCGCTACGACAAAACCATCACAGGCTCGTGCCGGTGGCTCAGCCTTGCCCCACGGCCGCGCGTTCAGTTCTGCATGCGGCTCGAGATGGCGAGCTCGCCGCCCGGCCCCGCGTCGACGATGACGCGCGTCCCCGGGGGGAACTCGCCGCCGAGGACCTTCCGAGCGAGCGGGTCCTCGAGGTGGCGCTGAATCGCCCTCTTCAGCGGGCGCGCGCCGTACTGCGGGTCCCAGCCCTCCTTGGCGAGGACGTCCTTGGCGCGGTCCGTCACCTCGAGGAGGAGGTCTCGCTTCTCGAGCCGCGAGGCGAACCGCTGAAGCTGGATGTCCACGATGCTGCGGATCTGCGACGCGTCGAGCCGGTGGAAGAAGACGATTTCGTCGAGCCGGTTGACGAACTCGGGCCTGAACACCCGTCGCACTTCGTCCATCGCGGCCCGCCTCACGAGGTCCTTGCGGGCCTCGGGCTCGAGCCCCGGCCGGTCTTCGATGGCCTGGATCTGCGCGGACCCCAGGTTGCTCGTCAGGATGATGACGGTGTTCTTGAAGTCCACCGTGCGCCCCTGGCCGTCGGTGAGCCGGCCGTCGTCGAGCACCTGGAGCAGGATGTTCCAGACGTCGCCGTGCGCCTTCTCGACCTCGTCGAAGAGGATGACCGAGTACGGCCGCCGGCGAACCGGCTCCGTGAGCTGCCCGCCCTCCTCGTACCCGACGTACCCCGGCGGGGCGCCGATGAGGCGCGAGACGGCGTGCTTCTCCATGTACTCGCTCATGTCGAGCCGGATCATCGCCCGCTCGTCGTCGAACAGGAACTCGGCGAGCGCCCGCGCGAGCTCCGTCTTGCCGACGCCCGTCGGACCGAGGAACAAGAAGCTGCCGATCGGCCGGTTCGGATCGCCCAGGCCCGCGCGCGAACGGCGCACGGCGTTCGAGACCGCCTCGATGGCGGACTCCTGGCCGATGACGCGCTTCCGCAGCTCCTCCTCCATGTGGAGGAGCTTGTGCATCTCGCCCTGCATCATCTTGGTGATGGGGATGCCCGTCCACTTCGAGACGATCGCGGCGATGTCCTGGTCGGTGACCTCTTCGCGCAGGTAGCTGGTCTTCTCCTGCACCTTCGCGAGCGTCTTCCGCTGCTCTTCGACCTTCTTCTCGAGCTCCGGAATCGCCCCGTAATTGATCTCGGCCACCCGACCGAGGTCGCCGCGGCGCTGCGCCTGCTCGGCCTCGTGGCGCAGGCGCTCGATCTCGGGCTGCGCCTTCCGGATCTGCTCGATGATCTCGCGCTCGCGCTGCCACTGGGCGCGCATCGCCTTGCTGCCCTCTTCGAGCTCGGCGATCTGCCGCTTCACGTCATCGAGGCGCGCCTTGCTGGCCGGGTCGCGCTCCTTCTTCAGCGCCTGCACCTCGATCTGAAGCTGCATCAGCCGCCGGTTCACCGCGTCGATCTCGGCCGGCATGCTGTCGACCTCCATCTTGATCTTCGCGGCCGCCTCGTCGACGAGGTCGATGGCCTTGTCGGGCAGGAAGCGGTCGGAGACGTAGCGGTCGCTCAGCGTCGCGGCGGCGACGAGGGCGGCGTCCTGGATGCGGATGCCGTGGTGGACCTCGTACCGCTCCTTCAGGCCGCGGAGGATCGCGATCGTGTCCTCGACGGTCGGCTGCGACACGAACACCGGCTGGAACCGCCGCTCGAGCGCGGCGTCCTTCTCGATGCGCTTCCGGTACTCGTCGAGCGTCGTCGCGCCGATGCAGCGCAGCTCGCCGCGCGCGAGCGCGGGCTTGAGCAGGTTGGCGGCGTCCATCGAGCCCTCGGCGGCGCCCGCGCCCACGATGGTGTGGAGCTCGTCGATGAACAGGATGATCTGCCCGTGCGAGGTCTCGACCTCCTTGAGCACGGCCTTCAGCCGGTCCTCGAACTCGCCGCGGAACTTGGAGCCGGCGACGAGCGCGCCCATGTCGAGGGCGCAGAGGCGCTTGTTCTTCAGCGACTCGGGGACGTCGCCGCGCACGATCCGCTGCGCGATGCCCTCGACGATGGCCGTCTTGCCGACGCCCGGCTCGCCGATGAGCACGGGGTTGTTCTTGGTGCGCCGGGAGAGCACCTGCATCACGCGGCGAACCTCCTCGTCGCGCCCGATGACCGGGTCGGTCTTCCCTTTCCGCGCGGCGTCGGTGAGGTCGCGCGTGTACTTCTCGAGGGCCTGGAACTTCCCCTCGGGGTCCTGGTCGGTGATGCGCTGGCTGCCGCGGACGCTCGCCATCGCGGAGAGGAGCTTCTCGTACCCGACGCCGAACGGCTCGAGCAGCCCGGCGACGTCCCGGTCGTGCTGGACCATCGCGAGCAGGTAGTGCTCGACCGACACGAAGTCGTCCTTCAGCTTCTTCGCCTCGTCGTCCGCGCGCCGGAGGACCTCCAGCGCCCTTCGCCCCAGGCCGGGCTCGGCGCCGCCGCTCACGCGAGGGAAGCCCTCGACCTTCTTCGCCACGGCATCCCGCAAGGCCGACACGTCGGCGCCCGCCTTCTGGAGCAGCGGGCCGGCGACGCCGCCCTCCTGCTCGAGCATCGCCAGCAACAGGTGCTCGGGCTGGAGCTCCGGGTTGCCGAACCGCGAGGCGCGACTCGCGGCATCCTGAAATGCCTCTCGACTCTTCGTGGTCATCCGATCCGGACGCATGAACTTTTCCTCCCGTTCGGCCTCGTGCGAGGCCATGCGCCTGCACCCGGCCAACAGCAAGCTGGCTACGCGCCGCGAGCGCACAGCCGCACGGCGCGGCCTCGGTGTGCTCGGGCTACGGACGAGAAAGTAAGTCTGCGTCTCAGGGGCGCAAGCGCCGTGCCGGGCTCAGATGTCGAGGTTCTTTACGTTCAGCGCGTTGTCCTCGATGAACTGGCGGCGCGGCTCGACCTGGTCGCCCATGAGGATCGGTGAAAATCTGGTCGGTCTGGACCGCGTCGTCGAGGCGGACCTGGAGCATCACCCGCGTGTTCGGGTCGAGCGTGGTCTCCCAGAGCTGCCCCGGGTTCATCTCGCCGAGGCCCTTGTAGCGCTGGAGCTGCGTGCCCTTGCGGCCGCGCGCGTCGATGTAGTCCCAGAGGGCGTCGGAGTCCTCGATCTCGGTCTCCTTGCTCTTGTCGCCCTTGTCGGCCGACTCCTTGACGAAGTACGGGGCCGGGCCGATCGAGCGGACGTCCTGCTCGACGGAGTAGAGCTCCTCGTATTCGGCGGAGTCGACCAGGTTCCAGTCGATGACCACGGGGCGCGCCGCGGCGCCCGGACGCGGGGTGATCGTGATGCGGGCCGCGCCGTGCTCGACCTCCCAGTCGAGCCGGATGCCGTCCGGCGGGATGACGTCGGGACGCTTCTTGTCGAGGCGCTCGCGAATCGCCGGGATGGCCAGGGTCTCGACCTTCTTCCGCTCGCGGAGCTCGGCCCTGCCGAGCGGGTAGGCGTGGAGGACGTGGCCCATGATTGACGCGTCCGCGCGCCGGTCGAGCTTCGAGAGCGCCCGCCGGAACTTGCGCAGCCCCTCGGCCAGGCGAAAGAGCGGCTCCCCCGTCAGCGTGGGACCCTTGCTGGCGCGCACCGAGAGGCCCTCGACCCCGTGCTCGAGGAAGAAGCGGTCGAGCGCCGCCTGGTCCTTCAGGTACACGTCCTTCTTGCCTCGGCGAGCCCGGTAGAGGGGCGGCTGGGCGATGTACAGGTACCCGCGCTCGAGGAGCTCGGGCATCTGCCGGTAGAAGAACGTCAGGAGGAGAGTGCGGATGTGGCTGCCGTCGACGTCGGCGTCGGTCATCAGCACGATGTGGTGGTAGCGGAGCTTCTCGACGTCGAAGCTGCCCTCGCCGATGCCGCACCCCAGCGCGGCGATGAGCGTGCCGATCTCGGCGCTCGAGAGCATCTTGTCGAGGCGCGCGCGCTCCACGTTGAGGATCTTCCCCTTGAGCGGGAGGATGGCCTGGAAGCGCCGGTCGCGGCCCTGCTTCGCGGAGCCGCCGGCGCTGTCGCCCTCGACGATGTAGAGCTCGGCCTCGCCCGGGTCGCGCGTCTGGCAGTCGGCGAGCTTGCCCGAGAGGGTGGAGTAGTCGAGCTGGCCCTTGCGAACGACCTCGCGCGCCTTTCGCGCGGCTTCGCGCGCCTTGGCGGCGATGATGGCCTTGTCGATGATCTTCCGCGCGGTCTGCGGGTTCTCCTCGAAGAAGCGACCGAGGCGCTCGTACACGGCGCTCTCGACGATCGTCTTCACCTCGCTCGACACGAGCTTGCTCTTCGTCTGCGAGTCGAAGCTGGGGTCGGGGTGCTTGATGCTGATGACCGCCGTGAGCCCCTCGCGGATGTCCTCGCCCTGGAGGCCGCTCTTCACGTCCTTGAAGAGGTTCTGCGCGGTGCCGTAGCTGTTGAACACCTTCGTGAGCGCCGCGCGCAGGCCGGTGAGGTGCGTGCCGCCGTCCTTGTTGTGGACGTTGTTCGTGTACGGGAAAATCTGCTCCTGGTAGCTGGAGTTCCACTGCATCGCGAGCTCGATGCCGATGGGCGCGGCGCCGCCCTCCACCTGCTGCTCGCAGACGATCGACACGACCTTGTCGTGCACGGGCTCCTTCGCCTTGTTCAGGTGCTCGACGAACTCGGAGATGCCGCCCTTGTACTGGAAGATCTCCTGCCGGCCGCCCTCGCGCTCGTCGATGAGGGAGATGACGAAGCCGGCGTTCAAGAACGAGAGCTCGCGAAGGCGGCTCGCCAGGATGTCGTACTGGAACTCGATCGTGGAGAAGATGGTCGGGTCCGGCTTGAACGTCATCTTCGTGCCGGTTTTGTCGGTGTCGCCGATGACCACCAGCGGAGCCACCGGGGCGCCCGCCCGGAACTCCTGGAAGTGCACGTGCCCCTCGCGCTTGATCTCCATCTTGAGCCACTCGCTCACGGCGTTCACGGCGCTCACGCCGACGCCGT
Source organism: uncultured delta proteobacterium (assembly GCA_963797395.1). GTDB lineage: Bacteria > Myxococcota_A > Polyangia > Polyangiales > Polyangiaceae > Palsa-1150. The sequence goes on from CAWCPA010000008.1 coordinate 63,433, forward strand.
GCAGACCCGCGCTGACCTTGTAGCTCGAGTGGTCGAACTTCCCGCCCGCGTGCAGGACGGTCATGACGACCTCCGCGGCGCTCACGCCGCGATCGGCCATGATGCCGACCGGGATGCCGCGGCCGTTGTCTTCCACGGTGAGGGACCCGTCGAAGTGGATCGTCACGTCCATGCGAGAGCAGAAGCCGCCGAGGTGCTCGTCGACCGCGTTGTCGACGACCTCCCAGACGAGGTGGTGCAGCCCCGAGCCGTCGTGGACGTCCCCGATGTACATGCCCGGCCGCTTGCGTACGGCTTCGAGCCCCTCGAGCACCGTGATGCTGGTGCTGTCGTAGTTCGAGGGAGGGGGAGTCGATTGCGACGTGCTGGTGTTCGACATCGAGGGACTGTCCTATCGGGGTTCCGGCGCGCTGCGCCCGCCAACCCGGCTATGCCCATTGAGTGACGCGGAGCTTCTTGTCTTTGATCTCCGGGATGACTCCACGGATTGAAGAGACCCCGCGAGGAAAGCTCGCAGAGTATACGTCCGACACCCCCTCCACGCAAGCAAAACCCGGGCGAAAAACCCAACCATTTCGGGCATTTTCACGAACGATTCGCGCCCGACCGGCACGCCCCACCCGTTTCGCGCCGCTCCCGCTCGGCAGCCACCGTCGGCGCCGCCAAGATTCCGGATTTCCTTCGCGGACGGACCGGCGCCGTCCGCTCATCGACACGGCGAGATCTTCCCGCCAACAACGCGAAAACTCATCCGCCCTTCAACCTCGGAAGCTGCGGCGTCCTCGATGAGCTCGAAGAGCTCCGGACGCGTCGTCGATACGATGACCTGCCCGGCCAGCCTCGCCTCGCCAGGCCGCCCCCGAAGCAGGGTCAGAAGCGCCGCCATGCGCTCCCGATCGAGCTCGCTCGACACGTCGTCGAGCAGCAGCACCGGTTGCACGCCCCTCGCCTCGGCGATGACCCGCATCTCCGCGAGGTCGAGGGCCAGGACCACGGCGCGGTGCTGGCCCTGGGAGGCCATCCCGCGGACCGAGAGCTCGCCGAGCGACAGGGACAGGTCGTCGCGGTGCGGCCCCACCGTCGCCGAGCCTCGCGCCCGGTCTTGCGGACGACGGCGCGCGAGCTCCCGGCGAAAGGCGTCCGGCTCCGGCGGGGCCCCCGGCTCGTACCGGGCACCGAGCACCTGGCCGCTCGGCCCGAATCGAGCGAAGGCGTCCAGCGCCGCCGGGATCAGCCGCGCCGCCGCGTCCGCCCGCGCCGCCGCCACCGCGAGCCCGTGGCGCACCATCAGGGCTTCCCACTCGTCGAGATCGGGCGCCGCCTCGCCGCGCACGTCGAGCACCCGCTGGCGGGCCCGCATCGCCCGCCCGTAGCTCGCCAGCTCGTCGAGCGACGACGGTGACACGTACAGGGCCACGCGGTCGAGCAGCCGCCGGCGCTCGCTGCCCGCGCCCGACGACACGACGAGCGCCCCGGGGTGGAACACCACGGCCGGGGTCCGGAGCGCGTACGCCGCGAGCGAGGGGGGCCGCTTGCCGTCGATGCGCGTGGCCCGCAGCCCCTTGCGCAGCCCGACCGACTGCTCCCGCTCGTCGCCGCCCTCCGAGACGCGCGCGCGGAGGCTCGCCGTGTCTCCGCCCGAGGAGATCAGCTCGTCCATGCGGGCCGTGCGGAAGCTCCGCGAGGTCGCGACGACGTACACGGCCTCGAGGAAGTTCGTCTTCCCCTGGCCGTTGTCCCCGAAGACGACGTTGAAGCCCGCGCCCAACTCGACGTCGACGTGCGCGAGATTCCGGAATCCGCGGATGCTGAGCGAAGCGATCGCCAGCGATCGCATGCGTCAGATGCGCATCGGCATCACGACGGCGAGGAACTGACGAGCGCCTACGGGCTTGAGCACCGCCGGGTCGAGCTCTCCGCCGAACCCGAGCTCCACCTCGTCGTCGTCGAGGGCGCCGAGCACGTCGAGGAAGTACTTCGCGTTGAAGCCGACCGTCATGGCCGGCCCCTCGTAGTCGATGGGGACCTCGTCGAAGCCCTCTCCGCTGTCGGGCGACTCGGTCGTGATCCGCATCGTGCCCTTCGAGAGCCCGAGCTTCACGCCGCCGGTCCGCTCGCTCGCGGCGACCGACACGGCCCGGAGCGCCTCGGCGAACGGCGCGCGCGGCACCCGGACGAGCTTCTCGCTCTGTTGCGGGATGACCTGCGAGTACGGAGGGAACTGGGCGTCCACGAGGCGCACGGCGAACGTCATCCCGCCGGCCTGGAAGAACGCGCTCGACCCGCTCTGCGTGATCTGGAGCTGCGGCTTCGTGCCGCCTTCCTTCGCCTCGCCGCCCAGGTCCTCGCACAGGCGCCGCAGCTCCTGGATGGCCTTGAGTGGGATCAGCATCGTGGCCGACGCCTGCCGGCCGGCGACCTTCACTTCCATCTTCGACAGGCGATGCCCGTCGGTGGTGACCATGCGGACCGTGTCCCCGTCCCACTCGAAGAGCGCAGAGTTCAGGTGCGCGCGGGTCTCGTCACCGGAGATGGAGAAGTGCGTTTTGTCGACCAGCTCGCGGAGCACGTCGATGTCGAGCGCCAGCGACGGCGCGCCCTCGGACGGGGAGGGGAGGGGAGGGAAGTCGTCTCCCGGCATGCCGCGGAGCGTGTACCGGCGAGCCGCGCCCGCGGCCTTGATGGTGGTGCTGGCGTTGTCTTGCGACGAGAGGTGCAGCGGCCCGTCGGGCATCATGCGGATGCGCTCGAGCAGGTCCTTCACGGGGACGGCCACGCTGCCGCCCTTGCTGACCTCCACGTTCACCCGGCCCACGAGCGCGAGGTACAGGTCGGTCGCGGCAATGCGCAGCGCGCTTGGTCCGTCGATGGCCAGGAGCACGTTCGAGAGAACGGGCATCGTGCTCTTGCGCTCGGCGACGCCCTGCATGCGCGTCACGAGCTTCAACAGATCCCTCTTCGCTACGGTGAGTTCCATCCGCTCATTCTCACTTCGCATCCTTAGATGAGATCTGTAGCAGTGTCGATAGGGCCTGGGGACGCAGTGGAGAACGCTTAAAGGCCAGAATATTCCGGGGCCTAGGCGTTTTGGGCATGGGGGCAGAGCCGGGGGGGGACGGAGGGCGGACGGGGACATCTGCCCGGCCTCGAGCTCTCCTCAGGCCCCTCCCCTCGACCCACCCCAGGCTTGCCGTCAGCTTGTGCACATCGGCGATCGTGCGGGATCTCGGCCGCGCGCACGACATGTGGGTAAGCTCCTCGCGCGGGCGGCTAGGAAGACTTGCCGAGCGTGCGGGCGATGGACTCGATGAGCTCGCGCCGCGCGCGCTCGTAGGTCTTCGGGCCGACGTCGCCCGCAGCGAGCGCCTTCTCGAGCTCGGCGAGCTCGGCGAGCAGGGCCTCCCTCGCGCGCTTCTTGTCGCCCTTGCGAGGCGACCGGCCTGCCGTGCCGCCGGCCGCCGCGAAGACGACGCCCACCATGACCCCGCAGGCCGCGATGAGCGACGCGATGGTGCGGCCCGGACCGGGCGTGGGCAGGTCGTGGATGCCGATCGCCAGAGACGTGAGCTTGGGGTCATCGGGCTTGAGTCGCCGCTCGCTCACGAGGAAGCTCTGACCCTGCTCGTCGTGCCGGACCTCGGGGGGAGGGAAGTCGGTCGCCGAGAGCTTCACGTTCGACGTCGCCGGCATCATCACGCGCGCGATGGCCACGTGCGGGGGCAGGCCGACCTCGAAGTCGACGTCCTTGTCCCCCGACCAGGGCAGCTGCCAGCGGAACTGGACGGCGTGGCGGCCCGGCGGGAACGTGCCCCGCAGCTTGCCCGCGCCCCCGGCTTCGTCGACGCCCTGGTCGCTCATCGACGCCTGCGCGTTGAACGCCGTGTACCCCTCGGGCAGCGCCATGCGAACGTCCTCGGGCTGCCAGGCCGTCCGCCCGAGGTTGTAGATCGTGAGGGCCTCCTCGATCTGGATGCGGTCGTCGCGGAGCTCCGCCGCCACCGCGGCCTCGCACACGATGAGCGCGTTCGTGAGGTCGCGGACGACCGGATACACGTGGAGGATCACGTGCATCGACTTCGCCTGCCCGAGCTGGAAGGGGGTCGCCGCGAACGCTCCGCCCTGGTACCCGGAGCTCACGCGGTACGCGATGTTGCTCGCCGTGTCCTGGCCGGCGAAGACGACCTTGCCGGCGGCGTCGGTCGTGCCGAGGAAGTGCTTGCGCGAGTCGCCCTTGGCGACCGAGTTGATGAGGACCCCGAGGGTCACCGTGTCGCCGGCCACCGGGTGATCGTCCGCGTCGCGGATCTCGACGGCGATGGCGCCCGGCGGGAGCGTGGGGTCTTCCTTCTCGCTGTCGGGAGGCGGGTCGAAGACGCCCGCCATGCCGTTGCCCTTGCCCGCGTGGGCGTGCGGGTTCGACTCCTCGACGGCCGGGTGCCCTTCGGGCATGGCGTCTTCGTTTTCTTCCTCCTCCGTCAGCGGAGGGGCGATGGGCATGCTTCCGGCGGGCGGCGCGGCTGCGCTCGCGCTCGCGGCGGCCCGCGCTCCGGCGTCCGGGCGCGCGGCCGGGGCTCCTCCGTCCTTGGCGTGCGACGTCCCCGCCGCACCGAACGCGAGGAGCCCCGCCAGCGCCGCGACCTTCCACGTCCCTCGATCAGCGCGTCGCATCGCTCTCGGTCTCGTGCTCGCTCGCATCTCGCGGGGCCTGGGCCTTCGCCTCGCCCTTGTTCAGGGCGGCGCCGCACTTCTTGCAAAACGCCGCGTCGTCGTCGTTGGCGGTGCCGCACGCGCCGCACGGGACGCGCGTCGGGGCGGTCTTCGCCTCGGCCTTGTCCTCGGCCTGCGCGCTCTTCTTCGCGCCCGGCCCGGCGCCCAGTCCCTGGCGGCCGAGGTACTCGCGAGCCAGCTTCTCGGCCTCGGCGAGCGCCGGCGCGACGCTCTCGTCCATCGCGCGCATCACGTCCTTGGCCTCGCGGCGGTACTGCATCGCGATGTCTTCGTAGTCGGCGTCGTCGATCTTGCCGAGCGCGTGCTCGCCCTCGAGGTCCTTGAGCGCGCGGAGCACCCGCCGCTTTTGCTCGGCCAGCGCGTCGACGTCGTGCCGACGGGCGGCCATCTCCTCGAGATCCTGAGGGAGCGGCGCGTCGCCGCTGAGCGTGCGGACGCTCGCCCAGAGCAGGCCGATCGTCCCGAGCAGCGCGCCCGACGCGACCACGAGCAGCGCGGAGCCCATGCTCGCGATCCACCCGACCGCGATCGCCGCGATCACCGTGGCGATCGGCAGGCCCACCGCCACGGCGCGACCGAGCGCGCGCTCCGCGGCGTCGCCTCGCTCTTCGGGCGAGATCTCCGCGGCCTTGGCCTTCCGCTCAGTCATCGAGCTCCTTGAGCTCGTCGTCGAGCCGGGCGTCGTACGCGTCCGCGGGCGAGTGACCCTCGCCCTTTCCCTTGTTCGCCCTTCCCGACGGCCCCTCGCCGGGACCGCCGCCGCGCCAGCGTCGCATGAACCTCGCGAGCCCGAACGCGCCCAGCGCGATGCCCGCCACGGGCACCGCCCAGATGGCCCGGAACACGCCCGTGTTCGGCGGGACCGCGAGCGCCTCGGGTCCGAACTCGGCCGCGTACTCGGCGATGATCTGATCCCGCGCCTCGCCCGCGAGCAGCTTCGCGCGGATCTTCTGGCGGGCCTCCTCGGCGGTCTCGCACGTGCACGTCGAGAGGAGGTCGCGCGCGCACGTCCCGCACATGCAGCGGAGAGACCCGAAGACGAACTTCTCGGTGTCGTTCTCGATGTGCACCGTGCCGGTGTTCGTCATCACCTGGGCGTGCGCCGCGGGCGTCGCCGCCAGCATGATCCCGAAGATGACGCTCGCCGCGGTGGCCGCGACCCCGCGCGCGCCGGCCCAGATGCGCGACTCTCCGAGCTCGAGCTGCGGCCACATGCAGACCACGCTCCCGAGGATCAGGATGATGCAGCCGAGCCAGATCCACGAGACCAGCGGGTTGAGGTGGAGCTGGAACGCCGCGAGGTTCTTGTTCGACGGGTTGATGGTCCCGACGATGAGGTACACGTCGTCGCGCAGGCCGTGCTCGATGGCGACCTGCGTGGTCGGCGAGTCGGGCTGCTTCTTGTAGATGAACTTCCCGGGGCTGAGGCGCCCTTCGAGCTTGCCGTTCTTGTAGAGGTCGACGTCGGCGAAGACCATTCGCTTGCTGTTGTCGACCTCCATCCGCGCGCCGACGTAGTCGAGCTTGTAGTCGCCGGCCACGAACGACTGGCCCGGGTAGAGCGACATCTCCTTGTCGGCGTTCCACGACTGGCCGGTGAACCCGAAGAACATGAGCACGATGCCGAGGTGCACGATGTACCCGCCGTACCGGCGCCGCGACGGCGGCGAGAGCGAGAAGATCGTGTGCACGAGCCCCGGGACGCCCCCGAGCCACCAGAGAATGGCCGGCGTGTCGTTCGAGCCCGCGCGCGAGCGCGCCCGGACCAGCATCGTGAACTCTTGCACGATGACCGCGAGGTTGAAGACGCAGAGCGAGATGCCCGTCACCGGCATGAACGCGTTGACCACGCGCAGCACGGCGCCCAGCGCGCCCCCGTAGATCGCGTCGCTCCACACGACGGCCGGGAAGCCAATCCTGCCGCCGAACGCGAAGTGCGCGGCCGCCGCGACCCCCGTGGCGATGAGCGGCGCGCGGAACGCGCGGCGGAGGCCGTCGGGGCTGGTCTTCTTCCAGCCGAAGAGCGTGCCGACCCCCATGAGGACGAGCAGCGTGACGCCGAGCGGCTGGACCCACACCTTGTAGAAGGGCGGGCCGACCGTGACCTTCTCGCCGGTGAGCGCCTCGCTGATGAGCGGGAACGTCGTCGCGACGAGGATGAAGAAGAGGAGGCTGACGAGGACCCAGTTGTTCAGGAGGAACGTGAACTCGCGCGACAGCACCGACTCGATGCGCGGGCGGCGCGCGTCGAGGTCGATCCCCACGGTCATGCGGCGGAAGACGAGCTCGAGCGCGGCGAACACCGCGACGCCCGCGAGGAGCGCGATGAAGGTCACGCGGAGGGTGACCGAGACCGGGAGCATCCAGAGGCCGTACATCCCGGGCCCGCACAGCCCGATGACCGTCCAGCCGGCCGCGACCGCCGCCTTGCGGAGCCGCGTCGAGGGCGGAGATCGCGGAGCTCGGGCCAGCGCCAGAGGACGAGCGTCGTCGAGAAGACGGCGAGCCCGATCAAGAACCACTTGAAGTACTCGCCGATCGACGACTGCGCGAAGGCGTGGACGCTCGCGATCATCCCCGAGCGCGTGAGGAACGTGCCGAAGATCGTCAGGAAGAACGTCAGCCCGACGAGGAAGACGTTCCACACCTTCAAGAGGCCGCGCCGCTCCTGGATCATGACGGAGTGCACGTACGCGCTGGCCGTGAGAAACGGCATGAAGGCCGCGTTCTCGACCGGGTCCCACCCCCAGTAACCGCCCCAGCCCAGCGACTCGTACGCCCAGAGCATGCCGAGCGTGTTGCCGATGCCGAGGAACATCCAGGCGAAGAGCGTCCACTTGCGGCTGGCGACGATCCACTCGTGGTCGAGCCGCCCGGTGACGAGCGCCGCGACGCCGAACGCGAACGGGACCGAGCACCCGACGAAGCCCGTGTAGAGGCAGGGCGGGTGGATGACCATCCAGTAGTTCTGGAGCGCCGGGTTCAGGCCGTCGCCGTCGGCGCGCGCGCCGGAGAGGTTCACCGCGAAGGGGTTCGCGGCGAACGCCATGAGGACGCAGAAGAAGAGCACGATGCCCATCAGCGTCGCGATCACGTACGGCTGGAGCTCGAGGTACCGCTTGCCGAGCCAGCGGACGCAGACGCCGATGTACACGCTGAGGAGGAACAGCCACCAGAGGAGCGAGCCGTCTTGACCGCCCCAGAGGGCGGTGAAGAGGTAGTGCATCGGCATCGACCGGTCGGAGTAGTGCGCGACGTACCGGATGCGAAAGTCGTGGGTGACGAACGCATAGGCGAGGCAGACGACCGCGGTGCCGACCGTGGCCACCGTGCCGTACGCGCCGAACCGCGCCGCCTGGAGCGTTCGCGCCTGACGGTTCGCCCCGGCCGCGAGCGCGACCGCGAAGGTGTAGCTCGCGACGACCATGGCCCCGAGGAGCAGGCTGGCGCCGAACGCGGGGAACGTGTCCCCGAAGACGTGGAGGAGGCTGGTCATGGGTGCACCGGCGACGCGCAGGGGCGCAGGGTGTGCGCAAGTCTAGCAGCGGCTGGCGTTCGACGTTACGTAGCGCGCCGGCCCGGGCATGTCCTTGCCCGAACCAGGGGACAATGCAAGGTGCGCGTCGCCTGCAGGGCGGCCTTGCTTCAGCGGCCGAGGGCTTGGCCTAGGCGCTCGAGGCCCTCGTCCAGGCGATCGGACGCGATTGACCACGCGAGGCGGAACCCGTTCGGCGTGCCGAAGAAGGCGCCCGGAGCCACGATGACCTGCCGCTCGGTCACGGCCGCTTCGATCGCCGGCGTGAGGTCGCCGGCGCCCGGGACGGTGACGAAGCCGAAGAGCCCCGACGCCGGCGCGCTCCAGGCGAGCCCCTTGGACGCGAGCCACGCGCCCACGCGCTCGCGCTTTCCGTCGAGCAGCGCGCGCGCTCGCGCGCCGAGCGCCGGGAGCTGCGCGAAGGCCGCGCACCCGGCGAGCGCATGCGAGCGCGGCAGGTGCCCCGCGCTCGCGAGGAGCGCGTCGCTCGCGCGCTCGATGAGGTCCGGCGGGCCGAGCACCCACCCGACGCGCTCGGCGCCGAGCCCGTAGCACTTGGTCAGGCTCGAGACGGCGACCACGTTCGGTCCCAGCTTGCGCGCGCTCTCGCGGAAGACGCCGTCGGCCCCGCCGAGCGCGTCGAACTCGGCGTACACCTCGTCGACGAGGAGGACCGCGCCGCGCGCGTGCACGACCCGCGCGAGCTCTCGCAGCGTCGCGTCGTCGGACCGCGCGCCGCTGGGGTTGTGGAGGTTCGTGACGATGACCACGCGCGTCCGGGGCGTCATCGCGCGGGCGACGCGATCGGGAACGAGCGCGAACCCCTCGCTCTCCTCGCGCGCGAACCGGACGAGCCGCCCGCCGCAGCCCTCCGCGATGCGGAGCAGCGCCTCGTACGCGGGCTCCTCGACGAGCGCGTCGTCGCCCGTGGAGAGGAGCGCGGCGCACGCGAGCCAGAGCGCGTGCGTGGTGCCGAGCGCGGGGAGGACCTCGGCGGCGCCCACGTCGTTGTGGCGCGCGATCGCCGCGCACAGCTCGGACCCGAGGGCCGCGCCGTCGTCCCGGTCGCCGTGCGCGACGCCGGCGGTCGCGAGCTCCCGCGCCGGCACCGCGGCGATGCCGCTGGTCGCGAGATCGAACTTCACCTGGCCGTAGAAGCGGATCGCCCAGCGGAGGTAGCGGGTCGTCGCGAACATCGGATCAGGGAGCGGGCGTGAGGTCGAAGGTGGCCGTGCGGACCGCGCTCACCTCGGCGAGCGCGAGGTTCATCGTGCCGCGCAGGTGGCCGTCGCCCAGCTCCGCCGAGAGCGTGCCCGTGAAGCCGTGATCGGCCGGATCCTTCCGGGCGAGGGTCGCCGTCACCTTGCCGTCGACCGCGAAGCCGCGCACGAGGGCGGGGCCGAGCGGACCGTCGATGGTGCCGCTCACCCTGCCGGGCTGCGGGTCGATCGTGAGCGCGAGCGCCCCTTCTCCGACGCCCTCCGCGGACTCGGGCACCTTCCACCCCACGCCGGTGGGCAGCGTGATGCCGGCCGCGACGCTCTTGTACGTGCCGGCCCACCTCGCCGGCGCCGCCGCGCTCGCGGATGCGACCGGCGCGCTCGCCGCCGCCCGCGCGCTCGAGGAGGGCGCCGGCGCGCTCGCCGACGCCACCGGGGCCGCGCCCTCCGCGCCCGATCCCTTCGAGCACGCGTCCGCGGCCACTCCGCAGGCGACCAGGCCGAGGAGGATCGACGCTCGCATCGCGCGCGCTCGCGTCATGCGCGGGTCGTGTCCCCGCCGAAGCGCTCCACCACCCGCACGCCCACCTCGCCGTCCACGGTCACGAGCTCGCCCCGCGCGACCGGGACGTCGCCGACGCGCAGCACCACCAGCTCGCCCGCGCGGCGCCCGAGCGTCACGACGTCGCCTCGGCCCAGCGCAGCCCACTCCCGCGCCGTCATCGTGGCCTCGCCGATTCTCGACTCGCACGACGACCGGCACGTCGCCCACCGCCTCCACGAGCGTCGCCAGGCCCTCGCCCCCGGTCATCGCGGCCCCTTTCGCGCAAACGGCATCGCACTCGCCGGATAGCACGAAGCGTTCGCCCGCGACGAGCTGCGCGCGTACGCCCGTCGCCGCCCCCGGCGCCGCCAGGAGGACCGGGCCGGCGAGCTCCGCGCCCTGGAGCGGCCACCGCCCGGGGATCCACACGTCGCCCGCGACGAGGGCGCCCACCTCGGTCGCGGTCGCCGCGTCCGCGCAGGCCACGATTGGGAGCGTCACCGGCACCGGGCCGAGGCCCGCGAGCCGCGCGGCCGCGCCGGCGCCCTCTCCTCGCGCCGCCCGCGGAGCGACCCGGCAGCGCGCCGCGAACGCCTCGCCGTCGAGGACCACGGACAGGTCGAGGACGACCGGAGGCGCCGCCGTCGCGGCGACGCCCTCGCCCGCGAGCTTCTCGTCGAGCGCCCGCGCCGGCCCCGCGTCGAGCACCCGCAGCGGCACGCCCGCGTGCGCCCTGCGCGCCGCGGCCACGACGACGGCCGCGAGCGCGCCGGCGAGCGCCGGCCCGGCCTGCGCGGGGTGCTTCACGACGTCGATCGGCGGCCGCCGCATGGCGCGCGCCGCCACGGCCGCGGCGAGCGCCGGCTCCACGGCGACGAGCACCGGCTCGTCCTCGGCCCCCGCACGCGCGAGCAGCACGCCGACGTCCCGCTCGGCGGGCGCGGCGCGAGCGGGCGCGGCGCGGAGCACGCGCGCCGAGACCTCCGCGCCGAGCAGCCCGCCGAGCTCCCCCGCGAACGCCTCCAGGCGCACGTGCGCGTCCGCCCACCGCCGCGCGGCCCGCAGGGCGTCGACCTCCGCGCGTCGCAGCGACGGGAAGGACGCCCACGGGAAGGCCGCGACGCCCGTCATGGCCGCACGCACGCGAGGGTCCAGTGGCGGTCGCTCGTCATGGCCACCGCGCCGGAGGGCACGCCGAGCGGCCCCACCAGGTCCCGGACCTCGTCCGCGGTGAGCGCGGCGTGCAGCGACGCGACGAAGAGCGCGCGCTGCCGGTTCTGCGACGCCTCGGCCTCGCTGGACGGCGCGGCCACGGGCGGCGGCGCGTACAGGTCGGCGAGGAGCGCGACGTGCGCCGCGTCGGGCGGGCGCGCGAGATCGCGGACGAAGAGCAAGCCGCCGGGCGCCACGAGCCTCCACATCTCGCCCAGCACGCTCGCGGGCTCCGGGATGTGGTGCACCAGGCTGTTCGACATCACGACGTCGAACGATCGCGGGGCCAGGTGCGCCGCCTTGGCGTCGGCGCGCGCCAGCCGCACGCGCCCCTCGAGGTGCGCGCGGTCCACGTTCGCCGCGGCCCGCACGATCATGGGCTCGGCGAGGTCGATCGCGTCGACGTGCGCGTCGGGCGCGCGGGCGCACAGCGCGATCGGGATGAGCGCCGTCCCCGTCCCCACGTCGAGCACGCGGCGCGGCCGCGGGTGGAGCGCGAGGAGGTCGTCGCAGAAGCGCGCGTTGACCGCGCGGTGGTCCATCGCGTCGTAGTCGCGGGCCTCCTCCTCGGTGTCCATCACCTCGGGCTCGAGCGTCCTCGGGAGGGCTCCGGACCGATTCGCCATGTAGGTATTCGAGCAGGTCGGCGGGCGGTTGGCACCTCCCCCCGGCAACTTCCCCTGGTATCCCGCCGTCGCGCGCGGAAATGCCGTAACCTGGGCACGCTGCCATGGCGCACCGCCGCAACCGCATCGCCTCCGCGCTCCTGCCCCTCGCCCTGGTGCTCGCGCCGCTCGCGGGCGTCGCGTGGGGCGACGGCGGCGCCCCTGCCCACGGCAAGAAGAAGGCCGACGCCGCCTTCGCCAGCGCGTGCTCGCAGGCGAACGCGAAGTACGCGTCGCGCGATTTCGACGCGGCCATCGACCTCTATCGCAAGGCCACGGAGATGTCTCCGCACCAGGCCATGGGCTACTACCTCCTCGGCGAGGCGCAGCTCGCGGCGGGCAAGCTCGACGACGCCGAGGCGTCGTGGACCCGCGCGGCCGCCGAGACCGACGAGAAGGACCCGAGCATGCGCGCGCGCGTCCTCTTCGTCTCCGCCGACCTCAAAGAGCGGGAGAAGAAGTGGGAGGACGCCAAGGCCGCCTGGCAGGTCTACCTCGACTGGGCCCAGCGCTACCCGAACGCCACCGTCTTCCCGGCCACCGCCCACTCCCGCCAGCAGGCGATGGACACCATGATCAAGCAGGACCGCGCCGATCAAATCGTGCGCGAGCGCATCGCGGCCACGGCCGACGGCGGCGTCTTCAGCGACCCTTCGAAGCCGCCGCCCGCGAAGTAGCCTCGCCCCACGCCTCGGCGAACCGCGCGAGCGCGGGCCCGACCTCGGCGCCCTCCCACGCGACCGCGTGCAGCATCTCGAGCAGCGGCAGCCCGGTCACCCCGCGCTCCCGCGCGAACCGCCACGCCGTCGCGATGGCCGGGTAGCCCTCGGTCAGCTCGCCCGCCGCGAGCATCTCCGCCGCGACCTGTCTGGCCGGCTTGCCCTTGCCCACGCGCTCGCCGAAGGCGCGGTTCCGCCCCGCGGCGGCGGTCACGTGCAGGTCGCCCACCCCCGCCGCGCCGTGCACCGTCTCGGCGCGCCCCCCGGCCGCGGCGACGAGCGCGCGCATCTCGACGATGGCCTGCGTGAAGCAGGCCGCGCGGGCGTTGTGGCAGTCGGCCCCGACGAAGCCGTCCCAGAGCCCGAGGCCCGTCGCGTACGCGTTCTTGAGGGCCGAGCACATCTCGGCGCCCGCGAGGTCGTCGCCGCACGTCACGACGAGGCCGTCGCCGCGGAGGGCCCTCGCGCACGTCTCGGCGTCGGCGAGCCCTGCGGGGTGGCCGGCGCTGCCGGCGAAGTGCATCCAGGTGAGGACCGCCCGCGCAATCTCGTACGCCTTCGCGGGGCCCGACGCGTGCACGAACCGCATTGTGCGGCCCAGGCGCTCGGCGACCACCCGGTCGATGCGCTCCATCGTGCCGGCGCGCGACTCGAGCAGGCCCTTCGACACGCTGAGCACCGGCACGTCCGGCAGGGACGGGCCCGCCTTCGTGAGGACGGGCACGGCGCCGTCGGAGTTCACGGCGTGGACGACGAGCTCGGCGCCGCCGAGCGCCTCCTCGAGGCGGGGGCTGCGGTAGAGGGCGATGCCCTCGAGCCGCCTCTTCAGGCGCGGGTGCGCCTCGCCGCGCTCGCACGGCTCGAGGAGCGCGTCGTCGAGCCACGTCCCCCAGAGCCGCACCTCGTGTCCGCGCCGCTGCGCCACGCAAGCCATGGCGCTCCCCATGTATCCCGCGCCCAAGACGGTCACTCGCATCGTGGCGAACGTAGTACCTTACCGGCGCACCTTGCGCAGCGTCGTCTACCGGTATGGCAGCTCGCCGGCCTTCGCGCGCGCGCTCCGCGAAGGCGACCAGGAGCTCGCGGCGCCGCCGGGAGAGGCCGTGGCGGACGGCGAGTGGGTGCTCGCGATGTTCGAGGTGGGCGGCAAGCGCCGGGCGACCGCCTCGGCGGCGCGCGGCATCACGCGGGCGCCGGGCGAGCCGGCGGCGCTCGTCTTCGACCGGCGCGACTGGGAGCGCCTCGTGGACTTCGCCGAGGCGGGCAGCGTCGGCGTGAGGGTCGCCGCGCCGGCGGTGGAGCTCGACCGGACGAGCGTCTGGCCGGCGCCGCAGCCCCCCCCGGAGCCGCCGAAGAAGCCCGCCGACGGCAAGGTTCGCGTTCTAGTCGTGGACGACGAGCGCGAGGTCTGCGAGATCGTCGGCGCCATGCTCGAAGCGGTCGGACTCTCGGTCGAATCTATGAGCAGCGCGGAAGAGGCGCTCGCGCGCGTCCGCGCCGTGGGCTGCGATCTGCTCGTCCTCGACTGGACCCTGCCGGGCATGACGGGCCTCGAGCTCTGCCGCCTCCTCCGCAAGGACGCGGCGCACGCCTCCCTGCCCATCCTCTTCCTGTCGGGCCGCTCGTCGTCGCAGGACGTCGTCGAGGCCTTCGCGTCCGGCGCCGACGACTTCGTCGCCAAACCCTTCCGCGCGCCCGAGCTCGGGGCGCGCATCTTCAGCCTCCTCCGCCGCGCGCGGCACTCGTTCGCAGGCACCTGATGCGCACCGGCGACGTCGCGCCCGAGAAGGCGGCCAAGTTCATCGCGGTCGGCGCCGGCCGGGGCGGCGTGGGCAAGAGCCTCGTCGCCGTGAACCTGGCCGTGTACTTCGCGCAGCTCGGCAAGAACGTCGTCCTCGTCGACGCCGACGCCGGCGGCTCGAACCTGCACGCGCACTTCGGCCTCTCGGCCGCGCGCGTCGAGCCCGACGCCCGCGAGGGGGGCACGGCCGCCCTCCGGAAGGCCCTCTCGGCGACGAGCGTGCCGGGCCTGTGGCTCCTGCCCGCGGCCCACGACGCGGTCACCCCGGCCCTCACGCTCCGCGCCGGCCGCAAGGTGCGATGGCTCGCGGCGCTGCGCGCCCTCCCGGCGGAGTACATCGTCGTCGACGTGGGCCCCGGACACGGCGACCTCGCGCTCGACCTCATGCTGAACGCGGACGTCTCCATCGCGGTCACCGTCCCCGAGCCGCCCGCCATCGAGACCACCTACCGGTTCCTCCGCGCGCTCTTCCGCCATCGCCTGCGGCGCTCCCTCGCGCGCGACAAGCTGCGCGCCACCATCCTCGACCGGGCCCTCGCCGAGATGGGCGTCCTGCCGCCGCCCATCGATCTCGTGCGCAAGCTCGCCAAGACCGACAAGTCCATCGCCGAGATCGCGTGGGCCGAGGCGCAGGCGATGCGCATGCAGCTCGTCGTGAACCAGACGCGCGTGCGCACCGACACGGAGCTCGGCGCGTGGATGAGCGGCCTCGTCTCGCGCCACTACGGCGTCGCCCTCGACGAGCTGGGGCACGTCGAGCACGACGACACCGTGTGGCTCACCGTCCGCCGCAACAAGCCGCTCCTCGTCGACAGCCCCGCGAGCAAGAGCGCGCGCAACATCGAGCGCATCGCGCGGCGCGTCCTCGCCCTCACCACCGCCAAGAGCGAGCGCGCGCCGTCGCTGCCCGTCCCGATGGAGGAGCCCACGCTCTACTCGGTCCTCGGCGTCACCCGGGCGGCGAGCGACGAGGAGATTCGCCGCGCGTACAAGCGCCAGCGCGAGATCTACGCCACGGGCGGCCTCGCGACGGTCTCGCTCCTCGACGGCCCGCTCCTCGCCGCGGCCCAGCGCAAGCTCGACGAGGCGTACGACACGCTCCTCGACGTCGTGCGGCGCCGTGCCTACGACCTCTCCACGTTCCCCGAGCCCGAGCCCGAGGTCCTCTCGGCGCGCACCACGCGGCCTGCGCTCGCCGCCGAACAGCTCATGCTCCAGGAGGAGCTCCAGCGCGAGATCGGCCCCGAGACCGAGTTCACCGGCGCCCTCCTCCGCAAGGTGCGCGAGTCGCAGGGCCTCGAGCTCGTCGAGATCAGCGCGCGCACGAAGATCGCGCGCGCGCACCTCCAGGCCCTCGAGGAAGAGCGCTTCGAGGACCTGCCCGCGCTCGTGTACACGCGCGGCTTCCTCGTCGAGCTGGCGAAGCAGCTCCGGATCGACCCTCTCCACGTGCACAAGACGTACTTGCGTCGGATGCGCGAGGAGCTCGCCGCGCGGGGGAAGGAGCTTGCGTGACCCGGCAACCGACCGCGAGCCCGAGCCGCTGTTCGGCGCCCTCCTCTTCGTCCTCGCGCTCGCGCCGCGGCTCTGGGTGGCGCTCGCGTGGGCGGGGGAGCCGGTCTGGGACGGGCACTACTACGACTTCGGCGCGCGGCGCATCGCCGAGGGCCTCGGGTACTCCGACGACCGCATGGTCGCGGGCGTGGCGCAGTGGCACCCCTGGTGCCACTACCCGGTCGGCTACAGCGGCTTCCTCGCGATCTTCTACCGCCTGCTCGGCTCGAGCCACGCCGTCGCCGGCGTCGCCGACGCGCTGACCGGGGCCGCGCTCGCGGTCGTCACCTGGGCGCTCGCGCGGTACGCGGTCTCGCCGCGCCGCGCGCGCGTCGCGGGGCTCATCGTGGCCCTCCACCCGGGGCTGATCCTCTACGCGGCGCTCCTCATGACGGAGCCGCTCGCCGCGCTCCTCACGCTCGTCGCGTTCTGGCTGGCCGTCCGCCCCTGGCGGGGCGACGCGCAGCCGTCGCGGCTCTTTCCGTTCGGGCGCGGCCTCGTCGCGGGCGCGCTCATGCTCGGGATCGCCGCGCTCGTGCGGCCGCAGGCGCTCCTCTGCGCGCCCTTCCTCGCGCTTGCGGCCGCGAACGGGCGGGCGGGCGGGAGGGGAGGGGTGTGGCGCGCGCGCGCCGTCGCGGCGATGGTCGCGTGCGCGCTGGCGCTCGTGCCCGTGCTGCCGTGGACCGCGCGCAACTGTCGCGTGATGGACGGATGCGCCCTGGTGAGCACGAACGCGGGGTGGAACCTCGCGATCGGCGCGTTCCCGCGGGCGACGGGGCGCTTCGAGACGCTGCGATCGAGCGACGGTTGCCGCGAGGTCACAGGCCAGGTCCAGCAAGACCGCTGCTGGTTCCAGTACGGCATGGGGCAGATTGTCGCGCGCCCCTGGCACTGGATCGCGCTCGTCCCCGCGAAGCTCGGGTACACGTTCGACCACGAGTCCTTCGCCGTCGAGTACCTGCACGAGGCCCGCCCCGAGGCCTGGCCGGAACCGACCCGAACGGACGCGCGCGCGCTCACCACGTTCGCGCATCGCGTGCTCCTCGCGGCGTCCGCGCTCGGCGCCGTCGCGTTTCCGGTGGTGCGAAACGCCTCACGTCCGGGGCGACGGAAGCGCGAGGACGGCCTCGCGGCGCGGACGCAGCTCGCGCTGCTGGCGCTGGCCGCCGCGATCGGCCTGGCGGGGATCGCGTGCGACTCGCCGTCGTTCTGGCCCCTGGCCGTCTTCGCCGCCGTCGTCCCGTGCTTGCCGCTCCCCGGGAGGCCCGCCGCGAGCGCCGCGATGAACCTGGGCCTCGCGCTCTTCGCCACGACGGCCATCACGCACGCGGTATTTTTCGGCGAGGACCGCTATCACGTGGTCGTGACGCCGGTCCTCGCGCTGCTCGCCGCCGCGGCGCTGCGGCCCCCCGAGTCCGCGCGCGCGTGATCGCGCATCGCCGCGCGCAGCCACGACCGTCTCGTGGCGGTCTCGCCCGCAAAACGCCCAACGTTTGCCAAAGTGCCAAGGGCTCGCAACCGAATCCGCGATGCTAAGGTGCGCGACCGAAAGGACGTACCGATGCACCGTTCCCTGGGAGTTCTTACCGCGCTGGGCGTCATCGCCTCCGCCGCGGTGGTTGCGTGTTCGTCTTCGTCGAGCGGCGGCGGCAGCTGTGCCGCCAACCCGAACGTGTCCTTCGCGAATGACATCGCCCCGAAGGTCTTCCAGGTGAGCTGCGCGATCACCTCGAGCTGCCACGGCACCATGAACGAAACGATGGCCGAGAACTTCTACATCGGCCCGACCGGCACGACGTTCCCCCCCGCGGCGTGGACGTCGACCGAGATCGCGCAAGCGTACGGCTACATCGTGGGCGTCCCTTCCGTCGAGAACCCCTCGATGAACTTCATCACGCCGGGCAACCTCGACGACAGCTACCTGTGGCAGAAGGTGCAGCCGAACCCCAACGCCGATTCGACGGTCACGCAGGGTTGCCTGCCGGTGGCCACGAACACCGACACGGCGTGCTTCGGCTGCTCGGCCTCCACGCCCTGCGGCGCGACGATGCCGTACAACTCCGCGCCGCTCACGTCCGACCAGATGTGCCTCCTCCAGAACTGGATCCAGAACGGCGCGATGAACAACTGATCGCGCGGCTCGCGTCGCGGGCGGACGCCGCGCGCCGCGCTCAGAGCCGCTGCCGGGCGTAGAGAAGCCCGAGCAGCCCCGCGATGCCCGCCGCGCCCGCGGCGATCCACCCGCGGTGAAGCGACGCCCACGCCTGGAGGCTGAAGCTCCGGGCGCGGTCGTCGTATTCCCCGTGCGCGCCGTGATCCCCCGCCACCGGCGCCCAGAGGTCCGTCGGCCGGTTGTGCGAGTCGACGCCGTTCGACTGCTGCGCCGCGTACGCCGTGCGGGCGAGGCGCCGATCGAGCAGCGGCGCGAAGAACTTGCTGCCCATCACCGCGTTCACGGTGGGCCCGCCGACGTAGAGCGCCTTGCGGTTCCCGTGCTCGGCGGCCCAGAGGATGGCCGTCGCGGCGATCTCGGGCTGGAAGATCGGCGGCACCGGCGTGGGCTTGCGCGGCAGCCGCGACTTCACCCACCCGTGCTGCGGCGTGTTCATCGCGGGGAGCAGCACCAGCGTGACGCGCACGTGGCTCCCGTCGTGGAGGAGCTCGCACCGCAGCGACTCGGTGAAGCCCTCGACGGCGTGCTTGGCCCCGCAGAACGCCGCCTGGAGCGGGATGCTCCGGCGCGCCACCGCGCTGCCCACCTGCACGATGGTGCCTCGATCGCGCGGGAGCATGCGCTTGAGCGCCGCGAGCGTGCCGTGCACCACGCCCAGGTAGGTCACCTCGGTGACGCGCCGCAGCTCGCTCAGCGTGATGTCGCGCACCGGCGCGATCACGTTGGCCGCGGCGTTGTTGACCCAGACGTCGATGGGCCCGAGGCGCTCCTCGATCTTCTCGGCCGCGCCCTCGACCTCGCCCGCATGAGCCACGTCGGCCTGCGCGACGAAGGCCTGCGCGCCCGCCGCCTCCACCTCGCGCCGCGTCGCCTCGAGCGCCTCGCGGCCGCGCGCGATCAAGCCGATGCGCGCGCCGGGCCGCGCGAACGCCCGCACGGTCGCCCGCCCCACGCCCGCCGACGCGCCGGTGACCACGATGACTCGTTCGTCCGAGCGCGGCATCGCTCACCGACATCAGCAAATGGGATGCCACGGGCGGGCGCGTCCTCTGGTACCGTCCGCGGTCATGATCGGCCGGCTCACCGGCAAGGTGGTCGCCCAGGAGGCCGACGGGAGCGTCGTGCTCGACGTGGCAGGAGTGGGCTACGAGCTCGCCGCCCCGCTCGGTACGCTGGGGCGTGCGCGCCCCGACGACGCGGGCCGCGTCACGCTCTGGGTGCACACCCACGTGCGCGAAGACGCGCTGGCGCTCTTCGGGTTCTCCGACGAGGTGGAGCGCGCGGCGTTCCGGGTCCTCATCGGCGTGTCGAACGTCGGCCCGAAGATCGCCATCGCCGTCCTCGGGGCCCTGCCCTCGGCCGAGCTCGGGCGCGCGGTGGCGAAGCGCGACCTCGCCGCGCTCACCTCCATCAGCGGCGTCGGGAAGAAGATCGCCGAGCGGCTGCTCCTCGAGCTCCGCGACAAGCTCCCGTCGGGTCCGTCGATCCCCGTGCCGGTGCCCGGCGGGCCGGCGCCGCGCCCCGCGGCCGGCGACGACGAAGAGAACCTCCGCGCGGCGCTCACCCGCATGGGCTTCCGCCCGGCCGAGGCGGAGCGCGTCGTGACGACCCTCGGCGAGCGGGTGCGCGGCACGCCGCTGCCGGAGCTCTTGCGCGAGGCGCTCGCGCTGCTCGCGAAGTAGCATTCCGGGCATGAAGCCCGTCATCGAATTCATCGACGCGAACCGCGCGCGCTTCGTCGAGGAGCTCGTCGCGTGGGTGCGCGTGCCGTCGATCTCGAGCGAGCCGGCCCGCGCGGGCGACGTCCGCGGGAGCGCCGAGCACCTGGCCGCGGAGCTCCGGCGGCTCGGCGCCGGGCGCGTGCAGGTCTGGCCCACCGCCGGGCACCCGGCCGTCTTCGCGGAGTGGCTCGGCGCGCCCGGCAAGCCCACGCTGCTCGTCTACGGCCACCACGACGTGCAGCCGGTCGACCCGCTCGGCGAGTGGATCTCCCCGCCGTTCGAGCCCGCGGTGCGCGAGGGGCGCCTCTGGGGCCGAGGCGTCGTCGACGACAAGGGGCAGGTGTTCATCCACGCCAAGGCCATCGAGGCCTTCGTCGCCACGGCGGGCGCGCTGCCGATCAACCTGAAGATGATCGTCGAGGGCGAAGAAGAGGTGGGAAGCGTGAACCTCGATGCGCTCCTCCGCGAGCACGCCGCCGACCTCGCGGCCGACTTCGTCTGCGTGAGCGACACGGCGATGTTCGGGCGGGGCATCCCCTCCCTTTGCGTGGGCCTGCGGGGCCTGGCGTACGTCGAGGTCTTCGTCGAAGGGCCGCGCGGCGACCTCCACTCGGGCTCCTTCGGCGGCGGCATCCTGAACCCGGTGCACGCGCTCGCGAAGATGATCGCGTCGCTCCACGACGACAAGAACCGCGTGACCGTCCCCGGCTTCTACGACGCCGTGCGCCCGCTGACGGCCGAGGAGCGCCGGCAGATCGCCGCGCTGCCGTTCGACGAGGAGGGCTGGCTCGCGTCGACCGGCGCGCCGGCCCTCTGGGGCGAAGAGGGCTACTCGACGCTCGAGCGGGTCTGGGCGCGGCCGACGCTCGACTGCTGCGGCATCACGGGCGGCTTCCAGGGCGAGGGCGCGAAGACCATCCTGCCGGCGCGCGCGTCCGCGAAGCTGAGCTGCCGCCTCGTGCCCGATCAGGAGCCCGACGACATCGCCGCGAAGCTCCAGGAGCACCTCGAGCGCATCGCGCCGCCGGGCGTCCGCGTCCGCGTCGAGTCGCTCCACGGCGGCCGGCCGTATCTCGCGCCCACCGACCACCCCGTGTACGAGGTCGCGAAGCGCGCCTTCAGCAAGGCGTTCGGCAAGGAGACCGTGTTCATGCGCGAGGGCGGGAGCATCCCGTTCGTGCGCACCATCGCCGACGCGACCGGAAAGCCCTGCCTCCTCATGGGCTTCGGCCAGCCCGACGAGAACGCGCACGCGCCGAACGAGTGGCTCGATCTCGAGAACTTCCACCTCGGGATCCACAGCGCGGCGTACCTCTACGACGAGATCGCGCGCATGAAGCTTTCCGGCTAAGGTGCGCCGCCGTCATGGCGAAGAAATCGAAGGCGGCCAAAGCCAAGCCGCGCGCACGCCGCGAGCGGCGCTTCGAGCCCCTCGCGAACACCCGTCCGAGCCTCGTCTACGTCCTCGGCGCCGCGGGGGCGCTCGCGATGGGCGCCGGCGGCTGGGAGCAGTTCGGCAACCTCTTCTCCGACGGCGCGCCCGATCCCGTCAAGGCCGCGCCGTACATCCTCACCGCCGGCGCGATCCTCACCGGCGCCGCCATCTGGGTCGGGACGAGCGGCGAGGCTGCGCTCCGCGTCGGCGACGCCGGGGTCGCGGTCGAGAAGGGCGGCTTGAAGCGGATGCCCTGGTACGCGATCGAGAGCATCGAGTGGCGGGACGAGGTCGTCCGCGTGACCGGCAAGGACGAGGGCGGCGCGCCGATGACCGTCGCGGCGTCGCTGAAGTCGCAGCCTCAGGCCGCGAGCTGGATCGTGAAGGAAGCGCGCGCGCGCGTCCCGGGCGTCGTCCAGGTCCCCGGCGACACCACGCTCCCCGAGGCGCGCGGCGACGCGGGCGAGTCGCTGGCGCTCGACCCGCCGCAGGTCGTCGGCCGGCACTGCGCGGCGAGCGGCAAGGCGATCTCGTACGAGCCCGACGCGCGGGTCTGCCCGCGGTGCGAGCGCGTCTACCACCGCGCGCACGTCCCCGCGGAGTGCGCGTGCGGCGCGTCCCTCGCCGAGCTCCAACCCGAGGAAATTTAACCTCTTCGTCCCGTCGTCCTCGGCTCCTACTCCTTTCCCTCCTCCCCTCCCTGTGAATCTCTCTCGGGCTCGCGCTTGAGCGCCCGTCGCTCTTTTTGAGCGCTCGGAGTTGCTAGGCTAGGGCCATGCCCATCGCCCGCGAGGTCTACCTCATCGACGCCGTCCGCACGCCGATCGCCAGGTACCGCGGCGCGCTCGCGTCCGTGCGCCCCGACGACCTCGCGGCGCACGTCGTCGTCGCGCTCGGCAAGCGCAACCCGGCCCTCTACGAGAAGCTCGATCAGGTGAGCTTCGGCGCGACCAACCAGGCCGGCGAAGACAACCGCGACGTCGCGCGCATGGCCGTGCTCCTCGCGGGCCTGCCGTACGAGGTGCCCGCGGTCACGCTGAACCGCCTCTGCGGCTCCGGGCTCGAGGCCGTCGCCGACGCGGTGCGCCGGGTGGCGACGGGCGACGCCGACGTGGCGATCGGCGGCGGGGTCGAGAGCATGACGCGCGCGCCGTTCGTCTTCGGCAAGACCGACGAGGCCTTCTCGCGCACGCCGCCCAAGGTCTTCGACACGACGCTCGGCTGGCGCTTCGAGAACCCGCGAATGGCGGAGCGCTTCCCGCTCCTGTCGATGGGCGAGACGGCCGAGGAGGTCGCGACCAAGTGGAAGATCGGGCGCGAAGAGCAGGACGCCTTCGCCCTCGCCTCCCAGAAGAAGGCCGCGGCGGCCGTCGAGGCCGGCGCCTTCGACCGCGAGATCGTGGCCGTGCCCGTGCCGGGCAAGGGCCGCGGCGCGGAGCCCGTGATGTTCGCGAAGGACGAGTCCCCGCGCGGCGACGCGACCCTCGAAGCGCTCGCCAAGCTCGCGCCCGCCTTCCGCAAGGGAGGCACGGTGACGGCCGGCAACAGCTCCCCCATCAACGACGGCGCCTCTGCCGTGCTCGTCGCGAGCGAGGACGTCGTCCGCGCGCACCAGCTCGAGCCGCTCGCCCGCGTGGTCTCGCACGCGACCGCCGGGGTGCACCCGAACACGATGGGCGAGGGGCCCATCCCCGCCGGCGCCAAGGCGCTCGCGCGCGCCGGGTGGAAGGCGAAGGACCTCGATCTCGTCGAGCTCAACGAGGCGTTCGCCGCGCAAGCGCTCGCGTGCATCCGCGGGCTCGAGCTCGATCCGACGCGGGTGAACGTGAACGGCGGCGCGATCGCCCTCGGCCACCCCATCGGCTCGAGCGGCGCGCGCGTGCTGGGGACGCTGCTCTGGGCGATGAAGGCGCAGGGCAAGAAGCGGGGCATGGCCGCGCTCTGCATCGGCGTCGGCCAGGGCATCGCCATGCTCGTCGAGCGTTGAAGGCGGACGCGCTAAGCTCGCGGGCCCGATGACGCCCGCCGCTGAACATCCGTACGCGTCCTTCGTCCACCAGGTACAGAAGCCCGCGCGCTACCTCGGCGGCGAGTTCGGGGCCCGGCGCAAGGACTGGGCGGCCGCGGAGGCGCGGGTCTGCCTGGCGTTCCCCGACGTCTACGACATCGGGATGAGCCACCTCGGCTTCAAGATCCTCTACAAGATCCTCAACGACGACCCGCGCACGCTCGCCGAGCGCGCGTACTGCCCGTGGGTCGACATGGAGGCGCAGCTCCGCTCGCGCGGCCTGCCGCTCGTGTCGTGCGAGAGCGCCCGCCCGCTCCGGGAGTTCGACGTCGTCGGGTTCTCGCTCCAGTTCGAGCTCACGTACACGAACGTCCTCACGATGCTCGACCTCGGGGGCATCCCGCTGCGCGCCGCGGACCGCGGCGAGGACGATCCGCTCATCGTCGCCGGCGGCCCCTCGGCCACGCACCCCGAGCCGCTCGCCCCGTTCCTCGACGCGGTGGTCATCGGCGACGGCGAGGAGCGCACGACCGAGGTCGCCCTCGCGTGGGCGCGCGCGAAGGCGGCCGGCGCCCCGCGCGCCGAGAGGCTGCGCGCGCTCGCGAAGCTCCGCGGCGTCTACGTGCCCTCGCTCTATTCGACCCGGCGCGAGGCCGACACGGGCTTCACGGTCGTCGACCGCGCGCTCGATCCCGAGGCGCCGCTCCCCGTGGTGCGCACGCTCGTCGACGACCTGAACGCGTTCCCGTTCCCCGACGACGCGCCCATCGGCGGGCCGGAGGCGATCTTCGACCGCATGTCGATCGAGATCGCGCGGGGCTGCACCGAGGGGTGCCGCTTCTGCCAGGCGGGGATGATCTACCGGCCCGTCCGCGAGCGCGACCCGGACCAGATCGTCGAGGCGGTCGTGAGCGCCGTGAAGAAGAGCGGGTACGACGAGGCGAGCCTCACCTCGCTCTCCACCGCCGACTACTCGTGCATCGCGCCGCTCGTGAAGAAGGTGGCCGACGCGCTCGCGCCCAAGCGCGTGTCGCTCGGCGTCTCGAGCCTGCGCGCGTACGGCCTCGACGAGAACGTGCTCGACGACATGGCGCGCGTCCGCGCGACCGGCGTCACGTTCGCGCCCGAGGCGGGCACGCAGCGGATGCGCGACGTCATCAACAAGAACGTCACCGAGGAGCAGCTCCTCGAGACGGCCGAGCGCATCTTCACGCGCGGCTGGCAGGCGATGAAGCTCTACTTCATGATCGGCCTGCCCACAGAAGAAGAGGAAGACGTCCGGGAGATCCCGCGCGTCGGCGGCCGCGCGCGGGCCATCGGCAAGCGCGTGAAGAAGGACCAGGGCGCGTTCGGCGCGCCGAAGGTCACGGTGAGCGTCTCGACGCACGTGCCCAAGCCCCACACGCCCTTCCAGTGGTGCGCGATGGACGCGCCCGCGTCCGTGCGCCAGAAGCAGCAGTGGCTCGAGCAGGAGGCGCGCGCGGCGCAGGTGGACCTCAAGGTGCACGACTCCGAGACGTCGTGGCTCGAGGGCGTCTTCGCCCGCGGCGACCGCACCCTCGGCGACGTGCTCGAGCGCGCGTACCAGGCCGGCGCGCGCTTCGACTCCTGGGAAGACCAGAAGAAGATGGACGTCTGGGAAGAGGCGTTCCGCGCGGAGGGCATCGACCCGGCCACGTACCTCGGCACGATCCCGGCGACGGCGCGCCTGCCCTGGGACCACATCGACGTGGGCCTCGAGGAGGGCTTCCTCCTCCGCGAGTACCGCAAGGCGCTCAAGAACCGCCTGTCGCTCCCGTGCGGGAAGGTGGCGGGCGCGTTCGTGCACGCGACGAACCTCCACGACGCCAGCACCGAAGAGCGCAAGCTCGTCTGCTACGACTGCGGCGTCGCGTGCGACCTCTCCGCGATGCGCGAGCAGCGGCTCGTCTACCTGCGCAAGCTCGGCGCGGAGGAACCCCGGCCGCCGGCGCCGCCCACGGCTTCGCGCTGGCGCGCGAAGGGCCCGCCCGCCCGCCTCGAGCAGGGCGCGGCGCGCCGGTACCGGTTCCTCTTCGAGAAGCTCGGGGCCGCCGCGTACCTCTCGCACCTCGACCTGATCCGGGCGCTGCCGCGCGCGTTCCGCCGGCTCGAGCTGCCGCTCTTCTACTCGCAGGGCTTCCACCCCAAGCCGGACATGACCTTCGGCCCCGCCCTGTCCCTCGGCGTCTCGAGCCTGGCGGAGGGCGTCGACGTGAAGATCGCGGCGGACTTCGATCCGTCGGCGCTCCTCGAGGAGCTCACCGCGGGGGCGCAGCCGGGCCTGCGCTTCCTGGGCGGCGCGCGCCTCGGCGGGGACGACCCGGGGATCAACAAGGTCATCGACACCGCGCGCTACGCGGTGGGCGTGCCTCGGTCGGCGCTCGGGGAGACGGGGGAAGCCGGGTTGCGCGAGGCGATCGCCAAGGGGCTCGAGCAGCGCGAGCTCGTGGTCGTCCGCCGCATCGACGGCATCGGCAAGCGCGTCGACGTGCGCGACTTCCTTCGCTCCATCGAGGTCACGCCGGCCGCGGAGCGGGACCTGACGCGGGCCGGGCTGGCCGGCGATCTCGTGTCCCTCGGGGTAGAGGTCGACGTACGCGGGTCCGGCGGGGTGAAGATCGCGGAGGTCGTCGAGGCGCTCTTCGGGGTGGACCTTCCGCACCGGGCGGTCCGTGTGGCCCTCGGCAAGAAGCGCCCGGATGGGACGCTCGCCCTTCCGCTGGAGCTCGAGTCGCTTCGGATCCCGCGCTCGGCGGCCCCGGCGGTCGTGCAGACGGTCGTCGAAGAGATGTGATCGCGTCTCCTCGACGGGCGAGAGGCCTCGCGGCTCGGCCGAGGACTCCCGAACGTCGGGGAAGGGCCCCCGGCCGACCATCGGATGCGCCCGGCCGTCGAGGAGGGTGTGCTCGGCGGACGAATGGATGCGCCCGGCCGTCGAGGAGGGTGTGCTCGGCGGACGAATGGATGCGCCCGGCCGTCGAGGAGGGTGTGCTCGGCGGACGTTCGGGTGTGCTCGGCCGACGTTCGGGTGCTCCCGGCCGACGTTCGGCCGGGCTCACCGCCCCTTCGCCGCCGTCCCGCGCCGGGCCGTCACGCCGTTCACGCCGAGGAGGTGCAGCGCGCGGCACACGTCCGCGTCCTTGCACGGGCCCACGTTGCCTCCGCTCGGCGGCCAGGTCGTGGTCCACGTGCCGTCCTCGACGTGGGCGAGCACGGCGCGGTCGCGCACGTCGGGGCCGCGCCACGTGGGCGGCGCGTGGGGGAGGGCGGCCTCGCGGTCGGTCGCGTCGGGCGTGCCGAAGGGAAAGCGGAGGGTCGGCGAGAGGCCCACGCGCTGCACGGGCGCCCCGTCGGGCAGCGAGTAGAGCAGCGTGGTCAGCCGCACGACGCCCGCCTGGGCGTCGTCGTCGAGGTACTCCTGCGCGCAGCCCTTGCCGAAGGTGGTCGCGCCGATGGTCGGCCCGCGGTGGTAGGCGCCCAGCGCCCCCGCGATCATCTCCGCCGCGCTCGCCGTGTCGCCGTCGACGAGGGTCGCGACCGGGCCGTTCCAGCGGTCGACGCCGGGCGGCTCGGGCGCGCGGTCGGTCTCGAGCGAGCCGTCGCGGCGCTTCATCGGGAAGAGCGGGGCGCCCGGGATGAAGAGGCCCAGCGCGTCGATGGCGCCGTCGGTCGAGCCGCCCCCGTTGCCGCGCACGTCGATCACCACGCCGACCACCGGGCGGCCCGGCTGCTGGCGCTCGCGAAGGATGGCGCGCGTGAGCTCCTCGCCGAGATCGTCGCGCACGTCGTGGATGGCCACGAGGAGCGCGTCGCCCTCGCCGTACTCGATCCGCTCGACGGGCAGCTCGTCGTCCTCGTCGCCGTCCGCGCCCGCGGGCCGGGCCGCGGCCGCGGAGCCGTCGAGGAGCACCGTCACCGGCGCGTCGCTGCCGGCGCGCAAGGCGATCGCCTGCGCGGGCGGCCGGACATCGGACGACGCGAACCCGAGCTGCTCGGTCTGCTCGTAGCTGAGCCCCGCGGTCGCCACGCCCGCGAGCGACAGGAGGACGTCGCCGTCGGCCAGGGGCGGCTCCGCGCCCGTCTCGATCTTGAGGCCGATGGCGGTCCGCTCGGCCTTGTCCCACAGCCGCGCCGGCGGGTGCGCCTCGAGATCGACCTCGTAGACGCTGGACTCCTCGTCGAGCGGCGCCCACGCGCCGTGCGGATCGATCGCGGGCACGTACGCCCGCACGGCCGCCGCGAGGACGACGCCGGCCCAGTCGTTCGCGCTGCCCTCGGGGAAGTAGCGGGCGCGCGCCGCGTCTCCGTACGTCCGGGCGGCCGGCCCGACGCCGCGCTCGACCTCGCCGATGCGCGCCCCCAGCGACTCGGCGAGCGCCCGCGCGGGCTTCGTGACGGTCGCGCCTTCGAAGGCGGGCGCGGAGGCCGCCGTGTGGGCGTCCTCGCCCGCGTCGGCCCGGGCCCGCGCGGCGTCGAAGATCTCTCGCAGGCTCGCGACCCACGGGACCAGCGCCCCGCCAATCGCGCGCGCCGCCTCGCAGTCGCTGGATCCCTTGCCCTCGAGCTCCGCGACGAGGTCCGCCGAGCGCTTGCCGAACGTCCCCGCGACGACCGCGTCGGGGGCGACGCTCCAGAGGCCGTACGGATCCAGCCAGTCGACCGCCGCGTCGACGAAGGACGCCGCGTCCACCTTCTCCGGCGCGTACCCGAGCTGGGTCCGGACCTGGGTGACGATCGTGCGCGCGGCCTGGCAGGTCAGCGTGGGCGCGTGCCCCGACGGGACGCGGAACTCGTGCGAGCGCGCGTCGTCGGCGGCGTCGTCGGCCGCGGAGCCGACGTCCCCCGCCGGAGGCACGTCGCTGCGCGCGGGGCCGGGGTCGACCCTCGGCGCGATCTTCAGCGAGGGGAGAGCGGAAGGCTCGGCGCGGACGAGCGCCATCGGCCGGCCGTGCGCCCCCCACGCGACTGCGCCCGCGACGCCCGTCGCGAGCGCGCCCCCCAGGACCCACCATTTTGTGCGATGCCGTGGCATCGACCTCGGCCGCCCACTTCCTCCAGGCGGCGCAGCTCGGCCGGACATGTGGGGAGAAAGCGTAGCAGGCGGGGCGGACCTGGCCGCAGTTTGTGGGGTTCAGGCGAAGAAACGCTCGCCCTTCTTCGCCATTTGCACGAGCAGCGGCGCCGGCCTCCAGCGCTCGCCGAAGCGGTCGGCGTAGGCCTGGACGCGCCGGAGCACGTCGGCCGCGCCGATGGTGTCGACGTAGCGGAAGGGCCCGCCGCGCGACCTCGGGAAGCCGAGGCCGAACACGGCCGCGACGTCGCCGTCCCGCGGGCTCCGCAAGATGCCGTCGCCGAAGCAGCGCACCGCCTCGTTGACGAGCGCGAGCGCGCAGCGGAGAGCTATCTCCTCGGTGGGGAGCCTCGTCCGCGCCTCGACGCCGAGGAGATCGTAGACGCCCCCGTCGACGGCGCGGCGCGCGCCCCTCCGGGAGCTCCCGTCTCTGTGCGAGGCCGTCGCATCGACCGGGTCGTAGCGGTAGATGCCGCGGCGGTTCTTGCGGCCGCGGCGGTCGTCGGCGACGAGGGTGGCGAGTGCCCCCGGCGGGGTCATGCGCGCGCCGAACGCGGCGTGGAGACCCTGGGCGATCTGCGACACCGTGTCGATGCCGCGATCGTCGAGGAGCTGGAGCGGCCCGTTCGTGAAGCCCCACTCGGAGACCGCCGCGTCCACGACGCCCGCCGGGACGCCCTCGGCCACGAGCATCACCGCCTCGTAGAGGAGGGGCGCGAGCGCGCGGGTCGTGTAGTAGCCGGGGCCGTCCTTCACGACGACCACGGTCTTGCGCTGCGCCTTGGCCGCGGCGACCGCCGTGGCGACGGCCCAGCTCGCGGTCTTGTCGGCGCGCACCAGCTCGAGCAGGTGCGTGTCGGCCACGGGCTCGAAGTAGTGCATGCCGAGGACGCGCTCGGGGTTCAGCGCAGACTGCGCGATCTTCGAGACGGGCAGCCACGCCGAGCACGTCCCGTAGACGCAGTGCGGGCCCACGAGCGCCTCGACCTCGCGGAGCGCCTCCTGCTTCATGCCCAGGTCGTCGGCGAGCGCCTCGATCACGGCGTGGGCGTTGCGCACGCCCGAGTAGTCCGTGGTCGCCGAGACGCGCGCGAACACGTGCGACGCCTCGAGCGCGGCGAGATCTCCCCGGGCGACCCGCCCGTCGAGGTGCGCGCGGATGCCGCGCAGCGTGCGGCCGACCGCGGGGTCGTCCTTCTCTTTGAGGCGCACCGCGACGCCCGCCTCGGCGGCGACCGCGGCGATGCCTCCGCCGAGCGAGTCGCCGCCGATGACCGAGAGGCGCTGGACCTGCCGGGTCTCGGCCTTCTCGTCGACGCCCGGGTCTCGGTCGAGCGCCGCGGTCGCGAGCGAGAGCTCGACCAGCCGGTGCGCCGTCTCGCTCACCACGAGGTCGCCGAAGGACTTCGCCTCGAAGCGGGCCGCCTCGTCGAAGCCCTTCTCCGCGAGCCGCTCGAGCACGTCGAGCACGATCCCCGGCGCCGGCTGCATCGGACCCGCCGCGCGCTGGTCCTCGCGCGCGCGGCTGAAGAGGATGCGCCGCCCGAGGCGGTTCTTCTCGAACGCGAGCGTCAGGAGGTCGCCGCGCTCGTCGCGCACGCGGGGCACGTGCCCCACGAGCGCCTTGGCGTGCCGGGCCGCCGCGTCGAGGAGGATCGCCCGCGAGCACACGTCGTCGACGAGATCGGCCCTCCTCGCGGCGCCCGCGCGGAGCGGCGCGCCGCCCGTGCCCAGCTCGATCGCCACGCGGAGGCCGGCGCGGTTCGCGACCCGCAGCAGCCCGTTCGCCGCGGGGACGAGCCCGAACTGCACGTCGGGCAGGCCGAGGATCGTGCGCGGATCGTCGCTCGCCACGATGGCGTGGCAGGCCAGCGCGAGCTCGAAGCCGCCGCCGAGCGCCGGCCCGTGCACCGCCGCGACGACCGGCTTGCGCAGGCCCTCGAGCTTGCGCAGCGCGAGGCTCACCTCGGAGGCGATGCGCTCGGCGTCGGTCGCGAACTTGATCGACATGAGGAGCCCGGGGTTCAGCCCCGAGACGAACCCCGCCGGCTTGCCGCTCGCGAGGACCACCGCCGCAATCGACGCGTCGTCCTCGATGCGGGCGATCGTGGCGAGGAGCTGCGCCTGGAGCGCCATCGTGATCGTGTTCGCGTCCTCGCGCGGGTCGTCAATCGTGACGACCGCGACCCCGTCGCGGCGCACGTCGATGGAGAGGATCCGCTCTTCGCTGCGCTCGAGGACCGCGGATTGCGCCGCCGTCACGACGCCGCCTCCAGCACCACGGCTGCGCCCAGGCCGCCCGCCGCGCAGCCGGTGGCCAGGCCCATGCCGCCGCCCCTTCGGCGGAGCTCGTGCAGCACCGTGGTCACGATGCGCGCGCCCGTGGCCGCCGACGGGTGGCCGAGCGCGATCGACCCGCCGTGCACGTTGAACCGGTCCATGTCAATCTCGCCGACCGCCTCGGAGCGCCCGAGCTCCGCCTGGGCGAACGCCTTGGACCCGAGCATCTTCACGTTGCAGAGGACCTGCGCCGCGAAGGCCTCGTGCATGTCGACGATGGCCATGTCCTTCAGCTTGGCGCCGGCCGCTTCGAGCGCCGCGGGGGCCGCGTACGCGGGGCCCATGAGCATCCACCCGTTGGGGTCGAGGCCGGCGTACGACCACGAGCGCAGGTAGCCGAGCGGCTTGTAGCCGAGGGCCTTCGCCTTCGACTCGCTCATGAGGAGGAGCGCGCTGGCGCCGTCGGTGAACGCCGACGAGTTGCCGGCGGTGACGGTGCCGTGCCGCGGATCGAAGGCGGGCTTGAGCCGGGCGTAGGCCTCCGGCGTCGAGTCCTTGCGGACCGCGTTGTCCTCGGTGACGGGGCGATCGAAGGCGGGCGGCGGCACGACGTGCATCACCTCGTCGGCGAAGACGCCCGTGTCCCACGCCTTCGAGGCGCGCATGTGGCTGCGGTGAGCGAACGCGTCCTGCTGCTCGCGGGTGATCCCGGCCTCCTTGGCCATCTTCTCGGCGCTGTCGCCCATGCGCATGCCGGTCGAGGGCTCGCGCGAGGGGGGCGACATCGGGACGAGGTCGCGCGGCGTGAGGCCCGAGAACGCGCGCAGGCGCTCGCCCAGCGTGCGGGCCCGACGCGCCTCGGCGATCGCGCGCGACAGCGCCTTGCTCACCACCAGCGGCAGGTCGGTCTCGCTGTCCGCCCCGCCGATGACGGCCACCGAGCACTGCCCGGCGAGCATGGCCTCGGCCGCGCTCGTCATGGCCTGGAAGCTCGTCGCGCAGGCGCGGCTCACGCTGAACGCCTGGACGCCGTTCGGCATCCCCGAGCCGAGGACGACCTCGCGCGCGATGTTCGGCGCGTCGAGGCTCGGCACGACCTGGCCGTACACGACCAGCTCCACCTCGCGTGGATCGAGGTCTGCCCGGGCGAGGAGCTCCCGCACGACGAGCTGCGCCAGATCGAGCGCGCTCATGTCGCGGTAGGCGGTCGCGCGCTGCGCGAACGGCGTCCTCAGGCCGCGCACGATCGCGATGCGCTCGCGCTTCGACGCGAGGCTGGTCCCGTTCGCGCCGCCGTTGACGGTCGCCGCGGCGCCCGAAGGGGCCACTTGCGCGTTGCTGAGAGCCTTCTTGTTCTTCGCGGCCATCCCGCCCTTCCCCTTCCGGTGGTCCCCCGCGCGGAGATGCGGCCTTGGACCGCATGCTCATCCATGCTTCAAGGGGTGTCCTCCAAATGACGCAGGGTGTCAACCGGCCCCGTCCGCAGTCATCGCAAAGCTGTGCTAAGCCGCCAACTCCCGGAAAGGACCGCGCAACCGATGCCGAACCTCACTGAAGCCCTGGCCTCCGACTCGAAGAGAATCGCTGTCACGGACGACTGTGTGGCCCTCATCGACGCCGAAGTCGCGGACAAGGGCGGGCTCACGGGGCTGGCGATCAAGGCCGGCTACAAGACGGTGCAAGGCGTCAAACCGGGCTTCGTGCGGCAGGTCGTGACCGACCTCTTGCCCGATTTCGCGAAGGCCCTCGATCCCCTCTATCAGGAGGCGAAGTCGGCGGGTCGCGGCGTGCGCGAGCACTTCGACGCGAACGCCCCCCGCGTCGCCGACGCCCTCCTCGGCATCACCGACGACAAGGCCAAGCGCTCGAAGAGCGCCATGGTCAAGGGCACCTACGAGAAGCTCCGGGGCACCGCGAAGAAGAACGTCGAGGCGGCCGTGCCGCGCCTCGCCGCCATGATCGAAAAGCACGCCTCGTGACCGTGGGCGCGGCGGCCACCACCAAGGAGGTGACGGTCTCCACCGAGTGGCTCGCCACTCACCTGGGCGATCCGGACCTTCGCGTCGCCGACGTCCGCGGCAAGGTCCTGCCCCCCGGAAGCAAGCCCCGCTATCTCGCCAAGCGCGTCGACTACGACGCTGCGCACGTTTCGGGCGCCGTGTTCATCGACTGGACGCGCGACATCGTCGACCCGGCCGACCCCGTGCCGATGCAGATCGCGCAGCCCGGGCCCTTCGCCGCCAAGATGGCCGAGCTCGGGATCGGCGCGCGCACCCTCGTCGTCGCCTATGACGACTACGACCACATCTTCGCGGGCCGGTTCGCGTGGGCGCTGCGCTACTACGGCCACGACCGGGTGCGCGTGCTCGACGGCGGCTGGGCGCGCTGGGTCGCCGAGTCCCGGCCCTCTCACTCGGCGCCGCCGAAAATGTCCGCCCCCTCCGAGGCGTTCGTGGCAACGGCCCGCCCCGCTCTCCGCCGCACGGCCGACGAAGTGGCGCGCTCGCTGGGGCGCTCCGACGTCCTCCTCATCGACGCGCGGCCGGCCGAGCAATACGCCGGAGCGGTCTCGGCGGCGACGCGCTCGGGTCACATCCCCGGGGCTTTCAACGTCCCGTACGCTCGCCTGGTCGATCCCGCTACAGGCCGCTTCCTCGACGCGCCAGCGCTGGCACGCGCGTTCCAAGAGAGTGGCGTAGACGTCGCTGCTCTACCTCGAGAGGTCGTCGTCTATTGCAATGGGGGAGTCTCCTGCACAGTGCCGCTCAACGCCTTGCGGCTCCTCGGTCGCGATGACGTCGCCGTCTACGACGGGTCGTGGAACGAGTGGGGAGAAGACTCCAGCCGGCCCATCAAGTCGGGGGAAAAGCCCTGAGCGGCACGCTCGAGCGAGGCGCGCGAGCGCCCGCCGGGGCGCCGCGGCTTCGAGCGGCTCGATGACGCACGCGCGCCGCGAGGCGATCGTGCCTGTGTGGCAAGGGCAGGAAAGTGACGTGCACGTCCGCGCGGCGGTTGCCGGCGCGCCACGATCGCGCGCGCTCCGGCCTCGAATGGACTGGGCCCCCCGCAACGGCTCGACCTCGAGCGGGCAGCCCAGGTGCGCAACCTGCATCATCGGCCTGGAATCGAACCCAGCTGGGAAAATAAGATGAAACAACCGACTTCGATCCGCCCTGCCGAGGGAAAGCTCGGCGTGCTCCTCCCCGGAATGGGCGCCGTCGCGACGACGACGATCGCGGGCGTCTTGCTCTCCCGGAAGGGCAAGGGCATCCCGGTGGGCTCGCTCACGCAGATGGGGACCATCCGGCTGGGGCGGCGAACGGAGAAGCGGGTTCCGAAGATCAACGAGTTCGTCCCCCTCGCCCAGCTCGACAACCTCGAGTTCGGGGGCTGGGACATCTTCCCCGACGACGCGTACGAGGCCGCCGACCACGCGAAGGTGCTCGAGCAGAAGCACCTCGACGAGGTGCGGGGAGAGCTCGAGACGATCCGTCCCATGAAGGGGGTCTTCTACCCCGGATACGTCAAGCGCCTGAACGGCACCTACACGAAGGTCGCGAGCAGCAAGTACGAGATGGTCGAGCAGGTGCGCGACGACATCCGCACCTTCAAGCGGGACCGCGGCTGTGAACGCCTGGTCGCTGTGTGGTGTGGCTCCACGGAGGCGTACCTCACGCCGACGGGGGTCCACGCGAGCGTGAAGGCGTTCGAGGAAGGGCTGCGCAAGGACGACGCGGGCATCTCGAACGCGCAGATCTACGCGTGGGCGTGCATGAAGGAGCGTGTGCCCTTCGCGAACGGCGCGCCGAACCTGTGCGTCGACTTTCCGGCGGCGTGGGACCTCGCGAAGGAGTGCCACGTCCCGCTCGCCGGCAAGGATTTCAAGACCGGCCAGACGCTGATGAAGACCATCCTCGCGCCCGGCTTCAAGGCGCGGATGCTCGGCCTGGCCGGCTGGTACAGCACGAACATCCTCGGCAACCGCGACGGCGAGGTCCTCGACGACCCCGACAGCTTCAAGACCAAGGAGGTCTCGAAGCTCGGCGTGCTCGAGCACATCCTCCAGCCGGAGATCTACAAGGCGCTCTACGGCAATCTCGTTCACAAGGTCCGCATCGACTACTACCCGCCGCGCGGCGACGCGAAGGAGGGGTGGGACAACATCGATCTCTTCGGGTGGCTCGGGTACCCGATGCAGATCAAGGTCAACTTCCTCTGCCGCGACTCGATCCTTGCGGCGCCGGTGGTCCTCGACCTCGCGCTCCTCCTCGACCTGGCCCAGCGCGCGGACCTCCAGGGCACGCAGGAGTGGCTCAGCTTCTACTTCAAGAGCCCGATGACGGCCCCGGGCCTCTACCCCGAGCACGACCTCTTCATCCAGCTCATGAAGCTGAAGAACACCCTGCGGTGGATGATGGGCGAAGACGCCATCTCGCACCTGGGGACCGAATACTATGACTGAGCCCGCTGGCCCGACCGTAGGGAGGGAGCGGCTCGCTCGAACCGAGCCGGCTCCTCCGGAGACGCTGCGCGGAGCGGTCGTCGGTTTCGGGTTCATCAGCGAGCGCGGGCACGTGCCCGCGTATCGCCTGCCCGGTCCGACCCGCTTCGACATCGTCGCGGTGGCCGACACCTGCGCGGCCCGCCGGGAGAAGGCCCACGAGGCGCTCCCGAACGCGCGGATCTACGACAGCCACGAGGCGCTCCTCACGGCCGAGCGCGGCCGCATCGACTTCGTCGACGTGACCACCCCTCCGTGCGATCACGCGCGCATCGCGCGCGCCGCGCTCTCCCACGGGCTCCACGTCCTCTGCGAGAAGCCCCTCGCGACCTCCGGCGCCGACGCCCGCGCCATGGCCACGCACGCCCGCGAGATGCGGCGCGTCCTCTTCCCGAGCCACAACTACAAGCACGCGCCCGTCATCAAGGCCGTGCGCAAGGTGCTCGACGAGGGGACGCTCGGGCCCGTGCGGCTCGTCACCCTCCAGACGTTCCGCAACACCCACGCGAAGGGCGTCGACGAGTGGCGCCGCGACTGGCGCCGCGAGGCCCGGTACTCGGGCGGCGGCATCGCCATGGACCACGGCAGCCACACCTTCTACCTCGCGTTCGACTGGCTGGGCGCCTTCCCCACGGCCATCACGGCGAAGATGTCGGCGATGCCGGGCTTCGACACCGAAGACAACTTCTCCTCTACGATGACCTTCCCCGGCGGCGCGACCGCCACCGCGCACCTCACCTGGACCGCGGGCGTGCGCAAGGTCATCTACACGCTCCACGGCGAGCGCGGCGCCATCCGCGTGGAGGACGACGACGTCGAGGTGGCCGTGATGAACGGCTCGAGCGGGCAGACCTCGTGGGCCATGAAGAAGGAGAAGATCGCGTCGCACTGGATGGACGCGAGCCACGTCGGCTGGTTCCGGTCGCTCTTCGACCAGTTCGCGCTCGCCATCGCCCGGGACGACTTCTTCGGCCACGAGACCGAGACGAGCGTCCGCTGCATGGAGCTCATCTCGGCCGCCTACGCGTCCGCGCGGGACCGGTCGGTCGAGCGCTCGCTCGAGCGGCCGCTCGGGCCGGGGAAGGGCGCGTGATCGATCTCGACTTCTCCCTGGGCCTCACGCTCGCGACGCTCATCCTGGTCGTCGCGTACGCGGGGCGCGTGTCGCGGAGCGGACCCGCGAAGCACTTGCGCATCGAGCGCGCGGGCAGCTCGCCGCTCCTCGGCAAGTCCGCGATGGAGATGGGCTACTGGGCGATGCGCCCCGCGGCTCGCCTCCTGATGGCCGCGGGGCTCTCGGCGAACGCCGTGTCGTGGCTCTCGCTGGCGCTCGCGGCGGGCGCCGGCGTGTCCCTCGGGGCCGGCGCGTACGGGATCGGCGCGGTGCTCAGCCTGGTCTCGTCGGCGTGCGACGCGCTCGACGGGATGATCGCGCGCGAGACGCGCACGGCGAGCGACGCGGGGGAGGTCCTCGACGCGGCCATCGACCGGTACGCGGAGCTCTTCTTCTTCGGGGGCATCGCCTTCCACGAGCGGTTCGACGCCGGGGCGTTGCTCGTCACGCTGGCCGCGACCGCGGGCGCCATCATGGTGAGCTACTCGACCGCGAAGGCCGAGGCGCTCGGCGTCCCCGCGCCGCGCGGCTCGATGCGGCGGCAAGAGCGCGCCGTGTACCTGGTCGTCGGCGTCGCCCTGGTGCCCATCGTGGCCGCCTTCTGCGCGCGCACGGGCCTGCCGGCGTGGCCGTCGCGCGTGCCGCTCTTCGCGGTGCTCGCGCTCGTCGCGATCGTCGGGAACGCCTCGGCGGCGCGCCGCCTCCGCGCCATCGCGCACGCCGTCCGCAAACCCTTGCTGCTCGCCGATGCGAAGGCCTCGACCCTGAGGGACTCCCATGCCGCCGCCGGCGACGCCGTCCGCTGACGTCCCCGCCGCCGGGACCGTCCCCGCGAGCACGTGGGGCACCCTCGGGCGCCACCAGCTCGGCGCCGTGGCGGCCACGCTGATCGACTTCGGCTGCATGATCTTCGGCGTCCAGGTGCTGGGCCTGCCGCCCACGGCGGCCACGGCCATTGGCTCCGGCTTCGGCGGGATCACGAACTTCCTCCTCGGGCGCACGTGGATCTTCCGGCAGCACTCGGGGGACGTGACCGGCCAGGCCCTGCGCTACGCGCTCGTCTCGGGGGCGAGCGCCGGGTGGAACGCGCTGGGCGAGCACATCGTGCACGACCGCGAGCACGTTCAGTACGTCGCCGCGCGCGCGCTCGTGTCGCTGGCGGTGAGCCTGCTCTGGAATTTCCCGATGCAGCGTTGGTTCGTCTTCCGGGAGGGGCAGTCGCCGTGAAGTCCGATTCCGCCGTGGTCACGCGAAGCCCGAAGGACCAGAAGGTCCACCTGAAGACGCTCGTCCCCGGGCCGAGGAGCACCGAGCTCCGCAAGCGCGAGGACGCGCACATCGCGCCCGGCCTCCAGGGCTACGCCCTCATGGCGGGCATCGTCGTCGACCACGCCGAGGGCAGCGCCGTCACCGACGTCGACGGCAACACGTTCCTCGACTTCATCGGCGGCATCGGCGTGAACGCGCTCGGCCACGCGCACCCGGGCGTGGTCGCCGCGATCCAGCAGCAGGTCGCGCGCGCGCACGTCGGCAGCTTCACGAGCGAGGCGCGGGTCGAGCTCGTCGAGCGCCTCGCGCAGCGGTCGCCCGCGCCGGAGCTCCACCGGGTGCAGCTCTACTCGGGCGGCGCCGAGGCGGTCGAGAGCGCGCTGCGTCTCGCGAAGAGCCACACGAAGAAGTACGAGTTCGTCTCGTTCTGGGGCGGCTTCCACGGCAAGACGCTCGGCGCGCTGAGCCTCATGGGTTCGACGTACAAGGAGGGGCTCGGGCCGATGGCCCCCGGCGCGCACCTCGTGCCGTACGCCGACTGCTACCGGTGCCCCATCGGGTCCACGTATCCCTCGTGCGGCCTGGGGTGCGTCGACGTGGGGCGCAAGCAGCTCAAGATGGCCGGCACCGGGTCGATCGCCGCGATCATCGTCGAGCCGATGCAGGGCACCTCGGGCAACGTCGTGCCGCCCGACGACTTCTTGCCGGCCGTGCACGGGCTCGCGAAGGAGCTCGGCGCGCTCTTCATCGCCGACGAGATGATCACGGGCTTCGGCCGCACCGGCGAGTGGTGGGGCGTCCAGCACTCGGGCGTGGTGCCCGACATCGTCACGATCGGCAAGGCGTTCGGCGGCGGCTTCCCGCTCTCGGGCCTCCTCACCCGCGACGACATCGCGAGCGCCAAGCCGTGGAGCGCGACGAGCGGCTCCTCCTCCAGCTACGGCGGCAACCCCCTCGGCGCGGCCGCGGGCGCCGCCGCCCTCCGCGCGATCGACGACGAGCGCCTCGTCGACAACGCGCGCGCGGTCGGGGCCGCGATGCTCGACGCCCTCCGGCCGTTCGTCGACGACTACCCGTTCGTCGGCGAGGTGCACGGCCGCGGGCTCTTCCTCGGGATCGAGCTGGTGAGGGACAAGAAGACCAAGGAGCCCCTCGCCCGGAGCGTCACGCGCCGGATCTTCGACGAGTGCGCGCGCCGCGGGCTCCTCACGATGGCGTACGCGCCGAGCTTCCGCATCCAGCCCGCGCTGACCATCGACCGCGCCACCGCGATGAACGGGGTCGCCGTCCTCCGCGAGGTGTTCGATTCTCGTGAAGCGAGAGGGCGCCTGGAAGGGGCGTGACGCGTGACGCGCTTCTGGCACCACCTGCGCGCGCTCTGGCCGGGCTGGACGATCCTCGCGCCGCTGCCCTTCGCCGCGCACGCGATCTGGGCGCTCGCCCACGGCACCTTCCACTGGGAGAACCTCGCGGTCCTGACCGCCGCGCTCGTCCTCTTCTCGGTGGGGCCGCGCACGAAGAAGCTCTTCCTCGGCGTGTATCCGCTGGGGCTCGTGGGCATCCTCTACGACACGATGAAGCTCATCGAGAACGTGGGCGTCACCGCCGAGAGCGTGCACCTCTGCGACCTCCGCGCGCTCGAGATCCGCCTCTTCGGGGTCGACGTGAACGGGCGGCCGGGCACGCTGCACGACTACTGGCAGCTCCACTCGACGCCGTTCCTCGATCGGCTCTGCGCCATTCCCTACGCGACGTTCATCTTCGTGTGCTGCGGCACGGCCGTGTGGCTGTACTTCAAGGACTACTCGGCGATGCGCCGCTTCACGTGGTGCTTCCTCGCGCTGAACGTGGCGGGGTTCATCACCTACCACGTGTACCCCGCGGCCCCGCCCTGGTACTTCCACACCCATGGCTGCACCATCGACCTCGCCACGCACGCGAGCGAGGGGCCCAACCTCGCGCGGGTCGACGCCTGGCTCGGCGTGCCCTACTTCGCGGGCATGTACGGTCGCGCCAGCGACGTCTTCGGCGCGATGCCGAGCCTCCACGTCGCGTACTCCCTCATCGTAGTCCTCGAGGGCTGGGCGAGCTTCCGGCCCTTCTGGCGCGGCGCCAGCCTGGCGTTCTTCTTCCTCATGGCGTTCTCCGCCATCTACCTCGACCATCACTGGGTGCTCGATGCCGTGGCGGGCATCGTGTACTGCACCACCATCGTGTCGGTGGCTCGGGTCGTCACGCACCGGTACGCCGCGCGCACTCGCGCCCCTGCGCCCGCGTCGATGGCCGCAGCGGTCGAGACGGACGGGCCGCG
This sequence comes from uncultured delta proteobacterium, assembly GCA_963797395.1. Taxonomy (GTDB): domain Bacteria; phylum Myxococcota_A; class Polyangia; order Polyangiales; family Polyangiaceae; genus Palsa-1150. The sequence goes on from CAWCPA010000008.1 coordinate 103,315, forward strand.
CGGGCTCTCCTGAAACGCCTCTCGACGGACGCCGACGGAACACGCATGAGCGCGAGAATGGGGGAAAAGTCGGTGCGCCTGGCGTGGGTCCTGGCCACCTGGTTCGGGTGCGGCAGCGTGCCCGTGGGGCCGGGCACGATGGGGACAATCGGCGCCATCCCGCTCTACCTCCTCGCCGCTCGCGCGGGGCGGCCCGGCGTCGCGGGCGTGGCGATCCTTGTGACCGTCGTCGGCATCTGGGCGGCGGACGTGGTCGCGCGCGATCTCGGCAAGAAGGATCCGCAGGTGGTCGTCGTCGACGAGGTCGCGGGGATGCTGGTGACGATGCTACCGATGAAGGATGTGTCGTGGCAGGCGGTGCTCGCCGGCTTCCTTCTCTTCCGGCTGTTCGACATCACGAAGCCGTGGCCCGCGCGCCGGCTCGAGCACCTGCCCGGCGGCTGGGGCATCGTGATGGATGACATCGCCGCGGGCGTCTTCGGCGCGTTCGCGCTCGCCGGCCTCCGCGCCGCGGGAGCGCTGCCGTGATCCCTCGCGGCCAGCCGGGGCCGCGGTCGCGCGCGTTCGTCCGCTGGACCCTGAGGTGGGGCAAGTGGATCTGGGCGGTCGCGCTCGTCCTCGCGGTGCCCGCCGTGTGGCGCACGGCGCAGCTCTACGCGCACCTGCGGAGCGAGATCGAGCAGCTCCTCCCGACCACCGCGCCCAGCGTCATCGCCATCGACGAGCTCCGCACGCGCCTGCCCGGCCTCCAGCACCTGGGCGTCATCCTCGACACGGGCACCGAGGGCAACGTCCCCGCGGCGGAGGAGTTCCTCGACGACCTCGCGGCGCGCATTCGCACGTACCCGCCCGATCTCGTGAAGTCGGTGCGCACGGGCGAGGGCATGGAGCGTAAATTCATCGAGGACCACGCGCCCCTCTACATGGAGGTGGCCGACCTCGAGACCGTCAAAACCCGCATCGAGGCGCGGCGCGACTGGGAAGCGTCGCGCGAGCAAGGCGTGCTCCTCGACGACGACGAGGCCCCGCCGACCCTCGACTTCGACGACATCCAGAAGAAGTACGACGACCGCTCGCACGGCACGAACCACTTCGAGGACAACCGGTACGCGAACCGCAGCCTGCACACCGCGCTGCTCCTCATCGAGGTCAACGAGTCGCGGACCGGCCGCAGCCGCGGCAAGGAGCTCCTCGACAAGGTGAAGGCCGACGTGGCCTCGCTGAACCCCGAGGCGTACGCGCCCGGCATGCGCGTGGGCTACACCGGCGACGTCGCCATCAACGTCGAGGAGACCTCGGCGCTCGTCACCGATCTCTCGCTCTCGAGCGTCGCGGTCGCGCTGCTCGTCGTCATCGTCATCGTCTACTACTACGGCTGGGGGACGAGCATCCTCATCCTCCTCCCGCCGCTGCTCCTCGCCGCCGCGTACTCGTTCGCGCTCTCCACGCTGCCGCCGCTCGGCGTGAAGGAGCTGAACTCGAACACCGCGTTCCTCGGGTCGATCATCGTCGGCAACGGCATCAACTTCGGCATCGTGCTGCTCGCCAGGTACGTCGACGAGCGGCGCGCCGGCGTGCCCGTGCGCGACGCGCTCGAGCTCGCGGTGTGGGGCGCGCGCACCGGCACCCTCTCGGCGGCGCTCGCGGCGGGCGTGTCGTACGCGTCGCTCGCCCTCACCGACTTCCGCGGGTTCCGCCAGTTCGGGCTGATCGGCGGCGTGGGGATGCTCCTCTCGTGGCTCCTCGCCTTCGTGCTCATGCCGCCGCTCGCGTTCTGGCTCGACAAGGGCGTCCCGCCGAAGCGCGGCGAGCCGATGAAGGCGGTGGCCGACTGGGTGCGCCGGTTCAAGAAGCCAATCGTGATCGTGGCGGGCGTGCTCGCGGTCGCGGCCGTCTGGCAGGTGCGAAACTTCGGGCCCAACGAGATCGAGACCGACTTCTCCAAGCTGCGGCGCGCCGACACGTGGGTGAACGGCGAGGGCTACTGGGGCCGCAAGATGGACACCCTCTTCGGCACCTACGTCACGCCGACGGTCATCCTCGCCGACACCCCGAAGCAGGCCGAGGACATCGGCAAGGCCGTGTCCGAGGCGGCCAAGCACCCGCCGCTCAGCGAGACCATCGCGAGCGTGCGCACGCTCGACGACGTCGTCCCCGAGCAGCAAGAGGACAAGATTGCGGTGGTCGACGCCATCCGCGAAGACCTCACGCCGAAGATCCGCTCCCTCCTCAAGGACAGCCAGAAGCGCGCGGTCGACCGGTTCCTCGGCAACGGCCCGCTGGCGCCGCTCGTCCTCGGCGATCTGCCCGAGGCGTTCACGACGGGCCTCCGCGAGCGGGACGGGAGCATCGGCCGGACCGTGCTCGTCTATCCGCGGCCCGGGCAGGCGCTCTGGCAGGGGCGCCAGCTCGAGGACTTCGTGGCGCGCCTGAGGGTGGCCGCGTCCGTCGACACGCCGCCGATGCCCGCCGGGCGCGTCGCGGGCTCGCACGCCCTCTCGGCCGACATCCTGACGTCGGTCGCGCGCGACGGCCTCATCGCGAGCGCCACCGCGTTCTTCGGCGTGATGATCGTGGTGGTGCTCCTCCTCCGCGTCCGCCCGTCCACCGGCATCGCGCTCGTCTCGCTCGTCCTCGGCGTGCTCTGGCTGGCCGCGATGGCCCTCACCTTCAAGGTGAGGATCAACTTCGCGAACTTCATCGCGTTTCCCATCACCTTCGGCATCGGCATCGACTACGCGGTCAACGTCGCGAGCCGCTGGGAGCAAGACGGCCGTCGGTCCATGGTCGACGCGGTCCGCACCACGGGCGGCGCCGTGACCCTCTGCTCGATGACGACGGTGATCGGGTACTCGTCGCTGCTCCTCGCGGAGAACCAGGCCCTGTTCCTCTTCGGGCTCCTCGCGGTGCTCGGCGAGATCGCGTGCCTCGCCACGGCGGTCATCGTGATGCCGGCGTTCGTCGAGTGGACGAGCCACCGGCGCCCCAAGGGCGCCTGAAGCCGAAGCGAGCTTCTTCTTCAGCGGGCTCGTCGCCCTGCGCGCTCGGGCTCGGTGCGTGAAGCGCGCCCATCCAATCGCGTGATATTTGCAATGAACGTATTTACGGCATCCAGCCCTTATGGTCCGCTTGTCGTGTGGGGCGGGCCGAGCGCGCCGTGCCTCGCGAATCGGGGGGCACGGTGGCTGTCACGACGCTTGGTGCAGAGGAAGACGCCTATTTCGAGTTGAGCTTCTCGCCGAACGTGCGCCTCGTGCCGACGGTGCGTCGCTTCGTCACCGAGTTTTATTCGGAGGCGATCGACAACGGAGAAGTGACCTCGCAGCTCGCGGTGGCGACGCACGAGCTGCTCGAGAACGCGGTGCGATATTCGGCCGACGGCAACACCGCGATCCGAATCGGCATCAAGCGACTCGGGCCCTCGGTCAACGTCGTCATCGACACGCGCAACCGCTCCTCGGCCGCCTCGATCGACACGCTCCGCCGCTCCCTCGACGAGCTCCGGAGCGCGGCCGACGCCGACGCGCACTACCAGCTCCTCATGCGGCGCAGCGCGAAGCGCACCGACGGGTCGGGCCTCGGCTTCGGGCGCGTGTGGGCGGAGAGCGGGATGGCGATTCCGTACGAGGTCGAGGGCGAGACGGTGCACGTTCGGGCGCAGGCGCTGTTCGAGACGATGCCGCAGGGGGCGAAGCGATGACGACGATTGACGTTCCTGTCATTCACACCAACGAGCTCCACTCGGAGGCCATCTATGCGCCCCCGGCGGTCAACGTCCGGCTCGTGGGCAGCGCGGAGTCGGTGGCGATGGCGCCCCTCGGGCACCTGCTCGGCAAGCTCCACGGCGAGGCGGTGCGGCTCGAGGTGCGCGAGGTGACGATTGACATGCGCGAGCTCGAGTTCATGAACTCCTCGTGCTTCAAGGCGTTCGTCTCGTGGCTCGGGGAGCTGCAGGATCTCGACCCGATTCGCCAGTATCGCATCCGCTTCCTCTCCGACGAGCAAAAGCACTGGCAGCGGAGGAGCCTCGGCGCCCTCAGCTGCTTCGCGGTGGACCTCATCCAGATCGAGACCTGAGATGACGCTGCCGCTGGCCCTCCCCGAGCCGCTCCTGGCGCGCTTCCGCGCCGCCGCCTTCGAGCGCCTCGAGCGCATCGACACGGCGTGGACGGCGCTGACGCAGGGCTCGGCGGCGCCGAAGGCGGACGAGGAGATGTTCCGCGAGCTCCACACGCTGAAGGGCGACGCGCGCGTCGTGGGCTTCGCCGACGTGGCGGTGCTCTGCCAGCGGCTCGAGGACCTGCTGTCTGCGGCGCGGCGGCGGCGGTACCGCGTGCACGAGGACGTGGACGTCGTCGTGACGATGGCGATCCAGTTCGCGGGGATGCTGCTCCGCAAGAAGGCCGGGGCGGCGCGGGGCATCGATTCCGAGGGCTTCCTCGGGCAGATCGAGGTGGTCCTCGCCGAGTGGCTCCGGCGGTCGTCCTATCCGCCCGCCCCCGCGACGGTCACGCGCCACCTGCGCCTCGACGCGGGCTCCAAGGCGCCCGTGGCGGCGTGCGAGCGCCTCGCGATCGCGGCGACCACCGTGTACCTCGAGCACCTCCGCGCGCCCTCGCCCGCCCGCGAGCGGCTGCGCGCCGTGTGGGAGTCGCTTCTCCACGAGGTGGTGGAGCTCGAGGAGGTCCCGCTGGGCCCGGTGATCGCGGGCCACGCGGTGGCCGCGAAGGAGCTCGCCGCGGAGCTCGGGAAGGCGGTGGCCGTCACCGTCGAGGTGCCCGACCTGCGCGTGAACCCCGACGTCCTCGACGCGATCAACACCGCCGTGCTCCATGGGGTGCGCAACGCGGTCGACCACGGGGTCGGGCCGGCCGGCGAGCGCGCCGGCGCGGGGAAGCCGGCGACCGGCGCGCTGCGCATCGCCGTGCGGGAGCGGGGCGACCTGCTCGAGGTCGGCGTCGCCGACGACGGCGCGGGCGTCGACTTCGACGCCGTCCGGCGAAAGGCGCTGGCCGATGGCCTCGCGCCCCTCGAGGCGACCGACGACGCGCAGCTCGCCGAGCTGCTCTTCGCGCCCGGCTTCTCCACCCGCGACCAGGTCTCGGAGATCTCGGGCCGCGGCGTGGGGCTCGACGCCGTGCGCGCGTCCGCGCGGAGGCTCGGGGGGGACGCGCGCCTCGAGAGCGTGCGCGGCCACGGCACCACGCTGATCGTTTCGGTGCCGAACCGGCGCGCCGCCATCGACCTGTGCGTCTTCCGCGCGCCGGGGGCGCCGGTGCTCTTCGGGCTCGAGCCGGGGTGGGAGCCCGAGGCGCAGGGCGAAACGCCCGCCGCGGGCGACCCGCTCGCGCTCCTCGATCTGCCTCGGCCCGGCAGCCCGCCGGCCGGGGCCGAGCCCGTGACCCTGCGGCGCGCCGGGCGCCGGTGCGCGCTCTTCGTCGGTGGGCCCTTGCGGGTCGTGCCGGCCACGCGCTTATGCCGGACGCCCGACGACATGGCCATCGAGGTCGTGCGCGTCGTGCAGGCCGAGACCGGCGAGGCCGGCGAGGTGGTGCTCCTTCGTCCCGCGGCGCTCGCGGGCCTGTCCGTCGTGGAGGTCTCGCATGGTCGACCGGACCGTGGTGCGGCGGGCGGTGTCCGTCAGCGGCGTCGTGCAGGGCGTCGGGTTCCGCCCGTTCGTCCACCAGCTCGCGTCGCGGCACGCCCTCGTGGGCTTCGTGCGCAACCGCGCCGGCGACGTGTTCATCGAGGTCGAGGGCGACGCCCAGGCGGTGGACGCGTTCGTCCACGCCCTCGGCGCGCACCCGCCCCCGCTCGCGAGGGTCGAGACCGTCCACACCACCGACCAGACCGCGCGCGGCGACGTGCGCTTCCGAATCGAGGTGAGCGACGAGGGCGCGTCCCAGGTCGTCGTCGCGCCCGACGCGGCGACGTGCGACGCGTGCTTGCGCGAGATGCGCGACCCCTCGGCGCGGCGCTACCGCTACCCCTTCGTCAACTGCGCGCACTGCGGCCCACGGCTCACCATCGTCACCGGGGCGCCGTACGACCGCGAGCGCACCACGATGGACTCGTTCTCGATGTGCGGCGCGTGCCGCGCCGAGTACGACGATCCCGACGACCGCCGCTTCCACGCGCAGCCCATCGCGTGCCCCGCCTGCGGCCCCCGCCTCCGCGCGCTCGACGCGGGCGGCGTTCCCGTGGAAGACGATCCCGTCGACCTCGCGGTGCGCGCCCTGCGCGACGGGAAGATCGTCGCGCTCAAGGGCGTCGGCGGCTACCACCTCGCGTGCTCGGCCCTCGACGAGCGCGCCGTCCGCGAGCTGCGGCGGCGAAAGGCACGCGACGCGAAGCCCTTCGCGATCATGGTCGCGGACGTCGACGCCGCCGCGGCGCTCTGCGAGCTCTCGCCGCTCGACCGCGACGTGCTCGCGTCCCCCGCGCGGCCCATCGTGCTCCTGCGGAGGCGCGAGGACCCGCAGGCTTCCCTCGTCGTGGACGCCGTCGCGCCGGGCGTGGCCGATCTGGGCGTCATGCTCCCCTACACGCCGCTCCACCACCTCTTGCTCGACCCGATGGGCGGCGCGCCCCTCGTGATGACGAGCGGCAACCGCTCCGACGAGCCCATCGCCTACGAAGACGAAGCGGCCCTCGCGTCGCTCGCGGGCATCGCCGACCTCTTCCTGGTCCACGACCGGCCCATTCACCACCGCTGCGACGACTCGGTCGTGCGGGTCATCCCGTCCCCGGCGCCGCACGTCACGCCCGTCCGGCGCTCGCGCGGCTACGCGCCCGCCCCGCTCGCCTTGCCCCTCTCGCTCGCCGAGCCGACGCTCGCGGCGGGCGGCCACCTCAAGTCGACCTTCGCGCTCGGCGCGGGCCGGCGGCTCGTCGTCAGCCACCACCTCGGCGACCTCGACGACGCCGAGGCCCTCCGCGCGTACCGGGCCACGATCGACCGGTACGCGGCGCTCTTCCGGGTGCAGCCTTCGCGCATCGTGCACGACGCCCACCCCGACTACGGCTCGACGCGCGAAGCGCAGGAGCGCGCCGCCGCCTCCGGCGCCCGCCTCTTCGCCGTCCAGCACCACCACGCGCACATGGCGAGCTGCATGGCCGAGAACCGCCTGATGGGGCCGGTCATCGGCGTGTGCTTCGACGGCGCGGGGCACGGCGACGACGGCGCCATCTGGGGCGGAGAGTCCTCGTCGGCGGCTACGCGGGCGTGCGCCGCGCGGCCCACCTCGCCTACGTCGGCATGCCGGGCGGCGCCCGCGCCATGCGCGAGCCGTGGCGAATGGCGATCGCGCACCTTCGCCACGCCGGCATCGACCCGCGCTCCGTCCTGGGCGAACAACCGGTCGACTCGCGCAAGATCGAGTCGGTCCTGCAGCTCCTCGACCGCGGCGTGGCATCTCCTCCCACCTCGAGCGTCGGGCGGCTCTTCGACGCCGTCGCCGCGCTGACCGGCGTGTGCTACTCCGCGAGCTTCGAGGGGGAGGCGGCCATGGCGCTCGAGGCCCTGGCCGGTACGGCGCCGGAGGACGGCGCGTACTCGCTCGACGTCATCGAAAGCGGGGAGGGTTTCGTGCTCGACGCGCGGCCGGTCGTGAGGAGGGTGGTCACCGAGGTCGCGCGCGGCGTCCCGGCGGCGGTCGTGTCTCGCCGCTTCCACGACGGGCTCGCGGCCACGGTGGCGGACGTGAGCGGCCGCATCCGCGCGCGCACCGGGGTCGACCGCGTCGTGCTCTCGGGCGGCGTGTTCGTCAACGCGCGGCTCTCGGCGCAGACGGCGCGTCGCCTGGAGGACGCGCGCTTCCACGTCCACCGTCATCGCGTCGTCCCGCCCAACGACGGGGGCCTGTGCCTCGGGCAGCTCGCCGTCGTCGCCGCGCTCGACGCCGGCGGCGAGAAGGATTGAACGCCATGTGCCTCGGCGTCCCCGGTCGCGTGGTCGAGACGTACATGGACGATGAAGTCGCGATGGCGAAGGTCGACTTCGGCGGGCTGACGAAGCGCGTGTGCGTGGCGCACGTGCCCGAGGTCGCGCCGGGCGAATACGTGCTGGTCCACGTCGGGTTCGCGCTCGCGCGCATCGACGAGGCCGAGGCCAAGCGCACCTTCGAGCTCCTCGAAGAGCTGAAGCTCGTCGATGCGACGGCATCGCAGGAAGTCGATGCGACGGCATCGCAGGAAGTCGATGCGACGGCATCGCAGGAAGTCGATGCGACGGCATCGCAGGAAGTCGATGCGACGGCATCGCAGGAAGTCGATGCGACGGCATCGCAGGAAGTCGATGCGACGGCATCGCAGGAAGTCGATGCGACGGCATCGCAGGAAGTCGAGCTCGGGACATGAAGTTCCTCCACGAGTACCGCGACGGCGAGACGGCCGTCACCCTGGCACGCGCCATCGCGAGGACCGCGACACGCCCGTGGACGCTCATGGAGGTGTGCGGCGGGCAGACGCACTCGATCGTGCGGCACGGGGTCGACGGCCTCCTGCCGCCGCACGTCGAGCTCGTGCACGGGCCCGGGTGCCCGGTGTGCGTCACGCCGGTCGAGATGATCGACCGGGCGCACGCGATCGCGTCCCGCCCGGAGGTCGTCTTCTGCTCGTTCGGAGACATGCTGCGCGTGCCCGGGTCGCGGGGCGATCTCTTCTCGCTCCGGGCGCGCGGCGCCGACGTGCGCGTCGTGTACTCGCCGCTCGACGCGCTCGCGCTCGCGCAGGCGATGCCCGATCGGCAGATCGTCTTCTTCGCGATCGGCTTCGAGACGACCGCGCCCGCGAACGCGATGGCCGTCGCGCTCGCGCACGCGAAGAAGATCCGGAACTTCAGCGTGCTCGTCTCGCACGTGCTCGTGCCGCCGATGCTCGCGGCGCTCCTCCAGGCGCCGGACAACCGCGTGCAGGCCTTCCTCGGGCCGGGGCACGTCTGCGTGGTGATGGGCACCCGCGAGTACGAGCCGCTCGCGGAGCGCTTCGGCGTGCCCATCGCGGTCACCGGCTTCGAGCCGGTCGACATCCTCGACGGCGTCCTCCGCGCGGTGCGCCAGCTCGAGGAGGGGCGCGCGGAGGTCGAGATCGCGTACGGGCGCGTCGTCCGCCGCGAGGGCAACGCGCACGCGCGAAAGCTCGTCGACGACGTGTTCGAGGTCTGCGACCGCAAGTGGCGCGGCATCGGGCCCGTCGCCAAGAGCGGCTACAAGCTCCGGGACGAGCTCCGCGCGCACGACGCCGAGCGGCTCTTCGAGGTCGCGGACATCGAGACCCACGAGTCGCCCGACTGCATCAGCGGCCAGGTGCTCAAGGGCCTCAAGAAGCCGTCCGACTGCCCCGCCTTCGGCAAGGCGTGCACCCCCGACATGCCGCTCGGGGCGACGATGGTCTCGTCGGAGGGCGCGTGCGCCGCGTACTACGCTTACGGACGGCACCTCCAGCCCGCGCCGCGCCGGTCGCTCGCGCTCGTAGTCGACGCGACGGCATCGGCCGTCAAGGACGCCGTCTGATGTCGACGTTCGCGCTCTCGTGCCCGGCGCCGATCGGGCGGTACGACCGCGTGGTCCTCGGCCATGGCAGCGGCGGTCGGCTCACCGCCGACCTCGTCGAGCGCGTGTTCGTGCCGGTCTTCCGCAACGACGTGCTCTCCGCGCTCGAAGACCAGGCGACCCTGCCGCTGCACGGCGCCGCGACGGTCGCGATGACCACCGACTCGTTCGTGGTGCGCCCCATCTTCTTCCCCGGCGGCGACATCGGGCGGCTCGCGGTCTGCGGCACGGTGAACGATCTCGTCGTGGGCGGGGCCATCCCGCGCTTCCTCACGGCCGCCTTCGTCCTCGAAGAGGGGCTCGTCCTCGCGGACCTCGAGCGGATCGTCGCTTCGATGCGCGCCGCGTGCGACGAGGCGGGCGTCGCGCTCGTCGCGGGCGACACGAAGGTCGTCGAGAAGGGGAAGGGCGACCAGGTCTTCATCACGACGACCGGCCTCGGCACCTACCCGGCGTCGCGCCGCCCGCTCTCCGTGTCGGCCGCGCGGCCCGGCGATCGCGTCGTCGTGAGCGGCACGCTCGGCGACCACGGCGTCGCAATCCTCTCCGTGCGCGAGGGCCTCGCCTTCGACACCGTGCTCGAGAGCGACGTCGCCCCGCTCGGGGACGTGGCGGCGGCCGTGCTGAACGCGGCGCCGGCGGCGCGCTGCATGCGCGACCCGACGCGAGGCGGCATCGCCAGCACCCTCAACGAGATCGCCGGCGCCTCGCGCGTGGGCATCGTGGTCCACGAGCGCGCCGTGCCGATCCGGCTCGAGGTGGCGGGCGCGTGCGAGGTGCTCGGGCTCGACCCGATGTACGTCGCGAACGAAGGGAAGCTCGTGGCCGTGGTGCCCGCCGAGGACGCCGAGCGGGTCGTCTCGGCGCTGCGCGCGCTGCCGCGGGGTCGCGACGCCGCGGTCGTCGGCGAGGTCGTGGACGCGCATCACGGCATGGTCACCGTCCGCTCGCCCATCGGCGGCGAGCGGGTCCTGCCGATGCTCGCGGGAGAGCAGCTTCCGAGGATCTGCTGAACCAGCTGGACCTGGACCAGGGGGGTGTGGCCATGCAACCGAGGGATCGAGGCAACGGAAACGGGCACCGGACGAGCCGCGCGCCGGACGTGCCCGAGGTGGACGTGCTCTGGATCACGGCGGGCCTGAGCTGCGACGGCGACTCGGTGGCGGTGACGTCCGCGACCCAGCCCGCCATCGAGGACGTCGTGATGGGGAACATCCCCGGGTTGCCCAAGGTCAACCTTCACAACCCGGTCCTCGCGTACAACGTCGGAGAAGACTTCCTCGTCCCCTTCCGGCGCGCCGCCGAGGGCAAGCTGGGGCGTCCCTTCGTGCTCGTCATCGAGGGGTCCATCCCCAACGAGCGCATGCACACCGAGGGGGGCTACTGGGCGGCCTTCGGCAACGACCCGGTCACGAACCAGCCCATCACCACGTGCGAGTGGCTCGACCGCCTCGCGCCGCACGCGTGGGCCGTCGTCGCCATCGGCACGTGCGCCACGTACGGCGGCATCCACGCGATGGAGGGGAACCCCACCGGCGCGATGGGCGTGCCGGACTACCTCGGCTGGAACTTCCGGTCGAAGGCCGGCCTCCCCGTCGTCTGCGTGCCCGGCTGCCCGGTGCTGCCCGACAACTTCACCGAGACGCTCCTCTATCTCCTGCACCAGGCGGCGGGCCTCGCGCCGCCCATTCCCCTCGACGAGGCGCTGCGCCCGTCGTGGCTCTTCGGGCACACGGTGCACGAGAACTGCGACCGCGGCGGCTACTACGAGCAGGCCGACTTCGCGCCCGCGTACGGCTCGCGCCGGTGCATCGTGAAGCTCGGGTGCTGGGGCCCGGTGGTGCTCTGCAACGTGCCCAAGCGCGGGTGGCTGAACGGCATCGGCGGGTGCCCGAACGTGGGCGGCATCTGCATCGGGTGCACGATGCCGGGCTTCCCCGACAAGTTCATGCCGTTCATGGAGGAGCCGCCGGGCGCGAAGATGTCGTCCGCCGCGGTCCTCGTCTACGGCAGGACGGTCCGCGCGCTCCGCAACTTCACCAAGTCGGCGCTCGACAAGGAGCCCACCTGGCGAAAGCCCGGCGAGCCCGCGGCCACGACCACGACACGCGAGCAGTCCAAGCAGAGCAAGGGAACTGTGGGGTCCACATGACGACGGTCAACGGAACGGACAGGGGCAAGCTCGTCGAGATGTCGTGGGATCCAATCACTCGGATCGTCGGCAGCCTGGGCATCCACACGAAGATCGACTTCTCGAACCGCGAGGTCGCCGAGTGCCACAGCACGTCGTCGATCTTCCGCGGGTACAGCGTGTTCATGAAGGGCAAGGACCCGCGCGACGCCCACTTCATCACGAGCCGCATCTGCGGCATCTGCGGCGACAACCACGCGACGTGCGCGCTCTACGCGCAGAACATGGCCTTCGGCATCGCGCCCCCGCCCCTCGCGGAGTGGATCATCAACCTCGGCGAGGCCGCCGAGTACATGTTCGACCACAACCTCTTCCAGGACAACCTGGTGGGCGTCGACTTCTGCGAGCAGATGGTGAAGGAGACGAACCCCGGCGTCTTCGACAAGGCCGAGCGCACCGCCGCGCCGCACGCCGAGCTCCACGGGTTCCGCACGATCGCGGACATCATGCGGGCGCTCAACCCGTTCACCGGCGTCTTCTATCGCGAGGCGCTGCAGGTGAGCCGCATGACGCGCGAGATGTTCTGCTTGATGGAAGGGCGCCACGTGCACCCGTCCACGCTCTACCCGGGCGGCGTGGGCACCGTGCCGACCGTCCAGCTCTTCACCGACTACCTCGTGCGGCTGATGAAGTACGTCGAGTTCATGAAGAAGGTCGTGCCGCTGCACGACGACCTCTTCGACTTCTTCTACGAGGCCCTGCCGGGGTACGAGCAGGTGGGCCAGCGGCGCGTGCTCCTCGGGTGCTGGGGCTCCTTCCAGAACCCCGACACGTGCGACTACCGGTACGCGTCGATGGACAAGTGGGGCCGCGACATGTTCGTGACGCCGGGGGTCGTCGTGGACGGGCAGCTCGTCACGACGAACCTCATCGACATCAACCTGGGCATCCGCATCCTCCTCGGTAGCTCGTACTACGACGACTGGCAGAACGAGGGCGAGGTCTTCGTCACGAAGGATCCGCTCGGGAACCCGGTCGACAAGCGCCACCCCTGGAACCAGACGACCAACCCGCGCCCGCAGCGCCGCAACATGGACAGCGGCGGCAAGTACACGTGGGTCATGTCGCCGCGCTGGCTCGACAAGCGAACGGGAGACCACCTCGCGCTCGACACCGGCGGGGGACCCATCGCGCGGCTGTGGGCGACGGCGCTCGCGGGGATCGTCGACATCGGGTACGTGCGCTCGACCGGGCACAGCGTGAAGATCGTCCTCCCGAAGACGGCGCTCCTCCCGGAGACCGAGTTCGAGTGGAAGATCCCCAAGTGGAGCAACACGATCGAGCGCGACCGCGCGCGCACGTACTTCCAGGCGTACGCCGCGGCCGCCGCGGTGTACTTCATCGAGAAGGCGCTGGCGGAGCTCCACGCCGGGCGCACCGACACCTGGACCGACTTCAAGGTCCCGACCGACGCCATCGGCTGCGGCTTCCACGAGGCCGTGCGCGGCGTGCTCTCGCACCACCTGGTCATTCGCGACGGCAAGATCGCGAACTACCACCCGTACCCGCCCACCCCGTGGAACGCGAGCCCGCGCGACTCGTTCGGCACCCCGGGCCCCTACGAGGACGCGGTGCAAGGCACGCCGCTCTTCGAGGAGAACCCGCCCGAGAAGTTCAAGGGCATCGACATCATGCGCACCGTGCGGTCGTTCGACCCGTGCTTGCCGTGCGGCGTGCACATGTACACGGGCGACGGTCGCGAGAATCGTCGTGCGGCACTCGCCGACCTTCGGCGCCGGCGTGAGGTAGAAGCGAGGAAGGAGCCGTCGTGGTCGACATCGAGACGCTGGTCCAGCGGGTCGAGGAGATCGCGGACGAGGACGCGCGCGAGCGGTCGCGCGCGCTCGTCCGCGCGGTGCTCGAGCTCCACGGTTCGGCGCTCGCGCGCTTCGTGACGGAGGCGCGCGAGCACGGCGGCGAGGAGCGGCTGGTGGAGCTCGCGCGCGACGAGTCGGTCGCGTGCGTGCTCGCCCTCCACGGCCTCTACGAGGCGCCTGCGCCCGCGCCCGCGCCCGCCCCCGAGACGGCGCCTCCTCCCAGGGCGGCCCAGCCGCCCGAAGGCTTCGTGCCAATCGAGCGCCTCCGCGCGCGCAAGCCGGCGGCCGCCGCCGAGGAGAGCGACCGCTGCGACCTGTGCAGCGCGCCGGTGGGCGAGCGGCACGAGCACCTCGTCGACCCCCAGTCGCGCGAGCTCCGCTGCGCGTGCGGCGCCTGCGCCTCGCTCTTCGGGCTGGGCGACGGCCGGTGGAAGCGCGTGCGCCACAAGGCCGACCGCCTCGCGGCGTTCGAGCTCGGCGACGACTCGTGGAACGCGCTGGGCATCCCGATCGACCTCGCGTTCTTCTTCCGCAGCTCGCGCGACAGCCGCGTCGTCGCGATGTACCCGAGCCCGGCGGGCGCGACCGAGTCGCTGCTGTCGCTCGACGCGTGGACGCGCATCGAGCGCGACAACCCCGCCCTCGGCGGGCTCGAGGCCGACGTGGAGGCGCTGCTCGTGCGGCGCAGCCGCGGCGCCCACGAGCACTACCGCGTCTCGATCGACGCCTGCTACGCCCTCGTCGGCCGCATCCGCAAGCACTGGCGCGGCCTCGGCGGCGGCAGCGAGGTCTGGACCGAGATCGGCGCCTTCTTCGACGACCTCCGATCCACGACCCCGCGAGGCCTCCATGCCTGACCTGTCCTTCCGCATCGAGGGGGCGTCCCCCGTCGCCTTCGCGGTCTCGCCGCAGATCGCGCTCGCCGTCCGCGTGGTCAACGGCGACCCCGAGATGCCCGTGCAGTCGGCGCTCCTCCGCTGCCAGATCCAGATCGACGCGACCGCGCGCGCCTACGAGCCGCGCGAGTCCGAGGCCATGCGCGACCTCTTCGGCGAGGGCGCGGTGCGCGGCCGCGCGCTCACGCGGCTCGCCTGGGCGCAGACGGCCGTGGCCGTGCCCCCCTTCACGCACGACGCGACGGTCGAGGTGCACGTGCCGTGCACCTTCGACATGTGCGTCTCCACGGCGAAGTACTTCCGCGCGCTGCTCGAGGGCGGCGCGCCGGTGGTGATGCTCTTCAGCGGGACGGTCTTCCACCGCGACCACGAGGGCGCGCTCCGGGCCGCGCCGGTGCCCTGGAGCACCGAGGCGCGCTTCACCGTCCCCGCGCAGGTCTGGCGCGACGCCATCGACGAGCACTACGCGGGCCTCTCTCCGCTCGCCCTCCGGCGCGACGTCTTCGACCGCCTCAATCGCTACCGGCGCAATCACCAGCTCCCGACCTGGGAGCACGTCATCGAGCGCCTGCTCGCGCGGGGCGCGTCGTGAGCCTCGAGCGCTGCGGTCCTCTCGCGGCGGCCCTGCTGTACGAGGGGTACGCGCTCTACCCGTACCGCGCCTCGTCGCTCAAGAACCGAAAGCGGTTCGACTTCGGCGTGCTGTTCCCGCGGGCGTGGCCCAAGGCGAGCGGCTCGGACGCGTCGACCATGCGCACCGAGTGCGTGCTCCGCACGACGGGCCCGTCGCCCTCGGCGACCGTCACCGTGCGCTTCCTGCACCTCGTCGAGCGGACCGACGGCTCGTCGCCGCCCTGGCACGAGGCGGTCGAGCGGCAGGTGGAGGTGCCGTGCGACCTGGGGTCCGAGGGCGAGGCCGGGGGCAAGCGGTTCGAGTTCTCCGCCGCGGAGACGTTCGAGGGCACGACGCGCAGGCGCCGCGAGAAGGTCGACGGCGTGCTCGACCTCTCGGTCGAGCGCGACGCCCCGGACGTCGTGCGCCTCTCAATCGAGATCGCGAACACGACGGCGATGGACGACCCCGGCGTGGACCGGGAGAGGGCGATCCTCCGCGCCTTCGTGTCGACGCACACCTTCGTGGAGGTCTCGGGGGCCGAGCTCGTTTCGCTGCTCGACCCTCCGGAGGAGCTCCGCGACTCCGTCGCCCGGTGCCGGAACTTCGGGGCGTGGCCGGTGCTCGTGGGGGAGCCGTGGGAGCGGAGCATCGTCCTCGCGTCGCCGATCATCCTGTACGACCACCCGCGCGTGGCCCCCGAGAGCCGCGGCGACCTGTACGACGCGACCGAGATCGACGAGATCCTCACGCTTCGGACGCAGACCCTCACCGAGGAAGAGAAGCTCGAGGCCTCCGAGGCCGACGCGCGCGTGCGCGCCCTCCTCGAGCGCACCGCCGCGCTGACCGAGCAGGACCTGGCGCGCATGCACGGCGCCCTGCGGCGCGGGCCCACGACCTTCCGCGCGGGCGAGCGCGTGCGGCTGGCGCCGAAGCGGCGCGCCGACGTCCTGGACATCGCGCTCTCCGGCCGCACCGCGACCGTCGTCTCGGTGGAGCAGGACTTCGAGGGCCGCACGTACCTCGCGGTGACCGTGGACGACGACCCCGGCGCCGACCTCGGCGAGCGCGGGCAGCCCGGGCACAGGTTCTTCTTCCACGCGGAGGAGGTCGAGCCGCTCTCATGAAGATCCTGGTCGCGGGAATCGGCAACGTGCTCCTCGGCGACGACGGCTTCGGCGTCGAGGTGGTGCGCAGGCTCGCTCCGCGCGGCCTGCCGCCCGGGGTGCGCGTCGTCGACTTCGGCATCCGCGAGATGGACCTGACGTACGCCCTGCTGGACGGCTACGACGCCGCGGTGCTCGTCGACGTCGTCTGCCGCGGCGGCGAGCCGGGCACCCTCTACGTGATCGAGCCCAGGGCCGATGGCGACGCCGCGCCCCAGGCGCCCGACATGCACTCGCTGCACCCCGCGCGCGTCCTGTCGCTCGTGAACGCGCTCGAGGGGATGCTCTCGGAGGTCGACGCGCCGCCGAGCGCCGTGCGCGGTCCGGCGACG
The DNA here is from genome assembly GCA_963797395.1 of uncultured delta proteobacterium. GTDB lineage: Bacteria > Myxococcota_A > Polyangia > Polyangiales > Polyangiaceae > Palsa-1150. The sequence continues at coordinate 119,881 of CAWCPA010000008.1, forward strand.
CTGCGCCTCGTCGCGTGCGAGGCCGCGGCGATGAGCGAGGACGAGCTCGTGATGGGCCTCAGCGAGCCCGTCGAGGAGGCGGTCGACAGGGCGGTCGCGCTGGTCGAGTCGATCCTCTCGGATCTCGGGGCGGGCGCCGCGGCGGGCGGGCTGACCCATGCATGAACTGGCGATCGCGCAGGAGCTCGTCAATCTCGCGTGCGCGCGGGGCGGCGACGGCGCGCGCATCGTGCGGGTGGTCGTCGCCGTCGGGAAGCTGTCGGCGGTGCTGCCGGACGCGCTGCGCTTCTGCTTCGACGAGGTGACGCGCGAGACCGCGGCCGAGGGCGCGCGCCTCGACATCGTCGAGACGCCGGGCCGCGCGCGGTGCAGGGCGTGCGGCGGGGCGGTGGAGCTGGAGCGGCCCTTCGGGCGGTGCGCCTGCGGCGGTACGGACCTGGAGTGGCTCTCGGGCGAGGAGCTCGAGCTTCGCGAAGTGGAGGCGGTCTGAATGTGCGCGACTTGCGGCTGCGAAGGGGAAGAGATCCATCACGGTCACGCCCACGACGAGGCGCACGCGCACGGGCACCACCACGCGCACGACCATGACCACGGGCACTCGCACGCGCATGTCGACACGAGACCGCCCGGCGCCGAGGCGATCCTCGCGAAGAACGACCGGCTCGCCGAGCGCAACCGCGGCTGGCTGGGCGCGCGCGGCATCCTCGCGCTGAACGTCATGAGCTCTCCCGGCGCCGGGAAGACCACGCTCCTCGAGCGGACGATCCACGACCGCTCCCACCGCGGGAAGATCTGCGTCATCGAGGGCGACCAGGCCACCGAGCGTGACGCCGAGCGCATCCGCGCCGCCGGCGCGCGGGCCGTGCAGGTGAACACCGGCGCCGGCTGCCACCTCGACGCCGCGATGGTGCAGCGGGCGCTCGGGGAGCTGGACCCGCCGCCCGCCTCGCTCCTCTTCGTCGAGAACGTGGGCAACCTGGTGTGCCCGGCGCTCTTCGAATCTCGGCGAGCGCGTCAAGGTGGTCGTGGCCTCGGTCACCGAGGGCGACGACAAGCCGATCAAGTACCCGCACATGTTCCGCGCCGCGGACCTGGTCCTCCTGAACAAGCTGGACCTCTTCGAGCACGTCGCGTTCGACGTCGCGCGCTTCACGCGGTTCGCGCGCGAGGTCAACGCTCGCGCGCGGGTGATCGCGGTGTCGGCGACGCGCGGCGACGGTCTCGCCGAGTGGTACGCGTGGATCGACGAGGGCATCCGCCAGGTGCACTCGCTGGGGGGGCAAGTCGCATGATGACGCAATGGGAAGAAATGGCCGAGCAGCTCGACGCGCTCGCTCAGGTGTCGACAGACGCGGAGGCGCTCATCGAGAGCCTGGCTTCGGCCCTCTTTCCGGAGAACGAGCGGGACGTGGACAACCTCACGTGGTCCGAGCCGCCGTCCGCGGCGCCGGAGCTCTCGCGCGCGCCGAGGCCCGCGAGCCAGTCGATGGAGGAGCGGCTCAGGGCCGCCGAGCTCCGCTTTCGCACGCTGGTCGAGCAGATTCCCGCGGTCACGTTCATGGCGGTGCTCGGCGAGGGGCGCAACGAGGTCTACGTCAGCCCGCACATCGAGCAGCTCCTCGGCTACTCGCAGGAGGAGTGGCTGGCCGACCCGTTCCTCTGGTACCGGCGCCTCCACATGGCCGACCGCGAGCTCTGGAACAACGAGTTCGCGCGCGGCTGCCGCACCGGGGGGCCCTTCCGCGCGGAGTGCCGCTTCCTCGCGCGCGACGGGCACGTGGTCTGGGTGCACGGCGAGGCGCGCATCGTGAAGGACGACCGGGGCCGGCCGATGTTCCTGCAAGGGGTGGCCTTCGACATCACGGAGAGCAAGCGCGCGCAGGAGGTGCTGCTCAACGAGGCCGTGCGCATCGCGAAGGCCGAGGAAGAGCTCGAGATCGCGCGCCGCGTGCAGACGTCGATCCTCCCGCGCCGCTTCGACGTGGAGGGCCTCGAGATCGCGGCCGTGATGATCCCGGCCAACGAGGTGGGCGGCGACTACTACGACGTCCTCCCCGTGGAGGACGGCGCGTGGCTGGCCATCGGCGACGTGTCGGGGCACGGCCTCAACTCGGGGCTCGTGATGCTCATGGTGCAGAGCGCCACCATGGCCATGACCCGCGGCATCCCGGACGCGCGCCCGCGCGAGGTCCTCTGCCTGGTCAACGAGGTGCTCTACGACAACATCCGCACCCGCCTGCAGAAGGACGACCACGTCACCCTCACCCTGATGCGCTACACGCGCGACGGCCGCATCGTCTTCGCGGGCGCGCACGAGGACATCCTCATCTTCCGCGCGGCCACGAGGAAGGTCGAGCGCCTGCGGCCGCCCGGCACGTGGCTCGGCGCGCGCCGCGACATCCGGCAGGCGACCGTCGACTCGATGGTCGAGCTCGGCGACGGCGACGTGATGCTCCTCTACACGGACGGCATCACGGAGGCGATGGACGCGCACAAGCACCAGTTCGACATCGGACGGCTCTGCGCCGTCTTCGAGGCCTCGGCCCACCTGCCGGCCGACCGCCTGCGCGACGCGATCATGACCGCCGTGCGCGCGTGGATGTCGCACCAGGACGACGACATGTCCATCGTCGTCCTCCGGCAGAAGGGGCATTAGAGCAGGAGTCCTTGAACGGAACGTTCAAAGGACGGATGCTCCCAAACTAGGGCAAAATTGGAGCCGGCCGTCGTTCCGAAGGAACGACGGTCGCTCTAAGCTAAGAGCGACCGGTCACGACCGCGTCGCGATGCCGAGCTTCTTGAGGCGCGACGCGAGGGTCGTCGGCTTCACCCCGAGGAGGTCGGCGGCCCCTCCGCGGCCGTACACGCGGCCGCCGGTGGCCTCGAGGGCCGCCAGCAGGTTCTCGCGCTCGAAGCGCCGCACGTCGGCCTCCGGCACGACCGCCTTCGACCGCACGGGCCGCGCCGCCGCCTCGTGCCGGCCGCTCGAGACCGGCTCGCGCCCCGCGCCGATGGGGGGCAGCGTGAGCCGCGGCGAGCTGTGCGGCGTGCTGATCACGGCGCGCTCGAGCACGTTCCGGAGCTCGCGCACGTTGCCCGGCCAGTCGTACGCCTCGAGCTCGGCGAGCTCCTCGGGGCCGATCGTCAGCGTCTCGCGGTGCATGCGCCGGCAGATCTCCGCGACGAGGTGCACCGCGATGAGGGCCACGTCCTCGCGGCGCTCCCGGAGGGGCGGCATCTCGATGGGGAACACGTTGAGCCGGTAGTAGAGGTCCTGCCGGAAGCGCCCCTGGGCGACCTCCCGCGTGAGCTCCCGGTTCGTCGCGGCCACGATGCGAACGTCGGCCTGGCGCGAGCGCGTCTCGCCCACGCGCTCGAACGCCCCCTCCTGGAGCACGCGGAGGAGCTTGCCCTGGAGGTCGAGCGGGATCTCGCCGACCTCGTCGAGGAACAGCGTGCCGCCCTCGGCCGCCTCGAAGCGCCCGACCCGGTCGCGGAGCGCCCCGGAAAACGCGCCCTTCGCGTGCCCGAAGAACTCGCTCTCGTAGAGCTCGCGCGGGATGGCGGCGCAGTTCACGCGGATGAACGTCTCGCCCGAGCGGCGGCTGCGCCTGTGGATGGCCTCGGCGACCAGCTCCTTGCCGGTGCCCGACTCGCCCGAGACGAGCACCGTCGCGTCCGTCGGGGCGACGAGGTCGATCTGCCGCTTCACGTGGTAGATGGCCGGGCTCGACCCGACGATGGTCGTGAAGTCGTCGTGCGTCGTCACGACCTCGCGCAGGTACTCGTTCTCGCGCTGGAGGCGGGTCTGCAGGCGCGCGATCTCGTCGAAGGCGCGCGCGCTCGCGATGGCGGCCGCGGCGTGGTTCGCGAGGACCCGCAGCACGTCGATCGCCGACTGGCTCACGCGCACCCGCACGAAGACGCCGAGGACGCCGAGGACGTGCTCCCGGTTGATGAGCGGCTGGCCCCCGAAGCTCAGGATGCGCTCCTGGGCAATCCAGTCGGGCCGCGCGATGTACGGGTCGGAGGTCGCGTCGGCGACGATGACGGCCCGGCGCTCGGAGACCACGGTGCCGACCTTGAACGCGCCGATCGGGATGCGGCGAAAGGCCCCGGCCAGCTGCCCGTCGAGCTGCACGGCGCCCCCGCGGGGACGGAGGGCGCTCGCGGCGAGATGCAGGCACTGTTCACGCGACGTGCATACGTTCGCGTTCCGGCAGGTGGCGCACGAGTCGCCCGGGCCAAGCAGCCAGATGCGCGCGAGCGCCACCTCGTCGGAGCTCTCGGCGAGACGCCGGACGATGAGCGGGAGTAGGCTCGAGAGCTCACGCTCCTGCGCGATCTCCAGAAGGAGGTCCTTCAGCGCTTCGAACGCAGTGGCTCCCGACTCCGAGAGGAACACTGGCGGAGTGTAGCCCGACGATTCGTGATCACCGCGAAAGTTCGAACGGCCAAACTCAATATTTCGCGCTCCTCGGGGCGGCGGGATCGGCCGAGGATTTCGCGGCCTTTGCAGAGGAAACGATCCATTCACTCGAATGGTCACTTTCTGGAAACACAACAGCCGGTGGTCATGACCGGGAAACGTAATAGACATTCTCGAACGCGCGGCCTGTGGAGAGCCCGCGGGCAGCTCGAGCTGGTCCGCGCCTTGCGTAAGGGAGGAGCAACGAACGCCAGGCCCCCTGGCGAAGGAGACAATCCATGCCTGCCGTCACTGCTGCTGCACACAAAGAGGGTGATTTCTTCGTCGACTACGAGGAGAAGGTTTTCGAGGACGTCAAAGCGAAGCCCGGCGAGAAGGCGCTCGTCACCTTCCACACGGTGGCCTTCGAGGGCTCCATCGGCCTCGTGAACATGCTCCAGGCCACCCGCCTGATGAGAAAGGGGTTCGACACGAGCGTCCTCCTCTACGGGCCGGGAGTGCTCCTCGGCGTCCAGCGGGGATTCCCGAAGATCGGTTCGGAGGCATTCCCGGGCCACCTGGTCGTCAATAACAAGATCGCCGCCTTCATGGCGGAGGGCGGGAAGGTCTACGCCTGCCGCTTCGCGCTGCAGGCCCTCTACGGGCACGGCGAGCCGTCCCTCCTCCCGGGCGTGCGGCCAATCAACCCGCTCGACGTGCTGGACATCATCCTCCTGCACAAGCGCGACAACGCGTTCATCCTCAACACCTGGACGCTCTGAGGTCGCCGGTGAAGCCGACGAGGGTTCGAGCCGCCGCCGTGCAGCTCTGTCCCGTGCTCTTCAGCCGCGAGGGGACCACGGAGAAGGTCTGCCGCGCGATCGACGAGGCCGCGGCGCGGGGGGCGACCCTCGTCGTGTTTCCCGAGACCGTGGTCCCGTACTACCCGTACTTCTCGTTCATCCTCCCCCCGGCCTCGATGGGGAAGGCGCACCTCGAGCTGTACGAGGAGGCCGTCGTCGTCCCCGGGCCGACGGTCGACTCCGTGTCGGAGACGGCCCGGCGCCGGGGGGTGGTGGTCGCGCTGGGCGTGAACGAGCGCGACCACGGCACCCTCTACAATACGCAGCTCCTCTTCGACGCCGACGGGTCGCTCGTCCAGCGCCGGCGCAAGATCACGCCGACCTACCACGAGCGGATGGTCTGGGGGCAGGGGCAGGGCGACGGCCTCCGCGCCACCGACACCGCGGTGGGGCGCATCGGGCAGCTCGCTTGCTGGGAGCACTACAACCCGCTCGCGCGCTACGCCCTCATGGCGGACCGCGAGCAAATCCACTGCGGGATGTTCCCCGGCTCGATGGTCGGACAGATCTTCGCCGACCAGATCGAGGTGACGATTCGCCACCACGCCCTCGAGTCGGGCTGCTTCTTCGTCAACGCCACCGGGTGGCTCACGCCCGAGCAGCGGGCCCAGCTCGCCAGGGGCACGACCCTCGAGTCGGCGCTCACCGGCGGCTGCTACACGGCGATCGTCTCCCCCGAAGGCCAGCTCCTCGCGCCGCCGCTCACCGAGGGCGAGGGGATGGTCGTCGCGGACCTGGACCTCGCCCTCATCACCAAGAGGAAGCGCATGATGGACAGCGTCGGCCACTACAGCCGGCCCGAGCTCCTCAGCCTCCTCGTCGACCGTCAACCCCATGTCCCGCTCGCCGAGAGGCCGCGGACCCACCGGCCCGACAGAGAGGAGGCACCTTCCCATGGCGACGTCGTCGTTGCCGATGTACCGGCCCTCGCGTGATGCGCTCACCACCCTGACCGAGCTCCAGTCGCTCGGCGCGCGCTGGGTGAGCGACGACGGCCCCGGCCTCTCCCGAACGGGCGGGGCCGGACCGTCCGACCACAAGGCGCTCGTCGTGGGGGGAGAGACGGTCATGGTCCCCATCCACACCGCGGCCGCCGCCTCCTCGCCGTTCGCGATCCGCGCGTCGGCCCCCGACCGCGGCGTCCTCGAGCGGGACGGCGTTCCGCTCGGCGAGGTGACCTTCCCGCGGGCGCCCCGCTTTTACTCCGGGTCGACCGCGGAGGGCGTCCCGTACTGGAAGATCGCTCAGCTTCACGGCACCGACGTCCTCGCCACGACGGTGCTCCAGCAGTGCGTGCGTTACAACGACCGCGCGACGACCTGCCAGTTCTGCGCGATCGGCCAGTCGCTCGCCGGGGGCCGCACCGTCGGCCGCAAGACGCCCGCGCAGCTCGCGGAGGTCGCCGAGGCCGCCGTGCGGCTCGACGGGGTCCGGCACATGGTCATGACGACCGGCACCCCCGGCTCGCCCGACCGCGGCGCGCGGGTGCTCGCCGAGTGCGCCGAGGCAATCACGGCGCGCGTGCCGCTCCCCATCCAGGCGCAGTGCGAGCCGCCCGCGGACGACCACTGGTACGCGCGCCTCCGCGACGCCGGCGTCGTCACGCTGGGGATGCACCTCGAGGCGGTCACCGAGCCGGTGCGCCGCCGCATCATGCCGGGCAAGGCCGAGGTGCCCGTCGCGTTCTACATGCGCGCGTTCGAGAAGGCGGTGGCCGTCTTCGGGCGCGGGCAGGTGAGCACGTACATCCTCGGCGGCCTCGGCGACAGCCGCGAGGACATCCTCGCGACGTGCCGCGAGCTCCTCGCCCTGGGCGTGTACCCCTTCGTCGTCCCGTTCGTGCCCATCCGCGGCACGCCGCTCGAAGCGCACCCCACGCCCTCGCCCGCCTTCATGGACGCGCTCCTCGCCGAGCTGGGCGCGATGGTCCGCGCCGCCGGCATGTCCCGCGAGACCGTGAAGGCCGGCTGCGGCCGGTGCGGCGCGTGCTCGACGCTCCAGGCCCACGAACGCGCGCCCGGTCGCGGGCAGGAGGACGCGGCATGATCCTCGAGCCCGTCATCCCCTTCCGGTCGCGGCACGTGACCTTCAAGGCCGCCGCCGACGCCTGGGAGCTCCTCGCGTACCGGCGCCTCCGGCGACGCATCTTTTGCGACGAGCAGGGGCTCTTCGCCGGCGACGACGCCGACGCGGTCGACGCGCGGGCGATTCCCCTGGTCGCGACGACCCACGTCGCCGGCATGCCCGACGAGGTCGTCGGGGTCGTCCGCGTCTGGGAAGAAGAGCCCGGGCAATGGTGGGGCGGCCGCCTCGGCACCCACGCCGACCACCGCGGCGACCGGGCGATCGCGCCCGGCCTGGTCCGCCTCGCCGTGGGCACCGCGTGCCGCCGCGGCTGCCAGCGCTTCCGCGCGACCGTGCAGGTGCAGAACGTGCGCCTCTTCGAGCGCCTTCGGTGGACCGTCACCGGCGGCGTGGAGGTCTGCGGCCGGCCCCACGCGCTGATGGAACGCGGATCTTCGCGTACTACGCCGCGCTCCCCGAGGCCGGCGGCGGCGAGCTGCGAGGTGCCGCGTGAAGCCCGGCATCGAGGGCCTCGAGGAGTGCGCGGCCGCCCTGCGCGCGAGCCCCGCCTTCCGGTCGAAGCGGGACATCGGGCGCGTCGCGGCGCGCATCGATCGCGCGCCCTCCGCGGTCGCGCGCTGGCGCGAGACGGGCGAGCCGATCTTGCTCGGCGACGACACGGCGGCGATCCCCGACGGCGACGGGTACCTGCTCTTCGCGGCCGAGGGCATCTTGCCCTGGTTCCTCGAGCGCAATCCGTACTTCGCCGGCTGGTGCTCGGTGATGGTGAACGTGAGCGACGTGGCCGCGATGGGGGGGCACCCGCTCGCGGTCGTCGACGTGTACTTCCACGCGGAGCAGTCGTCGGTGGAGGCCGTGGTGGGCGGCATCGCGGACGCCTGCCGCGCGTACGGGGTGCCGCTGGTCGGCGGGCACACCACCCGCTCGGAGGACGGGCCGCACGCGCTCGCCGTCGCCGTCCTCGGTCGGACGCGCTCCCTTCTCACGAGCTTCGGCGCGAGGCCGGGCGACGATCTCCTCCTGGCCGTCGATCTGCGCGGCGGGTACCACGGCGACCTGCCGTTCTGGGACGCGTCCTCCGGGCGCCTCCCGGCCGATCTCCGCAGCGACCTCGCGCTGCTCGGCGACCTCGCCGAGGCGGGCCACGTGCACGCGTGCAAGGACGTGAGCAACGCGGGCGTCGCGGGGACCCTCCTCATGATGCTCGAGGCCTCGCGCGCAGGCGGCGTGCTCGACCTCGACGCCGTCCCGCGTCCCGAGCGAGCCACGATGGCCAGGTGGCTCCTCAGCTTCCCGAGCTACGGGTTCCTGCTCGCCGTGCCGCCCGCGCGCTCCGCGGCGGTGCGGTCCGCGTTCCGCGAGCGCAGCGTCGCGTGCGAGCGCGTGGGGCGCGTCGACGCGACGACCGCGCTCCGCCTCGCGCGAGGCCGCCACGAGGTCATCCTCTGGGACCTCGAGGCGAACCCCTTCACCGGCTTCGGCGTCGAGAGGCCGGGATGAAGCCGCCCGCGCTCTCGATCGGCCTCTTCACGTACTCCACGACGCCGCGCGGCAGCGTGGTGCACACGGCGAACCTCGCCGACGCGCTCCACGACGCCGGGTGCGACGTGACGGTGTACGCGCACGACAAGGACGGCCGCGGGTTCTTCCGGCCGCTGCGGGCGAAGCTTTGCCTCGTGCCCGCGTCGCCGACCCCGAAGACCACCGCGGAGCTCGTGCGCGTCCGCGCCGCGGAGCTCGCGGACTTTCTCGCGGCGGCGCGGCCCCGGCACGACATCCACCACGCCGAGGACTGCCTCACCGCGAGCGGCCTCCTCGAGCTGGCCGCCCGCCGCGGAGACGCCGAGTCCGCGGGCCTCGTGCGCACGGTGCACCACGTCGAGGCGTTCACGGACCCGTACCTCCAGGAGTGCCAGCGCCGGTCGATCACCCGCGCCTCGGTGTGCTTCTCCGTGAGCCACGCCTGCGCGCGCGACGTCGTCCGGAGCTTCAACGTGGGCCCGCTGCCCATCACGAACGGCGTCGACCTCGCGCGCTTCGCGAACGTGGACCCGCAGCGGCTCGCGACGTGGACGCAGACCCTCGAGACGGGCGCCGGGCCTGCGGTGCTCGCGGTCGGCGGCGTCGAGGAGCGCAAGAACACGCTCGCGATCCTCCGCGCCTTCGTGCGCGTGCGGCGGGTGCATGCCGCGGCGCAGCTCTGGATCCTCGGGGGCGCGACGGTGCTCGACCACGGCGCCTACCGGGCCGCGTTCGACCGCGAGCTCGCGCAGCTCTCGCCGAGGGACCGGGGCGCCGTCGCCGAGATCGGCGTCGTCGAGGACGCGGACGTGCCGGCCATCTTCCGCCTGGCCGACGTCCTGGCGTTCCCCTCGTCGCACGAGGGCTTCGGCCTCGCCGCGCTCGAGGCCCTCGCCGCGGAGCTGCCCGTGGTGGCGTCGCACCGGCCGCCGCTCACCGAGTTCCTCGACGACTCGTGCGCGGTGCTCGTCGACCCCGACTCCGACGGCGACATCGCCCGCGGGCTGCTCGAGGCGCTGCGCGGGCCCCGCGATGCGCGCTGCCACGCGGGCCTGCGCCGGGCGCGCGCCTATTCCTGGTCGCACGTCGCGACCTTGCACATCGAACATTACAAAGCCTGGGTGAGAGCCCGGGCCAGCGGCGCCGCGGCGCCGAGCGCCCTGGAGATCCGTCATGCCTGAAATGCATTTCGTCGTCCGCTGGCCGGACGGCATCGAGCAGCGTTGCTACTCGCCGTCCCTCGTCGTCCGCGACCACCTGGAGGTGGGCGGCACCTACTCGGTCTCGTCGTTCGTCACGCGAACGCGCACGCTGCTGACGCTCGCGTCCGAGCGCGTCCGCGCCAAGTACGGAAGCTACTGCAGCGCGGCGATGGAGCAGCTCGCGGACATCGAGTCGAGCGCGACGCGCTACGAGCCCGAGAAGCCCGTCACCGTCCTGGGCTTCGAGCTCCCGCGCCCGCGCCGCGCGGTCGCCGTCATCGGCGGCGGACAGGCGGGGCTCGCGATGAGCTACTGCCTGAAGCAGCGGGGCATCGACCACTTCGTCTTCGAGAAGAACCGCGTGGGCCACGAGTGGCGCGAGCGCCGGTGGGACGCGTTCTGCCTGGTCACGCCCAACTGGCAGTGCCAGCTCCCCGGCTTTCCGTACCGGGGCGGCGAGCCGTTCGGGTTCATGAAGAAGGACGAGATCGTGCGCTACCTCGAGGCCTACGCGGCGTACTTCGAGCCGCCCATCTTCGAGGGGGCCTCGGTCACCGCCCTCCGCAAGCGCGCGGCGGGCGGCTTCGAGCTCGAGACGACCCTCGGCCCGTGCTCCGTCGATCAGGTCGTCGTCGCCGTCGGCGGCTACCACATCCCGTCGTTGCCGCGGCTCACCGAGCGGATCCCGGGGGGCATCCTCCAGATCCACTCGAGCGAGTACCGGAACGCCGGGTCGCTGCCCGAGGGCGACGTCCTCGTGGTCGGCACCGGCCAGTCGGGCTGCCAGATCGCCGAGGACCTCCACCTCGCCGGCCGGCGCGTGCACCTCTGCGTGGGGAGCGCGCCTCGCACGGCGCGCCGCTACCGCGGCAAGGACGTCGTCGAGTGGCTCGACACGATGGGCTACTACCGGATGCCCGTGCACGAGCACCCGCTCAAGGACCGCGTGCGCGCCAAGGCCAACCACTACGTGACCGGCCGCGACGGCGGCCGCGACATCGACCTCCGCAAGTTCGCCCTCGAAGGGATGCGCCTCTACGGGCGCCTGCTCCAGGCGAACGGGGACGTGGTGCAGTTCGCGGGCGACCTCGAGGCGAACCTCGACAACGCCGACACGGTCTCCGAGAGCATCAAGCGCACGATCGACAAGTACCTCGAGTCGCACGGCGTCGACGCGCCGACCGAGGCGCCGTACGTGCCCGTGTGGAAGCCGAAGGAGCCTGCGCGCGAGCTCGACCTCGTGAAGGCCGGCGTCAAGACGATCGATCTGGAGCACCGGGTACCGCGCCGACTACCGCTGGATCGAGCTGCCCGCCTTCGACGGCAAGGGCTACCCCTGCCACGAGCGCGGCGTGTCGCCGGTGGAGGGCCTGCACTTCCTCGGGCTGCCCTGGCTCTACACCTGGGGCTCGGGGCGCTTCTCGGGCGTCGCCGACGACGCGAACTACCTGGCCGATCGCATCCAGACCCGCCTCGAGGAGGCGCCCGCCCGCGCGGACTCGCCGCTCAACGAGCTGGCGCTGGGATCTCTGACGGCCTCCTCGGCCAGCGCGCGGCGTTCCTCGAGCACGCCGCGCAGCGCGCGGCGCGGCCCGCCCGGTGGCGCGCGCCGAAGATCGGGAGGAGCTCGGTGTACGCCCAGTGCGTCGTCGCGTCGTATCCGCGGAGCAGGCCGGCCGCGCCGAGGAGGAGCGAGCCGGCGCACACCGCGGTCACGTAGCGCGCGCCCTCCGCCCGGACCGTGAGGAGTCGAGCACCTCCCAGAGCACGTGCACTCGGTGAAGGCGCTGGCGACCGACTGCGGCTTCAGAAGTCCGGCGCGGATGACGCGCGCGTTTCAGCGTGAGCTGGGCGTGGGTCCTCGGGAGTACCGTCTCCTCTTCGCGGGGACTCAGCCGCCCCCTCCTCACGCTCCGCAGGCTCCGCCGGCCCCGGGCCCGCGTCCGGCCGCGGGGCGATCGCCCAGCGCGCGACGAAGACGCCCGGCACCATCGGAAGCCAGAACGTGAAGGCGCGGAGCGCGAGCGTGGCCACGAGGGCCGTGTCGACCGGCACGCCGAACGCCCGCAGGCCCAGGATGCACCCGCCCTCGAAGGCCCCGAGCCCGCCGGGCACCGGCCCCACGAGCTCGGCCGCCGACGCGAGCATGAACGCCGCGAACGAGCCCCAGATCGGCACGGGCGAGGAGAGGGCCGCGAGCAGCGCCGCGAGCGTCAGCGCGTCGAACGCCCACGTCGCGGCCTGCAGCGCGGCCGCCCACGCCATCAGCCGGCCGTCGCCGAGGAGGTCGAGCCGCGCGCTGCCGAAGGCCTCGATCACCTTCCCGAGGAGCGGCACCTTGCGGAGGCGCGACTTCTTGAGGCGGTCGCCCGAGCGCACGAGCCAGAGGAGCAGCGTCGGAATCGCGGTGATGATGACGCAGAACGGCACCGCGATGGCGATGAGCGGGCCCCGGAGCGCGTTGGCGGCATAGAGGATCACCGCGGCGAGGAGCGCGCAGAGCGCGAACGACGCATAGAACCCGAGGAGGTTGAAGCAGAGCGCCGTCATCGACGCCTCGAGCGGGACGTCGTACTTCTCGAGCACCTTCACGAGGAGGACGTCGCCGCTGAGCCCCCCCGAGGGAATGGCCTGCCGCACGAAGAGGCGGGCGATGCTCAGCCCGAACATGCGCGGAAAGGGCTGGGGGCTCCCGGCGCGCCCGAGGATGTGCCGCCAGATCGCCGCGTCGCACGCGTACGTGAGGGCCTGCAGACCCGCCGCCACGACGACCCACTCGGGCCGCATCGTCCGGAGGAGGCCCGCGAGCTGCTGCGCCTGTCCCTTGTGGAGGCTGACGACGACCACGGCGACGATCGCCGCGAGCCCGATCACCCACGAGACGACGGCGCCGATCGCCCTGCGCCGAGCCGGATCGATCTCGGGCAGAGATGATGCACGGACTCGGCCACCCTGTCATGGCAGAGCTGTTTTCTCGTTTCTCACCTGCGACCACACGCGCCCGGCTGGGCTGCATTGCGATCGCGCCTCGGCTCGCCGACAATCGGGGCGATGACCACGGTCAGGATCAAGCTCGTCGCGCTGGTGCTCGCGTGCGTGGCGCCGGCGATTGCCGCCGCGGTCGTGCGGTCTCGCGCGGCCGAACACGACATGCTGCAGCAGGTCGAGCGGCGCGTGAACGCGACGAACCGTCGCTTCGCCGAGGAGCTCGACGAGTACCAGGCCAACGCGCGGCTCGCCCTGTCGCTCACGGAGCACGGGACGAAGTTCCAGCAGGCCCTCGCGGGGCACGACCCGGCGGGCGCCGCGAAGATGGTGGGCGTCCTCGCGGAGGTCTACAAGCACCGCGTCATCCTGGCCGCCGACGGCCAGGGCGTCGTCCTCGGGCGCGGCAACGCGGAGCGCGGGCCCGCCTCGCTCGGCCCCGACTCGAGCGCGGCCTTCGCCGATTTCCTCGGGGGCAAGTCGCTCAGCGGGTTGATTCGACGTGAAGTTCAGCGACGGCCCCGGCTTCGCCATGGTGAGCGCCGAGCCGGTGCGGTCCGACGGCGCGCAGGTGGGGGCGATCGCGCTCCTCACGCCCATCAGCGGCAAGTACCTCGAGTACCTCGAGCCGAAGCTCAGCGCCGACCTGGCCCTCCGCGTGAACGGGAAGTTCGTCGCGGCCTCGCCCGCGTATCCGACGCCGGACCTCGTGTCGCTGGGCGACGCCGTCTCGTTCAAGGAGGCGAACGGCAAGCTGTTCGCGCTCAAGACCTTCAAGCCCGACAAGCTCCAGCGCCCGGGCCTCGAGGTGGAGCTCACGGCGTCGCGCGACGTCACCGAGCTCCGCGATCAGGTGCGGCGCGAGCTCTGGGTGCACCTCGGCGGACTCGGCGCCGTGCTGGTGCTGGTGCTGGCGCTCGCGCTGCGGTTCGCGTCGCGCACGGGTCGGGCGGTCGGGGCGATCTCGGAGGCCGCAGGGAAGGTGAAGGCGGGCGAGTACGTGACCGCGCCGGTGGTCCACACGGGCGACGAGCTCGAGAGCCTCGCGCTCGATTTCAACGCGATGGTCGACGGCCTCAAGGAGCGCGACCGCCTGCGCGAGACGTTCGGCCGCTACGTGACGCGCCAGGTCGCCGATCACCTGCTCAAGGGCAACGTGAACCTCGGCGGGGAGCTCGTGCCCGTCACCGTGCTGTTCTCGGACATCCGCTCGTTCACGAGCATCAGCGAGACGATGGAGCCGCGCGCGCTGCTCGACTTCCTGAACGAGTACTTCAGCGGGATGGTCGAGAGCGTGATGCAGCACCACGGCGTGGTCGACAAGTTCATCGGCGACGCGATCATGGCCGTCTTCGGCGCGCCCGTGCCGCACCCCGACGACCCGATCCACGCGGTGAAGGCCGCGCTCGACATGCGGGCGCGCCTCCTGAAGCTCAACGACGCCTTCCGCGCCCGCGGCCTGCCCGAGCTCCGCACCGGCATCGGCCTGCACTCCGGGCAGGTCGTCGCGGGCAACATGGGCCACACCCAGCGCATGGAGTACACGGTCATCGGCGACGCGGTGAACCTCGCCTCGCGGCTCGAAGGCATGACCAAAGAGCTGAAGTGCGACGTCATCCTCTCCGAGGACCTCTTCAAGCAGGTCGAGAAGCACGTCGAGACCGAGCCGCTCCACAAGATCAAGGTGAAGGGCCGCGAGCAGGAGGTCATGGTCTATCGCCTCCTCGGCCTCAAGGCCGACGCGCCGAGCTCGGCGCCCGGACCGACCGGCGCCTCGACGAGCGTCGCGCCAACTTTCGTGAAGACCGCCGTCGTCCCCTCCTGATCTTTGGTATGACGCCGATGCGTGCCGAACGCATCGCAAGCGACGCGCGAGCGCCGCATCGACGCAGGGGTCGCAGTCGTCATCGCGGCGATGGCGGTGAAGCTGCTCTACGGCTTCGAGCATGTCCGGGACATTTTGCTCGATGACGAGACGATATGCCTCGCGAGCGGGGTGGGCCTGTTCCACGCGGGCTTCCCCAACGAGGCGAACGGTCTTCCCAGGGCAGAAGGGGGCCCGCTCTACAGCGTCTGGTACTGGCTCCTGTCGATGCTCATTCACGACCGCGTAATCCTCTATTACGCGAGCCACCTGCTCGTCTGCGGCATGCTGATCCTCGGGCTCTTCGCGGCCTTCCGGGCCTTCGAGGTCGGGCGCATCGTCGCGCTCGTCATCTGCTTCGCGCTGTTGACCTCGCGGTACTTCGACATCTGGCCGTACATGACGTACCTGACGACGGTCTTCCTCCTCGCGGGCGTCGCCGCGGCGATGTGGGCCCCGAGTACGCCCCGCGCCGCCCGCTCCCTCGTCTGGGGGTTCTCCGCGGCGAGCTTCGTGCGCCCCGAGCTGTGCGCGGCGGTGCTGGCCATCGGCGCGGTCTTCGCGGGGGCAGGCGTCGCGGCGGTGCGTCGAGGGCGAATGACCTGGCGGGCCCTCACGCGCGAGTGCGCCATCAGCGCGGCGCCGTTCCTCGTCCTCGTCGCCGTCTTCGGCTCCCCGCTCGGCGGCACCCGGTTGTTCTACGCGTTCGCCCAGCACTACGCGCTCAACGAGGTCGACCGCACCCACGTCGACATGAACCCGTGGACCAACTGGGAGCGGTTCGTCAAGCAGGACTTCGGCGACGTCAACACCGTGAGCGGCGCGCTTCGCGCGAACCCCGCGACCTTCACGCGTCACGTCCTCGTCAACCTCCTTCACGTGTCGCGCACGCTCTGCGACGTGCTCGAGCCGAGCCTCGACCTGCCGCCCCTCGCGACCCACGTGCTCCACCTGGCCTACCTCTCCTTCGCTCTCGCCGCGTTCTTCGCGCTGATCGAGGGGATGGCGCGGTGGAGGCGCGCGAGCCCGAACCGGCAGCTCCAGTACGTGGCCTTCGGCGCGCTGCTGGCGACGACGCTGCTCTCGTCGCTCGTCATCTACCCGCGCGCGCACTACTTCCTGCCGGTGTTGGGGGTGGGGCTCGCGCTCGGGGTCGCCGAGATGCCCTGGGCGCGCGCGCGTCGAACCTCGTGGCGCGGCGAGGTGGGCCTGGCCCTCGCGTCCGCCGCGGCGCTCGTCCTCACGCCGAGCCTGGCCTACGGCTTGACGCCGCAGCATGCCCTGGCCGAGCGGGCGGCCAAAGCGGCGGGGGCGCCGCCGCCGCCGCCGGACGTGCATCACCTCGCGACAATCGCCGAGCTCCGCGAGCTCGGCATCCACCGGCAGATCGTCACGCTCGAGCCGGGGTGGGGGTTCTGCTACCTGGCCGGCATTCCCTTCGAGCGGGTCGCGCCGTGGGACAAGCACGAGCCGTTCGCAGACCTGCTCGCGTCGCGCAAGAATCGACCTCGTCATCATCGACGCGTCGCTCACGACCGACACGCGCTTCCGCGACGACCCGCAGTTCCTCGCGTTCCTCGCCCACCCCGAGCCCTTCGGCTTCCGGATGATCGACGTGCCCGGCACGACCGCGCACATCGCCGTCCGTTCGAACTAGAGGTCCCGTCCCTGCATCACGGCGCCGCGAGGTCTTGCCGGAGCCAGACGTGGACGTGCCCGAACCGGGCGGTCTCGCGGTAGTGGCCGCGGAGCCACGCCGAGGTCCTCGGGCAGTGCTGCTCCAGGTCGGTCGCCGCGTCGTCGGGATACGTGAAGGGCGCGTGGTCCACGAACGCGAAGGCCGCCGGCGGCTCGCGCTCGAGGTCCTCGAGCATCTCCGTTTCGTGGCGGTGCGCCGTCGCCACCAGCCACGCCTTCTCGTCGTCGCCGGGCGCGCCGCCGCTGCCGCCCTGGAGCGCGGCGTCCACGTTCAGCTCGAACGAGTACATGTACGGCGTCGCGCTGAGCCGCTTTGCGAGGAAGAGGAGGTACGGGTCCATGCCGTACGTCTGCACGCGATCGTCGGGCCGGGTCGCGGTGCGCAGGTAGGCCGCCGCCTGGCGGAGCTCCCACGGGAAGTAGTCGCCCCAGGGGAATTGCCGGAAGTACGCCTCCGACGCGCGGTCGGCGGCCGTCGCGCCGTCGCGCCACCAGCGCTTCTCCACATATTCGGAGAGGCTCGCCTCGGTCGCCGCCTGGTACCCGAGGAGCAGGCTCGCCGCGAGCACCGCCGCGGCGGGCAAGCGCGCCGGCAGACCCTCGCCGCCGGGCTGCGTGCGCTCGGAGGCGTACGCGAGAACCGCCAGCCACACGTAGTGCGTCCCGGCCGTGATCGGATGGAGGTGATAGGGGAAGCCCTTGCCCTGAACGAAGAAGTTCACGAGGCCGCCGGCGAGGAGCGCGCAGGGCACGAGGAGCCTCCGCGGGAGCTTCCGCGCCGCGACGAGCGCCGCGACCGGGACGAGCGTGACGAGCGCGTAGTTCAGCTTGGGCGCGTTGTTCCAGATGGAGTAGGCGTCGGCGATCGAGAGCTTCCAGAATCCACCGGTAGAGGCGCGGCACCTCGCCGAAGACGATGTGCGCGCCGCGCACCGGGTCGCCGACCGCGAACGTGAAGCCGATCATCGCGACCGAGATCCCGGCGCAGCCCGCGGCGAGCCAGCCGACCGCCCGGCGCGCGTCGATCGCCGACTCGTCGTCCACGAAGAGGGCCGCGGCCTGGAGCGCCGTGAACGAGAGGTTCGTCGGCTTGCCGAACCAGGTGATCGCGCTCGCGGCGCCGGCGAAGGCGAGCAGCGCGGGCGCGGCCTTCGCGGCGCGCAATCCGCGCGGCGCGCTCTGCACGTGGAGCTGCACCGCCAGCGACGCCAGGACGAAGAGGTCGTAGAAGCTCTCGCGCTGCGCGGTCTGCCACCAGCCGTGCACGAGGTACTGCGCCGTCAGGACGACGCACGACGCGCCGGCCCACGCCGCGCGCACGTGGGGCGCTGCCCCGCCGCGCCGGCCGACGCCCGGCAAGAGCGCGCCCGCGAAGGCGAAGACCGCCGCCTCGGCGACCATGTCGAGGGTGCGGAACACGTGCTCGTCGCCGCCCCCGAGGTGCAGGAGGACGAGGTGAATGAGATGAGGGAGCGGCCCGTTGATCTCCCGGAGCTCGACGTAGTCGCGCTGGCCGCGCTCGAGCGCCCAGGCCACGTACTGGAAGATGCCCGGGTCGCGGCCGAGGATCGCGAACGTCTCGCCGTAGGCTCCGAGCGCCGCGTAGTACGCCCCGAGGACCACGACCAGGCACGGGGCCAGCCACGGCAACCAGGCCAGGGCTGCGTCGAGCCGGCCTCGGGGCGAACCTCTCGCCGGCTCGTCCGGTGTCGCCGCCACCCCGGATGGATAACGCACGGCTCGCCGAGGCGTCGAGGAGATCGCGCAACGTAGCTCGAAGTAGTAGAGGAGGGCGATGAGCTCTGCGCTCCCGCACGCGCCGCCGGCCGCGCGGCGCGGCCCGTCCGGCTGGGGCGAAGCGAGCGCGCTCGCGGCGACCGCGGTCATCGCCGCGATCGACAGCGGCGATGGCCTCCTTCGCGGCCTCCGCGCGCTCGTCGACACGCGCGGGTCGAACATCGGCGACCCCTGGCCGGCCGTGGTCGCCGCGGGCCGGCTCGCGTCGGCCTTTCAGGCGCCGGTTTACGACGACTTCAACCTCGCGGGAGCCTCGTTCATCTATCCCCCGCTCGCCGCGCTTCCGTTCACGCCCTTCGCCTCTCTCGGGTTCGAGGGAGCGCACGCGGCGCTCTCCGTGGTCTCGCGCGCGGCGTGGCTCGCCTGCGTCGTGCTCGCGGCGATGCTCGCCTGGAACCCGCGGCGGCGCCTCGTCTCGGGAGCGTTCGTCGCGGTCGCGGCGTTCGGCTTCTATCCGCTCCTCCGGTCGGTCGAGCTGAACCAGGCGACGCTCTTCGTGGCGGTCGCCCTGGGCGTCGCCTTCCTGCTCGCCGAGCGCGCGCGCGAGCGCGGGGCGGGCGCCGCGGTCGCGGTGGCGACGGCGTTCAAGCCTCAGCTCGTGTTCGTTCTGGGCTTCGGCGCGTGGCGCTCGCGCCGCATGGCGCTGGGCGGCGCGCTCACGCTCGCGTCGCTCGGCGTCGCGTCGCTCGTCTACGCCGGCCTTCACGACCACGTTCGCTACGTCACGACCGTGCTCCCCGCCGTGTCGGCCGGCTACGCCTTCTATCCGAACCAATCCTGGAGCGGCACGTTCCAGCGGCTGGCCGGGATGCCGGCGTTCGACTTCGTCATCGCGCCGCCGCCCGCGCCGATACGCCTCGCGGCGACCCTCGCCTCGGGCGTGACGCTCCTCGTGGGGCTCTGGGCGGCGCGGCGCGCGGCCCGAGCGGGCCGGCCGGGCGACCTCGCGCTGCACCTGGCCTTCGCCTGGACAATCGTGACGCTCGCGTCGCCGATCAGCTGGGAGCACCACTACGCGCCGGCGATCTTCGTCTTTGCCATCCTGCTCCGCAGGTCCGAGGCGCTGCCCGCGGACGCCGTGGCGCTCGCGTGCGCGGCGTTCCCGCTCGTGGCCGGGTTCATCGACGTGCGCGGCTTCCACGGCATGCTCGGGCGGCTGGCCATGTCGTACGTCATGCTCGGAGGCATCCTCCTCGCCGCCGCGCTCTGGCGGGCAATCGCGCCGGGGCGCGCGGCTTCAGTGGCGGGCGCCGGCTAGCGCGAGGAGGCGGGCGACCCTCCGGGAGTCGTGGGCCCGCGCCATCTCGAGGGCGCTCGCCCCGTCGAAGACCTCGGCCGGGTCGGCCCCGAACGCGAGCAGCACCTGCGCGCCGTCGAGGTCGTCGACGCGGGCAGCGCGGTGCAGCGGGGGCTCGAAGTCCGGCGTCGTCGCCGCGCGCCCTCCCAGTCGATAGAGCCAGTCGGCCACCACCGCGCTGTCGTTGTCGATCGCGACGTCGAGCGGGGTCGACCCGAGCGGCGTCTTTCCGTTCAGGTCTCGCCCGAGCTCCTCGAAGACCCGGACGGGCGCGAGGTTGCCGCGGGAGGCGGCCACGTGGAGGGCGCTGTAACCGCGCAGGTCGCGTGCGTCCGGATCGGCGCCGTGCGCGAGGAGGAGGCGCGTCATCGCCTCGGAGCGCAGGGGGTCGATCTTCGCGGCCGCGTGCAGCGCGGTCTCGTTCCACCCGTTGTGGGCGTTGGGATCGGCGCCGTGCTCGAGCAGGAGCTGCACGACCTCGACCGGCGCGCTCAGCGTGGCCTCGAAGAGGGGAGTCGTCCCGTTGGGCGGGATGTGGATGTTGGGATCCGCGCCCACGAGCAGGAGCAGGTAGAGGCAGTCGACCTTCCCGAGCGCGGCGGCCAGGAAGAGCGCGCTCTCCTTCTTTCCGTTCAGGAGGTCCACCTTCGCCCCGTGGGCCAGGACGACCTCGAGCAGGCGGCGGTCGCCGCGGATGACCGCGTGGTGGATCGGCGCGTAGCCCATCGGATCGGGCTCGTTCACGTCCGCCCCGCCCGACAGCGTGGCGTCGAGCGCGCTCTCGCCCTGGTCCATGGCCGCGATGGCGCTGCCCGGCGAGCGGCCGCCGCACGCCGTCAGCGCGAGCGCGACGCACGCGACGAGGCCGGGCGCGCCGAGCCGCCGCGCCCAGGAAGCGCGCAGCCACGCCCCAATCCTCTCGCGATTCGCCGCCGCCGTCGCCACCGCGAAGGCGGCGAGCGCGAGGAAGCTCCCCCAGCCGGCGGTCTCGTGCGGCGTGTCCGAGGCAGGTCGCGAGACGGACAGCATCGCGCCCGGCAGCATCGGGAACGACGTGGAGTCCCCCAGCGGCGCTCGGCGTGCGCGATGGCCTCGAGCACGGACTCTCCCGCTCCGCCGAGGTTGCCCCGGTCGAGATACGGCCGCACGGCCTGCGCGACGAGCGCAAGCGCGGCGCTCTCGGGGACCTTGTCGTTCGCGGGGGGCGTCGCGGTCGCGCCGCAGGGCCCGAACGACACCTCCCAGGCGGCGCCGGGGGCGGCCGCGGGAACCGGCACGCAATCGGTGATCGTCATGTGCACGGGGACGCCCGCCCCCGCCATGATCCGGAGCGAGTCCTCGAGCTGCACGCGAT
Source organism: uncultured delta proteobacterium (assembly GCA_963797395.1). GTDB lineage: Bacteria > Myxococcota_A > Polyangia > Polyangiales > Polyangiaceae > Palsa-1150. The sequence goes on from CAWCPA010000008.1 coordinate 140,955, forward strand.
CGCGCGCGTACACGTGGTCGCCTCCCTCGAGCGGCGGCGACGCCGCGCGCACCACGGGTCCAGGCTTGGGGCCGGACGCGCCGGTGTACGTGATGCGAAAGAGCCCCTGCCGGGGCGCGGCGTTCTGCGTCGTGACGACGCCCGGCTCCCAGATGTGGAACGGCGTCTCGAAGAACCGGAGGGGCTCGAGGTGCACGGCGAGGTTGTCGGAGAGGTGCAGGCGCTCGGCGAAGTTGACCGGATCGGTCGTGTGGTCCTCGTAGGCCAGCGGCAGCGCGACGTAGGCCACGTTCTCGTCGCGAAGGTACTCCCAGATGCGGCCCTCCTTCATGAGCTCGGCCGTCTTGGGGTTCGAGAGCCCCCCGATGTCAATCACCCCGCGCGACGCATAGAAGCCGCTGCACCCGATGTCGAAGCTCGCGGCCTTGCCCGGCGGAAGGTCGTTGATGGCCTCGCCGATGGCGCACTCGGTCGCGCGGATGTGCTGCACCGCCTTCGCGTTGTCGTCGCCCCAGTCGCGGAGCCCGACGCCGACGAGCGCCACCCACGGGGCGGCGGCCGCGAACGGGACGATCCGCGCGAGCCACGAGCGCCCCCGCGCCGCGAGAACGAGATCCGCGAGGTTGCCCACGAGGTCGACGGAGCCGCGCGCGAGCGCGAGCAGGAAGACCACCGGGACCAGCGGCTGGTAGCGGCCTCCGTGCCCCGCGACGGGCATGAGGACCGCGTAGGTCCCCACGTGGATCGCCGTCCAGGCGGCGATCAGCAGGGTGCCCCGCTCGCGGCGGCGCGCCCACTGCACGAGCGCGTGGGCGCCGAGCCCGAGCGCGAGCCAGAGGAGGACCGTCGCCGACGTCCCGAGCAATCCGTTGCGCAGGCGCAGGAGCCAGTCGCAGGCGAACTCCCAGAGGACGGTCGCGCGCGAGAGGGCGGCCGAGCCTTCGAGCCAGAGCCAGCGGCGGCCGGCGAGCGTCGCCGGGGCCGCGACGCCGGTCGTGACGAGGTTGAACGTCACGTAGGTGATCGGGCCCAGGGCCCACGTGAGCGCCACGCGGAGGGCGTCCCCTCGCGAGCGGCCCAGCGGCCGCCCGGCGAGCGCGAGGAACGGTCCCAGCGTGCCGGCCTCGGGCCGCGCAATCGCGAGGAGCGCCGCCGCGAGCCCCGTCAGCACGCCGCGCCAGGCCGCGGGCCTGCCCGGCGGCGTCGCGTAACCCCACACGGCCAGGAGCACCAGGAAGACGACGAGGGTCGCTTCCATCCCCGAGAAGGCGAACCAGACGAAGTTGCCGCCCTCGCAGGCCAGAAGCGCGCTCACGAAGGCCGCCGGGAGCCGGCCGGGACGGTCCTTCGAGTCACGCAGGAGGATGGCGAGGAGGAGCTGCCCGCTCGCGAACGCGAGGAGGCCGTTGAGGGCGAGGGTGAACGCCGCCGGATCGGCGTGCACGAACCGGAAGTTGACCGAGAGGAGTGCGGCCCACAGGTAGCTGGTCGCCGCCGCTCCGCTCTGGCCCGGCGCGTAGCCGAGGGTGCCGGTGGTGGCGAAGGTGCGGGCGACGACCTGGTGAATCCACGCGTCATCGAGCGGAAACCCGTCGATGATGCGCCAGGGCCGCGCGAAGATCGCGAAGAGGCCGACCTGGGCGAGGGCCAGGGCGACGTGCAGCGCCCTCCGGGGCGAGCGGCGGATCGAGGCGGAAAAATTCATCGCGAAGGGAACTTTGCGCCGCGCACCGTACCAGAAACGTCACTTGCGGACCCCGACGAAGGGCCGCGGCCCCTCACCCGGAACTCAGGCGTGCCGAGCGGGCGGCGACGGGGCCCCGCGTGACCCCTGCCCGCGCGATCGGTATAGGCATTCGCGGTGAGCTCCCGTCTCCCCTTCGCCGTCACCGCCGCCGACAGCGGCTCGAAGGCCCGCCGCGGCGCCCTCACCACGGCGCATGGCCGCGTCGAGACGCCCGCCTTCATGGCCGTCGGCACGCGCGCCACGGTCACCGGCCTCACGCCCGCCGACCTCCGCGCGATCGGCACGCAGGTCGTGCTCGGCAACACGTACCACCTCATGTTGCGCCCGGGCCCGGAGCTCTTTCGCCGCGTCGGGGGGATCCACGCGTTCATGAAGTGGGACGGGCCGGTCCTCACCGACTCGGGCGGCTACCAGATCTTCTCGCTCGCCGCCGACCGCACCGTCGACGAGCAAGGCGCGCGCTTCCGCGCGTACACAGACCAGCGCCTCCACATGCTCTCGCCCGAGCGCTCCATCGAGATGCAGACCGCCATCGGGTCCGACATCATGATGGTCCTCGACGTCTGCCTCGACTCGACGAAGGACGTCGCGGCCCTGCGCGACGCGATGGATCGCACCCACCGCTGGGCGCTCCGCAGCCTCGCGGCGCGCACCGACCCGCGCCAGGCCCTCTTCGCGATCGTGCAGGGCGGCGTGAACCGCGACCTCCGGCGCGAGTCGGCGGGCTTCCTCGTCGAGCACCCCTTCGACGGCTTCGCGCTGGGGGGTCTCTCGGTCGGCGACACGCGGGCCGAGCGCGAGGACATCACGCACTTCTCGGCCGAGCTCCTGCCGGCCGACCGCCCGCGGTATCTCATGGGTGTCGGCACGCCGGCCGACCTCCTCCACGCGATCCTCGCGGGCGTCGACATGTTCGACTGCGTCCTCCCGACGCACCTCGCCTGGCAGGGCACCGCCTTCACCTCGACGGGCCGGGTGCGCGTCACGCGCGGCCCCGCCGGCCTGGCCGACGTGCCGCTCGACGCCGCGTGCGACTGCTCGACCTGCGCCTCGTTCAGCCGCGCGTACCTGCACCACCTCTTCAAGTGCAGCGAGCCGCTCGGCCCGCGGCTCCTCTCGATCCACAACCTGCGGCACTACCACGCGCTCATGGCCGAGGCGCGCGCCGCCATCGAGCTCGGATCGCTACGCCGCGTTCGCGAAGGAGCGCCTCGTCGCCATCGATCGTCACGAGCACTCCGCCAAGCGCTTCGGGGGCGAGGCCGACGCCGGATGAGCGAGGACCCGCGCTTCGAGGTCGTCACCACGCGGAACGGCTCGCGCGCGGTGCGCGACCGCGACGCCGGCGAGATCATGCACCCCTTCGGGCCGGCCGACGAGGCGCGCAGCCTCTACGTCGGCGCGTCGCGGCTCGCCGAGCGCCTCGCGACGCCGGGGCCGCCGCTCGTGCTCTTCGACGTGGGCCTCGGCGCGGGCTCGAACGCCGCGGCGGCGTGGGCGCTCTCCGAGGCGCGCGTGGTCCGTCCGGCGCGGGCGCTCCACGTGGTCAGCTTCGACCGCACGCTCGCGGCGCTCTCGCTCGCGACCAGCCCCGAGCACCACGGCGCGTTCGGCCTGCACGGCGCGACGCTCGACGCGTGCGCCGCGCTCCTCGCGGACGGCGCGGCCGTGGGCCGGACGACGGTCTGGCGCGCCCGCGTGGGCGAGCTGCCGGCGACCCTCGCGGAGGAGCCCGCGCTCGCCGACGTCGTCTTCTGGGATCCGTTCTCGCCGCGCGCGAACCCCGAGCTCTGGAGCGCGGGCGCGTTCACCGCCCTCCGGAAGGCGTGCCGCGACGGCGCGACCGTTCACACGTACAGCGGCGCCACGGCCGTGCGCACGGCGATGCTCCTCGCGGGGTTCGCCGTGGGCCTCGGGCAGGTGCTCTCGCCGGGGCGGCAGGCGACCGTCGCGGCCACCCGCGCCGAGGACCTCGAGGCGCCGCTCGACCGCCGCTGGCTCGATCGCCTCGCGCGGTCCACCGTGCCGTTCCCCGCCGATGCCCCGGGCGACGCGCTCGATCGCGTCGCCCGGCAGCCGCAGTTCCTCGGCCCATGAGACGATCCGAGGTGCCGCGACCTACCGCGGACCCTCGACCATCCAGCGCAGCGCCGCGCCCTGGATCGAGTCCGAGTGCTCCTCGGCCCACTCGACGCCCGCCGAGCGTGAGCGCGCGGTCTTCTCCCGCTGTCGCTCCGGCGTCGGCGCCGCGAAGAACGGCGGGCGCGGAGCCCACGTGAGGCCCGCGGGGGCCCACACGATGCCGCGGAGGGTCGGCTCGCACCGCAGGCCCGTGGGGCGTTCGCCGTGGTTCGGCGTCCAGCCCGCGAGGCTCTGCGCGCTGACGCTCGCGCGCGACATCTCGGCGCCGGCGGGCAGCACCTCGGGGCTCTCGGGGAGGCAGCGGAGCGTGAAGCGCGGCGGCAGCTCGCGGCACGCGGCGTCGTTCACCGGACCCGTGTCCGCGACCAGCTCGTACGCCTCCTCCGTGCCGGGGACTCGGGGCCCCTCGTACTTCGTGACGACGGGGGACTGCCAGACGCTCTCGTCGTTCTCTCTCCCGTCGAGGACGAGCCCGGGCTGGGGCACGCCCCCGGGGCCGATCTGGCAGCGGATCTCCAGCCGGGCGCTCGCCGGCTCGCGCGAGAGCGCCCAGGTGAGACGCTCGGAACGCACGGGGACCTTCCCGACTCGCAGATACCGGAAGACGCGCGTGTCGGGCTGGATCGCCGTGTCCGCGGTCACGTAGCGCGCGGGCATGCCGGCGTCCGCGCTCGGCTCGCGCATGTCGAGCAGGCGGTCGAGCACCTCGAGGGCCTCGAGCGGCGCGTCGTGGAGCTGGAAGGTGGCGCGCGCGATGCCGTCGCCGTCGATGATCCAGGTCGCGCGGTAAGGGTCGGCCTGGGCGATCCCGAAGCGCTTCGCCAGGTCGCCGCCCCTGTCCTCGATGAGGAGGAACCCGGGGTGCTTGGCGTGGAGCTCCCGGAAGGGGGAGTCCGAGCGGAAAGCGCTGCCCTGCAAGACCACGAGGACCGCGGCGCCGGTCTCTGCGACCCGCGCCCACGGCTCGGCTTCGCTCGCGTCGCCGTCGGTCAATCGAAAGTGGAAGACCACCGGGCCGCCCCTGAGCGCGCCGGTGCGCATCGCCACACCGTCCGCCGTGCGCAGCGAGAAGTCCGGCAGAGCCTCTCCCACGCGCGGCGGCGGGTTGCTCGCGTCCCCGGGGCTGGGTGGCGGGGTCGGGCTCGAAGTCGCGAGAGGTTCGTGACCGGTTCGCGCGCACGCCGCGAGGCACACGAGCGCGCATGCGTGAAAGTACGCTCTCCCCACGACGGGAGCCTAGCGCCGTCGGGCCGCCTGTCTCGCGTGCGCGTGCACGGTTTTCTACGTCGCCGCACAGCCCGCCGATCGACGGCAGAGCCCTTGCACCACGGCCACGAGAGGTTTCGAAAATGATGGATCGAATCGAAAAGAGGATGGAGACCCTTGCCTCCGAGGTCATGGGTGCCGTCCGCGCGACGAAGGCGAAGTTCGCCGGGCTCACCGGCGCGTTCACGCGGTTCACGCGAAAGGCCCGCAAACCGAACCACGCCCTGGCGGTGCCGTCGCAAGAGCGCACGCGCCCGGAGAGCCCGCGCGCCAAGGCCTCTCGCAAGGCGGAGCCGGCCCGCGCGGCCAAGAGCAAAGTTGTCACGATGCGGGCAGAACGTGCTGCCAATCACGTCGCGAGCCGCAAGAAGCAGCCCTCGCGCCGCCCGGCGGCCAAGCGCGCTGTGAAGCACGCCTAGCTCCAGAGAGTCGAGCCGGCCGCCAAAGCCCGCTATGGAGCGGGCGTGTCGTTTCGATCCTGGCGCCTCATCCTGGCGGTCGGCGTGGCCGTCGTCGCGCTCCTGGCTCTCGCCGCGTGGGAGGCCTACCGGGCCGTGGAGCACGTGGCGGCCGCGTTCGTGCGGCAGCCCCCGTCGGCGAAGCCGGCCAATCTGGCCGCGCGCCTGCGCGACGTGCGCTTCCACACGCCGGCCGGGACCGAGATCGCCGCTTGGTACCTGCCGCCCGCGAACGGCGCCGTCGTCGTCTACCAGCACGGGGCGCGGGCCGACCGCTCGGCGCTCTTGCCGGAGGCGCGGGCGCTCGCGGCTCATGGCTACGGCGCGCTCCTCCTCGACGCGCCGGGGCGCGGCGAGAGCGGCGGCGCGACGACCTGGGGGCTCGATGCGCAGGACGCCGTGCGCGGGGCGGTCGACTTCGTCGCCGCGCAGCCCGAGGTGCGAGACGGCGCCATCGGTGCCTACGGCTTCTCGATGGGATCGAGCGTGGTCGCGCACGAAGCGGCGGCCGACCCGCGCGTCCGCGCGGTGGTGCTCGCGGGCGCCTTCACGACGTACGAGAACGAGATGACGTACGAGTGGAGGAAGTGGGGCCCGATCACGGCCGCGCCCGCCCTCTGGGAGGCGCGGCGGCTCGGCATGGCGCTCGACGACCTCCGGAGCGTGGACGTCGTGGGGGCCATCGCGCCGCGGCCGATCCTCTTCGTGGCGGGCAGCGACGACCCGGTGGTGGGGCTGGCCGACGCGCGCGCCCTCTACGACGCCGCCGGTGGGCCCAAGGACATCGACGTGATCGAGGGCGCGGGCCACGGCGGGTACCTGGCCGCCGCGGGGGACGCGTACGTGGAACGGCTGCGCCGGTTCTTCGACGGGGCGATCGGGCCGCGGTAGTCGCGCGCGCCTTCCCTCGCCCGGCGAACACGTCCGACCGTCGGGCAAGGGCACTCCCCGCGCGGTCGGGTGCCCTCTGCCGACGGTCGGACGCGTTCCCCGCGCGGTCGGGGATGCCCGACCGTCGAGCGAGGGCGCTCCCCGCGCGGCCGGGCATGCCCGACCGTCGGGCAAGCGCGCTCCCCGCGCGGTCGGACGCGTTCCCCGCGCGGTCGGGGATGCCCGACCGTCGAGCGAGGGCGCTCCCCGCGCGGTCGGGCGTCCTTGGCCGACGGTCGGACGCGCTCCCCGCGCGGTCGACCGTCTTAGGGAGGCGGCGCGCCGAGCCACTCCGGGTGCTTGGCGGTGCCGTCGAAGCGGTCGGACGTCTTGTACTGCTCGTACCGCCCCTTCTCCGCCGCCTGGGCCGCGCGCTGCTCGATGGACTTCTTGGCTTGCTCGCCGAGCGGCTCGAACGTGAGCGCGGTCGCGAGAATCCTGGTGGAGCACCCCAATCGAGTCGATGCCGGTGATGACGACCGACGTCGGGAGGCTCAGCGCGTACCGCAGGCAGTCGACGGCCGGCACCGTGCCGCTCTCCAGGATCACGCCGGAGCCCATCGGCTTCATCCCGAGGACGCCGATGTCCTCCCGCACCAGGATGGGGAGGACGCGCGCCTGGAAGCTGTCGTACTGCGCGTCCATCGGGTTGAGGGGCATCTGCACGGTGTCGAAGCGGAACCCGTGCCGCCGCGCCTCGGCGAGCATCGCGAGGTGGATGTCCGGGCTCTTGTGCCCCGTGAAGCCGATGAAGCGCGTCTTGCCCGCCTCGCGGGCGCGGACCAGGGCCTCGATCGCCCCGCCCGGGGCGAACACGCGTCCAGGGTCCGTGGGGCGGATGACCTCGTGGATTTGGAGGAGGTCCACGTGGTCGGTGCGGAGGCGCCGGAGCGAGTCATCGAGCTGCCTGGCCGCTTCCTTCGCCGTGCGCCCGTCGAGCTTCGTCATGACGAAGGCGCGGTCGCGGAGGCCGCCCGCGAGCGCCTCGCCGAGGCGCTTCTCGCTGTCGCCGTCGTGGTAGTCCCAGCAGTTGTCGAAGAAGGTGAGGCCGTGGTCCATCGCCTCGTGCACGATACGCATGGCGATCGGGCGGCTCGGGATCCCGAGGTGATACCCCCCGAGACCGAGCATCGAGACCGTCGCGCCGGTGCGCCCGAGGGGGCGCTTGGCCATCTCCCCCGCGGGCACGGGGTACTCGTCGGGAGCCGGGCCGCCGCCGATGGGACCCTGCGGCGGCTCGTTCGCCGCGCCCGGTCCGGGGTTCGGGCCGGCCGAGGCACCTCGACCGATCGCCGCGAGCGCGAGCGTGGCGCCCGCGGCTTCGAGGAACTTCCGGCGGGATTCGTGGGTGGGCATCGCGGGACCTCCGTCCGCTGAGCCCGTGCAGCGGCCGTGCCCGACGCGCTGCCGCGCCGCTCGTCGAACCGCGGAGCCGACTCGTCGGCGGAGAGCGCAGCTTCGGCCGCGGGGACTGGCTTCCGGCCCGGGCGCGGCGGCACTCTCCCCGCCTCATGTCGACGCGCAAGGTTCCGTGGTGCCTGCCGTCGGGCGCTGCGCTCGCGCTCCTGGGCTGCGGCGCGCCGGAGCCCTTCCACCCCGTCGCCCCCTCCTCCGAGCCGGCGCCGAGCGCCGCCCTCGGTCCGTCGTTCTTTCTCTTGCCGCGCTCGTTCGACGACGACGCGCTGCTCGGCCGCGCGCTCCCCGAGGCGCCCGAGAGCGGCCGCGCGGTCGCCGACGCGTCGCGCCCGAACGAGTGCGCCGGCAAGCTCACGGCGAAGGCGGAGGACCTCTCCCTGCGGACGTTCGAGGACACCGAGGACCTCGGCATCGACGCAAAGCGCCGCGCCGACCTCGCCGCGTATGGCCTGGACGAGGACGCGCAGAAGGCGACGTACTTCCATTACCGGCTGGACCAGGAAGAGCGTGTCACGGTGTCGGCCACTCCTGACTACGCGGCGTGCTGCAAGGAGAAGGGCACCTGCGGCTATGGCTTCGTCTCGGAGCTCGTTTACGGGAAAGGCGAGTATGCCACGGCCGTCGAGAGCAGCGCCGACGGGAGCGTCGGCCTCCGCGTCCCGGGCGATCCGCGCGGGTTCATCAAGGCGAACATCCTCCACAAGCACGACGTCTACGGGTTCGTGGCGGCCCGGGTGACGACCACCGAAGGCGGCGAGGCGAATGCCGGCGGCGCCATCGCGAGCGGGAGGGAGCCGACCGAGCAAGACCTGCCGCCCGACGAGAAGGCTCGCTTCGCGCTGCAGAGGATTCGGGTCGAGACTCGCGGAGGAGGCGCGGCCGACTTCGGATACGTCTTCATGGACGGCGCAGGCGCCATTTCCGAGAACGAGTTCGCGCGCCGCTACGAGGCCCTCACCGGCGCGCCGGACCTCTCGGGCGCGCAGCGGAACTGGAACGCCGGCTGGCTCTACTACGGCATCACCGCCAGCATCGCGGGCGCCATCGTCCTCGGCGTCGGCGCGTACGTCGGCCTGGCCACGCCGCCGCGGACGGAGACCTTCTCGACGACGCCGATCCCCGGCCAGGTGTCGTCGACATGCAACTTCTCCACTCTGACGTACAACGCCAGCGTGGGATACGAGCTCCAGTGTTCCAACCCGCTGAGCCCCACCGCAGGCGCCATCCTCGGCGTCATCGGCGGCGCCGTGTTCGCTTCGGGGGTCGGGAGCCTGGGCGCGTACGCCATCCTCGGCACCGACGGCTCGAAGACCCAGCACGTCCTCTCGCGCGCCGACGCCGAGGCCTACGCCGCGCGCTACGACCGGGCGCTCCTCGTCTCGCTCCTCAAGGAAGCGGCGGAGAAGGTCGTGACGAAGCCGTCGGCCGTCCGCGTCCGGCCGGTGGTCTCGCCGGGATTCGTGGGGGTCCTCGGGGAGTTCTAGAGCAGGAGTCCTTTTCCAAGCGGCCCGGCGGCGCGTCGCCGAGGCGCCGGAGACGCCGAGCATCCCGAGGAGTGCGACGGTCCATGGGCCCGGGAGGGCGGGGGCCTGCGTCGGCGATAGGTCGGCGAAGGCGTCCACGGAGCCCTGACCTGATTCTGCCCCGGCGCCCCGACGACGGCCGTGTTGCCGGTCATCGCGACGGAGAGGCCGAGGTCGTCCCACACGGCCCCGTTGCTCTCCGTGAGCTTCGCCTGTTGGACCCAGCTCGTGCCGCTCCGCGTGAACGCGTACGCCGCGCCCTCGTTGGCGTTTCCGCCGACGGCGTTATAGGGGGCGGCCACGACCGCCGTATTCCCCGCGATCTCGACGGAAAAGCCGAATTGGTCCCCCCGAGCCCCGTCGCTCGCGGTGAGTTCGGCCTGCTGGACCCAGCTCGAGCCGTTGACCCCGAAAACGTACGCGGCGCCTTGATAGGTGTGAGATGGCGACCGACGCGCCGAAGTCGTCGGGAGCGGTTCCGTCACTGGCCGTGAGCACCTGTGGAGACGACCACGTGGCCGCCGCAGCCGTCCTCTCCGCCGCTCCCACGAAGGCGAGCACGCTCACGAGCAGGGCCACGATTGCAACTCGAGACGGAGCCGGGCTCCGGGTCACGAAGATCTTCCGCTCCGTAAGAGGTGGCTCACTAACCGAGCGCACATGACGACCTGGCTACAAGTGGGTAACGGCCCTATCGCCAATCGATTGGATAGATCGTTACCCGTTGAGTTTCCCTCGGTAGCGTTCGCGGACCCAGGCCCCGAGCCAGGTCGACGGCGGCGTGGCCGACGCCGGCGACGCGGGAATAGACGCGGCCAGCCCGCCCAGCACCACGTGCCGCGCGCTACACGAGCAGCAGCCGCTGCTTCCGGACGGCGTGTACCCCATCGACCTGGACGGACCGGGCCCCATCCCGACGCTCGGGCTCTATTGCGACATGTCCTTCAACCAGGGCGGGTGGACGCTCGTGCAGTCGTACACCGGCAAGAACGCCCCTCAGCAGATGCTCGACGCGGACGGCGACGGCATCGATGGCGGCATCGGCTTTCTCGTGGCGCCGCCTTCGCCCGGGTCCTTCGGGGCGCTCACCGGCGAGGTGACCGCTGCCCTCGCCGCCCTCAGCACGCAGGTCCGGTCCGTGGAGGTCACGCAGCTGGTCGAGGCGTACGACGCCTTCTTGCAAATCCTCGGCTGAGTGCCGCTAAGACTCGACGCCGATCCCCGTCGGACGGCGCGGCGCCCGCAGGAGGGAGCTGACCCGCAACGGAGCTCAGCGCCCGACGCGCAGCTTGATCTCGCCGAACCACGACCACGCGCTGGAGACCGAATGCGTCGGCACGCCCGCGAAGCTCGGGGCGGAGTAGGTCACCGTCTGCTCGGGAATGCCGCGGATGGCGGCCTCGAGCCCGATGAGCTTCGTCAGCCAGAAGTCGGTCGTGACGAGGGCCATCGGCGTATTGTGCAGGGGACCGACGATCGCCGTGTCGCCGTGGAAGAGCGGCAGCTCGACCGCCTCGCCCCCGCCGAGACCCATCGCGAGGCGCCCCGACAGCGGAAACTGGATCGTCGCGCTCAGCGGGATGCGGACGTAGTCGATCGCCGACTTGGGGTCCGCGCCCGGCAGGGCGACGCCGTTGTACCAGACCGAGCTGAGCATGTACCCGACGCGGAAATCGAACCAGGGCCTCAAGAGAAAGAGGCTGGGCGCCTCGACGCCGTTCGTGGCGAAGGGACGAAACGTCAGGACCCCCTCGATGATCCCGTAGACGCGGGACTGCTGAAAGGCCGGGATCCCGAAGGAGAGTACAGGCCCGCCCCAAGAGTGCCCCCGGGCGAAAGGACGTCGCGAACGAGCTCCTCAGGGGCGGGCACGACGAGATGGTCGTCCTCGACGGTCACGAACTTCACGCTGTAGGCGCGCTCGCCCTCGATGCCGATCACCAGCGGGTCGTGGCACGCGACCCCGGGGAGATGGAACGTCGTCGGGTCGAAGCTCGGCGTGACGTGCAGCGGTGGGCGCCCCTCCTCGCTGAGCTCCAAATGATTGATGCGCTCGAGGGGCCGACCCACGAACTGAACGAATCGGCGCCGGGCCTCGTCCTCGGCGCGCTGTCGGGACTCTCCGGGCGCGGGCTTCGAGATCCAGTTCTTGAAATCCACGACGATTGAGTGCTCGGCAGGACCGATGTACCCGTCGAGCTCCTGGTTCGCGTATCCCAGACGAAGCGTCCAGAAGCGGTCGTTGGTGTCTCGGAATTGGACGTCCGCGGGGAGATTGAATGCGACAGGCACCGCGTTCGCCTGCTCCGGCGCGGGACATTCGTAGCGACACACCTTCTCGGTCCTTCCGGCCTCGCTCCGGAGCTCCGGTGCGGACGGGCGACTGCACACGACGCCCGCTTGGCCGACCATCGCGACGGGGCACTCGTCGTGGGGCGCGATGCAGGGGACCCTCCAGGAGAACGAGGCCGAGGTGGCCTGCATCTGCACGACCGTCGGCGCCACTGCGTCGTTCCACCATGAGCGAAACGTGGCGCTGCTGTCCGCCAACGTCGCCGCGAGCTCGAGCGTATGTTCCTCGGAATTCGTGGGCAGCAGGACCTCCGCGCGGCCCTCGATGAACGGCACGGTCATAGGTGCGCAGACAAAGGGGGGAGTGCCCGCCCCGTCACGTGCACCCTGAGGAAGGCTCAACGAGAGCTCGAAGTCCTGAGACGAGGTGGGGACGGAATCACGGGGAACGAAGGGAGGAACCGAGACGATATGGCGCGTACACAGCCGCGTGATTGGCAAGACGATGACGTTCCCGTGGTCGGTCGTCGTCTCCGTTCGCGGCGCATAGTGGGCGCCCAGGGTTCGCGCCGACAGCACCAGCTTGGAAGTGTCGCCCGCCGCGAGGGCGTCGAGCGTGATCACGTTGCCGAGCACGCGGAACGCCTGGAACTCCGGGGCCGCGGACCGCGCCACCTCGACGTCGATGACCAGCAACCGAGCCCCTTCGTCGCCCGCCGAGTGGAACGGCGCCTCGTTTTGCTGGCACTGCACGAAGAGAGAGGAACGAACACTCGGCTCGACGTGCACTCTCGGGGTGCACTCGGGCCCACAGAACCGGCCCCCGTCGCTCGGCGTCGCCATCGAGGGCCAGGCGCCCTTGGGCCATTCGTCCTCTTTCTGATCCGCGGCGGGCGGCGGCAGACTGCTCCAATTCTGGTGATGAGGCGGAGGCGGTACGCTGGTCACGACGCAGACGGTGTCGGGAACGTCCGCGGGCGCAACGGCCAGCTGAACGACGAACGACAGCACGACCTTCTCGTCGGCGCGCGCGGAGACGGGCCACGGCAAAGCGCACAGCGCCGCGACCAGCGAAACGGCCATTCGATGGCGAGAGGAGGTGCGCACTCAGAGACCCGGCGGGAAGGGGGGGCAGATATTCACCACGTCGCAATCTCGGAAGTACTCCGAGCGGACCGTCACGTAGGTGGGGGGCGGCGACCGACAGCCCTCTGCCGTCTTCAGACGCGACGTCGGATCCACGTAGCGCGCGTTGCAGATCCGCGTCGGCGGCCCCTGAAGCGTCACGACGTTGCGTGCTTCGTTGAACGTACCCCGAACGGCGCCCGCATCGGCGGTCTCCCGCAGAGGGTGGAGGTCGACCGCGTCCGGGCCGGGGCTACAGGTCCAAGCGCGGGTGCCGAGGATGGACGATATCGAAGTCCAGTCTCCCTCCTTGAAGGCGATGGCGACCCTGAGGTTACCCGACCCGTGGACGCCCTCGATGCCGGAAAGTCGAAGTCGCACGAGGTCCCCGCGCGGGACGAAGCCGGTGCCGTCGTCGCAGACCACGGTCGACACGCCCGCGTCCCCTTCGGTGACGCTCCAGGACGGCGCGACGAGGTCCCGAGGCATCGTCAAAGACCAGAGGCTTCGCTCGACGGATGACGTAAAGTGCACGTCGGCGTGAGGAGCCGGCGCGCTTCCCTGCGGCTCGCAGAGCCACGCCGGCCCAGGGACCTCCGTGACCCAGGTCGACGACCACTCCAGGTCGCGTCCCACGAAGAGGCGCGCCAGCCCGGTCGCGGGCAGCTGGGCGACCTCGAGCTCGGTCGTCCCGACCGGGAACTGGCAGGTGAGCTTGCCCAAACCGTCTCTCGTATTGGGCGCACGTATTTCGATGTCGGCCTGCCCTCCGTCGATCGACAACGGGGTGAGGACGGCCGCGTCCGAGGCGTCGTAGCGGATCCTCACTTCCTGGAAGGGCCGGTCAGCCGGCGCGCCGGCCAGTACGACGTCCGCGGGCGCGTGGAGGAGCCCGCCATCGCGAATCCAGGGGAACGCGACCTTGAGGTTCCGACCGAATTGCTCCTGGAACCAGGATGGACTGGCGAGACCCTTGCCGCGCGGCGGCGTGAGGACGGCCTCGGAGCCCGTCGATCGTCCATTCCACGGACCGCGCGGCCTCCCCGAAGCCACGCTGGCGGTCAGCTGGTCGGCGTCGACCCTCACGCCGGAGTCCACGTCGCGCTTGCACTCGGGGGAGACCGTGAATCCGACCGCGCCGCCGTCGAGGCTCAGCGCATCAGCCGCGCTCCAGCGGTTGGCGTCACAGCGCACCGCGACGAGATCGAGGCCCAGCCAACGGACGAGCGAGGGCGTCTCGGGGGTGCCTGCGTCCGTCAGGACGTAGTCGTCGAAGGGTGGGTTTTCGTCGCGGAGCCCGCCGGCGACCGCCCCGCTCGCGCCGATGGAGAGGATGGTCTGTCCCGCGGCGAGGGCCGCGCCTTCCGCGGAGGGCGCCTTGAGGGGGGTGGCGGTCGCGTTCTCGACCGCGGTGAACAGGTACCTCGGCAAGAACAGCAGCGGCGCCGCGCAGACGAGCGCGGCGAAGGCGTTGCGCGGGACGTGGAGCAAGCCGAGGAGCGGGAGCTCGGGGCCCCGAAAGAGCCCACGGAGCTCCTTGAGGAAGGCTCCACCCAGGAAGGAGGGCAAGCCGACCTTGCCGACCTCGATCCAGGGCGTGCCGGACGGCGTCTTCAGGAAGATTCAGGAGGCCACGAAGGCGACGAGGAGAAGGGGGGCCGACACGAGGAGCGCGAGCCACTGCAAGCGCCCGTCGACGACGGTGATCGTCGCGTGAGCTTCGGGCAAGTCCACGTTCCCGGCGTCGTCCTCGACCGCCTTCGCCGTGAACGTCACTGCGAGGGCCGAGAAGCGACGCGGCGCGCAGGTGAGCTTGAAACGGCGCTCGCCTTGCGCGTCCCCTTCCAGCGCGACGCTCGCCGGCGCCGCTACCGCCCCGTTCACCTCGTAGCGGTGCTGCCCTGCATCCTCGATGCGGACCTTGAAGACGGCCGACCCGTCGAAGGTCCGCCATCGCTTTTGCCCGTCTTCGTTCTGGTCCCAGGTCACGAGAATCTTCATCCGCCGTCCCCCTCGACGCACAGCCCGAAGGCGAAGCTGTCGAACGGGGCGACGCACGTCTCGGGCGCGCCCAGCGAGGCGTCTGCGAGGTTCGCGTCCCCCGCGTCCTCCGGCCCGTCGGCCCCGACGCCCGCGCAGTCCCGCGGCCCGAGGCAGCGCGTCTTGCAGTCACCCGCCGAGCACGTGCCGAACGAACCCGCGGCCGTCAAGCAATTGAGGCCGTCGTCGCTGCCGCCACAGGCTGCGGCGAAGACCTTCGACGTCGCGATGGCCTCGTAGGCCGGTATCGTGGTGAGGTCCGAAGCGGCGACGAGGGTCGTCGACGAGTACGCCCAGCAGCCGACGCTGAGGGCGGTGATGACGGACACGGGGGCGCCTGCCTCGACGGCGCCCCCGCACGTCGCCTGGATCCCTGCCGCGCCCGGCGAGTCGTACTGCGAATCCCCGAGATCCACGTAAGAGCCGGTCGCGGGTTTGATTGCGAAGGCGAGGACACACTGGTTGAAATTCACGATTTGGAGGGAGGAGCTGCGCTCGGCAACCTCCGGCGGACACGCGAAGAGCGCGCAGGCCACAGTCTGGGCGTCTTTCGGCGCAGTCCAGGACAGCTGCGCGTAGCCACCGACAACCGCGACGTGGACGTCGATGGCCTCCTGGGTCGCGAAGCCCGAAGAGAGGACGTCGACAGGGCCGGGAACCCCAATCGCGCATTGACGCGACATGCATTGACCGGCGTCCCCGCACCCGCCGTCCAATGCTTGCGGATCACACGAGAGGCCCGCCGGACACTCCGAGGAATCCTGACACGTCCCGCTCGCGACGCAGTGGACGTACGGGTCCGCGATGCAGGTACCGCTACCGCAGGGGGGAAGCCCAGGGCCGGGCCCCGCGGAGCCCGACTTCTGGCATGCGAGGCCCAGGGTCGCCCAGAACCCCAGCAGCCCGACCACCCCAGCACGTCTCCACCACCTCATTGTGCCCAGCATTCGGCTGATTCCGTGACGGGGACCCGAACTTCGTCCTTACTGGAAGCGCGAACGGCTTCGATATACCTATCGGTCCATCGTCGTTTTACTCCCGCGGGCAGTCGGATAGAGTAGCCCGGCGGTCGACGAAGCTCTTCGTCCCCATAGTAGAGCAAGGAAACGGGCAAAGTGCGGGGAACCTTGGATCGTCGAGTCTGGTGCTTGCCTGCCAGGATGGTCGCCGGCGCGAGCGCCCTCTTCGCCTGCAACCTGTCGGGGGGCGCGTCGGTGACGATCGACATCACCGACGACGCGGGCGTTGCCGACGAGGAGCCGGCCGACGCCTATCCGGCGCCGCACCCTCCGTTACCCCAGGTCACGAGCGGAGGGGGCCCTGTCGTTCAAGCCCCGGTCTTCGTTCCGGTGATCTTCGGGGACGACGGTTCCGCCGCGGACATCATCGCGTTCAATTCCGCCATCGTCGCCAGTTCGTACTGGTCGACCCTCGCGGGAGAATATGGTGTGGGCCCCGCGACAGCGGGGACGCCCATCGTCGTTCCGGCGGCCCAATTCCCGATGGGGATAGGGGCGATGCTGGACGACGACGCCATCGAAACATGGCTTCAGGCCCAGGTCGCCGCAGGCGGCCTCCTCGCCGGCGCGGCCGGCGACGCGGGGACCATCTACGCCGTGTACCTTCCGGACGGCACGACCGCCACGCACGGCTCCGCCGACGGCGACTCCCTCACGAGCTGCGTCGGCTTCGGCGGGTACCATTCGAGCTTCACGATCGCGGGGACGATGCAGAACATCGTCTACGTGGTCGTTCCGCGCTGCGCGACGCTAACGCCCCTCCAAGGGCCGCCCCTCACGGGCGTCGACGCCATCACCGGCCCCGCCAGCCACGAGTACCTCGAGGCGGCGACGGACCCTCTCGGCAATGGCTACGGGCAGACGGATTATCCCGACTTCGTCTGGAACCTGACGCTCGGCGGCGAAATCGCGGACCTTTGCCTCTACGGCGTTTCCCCTTACACGAACGTGGCAGCTGTCCCTTCGAAGGTGCAGCGAGCGTGGTCGAACGCCGCGGCCGCTGCCGGCGAAGATCCGTGCGTTCCGGCTCCTCCCGGCGAGGTGTTCTTCTCGAGCGTCGGAGAGCTGCCGAATCAGAACGTGGACCTCGGGGAGACGACGCTGGCGACGAACGCGATCGCGCTCGACGTCGGCCAAACGAGCACGGTGACGGTGGACCTCTTCAGCCAGGGGCCGACAACGAGCCGCTGGAACGTGCGAGCCGTCGACACGTCGGCGCTGACCGGGGGGCCGCCGTACCTCTCCTTCGCCTGGGAGGAGACCGACGCGTCGACCGCGACGGGCCAGAATGGCGACAAGCTCCACCTCGGTGTCACGATGATCGCGCCGCCCCCGACGATCGCCGACGGGTTCCTCCTGGTGAGCGGAATGGGTGTCGGCGATGGTGGCGCGGTCGGATCGTCATGGATGGGGCTCGCGTTCGAGCCGCTGAGCAACTGAGGGGCGAAGCTCCCGCCGCCCCGGCGCGACGGTCAGATCGTAGCCGAGCGGCGCGAAGAGCCGGGGAAGCAGCTCCTCGCCTCCCCGGCACGGAAGGCAGGCACGGAAGGCAGGCGAGGGTCGCTTCGATTGCCAGCGGTTTCTCGTCAGCGCCAACCTGCCGGAATCGTGGTGGGCCATGACAGACTTGAACTGTCAGCCAACGGATTAAGAGTCCGCTGCTCTACCAATTGAGCTAATGGCCCTGGAACGAGACGAGGGGCGCGGAAATAGTCGCCGCCGCGAGGGGTGTCAAGCACCGACCCTCCGCGGGCCTCCGCGCCGACCTGGCGGGCGGTTGAGATCGACGAGCGGAGAGGGCGTCGCGGCGGCTTCTGCCCGCCGCGCCCCACAACCAGCCTCCACCGGCACTTTCATGTGCTAGAGGAGCGCCGGCCTTCACGATGCAAGCAGTGGTCCTCGCCGGGGGGCTCGCGACGCGGATGCGTCCGGCCACCCTCACCGTGCCGAAGTCGATGCTGCCCGTGGCCGGGCGGCCGTTCGTCGACTGGCAGCTCGAGCGGCTGGTCGAGGCGGGCTTCGTCGATGTCGTGATGTGTGTGGCCCACCTGGGCGAGCAGATCCGCGAGCACGTCGGCGACGGCTCGCGGTTCGGCGCGCGCGTCGTGTGGTCCCACGAAGGGCCGTCGCTCCTCGGCACCGCGGGCGCGGTGCGCGTGGCTCTGCCGTACCTCCACGACGCGTTCCTGGTCACCTACGGCGACAGCTACCTGCCCTTCGATTACGCGGAGCCGGTGCGCATCCTCGAGCGCCACACCGACTGCGACGGCGTGATGGCGGTCTTCGCGAACGCAGGGAAGTGGGACGTCTCGAACGTCGTGCTGCGGAGACGCGACGACGGCGGCCGCGACCCCGAGGACGCGTGGGTGCTCCGCTACGAGAAAGGTGCGGGGCGCACCGACCCGGCGTTCGATCACATCGACTACGGAGCGACCGCGCTGCGCCGCGGCGTCATCGAGGCGCTGCCTGCCGGCGGGCCCGCTGCGTTCGACGCGGTCCAGCGCGACCTCGCGGCGCGGAAGCGCTTGCGGGCCTGCCTGGCCCATGAGAGGTTTTTCGAAATCGGCTCGCCGGAAGGCCTGGCCGAGCTGAATCGGCACCTTCAAAGTCGAGCATCGTCATGATCGTATCCCGCGCGCCCGTGCGCTTTTCACTCGGGGGAGGCGGCACGGATCTCCCCAGCTACTCGCGCGAGCACGGGGGCTTCCTCGTGGCCGCCGCGGTCGACAAGTTCGTGTTCGTCTGCGTCGCGAAGCGCTTTCAGGACACGATTCGCCTCGCCTACTCCGAGAGCGAGATCGTCGACACCGTCGAGCAGATTCGCCATCGCATCTTCAAGGCGGCCCTCCAGATGGCCGGGCTCACGGGCGGCCTCGAGCTGCACAGCCTCGCCGACGTGCCCGCGAACACGGGCCTCGGCTCGTCGAGCAGCTTCACCGTCGCGCTCCTCAACGGGCTTCACGCGTTCAAGCGGGAGTTCGTGCCCGCCGAGCAGCTCGCGCGCGAGGCCTGCCAGCTCGAGATCGATCTCCTCAAAGAGCCGATCGGCAAGCAGGATCAGTACATCGCGGCGTACGGCGGCATCAGCGCGCTGACCTTCAACAAGGACGGGTCGGTCGACGTCGAGCGCCTGCCGCTGAAAGACGAGCTGATCGACGAGCTCGAGTCGAACCTCGTCATCTACTACTCCGGCGTCGAGCGCGCGGCGTCGAGCGTGCTGAAAGAGCAGCAGAAGACGATCGTCGAGAACAAGGACGCGGCGGTGCAGCGCATGCATCGCATCAAGGAGCTGGGGTACGAGACCAAGCGCATCCTCCTCGCCGGGAAGATCGACACGTACGGCGAGATGCTGCACGAGCACTGGACGAACAAGCGCAAGCTCGCGGCGAACATGTCCGACTCGTCGATCGACGAGCACTACGATGCGGCGCGGAAGGCCGGCGCCATCGGCGGCAAGCTGATGGGCGCGGGCGGCGGCGGCTTCTTCATGTTCTACGTGCGCGCGGCCGATCGGCGGCGCGTTCAAGAGACGCTGGCGGGCCGCGGCCTCCGCCCGCTCCGCTTCCGTTTCGACTTCGACGGCGCGCGAATCATGGCCAACTTCCACAGGTCGTCATGATGGAAACGTTCAGCAAGAAGTTCCTCGAAGAGAGCATCGCGATCATCCAGAAGCTCGACGAGGCGTCCATCGAGGCCCTCGCCGAGGGCCTCGCGTCGGTACGCGCGGGCGGCGGGCGCCTCTTCATCCTCGGCGTGGGCGGCAGCGCCGGGCACGCGGGGCACGCGGTGAACGACTTCCGCAAGCTCTGCGGCTTCGAGGCGTACGCCCCCACCGACAACGTCAGCGAGCTCACGGCCCGCGTGAACGACGAGGGCTGGGACACGTGCTTCTCCGAGTGGCTGAAGGTCTCGCGCCTCCGCGCGGGCGACGGGGTTCTCGTCTTCAGCGTCGGCGGCGGCAACCGCGAGAAGAACGTCAGCGTGAACCTCGTGCGCTCGCTCGAGCTCGCGAAGGACGTCGGCGCGAAGGTGTTCGGCATCGTCGGGCGCGACGGCGGGTTCACCAAGCAGGCGTCCCAGGCCTGCGTGGTCATCCCGACGGTGTCGGCCGACCGCGTCACGCCGCACACCGAAGGCTTCTGCGCCGTGGTCTGGCACCTGCTCGTCAGCCACCCGAAGCTCCAGCGCTCCGCCACGAAGTGGGAGAGCGTGAAGTGACGCGGGTCGCGATCCTCGATCGCGACGGAACCATCATCGACGTGCTGCGCGACGAAGAGACGGGCGCCGTCACGGTCGCGTTCCACCCCGACCACCTCCGGCTCCTGCCGGGCGCCGTGGAAGGGATGCGAGCCCTCGCCGGCGCGGGGTTCGTGCTCGCGATGGCGACGAACCAGCCGGCGCCCGCCAAGGGGCAGTTCTCGGCCGACGCGGTGCGGCGCACGAACGACGCGCTCGTCGCGAGGCTCGCGAGCCTCGGCGTGCACATCGCGGCCGTGGAGGCCTGCCTGCATCATCCCAAGGGTGGCGAGGGCGGCGACCCCTCGCTCGTGCGCGACTGCGACTGCCGGAAGCCGAAGGCGGGCATGCTCGACGCCATCGCCGGCAAGCTCGGCGCCGACCGCGCGACCTCGTGGATGATCGGCGACTCCTCGAGCGACGTTCAGGCGGCGCGCGCCGCCGGGATGCGCGCGGGGCTGGTGTTCCCGACGAACCGGTGCGAGCTGTGTCCATTGCGGGGCGGCCCGAGCGGCCTCACCCCCGACGCACACGGCGCGACACTGGCGGAGCTTGCAGGGGCGGTCCTGCGCGTGTGATCGTGCACGGCGCGCCCGTCCTCAGCGGGGCCCCTGTGCTAATTGGAAGAGGCAAGGAGAGACTTTTCATGGCGCTTTTCATCGACAGCTCGGATCCGAAGGAGATCAAGGATCTCTTCGCCTGGGGCGTGATCTCCGGGGTCACGACCAACCCGCTCATCATCGCGAAGGAAGCGCCCGACGCCGACCTGGCCGAGCGCATCCGCGAGGTCCTCTCCGTGAGCTGGGGCGACGTCTCGGTGGAGCTCACGACGGAGACCGAGAACGAGATGTGGGAGGAGTCGCAGGTCTACCACGCGTGGGACCCGGCTCGGATCACCATCAAGGTCCCCTTCAGCGAGGTCGGCCTGCGCGTCCTCCACCGCCTCGCGAAGAAGGGCGTGAAGACGAACGTCACCTGCCTGATGGCGATGAACCAGGCGTACCTCGCCGCGCTCGCCGGGGCGACCTACGTCAGCATCTTCAGCGGCCGCGTGCGGGACATGGGCTACAACGTCCGCCCGGTCATCGAGCAGACGCGCAACATCCTCGACCGCGAGGGGCTCCCGTCGAAGATCATCGTCGGCTCCATGCGCCACATGATGGACGTGAACGAGGCCCTCGAGTGCGGCGCGCACGTCCCCACGGTGACGCCGCCCATCCTCCGCAAGATGGTCTGGAACCCGCGGACGATCGAGACGATCGCAGAGTTCAACAACGCCTGGCGGGCCCGCCCCAAGAAGAAGTGACGAACGTACGAGCGAGCGACGTGAGCACGCGATCTCCGGACGGGTGGAACGGCAAGCAGGTCATGGTGACCGGCGGGGCCGGGTTCATCGGCAGCCACGTCGTCGACCTGCTCTTGCGCCAGGGCGCGCGCGTCACGGTGTTCGACAACTTCAGCACGGGCTTTCGGGAGTTCGCGCCCGCCCGGGATCACCTGCGCGTCGTCGAGGCCGACCTGCTCGATCAGGCGGCCCTCGACGGGGCGATGCGCGGCGTCGACTTCGTGTTCCACATGGCCGCCAACGCGGACATCAAGGACAACCTGCAGCAGCCGCGCAAGTGCGTGGACCAGAACGTCATCGCCACGCAAAACGTCCTCGAGGCGATGCGCGCGGCGGGCACCAGGGAGATCGCGTTCGCGTCGACCGGCTCGGTGTACGGCGAGGCCGCCGTGCTGCCGACGCCGGAGGACGCGCCGTTCCCCGTGCAGACGTCGCTCTACGGCACGTCGAAGGTCGCGGCCGAGGGGCTCCTCTCGTCGTACGCGCTCGGCTTCGGCTACCGGACCTGGACGTTCCGGTTCGTGTCGATCCTCGGGCCCCGCTACACGCACGGGCACGTGATGGACTTCTGGCGCAAGCTGCGCCGCGATCCGAGCCGGCTCGAGGTCCTCGGCAACGGCAAGCAGAAGAAGAGCTACCTGCACGTGAGCGACTGCGTCGGCGCGATGTTCCTCGCGATCGAGCGCGCCACCGATTCGATCAACGTGTTCAACCTCGGTCACGACTACGCGATCGAGGTGAACCAGAGCATCGCGCTCATCACCAAGACGATGGGCCTTAGCCCGACGATCGAGTACGCGGGCGGCGAGCGGGGTTGGGTCGGCGACAGCCCGCGCATCCTGCTCGACACGACGCGCATCCGCTCGCTCGGGTGGAAGCCGCAGAAGACCATCGAAGACAGCGTGGTCGAGACGCTCAGCTTCCTCGGCGACCACCTCTTCACCGAGCGCCGGGCCTAGAAGCCCTCGAAGGCGGCGCCGGAGCCCGAGGCGGCTCCTCTGGCGCCCCGCGCCGGGTCCTGTGGTATGGATCCGCGCGCCATGCAGGAGCCTCGCACGTTCGAGTTCGAGCCCACGCCCGCCGTGAGCGCGGCGCGTGCCCACACTCGGTTTGTCCGGTGTCCGGCGTGCCAGGCCGACAACCCGCGGTACCTCTTCCACAAGACCGGCGTGCGGTTCGTGCGCTGCGCCGCGTGCGGCATGGTCTACGTGAACCCGGCGCGCACCGCGACGGGCGCGAACTCGTTCGACGTCGAGGGCTTCCGCCCCTTCGTGAACCCCGGCGACCGGGCGCTCGCCCTTCGCGATTTCGGCGCGCTGCTCGATCACGTGGCCGCCGACCACGAGCGCTTCCGCGGCGGCCGCCTCGAGCGCACGCTGCTCCTCGGGCGCTTCATGCGCGCCTTCCGCGAGCTGCCCGCGGCGGCGCGCGTCGGCCTCGAGATCGCCGAGTTCGACGAGCGCACCTTCGCCCAGCTCTCGGCCGACTCCGACGTCCGCTGGATGCAGCCGCTGCTCGCGCGCGCGCCGCAGGTCGTCATCCTCCACGAGCTCCTCGAGTCGTGCGGCGACCCGGGCGTCGTGCTCGGCAAGCTGGTCGAGGCCCTCCCCCCGGCCACGCTCCTCGTCGTCACGTACACGAACACCGATTCGCTGCCCGCGCGGATGATGCGCCGGCACTGGCCGCCGTTCTTCGAGCACAAGACCTGTTTCTTCAGCACGAGCAACCTGGCCACGCTGATGGCCCGGTACGACCGCGTGCTCAAGACGCAGTACGCGCTGCCCGTCACGCACACCGCCGAGTACGTGATCGACCGCCTCGCGCCCCGCGCGCCCGCCGCCAAGATCGTGAACGCGACGCCGCTCCGCGACGTGGCCATCCCCTTGCGGGCGGGCAACCGCGTGGCCGTCTTCGGCAAGCAGACGGCGTCCCGC
Source organism: uncultured delta proteobacterium (assembly GCA_963797395.1). Classification (GTDB taxonomy): domain Bacteria; phylum Myxococcota_A; class Polyangia; order Polyangiales; family Polyangiaceae; genus Palsa-1150. The sequence continues at coordinate 164,428 of CAWCPA010000008.1, forward strand.
ACGGGCGGCGGCGAGAAGCTCTCGATCGTGCTGCCGGTCTTCAACGAGGTCCGGTACGCGGCCCAGGTCATCGACGCCGTCCTCGCGAAGCCGCTCGGCATCGAGAAGGAGGTCGTCATCGTCGAGAGCAACAGCACCGACGGCACGCGCGACATCGTGCGTCGGTACGAGAACGTGCCGGGCGTGCGGGTCGTCTACGAAGAGGGGCCGCGCGGCAAGGGGCACGCGGTGCGCACGGGCCTCAAGCACGTGACGGGCACCATCGTCCTGATCCAGGACGCCGACTTCGAGTACGACATCAACGACTACGACGCGCTCCTCGAGCCGATCCTCCAGCGCAAGGCCACCTTCGTGCTCGGCTCGCGCAGCCTCGGCCTCGACGACTGGAAGGTGCGAAAGTACGACGCGACGCCCATCCGCGGGCTCGCGCTCAACTTCGCGCAGGTCGTCTTCGCCCGCACGTACGACGTCCTCTACCAGCAGCGCGTGACCGACGTGAACACGATGTACAAGGTGTTCCGCGCCGAGTGCCTCGAGGGGCTCGACCTCCACAGCAACGGCTTCGAGCTCGACATCGAGCTCGCCTGCAAGCTCGCGCGCAACGGCAACTCGCCGATGGAGGTGCCCGTGAACTACATCGCGCGCGGCTTCGACGAAGGTAAGAAGATCCGCTTCTGGCGCGACGCCATTCCCTCGTACGCGGCGTTCTTCAAGTACCGCTTCGGTTGAGGGCGCGGGGCGTCTCGCCCGGCTACTCGTCCTTCTTCGGGCCCTCGTTGTAGCCGCGGGGGCGGTATTTCGGGTTGACGCCCTTGTACTCTTCGCCGTTCGAGAACGTGTCGTCGACGAGGTACTTGAGCCACGACCCCGGGAACGCGTCGGCCGCGTCCTGGAGCTGCGCGCGCGCGGGCGCGTCCTCGCCGAGCTGCCCTTCGTCCCACATGCACTGGAGGCCGAGCGCGATGAGGCTCATCTCGTTCGGTCCGAGCTTGAAGCCCGTGACGTAGTGCGGCAGCGCCTCGGGCGCGCGGTGCATGCGGCACAGCGTGTCGCCGAGGTACACGCTCGCCATCGGCCACTCCGGCGCGAGCTCGAGCGCCACAGTGTTCGACTCGAGCCGGCCCGGGAGGTCGCCGCGCGCGCCCAGCATGACCGAGTAGTTCAGGTGCGCCTTCGCGCTGCGCGGCACCGCCTTGCGCGTCGCGTTCCAGAAGACGAGGTCGTTCGTGTAGTCGAACGCGTGCCGCCGCGCCTGCACGCACTGGAAGCCCAGGAACAGCGCGATCGCCACGACGCCCGCCGCCAGCCACCCGCGCCTGCGGGCTCCCCGGAGCAGCCACGCGAACGCGATCGCCAGCAGCATGCACGACCCGATCGCCGGGAAGTACCAGAAGCGCTCGGCCCGCACCGTCGGCAGGAGCACCGGCACGTTCGACACCGGCACGTACGACACGACGATCCACGCGAGCGCGAAGGCGATCACCGGCCGCGCGTCCACCCCGGACGGCTCCCACGCGTCGAGCGAGAAGCCCGGCGCGCTCGAGGGCCACTCGCTCGCCTCGCGCCGAGACCTGCGCCACGCCAGGAGCCCCAGGACCGGGCACGCGAGGAGCGGCAGGACCATCATCGCGGCGCCGAGGACGCTCTCGGGGAAGACCAGCCGGTCGGGGATGGGCTCCTGCGGCGCGGAGTAGTCGCCCGAAAGGGTCCACGGGAAGAGCACCTGCCCGAGCCCGCGCGCGTAGACCCGAAGCGCGCCGGCGAGGCGGTACGGCGGGCTCGCGTTGATGAGCGGGTTGTTCAGCGGATCGTGCGGGAGCACGGGCTGCGCGTACCAGCGGAGGGCCGCGGCGAACGCGCGACGCGGCAGCGACTCGTGCGCGTGGGCCTCCGCGGTGAGCGCGGCCGGCGTGGGGACGGGGAACCAGCGCCGGCGCATCTCGACGTAGAACACGAACGCGCCGCAGGTCGCGACCGCCGCGAGGAGGGTGCGCAGCCAGCGGCGCGGGCGCTCGGGGTGCGTGATCTGCGAGGTGAGGAGCGCGGCCAGCGGGACGAGCGGCACGATGCACAGCGCGCTCTCCTTGGAGTAGAGGCCGACCAGCGTGGCGAGGGCGAGCGCGAACGGCATCACGCCGAGCGGCAGGCCGAGCGCGAGCATCGCGAGGAGCGCGCCGGTCCCCCCGAGGACGTCGGCGATGCCGACCACGCCGCTCACCGCCTCGGTGCCCACGGCCGTCGCGACGAAGAGGGCCCCGGCGAGCCAGGCGGTCAGCCGGTCACGCGTCCACCGCGACACGAGCAGCACGACGAGCGCGCCGTTCAGGCCGTGGAGGAGCACGTTCACGTAGTCGTGCGGGAACGCGGTGCCCTCGCGGCAGCCGATCTTCCAGAGCGCCCGCCACACCATGTCGGGCAGGGGCCGGTACGAGCCGATCGTGCGGTCGGGCGTCAGTCCCCAGAAGTCGCGCTTGAAGGCGTCGAGCCAGCGAATCTTCGACTCGGGGTCGGCCGCGGCGCGCACGTACGGGTTCGCGAGGAGGGCCTCTTGCTCGTCGAAGATGAAGTTCGTCGACGGGCTGCGCATGTAGAGCGCCATCGACAGGAAGCACGTGGGCACGAGCGCCGTCAGGAGCGTGGGCTCCTCGTCGAAGAAGTACTCGCGGAGCATGGTGCCCAGCGTGCGCCGCGGGATGGGCGGCAGCGGCGCGTCGGACTCGGCGGGCGCGGAAGGCAAGGGAGACGGCGGCGGCTCGGGCTGGGTCACGGCGCGGGCGGGCTCACGGCTCGGCGGAGAGTTTCGCGACGACCTCGGGCAGGGGAGGGGCCTCGCGATCGGGGAGGATCCACGTGTCGCCCCAGAGGTGGGCGCCGCCGTCGATGTACCACGTCTCGCCGGTCACGAACGACGCCGCGTCGCTCGCGAGGTACGCGCAGAGCTCGGCGACCTCCTCCGGAGTGCCGAGGCGCTTCATCGGGGTGTGCTGCCGCGCCATCTCCACGAGCTCCGGCGGGTACCGGTCGGTGCCCGTGGACCGGATGATGCCGGGCGCGATCGAGTTGACGGCGATGCCGTGCTGCGACCACTCGACGGCGAGCGTCTTCGTCATGTTCTCGACGCCCGCCCGGGCGGCGCCCGTGTGCACCATGCCGGGGAAGCCGCGGGCGACGTTGGCGATGATGTTCACCACGCGGCCGCGCCGCTGGGGGATCATCGAGCGCACCGCCGCTTCGCGCGTCACGTAGAAAGTGCCGTTGAGGTTGTTGCGGATGACGGCGTCCCACCCCTTGGGCGTGAGGAGCTCGGCCGGCGTCGGGAACTGGCCGCCCGCGTTGTTCACGAGGACGGAGATCTCGCCGAGCGCGCCGCGCACGGCCTCGACGAAGGCGGCCACCTGGTCGACCTCGCGGATGTCGCACTTGCCGGCGAACGCCTTCCACCCGCGCGCGGCCAGGCCGGCGCGCGCCTTCTCGAGCTTGGCCTCGTCGCGGCCGGCGATCGCCACCGCGGCGCCGAGCTCGCACAGCGTGCGCGCGATCGCCAGCCCGATGCCGCTGCCGCCGCCCGTGACCACGGCCACCTGGCCCGCGAAGAGCCCCGGTCTGAAGATGCTCGGCATCGCCGGGTACGTTAGAACGCATCCCGCGGCGGCGCGATGGCCTAGCCTAGCGGGCGGCCGGCCGGCTCCATCGCGCCCTGGGGCTGAGCTTTGCGCAGCCCGCTCGCGAGCACCAGCGCGAAGATCATGCCCAGCGAGGCGGCGGTGTAGGGCGCGCGCGGCCCGATGGCCGCGTACAGCCAGCCGCCGGTCGCGGGGCCGAAGGTGCGCGCGAGGCTCGCGAAGGACTGGTTGACCCCGAGCGTGCCGCCCTGCCGGTCGGCCGGCGCGCGGCGCGAGATGAACGCGGACGTCGACGGCTGTGTGAGCCCGTTGCCGAGCGCGAGCATCGCACCGGACAGGTAGAGGAGCGGCCGCGACGCGAGGCTGCCCGCCGCGACGAGGCCGGCGAAGGCGAGGACCTGCGCGAACGCGCCCCACCGCATGAGCGCCCCCTCGTCGACCCGCTTCGAGAGCGCCCGCACGAGGCCCCCTTGCACCGCCGCCGCCACGAGCCCGATGAAGGCCAGCACGTAGCCGGTGCCGCGCTCGTCGATCCCGAACAGGTCCCCGCAGAAGAACGTGAAGGTCTGATCGAGGTTCGTGAAGCTGAGGATGACGAGGAAGTTCACCGCCACGGCGAGCGCCACGCCGGGCAGGGCGAACGCCTCGGTCACCGCCTCGACGTTGAGCGGCGTGATCCTGCGCCTCGGGGTCGACGCGCGCCGCTCGGGCGGCAGCGACTCGGCGAGGCCGAGCACGACCCACACGAGGTTCGCGAGGCTGAGCGCCGCCGCGACGAAGCACGGGGCCGCGCCGTGTCGCCCGTCGATCTCCACGCGGGCGAGCGCGCCGCCGAGGGCCGGCCCGAGGATGAACCCGAGGCCGAACGCGGCGCCGATGAGGCCCATGCCCTTCGCGCGGTCCTCGGGCTTGGTGATGTCCGCGATGTACGCGCTCGCGGTGCCGAGGTTCGCCGTGGCGATGCCGCCGAAGATGCGCGCCGCGAAGAGCCAGAGGACGCTGCCGCCCCACGTGAGGCCCATCCCGAGCCCCGCCATCGTGAGGGCGGTCCCCGCGATCGACCAGATCATCACCGGCCGCCGGCCCACGCGGTCCGACACGCGCCCCCAGATGGGCACGAAGACGAACTGCATCAGCGAGTAGACGGAGCCCAGAAGCGTCGCGACGAAGGCGGTCACGTGGAACGTGTCCCGCGCTTCCTTGGCGAGGAACGGCAGCACCAGCCCGAAGCCGAGCAGGTCGAGGAAGACGGTGAAGAAGATGCCGCCGAGCCGAGGGGCGGATTTCATGACGCGGGCGCGCACTATAGCGGGCCCCCGGGGTTGTGCCCGGGGCAGATCCGGTCGAGCCACCGGGCGGTGGCACGGCGCTGTTCAGGTCCGGCGGGCGAGGACGAACGCTTCGACGTTGCCCTTGGGGCCATGGAGCGTGCTGTCGGCGCGCGCCTCGACGGAGAACCCGGCGCCCGCCACGGCGTCCGCGGCGCGATCGATCGCCTCGGCGCGCACGGCGGGGTCGCGCACGACGCCGCGGCCCTTCGAGGCGAGCTCGCGTCCCACCTCGAACTGCGGCTTCACGAGGGCCACGAGCGCGCCGCCTGGCCGCGTGCAGGCGGCGATGGCCGGCATGAGCTTCTCGAGGCCGATGAACGACGCGTCGACCACTGTGAGGTCCGCGGGCCCGCCGATCGCGCCGGCCTCGAGGGTGCGCGCGTTCGTGCGCTCCATGACGACGACGCGGGGGTCGATCCGGAGCTTGTGCGCGAGCTGCCCGTAGCCCACGTCGACCGCGACGACGCGCGCGGCGCCGCGCTGGAGGAGGCAGTCGGTGAAGCCCCCGGTCGATGCGCCGAGGTCGAGGCAGCGCAGGCCCTGCACGTCGAGCTCGAACGCGTCGAGCGCGCCCGCCAGCTTCACGCCGCCGCGCGAGACGTACCCGTGGGCCGCGCCGCGCACCTCGACGGCCGCGTCGGCCGGGACGAGCGCGCCCGCCTTGTCGACGAGCACGCCGGCCACGAAGACCTCGCCGGCCAGCACGATCGCCTGCGCGCGGGCGCGCGACGGGGCGAGCCCGCGCTCGAAGAGGAGCTGGTCGATGCGCTGCTTGGCCACCGGTCACCAGCTTGGCACGGGCGCGCGCGGGTGGAGAGCGCGAGCGAGGACCGCGAGGCCCTCGGCGACGCGGGGGCCGGGCCGGATCGCGCGCGCGTCGGCGAGGGGGACGACGTGGCCCTCGCGGACGGCGCGGACCTCGGACCATCCGTGGGCGTCCGGCGTGATCTTCGAGTCGGGGCTCGCGCCGCCCATGACGGAGGCGTCGAGGACGATGTCCGGGTCGAGGCCCACGAGCTGCTCGACGTCGAGGGTCTGCCACGACGCGCCGGCCGTGAGGACGTTGACGCCGCCGGCGTCCCGGATCATCTCGTCGAGGAAGTCCTTCGGGCCCGTCGCGACGACCGGCGCCAGGTCCACCACGAGGAGGACACGCGGCGCGGGCTCGCCCGCCACGGCGCGCTCGATCTCGGCGACGTGCGCGTCGAGGGCGTGCGCGACCCGCGAGGCGTCGGCCGCGTGGCCGCTGCGGTCGCCGAGGCCCAGGAGCATGGCGTCGATCTCGGCGATGGAGTCGACCGTGGGGAACCAGGTCGCGACGCCGAAGGGCGCGAGCTTCTCGGAGAGCCGCTCGGCGGGAGGCCCGGGGCTGCCGACCACGAGGTCCGGCGTGAGCCCGAGGATGGCCTCGAGGTCCGCGTCGACGAGCCCGCCCACGACGGGCAGCTTCGCGGCCTCCGGGGGCCAGTCGCAAAAGCGCGAGCGCCCGACCACGCGGTCTCCGGCGCCCACGGCGAAGAGCGCCTCGGTGGTCGCGGGCGAGACCGACACGATGCGCCCGGCCGCCCTGAGACTCGCGGGGGCCTGCTTGCGCCCGCACGCGGCGAGCGCGATCCCGAGCGCGGCCGCCATCGCGGCCGCCACCTGCCCGCGGGTCATCGCCCGATGAGCCCGTACTTGTGTAGCTTCTCGATGAGCGCGGGCCGCGACACGCCGAGGCGGCGTGCCGTCTCGCTCTGGTTGCGGCTCGCGGCTTCGAACGCCTCGGCGATGAGGGAGCGCTCGAACGCCTCGACGCGCCCGCGCAGCGGGTGCCCGGGGCCCGGGTCGCCCGACGCCGTCGGCGACATGGTCGACGACGGCGAGGAGCCCTCGGAGAGCGTGCGCCAGAGCGCGAGCGTGATGCGCTCGTCGGGCGCGAGGGCGAGCAAGCGCGCGACCGTGTTCTCGAGCTCGCGCACGTTGCCGGGCCAGTTGTGCGTGCGCAGGGCCTCGACGAGCGCGGGTTCGACCTCGACGCCCCCCATGCCGTACCGGTCGGCGTATTGCCGCACGAACGTGCGCACGAGCGGCTCGACGTCCTCGGGCCGCTCGCGGAGCGGCGGGACGCGGATCGGCACGACGTTCAGGCGGTAGAAGAGGTCTTCGCGGAAGCGGCCGCTCTTCACGTCGGCCGAGAGGTCGCGGTTCGTCGCGGCGACGAGGCGCACGTCGACGATCTCGGTGCGGCCGCCGAGCTGCTGCACCTCGCCCGACTGGAGCGCGCGCAGCACCTTCGCCTGGATCGCGATCGGCAGGTCGCCGATCTCGTCGATGAAGAGCGTGCCCTTGTTGGCCTGCTGGAAGTACCCGAGGCGGGCCTGCTGGGCGCCCGTGAACGCGCCGCGCGTGTGGCCGAAGAGCTCCGCCTCGGCCAGCTCGCTCGGGATGGCGGCGGCGTTGAAGCGCACGAGCGGCTTGTCGGCGCGGCGCGAGTGCGCCTGGAGGGCCGACGCCACGACGTCCTTGCCCGCGCCGCTCTCGCCGCTGAGGAGCACCGTGACGTCCTTCGGCGCGACGCGCGCGACCATGTCCATCACGCGCTGCATCGCGGGGCTCTGCGCGATGATGGTGCGGCCGAGGGCGGCCTCCGTGCGGAGGCGCGCGTTCTGGAGGCGCAGGTCGCGCCAGTCGGCGGCGCGGCGCACGGCGAGCACGAGCTCGTCGGGATCGAACGGTTTGGGGATGTAGTCGAAGGCGCCCGCTTTCATCGCGGCGACCGCGACGCGCTCGGAGCCGTGGGCCGTGAGCATCAGCACCGGGACGCTCGGATCGCTCGCGCGCATGCGCTCGAGGACCTGCATCCCGTCCATCTCGGGCATCGCCAGGTCGGTGAGCAGCACGTCGGCGCCGTGCGCCTCGAACGCGGTCAGGCCGCTGGCGCCGCCGTCGCACGCCTCGACCACCAGGCCCGCGTCGCTGAGCACCGCCTCGAGCGTGAAGCGCAGAGAGGCGTCGTCGTCGATGACGAGGACGCGGCTCATGACCGGCTACACGAGCGCGCCGGCCCCGCCCATCGACGAAACGGCACGCTCATCGAACCCCCGCCACGACGGGCTCCGTCACGGCGGGCGCATCTTCGTCGACGGCCTTCTTCTCCACGGGGAGCTGCGGCACCGAACGCAGAGGAAACGGCAGCTTGTCGCAGCACTTGGCCTTCATCGGCAGGAAGATGGTCACCGTGGTGCCCGAGCGTGGCGCGCTCTTGAACTCCATGCTGCCGCCGTGCTGCTCGAGCAGGCCGCGCGCGACGGCGAGCCCGAGGCCCGTGCCGCCCTCCTTCGTCGTGAAGTACGGCTTGCGGATGCGATCGAGCACCTCGGGGGTCATCCCGACGCCCTCGTCGCGCACCGTGAGCCTCGCGCCGTCGAAGTCGCGCGCGACCGAGAGGCGTACCGTGGACCCGCGCGACGACGCCTGAATGGCGTTGAGCACGACGTTGAGGAGCGCCTGGCGGAGCTTGCGCGGGTCGGCGTCGAGGACGAGGTCCTGGTCGCCGCTCGCCTCGATGGAGACGCCCGCCTCCTCGGCGCGCGTCTCGAGGAGGACGCCGAGCTCGCGGGTGATCTCGTAGGGGCGCGTCCGCTCGATCTTGAGGTCGTCGAGGCCGCGCGAGAACGAGAGGAAGCCGTCGACGATCGACTGGAGGCGGTCGGCCTCGGCGGCGACGATCGCGAGGCGCTCGGCCGTCTTGGGGTCGGCGGCGTTGCGCGCCATGTGCGTCGACAGGCCCTTGATGGCCGCGAGCGGGTTCTTCACCTCGTGGGCGAGGCGAGCCGCGATGCCTTCGAGCGCGCGGGTGCGGTCCTCGTTCTCGCTGCAGAGCTGATCGCGCCGCTCCGCGAGCTCGAGGGCCGCGCGCTCGTACCCGGCGGTGAGCGTGATGCCCATGCGGAAGATGCCGAGCATCGTGACGGTGATCGCGAAGAGCGCCACCGTGACGTGCACCGCGCTGAGGCCCAGCGGCGACGCCGAGAGGGGCGAGGGCATCTGCCCGACCGTCGTGTGCGAGAGCAAGGCCATCGCCGCGAAGCCCACGATCAGCATGCTGACCCAGAGGGGCCGCAGCCACACGGGCCGCTGCATCGACATCGACCCGGCGCACATCATCAAGCCGAGGGTCACGAGGAGCGGGCTCGCGAGGCCGCCGGTGGTGCCGCAGAGCAAGAAGTAGGTGACGACCCAGAGGACGAAGGACGCGACCTGCAGGGCCTTGTTCGCGGTGAACATCCGCGCGACGAAGAGGGCCGCGGTGATCGCCACGCAGACGACCTGGATGATGGCGCGGGTCGCGGACTCGCCGCTGAGGACGAGCAGCCCTACGATCATGAAGTGGATCGGCAAGATCCACGTCAGGCGCCAGCGGTTCGACCCCCGCTGCATCTCTTCGGCGACGCGCTCGCGAAGGAGAATGAAGCGGGCTCGGTGTGCGCTATCGGGGCCCGTCATCGGGCACGGCGTGGGCGACATCGTCAAGAGCTTACCTTCAGCAAAACTCGTGCGCACGCTGCGGCCACGAAAACGGTCATGCTTTCGCGCCGTTCGCGAGGGCCCCAGGGGGCGCCGATTGTCCGTATGCCGACAGATGCCGGCGCGCCCTACGGCGTCGCGGCTCTTCTCGCTCGCCCGGACCGCCGGCGCCGCCGCGCGCCCACAAGCGCCCCGCTCGCCGCCAGAGCCGCCAGGGGCCAGGCCCCGCCGCCCGGGCTCCCCGGGTTGGAGCCGGAACCGGCGGCCGAGCAGCCGCCGCCCGAAGAGCCGCCGCTGGTCGAGCTGGTCGTCGTCGCGCCGTTGCTGCTCATGCTGCGCCCGCCGTCGCCCGCGCTCGAGCCGCTCGCCGCCTGCCCGGACTGAACACACGAGGAGCCCGTGCAGCCGGCGTCGCTGGTGGCCGTCGCGACCCAGGCCGGGAGCGTGTAGCTGGCCTTCTGCGCAGTGGCCGCCTCCTGGGCTGCCATGGCGGCCTGCGCCAGGAGCGGGCCCCACGCGTCGAAGCGCGTGTAGGTCGGCTGCACGCAGGTCGAGCCGTCGGTGCTGGTGCCGCCGCGCGAGAGGACGCCGAACGCCACCCAGCGCCCCGCGTCGAAGTTGCTCTGCTCGAACGCGCCCGACCCCGAGTCGCCCTCGCAGGTGCTGTCGCCCGAGATGAACTCGCTCGCGGCGACGGCCTGGCGGCCCATCGGGATGTTGAAGCAGTCGGTGAAGTCGGGGTCGTTCGGGATGCAGAAGAGATCGACGTTCTCCTTGATGCGGCGAACGCCGGCCGTCGTGCCGGTCGTGTCTTCCGGCGTGGAGACGCCGTAGCCGATCGCGGTGACGACCATCTGGTACTGCGAGGACGTCATGGGCGGGTCGATGACGGGCTCGACGTACGACGGGAGCGTGATGTTGTTCGAGAGGACGAGGAGGGCGAGGTCGTTCCCGCAGACCATGTTCTGGTCGGCGCCCGTGGGGACGATGACCTGGTTGACGTCGACGTACGTGCTCTTCGAGGTGATCGTCGAGTTGTCGGTGACGAAGACCTTGTCGAGCGGATAGAGCGCGCCGAACGTGGAGGTCGCGCAGTCGATCTCCGACGACGAGAGCTCCGCGACGCAGTGGCGCGCGGTCGCGACGAGGTTCGGCGCGAGCAGCACGCCCGAGCAGAACGAGACCATGCCCTTCGACGCGTCGGCGGTCTGGAGCACGCCGACCGCGAAGAGATGCGTCGTGTCGTTCGTGCCGCCCTGGATGGGGCTGGCCGTCGTGTCGACGACCTCGCTCGACGGGACCGGCGCGCTGCAGTGGAACGCGCACGTGGCCATCAGCACACCGAACGCGAGTCTTCCGCGACTCGCCAAAAGCATCGGGCGACTCATAAGCCAGTTTTCATCGTACCCGGGCCCGTGCCGCGAGCAATCGACCTCGGGTGCGAGCGTGCGCCGCGGCACCGAGGCGCCAAGTCCCAACCGGGCCTCGGCACGCGCGTAGCGCTCAGGCCATTTCGACGTGTACGCGCTCGGCCAGGAGGCCGGCCCCTACGGCGCGTGCGTACATTTCTTCGATGGCACGCTGCACGTCGGCCGGCGGCGAGAGCGTGTCGGCGTTCGCGTACATCGCGAGATATCGATCCAGGAGGGCGCGATCGAGCGCGAGGTCCTTGCGCGACTCCTGACCGAGGAGCGCCTCGATCACCGTGGCTCTGTGCTCGAGCGCCCACGCGATCGACGCCTGACAGAGGCGAGACACCTTGGCGACGAGCTCGGGCCCGAGGCCGCGGCGAATCGCGTTGCCCCCGAGCGGGAGGGGCAGGCCGCCCGTGGCCTTCGCCCACGCCTCGCCGATGTCGCACACGCGCGCGAAGCCCTCGCGCTCGTACGTGAGGCGCCCCTCGTGAATGAGGAGCGCGGCGTCGACCTCGCCGGACCGCACGGCGTCGAACGCGCGCGAGTACGGGCTGATGGGCACGACGACAGGCTCGAAGCGAGGCAAGAGGAGCCGCAAGACCAGATACGCGGTCGTCTTCAGGCCGGGCACGCCGATGCGCGCGCCCTCGAGCGACGCGAGATTGCGCGCGCCGTTCGCGACGACCACCGGCCCGTAGCCGCGGCCGACCGACATGCCGTGGCGGAGGAGCAGGTAGTCCCGCGCGATCGCCGGGTAGCGCGCGATGGACACCGCGACGACGTCGAGCTCGCCGGCGGCGGCGCGCGCGTTGAGCGACTCGGTGTCGGCGCGCTCGGCCTCGAAGGAGAGGCCCTCCGGGTCGAGTTTTCCCGAAAGGAGCGCCCAGAACATGAAGATGTCATCGCTGTCGGGTGAAAAGGCGAGCCGGATCTTCATGGCGTTTCTTGCGACCTTAGCTTAGCTCGATACTTTCCCTAGCTAGAGCCTTGTTGGAGCGAGTTGGAGGCGTCCATGCGCATCGCGTCTCTTCGAGTTTCGAACGCCGATCGGTTCGCGGTCCTCGGTCACGGTGACGAGGCGCGCCTCTTCGATCGGGCCCCGTGGCTCGGGGGGCGCGAGACCGGGGAGGTCGTGCGATGGAGCGAGGGCGACCTCCTCTGCCCGGTGCAGCCCAGCAAGATCGTCTGCATCGGGCGCAACTACGCGGCGCACGCCAAGGAGCTCGGGCACGAGGTGCCGGCCGAGCCGCTCCTCTTCTTGAAACCGCCGTCGGCCTTGCTCGCGCCCGGCGGGACGGTCGTCTTGCCGCCCGAGAGCGCGCGCGTCGAGCACGAGGCCGAGCTCACGGTCGTCCTCGGGCGCCGCGCGAAGGACGTCGCGAAGGGCGCCGCGCTCGCGCACGTCTTCGGGTACACGGGCGCGTGCGACGTGACGGCGCGCGACCTCCAGCGCAAGGACGTGCAGTTCACGCGCGCGAAGGGCTTCGACACGTTCTGCCCCATCGGCCCGTGGGTCGAGACCGAGCTCGATCCGGCGGCGGTCGCCGTGCGATGCCGCGTGGGCGGCGCGACCCGGCAAGACGGGTCGACGTCGCGGATGATCTTCGACGTGCCGACGCTCGTCTCGTACGTGAGCCACATGATGACGCTCGAGCCCGGCGACGTGATCCTCACGGGCACGCCCGAGGGCGTGGGGCCGCTCGTCGACGGCGACGCGCTCGAGGTCGAGGTGTCGGGCGTCGGCACGCTGAAGCTCCGCGTGGCAAAGCCGGCGGCGTGACTGCCGGCGCACGACGCCTGGAGGGAACTGGCGCCTTACGCGGGCGCCGGGCGGAGCTCCTGGCGATGGCCGTCGTGGGCGGCGCGGTGGCGCTCGCGGTCGCGTACGGCGTGGCGTCGCGCGGACGCGACGAGGGGGCGCGGTGCGGTCCCGGTTTCGCCGCACGAGGGGCGCGGTGCCTCGCCGAGGCGAGCGACGCGTGCCCGCGGCCGCTCGTGCTCACCGCGCGCGGGTGCGACGCGCCCGACCTGCGCGTGCTCGTGCCCGCGGCAAGCTTCACCATCGGCCCCTCCGACTGGGAGGCCGAGGGCCGCGTGAAACCGCGCACGGTGCACGCGGGCCCCTTCCGCATCGACGCCTTCGAGGTGACGCGCGGCCGCTGGGACCCGGCGGTCGCGCAGGGCGACCCGGGGCGCGCGGCGAGCGGGATGACGCGCGCCGAGGCCGAGGCGTTCTGCGAGCGCCAAGGGCCGGGCGGGCGCCTGCCGACCGAGGACGAGTGGATCGTCGCGGCCGTGGCGGGGGCGGCCGCCCCGCCCCGGTATCCGTGGGGCGAAACCGGCGCGGTCTGCCGGCGGGCCGCCTGGGGCCTCTCCCACGGGCCGTGCGCCTCCGGGGCCGACGGGCCGGACACGGTGGGCGCGCACCCCGATGGCGACTCGGGCTTGGGGATCCACGATCTGGCCGGAAACGTTGCTGAATGGGTCGCCGGGCCGGGGCCCGTGCCGGTCGCGAAGGGGGGGAGCTGGGCGAGCGACCTCGCGGCGGACCTGCGCGTTTGGGCCGTGTTCGAGGGGGACGGCGGCGGCCGGGATCCCCGCGTCGGAATGCGTTGCGTCTACGACCCTTAGTCCTGCCGCAAAATGCGCCGGTTTGCGCTACTGTCCTCCGTCCCCATGACGTGCGCAGTGCTGTCGATCGGGACCGAGCTGACCCGGGGCGAACTCGTCAACTCCAACGCTGCATGGCTCGCGGCCGAGCTCACGGCGATCGGCTTCGAGGTCGTCGAGCACGCGACCGTCGACGACGACGCCGGCCGCATCGCCGAGGCGCTGCATCGCCTCGCGAGCCGCGCGCGCGTGGTCGTGGTCACGGGCGGCCTCGGGCCGACGACCGACGACCTCACCGCCGCCGCCGTCGCGGGCGCGCTCGGCGTGAAGCTCGTGCGCGATGACGCGTCGCTCGAGCACATCCGCCGCCGCATCGAGCGCGCCGGCCGCACCCTCACCGCCACGAACGCCAAGCAGGCCGACTTCCCCGAGGGCGCCGACATCCTCCCGAACCCCGTGGGCACGGCGCCCGGGTTCGGCGTGCACCTCGGCGAGTGCGACTTCTACTTCATGCCGGGCGTGCCGATGGAGATGCGGCGCATGTTCGAGGAGCAGGTGGCGAAGCGCATCCGCTCGCTCGCGCCGAACAACCAGTTCCAGAATCGCCTTCGCACGTTCGGCCTGCCCGAGAGCGTCGTCGGCGAGAAGCTCGCGGGCGTCGAGGCGTCCTTCCCCGGCATCGTCATCGGCTACCGCGCGCACTTCCCCGAGATCGAGGTGAAGGTGCTCGCCCGCGCCGCGTCGCACGCCGCCGCACACGAGCTCTGCGAGCGCGCGACCGTCGAGGTGCGCGCGCGCCTCGCGGGCCACGTGTACGGCGAGGACGACGACACCTTCGCGGGGGTCGTGGGCCGCGCGCTCCGCGCTCGAGGGTGGACGCTCGCGATCGCCGAGTCGTGCACCGGAGGCCTCGTCGGCCACATGCTCACGCGGGAGCCCGGCGCGAGCGAGTTCCTGCTCCTCGACGCGGTCACGTACGCGAACAGCGCCAAGGCGCGCATCCTCGGCGTCGACGAGGAGATGATCCGCTGGCACGGCGCCGTGAGCCCCGAGGTGGCCGCCGCGATGGCCCAGGGTGCGCGGCGCGTCTCGGGGGCGGACCTCGCGCTGTCGCTCACCGGCGTGGCCGGGCCGAGCGGCGGCACCGAGGCCAAGCCGGTGGGCACCGTGCACCTCGCGCTCGCGCGGCCCGACGGCACGGTGGAGCTCATTCACCGCGTCTTCCCCGGCGATCGGCCGCGCATCCAGACGCTCGCGTCGTACGTGGGCCTCCAGCTCGTGCGGGACTTCTGCCAGACGCGATCGGCCGCGGAGGCGGCGGGCCCGAGCCGGTAGGCCGGGCGACGCGGCGAATGGGGGCGGGCCGAGCACCGGGGAAGCGGGGCGAGACCCTTCGCGCCTTCGCCGCGCTCGACCTCGACGCGACGAGCGTGCGCCGCGTCGCGCGGGTCTCCGACCGGCTGCGGATGGCCAGCGGCGCGCCGAGCGCGTCGTGGACGCCGCCCGACAAGCTGCACGTCACGCTCAAGTTCATGGGCGACCTGCCCGTCGACGCGGTCGCAGAGGTGGGCACGGCGCTCGGGGAGCTCGTCGTCGCGGGCCGGCCGCCGCGCCCCGGCACGTGCACCCTCGAGGCGTTCCCGTCGGCCGAAGACGCGCAGGTCGTGGTGCTCGAGTTCGCGGACCCTGACGGCGATCTCGCGAAGCTCGCGAAGAAGCTCGACAAGGTCGCCGCCCGCCACGGCGTCTCCCGCGAGGCCCGCGCCTTCCGCCCGCACGTCACGCTCGCCCGCCTGAAGCGCGCCTTCGACGCCCGCCGCTGGCTCCGCCCCGACCTCGCCGAGACCGCCGGCGAATCCGTCGGCGCCCGACTCGCCCTCTACCGCAGCGACCTCGGGGCCGCCAAGGACGGCGGGTCCCTCTACGTCCCGCTCGCGATCTTCGAGCTCACCGGGCCTTAGGAGCAGGACTCCTTTGAACGGAACGTTCAAAGGACGGATGCTCGCAAACTAGGGCGGGAGGATGTTGCCTCACGGGGTGATGGTGCCCTGGGTGGCGCATGGGGTGCCCAGGGCGGGGCTGAGGGTGCCGCCGGTGACGTCGGCGCTGCCGCTGGCGGTGTTGATGCGGATGCGGCCGGCGCCGCCGCCGCCCGAGGCGGTGATGCCGCCGTCGATCGACTGGCCGGCGCCGCCGTTGACGTTCGTGCCCGCGCTGCCGGCGCCGCCGACGCCGCCGTACCCGGGAGCGGGTTGGGCGTTGGCTGTGGCGTTCGCGCCGTCCACGCCGAAGCCGCCGCCGCCCCCGCCGTTCGCGCCGACCGTGCCGTGCACCACGACGGCGGGCGCCTCGAGCAAGATCGCGCCGCCCGACCCGCCGCCGCCGAGGAAGCCGCCGCCGCCCGCGTGGATCGCGCCCGTGGGGCCGATGCTGATGCTTGTGCCCGAGACGATCTCGATCGCGCCGCCGCCCGCGCCCGCCGAGTTGTCGCCGTACGCCGAGAAGTCGCCGCCGGCCGAGCCGCCGATGAGCGGGTGGAGCGTGGGCTCGCCGTACGTCGGGCCGCCCGGTGCGTTCGGGGGCGCGGTCGCTCCGCCCTGACCGCCCGCGCCGCAGTACGACGCGCCGCCCGCCAGGCTGTGCGGGTACGCGGCCTCATTGCCGATGCCGCCGCTACCCGGCCCCGGGTCGGTGCCCGGCGCGAAGCCGCCCGGCCCGGGTGTGTAGCCGACGCCGGCCGCGTCGACGAGACCCTGGATGTCGACCGGGCCGCGGACCGCGAGGATGATCGGGCGCGGGCCCGTCAGGCTGAGGGTGGCGGTCGCGTCGACGGTGAGGCTGTCGAGCATATAGAGATCCGCGAGCGTCCCGTCGGGGTCGGTCTGCGCGACCGTCGTGGGCGTCGCCGCGATGCAGCTGTTGGTGCAGCTCGTCTGCGAGATGTGCGTGCCGAGGATCGCGGCGTCGCCCGCGTCGGGCCAGACGTCGGTCTGCGTGTCGACGGGGGAGACGTTGGTCGGGAAGTACCCGAGCACGCCGGCCTCGTAGACGGGCACGAAGGGGACGTCGGGGCTGCCGTCGGTCGGCCCGCCGGCCGCGTCGCCGGGGCTCGAGCCGCCCTCGGAGCCGACCACGGTCAGGTCGGGCATCTCGACGCAGACGGCGTTCGTGCACGACTGGCCCGGGATGCAGTCGCTGCTCGTCGCGCACGCGGCGCGGCACTCGCCGTCGGACCCGCAGACGAGGGCGCCCGGGCAGATCGACGCGGCGTCGCCGCCCGTGCAGCTCTCCTCGTCGGGCAGCGTGCAGACGTCGTACTTCCCGCCGGGCACGCACCGCTCGCCCGTCGGGCAGTCGCGCGTCTCGGCGCACGCGGCGTGGCACTTCGCGAAGACGCACACGAGCGGCGCGTCGCAGTCGCTGTTGATTGAGCAGCCCTGGGCCAGCTCGGCCACCGAGCTCGAATGCGACCCGCAGCTCGCCGCCGCCGTCACGACGCTCGCGACGACGACCCATTTCATCCAGCTGCGCCTCATCCCGGCAGGTTACCAGGTGCCTCCGCGGGCCCGGCAAGTGGTACCGTCTCGCCATGCGCGCGCACGAAGGGCGGCTCCTCGAGAGACCGAGCCCTCTTCGTCCTTCGGTCGCCGCCATCCGCGGGCTCGACCGGGTTCCGCTGGCGCCCGACCTGGTGAAGTTCGTTCACTTGCCAACGAATTCGTCGCAGCTCGTGGCCGTCACGCCCCCGGGGGGCGGCGCGCTCAAGCTGCTCGTCGCCGGGCCGAGCACCGCTGCGACGTACAAGCTCATCGTGCCCTCGCCCTTCTTCCTCCAGTTCAGGTTTCAGCCCGGGGCCGCGCGCGCGGTGTTCGGTGTCCCGCTCCACGAGCTCGTCGATCGCATCGTGCCGATCGAAGAGCTCTGGGGCAGGCCCGGGCGAGAGCTCCTCGAGGCCGTGGGGCCGCTGGAGGGCAGCGCCGGGGGCGTCGCGAAGGCGTTCGAGGGCGTGGTCCTTCGCCGGCTCGATCGCGCGAAGCCCGCTGCAGGCGCGGACCTCGTGCGTCACGCCGCGCGCGCGCTGGAGAAGGACGCGGGAGGCAACGATCTCCGCGCGCTCGCCAGGCGCCTCGGCGCCGGAGAGCGGACCCTCCGGCAGGCGTTCCACGAGCACGTCGGCGTCTCGCCCAAGCGCTACGCGCGCATCGCCCGCATCCGCGGGGTCGCGCGCCGCGCGGGCACCATGGGCTGGGCCCACCTCGTGGCCGAGCACGGGTTCTACGACCAGGCCCACCTCAACGCCGAGTTCCGCGCGCTCCTCGGGGTCACGCCTCGCGACTTTCTGGCGCGACGATGGCCGTTCGCCGCTCCCTGAAGCCGAGGCCCCCGAGGGCGCAGACGATCCCGCCGGCGACCAGCGGCACGCGCGGGCCGAACGCGGTCGCGAGCGAGCCCGCGAGGAGCGAGCCGATCGGGACGAAGCCCATGAAGACCATCGTCCAGATGGCCATGACGCGGCCGCGCAGCGCGTCGGGCGTGAGCGTCTGGAGCGAGGCGTTCGTCGAGGTGATCTGGACCATCGTCGCCGCGCCCGCCGGCACGAGGAAGAACGCGGCGACCCACGTCGTGCGCGACAGCGCGAACAGCACGAGCAGCACACCGAACGCCGCGCACGCCACGGCGATCCGGCGAACGCGGGTCTCGAGCAGGTCCGACGCCGGGAAGAGGAGCCCCGACACCATCGCGCCCAGCCCCGGCGCCCCCATCAGCAAGCCGAGCGTGCGCGAGTCGCCATGGAGGATCGTCGACACGAAGACGGGCATCAGGGTCCCGAACGGGAACCCCGCGAGGGAGGTCAGCGCGAGCAGCCCGAGCAAAGCGCGGATGGCGGGATGCGTCCCCGCGAAGCGAAAGCCTTCGAGGAGGCGGACCCACATCGACTCGCGCGCGGGTCCCGTGGCCGGTGCAGGAAGGCCGCGCATCGCGAGCAGGCCCCCGATCACCGCGAGGAAGCTCACGCCGTTGGCGACGAAGCACCAGCCCTCGCCGATCGCCTTGATCGCGAGGCCCGCGAGGGCCGGCCCGAGGAAGCTCGCGCACATGAGCATCGACGTGTTGAGGCCGATGGCGTTCGTGAGGTTCTCGCGTCCGACCATCTCGAGGACGAACGCCTGCCGGGCCGGGCTGTCGACGGCCATGATCGCGCCGCCCAGCACCGCCAGCGCCACGACGTGCGCGACCTGGACGCGGCCGCTCAGCGTCAGCGCAGCGAGCACGAACGCGAGCACCATCGAGGAGGACTGCGTCAGGACCAGGATCGTCCGCCGCCGGTGGCGATCGGCGAGCAGACCTCCGAACGTCGCGAGGAGGAACGACGGGCCCTGCGCGCAGAAGGTCACGACGCCCAGCCAGAAGGCGGAGCCCGTGAGGCGATACACGAGCCACGACTGCGCGACGGACTGCGTCCAGGTGCCGATCAGGGAGACGAGCTGGCCCGCGACGTACAGCCGATAGTTCCGGACCTCCAGCGCGCGCCAAGTCCCCGACCACCTGTTCGAAGCGTCCGCCATGGGGTTCGCGGACGGACGCTAGTCGCTCGCGTTGCCTTCGAGCTTGGAGATTTCGGCAGGGCCCGGCCTGCCCTCACATCACGAGGACCCACACGTCGTACAGCGCGTGCGTCCACACGGCGGCCGCGAAGCCGCGGCTCGCGTAGACCAGCGTGAGCGCGAGGCCCAGCACCGCGCGCGCCGCGAACGACCGCGCGTCGAA
Organism: uncultured delta proteobacterium; assembly: GCA_963797395.1. Lineage (GTDB taxonomy): Bacteria > Myxococcota_A > Polyangia > Polyangiales > Polyangiaceae > Palsa-1150. Next base: position 183,685 of record CAWCPA010000008.1, read on the forward strand.
CGGATCCCCGAGGGGCCCGACGTAGTGCAGGCCGCTGAAGATGGCCGCGCTCACGAGCGACCAGACGAGCATGATGAACACCGCGCCCGCGCCGAGGCGGGGCCCGCCGCCGACGAGCCCGACCCGCTGGCGGACGAAGAGCCAGACGAGGAGCTTCGCCCCGAGCCCGAAGAGCAGGACGCGGAACGCGAGCTCCTCGTAGAAGCCCGCCCCGAGCGCCATCACCACGCCGTCGAAGGGCCCCGTGACGAGCTTCGCCGGCGGGCCCGCAAACATCTTGCCGACCACCCACGAAGTGGTCGTGCCCATCGCGATGGCGTAGGCCGCGCCCTCGAGCGCGATCTGGAAGACCTTGCGCATCCGGAAGCCCTGCCCGCGGCCGAGGAGGCCGAAGACGAACATCAGCGCCAGGCCCACGCCCGACGTGAGCTCGAGGTACGTCATGCGGTCGCCGTTCGCGACCTCGAGGAGGCGCGCCGTGACCAGGTCGGTCGCGTTCCGGACGTTCAGGAAGACGACGCCGAGCTGGTAGACCAGGAAGACCGGCAGCGTGAGCGCCAGCTCCGTCCAGCCCCCGGGCTTGGACGTCAGGTCCGCCGGATCTCGCGCCCGTACATCGCTCGCTCACGATGCGCGAGCGCACACCCGGGGTCCAATATTCCGCAGAACGGGTCAGAAGCTCGGCCGGAGGCGGTAGACGATGGCCATGACCACCACGACCCACACGACGACGTTCAGCACGAACGGAACGTCGCGGAGCATCTCCTGGGTGGGCGACTCGGCGCGGAGGCCGCGGCCGACCCGGCCGCTGACGAGGAGGAGGAAGCGCAGGATGCCGAACGCCACGAAGGGCGCGGTGAGCCAGAGGTAGTTCGAGTTGAACGCCTCGCGCGTGGCCGGGTCGAGCGTGTACGCGACGTACGTCATCGCGGTGGCCGTGCCCGTGGTCGCCATCGCAATCGTGAGAGAGCGCGGGGAATAGGCCTCGAGGGCCGCGCGCGACTTGCCGGCGTTCTCGAGCGCGAGCTCGTGCCGGCGCTTGCCGAACCCCAGGAAGAGCGCGAGGAGCAGCGTGCACGCGATCATGTACCCCGAGACGTGCACGTCGGTGGCGATGCCGCCCGCGAGGACGCGGAGCACGAAGCCCAGCGCGATGAGCCCGACATCGAGGAACGCGACCTTCTTCAGCTTGAAGCTGTAGGCGCAGTTCTCGGCGAAGTAGCAGAGGGCCACGACCGCCAGGAGCGGCGCGAGCCAGTACGCGAGGCCCAGCGAGACGACCACGAGCCCGACGGCCATGAGCCGCGCCAGCCCCTCGGGCACGAGGCCGCTCGCGATGGGGCGCGAGCGCTTCACGGGGTGCTGGCGATCGGCCTCGACGTCGACGAGGTCGTTGATCGTGTAAACCGCGCCCGCGAGGAGGCAGAAGACGCCCATCGCCGCGAGCGCCCGGCCCGTCACCGTGAGGTTCAGCGCGGGGCCCTGCGGCGTGTGGAGGAAGAGATCCTTGTGGAAGAACATCGGCGCCACGACGAAGACGTTCTTCACCCACTGGTGGGGGCGCAGCGTCTTGAGGAGGGCGCCGAGGCCCCCCGAGCCCGCTCGGGAGCCCATGGCCTCGATCGCTCCCGAGCCTTCCGCCGCGGCGGTGGGCGAAGCGAGGGAGGCGGGGGGGACAACTCCGATGGCGAATGCATGGCGCTTTCGAGAGCCACTTTTGCGGACGGAGGGCCCCGAGGCAAGTTCACAGTAGCGCGGGCCGGTGCGGTTGGCACCACCTCAACCGCCTCCGAGCTTGACGGCACGGCGGGGTGCGCACGAGAGTCACGCCCCGCTTTGCCGCGCTCGCCGTCTCGCCCCTCGCCGCCTTCGCCGTCGTTCTCGCCGCCATCGCCCCGGCGCGTCGCGCGCGCGGCGCTGTGCGGTCTCGTCGCGCTGGCCGCGACGCTCGGGGAGGCCGCGCCCGCGGTCGCCGCCGACCCCGGAGGCGAGGATCCGCACGCGCGCCTCGCGGAGCTCCGCGCGCAGGCGCTCTCGGCGCGTGGGCCGATGGCGTACCTCGCCATCCGCAAGCTCTGGGGAGAGTGGGACCGCGGCGAGCCGTCCGAGGTCGAAGAGACCCTGCGCGATCTCGCGGCCGAACCGGCCCTCGCGCCGCCCCTCCGCGCGTACGCCGGCCTCCTCGAGGCGTACGCCCGCCGCCGTCGGGGCGATCTCGACGGCGCGCGCGCCCGGGTCGCCCGCCTCGGCTACGTCGGCAACTGGATGGCCGTCGGCCCGTTCGAGAACGACGGCAAGGTCGGCATCGACGCGGCCTACGACCCCGAGAAGGAGCAGCAGCTCCCGCTCGAGCTCACGCGCGACTACGACGGCAAGGACCACCGGCCCGTGCGCTGGCGCGCGCTGCCGCCGGCGTCGCCGTACGGCTGGGTCGACTTCGGGGCGTTCATCCGCCCCGCGGAGCAGTCCTGCGTTTACGCGACCACCTTCGTGCGGGACGCGCGCGTGAAGGCCGGGGCGTCGCGCCCCGTCACCACCTGGGTGGGCACGGCGGGAGCTCTGCTCGTGCTCTGGAACGGCGTCGAGATCCTGCGCGACGAGAAGTACCGCGACCTCGATCCCGATCGGTTCGCCGCGACGGGCACCCTGCGCGCCGGATGGAACCGCCTGACCGTGAAGGTCTGCGGCGACGAGCGGCCGCCGATGCTCTCGCTCCGCGTGGCCGACGGCGACGGCGCGCCCGACGAGCACCTCGAGATCGACGCGGATCCGCGCCACTCCGCCTCCCAGGGCGGCGCCGTGGTCGCGCTGGGCAAGGGCGAGCAGCCGCCGCCCTCGCACGTCGAGGGTCCGGCGCAGGGCTTCGAGCGCCTCGCGAAGGGCAACGACCCCGCCGTGCTCGAGGCCTACGCGCGCTACCTCGGCGCGACCGGCTCCGACGACCCCAGCGAGCACCGCGCCCGCGAGCTCGCGCGCCGCGCGGCCGAGAAGGCGCCGACGGTCGCGCGCCTGCTCCTCGCGGGGGACGTGGCCGAGAGCCGCAACCAGCGCGCCGCATGGATCGACCGGGCCGACGCGATCGTGGCCGCCGGCCGCGCGACGCGCGCCGAGACCATCGAGGCGCTCCTCGCCCGCGCGGCGTACGCCCGGGCCGGCGTGAACTGGCGGGACGCCATCCCGTATTACGAGCGCGTCCTCGCCCTCGACCCCGACGACGTGCCCGCGACGCTCGCCAAGGTCGAGCTCTACGAGGAGGCGGGCCTCCGTGACACCGCGCTCTCCCAGCTCGAGCAGGCGCTGGTGCGCCGCCCGCACAGCGTCGGGCTGCTCCGCGCGACGGTCGCCGCGCTGCGCGACGAAGGCCGCGAGACCGAGGCCGACGAGGTGGCCGAGCGGTACGCGGCGCTGCGCTTCGACGACCCGGCGTTCGCCCGCGCGCGCATCGACGTGGCGGTGGCCCGCCGGGACGTGGCCGGCGCGGCCCGGTGGATCGACCGGCTCCTCGCGACGAACCCCGACAGCGCGGGCGCCCTCCAGACGGCCGCGCAGGCGTGGATGCGCCTCGGCGAGCGGGCGCGCGCCGTGGCCGCCTACCGCGGGGCGCTCGACCTCGCGCCCGAAGACACCGACATGATGCGGCAGCTCGCGGAAGTGTACGCGCTCGCGGGCGAGCGCGGCGAACAGCTCCGGCTCCTCAAGCGGGTGCTCGAGATCATGCCGCAGGCGAAGGACGTCCGCGACCAGCTCGCGCACATCGCGCCCGCGGCGCCGCGGCCCGACGAGCTGTACGCGCGCCCGGCCGACGAGTTCCTCGCGAAGCGCGGCGCGCCGGCCGAGGGCCTGGCGCGGCGGACGTTGGTCGACCTGCAGGTGACGAGCGTGTTCGCCAACGGGCTCGCGAGCCGCTTCCACCAGGTCGTCTATCAGCCGCTCACCGAGGCGGCCGCCGCCGAGTCGCGCGAGTACGAGTTCGCGTTCGAGAACGACAGCCAGGCGGTCGAGGTGCGCGCGGCTCGCGTGTACCGGGCGAACGGGCGCGTCGACGAGGCCGTCGAGAGCGGCGCCGGGATCGATGCAGGACGACCCCACGGTCTCGATGTACACGAGCGCCCGCAGCTACTACGTGCGCTACCCGCGCCTCGAGCCGGGCGACGTCGTCGAGCTCCAGTACCGCGTGGAGGACGTGGCGCAGCGCAACGACCTGGCCGACTACTTCGGCGAGGTCGCGTACATGCAGAGCAGCGAGCCGGTGGGCCTCAGCGAGTACGTGCTGATGACGCCCAAGGCGCGCACCTTCTACTTCAACGACCCGAAGATCCCGGGGCTCGAGCGCGCGGTCGAAGAGAAGGGCGACCAGCGCATCTACACCTTCCGCGCGCGCAACGTCCCCGCCCCGGAGCAAGAGGCCCTCCAGCCGCCGTGGGCCGAGGTGCTCGGGCACGTGAACGTCTCGACGTACAAGTCCTGGGACGACCTCGATCGCTGGTACTGGGGCCTCGTGCGCGACCAGTTCGTCGCCGACGACGAGGTGCGCCGGCGCGCCGAGGCGCTCACCCAGGGGCTGAAGGACGACCGCGCGAAGGTCCGGGCCATCTACGACTACGTGGTCCAGAAGACCCGGTACGTCGCGCTGGAGTTCGGCATCCACGGGTACAAGCCGTACCGGTGCGCGCAGATCTTCGCGCGCGGCTTCGGCGACTGCAAAGACAAGGCGACCCTCATCGTGACCATGCTCGGAGCGCTCGGCATCAAGGCGACGCCCGTCATCGTGCGCACGGCGAACAAGGGCGACATCGAGACGACGCCCGCGAGCCTCGCGCCGTTCGACCACATGATCGCGTACGTGCCGTCGCTCGACCTCTATCTCGACGGGACCGCCGAGTACTCCGGCTCGCTCGAGCTCCCCGCGATGGACCGCGGAGCGTTGGCCATGCAGGTCAACGCGGGCACGCCCAGCCTGGTGCGCCTGCCCAATCCGCCGCCCACGGCGAGCCTCTCGTCGCACAAGGTCGACGCGACGCTCGCCGCCGACGGCAGCGCGCAGGTCGAGTGGCGCGAGGCGGTGACCGGCGTCGAGGCGAGCGAATGGCGCGTGCGCTTCCACGCCGAGGCGACCCGCAAGCAGCGCGTGCAGCAGATGATCGCCAACGTGCTGCCGGGCAGCGAGATCACCGCGGTGACGGCGGGCGACCTCGAGGACGTGGAGCAGGGCGTGACGCTGAAGGTGAGCGGAAAGGTGCCGAGGTTCGCGCGGACGGAGGGCGAGGGGCTCTCGGTGCCGCTCGGGCGGCGCGAGCACATGGTCCGCGACTTCGCGCCGCAAGCGACGCGCAAGCTCGACGTGCGCCTCTACGCGCAGTGGACGCAGGAGGACGACTGGACGCTGCGGCTCCCGCCGGGAGCGAAGCTGAAGAGCGCCCCCGTGCCGGCGAAGGGCTCGGGCCCGTTCGGCACGTACTCGCTCGACGTGACGAACGAGGGCGGCGCGCTGCACGTGAAGACCACCGTGACCCTCGCGAAGACGCGCGTGACCGCGGACGAGTACCCGGCCTTCCGTGCGTGGTGCGAGCAGGTCGACCGCGCGCTCGGCCAGCGGGCGGTGCTCAACGTCGGCGGGGCCAAGTGATCGTCCCCAGGTTCCTCCGCCGGCTCCTGGCGCCGCTCGCGCCGGCCCTCTTCCTGGCGCCGGCCGTCGCGGGGTGCGGCGCGTCGCTGCCGCAGTCGCCGGCGGCGATGTCGCTCGGCGGGCTGCGCGCGGTCGGGCGCACGACCGACGACGCCGAGGTGGTCGGCCGCTGGGCCCTCGCCGAGGCGCTCGCGCCGGGCGGCGACGCCGCGCAGCTCGAGGTCGCGCGCAAGCGCCTCGACGCGACGACGATCAAGGGCGCGGCGATGTGGGCCGCGCTGGCGCGAGGCGTGGTCGACGAGGCGCACGGCAATCCGACGACCGCCGCGGAGGCGTTCGTCCGCGCGCTCGCCGCGGCCGCCGACAATCCCGAGCCGCAGGCCCCGCTCGTCGCCTGGTTCTCGGGGCGGCAGCTCCTCGCGCTCCGCGGCTCGGTCGCGAACCTCTTCGCGCGCCACCGCACCACCATCGACGGCCTCCTCACGCGCCCCGGCCACCTCGGCTGGCGGGCCGTCGCGGAGCTCGAAGACTGGCGCGCCGGCGAGGTCTACGCGGCCGCCGAGCAGCCGCCCGAGGCGTACGACGCCGACGTGATCCGGCGCATGGGCTGCGCCGAGAAGGTGCGGCTCGCGGGGCCCTTCGGGCACGGGGTGGCGTCCGACGCGGCGCGCTCGTTCCCGGCCGAGGACCCGGGGCCATGGCCGCCGGCCTGGCCGGCCGACCCGATGCGCGGGACGGCGCCGCACGTGCTGCCGGTCACGCAGACGCGCTGCCTCGTCGAGGCCGACGAGCAGGTGCAAGACGGCATCTTCTACGCCGAGTCGTTCTTCACGACGCGCGGCGACCGGGAGCTCGTCGTCGCGGTGCAGGGCGCGGTGGCCTTGTGGATCGACGGCGTGCAGGTGCTCGTGCGCGGGCCGAGCGAGTGGGGGTCGTGGCAGCGCTTCGGCGCGCACGTCTCGGTGGCCGACGGCCGGCACCGCGTCCTCGCGCGCACCCTGAACCCGGGGACGAGCGTGCGCCTCCTCAACCCCGACGGCACGGCGGCCGGCATCGTGACCGACGGGGACCCCGCGCCGGCAATCTCGGTCGACCCGCCGCGCGTCCTCGACGACCCGAACCCCATCGAGGCCTTCGTGCACGCCGCGGCGGCGGGCGACAGGTCGTTCTCCGCCGACCCCGTGATGACCGCGCTCGCGGCGTACGGGGCGCACGTCGACCAGATGGACGACGTCGCGTCCGCGCTCCTCGCCCCGCTCGTCGAGCGCGACGACGCGGCGCCGCTGGCGATCGAGATGGCCTCGGCGTTCGTGTCGTCCGACGCCGCGTACCCCGAGGACGCCCGCGCGCCGCGCGGCCGCGCCCTCCGCGAGCGCGCGCTCAAGCGCGACCCGGCGCTCTGGCGCGCGCAGCTCATGACCCTCGTCGACGACGCGCAGCAGCGCGGCCCCGCGGAGGCCGTCGACCCGCTCCGCCGCCTCGCCGAGCGTGTCCCCGCCGAGCCCGAGATCCTCGAGCAGCTCGCGGTCCTCTACGGCCGCCTCGGCTGGCGCGGCGACCAGCTCCACGCGCTCGCCAATCTCGCGCAGCGCTTCCCGGACGACGTGGGCGCGCTCCGCGCGTACCTCGACGCCCTCGACGACGCGGGTCCGGCCGCCGAGGCCGACCGCGTGGCCGCGCGCATCAAGAAGCTCGATCCCGACAGCGAGGTCGACCTCGATCGCGCGCTCGCCCGCCACGACTACAAGGCCGCGCTCACCGAGCTCGGACGCCTGAAGACGCGCCGCCCCGATCGCAAGGAGACCGCCGAGCGCGAGGCCGACGTCCTGGCCCGCTCCGGCAATCCGAGCGCCGCGGCCACGGAGCTCGAGAAGGCGCTCGCGAAGCACCCGCGCGACGTGCAGGCGCGCTTCCGCCTCGCCGACCTCGCGTACGCGAAGGGCGACCGGGGGGCGCTGCGGCACGCGCTGGCGTCGGCGCTGCAGGCGGGGGCCGGCACCGACGAGCTGCGGGCCGCGATCGACGTCGTCGAGGGCGCGACCGACCTCGAGCCGTACCGCAAGGACGGGCGCGCGGTCATCCGCGAGTACCAGGCGTGGGAGAAGGCCGGCCACCACATGGACGGCACCGCGGCGCGCGTCCTCGACTACTCCGCGATCTGGGTGCACGAAGACGGGTCGAGCGACATGCTCGAGCACGAGATCCAGAAGCTTCAATCGCAGGAGGCGATCAACGCCGAGTCCGAGACCGAGCCTCCCACGGGGCTGGTCTTGCGCCTCCGCGTCATCAAGCCCGACGGGCGCGTCCTGGAGCCGGAACCCGTCGCGGGGAAGCCGACGCTCACGCTGCCGAACCTCGAGGTGGGGGACTTCATCGAGCTCGAGCACATCACGCCGCAGGCGGGCGACGGCGCGCAGGGCCGCGAGTACCACGGGCCCCTCTGGTTCTTCCGCGAGGCCGACAAGGGCTACTGGCAGAGCGAGTTCGTGGTCCTCACGCCTGCCGACCGCGCGCTCGACGTGGAGGCGCACGGCAACGTGCCGGCCCCCCAGGTGAAGCCGATGGGCACCTTCGTCGAGCGGCGTTGGCGCGTCGACCTGAGCCCGCCCGCGGAGCTCGAGCCCGAGAGCCCGCCGGTGACCGAGTTCCTGCCGAGCGTGCGCGTGGGCTGGGGCGTGTCCCTCGAGGGCATGCTCGGGCGCCTCGTGGACCTCGCGGCGGACGTGACGCCGCTCGACCCGCGCCTCCGCGCGAAGGCGCTCGAGATCGTGCGCGGCGTGCCCGCGGCCGCGACCGACGAGCGCGCGCGGCTCGTGTACCGCTGGGTGCTCGAGCACGTGCAGGAGAGCAAGGACACGCGCGAGACCGACGGGCGGCGCGTCGTCACGGGCGGCAGCGGCTCGCGGCAATCGGCGTTCCGCTACCTCCTGCGGCTCCTCGGCATCGACTGCCAGCTCGCGCTGGTGAAGAACGGCCTCGCGCCCGCGCCCGACGGGAAGATGAGCGAGGTCGAGCAGTACGACTCGCTGGTCCTCCGCGTCGTGACCGACAAGGGCGTCCGCTGGCTGACCGTGCGCGACAAGTTCGCGCCCTTCGGGTACACGAGCGCCGAGCTCCGCGACCAGCCCGCGATCGTGCTCGTCGAGGGGATGCCCCGCGAGACGGTGAAGGCGCCCGGCGCGCTGGACCGCGTGATCTACGAGGGCAGCGCGAACGTGCGCGACGACGGGTCGGCGACGTTCGACCTCGCGCTCACGTTCGAGGGCAACCGCGCGATCGCGTGGCGGAACGCCTTCGACCAGATCCCCCAGGCGAAGATCGACGACTTCGTGGAGCGCGAGATCGTCGCGCCCTCCTTCGACGGCGGGCACGTGCGCGAGCTGAAGGTGGACAGCACCGCGCTCGATCAGCCGCTCGTGATGCACCTCTACGTCGACGTACCGCAGTTCGCCAAGCCGTTCTCGGGCGGCCTCGCGGTGCGGCCGCCGTTCCTGCCGAACCTGGCGCAGCTCGCAGCGCTGCCCGAGCGCAAGACTCCGATCTTGCGGCGGGGCGCGTGGCACGCCGAGGTGCGCGTGCGCGTGAACCTGCCCGACGGCTACCGGATGCCGCTCGACGTCGCGCGCGGCGAGCAGCGGAGCGGCGAGGCCCGGGTGGCGGTGCGCGACGCGGTGAGCGCGCACGCAATCGACTTCGACCGCGTCGTCGACATCCCCGCGGGCCGCGTGCAGCCCGGGGACGACTATGCGGCGTGGCAGAAGTTCGTGCGCGATGCCGACGGTCTGCTCTCGCGCGACGTGACGCTCTCCCGCTGACAGGGGCAGCGTTGTTTCTCCGTGACGCTGTACGGGAGCCGACTTCGACGCTGCCGAGACGGCAGGGGTCGGGGGACCGGGTAGCTTTGGGGTCGCCCCCTCCGGAGGAGAGAAAACCCAATGCGTCTCCGACAACTCGCTTCGAAGACTTTCGCCGTGTGCATCGGGCTCTCCCTCGCGACGCTGTCCGCCGCGTGCAGCAGCAAGACGAGCGGGAGCGGCAGCGGGGATGACGAAGGCGAGGGCGGCAGCGGCAGCAGCGGGTCCGGCGGCAGCGGCTCCAGCGGCAGCGGCTCGGGTGGCAGCGGCTCGAGCGGCAGCGCTTCGAGCGGCAGCGCCTCGACGGGGACGGTCACGACGTCGGGCTCCTCGACCACCGGATCCACGAGCGGCGGCACGACCGGCGACGCGGGCGTGACCATCGTCACGTGCGGCCAGGATCAGTGCAACCTCTCGACGAACACCTGCTGCGTCGGCCTCGACACGCAGACGCTCCAGCCGACTGGCCGGTGCATCGCGCACAACGCGGCCTGCATGTCGGAGGAAGCCGCGTTCAACTGCGGCGGCGCGGTCGACTGCGCCAAGGGGCAGGTGTGCTGCGGCACCGCCGACAAGACCACCCTCCAGGCGCAGACCTTCTGTCAATCGAGCTGCCCGACGACGTCGAGCTCCGACGGCACCACGGGCCAGTCGCAGGTGTGCCGCGACAGCGCCGAGTGCCTGAACAAGATGGAGTGCATCCCGCAGACCTGCGTGAGCGGGTTCGCGCATCTCGACCTGTGCGGCCTCCAGACGCAGCAGCCTTACGGTTGCATGGCGGCCCAATGACGCGCGCGCGATGCCGCAGGGTGGCCTCGCCAGCGTAAGCGAAGGTGCGACAGGGGCAGCGTCGTTTCTCCGTGACGCGGGTCGTCCGGCCCCGCGTCACGCTGCAGAGACTTCCGGCGGGGGTGGGGGACCGGGTAGCCTTTGTGGTCGCCCCTCCGGAGGAGAGAAACTCAATGCGTCTCGGACAAGTCGCTTCCTCGAAGATCTTCATCGTATGCGTCGGACTCTCTCTCGCGACGGCGCTGTCCGCCGCGTGCAGCAGCAAGTCGAGCGGGGGCGGCCTCGGGGATGACGAAGGCGAGGGCGGCAGCGGCAGCAGCGGCTCGGGCGGCACCGGCTCGAGCGGCAGCGGCTCTTCGGGCACCTCGACCACCGGCTCGACGAGCGGTTCGCCGTCGTGCGAGCGCGTCGCGGACGACACCGTGTACTACGACGACGCGGGCGTCCTGCACCTTGCCGGCCCGGGGACGACGGCGTGCGATCTCCGCAGCCACGTCGCGTGCCTCGATGCCCTCACGATGGTGGCGACGTGCGTCGCTCCCTCGGCCCAGGCCTGCAGCGTCACGGCGGCCCAGTTCGGGTGCCTCGAGCAGAGTGACTGCGCGTCGGGCATGCTGTGCTGCGCCAACAACTCGAGCGCGAGCGGGGTTGGCAGCGCGTGCACGACACCGGGCAGCGACGGGCTGTGCCCTCAGGCGACCGCCGGACCCGTGAGCGGCAAGCTGCAGTTCTGCCAGACCAGCTGCGAATGCGCCAACAAGGAGGCATGCACGCCGCAGTCGTGCACGGCTTCGGGCTCCCCCGCCGCCCATCTGACGCTCTGCGGCCTGCAGACAGGATCGTCGTTCACTTGCACGAAGCTATGACCCCCTTCGCGGCGAGGTCGATGTCGGGCGCGGGCCTTCGCTGGGCTGCGGCGCTCGGCGCCGTGTCCGCCACGCTCGCCTTCGCGTCGTGCAGCAGCAACTCGCCGGGCCCCCTCGGGGGCGACCAGGGAAACAGCGGCAGCGACACCGGCTCCGGCAGCAGCGGCTCCGGCAGCGGCGCCGGAACCGGCACGGCGTCCGGCTCGGGCGGCGGCGCGGGCTCCGGCAGCGGGGCGAGCTCCGGCACGTCGAGCGGCCTGGACTCCGGGTCGGCGCCCGACGCGAAGAGCGGCGGCGATGGCGGCGCTCCTCTCGGCTACACAATCCTCGACGCGGCGCCCGACGGACCGACCACGGTCACCTGCGGCAGCGGCACGTGCAATCTCTCGACGCACACGTGCTGCCTCAGCCAGGACCTCCAGGGCGACCCGACCGGCACGTGCATCAAACACGGCACGGCGTGCACGGGCATCGCGGCCGCCTTCAACTGCGGCGGCGCCGTCGACTGCCCCGCGAATCAGGTCTGCTGCGGAGAGGCCGACAACAGCGGCCCAATCGGGTCCGCGAAGACGGTCTGCGCCGCCACTTGCCCCACGATGAGCCCCTCGAGCGAGCAAGGGCAGGCGCAGGTGTGCCGCGCGAGCGCCGAGTGCCAGAACGGGATGCCGTGCATCCCGCAGACGTGCCTCGGGAAGGCGAACCTCAATCTCTGCGGGCTCACGACCGCGGATCCGTTCGACTGCCAGCCGCAGTAGCGCCGAACGCCCCCTCCGCGCCCTGGGCGCGGAGGCGCCCGGCCGCGAGGTCGACGAAGAGGCGCACCCTGGCGGGGGGCGCGGCGCCCGGGTGGACGACGTGGATCGGCACGGGCGCGCTCGTAGTCGGCGAGGACAATCTCGAGCTGGCCCGCCCGAAGCTCGGCCCGGACCATGTACGAGAGGGCGCGCGTGAGGCCATGTCCGGCCCACCGCCGCGGCTGACATCGCGAGCCGCCGCGCCGCCGTCGCGAACCCGCCGGCCTCGGCGACCGCGACGAACACGCGCATCGCTTCGAGCCGGTCCGCGCGCATCCTTGCAGGGGTTGCAACGTGTTCGTTGTCAAGAACGGGCATTCGGCATCGGGCGCGGACGCCCTATGTTCCCGGGCATGGAACGCCCCTCCCGCCCCATTCGCCTCTACTGGTTCCCCCTCTCCGGCCACTCGCACCGCGCCGAGCTCATGCTGTCGCTGCTCGACCTGCCGTTCGAGCGCGTCGAGATCGACATCCTGAAGGGCGCGCAGAAGACCCCCGAGCACCTCGCCCGCAACCCGCTCGGGCAGGTGCCCGTCATCGAGGACGGCGACGTCACGGTGCCCGAGAGCAACGCGATCCTCGTCTACCTCGCGACGAAGTACGACCCGTCGGGCGAGTGGCTGCCGCGCGATCCGGTCGGCGCGGCGCAGGTGCAGCGCTGGCTGTCGGTCGCGTCGGGCCCCCTGCACCTCGGCCCGGGGATGGCGCGGGTCGCGAAGCTGCTGGGCACGAAGAATCGACGTGGATCGCGCGACGGCGCTCGCGGCGCAGCTCTTCCGGGTGATGCGATCGGCACCTGGCGTCGAAGCGCTTCCTCGTGGGCCACGCGCCGACGATCGCGGACGTCGCGATGTACACGTACTCGTCGCACGCGCCCGAAGGCGGCATCTCGCTCGAGTCGTATCCCCACGTGCGCGCCTGGCTCGCGCGCGTCGAGGCGCTGCCGCGCTTCGTGGGAATGAAGCGGTCGGGCTGAAGGAGGAACCGGCGATGGCGCGCTCACCGTTCCACGAGGGGGAGCAGGCAGTTCAGGCGCGGGTGGGGCTCCGCGACCGGATGGAGTCGAATCGGGTGGCGCACCATCGGCGATCGCCTGCCCGAGGAGGACCGCGAGTTCTTCGCCGAGCTGCCGTTCGTGGTGCTCGGCGCGCAGGACGCGGCGCTCCGCCCGTGGGCGTCGGTGCTCGCGGGGCCGCCGGGCTTCGCGAGCTCGCCGGACCCGCTCACGCTGCGCGTCGACGCGCTGCCGGGGCCGCCGACCGCGCTCGCGGCCGGCGCCCCGGTGGGGCTCCTCGGGCGCGCCGGCCGGCGGGCGCCTCGAGGGGCCGGCGCTGTCGGCGGAGGCGCGGGCGCTCGTCGAGCGCGCGGACACCTTCTTCATCGCGACGGCGGCGCGCGCGTCGGCGCGGCTGGAAGAGCCGAGCGAGGGCGTCGACGTCTCCCATCGCGGTGGTCGGCGCCTTCGATGGCGCGCGAGCTCCGGGCGACCGGCGACTGGAAGCGGGAGGAATCGCTAGGCTCCTGGCCCGGCCTCGGCCGTCTCCGCGCGGGCCACGACGAACAGGAACTCGTGCAGCCACGGGAAGAGCGGCACGAAGGGCGCGCCCGCGAAGCCGATGAGGAGCAGGTCGAGGGCGGTGGATCCCGCCGAGGTTCTTGTATCCCAGGGCGTGCAGCACGCTGATGCCGAACGAAAACGGCGCGCCGAACGGCTTCGCGTGCACGAGCCGGTAGCCGGACCGCCGCAACATGTCTTTCAACGTGTCAGGCGTGAAGAAGACCAGGTGCCGGGGGACGTCGAGCTGCGACCAGAATGGACCGAACATGCGCGCCGTGAGCCCGCTGATGTACGGGATCTCGATGACGAGATGCGCGCCAGGCTTCGAGATTCGCCGCGCTTCGCGGAGAACCCGGAGCGGGTCGGGCTCGTGCTCGAGGTACTCGTTCATCGTGACGAGATCGACGCTCGCCTCGTCGAGGTGCGCGTCCTCCAGCGTGCCGAGGTGCGCGGGCATTCCCTGCTTTTCCCGTATGTAGTCGACGATCTCCCGTTTGAAGTCGATGCCGAGTCCGCGGCAGCCGCGCAGCTGTTCGAGCCGAACGAGCAAGTGGTTGAGGCCGCAGCCGACGTCGACGACCTTCGCGTCCGCCGGGATTCGACCGATGACGCTTTCGATGCTGGCCAGATAGCCGCTCCAGCGCAGGCCGAAGAGGACGTTCGAGAAGAGCTGCAGAAATGGCGATTTGGTGCTCGGCAGCCGGACGGGGAAGTAGTTGTCCGGGTAGTGGACCGAGAGCGCTTCGTTCGTGGGCCGAGGGTTGACGTATTTGAGACTGCAATCGGCGCATTGCACGACAGGGTAATATCCGGGGCGGCCAAAGCTGCGATCGCACCCATACATGAGCGCGCGAGCCTGCAATCCTTGGCAGAGCGGACACGCCACTGTGGAGAGCGGCTCGTCGGGCAGAGGCCACCGCACCGATGCCGGCTCGTGTGTCGCGAGCGCCGTCGCCTTCTGCTGATGGTCGCATGGTGCCCTCCGATGGCAACCCGGTCTGTACCTCAGGCGGTACCAGGCTGCGCGGTGGGGGCAATCGTCAAATCAACGATTTGCCGTTGAGAGTGCGCTTTTCACACTTAATCACGGCCGATCAAGACGACGGTCCGTCGTCATCCCCTCAGAAGAGGATGCGCGTCTTGATGTTCGCGTCGATGGCGGCGATGGCGTTCTTCACGTCCCGCGACACGTCCTGGTCGAGGTCCATGATGAGGTAGCCAATCTCCGGGTCGGTCGCGAGGAGCTGGCCGCCGATGTTCGCGCCCTTGTCGCTGACGATGCGGTTGATGTCGCGGAGGACGCCCGGCACGTTCCTGTGCACGTTCAGGATGCGGTGCTTGTCGTGCGGCAGCGCGGCGTCGACGCTGCGGGAAGTTCACGGCGCCGGTGGTGACGCCCGCGTTGACGAAGTGCGTGAGCGCGTCGCCGACCTCGCGGCCGATGGCCTCCTGCGCCTCCGCCGTCGACCCGCCGATGTGCGGCGTGATGATGACGTTCGACAGCCCGCGGCAGCGGCGTCATGAAGCCGTCGCTGTTCGTCTCGGGCTCCTCCGGGATAGACGTCGATGGCGGCGCCGCCGATGTGGCCGCTCTTGAGGCCCGCCGCGAGCGCGGCGATGTCGACGACGGTCCCGCGGCTCGGCGTTCAGGAGGTCGCGCCCGTGCGCATCGTGGCGATCTCGTTCGCGCCGATCATGCCCTTCGTCTGCGGGGTCTCGGGGACGTGCAGCGTCACGAAGTCGCTCTGGCCGAGCAGGTCGTCGAGCGTCTTGGTCGGGCGGTTATTGCCCATCGGCAGCTTGCGCGGCGATGTCGAAGAAGGCGACGCGCATGCCCATGGCTTCGGCGAGGACGCCGACCTGCCGGCCGATGTGGCCGTAGCCCGACGATGCCGAGCGTCTTCCCGCGCACCTCGAAGCAGCCGGTCGGCGACCTTGCGCCACTGGCCCGCGTGCATCTCGCGCGACGCGGTCGCCGAGGCGCCGCGCGAGCATGACGACCTCGGCGATGATCAGCTCGGCCACGCTGCGCGTGTTCGAGAACGGCGCGTTGAAGACCGGGACGCCGCGGCGGTTGGCGCCGTGCGAGGTCGACCTGGTTCGTGCCGATGCAGAAGCAGCCGAGCGTGAGGAGGCGCCGCGCCGTTCGCCGAGGACGCGCGTCGGTGACGCGCGTCTTGCTGCGGATGCCGAGCACGTGCACGTCTTCGATGCAGCGCGACGAGCTCTTCCTCGCTGAGGGCGCCCGGCAGGGTCTCGAGGTGGAAGCCCTCGCCGTTGAAGATTTCGTGGGCGCTCGGGTGGATGTTCTCGAGCAGGAGGACCTTGATGCGGTCCTTGGGGAACGAGGTCAAAGCGGGGCTGGTCACGGTGCCGCTCGTCTACCGCGCCTGCGCGGCGCACGCCAGCCGCGGCCGGGCGCACGGCGGAAGGCAGAGGTGCGCTACCTTGTGCGCCCCGTGCCCCACTCCCCCAAAGCGCCTGCGATCGCCCTCGTTCTTCTTGGCGCCTGCGCGGCCCCGGCGCCGCCCCCCGCCCCCGCGCCCCCGGCGCCCGCGCCGGCGGCCTCCGCGCCCGCGACGGCGCCTCCCTCGCCCCCGACCGTGGCCGAAGCCCAGGCCTTCCTCGAGGACGTCGAGGCAACCTTCGCCGCCTCTGGGTCGCGCGCGACCGCGCCGGCTGGGTGAACGAGAACTTCATCACCGACGACACCGAGGCCCTCGCCGCGGCCGGCGAAGAGGCCACCGCGGCCTATGTGGGCGACGCGCATCCAGCGCGCGCGTCGCTTCGATCCGCATCCGGGCGTCGCTCCCGCCCGAGCTCGCGCGCAAGCTCTACCTCCTGTCGCTCGCGCAGACGATCCCTTCGCCGCCCGACCCGAGCAAGCGCGCCGAGCTCGCGCGCATCGAGGCCGCGATGACCGGCGCGTACGGCAAGGCGCAGTACTGCCCGGCGCCGAACGCGCCGCTCTACAAGCTCGCGGTCGACAAGGCCGCCGCCGCGCAAAAGGACAAGGCCGCGGGCAAGACGCCCGGCCCGCCGTGCCTCCACCTCGAGGACCTCTCGCGCGTGCTCGCGAAGAGCCGCGACTTCGCGGAGCTGGTCGACGCGTGGCGCGGCTGGCACGCGACCGCCGCGCCGCTCAAGGACGAGTACGCGCGGTACGTCGCGCTCGCGAACGAGGGCGCGCGGTCGATCGGCTTCGACGACGTGGGCGCCCTCTGGCGCGCCGGATACGACGAGACCCCGGCCGCCTTCGAGGCCGACATCGAGCGCCTGTGGGGCGAGGTGAAGCCGCTCTACGACGAGCTCCACTGCTACGTGCGCGCGCGCCTGCAGGCGAAGTACGGCAAGGACAAGGTGCCCGACCACGCGCCAATCCCCTCGCAGCTCCTCGGCAACATGTGGGCGCAGGAGTGGAACAACGTCGCCGACCTCGTGACGCCCTATCCGGCGGAGCCCTCGCTCGACGTCGGCAAGGCCCTGGAAGCCCAGAAATGGGAGTCGGTGAAGATGGTGAAGCAGGCCGAGCGCTTCTTCACGGGCCTGGGCTTCGATCCGCTCCCTCCCACGTTCTGGGAGCGCTCGCTCTTCACGCGCCCGCGCGACCGCGACGTCGTGTGCCACGCGAGCGCGTGGGACGTCACGTGGAGCGGCGACCTCCGCGTGAAGGTGTGCCTCGAGCCGACCGAGGAGGACTTCGTCACGATCCACCACGAGCTCGGGCACGACTTCTACTTCCAGCGCTACGAGAAGCAGCCGATCCTCTTCGAGCAGGGCGCCAACGACGGCTTCCACGAGGCCATCGGCGACACCATCGCCCTCAGCGTCACGCCCGCGTACGCGCGCTCGCTCGGCCTGCTCCCCGCTGCCGGCGCGCTCTCGGACCACGCGCTCGTCGAACCAGCAGATGAAGATGGCGCTCGAGAAGGTGGCGTTCCTGCCGTTCGGGCTCCTCATCGACAAGTGGCGGTGGGACGTCTTCTCCGGGAAGGTGCCGCCGGCCGACTACGACGCCGCGTGGTGGCGCCTGAAGGAGCGGTACCAGGGCGTGTCGGCCCCCGTGCCGCGCGGGCCCGACGACTTCGACCCGGGCGCGAAGTTCCACGTCGCGTCGAGCACGCCGTACGTGCGCTACTTCCTCGCGCGGCTCTACCAGTTCCAGTTCCACAAGGCGCTCTGCGAGGCGGCGGGCGAGAAGGGGCCGCTCTACGAGTGCTCCATCCACGACAACAAGGCGGCCGGCGCGAAGCTCATGGAGATGCTCTCCCTCGGCGCGAGCAAGCCGTGGCCCGAGGCCATGGAAGCCATCGGCGCGGGGCGCGAGGCCAGCGCGGCGGCGATGCTCGAGTACTTCGCGCCGCTTCGCAAATGGCTGTCCGAGCAGAACGCGGAGCGCAACGCCCACGGTCAGTGCGGCTGGTGAAGGAGGCACCGAGGACCCCATGAACACGTTCAAGGTCGCGACCCTCAACATCTGGAACCGCCTCGGCCCCTGGGAAGAGCGCCTCGCCGCGATCCGCGCGGGCGTGCGCGACCTCGCGCCCGACGTCCTCGGGATGCAGGAGGTCATGCAGCTCGCGCCCGACCACGGCGACGGGCTCGACCAGGTCACCGCCATCGCCGAGGGCTTCGGCTACCACGTCGCGTACGGGCGCTCGCGCGACGACCCGTGGCTCGGCAACGCCATCCTCTCGCGCTGGCCGATCGCGCGCAGCCACGTCTTCGAGCTCCCGCGCGTCGGCACGAGCGAGCGGCGCACGCTGGTGCACGCCGACCTCGAGGCCCCGTTCGGGACGATCCCGTTCTTCGTCACGCACCTGAACTGGAAGTTCGACGAGGGGCACGTGCGCGAGGTGCAGATGCGCGAGATCGCGCTGCGCATCGAGGCGCTCGCGAAGCCCGAGCTGTTCCCCGCCATCCTCGTCGGCGACATGAACGCCGAGCCCGACTCGGACGAGATCCGCTTCCTGCGCGGCCTCACGAGCCTGGGTGGCGGCAAGCGCGTCTATTTCCAGGATGCGTTCGCGCTCGCGGGCGACGGCTCGCCGGGCACCACTTTCGCCCGGCGGAACCCCTTCGCGGGCACGCTCGGCGAGCCGGACCGGCGCATCGACTACGTCTTCGTGCGCGGGCTCGACGACCGGCGCCGCGGCTCGCCGCTCGAGGCGCGCGTGTGCTTCGACGGGCCGGTGAACGGCACCTTCCCCAGCGACCATTTCGGGGTCATCACGACGCTGCAGGCCGGCTGAAAGAGGCGCTTCCAGTGAGAGTGCCTTCCGTCCGCTCTCCGCGGCATTTGCCCGTGGCGGCGCGATTTGGACTGGCCTCGACCCCGGCGTGGAAATCCATCGTCATCCCATGATGGCCGCGAGACGCGACGGGTCGGGGGAGCCGGCGAAGAAGAAGCCGGTGATGGGCTCGGTCCTCGTGCCGTGCGCGATCGTGTGGGCCATCGGTTGCAGCGGCGGGTCGAGCGGATCCCTCGGCAGCGACCAGGGCGACGGCACGGGCAACAGCGGGTCGTCCGGGTCGAGCGCGGGCAGCGGGTCGTCGGGTTCTGGCAGCTCCTCGGGTTCGAGCGGGTCGACGGGCAGCGGCGCTTCGAGCGGCGCCTCCGCCAGCGGCACGTCGAGCGGGTCGACGGGCAGCGGCGCTTCGAGCGGCGGCGACGCGGGCGGCAAGGTCGCGGACGGCGGCGGCGACGCGGCCTCCACGGTGGACACGACCGACGGCGGCTTCGATGCGTTCGAGGAGCACAACCTCGAGGTGCTCAACAGCGACCGCGCGACCGTCGGCGCGCCGCCGCTCGTCCTCGACGCGAAGCTCTGCGCCTTTGCGCTCGCGGGCTCGCAGCAGTTCTCGACGATGCCGACGATGGCGCACCAGCACTTCATCGACTTCGAGAACATGGTGTCGGCCGTCGAAGACGAGGCCACCAGCGCGACCACGAACGCCGCGAAGGAAATGTACTACCAGCAGGCGCAGGCCATGCTCGCGGCGCAGGGCTTCGGCCTGAACGCGCAGGGCGAGAACGAGGGCTACACCGACGCCTGGATGGCCGCGGACAGCGCCGCCACGAACGAGCTCTCGCAGATCGACCGAGATCCTCGCGGACATGTGGGCCGAGGGGCCCGGCACCGGCGAGGCGCACGGCCACTACGAGAACATCGTGGACACGCAGTTCACGAAGGTCGGGGCCGGCTTCTACTACGTCGGCCACACCCTCTACATCACGAACGACTTCTCCTCGAACTGAACCTGAACGGATCCGAAGGGCCTCGGGGCCCCGGGCAACGTGGCCCTGGTGCGCGCCGGGCTCGACCCGTCGAAGCCCATCCGAATTTCAGGAATAACCCCGCACGCGGGTGGTTTTTTGCGGCGCCCCCGCCGTTCTTTGCAGGCGTTGACAGCTTGGGGGCCCTCGGTACCATGCGCCGCGCTCTCACCTGGGGATAAGTCGCAGAAGCATGGGCACCCATCCGTGGTGCGCCCGTGTGGAAGCGTGTCCCGCTCCGTCCCTCCCACCATCGTCCAAGGCTCGCAATGTCCAACGACGTGATGATCTACGCGAACGACCTCTCGAAGAACTTCGGGTCGTTCCGCGCCCTCGACAAGATCAGCTTCGAGGTGAAGCGCGGCGAGATCGTCGGCTTCCTCGGCCCGAACGGCGCCGGCAAGTCGACGACGATGCGCATCCTCACGTGCTTCATCTCGCCGAGCGGCGGCTTCGCGCGGGTGAACGGGCACGACGTCTTCGACGCGCCGCTCAAGGTGCGCGAGAGCCTCGGCTACCTGCCGCAGCGCGCGCCGCTCTACCTCGAGATGAGCGTCGTCGAGTACCTCCAGTTCGCCGCCGACCTCCGCAACCTCGACCCCAGCACCTTCAAGGCGCGGGCGAGGAACGTGGTCGAGGTGTGCGGCCTCGCGCAGGTGCTCGGCAAGGAGATCAAGCACCTGTCGCACGGCTACCGGCAGCGCGTCGGCCTCGCGCAGGCGCTCATCCACGACCCGCCGATCCTCATCCTCGACGAGCCGACGAGCGACCTCGACCCGAACGAGAAGGCCGAGTTCCTCGACTACCTCAAGCAGATCGGCGAAGACCGCACGGTCCTCCTCTCGACCCACAACCTGGCTGAGGTCGAGGCGTCGTGCGCGCGAGCGATCATCGTGTCGCGCGGGCGCATCGTGGCCGACGGGCCGCTCGACGAGATCCGCGCGAAGAGCGGCCGCGTGAAGTACGTCGTCTCCATTCAGGAGTCCGCGGCCGACCGCCCGTACCGCGGGCGCGGTGCGCCGCCGAAGAAGGCCGAGGTCGAGGCCGCGCTCGCCGCCCTCGCTGGCGTGAAGAAGCTCAGCGAGCTGCCGACCGACGAGCGCGCGCACGCGTTCGAGCTCGTGAGCGAGCAAGACAACGACGTCCGGCCCGAGCTCTTCCAGCTCGTCGTCGAGAAGGGCTGGGTCCTCCTCGAGCTGCACCGCGACTCGCAGACCCTCGAAGACGTGTTCCGCAGCCTCACCATCGGCGACGAGCGCCGGAACCGGCAAATCTCGGCCACGACGGGCGCCGACGAGGACGACGAAGACGAAGACGACGACGACGACGACGGCGTGGAGACCACCGCGCACGCCGAGGCGGTCGCCAAGGCGGACCGGAGCTGAGACATGCGAAATATCCTCATCATCGCCCGTCGTGACCTGCGGGCGCAGTTCAACTCACCGGTCGCGTACGTGGTGCTCGGCGGCACGATGCTGCTGCTCGGGGCGCTCTTCTTCATGGCCCCCCACATCAACGTGGGCGGCTCGTCGGTCGGCGCGTTCTGGGAGACCGATCGCGCGACGCTCGACCAGATGTTCTCGTACCTGCCCGTGCTCATCACCATGGTGGTGATCCCGGCGGTCACGATGCGGTCGATCGCGGCCGAGAAGGGGTCGGGCACCCTCGAGCTCCTCATCACGATGCCGGTGAGCGACATCGACGTGGTCCTCGGCAAGTACCTCGCCTCGTTCGGAATCGTCGTCGTGCTGCTCGCGTCGACGCTGCTCTACCCGATCGCGATGTTCAAGTGGCCGTGGAACCTCGGGTCGCTCGACTGGGGCCCCGTGTGGGCGGGCTACCTCGGGTGCCTGTTCTTGAGCTGCGCGGCGGTCGGCGTGGGCCTGATGTACTCGAGCCTGACCGAGAGCGACGTCGTCGCGTTCTTCCTGACGACGGCGACGTTCGCGGTGCTCTACGGGCTCGGGTGGGCCGCTTCGTCGGTGCACGGGTGGTTCGGCGACGCGGTCGACTTCGTGTCGTTCCAGGCGCGGTACCAGCCCTTCTCGCGCGGCCTCATCGACACGCGCGCCCTCGTCTACTTCACCTCGGTGACCATCCTCTGCCTCCTCGTGAGCTTCCGCTCGCTCGAGAGCCGCAAGTGGTCGTGATCTTCAGCAAGGCATAGAGGAAGACCCGCCATGGCCATGGAGAAACGCAAGAAGTCCGCCGTCGAGAGCGGCGTCCTCATCGTCGTCGTCGCCGCGATCCTCGTGGCGATCGAACGCCCTCTCCGCGCTCGGGATATACGCCCGCAAGGACGTCACCAAGAACGAGAGGTTCACCCTCTCGAAGGGCAGCGCCAGCCTCCTCCACTCGATGAAGCAGGAGCTCACGGTCGACGCGTACGTCACGCGCGGCCTGCCGAAGCTCGACGCGTTCGTCCGCGACCTTCGCGATCTCCTCCAGGAGTACAAGAACGCGAGCGGCGGCAAGTTCGACTACGCGATCATCGAGCCGAAGGACGAAGACACGAAGAAGGTGGCGAAGGACGCGGGCCTCATCGAGCAGCCGTTCGGCGAGGCGAGCGACACCGACGAGAAGGCCGCCGTCGCGCAGGGCTTCATGGGCCTCGTCTTCAAGTACGGCGAGCAGCAGGACGTCATCAAGTTCCTCCCGCCGGACCGCACCGACGGCCTCGAGTTCTGGATCACGAACAAGATTCGCGAGATTCGCGACAAGGGCGACGACATCCACCACAAGATCGGCATCCTCACCGGTCACGACGAGATCAAGCCGTCCGAGAACAACCTCGTGCCGACGCACGTGGGCAAGTACTCGATGCAGACCATCCTCACGCAGAACTTCCCCTTCTACACGTTCCAGGACGTGGACCTGAAGGGCGGGGACGCCGAGGTGCCCGACGAGCTCGACGGCCTCCTCGTCACGCAGCCCGGCAAGGACATCTCCGAGAAGGAGCTCCGCCGCATCGACCAGTTCGTGATGAAGGGCAAGTCGCTCGCCGTCGTCGCCAGCGCGGTGAACGTGAAGGCCAGCGACGCGAGCATGAACGCGACGCTCGACCTCCACGGCCTCGACAAGCTGCTCGACGGCTACGGCATCGCGATGGAGAAGGATGCGGTGCTCGACCTCTGGCACCACGTGCGCCTCCTCACGCCGACCGCGGGCATGTTCGCCCAGGTGGAGATGCCGCAGATCCTCGAGGTGCAGGACGACCCGCGCTTCACCGACAAGGAGCAGCTCGTCGACACGAGCTTCCCCGCGCTCTTCCGCATCCAGGACATCGCCGTGCCGTTCGCGTCGAGCCTCTCGCTCAAGACGGACAAGCAGCCGGGCGCCAAGATGTCGATCGAGATGCGCTCGTCGCCGATGAGCGTCCACCTCACGGGGGCGACCGCCGACCTCGCGCCCTTCAAGAAGCAGTGGGCTCCGGAGCTCAAGGGCCTCTCGCAGCAGCAGTTCGGTCTCGCGGCCGACGTCGAGGGCACGCTCACGTCGGCGTTCCCTTCGGGCGACCACGAGGGCGTCGACGCGCCGGCCAAGAGCGCGAAGCCGGCGCGCGTGTTCGTGCTCGCGTCGTCGCAGTTCTTCGCGAACCCGCTCGCCCGCGCGGGCAACGGGCCCGACATGGGGCAGTACGGGCAGATGATGCCGAGCCTCGGCGGCGACGAGCAGCTCGAGATGGCGGCCGGCCCTTACGCGCAGCAGTACCTGACCTCGTCGATCCTTGTGTTCAAGAACACGCTCGACTGGCTCAGCGGCGACACCGACCTCCTCGCGTCGAGCGCGAAGCTCACGAGCGACCCGAACCTCACGTACGGCGAGAAGCTCCGCATCTCGCCCGACGAGACCGAGGACCAGCTCCGGAAGCAGGAAGACGACATGAAGGCTGCCCGCAAGGACCAGCAGCGCAACATCGAGTTCTTCCTCATCGTCGGCGTGCCCGCGCTCTTCGCGGCCTACGGGCTCCTGCGCTGGCGCCGGCGCACGGCCGCTCGCCAGAACGTCTCCCTCGCCTGATCTCGAGATAGAAAACTCATGTCACGCGAAAAGCTCATCATCGCCGGTGTCGTGGTGCTCGGTCTGCTCGGTGGACTCGTCTACAAGCAGGCGAAGAACGACGAAGATCTCGGGAAGCCGCAGGCAAGCGCCACCGAGCTCCCGACGGTCAGCGCGCCCGAGGACGTCGACAAGCTCAGCATCACCAACGGCGACAAGCCGGAGATCGTGCTCGAGAAGGTCGCCGATCCGAACGGGACGCCGACCGACGCGGGAGCGCCCACGAAGTGGGTCATGACGAAGCCGGTGAAGGCCGAGGCCAACCAGCAGGCGGTCACCGACGTCGTCTCGAACCTGAAGGAGCTCAAGGCCGAGTCGAAGGTCAACCTCAAGCTCGACGACGACGTCCGCAAGGACAAGCAGCTCGACGCCGCGCACGGCCTGCACCTCGTCGCGTACAAGGGCAGCGACAAGAAGGCCGACGAGACCTTCGGCAAGAGCGGCCCGGCCGGGCAGCTCGTCGTCTTGACCGACAAGCCGGACACGGTCTGGGCGGCGAAGGGCTACTCGTCGTACCTCTACGCGAAGGACGCGAAGGACTTCCGCAAGAAGGACATCGTGCACTTCGACGACGCGGCCGCCACGCAGGTGACGATCGCGAACGAGCACGGCACGTTCGCCTTCACGAAGGGCGACGGCGACAAGTGGACCGGCACCCTGAACGGCAAGCCCATCCCGCGCTTCGACGCCGAGAAGGTCAAGGACATGCTCCGCGCCTTCAAGGGTCTGAACGCCGAGGACTTCGGCGACGGCAAGTCGCTCGCCGACACGGGCCTCGACAAGCCGGAGGCGCACGTGAGCGTGCGCCTGAAGGACGACGCGAAGGACGCGAAGCTCCCCGAGCTCCTCGTCGGCGGCATCTCCACCGGCACGAACCGCTGGGTGAAGCGCGACGACGACGACCAGATCTTCCAGATCACGAGCTTCGCCGCCGACTGGACCACGAGCGACGCGACCAAGTACCAGTCCGCCGCCGACGCCGGCGCCCCCACCACGGGCACCACGGCCTCCAAGAAGAAGTAGGCCTTCCTGGTCGCGCCGGGCTACAGCGTGACGCGCAGCTCGCGCGCGACCACGTCCAGCGGCGCCTCCCCGAGCGATCGCCAAGCGCGGAGGCGGTCGTCGGAGCCGGGGGTCCCATAGAGGAGCTCGGCGGCGAGGGCCACGCCAATCGCGAGGGTCGGGCGCTCGCGGGACATGCGGCGCAGGTCGTCGACGACGTCGTCCTCGGGGTGCGAGAGCAGGCCGGTGCGCGGCGGCGGGCTCGAGGTCACGGCGGCGGCCGCGAGGAGCACGTCGTCGTGCAGGGCGACGAGGGCCGCGGCGGGCAGCGCCTCCTCGGTGAGGGCGCGGAGCGCCCCGCAGATAGCGGCGCGCTCGGGCGGCGGGCCCATCGAGCGCACCCGCGTGCCCGGCACGGCGGGGCAGGGCCGCTCGACCAGCAGGAGCTGTCGCGCGCGCGCCTCGACCTGGGGCCGGCGGTCGCCGCTGGCCTCGAGGGCCGCGGTGGCGAGCTCCTTCAGCAGCGCCTCCACGCGCGCGAACCGCGCCGGCAGCGTCGCCGGGTCGACCGTCACGCCGAGGTGCACCTTCGCGCCGAGCGCGAGGCGCTCCGGCAGGGCGAGGGGCGGCACCGCCCGCATGTCCTGATCGAGGCCCACGCGAAGCTCGGCGATCGCGGCGGACCCGCGCGGGAACTGCAGCGGCGCGAGCAGCCGCTCGAGCGGGTAGAGCGCGTGGTCGAGATCGATCGGGCCGGTGGGCGCGGGGCCCTCGCGCAGCGCGTCGCGGATCTCGAGGAGGTGCTTGCTGACCCACGCGTCGCGGAGCGGCCACTCGTCGGGCGTCGCGGGCGGCGTCCACGTCGCGACGATCGCGCGCACCAGATCGCCCGCCGAGCCGCCGAGCTTGGCCTCGTCGGCCGCGCGCGCCTGCTCCTCGGCGATGACGCGCCCGAGGAGCTCCCGCTCGAGGCGCGGCCGCGTGATCGTCGTGGCGTCCTCGGGCAGCGGCGCGCCGAAGCCGGCCACGCGCCGCGCGGCCTGGTCGAGCGCGCGCGCCCGGGCGCGGAAGGCGAAGAGGTCGAGGGAGTTGCCGCGGATCTCCGCGGTCGCGTCCTCTGCGAGGACGGCCTCGGTGCCGATGCGCTTGAGGACGGCCTCCGTGCCCGCGGCGCCCGGCGCCTCCCCGGCCTCGACGGCCCGCGTGGCGAGGCGGGGGTCGGCCGCGGCGATCCAGTTCATGGCCTCGTCTTCGATCGCGTCGAACGCCTCGACGCGCTTGGCGTCGTCCTCGACGGGCGCGGCCGGCGCCGCGGCGGGCGCTCCGTGCCGGACGGTGCAGGCCGCGGACAGGAGCGCCATGCCGAGAATCGCCGCGCGCCTCACGATCGCCTCACTCGCCCATGGCCTTCACGACCATCCGCTTGTCGCGCTGGCCGTCGAACTCCGCGTAGAACACGCGCTGCCAGGGCCCGAGGTCGAGCCGGCCCGCCGTGATGGGCACGATGACCTCGTGGTGCACGAGGAGCGACTTGAGGTGCGCGTCGCCGTTGTCCTCGCCGGTGCGGTGGTGGCGGTAGTCCTCGCGCCGCGGCGCGAGGTGCTCGAGCCACTCCCAGATGTCCGCGTGGAGGCCGCTCTCGTCGTCGTTGACGAACACGCCCGCGGTGATGTGCATGGCGCTGACCAACATGAAGCCCTCCCTCACGCCGCTTCGCTCGAGGATGGACTCGAGCGTGGGCGTGAGGTGGACGAGCTCCCGGCGCTTCTTCGTGTGGAAGGTCAGGTACTCGGTGTGCGCCTTCACGAGGCGCCTCAGGTGGCTTTGCGGAAGATCTCCATCACGTCGCCGAGCAGCTTGAGCGCCTCGGCGCGCGGACGCTGGAAGGCGTTGCGGCCCATGATGCTGCCGAAGCCGCCGCCCGCCGCGATGCCGCGCACGTCCTCGAGGAGCTCGTCGGTGCCCTTGGCCTCGCCGCCCGAGAAGATGACGATGCGCTTGCCGTTGAAGGAGCTCTGCACGACGTGCTTCACGCGGTCGGCGAGCGTCTTCGTCGGGATGTTGAACTTCTCGAAGACCTTCTTCGCCTCGGGCTGCTCGATGTGGTCCTTCGGCGGCTTGACCTTCACGATGTGCGCGCCGAGCTGGCAGGAGATCTGCGCGGCGTACGCGGTGACGTCGGCGGCCTGCTCGCCCTCTTTCGAGAGGCCGGCGCCGCGCGGGTATGCCCACACGATCGTCGGCAGGCCCGCCTCCCTCGCCTCGAGAATGAGCTCGCGAAGGTCTTCGTACATGATGTTTCGGGCGCCCGAGCCCGGGTAGATGGTGTAGCCGATGGCCGAGCAGCCGAGGCGCACGGCGTCCCTCACGCTGCCGGTGACCGCGCTGACGGGCTGGTCGACCTTGGCGAGCGTGTCGGAGTTGTTCAGCTTGAGGACGAGCGGCACCTGCCCGCAGAACTTGTCGGCCGACGCCTCGAGGAAGCCGAGCGGCGCCGCGTAGGCGTTGCAGCCCGAGTCGATGGCGAGCTGGAAGTGGTAGTCGGGGTCGTAAGCCGGCGCGTTCGGCGCGAAGGATCGCGCCGGGCCGTGCTCGAAGCCCTGATCGACGGGGAGGATCACGAGCTTCCCCGTGCCCGCGAGGGTGCCGTGGTTGAGGAGGCGCGCCAGGTTGGTCTTCACCCCGACGCTGTCGCTCGAGTACCAGGACAAGATTTGCTTCACTCGGTCGGTCGCGGCGGCCATGGCGTCAGTGCTCCTATGCGTGATCAGTGCGTTGGGACGTGTAGGAAAAGAGCCTAGCTTTCGCCCTCCGGGCCGGCAAGAACCGCCGTGCGCCGTCGGGGGGCTGGTTCAGCCTGGCGTTTGGCCGCCGGGTTGCTAATGCGAGCGTGTCCCACCAGCGCAGCCGAGCACGAAGAAATGAGCGAATCGAACACCCCGCCCAACGTCCAGTCCGTCGTCGGGACGACCCTCGAAGCCCACATCCTCAGCGGGCAACGCGGCTCGCCGGGCGCGACGGGGGAATTTTCCTCGATCCTCAACGCCATCACCCTCGGGGTGCGCATCATCCACACCCGCGTCCGCGCCGCCGGCCTGGCGGGCATGCTCGGTTACACGGGCGAAACGAACGTGCAGGGCGAAGCGGTGATGAAGCTCGACTCCTTCGCCAACGAGGTCCTCTGCACCTCGCTCGACCGGTGCGGGCGGTGCGCGATGATCGCCAGCGAGGAGCTCGAGCAGGCCCGCGTCATGAACGAGACGGCGAAGTACATCGTGTGCTTCGACCCGCTCGACGGCTCGAGCAACATCGACGTCAACATCTCCATCGGCACCATCTTCTGCATCCTCCGCGCGCAGACCGCCGGCGGCCGTCTCCTCGAAGGGGCGCTCCAGCCTGGGCACCGCATCGTGGCCGCGGGCTACGCCGTCTACGGCAGCGCCACCACGCTCTTTCTCTCGACGGGGTACGGCGTGCACGGCTTCACGCTCGACCCGAACGTGGGCGAGTTCTTCCTCTCGCACCCGAACCTCCGGTGCCCCGAGCGCGGGAGCACCTACTCGATCAACGAGGGCAACTTCATCCGGTGGGACCCGAAGGTGAAGGCCTGGAACTCGTGGATCAAGAGCGACGGCTCCACGCCCGCCCCCGGCCCCACGGGCCAGGGCGACAAGCCGCAAGGCATGCCGTACGGCCACCGCTACGTCGGCTCCCTCGTCGCCGACGCGCACCGCACCCTGATGAAGGGCGGCATCTTCGCGTACCCCGCCGACAAGAAGAGCCCCGGCGGCAAGCTTCGCCTCCTCTACGAGGCGAACCCCATGGCCTACCTCTTCGAGCAGGCCGGCGGCTCCGCCACCAACGGCGTCGACCGCATCCTCGACATCGAGCCCAAGGGCCTCCACGACCGCACCCCGCTCGTCATCGGCTCCAAGCACGACGTCGCCGTCTACCGCGACTTCATGCTCCAGAAGTAGGAGCAGGGCTGCGCTGGGCTACCGCAGCCTGTTGACCAGCGCGGCCCAGAGCGTCTCAGACGCCCGTCGCTTCCGGGGCCCAGATGTACTTGTGCATCTGGAGCTGGACGCGGACCGGGAGGGCGTCTTCGAGGACCCAGGTGACGAGCTGCCGCGGGGAGAGGCGGCCGAAGACGGTGCTGGCGAGGAGGTGGGGGGTGCGGGCGGGGAGATCGCGCTCGCGGATGGCGGCGCGCATCCACTCGTAGTCGGCCCGCTCGGCGAGGACGAACTTGATCTCGTCGCGGGGCGTGAGGTGATCGAGGTTGCACCACCGGTTGCGGAGCGACTCGCCGCTGGCCGGGCACTTGAGGTCCATGATCTTGTGCACGCGCGGATCGACGCGCGCGACGTCGGCCTCGCCGCTGGTCTCGACCAGGACGGTGCGGCCCGCGTCGCAGAGCTCGGCCATGAGCGGGAAGACGCCCGGCTGGAGCAGCGGCTCGCCGCCGGTGAGCTCGACCAGCGGCGTCCCGAGCGCGAGCGCCCGCGCGAGCACGTCGGCCCGCGCCATTCGCGTCCCGCCGTAGAACGCCTGCGTCGTGTCGCACCACGAGCACCGCAGGTTGCAGCCCGTCGTCCGCACGAAGGCGCAAGGCAACCCGGCGAACGTCGATTCGCCCTGGATGCTCGCGTAAATCTCGTGGATGACGAGCGTGTCTTCCTTCATTGCCCTGAGCAGCCCTTCGGTCGCCCTTCGTCTAGCCCGCATGCCCGAGCGAAGCGAGGGATTGGGCCGACTCGAACTAGCGCGGGGGGTCCTCGGGGGCACCGAAGTCGGGCACCGGGATTCTCGCCGGCGTCGGCGTCGTAGGTGGGCGCCTCGGCCGGGACGGGGACCCGGAGCGGCGGCGGCGTGTGCGTGTAGTGCCGGTGGAGGGCCCAGAGGGCCCCGCCGATCGCGACGAGGCCGAAGAGCACCGTGCGAAGGACGAGCGACAGGGGCATGCGCGACGGCGCCGCCCCGCGCAGGTTGGGCAGCGCTCTTCGGGCGGCCGGGTCGGGCTTTTTTGCAAAACTCATGAGATCGCGGGACTCTCACGGGCAGAGTGACCCGTGACCAAGGCTAGCGTGCCTCCGCCCGCCGGGCCGCCGTGGGACCGCCCGATCCCGGAGACGCCGCTCGCGTTCGTGGACCTCGAGATGACGGGGCTCGACGTGAGCCGCGACCGCGTCGTCGAGGTCTGCATCGAGCGCGTCGTCGGCGGGGAGCGCGTGGCCGTGGTGCAGTCGCTCGTGAACCCCGGCGAGCGCGTGGGCGGCGCCGCCCACGTGCACGGCATCGACGCGGCGGCCGTGGCCGGCGCGCCCGCGTTCGAGCAGATCGCCGCCGCCGTGCTCGACGCGCTTCGGGGCGCGGTGCTCGTCGCGCACGCCGCGGCGTGGGACGTCGCGTTCCTGGCGGCCGAGTGCAAGCGCGCGGGGCTCGCGCTCGAGGTGGACCACTGGCTGGACACCCTCGTGCTCGCCCGGCGGGCGTTCGCGTTCCAGTCGTACTCGCTGGCCGCGCTATGCAAGGAGCTCGGCATCGACCCGGGGCGCGCGCACCGGGCCGACAGCGACGTGGCCGCGATGCGCGCGGTCTTCGCCCGCTGCGTCGAGGTGCTGGCGCCCACGACCGCGGGGGACCTCTGGGACGTGCGCGTCGGCGAGCGTCGAGCTCGGCCGACGATCGTGCTCGCGTGCGAGGCGGCCGTGAAGCACGGGCTGCCGGTCGCGATCACCTACCGCCCCGCACGGAGGCCGCCGGAATCGCTCACGATGGTGCTCCTCGAGGTCCGCTCCGACCTCGACCCGCCGGGCGTTGTGGGGTATCAGCTCCCGGGGCGAGGCCGGCGACAACTTCGGGCAGACCGCATTCTCCGCGTAGAGGCGCCCCCCGCGTTGGCGCCGCCGGAACCCAACCGTGAGACCAAATCCTGATGCGCCGTAACTCGCTTCTCCTCGCTGCATGGCTTCCCGCCTCGGCCCTGGCCCCACTCTTCGCGTTGGCCGGCTGCGGCCCGTCCATGGCCGCGCAGTCTCCGAGCCGCTCGCCGCTCGCCACGCAGTGGCTCGAGCGCGCCAAGGCCAGCTACAAGACCGGTGACTTCGACGACGCGCACGAGTCCGCGACACGCGCCCTCGGGGCCGCGCCCAGCGATCCCGACGCGAAGGAAATCGGCGCTCGCGTGGCCCTCGTCCGGCTCGACTACCCCGAGGTGCTGCGCCTGACCGAAGGGCTCGAGACCTCCACGGCCCACGGCCTCCGCGGCCGGGCCTACTGGTTCTCGGGCGACATCGAGCACGCCGCCGACGAGCTCGAGGCGCAGCTCTCCGACCCGACCGTGAAGGACCCCTGGGCCCAGATGGTGGCCGAGCTCGCGCGCCGCGGCGCCGGCCGGCACCCCTTCGAGATGGAAGGCGGGAGCGTCGCGTCGGTCGAGATGCCCCGCATGATCGACCACGTGCCCCTCGGCGCCGCCAACGTGGTGCCGTGCGAGCTCGACGGCGAGCCGATCCTCGCCCTCGTGGCGACCGGCTCGAGCGAGCTTTTGCTCGACTCGAACTCGCGGCACGACCCGTCGTGGGTGAGCCTGCGGTTCGACCGCATCGAGATCAAGGACGTGCCCGCCCTGGTCGAGGACCTCTCGCCCATCGCACGGCAGATCGGCGTCCCCATCAAGGCCCTCATCGGCGCCCAGTTCCTGCGGCACGCGCACGCCACGATGGACCGCCGAGGCGACCAGTTCGTCGTCCGCCGCGAAGACGCGTCCCCCCCGCCCGACGCCACGCGCGTCCCGCTCTACTACGCCCGCGGCGGCGGCATGGTCCTCCGCGCGACGGTCACCAGCCAGGACAACGGCGCGGTGCCGCTCCTCGTCGACAGCGCCCGCCCCTACCCGCTCCTCCTCGAGGACGATGCGTGGAAGAAGGCCGGCGTCGACGTGGGCATGCTGGCGACCATCCCCGACGAGCCGACCTTCAAGCGGGGCATGGTGCCCGTCTTCCGGCTCGGCGGGTTCGACCTCGCCAAGATGCCCGCGATCGAGAGCACCGACCCCGCTGCGCTGCCCGGTGCCCTCGACTTCGACCTCGGCGGGGTCGTCGGCGCCGACCTCCTCGCGTTTTTCCGGCTGACTTTTGCCGACGATGGCCGCTTCATGTGGATCGAGCCCGACCCTATGCTCCTCGGGCCCGAGCCCCGCAACCCGGCAGCCGCGCCGGCACCGTCCGCGCCGCCGCCCGCCGCCCCGCCCCTGAGCAACCGATGAGCCACGGAGTCGCACGTCTCGCCATCTACGCAGGAAGCTTCGACCCGCCGACGCTCGGCCACCTCGACCTCATCGAGCGGGCCGCGGCGCTCTTCAGCGACGTCATCGTCGGCATCGGCATGCACGCGACGCGCACCCCGCTCTTCTCCGTCGAGGAGCGCGTCGACCTGGTCACGCGCGTCTCGGCGCACCTGCCGAACGTGAAGGTCGAGGCGTTCGACGGGCTCCTCATCGACTTCTGCAAGGCCAAGAAGGCGCGCGTCATCGTCCGCGGCCTGCGCGCCGCGACCGACTTCGAGTACGAGCTGCAGATCGCGCACGCCAACGCCGATCTCGGCCCCGAGGTCGACACCGTCTTCCTGCCCACGCGCACGATGAACGGCTTCATCAGCGCCTCGCTCGTCCGCGAGATCGCGAGCCACCGCGGCGACGCGAGCCGGTACGCGCCCGGCCTCGTGTGCGAAGCCCTCAAGAAAAAATTCGCCCGCTAAGCTCGTAGGTCCGAACCCCATGGCGCCGATCTCCGCAGTCGCCCCCGTCGTCGATTGCGGCCCGCCTCGAGGACGCGGTCTTCTCGATCCGAAAGCGCATCGACACCACGAACCTCAAGGTCGGGCTCGTGCTCGGCAGCGGCTTGGGCGACTTCGCCGAGAGCCTCGAGAACCTCGTGAAGGTGCCGTACCGCGACCTGCCGCACATGCCCGCGCCCGACGTCGAGGGGCACGCCGGCAACATGTGCTTCGGCCAGGTCGGCGGCGTGCCGGTCGTCTGCATGCAGGGCCGCGTGCACCTCTACGAGGGTTACCCGGTCGACAAGGTCGTCCAGGGGGTGCGCACGATGGCCCGCCTCGGCGTGCGGACCATGCTCCTCACGAACGCCGCAGGCGGCATCGACCCGTCGTGGGCGGCGGGCGATCTGATGGCCGTGACCGACCACCTGAACCTCATGGGCGTCTCGCCGCTCGCGGGGCCCGACGACGAGAGCCTCGGCCCGCGCTTCCCCGACATGACGAACGCCTACGACCCCGAGCTCCGCGGCTGGCTGCACGACGCGGGGCGCGCGGCGAACCTGTCGCTGCGCGAGGGCGTGTACGCGGGGCTGCTCGGGCCGCAGTACGAGACGCCCGCGGAGATCCGCATGCTCCGGATGCTCGGGGCGAGCGCGGTCGGCATGAGCACCGTGCCCGAGGTCATCGCGCTCCGGCACATGGGCGTGCGCGTCGCGGCGCTCTCGTGCATCACGAACCTCGCGGCGGGCATCGCCGGCCGCCCGCTCGATCACGCCGAGGTGCAGGCCACCGCGCGCTCGCGCCGCGCGGACCTCGTCGCGCTGCTCGGCGGCTGGATCGCCCGCGCCGGCGCCTCCGCCTGAAAAAAGTCGTGTGGGCCCTACCCGGCGCATCACGTTCGTGTCGTGCCCGTGGTGGTCATGTACGGATCGCTGCGCGCTCTCGTCGCTTGATGGCGCCGATTCCGATGCGCCCGGGTCGACTCGAGGTAGTCTCAGTAACGTGGTGGCTCCTCATTCTCCGGTCCATCTCGACGCCGAGGTCTTCGCTCCCTACGAGGTGATCGGCGAGCTCGGAGCGCGCCCCCTCTCGGTCTTCGTCGCGCGCCAGGCGGCGATCGGCGGGGGCGCCGCGCAGATCGTCGTGGCGGAGCGCTTCGCCGGCGCGAACCGCCCGGGCGACGCGGCCGGGGCCGATCTGCGCCGCGAAGCGCGCCGCATCTCGACGCTCGCCAACCCGCACATGGCGCGCGTGCGCGAGGTCGCGCTGCGCGGCGACGACCTCGTCGTCTTCGGCGATTTCCTCGACGGCGAGAAGCTGCGCGAGTTCTGGTCGTTCGCCGAGGGCGCGGAGCGGCTTCCGCTCGAGATCGCCCTGCGGGTGCTGCTCGACGTCCTCACCGGCGTGGGCGCGCTGCACGGGCTGCGCGACGCGAGCCAGCAGCCGATGAAGCTGACGCACGGCGAGCTCTCGCCGTCGACGCTGCTCTTCGGATTCCGACGGCGTCGCGCGCGTGCTCCACTCGGTCGCGCGCCGAGCGCCGGGCGCCGAGCCGGAGGCGGCCTCGGTGCCATATCTCGCGCCGGAGATCCTCTCCGGGGACGGCCACGACGCGCGCGCCGACATCTTCAGCCTCGGCGTCATCCTCTGGGAGATGCTCGAGAGCCGGCACCTCACCGCGGAGGGCGAGGAGCCCGCCGGCGTGCGCGTGCGCTCGGCGCCGCTGCCGGCCGCGACGTGCCCCGAGAAGGCGCCGTGGGTGAAGGGCCTCGTCGCCGTGGCGGCGAAGGCGCTCGCGGCCGCGCCCGAGGATCGCTGGCTGAACGCCGCGGCGATGGCGGCCGAGGTCCGCAAGGCGGCGGGGCTCAAGCTCGCGGCGGCGTCCGCGGCGTCGGCGTTCGCGAAGACCCGCTTCAACGATTGCGTGAAGCAGCGGCGCGCCCGGTGGGAAGGCGCGTCGTCGATGGCCATGCCCGCGGCTGCGCCGGTCGCGAGCGCGCCGGAGCCTGCGTTCGAGGTGCAGCGCCAGCGGAGCGAGCAGTTCTCGTCGTCGCTCCTCGAGAGCGTCGCGCCGCCCGCGCCGCCGCCCTCGAGCGCGAACATGGCCGCCGCGCCGCCCTCGGCCATGCCGGACACGGTGCGGATGGATGCGCGCGACACGGTCGAGTACCCATCGCTCGCGCCGCCGTCGTTCGAGCCGGAGATCGCGCCCTTGTCGGCGCTGGTCGACGCCCCGGCGTCGCGCTCGAACGACGCCCCGGCGTCGCGCTCGAACGACGCCCCGGCGTCGCGCTCGAACGACGCCCCGGCGTCGCGCTCGAACGACGCCCCGCCGATCGAGTTCGACCCGGGCGAGAGCGGCCCGGTCGCCTCGCCGTTCGCGCCGCCTTCGCCGCTCCCGGCGCTCGTCTCGGACGCGCCGCCGCCGCCCGCTCCGCGCTCGCGCCGCCGCTCCTTGCTCCTGGCGGGGGCCGCCGGCGTCGGCGTCGCGAGCCTCTCGATCCTCGGCCTCCGCGCCGCGCACTCCACGAGCCCCGCCGCCGCGTCCGCGCCCTCCGCGCAGGCCGCGGCGATGGTCGCGCCTTCGGTGTCCGCGCCGCCGGCTGCCGCTGCTCCTTCTTCTCCGCCGCCCGCGTCCGCGTCGCCCGCTCCGGCGGCAGCTCCCCCCGCCTCCGCGAGCCCCGCGAAGGCCCGGGCGAAGAGCAAGTCGCCCGTCGGGGCACCGGCTCCCAAGTCGGGGAAGTCGGGCACGGTGCGAGCCCAGAGCCACGCGAAACCCGGCTCGTGACCGGCGCCTCGGGCGAGGGCTGCGGCCCCCGCAGCTCGGGCCCGCGGCCCACCGATTCTCGAGTCGCCCGTTTCTCGCCGCGCCTCGAAACACACCGTATTCTCGCGCATTCCCGGTGACCCAGCCTTTGGCGCGACTCGTGCTCCAGGGCAAGGCAGGCACGGGAAGCAGGGGAGCCGCCATGAATCGACGCCTTCGACGAATCACACGCACACCCGCACTGACCCTGCCGGTCCTGGGCATCGCCGCGGCCCTCGCGCTCATGGACGGGTGCAGCAACTCGCGGTCCAGCGGCACCGGTAGCTCGGCGAGCGTCGCGGGGGTCAACTCGGTCCTCTTCATCAAGCGACAGACGACGACGGTGACCAACGGCGTCCCGTCGGTCGACGTCGCCGGCGGGAACGGGCAGGTGCTCGACTACCAGCGCTACGTGCCGGGCGGCAGCCTGAACATCCTCTCGCCCGCCCAGGCCGACGGCACGGTGACGAACCTCACGCAGCGCCTTCCCCCAGGCCGACTTCAACGGCGCCGACGTCTCGTTCGACGCCACGCAGGCCGTCTTCTCGATGAAGATGGACGCGAACGACCACTACCACATCTACACGGTAGAGCTCGCGCCGAGCGCCGACGGCACCTTCGAGGTGCACCAGAAGACGAACGGCGCGTAGGACGACATCAACCCGATCTACGTGCAGGGCGGGATGATCGCGTTCGTCACCAACGAGATGTACACGGCGATGGGCACGCGCGCCGACGAGTACGAGCACGCGCGCGAGGCCCTGCAGCTCGCGACCATCACGGTCGACGGCGGCGACAAGGACCGCAAGCTCTTCGCGCAGAACCTCTCGCACAGCGTCGCGCCGTGGCTCCGGTACGACGGGCGCATCGGGTTCTCGCAGTGGGAGCACTTCGGCCCGGTGAACGACGTGAAGCTCCGCGTCGTGAACCCCGACGGCACGCAGCTCGTCGCGGTGGCCGGCCAGCACGGCAAGCCGGTGCAACTCGCTCTTCACGGTGAAGGAAATCTCGCCGAACGTCATGATCGGCATCGGCACGGCGCGCGACCGCACGATCCACGCCGGCGCCCTCCTCACGATCGACGCGCGCAACCACGCCGACCCGGCCTGCATCGACGGCAGCGCCTACACGGCGGCGACGACGGGCGCGCACGCGTGCCTCGACGAGGAGAACGCGACCTACAACATCCTCACGCCGAACGTCCCCTCGGCAGCGACCCGTCGCCGGTCGGCCGGTACCGCGAGCCGAGCGTCCTGCCGGACGGCCGCATCCTCGTCTCGTGGGCCGAGCGGCCCGGTGAACGACATGAACGAGCAGTCGCTCACGCCGCCCGATTTCGGCATCTACGTCTACGACTCCACGACGGGCCAGAACCAGCTCGTCTACAACGACCGCGCGACCTGGGACCTCAACGCCATCGCGATCACGCCGCGCGCCGACGCCGACCTGTCATCGGCACCGCGACGACGACGCAAGACTCGACGATGCCGGTCACGCATCGGGTCGATCAACGTGGCCGAGACGGACCTCCAGGAGGTCGTCACGGGCGCGCAGTTCGACAACACGCCCATCGGGACAGGCCCTGGCGCAAGGGCGCGGTCGGCGGTCCGCGTCATCGAGGGGTTCTCGAGCGAGGCCGCCAAGGGCGTCACGATGTTCGGCCTCACGATGTTCGAGGGCGCGGCCGTCCTCGGCGAGGCGCCCGGTCTTCTCGGACGGGAAGCTGGCTCGCCAACGTGCCGCCGTACCTGCCGGTGCACCTCCAGCCGATCGACAAGTACGGCCTCGCGATCCGCAACCAGCAGCTCTGGATCCAGGGCATGCCGCACACCGAGCGGCGCTGCGTCGGCTGCCACGAGTCGCGCACCGCGCCGGGCGTGCCCGGAAACGGCCCGACGACGCTGGCCGACAGACCAGGTCGCCGACTTCACCGAGCCGATCGCCGACCGCACCGAGTACCCCTGGGACAAGAAGGTCCAGCCGGTTCTCGATGCGAAGTGCGTGAGCTGCCACAACAGCTCGACGACCAGCTACTACACGATGACGCGCACGGACCCCGTCTCGGGCGTCCCGACGACGTACAAAATCCCCACGCTCGACCTCTCGAGCACGCCCGTCACCGTCTACTACGACCGCAACGTCGCGACGTGGCCCGCCTCGTACGTGTCCATCTTCTACCCCGCGACGCTCATGATGGCGGGCGACGGCGACACGACGGGCACCGTCACCATCAGCGGCACGGTGCCGCCGATGTGGGGCGTGCCGGGCAGCGCGCGGGCCTCGGTGCTCACGCAGAAGCTGAACCTCCAGGCCGCCGACGGCACCTGGGCGTGGCCGACCTCGTCGAACGCGCCGCACCCCGAGGACCAGGGCTCGCAGTACGCGCTGACGAGCGACGAGCGCAAGACGCTCGGCGTCTACCCGATGGACCTCGGCGGCCAGTACTGGTCGCGCCAGAACACCGGCTTCGTGCCCTTCACGACCGGCGATCCCGTCACCCCGAACCAGCCCGCGAACCCGTGAGGATCCACGCCATGCGAACCGCCCAGATCACGAAGCTCGCCGCCGGCGGCCTCCTCCTGGCCGCCGCCCTCCTCTCGGTGCACGACGCGCGAAGCGACGGCAGCGCCACCCCACGGCAGGTCACGCCCTCGGGCACCGGCTTCCAGTCGGTCTACGGGTCGCTGCCGCCGGACCAGGCCGAGTTCATCTCGACCCCCGACACCATCAAGAGCGCCGCGCTGAGCGGCGCGCCCACGCTCGTGTGGGAGGCGCTCGAGCACGGCGAGAAGGTCGAGTGCCTCGACTGCATCGCGGTCGTCGCGCCCCTCCTCTACGACAGCAACGCCAAGACGCGCGAGATCGCCGCGTGGTGGCTGCGGCGCCGCGTGTTCGGCGTGTTCGGGGACGGCGAGGTGTACAGCCAGACCGTGCAGACGCTCCAGACGAACTCGAACCCCGTGATGCGC
Source organism: uncultured delta proteobacterium (assembly GCA_963797395.1). GTDB lineage: Bacteria > Myxococcota_A > Polyangia > Polyangiales > Polyangiaceae > Palsa-1150. The sequence continues at coordinate 222,064 of CAWCPA010000008.1, forward strand.
GCCGACGCCGCGTACGCGCTCGGCGAGTTCTTCGCGACGCCGGGCATCGCGGCGTGCGCGACGGCCGTGACGGCCGACACCGACGCGACCGTGCGGGCCGCCGCGGCGAGCGCCCTCGGGCGCCTGAACGACGACGGCTCGGGCGCGCTCGCGCAGGCCCTCGGCGACTCGGACCCGAGCGTCTCGCTCGCGGCGCTCGCGTCGATCTCGCGTATCAACACGTTCTCGGGCGTCTCGAGCCTGGCGGGCGTGACGTCCAACCCGAACGCGCAGGTGCGCCGGCGCGCCCTCGAGGTCCTCGACGCGCTGGCGGTCGTCGACAGCGTCGACGTCGTGGCGGCCGTCGCCAAGAACGACCCCGATGCAGGGGTGCGTGCGGCGGCGTGCCACGCGCTGGGCAACTTCGGCACCGCCACCTCCCAGGACGCGACCGCCATGGCCGTCTTGCAGCAGCTTTCGACGAGCGACCCGAACGTGTTCGTGCGGGACCAGGCGCAGATAGCTCTGCAGCGGCTGTAGCCCAGCGGCTACCATGCGAACATGCGCGCAGCGAGCCTCCTCGCACTCCTGACGCTCGCCCTCGCATCGCTTCTGTCCGCGGGGGCGTGCACCGTCAAGCAGCCGCAGGTCACGACGTACTTCGACGTCTCGATTGAGCCGGTGCTCCAGACGTCGTGCGTGCACGCCAACACGGGCGCGGGCTGCCACGTCGCCGACGCCAAGGGGAACGCGTTCGGGAACCTCGACCTGTCGACCTTCACGGGCGTCGACCACCGGCGCGACCTCCTCCTCGACTACGGGCCGTACCAGCAGCCCTCGCTGCTCGTGAAGAACGTCGCGCCCTACCAGGTGAACCTCACCCTCTGGGACGGCTCGCAGACCATCGTCACGACCGACATCAAGCACACCGGCGGCGCCATCCTCGAGCAGACCGGCAGCGACTTCGTCATCTTGAAGCGCTGGATTGAGAACGGGGCCACCGTGAACAACACGGGCGTCGTGCCGACGACGATCCCCAAGGCGCCGTGCACCACCTTCGTGCCGCCGGCCCCGGCCGGGGTCGATCTCACCGTCGAGCCGCCCGACTACCAGGCGTTCAAGACGATGGCGAACCCGGTGCTCACGCTCCAGTGCGCCGCCGGCAACTGCCACGGATCGGGCACGAACGCGCTCTACCTCACCTGCGGCGCGAACGACGAGCAGACGCTCTGGAACTACTACGCGACCGTCGACTACCTCGCGGCCACGCCCGAGGGGAGCGAGATCCTCCGGCGCCCGCTCGCGACCTCCGAGGGCGGGAGCTACCACGAGGGCGGCGCGATCTTCGCGTCGGTCAACGACCCGAACTACCAGGCCATCAAGGGGTGGGCGCAGGTGCACGGCCCGCTCCAGCCGGGCACGCTCGACCCGGCGTTCCTCTTCTTCGCGCAGAAGGTGCAGCCGATCTTCGTGAAGAAGGGCTGCATGATGGCGCAGTGCCACTCGGCGGGCATGTTCCACGACTTTCGCCTGCGCGGCGGGTCGGCGGGCAGCTTCTCGCTCACGGCGACGCGGAAGAACTACGCGTTCGCCGTCGCGCAGATGTCGTTCGAGAGCGACGACGTGAACGCGAGCCGCATCGTCCGCAAGAACGTCTACCGCCAGGACCAGTTCCCCGACTCGAACGGCGTCTTCCACCGCGGCGGGTCGCTCTTCGAGGACTTCGGCTCCACGCACGCCGAGAACGCCGGTCCCACGTGCGACGCGGCCGGGTACGACTGGGTGAACGGCAACATCGACCAGATCCCCGCGTACTGCGTCATCCGGCAGTGGCACCTCCTCGAGCGCACGGAGCGCGGGACGCAGGGGGTCTCGGCGATCGTGTACGTGAGCCGGCCGCCGCCCTCGGCGCCGGACCGCCCGCAGGACTTCGACGTCTTCGCGGGCGGCGCGAGCCTGCACATCGTGCCGGCCACGGTCACCCCGACCGGCGACGTGTCGCTCGGAGGCCCCGACACCCCGGTGAATCTCGCGACGTGCGGCCTGACGATCGGACCCGCGGGCGTGGACGTGAAGCGGCCGGCGGTGTCGTGGGACGGCAAGACGATCGCGTTCGCCGCGCGGGCGAGCGCGACCGATCCGCTCGCCATCTACACGATGAACGCCGACGGCTCGGGGTGCGCCCTGCAGACCGACATCGCGAACCACCCGGCCATGACCAACGGCCTCCTCGAGCACGACTTCGACCCGGCCTTCAGCCCCCCCGTGAACGGGGTCTCGAACATCGTCTTCGCGTCGACGCGCGGCAACCTCGACACGTCGGGCAACACGTTCGACTACACCGGCCCGCAGCGCACCCCCGAAGACCCCACGAAGCCGAACGCGAACCTGTACGTGCTCGAGGCCGACCCGAGCGGCACCGGCAACCGCGTGCGGCAGCTCACCTGGCAGCTCAACATGGAGCGCCTGCCGAGCTTCATGCAGGACGGCCGCCTCGTCTTCACCACCGAGAAGCGCGCGCCCAACTTCTACCAGCTCGCCCTCCGGCGGCAGAACCTCGACGGCGGCGACTACCACCCGCTCTTCGCGCAGCGCGGGAGCATCGGCTTCCAGCAGGCGACGTACGTCGTGGAGCTCGCGGACAAGAACTTCGCGACGATCCTCAGCAACAGCGACGCGGTGCACGGGGCCGGGGCGATCGCGGTGTTCAACCGGTCGATCGGCGTCGACTTCCAGAGCGCCAACGCCGCCGACTACCTCGTCGATCCGAGCGTGACCAACCCGACGTCGGCGTCGGCGCCGGAGGACGCGTTCTTCAAGCACTCCCTGACGGTCCTGCCGGCGGACGGCTCGTACACGAGCCCGTCGCCGCTGCCGGACGGGAAGATGCTCGTGAGCTTCGGCAGCGGGCAGCCCTCGAGCTTCGGCGGCGACTACGACCTCTACGTCCTCGACCCCGCGACCGGCACGAAGACCATGTTGCTCGGCGGCGCCGGCACCGCGGAGATCGAGGCGGTCGCCGTCTACCCGCGCACCGACAAGGGCGTCTTCGCCTCGGTGCCCGACGAGCCCAACGGCCACACGTCCATCACGCCCGGCCTCGACCCCACGCAGAGCGCCGCCGCGGACGTCACCGTCCTCGACATGCAGCTCCTCGCGTCGCTCCTCTTCCAGAACACGCCGACCGGCCGCCTCATCGAGCCCGACCTGCAGAGCTTCGACGTCTACGAGGACCTGCCGCCCGACGTCTCGAGCTTTCCGTCGGCCTGCGGCGGGAACACCGCGTGCGACGCGTACGGCAAGGTGTACGTGCGCCGGCGGCTCCTCGGGCACGTGCCGCTCCAGGCGGACGGGTCCACGCACTTCAAGGTCCCCGGCGGCCTGCCCCTCGTCCTGCACCTCGCCGACGACAGCGAGTCGACCAGCCTGAAGCTGCCGCGCTGGCAGCGCGAGGAGATGACGTTCGTGCCCGGCGAGGTCGCGCACCAGGCGTTCTCGGTGCCGTTCTTCGACAACCTCTGCGCGGGCTGCCACGGCCCCGTGAGCGGCCGCCCCCTCGACGCCGCGCTCAAGCCCGACTTCCTCACCGAGGCGTCCGACGTCGAGAGCGCGACCCTCAACCCCACGGACCTCACCCAGGCCCCCGCCAAGCGCGGCGCCGTCACCGGCCCGCCTTCGACTCCTTGATCCGCACTCATCGGGCAGCGCTTTTTCTGCGTGCCCGGGCGTGACGGGCGGCGCGATCCGCGGCATGGTCGGGTCCCCATGCGTGTGACCCGAACCCGCGCCGTCGCCCTCTGGATGTCCGTCACCGGCCCCCTGCTCGCGCTCGCCTGCGAGCACGAAGCGCCGCCTCCCAGCGCGCCATCCGCGGCCGCGGCCAGCGCCCCCGCGGCGGCGTCCGCCGCCGACGCGCCCGCGCCGGCGATGCCCACGCTCAAGGGCCCCGACGAGACGGCGCTCGATCGCTCGGTGAACCCCTGCGACGACTTCTACCAGTTCGCCTGCGGAAGCTGGATGAAGGCGACGCCCATCCCCGAAGACGAGGCGAGCTGGGTCCGGAGCTTCAGCGTCATCCACGAGGACAACGAGAAGGCGCTCCGCGCCATTCTCGAGCGCGACGCGCAGGGCGACAACCGCGGCGACGCGTACGGCCAGCAGCTCGGCGACCTGTGGACGTCGTGCATGGACGAAGACGGCATCGAGAAGCGCGCGCTCGACGAGCTCAAGCCCGAGCTCAAGCGCATCGACGAGGTGCGCGACGCGAAGTCGCTCCTCGCCGAGCTCGCGCACCTGCACGCGATGGGCATCGGCGCCGCGTTCGGGTTCGACAGCGAGATCGACTTCAAGGACGCGACCCGCATGATCGCGGGCGTCTCGCAGGGCGGCCTCGGCCTGCCCGAGCGCGACTATTACTTCCGCGACGACGCGCGCACGAAGGACATCCGGGCCGCGTACGAGGCGCACGTCGCGCGCACCCTCGAGCTCGTCGGCGAGCCGGCCGGCGAGGCCGCGGCCGACGCCAAGACCGTCATGCGGCTCGAGACGCAGCTCGCGGGCGCCTCGATGACGAACACCGAGCTTCGCGACCCGCAGAAGGTCTACCACAAGCTCGATTCTCGCGGGCCTGAAGCAGCTCGCGCCCGACCTCGCGTGGGACGACTACCTGGCGAAGGTCGGCTTCCCCGACATCCGCGACATCAACGTCGCGCAGCCCGACTTCGTGAAGCAGCTCGACGCCATGGCCAAGAACGTCAAGCCGGCCGACTGGCGCACGTACCTGCGCTGGCACCTGGCGCGCGAGGTTTCGCCGTGGCTCTCGCACAAGTTCGTCGACGAGTGGTTCCACTTCCGGCAGGTGCTCACGGGAACGAAGGTGCTCCAGCCGCGGTGGAAGCGGTGCGTGCGCTTCGCCGACCAGATGATGGGCGAGGCCCTCGCGCAGCCCTTCGTGAAGGACCACCTCGGCGACGACGGCAAGGCCGCCGCGGCCGGGATGGTGAACGGCATCGAGACCTCGATGAAGGCCGACCTCGAGTCGCTCGCGTGGATGGACGAGCCCACGCGCACGAAGGCCGAGGCGAAGCTCGCCAAGATCACGAACAAGATCGGCTTCCCCTCGAAGTGGCGCAGCTACGACGGGCTCGCGATCGACCGCGCCTCGTTCCTGGCCAACGCCGAGCGGGCGAGCGCCTTCGAGGTGAAGCGGGAGCTCACGAAGGTGGGCAAGCCCGTCGACAAGGAAGAGTGGGAGATGACCCCGCCCACGGTGAACGCGTACTACGAGCCGACCATGAACGAGATGGTCTTCCCGGCGGGCATCCTGCAGGTGCCCTTCTACGGGAAGGACCAGTCGCCCGCGCTCAACTTCGGGGCGATCGGCATGGTCGTGGGCCACGAGCTCACGCACGGCTTCGACGACGAGGGCCGGCAGTTCGACGGCGACGGCAACCTCCGCGAGTGGTGGTCGCCCGCGGTCAGCGCGGAGTTCGACAAGCGGGCCGCGTGCGTCGCGCAGCAGTACGACGAGTACGTGCCCGTCGACGATCTCCACATCAAGGGCAAGCTCACGCTCGGCGAGAACATCGCGGACCTCGGGGGCCTCAAGCTCTCGTTCGCGGCGCTGCAGCGCGCGGCGGTGGCGGCGACCGTGCCCGGCGGCTTCACGCCGGCCCAGCAGTTCTTCGTGGGCTTCGCGCAGGCGTGGTGCGCGAACTACCGGCCCGAGTCGCTGCGCCTGCTCGTCGCGACGAACCCGCACTCGCCGCCCAAGTACCGCGTGAACGGGCCGCTCTCGAACCTGCCCGAGTTCGCAGGCGCCTTCCAGTGCAAGGAGGGCTCGCCGATGGTCCGCCCCGCCGACAAGCGCTGCGAGATTCTGGTGAGCGGCTGACAGCGCCGTACTGAGCTAGAGTCCGCCCGATGTCGTCGTTGGCGGTCCCCGGCGCCGAGGTCTGGTCCCCGTACAGCCCCGCAAACCCGGCGCCCGACCCCGATCACGACGAGCGCACCGCCGAGGCCGCGGCCCGGGCGCTCCGCGAGATTCCCTACTATTCGCACTCCGCGCGGCGCGACCTCGCCGGCGGCCTCGCCACGCAGCCCCTGCTCTGGAAGCGCGACCTCCGGGCGACCCTCCCGAAGCAGTGGGCGCCCGCGGGCCGCGACGTTCGGGCGGAGCTCGCGTCAGGCGCGCTCGAGCTCGTCGAGACCAGCGGCTCGACGGGCGAGCGGCTGCGCGTCCTGTGGGACGAGGGGTGGTGGATGCGGCAAGAGGCGCGCGCGATGCGCACGCACCCGGCCGTGGCCGCCGCGATGGACGGGGCGCTCGGCCCGTACCGCGAGGCGGTCCTGACCGCGCCGCAGTGCGGTCTGGGGACGTGCCACGTGGGCGATCTACCCTACGAGGAGCGCGTCGACGGCGCCCACCTCTTCCTGAGCCAGCGGTCCGACCCGCTCTTCTGGACGGCCGCGGAGCAGACCCGCATGCTCGACGAGCTCGGGGCGCACGGCACGGTCGGCCTCGAGAGCGACCCGACGTACCTGGCGCTGCTGGCGCGGTTCGCGCGGGGGCAGGGGCGGGCGCTCGACGTGCGCGGCTTCGTGCAGCTCACGTATTCGATGACGACGCGCGGCCTGCTCCGGGCCATCGCCGGCGCGTTCGGCGGGCCGGTGCTCCAGCTCTACGGCGCGAGCGAGGTCGGCGTGCTGTTCATGGAAGGCGAGGACGGTCGCCTGCACCACTGCCCGTTCACCACGCACGTGGAGCTCCTGCCCGCCCGCGTGCCCACGCCCGGCGCGAAGGACGTGGCGCTCGCGGTCGTGACGACGCTCGATCGCGTGGCGATGCCCCTCGTGCGGTTCGTCGTGGGCGATCTCGTGAGCGTCGACGCCGCGGGGCCGCGCCGCTGGACGAGCGTCCCGCCGCTGCACGGCGTCGAGGGGCGCGTCGACGACGCGTTCCTGCGGCCCGACGGGGCGCTCGTCACGGCCGGCGCGATGGATCGCGCGCTCGCGCCGGTCGAGGGGATCTTCATGTGGCAGGCGCACCAGCGCTCGCCCGCGCGGATCGAGCTCGACGTCGTCGCCGACGGCGACGCGCGGGCGGTCGTCGAAGAGGCGCGGGCCCGGCTCGCGCCCTGCCTCGAGGGGCTCGAGGTCGCCGCGCGCTCCGTCACGGCCATCCCGATCGAGCCGAGCGGCAAGTTCCGCGTCGCCCACCGCCACTTCCCGCTCGACCTCGAGCGCGCCTTCGGGATCGCGGCGTGACGGTCGACCGCCTCGCGCGCCGGGTGAGGCCCGAGTTCCCGGTGCTCTCCCGGCAGATCGACGGCCGGCCCCTCGTCTTCCTCGACAGCGCGTCCACCACGCCCAAGCCGCGAGCGGTGATTGACGCGGTCGTCGACTACTACGAGCGCTGCACGGGGAACGTGCACCGCGGCGTCCACGCGCTCGGGAACGAGGCCACGCAGCTCTACGATGCCGCGCGCCTCGAGGCGGCGGGGCTCGTCGGCGGGGGGCCGGACGAGATCGTGCTCGTGCGCGGCGCGACGGAGGCGATCAACCTCGTGGCGCACGGGCTCCGGCTCGGCCCCGAGGACGAGGTCATCTTCCCCGCGGGCGAGCACCACGCGAACTGGCTGCCGTGGCGCGCGCGGGCGCGGCCCGTCCCGATGCCGATCGACGGCGACGGCGTGCCGCGCTGGGAGGCGCTCGAGTCGCTGTTCACGGCGAAGACGCGCCTCGTCGCGTTCGGGCACGCGTCGAACGTGACGGGCGTCATCGCGCCGGTCGAGGAGGTCGTGCGCGCGGCCCGGGCGCGCGGCGTGCCGGTGCTGCTCGACGCGGCGCAGTCCATCTCGCACCTGCCGATCGACGTGAAGAAGCTCGACGTCGACTTCCTCGCGGCGAGCTCGCACAAGGCCTTCGGGCCGAGCGGCGTCGGCATGCTCTACGGCAAGCGCGAGCGGCTCGAGGCCTTCCCGCTCTACCAGGTGGGCGGCGGGATGGTGGCGCTCAACGAGGACATCGGTGACGACGACGGGCGCCTCATCCCGCGCGACGTGCCGTTCCGCTTCGAGGCGGGCACCCCGCCCATCGAGGGGACGATCGGCTTCGGCGCGGCCGTGCGCTGGATGCGCGCGATCGGGCTGGACGCGATCCGCGCGCACGACCTCGCGCTGGCGCGGCACCTGGTGGCGCGCCTCCGGGCGGTGCCGGGCGTGCGCGTGCTCGCGGGGGACACGCCGGCCGAGCAGCGGATCGCGCTGGCCACGTTCGTCGTGGACGCGCCCGGAATGACGCAGGAGAACGTCGCCCGCGCGCTTTGCGATCTCTTCGGGGTCTGCGTCTCGGGCGGCTTCCACTGCGCCCACGTGCTGCACGCCCGCGCGCGGCTCGAGGGGACCGTGCGCGCCAGCCCGCACGTCTTCAACACCCTCGACGAGATCGACGCGCTGGTCGACGGGGTCCGCGAGATCGTCGGCTAGGCTGAAAGCATGCGCGCGGGGCCTGCTGTCCGGCTCGGGGGGGCGCTCGTCGCGCTCGCGGCGGGCTGCGCGGGGGCGGGCCCGCGCCGCCTCGACGCGGGCGCTTCGACCCCGCCCGCGGGCCTGCGAACGCCAGGCATGCGCGCACCCGACGATCCCACCGTCGCGGACCCGCGCGTTCTCCCCGCGACCTTCGACGAGGCCCGCCCCTGGGGCCCCGAGCCCGGCGGCGGCGTGCGGGCGATCGTCGCAGGCCTGCGCGTCGTCGTCCGCGCGACCGGCCAGCTCGAGGCCGCGCGCGACCCGCTCCCGGGCAACCCGCAGATCGTCACCGAGCTGCCGGACCGCCTGGGCGGCGGCTTCCTCTTCGCGATGGGCGCTCGCGGCACCTCCCACCTCTGGCGCGCGCCGACCTGGCTCGGCCCGGCCTCGCCCATCCTGACCACCGGCGCGCCGCTCGCGGACGTCTTCGTGGGCCTCGACCGCGTCTACGTGCGCGTCGCGCAAGGCCCGCTCGCCGCGCTCGACCCGCGCACCGGCGCGCCGCTCGACCTCGGGCCTCTGCCGGCCTCGCCGCGCGTGGCCACCGTCGCGGCGCTCGACGCGTGGCGCGCGGTCGCGGTCGCGGACCTTCGCGGCGCGATGGTCACGCTCGACGCGGGCTCGTCCTGGCGCGCGGTGCCCCTGCCGGTCGAGCCCTCGCGGGCCGTGGTCGGCGCGGGGCCCGAGGAGGGCTTCGCGATCGCGGGGTTCGATCGCCGCCGCGCCCTCCAGTGGTGGCAGGTGCCGCCCGAGGGGCCGCCGATCGCGCTGGCGTCGCCGCCCGGCGGCGGGGCGCCTGGGCCTGCGCGGATCGAGGCGGGCGAGCCCCCGCTCGGCGGACGGCCGCTGCTCGCCGCGATCGAGGAGGGCTGGCCGCTCGCCGACGGGTCCGCGCTCGTCGCGCGGGACGGCTTCCTCGTGCGGGTCCGGCTGTCGGACGGCGCCGTCGTCGAGAAGGTCGACGGCGCCTACCCCATGAAGCCGTCGCGCTGCCACCCGATCTCGCTCGCGCGCGAGGGCGATCGCGGAGCGTTCGGCTTCGCCTGCGGCGCGCCGCGCGCGGGCACGATGCTCTTCGCGTGGGACGCCGCCTCTTCGCGCCTCGCCGAGCTGCGCGCGTGGGACGCTCCGCGCGAGGTGCTCGCGGCGGGCAACGGCGCGCTCGCGGTCCGGGGCGCCTGCGCGACCGACGCGACGAGCGGCAAGGCCGGCGAGCAGGCGTGGTGCTGGATGGCCCCCGACCGCCGGTGGCGCGAGGTGCGCTTCACCGGCGCGGGCGTCGACCGCGCGCGCGTCGTCGCGCTGGCCGACGGGCGCGTCGCCCTCGTGCGCCCGCCCGAGGGCGGCGATCTCTCCACCGCGCGCCTGACGATCACGGACGGCTTCCGCGCCTCGGACGTGCCGCTCCACGTCCCGCCCGTCGAGGCCGGGGTCGCGCGCGTCCTGCGGGAGGGCATCTGGATGGACGGGTTCGAGGAGCGCCGGCCCGGCGTGCTCGGGGGCTGGATCGACGCGGCCGGGCCGCTGCTCGGCGTGGAGATCTCGCTCGAGGGCGAGCTCCGCGCCGGCGAGTACATCCGGGACGCCGGAGCGCCCGTTGCATCGGGGCGCTGGGCGCTCGGCTGGACGGATTCGGGCGGAGGCTTCGAGACGACGGACGGGGGCATGAGCTGGACCAAGGGGATTGCGCTGCCCGACCCCATCGCCGAGCCGCGCATCGGCCGCGAGCGCGCGTGCGGCCCCATCGGCTGCGTGATGGCCGGCTGGCTGCGGCTCGGCTGGGGCCCGGTCGAGCCGCGCACGGCCCTCGTCGAGACGCCGGTGAAGACGCTCCAGCCGCCTCCGAGCCGACCGTCCCCTGCGCGCCGAGCGCTCGGCCTGCTCCTCGACTGCGCCCGCTTGCCTTCGCCTCCTCGCGTCGCGGACGTGCCCTCGAGCGCCTTCTCGACGGCGCCCGCGGCCGTGCCCTTCGTCACGAGCAGCGCGTACGGTCGCCGCGGCGATCCCTCCGGGCCGACGGTCTCGCAGTTCGGCCTCTTCGCCGGCCGGCCCGGTCCCGCGATGGCGCCGGGCGAGATGGGCGCGTCCGTCGGGGCCTCGCTGCCGTTCGAGCGGAGCCTGACGTACCGCTTCATGGCGCGCGCATACGCCTGGGGCCCGACCGCGCGCGACTGGGATCCGCCCGGTCACTTCATGGTGCGGTGGCTCTGGCCCTGGTGGGGACCCGCAGACGGACCCCCGCTCCCGCGGACCTCCTCGCTCGCCCCCGCCCCCTGGTCAGGCCTCTCCGCCGCCGCCCGCGCGATGGGCAGCAGCGTGGGCACGCTCCCCGAGTGGACCGTCATCCCTGGGGATGACGCCAATCACGCCCTGCTCGCCGAGCGGCGCTCCGCCCTCGTGTCCACAGTGCAGAGCAGCCCCGGCGACGTGACGGTCGTGGCTCTCGAGACGGATCGCCTGCCGGTCGACGTCCGGCGTGAAGGCGGGGCCCTCTTGCCGGATCTTCAAGGCGCCGTACGGAGCGGCGGCCGCTGGTACGTCTCGACCACGCAGCCGCCGGGCGAGGTCGCCGCGACGGTGCTGTGGGTGCTCGACGGCGGGATTGCCCGCGAGGTCGGCCGCGTACCGCGCGTCGCGCCGGAGTCGGCGGGGCCCGCGCGCGTGGTTCGCTGGGTCGGCGGCGGAGCGAGCGCCGTGGCGCTTGCGGTGCCGGGGCAAGATCCCGATGGCGTGGCGCCGCTTTATGTCGCGCGGTTCGACCCGGAGGGCCACGTGTTTGCCGACCCGGAGAAGCTCGACGCCGGGGACCATCCGATCACGGCGTGCGTAGAGGGCGACGCAGGGTGGGAACTCGTCGGGTCGTTTCCGGGCAGCGTCGACATTCGCGCGCGGGACGGCTGGAGCGCGCGGCTCCGGGGCGCGATGGCTCGGCTGCGCGTCTGGCGCGCCGGCGCGTGCGTCGACCGTGTGTTCGCCTCGGCCGACTTGCCGGCCGTCGATGCGACGGCATCGCACCAGGTCGATGCGACGGCATCGCACCAGGTCGATGCGACGGCATCGCACCAGGTCGATGCGACGGCATCGCACCAGGTCGATGCGGCATCGCACCAGATCCAGATGTCGGGGCGGGGCCTCGCCCTCACGCCGGTGCAGGGGAACGGCCCCGGCGGACCCACCGCCAACGTGGCGGTGACGGTCGTGGCGTCGGCGCCGACGGCCATCACCTCGGATCCGGATCGCGAGCGGTTCCAGTGCCGGCTCGGGGCACCATGAGCCGTCCCCGGACACCCACGATCCTGCGTCCGTCGTGCAGACAAGGGGCTGTCGCCTTTCAAACTTGCACGGCTGTCGACATTTCCCCTCGTGTTTCCCGCGATTGTCCGGTGGCACACCGTCTGCAATGTAGCTCTTCGCCCGTGTGGAGTGAGGCTGCCCCCCCGGCCCCTCTGCGCGGGCATTTTTTTTATCGGCGAACCGGGTCGGGTCGCCCGGCGACCGGCTACGGACCGAGGATCTGAACGCCGGCGCCCGCGTCCCACACCACCACCTCGTCGCCCTCGAACCGGGCCACGAAGGTTCGTTGATCCGAGCAGAGACCGCGCGGCCGCAGCAGCCGCCCTGTCGTGATCTCGAACACGTAGCCGTGCATCGGGCAGGAGACGCAGTCGCCGTTTGCCTGGCCGTCGCGGTCGCCCTCGCTGAGGCTCGCCCCCGCGTGGTTGCAAGCGTCTTCAATCGCGAATGGCCGGCCGCCCACGAGCGCGACGAGCACGTCGAACGGCGGGTAGGGCAGGCGTACGAACTGGCCGTCTTCGAGCTCGGAGCGCGGCACGCGCCCGACGTACACGCTCATCGCCCGAGCCCGAGCGCCGCGTAGACGGTCGCCTCGCCGACCTCGCCGCCCGCCAGCGCCAGCGTCTCCACGCGCGCCCCGTGCGGCCTCTCGCCGCGCGTGACCATGCACGCGTGCGTCATCAGGATGCGGCACGCGGCCCACCGCGGGGAGAGGTGCTTCTGCAGCGCGGCGACGGCGCGCTCGCCGATCTGCTCCTGCAAGGCCAGCCTGCGCGCGAGCGCGTCGAGCAGGCGCGCCACCGTCCCCACGCCGATGAGGTGCTCGTCGGGCGCGAACGCCACCGTGGCCGTGCCCGTGCCGGCCATGAGGTGGTGCGGGCACACGGTGGCGATGGGCACGTCGCGCACGATGACGAGCTCCGTGTGCCCGGCGAACACGTTCTGCGAGAGCAGCGCGTCGACGTCGACCGCGTACCCGGCCATGAGCTCCTCGGCGTAGGCCGCGGCGACGCGAGCGCCGGTGCCCATCAGCTCGGGCTCGTGCTCGGGGTTCCGGCCGAGCGCCCGCAGGAACTCGTCGATCGCGCGCGCGGCGGCTTCGCGGTCCATGGCGCTAGTTCAGGTGGCGCTGCCGCATCGTCGGCTCGATCGGCCGGCGGCCCGCGAACCCTTCGTCGAGCGGGTGGTAGTGGGTGACCGCCTCCTCGCCGTAGCACCAGCACAGCCAGACGAGCTTCCCGTCCACCTGCCCGTAGAAGTCGACGAGGCCGCGTCGCGGGTCCTTGAGCACGGCGCCCATGTCCGAGACCTCGCGCCACGCCGTCTCGTACCGCTCCACGCGCTCGGAGAGGTCGCGCTTGAGGCTCCGCACGCGCGCCGATTCGGTCGGCGTCTTCGGCTCGACCTCGCCGTTCGGGCCGACGAGCGTCTCGAGCTCGCCCAGCCGCTCTTCGATCTGCGTGCGACGCTCCATCTGGACCGCGACCAGCGCCCGGAGCTTGGGCACGAGCGCGTTCACCGCCTCGAGGGTGAATACGGAGGGCGCGTCCGCCATGGTCAAGCAATCATGGGAGCGAGCCGGGGGGCCGTCAACAAATGGCCGAGCCTCGTCCTTACGCTTGCCCTTAGTCGGGGAGCATCCGTCTACGCCGGCAGGAACGAGACGAAGACGCGCGTGAGGAAGTAGTCGGCGACGAGGATGGCGATCGACACGACCACCACCGTGCGCGTCGTGCTCTGCCCGACGCCCTCCGTGCCGCCGTGCGTCGTGAGGCCGAAGTGGCACCCGACGATCGCGATGATGAAGCCGAAGATTGGGGTCTTCGCGAGCCCCGAGAGCAGGTCGCTGAGGACCACCGCCTCGAGGGACGTCTGCATGAAGAGCGCGGGCTTGATGTCGTACTCGCTCGCGCACACGAAGACCGCGCCGAGCGTGCCGAGGGCGTCGGCGAACACGCTGAGGAGCGGCATGACGATCATCGCCGCGACCACGCGCGGGAGCACGAGCTTCTTCGCCGGGTCGCCGCCGAGCGCGCGGATGGCGTCGACCTGCTCGGTGACGTTCATCGCGCCGACCTCGGCGGCCATGCCGCTTCCGATGCGGCCGCCCACGATGACCGCGGTGAGCGTGGGCCCGAGCTCGCGCAAGAACGAGAGCACGATGACCCGCGGGATATACTCGACGCCGCCGAAGCGCTGGAGGCCGAACGCGAACTGGATGGTCATGACCATCCCGATGAAGATCGACGTGACCGCCACGATGCCGAGCGAGCTCACGCCGAGCGACTCGATCTGGTAAATGGTCGACGAGATCTCGAGCGGGCGCCGCGGCAGGGCGCGGAGCGCGTCCCACGTGAGCGTGCCGACCTGGCCCATGTGCTCGACGAAGCCGAGCACGCGGCGCCGCTGGTGCTCGAGGATGGACGGGACCTCGGGCGGCGGCGGGAGGTTCGAGATCGTGCCCGGCGGGGGCAGGCTGGGCGTCGACTCCGGGGGCGCGCCGGCGCTCACGGCGCCCCCTGCCCGGGCGCCGGCCCGTCTGCCGTGTTGCCGCCCGTGACCGTCTGCAGGCCCGAGGCGAAGCGCTCGAACGCGGCCGCGCCCTCCCCGAAGCGGCCGGGCGGGGCGACGTAGACGAGGTCGTAGATGCACCCGTCCTTCTTCATCACGTAGATGTCGTACTGCATCGGCACGCCGTCGAGCTTCGCGCGGAGCAGCGTGTGGAGCGCCTCGCGCCGGTCGAAGGGCACCGTGTCTTGCGCGTCGTACTCGCGCTCGGTCGTGCCGATGATGAGGTGCTGGGTCAGCGCGCTGAGGGGGGCGTCGTCGCTCCGGCTGCCGCAGCGCACGTCGAAGAGCGCCGAGCCGCTGCGCCCGTCGTCGCGGAAGGCGAGGTCGGCGCCCTCGATGGAAACGCGGCGCCACTCGGCGGGGACGGGCCCCACGCGCACCTCGAGCCCACCCTTGCGGTACACGCCGTCTTCGAAGGAGCTCGCGTGATTGCAGCCGGGTGCCCACACGGTCGCCGTCACGGCCGCCACCACGGCCAGCGTGACCGGCGCGAGCGCGCGGAGGGACGCGGGGAGCCGCGAGCGGCGGGGATCGGGGGGCATCCACCGCGATAGATATCATGGCGGCGGCGCCGGATCGCTCCCGCCTGAGCTCGCGCGTGTCAAAGCGCCCTCTTCGGACTATCCATGCCGGGCCATGGCAGGGACGCGCGCGCAAGAGACGGGGCCCGTTCGCCTCTACAACACGATGACGCAGCGTCTCGAGCCGCTCGAGCCCATCGAGCCGGGACGCGTGCGCCTGTACGTCTGCGGGCTGACGACCTACGACCACGCCCACGCCGGGCACGCCCGCACGTTCGTCGCCTTCGACGTGCTCGTGCGCTTCCTCCGGGCGCGCGGGTACGAGGTCACGTTCGTTCGCAACGTGACCGACGTCGACGACAAGATCCTCAAGCGCGCGAAGGAGCGCGGCATGGAGCCGCTCGCGCTGTCGCGCGAGATGTCGCGCGTCAACGCCGAGGAGCTCCAGGCGTGCGGCTGCCTCGCGCCCGACGCCGAGCCGCGCGTCAGCGAGAGCATCGGCGACATCGTGGCGCTCATCGAGAAGCTCGTCGCCGCGGGCGCGGCGTACGCGGTCCAGGGCGGCCCCGGCACCGGCGCGAACCAGGACGTGTACTTCGCGGTGCGGTCGTTTCCGGCGTACGGCAAGCTGTCTCGGCGGAACCTCGACGACCTGCTCGCGGGCGCCCGCGTCGAGACCGGCGAGATCAAGCGCGACCCGCTCGACTTCGCGCTGTGGAAGGCGACGAGCGACGACGCCTTCGGGTGGGACAGCCCGTGGGGCAAGGGCCGCCCGGGCTGGCACATCGAGTGCTCGGCGATGGCGGCGAAGGCGCTCACGCCGCACTTCGATCTGCACGGCGGGGGGATGGACCTCATCTTCCCGCACCACGAGAACGAGATCGCGCAGAGCGAGGCCGTCTGGGGTGAGCCGTTCGCACGCCACTGGCTGCACTCGGGCTTCGTGAACGTCGACGCCGAGAAGATGAGCAAGTCGCTCGGCAACTTCGTCACCATCGCGCAGATCATCGAGCGCAACGACGGCGAGGCCCTCCGCTATTTCCTCCTCGGCGCGCACTACCGCGGCCCCATCGACTTCGACGTCGAGAAGCGCCCCGACGGGCGCGTCGTCTTCCCCGGCGTCGACGAGGCCGAGCGGCGCATCGAGTACCTGTACGGCACGCGCGAGGCGCTCCTCGCGGCGGCCGCCGGCGCGGCCCCCGCGATCCCCGAGGGGAAGGCGCTCGAGCCGGCGGCGAAGATCGTTGTCGAGGCGCCCGAGCGCGTCCTCACCGCCCTCAGCACGGATCTGAACACCTCCGTGTCGCTGAGCGTGCTCGCCGAGCTCGCGCACACCGGCAACGAGCTCGCCCTCCAGGCGACCAAGGCCGCGAAGGCCGCGAGCGGCCCCAAGGCCAGACCCGGCTCTGCGGCCGAGGCGGCCTCCCTCGCCGGCCTGGCCGCCGCGGCGGCCCGGTCGCTGACCTCGGCCTGCGTGCCCCTCGGCCTGATGCTGGCGCCCGCGGAGGACTTCTACGCGCGGACGCGCGCGCGCCGGCTCCGGCTCCGCGGCCTCTCGGCCGACGCCATCGACGCCAAGGTCGAGGAGCGCACGAAGGCGCGCGCCGCGAAGGACTTCGCCCGCTCCGACGCCCTCCGCGCCGAGCTCGCGGCCCTGGGCGTCGAGCTGAGCGACGCGCCCGGCGGCGGCGCGACCACATGGCGCGTGCTGGTGTGAGGGCCGCCGGACGCGGCCGGCGCCGCTGACCGGCGAGACGGGGAGCGCCAGGCGCGGCTGACGCGAAGCGTTGACAATGCACGCGTCGCGTGGCTTCTTCCATCGTTGTCGGGGAGGGCGCGTTCGCGTCCGCCGTGTCCGGCAAACTGGGGGGAGCGTTGGGGGCGGAGGCAGGCACGAAGGCGCCGGCCGGCGAGGGGCGCGGCCGCATTCTGATCGTGGAAGGCGAGGTCGGCCGCGCGAGCAGCCTGCTCGCCGACCTCCTCGACGACGCGGGCACCGCGCTCCGCGCCTCGGGCCGCGAGGCGCTCGCGCGCCTCGGCCGCGGCGAGCGCTTCGCCCTCGTCGTGCTCACGCCGAGCGCGAGCGGCGCGGGCCTGCGCGACGCCATCGCGCGCGTCGCGCCGGACCAGGCGCCCCGCGTGGCCGTGCTCGGGAGCGGCGCGTACGAGTCGGCTCCGCCCGCGCCGCCGTCCTCGCGCGAGCCGCTGCCCTCGGACCCGGCGCCGACGTCGCGCCCGGCGCCCGCGGCGCCGCCGGTGGGCGTCGTCATCGTGGCGGACGACGACCCGAGCGCGCGCAAGCTCATGGTGCGCTGGCTCACGCGCGCCGGCTTCTCGTGCGTGGAGCTGACCACGGGGCAAGAGGCCATCGACGCGGTGCTCGCGGACCCGGACCGCGTGGACGCCCTCGTGCTCGACGTGAACATGCCGGGCCTGAACGGCTTCGGCGTGCTCGCGCGGCTCCGCGCCGACGCGGTCGCGGGCGGGGTGCCCATCATCATGGTCACCGCCCAGGAGATCGACGAGACGGACGTCGCGCGCGGCGTGCGCGCCGGCGCCGGCGACTACCTCACCAAGCCCTCGGCCGGCTCGCTGCTCGTCGCCAAGGTGCGGGCGGCGTGCGAGCGCTCGCGGGCCGAGCGCGAGCTCCGCGCCCGCCTCGAGAGCGCCGAGGCCGACGCGAACACCGACCCGCTCACGCGCCTCATGAACCGGCGCGCCTTCGACGGGCGCCTCGTCGAGTGCATCGCCAACGCCTCGCGGCACCGGGAGCCGCTCGCCCTCGTGCTCATCGACGTCGACCACTTCAAGGCGGTCAACGACGAGTTCGGGCACATCGGCGGCGACCGCATGCTCCTCCACCTCGCGTGGGGCCTGCGCCGGTCGATCCGCGTCGGCGACCAGCCCTTCCGCCTCGGCGGCGACGAGTTCGCGGTCCTCCTGCCCAAGTGCGACGCCGAGGGCGCGATGCACGTCACCTCGCGCCTCCGCAGCGAGCTCCACGCGGATCCCATCACGCTCTTCGGCGGCAAGCGGTCGTTCGTCCCGTTCAGCGCCGGCATCGCGACCGCCGAGGGGAAGAACTTCTTCCAGGTGCTCGACCTCATCGCCCGCGCCGACGCCGCGCTCTACGCCGCGAAGAACGGCGGCCGCGATCGCACCTCCGTGAGCGAGTGAGCCCATGGGCGACCCGCTCGATTCTCTTCTCGCGGCTCTTCTCGACGGACGGGTTCATGCCTCACGGGCACTGCTACCTCTGGGACCCGTCGCTCATCGCCCTCCACGTCGTCTCCGACGGGCTCGTGGCGCTCGCGTACCTCTCAATCCCCTTCACGCTCGCGGGCCTGGTGCGCCGCCGGCGCGACGTGCCCTTCGACTGGATGTTCCTCTGCTTCGAGATCTTCATCGTCGCCTGCGGCGCGACGCACGCGATGGAAATCGTCACCCTCTGGACGCCCCTCTACTGGCTGTCGGGCGCGATCAAGGCCGTGACCGCCGTCGCGTCCGTGGTGACCGCGTTCCTCCTCCTGAGCCTCGTGCCCAAGGTGCTCCAGCTCCCGAACTCGGGGGAGCTCGCGGAAGCGCACGACGAGGTCCGGCGGAGCGAGGAGAAGTTCCGCCGCTTCCTCGAGCTCGCGCCCGACGCGATCGTCATCGTCGACCGCCACGGCACGATCGTCCTCGTGAACGCCCAGACCGAGAAGCTCTTCGGCTACACGCGGGCCGAGCTCCTCGGCGACTCGGTCGAGATCCTCATCCCGCACCGCTTCCGGCAGAAGCACCCCGGGCACCGCGCGAGCTTCTTCGCGGCGCCGAAGGTCCGCGCGATGGGCTCGGGCCTCGATTCTGCACGGGCTGCGCAAGGACGGCACCGAGTTCCCGATCGAGATCAGCCTCAGCCCGCTCGAGACCCAGGACGGCTGGTTCGTCTCGAGCGCGATCCGCGACGTGAGCGAGCACAAGACCACCGAGACCGCGCTGCGCCTCGCCAACGGGGAGCTCGAGGCGTTCAGCTACTCCGTCGCGCACGACCTGCGCGGGCCGCTCCGCGGCATGAACGGCTTCGCGCGCCTGCTCCTCGACGCCTACGGCGACAAGCTCGACCCCGAGGGCCAGGACTGGCTGCAGGAGATCGTCGGCAACGCCCAGAAGATGGCGACCCTCATCGACGCCCTGCTCTCGCTGTCGAAGGTCACCCGCGCCGACCTCCGGCCCGAGCGCGTCGACCTCGCGGACCTCGCGCGCGCGTGCGCGTCGCAGCTCGCCAAGGGGGAGCCCGGCAGGGAGGTGGAGGTGGTCGTCCACGGGCAGCTCCTCGCCGAGGTGGACCCCGATCTCGCGCGGGCGCTCGTCGGGAACCTGGTCGGCAACGCGTGGAAGTTCACGAGCCGGGTCCGCGCGCCCCGCATCGAGGTCGGCGCGGTCGAGGAGGACGGCGAGCGCCGCGCCTTCTTCGTGCGCGACAACGGCGCGGGCTTCGACATGGAGTACGCTTCGAAGCTCTTCGCGCCGTTCGAGCGCCTGCACTCGCCCGCGGACTTCGAGGGGACCGGCATCGGCCTCGCGACCGTGCAGCGCATCGTGCGCCGGCACGGCGGCGAGGTCTGGGCCGAGGGCGTCGTCGACGGTGGGGCGACGTTCTACTTCACGCTCGCGCCTTGAGGGTTCGGAGACCGGGAGGGAGCCGTGGACCAGGTGATCTTGCTCGTCGAAGACAACGCGAGTGACGAGAAGCTGGCCGTCGTGGCGCTCAAGCGCTGCGGGGTCGACTGCGAGGTCGTCGTCGCCCGGGACGGCGCGGACGCGATCGACTACCTGCACGGCGCGAACCGACACAAGGGCCGCGACCCGCAGGCGCTCCCCTCGGTCATCCTGCTCGACCTCAAGCTGCCGCGGCTCGACGGGCTGGAGGTCCTCCGCCGCATCCGGGCCGACCTGCGCACCAACCTCCTGCCCGTCGTCGTCCTCACCGCCTCGAAGCTCGAGGAAGACGTCGTCCGCAGCTACTCGCTCGGCGCGAACGCCTACGTGCGCAAGCCCGTCGAGTTCTCCGAGTTCGCCGAGGCCGTCAAGACCCTCGGCGGCTTCTGGCTGCGCCTCGACCAGACCGTCCAGTCCGCGACCCGGCGGTCGTGAGGTCAGAGGCCGGCGGTGAGGGTCTCGAGCTCCTTGCCGAGCACGCGGGCGTTGTCGGAGTAGTCGATGGCGAGGTCGATGACGTGCACGCCGCTCGAGCCGAGGCAGCGCGCGAGGAGCGGGCCGATCTCGGCGGCGCTCTGGGGGCGGTGCCCGTGGGCGCCGTACGCCTCCGCGTAGCGCACGAAGTCGGGGTTGCCGATGCTCATGCCGTAGTTGGGCATGCCCATCTCGGCCTGCTTCCAGCGGATCATGCCGTACGCGTCGTCGCGCACGATGAGGACCGTGAGGTCGACGCCGAGGCGGACCGCCGTCTCGAGCTCCTGCGAGTTCATGAGGAAGCCGCCGTCGCCGCAGACCGCCATCACCTTGCGCGAGGGGTGCACGAGCTTCGCCGCGATGGCCGACGGGAGGCCCGCGCCCATGGTGGCGAGCGCGTTGTCGAGGAGCAGCGTGTTCGGGAGCCGGCTCGCGTAGTACCGAGCGAACCATAGCTTGTACATGCCGTTGTCGAGGCACACGATGCCGTCGTCGGGCATGGCGCGGCGGACCTCGGCGACGACGCGGGGCGGATACGCCGGGAAGCGCTCGTCGTCCACGCCGCGGCGGAGGTGGTCGTAGAGGGCCATGCGCACGCGATCGAAGTACGTGAAGTCCCAGTGCGGCTGCGGCGTGACCGACTCGCCGATGCGCCACACGGCGTTGGCGATGTCGCCGGTCACCTCGATCTGCGGGAAGTAGACGGGGTCGACCTCGGCCGACAGGAAGTTCAGGTGCACGACCGTGGGCTTCGCGCCGTGCATCACGAACGGCGGCTTCTCGACGACGTCGTGGCCCACGTTCACGATGCAGTCGGAGGCCTCGATCGCGCTGTGCACGAAGTCTCCGTTGGAGAGCGCGGCGGTGCCGAGCCACAGCGGGTGCGTCTCGTCGAGGACGCCCTTGCCCATCTGCGTGCTGAAGAACGGGATGCCCACGCGGTCGACGAGGAGCCGGAGCATCCGCGACGTGAGCTTGCGGTTCGCGCCCGCGCCCACCATGAGGAGGGGCCGGTGCGCGCGCTCGATGGCCTCGACCGCGCGCGCGATGGCCTTCTCGTCGGCCACGGGCCGGCGGTCGTAGCTCGCCGGGATCGGCTCGGCGAGGCTGGTCTCGCGCGCGACGTCTTCGGGCAGCTCGAGGTGCACGGCGCCCGGCCGCTCTTGCTGCGCGACCCGGAACGCCTCGCGCACGCGGCCCGGGATCGCGTCGGCGGCGACGATCGAGCGCGTGAGCTTCGTGAGCGGGCGCATCATGTCGACCACGTCGACGATCTGGAAGTGGCCCTGGCGCGGGTTCTTGATCGGCTTCTGCCCGGTGATCATGAGCATCGGCATGCCGCCGAGCTGCGCGTAGGCGGCCGCGGTGACGAGGTTGGTCGCGCCTGGGCCGAGCGTCGAGAGGCACACGCCCGCGTGGCCCGTGAGCCGGCCCCACGTCGCCGCCATGAAGCCCGCGGCCTGCTCGTGCCGCGTGACCACGAAACGAATGTCCGACTGGCGCAGCGACTCGAGGAGGTCGAGGTTCTCCTCGCCGGGCAGCCCGAAGACGCACGACACGCCCTCGGCCGCGAGGGCCCTCACGAACAGATCCGATGCCTTCGTCATGCCCGCCAACATAGCGGGCCGCGGTCGGACGCGAGATTGCGGAGAGCGAGGGATTCGAACCCTCGGTACCCTCACGGGTACACCTGATTTCGAATCAGGCTCCTTCGGCCACTCGGACAGCTCTCCGCCGCGCAAGGTGCAGAAACCCGTCCGCCTTGTCAAGGCGGTCGGCCGGTCGAGATTGGACCCCTTGACCCAGGGCTGGGGCACCCTGGCGAGGGACGCCGGAGGGGGTCGAAGCGGGTGCCTCGGAGCCCCGAAGGCGTGCTAAGGAGGGCCCGCAGGGTCGGGCGAACCCTGCCGCCCCAGGGCGGCAAGGCAAGCTCGGCGCCGCCGGAGAGATGACCGAGTGGTCGAAGGTGCTTGATTGGAAATCAAGTGTACCCGCAAGGGTACCCAGGGTTCGAATCCCTGTCTCTCCGCCAGCAAAATCCAGGGGTTAGTGGAACGGGCTTTGTGGCCTCGCGGCCGGCACGCCGAAGGAGCCGGGCGCGCCGTTGCGGTGAGGCCGAACGCGACGCGCGTCGTCGCGTGTCAGAGGCACGAGCAAAGGGGATCGCCGGGAGCGCAGGCACAGGGGCCATGCATCGAGCTCGAGGCGGTCGGCGCCGCGGCGGCGGGAGGTGCCGTCGAGGAGGCAGGGCTCACGGCGACGCCACGGAACTCGGTCGCCTTCTCGGGCGCTCCCGCGTCGGGAGCGGAGGGTGGCCCGGCATTGCAGGCGGTGATGGCCGCGATCGTCGCGATGCAGGTGAGGCCTCGACGAAAGCGCATGCGACGAATCTTACCTCATCGGGCGTCGAGCACGTGGCAGGCGGGCCGGATGTAAGAAACCTTGCTAAGAGTCCCGGAGAGGTGGGAAGACCATGGGCAACTCCGTCACGATGCCCCGAGCGAAGAGCGACAAGGACAGCCAGGTCACAATCGTGCTCTCGGGTGACTGGCTCGAAGAGGCCCAGCGCATCGCCGAGGCGAAGTCGGAGCCCGGTCTCGCGGTGACGCGGGCCGACGTTCTCCGCATCGCCCTCCGTCGCGGCCTCGACTTCCTTCAGGCCGAGATTCCTCCGACCAAGGCGCGGTCCCGGAAGTAGCGCCTCGGCTTCGCCTCGCGTCGCTCGGAAGTCGGGAGCCGGCTACGGGGCGGCGTCGTGCAGCGAACAAGGTGCGAGCCAGAGGCGCAAACCTGACTCGCGTCGTCCGAATCCGAAGGGAAGCGAACGTGGAAAGGTTTATCAGACGTGCAGCGAACAGCATGGCCGAGTCGGTCGCCGAGTGGCCCGAGCACGCGAACGCCGGAAAGGACAGCCCCCTCGAGCGGGCCTTGGCTGACGAGGAGCTGACGTCGGTTCTGAAGAACTTCCGCCCGCGGTGGCCGCGCGACGCGGTGCAGGCGCGATGAGCCCCGGAGATCGCGCCGGCAACGGCGGGGAGCAGGGCGTCGAAGTCGGCGCGTTCTCGACGTGCACGGCGAGGGGGTCGCGATGATCGCGACCATGCTCGCGATGGCGGGGCTCGCCGGGGCCGCCCTGGTGGTGTCAGTCGTCGCCCAGGTGCAGGCGCATCGCGAGGAAGCCGCGCGGCTCAAGCGCGAGCAGGAGGAGCTCGTCGAGAAGTACGAGGCGATTGCCGTCGCAGCAACGCGAACGGAGTACCGCTGAAAGACCGAAACGCCCGGGGCTCCTTCGTGACGCTCGCCCTCGCGGCGGGCCGCACCGAGGCGTGGGTCACCGCTCGGACCGGCCACCGCTCGAGCGCGATGATCTGCACGTAGAAGCGGGCCGGCCATCAGATTTACCGCGACATACGAGGCCTCAAGAGCCGGCTGGAGAAGCAGCTCCAACTCGGCGAGTTCGCCATCAGGTCTACCGCGGGAATGAAGCGAGAGCACGACGAGGCGGCCGAAGGAACCCCGGCTGTGGGGGCGGCTCGCCCATCGAGTATCACCTTTCAAATCCGTGCCTTGCTAGCCGTCATTGGATTCTTGTGCGCGGCGGGCTCGCTCTACGCACTCTACGAAGCATGGGCGGAGCCAGTCGACACCACGTCGAAGTCGCCCGGGGCGGCTCCGTCTGCGAGTTCTCGGTAGAGTGCAGGGACGCGGGTTGTGCGGGGTCGCTCAGCCAGCGCGGCGGGAACCGCTTCGCCCACCCCTCGCGGCTTCTTCGCCCAATTTCGATCGGCGCCGGGCAACCCAAGGGCACGCTCCTCCGTACGCTCGCGTGCGGCGTGGCCGCGTGCGGTGGCATGTCGAGCGGAGCAGGGAGCACGGATGCGGGGAGCGCCGGGCCCACGTATACCGGCTTCGACCCGTGCGCCCCTCAGCCCGGTCGCGGTCGCCCTCGACGCGACGAGCCTCTACGTGGCCGACAGCGGGTGCCCGGCCGACGGCAGCGACTGCGTCGGCGGTGCCCTCGTGAAGGCGCCGAAGTCACGCGCCCCGACGGGGGCGCGGGGTACTCTCGGCCCATGCGAACGCTCATGGTCTCGGTTCTCGTCCTGGCCCTCGTCGCTTGCGACAAGGAAGAAGCGAAGGACGCCCCCGCGGCGGCGTCCGCCTCGCCGCCCGCCGCGAGCAGCGCCCCCGCGGAGCCCCCGGCGAGCGCCGCCGCGCCGGCGGCCAGCGCCAGCGCCGAGAGCGCGGCGCCCCTCCCCAAGTGCCCGGCCGGGCTCACGGGGAACGCGACACCTGCGTTCTGCATCAAGCTGCCGGCGGGCTACTCGGTGAAGGAAGCGCGCATTTCGCCCACGCGCGGGTCGATCTCGTACGAGACCGGGACCGAGACGGACGATTCTCATGGTGTCGTACGACGAGGGCTCGGTCGCCTCCCAGGCGAAGGACGTCGAAGGGGAGATGAAGTTCGGCGGCGACAAGCTCGAGAAGAAGGGCGACCTCCCGGGAGGCAACAAGTGGTTTCTGGGGTCGCACCTGAAGTACGAGCGCCTCGTCACGCTCGTCAAAGCGCCGGGCGGGCTGACGCTCAAGTGCTCGTTCGCGTACATGCCGGCGAGCGCTCCTCCGAAGGAGGCGCTCGACGCGTGCAAGTCGATTCGTGGTGCCGTGAAGCGGACCTTTCTCCGCAGCCCCGTCGCATAGGCTCCCGGGCTCCCGGTCGCTCAAAAGGCGCTCCCCGGTCGGCCGGGTGCCCCCGACCGTCGAGCAAGGGCGGTCCCCACGCGGTCGGGCGTCCCCGACCGAAGGTCGGACGCGCTTGCCCGGCGGTGGAGTGGCCCCGACCGTCGAAAAAAGGCACTCACCCGGTCGGCCGAGTGCCCCCGACCGTCGAGCAAGGGCACTCCCCGCGCGGTCGGGTGTCCTCGGCCGAAGGTCGGACGCGCTTGCCCGGCGGTCGGGTGTCTTCGGCCGAAGGTCGGACGTGTTCGCCCGGCGGTCGGGCGCGCCCGACCGTCGAGCAAGAGCACTCTCCCCGAGCTCGGCCCTGCCCGACCGAGCCTCAGGCGCGACCCGTCGCGGTCTGCCCCTTGCGTGCCGGCGGGTATGAGCGACGATCACCCTTCCGTGCCTCGCGCGACCCTGCTCCGCGTCATCTGCCGGGCCGTCGAAGCTGCAGGGAGTCCGCCGCTGAGCGCGGACGAAGACGCCGAGTTCCGCTGGGCGGTCGACACGGCGTGCCGCGACGAGGGGATCTCGCCGCGCGCGTACGCGGCCGGCATGGCCGAGGACGGGGAGCTCGAGCGCATCGAGGAGCTCGCCTTCCTCGACGCGATTGGCGCGGCCGACCCGGGGCCGTACGGAGCGATTCTCGCGCGAATCGCCCAGCGGCCAGGCGGGCGACACGACGAAGACGCGCGCCGAGTGACCGCGCCGGGCCCGCGGAAAAAGGGGCGCGGCGTAAAAAAACGTAAGCTTGCTGTCGAATTTCGGGCGGCTGGTTCGTCATCCATTGTGAAGCCCGACGACCGCCTCCCCTCGATGCCCATGACGATCCCCCTCGTCGCCGACGCCGGTGTGCGCTTGAAGGCGCTCCTCGCGAACCGCCGGTTCGTCGCGGGGGCGGTCGCGCTCGGCCTCTTCACGGCGTGCGCGAGCTCCTTCGCGCTGTCGGTGGCGACGCTGCTCCGGTGTGGCCTCTCGTCCTCCCCGCTCGCGGCGCTCGCGATCGCCGCGCCGGGCGCCCTCGCGTTCCTCGGGGGCGCGCTCGCGGCCCCGCGCCTCGGCGCCTCTCTCGGGCACGGCGGGCTCCTCGCCGCGGTGGTCGTGTTCGCGTCGGGCCTCGCGCTGTCGATCGTCGTCGGCCTCGCGATGCCCGCGAGCGGCGCGCTCTTGCTCCCGGGGCTCGTCCTCGCCGGCGCGGGTCCGGGCGCCGTCTTCCGGCTCGGGCGCCGCGGCCTCCTCGGCACCGTGGATCTGCCCGAGGCGGGCGTCGCCACCGCCGCCGCGCGCGCGGCGCCGATCGCCGGAGCGGCCGCGGGCGCGGCGGTGGCGGCCGTCGTCTTCTTCTCGGTGGTGGCGAGCGCCTCGCCGATCGAGGCGCCCGAGGCGCTCTACGGCCGCGCCTTCGCGGGCGTCACGACGCTCGACCTGGGCGCTGCGATCGTCAGCTTGCTGATGTTCGCGCGGCTGGGCGGGATTCTAGGCATACGGCGTGTCCCGCGCCGCCGCCGCGACCCGCGCGAAGCCGCTCCTCGCGAGGCGCACGTACGCCTGCCCGGCCGCGGCGCTCCCGGCGCCCGCGCGGAGGCGCTCGAGCGCCTCCACGTAGGCCACCCGCCAGACCCCCACGACCATGCTCGCGATCTGGCGCGTGTCGGCGTCGGGCCTCTTCGCCCCCTGGGAAGCGCCCAGGAGGGACGCGATCTCGTCTTCGATGGCGTCCCGGAACTCGCGGGCGCGGGCGCGCAGGGCCTCGCTCTCTCCGACGGTGCGCCAGAAGCGGGAGATGCCCTGCGTGAACTTCGCGAAGGGGTGCCGCTCCGCGTGGAGGCGGAGCGCGAGGTCGCGCAGCGCCTCGAGCGGCGAGGCGCCGCCCCGCCCGGCGAAGGCGCCCGCCAGGACCGCGCGGCCCTCCTCTTCGCGGTCGAAGAGCATGTCCTCCTTCCGCGCGAAGTAGTTGAACACCGTCATCTTGGAGACGTTCGCGGCGGCGGCCACGTCCGACACGGTCACCGCGTCGAAGCCGCGCTCGAGGAAGAGGCGCGTCGCGACGTCGGAGATCGCGCGCCGTGTCTCGGCCTTCTTGGTCTCGCGCAGCCCGCCGGTGGTCACCGGTCGGATTGTATACCGGGTCGGAACTTGTACTCGGTCCAAGTTTCTGTCACGCTCCGGCCCATGATGAGCACGCACGCCGACGTGGTGGTCTCGGGGGCGGGCCCGGCGGGGCTCATGCTCGCGAACGAGCTCGCCCTCGCGGGCGCGTCCGTGGTCGTCGTCGAGCGGCTCGCGGCGCGCGACCCGACGATCAAGGCGGGCGCGCTGGGCGCGCCCGGGGGCGAGGCCCTCGAGCGGCGCGGGTTCGGCCCCGAGATGGCCGCGACGGAGCGGGTCGCGGCGGAGCTCATGGCGGGGATGGTGGCGCGCGCGCAGCCCCCGGCGGGCACGGCGCCCGCGGGAGCCGGCCTGCCGTGGAAGAAGCTCGGCGGGCACTTCGCGGGCCTCTTCCTCATCGACCAGACGCGCCAGCGCGAGCCCGACCGGAGGCTTCGCGGCGTCCACCAGCAGGCGCTCGAGGGCATGCTCGAGACCCGGGCCGTCGCCTCCGGCGTCGATTTGCGGCGCGCGTGCGAGATTGAAGGCTTCGACGACGACGGCGAGGAAGGGGGTTGTGTCGTCGTCCGCGTGCGCGCGGCCGGCGAGGAGCGCGAGCTGCGCGCGGGCTACCTCGTCGGGTGCGACGGCGGGCGGAGCTTGGTGCGCAAGCGCGCGGGCTTCGACTTTCCCGGGACGGAGCCCACGTTGACCGGGCACCCGGCCCTCGTGGGGATGCTCGCGTACGGCCCGGTCCCGCGGTCGGCCGGCGGTCCGTCGAACTCCACGACGAAGACGCGGCCCGCGCGCGGCGCGATGCCCGGATCGCTCCTCGATACGTACACGACCGAGCGGCACCCGGTCGCCGTGGGCGTCCTCGCCAACACCAGGGCCCAGGTCGCGCTCATGCGTCCGGACGCGATCACGACGGAGCTTCGCACGATCGTGACCCGGCTCATGCAGCTCGACGAGGGGAACCGGTTCTTCGGGGAGATGATGAGCGGCCTCGGTCTGCGTCACGACGTCGACGCCGCGGGCGGCCCGGCGGCGAAGCGCGCCGCGCCGTGGGCGCCGCGCGTCCGCGCCGTCGCCGCGGCCGGAGACGCCGCCATGCTCGTCCGGCCGGACGGGTGCGTCGCGTGGGCGCGCGCCGCCGGATTGACCGAGGGCCTGGCCGAGGCGCTCGAGCGCTGGTTCGGCGCGGCGTGAGCGCGCCGCCTCAGAAGCTCCCTCCGAGCTCCATCCCAGCCGCCCCTCGCGCGAAGAGCGGCAGCAGCGTAAGCCGCGCGGCGGTCGGCGCGTCGCGCTCGAGGTGCCGGGACGGGAAGAGGAGCGAGCTCGCGGCGAGGATCAGCCCGACGCCCTGGAGCGCTCCGTCCACGACGAGCAGCGTCTTCACTCCGGCGTCGCTCGCGAACCCGAGCTCGATGAACGACCCGGCCACCGGGACGAGCTGCCAGCCGTAGCTCTCCTGGTTATTCGTGTACCAGGCGACGCTGGCGACGCTGCCGGCGGGGAAGTACGCGAGCGCGAAGATCGAGAGCCCCACGTTCATCAGCCAGGGGCGCGGCTTCGGCGCCCAGTGGTACCCCTCGGGCGCTCGCGCGAGCGGCCAGTCGTCGATGGCGGGCTCGTGGTACGCCAGCTCCGTGGCCACCGGGGCCGGCAAAGCCGCCGCGTCCTGGGCGTGCGCGGGCCTCGCGCCCGTGAAGCACGCCGCGGCCGCCGCCGCGAACAGGCCGCGCTCCAGCAGCCCTTTGCGGAAGCCTTCGCGGAAGCCCACGCGGGCAGTGTCCCGCGCTACCCCGTACGCCGTCCAGTCGCGGATCCGTCGATGCGCGCGGTCGCGCCAAGGATGGCCTCGGCCATGAGCCGCTGGTTCGACTCCTGGAAGATGCCGTGGTGGTCGCCCGAGACGGTCGAGATCTGCACGCGGCCGTCGATGAACGATCCCCACCCGTAGAGCGGGTCATCCATGCTGTTGGCGAGCCAGCGCTGGGACAGCGCCGACTTCAGGAGGAGCAGATCTCCCTTCCACGCCCCGACCGGCCGGTACGACCCGCGCGCCCGCCAGAGCGCGGCCTCGAGGCGGCGGAGGCGCCGGTCGGTGGCCTCGTCGGCGTCGGCGATCGACGGGAGGCGGTCCTCGCCGCGGCCGAGCTTCTCGAGCACCCGACCGCGGATGTTCGCGATGCGGTCGCGCGCGTAAGCCCGCGCGTCGCCGAGCAGGAGCTCGCGGGCGTGCGCGAGGACGCGCTGGGGCAGCGGCATGAGCTTGGGGAAGCCCGGCGCGAACCCGTCGAACGAGACGAGGAGCGGGACCTCGCGGCCCATCTCCACGAGCCGGCGCGCGAGCTCGTAGGCGACGAGCACCCCGAAGCTGTACCCGCCGATGACGAGCGTGCCGCGCGGGGACGCGGCGAGGATTTGCGGCAGGTAGATGGCCGCGGCCTCCTCGATGCTGCGCTCGACGCCCTCGCGCTCGTCCTCGGCGCCGATGGCGTGGAGGACGTGCACCGGGTGCCGGTCGCCCAGGTGCTTCGCGATGCCCTGGAAGCCGAAGCCGAAGCCGCCGGCCCCCGACACGAGGAAGAGCGGCGGCCGATCGCCGTGCGGCTTGAGCGTGACGACGTGCCGGCACGACGCCCGCTGCGGCGTAGGCGCGACGGCGCCCTGCACGGCGGCCGAGAGGGTGCCGACCGTGGGGTTCTGCAGCACGCTCGAGAGGCGCACCTTCACCCCGAGCTCGCGCTCGAGGCGCGCGACGAGCATCACGGCCAGGAGCGAGTGGCCGCCGAGCGCGAAGAAGTCGTCATGCACGCCGATGTGCCGCCGGCCGAGCAGGTCTTGCCAGATCTCCGCCACCTTGCGCTCGAGGTCCGTGCGCGGCGCGACGTGGCCGGCCGCGGGGGCGCGCGAGTTGGGGTCGGGCAGCGCCGCGCGGTCCACCTTGCCGTTGGGCGACAGCGGGATCGACGCCAGCACGACCACGTGCGAGGGGACCATGAAGTCGGCGAGGCGCGCGGCGAGCCGGCGCTTGATCGCCTCCGGATCGAGCGACGCGCCCTCGGCCGGGACCACGTAGGCGGCGAGCGATTTCTGGCCCGACGCGTCGGGCACCGCGGCGCAGACCGCGTCGCGCACGCCCTCGAGCTGCGCGATCGCCGCCTCGACCTCGCCGAGCTCGACCCGGTAGCCGCGGATCTTCACCTGGAAGTCGGCGCGGCCGAGGAACTCGAGCTCCCCGTCGTCGAAGTAGCGCGCGAGGTCGCCCGTCTTGTAGAGGCGCGCGCCGGGCTCGCCCGAGAACGGGTCGGGGACGAAGCGCTCCGCCGTCAGCTCGGGCCTGTGCAGGTACCCCTGCGCGAGGCACGCGCCGCCGATGTAGAGGTCGCCCGTCGCGCCGATCGGGACGGGGCGCATCCGGGCGTCGAGCACGTGGTAGCGCGCGTTCTGGATCGGGCGGCCGTACGGGATGCTCGTCCAGCGCGGGTCGAGCGCGCCGATGGGGAACCAGTTGGACCAGATGGCCGCCTCGGTCGCGCCGCCCAGGCTGACGATGCGCACGCCGGGGAAGGCCGCGCGCACGGCGTCGGGCAGGGAGAGCGGGATCCAGTCGCCGCTCAGCATGACGACCCGCAGCGCCGAGCCGCGGACCGAAGGCGAGAGGAACGGCGCGAGGCGCTGGAGCGCGGCGGGCGCCGAGTCCCAGATGGTGATTCGCTTGCCGACGATCGCGGCGGCGAGGGCCTCGGGCTCCATCAGAAGCTCGCGGCTCGCGACGACGACGGTCGCGCCGGCGCCGAGCGCGCCGAAGGTGTCGTAGACGGAGAGGTCGAAGCACGGCGACGTGACGAAGAGGAGCCGATCGCCCGGTCCGACGCCGAAGGTGCGCGTGACCCAGTCGAGGGTGTTCGCGACCGCTTCGTGGGTGAGGAGGACGCCCTTCGGCTTGCCCGTGCTGCCCGAGGTGTAGATCGCGTAGCAGACGTCGCCGGGCGAGGCGGCGCGGGGCGGCGGCGAGCCGGGCATCGCGGCGATCGCGATGGCGTCCGCGCCGTCGACCACGACGCGGCAGCACCCCTCGGCGGCGACGCCCGCGAACAGGCCTTCGTGGCGCTGCTCGGTGACGACCATCGGGGCGCGCGCGTCGCCGAGCATGAACGCGATGCGCTCGGCGGGGTAGGCCGGGTCGAGGGGCACGTACGCCGCGCCGGCCTTGGAGACCGCGAGCAGCGCGACGACGAGATCGAGCCCCCGCCCGAGGCACACGCCGACGAACACGCCCGGTCCGGCGCCGCGCGCGACGAGCGCGTGGGCGAGGCGGTTCGCGCGCTCGTCGAGCGCCGCGTACGTCAGCGTGCGGCCGTCGGCCTCGACGGCGATCGCCTGCGGCTGCTGGCGGGCGCGCTCCTCGAAGGCGGCGTGGAGGAGATCGGGCGCGAACGGGTGCTCCGTCGCGTTCCAGGCGGCGAGCACCTTGCGGCGCTCGGCCGGCGGGAGGACGTCGACGTCGCCGAGCCGCCGGCTCGCGTCGCGACAGAGCTCGTCGATCGCGGTGGCGAGGTACTGGGCGAGGCGCTCGACCACCGCGTCCCGGTAGCGGCGGCGGTCGAAGAGCAGGCGGATCTCGAGCGCGTCGCCGTCGAAGACCGTCGCCGTGAGGGGCGGCGAGGGCTGCTCGTGCAGGGTGGCCTTGCGGCTCGCCCAGCGCGGATCGGCGGCGCGGAGCGCGCGGTTCAGCTCCCGGTTCTCGAACATGAGCAGCGTCTCGAAGAGCGGCGTCCCGCGCGGGATCTCGCTCGCGCCCTGCGCGTCGACGATCGGCGTGTGCTCGTGGGCCCGCAGCGCGACGCTCTGCGCGCGGAGGGACGCGAGGAAGGCGGCGACCGTCTCGCCGTCGCCGGCGCGCGCGCGCAAGGGGAGCGTGTTGATGAAGAGCCCCACCATGCCCTCGGCCTCGCCGCCGAGCGCCGAGCGGCGGCAGGCGCGCGTGGTCCCGAACACGACGTCGTCCTGGCCGGTCGTCCGCGCGAGGACGAGCGCCCACGCGGCCTGGACCAGCGTGCCCATCGTGGTGCCGGTCGCCCGGGCGAAGGCGCGCGCCCTGTCGGCGACGGCGGCGTCGACGGGCCGCACCAGCTCGCCGTACCCCGCGCGATCGAGGGGGCGCGTCGCGGGCTCGGCGAGGGGCGGCGGCGTGGGCGTCGTCTTGCCGCGCAAGAGCTCGCGGAAGAAGTCGACGGACGCCGCCTTCTCCTGCGGCGTGCGCGCCGAGAGCCACTCGATGTAATCGCGGTACGGGCGCGGCGGCGGGAGCTCCGTCGGCGGCTCGCCGCGGAGGATCGACGCGTACGTGTCGAACACCTCGAGGAGCACCGGCGCGAACGAGCGCCCGTCGAGGAGCAGGTGGTGGAAGGTCCAGACGAGCTCCGCGTGCCCCGGGCCGACCGGGAACATCATCACGCGCATGAGGGGCGCGCGGGCCAGGTCGAAGCCGCGCGCGCGGTCCCGCGCCAGGAAGGCCGCGAGCCGTCGCGACCGCTCGAGCTCGTCGAGCCCGTCCCAGTCCTCCGTCTCGACTGGAACGACGACGCCCGGCTCGACCCGCTGCTGCGGAACGGCCACGTCTTCCCAGAGGAAGCTCGACGAGAGGATCGAATGACGCCTCGCGACGAGGGTCCAGGCGCGCGCGAGCGCGGGCCTCGACAGCGCCTGGTCGAAGACGAGGTGCATCTGCTCGATGTCGTAGCCATCGCCCCTCGCAGAGCCGGCGAGCAGGCTCTGATAGAGCATGCCCGCCTGCATCGGCGAGAGCGGGTACAGCGAGGAGATCGCCGGCGCCGCAGAATGCCACTCACGTGAGAGTGAGCCGACCAACGTCATGGCGTACGTGCACTACGCATGAACTGAGCCACGGGCCGGCGCGGGCTTCCCCCGGCCGGACCTCCGATCGCGCGCGCCCGGCTCCGCGTTGCCTTCGCGCGCGGAGTCGTTCACGTTCGAAAGCTCGAGGTCGAGGGGCGCGGGGGGCGACCGCGCGGCAACGGACGTTTCCACCCCGTCGCAAAATGGTCCGAAGGGGTCATTCTTGGTGTCACGGGGGAGCGCCCCGTGGCTCAGCCCACTCCCGGCCGCCCGAGCTCGAGCGGGGGGGGCGTACGAGCCCGCCTCGCCTGGCTCGAGCGTGCGCGCCTCGCGCGTGGCGGGCGCGCTCGGCTACTCGACCTCGATGACCGCGCCGGGGCAGCGCCAGTGGCCGGGGTGCCAGCGGCCGTACGGGCCGTAGTGCCCCTCGATCCACGCGCCGCCCGGACAGGGAGGCAGCGGGCGCCCGACCGGGCGGGCCTCGACGACGCAGCCACCGACCGCGATGGCGAGGAAAACGAGCAAAGCGGAAGATCTCACCATCGACATGACCGCTCCTCTTCGAGGGAAGGAACGAGACCCAAGCAAGGCGCAGGCCGACCTCGGCCGTGCCACGGGGAGTCAGCGCGCGTCGTCCGCCTCGTGGTCGTCGTCGAGACGACCCCACCGCACCAGCACCGACTGCGTGTGCGCGTCGAGGGTCGCGGGGGTGCGCTTCGGCGCGTTGGCCGGCCGCTGCGAGAGGGTGTCGATCGCGAAGCGCTGGATCGGCTCGAGGGCCAGCGGCGACGTCGCGCGCACGTCGGCGATGCAGGTCGGATCGAGCGAGAGATCGCACACGCGCGTCTCGCGGTCGCGCGTCCCCATGAGGACGTACGGGCCCCAGCGCACCGAGAAGCGCCCGCCGCGCGTCGCCGCGACGGGCCGCTGGCCCACCGCCGCCGTACCCTGCGCGACGGTCGCGAGGTCGATGCCGGAGAACGTCGCGGGCGGCGCGAGGCCGAGCGCGCCGAGCATCGTGCGCGCGAGGTCGACGGGGGTCGTGGGCGCCTCGACGCGGCGGCCGCCGAGCGCGCTCGCGGGCGGCCAGCGGACGACGAGCGGCGTCGCGAGGAGCGGCTCGTCGAGGGTGTCGGCGTCGCCGAAGGGCACGAGCGGCGCCTCGCTCGCCGCGACGTCGCCCGTGACGACGATGGCGGTGTCGTCCTCGAGGCCCTCGTTGCGGAGGGCGGCGACGAGGCGGCCGAGCGCCTCGTCGTGCGCGTCGACGGCGTGGTCGTAGAGGGCCCACGCGCGCACGCGGTCGTCGTCCTTGAAGCGCCCGGGGTGCTTGCGCACCTTCGCGAGCGACTCGGCGGCGCGGCGCGGGTCGATGATGCCGAGGTAGCCGTCGGGCGGCATCGTCTTCAGGTCTTCCTGCGCGGCGTCCCACGGCGGGTGGCCGCCCCGCGCGTGCACGACGACGAAGAAGCGGCCGGACTTGTGGGCGTCGATCCACTCGGCGGCGTCGTCGAAGACGCGCGTGGCCGGCACGTTCTCGAGCGGGTCGTGCAGCACGAAGGTGTCCCAGCCGCGATCGAAGCCGAAGCTCTCGCCGGTCGTCGGGTTGGCCGTGAACATGGCCGTGGAGATCCCGCCCTGGCGGCACGCCTCCTCGACCGTCACGAGCCCGTCGGGCAAGCGCGCGTCGGGGTCCTCGAGCCCGTGGGCGCGCGCCGGCAGCCCCGTCAGCATCGACGCGACGACCGAGTTCGCGAGGGAGCTCGACGCGCGGTTGCCCTCGAACGTGCTGCCCTCGGCCGCGAGCCGCGAGAGCTCCGGCACCGCGTGCGGGCCGCCCCACGGGGCGAGCGCCTTCGACGAGGTGCTCCCGAGCACCACGAGCACGACGTTGCGCACGGCCGGCGGGACGGCGGCGGGCGGCGTCCCCGCGGCCACGACCCTCGGCGCGCCGAGGAGGACGCGCGTCGCGGGGCCCGCGCGCAGGGCCGCGATCTCGAGCGAGGCGAGCGCGCCGTCGCCGTCGAGCCCCGTGACCGGCAGCGACCAGGGCGCCCAGTCGGCCGCGCCGCCCGCCACGTGCGCGGTGCCGAGCACGATGGGCGGGCGCCGGTCGCGCACGAGGCGCGCCTCGACGTCGGCGTCGCCGGGGCCCGCGGTGCCGAGCGAGACCTCGAGCGTCGCGTTGGCCGGGATCCATCCGGAGCAGTGGACGAAGCCGGGCGCGCGCAGCGAGACGCTGCGCAGCGAGCGGCCGCCGATCGTCGCGTCGACGGCCGCGTCGCCGCGGGTGGGCGCGGCGTACGGATCGCCGGGATCGCCGGTGCCGACGTGCACCCAGTCGACCTCGGCGAGCGCCTCGTCGGTCGCGCGCGCGCCGCCGACGAAGTGCAGCGAGAGCTCGTGGCCGCCCGGCACGAGCGTGACCGGCGAGGTCGCGCGCGCGGTCACGACGCGGGTCTCGCCCTTGCCGAGGCTCCAGGTGCCGACCGGCTTGCCGTCGATTGACACCCCGACCGAGTGCGCCAGGAGCCCGCGCACGCGCCCTTCGACGTAGGCGCTGCTGTCGGGGTCGTCGCCCGCGACGGCCGGCCAGTAGAAGGTCGAGGTGAGCACGCGGGCCCGCGCGCGCAGCCACGTCGCGCCCTCGTGCTCGACGATCTCGTCCCCGGCCACGGCGATCGACCCGGGGTGCAGCGACGCGCGCATCGACGCGTCGCCGAAGTCGAGCAAGACGCCGCGGTGGCCGAGCGTGCAGGCGTCGAGGTCGCGCGCGAAGTCGAGGACCACGCGGGACGCGGGCGCGCCCTCGGCGGACGACGCGGAGTCGATGGGCGCCGGGGCGCCGGTGGGCGCGGCGACGCTGGGCGCGCGGCCGCACGTGCAGCCGGGCACCACCCCTGCGGCGAGGAGGAACGCCAGAGACGCCAGGGAAGACCGCTTCACGGGAGCGGCGCGGACTTCACTCGCGTCGTCTTGCCCGGGCGGACCTCGATCACGTACTGCGAGTTGCGCCCGTTCTGGTCGATGCGAACCTGGTGGTAGCCGCCGCGCAGCACGCTCGACGACAGGGGGCCGGTGCCCGCGTCGTTGCCGTCGACGCGGACGCGCGCGTCCGCCGGCGCCACGATTCCTCGAGGACGCCGAAGCCGGGCGGCACGCTCGTCCCCGGCGGGAGGTCGTCCGAGGACGGAGGGGCCACAGGGGCGGTGGACGCCGCGGTCGCGGCGCTCGGGGGCGGCGCGGGCACGACCGCGGGGGGTGGGGAGGGCGCGGCCGCGGCGGCCGAGGGCGCGGGCGACGGCGCGGGGCGCGCGTCTTCGAGGCCCGCGACGCGCAGCACGAGCACGACCGCGCCGCCGAGGAGCGCGAAGGCCACCACGAGCCCCCAGCGCGATCGCTTCGCCGGGGCGGCGGGCGGCGCGGTGCGGACCTCGCGGCGCTGCACGAGCTCGAGGGGCGCGGACGCCTCGTCGACTTCGTGCAGGTCCTCGGGCGGCAGCGAGGTGATCGCGATCGGCGCGGGCTCGGCCGGCTCGCCTGCTCCCTCGGGCGAGGCGGCGGCCGCGGGCTCGCGTGCGACGAGGCGCTTCTCGCTCGAGCGCATCTCGCTCGCGGGGTCTCCGGCCTCGTCGCCGCTCGGGGCGCCTTCGCCGGGGACGGCGGGAGCGACCGCGAGCTCGTCGTTCGAGTTCGCCGCGGGGACGACCGCGTCCGGCGGGATGGAGGGGAGCGGGCCTTCGTCGATGGGCGCGGCCTTCGCTTCGAGCGCCGGGACCGGGGCGGGCTTCGCCTCCTTGACCGGCGCGGGCTTCGCGTCCTTCGCCTCGGCGGGCTTCGCCTCGAACATGCCCTCGAACGGGTCCTCGTGATCGGCGGGCGGGTTCGAGGAGCGCGGGCGGAGCTGGCGCGTATCGACGATCGGCGGGCGGTTGAAGCCGCCGAGGACGGCGCCCGGGTCGGGCGAGCGGTCGCTGATCTCGCGCATCACCGCGTCCTCGAGCGACGAGGGCGGACCGTCGTCGTCCGGCAGGCGGCCCGACGAGGGCGGCGGCGGGTTGCTCGGCAGGAACGGCGCGGGCGGCCGGGGCGACGGGCGCGACGTGCCGGTCGCCTGCGCCGGAGACGTGGACGGCGCGGGCGCCGAGTCGAAGGCCCCGGTCGACATCGACGAGATTGAGGGCACCGGCGCCGACGGCGGGAACACGCGCGCGGGGGCCGACGCGGGCTTGCGCGCGGGGTCTCCGGCCCTGGCCGCGGGGCCCGCCGGCTCGGTACGAGGCGGCGCCGCGGGGGCGGAGGGCTCCGGCTGGCGCCCCCCGAGGCCCGGCGGGCGCGGCGCGACGCTCGGGCGCGCGTTCGGCGGGAGGGACCGCTCGGGCGGCGTCGCGCCGGTGAGCACCGCCAGCGCGGCCTC
Source organism: uncultured delta proteobacterium (assembly GCA_963797395.1). Taxonomy (GTDB): domain Bacteria; phylum Myxococcota_A; class Polyangia; order Polyangiales; family Polyangiaceae; genus Palsa-1150. The sequence continues at coordinate 259,227 of CAWCPA010000008.1, forward strand.
CACGGCGGGGGTCAGCAGGTCCTTGCCCTCGGCCGTGTGCACCGCGCGGATGGCGCAGCGGCCGGCGAGGTCGCAGAGGAGATCTTCGAGGAGGCTCGGCGTGGCCTCGCCCGCGAGCAGCAGCTTTCGCGGCGAGGCGCCCGCGCCGAGCTTCCGGAGCAGCTCGCGCGCCGGGTCCGGCGTGGCGCGCAGGTACTCCTCGAGCACCGGCTCGTCGAGGACCATGCGCTCGACCTCCATGATGCGCGGGCCGGTCGTCGCGGCGAGCGCGCCGCGGGCGGCGGCGACCGGCTTCGCGAGCTGCTCGAAGAGCGTTCCGCTGAGCTCTCCGCGGATCGTCTCGGTGCTCGAGCTCACCACGAAGCGCCCCGCGCCCACCGCGAGGAGCATCGCCAGCGCGCGCGTGCCGCTCTGGAGGCCGCCGTCGCTCGCCGTGCGGGTCGCCTTGCGGGGCGCGCCGTCGCGGATCTCGATCTCGTAGAGGAAGGACGCGTCGCGCACGCCCACACGCGCGTTCTTGCGGATCGCGCCGACCAGCTCGAGCAGCAGGCGCGGCGTGAGGTCGTCGAGGCGGCCTCGCACCTCGCCGTCGCCGCGGAGGCGCATCTCGATGCGGGCCCGCGGTCGGAGCACCTCGCGGACGCGCGCGAGGACTGCGCGCGAGTCGCTCTCCTTGCGCATGTACGCCGCGGCGCTCGCGCCGAGCTCGCGGACGCGCTGGAGGAGGTCTTCCTTCCAGGAGAGGAGCATCACCGGCGTGTCGCGGAGCGCGATGTCCCGGCGGAGGGCGCGGCAGAGCGCGAAGCCGTCGAGCCCGGGCATGAGGATGTCGCTGACGACGAGCTCGGGCTGTACGCGGTACGCGAGGTTCAGCGCGGTGAGGCCGTCGAGGGCCTCGTGGACCTCGCAGCCGGCGGTGCGGAGGAGGTCGGAGATGAACCAGGTGACGCCGGGATTGTCGTCGGCGACGACCACGCGCCGCCCCTGCAGGCGCACGTCGGCGCCGGCCCCGCGCCCGCGCGCCGCGCGATCGGCGGAGGGCAGGTCCTGGTGCAGCCACGGGGCGAGCGCGATCGCGCCCTCGGGGGCGTCGCCGCCGAACTTGATCGCGCCCTTCGTGCGCTGCGAGACGATCTCCTGCACGCGGGCGATGGCGCCCCAGATGGCGCCGAGCACCTCGGTGCCCTCGCCCAGCGGGACGCGCCACGAGCGCGCGGTCGGGTCGAGGCTGTCGACGAGCGCGCTCTTCACCTCGCCCGCGAGCCGCTCGGCGAGCTGCTCGAGCGTGGGCTCGCCGAGGGTCATCCGCACCGTGCGGCCCTCGCGCGCGGCGAGCACCTCGTCGCACGCCTGGCGCACCATGTCGGGGGTGACCGGGCGCGCGAGCGTCTTCGCGACGCCGAGCGCGACGAACCGGGCCCCGTCGTCCGGCGTGCGGAAGGTGCCGACCACCACGACCGGCACCGGCTCGGTCAGCGGGTCGTCGAGGAGCGCCTCGACCAGGACGCCCGCGCGCTCGCGGTCGCCGTCGATCAGCACGAGGTCGGGCGCGTACGCGCGGGCCACCTCGAGCGCGGCGTCCATGTCTTCCGTCCGCTCGCACTCGAAGGCGCGCGAGCGGACCACCGCGTCCTCCGTGAGCGCGTCGGCCAGGGCCTCGTCGCCCACGACGAGCACCGAAACGGGCGCGAGGGCCGCCCCTCCGTCGACGCTCTCTTCGGCGACGACGCTCGGCGCGGCGTCGCGCGGCGGCGGCTCGCCCCAGGCGAGGGCGGGCAGATCGTCGAGGACCTGCGCGAGGAACGCGACGTCTTCGTCGCGCAGGCCGCCTCCCTGGCTGCTGCGGTCGAGCACCCCGAGCACTTCCTGGAGGGACCGGGCCATCGCCTCGAAGCGAAGGAGCCGCGCGCCGGACCCGAGCGCGTGGAGGCGCCGGCGGAGCTCGTCCCGCGCGGAGCGCGAGGTCGGATCGTCCTCGAGCGCGTTGAGGAGCTCCCGCGCGTCGCTGACCTTGCGACCGAGGGACGCGACGAAGTCGGCGCGAGCTCCGCCGAGCCGCCCGCCGGCGGTGTCCCTGGCCTCGGAGGTGCTCGACATCCCCTCCCGGCCGTAGCACGAGGCGCGCGCCGGAGGCCAGCATCTGGGGCCGAGCCGTAGCAACTTCAGTGCGATGCCGTCGCATCGACATCGGGCGCGGACTCGGCGGGCTCCGGCGGCCCGGGTGCCCGCTTTGAATACGCCTCGCACATGGTTCTTCCGCTGGCGTTCGCGCGGGAGCGGCGCGCTACAGTCCTCCCCCGATGCCGTCGTCGCTCCTGCCGCCGCCGCCGTCACGGCCGTCGTCGCTCGTGCCGCCTCCGCCTTCGCGTCCGCCTCCGCCTTCGCGTCCGCCCACCCCTCACCCCTTCGGCACGCCGGACGGCGGCTTCGACGCCGAGGAGGGCGGGTCGATCGTCGTGCGGTTCGGCACGGCGGTGGGCCTCGGCGCCGCGGCCGCGCTGGCCTCGGCGCTGCCGGCGACGATGCGGGTCACGCTCGCGCCGGTCGCCTCGCAGGAGACGACGGGTCGCGTGTGGGTCGGGCTCGCGGCCGTCACGCTGCTGCCGATGATCGGCGCCGTGGCCGTCCTCCGCGGCGCGCGCGTCGGCCTGCGCTCGTTCGGCGGGCCGGCCGCCGAGGTGCGCGCGTTCGGCGTCGCGCTGTGGGCGGGGTCGCTCTTCGTCGCGCTCTCGTTCTTCGGCAGCACGCTGCGCGCGAGCACGCACCACCACGCGCTCGCGGGCGTCACGTTCGCGTTCGGCGCGGTCGTCCTCGCGGTGGGCGCCGCGCTGGTGTGCGCGCGCCTCGTGGCCATCCTCCGGAGCGCGAGCTCCGAGGCGCGGCGAGGCATGGCGCTCGTCATCGGCTTGCTGGGGTTCGCGGTCCTCGGCTTCCTCGGAACGCGCTTCCTCGACGCGCTCCTCCGCGACAGCGGGTCGGCCCCCGCGGCGGGAATGGTCGTCGACGTCCTGGCGTTCGCGCTCACGGCGCTCTTCGCGGCGCAGCCGGGTCTCGCGAGCCGCCGGGCCATCGCGATCTTCGGTCCCCCCGTGGCGGTGGCCGTGGCGGCGCTGGGGTTCTCTGCCCTCGGCGACCTGCCCCTCCGAACGGCGATCGACGAGCGGGCGCCGGCCTTCGCGCAGGTCGTCGACGAGATTCCGCATCCTGTCGATGCGACGGCATCGCACAAATAGGGCTGCGGGAGTCTGGACGAGGCCGTCCTGGCTGGACTAGGCCGTCTGTCCTTGTAAGGAGATCGCGTCCATGCGCCGTGCTTCCATTGTCTTTGGCGCCATCCTGGTCGCCTCCTTCGCGTCCGTCGCTTCGGCCCTGGCCGACGAGGCTCCGGCCGCGCCCCCCGCGTCCGCGGCGTCCAGTGCGGCCGCGCCCGCACCCTCGGGCATGGCCGCGCCCGCGCCTTCCGCCGCGCCCGCCGGCTTCGGCGTCGTCGCGGCCCCGGGCTCCGCCGACGCCGCGTGGCCGCTCGCGCAAGGGGTGTACGCCGACCCTTCGCTTCGCCCCGCCCTCGACGACGCCCACGCGCGCGTCCTCTGCGGCGACGCGCCGCCCGAGGGCAGCCCCCCCGACCTGCGCGACCTCGCCGAGTCGGTCGCCGCGGTACACGGGGACGACGCGCCCTCGCGGCTCATCCTCGAGAGCCTCATGGCCCGGTTCTCGCTGCGCGGCGTCCTCGTCGTCCGCGCCGAGGGCGGTCGCCCCGTCGCGCACGTCTTCCTGCCGGGCACCCGCACGTTCGACGCGGCCAGCTACACGCCCGACGAGGGCACCGGCACGGTCCTCGCCTGGTCGGGCGCCGTGCACTCGCTCGCCCGCGCGTTCGGGTCGGCTGCGCCGGCCGCCGGCGCCCCTCGCCTCGCCACGAGCGAGCCCCCGAAGCCGGCGCAGGAGACCCACAACAAGGCCTTCTACGAGAGCGGGTGGTTCTGGGGCGCTCTTGGGGCCGCTCTCCTCGCGGGGGGCACGGCGTTCCTGGTCTCGCGAGACAGCAGCCCTTCGACGATCCATCTTGAGGCGCAGGTGCCTCACTGATGAACCGCATGACGCAACGCAACCCCATCGCGCGGTTCTTGCGTCTCTTCGCGGCGCAGATGGCGCTCGCTGCGATCGTCGTCTTCGCGACGCTCGGCTGGGGACGTTCCGCGTCGGCGGACGAGCCTCCGACCGACGGGGTGCCGCGCGACGTCAGCGTGATGGTGCAGCCGGAGGCGGCGAAGCTCCCGGGCCTGCCGCCCGACTTCGAGCGCCTCGAGCACGGGTGGATCACGCTCGAGCTGCCGTCGAGCATCCACGACCGCGGGGAAGAGCTCTTGCGCGACGCCGACGAGACGCGCGCCCGCATCTCGGACGATTTCGGGCAGCCGCCGGTCGAGCGCGTCCTCGTGCGAATCGGGCGGTCGCCCGAGCAGATGGCCGAGCTCGCGCCCGTGGGGGCGCCGCCCTTCACGTACGCGACGGGCATGGCGTACCCCGAAATCCGCCTCATCTTGCTGTCGCTCCTGGCGCCGCAGACGTACGAGGCCCCCGACCTGAAGGAGGTGCTCCGCCACGAGATCGCGCACCTCGCCCTCGCCGACGCGGTGGGCGGCCACCACGTGCCGCGGTGGTTCGACGAAGGCGTCGCGATCCACGAGTCGGGGGAGCTCGCCCTCGCGCGGATGAAGGCGCTGTGGGACGCGACGATCGCGAAGCGCGTGCTGCCGCTCGCTTCCCTCGATCAGGGGTTCCCCACGGACACGTACGAGGTCACCGAGGCGTACGCCGAGTCCGCCGATTTCGTGCGCTTCCTCATGCGCGACGCCGATCGGGCGCGGTTCGGGTCGCTCCTCCAGCGGGTGCGCGCGGGCATCCCCTTCCATCGCACGCTCGAGGACGCCTACGGGGTCGACGTCCGCAAGCTCGAGTACCAGTGGCACGAGGAGCTCGGGCGGCGCTTCGGCATCCTCCCGATGCTCACGGGCGGCGGCGTCGTCTGGGCGCTCATCTCGGGGCTCACGATCGCCGCGTGGGTGAAGCGCCGGCGCCGCGCGAAGGTGAAGCTCGCCGAGTGGGCGCGCGAGGAGGCCGAGATGGACGCGGTGGTCGCCGCGAGCCGCATCCAGGGCGCGGCCGCGCAGGCCCCGGCCGACGACGAGGTGCCCCCGCGCATGCCGTCGATCCCGGTCGTCGAGCACGACGGCCGCTGGCACACGCTGCACTGAAGTCGGGGCCGCTCAGCGCTGGAGCGTCGGGCACCCGGCGACGACGCGGACGTCGAGGGCCTGCCCGTCGAGGATCGACTGGCACGTCGTGCCGAGGATCGTCACCGTCTGGCCCTGGAGCGTCCAGCCGTCTTCGCCGTTTTGCGGCACCACCTGCTCGTCGACGAAGACGTTGACCATCGTCGGGTCGGGCGGCGCCTGGTTGAGCGTGAGGGTGCAGGTCGCGGTGATGCTGGCCGCGATGGAGCTCAGCTTGGCGGTGAAGGCGGCGAGGTCGTAGCTGCTCACCGCGTAGTACGCGGTGGTGTTCGCGACGGCGGCGCCCGCGTCGTCGACCGACCCCGCCTGCGGGGTGCCGCCGTCGATGGCGAGCTGGTTGAGCAGCGACGCGTACGGCTCGCTGCCGGGGATGCCCATCACGTAGACGGGGAAGCCGTCGGCCGCGAGCTGCTTCACCGCCGCGTCGGTGGCGGCGGAGTCTTCGCAGTTGAGCTGCGCGTCGGACTGGTAGGCCGGGCTGCAGCAGTTCAAGCTGCCGTTCGGCGTGCACCCTTTCGCGGCGCTCTCGATGTTGAGCTGGCACCCGGAGGCGTCGCACGACGTGTTCGGATCGCAGTTCGGCCCGCCGTCGGTGGCGAGGATGACGTAGGTCTTGCCCTTCAGCGTCTTCAGGCGCGCGTCGACGGAGAGGAGCGTGGCGGCCGTGGGCGTGCTTCCGTCCGGGGCCAGGCCCCCGAGCACCTCGATGAACTTGGTCTCGACCGGTCCGGCCGTACCGGCGGGCGCGTCCCCCTGGGCCGTGGCGAAGACCTCGGCGCCGGGCCCGCACGAGCTGTCGTTCATCGGATCGGGAAAGACGGTGGCGCCGTAGCTCGCGCGCGGGCCGAGCTGGACGACGAGTTCGCCCACGGCCCGGACGACCGTGACCCACTTGTTCATCTCGTACATGCTGCCGGAGCGATCGAGGACGAAGTACAGGTTCGGCGGGTCCCCGAGGAGCGGCTGGTCGGCGCACGCGCACACGCCGCCGTCGGGTCCGAGGTTGCACGAGAGCTCCGTGGGCTGCGACGGCTGGAAGGTCGTGGAGGTGGACGCGTCCTTCGTCGACCCCGTGAGCGCGCCCTCCTGCGGCGGTCGATCGGCGGCGCCGCACCCGGGCGCACAGGCGGCGAACACCGCAGCGATGGCCGCGCCCGCGAACGCGCCCGAGTACGGTCGACGGTAAGACACCCCAATCGCAGCCTAGCACCCGAGCGAGCGCCGGGTATCCGAGCTTCGCGGGCGCTACGCTGGCCCTCGTGAGCCCGGGGACTCGGCGCGCGGCCCGTTCAGTGGGGCTCCTTGCCCTGATCGTCCTCGGGACCGGCGGGATCCCCGGCGCGCGCTTGCGTCTTGCCGCCCCTCCTGCCTCTTCCCCCGTTCCGCCGGCGGGGCCGAGCGCCCTCGCGGCGACCGCGTCGTCCGTGCCGGTCGAACGCGACGGCGCGATCGACGTCGCCCTTCGAAGCGCTCCCGAGGGCACGGCCCTCGTGGGCGCGACGGTGCGCGCCTTCGTCGTGCTCGACGACGGGTCCCGCCTCGAAGGCGGCACGCACACGAGCGACGCGAGGGGCCACGCCCGGCTCGAGGGCCTCGCGCGCGGCGAGACCTGGCTGCTCGCCGACGCGCCGGGCCGCGCCCGCGCGTCTTCGCACGTGGCGATCGACGCGACCCCGCGGACCCTGACGCTCGACCTCGGCCCGGAGCACGCGCTCGACGTGGCGGTGAAGGACGACGCGGGGGCGGCCGTGGCGGCCGCGGAGATCGAGGCGCGCACGGGCGACGAGCCGCTGCCCGTGGGCGGCCTCACGGGGCCGGACGGGCGCGCGCACGTGGGCCGCCTCGGCGCCGGTCCCTGGAGCGTCACCGTGCGGGCGGCGGGGTTCGGCGAGGAGACGCGCGAGGCGCGCGAAGGGGAGGGCCTCGCGATCGTGCTCCGGAAGCTCGGCGGGATCACCGTGCGCGTGGCCGGCGAAGACGGCGCGCCGGCGCCGACCGCGCGGGTCGCGATCGCGGGCGCGACGCTCTGGCCGCCGCGCCTCGCCGTCGCGGACGACGCGGGCACGGTGCGCATCGGCGGGCTCGAGGCGGGGACGTACGCCCTCCGCGCGACGAAGGGGGACGCGGTCTCGGCGACCGAGCTCGACGTGCCGCTCGCGCGCGGCGAGCAGCGCGAGGTGGCGCTCCGGCTCGCGCGCGGTCGCTTCGTGTCCGTGCGGGTCACGGACGGCGACGCCGAGGACGCCAATCCGGTCGCGTCCGCGCGCGTGACCCTCGCCGAGGGCGGCCTCTCGCCGTTCCCGCTCGAGGCGCTCACCGATCGCGCCGGCCTCGCGACGCTCGGCCCGATCGCGCCCGGAGGCGCGGCGCTGGGCGTTCACGCGGGCGGCTTCGTCGCGCGCGGGGCGATCGCGGTGGCCGATCCCCCGCCCGCCGAGACGCGCGTGGCGCTCCTCCGCGCGGGCGTCCTCACCGGCCGGGTGGTCGACGCGCGCGGGCGGCCCGTGGACGGCGCGACGCTCTCGACGGCGGGGACCGATCCGCGCGGGCAGCCGGTGCTCGACAATCCGCAGCGCGCGCGCTTTCGCGCGGCTCACTTCGACGCGATGCTCGCCGGGCCGGCCCCGCTCCTCCCGGGCGGGGAGCTCGGCGTGGTCCCGGGGCCGGTGCCGCCGGTGCCGAACGGCGCGGGCGCGCCGGGCTGGGCGCAAGGGCCGGCGCCCGACGCCCCCGCCGAGCCCTGGGTGACGCGCGCGGACGGCACCTTCCGGCTCGCGCCCGTCTCGCCGGGCCGGCTGCGGCTCGTGGTGCGCCACCCGGAGTACGTCGAGGTCGAGAGCGAACGCGTGACGCTCGCGCCGGGCGGCACCGCGAACGTGGAGGTGGTGCTGCACGAAGGCGGCGCGCTCGAGGGCCGGGTGGTCGACGCGCACGAGCGGCCGGTCGAGCGGGCGCGGGTCCTGGTGCGCGCGGTGGACGGGGACGCCGAGCGCTCGACCTCGTCGGCGAGCGACGGGACGTTCGCGTTCGCGGCGCTGCCGAGCGCGGTGGTCGTCACCGTCGCGACGGGCGACCTCGAGACGCCCGACGTGCGGCTCGCGGTGACCGTGCCCGAGGGCGGCCGGAAGGAGGTCACGCTGACCCTGCCCGAGCCGCGGGAGGCGCTGCCGGTCGCGGTGGTCGACGAGCAGGGCTTCCCGGTCGACGCCGCCCAGGTCACGGCCAGCTCCCTCGCGCCCGACGCCTGGCTCCGCACGACCGCGTTCACCGACAAGAACGGCGACGCCCGCGTCTCGCGCGCCCGCGGCCTGCCCCTCCGCGTCGAGGTCCGCGCGCCTTCGCGGGCGCCCCGCGTCCTCACGACGACCGGCGCGGAGGACGCGCTGCGCGTGGAGCTCGCGCCCGCCGAGCGCGCGACCGGCGAGGTGGTCGCGGCGCGCGGGGGCGACCCAATCGCCGGCGCGGCGATCACGCTCTACACGGACCTCGGACCACGCCGGGCGCGCACCGACGGGCACGGGGCGTTCGCGATCCCGGAGCTTCCGCCGGGCCCCGCGAAGCTCAGCGTGCGCGCGCCGGGCTTCGCGCCCGCGTCGCTCGCCGTGACGGTGCCCGACTCGCAGGGGCGGCGCGCCTTCGCGGCGCCGCGCGTCGAGCTGGCGGCGGAGGGGGTGATCGAGGGCGAGGTCGTCGACGCGCGCGGCGACCCGGCGCCCGGCGCGCGGGTCGCGCGCGACGCCGTGCCGACGTGGGTGCTCGTCGGGGTCGACCCGGAGGGCGTCGCGATCGCCGACGCCGAGGGGAGGTTCACGCTGCGCGAGCTCCCGGAGGGCGCGCTCACGCTCGAGGGATACGCGGCCGGCGTGGGCCGGGGCCGCGTGGGCGGCGTGGTCGTGACCGCGGGCCGCACGACCGACGGCGTGCGGGTCGTGCTCGGCGCGGACGATCCGGCCGGCGCGGAGCCCGAGCCCGCGGGCAACGGCGGCGTGGCCGTGACGCTCGGGGAGACGGCGGTGCCGATCGAGGTCGTGGTGGCGTCCGTGGTCGAGCGCAGCGAGGCGGAGCGCGCCGGGCTGGTGCCCGGCGACGTGATCGTCTCGGTCGACGGGTCGGCCGTGGGCACGATGGAGGACGCGCGCGCGAGGCTCACCGGGCCCGTCGGCGAGGACGTGCTCGTCGGCGTGCGCCGCGCCGGCCGCGACGTCACGCTCCGCGTCGCGCGCGAGCCCGTGCGGCGGTGAGGAGCCTAGGGCGGCGCCAGCTCGGGCTGCCGGAGGAACTCGACGATCTCCGGCGTGAGCCGGCGCAGCGAGAGCTGCGCGTCGATGCACGCGAGGCGCGTCGAGCCCTCCGTGAGCAGCGTCCCGTCGGCGGCGCGCACCAGGCGGTAGTCGAAGCGCACGCTGGCCGCGCCGACCTCGGCGAGGGTGCAGCTCACGTCGATCTCCTCGTCGAAGCGCGCGGGCGCTCGGTACTTGAGCGTGAGCTCGACGACCGGCAGGTGCACGCCGTGGGAGGCCCAGTCGGCGTACGTGACGCCGCGCCGGCGCAGCCACTCGATGCGCGCGACCTCCATGTAGTGCACGTAGCTGCCGTGGTGGACGATGCCCATCAGGTCGGTCTCGCCGAAGCGGACGCGCACCCGGACCACGCTGAGCGACGCGACCGGATCGAGGGCGACGGTGGGCATGTTCGCGCTACAGGCTACAGATTACACATGGATGCCCCCAAGCGGCGCCTCCCCGTCCTCAACAGCCCCGCCGGCGCACCCGACGAGGGGCCGGCGCGAAAGCCGTGGCAGTGGATGGGCTTCGGGGCGCTCGCGATCGTGACGACCTGGGTGCCGCTCGCCGCGATGGCCGCCTGGGTGGCGGCGCGGCTCGCGGCGCGCGCGGGCGGCGAGGGCGCGGCTTCCCTGGGGACGGCGATCGCGATCGCGGGCCTGTTCGCGGTCGCGCTCGGGCTCGGGGCGGCGCTCGGCGGGATGCTCGTGGGCCGGTGGGGGCCGCCCGAGGTGGGCGTGCGCGAGGCCGCGCTCGCCGGGCTCGTCGCCGCCGCGGTCGCGGGGGTGCTCACGTGCGTGACGCTCGGGCCCTCCGCGGGCGCGGTGCTCCTCGCGCTCGTCGCGGTGCCCGCCGCGGCGGCCGGCGGGTGGGCCGGGATGCGGTGGCGCTAGCGGGCTGGCGCCCGGTCATGCTCACGGCGTGCCCCACCAGCGGATGCACAGGTCGTCGCTCGCGTGGCGAAGCGCGGACTCGGGCGCGATCGCGTCGGTCGCGGGGCCAGGAGGCTTGCCGACGAGGGCCACCGCGAGCTTGCGGGGCGAGGCCTCGGGGCCGCAGAGCGTGGCCTCGGCGCGCGTGATCCATGGCTGGGGCTCGAGGGAGGCGACCTGGATGCGCCCGAGCGTGAGCGGCAGGCCGCCGTCGACGCCCAGCCGCACGACCACGTCGCGCGCGCCGCTCGCGTCGGCCGCGGGCGCGGTGAGCAGCGCGCGCAAGCGCAGCACCGCGATCTCGCCGACCGCGTAGGCGCGCCGGAGCTGGGCCTCCTTCACGTGCGCGATGACGCCCGCCATCTGGGGCTTGCCGAGGAGGAGCTGGGCGCCCGGGTTGCGGCGCGCGGTGCGCTCGAGGACGACGGGGTCGCCCGCGTCCTCGGGGTGCGCGTCGAGGCCTCCCGCGGAGGGCGCGACGAGGCGCGCGTCGATCGCGACCGGGGCCCCCGGCGCCCCGAAGGCCACGTACAGGTCGAGCCCCCCGGACTCCCAGTCGCCGCGCGGAAGCACGACCTCTTCGACCACGACGACGCTGTCGCGGGCCGCCTCGACGCGCACGCGGCCGATCCGCGGGAGCATCGGGAGCGGCGGCGCGGGGCGGACGTAGACGGGGAGCGGAGGCGGCGCGGGCTTGGGGGGCGGCTTCTTGGTGGAGGGCTTCGCGTGGGCGTGGCCCGCGAGGGCCAGGACGATCCCGGCCGAGAGCAGCGCGCGCATCATCCGAGGGCTTCCTCGAAGGCGCGGGCGAGGGCGTCGCACGCAGGCTCGAGCGTGGCCGCGTCAATCGGCGCGTACGCGGGCGCCGAGCTCTCGCCGCGCAAGTGCGCCCAGGCGCGCGGGTTGCGGAACCAGTCGGTGTCGAACGTCTCGCGGAGCTCGGCGCGGAGGCCAGGCGCGCCGAGGAGCCCGACCCAGCGCGCGGGCTCGTCGTCGCGCGGGGCGGGCCACGCGCCGCGGAGGCGCGGGTCGACGGGCACGCCGAAGAGGCGCGCGGTGAGCTCGTCGGTCGCGTCGCGCGCGCCGGGGCCGGCGGCGTCGAGCAGCAGGCGGACGGCGCTCATCCGCGCCTCGAGGAGGGCGGTCCGCGCGAGGACGCGCGCCTGCGCGCCGGCGCGGCGGGCGCCGAGGCCGAGCACGCGCTGGTGGAAGGCGGGGTCCGCGGCGAGGGCGCCGAACGTGAACGCGAACCGGTGCGCGTCGACGAACCAGGGCTCGCGCGCGAGCGCGAACGGCATCGACGCCGGGGCGGTCGCGACCCGGAGCGCGTACCCGAAGGACGCCATCGCGCGCGCGAAGCTCGCCGCGCCGAGCGTCGCGGGAGCCGCGGGGAGGTCGAGCGTCAGGCCGCGCACGGCGGCGCCGAAGACCTCCTCGAGCCAGCGGTGCGAGAGGCGCGCGGGCCAGCCGTCGCCCGCCTCGCGCGCGACCGCCGCGCAGATCGCCGCGCCCGCGCCCTCGCCGCCGGACTCGTCGCGCATGGCGCGCGCGAGGTCTTCGGTGCGCGCGAGGAAGCGCTCGGCCGTCGCGCACGCCGGGCCGGGCGGGACGGGGAGGCGCTGCTCCCAGGGATGCGCGAGGCCCATGCGGCGCGCGATCTCGGCGCGCCGGGTGGCGGCGAGCTTGCGCGCGTCGGCGAGCGCGGGGCCGTTCTCGGCGACCGCGACCATCCACGGGCCGGCCTCGCCGGGCGTCTCGGCCCCGACGACGCCCCGCCACGCGTCGCGCCACGACACGAAGCCGCCCTTCAGCTCGATCGCGGCGAGGCGCCGCGCGGGCAGGCCCTCCACGCGCCCGCGCGGCTCGGCGCTCTCCTTCGCCCGGAGGACCTCGTCGGCCTGGCCGATGCGCGCGTTCACGAACGCGAGCACCCAGCGGCGGAGCGCGGCGCGGAGCGGCTCGTCGGCCTTGGGCACCGAGAGCGCCCCGAGCGCGTCCCACGTCGTCTTGGCGGACACGCGGCGCACGTCGTCGAAGGCGTCGTCGGCGTGGTCCTCTTCGGTCGAGGCCAGCGACGCCCGCCAGCGCGCGTACGCCTTTGCCGCGCGCGCGACCTCGCGGTCGAGCGCGAAGAGATCCTGAACGCCGAAGTCGTCCATGGTCAGCCGTGGATCGTCGCGCGCGACGCCTGGTCGGCGCGGGCGAGCGCCGAGACAATCGCGCCCTCGGCCTCGGCGAGGCGCTCGAGGCGGGCCACGGCGGCCTCGCGGTCGCCCGCGGCCCGCGAGGCCAGGTCGACGAAGGTGCGGTAGTGGCGGGCCTCGGAGGCGAGCAGCTCCTTCCACAAGGCGTGGAGCTCGGCGTCGCCGTCGCGCGTGGCCTCGGCGAGGAGCTGGAAGCGCTCGCAGGACCGGGCCTCGATGAGCGCGCCGACCAGCAGCCGATCGACGAGGACCGAGCCGCCCGCGGGACGGGGCAGGTCGTGGACGGCGCGGCGGAGCGCGGCCGCGTACTCGTCGACGGGCGGCGGCCCCATGCTGACGCCGCGGGCCGCGAGCACCGCGACGACGCGCTGGAAGTGCTCGAATCTCCTCGCGCGCCAGGTCGCCGAGGACGCGCGCCATCTCCGGGTCGGCCGGGTGCCGCGCGACGAGGGACAGCGCGTTCGAGGCCGCCTTGAGCTCGCAGTGCGCGTGGTCCACGAGCACCGCGTCCGCGTCACGTATCGCCGCGACGGCCCACGCGCGGTCGGTGGGGACCTTCAGGCACAACATGAAGACCCGTCCTTTAGCATGGAGCTGCACAGGCGCGGCTTTTGGCGCCGCTACGGGCCCCACCAGAGCATCTCGTGCTCGCGCGTCTCGTGGTCCTGGCTCGTCATGGCCCGTATGAGATCGGCCTCGACCCGGACGATCGGGTCCGGAAAGTCGTCGCACGCGAGGAACGCGCTCTTCTCGAAGCCGCTCGCCCCGAACCAGAAGAGGTGGAGTCCCTGCTTCGACGCGCCCGCCATCAGGACGAGGCGGCCGCCGCCCAGGACGTGGAAGTCGAGCCACTTGAACGCGTACGCCGCGAAGCGCTCGGGCGCGGGGAAGTCGCGGCCGAGATCGCGGAGCTCCGGCAAGTGAGCGCGCAGGTACTTGTGGAGCAAATCGTAGGTGGGCTGCTTGAGGCGCGGGAGCGCGCGCGCGCCCGCGACGAGCACCGGCAGGTCGTCGGGCCGGGCGCAGGGAACCTCGACGTGCGACCGGTAGCGGTCGGCGAGGGTGGCGCCGCCCGTCCACCCCGACTCGGAGGACGCGTCCGCCGCGGCCAGCACGTCGTCGGACAGCGACTTGAGCCACCAGTGGAAGACCGCGAGGTCGGCCTCGCCGGCGTGCGACTTCGAGGCGCACCACGCTCTCCCACAGCGGGCGCCGCACGCTCCACAGGCCCCCGTGCCGCGCGACGACGCACGCGCCCACGTACGCCGCGCCGTGCACGACGACGTTGAAGAGCGCGTTCTCGCCCGAGCCGGCCGGCCCCTGGGCGGCCCAGCGCTCGCGGCGCTCGAGGGTGAGCGCGGCGCTCAGCCGGTGCACGCTCTGGTCGCTTCAATCGAGCCCGAGGTCGGCCTCGAAGAGCGCGCGCGCGTTCGCCACGAAGCAATCGGCGGCCTCGTCGAGGTGCGCGAAGAGCGCCTCGTTGCGGGCGGGGTTCGCGTCCGTCGCGCGCGCCCGCGCCAGGTCGGCGCGGGAGTCGGGCGGGTAGAGCGGCAAGAAATAGCGGGCGAAGAGCTCTTCGGGGTTCACGTGTCTCGTCCGCCTCGTAGCACGCGGCCTGGGCTATGCTCGCCCCTCCCCTTGCTGACCCACGACGTTCGCTTCGAAGGCTGGACGACGGAAGACTGGATCCGGTTTCTCCGGCTTTGGCAGCCGCGCGCCACGCCTGAGCGAGAACCCACGCGTCCGCGCGGCGGCATCGTGGTCGTCCACGAGGACGGCGAGGTCCTCAAGCTCCTCCATACGCGCCAGGGGCGGCTCGACCCCTCCGTCGCGCTCGCGCCGGCCTCGGAGGCCGGGGCGCGCGCCATCGCGCTGCACGCCGGCGACTCGTCCGCGCTGGCCGCGCTCGCGGGCGCGCACCACGCGAGCTGGGCGCTCGGCATGCGGCTCGGCGCGCTCGACGAGATCATGGAGCGGCTGGGGGCGCGCGTGCGCCGCGGCGACGACCTGACCGCCCAGTCGCTCCTCCTCGTGGGCATCGCGCGCGACATGATCCACGAGGGCGCCATCTCGACGTGGCCGCAGCGCCTCCGCGGCATCCCGGTCCCCACGCCGGAGCTCGCGCGGCGCACCCTCGACGCGCTCTGCGGCGACCACCGCGCGATCGCGCTCGGCCTCTTCGACGCGGACGGCCTGTGGACCGCGTTCGTCGCGCGCCGCCGTGGCCCGGCCTTCAATCTCGTCGCCGGCCCCGACGAGCTGCGCCCGGCGCTCGGCCTCCTCTCCGGCGACTGGCGCCGCGATTACCGGCACCTCGCCCGCGCCGTGGAGGACCGGTACGCGCCGCTCGGCTTCGGCTGCTTCGCGGACCTCGCGACGTTCCGCGCCCTCCAGACCGACGAGCGGCCCGGCGCGTGGAGCCGCGCGGTCGCGGTGCGCGACGTCGTCATCGCGCCGATGCCCGCCGCCGTCGGCATCGGCCTCGGCGTCGACAGCGTGCGGTACGCGCTCCAGGGCCTGCGCATGCTGACCGGCCGCCTCGCGCCGCTCGCGTCCGCGGGTCCGGTCGTCGACGCGGCGCGCGCGCGCGTGGCGAAGAGCACCGGCAAGGACGTCGGGGCCCTCCTCGGCTTCGATCCGCTCGCGGCCCTCCGCGCGCTGCTCCGGCGCTGACTGGGCTGCGCTGGGCTGGGCTGGGCTGCGCTGGGCTACAGACTACAGACTACAGGCTACAGGCCGAAGAGGAGAGGGCCGCGTGCTCCCGCGCGAAGCGCGCCTGTAGCCTGTAGTCTGTCGCCTGTAGCCCCTCGGCCCCCCCCTGTTCGTTGTCGGCGTCCGGTCAGCCCGGTTCCACGAGCCGGACCTTGAGCTCGGCGAGCTGCGCCGGCGAGACGGTGTTCGGCGCGTCGGTCATCAGGTCCGTGCCCTTCTGCGTCTTCGGGAAGGGGATGACGTCGCGCAGGCTCTCGGCGCCGCTGAGGAGCATCGTGAGCCGGTCCATGCCGAGCGCGATGCCGCCGTGCGGGGGCGCGCCGAGCTTGAGCGCGTCGAGGAGGAAGCCGAACTTCTCGCGCGCCTCCTCGTCGGAGATGCCGAGCGCGCGGAACACCTTCGCCTGGACGGCCGGGTCGTGGAGGCGGATGGAGCCGCCGCCGATCTCGAAGCCGTTGAGGACCAGATCGTACCGCCAGCAGAGGACCTTGCCCGGGTCCTTCTCGAGGAGGTCGACGCAGTCGTCGTGGGGGCGGGTGAACGCGTGGTGCGCGGCGACCCAGCCCTTGCGGTCCTCGTCGTACTCGAAGAGGGGCGGGTTCACGACCCAGAGGAAGTTCCACTTCCCGCCGTGCCCGCTGTCGGGGATGAGGCCGAGCTTCTTCGCGACGTGCACGCGGAGGTTGGCCATCACGGTCTGGACGGCGGACTCCTTGCCGAACTGGAAGAGGACGAGGTCGCCGTCCTTGGCGCCGACCTGCGCGTTGATGGCGGCGCGGAGCTCGGGCGTGATCATCTTCGCGAGCGGCGACTGCACCCAGTTGCCGTCGGCGTCGACCTTGGCGCGAGCGAGGCCCTTGGCGCCCATGCCCTTCACGTACTCCTCGAGCTTCTCGATGTCGGTGCGCGAGAGCTTGGCCGCGAACTCGCCCGGGATGCAGAGCGCCTTCACGATCTCCTGCGGGAGGTCGCGGCGGTACTCGCCCTTGGCGAACTTGTCGGCGATGGCCTTCCAGAACGAGACGCCGCCGCCGCCGTGCTCGATGATCGCGCCCGTGAGGTCCACGTGCGGGAGCGCGAAGCGGAGGTCGGGCTTGTCGTTGCCGTAGTTGCCCATCGACTCTTCGAACGGCATCCGCGGGAAGCTGGCGGAGGGGTAGAGCTCCGTGAGATCCACGCCGAGGATGTCCTTCCAGATCTCTGAAGACGAGCCCCTCCATCACGCGGAACACGTCGTCCTGGTTCACGAACGACATCTCGACGTCGATCTGCGTGAACTCGGGCTGCCGGTCGAGGCGAAGGTCCTCGTCGCGGAAGCACTTCACGATCTGGAAGTACTGGTCGAACCCCGCGACCATGAAGAGCTGCTTGAAGAGCTGCGGGCTCTCGGCGAGGGCGTAGAACTTCCCCGCGTTGAGGCGCGACGGGACGAGGAAGTTGCGGGCGCCGCCCGGCGTGTACTTCACCATCACCGGCGTCTCGAGCTCGAGGAAGCCCTGTTCGTCGAAGTAGCGGCGCGTGGCCTGGTGGATGCGGTGGCGGACCCGGAGCGTGCGCTGGAGCGGCGTGCGGCGCAGATCGAGGTAGCGGTACTGGAGGCGCTTCTCCTCGCTGGTGTCGAGATCGTCGACGATCTCGAAGGGGGGCGTCTCGCTCTTGTTGAAGACGCCGAGCTCGACGCCGTGGATCTCGATGTCGCCCGTGGCGATCTTCGGGTTCTTGTTCGCGCCGCGGCTCTTCACGATGCCGCGCACGCCGATGACCCACTCGCTGCGGAGCGACCGCGCGAGGTCGTGGGCGGCGCGCGGGCCGTCGCCGAAGCCCGACAGCTCCGGATCGAAGACGAGCTGCGTGACGCCCTCGCGGTCGCGCAGGTCGATGAACACGCAGCCGCCATGGTCGCGGTAGCTCGAGACCCAGCCGAAGAGGACGACGGTCTTGCCCGCGTCGGCGGCACGGAGCTCGTTGGCGTGGTGCGTGCGTTTCAGCTCGTCGATGAATCGGGCCATAGTCCGGCGCAATGTAGCATCAGCCCCGTGGACTCGACGACGAAGGTCAGCCGCCTCTCCTCTACGCTCGCCGCGTGCGCGGCGGCCGCGATCGCGCCCGCGTTCCTGGCCGCCTCCCACGCCGCGAACGTCGCCGACGCCGCGCACGATCGCGGCGTGGCGCGGGCCCTCGCCTTCGACCCGCAACCTTGGCGATCGCTCGACGTCCTCGTGGGCGTGCTGCTCGCCCCGCTGCCCCTCGGCACGCGGGCCTTCCGGGCGGCGCTCGGCGGCGCGCTGGTCCTCGCGTGCGCGGGCGCCGCGCTCTTCGCGATCGCGCGCGCGCTCCTCACGGCGTGCGCGCGGACGACGCGGCTCGGGGCGTTCGTCGCCCTCCTCGCCGCGGTCACCCCGCTCGTCGCGGCTCCGTGGCAGATCGAAGGCGCGGCGGTCGGCGGCTCGGCCCTCGGCGCGCTCCTCGTGCTCTCGCCGGTCGCCGTCCTGGCCGCGGGCCTCGACGCGCGCTGGGCAGCGCTCGCCCTCGGGCTCGCCCTCGGGCACGAGCCGCTCGCGGGCGTCTGCGCCCTCGCCGGCTGCGCGGCGCTCGTCGCGGCCGATCCGGCGCTGCGGGCCACCCTCGTTCCGCGCGCGGACTTGCCCTTGGCGCTGCGCGCGCTCTTGCCCTGGGCCCTCGCGGGGCTCTTGCCCTTTGCGCTCGCGGTCGCGCGCACGCATGCGTCGGGCGCGCCCCTCCTCGCCGCGCTCGCCGAGGGATGGGCGGGCGAGCGCGGGGCCTCGCCGCCGGGCGGCCCCGGGGCCTTCGTCGATCGCGAGTGGGGTCCGATCTTCGGGCTGCTGGTCGTGGCCGGCGCGGCGCTCGCGGCCCTCGTGCCCGCGGCGCGGGCGCTCGCGGGCGCGCTGGCGGCGATCGCGCTCGGCGGGCTCGCGTGCGCGTGGCTGGGCGCGCCGGTGGGGCCCACCCGCTTCGGCGCGCCGGTGCTCGCCGCGTTCGGCGCCGCGTCGGTGCTCGGCGGCGTGGCGATGCAGGCCGCGGCCCGCGCGGTGGCCGGCGCGCGCGTGCCGATGGCGCGGGCGAGCGCCGCGATGATCCTCGTCCTCGAGGCCGCGCTCCCGGCCGACCTGGCGGACGACGCGCTCACCCGCACGGCGCCGCGCGCCGCCGGCGCCGCCGCGGCGTGGGACGACGCGGCGTGGGGCGCGCTCGCGCCGAAGACCGTGCTCCTCGTGGGCGCGCCGTCGATCTACGCGCGCGCCCTCGCGGCGCGGGCCGGCGCCACGCTTCGCGACGACGTGACCCTCGTGCCGACCTTCGCGCACGACGCGCGGGCGTGGCGCGCGATGTCCGGCGACCCGGCGCTCGTGCCGCTGTGGCGCGAGCTCGAGCTCGCGGGCGCGCCGAGCGAGTCCGCGCTCTCCTCCGTCGCGTCCGCGCGCCCCCTCGCGATGGCCTACGACGCGCGCTGGGCCACGACGTGGGAGACAGGGCGCAGCGAGGGCAAGGCGCTCGGCAAGCACCTCGTGCCGCTGGCGCTCTTCGACGAGGTCGAGCCCGAGCCGCGCGGCGCGAGCGACCGGCGCCGCGCGCTCGACGCCTCGCAGCCCGCGCGCGACCGGCTCGCCCGGGTCGTGCGCGGCGACCCGGAGCTCGAGGCGGCGGCGCACGCGCTGCTTCGGGCGCGGGCCGACCTGGCCGCCAGCCTGCCGAGCGAGGCCGACGTCGCGGCGCGCACGGCGGCCGATGCGCAGGCCTTCGCAGCAGGGGATTAACGCGCCGGCCCGATCCCCGATAAGATTCGTTACCATGCTGACGATCCATCTCCTGCGCCACGGCGACACGGCGCAGGCCGCAGAAGGGGTGTTCTGCGGCGACCTCGATCCGCCCCTCACCGATCACGGTCACTCGCAGGCCGAGCGCGTCGCACGCGGACTGGTGCCCATCGGGCTCGTGGCCATCTACGCCAGCCCCAAGATCCGCGTGCGGCAGACCATCGCGCCGCTCGTGCGCGCCACGGGCCTCGAGCCGTCCTACGAGGACGGTCTGCGCGAGATTGGCTACGGCCGCTGGGAGGGGCGGCGCGAGGCCGAGATCCGCGCGAGCGAGCCGGAGGCGTACGCCGAGTGGCACCGCGATCCGTCGATGACGGCTCCGCCCGGCGGCGAGACCGCGTACGACATCGCCGGCCGGGCGCTCCCCGTGCTCGCGCGCCTCCGCGTCGAGCACCCCACGGGGCACGTGCTCGTCGCCAGCCACAAGGCCACCATCCGCATCCTGGTGTGCGCGCTGCTGGGCATACCGCTGCAGCGGTTTCGTACGTCGGTGGCTTGTCCGACCGCGTCATGGACGACGTTCGAGGTCGGTCCGGAAGGCGCGCTCATCGTCCGCGTCGCCGACGTGCACCATCTCAAGTGAGGAATGGGCGAGAGCCCCGCTGCGTTACACTGCCGCCGTGTCACGACGACACCCCGCCGCCCAGGGCGCCCCGCGCGCCAGGCGAAAGCTCGCGCTCGCTGCGCTGCTGACGACCGCCGCCGCGTGCGCGCTCACGCTGGCCGGGCCCGCCTCGGCGGGCGCGGTCGGCGTCGCGCGCGGCTCGGTCCGCGGGCGCACGTCGGTGCTCGACGCGCTGCGCGCGCCCGATCTGCTCGCCGTGCGCGCGGCCGATCCGACCGGCGAGCTCGCGCGGCTCGCGGTCGACGGGCGCGACGACACCGTGTGGACGGGCCGGCCGGGCGAGACGCAGTGGAGGTGGGCGGCGGCGTTCGCGCGGCCGGTGCACCTCGGCCTCGTGCGCGCGCGCTTCGGGGCGACCGCGACCAGCGGCGTGCCGGTCGACTTCCGGTGGGAGGTGCGCGCCCCCGCGCCGGGCGCGACCACCTGCGGGTCGCTCGCCGGGACCGGCGACGACCCTGCGGAGAGCGGCGACGAGGGGTGGACCGCGCTCGACGGCGCCGACGGGTCGGCGGCGCTGGCGGGTGACTTCGCGGCCCAGCCCAGCCGCCGCTCCTGGTTCGTCGACGCGGACGCGTGCGCGCTGCGCCTCGTGGTCGACCGTACGAACGCCGGGCCGCCCGTGCTCCGCGAGGTGCAGGCCATCGAGAGCGCGACCGACGTGCTCCGGGGCGGCGTCGCGAGCGACGACGGCGCGTTCCCGGGTATGGCCGCGGCCGGCGCCATCGACGGGACGTACGCGCGCCGCTGGGCGGGCGCTCCGGGCAGGTCGCGCTGGGATCTGCGGGTCGACCTCGCCGAGCCGCAGCCCATCGACCGCGTGCGCCTCGTCCTCGGCTTCGACGCGACGAGCGTCCCGCGGCCCGGCGGCGGCCGCAGCTACGCGATGGCGTGGGGCCCCATCCACTACGTGCTCGAGGCCAGCGAGGACGGCAAGCGCTTCACGCCGATCGCCAACGAGCCCCTCCGCGCCGACGGATCGGTGCTGCCGCTCCGGCGGCGGCTCGTGACGCTCGCGCAGCCGCTTCGCGTGCGCGCGATCCGGCTCGTGATGACGGGCGCCACGGGCGCGCTCGGCCTGCCGGGGCCCGCGGGCGTGCCGGTCGTGCGGGAGATCGCGGCGTACCGCGCCGACGACCCGCGGCCCATCCTCGCGATGCCGTGGGTGCTGAGCGTGAACGCGAACCCCTCGGCCGAGTCGCGCACGACGCCCGGCGGCGAGGTCACGAACGACGCGTACTACGCGAAGTTCCTCCAGGGGCGGTTCGGGCGAGTCCTCCCGGCGATGCGCCGCGACGACCGGTTCGCGCGCGCGCTCGGCCCCTTCGGCGAGCCGCTCGACGCGCCTCCGAACGACGAGGCGGGGCGGGTGCTCGAGTCGATCGAGGGCGACGATCCGCTGCTCGACGCGCAGTTCCTCTCCGAGAGCAGCCCGCCGCCCATCGCCGTCCTCAGCGGCTCGAACGACTGGGACTACGCGGCCGAGACCGCGCCGGATCCCGCGCTCCCGCGGCACTGGCTCTGGGACCCGCTGCGCGACGCGCGCCTCGGGGGCATGGGCCAGCTCGCGCCCGCGATCCGCAGGCGGGTCGCGCCCTTCCTCGGGTTCTGCGGCGGCGCGCAGATCCTCGCGCTGCTCGAGGCGAAGCGCTCCGAGGGCAACTCGCCCGAGGAAGACCTGCGCCTCATCGACCAGGTCCTGCGCCGCACGAGCGGCCGGCCCATTCGAGGCATCGCCTCCCAGATGGACTTCGAGCGCGCGTGGCCCACCGACGGCCTGCCGGCGCGCGCCCGCGTCCGGTTCGTGCCGGCCGACCCGCTGTTCGCGGACCTCTCCGGCGGGGCGAGCCGCTCCTCGACGGGCGCGCTCCCCGAGTCGCACGTCGACGCCGTGCGGCCCGACGCGTTCCTGCCGAGCGGGCCGCTCGCGCGGTTCGAGGTGCTCGCGACGAGCGCCTTCTGCGCGGAGAACGTCGTCGCCGCCGGGCCGCACGACGGCGTCTTCCGGGACGCGGCGGGTACGAGCTGCGACACCGTGCCGGAGGCGTTCCGCTCGCGCGAGGACGCCCGGGACGAGCGCTGGCCCATCATCGGCACGCAGTTCCACGCCGAGCAGCGCGACTTCGCCGTCCCCGCGCCCGGCGACCCGCCCGAGTCGATCGCCGACGCCCGCCTCTTCTTCGCCGCGGCCTACGAGCAGATGGTCGACGCCTACGAGCGCCTCGCGCCCTGACTCCCTAGTTGCTCTGGACTCCGGGGGTTGCTGGTAAGCTCGCGCCACCATGGACGCGAAAGACCTGAAGGAAGCGTTCGCGAAGCACGGCATCCGGCGCGTGAAGGTCGGCGGCTACGACATCGACGGCATCTTGCGCGGCAAGTACGTGGCGCTCGACAAGTTCTGGGGCGCGCTCGAGGAGCCCATCGGCTTCTGCGACGTCATCTTCGGGTGGGACGCGGCCGACGTCCTCTACGACGACTGCAAGGTGACGGGCTGGCACACCGGCTACCCCGACACGCACGCGCGCATCGACCCGGCGACGTTCCGCGTCCTGCCGTGGGAGCCCGACACGGCCGCGTTCCTGATGGACTTCGTCCTCGCCGACGGCTCGCCGCACCCGGCGTGCCCGCGGAACCTCCTGAAGGGCGTGCTCGCGCGCGCGAAGGCCCTCGGCTACGAGGCGTACTTCGCCGCCGAGTTCGAGTTCTTCGTCTTCAAGGAGACGCCCGAGTCGCTGCACGAGAAGGGGTTCCGCAAGCTGACGCCGCTCTCGCCCGGCATGTTCGGGTACTCGTGGGTCCGCTCGGGGCAGAACGCCGACCTGTGCCACGCCATCCTCGACGACATGGAGCGCTTCGACATCCCCATCGAAGGCCTCCACACGGAGACGGGGCCGGGCGTGTACGAGGCGGCCATTCGCTACGACGAGGCGCTCCGGGCGGCCGACAAGGCTGCGCTCTTCAAGACCTCGATGAAGCAGGTCGCCTCGCGCCTCGGCTACTCGCTCACGTTCATGGCCAAGTGGAACCATGCGCTCCCCGGCTCGAGCGGGCACATTCACCAGTCCCTGTGGAAGGACGGCAAGAACGTCTTCCACGACCCGGACGCCCCGCACAAGCTGAGCGCGCTCGCGCGGAACTACCTCGGCGGGCAGGTCTCGCTGATGCCCGAGCTCACGGCGCTCATCTCGCCGACCATCAACAGCTACAAGCGGTACGTGCCCGGCGTGTGGGCGCCGCTCAACGCGAGCTGGGGCGTGGAGAACCGCACGTGCGCCATCCGCGCCATCCCCGGGGGCGCCAAGTCGACGCGCCTCGAGCACCGCCAGAGCGCCGCCGACATCAACCCGTACGTCGCCATGGCGACCGCGCTGGCGTCGGGCCTCTGGGGCCTCGAGCAGGGGGCCGAGCCGCCCGCGCCCGTCGAGGGCGACGCCTCGTCTCGCACCGACCTCGCGCCGCTGCCGCGCACGCTCCGCGACGCCGCGGCGATGCTCGACAAGAGCCCGCGGGCGCGGGGCATCTTGGGCAAGGGCTTCGTCGACCACTACCTCGTGACGCGCGACTGGGAGTGCCGGCAGTACGAGCGCGCCGTGACGGAGTGGGAGCTCGAGCGGTACTTCGAGACCGTCTGACCGGCCCTCCTCGGCGACCTTCGCGGCCGCGAGCTGTGCTAGGCATGCGTTCATGAGCCAATCGCTCGTACGCTGGTCTTTTCCCACCACCATCGTGTTCGGGGCGGGCGCCGTCGCGACCGTTGGCGACCACGTGAAGCGCCTCGGCGCCAAGCGCGCGCTCGTCGTGTGCGACGCCGGCGTCGTGAAGGTCGGCATCGCCGAGAGGGTGCGCGGTCTGCTCGAGGCCGCCGGGGTCGCCGCGGCGCTCTTCGACAAGGTCGATGCGAACCCCGTCGAGGCGAACGTGTTCGCGGGCGTCGAGGCGTACAAGGCGCACGGCGCGGAGTGCGTCGTCTCGGTGGGCGGCGGCGCGCCGCTCGACACCGGCAAGCTCATCGCCCTCAAGGTCACGCACGAGCGCCCGCTCGTCGACTACGACGACGCGACCGGCGGCGACCAGTACATCGGGCCGAACGTCCCGCCGATGATCACGGTGCCCACCACCGCGGGCACGGGCAGCGAGGTCGGCCGCTCCGGCGTGGTCACGCTTGCGGCCACGGGCCGCAAGACGGTCATCTTCAGCCCGTACCTGCTCGCGAAGGTGGCGCTCCTCGATCCGGAGCTCACGCGCTCGATGCCCCGGCGGGTCACGGCCGCGACCGGCTTCGACGCGCTCACTCACTGCCTCGAGGCGTACTGCTCGAAGGGCGACCACCCCATGGCCGACGCCATCGCGATCGGCGGGCTCGAGCTTTGCGCGGCGCACCTCGTCCGCGCGGTCGAGCACGGCGACGACCTCGAGGCCCGCGGCGGCATGATGAAGGCCGCGATGATGGGCGCCGTGGCGTTCCAGAAGGGGCTCGGCGCCTGCCACTCGCTCGCGCACCCCCTCTCGAGCGAGAAAGACATGCACCACGGCCTCGCGAACGCCCTCTGCCTGCCGGCGGTGGTCGACTTCAACGAGTCCGCCGTGAAGGCGCGGCTCGACCGGGTGCGCGCCATCCTCGACCCCAAGGCGGCGACCTGCGGGGCCGCCGTGCGCGCGCTCCGCGCGAAGGTGGGCCTCCCCGACGGCCTCCGCGCCGAGGGCGTGGGCGAGGGCGACATCGCCAAGCTGGCCGACAAGGCGTTCGAGGACGCCTGCCATCAAAGCAACCCGAAGCCCGTCACCCGCGACGATCTCGCCGCCCTCTACCGCGCCTCGCTCCCAAACTAGGGCAAAAATAGAGCTGGCCGTCGCTCGGAAGGAACGACGGTCGCTCTAACTAACTAAGGGGCGCTTTCGCTCGGCATGGGCGATCCCGCGCCTCCGCCCTGCTGGAGGGCGTCGTAGAAGTAGCGGAACGAGACGACGCCGAGCGTCTCGGCGTGGTCGGGGATCCAGTCGTGCCGGATGCCGAACTCGACGCTGAAGGTCGGCGAGACGTACCCGAAGCCGGCGGACGGCGTGTGGATGTTCGTCCCGCCGTCGTAGCGCCACCCGACGCGAAGGGCGTAGTGGTCGGCCGCGAAGAGCTCGGCCCCCGCCATCAGGCGGCCTCGCGGGTTGTTGTACGTGGTGAAGTCGAGCGACCCGTCCGCTTCGATCGAGAAGATCGACGTGCCGTAGCCGATGCCCGCCGCCCCGAGGAGCGGCGCGAGGGCGGTGCCCGGGTTCGTAAGGTTGTGGCCGACGACCGAGATGTGGAGGCCGTCGAGGACGTTGACCGTGGCCCCCGCGTCGAAGGTGATCGACTGGAAGAGGGAGCCGTGGGAGCCGTCCGAGGCGAGGCTGCCGCCGAAGGGCCCGGCGCCGACGGCCTGGTCGACCTTCAGGTACCGGACCGTGGCGCCCACGGCGAGGTGTTCGCCGAGGGGTATGGCGGCGGCGGCCCGCACGTCCTCCCAGGTCCGGTGGTAGCCGCTGGGGTCGAACTCGTTCCAGGTGCCGCCGAGCCCCCCTGCGACCTGCGACGTGTTGAGCACGGAGTCGACGATGGCGGCCCCATACGTCTGGCGCTTCGCCTCGGGCGAATACGCGGCGAACGCTTCCATGTGGTAGACGCGCGCCAGCGCCATGTTCGCCGGGTTCAAAAAAAGGGCCGAGGTCGATACGCCAAGGGCGTTCAGCGCGCCGCCCATCGCGACCGCGCGGGCGTTCGGGACGTCCCCCTCGTCGTAGGCCTGCTCCGGGGAGGTGGTCATCGACTGGGCCGACGCCGGCCCCCCGCCAAGGAGCACCAAGGCAAGAGCCCCCGCGCCGACGCACCGCGCGATGACGCGCCGGGAAGGCGGCGTGCGCGAGGCGGAAAGGGCGAACACGGGCGGACCCTAACAGCGGCAACCCTCGAGGGACGAGTTTTCCGCGGAGGGCCTCATTCACCAGCCTGTTTCGGGAAAGACGCGGGATCGACCACTCTTGACAAGCGAATTCAGCCAAAACGCCTCACCTGGCGCCGGCCCTCCTCCGGCCGGCGGACGGATTCGAAAAGCATCCCGCCGACTTCGAGCCGGAGGGCCTCCGCATCCGAGGGGTGACGTTCCCGCGAAGCGGGATTCGCGGGTGGACTACAAGAAAAAAA
This sequence comes from uncultured delta proteobacterium, assembly GCA_963797395.1. Taxonomy (GTDB): domain Bacteria; phylum Myxococcota_A; class Polyangia; order Polyangiales; family Polyangiaceae; genus Palsa-1150. The sequence continues at coordinate 285,288 of CAWCPA010000008.1, forward strand.
GTGAAACGAAATCGGTCAGTTATGCGTTAGGGAAAGGAAGGCATGGACGTCTACCAAGCGGGAGTGATAGCTCCATCGCCATTCGCGTCGGGTCGTACGTGACGACGTTGCCGAAGCGACCCCAACGTGGGTTGCGGGTACGGATGTAGGCACCGTCAGCACGTGTTCATCTTGGCATTGGCCACGCTCGGGTTGGAGGCAACAGTGACGCGAGGGTGGCACGAAGTTGGGCAAGCTATAGGGGTCGGGACGACGAAGCCGAGATCGTGGTCTTCGGCGTTCGGCGCGTAGTACGAACAGCGTGAGGGTCTCGATCCTGAGGGATCGGACCTAGTGAGTCGACGGTTCCCCCGGCAGCACGCGGGAGTGGGAGACCGAGGGTCTCCTATTGCCCAATTTCATCTGTGCATGCGTTCGCTTTCCGGCGAGGGAGCCCCTTGGCTGAAGTTCTCCCCAACCTGTGGAGAACTTGTGGTCTGGGGGAAGCGTGTGAGTCGCTCTTGGTAGGTAGACGTCGGGTCGATGTTCGAGGGAGACGGTGCAAGCACGGATGCAGAGCCATGAGCAAGGTGACGTGCCTTTCGCGTCGCCGATCACACGAGGATCGGGCACGTCGGACGGCGAACGCGCGTGGGCGCAAGCCGTTGCCTTCACGCGTGATCGCTCGCCCGCGAGCTTCGACCAGTGGTTCTCCGGGGTGCAGTTCGACGACTTCACCGACGGCATCCTGAGCCTTCGTGCGCGCGACGAATTCGTTCGGCAATGGGTGGAAGACTACTTTCTGCCGACCATCAGCGAATGGCTGAGGGCCCACACCGGCCTCAGCGTCCAGATCCGCTGGTGCATCGACGTCTCGCTCGAGCGCCCGGTGGCCGATCGCCCGTCGTCGTTCGCGCCGGTGCGTCCGCGCGCCATCTCGGTGCGCCCCGGGTCTCCGGCGGAGCCCACGGTGCCCCGCTCGGACGTCCCCTCGGCGCCGCCGCCGTCCACCGGCGCGTTCCGCATGATCCCCGTCGCGCCGCCCATCGAGGGCCTGAACGCGAAGTGCACGTTCGCGAACTTCGTCGTGGGCCCCTCGAACCAGCTCGCGCACGCGGCGTCGATGGCGGCCGCCGGGCTCGGCGGGCGGCGCCACAACCCGCTCTTCATCTGCGGCGGCACCGGCCTCGGCAAGACGCACCTGGTCCACGCGATCGCCTACCGCGTTCGTGAAGAGCGCCCCGAGACGCGCATCGTCTACATCAGCGCCGAGCGCTTCGTGAACGAGTTCGTCCAGGCGCTCACCGACCAGAAGATGCACGAGTTCCGGGCGCGCTACCGCGAGAAGTGCGACCTCCTCCTGGTCGACGACATCCACTTCCTCGCCGGGAAGACGCAGACGCAGGAAGAGTTCTTCCACGCGTTCAATGCTCTGCACCAGGCCGGCAAGCAAATCGTCGTCACGAGCGACAAGTACCCGCAGCAGCTCGACAAGATGGAAGAGCGGCTCGTGAGCCGCTTCCAGTGGGGCCTCGTCGCCGACATCCAGGCGCCGGAGCTCGAGACGCGGGTCGCGATCGTCCGCAAGAAGGCGCAGCTCGAGCACATCGAGCTGGCCGACGACGTGTGCGTGCTCGTCGCGCAGAGCGTGCGGAGCAACGTCCGCGAGCTCGAAGGGACGCTCATTCGCCTGGCCGCCAAGGCGTCGCTCCTCGGGCGCGCCATCGAGATGGACTTCACGCGCGCCGAGCTCGCGGCGACGACGAGCGCGCGGCCCAACGAGGCCAGCGTCGAAGACATCCAGCGCGCGGTCTGCCACCACTTCAAGCTGCGCTCGACCGACCTCCTCTCGAAGGACCGTCACAAGAGCGTGGCGTTCGCGAGGCATGTGGCGATGTACCTCTGCAAGCAGCGCCTGAAGTGCAGCTTCCCCGAGCTCGGCAGGGCGTTCGGGAACCGCGATCACACCACCGTCATCAGCGCCGTCCGGAAGGTCGAGGCCCTCCGGTCGAGCGACCCCGAGGTCCGCGCGCACCTCGAAGCGCTCGAGCGCAAGCTCGGAAGCCTGGAGTGAGCTACACCTCCTCGCCGTGAGCTCGGGGCCTCCTCCGACCAAGGGCATTCGTCACATCGCGCTCTTCGTGCGCGACATGGGCGTGATGGAGGCGTTCTACCGCGACGTGCTCGGCTACGTCGAAGAGTGGCGGCCGAGCTCGGCGGAGCTCTACATGACCCGCGGGGCCGACAACCTCGCGCTGCACGCCGCGCCCGGCCTCGACGCGTCCCCTGGCTCCTCCGAGCGTGAGAGCCGGCTCGATCACTTCGGGCTCCTCATGGCGCAGGCCGACGACGTCGACGCGTGGGCCGCGTGGCTCGAGGGCCGCGGCATCCGCCTCGACACGCGCCCTCGCACCCACCGCGACGGCGCGCGCAGCTTCTACGCGCGCGACCCCGAGGGGAACCGCATCCAGTTCATCTGGCACCCGCCGATCGCCGACAAGTGACCGTCCCGGAGGCGCACGACGCGATGACACCGACCGACTTGCCGCGCTTTCCATCCGAGTTCCTGTTCGGCACCGCCACCTCCGCCACCCAGATCGAGGGCGGCTGCACGACGAGCGACTGGCACGAGTTCGCCAGGCGCCCGGGGCGCATCAAGAACGGCGATACGCCCGACCGCGCGTGCGAGGCGTGGGAGCGCTTCGAGGAGGACGTCGTCCTCCAGGTCTCGCTCGGCCTCGGCACCCACCGCATGTCGATCGAGTGGGCGCGCATCGAGCCGCGCGAGGGGGAGATCGATCGCGCCGCGCTCGACCGCTACCGCGGCATGCTGGGCGCGCTGCGCGACGCGCGCATCGAGCCGATGGTCACGCTCCACCACTTCACGCTCCCGACCTGGCTCGCGGCGCGCGGCGGGGTGCTCGCGAAGGGCTTCCCCGACCGGCTCGCGCGGTTCGCGCGCGTCTCGGCCGAGGCCCTCGGCGACCTGTGCTCGCTCTGGGTCACCATCAACGAGCCCAACGTGCTGGCCGCGGGGTCCTACCTCCTCGGCGAATGGCCGCCGGGCGAGAAGAGCCCGGCCTCGGCCATCCGCGCTCACCACAACCTCCTCGCGGCCCACGTCTCGGCGTACCGGGCGCTCAAGGCCGTGCGCGGCGACGCGGCCCGCGTGGGCGTCGCGCACCACCTGCGGCTCGCGGAGCCCGAGCGCCCCGACTCGCCCGCCGACCGCGCCGCGGCGCGCGTCTTCGCCCGTGTGTTCAACGACGCGTTCGCCCTCGCCACGTGCACGGGCCGCATGTACGGACCCCTCGATGCGCTCGCGATCGGGCCCGAGGGCTTCCGCATCGCCGAGGCCCGCGGCACGCAGGACTTCTTCGGCATCAACTACTACTCGCGCGACCTCGTTCGCTTCTCGCCGGGGCAGGCTGGGGAGCTCTTCATCGGGCGGCGCGTGCCGGCGGGCGCCGAGGTGAGCGACCTGGGCTGGGAGGTCTATCCCCAGGGCCTCGGCCGGCTGCTTCGCCTCTGGAGCCGGCGCAGCGGAGTGCCCATCTACGTCACCGAGAACGGCATCGCCGACGCGGCCGACGCGAAGCGCACCTCGTTCCTCGAGCGGCACCTCGCCGAGGTCGCCGGCGCCATCGCCGAGGGCATCGACGTCCGCGGCTACTACCACTGGTCGCTCGTCGACAACTTCGAGTGGGCCGAGGGCTACGCGCCTCGCTTCGGCCTCGTCGCCGTCGACTACGCGACGCAGGCGCGAAGCGTGCGCCCGAGCGCGCGCCGTTACGCGGAGATCGCCCGGAGCCGCGTGGTCGCGCGGCCCGTCTCGCCGCACGCCGCCTAGACTCCGCTCCAGCGGCGCTTCAGAAGCGCGCGGCCGGGGGCGAGAGCGTCTTCGAGGGCGGGCCCATGGTCGGGTCGCTCGAGCCCTGGGGGACGAACTTGTCGCCGTTGAGATCGATGACGTCCATCGTGATCTCCACCGCCACGTTGGCCGCGGCGCCCGCGTCGCCCTCGGTGGTGTTGTCGGAGTCGGCGTCGAGCTCCGTGCGCACGCCGAGATCGAAGCCCGTGAGGCCGGCCACGACGGGCGGGATCCACGGGGTGAAGAACGGGTCGGGCGGGACAGAGTTCGAGCGGTTCTGGTAGTCGAAGATGTTGTTGCAGACCGTGGTGGGGTCGAGGCTGTTGTCGGTCGAGTCGTCGACGTCGTCGCCCGCCGCGCCGCCGCCGTCGTCGCCCGTCTGCGGCATGCCCTGCGGGCTCGCGAGGAAGTTCTCGACCGACGCGAGCTTGATCGCGATCTCCTTCGTGTCGTCGCTCGTGATGGTCCCCTCGGTCTTCGACTTCGGCGGGAGCACGAACTCCTGGTCGTAGCCCTCGTTCGGGAGCGTCTCCTCGTCGCTGACGACGGTGACGCCCGGCTTCCACCGGACGAACTCGTTCCACGGGTCGATGAGCAGCCACACGTTGCGCGGGACGCTGTCGAGGTTCGTGAGCACCCAGTGCACCTCGACGCTCTCGTCGTCGACCGTCAGGAACGGGGCGTGCGGGTAGGGCGTCCCCTTCGGCGCGGAGCCCTGCGAGCCCGACGGCTTCCGCACCGGGAGCGCGACGGGGATCGACGCCTGGTAGAGCGTGATCTCACCGTCGGAGTAGTAGGGCGCGATGGAGCTCGTCATGCCCACCGACATGGGCGCGGTGACCTGATCGCCGCTGCCGTTGTTGCAGGCGGCGGAGAGCGCCAGGGCCGCGAACGCGATGACGACCGCGACACGGGGCCACGAGCCCCCGGGCCTGGGGGACGCGAGCCCGGAAAAAGCAGGCAAGGAAAGAGGCATCGTCTGGGTTCCCTCCTCGATCCGATCGAAGCCGCGCGGAAAACAGGACCGCTCAGCAGTCGGCTTTTGCCAGGCGCGTGCCAAAGCTTGACGTTATTCGCCTATCATCGCGTCGTGCAACCTCTCCTCGTCGCGTCGTCGCTTCGTGTGGACGTCGGTGGCAGCCCTGCGGTCGATGGGCTCTCGATGGAGACGACGGGGGAACGGGTGATGGTCCTCGGGGCCGCGCGGGCGCTCTTCGAGGCCGCGGCGGGCCTCCGCCCGATCACCAAGGGGTCGCTCCGCGTGGCCGAGCGCGACCCCGTCGACGCGCTCCGCGCCGGGGCGGTCGCCTCCGCGCCGCTCGACCCGCCGCTGCCGCCCGGGTGGACGGTGCGCGAATACGTACAGTGGAGCGCGCGCCTCTCGGGCCAAGGAGGCGCGCCCGCGCGCGGCCTCGCGGACGACGCGATCGCGCGGCTCGCGCTGGGCGACTTCGCGAAGATGAAGCTGAACGCCGTGACCCCCGCCGGCCGCCGCGGGACGGTCGTCGCCGCGGCGCTCGCGACGGGCGCGGGGCTGATCCTCCTCGAGGACCCCGCCGCGGGGCTGGCGCCGGACGTCGCGCGGGCGTTCTCTCGCGTCGTCGTCCGCGCGGTCTCCGATTGGGCGAGCGTGGTCTTCGGCGCGCGCGCGCCGCTCGACTCGCCGTTCGCGCTCGTCGCCGACGAGGCGCTCGTCATCGACGGAGCGCAGGTCGCCGCGCGCGGCGCGCCCGCCGAGATCGCGGCGAGCGAGGGGGCGTTCCTGGTGCGCGTGGGCGGCGACGCGGAGGCCTTCGTGCAGGCCATGGAGGCTCGCGGCGGCAAGGTGCTGACCTCGGCCGTCGAGCCGGCGCGCGCGTGCGTGACGATCGAGCTCGGCACGCTCGGCACGCTCGACGTCCTCCGCATCGCGGCCGAGTCGAACGCGCTCGTGCTCGAGCTCCGTCCCCTCGCGCGCGTCTTCGCCTGAGGGCGGGGCGAGGGTAGACTCCGCCCGCACCCGATGGCTCAGCAGCTCCCCCTCACGCGCGACGACGTCGCCGACGTCCTCGAGACCCGGCAACGGTCCCACCCGGTCGACCGCGGCCGGCTCGGCGTCTACGCCGCCCTCGGCGCCTCGATCGGGAGCATGCCGCTGCCCTGGCTGCCCGACGCGTTCGCGCGCCGCGTGCGCGGCGCGATGGTGCACGACGTCGCCACGCGCCACGGCCTCTCCCTCACCCGCGAGGCCCGCGACGTGCTCGCCGAGCCCTCGGGCCCCGACGGCCCGCGCGGCCTCGTCGCCCAGGTGCTGCGGTTCGTCGGCGCGCGCGTCGTCCTGCGCGTCGTGACCGGCCTGGGCCCCGCGGCCCTCGTGTGGCCCGCGCGAAACGCGGTCGCCACGTTCCTCCTCGGCCACCTCTTCGACCGGTACCTCGACTCGCACCGCACCGAGCGCGCCGTGCGCATCGACGTCGAAGAGGCGCGCCGCGTCCGGGCGGCCATCGACGGGGCGGTGCTCCGGGCGATCACCGTCGTCGCGCCGGCCGCGCGCGAGCCCACGGTCATCGACGACCAGCGCGACGGCGTCGACGTCTTCTCCGACGCGGTCATCGGCCTCGCGGCCAGCCTCCCCTCGCGCCTCGTCACGCGCGTCGAGGCCGCGTTCGACGAGCTGCACGTCCACGCCCATGGTCGACCGCTCCGAGCTCGGCGCCGACCCGCGCGCCGCCGTCGCCCGCGCGCGCCGCATCGTCGTCAAGATCGGCTCGCGCACGCTCGCGAGCGGGGGGCAGGTCTTCGACGCGATCGCCGGCGCCATCGATGGCAGGAAGGGCGCCTCGTTCGTGGTCGTCTCGAGCGGCGCCATCGCGCTCGGCATGAAGAAGCTCGGCTACCGCGCCCGCCCGAAGGAGATGGCGCGCCTCCAGGCCGCCGCCGCGGCGGGCCAGTCGCTCCTCATGCGCCAGTACGAGGAGGCGTTCGAGGCCCGCGGCATCGCCGTCGCCCAGGTGCTCCTCACGCACGCCGACCTCGCCGACCGCGTCCGCTCGAACAACGCGCGCGCCGCCCTCGGCGCGCTCCTCGAGGCGCACGCCGTGCCCATCCTCAACGAGAACGACTCGGTCGCGGTCGACGAGATTCGCTTCGGCGACAACGACCAGCTCGCGGCGATGGTCTCGCCGCTCGTCGACGCCGAGCTCCTCGTGCTCCTCAGCGACGTCGACGGCCTCCTCGACGGCGAGGGACGGCGCGTGCCGGTCGTGCACGACGTGGTGCGCGAGGCGCTGCCGCACATCCGCAAGTCGACGAGCGGGGTGGGCACCGGCGGGATGGGAAGCAAGGTCGAGGCGGCCCGCCGCGCGACGCTGGCGGGCGCGAACGTCGTCGTGGCCGACGCGCGCTCGGCCGACACGCTGCCGCGCGTGCTGGCCGGCGAGGACGTGGGGACGCTCTTCGTCGCCGCGCCCGAGCGCCTCGGCGCGAAGAAGTTCTGGATCGCCTTCACCCTCCGCCCGCGGGGAGACCTCGTGCTCGACCGCGGCGCGGCCGATGCGGTCCGGGCGAAGGGCAAGAGCGTGCTCTCCGTGGGCGTGCTCGGGGTGCGGGGCGACTTCCGGGCCGGCGACGCCGTGCGGCTCGTCGACCCCGAGGGGCGCGAGGTCGCGCGCGGGCTGGCGCGATGCGCCGCGCCCGACGCGGCGATGGCGGCCGGGCGCGCGCGGGAGGACCTGCCCGAGGAGCTCGCGACGTTCGCCGTCGTGGTCCACGCGGACGACCTGGTCGTCGGCGGCCATCTCTGAGGGGAGGGCGGCCCGCGCCCTCGCTCGCCGTCACATCCCGGCGAAGATCTCGAGCAGCGGCGGGCAGGTCACGAGGAGCTCCTGCGCGACGCCGCGCTCCGCGAGCAGCACCAGCGCCCCGCCGCGGGACGCGCGGACGGTGCTCGGCGCGGACGCCGCCCGGAGCGCCTCGTTCGGGAACAGGAACTCGCCCGCGCGCACGACCGCGCCGCTGGGCGTGCCGTCGTCGCCGAGGAGCTCGAGCTCGCCGCCGCCCACCACGAGCAGCCCCGGGATCGTCTTTCCCTGCGTCGCCACGATCTCGTGCTCGGCGAGCGCCCGGAGCTGGAGGCGCCGGGTCACGTCGGCGCGGAGCGAAGGGTCGAGCCGCTCGCCGAGGGGCCCCATCGTGATGCCGACGAGGGCCTGCAGGCGGTCTCCGGAGGCGCGCAGATCGTCCTCGACCCACGGGCACGTGCGGAACGCGTCCGTGACGGCCGCCTCGTCCCACGTCGCGATGCGGGCGTAGTCGCTGGCCGCCACGAGCCGCACGGGCGCGATCATCTCGATCGTGCCGCGCGCGCGCATGACGGCGCCCGCGCCGAGGCGCTCGGCCGCCGCATCGACGATGGTCGCCGAGAGGTCGAGGCTGCCGTCGAGAACGAGCGCCAGCGCGAACCCCGAGACCTCGTCTTCGCGCGCGAGCGCACGGATCGTCGCCGCGCTCGCGAACGCGGCGCGCGCGTCGTCGGGCAAGTCGGCGAACGCCTCGACCCCGGAGAGATCGACGCCCGGCGGGGGGACCGCGGCGGGCGCGACCTCGGTGAGCGGGACGACGGGCGTGGGCGCGTCGGCCACCGGCGCCGCCGCGACCGGCGTCGGGGTCTCGACCGCCACGGCGAGGGTCGGGGTGGGCGTCTCGGCGGCCGCGGGCTCCACCTGCGCGGCGGCGGGCGGCTTTCGCAGCGGCGGGCGGACCGGCGGCCTGGGCGGCTCGGGCCGGGCCGGGGATCGGGGCGGCTGCGGGGTGCGCGGGGGCGGCGACGGCGGATGGGGCCGCGGCGGCGGCTCCGCGAGGCGGGCCGCGAAGGGCGGCGCGCTGGTCACGACCTCGTCGCTGTCGAACTCCTCGGACGCGGGGTCCGGGGCCGGAAGGACCGGGGCGAGGTTGGGCGCCACGGGCAGGGGCGCCGCGTGCGCGACGGGCTGCTTGCGCGCCGGGCCCGCGTCGGCCCACGGATCGAGCATGCCGGCGTGCGCCTCGGCCGCGGTCGGCACGCGCGCCGCCGACGCGGGCGCCAGCGACACGGGCGCCACGGGCGTCGGCGGCGCGCTCGCGGGCTCGACGAGCAGGTCGTCGACCGCCACATCCGCGACGATCGGCGGCTCGGTCGGGGGGCTCTCCGACAGCGACGCCGCCGGGTTGTTCGCGATCCACTCCGCGAGCTCGGCCGCCTGCCGCGCGAGCTCGAGCGCGCGGTCGTCCTGCTCGGCGACCCCCGCGGCCTGCGCGGCGCGGCGCAGCCACACGATCGCGTCGACGCGCTCGCCCCGGTTCCAGAGCGCCTCGGCCGTCTCGAGCCCCCAGACGACGTCCTCGGCGTCGCCGGCGATGGCGGGAGGGATGGAGCGCATGGACCGGGCGTAGTCGTATCATTCGCCGGCCGGCATTGGCAGCAGGGACCGGCGGCCTCGCGTCAGCGGCCGCCGCGGAGCGCCCGGACCGTTCCGTCGTCGGAGCCCACGATCAGGGTGCCGTCGCTCAGCAGCGTCGCCGGCGCGTCCACGTCCCCGCCCGTCGGAAACCGCCAGAGCAGCCGGCTGCTGGCGTCGACCGCGTACAGCGCGTCGTCCTGCGCGCCGAACACGAGCGTGCCCGAGGCGTCCTCGAGCGCCCCTCCGTGCACCCCGAACTCGCGCGCGCCCGTGCCCTGCACCCCGAACGCGCCCCGCAGCGCGCCGTCCTCCCCGCGCACGCGGACCTGCCGCGGGCTCGGCCCGTAGACCCCGGCGAGGACGTCGCCGTTGCGCGCGACCGAGAGCGTGCCGCGCACGTAGCCGCCGACCGGCGCGCGCCACACGACGTGGCCGTCGTCGGGATCCACGCGCACGATCTCGTCGCCGTCGGTGCCCACGAACACGGCGCCCCTGTCGTCGATCGCCGGCGCGCCGTCGATGTCGACCCCGAGGTCGAGGCTCCAGGCGAGCCGGCCGTCGCCGTTGATGCCGTAGACCCGGTGGTCCTGCGAGCCGACGTAGACGCGGCCGCGCGCGTCGATGGCCGGCGCGGCGAAGACCTTCCGCCTGGCCGAGAACCGCCACCGCACCGTGCCGCCCGGGGTGACCGCGTAGACCATGCGCCCGGCGGCGAAGACGACGAGCCCGTCGGGCGCGACGGCCGCGCCCGTGTCGGCGTCGCCGTCGGTGTCGAGCGACCACTTCGTCTTGCCGTCGGGCGTGAGCGCCACGAACTTCTTCGCGTCGCTGCCGACGTAGACCGTGCCGTCGGGCGCCACGCAGGGGGTCGCGTAGACCCGATCGCCGAACGGCACCGTCCAGCGCACCGCCCCGTCCTCGCGGGCGAGCGCGCTCAGGGTGCCGCCGAGGGAGGCGACGTAGAGGGTGGCCTGGTCGGGCGAGCTCGTGACCTGCGCCTCGACGGGGCCGCCGACGTCGCGCGTCCAGAGGACGATCGGCGCCGAGACCGTCGCGCGCCCCGGCGAGCGGTGCGTGTGGCGGGCGTCGCCGTGGAGCATCGCGGGGGTGGCCGGCACCGGCGCGCCCTCCGGCGGGAGCCCGGCGCCCAGGCCGCCTCCCAGCCCCGACCCGCCCGGCGGGGCCGGCCCGCCGTCGGCCAGCGAATGGAGCGCCATGTTGTCCCGCGCCGACGCTCCCGCCCGGCGGCCCGCGCTCCATTTCAGGGCGACCGCGGTGAGCACCGTCGCCACCAGCATGGCGACCACCACGATCGGAAAACGCCTCACGCGAGGGGCTCTAGCGGACTTTGGACCGCGCAGACCTCAGACGTTGCTCGGACTGGCGCGCCTCGTCGATGCCGATCGCGTGCGGGGACTCGTCGGGGCGGCGGCGGGCCAGCCAGCCCACCAGCGTGAGGCCGGCCAGCCGGGCGCTGCGCGGCACCGAGGGCTCGCGCAGCAGCCGGATGATATCCGCCATCAGGCGCGTGCGCTCGGTCTCGTCGTACACGAAGAGGCACCCTGGCGGCGGCTGAGTGCGGTGAGCCTCTGCCCCCGGGTCATTCGTCAGGCCTGTCTCGAGAGACCAGGCGCCGGGCCCTTTCTCATCGGTCCGCGACACGTGCGACTCGCATCATAGCTTGCCCGATACGTTCGTCGAATTTCGCCTCACTGGGGCCCATTCGCCTCAGAAATCACAGCGGCTTTCTCAGAGGGGCTCGACCAGGACCTCGCGGTCCTTGGCCCCGTTCGCCGGCCCGACCAGCCCGCGGCGCTCCATCATCTCGACGATGCGGGCCGCGCGGTTGTAGCCGAGCCCGAGCTTCCGCTGGAGCCACGACGTGGAGCAGCGGCGGGTGTCGGCCACCAGGCGGACCGCGTCGTCGTAGAGCGGATCCTGCTCGGCGTCGGCCTCTTCGGCCGCGGCTTCCTCGTCGTCGCGCGGCTTGAGGATGTTGTCGTCGTAGACGGGCTCGCCCTGGGCCCGCAGGCAGTCGGTCACGCGCTGGACCTCTTCCTCGCTCACCCAAGGACACTGCACGCGCTTGGTCTCGCCGGTGCCGTTCAGCTTGATGAGCATGTCGCCCATGCCGAGCAGGTGCTCGGCGCCCTGCTCGTCGAGGATGGTGCGCGAGTCGACCTTCTGCGCGACGCGGTAGGCGACGCGCGTGGGGAAGTTCGCCTTGATGGTGCCCGTGATGACGTCGGTGCTCGGGCGCTGGGTCGCGAGGATGACGTGCATGCCGGCGGCGCGGGCCTTCTGGGCGAGGCGGGCGACCGCGGACTCGACCTCCTTGCCCTGCTGCATCATGAGGTCGGCGAACTCGTCGACCACGATCACGATCCAGGGCAGCTTCTCGGGCAGCGGGACGTAGCCCTCGTCGCTGCCCTTCTCGGCGAGGACGACGTCGGGCAGGCCGTTGTGGTCCTTGCCGACGACCACGCGCTCGTTGGGGTTCTTGGCCTCGCCGCGCGCCACCCGCTCGACCCACGCGTTGTAGGTCGCCACGTTCTTCGTGCCCGCGTCGGCGAACACCTGGTAGCGGCGCTCCATCTCGTCCACGGCCCACTTGAGGGCGGTGGCCGCCTGCTTCATGTCGGTCACGACCGGCAGGAGCATGTGCGGGATGCGATCGAACGGCGCGAGCTCGACCACCTTCGGGTCGATCATGAGGAGGCGCAGCTCGTCGGGCGACCGGCGGTAGAGGAGCGAGAGGAGCATCACGTTGAGGCCCACGCTCTTGCCGGCGCCCGTCGCGCCCGCGACGATGACGTGCGGCATGCTCGCGAGGTCCGCGTAGACGGGGTTGCCGAGGATGTCGCGCCCGATGACCACGGGCAGCGGCACGTCGAGCGTCTGGAAGCGGCGGTCCTCGACGAGGTCGCGGAGCACCACCTTCACGCGGCGGTCGTTCGGGAGCTCGAAGCCGATGCGGTTCTTCCCCGGGATTGGCGCGACGATGCGCACCTTGCGCGCGAGGGCGAGGGCGAGGTCGTCGGCGAGGCCGGCCACCTTCGACACCTTCGTGCCGGCGGCGGGCGAGACCTCGTACGTCGTGACCGTGGGGCCGGGCAGGATGTCCTCGACCTTGCCCTGCACGCCGTAGTGGGCCAGCGTCTCGACGAGCTTCTGCGCGTTGGCCAGGAGCTTCTCGCGATCGACCGCGAGGTTCGGGTCGACCTTCTCCGCGACGAGGAAGTCGATCGACGGCAGCATGAAGGTCGACGCTCGCTTGGGCGGGAGCTCGTGGACCTCCGGCTTCTCCTTCTCGAGCGCCGCGGACGTGTCGACGATCGTCGGCGCCTTGCGGGTGCGCCTGGCGCGCGCGGCGGCGTCCTCCGCCGCGGGGGCGGGTTCGGCCGCGACGGGCGCCGCGACCAGGACCGGGGCCGAGACCGGCTCCGGCGCGATCGCGGGCTCGGCTCGCGGCTCCTCGTCCTCTTCGTCGCGGGGCGGCGCGTCGTTCTTGTTCGCGGGCTCCTCGACGGCGGCTTCGGCGGGGACCGGCGCGGGGCTCGGCGCGTCCTTCGCGGGCTTCGGGGCGGGCGGCTTGCGCGCCCGGCGCTTCGGAGCCGGGTCGGCGACCAGCGCCTCGACGACCCCCTCGTCGAGGTCGAGCGGCAGCGCCGCCACGATCGCCTCGTCGCGCGGCGTCGTGTCGATCTTCGGCTCCGCCGCGAGGCGCGCGCGCGCCTGGCGCTCCTTCTCGAGCGCGCGCGCCTGCCGCCACGCCTCGCGCACCGCGGTCGTCGCGCCCGCCGTCCACGCGGCGGCGCGGGTCGCGAGGCGCGCGAGCAGCCGCGCGAGCGCGATGAACGAGAACGCCGCGCGCCCGATCAAGATGAGCCCGAGGCACGCGAACCCCACGAGGAACGAGCCGGCCGTCGAGAAGAGCGAGCGCGCGAGCTCCCCGAAGAGCTCTCCCACCAGGCCGCCCGCCGGGTGCGTCCCGAACGCGGTGCGCCCCGGGCTCCCGACCTGGATCAGCGCCGCGGTCACCACCGCCAGGAGCAGGTCGCCCGCGATGCGGCCGGCCGTCGCGGGGCTGGGCTTTCCGCGGACGAGCGGGACGCCCATGAGCACGAGCTCGAGCGGCAGGCCCCACGCGACGAGGCCCACGAGCGACGCCAGCGAGCGCGCGCCGAACGCGCCCACCGGGCCGACCCAGTCGGAGCCGGGCGGCGTCGGCGCGGCCGCGCCGCTCGCGCCCGGGTCGCCCTGGTACGACGCGAGCGCGAGCACGAAGAAGACCGCGAGCGTCCAGAGCACCAGCGCGGCGACTTCGCGCGTCCTCCCGTAGGCCGCCGCGCCTCGACCGAGGATGGTCGGGATGCGCGTGTTCGCCGGCAGGAGCGCGGGCGGAGCGGTGATCGGAGTGCGGGCGGTCGCGCCCGCAGGCGGCGGCATTCGCTCGCGTTCGAGGGCGACGGGGCTGGGCAGAGTCATCACCTACGTTGTCCCACACGAGAAGCTACGCTGCCCCCCCAAGGAGGGTCAACTTCCCGAAACAATTCCGATTGCTCGCGCGGCGGCGTAGCATCGACCTTCTCGGAGCTGCGGCGAAGCACCCCCGGTGGCGGGGAAGGTCGCCCGCTCGGGGACGCGGCAGCCTGACAGAGGAGAAGAAGAGCACGATGCGACGACGGCTCGGAGGGATGGCGTGGGCGCGCGGGATTCTGCGGGGCGGCGCTCCCCGTGATGGCCCTCGCGGCGGGCGTTGCATCATTGGCGGTGGGGTCGACGGGTTGCGCCGTCAGCGAGTCGGACGCGCACCGGTGGGAGACCACCGAGAACGGCCCCGACAAGCTCTACGCGATCGTCGCCCACGAGAAGTATTCCTGGCCGCTCCGCGAGGAGGCGGCCCTCTCGCTCATTCGCATGCGGCCGCGCAACGGCAAGCGCATCGGGCTCGAGTACGCGATCATCGGCCGCGAGACCCCCGAGGGGAAGGTGCCGGGCGCGCTCGCGGTGCTGCCCGACGACGCGCGGCGGCGCATCGTCGACGAGATCACGCCGCGCCTCATCGAGCAGATGCAGCAGCCGCCCCCGCCCCGGCCGGCCGAGGGGCAGGTCGTGCAGCCGGACCCGAGCATCCCTTACAAGGACGCGGCGTTCGCGCTCATCTCGCACGAGCCGCCGCTCGCCTCGAACGAGGCGACCAAGGCGAGCCTCGTCGCGGCCCTCACCCAGTGGGTGCAGACCGACTTCGAGGATCGCATCGACAACAGCGCGCAGCAGTTCGGCGTCGAGCAGATCATGCGCTTCATCGGGGCCTCGAGCGTCAAGACGCTCCCCGCTTCGATCACCGAGTCGGGCGCCAAGGTCGACCGCGCGTGCGCGCTCGTCGCGGACATCGGCGACGACGACGCGAAGAAGCGCGCGAGCGAGGCGCTCGTGACGGTGGCCAAGCACATCGACTCGGCCGACTGGGTCGAGAAGCAGCGCGCGCTCGTCATCGAGGCCAACACCAAGGCCAAGGTCAACGCGTCGGCGGCGCAGGTGAACGATCAGCTCAAGCAGTACCAGGACCAGGAGCTCGAGAAGGTCTTCACCAACTTGAAGCGCGTCGGCGGCCGGCCGGCGGTCGACTTTTGTCTCGGCTACGCCCACGACAAGAACAACAGCGAGAAGAGCCGCTCGAACGCGCTCGCCGCCCTCGAGAACCGCGTCGACAAGAACTCGCCGAACGACGTGAGCGCCATCGTCGACATCGTCACCGACGACGCCAACCCCGATCCGGTGCGAGCGGTCGCGATGGCCCGCCTCGGCGAGCTCCCCAAGGAGATGGTGCTGCCGCGGCTCTACGCCCTCTTCGACAAGAAGTGGCAGGTGCGCCTCGACGCGGCGCGCATGATCCTGAAGACCATCGGGACCAAGGACCTGCCCGACTTCATGGCCCACTTGCCGCAGAGCGACAAAACGAAGATGGCCCTCAGCGAGCCTATCGCCTACGGCGCCCTCATCATGGCCATGGATCCGGCGGGCGGTCCCAAGCCGCGCGAGGTCCTTTCCCGTTACGTCGGGGGGCCGCTCGGTGCGAAGCTGACGGTGGGCGGCTCGTACTATTCGGCGAAAAAATCCGACGCGAGCGCCCTTTCGGCGCTCGAGGAAGACAAGTCTCCCGTCTCCAAGTGCGACCCGGCCGACCAGTGCGGATGGCAGTGCGACGTGCCGAAAGCGCCCGGATCGCAAGAGAAAGAGACGAAGACCGTCACCACGGTAGGCGAATTCATCCGATGGTGCATCGAGCCGTCGCTTCAGTAATGAGACGTGCGGCGCGCTGGGCAAAGCGTCTGGGGGGCGGTACTTTAGGGCCCGTGGAATTCGGGCCGGACGAGCGCCGCACGGAACGCCAAACAGAACTAGTGGGCAGCGGTCCTTTTTGCCGCGAAGGTAACGGCGACAAGCGATGAGCGCGGATCCGAATAAGAAGAGCGCCCGCACGTTTCAGTGTCGCGACGTCTTGTGGGAGACGTTCGAGCAGATGGCGCGCGAGCTCGAGTGCAGTGTGGACTACCTCGTCAACGAGGCGATGAAGCAGTACGCGCGGCAGCGGAGCTACGGTTCCTCGCGGACACCCCACCCCTCCTCCGGGCGGGAAGGGTCCATGGCCGGCGTGGCCGCGGCCGCGCCCGCCGCGCCTCCGTCGCCGATGCCGTCCTCGCCCAAGCTCGCGCCGCCGCCGGTCGGGCTGCCGCCGCCGGGGCGTTTGCCCCCGCCTCCCACGCCGCCCGGTCGCGCCACCACCACGGCCACCCTCCCCGCGCCGCGAAGCGCGCTGCCCGCGCCTCCGGCTCCGAACCGACCGCCGGCGGCCTCGATGCCTGCCCTCCCGCGCTCGGCGCCGCCCCCTCCGCTGCCGGCGACGCGAAGCGTCCCGCCGCCCTTGCCCCGCGCCTCGTCGCCGGGCCGCCCGTCGATGTCGCCGGGCACGAACGGCATGCCCGGCCAGGGCCACCTCTCACTCCTCTACAACGGCGAGCGCCACTCGATCACCAAGGACCGGTACGTCATCGGCCGCGGCAAGCAGTCCAGCGACCTCACGCTGAAGGACCCGAACGTCTCGCGCCAGCACGCGATGATCGAGTTCCAGAACGGCGTGTACTTCATGGTCGACATGGGCTCGACGAACGGCGTCGCCATCAACGGGCAGCGCATCGCCCGCAAGCAGATTGCCGAGGGCGACGTCTTCCGCATCTGCGATCACGACCTGCAGTTCACCTACAGATGAAGGCCCGGCGCTCCGCCGGTCCCTGAAGTCGCCGCGAGCCATGGCGCGTCCCGGGCTGCGGCCGATGCGGGTGCTGCCGCTCCTCGAGCCGCGCCGCGACGCGCTCGAGAAGTGCGTCTTCTGCCCCAAGCTTTGCCGGAGCGCGTGCCCCGTGTCGAACGCGGAGCCTCGCGAGACCATCACCCCGTGGGGCAAGATGAGCGCCGCGTGGATGGTCGCGCACGGCGATGTCCCCGCCGACGCCGCGACCGCCGCGCCGGCCTGGGCGTGCACCGGCTGCGCGGCCTGCCGCGAGTCGTGCGACCACCGCAACGGCGTGACCGAGGTGCTCCTCGAGGCCCGCGACGGGCTCGCGCGCGCCGGGCTCGCGCCCGAAGGCGCGCGCCGCACCGTCACCCGCTTCCCGCGCCACGACGCGAAGACCCGCGCGGCCGCGAGGGCCCTGTCTCGGGCGAGCCAGTTCGCGAGCGCGGGCGCGCGCGACGCGCTCCTCGTCGGCTGCGGCTACCTGCGCGCCGCGCGGGGCGAGGCGCGGGACGCGGTCGCGGCGGCGAGCGCGCTCGTCGGGGGTCCCGTCGCGGTGGTGGAGCGCTGCTGCGGCCTGCCGCTCCTCCTCGCGGGCGACGCCCTCGGCTTCGCGGAGCAGGCGCGCGAGTCGGCCCTCGCGATGGCGCACTACGACCGCGTGTGGGTCGCGGACGCGGGCTGCGCGGTGGCGCTCGCGCGGCGGTACGGGGAGGCGGGCGTCGCGCTGCGGCCGGCGGTCGAGACGATCGTGGAGGGAGCGGCGAAGCGGCTCGGCGCGCTCTCGCGCGTGCCGGACCCCGCGCGCGGGCGCGCTCGCGGGCCCGTTCGTTGGCACGACCCCTGTCAGCTCGGCCGGGTGCTCGGCGTCTACGACGCGCCGCGCGCCGTGCTCACGCGGGCGCTCGGCCGCGCCCCGGACGAGCTCGAAGATCGGCGGGAGCACGCGCTCTGCTCGGGCGCGGGCGGGCTCCTGCCGTCCACGATGCCGGAGACGGCGCGCGGGATTGCCGCGACGCGCCTCGCCGCCCACGCGCTCGCGGGCGGCGGCCGCGTGGTCACCGCGTGCGCGTCGAGCCTCATCGCGCTGCGCCGGCGGGCCTCGGGATCGGGGGTCGCCGTGGACGATCTGGTCACGTGGATTGCGCGTGCCGCGCGGCCCGAGCTACGCTCGCCCTCGTCTTGAGCCCGCAGCCCACGGTCGCCCGGCCGCGCTCGACCATCGCGCGCCGGGTCCTGGCCTCCTTCGCGGTCACGGTCGTGGCCTTCGCGGTCACGCTCGGCTGGGGCATCGCCGCGCAGCGCCGCGCGGCCGACGACAGCGTGGAGCTCGGCCGCGGGTACGTGCCGGTCGCCATGCGCATCGCGCAGCTCCGCGCCGCCCAGACCACGCTCTCCACGCTGGTCGACGGCATCCCCGACGAGCGCGAGCCCGGCTCGACGCGCATCCTCCTCGAGACGCTCGCGGGCGCGCGCCGCACGATGTTCGTCGAGACCCGCACCGCGCTCACGCAGACGCTCCCCGCCGTGGGCAGCGACGCGACCCGGGCCCTCGCCGGGGAGCTCGCGGGCGAGCTCGACGCGATCGAGGCGAGCCTCGACTCGGACGCCGCGCTCTTCGAGCGCCTCTTCGCGGCGATCGCCAGCGGCGACCGCGACGGCGTGAACCGCACCATCATCTCGCTGGGCGCGATCGAGCACGACGCCGACAAGCACCTGCGCGTCCTCGCGGGCCGCGTCGGCTCCTCGATCGACGAGCTCTCCTCGGCGGCGCGAGACCGCGAGCTCCGCTCCATCTGGGCGCTCGCGGTGCTCGCGGCGCTCACCCTCGCGGTCGGCCTCGTCGTCTCGTTCCACGTGCGGCGCCTGCTCGCGCCGCTCGCCCGGGTCACGGTGCGCGCGCAGGCCGTGGCGCGCGGCGATCTCACCCCGCGGCGCGTCGAGCCCGGCGAGGACGAGATCGGGCAGCTCGAGGCCGCGTTCGAGAAGATGGTGGCCGGGCTCGCGGGGGCCCAGGAGCTCGCGCTCTCGAACGAGCGCCTCGCGGCGATCGGCAACATGGCGGCGCACGTCACCCACGAGATCAGGAACCCGCTCTCGGCGATGGGCCTCAACGTCGAGATGCTCGAAGAGGAGCTCGCGAGCGACCGCGACACGGCGCGCGCCGAGGTCAAGAGCCTGCTCTCGGCCATCCAGCGCGAGGTGCAGCGCCTCGAGCAGCTCAGCGAGGAGTACCTGCGCGTCGCGCGGCTGCCGCAGCCGCGCATGGAGGCCGACGACATCGCAACCGTGGTGCGCGACGTGGTCGACTTCGCGCGGCGGGAGATCGAGGCCGCGTCGTGCACCGTGGACCTCGACGTGGCGGCACGGGTGCCGCCCGCGCTCTTCGACGAGGCGCAGATCCGCCAGGCCCTCCTCAACCTGCTGCGGAACGCGCGCGAGGCGATGCCCGCCGGCGGTCCAATCGACGTGCGCGTCGGCGCGGAGGGGATGAGCGTCACCATCGACGTGGACGACCGCGGGGGCGGCGTGCCCGAATCGATCCGCGACCGGGTCTTCGATCCCTTCGTGTCCACCAAGGGCGAGGGGACCGGCCTGGGCCTGGCCATCACGCGGCACATCGTCGAGTCGCACGGCGGGAGCGTGACCTGCCGGCCGCGCGACGGCGGAGGCACGCGGTTCCGCCTGGCGCTGCCGATCGCCCCGGCGAAGAGCGTGTGGGTGCCCGTCTCCCCGGACGTGGATCGCCGGGACGTGTGATAGACGTCCCCATCCCATCATGCCCGGCGAACCCCGTCCCTTTGGCCCCCGCCCCGACGGACGAGCGCTCGACGCCCTCCGTCCGGTCGAGATGATCCCGAACTTCCACAGGCCCTCCGAGGGCTCGGTGCTCTACAAGGCCGGCGGGACGGTGGTGCTCTGCACCGCGTCGGTCGACGAGAAGGTCCCGCCGTTCCTCGAGGGCAAGGGCCAGGGCTGGGTCACCGGCGAGTACCAGATGCACCCGCGCGCGAACCCCAGGCGCCAGGAGCGAGACGGCCGCGGCAAGGGCCTCGGCGGCCGCACGCAAGAGATCCAGCGGCTCGTCGGGCGCGCGCTCCGCGCCGCGGTCGACCTGCGCAAGCTCGGCCAGCGCACCATCACCGTCGACTGCGACGTGCTCGAGGCCGACGGCGGCACGCGCACGGCGTCCGTGACGGGCGGCTTCGTCGCGCTCGCCCTCGCGCTCGCGAAGATCCGCGCGAGCGCGATCCTCGAGCCGATCGCCGCCACGAGCGTCGGCTACCTCGAGGGCACGGGCCTCGCGCTCGACCTCTGCTACGTCGAAGACTCGCGGGCGCGCGTGGACCTCAACGTCGTGGCCACCGCCACGGGGAAGATCGTCGAGATTCAGGGCACGGCCGAGGGCAGCCCCGTCGATCGCAAGGACGTCGACGCGATGGTCGATCGGGCCCTCCGCGGCATCGAGGACCTCGCCCGGCAGCAGCGGGCGCTCCTGGCGGCGGCGGGGGTCGACCTCGCCGCGCTGACGGCGTGAGGAGCGCGCGATGAGCGGACCTCGAGACACGCTGGTCGTCGCGACCGGGAACCGCGGCAAGCTCGAGGAGCTGCGCGCCCTCCTGGCCGACCTGCCCTTGCGCGTGCTGGGCGTCTCCGAGGTGCTGCGCGATCCGCCGCGGGTCGTGGAGGACGGCGAGACGTTCGAGGCCAACGCGGTGAAGAAGGCGCGCGAGATCGCGGCCGCCACGACGATGCTGACGCTCGCCGACGACTCGGGGCTCGAGGTCGACGCGCTCGGCGGCCGTCCCGGCGTCCGGAGCGCGCGCTTCGCGCACGACCGGGCGACCGACGCGGAGAACAACGCGGCGCTGCTCGCGGCGCTGGCCGCGGTTCCCGACGGGGCTGGAGGCGCCGGGGAGGGCTTCCGCGCGCGGTTCCGGTGCGTCCTCGCGCTCGTGGACCCGTTCACGGCCTCGGGGGCGCCGCGGACGGTGGAGGGGGCGTGCGAGGGGACCGTGATCGCGGGCGCCGCGCGGGTCGGGCGGCTTCGGCTACGACCCGCTCTTCGTGGTCGCGGGCGCCGGGCGCACCATGGCGGAGCTCGCGGAGGCCGAGAAGAACCGCCTGAGCCACCGCGGGCGGGCCTTCGCGGCGCTCCGGCCGGCGCTCGAGCACATCCTGCGCGAGCGCGCGGCCCAGGTCGCCCGGCTCGGCTAGGCGACGGTCTCCTGGCCAACCGGCGGGCGCGGCCCCACGTGGGGGGGTGCTAAGGCATGTCATGGCCAAGCCCTGGATGGAGTTGGGACGCTACGGGAGCGTGGGACTGGAGCTGGTCCTCACTATCCTCATCCCCGCGGCCATCGGGAACTGGCTCGACGACAAGTACTGGCACCACGGCGGCTGGGGTGCGGCCGTGGGGTTCGGCGTGGGGGTCGCGGTGGGTTTTCGCAACTTGATCCGCACCTCCCGCCAGATGCAGCGCGACATCGAGCGCGCCGAAGCGAGGGACCCCGAAGCGGGCCGCTGGACGGTCGACGAGAGCTGGGTGCACAAAGAAGAGGACGATTCTCATGGCAAAGACGGCCCCTAGCCCCCCGCGAGGGAGCGGCCCCGCGCGCGGCCCCGACCGCCGCATGCGCACGTCCATCCGCGCGGTGGCCATCGCCGGCGTCGTCCTGTCGGCGTGCGGGCTCGTCTTCGGCGGTGTCTTGGCCGGTCTGTCGGTCGCGGCGGGCGCGACGCTCGCGGCCGGCAACCTCTGGCTGCTCGCCCGCATCGTCTCCGAGCTCCTGCCCTCCGACCAGGCCGGCGCCGAGGCGCAGAGCCGGGCGGGCTGGGCGCTCGTGGCCGTCCTCAAGATGGTGGGCCTCCTCGGGGCGGCATGGCTGCTCATGCGTCACGGCATCGTCCAGCCCCTCCCGATGCTCATCGGCTTCGGCGCCCTGCCGATTGGGATTGCCATCGGCGCGCTCGTGAGCGATAGAAGCGCCCCTGCCGACGAAGATCACGGCTGACCCGTCACATGCCCGAGCACACCTCGTTTTTCAGCTATCTCCTGGCCCAGTTCCCGGCCCTGCAGCAAAACCTGCGCGTCTTCGGTGACTCGTTCCTCGGCCACCAGCCGGTGACGGTGCACGGCGCCGAACCGCTGACGGCGAGCGTCTTCGTGATGCTCCTCATCCTGCTGCTGGCGGTCCTCGTGCGGCCGGCCCTCGCCAATCAGGACAGCGCGGTCGTCCCCGAGACCCGCCTCACGCTCCGCACCTTCTTCGAGGTGTGGATCGGGTACTGGTACGGCCTGATGAAGGACATGATGGGCCCGAAGCGCGCGAAGCGGTACTTCCCGCTCGTCGGCGCGCTCTCGGTCTTCATCATCTTCAGCAACGTGCTGGGCCTCATCCCGGGCTTCTCGCCGCCCACGTCGAACTGGAACATCACGCTCGGCTGCGCGGCGCTCGTCTTCATCATGTTCAACTATTACGGGTTCAAGGAGGGGGGGCTCAGCTACGTCAAGCACCTCTTCGGGCCCTGGCTCGGGTGGCCGCTCATTCCGGTCAACCTGCTCCTCTTCGTGGTCGAGACCTTCTCGCTCTTCATCCGGCCCCTCACGCTGAGCATCCGTCTCATGCTCAACATGGCCGTCGACCACCTGCTCGTGACGATCATGCTCGGCATGGTCGCCCTCTTGATGCCCATCCCGGTCCTCATCCTCGGCACGCTCGTCGCCATCGTTCAGGTGATGGTCTTCTGCATTCTGACTTCGATTTACATCACGCTCGCGACCGAGCACGACGAGCTCGAGGCCGACGCCAAGAGCCACGGCTCGGGCGCCGCGCACGCGGCAGGCGCCGGGTTCTGATTGCCCGCCGGCAGGCGGCCGGCCCTCGAATCTCTTCGAGCGCGCCCTTTCCGCGGTCACGCCCCTAGTCACGGAACACAAAAGCGACTAAGAGGGCGCGCGGCACACACACTTTCCGGAAGCGATGCGGAGCATCGCTCGATTCAAAGCCGATAAAGGAGCCAGTGACGATGTCGACCCAGAAGAAGCTCGCCCTCGCGGCGCTCACGTTTTTCGCCGCCTTCCTCGTTCCGCTCGCGGCCTTCGCGGACGATCGGGCCGGCTCCAACCTGTTCGACGTCCGTTCCTGGGCGGCGGTCGGCGCGGGCATCGCGATCGGCCTCGCGGTCCTCGGTGGCGCGCTCGGCCAGGGCCGCGCCGCGGCGGCTGCCCTCGAGGGCATCTCCCGCAACCCGGGCGCCTCGGCCCGCATCCAGACGCCGATGATCCTCGGCCTGGCGCTCATCGAGTCGCTGGTGCTGATCGCGTTCGTCATTGCGTTCTGGCTCCGCGGCGTCGCCGCCGGCTGAATCGCGATTCCTCGTCGCGCAACGGGCCCATCTCCGCGACCGCGGTGCTCGGCGTACGGTCGTACGCCTGCGCGCCGCGTCCGCGGATCTGGGCCCGTTTCGCTTAGAGGAATCGCGATTCAGGGTGGCTCGTCTTGGTCGCTGGGGGGAGTTAGTTCGCGGTCGCTGCGCTCCCGCGGGAGGCGCGGTCGCTGCGCTCCCGCGGGGCGCGGTCGCTTGGCTCGGGCGGGAGGGGCGCTCGAGTCATGAGGGGCTTGGCTCGCTCGCGGTAAGGGTGGCTTCGGTGAGCGGAGCGCCAGGATTGGCGACGGCTGCGCCAGCTCGTGACGGGTTGGCGTCCCGCCGAGGGGACGTCGCGCCATTGATCTAGGCGAATAGCGCCTTGCGTGGCGATTCGATGCGCCTAGTTTGCCGCATGGGGCGCCAACGACCCCGTTGAAGGGGCCGTTGAAGGCGAGAAAAGCGCCAAAACAGGGCCTTGGTGCGACGGCCAACGCCTCCAAGGCGCCATTCGCGGCACAAGATGCGCCAGGTGGTTCACGCCGATAGCCACTCCAGCCCGCAAGTGGCGCCTCGGCCGACCGCCCGGGGCGCGAGTCCGCAAAGGAAGGCGCCACCGGGCCCCTCCAGAGCGCCCGATTCGTTCGCTTGCCAACGAATTGGGCCCCTCGAGACGCCCCGATTTCCCCCCTCTCTCTGCGTAGGACGGACGCGCCCAGAACCGAGGGAGACCTGCGAGGCCGTCGACGGGCGCGGATTGCCCGGGTCTGGCGCGCGCTCAGCGGACCTGGACCAGGGTGCCCGGGTCGGTGGGGGCGGGGAAGGCGGCGGTCCAGCCGGCGGGGAGGCGGGGGCCGGTGAAGTCGAAGAGCCAGCGGGCGTCGAGGGTCGAGAGGTTGACGCAGCCGTGGCTCGTCAGGGTGACCGAAGTCCCCGTGCCAGTAGGTGCCGTGAAGGGCGACGGCGCTGTCGAAGAACTGGACGTAAGGGACGTCCTCGAGCGAGTAGTGCTGATCGCCGTCTTCGGTGGTGATGTTGGCCATGTCGCTCGCCAGGAGCTTCACCCAGACGCGGTGGAGGCCGGGCGGGGTGGCGTTGGGGGTGCCGGCGGGGCCGCGGCCCGTGGAGACCAACGTGGCGTAGACGGGCTGGGGGCCCTGGTACGCGACGAGCGTTTGCGTGGTCAGGTCTACGTCAATCCAGCGCTCCTGGGGGTGGGTGACCAGGGCCGGGGGCGGGACGGCGTGGGGGCGGGCTACGTCGGCGGCGGCGATCCAGGTGCCGTCGTCGAGGTGGAGCATCGGGCCTTGTTCGCCGACGACGCGGACGACCTGGAAGTGCGCGCGGACGCCGCTGGGCTTGCCGCGGGCCGTGGGGTCGGGCCAGACGCTGGCGTGGTCCGCGAGGACCCACGCGATGTCGAGCGGGCCGGCGTGAGGAAGGGCGAGCGTGACGCCTTGGAAGGCGGACGGGCGGGCGGGGTGGAGGTCTTGCTGGGCGATCCAGAGGCCCTTGGTGGTGCGCTCCCAGCGCTCGCGGTGCTCGGCGATGGCGACGGCCCAGCCGGCCTCGAGCTCCCGATCGGGTTCGCCCTCTTCGGCGGATTCGAGGCTCGCGTACGCGCTGGCGCCGGCGGTCTGGATGAAGGCGTAGGGCGCGGCGAGGCCGGAGGCGTCGAGCGTGCGCTCGGGGGCGGCGGCGGCCTCGGCGGAGAGGTCCGCCTCGTCCGAGCACGTCCACGCGAGCGGGCCGACCAGCCACCACGAACCGGTGCACCCCGAGCCCCGCCGCGTCCCGAAGAACGGGAGCGACACGCCGTCGCCGGCGACGCCGCGCCGCGGGCTCGCGCGGTCCGGCGCGCTGAAGAGCACGAGCTCGCCCGGCCGCCCGGGCTCGACCGAGTTCGCGCTCACCGACGCCGCCCACGACGGCGGCGGCACCTCGCCCTCGCTCGATCCACGGCGGCACCGGCGCGTCGCCCTTCGCCTCCGGGGCCAGCCCCGCTGCGCCGATGAAGGCCGCGGCGGTCGCGAGCGCGGGGAGCACGAGGGAGGCGGCTCTCACGGCGGGGGCTGGGGGAGTCGCAAGGTGAAGGTGGCGCCGCGGCTCGAGGACTGAACGCCCACCGACCCGCCGTGCTCGTCGGCGATCTTCTTCACGATGGCGAGGCCGAGGCCCGTTCCGCCGCGCTTGCCGCCCGTGACGAACGACTGGAAGAGGCGGTGCTCGATGGCCTTGGGAATGCCGGGACCCGTGTCGGAGAACGTGACGACGAGCGAAGCGTCGTGCTTGTCGCGCGTCACCTTGATCACGAACTTGCCGCCCTTCGGCTCCATCGCCTCGGCGGCGTTGCGCGCGAGGTTGTGGATCACGCGGAGCATCTTGCCCTCGTCGAACCGTGCGGTGCCGCGCTCCTGCACGTCCACCACGAGCTCGACGCCGCGCCTGGTGAGGTCGCCCTCGAGCTGCGCGCGCACGTCGTCGAAGAACTTCTGCACGTAGACCTTGCGCGTGAGGACGCTCTTCTCGCCGCGCGCGAACTCGAGCACCTCGCGCTGCATCGCGCCGATGTGATCGAACTGCTTCAAAATCAGCTCGGCGAAGTGCCCGCGCTCGGAGGCCACGTTCGAGGACTGCATCATCTGCACGTACCCGCTGATGACGCCGAGCGGCGTCTTGAGGTCGTGGATGACGCCCGAGAGCAGGCGGCCGATGGTCGTCAGGCGCACCTCGCGCTCGCGCGCCTCGCGCGAGAGCTGGAGGCGAATGGCGGTGGAGGCGTTGGCCGCGATGAGCTGGAGGAGGCCGCGGTCTTCCTCGCTGAAGGGGCTGCCGCGGCGCTTGTTGTAGATGGCGATCGCGCCCATCGCCGCCTCGTGCTCGCCCTCGAGCGGCGCCACGAGGGCGGTCTTCGCGGTCGCGCCGCCCACGCGGTCGTCGAGGGCCTGGTCTCGCCGCGAGTCGTTCTCGGCGTCGCTCGAGACGAGCACCTCGTTGTTGCTCATCGCCCAGCCGATGAGGCCCACGTCCTCCGGGAAGGGCAGGCGCCGGAGCTTCTTGGCGCGCTCGTCGATGATGTAGAGCGCGCCGGTGCGGGCCTCGGGGTCGCGCAGGGCGACCGCGCCCATCTTCGCCTCGCAGGCGCGCATGGCCTCGCCGAGCACCGCGATGAAGAGCTCCTCGAGCGACACGGCGCGCCCCATGGCGTGCTCGAGGTCGAAGAGCAGCTTGAGGTCGCGGACGCGGTGCTCGAGCTGCTCCTTCGTGTCGAGGAGCTGGATGTTCTTCTGCGTGACCGACATGAAGAGCCGCGAGTTGTCGATGCTGACGGCCGCCTGCGTCGCGAGCGCGGCGAGGATGTCGGCGTCGTCGTCGGTGAACTCGCCTCGGACCTTGTTGAGCACCTGCACGACGCCGATGGTCTTGCCGAGGTGGTTCTTCATCGGCGCGGCCAGGATGGATCGCGTGCGGTACCCCGAGAGCATGTCCCACTCGGCGCTGAAGCGCGGGTCGTCGTACGCGTCCTGAACGTGGAGCAGCTTGCCGGTCCGCGCGACGTAGCCGGCGATGCCGCGGCCCACCTTCAGGCGAATCGAGCGGACGTCGTTGCCCTGCACGATGCGCGACACGAGCTCGTCGTTCGCCTCGTCGAGGAGGTAGAGCGTCGTGCGGTCGGCCTCGAGGGCCTCGGTGATCTTCGCGAGAATGAGCTCGAGGAGCTCGTCGAGGTCGAGCGTGGTGCCGAGCGCGACGCCGACCTCGCGAAGCGCCTTGCTCACGCGGCGCTCGCGACCGAGCGCGGCCTCGAGGGCCGTGCGCTCGGCCCGCGCCTCGCGCGCGGCGGCGGCGCCCGCGGGCGAAGCGCGGCCACCCCGGCCGTCTTGCGGCTCGAGCGGGCGCACGGTGTCGGACTTCACGCTCACGCGATCCTCACGGAGGGCCATCCTATCAGCGCCTCCCGAGAGCGGTCAGAGGCAACTTGCCTCGCGTGAGCTCCTCGCAAAGCGTCTTCTGCCTTCGCGGGTCGGATGTTTTGCGCTAGCGTGGCCCAGCTCGTCTTCCCGTTTCCCTTTTGCGCATGTCTCGCACGCTCGTCATTACGCCTACGTACAACGAAAAAGAGAATCTCGGCCGCTTCGTCGAATCCGTTCGGCAGGCGCTCCCCGCAGCGGATCTCCTCATCGTCGATGACAACTCGCCGGACGGAACGGGCGCCATCGCGGACGCGCTCGCCGCGAAGGACGACCACGTGCGCGTCGTGCACCGCGCCGGGAAGCTCGGCCTCGGCACCGCGTATCTCGAGGGCTTCGCGCTCGGCCTCGCCGAGGGCTACGGCCGCTTCTTCGAGATGGACGCCGATCTCTCGCATGACGCTCGCTACCTCCCTGATTTCGTCGCCGCCCTCGACGAGGGGTACGACATCGTCATCGGCTCCCGGAACATGCCCGGCGGCGGCGTCGAAGGCTGGGGCCCGGGCCGCCATTTCATATCCAAGGGCGGCAGCTTTTATTCCCGGACCATCCTCGGCCTGCCCATCCGTGACCTGACGAGCGGCTACAAAGCCTTCTCGCGGCGCGCGCTCGAGTCGATCGCCCTCCACGAAGTGCACTCGAACGGCTACTCGTTCCAGATCGAGATGACGTACCGAGCGCTACGCCGCGGCATGAAGGTCAAGGAGGTCCCCATCGTGTTCATGGATCGCACGCAGGGTCACTCCAAGATGAGCCGCACCGTGTTCATCGAAGCGGTCGGGATGGTGTGGAGGCTTCGCCTCGACGCCGCCCGCGGCCGACTGTAATTTCCTCCACAAGGAATGCAGGAGCTCCTCGACGCGGTTCGGAAGGCGAGCCTGCCGGGCGTCTGGTCGCAGGGCGTGAAGCTCGCGCGGGAGAACGCCGTCACGCTCGCCGGCTCCAGCGCCAGCGAGGTCACGCTGCGCGTCCGCGCGCCCGGGCTCGCCGTCGCCCCGACGGTCACGCTCTACCCCGACACCGCCGAGTGGTCGTGCGACTGCGAGGGCAAGGTCGACCCGTGCATGCACGTCGTGGCCGCCGCGATCGCGGTGGCGCAGGCCGCCGAGAAGGGCCAGCCGCTCGCCAGCGCGCCCGCGGCCGCCAAGCCGCCGCGCCTCGTCTACCGCCTCGGCCGGCGCGACCGGCTGCTCACGGTGACGCGCTTCCTCGTGCACCCCGACGGGCGCGAGGAGAAGTTCCAGCAGTCGTTCGCCAGCGATCGCTCCCGCGGCGCGCAGCTCGCGGCCCTGACGCCGACCCACGACGACATGCGCATCGACCGCATGCTCGGCTCGCCGCCGCGCGAGGCGGTGCTCGCGACGCGCGTCGCCGACCTCTTCGAGGCGCTCTCGGGCGGCGCCGAGGTCACGTTCGACGGCGCGCCCGTGCGCGTTTCCGGCGCGCCCGTCATGCCGCGCGCGACCGTCGAGGACGCGCCCGCGCGGGCCAACGGCTTCCGGCTTCGCCTCGAGCGCGCGCCCGAGGTGATCGAAGTGGTGGCGCGCGGCGTCGTGCGCTCCGCGGACGCGCTGCGGCCCCTCGGCGAGATGGCGACGACGGGCGAGCTCCTCGAGCGGCTGCCGCTCGAGCGTACTCTTCGCGCAGTCCGAACGGCCGACTTCGTGACGCGCGTCCTGCCGGAGCTCGAGGCGAAGCTCGACGTCGTCGTCGCGACGGCGCGGCTGCCGCGCAAGGCCGCCGACGTGCGCCCGCGCATCGCGATGGACCTCTCGCACCAGGGGCACACGCTCTCGGTGCTGCCCACGCTCGTGTACGGCAATCCGCCGGTCGCGCGCGTCGACGGCGGCGAGATCGTGCCCCTGGGCGACACCGTGCCCGTGCGCCGCCACGACGTGGAGCGCGAGGCTCCTGCGCCGGCTGCGCGACGAGCTCAACCTGGTGCCCGGGCGGCGCGTCGACCTCGACGGCTCGGAGGCCATCCGGTTCGCGGCCAAGCTCCGCGAGTGGCAGAAGCGCACGGGCGACGACGGCGGCAGCGCCGCGTTCGAGAAGCAGCCGCTCCAGCCGCGCGTCGTCGCGAACGGCGGCATGTTCGACATCGTGTTCGAGACCTCCGGGGCCGACGGCGACGGCAAGCAGACCCCGCCGCGCAGCGCGGAGGCGGCGGCGGTCATCCGCGCCTGGCGCGACGGGCTCGACCTCGTGCCGCTCCAGGACGGCGGGTGGGCGCCGCTCCCGGCCGACTGGCTGGCGCGAAGCACGGGCACCTCGTCGCCGACCTGCTCGCGGCGCGCGGGCCGGACAAGAAGCTCACGCCCGCGGCCGCTTCCCACGGCCGGCGCGCTCTGCGACGCGCTCGACGCGCCGCGTCCGGCGGAGCTCGCGCGGCTCGCGCCGCTCTTCGGGGCATTCGAGGGCATCCCGCACGTCGCCGCTGCCCGAGGGGCTGCACGCGACCCTGCGCGGGTACCAGCAGCAGGGCGTCGACTGGCTCTCGTTCCTTCGCGACGCGGAGCTCGGCGGCGTCCTGGCCGACGACATGGGCCTCGGAAAGACCCTCCAGACGCTCTGCGTCCTCCGCGGGCGCACGCTGGTCGTGTGCCCGAAGAGCGTCGTCTACAACTGGGCCGACGAGATCGCGCGCTTCCGCCCGAACCTGCGCACGGCCATCTACCACGGCCCGAAGCGCGAGCTCGACCCCGACGCCGAGGTCACGCTGACCACGTACGCGCTCCTCCGGCTCGACGCGGCGCGCCTCGCCCGCGAGGAGTGGGACATCGTCGTGCTCGACGAGGCCCAGGCCATCAAGAACCTCGGCAGCCAGACCGCGCGCGCCGCCTTCGACCTCCGCGGCAAGTTCCGCATCGCGCTGAGCGGCACGCCCGTCGAGAACCGCCTCGAGGAGCTCTGGAGCGCGATGCACTTCGCCAACCCGGGCCTGCTCGGCGGCGCGAGCGACTTCCAGCAGCGGTACTCGGGGCCAATCGAGTCGGGCGACCCCGACGCCGCGTCGCGCCTGCGGGCGAAGATTCGCCCGTTCATGCTGCGCCGGACCAAGAGCGAGGTCGTGCCGGAGCTCCCGAGCCGCACGGACATGGTGCTGCACGTCGAGCTCGACGACGTCGAGCGCAGCATCTACGACGCCGTGCGCGCCGCGACCAAGCAGGACGTCGCCGACCGCTCGCGCACGGCGGCGGGGTGCTCGCCGCCCTCGAGGCGCTCCTACGCCTGCGCCAGGCCGCGTGCCACCCCTCGCTCGTGCCCGGCCAGCGCGCCGAGTCGTCTTCGAAGGTCGAGCGCCTGCTCGAGGCGCTCGAGGAGTCGGTCGCCGAGGGTCACAAGGCGCTCGTCTTCTCGCAGTGGACGAGCCTCCTCGATCTCGTCGAGCCCGCGCTCCGCGCGGCGAACATCCGCTTCACGCGCCTCGACGGGTCGACGCGCGATCGCGGCGCGGTGGTCCACGAGTTCCAGGCCGACGCCGGGCCGCCCGTCATCCTCGTGTCGCTCAAGGCCGGCGGGACGGGGCTCAACCTCACGGCCGCCGATCACGTCTTCCTGCTCGACCCGTGGTGGAACCCTGCCGTCGAGGACCAGGCGGCGACCGCGCGCACCGCTTCGGCCAGGACCGGCCCGTCATGGTGTACCGCATGGTCGCCAAGGACACCGTCGAGGAGCGCATCCTCGCCCTCCAGGACCGCAAGCGCCGCATCGCGGACGTCGCGCTCGGCGAGGCCGACCAGGCCGGCGGCATCACTCGCGACGAGCTCCTGGCGCTTCTGGACTAGGCTACGCCGATGCCCTCGGTGGTGCCGCCGGACCCCTCGCCGCCGGTGGTCGCCGCCGCGCTGGAGGTCGAGGCCCCCGCGGGCTGTTCGGGCGACGCGTCGTTCCGCGCCGCGCTCGCCGCGCACGGCCTCGTGCTCTCGGGGGATCGTCCGGCGTGGCCGGCGATCCACGTGCGCGTCGAGCACGCGCCAGAAGGCGCGGACGCGTGGAGCGGCGCGCTGCGGGTCGAGCGCTCCGCGTCGCCCGGCGACCTCGTCGAGCGCGAGGTCCGCGGGACCCGCTGCGCCGACGTGGAGGACGCCCTCGCGCTCGTGGCCGCCCTCGTCCTGGAGGACCAGGCCCCCGCGCCGCCTCCGCCTCCGCCTTCGCCGCCGCCGGCCCTCGAGCCCGACCCCGCCGCGGCGGACGACGTGCCGGCCCCGCGTCCTGCCCGCGCGCACATCGCCCGCGCCGGCGCGCAGGCGATCGTGGCGGGCCTCGCCGCCCCGTCCGCGCGCCCCGGGATCGCGGCCTTCGGCGAGCTGCTCGGGACGCTCGCGGGGTCGCGCGCCTCGCTCCGCGCGACGTTCGCGTACGCGGGCGCCTCCGTGCAGGTCGGGCCGTCCGAGCTCGACCTCGCCTGGGTGACCGGGCGCGTCGACGCGTGCGCGTTCGAATCTCGTCGTCGGCGTCTTCGACGCGACGCCGTGCCTCGCGTGGGAGATCGGGGCGCTCGAGCAGTCGGCGAAGAACGCCCTCGACGCCGCGAGCCACACGCGCCCCTGGATCGCGCCCGCGGCGATCGGCCGGGCGGGCGTCGCGCTGGGGCCGTTCTTGCGGCTCGAGGCGCAGGTGGGCCTCTCGGTGCCGCTGGTGCGCGACGAGTACGTCTTCGCGCCCGGGACGGTGCCCGGCTACCGGCCCCCTCCCGAGGTCCTGTCGGGGGCGGCCGGCCTCGGGTTCGATTTTCTGTGATCAACGGCGCCCCGTGTGGGAATCCATGGACGCGGCCATGAGCGCGCGAGGCAGCCAACCCGAAGCCCTCCCCGTGTCGGCCCTCGCCGCGCTCGGGCCGGCTGCGCACGACAGCGACGCCCCCGAGGCGGCGCCGCTGGCCGGCGACCGGGCGTTCCGCCGGTTCGTGGAGGAGAACGTCGACTTCGTCTGGCGCACCCTGCGCCGGCTCGGCGTGCCGGAGCGCTCGGCCGACGACGCGACGCAGGCCGTGCTGCTCGCCGCCTCCCGGCGCCGCGCCGACATCGCCGCCGGCCGCGAGCGGGCCTTCCTCTTCGGCATCGTCAGCAACGTCGCCGCGCATGCCCGCCGCGCGCACGCGCGCGAGGGCCTGCGCGAGGGCGCCGCCCCGGGCGACCGCGCCCCCGAGGTCTCCGACGGCGCTCCGAACGCGGAGGACGCGCTGCAGCAGCGGCAGTCTCGGGCCCTCCTCGACCGGGTCCTCGGCGAGATGCCCGACCTGCTCCGCGAGGTCTTCGTGCTCTTCGAGCTCGAAGAGATGACCATGGCGGAGATCGCGGACCTCACCTGCCTGCCGCCCGGCACCGTGGCGTCGCGCTTGCGCCGCGCGCGAGAGGCCTTCCAGCGCAGCGCCGCGCGGCTGCGCGCGCGCGTCGAGGGGGGCGAGCGATGAAGCGCCTGCTCGAGGAGGGGTCCGACTTCGAGCGTGAGCTCCTGGGCTCGGCGGCCGGCGATCGCATGCCCGCGCGGGCGCGCTCCGCGGCGATCGCCGCGGCCACTGCGGGGACGGGCATCGCGGCGACGAAGGCCGTGACGACGGCGCTCCGCGGGCGCAGCCTCCTGTCGCTGTTCGGCACGAAGGGCGCGGCCGTCGGGTGGGTCGCGGCCACGGTCGCCCTGGGCGCCGCCGGGGTCGCGGGCGTGGTGAAGCTCGAGCGCGGTGAGTCCGCGCCCGCGCTCGCGCCGGTCGAGGAGGCCCCCGCGCCGGTGGCGCCGCGGCCCCTGCCCGCGCGTCCCGCCGCGGTTTTCGCGGCGCCTCCGGTCGCGCCGCCCGCGCAGCCTCCGGTCGCGGCGCCCGTGGCGCTCGCCGTCGCGCCCGCGCGTCCCGTCGCCGCCGCCCGGCCGGCCGCGGTTCACGTCCCGAGCGCGGCGCCCGCGACCTCCGGGCCCGCCGCGTCCGCGCACGCGCCCGGGGGCGTCGGGACGCTCGGCGATCAGGCGCGGCTCATCGAGTCGGCGCGCCAGGCGCTGCGCGCGGGCCGACCCCAGGAGGCGCTCGCGCGCCTCGACGACTTCGATCGCCGCTATCCCGGCGACATGCTCGCCGAGGAGGCCGCGGTGGCGCGCATCGAGGCGGTCGCCGCGATCAATCCCGCCGCCGCGAAGCCGCTGGCCGCGGCGTACCTCGCGAGCCACCCGAACGGCGCGTACGCTCGCGTCGTGTCGGGCGTCGCGGGCCCTCCTTGAGGATCGCCGGCGCCGCCGTCCTCATGGCGGCGGGCTGCGGCACGCAGATCGTGGCGGGCGAGCTCCCGCAAGACGCCGCGCCGCCGAG
The DNA here is from genome assembly GCA_963797395.1 of uncultured delta proteobacterium. Classification (GTDB taxonomy): domain Bacteria; phylum Myxococcota_A; class Polyangia; order Polyangiales; family Polyangiaceae; genus Palsa-1150. Next base: position 318,490 of record CAWCPA010000008.1, read on the forward strand.
CTGCGACGCCGCGACCTCGTGCAACGAGCTCTGCGTGCGGTGCGCCGACGGCGCGGCCGACTGCGACGAGCGCGTCTTCGGCGTGTGCGGCCTGTCGGGGACCTGCGACCTCCGCGCGCCCGTCTGCGGCTTCGTCTCGAAGCCGCCGCGTCGGCCGCCGCCCGACGACGGTTGCCTCGGCCGTCACTGCTCCGACCACTGCGTGCCCACGTGCGACGACGCCGGCTGCGAGGACGCGGGACCCGAGCCGTTCTGCAACGCGGAGGGTGTGTGCAGCGGTGCGGTCCCTTCGTGCGGAATCCCCTGAGAGCGCGCGTCGATCGGTCGATTCGGTGATCAAGCGCGCGGCCGCGGGGAATGTACCTGCGCCCCATGCAATTTCTTTCCATCGCGCGCTCCTCGGTCGTCTCTCGTCTCGCTTCTCCTCTCGCTGCCCTTCGCTTGCCCATCGCGTGCACCGGCGCGCTCGCCCTCGCGGGCGCGGCGCTCGGCCCCGCGGGCTGCGGCAGCGGCGCGTCGTCGAGCGCCGCGTCCGGATCGAGCTCGGGCTCGGGCGAGCTGCAAGGCGGCTCGCAGAGCGGCATCGACGCGGTCCAGCTCTCGTCCCTCGCGGTCGCCGAGCTCCCGCTCGTGCCGGCCTTCTCGCCGAGCACCCAGGACTACTACGTGCGCTGCGCGGCCGGCACCAACGCGCTCACCGTCACGGCGTCGGCGGCGAGCGGCATCCTCATCGGCGCGTCGTCGCCGACGGCCGTCACGCCGAGCGCGTCGTTCTCGGAGACGTTCCAGCTCGGCGAGGGCGGGGCCGCGGTCATCACGGCGAACGCCGGCTCGACGACGACGCAGTACTGGATTCGCTGTCTGCCCGCGAACGTCCCGCAGATCACCGTCACGTCGCACGCCGACGCGGGGACCCCGACGTCGGGCTACTACCTCTTCGGCAACATCTCGAGCGGCGACGGGCGCGACGCGTACGCGATGGTGGTCGACGTGAACGGCGTGCCCGTCTGGTACCAGCACACGCCCAACGCGTACGGCATCCTGAACGTCGACAACCTCGTCCCGAACGTCATCTCGTACACGACGTACATCGCGTACACGTTCAACACCGTCGCCGACGGGCAGTACCAGCTCGTGCAGCTCGCGAGCCCCGAGGTGATCTCGACCACGAACACGGTCGGCATCCCGCTCGACCACCACGAGCTCCGCGTGCTGCCGAACGGCGACTACATGATGATCTCCGACGTCATCCGCACGGGCGTCGACCTCACGGGGTACACCGGTTACACGGGCTCGGACATGATCGACTGCGTCGTGCAGGAGATCTCGCCGACCGGGGCGATGGTCTGGCAGTGGGACGCGAACGACCACTTCGACCCGGTGCAAGACTCGACGTTCGTGGGACAGACCGGCACGACCGACACCGGGACCGTCGTCGCCGACCCGTACCACTGCAACGCGATCGACGTGCAGTCGAACGGAGACCTGCTGGTCTCTTCACGCCACATGGACTCGGTCTTTTACATCTCGAAGAGCACCGGCGCGGTCGTCTGGAAGATGGGCGGCTCGAGCTACAACAAGGACGGCGCGCAGATCATCCAGATCCAGAACAATCCCGAGACCGCCTTCTACCGGCAGCACGACGTGCGCATGAACGCCGACGGGACGGTCTCCCTCTTCGACGACCACACCGAGATGCCCGGTCCGGCGCGCGGCGTCGCGTACACCGTCGACACCACCACCGGCACGGCCACCGTCGCTTGGCAGTGCGCGGGCACCGTGTCGAGCACCGCGATGGGGAGCTTTCGCCGGTACAGCGACGGGACGAACCTCATCGGCTGGGGCGAGGTGTCGACGGGCACGAACCTGGTGCTGAGCGACTACGACGACTCGTGCAACGACCGCCTCGACATGCAGCTCGACGCTCCGAACATTTCGTATCGCGCCGTGAAGGTGCCGCTCACCGCGCTCGACATCAACGTGCTCCGGGCCACGGCCGGCACGATGTGAGGCCGCCCGGGGGAGGCCTCAGGTCTTCCGCGCCGCGATGACGACGTGCGGGTAGGGGAGCACGTCGGGCACGCGCACCATCCGGACCTTGAACCCGAGCGACGCGAGCATCTGGCCCCACTCGCGGTGGTGCCGGTACGCGAGCGGCTCGTTCCAGCCGACCATCAGCCGGTCGAGCGCCTCGGTGAAGAAGAGCCCGAAGCGGGGCTCGGTCGTCACGTCCTTGATGAGGAGGATGCCGCCCGTCACGAGCAGCGAGCGCAGCCGCTCGAGCACCTGCGCCTGGTCCTCGGCGGGCAGGTGGTGCATCACGTCGAGCACGTAGATCGCGTCGAACGTGCCCTCGATGGCGGCGTCGCGGACGTCGCCCACGACGAACGTGTGGTCGCGCAGGGCGAGGGACGCCGCGACCTTGCGGGCGAGCTCGACCCGGCGCGCGGCGGGGTCCACGCCGACGATGCGCCGGCGGGGCTGCGTCTGCCCGAAGTACGCCGCGAACAGGCCGAAGCCGCACCCCACGTCGAGGATGCGCCCCTCCTCGGGGAGCAGCAGGTCCATCACGCTGAGGAGCTTCGGGCGCAGGATCGAGAACCGCGCGATCGAGTAGGCGCGCTCGACGGGCGGCAGGGCGCGGACGATCTTCGCGATGGCGCCCCGCCCGTAGATCTCGGGCGCGTCGGGAGCGAAGGAGGGCACGGGAGGGCCCGCAGAGATAGTGCAGGAGTCCCGCCTCGAGCAAGGTTCGCGATGCGCTGGTACGCCCGGTCCGATTCGAACGGACGACCCATGGCTTCGAAGGCCATTGCTCTATCCAGCTGAGCTACGGGCGCGCGACGACTCGCCTTCCCGGGTACCACGCGCTCGGCCTCGACACCAGCCGTCGTCTGCTCACGCGGGCCGAGGGCCTCGCATGGCACGCCGCTGGCGCGCGCTCGCATCGCTTCGGAAAGAGAAGATCCAACACGAACGTTCCAAGAGCCAAGATCGCGTACGAAAAATTCCGAGCTGCGCACCCAGGACACACCCCCCAAGTGCGCAACCCGATCAAGCCCCCCTCCCAATCGGGTGAGTGGCTCCCGCGCCTATTCCGCCGGGCTGGCGCCGGCCTCGATGGACGCCGGAGCCTTCGTGGCCGCCTGTTCCGCGCCACGAGAGGCGACCTCGCGGGCCGACTGCATCGCGCGGTTACGACCGCGCGCCTGGCCGCCCGCGCGACCGATGGCCGCCATGTGCGCGCGATCACGGCTCACGGCCTCGCCGCCCTTGCGGCCGGCGACGCGCGCCTCGTCCGGCGTGAACTCGTGCGCGCGACCCTGAGCGTGAGCGGCCTTCCCGCCCTTGCTCGCAATTTCGCGCTGCTTGCCCGTGTCCATGGACGCGAACCCCCGATTGCTCTTGGTCCGGCCATAATCGTTCTGCGTCGTCATCGTTCTCTCCTTGGGAATTGTGCTCTTCGTTTTTTGCGGTCGTGACTATCGGTGCAGGTCGGCGTGGGCTCCTGGCCGGAGCCTTGAAACGAGACCGGTCGAACCCTCGAACGCCTCTCCGCGAGCCTGTTCGCGGCTTACGCCGCGGGGGACTCGCGATTCGTGTCGTGTCGCACCCGGTTGCAGGCGGTAAGGAAGTCGGTCGTTCGAGGGCTCCTTGCGTGGTGCGTTTTTTACGCGTTGCAGCGCTCGTGCCCCCTGCGCAAAGCTCGGCTAGAGCCGCGATTCACGGCTCTGGCGTTGCCGAGCGCGGCCTTATCGCCACGTAGCGGAATGTCACGTTGAGGCGGATTCGACGCGCTTTGCGCCCTTTTTCGCCCTCGCCATTCCAATCGATCGGAGAGCGCAGAGAGCGAACGCCACGCTTTCCGCACGCTTTCGCGTGGGGCCGGTGAACGAAAGGGTCGTTCAACGCACCACGACAACGCCTGCCGCTGTGCGTTGTGACGTGTGGCGGCTCGCCTCGTCCGGAATCCACGAGCTTCGGGCGGGGATGTGCGCACGCTCGAGCCAAGAGCAAAAGGTACGCTTGAGCATCACCTCATGCGATGACGCACCGTGACGCAATTCAGCGGATGTCGCACATCCACTCATGGGTCCGGGAGCCTTCCCGGAGCCCCTTTTGCGCTCGAGCTCTGACGCAGCGAGCCGAACTCAGAACTCGAAGGCGAGCCCGAACATCCAGTTGGCCCCGCCGACGCGGAGCGGGTCGGACTGGAACCCGAGGCCCGTGAGCTCGTCGAGCTCGTACTCGGCGAAGATGTAGGTGTTGTTCACCCCCACCGCGTCGTCGAAGTTCTGCGCGGCGTAGGTGTCGAAGGGATTCAGGTTGAACATCAGGCCCGCCGCGACGTGCCAGCCGAGCGTGTGCCCCAAGCCGCTCACGTCGTCGACGTGCGACGTCCCGAGGGTGTTGGAGGCCCGCCAGAAGGCGCAGCCGAGGCCCGCCTTCGCGTACGGCACGAACGGGATGCCCGCGTCGGTCCACAGCACGTCGACTCGCAGGACGGCGAGGACGTCGATCGGGAGGATCTGGAGGGTGGTGGTCTCGCCCGACACGGTCGTCCCCATGTGCAGCGTCTGGAACGCCGCGGGGTCGGTCATCGTGGTGTAGCCCACGCTCGCGCCCGGCCCGAGCGTGCCGAAGTGCGGGATGCGGAGCACCTGCCAGTCGACCTCGGCGCCGATGAAGAAGCGGGGCGCCGTGCCGAAGACGTTCTTGTACGGGGTCTGCCCGTTGAGGTTCGGGTCGCTGTCGATGTCCGGCTTGTAGGGTGAGAAGCGGAGCTCGGCGGCGAAGTTCTGGGGCGAGTGCTTGTCGTGCACCTTGCCCGGGAGGTCTTCGAGCGCGGGCTGCGCGCGCGCGGCGCCGGCCCAGAGGCTGGCTGCGAGCGCGGCGGATACGGCGAGGTACTGCGGGACGCGCGCGCTCACGAGGAGCGGCTCCGCCGCGCCCGCCGGCGCCGCAGCTGCGCGACCACCAGCGCCCCGAGGCCCGCGAAGGCCATCGTCGACGAGGCAGGCGCTCCGACCGCTTCGAGGGCGCAGAAGCCCCCGCCGGCGGTGCCGCCCGCGTTCCGGTAGTCCTTGAAGAAATCGTTCACCGGGGCCGGGTAGTTGCACTGCTCTTCCGATGGGGGACCGACGTTCCCGCTGTTGTCCACCGCCGACACGGCCACGGTGTAGGTGACGTTGTTCTTGAGACCGGAGATCGTATAGGTCGACGAGGTGGCTCCCGATACGGTGCTGCCCGTCGCCGCGTTCGGGTTGACGACGTGCCCCGCCGGCGGGACGAAGATGCCGCCGCCGGTGGTCGATTCGAGGCTGGCGTCGAGCAGGTTGCCCGCGTCGTCGAAGAAATCGAGGGTGGTGCCGCCGGTGCCTCCGTCGACGACGGTGCCGCCCATCAGGACCGGGTCGTTGCAGACGCCGCCGTTGCCGTTCGAGGCGTTGGACGTGCCGTTGGCCATCGTCACCGTGTGGCAGCCCGCGTCGTCCTCGGACACCGTCGCGTCGGGCACGCTCGCGACCGTGGCGTCGCCGGCGTCGTCCGAGGCGTCGGCCCCGAGGTCGCTCGACATGCCCGAGTCCGGGCACACGAGGACGGTGGTGGCCGTCGGCATGCCGCCGGTGGTGATGCCCGCGTCGGCCGGCTCCATGCCCGGGATCGGGTCGATGAGGAGGTCGTAGCCGGCCGTGTCGGTGTCCGTGTTGGGCGTCCAGTTGACGACGAAGAGCGTGTCGCCCGGGCCGATGCTCGGCTGGAGCGGGGCCGGCGGGCCGACGAGGTCGGTCGTGAGGGCGTAGGAGAAGGCCTGCCCGACCAGGTTCCCCGCGCTGTCCGTCGGGATGAAGTTGATGTTGATCGGCACCGCAACGAACGTGCTCTGCGCGGTGCAGGCGGCCGAACCCTGCTTCGAATAGCTCGTCGGCGGGGGATTTTGGGACTGCGGGCCGACGATGTCCTGCACGCGGACGAAGTAGTCGACCTCGCCCTCTGCCTGCACGAAGCCCGCGCTGCCCGTGCCGAGGTTCCAGCAGACCGACGCCTGGCCGATGCCGCGATCCGTCGGGTCGGTGCACTGGGAGCTGGAGCTCGCCCAGACGGCGATATTTTGCCCGTCGAAGTTGCAAGCCGTGAGCTTGAACTCCAGCGTCATGTCCTGGATGCAGTCCTGGTAGTTGACGCCGTTGGGGTTCAGGTTGACGGGGCGCGTGCTCGTGCCCACGTCGACGCCGTTGATGAAGCGCTCGGGGACAATCTGCTGCGTCACGCTAATCGTGGGCGTGCCGCCGGCCGTCTCCGCGCAGGGCGTCGCCGTGGTGCCGGTCGTCGTGGTTCCGCTCGATGCCACCGAGCCGCTCGTCGTCTGCGCGCGCGCGGGACCCGCCGTCGCCACGGCGGCCGCCGTGGCCGCGAAGGCGGACCAGGGAAGCCGAGTTCTCATCGTGCGGCGCATCGAGAAGCCATCTCCAAAAAGCACTTCAGCATAGCGCATGCCACCCATGCGGCCCTTGAATGACGCGGGGTTACCTCTTTCCTACGAACCGCTCCAAGCCAACGTGGCAACCTCCCCCGAGGACGGCCTCGCCTCGGCTGACAAAGTGACAGGCGGCCGCCGCGCCGGCCGGCGCGGTGCTAAACCGGCTTTCCTCGCGATGCACCTCATTCCTTCCCATCAAGGGCGCCCCTCGGACGATCCCATCTTCGCGCTGAACCGCGAGGCCACGCAGCGCCGCGCCCGCGGCGAGAGCGTGGTCAACGCGACCATCGGCGCCTTGCTCGACGACGAGGGCAACCTCTCCATCCTGCCTTCGGCGGCGCGCGCCGTCCGCGAGGTGCCGGCGGCCGAATGGGCGAACTACGCGCCCATCTCCGGCCAGCCCGAGTTCCAGCGCGCCGTGCTCGACGACCTCCTCGGCGGCGAGCCCCTGCTTCGCGAGACCGCGGTCGCGGTGGCCACGCCGGGCGGCTCGGGCGCCGTGCGCCTCGCGGTGAACAACTTCCTCGAGCCCGGCCAGGCGCTCCTCACGACGAGCTGGTTCTGGGGACCGTACGCCACCATCGCGGAGGAGTCCGAGCGGCGCTTCGAGACCTTTCCGATGTTCGCCGGGTCCGACTTCGACGTGGCCGCGCTCGACGCCGCCCTCGGCCGCCAGCTCGCCGCGCAGGGCCGCGCGCTCGTGGTCCTGAACAATCCGGCGCACAACCCGATGGGCTACTCGATGACCGACGCCGAGTGGCGCGCGGTGGTCGACCGGCTGGTCGCGCGCTCGCGCGAGGGCGAGGTCACGCTCCTCGTCGACTGCGCGTACTTCCTCTATGGCGGCGCGCGCGACCCGCGCGCGTTCCTGGCGCACCTCCGGCCCCTCATCGGGCGGGTCGCGCTGCTCTTCGCCTGGAGCGCGAGCAAGTCGTTCACGCAGTACGGCCTGCGCGTCGGGGCGCTCGTCGCGTGCATCGCCGACGCGAAGGAGCGCGCGATGGTCGAGGCCGCGCTCGGCTACTCGTGCCGCGGCACGTGGTCGAACTGCAACCGCGGCGGGCTCGCGGCCGTCACGCGCATGCTGGCGGATCCCGAGCTCGCGCGCGCCTGCGGGGAGGAGCGCGCGGCCCTCACGAGCGTGCTCGGCGCGCGCGTCCGCGCCTTCAACGCGCTCGCGCACCCCCGCGGCCTGCGTTACCCGCGGTACGAGGGCGGGTTCTTCGTCACGCTGTTCCACGACCGCGCGGCGGAGAAGGCCGCCGCCATGCGCGAGCAGGGCGTCTTCGTCTTCCCGGTCCTTCCGAAGGGCGGCCCCGGGGCGCTGCGTGTCGCGCTCTGCTCGGTCGCCGAGCGCGACGTCCCGCGCCTCGTCGACGCGCTCGCTTAGTTCCGAGCGAAGCGAGGGAACCGCCTGACCCCGCGACCCCGGTTTATCGGACGCGCTCCAAGAGCTGGCCGCTCTTGTCGAGGGCGGCGAGGTCGTCGTAGCCGCCGATGGGCTCGTCGCCGATGAAGATTTGCGGGACGGTGCGGCGCCCGGTGGCTTCGACCAGCCACGCGCGCTTCGCGTCGTCGCCGTCGACGTTGATCTCCTTGTAGGCGACCTTGCGCTCACCCAGAAGCCGCTTGGCCGCGACGCAGTACGGGCACACCCTCGTCGTGTAGACGGTGACTTCGGCAGACATCGGACCTGAGTTCTAGCATGCTACTAAAGGGGCACCGGCATGGCCGCAGAGCAGACGATCCACCTCGACCGTTACGCGGCGGATGCGAAAGCGCTCGTCGCGGGCGCGCAGAGCCTGGCCGACGAGCGTAAGCACGCGCAGGTCGAGCCGATTCACCTCCTCGCGCGGGCGGTCGAACGAGACCGGGGCGTGCAGGAGGTCTTTCGCCGGGCGGGGGCCGACCCGGCGGACGTCTCGGTCGAGGCCGAGTCGGCGCTCGGGCGCATCAACAAGTCGACGGCCGGCCTCGCGTACCTCTCGAGCGCGATGCTGCAGCTCCTCGCGCGCGCCGAAAAAGAGGCGGGCGGCGCGGGCACCGTCGACGTCGAGCACCTCCTCAACGCGCTCTCGCAGGAGATCCGCGGGGCCGCGGCCGTGGTGCTCCAGGCCTTCGGCCTCGGGCCGGGCAGCCTGCGCCCGCACATGGCCGCCCTGAAGAGCGTGCCGCGCGAGGTGCCCGCCGCCGCGTCGACGCCGAGCCAGAGCGACGTGCTCTCGCGCTTCACCCACGACTTCGTCGAGCGCGCCCGCCGCGGCGGCTTCGACCCCGTCATCGGGCGCGACGTCGAGGTGCGGCGCCTGCTCCAGATCCTCGAGCGCCGCCAGAAGAACCACCCCTTGCTCGTCGGCGAGGCGGGCGTCGGCAAGGGCGCGATCGTCGGCGCGCTCGCGATGCGCATCGCGGCGGGCGACGTGCCCGAGAGCCTCGCGAAGCTCAGCATCCTCGAGCTCGAGACCGGCCTCCTCGTCGCCGGCGCGAAGCTCCGTGGCGAGATTCGAAGAGCGCCTCCGGCAGGTGCTCGCGGCCATCGCGTCGTCGAACACGGGGCGCGACGTCGTCCTCTACGTGAACGGCATCGACTCGCTGCTCGGGCAGGGCGCGGCGGGCAGCGGCGTGGGCGATCTCCTCAAGCCCCTCCTCGCGCGCGGCGAGGTGCGCCTCCTCGCGTCGACCACGATCGACGGCGCGCGCAAGATGCAGGAGCGCGATCCGGGTCTGCTCCGGCGGTTCAGCGTCCTCACGATCGAGGCGCCCTCGGTCGATCCGGCCATCGAGATCCTCCGCGGTATCGCCTCGAAGTACGAGGCGCACCACGAGGTGCAGATCGGCGAGGGCGCGATCGTCGCGTGCGTGCGCCTCGCCAAGCGCTACCTGCAGGACCGCGCGCTGCCCGACGCGGCGATCGATCTGCTCGACGAGACCGCCTCGCGCAAGCGCGTCGAGATCGACGGCGTGCCCGCCAAGGTCGACGAGGCCATCCGCCGGCTCGCGTCGCTCCGCGCCCAGGCCGCGTCGCTCGCGGGCGACACCGATCCGCTCAGCGTGAAGACGCGCGAACGCCTCGAGAAGGAGATGCGCGAGCTCGAGCCGGCCGTGAACGAGATGCGCGCCAAGGTCGACTCGCGCCGCGGCGCGATGGCGGCCCTCGCGTCGCTCCGGGCCGAGCGCGAGCGCCTCGAGGGGGAGATCAAGCAGGCGCGCGAGAAGCAGAACTTCGCGCGCCTCGGGGAGCTCGAGCACGTGCAGCTCCCCGACGTGAAGCGCCGGCTCGACGCCGCCGAGGCCGCGCTCGGCCGCGACGGCGCCGCCGAGGGCTCCAACGTCGTCACCGAGGAGGACGTCGCGACGGTGCTCGGCGACTGGACCGGCATTCCGGTCAACAAGATGCTCGAGGCCGAGAGCGACAAGCTCCTCAAGATGGAGCAGCGCCTCGCCGAGCGCGTGGTCGGCCAGGACGAGGCCGTGCGCGCCGTGTCGCGCGCCGTGCGGCGCGGGCGCGTCGGCCTGCGCGACCCGGGCAAGCCCATCGGGTCGTTCCTCTTCCTCGGCCCGAGCGGCGTCGGCAAGACCGAGCTGGCGAAGGCGCTCGCCGAGTTCCTCTTCGACGACGAGCAGTCGATGACCCGCCTCGACATGAGCGAGTTCATGGAGAAGCACATGGCCGCGCGCCTCGTCGGCGCGCCGCCGGGGTACGTCGACAGCGAGGAGGGCGGCTACCTCACGGAGGCCGTGCGCCGCCGGCCGTACAGCGTGCTCCTCTTCGACGAGGTCGAGAAGGCGCACGCCGACGTCTTCAACCTCCTCCTCCAGGTGCTCGACGACGGGCGCCTCACCGACGGGCGCGGGCGCACCGCCGACTTCTCGAACACCGTCGTCATCATGACGAGCAACATCGGCAGCAAGCGCCTCCTCGAGACCGACCCGAGGCTCTTCGAGACCGCCGAGGGCATCGAGGCGCTGCACGACGTGCTCCGCGAGGAGCTCCGGAGCTTCCTCCGGCCCGAGTTCCTGAACCGCATCGACGACGTCGTCCTCTTCCGGCCGCTCTCGCGCGCCCACCTCCGCGGCATCGTCGACATCCAGCTCCGCCGGCTCGACAAGCTCCTCGTCGACCGGGAGCTCAAGATGCAGCTGAGCGACGCCGCGAAGGAGAAGCTCGTCGAGCTCGGGTACGAGCCGGCGTTCGGCGCGCGCCCGCTGAAGCGCGCCATCTTGAAGAAGCTGCAAGACCCGCTCGCCGAGGAGATCCTGCGCGGCGGGTACGCGCCGGGCAGCGTGGTGAAGGTCGACGTGAGCGGCGACGAGTTCGCGTTCGCGAAGGGTTAGCTGGATGCGGGTCCACCTGGTCGGCGTCTCGGGTACCGGCATGGGGGCCCTCGCGACGCTGCTGCGCGAGGCGGGCGACGAGGTGAGCGGGTCCGACGTCGCGTTCGATCCGCCCGTGGGGCCGATGCTGCGCGCGCTCGGCATCGGCTGCCTCCAGGGCTACGAGGCGGCGCACGTCGAGGCCGAGCCGAGGCCCGACCTGGTCGTCGTGGGCAACGCCATCCGCCGCACGAACCCCGAGGCGCAGGCCGCCGAGGCGCTCGCGCTGCCGCGCACCTCGATGTCGCGCGCGCTCCGCGATCGCTTCCTCGCGAAGCGCCGCGCCCTCGTCGTCGCGGGCACGCACGGCAAGACCACGACGAGCGCGCTCTGCGCCTGGCTCCTCGAGCGCACCGGGTACGAGCCGGGCTGGTTCATCGGCGGGCTGCCGAAGGGGCTGCCCGCGTCCGCGGCCATCGGCTCGACGCGCGTGCGCCCGGGGCACGGCCGCGCCCCGTTCGTCGTCGAGGGCGACGAGTACGATGCGGTGTACTGGCACAAGCAGGCCAAGTTCTTCGACTACATCGGCGTCTCGCCCGACGACGTCGCGATCGTCACGAGCGTGGAGCACGACCACATCGACATCTACCCCGACGTCGCCTCGTACGAGGCCGCGTTCCGCGCCTTCGCGCGCGCCGTGCCCGAGGGCGGCCTCGTCGTGTGCGACGCGCGCGACCCGCGCGCCCGGGAGATCGTCGCGACCGAGGCGCGCGCGCGCGTCACCTGGTACGCGCTCGAGCGCGATGCGACCGGCGACGTCACGGCCGGGTGGATGGCCGCGCCCGCCGCGCCGCCGCCGGGCGCCGCGCAGGCGTTCGACCTCTTCGCGGGCGGCGTCTCGTGCGGGCGGTTCACGCTCCGCATCCCGGGGCTCCACAACGTGCGCAACGCGGTCGCCGCGATCGCCGCGTGCGCCGAGGGCTTCGGCGCGGACGTGAACGCGCTGCGCGGGCCGCTCGCCGCGTTCGAGGGCGTGCGGCGCCGGCAAGACCTGCTCGGCGAGCCGGGCGGCGTGCGCGTCTACGATGACTTCGCGCACCACCCGACGGCGGTCGACGAGACCCTCCACGCGCTCCGCGCGCGCCACCCCGAGGGGGCGCTGTGGGTGGCGTTCGAGCCGCGGAGCGCGACCGCGTGCCGCTCGCTCCACCAGCAGGCGTACGCGCGCGCGTTCGACGCGGCCGACCACGTGCTGCTCGCGCCGCTCGGGCGGAGCGGCCTCCCCGAGAACGAGCGGCTCGATCTCGAGCGCCTCGCGCGCGACCTCGGGCCGAAGGCGCAGGCGATGCCGGGCGTCGCGGCGATCGTCGACCGCGTCGTGGCCGGGGCGCGGGCGGGCGACACCGTGGCCGTGCTATCGAACGGCGCGTTCGGCGGCATCCACCAGGCGCTCCTCGAGGGCCTCGCCGGGCGAGAAAAGCAGCATCCGTGAGCAGCCCCCCCGATCGCGTCGTCGCACTCGATTCGCAGGCCCTCCTCTCCGTCGCGCTCGACGCGGCCCGCGAGGCGGCGGGGCTGGTGCAGGCCGCCTGGCGCAAGCACCCGGTCGCCGAGCACAAGGGCCGCACGGACCTCGTCACGCGCTTCGATCGCGAGAGCGAGACGCTGCTCCGCGAGCGCCTGAGCGCGGGGTCGGCGTACCCGATCGTCGGCGAGGAGCACGGCGGCACGCGCGCCGCGGGGGCCGAGGCGCCCACGTGGTACGTGGACCCGATCGACGGGACGACGAACTTCGTGCACGGGCACCCCTTCTGGTGCGTGTCGATCGGCCTGCTCGTCGGGCGGCTGCCGGTGCTCGGCGTGGTGGTCGCGCCGTCGCTGGGCGTCGAGTGGACGGGCGGGGGGGACGTCGCCCCGACCCGCTCGGGGACCCCGTGCCGGGTGAGCGAGGTCGGGCGGCTGGACGACGCGCTCCTCGCGACGGGCTTCCCGTACGAGCGCGAGAACAACGCCGAGAACAACTTCGACGCGTTCGTCGCGATCAAGAAGAAGTGCCAGGCCGTGCGCCGGTGCGGGTCCGCGGCCATCGACTGCTGCCTCGTGGCGGACGGGACGTACGACGGCTACTGGGAGAACAAGCTCAAGCCGTGGGACGTCGCCGCGGGCCTCGCCATCGTCCTCGCCGCCGGTGGCAGGGTCACGGACTACGACGGGCACGAGCCGGACGTCACGAAGGGCCGCATCGTCGCGACGAACGGGCGCGTTCACGACGAGCTCCTCGGTCAGCTCGGCGAGGTCGCGAAGCTGCGCGGGGCGTGAGGGCGTCCCTCTACGACGCCGACGCCGACTGCGAGCGGCCCTGCATCGCGGCGAGCGCCTGCGCGCAGTCTTCCGCGATGAACGTGTGCCCCGCGCTCGTCGCGAGGGCGCGGGCCTTCTCGTACGCCTCTTCGGCCGCCTCGCGGGTGCCGCGGCGATGGACGAGCTTCGCGAGGAGCGCCCGGCCGCCCACGACGTCCCACGTGAAGTCCTTCGCCTCGGCGTAGGCGATGCCCTGCTCGAGGAGCTTCTGGCCGTCGGCGGTGCCCTGGAGCCCGTCGAGGTACGCGAGGAACATGCGGTTGTAGTTCGCGAGCCGCTCGTAGCTGCTCTCCTCGCAGAGCGCGAGCGACTGCTGGAACGCGCCGTACGCGCGCGGCAGGTCGTCCATGTAGACGAGGCTCCAGCCGAGGTTGTGCAGGTTGACCATCACCTCGTACGAGAGGCCGAGCTCGCGGCCCATCTCGATGGCCTTCTCGCAGTGCGCGGCGGCCGACCGGAAGTCGCGCGTGAACGTGTCGACCATCGCGCGCACGCGGGTGCGCTCGACCGCGGCGGTGCCGTCCTGCGGCAGGAGGCGCTCGGCCTCCTCGAGGCTCTCGAGCGCCGACGGGCGGTCGCCGAGCGCGGCGCGCGCCTGCGCCCGGTGCAGCGCCACGCGGTGCCGCTCCTGCTCGTCGCTCTTCGCGCGCACGATGCGGTGCAGCTCCTCGAGCCGGTCCCACGCGCGCTTGAAGTCGCCCTTGCGCGTCGCCAGCTCCACCTCGGCGACGAGCGCCGGCTTGAGGAGCTGCTCGTCGGTGCCCGCGATGCTGCGCGCCTCGGTGAGCCGCCGCCGCGACTCCTCCATCTGCTCCACCGCGGCCAGCAAATGCCCGGCCGCGACGCGCACGCGCACCCGCTCGCCGCGCGACCCGGCGACGTCGACGCGCTCGATCACCCGCTTGCACAGGTCCGCCGCGTCGGGCGCCGACCGCACGAGCCGCACGGCCGCCGCGAGGCGCTCGAGCCACGTCGCCAGCTCGTCGGTCAGGCGCTTGGCGGGATCGGCGAGCGCGATCGCGTGCGTGTAGTCGCGCGCCGCCGCCTCGAGCTGCCGGGTCGCGAAGCGCCGCTCGCCGCTCCGGGCGAAGTACGTCGCGGCGCGCTCTCGGTCGCCCGCCTCGTAGAGGTGCCGCGCGATGCGCGCCGCGTGCTCCGACGCCTGCGCGCCCGCCACCTTCTCGAGCGCGCGGCCCGCCGCCGCGTGCATGTCGCGCGCGGCCTCGGGCGTGAGCGCGTCGACGACGATCTCGGGGACGATCGGCGAGCTGAAGCCGAGCCCCGTGGGCCCGCGGTCGATCACGAAGTCGCGGTCCTTCAGCGCCGCGACGGACCGCTCGAGGGCGGGCAGGTCCTTGCCGAGCATCCCGGCGAGGACGTTCGCGTCGATCGGGTCGCCGAGGACGGCCGCCGCCTGGAGGGTCGCGCGGTCTTCGGGCGCGAGCCGCGCGACGCGCGAGGCGACCAGTCCGCGCAGCGTCTTGGGCAGCGCGAGGTCCTGGCCCACGAGCTTCATCGAGACGACGCGGCGCTCGGCGATTCTGGATCGCGCCCGCGTCGACGAGCGCCTTCACGACCTCCTCGGCGAAGAGCGGGTGGCCGCCTGCGCGCGCGCGCACGAAGCGCAGGAGCTCCTCGGGCGTGGCGTCGGCGCCGAGCCGCAGCGCGACCAGGCGCTCGACCTCGGACGGCGCGAGGTCGCCCAGGTCGACGGAGGCGTGCCCCTCGGCCTTCTCGAGCAGGTGCGAGAAGCCCGAGCGCGCCGCGAACGCGATCACGAGGCGCGATTGCTTCAGGCGCCGGCGCACCTCCTCGAGGAGCGAGAAGCTCTCCTCGTCCATGGCGTGCGCGACGTCCCACGCGAAGGCGTGCGTGCGATCCTCGCAGAGGCTCTGCACCATGCGCAGGAAGGCCTGCCGCAGCTTGGTGTTCGCGTCGCCGCGGAGGGCGGGCGTGCTCGCGCCGAGGGCTGTGAGCACCGCGTTCACCTCCTCGGCCTGGAGGCCGAGCGCGCGGAGGCGCGGCTGCACGGCGCGGATGCGGGCGTCGGAGTCGCCCTCGCTGGTGCCGCAGAGCACCTGCAGCATGCACACGATGCCCGAGAGCGCGAACTCGTTGCCGCGGGGCGGGCAGGTGGCCGTGTGGAAGCCGACGTTGTAGCCGCCCTTCCGCAGGCGCCGCTCGATCTCGTAGAGGAGGCGCGTCTTGCCGATGCCGTTGTCGCCGCGGATCGTGATGACGCGCGCGGTGCGCCGCGTGGCGACGGCGAGGACCTCGCCGATCTTGCGGAGCTCCTCCTTGCGGCCGACGAAGCGCCCGAACGCCTCGCGCGGGCCGCGCACGGCCTCGACGATGACGCCGGAGATCTCCGACGAGGCCTTGTCGGCCTCGGTGATCGGCTCGAAGTCGAAGAGCGCCTTCACCTGCCGCATGGCCGGCGTGGAGATCGCGGCGTGGCCGTCGCGGACGCGCGCGAGGTCGCGCGCGGTGTCGAGGAGGGTCGAGAGCCGCGCGTCCTGCGTGGGCTCGCCGGCCCCGGTGACGTGGATGCGCCCGATGTGCAGGCCGATGCCCGGCGGCTTCACGGGATCGAGGCTGCGGAGCGCGACGAGCGCGCAGCGCGTGGCCATCTCGGTGTCGCGCCCGTCGGGGTCGCCGAGGCCGAAGAGGGCGGCGATGTGCCCGGCCTCGCGCCGCAGGACGCGGCCGCCCCAGCGCTCGATGAGGTTGGCGGCCTTGTCGACCACGGCCCCCTGGGTCTCGCGCGGGAGCTCGATGACGAGGCCCGTGACCTCGCGCCGCTCGCCCGGGTCGGCGGCGCGCTCGAGGGGGGCGCGCGGCGCGATCGTCGGGCGGGCCGTCGGCGGCGGGCGCCGCGAGGGGAACTGTGAGGGGAACTCGACCGGCGTGCGCTCGGCGGGCGCGTTCGGGTCGGCGTCGAGGAGGGGCGCGGCGTGCGGCGTGCGCGCGCTCTCGGGCGTGTCGCGGAACGCGGCCAGGTACTCGGCGAGGTCGTGCGCGCCGTAGCGGCTGCCCTGCGAGTAGAGGAACGCGAGGAGCGCCTCGTACATGCGGCCCGCGCTCGGGTAGCGCTCGGCGGGGGACCTGGCCATCGACTGGCGGAGGATGGCGACGAGCTCCGGCGGGGCGTCGCGGCGGAGGAGCTCGACCGGCGGGTACTCGCACGCCTGCACGCGGCGCACCGTCTCGAACGCGCTCGGCGCGGTGAACGGGTTGACCCCGGCGACGCACTCGTAGAGCAGCGTGCCGAGCGAGAAGAGGTCGCTGCGCGCGTCGACGGCCTCGCCGCGCGCCTGCTCGGGGCTCATGTACCCGAACTTGCCCTGGAGCATCTTCTCGGGCGCGGCCTTGTCGATCGCGCCGCGCGCCTTGGCGATGCCGAAGTCGGTGACCTTGACCTCGCCCTCGAACGAGAGGAGCACGTTCTGCGGCGACACGTCGCGGTGGACGATGCCGAGCGGGCGCATGTTCTCGTCGCGCCGGCGGTGCGCGTGGTCGAGGCCCTTGGCGACCTCGGACGCGATGTACGCGCCCATCTGCACGGGGAGGGCGGCGTTCTGCCGGCGGGCGCGCGCGAGCGTGCTCGCGAGGTCGAGCCCGTGCACGTACTCCATCGCGATGTAGAACGCGTCGGCCGGCGGGCCCGACTCTCCGATGTCGGGGGCCTTGCCGAGATCGAAGACCTGCACCACGTTCGCGTGCGAGAGGCGCACGGCGAGCTTGGCCTCGTGGATGAACATGTCGACGAACTCGGGGCTGCGCGCGAGCTCGGGCAAGATGCGCTTGATGACGAGGATCTTCTCGAAGCCCTCGACGCCGTAGCTCTTGGCCTTGAAGACCTCCGCCATGCCGCCCTGGCCCAGCCTCTCCAGCAGGCGGTAGCGACCGAATGCGGTGTTCACGGGGCCGAAATTCCGCCTGCGACGCTACCACCTCCGGGCGGGGCGGGCGAGGCAAGCCGCGGCGAAGCCGAGCGCGTCCAGGGCGTCAGGGCGCGGGGGCGGAGGCCACGGGCGGCGCCGTGGCCGGTCGCGCTGCGTAGACGCCCGGATAGGGGGGAGGCGGCGTGGGGTGGCGGACCACGTAGACCGGGTTGCTGAACCCGAGCGGCGGCGCGGGCATGAAGGGCAGCACGTCGTCCATCCGCCGCACGCCGCGCACGAGCACCTCCACCCAGCCGTTCTCGGGACCGACCGCGACCTCGATGTCCCTGTCGAAGCGGATCGTGCGGTCCTGCGCCTCGGCCAGCGTGCCGGGCTCGGGGCCGATCTGGGTGGGCCGCGTGGGCACGGCGTACGAGTCGACGACCTTCCACCCGCCGCCGATCTGCCCG
This sequence comes from uncultured delta proteobacterium, assembly GCA_963797395.1. Taxonomy (GTDB): domain Bacteria; phylum Myxococcota_A; class Polyangia; order Polyangiales; family Polyangiaceae; genus Palsa-1150. The sequence continues at coordinate 336,000 of CAWCPA010000008.1, forward strand.
ACGACGATCTCGACCGTGGCGACGTCGACCCACGGCGCCGCGCGCACGCGGAGGTGCCCGCGGATGGGGTCGTCGCCCGTGAGGGCCTCGTCGCCCGGCGCGGCGCCGCCGAGCGTGAGCTCGATCATGGGCCCGCTGGTCACCGTCGCGTGGCCCTTCTTGATCGCGGCGACCACCGCGAGCGGCTCGACGCGCTTGCCGTCGCTGTCGACGGTCGCGGTCGGGTCGACGGTGACCATCGTGCGCGGATAGCCGGCCCAGTGGTACTGGATGCGGTGCGAGTCGCTGCTGCCGGTGGCGGTGAGGCGCCAGCCGTAGTCGAGGAGGGCCCAGTAGTCGTGGAGCACCTGCTCGACGCGCTCGGGCTTCTCGATGTCGTAGCCGTTGTAGACCTCGATGCCGTCGAAGTCGACGCGCGCCCGGATGTGGCCGCGCGGCGCGTTCGGGTCGAAGCCGATGTTGTTGAAGTACCCGATGCCGTTCGGAAGGCGCGGGTGGTTGAGCTGGAAGTAGCGGTCCTTGTCGCCGGTCCGCACGGCGCGGAAAATCGCGGCCATGTTCGTGTGGCGGTACGGCGGTACGGGCGTGCCCGGCGGGTACGGGAAGACGCCGAAGTGGCCGAAGCCCTTGCTGTAGGTCGTGACCTCCACGCCCGGCACCGATATGAACTCGCCGCCGAGCTCCAGCGTCTGGATCGACGAGGTGTAGTCGCCGACGAGGTTGTGCTCGGTGGGGACGGCGAAGTCGACGCCCGCGGCGGTGAGGGAGAGCACGCGGTCTTCGGGGGCGACGGGCGCGTCGAAGCTCGGGCGCGCGTGCACGTGCAGATCGCAGCCGAGGACGCCGGGCGTGGGCACGACGTGCCGCGGGGCGAGCGAGAGCTCCGCGGTGCGGCCGGGCGCGATGTCGACGATCTTGGCGTCGATGCTCCACTCGATGCCCTTGGTCGCCGCGACCCGGTAGCGGCCGGCGGGGAGCGGGGTCGCGACGCTGCCGCGGAGGGCGTCGATGACCGGACCCGCGCCGGACGCGCGGTAGTCGGGGCCAAAGCTCGGGTCGATGGTGCCGTCGACGCCGCGCACGAGCAGGCGCGCGGTCAGCGGCTTGTGCGTGTCGGCGTCGACGATGGCGACGCGGAGCTCGCCGCCCGGCGAGACGTCGAGGACGAGGTCGTGCGGCGTGCCGGGCGCGAAGGGGACGAGCCCGCTCGCGCGCCCCGGGTCGATCGACGCGTACCACTGCACCACCGTGGCGGGCACGTCGAGCGCGAAGGCGCCGCCGTCGCCCACGAGCGCCCGCACCTGCGGGTTGCCCTGCGCGTCGCGGCCGACGACGTTCGCGCGCTCGCCGGTGCCGGTCACCCGCCCGCGCACGGGCGCCGTGGGCGTGCCGGTCACGCCGGCGAGCTCGCGCCAGAGCGCCATGCTCGACTCGGCCAGCACGAACTCGAGCTCCGCGAGCGGCTTGCCGCCCTCGGGCGCGTGCGACGGGCTCGCCGCCGAGACGCGCATCGGCTCCCCGGGCGGGAAGCCCTCCTCCGCGAGCGCCTCCACGAGCACCGGCCCCTCCGCCGACGCGACCCCGAAGGGATGCGGCTCGGCGGAGACGACCATCGCGCCGCCCGCCACCGTCGCGCGATCGGCGACGGTGCCGATGCCCGGCACGAACACGGTCTGCCCGTCGCTGCCGACCTCCGCGCGGAGCGCGAACTCGTGGCCCGCGCCCGCGCCGGGGGGAGCGGTCACGCGGACGGCGAGCGCCTCGTCGGGGGCGTCGATCGCGAGCTCGAGCTGCGCCTCGATCGTGCCGTCGCCGATCGTGATGGGCACGGGCGCGGTGACCGTGCGCCCGTCGGGGCTCGGGTGCAGGTCGCTCCGCGCGAGCGTGAAGGGGCGCGGCTCGCCGTCGATCACGAGCGAGAGGCCGACCTCGCGGGTGACCGCGCCGTCGTGGCTCTTCACCGTCAGCTCGGAGGACGAGGGCTGGAGCTCGAAGGTCGCGGTCTTCGTCGAGAGCGGCGGGCGAGCGCGCACCGCCGAGCGGATCGCGGAGCCGGGCCGCGTCGCGTACGCGAGCGCGAAGGCGAGGAGCCCCGCGATGACGCCCATCGCGAGCAGCTCCGTGAAAGGTCGGCGTCTGCCCGCCATGGACCCTCGGACGATATCACCGGGGCGCTTGCTTGGAGACTTGCGCGGCGCTCGGGCCCGAGAGCCGGGCCTCGCGCGCGTGCTCGCCGGCCAGGGCGAGCGACACGACGAGGGCGGGGTCGCCGCCCAGGGCTTCGAGCGCCTCGTCTCCCCACTCCACGAGGAGGATGGCGCCTTCGCCCCGGCGCTCGCGCAGGCCGAGGCGGCGCGTCTCGGCGTCGAGGGTCTCGCCGCGCAAGCGATAGAGGTCCGCGTGGAGGAGGAGGCCCCGCGGGGTCTCGATCTCGCGGACCAGGGTGAAGGTGGGGCTCGTCACGGCCTCGGTCGCGCCGAGCCCGCGCGCGATGGACCGCGCGAGGAACGTCTTGCCCGCCCCGAGGTCTCCCGAGAGGAGGACGAGGTCGCCGGGCTGCATCGCCGCGGCAATCGCCAGGCCGAGCTTGCGCGTCGCGCGGCGGGTCGCGAGCCTCAGGACGTCTCCGCGGCCTCGTCGTCCTCGGGAGCGTCGGTCGCGTGCGCGGCCTTCTCGCCGGCCGGGTCGGCCTTCGCTTCGTCGGTGTCGCCGCGGAGGCGCCGGATGGCGGCCGCGTCGCCGAGGCTCATGGCCATGCGCGGGTGCTGGCGCGCGTCTTCCCAGAAGCGGGCGTAGAAGAACGAGACGGCGAGCGCGCTGCCGACCCCGATGAGTTGGCTGGTGGAGAGCTGGTACGGCTCGGTCTGCGCGAACGAGGCCGGGCGCAGGGCCAGGTAGGCCACGACCGGCGGGACCAGCGAGAGGACCCGGGAGATCAGGCGGGCGCGCTCGTTCGGGATGCCGAGCGAGATGCCGAACACGAAGCCGAGCGACATGAGGAGGAGGCAGAGCGGCACGTACACGTGCGCGTCGAGCACCGGCCCGTAGCTGCCGCGCTCCACGTCGTCGCGCCAGAGCTCGAGCACGAACCGCAAGAAGCCGTACGCGAACACGAAGAGGAAGAAGACCTGCCCGCGGAAGCGCGTGTACTTGCGCTGCCAGAGGAGGAGGAGCAGGAGCGCGAGGCCGACGAGCGACTCGTAAATCTGCGTTGGGTGCACCGGGAAGCTCGAGTTCATGCGGAGGAGGTCCGCCTCGAGCGCGGTGCCCCGGTAGATCTCGAGGTGCCGCACGAACGCCGGGCTGCCGTCGCCGCTCGCGAGCGTGCCGGACGCCCAGTGGGGAAAGGTGCCGAGCGTCTTGAGCCAGCCGGGCGCGCCGTCGGGCAGCCGCTTGCCGAAGTCGCAGCCGAAGAGGTAGCAGCCGATGCGCGTGACGAGGAGGCCCGAGGCGAGGCTCGGGACGGCGTCGTCGGCCCACGCGAGCAGGCGAATCTTCTTCGGCGCGAGGAACGCCCAGCTGCCCAGGAGGCCCCCGATGAAGCCTCCGTACGCGACGAGCCCCCCGTTGCGGAGCGCGAAGAGGTCGCCCACCGACTTGAACTCGTCGGGGTTCGTCACGATGTAGAGAATGCGCGAGCCCGCGAGGGCCGCGAGGGCGGTCGTGACGTAGCAGTTGGCCATCGTCTCCTTGGGGAGACCGTCCTTCTCGGCGAGCGACAACGTGAGGTACCAGCCGACGACGAGCGAGGAGCCGAGCATCACGCCGTACGCGTAGATGGGGACGTTCGGGGCCTCGTAGGTGACGCTGCGCCAGAAGAACGCGCCGGCGCCCGCGAGCACCGCAACGGCGCCCGCGCCGATCGCGTCGGCCTTCTCGCGACGAATCCCGGCGAGGGCGCCGAAAGCGGCGGCGATGGCCGCGACGGCGACGAGCGCCCACCACAGCTTGAGCGGCCCGTGCGGAAGGGGGATTCGAAAGAGGATCGGGTGCATGGCGAAACCCGCCTTCGTGTACAAGAAAATCCGCGGGGACGCACCTCAGCGGCGAACGCTTTTTCGCGGTCCGCCGACGTGCGTACGTAGGCAAGCGTGCGAGGGTGGGCGCGCCTGGATCCGCCGGGCACAGGGCACGCGCGCGTGGACCCCTGTGATAGATCGGTGCCGATGACTTACCCGCGCTCTTTCCTCGTGCCCTGGCTCGCGGGCCTGGCCGCCGCGGCCGCCTGCGTTCCGCCCGGCAACGCGACCCCGTCGGACGCCGGCGCGAGCTCGACGTCGTCGCAGAGGCCCGTGCCCTCCGCGATGTCGAACCTCCCATCGCCCGACGTGATGAAGGCCCCGTTCGAGGACGATTTCGAGCACGGCGTGCCGGTGCCGGCGCAGGTCGCCGCCGCGGGGGACGGCGCCGCGGCCGCGGCGATCGCAGCGGACGCGAGCGAGCTCGTGCCGGGGCCCGACTGGGTCGCGACGTCTCCCGGCGTCTGGCACATCGAGGGCGGCCGGGTCTGCGGCGAGCACGCGCGCAATCACGGCCTCTGGTTGAAGCGTGTCTTACCGCCGAACGCGCGCATCGAGTTCGACGCGGTGAGCCAGTCGCCCGACGGCGACCTGAAGGCGGAGTACTGGGGCGACGGCCGTTCGTTCGCGACGTCGCTCTCGTACACGAACGCGACGAGCTACCTCACGATCTTCGGCGGGTGGCACAACACCTTTCACGTGCTCGCGCGCATCAACGAGCACGCGACCGACCGCAAAGAAGTCACGGTCGACAAGAACTCCGACGACCCGCGCGAAAAACCCGTGAACCCGGGGCAGGTCTATCGCTTCAAGGTGGAGCGGGCCGACGGAAAGACGGTAAGGTGGTGGGTCGACGGGAACGAGATGCTATCGTACCCGGACCTGGCGCCGCTCTCGGGCTTGGGGCACGACCACTTTGGCTTCAACGACTGGGACGCGAAGGTGTGCTTCGACAACGTGCGTGTAACGCCCTTGCCGTGACTGAGGTTTTGCGGGGCCCGTGGAGCAGCGCGACGTCGAGAAGCTGATCGGAGAGCTCGAGGTCGCAGTCGACCGGCTGCGTTCGCTCTACGAGCAGTACTTCATGGGCATCGAGAAGATCGAGCCCGCCGTCCCGCGCAAGGACGTCGACCGGCGGATTCACCTGCTCCGAAAGGACCAGATTCGGAACACGGCGCTCCGCTTCCGCTTCCAGATGGTGCTCCAGCGGTACAACACGTACCAGACGCACTGGCAGCGCATCTGCCGGGAGATCGAGAACGGCACCTACAAGCGCCACATGATGAAGGCGCAGCGCCGCTTCGGGAGCGTCCGGCCGCCGCGGCGCACCTCGTCGATGCCGCCGTCGATGCCGCCCCCGTCGCCGTCGACCCGGCCCCAGCCGGGCGCGCTGCTTCCGAAGGAAATCGAGTCGGCGCTCGCGCAGCTCGGCGAAGACTTCGCGCCCGCGTCCATCGACGTGAACGTCGAGTTCGACCCGGGCCCGCCGCCGCCCCCGGCGGTCGCCGCCCCCGCGGTCGCGGCTTCGCGGCCAGGGCCGCCGCCGCTCAGGCCCGCGGCGGCGTCTCCTCCGCGCCCGCCTCCGTCTCCACTCGTGAACCGCCCGGTCCCGCCGGTGCCGCCACCGCGTCCCCCGGCCGCCACGCTCCCGGGTCCGCACGGCGCACCGCCGGCGCCTCCGGTCTCGCGCCCGGCCGCGCCGCCCCTTCCGGTCTCACGCCCGGCCGCGCCGCCCGCGCCGCCGCCGGCGCCAGCACCGAAGCCGTCGCCCGCCGTTCCTCCACCGCGCCCGGCCGCTGCATCCTCGCCGGACGTCCCCGAGGCGCGGATGAAGCAGCTCTACGCCGAGTACATCGACGCGAAGCGCAAGCAGAACGAGTCGACCGCCGCCCTCACGTACCAGGTCGTCTCGAAGTCCATCCGCGAGTCCGGCGATCGCCTGCGCCAGAAGCACGGCCGGCCCGTCGACTTCGAGGTCACCATCAAGGACGGGAAGGCCATTCTCCGGCCTGTCATCAAGCCGTAACGTCGCCCCGACCGCTGGAATGACGCGCAGCGCGTCAGTGATACGCGCGCGGCGGCGACGGAGGCGGCACCGACGGCCGCGCCGAGCTGGGCGCGGGCTCGTCGAGGATCACGCGCTCGTCACAGAACAGGATCGCGCAGTGCTTGCTGTCGCTCGCCTGCATGCGGCTGCAGAGCGCCACGAGGTCCTCGTCGGAATCGACGACGGTGCCCTCGGCAGGCTGTGCGGTCCGCGGATCGTACTTGCAACGGTCGAGGGCCACCCAGCGGCCCCGGTATTCATCACTTCGGCAGATTTGTGGCCAGGTCAGTCGACTGCCCATGCGGCTTCCTCGAAAATCCACCCCAGACGTTGCCCGGTACGCGGCTTCCCTACTCGCAGGTCCACGGATAACCGGGAGGCCCCGGGCGGTCAAGGAACAGGTGTCTCAGGCCTGCGACAGGGGGATCGCCCGTTCAGCCTACCCACCGCGAAGTGCGCGCCTGCGTCAAGGGAGGCGGCCCCCTCGTGCTACATGAAGCGCCGTGACGAAGCCGCCCACGCCGACCTGGACGCCGGATACCTGGAAATCCAAGCCCGACGCGCAGGCCATCGCGTATGACGCGGCAGCGCTCGACAGCGTGTGCGGGCGACTGAAGCGTCTGCCGCCCCTCGTCACGTCGTGGGAGATCGAGCGGCTGAAGCGGCTGCTCGCCGAGGCCCAGCTGGGCAAGCGCTTCCTCGTCCAGGGCGGCGACTGCGCCGAGACGCTGGGCGACTGCAACCCCTCGGTCCTCACGAACAAGCTGAAGATCCTCCTTCAGATGTCCCTCATCATGATCCACGAGGGCAAGCGGCCGGTCGTGCGGGTCGGGCGCTTTGCCGGCCAGTACGCCAAGCCGCGGAGCAAGCCCGTCGAGTCGAGGGACGGGGTCACCCTCCCCAGCTACTTCGGCGATTCTGGTCAACCGACCCGAGTTCACCGAGGCGGCGCGCCGTGCGGACCCGGAGAACCTCCTCGTCGCGTACAGCCACGCGGCGATGACGTTGAACTTCGTTCGATCGCTCTCCGCGGGCGGCTTCGCCGACGTGCACCACCCCGAGTACTGGGAGCTCTCGTTCTTCCGGCGCGCCGGCATCCCCGACGGGCTGCGGATCGAGTACGAGCGCACCACGCAGCAGCTCGCCGAGGCGCTCCGCTTCATGGAGGCGCTCGGCGAGAGCACCGTCGAGGATCTGACGCGGGTCGAGTTCTTCTCGAGCCACGAGGGGCTCAGCCTGCCGTACGAGTCGTCCCAGACGCGGCAGGTCCCCCGGCGCGAGGGCTGGTACGACCTCACGACGCACTTCCCGTGGATCGGCGAGCGCACGCGCGCCCTCGACGGCGCGCACGTCGAGTTCTTCCGGGGCATCGAGAACCCCGTCGGCGTGAAGCTGGGGCCGTCGGTCACGGCCGACCAGGTGCTGCGGCTCATCGACGCGCTCAATCCGCAGAACGAGGCGGGCAAGATCGCGCTCGTCACGCGCATGGGCGCGTCGAAGGTCGGCGACGTCCTCCCGGGCCTCGTCGAGGTGGTGAAGCGGGCGGGGCGCGCCGTCCTCTGGGTGTGCGACCCGATGCACGGGAACACGCGGGCGACCCCGTCGGGCCTGAAGACGCGCGACTTCGACGACATCCTCCGGGAGGTCGAGCTCACGTTCGACGTCCACGAGGGGTGCGGCACGCCGCTCGGCGGCGTCCACTTCGAGATGACCGGCGAGGACGTGACCGAGTGCACCGGCGGCGCCGCGGGCATCACGGTCGACGACCTCGACAAGAACTACGCGAGCGCGTGCGATCCGCGCCTCAACTACCGCCAGGCCCTCGAGATGGGGTTCCGCCTGGCGAAGCGGCTCGGGACCCACCCCCTCCGGGGGGGCTGACGGACGGTCACTTCGCGGCGCCGCCGTCCGCCTCGTCGGGCGTGTCGGCGAGCTGCGACGCGGTCGCCGAGTCCGGCACGACCTTCCACTTCAACTCGCCGTTGCCCTCCGCCCCCGCGAACCGGAGGCCAAACCAGCGCGCGCTGTTCGCGATGGTGGGCCGGCCGTCGCCGGTGAAGCGCGGAAAGCGGATGCGAAAGACCCGCCGCCAGACCGTGGTGTACGGGAAGTAGCGAAGGTCGAGCGCGCTCGGCTTCACGATGGGCTCGATCTTCGAGGGCGCGGTCTCGTTGCCCTGGTCGTCGATCAGGCGAACGATCCACGCGCTGGCGGGCTTGCTGAGCTCCGTCGCCCGCCAGGTGGTGCCGTAGAGCGCGACGTAGAACTCGTGGGTGTCGGCGGTCTCCCGAAGGGTGCGATCGAGAAGCTCGTGCCGCTGCTCGACGGTGAGCCGGTAGTCGTCGGAGTAGCGAACGACGTACGACCAGCGAAAGTCCCACGACTCGAACGTCGCGGTCACAGTGAGCTTGTCTTCGAGCTCGGCGAGCTCGATGATGCTCTCCTCGCGCGTCCATCTCTTGAGGACCTGCGAATAGTCGCCGGGCACGTATTCCCGCGGGCCCGTGGCGAGCGACACCATCGGCTCCGCGCAGGCGGCGATCCCCAGCGCGCAGGCCGCCACGCCAAGGAACCAGTGGAGGCCGCGCATCGGCGCGCAGCCTACTCCAGCACGCCAGAGCGACGCGAGAACAAGGCGCCAGCGCCGCCTATCCCCGTACACGCCGTACACGGGGTCAGCGCACACGGCGGCAGGTTCACGTAGGGGTCGCTGGCGAACAGGCCCTGTCTCCGGCGTCATGGTCGTTCGCCGTCTCCACGTCGGCCGTGGCTGCGACATCGACGCCTCACGCGTGCGTCCGCACGGCCGCGGCGGCCGGAGATCGAACAGGAGTTCCGGCCGTAACACCCAAAAGGGAATCGTGGCACGGCCACTGCACCACTTCGCAGCCAGAACGTCGCACTTTCGCGGCGTCGCGTTGGAAGATCGAGAAGGGCACCTTGATTGACAAGCTCGGGTTCCTGGTCCGCTTCTGGGAGCTGAAAGCGCGGCACGCGACGCTCGGCAAGCCGCTCACCGCCTCGGAGCAAGTGGAGCTCCTCTCGCTGATGCAGCTCGTCACGGGCGACTGCAAGATGCCGCCGCCGGGCACGTGCGCACGGCCGGCCAACCCGCTTCCCGCCCAGCTCATCGGCGAGGGGACCATCCTCGCCGTCGAGGTGCGGTACGTCTGCGCGGCGGCCCTCCTCGTCGCGAGCGTGAAGCCGATGACGCTCGGCGAGCGGGCGATCATTCGCACCGCCGACGCGGTGAGCGGCGTCGAGTACTCGCTCCCGTGCTCGCTCGCGTGGGTCCACGACGCGAGCCCGTGCATCATGGCGCTCGTGGTCGACGGCATTCCGGTCAGGGCGGACTTCCTGGCCTTGACCGAGCGCGCCGTGACCCGCGACCTGCGCGTCCTGCCCATCGGCCGGCAAGCGCGGCTCGTGACCTGAGCGAGCTCGCCTTCGCGGCCACTTTCGCTTACTAATCGGGGTTCATGCCCCTCGAAATCCAAGTCCGAACCGCGCCGTTGGTCGAGCTCACCGGCGAGGTGCTCGTGGTCGGCGTCCTGCAGGCGAGCGGCAAAGGCGCCATGACGCCGTGGCTCAAGCCCCTCGACACCGCCCTCGACGGCGCGCTGGCGAAGCTCATCGCCAAGGAAGAGTTCACGGGCAAGCGCGATCAGACGATCGCGCTCGGGACCCTCGGGCGCATCGGCCCCGAGAAGGTCGTCTTGATGGGCCTCGGGGAGCGGCGGGCGGTCGGCGGCCCCGAGGTTCGGACGTTCGCTTCGAAGGCGGCGCGCACGGCGAACTCCGAGAAGGCGACCTCGCTGGCCATCGCGCTGCCGCCGGGGCTCGAGGGCGAGCTCCGCGCGACGGGCGAAGGGCTCGAGATCGGCGCGTACCGGTTCACCAAGTACTTCACGGGCGAGCGGAAGCCGAAGAAGGTGCTCGCCTCGGTGGTCGTGGGCGTCGCGGGCAAGTTGAAGCCGAACGCCAAGGCCGCCATCGCCCTCGGGCAGCAGGTCGGCGGCGCCGTGAACGTGGCGCGAGACCTCAGCAACGAGCCCCCGAACGTCATCTATCCCGAGAGCTTCGCCGCCGCGGCCGAGAAGCTCGCCAAAGACAGCGGGCTCGAGGTGCAGGTCTTCGACTTCAAGGAGATCCGCAAGCGCGGGATGAAGCTCATCGACGCGGTGGGCCGCGGCAGCGTCCGCGAGCCGCGCTTCGTGCACATCTCGTGGAACCCCAAGGGCGCGAAGCGCAAGCTCGTGTTCGTCGGCAAGGGCATCACGTTCGACACCGGCGGCATCAGCATCAAGCCCGCGGCCGGCATGGGCGACATGAAGCACGACATGAGCGGCGCCGCGAACGTCGTCGGCCTCATGGCCGCCGTCGCCGCGATCAAGCCCAAGGTGGCCGTGCACGCCATCGCCTCGCTCGCCGAGAACATGCCCGACGGCGACGCGTACCGGCCCGGCGACATCTGGGGATCGCTCGACGGCAAGACCGTCGAGATCGTCAACACCGACGCCGAGGGCCGGCTGGTCCTCGCCGACGCGCTCGCGTACGCGCGCACGTTGTCGCCCGATCTCATCGTCGACAACGCGACCCTCACGGGGGCGTGCCTCGTCGCGCTCGGCGCGACCACGGCCGGCTGGTACGCGAGCCACGAGGACACGGCGCGCGAGTTCGCCGCGGCCCTGAAAGACTCGGGCGAGTCGATGTGGCGCATGCCCCTCCTCGAAGAGCTGCGCGAGCAGATCAAGAGCGAGGTCGCCGACGTCAAGCAGACGGGCGACCGCTACGGCGGATCCATCACGGCCGCGCTCTTCCTCCGCGAGTTCGCCGGCACGGGCAAGTGGGTGCACTGCGACATCGCGGGCCCCGCGTCGATCGACCGGCCGATCTCCTGGATGCAGGCGAAGGGCGCGACCGGTCACGGCGTGCTCACCTTCCTCGCCCTCGTCGAGCGCAGCTCGCGCTGAGGGCAGCCCCGGCCGCCATGCAGTCTTCGCCGTTCGAAGCGCTCGAGAAGAAGCTCGCGCGCGCGACCTCTCGCGCCATCGCCGACTTCTCGATGGTCGAGGAGGGCGATCGCATCCTCGTCGCCGTGAGCGGCGGCAAGGACAGCTACACGATGCTGCACCTGCTCCGGGCGCTCCAGCGCAAGGCGCCGGTGGACTTCTCGCTGAAGGTCGTCAACGTCGACCAGGGCCACCCGGGCTACCCCGGCCACGTGCTCCGCGAGTACATGGCCCGCGAGGGCCACGACTTCACGATGGTCGAGGAGGACACGTACTCGATCGTCACCGAGAAGATCCCCAAGGGAAAGACGTACTGCTCACTCTGCTCACGCCTTCGCCGCGGCATCCTCTACCGGGTCGCGAAGGAGTTCGGCTGCAACAAGATCGCGCTCGGGCACCACCGCGACGACGTCCTCCAGACGCTCTTCCTGAACCTGGTGTTCGCCGGCCAGCTCGGGGCGATGCCGCCGCGCCTCGTCGCCGACGACGGCGCGCTCATCGTGGTGCGGCCGCTCGTGTACTGCGCCGAGGAAGACATCCGGGCGTTCGCCGAGCTGGCGGCGTTCCCCATCCTGCCGTGCGACCTCTGCGGCTCGCAAGACAACCTCCAGCGCCGCGCGATGGGCCGGCTCATCGACCAGATCGAGCGCGAGCATCCCGGCGCGAAGACCGTCATGACCAGCGCGCTCCAGAACGTGCGCGCCAGCCAGCTCCCCGACAAGGGCCTCTGGCGCGCGCTCGGGCTCGCGGCCGCGCCCGACGACGCGGACGAGGGGTCCACGGCCGCGGCGCCCGCCGTACCGCTCGAGCGGCTGCTCCGAAGCTGACGATGGACTGGAACGGCGCGACGACGCACGCGGCGGTCGCGGGCCTCTACGCGTGGGTGGTGACGGTCGCTCCGGTCCTCTGGGAGCCGGGGCTCGACGGCGGAAACCTCGTCGTCGCGCGCCTCGCCGCGGCGCTCGCGCTCGTCGCCATCCTCGCGGGTACGGCGTGGGGAGACGCGCTCGAGGGGCGCGCGCGCCTCGCGGCGAACTGGTCGTTCGTGCTCGCGAGCGCGCTTGCGTGGCTCGCGGCGCCGGAGGGCATCCGGCCGGCGCGGGTCGACGGAGCGCGCGGGCTGGCCGGCATGCTGGGCTGGGGGCTCTTCGCGCTCGCGTCGGCGGGGCCGTCGCTCGGCCCGGCGCGCGAGTCGGGGCGGCTGCTGGGCGACGCGCCGCTCGAGGCGCGGCGAAGCCTGGCCCGCGGCGACGCGCTGTATCTCGCGGCCGGCGCGGCGACGGCGCTGGCGCTCCAGCTCGCGGGGTGGAGCGTGCCCGTGCCGGAGCGCGCGCTCCTCGTGCGGCTCGTGGCGCTGGCGTCGGGCCTGGCGGTGATCGGGGCGTCCGCCCAGCTGGCCCTGGCCCGGCACGCTCCTCGCGCGCCGCGGAGCCCGCGGGCGCGGCTGCTCGGGTCACGGCTCCCGCTGGCCATCCTCGGCGCGCTGGCGCTCGCCGGCCTCCTGCTCGCCTCGAGGGGCTGATATCCTCGGAGGGCCGATGCAGCTGGCCGACGCCCTCGCGATCGTGTTCGCCGTCGCGGCGGGCGTCGCGTTCGTCCTCGGGGAGCGATCGCTCGCGGCCGCGCAGGACGTGCGGGCGCTTTACTGGCTGGCCGTCGGGGCGGCGTCGCTCTACGGGGCGGTCTCGGTCGCGCGGCCTGGGGCGAAGGCTTGAGCCTCCCTGGGCGCCCGGCTCTCCGCGTCTTGTTCGGCGTCGTGGTCCTCGTGGCCGCGTGCGCGGCGTGCAGCGGGCCGCAAGGGCCGTCCGGCGGCGAGGGGCCGCGCGCGAAGAGCGCCTCGCTCCAGGGGGCGGTTGCGCGCGCGGGCGACCTCGACGTGCCCGCCGCGGAGGTGGCGGCCGTCGCGCGCGCCCAGGGCGTCGCGCCGCGTTCGGCGCTCGACGCCCTGATCGAGGACGCGCTGGCCGCGCAGGGCGCCTCAGCCCGGGGGCTCGACCGCGCGCCGCCCGCCGCGTGGGAAGCGACCTCGGTGCTCGCGCGTGCAGTCCCCGCGCGGCTCGCCGAAGGCGCGGCGGGGGAGGGGCCGCCGACGCCCGTCGAGCTTTCGGACGTCGAGGTGGTCCACGCCCTCGTGGGGCGCGCGCCGACCCTGCGCGAGGAGGACGCCGTCGCCATCGCCGAGGCAATCCGGCGTGCGGTCCGGGGCTCGCGCACCGGCGACGAGTTTCAGGCTCGAGCTCGCGCGGTACCACACCCGCAGGCGCGCGTAATCGTGCAGCCGGTGCCGCCGTTCGGCGCGGACGGCCTCGACGCCTCGGGCAGCCAGTCGTTCGACCCGGGGTTCGTGGCGGCGTCGTTCGCGCTCCGCGCCCCGCTCGACGTGAGCCCGGTCGTCGCCTCGCCGTTCGGCTGGCACGTCATCATGCTGGTCCGCCGCGGCGAGCCGAGACCGCGTACGCCCGAGTTGGCCGCCGACCTGGAGAAGCGTGTCGTCGAGCTCCGGGCCCGAATCGCCCTCGACGCTGTGCTCGCGGCGAGGCGGGCCAGCACGAAGGCCGAGGTCTTGAGCGGCGCAGACGCGCTCATGGAGCGCGCCGCCGGCGCGCCATGAGCTCGCGCGGGAGGCGGCGACCGGGCGAGCGCGACCAGCACGAGAGCGCCTTCGCGGCCATCCTCGCCGACCTCGTGGGTCGCGTCCCCGGGGCGCGGGCGGCGGCGCTCGTCGATCGGGAAGGGGAGACGGTCGACTACTTCGGGGCGGGCAACCCTTACGAGCTCCGGGTGGCGGCGGCGCACCTGCGCATCGTGCTCGACGAGGCCGCGGCGCAGGCGTCGCTGGCCACGGTGCGGTCGATCGTGGTGCGGGCCCGCAGGGCGAGCCTCTCGATCCACGCGCTGCCCGAGGGCTACGCGCTGGTCGTGC
>CAWCPA010000008.1:357500-1278403 GCA_963797395.1 uncultured delta proteobacterium
GGCGCCCCCCTCTTCGCGGTGCCCGACACCCACTCGCTCCGGACGAAGGTCGCCGTGCTCGCGGCCGTCCTCTCCACCCGCATCCGCGAGGGCGCCGACCTCGGCGTCGACGCCCTGACCTGGAAGATCCAGCGCGACCCCGATCAGGTCGCGTTCACGCTCGGCCCCGGTCCGCTGACCCTCACGCGCAGCGCGACCGCGTTCGAGGTGCGCTTCTCGACCGACCCGCACGTCGCGAGCACGCCGCTCGCGGCCCACGCGCTCCTGCCGGCCCGGGGTGATCCCGGCATCTGGGTGGAGGGCGGTCCGGTGTCGCTCTCGCTCCTCGGCGTGCGCGAAGGCGCCGCCGGCCTCGTCGACGTGGCTCACGCCACGGTGACCGGCCGGGCCCACACCATCCTTGCCGACGACGGAAGCTCCCTCACCTTCGAGGGAGAAGCCGGCACGCGAGGTCTTTCCATCTCCAACCCCCGCCTCGCCACCGAAGTGGTGCGCGGCCTCGACGTGCAGCTCCGCGCCCGCGGCGAGGCCACCGCCGAGGGCGACCTGCGGTTCGACGACCTCGCCGCGACCGTGGGGGCCGTCCACGTCGCCGCCGGTGGGGCGCTCGAGCAGCGGCCCGACCACGTGGCGGGCGCGTTCCACTTCGACATGCCGAACGCGCCCTGTCAGGCCCTGCTCGACAGCTTGCCCGCCGCGCTGCTCCCCGTCCTCCAGGGCACCCGCATCGGCGGCTCCCTGGGGGCTACGGGCCGCTTCGCGTTCGACACCCGGTCGCTCGACGACCTGGAGCTCGACTACCAGGTCCGCGACCAGTGCAAGGTGCTGCAGGTCCCGCCGGAGCTCGCTCGCGAGCACTTCCAGCAGCCCTTCAACCACCGCATCTACCTGCCCGACGGGACCGTCGCCGAGGAGAGCACCGGGCCGGGCTCCGACGACTGGACGCCGCTCGACGAGATCAGCCCCTACATGCAGGTCGCCGTCCTCACCACCGAAGACGGCGCGTTCCCGAAGCACCACGGGTTCAACCGCGCGTCCATCCGCGCGTCGCTCATCGCGAACCTCAAGGCGCGGCGCTTCGCCCGCGGCGCGAGCACCATCACGATGCAGCTCGCGAAGAACCTCTTCCTCGCTCGCGACAAGACCCTCGCGCGAAAGCTCGAGGAGGTCGTGCTCACCGACTATCTCGAGCAGACGTTCTCGAAGGACGAGCTCATGGAGCTCTATCTGAACGTCATCGAGTTCGGCCCTTTGGTCTACGGCATCACCCCGGCGGCCCAGTACTACTTCGGGCGCACCCCCGCCGAGCTGAACCTCGCGGAGTGCCTCTTCCTGTCGTCCCTCCTGCCGGCCCCGCTCCGGTACGGGCAGATGCGCGAGAACGGAGAGGTCCCCGAAGGTTGGATGAAGCTCCTCCGGAGCCTCATGCAGGTGGCCCACCACTACGGTCGCATCACCGACGAGGAGCTCGCCGAGGCCGAGAAGGAGAACGTCGTCTTCTGGCGCGGGGGAGAGCGCCCCGCGCCGCGCCCGCCCGTGCGCGCCCGGACCGACTTCGACGGCAACACCGAGGACGTCTTCACCGCTCCGCCGCTGGACGGGCCTTCGAACTGATCCGAAGCGCAGCGAAGAATCGCTGGAGGCGGCCGCTGCACTCCTCTTCGAGCACCCCGGAGACGACCTCGAAGCGGTGGTTCAAGCGCGGGTCCTGGCCGATGCCGTAGAGCGTCTTCACCGCTCCGGCCTTCGGATCGCTGCACCCGTAGACGACGCGCGCGACCCGCCCGAGGACGAGCGCGCCCGCGCACATCGCGCAGGGCTCGAGCGTCACGAACGCCGTGGTCCCTTCGAGCCGCCAGTCGCCGACGCTCGCTGCCGCCTCACGGATGGCGATCATCTCGGCGTGCGCGGTCGGGTCCGCGAGCCGCTCGCGCCCGTTGCGCCCGCGCCCGAGCACGACGCCGTCGGCGCCGACGATGACGCAGCCCACCGGGACCTCGCCCGCCGCCGCCGCCGCGTCGGCCTCGGCGAGAGCCTCCCGCATCCAACCGTCGTCCGAGATCTCGGTCCGCACCGGTACTGTTTCCGTGTAGCGCGCCCAGGACGATTCGAACGTCCGACCACTGGTTCCGTAGACCAGTGCTCTATCCAGCTGAGCTATGGGCGCCTTTTCCCCGACAGGGGTTCGCGACCATACTCGCGGGCGCGCGTCTGTCAACGTCGTCGCGAAGGCGATGTGCCGCGACTTGGCTCTCGCGAAGCCTCGAGCAGCCCCCCACCCTCGCAAACATTTCTTAGGACCCCCACACCCATGACCGGGCCGCCGGGCCGCGGGCCGACAGCGGCTTTGCCGCCCGGAGATGCAGGGCCGAAAGTCGAACGAATTTCGACGGGTACCGGCCCCCAGGCCCTCTGCCCGCCCCGGGCCGGCGCGTGGCATGAGCACTGCTCAAGGGTGGAACGCCGCCTCGGGCGGGTCTACCTGCTCGTGCTCCGTGGGCTGCGGAGCGCGGACTTGTGGCCGAGGGCTTCTCGACTCCCTTTCCAAGCGCTCGGCGCCCAGACCCGTTCGCACACCGGCTCGTCCTTGAAGTCGCTTCGATTCGTTCGCTTGCGCTTGCCGTAGCTTGGCCTCCCCGGACCCGTCTTCTTCGCTTTGCCCCTCACAGACTCTCCTTTCTTCTCTTATCGATTCACGTGGCCAGCCGCCCTGGCCCCACGCGGCGCGCACCTCGCAGCACGAGAGGGCGCGTCGCGGCGTTTTGTCGGTGGGTCTGGCCGCGCCCGCTGCGCGGGCTTGTCACCGGGAGCACGGGTCGCCATGCTTACGAACGATGACGTTTGGAGGGCATGAGTCGCGGCGAGTCGCGCCGGCCCTCGCCCTCGTCGCGACGCGCCTCGGCTCGCTCTTCCTGCTCGCGATCGCCTGCCTCGTCCCGGCGGACGCGTCGGCCCAGGGCCGCGACGTGCGACCCTGGCTCGGCGTCGCGATGGACACGGAAGAGGGCGGCCCCGGCGTCCGCGTCGGTCACGTCGTGCGCGGCTCCCCGGCCGACCGCGCCGGGCTTCGCGAAGGCGACCGCATCCTCCGGGTCGACGCCGATCGCGTCGCGCGCGGGCAGGACGTAGTTCGCGTCGTCGGGACGCACCCGGTCGGCGGCGCCGTCGACGTGACCTTCTCCCGCGACGGCAAGGAGCAGGTCGCGCACACGATCCTCACGGCGCTCCCGTCACAGGACGAGATCTCGCGCATGGACCTCGTCGGCACCTTTGCGCCGACCTTCCGCGACCTCGAGGGCGTCAGCGGGAGCTTTCCGCAGTCGCTCGCCGCCCTTCGCGGGCGCGTCGTGCTCCTCGATTTCTGGGCCACCTGGTGCGGCCCCTGCCGCATCTTCATCCCGAAGCTCGCCGCGCTCCAGTCGCGATACGGCGCCCAGGGCCTGAGCGTCCTCGGCGTCTCGACCGAGGACGCCGACGAGGTCGCGTCGTTCGCGCAGCACACGTCGATGCCCTACGCGGTGGCCGTCGACAAGCACGCGCTCACCACGCGCTCGTACGGCGTCGTCAGCCTGCCGACGCTCGTCGTCATCGACAAGCGAGGGGTCGTCCGCGACCTGTCCATCGGCTACGAGGCCGGCGAAGACGCGCGCCTCGAGAGCAGCGTGCGCGCCCTCCTCGCCGAGCCGGTTCCTTCGGAGTAGGCCGGCGCATGCCCGCGCTCGATCCGCGCGGGCTCGTGCGCGTGCTCGACGAGCTCCTCTGGTCGCTCCGGCGCGCCGGGTTCGAAATCTCGACCGCGCAGGCCATCGACGTCGCGCGCGCGGCCCTCGCCGTCGGGTTCGAGCGGCGGGATCGCCTGCGCGCCGCGATCGCGGCCGTCGTCCTCCGCCGCCGCGGGGAGCGCCCGCGGTTCGACGCGGCCTTCGACGCGTTCTTCGCGGCCGACCACGCCGAGGATCGCGGCACCCTCTGGGAGCGCCTCGAGGCGCGGGGCTTCGGGGTCGAAGAGCTCGAGACCCTGCGCGAGCTCCTCGACGGGTTCGCCGCCGCCGGCTCCGACGTCCGCGTCGCCTTCGAGGAGTTCGCGTCGCGCGGCGCGGCCTTCGACCGCCTTCTCGCGCGCTCCGACACGGCGCGCCGCATCGACGCGCACAGCGGCCTGATGGTCGGGCACCTCACGCACCGCGTCGCGTCCGAGGCGGGCGCCGGCCACGCGCGCCGCGCGCTCGCGGCCCTGCGCTCCGGCCTGCTCGACGCGCTCGGCGAGCGTGGCGCCGCGCTCGCGGCGGCGCTCGGGGAGGAGCTCGATCGCGCCGACGCCGAGGTGCGCTCGTACGTCCGCGCGACGTACGAGGCGCGCGTGGCCGACGCGGCGGAGCTGCGGCGGGAGGGCGGCGCGGAGTCGACGCCCTTCGCGTCGCTGACGGACGCGCAGATCGACGAGGTCCGGCGCGCGGTCCGGCGCTTCGCCCAGCGCCTTCGCGGGGGCGCGCGCGTGCGGGCGCGCCGGGCAGCGCGGGGCCGGATCGACGCCCACCGGACCCTGCGCCGGGCGCTCCGCACGGGGGGCGTGCCCTACCAGGTCCTCCGCAAGCAGCGCCGCAGGAACCGCCCCAAGCTCGTCGTGCTGTGCGACGTGAGCGACTCGGTGCGGGCGGCCGCGGGCTTCCTGCTCGAGTTCACGTACGCGGCGCAGGAGCTCTTCGAGCGCGCCCGGAGCTTCGTCTTCGTGAGCGAGCTGGGCGAGACGACGGCGCTCTTCGAGCGGCAGCCGGTGCGCGTCGCGATCGACCTCGCCTGGCGAGGCGGCGTGGTCCCGACCGGCGACAACTCGAACTACGGGCGCGTGCTGCGCACCTTCGCGGCGCGTCACCTGTCCGAGCTCGATCGCTCGACGACCGTGGTCATCCTGGGCGACGGGCGCACGAACCACCACGACGCCGCGCCCGAGGTGCTCGACCGCATCCGGGAGCGTTCGCGCGCGCTCCTCTGGCTGTGCCCGGAGCCGCGAGGTCACTGGGCGGCCGGCGACAGCGCCATGCCCCGGTATGCCCCGCGGTGCACCGCCGTCTACGAGGTCCAGTCCGCCCGGGACCTCGAACGCGCCGCGCGCCGTCTCTTCTGACGCCTCCTCCTCCTCTTTAAGGAGGTGGGCCCCTCAGAGCGCGTCGGTCGGTTGGTGCACGGGGTGCACCTGCCCTTCGAGGCGCTTGCTCGTCCAGACGTGGTTCTGCGCGTCCACGATGACCGCCCCGACGCCGTCGAGCGACTCGACGAGCTCGAGCCCGCGCTTCGGCCCGAGGATGAACACGGCGTCGTCAATCTCGTCGGCGATGAGGGCGTTCGGCGCCCAGATGGTCACGCTGCGTGAAGCCGTCGCGGGGTAGCCGGTGCGGGGGTCGATGATGTGGTGGTAGCGCTTGCCGCCCACGATGTACGACCGCTCGTAGTCGCCCGCGGTGCTGAACGCGTGGTCGCTCACGGCCATCATCGCGAAGTAGTCGGTCTCGGGCCCGCGCGGATCGCGAATCCCGGCGATCCACGGCGAGCCGTCGGCCTTCATCCCGTGCGTGTACAGGTCGCCGCCGGCCTGCGCGTAGAAGGAGGTGATCCCGCCGTCCAGCAGCACCTTCGACGCGTGGTCCACGGCGTACCCCTTGGCGATGCCGCCGAGCCCGATGCGCACGTGCGGCTCGTCGAGGAACACCGTGCTCGCCGCCGGGTCGAGCTTCACGTGCTTGTACCCGACGTACTTCACCTGCGCGCGGACGGCCTCCGCCGTGGGCGGGTGCGGGTCGAGGTCCTGATCGAACTTCCACAGACCGTGCAGCGTCTCGAAGGTGATGTCGAACGTGCCGTCGCTGATCTCGCTCGTGTGGATCGCCTCGCGGATCACGTCGAAGGTCTCGGGGCTGACGCGCACGGGCTCCTTGCCGGCCGCCGCGTTCACCCGCGACACCTCGCTCGCCGGGTCCCACGTCGTCATCAGCTTCTCGAGCCGCACGATCTCCGCCGTGGCCGCGTCGAAGAGAGCGCGCACGTGCGCCTCGTCGAGCTCGGGCGTCGTGAACGCCGCATAGGCGAGGTGGGTGCCCATCGCGTGCCCCTCGCCCGACACCTTCTTCGGGGCGAACGGCTCCGCGCGCGGCGGCGCCGCGACCGCGGCGCTCGCCGACGCGTCCGGGCGGGCCGGCGGAGCCGAGGCGGGCGCATCCGACGCGACGTGCGCTCCCGCCTGGGCCGGCGACCCGTCCCGGCAGCCCGCGAGCGCGGCCCAGGCCCCCATGGCCGCCGCCACCGCCCCGAGCCCGAACGCCCGCGCCGTCATCGCCCTTCCATTTACTGCCGGGCGGCGCGTTTGACGAGCTCCGTGCCCGTCGGCGACTCTTCCTCACCGGCCATGGCTCTACTCGCCCAAGTGCTCGCTCAAGGGGTCGCCGCGATCGATCGCGAGGTCGACGCGTGCGCGGCGGACCTCCTCGCGCTCTCCCGGCGCATCCACGCGAACCCCGAGCTCCGGTTCGAGGAGCACAAAGCCTCGGCCTGGATCGCCGAGTTTCTGACCGCGCGCGGCCACCAGGTCGAGCGCGGCGTCGCGGGCATGCCGACCGCGCTCCGCGCGCGGGCCGGGCAGGGCGAGCCACGCGCCGCCATCCTCGCCGAGTACGACGCGCTCCCCGGCGTGGGCCACGCGTGCGGGCACAACCTCATCGCCGCCGGCGCGGCGGGCGCGTTCGTCGCGGCCGCGCGAGCCGCGGCGTCGCTCGGCGCCTCGGCCGGCGAGGTCGTCTTCCTCGGGACGCCCGCCGAGGAGGGCGGGGGAGGGAAGATCGAGATGGTGAAGGCGGGCGTCTTCGACGGCGTGGGCGCCGCGATGATGTTCCACCCCTTCGACCGCGACCTCCTCATGCACCCAACGCTCGCGTCGCTCTGGCTCACCTTCGAGTTCGCGGGCACCCCGGCACACGCGGCCGTCGCCCCGCACGCCGGCAAGAGCGCCCTCACCGCCTGCCTCGACACCTTCCGCCTCATCGACGGGCAGCGCGTCCACTTCCGCGACGGCGTGCGCGTCCACGGGTACGTCACGAACGGCGGGCAGGCCGTGAACATCATCCCGGAGCAGGCCGCGTGCGAGTTCAGCGTCCGCGCCACCGACGGCGACGAGCTCGCGCGCGTCCGGGGCATCGTCGAGCGCTGCGCCCGAGCCGCCGCGATGGCGAGCGACGTCGAGCTCACCGCCAAGGTGCGACACGGCTATCGAGAGATGGTCAACAACTCGCCCCTCGCGACCGCCTTCGGCGCGCACCTCGGCGCGCTCGGCCGCGCCGCGAAGGACCGGGACCCGCGCGTCGGCACCGGCAGCACCGACATGGGCGACGTCTCGCACGTCGTGCCGTCGATCCACCCCTGGCTCGCCATCCTCCCCGAGGGGGCTGCGCTCTGCCACGAGCACCGCTTCGCCGAGGCCGCCGCGTCCGACCCCGCGGGCGAGACCGTGCTCGTGGCGGCGAAGGCCCTCGCCCGCACGGCCCTCGAGTACCTGCTCGACGCCGAGCTGCGCGAAGCGGTCAGCGACGCGTGGCGACGTCGAGCACGGTGACGTCGATGCGGTGACGCTCGGCGTGCTGGAGGATCACGTCGACCAGGTCCTTGCCCTTCGCGACGTCGGGCAGCTTCTCGAACGTGCCGTCCCACAGCTCGAACGCCACGCGCGTCCCGTCGAGCACGACGCGCAGCACCTGGCTCCACGCCCAGCGCCGGGCCCGGGGGATCCCGAGCGCGAGCAGCGTGCGCGCCTCGACCCAGTCGTCGCTCACGAGGACGCCGCGCATGTGGGTGCGCAGCACCGTCGCGAGGGCGCTCACGACGACGACGACCGTGAGGACGCTCGCGGAGAGGGGCCGCCCGCGGTCCTTCTCGACCACCCACACGAAGAGCCACGAGCTCGAGGACGCGGCGGCGTACGCGTAGAGCACCAGCCCGCCGAGGCCGAGCGCCGCCGCGAGGTACAGCGCCGACGGGATGCGCGTCTTGAGCGGTGGCCCGAACTTCAGCTTCTCGCCTGTGGGGGGCGAGTAGGTCATCTCGAAGCGGGCGATGGTCCCGTTGACGTCGGTCACGCTGACGCGATCTCCGTCGTCGTCGACGATGGCGGGCGAGGCGTGCTCCTCCGGCGAAGGCGACTTGGAACTCACGTCCGGCACCTCATCGTGACACGGGCTCCCGTTCGGCGCCCGGCGCTTCGGAGCGCGACGGCGCCTGCGAGCGGCGGTGCTCGCGCAGGCTGGAGACCTCGCTCTTGGTCGGGTTGATGACGAGGAGGCCGTGGTCGCCGTCGAGGAGGGCGATGTCGCCGTCGGCCGCCCAGCGGAAGAGGCCCTTCACGTCGGCGACGGCGGGCACGTTCATCAGCTTGAGGAGAACCCGGGTGCGGGGGCCCGAGGCCCGCTCGCTCAGGGCGATGCCGGTCGGCTGCGACCGGGCGCTCACGAGGAGGTCGAAGACGGTCAGGGTGTCGCCCAGGAGGACCGCCTTGCTCGGCAGCGCCGACCGCCGGTCGGTGCCCGCCAGCATCGTCAACGCGTCGCACAGGTCCTCGATGTCCCTGGCGCGCTCCTCGAGGAAGGCGTCGCGCGTCACGGACGCAGCCGCCCGCGTCACGGCGCGCGCGACCCGCGAGAGCGCGTTGGGCACGCCCGCTCCGCTGGCCACGAGCTCGGTCGCGCGTTCCCGCAGGCGCATGTCTTCGAGGATCTCGAGGTACGTCGCGAGGAACTGCGCCTCGCTCTCGACGCCGATGGTCCGCGCGCGCTCGCGCAGCCCGCGAATGGCCTTCTCGGCGAGGTCGAACGCGGAGCGGAGGCGCCGCACGTCCGCTTCGGTGTCTCCGGTCGGGCGCTCCTGCGGGCGGCCCTCGGGGGCGCGCGGCGGCCGACGCAGCGCGGCGACGGCGCCGAGCGCGCGGCCCACCATCACGGGGCGCCCGGCGAGCGTGACCTTGCGGGTGCCGCCGCCCCCGCGCTTCGCCCGGCGCTCGCGGGCCTCGTCGACGAGCTCCGCGTGCCGGCTGCCGGCGGCAATGAGCCCGCCGATGAGCGCGAGGAGCTCGATGTCGGAGTCGGTGAAGGGCACGGCGCTGCGCTGCACGACGACGGCGCCGAGCGGGCCCGACTTGCCTCGGATGGGCACGGCGAGGAAGACCGGGAAGCGCTCTTCGCCGATGCCCGCGAAGTGCTTGTAGGCGCCGTGCTGCTCGGCGGTGTCGGTCGAGATCGGCCGCATGTACTCGATGGCCTCCCCCGTGATGCCCTCGCCCACGCGGAGCCTCACCTGACCGATGGCCGCCGACAGCCCGACGTTGCCGCGCATGACGAGCTCGCTCTTGTCGCCCTCGAGCAGGTAGAGCGAGCACACCTCCGCCTCGAGGAGGTTCACGATGCGGCGCGGCGCCTCGTCGAGGAGGGTGAGGAGCGGCATCGGCCGCGCGGCGAAGGCGAGGAAGTCGAGGACGCCGTCGAGCCGCTTGTTCCCTCGCTCGTGGACCCGAGGGCCCGCTGCGCGATCCAACTTGGCCATGTCGGGGCAAGTATCGCCGCGCCCGTGGGCGGGCGCCATCCCCAGCCGTGAGGACCATCGCGGCCGCGGGCCGAGTCCAGGACCTTCTTGCCAGCCCGACCGCCTCGGGTACCTTCAGCGCGCAAATGACGTCCAGCACCAACGCCTCGAGCGCCGCGCCCATCCGCTTCCCCTCCGCCGAATGGTGCGCCGCATACAAGGACGCCATCAACGCGAACCCGGGGTACAAGCTCGCGGCGAAGGACTGGACCCACGGTCCCGTCGCGATGGTCGTCACCGCCGAACCCTCCATCGGCCTGCCCGAGGACCAGGCGATGTGGCTCGACATGCACCAGGGCGAGTGCCGCGCCTGCAGCCTCGTGTCGCGCGCCGAGGCGGAGAAGGCCCCCTTCGTCCTCGTGGCGTCCTACGCCCGGTGGAAGGAAGTCATCCGCAAGCAGCTCGATCCCACCAAGGGGATGATGCAGAACAAGCTGAAGCTGACGAAGGGCCACATGCCGACGATGGTCAAGTACGTCACCTCCAACAAGGAGCTCGTCGAGTCGACGACGCGCGTTCCCACGCGCTTCATCGACGAGTGACGTGGCCATCTGCCACGCCGCCAGCGCTTCGAAGGCGCGCGGGGGCAGCGTCGGTCGGGCATCGCGAGTGGACGATGTGTGATCAATCCTTCGTCGGATCAAAGACAGAACTTGACCAAAGCACGCGAGTTCTTCGATCATCGTCATCGTGAATGCGAACGCGGCGCCGCCGATGGTGCTGGTCGCAGATGACGAGCCGACGATGTTGGAGCTCGTCACCCGCCACCTGCGGTCAATCGAGCCGAAGCTAGAAGTGATCGAAGCGTCCGACGGAGACGAAGCGTGGAGGCTCGCGCGCGAGCGCCTGCCCGACCTCGTCGTTCTCGACGTGATGATGCCCGGCATGAGTGGCTGGGAAGTCTGTCGAAAGATCCGTCAAGACGCTGCGCTGGCCCACACCGGTGTCGTCATGCTGACGGGCATCGGTGAGAGCCTCAACGAGGCCACGAGCCCCCTCTTCGGGGCGGACGAGTACATCGACAAGCCGTTCGACTTCGAGAAGCTCGACGAGAAGATTCTCGAAGTGCTCGAGCGGCGAGCCCCTCAACGAGAAGCAGTCCCCCGCCCGGTTGCAGGCAAGCGTTCGGCTTCGACGCAGGTCGGCAATGGGGTGGGCGGTCCGGCCAAGCCCGCCCCCGCGAAGGTCGCCAAGGCCTCGCGGGTACGCAAGGCGAAGCCGGTGAAACGGCCCGTCAAGAAGCCGAAGGTATCCGCCAAGGCGGAGAAGAAAGGAAAGAAGACAATGGCTGCGAAGAAGGCGAAGAAGGCTGCGAAGAAGGCGAAGAAGACCGCGAAGAAGGCGAAGAAGAAGTAGGTCTTTTTCGAACGCTTTGCTTGGAATGGCTCTCGCGCGAGAGGGCGAAACTCTCGCGCGGCGCACGACCCGTATCGCACGGGGCGTGCCCCGATGGAAGGCCGAGCCCACCGCTTGGCCTTCGTTTTCGGGTCCCGGTCGAGGATCAGCTGAGCCTTTTAGACCCTCGTTGAGCGAGGGGCGGGTTCGGTGTGAAGTCCGCACGCCCTCGCGATGCGAGGGATTGGGCTGGCGTCAAAGTGAGCTCCCTTGAAGGGGTGAATGTTTCGTGTACGAATCATTCACTGCGGCCCGCCTTTGTCCGGTTTCACCCGGCGGCCGCGACCAAGAGAGGGAAACCATGGCCAGCCCCTTCACCGAGGAGCATCAGCAGTTCCGGAAGACGGTCCGTCAGTTCTGTGAAAAAGAGCTCTCCCCTCACGTCGCGGAGTGGGAGCGAGACGAGCTTTTCCCGAGTTGGGTCTTCAAGCGGGCCGGGGAGCTCGGAATCTTCGGAGCGCACTACCCGGAAGAGGTAGGCGGATCCGGCGGCGACTATCTGGTTCAGCATCGCCAAGGCCGAGGAGCTCCCGCGCTGCCTCATGGCCGGAGTGGGGATGGGCCTGCTCGTCCAGTCGGACATGGCGACCCCGGTCATCCTCGACCTCGGCACCAAGGACCAGAAGGCCGAGTTCCTCGAGCCCGCCCTCAAGGGCGACAAGATCGCCGCCCTCGGCGTCAGCGAGCCGAACGCGGGCAGCGACGTCGCCGGCATCGAGACGGTCGCTCGCCGCGACGGCGACGACTACGTCATCAACGGGTCCAAGACCTTCATCACGAACGGCACCCGGGCCGACTTCGTCACGCTCCTCGTGAAGACGCGCCCCGAGCAGGGCGCCCACGGGTGCAGCTTCTTCCTGGTGCCGACCGCGACCAAGGGCTTCCACGTCTCGAGGAAGCTCAAGAAGATCGGCAACCACTCGAGCGACACCGCCGAGCTCCACTTCGACGAGATGCGCGTCCCGAAGCGCTACCTCCTCGGCGAGGAGGGCATGGGGTTCATGTACCTCATGCAGAACTTCCAGAGCGAGCGCATGATCGCGAGCGCGTGCGCCACCGCGGGCGCCCGGTACATGATCGACGAGGCGATCGCCTACGGGCGCGATCGCCGGGCGTTCGGCAAGCCGATCATCAAGCGCGAGTACTGGCAGCACAAGTTCGTCGACCTGACCGCCAAGCTCGAGGCTGCGCACGCCCTCACCTACCGGGGCGCCGAGGCCTACAACCACGACAAGTACGTCGCGAAGGGCAGCGTCTCGATGGAGACGGTGAAGCTCATCAGCCTGGCGAAGGTGTTCGTGGGCGAGGTGACCAGCGAGATCGCCGACCAGTGCCTGCAGTTCCACGGCGGCTGGGGGTACATCGAGGAGTTTCACATCGCGCGGGCCTGGCGCGATCAGCGCCTGCTCCGCATCGGCGCGGGGACCACCGAGACCATGCGCTACTACGTCGCGAAGCTGATGGGGCTCTAGAAGAGAAGAGAATTTCGACCGCCAGGACGCCAAAGACCGCCAGGGTCGGAGAAGATCTTTCGAAGCTCTCTCTCCTGGCGTCCCTGGCGTTCTGGCGGTTTTCTTTTCTTCGACGCCGTCTTCAGCAGACGGCTAGAGCGGCGGCGGGACGGCGTCGCGGTACGCGCGGAGGGTCTCGAGCTCGTCGAACTGGTGCTTGAACCCCGTCTGCTCGCGGAAGGCGCGGGCGTCGACGACGACCGGGTACTTGATGTGGGTGACCGCGCCGGGCGGGAGCTTCGGGAAGCCGAAGCGGCCGAGGAGGCCGGAGAGGACGAACTCGGGCAAGGGCACCGCCGTCCTGTGGGCCTCGGAGATGACGCGCGAGAGCGGCAGCGGCTGCGGGCCCGCCACGTTGTAGACGCCGCGCGGCCGCTTCTCGAGCGCGAGGACGAGCGCGCTGACGACGTCGTCTTCGTGCAGGAACTGGAAGAGCGGGTCGAAGCCCAGGACCATCGGCACCCGCTTGCCGCGGAGGAAGCCCGCGAGGGTGCCGTGGTTGTCGGGGCCGAGCGTGTAGCAGAGCCGGAGCACCGTCGTCGCGAGCTGGGGGGTGCGCCACAGGGCGGCGGCGGCGTAGAGGTCGGCGGCGACGAGGTCCGCGAGCTCGGGGAAGCGATTGAGCTCGAGCGGCGGCTCGTCCTCCTTGTGGAAGAGCGGCGAGTCGGGCCCGGCCCCGTAGAAGGTGTGGCGCCCGACGAAGATGCAGTGCTCGACCCCGTACTCGGTCGCGTACTCGAAGACCGCGCGCGTGCCGCCGAGGTTGATCTGATAGCGCTCCTCGCCGGGCACGGCGAGCGACGTGACCGTCGCCATGTGCACCACGGCCTGCGGCCGCACCTTGCGGAACACGTCCTCGGCGGCGCGCTTCCGCACGTCGACCTCGTGGAACTCGAAGGGCGGGTCGGGCCACGGCCGGCGGTCGAGGCCGATGACCTCGTGGCCCAGCTCCTTGAGCCGGACCCCGAGCTTGCGCGCGATCGTCCCCGCGGCGCCCGGGATGAGGATCTTCAAGGCGCGCCCTGCGTGAGCCGCGGGGGCTCGCCCTTCCGGCGCCGGGCGCCCGCGTCGATCATCTCGGCGATCACCTGCTTCACCTTGTCCACGTAGCCGTGCACGACCTCGTCGTCCTCGTTCCCGGTGCCCGTGAACACCATGGGGGCCGCGTACTCGATGTCGATCTTCGCGGGCAGGGCGACCGGGACACCGTACGCGACGATCGGCACGTACGGTAGGCCGAACGCCTGCCCGAGCTTGTACGCGTTCGCCACGGTCGGGAAGGCCTCGCCGCCGCCGAGCACGGCGACCGGCACGATGGGCGTCCTCGTCTTCAGCGCGAGGCGCACGAACCCCGAGCCGAAGTCGACGAGCGAGTTTCGATCGCGATAGAGCTTCGCCGTCCCGCGCGCCCCTTCGGGGAACACCATGAGCAGCCGGTCGTCCTCGAGGAGGCGCTCGGCGTGCTCGGGCAGGCCGGTGAGGTGGCCGCCGCGGCTCGCCATCGCGCCCAGGAAGGGCACGCGGTTGATGAACTTCTCCGCCATGCCCTGCGCGAGACGCGGCGGGTCCATCTCGAGGAGGCACGACATCGCGACCATCGCGGCGTCGATGGCGATGCCGCCCGAATGGTTGCCGACGATCATCGCGCGGCCGCGCGCGGGCACGTGCTCGATGCCCCTCGTCTGCACGGAGAAGTAGTGCCGGTAGAAGAACGCGACCGGCGTGCACCAGCGGCGCAGATCGGCCTTGGCGATGCCGTAGGGATCGATGCCCAAGGCGTTGAAGGGGAGCTCGAGCCGGTCGACCGCCTCGCGGACCTGCTTGTCGAATCGCACGGGCTGCCGACGATACTAGGATCTAGGCAGCTCTGCCGAGGCGAAGCTTGCCCTCCTGGCCGATGTGGAAGAACCGCCAGAGCTCCTCGTGCAGGTCCCCGAACCGGGCGCGCCCGACGAAATCGCGCTCGAGGCGCCGGACGAAGCCGTGGGCGGCGTCGTTCGCGACGCGGTACCGCTCGGCGAGCTCCCGGCCGGCCGGGCTCCCGTCGTCGTGAACGAGCTCGTAGCCTTCGTAGAGGCGCTCCCGGAGGGCGGCGCTTTGCCGCGCGTCGAACGAGCGCATCGACGCGGCGAGCACGACCCACTTGTCGACCTCGGCCTGGACCTCGAGCTCGAGGTGCGTCGCCGCCCGGCCCGCCCGCGCCCGTTCGACCAGGTACACGAAATGGCTCACCCCTTCGATGACCTGGCAGAGGACGTCGAGCGGAAGCTCGGGCCCCTCGACGCGGGGCAGGCGCACGCTCACCTCGAGGACCCCGTCGGCCGCCTCGCGCACGAGGACCACCTCGCGCTCGCCGTCGGCCGCGGGCCCGACGAAGTCCTCGATGCTGGCCACGCGCTCGAGACGATAGAGACGCTCGAGCGCGGACTGCACCCGCATCACCAGGGAGCGGGCGCGCCCCGGCGCGGCGCTCACTGAAGGACGCCCCGCGGGCCCCCCCGGGTCGGCACGACCCCGCGAGCGGTGAGCGCGCTCGCCAGGCGCTCGCTGCCCGTCTTCAGCCAGCGCTCGTACACCTTGAGGATGCCTCGCGAGCTCTCCACGCCGGTCGCGACCGTCGCGTCGGCCACGTCGGCGAGCACGCCCACGAACGCGTCGAAGTTCCTCGCGAGCTCGGCGAAGAGGTCGGGCCCGCTCGCGCCGGCGTCCGGCGCGGGGCGGCGGAGCATCGACCCCGCCTCGCCGTACGCGCGGGTCCCGAGCCCCCGCAGGTACCGCGCGTCGACGCCGCGCGCCTCGAAGTGGTCGCCGAAGAACCCGCAGCCATAGAGGATGCCGTCGCCGATCACGCGGAGCCGCTGAAAGCGCTCGGCGGGGTCCGGGGCGTGCAGCGCCTCGTCGAGGAGCAGCGTGAGCGGCCGCTCGAGGGTCTCGCCGGCCCTCCGGTCCGGGTGGACGTAATCGACGAGGAGGCCGACGAGATAACGCATCGCGCCGTCGGTTGCGTCAACGCGCTGCAGGCGCATCGCGTCCTCCACGGCGTCGGAGAAGAAGTGGGAGACCGAGTGTGCCGGCAAGATGCTCATGAATCCCTCTTGGGCCGTCCCTTGTTTCCGCTGTTCGCTGCCGCCGTCCGGGCCGCCTCGTGGGCTGGGCTTGGCTATTTTTGTAAGAGGTTACCGGCACATTCGCAATTTCGTTTCGAGGTCGCGGGGGTTCGAACGGGAGGCTGCTTGCGGCACCTCTGGCAGTCGCCTACATGGAGTGCTTGCCGGGCGAGCAGTGGGGGCCGGCTCAACGGAAGCTTGTGACTTTTCGATGGCTTGTCCGTCGCAACAAAGCCCCGAACCAGGACCTTGACGGCTCAAGCCCGGAGGTTACGTTCGCCCGCGACGGTTGGCACTCATCTGATCCGAGTGCCAGCAATCCGCATCGAAGCGCTCCGCTCCACCGCGAGCGGTCGCCCAGGGCGCGGAGCTCGGGGGGGCCCGGGTGAGACACCTCGGGACCTCTCCACGCAGACCGAACCGGCCTCGAAAGCCGGGTCACGAACCCACTCACAAGAACCCGAGGAGAGACCCATCATGGCGAACATTCGTCCGCTGCACGACCGCGTAATCGTCAAGCGCGTGAAAGAGGAAGAGAAGACCAAGGGCGGCATCATCATCCCCGACACGGCGAAGGAGAAGCCGATCGAGGGTGAGGTCATCGCCGTCGGCAACGGGAAGGTGCTGGAAGACGGCACCGTGCGGAAGCTCGACGTGAAGGTCGGCGACCGCGTCCTCTTCGGCAAGTACGGCGGAAACGAAGTGAAGGTCGACGGCGAGGAGCGGCTCATCCTCCGCGAAGACGACATCCTCGGCGTTCTCGAGAAGTGAGCCCGCCACCAAACCCCGCCACTCCAAAAGCTTTCTGACAGAGGTCGAACAAACATGGCTGCGAAAGAAATCGTCTACACCGAGCAAGCTCGGAACCTCATCCTCGCCGGCGTCAACGCCCTGGCGGACGCCGTGAAGGTCACGCTCGGCCCCAAGGGCCGCAACGTCGTCATCGAGAAGAGCTTCGGCTCGCCGACGGTCACCAAGGACGGCGTCACCGTCGCGAAGGAAATCGAGCTCGAGAACCGCTTCGAGAACATGGGCGCGCAGATGGTGCGCGAGGTCGCTTCGAAGACCAGCGACGTCGCGGGCGACGGCACGACCACGGCGACCGTGCTCGCGCAGGCGATCTACCGCGAGGGCTCCAAGCTCGTCGCGGCGGGCCACAACCCGATGGAGATCAAGCGCGGCATCGACAAGGCCGTCGAGGCGGTCGTCGAGTCCCTCAAGAAGCTCGCGAAGCAGACGAAGGACCCGAAGGAGATCGAGCACGTCGGCACGATCAGCGCCAACGGCGACAAGGAGATCGGCTCGAAGCTCGCCGAGGCGATGCAGAAGGTCGGCAAGGAAGGCGTCATCACGGTCGAGGAGAGCAAGACCGCCGAGACGACCCTCGAGGTGGTCGAAGGCATGCAGTTCGACCGCGGCTACCTCTCGCCGTACTTCGTCACGGATCCGGAGCGCATGGAGGCCGTCCTCGAGGAGGCCTTCATCCTCATCAGCGAGAAGAAGATCTCGAACATGAAGGACCTCCTCCCGGTCCTCGAGGCGATCGCGCGGAGCCAGAAGCCGCTCCTCATCATCGCCGAGGACATCGAGGGCGAGGCGCTCGCGACGCTCGTCGTCAACAAGCTCCGCGGCACGCTGCACTGCGCGGCCGTCAAGGCGCCGGGCTTCGGTGACCGCCGCAAGGAGATGCTCAAGGACATCGCGGTCCTCACCGGCGGTCAGGTCATCGCCGAGGAGCTCGGGCTCAAGCTCGAGAACGTGACGATCAGCGACCTCGGTCGCGCGAAGCGCGTCACGCTCGACAAGGACAACACCACCATCGTCGACGGCGCCGGCGACAAGAACTCGATCAAGGGCCGCATCGAAGAGATCCGCAAGCAGATCGAGAACACGACCAGCGACTACGACCGCGAGAAGCTCCAGGAGCGCCTCGCGAAGCTCGTGGGCGGCGTCGCGGTGGTCAAGGTCGGCGCTGCGACCGAGACCGAGATGAAGGAGAAGAAGGCCCGCGTCGAGGACGCGCTCCACGCGACCCGCGCGGCCGTGGAAGAGGGCGTGGTCCCCGGCGGCGGCGTCGCGCTGCTCCGTGGTCAGGCCGCGCTCGACGGCCTCAAGGTGCCCGACGAGCAGCGGTTCGGCGTGCAGATCATCCGCCGCTCGCTCGAGGAGCCGCTGCGCCAGATCGCGCAGAACGCCGGCCTCGAGGGCTCGATCGTCATCAACAAGGTCCGCGAGGGCAAGGACGACTTCGGGTACAACGCGGCGACCGACCAGTACGGCAACCTCCTCTCGCAGGGCGTCATCGACCCGGTGAAGGTCGTGCGCACCGCGCTCCAGAACGCCGCGAGCGTCTCGAGCCTGATGCTCACCACCGAGTGCCTCGTCGCGGAGCGCCCCAAGGACGAGAAGGCCGGCGGCGGCGGCGGTGGCCACGCGGGCCACGGCCACGGCGACTTCTGATCACCGACGACGGTAGGCAACCGTAGAGGATGAGCCCCGGAGGCGTTGGCGCCTTCGGGGCTCTTCTCTTTAAGTTTCCCGAAACCAGGAGGTCACGGCCCGGTCGGGATCCGTGCGCTAAGGTCGCACCCATCATGGCATCGACGTTCGGGGGCGGAGGGTCATTCTCCGAGACGATGCCGCGGCGATATCAGCAGCTCTTTCGCGGACCCACGGTGGACGAGCACGCCGGAATCGTGGCGCGGCGAAGCGGCGCCCCCGCACACGCCGAGATCTGGCGGAGGCTCCCGATGGGGGCCGCCATCGTCTGCGTCGTCTCCGACGACCGCCCCGGGGTCGAGACCTGCCTCGCGACCGCGCTCGCCGCCCACTCCATCGACATCCTCGGGGCCCACGTGTACTCGCGCGCCGCGCGGCGCGGGGCCGAGGTGGTGCACTTCCTCTGGCTGCGCCGGGACGAGGCGATCGCCCCGACCCTGGTCGAGCAGGACGTCTACCGCTTCTCCAATCTGTTCGGGGGCCTCGTGACGGGCGAGCTCCGCGTCGACGGCCGGCCCCCCGTCCAGCGGCACCTCCCCTCGCCGGAGGCCGCGGTGATCGTGCGCTTCGACGCCAGCGACGACCTCCACAAGCCCGCGTTCTTCAGCCTCGAGACGCGCGCGCGCCCCGGTCTGCTGCGCGCGGTCCACCTGGCCCTCGTCCGGATGAACGCCCACGTCGTCGGACAAAGCCGCATCCAGGGGCCCGGCGCCCGCGAGACCTTCCGCTTCGCCGTCCTCGAGCCCGACGGCCGGGCGCCCGACCAATACCGGCGCGGGGCGATGCAGGCCGAAATCCTGCGCCTCGTCGAGCCAATCGACCGGCGCACCGTCCTGACCACGGAGCACGTGTCGGGCGAGTACGCAATCCCCTTCGGTCGCTTTGGCGAGTCGGCGCCGCCCGAAGCGGACGAGGCCGAAGAGCCCCTCTCGGCGTGAGGCCCCTCCCGGCGTGAGGGGGTCCGCTTAGCTCGACCGAAGCCGTTTGGCGGGGCGCTTGGACCCGCCGGGCGGCCCCTGGTATTGCCTCCGTCCCCCGTGTTCGGTCCCTGGGGCCTGCTCCCAATCGCCGTGCCGTGTGCGCTCTTCGTTGCGGCGCGGCTGGGCGCGCTCGCGTTCCCGGCGGGCGGCGGGGCCGACCGGGCGCTCTCGGGGGCCATCCTCACGGCGGCCCTGAGCATCGCGGCGGTGCGGATCCTCGGCGCGTTCCACGCGCTCGGCGGGCCCGCGCTCCTCGCCGTGGGCGTCGCGGTCGCGGTCGGCCTGGCGGCGGCGCCCGGGTCCGGCTTCGGCCCGCGCCTCCGGCCGCGAGAGCTCGTGACCGGGTCTTCGGGGCCGCTGCTGCTCGCGGCGGCTGGCGCGGTGGTGGCGTCCGTCGTCGCGGCCCGGTGGCTGCCGGTCTGGCAATGGGACGCGCTCGGGTACCACCTACCGTACGTGAACTTCGCGCTCGTCGCGCGGGGCTTCGACGCGGTGCCCGGGGACATGCCCTACGTGTCCACCTACCCCCACCACGTCGAGCTGCTCATCGTCGCGCTCCGCGCCATGCTGCCGGACGACCGGCTGGTCGATCTCGTCCAGATCCCCTTCGCGCTCCTCGGGGCGGCCGCGACGGCCGGCATCGCGCGCCGCTCGGGCGCGTCGCGCTCGGCCGCGCTCGCGTCGGGCGCCGCGTGGGTCGTCGCGCCCGCGGTCTTCCTGCAGATGCCGACCGACTACGTGGACGTCGCCTGCGCCGCGTTCCTCCTCGTCGCGCTCCACTTCCTCTTCGCGGCCTCGCAGGGCTGGCCCGCGCAGCCCGCGTACACGCGCCGCGCCCTCGTCGCGGCCGGCCTCGCGCTCGGCCTCTACGTGGGCACGAAGCCGAACGCGCCCATCGCGGGCGCCGTCCTCGCCGCCCTGCTCCTCGCCGTCGGGCTGCGCGCGCGCGAGCGCGCCGCCACCGCCGTGGCGCTCGTGCTCGTCGTGGCAGGCGGGGAGACCTTCTTCGCGAACGCCCTGCGCTTCGGCAACCCCGTCTGGCCGGTGCAGGTGCACCTCGGGCCAATCACCCTGCCGGGCACCGAGAAGATGCAGCACCTCCTCGACTCGGGCGCGGCGGCCCCGCGCCTGCACGGGTCGCTGCTCTCCCGCGTGGTCCGCTCGTGGACGTCGCTCGCCTCGCCGCCCGTGTTCGACATGCGCATCGGGGGCTTCGGCGCGCTCGTGGTCGCGGCGATCCCCGCGGCCGCCGTGACGCTCTTCCGCCGGCGCGAAGCGCTCGGGTTCGGCGCGCTCTTCGCCACCGTGCTCGCGCCGGATCCCTCGGTCGCGCGGTACGTGCTCGCGTTCCCCGCGCTGGTCCTCGCCTTCGCGGCGCCGCGCGCGGGGGCAATCCCGGCGCGGTGGCGTCCTTGGCTCGGGGCGATCGCCGGCGCGGTGGGGATCGCGCAGCTCGCGTACGCGTGGCCGGGCCTCACGGGAGAGGGGCCGCCGCTCTCGGCTTACGCGGGCATGACCGACCTCCAGAGGAGCGACGCGGTCGGTGCCGACGGCCCGCCCACGCCGTTCGCGAACGCGCGCAAGCTGGTGAGCGACGGCGAGACGTTCGCGTTCGACCAGTCGATGGAGCTGCCTTATCTCGCCTGGGAGAGCGACCTCCGGTATAGAGCCGTCTGGATCCCCGGTACCCTGCTCTCGAGCCGCTCGGTCGAGGACTTTCTCGAGCACGAGAACGTACGCGTCGTCTGCGCCGAGGAGGGCAGCCCCACGGGGGACTGGCTGGCGCGGAACCCGGAGCGATTCCTGAAACTCTTCCAGTGCAAATCGGCGCCATGCTCGGTGTTCGCGCGACGCTGATCGGCATCGCGGCGGCGGCGCTGGCCGTCCTCGCGTGGCCCCGGGCCGCGTCGGCCGCGGGCCCGGCGGCGACGGCGCAGCCCGTGGTGAGCTGCGCCGCGGCCGAGCAGCGGGCCGACCAGGCGCAGCGCGCGGTCGACGCGTGCGAGGAGGCGCGCGACGCCGCGTCGGCCCAGCGCGCGGCCTGCGCCGACGAGCTCTCGGCCACCGCGCAGAGGGCGAACGCCTCCCAGTCGCGGGCCGACACCTGCCAGGTCTCGAAGGACGAGCTCTGCTCGGAGGCCGCCGCGTTCGCACAGCGGCTCCTCGACGGCAAGGTCACGAACGTCGGCTCGTGCGTCCCCGGGCCCGAGCAGGTGCGCTTGCGGCAGTTCCTCGAGGACTCGGAGGCGACGTCGAAGTCGCTCGCGCAGCTCGCCGAGTTCGGCGCGGGCGAGAGCGACTCGCTGCCGGCGCCCGGCGCGGCGCCGAACGCGGGGCGCCTGGTGGCGCGCCTCCTCGGGCCTCAGCACGAGCCGCTCTTCTACCGGCGCCTGCTCACCGAGGCGATGCGGCTGACCGCGCCGCGCGCGTGGGCGCAGATCAAGGCCGGGGGCCCCACGAAGATCGAGGCGTGGTTCGCCTCGTCCGACCCGCTCGACGCGAAGCTCGCCGAGGAGGCCCAGCGCGTGAGCGCGGCGTCGGGGCCCCGCGGGCCCTCGCTGTCGGCGGCGCTGCACCTCGTGCGCGCGTACCAGCTCGTGGCCCAGTGCTCCGAGGAGGCCCCCACGAGCGCGTGCCGGCGGGCGCGCCAGCTCCAGGAGACCTTCGAGTCGACCGCGCCGCTCCTCCTGCGGCAGCGGGTCGAGGACATCTGGGCGGCCGACTGCCGGAACGTCTCGCAGAGCACGGTGCTCGCCTGGGTGCAGGACTTCCCGGCGCCGCAGGGCACGGTGTCGTCCGGCGACTTCTCCGAGGTCGCGAAGGCCGCGCAGACCAAGCTCTTCTCGTGCTTCCTGAGCCAGGCCGACGGCGACCCCGAGCCCTCGTTCCACGTGTGGCTCGACAAGATGCTGCCGAGCCCCAAGGCGCTCGACTCGCGGTCGCTCCCGCGCGTCGACGACATCCGCGCCGGCGCCCGCGAAGACACGCCGCTCGACGTGTGCGGCCGCGCCGCCCGCGCGATGCAGAGCGTCGCCTCCACGACGAAGTGCACGGCCCTCGCGCCCGACGTCAACTACGCCGTCGCGCGCTGGCTCGCCGCGGGGGCGCTGCCCGACGACGCGAGCGCCTCGCTCCGCGTCTGCGCGCGCTACACCGAGATGCTCTGGCTCGGCCAGGCCGTCAGCGTGCCCGCCTCGTTCGCGCGGCCGCCCACGGTCGACGCGATGCTCGCGCTCGACTCGCGCGGCCACGAGACGCCGTTCTCCACCCTCCGCGACGCGTGCGACGACCGGCACGGCAAGGCGGACA
Source organism: uncultured delta proteobacterium (assembly GCA_963797395.1). Classification (GTDB taxonomy): domain Bacteria; phylum Myxococcota_A; class Polyangia; order Polyangiales; family Polyangiaceae; genus Palsa-1150. The sequence goes on from CAWCPA010000008.1 coordinate 379,917, forward strand.
CGTTCGCCTCCGACCTCGCGTCGTTCGTCCCCTTCGCGCGCGGCTTCGGCGAGATGCCCGAGGGGGTGCCCTGGCGCGCGGACGCGCGCAGCGGCGCGCCGCTCGAGGCCGCGCGCTTCGCGGAGGCCTCGACCTACGGCGACTGGTTCCGGCACCTGCTCTCGCGCGAGAACGCGTGCCGCGCGCTCGGCCTCTCCGACGCGCGGTGCGAGCGGTGCGCGACCCAGGCCGGCGGGCAGTTCTACGACTGCGAGCTCCATCGACGGCTCGAGGGGCTCTGGGCCCGGCACGAGCGCACCACCGGCGCCTCGATCGCGGCCATCTTCGCGGTGTTCGGCCTCTTCTCGTGGGGCGCGCGCATGCGCCGCGCGCGCCGGTCGTTCACCTCGTGGTCGAAGGAGACGCGCGTGCGCCTCGACGCGCTCGGCCTGGTCGGGCGGCCCGATCCGATGCGCGCGGTGCTCCCGTCGCGCAACGACTCCCTGCGGGTCGACCTGCCCTCGGACGCGGCGTGGGAGCGGTGGGGCCGGCAGGCGTCGGTCGTGCGCGTGCCCGACGGCCTGCGCGTGAAGGAGCAGGACGTCTACCACGCGGTGGAGGTCTCGCAGCGCGCGGGCGCGCGCGTCGGCTTCCTTCTCCACGACGACAGCGCCTCGCTCGACCTCGGCGCGGTGCGCGCGGTGCTCGACTGGGCCGGCCGCGGCGGCACGCGCGCGGTGCACGTGCTGCCGCTGGCGGTCTCGCGGCTCGAGTGGGCGCGGGACTCGAGCGACCTGCTCGACCTCGTCGAGGAGACCTCGCTGCGCGGCAACCCGTTCGAGGTGCGCGGGCGCATCACGTCCTCGAGCCAGTTCTGGAACCGCGAGCGGCTGGTCTCGGGGCTCCTCGCGGAGACGCGGGCCGGGCGCTGGGTGGTCGTGACGGGGCTGCGGCGCTTCGGCAAGTCGTCGCTGGCGCTCGAGGTCGCGCGGCGCCTGCCGGGCCTCTCGGCGTACGTGGACCTCGCGGGCTTCCACCACGAGATCGCCTTCGGGCAGGACCCGTCGCTCGCGGTGGACGCGATCTTGCGCTCGATGTGCGCCCGCCTCACCGACTCGGCGCGCGCGCGCTATCCGCGGGCGCAGGTCCCCGACGCGCCCACCGGCGAGGTGGACGCGGCGGCGCTCACGCGCGTGGTGCGCGACCTCTGCACGGCGTGCGCGGCGTTCGCGGACGGCAAGCGCGCGCCGCCGCTGCTCCTCGTGCTCGACGAGCTCGAGCAGGTGCTCGCCATGGACACGCAGCGCGCCGGGCAGGCGCTCGACGTGCTCGCGATCCTGCTCGGGCGCCTGCGCAACGCGCTCGGCGAGAGCCCTTCGCCGAGCGGCGGCGCGTCGGTGGGCGTGCTCCTCTGCGGCGCGCTGCACCCGCTGCTCTGGGCGCCGCTGCGCACGCTCGGGCAGCAGTCGATCATGGGGGCGTTCCCGTCGCTCTGCGTGCCGTGCCTGGCGACGGAGGCCGCGGTCTCGATGATGCGGGGTCTCGGCGGGCGCCAGGGCATCCGCTTCGCCGACGAGGCGCTCGACTACATCGTGGAGCAGTCGCAGGGCGTGCCGCTGCTGCTCCGGCGCATCGGCACGTCGGTCCTCGAGCTCTACGATCCCGACCACGCGCGGCAGGGGAGCCTCGGCGCGGTGAACGTGGGCATCGAGGGGGCCCGCGAGGCGGTCGCCCGCGAGGAGCGCGAGGGCTCGCCGCTGCGGGTCTGGGTCGAGTCGGAGATCGCAGAGCCCGCGATGCCCGCGGGGGCCATGCTGCGGGCGCTGGCGGCGGGGGCTCCCATCCCGGTCGGCGTGCTGCGCGACATCGCGGTTCGCGGCGTGCTCGCGCAGTTCGACGCGAGCGGCGTGATGCAGAGCCTCGGGCGCGAGGAGGTCGAGCGCCGCGCGCAGGAGGCGGGCAGCGTCATGCTGCGGCTCCTCGGCGAGACGGGCCTCGTCACGCCGCTCGGCGACCTCACGTCGCCCGAGGCGTTCGAGCTCCGCGACGGCGCGATCCGCCGCGTGCTCGCCTCGCCGCCGAAGCGGCCATGACTGTCCGGCTGAGCCGGCTACAGGCTACAACGCCCGTGGCCACGGGCTGAAAAAAGTCCCCCCCGTCGCCCCGCTAGCCCCATAGCCGGGTGAGACCGAGCGAGCCCGTCGACGGGGCGAGGAGCCGTACTCCCCGTACGGCGACGACCCCCGGCGGCGGGATCGCGAAGGTATCGCCCGGCTATGGGGCTAGCGGGTCCCCCAGCGCTCGTCGCGGACCGTGATGAGCGCCCAGGGGAGGATCCACTGGAGGAGCAGCACGCTGTAGACCGCGTAAACGAGGCCGTACACGAAGCGGAAGCTCCGCTCGATGCGCAGGTAGTAGCCGGCCGTGAAGAGCGACCCGAGGCAGAGCGCGATGGCCGCCTGGACGTGGCTGCCGGGCGAGTCTGCGAAGAAGAACGGCAGCTCGACGAGGCCCCAGAAGAAGAGCACGAGGCGCAGGTTCGAGACGATGAAGCTCACGATGGGCAGCACGCGGTTCTTCTCGCGGTACCGCGTGAACATGAACTTCGCGAAGCTGAAGCCCTCGACGATGTAGCTCCGGTCCCAGCGGAGGAACATGCGCGAGAGCTGCTTGTACGTCGTCGGCGCGAGCGTGTGGATCGCGGCGGTGCGCTGGTAGACCGTGTCGTAGCCCTGGCGAAGCACGATGTTCGTGAGCGCCTGGTCTTCGCCGTGCGCGACCGGGCGGCCGAGGAACTTCTGGTGCGTCCACTCGGGGAGGTGCGGCACCACGAGCTCGCGGCGGAAGGCCGAGAGGGCGCCCGGGCAGCACGCGACGGTGCGGTACGCCGACTGCGCCGCGCGCCCGAAGTCGAAGGCCAGCGTGTACTGCACCTCGAGCATGCGGCTGATCATCGTGTCGCGGTTGAGCACCGCCACGCGGCCGGCCACCCCGCCCACGCGCTCGTCGGCGAGGAAGGGCGTCACCATCTCGCCGATGGTCTTCGCCTCGACCTCGCTGTCGGAGTCGATGGTGACGAGGATGTCGCCGCTCGCCTCGCGGAAGCCCGCCTCGAGCGCCGCGCGCTTGCCGCGGTTGCTGGGGAAGCGAATGAGCCGCACGAGGCCCGGGAACTCGCGCCGGAGCCGCTGCATGTGGAAGAACGTGTCGTCGCGCGATCCGTCGTCGACGACGATGATCTCCAGCTTGTCGGCCGGGTAGTTCGACTTGGTGACCGAGCGGATGCTTCGCTCGACCATCGGCCCCTCGTTGAAGGCGGGGATGACGACGGTGACGCGCGGCCACGCCGCGCCCTTCGGCCGCTTGAACGGCCGGTACTTCTGCCACAGCAGGCTCTGCAACCCGGTGTAGAGGGCTTGCATCAGCACGATGGCCCCGAGCAAACTCGTCGCAGAGCCCGTGACCCATGAGGCGAGCGCGTGGCCCCACTCTTCGGGCCGCGTGCGCGCCAGGACCATCCAGAAGATGCTGATCAGCGCCCCGACCAGAGGGAGCGTGCCGACCACCGCCATGGTCACGCGGCGTGCTGGGGACTTGCGCCTCTTCATGTCGCGCTCCGGCCTAGCGACGAACGCGCCAACGGTCGCGCTCGGGGGACAGCGGAGGCGGACCTTAGGCTCAAGCCTCCCACCCTCGCAAGTCCCAACGCTTGTGCACGGGTCTCAAATCGGTCCATTTTGCCCCAGCCAGCGCGAGGACGCCCGTTCGACGGGGCCCGAGACAGAAATAGTCAGCGCGGGCAGAAGCGCACGTTCCCACGCGCCGGCACCCCCTCCGCCGGACCCCCTCTTGTAAACCCTGTCAAGTACGCCCCCGTGAACAAGCCCCCGCCCACGCCCGCGCTGCGCCTCCCCTTTGCGCGCGACGTGGCCAAGGCGCCGGGCGGGGACCCCGACGCGCCGACGCTCGAGGGCGTCGTGGAGCGCATCACCTTCGAGAGCCCCACATCGAGCTACCGCGTCGTCAAGCTCGCGGTCGACGGGCGGCAGGAGCGGCTCGCGGTCGTCGGCAACTTCCCGCCCACGCACGTCGGCGCGCGCGTCCGCGTACGCGGGCGCATCGAGCAGGACAAGAAGCACGGCCCGCAGCTTCGCGTGGAGTCGTTCATCGAGCTCGCGCCCGACACGCTCGCGGGCCTCGAGAAGTACCTCGCCTCGGGGCTCATCAAGGGCGTCGGACCCAAGCTCGCGCAGCGCATCGTCACCGCGTTCGGCCTCGACGCGCTCCGCGTGCTCGAGGAAGACACCGAGCGCCTGCGGGAGGTCGAGGGCCTCGGCGACAAGCGGCGCGCGGCGCTCGTGAAGGCGTGGCAGGAGCAGCGGGCCCTTCGCGACGTGATGGTCTTCTTGCAGGCCCACGGGGCGAGCCCCGCGCTCGCGACGCGCATCCTCCGCCGGTACGGGCCGAACGCGATGAACGTCGTCTCGCGCGAGCCCTACCGCCTCGCGCTCGACGTGCGCGGCGTGGGGTTCAAGACGGCCGATCGCATCGCCGCCACGCTCGGCGTCCTCCCCGACTCGCCCGAGCGCATGCAGGCCGGCGTGCTCCAGATCGTGCACGACCTCACGGACGCGGGCCATGTCTGGACGGGCCTCCGCGACGTCGTGACCGCCGCCGCGCAGATGCTCGCGCTCGACGGCGACGACGAGGACGTGCGCGCGCGCCTCGATCGCGCGCTCCAGTCGTGCATGCTCATGGGCCGCGTCGTCCTCGAGCCGCTGCAGGGAGAGGAAGACGTCACGGGCGTCTTCGCCGCCGAGATGCACACGGCCGAGGTGCGGCTCGCGGGCCGCCTCGCGGAGATCGCGTCCGCGCGGCGGGCGCCGATCGACGGCGTCGCGGACGCGATCGCCGCCTTCGAGGCGCGCGCCCGGGTCGAGCTCGCGCCCGAGCAGCGGAGCGCGGTGGAGGAGGCGGCGCGGCGGCAGGTGCTCGTCGTCACGGGCGGCCCGGGCGTCGGGAAGACGACCATCGTCCGGGCGATCCTCGCGACGCTCGTGCGCTCCGGCGTCGTCGTGAAGCTCGCGGCCCCGACGGGGCGCGCCGCGAAGCGCCTCGCCGAGGCGACCGGCGCCGAGGCCACCACGCTCCACCGCCTCCTCGAGTTCGACCCGAAGGGCATGGGCTTCAAGCGCGATCGCGCGCGGCCCATCGAGGCGGGGGCCGTCGTGGTCGACGAGACGTCGATGCTCGATCTCCCCATCGCCGACGCGCTCGCGCAGGCCGTCGCGCCGGGCACGCGCCTGCTCCTCGTGGGCGACGTCGACCAGCTCCCGAGCGTCGGGCCGGGCGCCGTGCTGCGCGACGCGATCGCCTCGCGCGTCGTGGCCACCGTGCGCCTCCAGCAGATCTTCCGCCAGGCCGCCCGGAGCCTCATCGTCACGAACGCCCACCGCATCAACGCAGGGGAGCTCCCCGTGCCCGGCGCGGCGGATTCAAAAGACGCCGATTTCTTCCTCATCGCGCGCCGCGACCCCGAGCGGGCCAAGGCCACCATCCTCGAGCTCCTCACGTCGCGCATCCCCGACCGCTTCGGCCTCGACCCCTTCCGCGACATCCAGGTCCTCACGCCCATGAACCGGGGGCCGGCGGGCGCGGTCGCCCTGAACCAGGCCCTCCAGGAGGCGCTGAACCCATCCGGCCCGTCCCTCGTCCGCGGTGCCCGCAGCTACCGCGCCGGCGACAAGGTCATGCAGCTTCGGAACGACTACGACAAGAACGTCTACAACGGCGACGTCGGCTTCGTGTCGAGCATCGAACCGGAAGAAGGGACGCTCGTCGTTCGTTTCGACGGGAGGGACGTCCCCTACGAAGCCTCCGAGCTCGACGACCTCTCCCTCGCGTACGCGTGCACCGTGCACAAGTCGCAGGGCAGCGAGTATCCGGCGGTCGTCATCCCCCTCTTGACCACGCACTTCGTCATGCTCTCGAAGAACCTGCTCTACACGGCGGTCACCCGGGGCAAGCGCCTGGTGGTGCTCGTCTGCGACCCGCGGGCGCTCGAGCTGGCGGTGCAATCCGGGCTGTCGCGCCAGCCCGGCCGGCGCACGCGGCTCGCTTCTCGCCTTGCTTCGGCCATCCGAGCCCGCACGCCCGAGTGACCCCGGACGAGCAACGAGAGACGAGACGAGACAAGAGCACGGTGTGTGTGGATCGGCCTGCTCATCGTTGACGTCCTGCGTCTGCATGGCCAACCTGTAAAGGAACGGATGCTGCGTCGCCTGATCTTCGGCCTTGTCCTCGGTCTGATCGTCGGCTGCGCGCTCGCCGCCGGGCTCGTGCACCTCGGCGCCGTCAACTACCTCGGCGCAGGCGGCGGCGCGCTCGCGTACGTCTCGGCGGCTCTGGCGGGCACGCTCACGGGCCTGCTCGCGGGGAAGCCCATCTGGGCGGCCGACGCGAAGATCGAGGGCGCGCTCAAGGCCGTGTTCGGGGCGCTCATCAGCGTGGGGGCGATGTTCGCGCTCCGGCAGTGGGCCGGGGGAATCGTCGTGCCCAGCCTCGAGTTCGTGGGCGCGGGCGGTCCGGGCCCCGTGGGTGAGCTGCCCGCGGCGTCGCTGCCGCTCATCGCGGGCGTGCTCGGCGCGCTCTTCGGCCTCGACAACACCGACCCTCCCGTCAAGAAAGAGCCCGCGGCGCTCCCGCAGCGCAGCCGCGTGGCCGCCGCCGGAAAGGCCGCGCCCAAGCGCCCCATCGAAGACGCCGAAGACGGGGACGAGGTCGAGGTGGCGTCCAAGCGCGCGAAGCGGTGATGCCGCCGGCGCGGCTCGCCCTCTACGCCGCGACGGTCGGGGTGCTCGCGACGACGGCGTTCGCGGTGCTGAGGCACCCGCCGCCGTTCGTGGCATCCGCGCTCTTGCTCGCCGGATATGCGGGGCTGCTCGCCGCGGGGGTCTTCGTGCCGCGCTTGCGCGTCTTCGCCGACGCCGTCGCGCGCGGACCGCGAGGCGCGCGCGGCGTGGCGCTCACCTTCGACGGCGGACCCGACGCGCGGTGGACGCCGAGGGTGCTCGAGCTCCTCGCGCAAAGCGGCGCCAAGGCCACGTTCTTCCTGGTGGCGAGCCGGGCGGAGCAGTGCCCGGAGGTCGTGCGCGCCATCCTCGACGGCGGGCACGCGGTGGGGCTCCAGTCCTACGCGGCCGACCGGCGCCTGTGGCTGCGCGGCGAAGACCGGGTGCGGCGCGATCTCGAGCGCGGCGTCGAGGCGTTCGAGGCCGCGACGGGGCTCCGCCCGCCGTTCTTCCGGCCGCCGGCGGGCCGCACGAGCCCCGCGGTGGCGCGCGTCGCCGAGGCGCTCGACCTGCCGGTCGTCGGCTGGTCGCTCGACGCGCGCGACGCCGGCGCGTCCGCGAAGGCGGAGGACGTCGCGGCGCGCGTCCGCCGCGACCTGCGCGACCGCGCGATCGTCGCGCTCCACGACGCGCCCGGCGACCCGGCGGCCGAGCCGGCCTCGGTCCGCGCGCTCCCGATGATCCTCGCCGCGATGGACGCCGAGCGCCTCGAGGCCGTCCCGCTCACGGCGTGGATCGCGAGCGACCGTCGTTCCTGAACTTCGCCGGCAGCACCACGTAGAACCGCGCGCCGCCCTCGTACGCGGGGTCCATCGCGATCTCGCCGCCCGCCGACTCGACGAGCCCGCGGCACACGGCCAGCCCCAGGCCGGTGCCTTCGCCCACCGGCTTCGTGGTCACGAACGGCTCGAAGAGCCGGTCGCGCACGGACGGCGCGATGCCCGGCCCGTCGTCCTCCACCTCGATGCGCACGCGCCCGTCGCCGGTCGTCGCCGCGCGCACCGTCACGCGGCCCTCGCGCCCCTCGCTCGCGATCGCCGCGCCGGCGTTGAGCACCAGGTTGAGGAGCACCTGCGTCAGCTTCGCCGCCGCCAGCGCGACCTCGAGCCCCTCGATGGCCGGCGCGTCGACCCGCACCGACCGGAACGGCTTCTGCGGCTTCACCAGCGCGACCACGTCGCGCACCACGTCGCCCACGTCCGCGAGGGCGGGCGGACCCGCGTCCGCGTCGGCCGCCTCGGGCCTGGCGAAGTCGAGCAGGTCGCGGACGACCAGGTGGATGCGATCGGTCTCGCGGCGCATGCGCTGGAGGAAGTCTCGCTCGGCGTCCGGGTCGAGGTCGCCCTCGAGGAGCAGGTCTTCCATGCCCATGAGCGCCGCGATCGGGTTGCCAATCTCGTGCGCGACGCCCGCCGCGAGCCGGCCCACGCTGGCCATGCGCTCGCTCCGCACGAGCTGCGCGCGGGTGTCGGTCAGGCGGCGGGTCGCGTCGGTGAGCTCCTCGACCTTCAGGATGAGGTTCGCCTCCTCCGCGATGAGGCGCTCGGCCATCGTCTGCACGCTCGCGCCGAGCTCGACGAGCTCGCGGGCGCCGTGCCGCGGGACGCGCAGGGTGCGCGCCCCGTTCGCGACGCGGTCGGCCGCGTCCACGAGCTGCTCGACCGGCCGCACGATGAGCCGCGTCAGCGCGAAGTACGCGAAGACGATGAGCGCGAGCGCGAAGACGATCATGTAGAGCGCGACGAGCCGCACGAGCGGCAGGCCCCGGCCCGCCTCGGCGTCGAGCGCCATGCGCGTCACCACCGTCGCGCCACCGGCCCGCGACACGACCTGGAAGGCGCGCCCGCGCGCGCCCCGCACCACCTCCACGGCCTCGCCCGCGTCGCCGCGGGCCGCGCGCCCGGCCATCGCGGGGAGATCGGCGGCCGGGCCGTCGCACGCGGGGGCCGCCCCCGGCGCCGCGACGCACAGGCCGTCCGCCGTCCCGTCCACGACCGCCTGGCGAAGGGCCGCGCGGAGCGCGCCGTCGCCGTCGCGCGCGGCGTCCGCGAGGTGCGCCGCGAGCGAGCGGCCGACCGCGCGCGCCGCGTCTTCGCGCGCGCCGAGCACGGTCGCGCGGGTCAGGCTGGCGACCGCGAAGAAGAGCGGCACGAAGGCGAGGAGCATCAGCCCCGCCAGCGCGAGGACGATTTGGAGGCGGAGCCCCGGCTGGGCGCGCCGAGCGGCCGCGGGGGCGGGGAGCGTCACCCCTTCAAAGTACCTTAGACCAGCCTAGATCGTGCTCCCGTCGGGGAGCGCGTTCAGGTCCTCGTCCGGCTCCGCCGGAAGGACCGGCGAGATGACCACCGCCTTGACGTTCCCCTTCACCGCCTTCTTTTTCCGGGAGCCCATCGTTCGCCGCGCCTTGCGCGTCGCGGCCGCCTTGGCCGAGCGCGCGACGATCTGGGCGGGCGTGAGCACGGGGAGCCTGGGCGGCGCGAAGCCGAAGTCGGCGAGGAGGGGGCTGTCGGGACCGAACTCGTCGCAGGCTCGGAGCCGCAGCCTGCGAACGACGGCCGTGACCTCCGCGTCGATGGCCCGGTAGCGCTCGACCGCGGCGTGCCATAACGCCCCCGCGACGTTGGCGCTCGCGATGGCGTCGATTTGGCTTTGAAGGAGGTCGACGAGGGCGGCGGGCGTGTACTTCACGCCGACGAGCGAGAGCGTCCCCCCTCCCATGAGGTGCTGCCGGACGCCGGCGATGGCCTGCGCGTCGCGCGTGAGCACCTCGTTCTGGCTCTTCTTGCTCATGACGGGAACCTCTCCGTGAAGAGTTCCGGACGAGGCGCCGTTCGCGAAAGAGAAATGAAGGGGGCCGTACGATTTCTCCGTCCCGCCACCGGGTCGACCGAGGACGGCACTGGGCGGCGCGAGGACGGCACGCGGGTCGGCCCGGACGGCATCCGGCGGCTCGAGGACCGCACGCGGACCGGCGAGGACGCCGCTCGGCACCCTCGGGAAGGCACCGATCCGCCCTGGGACGGCATCGGGCGGCTCGAGGAAGGCGCGCGGGTCGGCGAAGACCGGACGCGGGTCGGCCAGGACCCCGGGCGGACGCCCGGTCCCTCGCTTTGCATCTCCGCGCCGAGTACCCTCGCTCGAATGCTTCGCGAGTACACCCTGCGCCTTCAGGGGGTGCGGTTCCGTGCGAACCTCGGGGTCTCGCACTCCGAGCGCGCCCTCCCGCAGGAGATCGTCGTCGACGTCGAGCTCACGCTCCCGCTCTCGGCCTTCCCCAAGCGGGACGTCCGCCGGGACGCCGTCGACTACGGTGCCGTCGCGGACATGGTCGTCGACGTCGGGCTCGCCGAGCCGTACCGCCTCCTCGAGACCTTCGCCGCGCGCCTCGTCGAGCGCCTGATGGCCGAGACGCCCGCCCTCCGCGTGCGCGTCGCGGCGACCAAGCTCCGCGTCCCCACCTCGCACAGCGTCGACCGCGCCGTCGTCGAGCTCGTCGCGTCGCGCGACTGACCGTCAGGGTTGCCGCGCCGTCGCGCCGTCGGGCATCGCGAGATAGTCGAGCATCGCGCTCCACTCGTCCTTCGTCAGGCGCACGCGCCGGCGGTGCCGCGAGAAGGCCTCCTCGAGGTGCTCGCGCGTCCGCGTCCGCGGGCCGGGCAGCGTGTGGCAGGCGCCGCACTTGCTCACGTGCACGGCGGCGATGTTCTCCTCGGCCGCGGGGGGCGAGCCCCGCTCGAGGGCCCCCGCGCCCGGCGCCGCCGACGACGCGCAGCCGACGAGCCACGGCGCGACCGCCGCCGCGAGACCCGCCGCCGCCCACCACGCGCGCCGCCGCGCCGCCCGCCTCCGCAACCCGCCCATCATTCCGCGGCCTCCGCCAGCACGTCCGTCACCACGATGCCCGCCGCGATCTCGCGCTCGAGCGCCAGCACCGTCTCGTCGCACTCGACGACCACCACCGGCCGCACCTGCTGCACCCGCAGCTCGACGCCCGGCATGAGCCCCACCGCGGCCAGGCGGTCGATCCGCGCGGGCTCGCCCTCCACCGCGCCCACGAGGATGCGATCCCCGGCGCGGCACGTGTCGAGGCGACGCATCATCGGGCGGGCTCCGGGCGCTTGCTGCGAAAGAGGTTCGTGATGAGCGAGACGATCTTCGACTCGGGCGGGAACTCGTAGCCGCACGCCGGGCACGTCACCATCCCGCAGCCGCCCGCGACCGGGCAGCCGCTGCGGCAGGCCGCGCCCTCTTGCTGCGTGAACGAGTGCCCGCACATGCCGCAATCGATCATCGTCAGGTCCCTCCGAAGAGGCGAAAGCCCAGGCGGACCACGGCGCCCACCGCGATCGCGTACGGGAAGATGAAGCCGCTCATCGCGCCGGCCACCTTCCACCCGCGCTCTTTCGCGATCATGAAGACGTTGGCGATGCAGGGGATGAAGAGCGTGATCGTGACCATCGACACGGCCACGTCCGCGGGCGAGAGGCGCCCCGCGCGCGCGAGGTCGAGCAGGCCCGCCGCGCCGAAGTCGCGCCGCAAGAAGCCCACGAGGAGCGCCTCGCTCACCTTGTCGGAGACGCCGGCCTGGTTCGAGAAGCCGAGGATGTTCCGCACGATGGGCTCGCCCGCCCGGTGCACGAACACGAGGAGGTGCAGCGCGTCGAGCACGAAGAGGAGCGCCGTGCCGGCGAGGAAGAGCGGGACGGCTTCCTTCAGGTACCACTCGATTCGCGCCATCGTCTTGGCGGCGATGTTCTGCACCATCGGCTGGCGGATGGGCGGCATCTCGAGCAAGAAATCGCTCTTGTCACCGGGGAGGACGCGCGCGGCCACGAAGCCGACGCCCAGCAGGGTCCCGATCATGACGGTCATCCAGACGAGGGTGGCCGCGGTGGACGTGCGCTGCATCAGCGCGAAGATGACGCTGAGCTGCGACGAGCACGGGATGCCGAGCGCGAGGAGCAACGTCACGAGCACGCGCTCCTTCTTCGTCTCCATGATGCGCGCGGTGAGCGTGGCCATCGTGTCGCACCCGAGGCCGAGCACCATCGGGAGCACCGCCTTGCCGTTCAGCCCCATCCCGCGGAGCACCCGGTTCGACATGACCGCCAGGCGCGGCAGGTACCCGGAGTCCTCGAGCATCGAGAACACGAAGAAGAAGGTCGTCACGACCGGCAGCACGATCGCGACGGCGTACGTGACGCCCATCGTGACGAGGCCGTAGGGCCCGACGAAGAACGCCGTCAGCAGGGGGACGCCGAGCCACGCGAAGAAGCCGTACGCCATGCGGTTCAGCGCGCCGCTCCACACGCGGGCCTCGGCGCCCTTGAGCCCCTCGACGCCGCCGTCGACGTACACCGACCCGTCGGGCACGGGCGCCTTCAGGAAGCTCGACGGGTACAGGTCGATGCGCGCGGTCGGGTCGGCCACGTACACGCCGTCGACCTTCGTCTGCGCGACGACGCGCACGCGCGCGGTCCCCTCGTCGAGCGCCACGAGGCGCTCGGAGCCATCGGCCGCGAAGTCGCCGGCCGCGAGCGCCTCGGGCCCCGACGGGGCGTCGAGCGCGACCTGGGCGCGCACGCTGCCGAACACCCGCTTCTCGATGAAGTCGACCGCCGTGCCCGCGCCGAAGACCCCGACGACCTTGTAGGCGAGCAGCAGGACCAGCGCGAGGATGGGCAGCCCCCAGACCGGGTGCGTCGACGCGCGGCCGATCGCCTGCGAGGCCGCCGCGTCGTGCCGGTCGCCCGCGCGCCACGCGAGCGCCAGCGTCGCGAGCCCCACGATTGCGCCGACGTGCACCGGGACGGCCGAGGGCGCGCGCCCGGCGACCCACCCCGCCGCCCAGCAGGCCGTCCACCCGGCGGCGAACGCCATCGCGAGCTTCCACCCGCCCGTGCGCAGGCGCGCGTGCGCGCGCAGCATCAAAACGCCGAGCACCGCGGCGGCCCCGAGGACCGCGAGGGCGGACGCGTGCCACCCCGCGAACAGGTCCCGCGAGAAGATGCGCCCGACCACGTCGAAGAACCCGAACGACGCGAGCGGGTCGCTGCCCCGCCCGCCGCGACCCGCGCCAGCGCCCCGTCGTACACGAGCGCGCCGGTGAGCGCCGCGCCGGCCGCGACCCCCGCGCTCGCCCCCCAGGAGACGTGGCCCTCGTGGCTGCGCGCCTCGGCGGCGGCGTCGCGGCGCTGGACCATCCGGACCAGCGCCTGCGCGCGCGCGAGGCGCAGGCGGCTGAGGAGCGCGAACATCGGCACGCCCTGCCCGAGCGACACGGACCTGGCGCGCTCGCCCGCGACGCGCAGCGCCTCGGGGCTCACGCGCGCGATCGCGGCCAGCGGCTCGCCGACGCCGCGTTCGCCGGCGAGGAGCATCGTGGCGATCGCGCGCTTCGCGACGGGCGCCGAGCCGTCGAGCAGGGCTTCGATGTCCGCGATGGCGGCTTCCACCTCGTCCGGGAAGCGGGGGGCGCACGCGAGCGGGAGGCGCGCGGCGTCCGCGACGGGCCCCTGCGCGGCGAGGTACGCGCGCACGGCGTCGAGGCCCTCGCCCTCGGTGGCCGTCGACGCGTGGACGGTCACGCCGCCCAGCTCGCGCGAGAGCAAGTCGAGGTCGATCGACAGGCCGCGGGCGCGCGCCTCGTCGAGCATGTTGAGGTCGAGGCAGAAGGGGACGCCGAGCTCCGCGATCTGCAGCGTGAGGAGGAGCGTGCGGACGAGGTTCTTCGCGTCGCCGACCTGCACGAGCGCGTCGTGGCGCGCCGAGACGAGGATCTGGCGGGTCACTGCCTCGTCCTCGCTCATGGGGACGAGGTTGTGCGTGCCGGGGGTATCGATGACCTCCCAGGTGCGCTCGCCGAACTTCGCGCGGCCGCGGGTGATCTCGACGGTCGTCCCCGGGTAGTTGCTGACGGTGACGTACGTGCCGGTGAGGGCGCCGAACACCACGCTCTTGCCCACGTTCGGCTGCCCGACGAGCAGCACGCGATGATCGGGCGCCAGCTGCGCCTCGGCTCCATGCGACGCCGTCGCATCGACTCCGTGCGATGCCGTCGCATCGACTCCGAGCGCAGCGGGCGCGCGGGCGACGACCGGCGGCGGGTTCGCCTCGCGCGGTTCGCTGCTGGAGCCGAAGTTGAAAGTCATATTCGACGTTACAAGGATGGAACATATCACGGCCGCGTTCAAGCACGCGGCCTACGTCGACCCCGAGATTTCACGCGGATGCGGCGGAGCCGGCGGCCGCCGGCCCCGGCCCTCTCAGTCCACCCGGATTTCGAACGCCGCCGAAATGGCCGAGGCGATGCCGCCGCCCTCGGAGGTGGTCTCGGCGAGCACGTCGGTCGCCTTCTCCTTCACCTCGGGGGGCGCCTGCCCCATCGCGAAGGACCGCCCGGCCACCTCGAACATGGGGATGTCGTTGAGCCAGTCGCCCACGGCGACGGTGTCTTCCATGGCGACGCCCTCGTACTCCGCAATCCAGCGGACGGCCGTGCCCTTGGTCCGGCCCGCCGCGCGGACCATCACGGCCCACGTCCCGCCGTGGGGCTCGCGCCGGATGGGGAACAAGGCGACGAACATCGCCCCCGGGGCGTCGCGCTCGAGCTCGAGCACGGCGCGCGCCAGGGGCTCCCGGGCGCCGAGCGCGACGGCCGCCGTGATCCCGCCGGCCGCGGCCCAGAGGTCGTGCTCGAAGACGTCCGCGGCGATGCGGACGTCGCTCGACCAGGTCGACATGTAGTGGACGAAGGGCGCGCCGGTGGCGTCATGGCCGATCGCGTCCTCCGCGAACACGAACGTCGCCGCCCCGGTGCCCGACAGGGCCCGCCGGAGCGCGGCGGCTTCGGCGCCCGAGACGCCGTCGTGCACGAGCGTCGCGTGATCGTGCGCGCGGACGAGGTGGCTCCCGTCCATGCAGCCGATGGCGCTCTTCAGGCCGAGCACCTCCGCGGCGGCCCGGGACCCCGAGTAGAGGCGGCCGGTGACGATGCTGACCGACACGCCCGCGTCCAGCGCCGCGCGCACCGCCCTCACGTCGCGCGCGTGCGGGGCACCGCGCGCGTCGAGGAGCGTGCCGTCGAGGTCGATCGCGAGGAGCCGCTTGCGCGCCGTCACTGCCGCGCCGCCGACTTCAGCCCTGCGCGTAGACGGAGACCTTGCGCTGCGAGCGTGTGCGCCACTCGTACTTCACGACGCCGTCGACCAGGGCGAAGAGCGTGAAGTCCTTGCCGAGGCCGACGTTCCGGCCCGGGTGGATCGTCGAGCCGACCTGCCGAACGAGGACGCTGCCGGCCGTGACCGTCTCGCCGCCGAAGACCTTCACGCCCCGCTTTTGGGAGTTCGAGTCGCGGCCGTTCCGCGTGCTGCCTGCACCTTTTTTGTGAGCCATGGCGAATTCCCTCGGGGCTTAGCCGACGATGTTGGTGATTTCGAGCGCCGTGAACGGCTGGCGGTGGCCCCGCTTGCGGCGGTAGTTCTTGCGGCGGCGGAACTTGAAGATGGTGATCTTCTCGCCGAGGCCCTGCCCGACGATCTTCGCTTCGACCTTGGCGCCGCCGACGAGGGGCTGCCCGATCTTCACGGTCTCGCCCGCGACGAGGAGAACGTCATCGAAGGCGACGCCGTCGCCCACGTTGCCGGGGAGCTTCTCGACCCGGAGCTTGTCGCCTGCGGCGACCCGGTACTGCTTGCCGCCCGTCTTGAACACCGCGTACATGTGCTGGAGCCCTCTTGGGATGGTCCGCGCCGCCTGGAGCCGGAGGCCCCGTCCGCCGCTCGAGCGCGCTCGAGAGAGGGGGGTCCAGGGCCAGAGGGGGCGGGGGGAATTCTCGAGGGGCGGCATTATAGGGGCCGACCCAGGCTTGTAAAGGGTTCTTGCCGGCCGGGGCCGGGAGAGCGGGCCCGAGAACTGCACGCCGTCCCCTTCGAATGCGGCCAATGGGGCTCCGAACGGCGCCGCGAACCGCCCTTGCCCTGGCCTTCGCCACGGCCGGGCTCGCGGGCGCGGGCTGCGCGGGGACGGTGCGGTCGGCCTCGACCCTCGCGTCTCAGGCGGCGACCCCGGTCGTCATCGACGAGTCGCTCGCGTCGTTCGAGGACCCCGCGAACCAGGCGCGAATCGAGCGGATCGTGGGCTCGCCCGAGATGCAGCGCGCGATTCAGGAGACGGCGCGGGCGGCCGTGGAGGGGGCGCTCCAGACGGGCCACGCGGGGTCGGGCTCGCTCGAGCAGACCGTCTCCGACAGCACCGCCCGCATCACCGACGCGCTGGCCGAGACCCTCGCCGCCGACGTGCGCGACAAGATCGTCCCCGCCGCCGCCGAGGGCATGCGGGCCGAGCTCCGGGCCGGGCTCTCGGACGAGGACTCGCGCGCCATGCAGCGCACGATCGAGCTCGCGGTCGCGCGCGCCACCTCGGCCTCGCTCCGCTCCGCTGCGGACGAGTTCCCGCGGTCGGTCGCCCCGGTCATGCGCGCCGCGATCGTCGAGAGCCTCGAGGCCCCCGAGTTCCACCGCGCCGTCGCGAGCATCATCTCCGACGCGACCCGGTCGGCGCTCCTCAGCTCGCGGGACATCATCGAGGAGATCCGGGAGGAGGGGGGGCGCGGGCCCTTTGCGCAGGTCTTCGACCGCATCGAGCGCATGCTGCTCCTCGCGGTCGCGGCGACCTTTTTCATCGGGCTGGGGCTCGGAGGGCTGGTGGTCTTCGGGGTGCGCGAGCGCCGCTGGCGGAAGGCCGTGGAGGACGGCGGTCCGCCGCGCCTCGACCGGACCCCCACGCATGCTACCTAAGCTCACCTAGAGATGGCTCGCGGCTACCTCGCGCTGGTGCTCCACGCCCACCTGCCCTTCGTGCGGCACCCGGAGCACGCGCGTCACCTCGAGGAGCGGTGGCTCTACGAGGCCCTCGTCGAGTGCTACCTCCCGCTCCTCGACGCCTTCGACCGCATGGCCGAGGAGGGGGTGCCCTTCGCGCTGACGATGAGCGTGACGCCGCCGCTCGCGGCGATGCTCCGCGACGACCTCCTCAAGCAGCGCTTCCACGAGCACCTGGCGCGCCTCGAGGCCCTCGCCAATCGCGAGATGAAGCGCCTCTACGGCAACGAGCGCTTCGCGCCAATCGCCACCTTCTACCGCGAGCACTTCGGCCGCATGCGCGCCGTCTGGGACCGCCACCGGGGCGACGTCCTCTCGGGGCTCGTGCGGCACTGGGACGAGGGGCGGCTCGAGCTCATCACGTGCTCGGCGACGCACTGCTACCTGCCCGGCATGCTCGCGGCGCGCGAGGGCATCCGCCCGCAGCTCGGGCTCGGCGTGGCGGGCTTCGAGCGGCTCGTCGGGCGCCGTCCGACGGGCGCGTGGCTCGCCGAGTGCGCGTACCACCCGAGCTTCGACGAGGAGATCGCGCGCGCGGGCATCCGCTTCACCCTCGTCGACACGCACGGCATCCTGAACGCGCGGCCGCGGCCGCCCTTCGGCGTCTACGCGCCCATCTGCAGCCCGAGCGGCGTGGCCTTCTTCGGGCGCGACGTCGCGTCGAGCAAGCAGGTGTGGTCGCGGGACGACGGGTACCCGGGCGACGCCTTCTATCGCGACTTCTATCGCGACATCGGCTTCGACCTGCCCGAGGCCGACCTGATGGGCGAGGTCGCGGGCGACGGCTCGCGCCTCATGACGGGCCTGAAGTACTACCGGATCACCGGCAAGGAAGGCGAGAAGCAGCCGTACCAGCCGGGCGCCGCGCGCGAGCGCGCCTGGCAGCACGCCGGGCACTTCGTCGAGCAGCGCGCGCAGCAGGTCGAGGCGATCGTCCGCGGCGACGCGATGCCGGTGCCCCCCGTGGTGGTCGCGCCGTACGACGCGGAGCTCTACGGGCACTGGTGGTTCGAGGGGCCCATCTTCCTCGAGGCGGTGTTCCGGCGGCTCCGCGAGGTCGAGGGGCGCGTCGAGGCGGTCACGCTGCGGCGGTACCTCGATCGGCACCCGGTCGTCGCGGAGGCCACGCCGAGCGCGAGCTCATGGGGCGCCGGTGGGTACGGCGAGGTCTGGGTGGGGCACGAGGCCGCGTGGACCTGGCGGCACGTGCACCACGCGACCCGTTACGCGCGCTGGCTCGTCGAGCGGCACCGGCACGCCGAGGGGCGGCGCGGGCAGGCGCTCGACCAGGCGGTGCGCGAGCTCCTGCTCCTGCAGTCGAGCGACTGGCCCTTCATCCTCAAGACCGGCACGGCGACGCGGTACGCCGAGGCGCGCATCCGCGCGCACGTGCACCGCCTGCGCCACCTCGGGCACCTGGTCGAGACGGGGGTCGTCGAGGGGAACGACTCAATCTGGCTGGACGACCTGTGCCGGCGCGACAACTTCCTCGCGGCGCTCTCGGGGGACGAGCTCCGCCGCTGGTTCGACTAAGCCGGCGCCAGCGAACCGCGAGCGCTGCGCCCGCGGCGGGAGGTGCTAGCCTCGCGCTGGCATGGGTCTGCGCATCGAAGGCACGTACACGGCGCTCGTCACTCCCTTCCGCGACGAGCCGGGGCAACCGATCGACTGGGCCGCGCTCGACGCGCTCATCGAGTCTCAGGTCGCGGGCGGGGTCGCGGGCATCGTCCCCTGCGGCACCACCGGCGAGAGCCCCACGCTCTCGCACGAGGAGCACGCCCAGGTCGTCGAGCACACCGTGAAGCGTGCGAACAAGCGCGTGCAGGTCATCGCGGGGGCCGGCAGCAACTCGACGCGCGAGGCGCTGCACCTGGCCGAGCACGCCGAGCGCGTGGGCGCCGACGCCGTGATGATCGTCGTGCCGTACTACAACAAGCCCACGCAGGAGGGCATCTACCGGCACCTCGCCGAGGTGGCCGGTCGCGTGAAGGTGCCGGTCGTGGCGTACAACGTGCCGGGCCGCACGGTCGTCGACCTCCTGCCCGAGACGCTGGTTCGCCTCTGCGCGAGCGCGCCGAACGTGGTCGCCGTGAAGGAGGCGACCGGCAACGTCCTCCGCGCCCAGAAGCTCTCGCAGACCCTCGGCGATCGCCTGGTCGTCCTGAGCGGCGACGACGCGCTCACCCTGCCGATGGCCGCGTGCGGCGCGCGCGGCGTCATCAGCGTGACCTCCAACGTGTTCCCCGCCGAGGTCTCGCGCGCCACGCGGCTCGCGATCGACGGCAAGGTCGAGGAGGCGCGGCGCGCTCACTTCGCGCTCCTGCCCGTGCACGACGCCATGTTCGTCGAGTCGAGCCCCGCGCCGGTGAAGTACGCGCTCTCGCTCCGCGGCCTCACGAAGGACGCGGTGCGCTCGCCCATCGTCACCGCGTCGGAGGGCGCCAGGGCGACCATCGCGGCCGCGATCGAGGCGTTCGCGCGGGGCGCGCGCTGATGCGCGTCGCCGTCGTCGGCGCCAGCGGCCGCATGGGCCGGGCGCTCGTGCGCCTCGCGCAGGCGAGCGGGATGGAACGTCGCGTGCGCCGTGGGCGCGAGCGACGTGGGCCGCGACGCGGGGGAGCTCGCGGGGATCGGGCCGATCGGCACCAGCGTGGTCGACGGGCTCGCGGCGCTCGAGAACGCCAAGGTCGACGTGATCGTCGACTTCTCCGCGCCCCACCTCATGACGTCGCTCGCGCCGATCGCCGCGGCGGCGAAGTCCGCCCTCGTGAGCGGCACGACGGGGCTCGACGACGCCGGGCGCCGCGCCCTCGCGCTCGCCGCCGAGCGCGTGCCCGTGCTCTGGGAGCCGAACATGAGCCTCGGCGTCCACGTGCTCTCGCAGCTCGTGGCGCAGGCCGTCGGCGCGCTCGGCGACTGGGACATCGAGATCGTCGAGACGCACCACCACTCGAAGATCGACGCGCCGAGCGGCACCGCGCTCCGCCTCGCCGAGGTCGCGCAGCGGGCGCGGGGCGAGGGGGCCACGCGCCTCGTGCACGGCCGCGAGGGCAAGCCCGGCGCGCGCCCCGCGGAGGAGATCGGGATGCACGCGCTCCGCGGCGGCGACGTCATCGGCGATCACACGGTGCACCTCTTCGGCGGCGGCGAGCGCCTCGAGCTCACGCACCGCGCGACCAGCCGCGACGTCTTCGCCCACGGCGCGCTCCGCGCCGCTCGGTGGATCTCCGGTCGCGCCGCCGGCGCGTACTCGCTCTCCGACGTCCTCGCGCGCTGAGCCGTGGTCCCCAGGGGTCAGGTCTTGCGGCGGGGGCGGGAGACGTTGCGCCGGGGACCGGCGTGGCTGAAGGGGCTCTTCGCGTTCGTGCGAGGCCTTCGCATCGACCGCCCGACGCTCGCAGGCCTCGCGCCGGCCCTCGTGGCCGTGGCGCTGCTCCCGTGGCTCGCGGCGGCGATCCGGACCGAGCTCCGGGAGCCGCTCTTCTCGGACCAGCTCATCTTCCAGTACACGGGGTGGTGCCTCCGGCAGGGGATGCGCCTCTACCGCGACTTCGGCATGCCCGACGGCCCGTTCACGCACCTCGTCCACGCGGCCCTCCAGGTCCTCGGCGGGACCACCGATCGCGGGTTCCGGCGCGCGGACCTCGCGCTCCAGGTCGCCGGCGCCGGGGCGATGGGCGCGCTGCTCGCGCCGGCCACGGACCCGCGGCGCGCGACGCGCTGGCTGCACCGGCTCGCGTGGGCGCCGACGATCGCGACGCTCTGGCTCTCCACCTACTTCCGCTTCGGCTGGGAGGGCACCTGCCAGCGAGAGGCCTTCTACTCCCTCTACGGGTCCGTCGGGCTCGTGCTGCTCTACGCGAGCAGCGGCCGCGGGCGGCGGACGGCCGCGGCGTGCATCGCCGCCGGCGCGTTCCTCGTCACGCTCCAGGTCTTCGGGAAGCCGACGGGCCTCATGTACGCGGGCTGCGGGGCGCTCGGCGTGCTGATGCCCGACGAGGCCTCCTCGCTGGGCCGGGGGCGCCGCCTCCGGTGCTTCGCGGTGGGGGCCGCGGTGGCGGTCCTCGCGATGTTCGTGGTCATCCGGGGGGACGTCGCGGGCTACGTGCACTGGTGCCTCGAGATCCCGTACGTGGGCAGCCAGTTCCTCTACTGGCGGCGCCCCGACGGGCTCCTCCTGACGAACTACTGGGACCAGTTCTCGACCGTCGCCGTGCCCGCGTTCGTCGGAGGCGTGGCCGCGATCGCGCTGGGCCTGGTGCCCGCCCGCGCGCTCGGGATCATGTTCGTCCCGATCGCGGCGCTCGGGGCCGGCGTGTTCCAGGGGCGCGGATACAACTACCAGATGATGCCGATGATGATGGCGGTCACGGTCTCCGCCGCCGTCGTCCTCGCGTGCCTCTGGGAACCCGGCGCCCGCGCGAGCGAAGGCTGGCGGGCGCCGACGGCGGCGGTCGCCCTCGCGCTGGCCGGCTACCAGGGGCTCGCGAACTTCCAGAGCAACAACTTCCGCTGGAACGGCGACCCCAAGACCTGGGACGTCTCCGATCGCGCCATCGAGCCCGACGAGAAGAAGGCCGGCGAGTACATCGCGGCCCACACGGCGCCCGACGACTGGGTGTTCGTCTACGACGACGGGAGCGCCGGGACCCTTTGGGCCGCGAAGCGCCGGACGGCCGCCCCATACTTCCTCTCGTACTGGCTCGAATCCCATCGGCCTCCTGCCGCACACCGATCAGCAGCCGAACCCCCGGCAGCGCGCCGCGATCCAGGCGATGCAGGACCAGAACCGCGCGGCCACGTGCGAGGCCGTCTTGCGGCACCCGCCCGCGGCGGTCGCCTACGTGTCGGCGAGCGCGGTCAACGAAGTGTGCCCGCGGGTGCGGGAGATGGTGGCGAAGGACTTCGCGCCGGGCACGAAGTTTGGCCCTGTCACCGTGCAACTCCGCCGAGAACGCATCCCATAACCGGGCGATACCTTCGCGATCCCGCCGCCGGGGGTCGTCAACGTACGGGAGTACGTTTCCTCGCCCCGTCGACGGGCTCGCTCGGTCTCACCCGGTTCTGGGATGCGTTCTCAGGGCCTGCTGTGGGGCGGGTGGAAGTCGCTCTCGCTTCGCTCGCGCGGGAGGGAGTCGCTCTCGCTTCGCTCGCGCGGGAGGGAGTCGCTCTCGCTTCGCTCGCGCGGGAGGGAGTCGCTCTCGCTTCGCTCGCGCGGGAGGGAGTCGCTCTCGCTTCGCTCGCGCGGGAGGGAGTCGCTCTCGCTTCGCTCGCGCGGGATAGCGGGGGCCGGGGTGAAGCGCTCTCGCTTCGCTCGCGCGGGATGCCGGAGCCGGGCCTGGGACCTCGAAAAAGCTCGCCCAATTTGCCAGATTCGTTGGCAAGCGGGCAAGCGTACGGATTCGGGCTTTTCGGGGGGGCTTCGCGAGCTGGGTCTCTTCTGCGGGGGCCGGCGCTCAGAACGTCAGCCGCAAATCGAGGCTGCCGGCGCGGGGGCCGAACGAGGGGAGGACGTCGAGCTTCGGCTTCGTGTTGCGCGCCGTCGCGTCCGAGCTGGGGTCGCCGCTGTGGTCGCCGACGACGAGCCAGATGCCGGTGCCCGCGAGCACCGCGCCCACGCCGGCGAAGATCCACCCGAGCTTCATCACGCTGTTGGCGTTCGTGCTCTTGGCGCACGCGTCGGAGGCCGAGTTCATCTGGTCCTGCGTGAGGGTACCGACGGGGTTGCACACGTCGGTGACGGTGTTCGGGATGTTGCTGCGATCGGTGTCGCTGGTGTTCTTGTCCGAGATCCAGTGCGCGCCCTCGACCCCCGCCGCGACGAGGAAGCCGACGCCCGCGGCGACGACCACCCAGCCGATGATCTTGCGGACCGGGGCGCCCTTCTTGTGCACCTGGTCCGGCGGGGCCGACTCGGTCTCGGGCGCGGGGGCCGGCGCGGAGGCGGGCGACTCGAGGGGCGAGAGGGCGAAGGAGATCTCCTGCTCGCCGCCGTCGTCGAGCGAGACCGTCTGCGTGGGCGCCGTGAAGCCGCTGATGCGGACCGCGACGGCGTGCGAGCCCTCGGGCACCTCGATGCGCGCGATGCCGCCGTCGAGCCGGCCCTTGAGGGCGCCGTCGACGAGCACCGCGCCCGACGCGGTGCCCGCGTGGACGACGAGCGTGCCGCCGGTGGAGCTGTTCGTGAGCTTCGCGAAGAGGCGGCCCGCGATCGCGCGGAGCGAGTCGTCGCTCGCGTCCTTGAGGTTGTCGCTGTAGCTCTCGCTGGCCTCGACCTGGGCCTTGCCGCGCGACCAGAGGCGCAGCTCGGCGGTGACCTCGCCCGCGCGCTCCTTCGACATCGTGCCCCACACGAAATGGTCGGTGTGAAGCTGATCGCCGATGCGATCGAGGCACGCCTGGTTCGGCGTGGGCGGGCAGCGGAGGGCGATGGAGAGCGTCTCGAAGGACTGGTTCGTGTCGGCGAGCGACCAGCCGGGGATCTGCCGGACGCGCGAGCGGAGGGCCTGCGTGAGGGCATCGGCCTGGTCGTCGACGTCGTTCGTCCAGACCGAGAGCACGTAGACGGGCAGGGCCTTGGCGCTGGGCGGCTCGGCGAGCGCGGGCTCGGTATGGAACAGGACGACGGAGACGACGAGCGCCACGAGCGTCAGCGCGACCGCACGGATCATGAAGCCGAGAGTAACGCCTGAGGACGGCGCTCGGCAAAGACGCGTTGCAAGAGACGACGCGGTACTGTGCGGTGCATCATGCGCATCACCGGCGGCACCCTTCGCTCGAGGGCGCTACGGGCCCCAAAGGGCCTCGAGACGCGGCCGACGACCAATCGCGTGCGCGAGGCGCTCTTCGGAATCCTGACGTCGGCCGGTGTCGTCGAGGGGGCGCGAGTGCTCGACCTTTACGCAGGTACGGGCGCGCTGGCGCTCGAGGCCCTGTCGCGAGGCGCCGAGCGGGCCGTGCTCGTCGAGTCGGGGCGCGAGGCGCTCTCCGCGTTGAAGGGCAACGTCGAGGCGCTCGGCGTCTCGGCGCGGGCGCAGGTCTTCGCCGCCGACGTCGCGCGCTCCGTCGAGCGCATCGCGCGCGCCGGGCCGTTCGACCTGGTCTTCGCCGATCCCCCCTGGGCGCTCGTCGACGCGGGAGAGGCGCCGAAGGCGCTCGCGGGGCTGGCCGCCGCCGGGGGCCTGGCCGAGGGGGCAGAGGTGGTGCTGGAGCACTCGTCGCGGACGCCCCCTCCCGACGTGGAGGGCTACGCCCGGCAGGACACCCGACGGTACGGCGACAGCGCCCTTACATTCTACAAACCCGCTATACTCGGCGCGCTTCGCGACTAAGCCAGTAAGAGAGGGCAGGCCATCGCCGAATGAGTTCCCCCCTTCGAGTCCCCCTTCAAGCCGCCGCCCGGCTGGCGTCCCCGATTCGGGCAACACGAAGTACGCGATCGTCGCGGTGCTCCTCCTTGCGGGGGCCGGCGGCCTCTTTGCCCTGAAGACCTGCCAGAAACAGCCCGAGGGCCCCGCGCCCGTGCCCTCGGCCACCGTGGCGCAGACGGCGAGCGCGGTCCCCGAGAACCCCAAGCTCGACGACGTCCCGCCGCCCCCCCCTCCGGAGGAGAAGCCCGAGGCCGGCCCCACGGGCCCGAAGATCGTCTACGTGCAGGCCGGCGGCTGCGACTCCAAGTGCAGCGGCGGCCTGAGCCCCGAGCTCGAGCAGGCCCTCCAGGTGCGCGGCATCCAGGCGCGGCGCTGCTATAACTCGGCGCTGGCGCAGGACTCCTCGCTCAAAGGTCACGTGGCCATCACCGTCAAGGTCGGCGCGAGCGGCAACGTGTGCTCGGCCAACGTCACCGGCAACGACATGTCGAGCCCGAACGTCGCCAACTGCGCGGCGAACATTTTCCGCTCGAGCAGCTTCCCGGCGCCGCGCGGCGGGTGCGCCGAGATCGCGGTCCCGCTCTCCTTCATCCCGCAGGGGCAATGAAGGTACGCGTCGCGCTCGCCCGGCTCGGCGTCGCTGCGCTGCTCGCGTGCGGCGCCGCGGGGTGCACCGAGGGCGTCACGCCGGATTGCAGCGGCGACGCGTCCGGGTGCATGCTCCCGCTCGAGGTCGAGGCCGCGGCCGAAGCCGGCGAGGCCGACGGCGGCGAAGACGCGCCGAGCGACGACGCGGCCGACGCGGCCGACGCGAGCGACGCGCTCGAGGCGGGCGCCACGCCGTGAAGTGGCGGGCGCGTCCCGTGCGGGCGCGCCGGCTCGGGTGCTAAGGTCTGCCCGTGATGGTGGAAAAGACGCGCGGTCGGCGCGAGGTCGCACGCGTCGCTGCGTGGCTGCTCCCCATCGCGGGGGCCGTGGGGCTCGCGGCGGCGTGCGCGCAGCTCAAGGGCTCTCTCGGCGACCAGTGCTTGAAGAACGAAGACTGCCAGTCGGGGCTCTGCTCGCAGCTCCGCTGCGTCGCCGCGCCCGAGCTCCTCGACGCGACGCCCGGCGCGCCCGAAGACGACGGCGCGAGCGACGGCGCCGAGACCGACGGGCCGGGCACGCCGGCCGACGGCGGGGCTCCGGCGCCTGACGCGGCGCTCGACGCATCTCCCGGGGACGGCGGCGCCGACCAGGGCGCCGACGCGCCGAGCGACGCGCCCGCCGACGCGCCGCACGCGATGGACGACGGAGCGACCGACGCGGCCGGCGCCCTCCTCGACGCCGGGGACGCGGCCGAGGCGGGCTGAGTCGAGCGCGGGGCGAACGCAAACGTGACCGTGAACGAGGACGAACCGCGCGGCGTGCTGCTCCAGGTGGCCTACGAGGGAACGGCGTTCCACGGGTGGGCCGCGCAGGCGGGCGTGCGGACCGTGGAGGAGGTCGTCCTCGGCGCCGTGGCCGCGATCGATCCGCGCGTGCGCGCGGTTCGCGGGACCAGCCGCACCGACGCGGGCGTGCACGCCGAGGGGCAGCGCGTCGCGTTCGACACGCAGCGCGACATCCCGCCGCGCGGCTGGGTGCTCGGGCTCAACCAGCACCTGCCCGAGGACGTGTCCGTCCGCGCCGCGTGCGCCGTGCCGCCCGGCTTCGCCCCCCGGTTTGCGGCTCGCGGGAAGCGCTATCGTTATCGTGTGCTCGTCGATCCGGTCCGCGATCCGTTCTGGCGCACGCGCGCGTGGCGCGTGTCCGAGCTCGACCTCGACGCCGCGGCCGCCGAGGCGCGGGCCGCGGTCGGCACGCACGACTTCGTCGCCTTCCGCTCGTCGGGCGACGAGCGCGAGAACACCGTCCGCTCGCTGACGCGCGTGGCGCTCGAGCCGCCGTCCGCTCCGGGCGCGCCGCTGGGCGTGGTGGTCGAGGGGAACGCCTTCCTCTACAACATGGTGCGAATCCTCGTGGGCACGATGATCGACGTCGGTCGGGGCCGTCTCCAGCCTGGGGCCATCGAGCGCGCCCTGGCTTCGCGCGATCGCCGCGACGCCGGGACGACCGCCCCCGCGCACGGGCTGGTGCTCGAGCGCGTCGAGCTGCAGCTGCCGGAAGGGAGCGGCGAGCCATGGCCGTCGTGACGCCGCGCCAGGTCGCGAACCCCCTCGAGGCGTCCGCGAACCGCGAGCCTCGGGCCGCGAAGGTGCGTCCGCCGATCCCGGGCGAGGGGACCGCCATCGCCGAGCTATGGCGCGAGCTGTGGGACGCGCACCAGGACTG
This sequence comes from uncultured delta proteobacterium, assembly GCA_963797395.1. Lineage (GTDB taxonomy): Bacteria > Myxococcota_A > Polyangia > Polyangiales > Polyangiaceae > Palsa-1150. The sequence goes on from CAWCPA010000008.1 coordinate 406,311, forward strand.
GGGCGGCTACCCCGGCACGCGGGACCCGGGGGTCTACGCGAAGGTCGCGGCGCGGCTCGACGACGACGCGCGCGTGCGGGCCGGCCGGCCGGTCCTCGGCAGCCACGCTCACCTCATCGGGGAGCTGGACGGCGAGCCGTGCGGTCAGGTCGAGGGGTGGATCGAGCGGCACGGCTGGGGCTCTTCGGCGCCGCTCACGTGCGAGGTGCGCTCGCTCGTCGTGACCGGCCGCGCGCGGTCGTGCGGCATGGGGCGCGCGCTGCTCGACGTGCTCGAGCAGACGACGCGCGGGCTCGCGCCGAGCGCCCGGTGCGTCCTCGCGGCCGAGGTGCTCGAGCCGAACCCGGCGCACGCCTTCTACGAGCGCGTCGGCTTCCGGCCGGTCGCGTGGAACGCGGGGCTCGACGCGATGGCGGGGTCGAGGGCGCGGCCCTCGGGGTCGGACGCGCCGGCGTCCTCCTTCGTGGCGCGCCCCGCCGGTCCTGGAGACGCGTCCGCGGTCGCGCGGCTCGAGGCGCTGCTCTCGGCGCGCCGGGAGGAGGCGGGCGACACGCGCTTCGAGGCGCCGCGCGCCATCGACAACGCGGTGCTGACGGCCATCGCGGCGCACCTGGCCTCGGTCGCGCGCGAAGCGGGGGACGTGGCGTCCCTCGTCGTGGTCGATCGCACGGGCGCCGTCCGCGGCGCGGCCAGCGTCGTCGTCCAGACGCTCGATCCGCCGTTCTTGCCCGTGCGCCGCGCGCTGGTGGGGCGCTTCGCGCTCGATCCCGTGTGCCCGCCGGGCGCGCTCGTCGCGCCGCTCGTCGCGCTCGGGTGCCGCTTCGCCGAGGGGCGCGGCGCCGCCCGCGTGGAGCTCACGGACCTGTCGGCGCCCGGCACGGCCCTCCACGACGCGGCGCTCGCCCTGGGCGCTCGGCCCTGGTCGCGCGTCGTCGTCCGCGACTAGCCCGCTCGCCCTCGCCCGGTTCCGGGGGCGCGTTCTCGCCGTTTGCTTGCCCGCTGCGGCTGCAGGGTTACGCTTTGCCCCCATGAGCTTTTCCCGTCGCACATCGGCTTCGCTTTGGGCGGTGCTCTCGCTGAGCCTGGCTCCGTCGCTCGCTCTGGCCCAGGCGGCTCCCGCCGCCGTCGCCCCGGCGCCGGCCGCCCCCGCCGTGCCCACGCCCGCGCAGGTGCAGGCGTCCACGGCCGAGGCCCGCAGGCTCTCCGACGGGTTCGTCGCCGTGGCGGACCACGCGAGCCCGAGCGTCGTCCAGATCGACGTGACCGTCCGCGACGAGAAGGCCGACCTCCTCTCCCACTTCTTCGGCAGCGGCCGCGGCAACGGGCGCGACGAGCCGGTGGCCCGGGGCACGGGCTCGGGCGTCGTATTCACGCCCGACGGCGCCATCCTCACGAACAACCACGTCGTCGAGGAGGCGCTCACCATCAACGTGCGCCTGCGCGACGGGCGGTATCTGCCGGCGCGCCTCGTGGGCCGCGACCCGTCGACCGACCTGGCCGTCGTGAAGATCGACGCGACCGGGCTGGCCCCGGCGAAGTTCGCCGACTCCGACGCGGCGCGCGTCGGCGAGTGGGTCGTCGCCATCGGCTCCCCCTTCGGCCTGGGCTACACGGTCACCGCCGGCGTGCTCTCGGCCAAGGGCCGGGGCGGCCTCGGGATGAACGTCATCGAGGACTACCTCCAGACCGACGCGAGCATCAACCCGGGCAACTCCGGCGGCCCGCTCTGCAACCTGGCCGGCGAGGTGCTCGGCATCAACTCGATGATCGTCGGCCGCGGGCAGGGCATCGGCTTCGCGGTCCCGAGCAACCTCGCGCAGCGCGTCGCCACGCAAATCCTCAAGACCGGGCGCGTCGCGCGGGCCTGGCTGGGGGTCTCCGTGCAGGACGTGACGCCCGAGATCGCGACGGCGATGCACCTGACGCCGGGCGTCGGCGCGCTCGTGAACGACGTCGCGAGCGACGGCCCCGCGTACAAGGCGAACCTCCGGGCGGGCGACGTCATCGCGGCCGTCGCCGGGCACCCCCTCCACGACGCGCACGACCTCATTCGAGAGACCATCGCCCGCGAGGTCGGGCAGGCCGTCCCGCTCGAGATCGTCCGGGCGGGGCAGCACTACGGCACCCGCGTCACCCTCGTCGAGCGCCCCGACCAGCAGGCGGAGGAGACGCCCGCCCAGCAGGCGGCGCCCCCGCACCAGGGCATGGGCCTCGCGGTGCGCGATCTCGCGCCCGACCAGGCCGCGCAGATGGGCCTCCATCCCAAGCCGCTGCCGGTCCTCACCCAGGTCGTGCCCGGCTCCTCGGCCGACCGGGCGGGCCTGCGCATCGGCGACGTCATCGTCGAGGCCAACGGCACGGTCAATCCCACGTCCTCGCAAGTGGCCGAGTTCGCGAAAGCCGGGGAGCTCCTCCTCCGCGTGAAGCGCGGCGAGTCGTTCTTCTACGCGGCGATCAAGCGATAGCCCTCGCCCGACCGGAGACGGAGGCGGGGCGCGCGCGAGAGCTCCCCGAAAGAGCGCGGTCGTGGTACCGCTTCCCCGGCCATGGTGGAAATCCGGCAAGTGCCGATGGGCGGGCGCATCGACGACTTCCTGAGCGTCGTCGACTACATCTATCGCGACGACCCGGCGTACGTCCGCCCCCTCGACCTCGACCTCAAGGAGCGGCTCAACCCGAAGAAGAACCCCTTCTTCAAGCACGGCGAGGGCGCCATCTTCTGCGCCTACCGGAACGGGTGGTGCGTCGGCCGCGTCACCGCGCAGATCGACCACGACCACCTCGCGCGCCACCAGGACGGCACCGGCTTCTTCGGCTTCATCGACACCGTCGACGACGCCGAGGTCGCGCGGGAGCTCCTCGGCACCTCCGAGAGCTGGCTGCGGGGCAAGGGCATGACGCGCGCGCGCGGGCCGCTGTCGCTGAACATCAACGAGGAGCTCGGGTGCCTCGTCGAGGGCTTCGACACGCCGCCGTACATCCTCATGCCGCACCACCGCCCCTACCAGGGGGGCCTCATCGAGCGCGCCGGGTACGAGAAGGCGAAGGACTTCTTCGCGTGGAGCTACCGCGTGGGCGACCCGAACAAGCGCGTGCGCAAGGCGCACGCCGACGTGAAGGCCATGCCCGACGTGACCTACCGGCAGGTCTCGCAGAAGACGCTCGATAGCGACGTGCGGCTCATGCTCGACATTTACAACGACGCATGGAGCGACAACTGGGGCGCGGTGCCGTTCACGGCCCAGGAGGCCGAAAAGATGGCGGCCGACTTCAAGCTGCTCCTCGTGCCCGAGATCACCTGCATGGTCTCGATCAGCGGCGAGCCCGCGGCCTTCGCGCTGGCGCTCCCCAACCTGAACGAGCTCGTGAAGGACATGAACGGCAAGCTCCTGCCCATGGGCCTGCCCAAGCTGCTCTGGCGCCTCAAGGTCAGCGGCCCGCGCTCGGCGCGGCTCATCCTCCTCGGCATCCGCAAGAAGTGGAGGAACGTGCGCAAGTACGCCGCCCTCAGCGCCTTCATGTACGCGCAGATGAACGAGGGGGGCCGCAAGCTCGGCATCCGCGAGGGCGAGCTCGGATGGACGCTCGAGGACAACGGGCGCGTCAACGCGGGCATCCAACTGATGGGCGCGTCGATGTACAAGCGGTACCGCGTCTACGAGAAACCTCTCACGAACGGCGCAGCCGCCACATGAAAGTCCTGGTCACGGGCGCAAGCGGCTTTCTCGGCGGGCACGTCGCCGAGCTCCTCGCGAAGCGGGGCGACGCCGTCCGCGCGCTCGTCCGGAAGACGTCCAACACGAAGTTCCTCCGCACGCTGAAGGGCGTGGAGCTCTTCGAGGGCGGCGTCGAGGAGGTCGAGCGCGTGCGCGAGGCCGTCGACGGGGTCGACGCGATCGTGCACGCGGCCGGCCTCGTGAAGGCGCGGAGCCTCGACGAGTTCTTCGCGGTCAACGTCGGCGGCACGTCCAACCTCGTGCAGGCCGCGCGCAGCGGCACCCGCGGGCGGCCGAGCTCCGTGAAGCGCTTCGTCCACGTCTCGAGCCTCGAGGCGGTCGGCCCCTCCGCCGACGGGCTGCCCGTCGCGCCCGATCAGGAGAACCCGGTCACGGCGTACGGGCGCAGCAAGCTCGCCGCCGAGAAGGTCGTGCTCTCCGCGAAGGACGACCTGCATGTCGTCATCCTGCGCCCCGGGGCGATCTACGGGCCGCGCGACGGGGAGATCCTCGAGGTCTTCCGTACGATCCAGCGCGGCATCTTGCCGCTCGTGAACGGCGGCGGCGCCAAGGGCATGTGGATCTACGCGACCGACTGCGCGGAGGCGTGCATCCGCGCGATCGACGCCGACGTGCCGAGCGGGCAGACGTACTTCGTCGACGACGGGTGCGGCGCCATCGCCCAGAAAGAGCTCTTCGCCGCCGCCGAGCGCGCGCTCGGCCGCCGCGCGCGCCTTCGCGCGAGCCTGCCGGTGCCCGTCCTCATGACGGTGGCGCGCGGGCTCGAGGTGTTCGGGCGCCTCACGAACCGCGCGGTGATGCTCACGCAAGAGAAGGCGAACATGCTGCTCCTTCACTGGGTGTGCTCGTCCGACGAGACGCGCAAGGAGCTCGGCTGGGCGCCGCAGGTCGATCGCACCGAGGGCCTCGCCCGCGCGGTGGCCTGGTACCGCGACAACGGCTGGCTCTGAACGCATCCCATAACCGGGCGATACCTTCGCGATCCCGCAGCCGGGGGTCGTCGCCGTACGGGAGTACGGCTCCTCGCCCCGTCTGCGGGCTCGCTCGGTCTCGCCCGGTTCTGGGACGCGTTCAGTCTCGCGTCGGGTGTGTTGGGTTTGTTGGTCTCGATCTCGACCTCGACCTCGCTTCGCTCGGTCTCGGGCTCGGGCTCGGGCTCGACCTCGCTTCGCTCGGTCTCGCTTCGCTCGGGCGGGGGAGGCGGGGGCGTAGTAGGTTGGCGCGTCATGGGGCAGCAGGGGTGGAAGGTTCTGGAGCGCGAGCGCGGGATTCTCTGGCGGCAGTACAGGTTCCCCATGGGGGTCGCGACGACGTTCGTCTTCCGGGGTGCGGGCGACGGGCTCGTCGTCGTGAGCCCGGGGAAGGGGCTCGACGCCGCGGCGCTCGACGAGCTGAAGGAGTTCGGCGACGTGGTCGCGCTCGTCGCGAGCAACGCGTACCACTGGATGGGCCAGGCGCCCTGGCGCAAGCATTTCCCTCGCGCCAAGAGCTACGCGCCCGCGCAGGCCATCGCGCGCCTCTCGAAGAAGCTCCCCGAGCTCGGAGCCTTCGAGCCCCTGTCGGCCCTCGCGCCGCTCCTCGGGCCGCACGCCTCCGTCGACGACGCGCCCGGCCTGCGCGTGGGCAACGCGTTCGTGACCGTGAAGGGCGACGGCGCCACGTACTGGTACCCGTCCGACCTCCTCTCGAACATGCCCGAGCTGCCGCCGGGCTTCGTGTTCCGCACCCTCATGACCATGACGAACTCCGGGCCGGGGTTCCGGCTCTTCCGTCCCTCGGTGTGGCTCCAGGTGAAGGACAAGCGCGCGCTCCACGCATGGGCCTGCGAGGAGCTCGCGAAGTCCGCGCCGACCACGGTCGTCCCCGCGCACGGCCCGCCCGTCTCTTCGGGCGACGTCGCGGCCACCGCGAGGGCGCTGTTCGCCGGCATGTGAGACGTGCGCGTGGTACCTGAAACCACACGAGTCGAGGAGGCCGAGGCTGGCGCTCCTCGCTGGGCGGCACTAGTTTGCTTCGACTCCGCGGGAAAGGACCGCCGCTGAAATTCCCATGCTTGCCTGGGCGCTCAAGAAAGTATTCGGTACCTCCCACGATCGCGAGATTCGCCGGCTGAGGCCGCACGTCGAGGCGATCAACGCCCTCGGCCCCGCGATCGAGAAGCTCACCGACGAGGAGCTCAAGGCGAAGACGCCCGAGTTCAAGCAGAAGCTCGAGAACGGGGCCTCGCTCGACGACATCCTGCACGAGGGGTTCGCGGTCTGCCGCGAGGCCGGGCGCCGCGTCCTTCGCATGCGCCACTACGACGTGCAGCTCATCGGCGGCATGGTCCTGCACCACGGGTCCATCGCCGAGATGCGCACGGGCGAGGGCAAGACGCTCGTCGCGACACTCCCTTGTTACTTGAATGCCCTCGAGGGCAAGGGCGTCCACGTCGTCACGGTCAACGACTACCTCGCGCGGCGCGACTCCGAGTGGATGGGGAAGCTCTACGGCTTCCTCGGCCTCAGCGTCGGCGTCGTCGTCAACGCGCAGCAGGAGCACGAGAAGAAGCGCGCCTACCGGTCGGACATCACGTACGGCCAGAACAACGAGTTCGGCTTCGACTACCTGCGCGACAACATGAAGTTCAGCGCGCTCGAGTACGCCCAGCGCGATCTGCACTACGCCATCGTCGACGAGGTCGACTCCATTCTCGTCGACGAGGCGCGCACGCCGCTCATCATCAGCGGCCAGGGCGAGCCCTCGAGCCACAAGTACCGGCAGATCAACGACGTCATCCCCCGCCTCCGCAAGGACGAGCACTTCGTCGTCGACGAGAAGGCGCACTCGGTCACCCTGACCGACGACGGCGTCGAGCTCGCGCAGAAGCTGATGGGCGTCGGCAACCTGTACGATCCCATCAACCTCGAGAGCCTCCACATCCTAAACCAGTGTCTGCGCGCCCACTCGCTGTACCGGCGCGACGTGAACTACCTCGTCGCCGACGACGGCAAGGTGCTCATCATCGACGAGTTCACGGGGCGCGTCCTCGCGGGGCGCCGCTGGAGCGACGGCCTGCACCAGGCGGTCGAGGCGAAGGAGAACGTGCGCATCCAGGAAGAGACGCGCACGATGGCGACGATCACCTTCCAGAACCTCTTCCGCCTCTACAAGAAGCTCTCGGGCATGACCGGCACCGCCGACACCGAGGCGACCGAGTTCCACGAGACGTACAAGCTGAACGTCATCACGACGCCGACGAACAAGCCGATGATCCGCGACGACCAGCAGGACGTCGTCTACAAGACCGAGCGCGAGAAGTTCACGGCCGCCATCGACGAGATCCTCGAGTGCCACGAGAAGGGCCAGCCGGTCCTCGTGGGGACGACGAGCGTCGAGAAGAGCAACGCCATCGCGCACCTGCTCAAGAAGAGGAAGATCCCGCACGCGGTGCTCAACGCGAAGCACCACGAGCGCGAGGCGTACGTCGTCGCGCAGGCGGGCCGCAAGGGCGCCATCACGGTCAGCACGAACATGGCCGGCCGCGGCACCGACATCATCCTCGGCGGCAACCCCGAGATGATCGCGAAGCTCGAGTTCCGCGAGCAGGGGCGCGACCCCGACAAGGAGCCCGAGGCCTTCGCCGAGGTCGTCGAGAAGCACGCGAACGCCTGCAAGGCCGAAGGCGAAGAGGTGCGGTCCATCGGCGGGCTGCACATCCTCGGCACCGAGCGGCACGAGTCGCGGCGCATCGACAACCAGCTCCGCGGGCGCGCGGGCCGGCAGGGCGACCCCGGGTCGAGCCGGTTCTACCTGTCCCTCGAGGACGACCTGATGCGCATCTTCGCGGGCGACCGCGTGAAGTCGCTGATGGAGCGCATGGGCATGCCCGACAACGAGCCCATCGTGCACCCCTGGGTGAGCAAGAGCATCCAGGACGCGCAGCGGAAGGTCGAAGAGCGCAACTTCGACATGCGCAAGCACCTGCTCGAATACGACGACGTGATGAACGAGCAGCGCAAGACGGTGTACAAGCTCCGCCAGCAGCTCCTCCTCGGCGTCTATCGCCCCGAGAAGCTCGACGACGACGGGAAGCCCACCGGGCAGATGCGCGACATCGGCGCCGACGCGCGCATCGCCGAAGAGGTGAAGCGCGCCGTGGTCGATCTGGTCGTGCACCACGGGACGCCCATCGCGGCCCCGGGCGACACGAACGGCAAGGCGCCGCCCAAGACGGCCGAGGAGGTCGAGGAGATCTACTCGATGACGTCCCTCCAGCAGGACGTCTACCAGTACTGGGGCTACCGCTTCGACTTCAAGGAAGGCGACGGCAAGCGCCCCGCGGTCGTCTACCAGCGGCTCCTCGAGGAGATCCCGCTCAGCCTCACGCAGCAGCGCGAGCAGCTCCTCGATCTCGTCGACAGCATCGTCGGCGCCATCGTCGAAGAGTGCTGCCCCGCCAACAAGCCGCCGGAAGACTGGGACTGGAAGGGCATCAAGAGCGGCTTCCTCACGCACTTCGCCATGAAGTCGCCGGACGTCGAGAGCCTCCACGATCAGGAGCTCATCGCCAAGGCGCTCTTCGACGCCGCGTCGACGCGCCTCGAGGAGAAGGAGAAGGAGATCGGCACCGAGCTCCTTCTCCGCGTCTTCCGGCACTACTACCTCGAGGAGATCGACCGCCGCTGGGTCGAGCACCTGACGGACATGGAGCACCTTCGCGACGGCATCGGGCTGCGCGGCTACGGCCAGCGCGACCCGAAGCAGGAGTACAAGAAGGAGGGCTTCGACGTCTTCATGACCATGATGGCGACGACCAGCTCCGCGGTCTGCGAGAACCTGTTCAAGGTGCAGGTGAAGCGCGAGAAGGAAATCGAGCGCATCGAGCGCGAGGACGCCGAGAAGCACGCGGCGCAGGCTCGCGCGATGCAGATGCGCCACGGCTCCGAGTCCGCGGGTCCCGACGAGGAGGCGCCGGCGCCCCGCGCGGTCGCATCCGCCCGGCCGCAGCAGCCGCGGGTCTCGTCGCCGCCGGTGCGGCGCGAGGGCCCGAAGATCGGCCGGAATGACCTCTGCCCTTGCGGCAGCGGTCAAAAATTCAAGAAGTGCCACGGCGCCGCCCTCGACGACGAGGGCGGGGACGTCGAGCGCACCTGAGCCAGGCCGGGGCAGCCCGTAGCCCGTAACCGTCTGGTTCCTGCCCGGACCGGTGTTGGTGTTAGCATTCGGGCCATGAGAGCTCCGGGATGGGTGGTCGGCATGGGTATGGCCCTCGCGCTCGCGGCGGGTGGCGCGTACGTCGTTGGCTGCGGCAACGGCGAGACGTCGAAGTTCGGCAACATCAAGGCCGGCGAGCTCCCGCAAGGCGAGTCGTGGGTCGGCGTCTACTACAACCCGGTCTACGGCTACCTCCACATCATCGAGAACAACGGCAACGTCGTCGGCAAATGGCGGCGCAGCGACTCGAGCCACTGGGGCGAGCTCCAGGGCACCGTCGAAGGCAACGTCCTCCGCTTCACGTGGGTCGAGCACCAGTACGGGGCGATTGGCCCCAACTCGGACGTGAAGGGCAGCGGCGTCTTCGTTTACAAGACCGCCGAGGCGGCGCCCGAGCTCACGGGCCAGTACGCGCTCGACGGGCAAGACAGCGTGGGGCAGTGGCACTGCGTGAAGCAGCTCAACGTGAAGCCCGACCTCGACTCGATCAGCGGCGACAACCCGAGCGAAGCCCCGGCCGTCGGCGACAAGTGGAACTGATCGTGCGTGCCGGTCCCGAGCGCGCTCGAGGCTGACCCGGCGATCGTCGGCCCGCTCGGCGGGCTGCTCCTCTCCTTCGTACGGGCCGGCTCGCCGATGCTCGTCGTCCGGGCCATCCGCTGGTGGCGGGACCTCGCGCGGCTCGGCGTCGAGCTGCCGTTCTTCGTCGTGCACGACCTCGGGATGGTCTACGCGGCGCCGCGCGAGCGCACCGAGATCGGCGCGCGCGCCGGCGCCGACGCCGCGGCGGCCACGGTCCCCAAGCTCCCCGAGCTCCTCGCCGGCTACCGCACGCTGGTCCTCGAGGTGGCCGAGAGCCAGGCCGCGTCGGCGGCGCGCGGGATGCGGCTCGGCGACGACCTGGTCGTGGTGGTCCTCGCGCGGCTGCTCGCGTCGCTCGTGCGCGACGCGGGGGCCCGGTCTCCCTGGCCGGCGACGCTGCCGCTCGACCCGGAGCTCGTGCGCGACCTCGACCCGCAGCTCCCCCGCCTCTTCGCCGCCGCGCCACGCGCCTACGAGCGGCAGGTGCTGGCCTCGCTCGGGCGCGACCATCTCCGCGTACTGACGCTCGCGGACGCCACCGACCTCGACACGCTGCGCCTCCTCGGCATGCTCGGCGGCGAGACCGCCGCCGCCGGAGCGCTCGCGCACGTGGACCTCCTCGCGGCGCTCTCGAGCCCCGCGGCCAACGACATCGTGAGCTTCTCGCTGGAGCTCCTCCCCAGCGTGCTCGAGACGCGGCGCGCCCACACGGCGGGCACCCACGCGGTCCACGGGTACGGCGGGGTCGGGCGCGAGGGCTCGATCGACTCGATGGCGCTCACCGAGCTCGCGTGGGAAGACGAGGAGCTCGCGCGCCGCATGGTCGACGGGGAGCTCCTCTTCTACTCGCGCGAGCAGGCCCCGCAGGAGTCGCGGCGGGTGCACCACATCTTGATCGACGCGTCGGCGTCGATGCGGGGCGAGCGCGAGATCTTCGCGCGCGGCCTGGCGATCGCGCTCGGCAAGAAGCTCCAGCTCGGCGGCGAGGAGGTGTTCGTGCGCTTCTTCGACTCGCGGCTCTACGACGGGCAGCGCGCCCGGGGCCGCTCCAGCCTGCCCGCCGCCTGGCTGCTCGGCTTCAAGGGCGAGCGCGGGCGCAACCCGGCGCGGGTGTTCGCGCAGCTCGCGACGGAGATCGCGCTCTTCCGGTCACGCGACCCGCGGGACCCGGTGATCCACGTCATCACGCACGCCGCGCTCCACGTGCCGCGGCACCTGGTCCAGGAGGTGCGCAAACAGGCGCACCTCTTCGCGGTGTTCATCTTGCCGAGCGGCGGCGTGCTGGACCTCGAGTGGCTCGACCTCCTCGAGGGATACGCGGTCGTGGATCACGCGACCCTCCAGCAGAAGGGCGCGCGCGCGGCCGCGGCCTCGAAGATCGTGGAACGCACCCCATGACCGGGGGCGCGTCCCGATGGCCGCTTCAAGGGATGCGGGCGGCCGCGGAGCTGGCGACGGACGGCGAGGACTCGACGCGGCGGCGGCGCAGCGCGTAACGAACGAGCAGGCCCACGAGCGCCCGGTAGTCGATGCCGACCGCCGCGGCCGCCCGAGCCATGCCGGCGCCGGTCGAGAGGTCGCAGTTGGGGTTCACGTCGACCACGTACGGCACGCCGTTCGACGAGAGGCGCACATCGACGCGGCCGTAGTCGCGCACCCCGACCGCCCGGAAGGCCTCCCCCGCGACGCGGCGGACGCGCGCGGCGACCGAGGTCGGCAAGTTCGGGTGCAGGACCGGGACGGTGCCGAGGTCGTCGGCCGAGCCGCTCGACCATTTGGCGTCGTACGAGACGATGCGCGGCATGTCGGCCGGGAGGGCCCCGAAGTCGATCTCGCTGAGGGGCAGCACGCGGGGCGTCGGGTGCCCGAGGAGGGCCACGTTGAGCTCGCGCCCGTCGATGAACTGCTCGACGAGGCACGGCTGGCGGAAGGTGGACACGACGGCTTCGACCGCGCGGGCGAGCTCGCCCCCGTCCCGGACGACGCTCGTGCGCCAGATCCCGACCGAACCGTCCTCGCGCACGGGCTTCACGATGAGCGGAAACGCGAGGTCGCAGGGGTCGCCCGCCGACATGAGCATCTGCCCGGCGGGGGTGGGGATGCCCGCGGCCTCGAGCCGGCGCTTCACCCGGTCTTTGCGGAGCGCGAAGCTGAGGACCTCGGGCGGCGAGCCCGTGAACGGAATGCCGAGGAGCTCGAGGACGAGCGGCACGGCGCTCTCGAGCCGCGCGTCGTTGGCGAGGGACTCGCAGAGGTTGAAGGCGCAGTCGGGATCGAGCTCGATGAGGCGGCCGCGGAGCCCGGGCAGGTCGCCGTCGACCGGGACGAGGTGCGCCTCGTGGCCGGCATCGCCGAGCGCAGCGGCGATTCCCGCGGCGACCTCGCCGACCTGGGCCCGCGCAGCCCACGCCGGATCGGCATCGGGGCGGGCGTCCTCGTAGTCGACGTTGTAGAGCACGGCCACGCGCTTCGCGCGGCTTCGTCTCGTGGGGGGCCGCCGCTCCGACGTCGTGAGCGCCGGAGAGGCCCCTGGCGGTGCCTCGACCGTCATGTGCTTTCCGCTGTTCCTCTCGCCCTAGCGCGCGAGCGCCGGCGCGGGCGCAAACCACACCGAGTGACAATGCACTCCGCTCTTGCTCGAATCTACCGACCTAGTGATCAGGGTCAAGACGGAATCGCGCATCGCACTCGCTCGCCGCGCACGATTTCTCTCCCGCGCCCATCGTCCTCGTCTCGCCTCTCTCCCCGTTCCTCTCGTTCGCCTCGCTCGCCTCGCTCGCCTCACTCGCCGTTCGCTCTCGCTCGCTGCCTCCTCGCTCGAAGCCCACGCCTCCTCCATGCCATGGCTGACCCCAACGCTTCGCCACGCCCTCCTTCTCGTCCTCCCCGGCTCTGGCGAGCGTCCCTCGCTGTCTTTGCGAAGGACATGCGCATCGAGCTCGCCACGCGCGAAATCGTCACGACTGCGGCATTTTTCGCGGCCCTCGTCGCCGTGCTGGCGAGTGTGTCGTTCGCGACCGGACCTCAGACGACCACCCGCGTCGCCCCGGGGGCGCTCTGGCTATCGGTGATGTTTTCATCGGTGCTCGCGCTCGGCCGGACCTGGCAACGCGAGCGTGACGAGTCTGCGCTCGTGGGGCTCCTCGTCTCGCCGATCCCCCGAGCGGCCATCTGGTGCGGCAAGGCGGCTGGGGTCTTGGCCTTCATCTTGGCGGTCGAGGTCGTCGTCGTGCCGATCGTTGCCCTCGTGTTTCACGTCGACCTGGTCGCCGTCGGGGGATCGCTGGCGGTGGTGATGGTCCTCGGCAGCGTGGGGGTCTCCGCGACCGGGACGCTCTTCGGGGCGATGACCGTGCGGACGCGGGCGCGCGAGCTCCTCCTCGCGACCGTCCTCTTCCCCCTCCTCTCGCCCGTCCTCGTGGCCAGCGTCGCCGCCACGCGGGAGATCTTCTACGCGTCGGAGCGGGGCCTCCCCGTGGCGTTCGACGACCTCCGGGACCTCTTCGTCATCCTGGCGGTGTTCGACGGGGTGGCGGTGGCGGGGGGGCTCACCCTGTTCGGGGCTCTGGTCGAGGATTGACCCGTCATTCGCGGGCGAGGCGCCGCGCTTCTTCGGCGAGCGCGCCGGGCTCGAGGGCCGTGCCCACCACCTCACCGAAGGCGTAGACGCCGCCCCGGATCCGCCCGCCGGCCCCGGCGCGCACGACGAACCCGCGCGCCTCGTGCGCCAGATCTGCCCCGGCCTGGGCGCAGAGCTCGTAGGCGGGCGCCAGCGGAGCGTCGACGAGGAGCGCGTCGCAGGAGACCGAGCTCTCTTCTCCCTCTCGTCTCCTGCCGCCCGTCACCACCACCGCGCGCACCCGCGCGCTCCCCGAGACCCGCCGCGGCGTGCCCTCCACCAGCGTCGCGCCCCGGTCCGCGGCCGCGTAGGCGGCGCCGAACGGCGAGCCGCCGGCCACGCGCACCACGGCGACCCGCTCCCCGGGCGCCACACCATGCGACAGGAGCCGGCACGCGGCGCGGGCGCTCATCACGCCGGGCACGTCGTTCCCCTCGAACGCGACGGCCCCGTCGTGCGCGCCCGGCGCGAGCACGAGCGTGCGCGCGCGCGCCACTCGGACCGGCGCCTCGCGCTCTCGGTCGTTCTCGCTCACGAGCAGCACGTCGTCGCCGTAGAGGCCCGCGGCGGTGGTCCGCCGCGCGAGCTCCACGCCGGCCGCCAGCGACCGCCGGAAGGACTCCATGAGGGGGCCCCAGACCCCTGAGCCGCGCCCCGCGAGCACGCTCGCCGCCTCGAGCAGGCGCGCGGACCCGCCCCACGCGAGGTCGTCGTCGACGACGAGCACGTCCCGCCCGCGGCCGGCGAGCTCGATCGCGGCGGCCATTCCGGCGGGCCCGGCGCCGACCACGAGCACGTCGACCTCGCGCCGGCGTGCGCCGGAAGACGCGAGGGACGGCGCGAGGGTCGCGTCGGGGAGCCTCCCGAGCCCTGCGATGCGCCGGGCGAACCCCTGCATCACCCGCTGCACGCCCGGCACGCCCGCGAAGAGCTCGTGGTGGTCGATCCCCTCCGGGAAGAACCAGTCCGCCGCCCGGAGCAGGTCGGTGTCCCTCGAGCCGATGACGTTCTGCGTCTCGATGCGCGTCCCCTCGGCCGCGGGGACGCGGCAGGTCATCACGTTCGGCACGCCGTCGACCCGCGCGAGGCACCCGTCGCACGCAGCGCGGAGGCAGGCGGGGCCACGCGGGCGGTGGAACTTCGGGCTGCGCGCGAGCGCCAGGTGCCCGGCGGCCACGAGCGCCACGGCCACCGGCTCGCCCCGTTCGGCCACGACGGGCTCGCCGTCGAGCCCCATCGTGACCGGGTCGCGCAAGGTTCGAGGCACGCGCCCCAGAGAAAAGCCTGGGGCCGAAGCGCGGGCAAGCCTATCGTCCTTTTTGCCCTATTGGGGAGCACGAGGAAGGCGCCCTCCTGGCTCTACAGATCTTCCGGACCAAGTCGATCGACGACGTCCTCGCCCAGACGGGAGAGGAGGGGACGTCCCTCAAGCGCGTCCTCGGGCCCTGGAGCCTCATCGCGCTCGGCGTCGGGGCGATCATCGGCACCGGCATCTTCGCGACGATCGGCACGGCCTCGGCGGGCGACGCGAACCGCCCCGGCGCCGGCCCGGCGCTGATGCTCTCGTTCGCGCTGACCGCGGTCTTCTGCAGCTTCACCGCGCTTTGCTACGCCGAGTTCGCCTCGATGGTCCCGGTCGCCGGCAGCGCCTACACGTACGCGTACGCGACCCTCGGCGAGCTGGCCGCGTGGATCATCGGGTGGGACCTCCTCCTCGAGTACGCGATCGGCAACACGGCCGTGGCGATCTCCTGGGCCGGCTACGCCGACGCGTTCCTCCAGGGCCTCGGCGTGGACCTCCCGCGCTGGCTCGTCACGGATTACCGCACCGCCGCGGCGTCGGGCGACGTCCTCGCCCACGCGCCGCACGTCCTCGGGGTGCCGGTCGTCTTCAACGCGCTCGCGGTCGGCATCGTCACGGCGGTCACGATCGTGCTCGTCTGGGGCGTCCAGGAGTCGGCGCGGCTCAACGCGGTGATGGTCGCGGTGAAGCTCGTGGTCCTCGTCTTCTTCGTCCTCGCCTGCAGCCACTTCGTGCGGCCCGAGAACTGGCACCCGTTCGCGCCGAACGGCTTCGCGGGCATCGGCGCCGGCGCGGCGGTGGTGTTCTTCGCCTACATCGGCTTCGACGCCGTCTCGACCTGCGCGGAGGAGTGCGAGAACCCCGGGCGCGACATGCCCATCGGCATCATCGGCTCGCTCCTCCTCTGTACGGTCGTCTACGTCGTCGTCGCGGCGGTCTTCTCGGGGCTCGTGCCGTACCCCGCGCTCGTCCAGCTCGACCCGTCGCGGCGCGCCGAGGCGCTCGCGGTCGCGATGGAGTACGTGAAGATGCCCGGGTGGTCGGTGGGCGTCGTGGCGCTCGGGTCCGTGCTCGCCCAGACCGCGGTCCTGCTCGTCTTCCAGCTCGGGCAGACGCGCATCCTCTTCGCGATGGCGCGCGACGGGCTCCTCCCGCCGGTCTTCGCGCGCGTGCACCCGACTTTCAAGACGCCGCACGTCTCGACCGTGCTCACCGGGCTGCTGGTCGGCGGGGTCAGCGCGGTCGCGAGCATCGACGAGATGGTGGACCTCACCAACATCGGGACGCTCTTCGCGTTCATCCTCGTGGCGGTGGGCATCGTGGTCATGCGCCTCCGGGAGCCCGATCGCCCGCGGCCGTTCCGCGTGCCGTTCGGGACGTGGGTCGTCCCGCTCCTCGGGCTCCTCTCGTCGCTCGTGCTGATCGCGTACCTGCCGCCCACGTCGTGGGTGCGGTTCGTGGCGTGGCTCGTGGCCGGGCTCCTCGTCTACGGGACCTACGGCTACCGGCGTTCGAAGCACCGAAGAGAAAAGAAACAAGGAGGGGAGGAATGAAAGGAGGCGAGAGACAGAAAATTCATTCTCTCGTCTCCTTTCCCTCCTTACCTCCCTGTTTCTCTCGACGGCCCGCGGCGATGGCCTCGCCCGCGGCCGCGAGGGGCGAACGCGCGGCTGCGCGCGGGGTGGCGCCGGGGATGCGGCTGTCGTAGATCGAAAGCCAGAACTCGTCGCTCGGCCGCTCCGCCAGCCACCCGAACCCGCGCAGATCGAGGCCCAGCGCGCACACGACCAGGTCCCGCCGCCGCGCGACCGCCTCGAGCCGCCCCATCACCCCCGCGAGCACGCGCCCCGTGAACGGCAGGTACAGGAAGACCACGCTCGCGTCGCCGAGGTCCGCGTCGAGCGCGTCCTCGGCCCGGAACTCGACGCCCGGGAGCGCGAGGTCGGCGGCGCGGGCGCGCGCCTGCGCCACGAGGTCGGCCTGGAGGTCGATCCCGAGCGCCCGCGCCCCCGTGAGGAGGTGCACGGCCAGCGCGATTTTGCCGAGCCCCGAACCGAGGTCCACGAACACGTCGCCCGGCCCGATCGGCGCGTCGAGCACCGCGCGCACCACGGGCGCGATGGCCGCGGGCATGTACCCCATGCGCTCCTCGCCGACCGGGTCTTGCGGCGGGTGGCCCCGGATGCCGAGGAGCTCTTCGAGCGCCGCGTCGCGGTCCTCGGGCGCGCGCTCGGCCAGCCAGCCGAGGAGCTCGGCCCCGCGGAGGCCGCCCAATCGCACGCGCGCGCGCGCCGACTCGATCACGGCCGGCGGTAGATGCTGACGATCGGCACGCCGTCGTGCTGCACCACGTACACGGGGTTGACGGTCCCGAGCGCGGTCCAGATCGAGTACTCGACCTCGTTCATGTGAAGCTCGTGCTGCACGAGCGCGAACTCCCCGTCGTGCGGCGCGCCCACCGGGTGGAGGTCGGGGCGGATGTGCCCCTCCTCTTGCATGTGCGCCCACGCGTCCCAGGTCGTGTCGTCCATAAAGACGCTCGCCCCGCGAGGGGCCTTCTGGTTCAGGTACTCCTCGGCGGCGTCCTCGGTGGTGTAGCCCCAGAACTGCCGGTTCAGGCCCATCGTCGCGCCGCCCGCGGTCCCGCCCACGATGGGCACGTACGCGGCGATGCCGTACGGGTTCGAGTGCGCGGTGATCGCGAGCGGGCCGAGGACGACGCACGCGAAGAGCGCGGCCTGCGCGCCGAACCAGCGGCGCGCGTCGAGATCCGGGAGGGCGCGGCGCATCGCGCCCGCCACGAGGTCGAACCCGTGCCCCGCGAAGATCGCGAGCGCCGGGTACGCCGGCAGCCAGTGCTTGGTGCCGCCGAAGATCGGCGTGCGCGGGAGGAAGAACAGACCGACGGAGACCGCGATCGAGAGAAAGAGGAGGAGGTCGGTGTGGAGGGGATCGCCGCGCTCGACTCCAGGCTCTCCGCCGGCGGGCTCCCCGAAGGACCGCGTCCAGCGCGCGAAGGCCTGCCCGTCGCGGAGCGCCCGGTGCGCCGCGCCAATCGCGAAGAGCAGCAGCGTCACCGTGGGCACCGTCGCGAAGACGAGCACGGGCAGGTAGCCGATCGGCGACGGCGGGCCGAAGTAGTTCTTCCCCAGAAATTCGATGTTGTAATACTCGTGATTCAGGTGGAACTCGACCCACCACCGGATGCGCGGGACCGTGTCGTTCCAGAGGTACGGCCAGAGCGCCAGGAACACGAGCGGCCCGACGACGGCCATCGAGAGCAGGCTCCAGGGCAGCGCGAGCCTCCCGCGCTTCAGCGCGGCCCACATCTCCGGCCCCTGCACGACGATCGCGTGCGGCGCGAGCACGGCGGGCAAGACCCACGCGTTGTGCTTCGTCTCGAGCGCGAGCCCGAAGACGACGCCCGCCGCGAGCGCCCACCAGAGCGTGCGCTCGGCGAGGGCGCGCCAGTGCACGTACACGCAGACGATCCACATCGACATGATCGGCACGTCGAAGCACGCGAGGTGCGCGTGGAAGAAGACGTGCGGCATCGCGCCGAGGAGCACCGCGGCGACGAGGCCCGCGCGCCGGCCGAACGCGCGCGCGCCGAAGAGGTACGTGGTCCAGAGCGCGACGCCCGCGACGGCCATCGCGGGGATGCGGTACGCGGTGGTCGCGTTCGCGACGACGTGGTGCTGCACGTGCAGGAACCACCAAGACGCGCCGAAGAGCGTCTTCATGAGCGCGGGGTGCTCGTGGTCGTAACCGAACGCCGAGTCGATGACGCCCTGCCTCAGGGCATCGCGCCCGTGCTCCCAGAGCGCCCGCCACCAGCCGAAGTAGTCGGAGCCCGCGCGAAAATAGACGCCCTCGTCGCGAGGGACGCCGACGGCGGGCGCGGTCACGAGCAGCCACACGAAGTACGCGACGGCGAGCGCGCCGCCGACGACCTGGTCGCGCCAGCCGATGACGTCGTACGAGGTGCCGTCGGCGCGCGTGGCGCGCGGGAAGGGAAAGAAGAGGGGCTTCACCGGGTGTCTGCCTCGAAGCAGTACATCCGCCGCTCGCCGGTGCTCGACGCGATCTCCGCGACGACGTCGGCGGTGCCGCCCGTGGCCGCGAGCTTCGCCTGGATCGCGGTGGTGTCGAACTCGAAGGGCTTCCACCCGTCGCCATCGCGGTGCTCCACGCTGCCGAGGACCTCGTCGCCGACGCGGAAGGTCAGCGTGACCGGCGGCCCGTCCTTGTGGCGCTCGGCTTCCACGTAGAGCGCGTGGTGGCCATGCAGGGCGTGGCCGACGTGGACGCCGTGGAAGACGAGGCGGATGGTCCCGCGCGGGCCGAGGGGCGGCGCGTAGATGCAGCGGCGCGGGTGGTAGCCCAGGTCCGCGGCCACCGACGCCGCCGCGAAGCCGCCGCCGGGGCACGCGAAGCGATTGGACGGGAGCGCGGGGCCCGCGCCGAGGCCGCCGCTCTGCGCTCCCGCGTGCGTGAAGGGGCACTCGACCGCGCGGCTGCCGTCGACGCGGTACACCTGCATGCGGTTCGGGGCCACCATCGAGACGAGGTCGTCGAGCACGTGGGCGGGCGACGGGTTCTCGAGGGTGGTCACGGTGACGGCGCCGAAGTCGTGGACGTCGTCGCGCTTCCACCCCTCGAGCGTGGGGTCGTGCTGGCCGCGGATCGACACCTCGAACGCGCGCGGGAAGCGCGTCTCGTCCGGGCGCGCCTCGCGCGGAAGGGTCGCGAGCTCGGGCCCGAACTTCATGCGGCCGATGGGGTCGACCCAGCGCGGCGCGAACGTGACGAGGTCCTCGGGGTGCGCTTGCGCTTGGACGAAGCCCTTCGCGGCCGCCCAGTCTTCGTCGCCGACGCGCGCGTGCGCCTGCACGAGGTGCGCGCCGAGCTCGAGAAGCCCGACCGCGGGGACTACGGCGAACGCCCACCGGCGAAGGACGGGTCCGAGCTCGGGTTTCAGCGGAGCGCTCCAGGCGGCGCGGGCCAAGGACCCATCGTGGGGCGCACTTTACACGCGGGCTTTCGCTTCGTCACGGCCGCCAATTCATGTACCTTCGGCGCCGTGCGACTGCCGGCCGTACGACCGACTTCGTGGTTTTACTGGGGCGTCGCGCTGCTCGCGACCGCGCCGGCGTGGATCGTCAAGCACCCGCCGCTCGAGGACCTGCCGTTCCACATGGCGACCCTCCGGGTCATCCATAGCTACGGCGATTCGTCGTTCGGATTCGCCAACGACTTTTTCCTCAATCTCTTCCACACGCAGTACGCGCTCTATTACGTCGTCGCCTCGGCCGTCGCCTATGTCGCGGGCGTGACCGGCGCGACCGTGGTGATGATGAGCGTGTACCTCGGCGGTACCGTGCTCGCGCTCCGGGCGCTGCTCCGCGCCGTCGGCAAGGACGAGCGGCTGTGCCTCTTCGTCCTTCCGCTCCTCGTCAACCCGCTGTTTCTCATCGGCCTCCTGCCGTTCATGTGCGGAATTCCGCTCATGCTCCTCGCGCTCGCCCTCAGCGTCGAGCAGCGCGAGCGGCCGCGCCGCGAGCGAGCGCTCGCGCTCGCGCTGATCGCGGTGGCGCTCTTCTACACGCACGTCGTCCCGTACGCGCTCTTCGGCATCGGCTACGCCGCGATGTTCCCGTGGGGCCGGCCGCACCGCTGGGTGCAGACCGCGCTGCCCGTCGCGCCGTCGCTCCTCGCGGTGCTCGCCTGGGTGCTCCTCTCGCCTCAAGGCAAGGAGTCGGCGGGCGCGCTCGACGCGGCCTTCGCCCACGCGCCGTTCCTCGAGTCGATGGCGCGCCTCCCGCGCTGGTCCATCGACGTATTTCGCGACTCGAGCGACGAGCTCCGCGCGCTCGCGCTCGTCCTCGTCGTGCTCCTCTCCATCGGGCTGTCGCAGGGCGACGGAGATCGCGCCAAGCCGGCGGCGCGCGCGCTCGTCGTCATCCCGATCGTCTGCTTCGTCATGTACTTCGCCTCGGGCAGCATGCTCGGCGACGTGTGGCTCCTCTGCGAGAGGTTCCCGATCCCGGGGATGATCGCGCTCATCCCGCTCCTGCCGATGCCGCGCGGGGGCCGCGGCGTCGTCGTCGCGACGCTCGCGCTCGCGCTGGGCGCCTCGTCGATCGCCAACACGTGCGAGCACTTCATCCACTTCGAGCGCGAGGAGGTCGGGGACATCGACGACGCGATCGGCGCGATGGCGCCGCGAAGCCGCGTGTGCGCGCTCATCTTCGACAACCAGTCGCGCATCGTGAACGACGTGCCGTTCCTGCACTTCGGCTCGTACTACCAGGTGGAGAAGGGCGGCCTGGTCCAGTTCTCCAACTCGGGCGCGCTCTACTGGCCGGTGCGGTTTCGCGAGGGGCACTTTCCGCCCCCCGGGACGCGCCCGCGCCTGCGCTGGGAGTGGACGCCGGAGCAAGTGACGATGCAGGAGCTCTTTCCCTACTACGACTACGTCCTCACGCGCGGGCGGGGCTTCTCGCCTCCCCCCGGGACGTTCCATCGCATCTGGTCGAGCGGTCGCTGGGCGGTCTACGAGCGTGACGGACGCTGAGCCGTACGCCCGGGCGCGCCCCCGTTTTGGAGCCCGTGGGGCGCTTCCCTAGGCCGCCCCCCCAATGGTAATCGCTAGGCGGCCTTGAACTCCCCCTACACGTCGCAGCCCGGCGACGCGCTCATGGCGGCGCAGACCTCCGTCGGCCTCGCGCTGGGCGCGCTCGCGTGGTCGCGCCGCGCGAAGGCCGGGCCGGCGCTGGCGCTCTTCTGCGCCGCGATCGCGCTCGCCGTCGTCGCGCCCGTGGAGCCGGACTTCCTGAGGGGGATGGGGGCGAAGCTCGAGCCGGAACACTTCAAGAGCGTCCTGAGAATCGCGGCGCTCCTGGCGGTCGGCGCGGCGGCGGTCACGCGCCAGCGGGTGCTCGTCGTCGCGGCGGCCGCGGGCGCCCTGATCTTGTGGGCGATCACCGGCTACATCAAGGAGTGCGAGTGGGAGCTCGCGGCGGCCCACCTGGCCTTCTTCGGGCTGCTCGTCGGCCTCCAAGGCGCAGACGGCGTCCACCGCGAGAAGACCGAGGAGCCCGCGGCGCCGGCGCGCCCGCTCTCGCCGCCCGTGGTCCTCGAGCGCGACGACCTCGTGGCGTTCGGCCTCGGCACCCTCGGCGGCTGCCTCGTGTGCTGGCTCGTCCTCCACGGCGGCACCGACAGCGCCGACGAGTGGGCCGACACCTTTCAGGCCGCGCTCTTCGCGCGGCTGCACGCCTACGGGTCTGTGCCGCATTGCTCGGAGGCGTTCCGCAGCTTCTGGGTGTTCCAGTACATGGGGCGCGCCTTCGCCCAGTACACGCCGGGCTGGCCGTTCTTCATGACGCCCTTCGTCGCGCTCCACGCGGCGTGGCTGGCCGGTCCGGTGTCGCTCGGGCTCCTCGCGTCCGGGGTCGGCAGGTTGTCGCGGCGCGCCGCCGCGGGGGTCGGCGCGGGCGAAGCGGACCCGCCGGCCTCGCACACGCGCGCCGCCGGCGCCTTCGGCGCGCTCGTCATCTGCCTCAGCACGACGCTCCTCATCAACGGCGGCTCCCGCTACCCGCACGTCTTCACCGCCGCGCTCTGGGCGTGGGCGATCGAGGCGCTGTGCGTCGTGTCGACGGGGGCCGTGTCCGTCCGCGATGAGCGCCGCTGGGGCCTTGCGCTCGGCGCCTGCGCGGCCCTGCTCCTCGCCACCCGGCCGGGAGACGGCGCGACGCTCGGCCTCGGGCTGTTTCTCTACTTCGTCTACGCGGTCGCGCGCCGCCGCATCGGGTGGCAAGCCGTCGCCGCCGCGACGGGGGCGGTGGCCGTCATCGGCGGGCTGTCGCTCTTCGTCCTGAGGCTGCAGCTCGGCGAGTGGTTCAAGACGGGGTACTCGCTCACCGAAGTCTTCTACCCTTGGGCTCCGGTGAAGATGAGCTGGCCGAAGCCGAACGAGTTCCGGTGGGGCATCCCCATCGGCACCGGCGCCTACTGCTGGTGGCCCTGCTCGCCGGCGGTCGGCCTCGCGGGCCTGGCGATGCTCCGCGGGCGCGCGCGGCGGCTCGGCTTCGTCTTCTTCTGCGGGGCGGTGCCCCTCGTCGCGCTGTGCACGGCCCTCGAGTTCGGGCGCGGCTACGACTTCGGCTACGGGCCGCGTTACGAGTTGCCGCTCGTCGTCCCGATGGCGGTCGGCACCGCCGTCGCGTTCGCGACCCTGTGGCGGAAGGCGCGGTCGCCGCTCGCGCCAGGCGAGACGGCCTTCGAGGCGGCGGGCCCCATGGTGCTCGCGCTGACGGCGGTCTTCCTCGGCCTCGTTCGCCTCGCGCCGCTGCTCTATCCGCCCGCCTATCAGGACGCGCACGCCCACAACCGGCTGCGCGACGCGATCGCGGAGCTGCGCCCGCACAACGCGATCGTCTTCGGAGGCCAGGGTCTCAACACGACCGACCCGATGGACCTGACGGAGAACCTGCCCCTCGACCTCTACCCCGACCAGGACGTGCTCGTCGCCATCGACCGCGGGCCGGACGCGGTGCAGTGCGTGAAGACCCACTTCCCCGGCCGGTCGTATTACCGCGCCATCCCCGGCGATCCCGTACGGCTGGTCCCGTACTGATCGCATGCGACGCGTCGCGATCGTCGTCCCCTGCTATAACGAAGAGTCGCGGCTCGACCGGGCGGAGTTCGTTCGCGCGGCGCTCCCGGGGCACGAGCTCGAGCTCGTCTTCGTGGACGACGGCAGCAAGGACGGCACGCGCGCCGTCCTCGAAGAGGTGGCGCGCAGCCGCGGAGACGCGCGGGTCGTCGCGCAGCCGGTCAACACCGGCAAGGCCGAGGCGGTGCGCCGCGGGGTCCTCGACGCCCTCGAGCGCGCGCCGGACGCGGTCGGCTTCTGGGACGCGGACCTGGCGGCGCCCCTGACCGAGCTGCCCGACTTCGTCCGGGTGCTCGAGGAGCGGCCCGAGGTCGACGTGGTGATCGGCTCGCGGGTGAAGCTCATGGGCCGGACGATCGAGCGGCGCGCGTGGCGGCACTACCTGGGGCGGGTCTTCGCGACCGCGGCCTCGGTGGCGCTCGACCTGCCGGTCTACGATACGCAGTGCGGGGCGAAGCTCTTTCGCGCCTCGCCGGTGATCGCGCGCGTCTTCGAGGCGCCGTTTCTCGCGCGGTGGGTCTTCGACGTCGAGATCCTCGCGCGCTTCCTCGCGCTCCATCCCGGGGCGCCCGAGGAGGCGGCGCGCGCCATCTACGAGCTGCCTCTACGCACGTGGGTGGACGTGCACGGCACGAAGCTCAAGTCCGGCGACTTCGCGAGGGCGGCGCTCGACCTCGCGATGATCCGCGCGCGGTACGGCCGGTAGGGGCGCGCGCCTCGATCGCCGCGGGTCGCGGCTCACGGGGTCTTCTTGGTGAGATCGAGCGCGGTCATCGAGCCTGCATCCGCGACGTGCGCGCGCGTTTGCCGCAGCTTGTCGAAGACGTCGAACGCGCGCAGAGGGAAGCGCGCCGTGCGCCGGTACTGCGGCTCGCCGTCGTTCTGGGTCTTTCGCCAGACGTCGCGGCGGTAGAGGTACCTGGCGGCGTCGGGGTGCACCACGACGAGGTACCGGTAGCCGAGCGAGACGAAGTAGTCGGCGACGCGCTCGGGGTCCTCGAAGAGCGGGATGCCCGGGCGAGGCGAGATGGCGCCGACCATGTCGAGCATCTCGATCCGGTTGCGGCGGAAGTCGAAGTCGCCGGGCTCGTCGACCATCACGGCCACGGGCTCGCCCGCGGGGATCGCGTTCTGGATCGCGGCGTACGCCTGCACCGGCTCCGGGGACATCCACTTGGACGGCGATTCGAAGAGGGGGTCGAGCGTGGTGAGCGCGGCGTCGAAGGTGCGCACCGTCGCCTCGCGGTCGCCGTAGATCTGGAGCGCGAGGCCCGCGACCACCAGGCAAAGGGCCGCCGCGCGCTCGGCGATCGCCCGGCCGCTCGAGGCTCGCCCGATGCTGCTCGTCGCCGCGGCCAGCGCGACCCCGAGGACGAGCGCGAACGTGAAGCCGAAGTGGTACCGGCCGTTGTTCGGCGGGTCGGACCCCGGGTACGCCTTCAGCAAGAGCCAGAAGCCCACCAGCGTCGCCACGAGGAAGCAGGCGAGCGTGCGGTGTCGCCTGCGGTCGACGCCGAGGAGGCCCGCGATGACGACGAGCGGGATGGCCTTGACCGGCAGCCAGTAGCCCACGTTGGTCCAGAGGTAGTGGTACTGCTCGAAGCGCGTGAGCGGCTGGAAGAACGAGTAGTCGGGGTTGAAGGTCCCGCGCAGGATCGGAAAGAGGAACGTCCCGTACCAGCGCAGCGCCATCACGAACCAGGGCAAGAGGCACACGAGGAGCGCGGCCGCGGTCTTCACCGCCCGATCGGCCGCCACCCGGTCGACGTGGAAGGGCCGGAGGCGCAGACCGCGCAGCAGCGGCACCCCGTACTCGAGCGCGAGGAGCACCCCCACCGGCGCGAGGTAGTTCTGGCGCAGCGAGGCCGCGCCGGCGGCGAGCAAGGCGACGGGGATCGCCCCGCGGAAGCCCGCGCTCTCGCGCACGGGCCGCCACGCCAGCGTGCGGTACAGCCCGAAGAAGAAGACGACGCCCGTCATGGTCGTCGCCGTGTTCACGCGGATCTCCGGCAAGGTCACCGTGAGGAGCATCAGGAGGAGCACGACGATCCGCGACGTGCGCGGGGACCTGCTCGCGTAGCCGACGAGCAGCGCCAGCACCGCGAGCAGCGCCATGCCGCTGTCGAGGAGATGCAGGTGGGTGTCCGGGACGGGGATCGCGATCTGGATCGCGTCGAGCAGGGACTTGCCCCCGTACGCGCTCGCTCGCCGGAAGCTGAAGGGCTGCGAGAGCGTGCCGCGATCGAGGATCTCGCGGGCGAACGCGAAGTAGCAGAGGCGATCGTCGTTGTCGTTGAAGTCGTTGTTCGGGATCGACGCGAGGTAGGCCACGAGCCCGAGCACCGAGATGCCCGCGGCGCCGGCGGCGTACGGGGCGTTCGCGGCCGCCACGCGCAGCCATCGCGCGTGCGGCCGGCGCCACCGGCGCAGGTAGCCCTGCACCAGCGAGCCGTTCATCGCGAGCACGCCGAGGCCCACGAACGCGACGAGCACCGGGCGCGTCGCGAGCTGCGCGGCGCAGAGCGCGCCGCCGACCGCGAGCGCGACGCCCCACCCCCACGCGCATCGGAGCCCCCAGTCGGCTCGCTCGCGCGGAAAGAGCCACGCGTCGAGCGCGCTGCCCCAGCCCGCGAAGCTCGCGAGGACGACGAGACCCCAGGTCGCCGACGCGAAGAACGCCGAGCTTGCGCGGTGCAGGAGCGCCACCGACACGAACGCCGAGTCCAGCGTCCAGAGGAGATACGCGATGGCGGCCGCGCCGGCGATCGACGCGGCCTGCCGCAGCCGGCCCCGGTTCATCGAGGGGCGAAGGCGACCGCGGCGAGCTGCCAGCCGAAGGTCGAGCGGCTGCTGTTCAGCTTGAAGAGCCACGAGAAGGCGCGCATCGCGGCGCGCGCGCTGAACGGAAGCGCCCGCGAATCTTCACCGCCCGCGACGTCGTCGATGACCTTCTTGCCGCGCGCCACGACGACGAGCCGGTAGAGGTTGAAGAAGGGGAAGCCCGCTCCGTCGATACGGATGTCGTCGAGGCCCCCGGCCTTCAAGGTGGCCTCGAGCCGCGCGCGGCTGAAGTGCGCGCGGTGCCCGATGTGGCGATCGAAGGCCGACATCGGACCCGAGGGGACCGTGACGACGAGGCGAGCGCCCGGCGCGAGGAACGGCAGGACGTTGCGCAGCAGGGCGGCGGGGTCGTCGATGTGCTCGAGCACCTCGGCGCAGACGGCGTGCGTCGCCCACCCCTGGAAGCGGCCGAGTCCCTCGACTTGCCGAGCTCGGTCGATCCCCTCGACCGGCTGCGTGAGGTCTCGCTGGTAGAAGTGCCCCTGCGGCACCTTGCGCTTCGCGAGATCGACGCCGCTGGCGCTGAGGTCGAGGCCCAGGATCTCCGCGTCGGGCCGCTCGTGGACGACGTCGAGCGCGAAGTCGCCCGTGCCGCTCCCGACGTCGAGCAGGCGCACGGGGCTCCGCGCGTCGCGGAGCGCGAGCCGCTCGAAGACCAGCTTGCGGCGGTACGCCTGCGCGGGGTTCAGCGCCGTCGCGGCCGCGTAGTCGAGCCAGTGCTGGTTCCAGTCGTCCTGCGACGCACCGGTCGCGCTCATCGCGGGGAGACCCTCCGGGCCCATGCCTCAGCCCCCGAAGACTTCGCGCGCGACCTCGGCGACGGCGAGCTTCACCGCGTCGTCGGAGGTGTGCCGCACGCGGAACCCGAGCTTCGCCAGCTTCTCGGGCGAGACGAGCGACTTGGGCACGTCGCCCGGCCAGCCCTGCGCGCCCGTGCCGAACTCGATGCGGGCCGCCTTGTTCGGCGAAGCGGCGACGCAGAGCTCTGCGATGCGCGCGACGCTCGTGCTGTCGGGCGGGGCGAGGTTGAAGACGTTCGGGCGCCCGTCCTTCGCGTGGTCGAGCACGAAGAGGATGCCGGCGGCGCAGTCGGTGACGTGCAGATACGGCTTGGCCTGCCGGCCGTTGCCGAGCACGTCGAGGAACTCGGGGTGCGTCTTCAGCTTCTTGCAGAAGTCGAGGATGGCGCCGTGGGTGCCGCGCGGCCCGACGACGTTGCCGAAGCGGCAGATGAACCCCTCGAGCCCGAAGCACTCGACGAACGCGGACACCATCGCTTCGCCCGCGAACTTGCTGGCGCCATAGAGCGAGATGGGCAGGCTTCCGAGGTCGCCCTCGGCGCAGGCCTCGGACACGTTGCCGTACACGGTGCCGCTCGACGAGAAGACGAACTTCTTCACGCCGTTGACGCGGGCGGCCTCGAGCGCGTTGTAGGTGGCGATCGTGCCCTGCTCGAGATCGAGGCGGGTGCGCTCGAGGCCCCAGCGCGCCTCGGGGTTGGCGGCGAGGTGGAAGATGACGTCGTGCTCGCGGAGCGCCGCGGTGAGCTTCGGCAGATCGAGCGCGTCGCCCTCGACGAGCTTTGCGCGCCCGCTGGCGAGGTGCGAGCCGATGAACTCGGGTTTGCCGACGGTGAGGTTGTCGTAAACCGTGACCGGGCCGCGCTCGACGAGGCGATCGACGAGATGGCTGCCGATGAAGCCCGCTCCCCCTACGACGAAAGACCGCACGAGGGTTGCTTTAGCATGCGACAGGCGGCCGGAGGCTCGGGAAGTTCACCGCCGCTGGGCCGCCACGGCCGTGGCGTGGAGCAGGAGCACGAACGTAAACGTGATGAATCCCGCGATCGTCAGAAAGAGCCCGGTGACCCCGAGGTAGCTTACGTGGGCGTTGGGGTCGTCGATGCGCAGGTCGTGCGCCACCCAGTAGGCCGTGAGCCACGCCTCGAGCGCGAGCCCGACCAGGAAGATGCCGCCGGCGATGAGCACCGTCCGGGTGTACGGAAAGCGCGTGAACCAGCGCCGGGTCGTCTCGCCCGAGTAGTCGAAGAACACCTGAGCCAGGATGCCGAGGTACGTGCACTGGAGGCCGAGCGTGGCGAGCGTGAGGCCGAGGAGCATCCAGTGGAGCGAAAAGGTGACGGGTCCGAGGCGGATCGGACCGAAGGAGAGCGGGAGCATGACGACCCCGCCCAGGAGCGCGAGCGCGATGCCCGGGCGGTAGAGGAAGAACGCGGACCCGTAGATGAACATCGCGCGGAGGTTGATCCACGCCGCCGACCACGGCGAAAACCACCCGGAGCGCTTGTGGTGGCTGAGGCGCCCGGGCTGGTCCTTCAGGAAGCGGATGGGCACTTCCTCGGTGCGGAGCTTCATGTGCACCGACTTGAGGACCATCTCGGACGCGTACTCCCACGACTGCGAGCGAAGGCCCATGCGCTCGAAGGCGGCGCGCGTGATGCCGCGCATGCCGCAGTGGATGTCCGAAAAGCGGCTGCCGAAGATGACGTTCAGGATCCAGGTCGTGACCGGCGTGCCGAGGTACCGGTGCAGCGCGGGCATCGAGCCCGGCTCGATGTAGCCGCGGAAGCGCGAGCCCATCACGAACTCGGCGCCTTCGTAGAACTTCTTCACGAACGGCTCGAGCTCGCGAAAGTCGTACGTGCAGTCGCAGTCGCCGAGGACGACGTACTTGCCGCGGATGTAAGGCAGGCTGTCGATGTACGCGCGGCCGAGGCCGCGCTTGGGCGCCTTCAGCACGCGGGCCCCGCCCTCGAGGGCGAGCTCGCTCGTGCGGTCGGTGGAGCTGTCGACGATGAGGATCTCGGCGCGGACGCCGCACTTGCGGATGCCCTCGCGGCACCACGCGACGAAGGTCCCGATCGTGAGCTCTTCGTTGAGCGCCGGGACCACGATGGAGAACTCCGGGTCCTCCTCGTCGTCGCGCGGAACCAATAGATCGAGCTCGGGGTCCACCCGCTCGGGAACCGCGGCGATCCGCACGAGCGCGGCGCTCATGCGCAGGATGTTTGCAGATGAAGGTCGGTCACGTCGAGGGGGGCGGTCGCCGCCCCCTTCGATGCTCGCGCCGGCCGGCTCAGATGGAGCTGTTCAGCGGGTCGAACTTGTTGCCGCCCGTGGTGAAGGGCGACTTGACCTTGGCCGGCCCGTGCGACGCTGCCGGGGCGCCCCCGTGGCGGCCTTTCGACTTGGCGTCGCGCCCCTTGCCCGCCGACGAGAGCTTCACCTTCTCGTTCAGCTGCGTGGTGAACTGCGGGTTGAGGGGCGAGTTGTCCGAGACGGTGGTCCCGCCCGCGGTCGCGGTTGCCGCGGACGCGTTGGAGGACGGCGCCACGAACGAGGGCGCCGCGGGGGACGGCGTGGGGTCAGCCGGGGGCGGGGCCTGGACCGCGGGAGGCGGCGGCGCCACGGCCGCGGCGGCCGCGACGCTCGCGATGTCGTCCGTCGAGGACTGGCCGAAGTGCATCTTCTGCGCGGCGAAGCCGATGCCGCCCGCGATGCCCGCGAGGCCGACGACCGCCACGACGAAGCCCCAGCGCGACTTGCGACGGACCGGGATGTCGAGGTCCCCCTCGAGGTCCATGCTGAGCGGGCGGAGGCTCGTGGGCACGTACGGCGAAGGCGCCGGCGCCATCGCGACCGGCGCGGCGTACCGCTGCACGGGAGCCGCCTGCGCTGCGGCCGCGCGGGTGGCCGCGTAGGGCGAGTTCTGCATCGGGAGCGTCTGCGCCTGCGAGGGCACGTAGGCGGACGGCGCGGGCGGCGCGACGTAGGCGGGCGCGTCGTACGTGCGGGACAGGTCGAAGCCATGCGACGGGTCCGCCGCGGGCGCCTTGGCGGGCGATGCCGGAGCCTCGGCTTCTTCTTCGCCGAGCCCCGCGACGTCGCCGAGCTTGCTCCAGGTGTCGAGGCCCTCGGCGAGCACCATCGTGTTCTCGTCGATGTGTCCCGCCTGGAAGGCGGTATCGAGCTGATCGAGGGTGACCTTGTGCACGTCACCGTTCGCGAGCTTCACGTACCAGAGTTCTTCGCTCATCCCGCCGCTCTCCGCTTCAGGGGTTCGGGCGAAAGGATGGCAAACGGTTGGACCACTCGCACGTCTCGATCGCGCGAAAACGTCATGGGGACAGCCCCGACGGATTCCTTTACTGTGCACGAACCGGCATGACGCGCGGCGTCGTGTCTCGGGATACGCAACCGAGCCCTGGGATACTCCGATAGGGCTTCCATGACCGAGCGAGCCCGGGGCCGCGCCTTTTTGGCGCCGGCCTCCTTGTCCGTCGCCTTCTCCATCTGCGCGGCGCTGGCCTGCACGGGGCCTCCGGGCGATCGCGGCCTGTCCGGGCCGCCCACGCAGCGGGCCTTCGGAGACGTGGATCTCCAGCTCGCGTCTCTCGTGTTCGCCGTGGTCGGCGACACGCGCCCGCCCGAGATCGACGACACGCCGGCCTATCCGAGCAGCGTCGTCGAGGCCCTCTACGCCGGAATCGCGGCGGCCGATCCGAGGCCCGCGTTCGTCCTCGCGACGGGCGACTATCTCTATGCCTCTCCGTGGCCCGGCGACGCCGCGAGCCAGGCCGATCCGCAGCTCGACCTCTACCTCCGCGCGCGCGCGAGGTTCGCGGGGCCGCTCTTTCCCGCGCTCGGCAACCACGAATGCACGGGTGCCACCAGCTCCAACTGCGGGCCGGCTGGTCCCGACGGCACGTCCGCGAACTACGCCGCGTTCATGCGAAAGCTCCTGGCGCCCCTCGGCGTCGCGCGCCCCTACTATGCGGTCGCCCTCGCGGCGGCCGACGGCGCGTGGACGGGGAAGGTCGTGGTGGTCGCCGCCAACGCGTGGTCCGACGATCAGGCGGCGTGGCTCGACGCGACGATGGCACGCGCGACCACCTATACGTTCGTCGTGCGGCACGAGCCCGCCTCCGATCGCGAGGCGCCTGGCGTCGCGCCGTCCGAGGCCATCCTCGCGGCGCACCCGTACACGCTCGCGATCGTCGGCCACCGCCACACCTACGAGCACGCGGCGGGCTCGCGCGAGATCCTCATCGGCAACGGCGGCGCGCCCCTCGACGGCAAGAACTACGGCTTCGGGCTCTTCTCGCGCGGCAGCGACGGCGCGATCTCCGTCGACATGATCGACTGGCGCACGGGCGCGCCCGATCCCTCGTTCCACTTCGCGGTGGGCCCCGCGGGCGAGGCGGTGCCGTGAGCCGCGCGCGTGGCGAGGCATGGCGACGCGCAGTATGGGGTCGGGCAATGTTCCAGCCTTCGCACGAGCTCACCACGATGATCGACGCCGCGCGCACCGCGGGCGCGGGCCTCCTGCGTCGCTGGCGGTCGCGCCAGGACCTGCGGGTGCAGCTCAAGGGGCCGGCCGACTTCGTCAGCGAGGCCGATTCTCGAGTCGGAGCAGGCCCTGCGCTCCGCCCTCGTCGGGGCATACCCCGCGTACGGCTTCCTTGCGGAGGAGAGCGCGCCGGTGGTCGCCGCGCCGGCCTCGCTCGGCGGGCGGTTCATCGTCGACCCCCTCGATGGCACCACCAACTTCCTCCACGGCATCCCTCACTTCGCGATCGCCATCGCGCTCGAGCGAGCCGGGGCCGTCGTCGCGGGGCTCGTGTACGACCCGCCGAAGGACGAGCTCTTCGTCGCCGAGGCGGGCGGCGGCGCGTGGCTGCGCTCGCCGCACACCAGCGCGGGCGCGGCGGCCGGGTTCGAGCGGCTGCGCGTGTCCGAGGACGAAGACTTCGCGCGGGCGCTCGTCGCGACGGGGGTCCCGCACGCGGGCAGCAAGATGTCGCACGAGGCGTACTTGCCCATGCTCGCCGCGGTGATGCGCGAGGCCGCGGGCATCCGTCGCTACGCGGCCGCTGCGCTCGATCTCGCGTACGTCGCGTCCGGTCGATACGCGACGTTCTTCGAGTTCGGCCTCGCGCCGTGGGACCTCGCCGCGGGCGCGCTCCTCGTGAGGGAGGCGGGCGGCACGGTGTCCGACCCGTCGGGCGGACCGGACTTCCTCGCCGCGGGCAGCGTGCTCGCTACGAACGGGCGTCTGCACCCGCGGGCGCTGGTGCTTCTCGCGGCGCGGCCGCCGTCACGCCCCGCGTGAGGACCGCCAGGAGAATCGCCCCCGCGCCGCAGACGAGCTGCGCGGCGTGCCCGACGAACGCGATCGACAGGGCCTTGGCCGGGTCCGACGCGAGCCCGAGCGCGGGCGCGAACGCGCGGTAGGCGCCGTCGACCGCGCCGAGCTGGTTCGGCACCATGTCGCCCGCGGTGGCGCCGATGATGTGGATGCCGAGCGCGATGAGGGCGCCGCGCACGCTCGGGATGCCGCCGACCGCCGCGAGGAACGCGGCGTACTGGGCGACCTGCGCGACCCTGCCCGCGGTGCAGATGGCGGCGGCGCGCCACGGAAAGCGGCGCCGGAGCTCGGGGTCGAGCGGAGCGTCGTTGCTGCGCGTGCTCAGCCGCGCGCGAATCTTCTCGATCGACCGGCCCGCCCGGTCGCCGCGAAGGAGCGCGAGGATGCCCACCGCGACGAGGGCTAGGAGGAGCGTGTTGGCGGCGAGCAGCAGCGAGAGCGTCGAGCCGAAACCCGCGCCGGAGGCGACCGCCAGCCAGGCGGCGATCGAGATGACGCCGTTGGCGAGCAGGTACGACGCCTGGAGTCGCGCCGCGGCCGTCGCGGCCGGCGCGCCGCCCACGTACGCGGAGAGGAGGGCGCCGCGCGTCACCTCGCCCGCGGCCCGGCCCGCCGGCAGGAGGATTGTCATGGCGTACGCGACCGCCGACGTCCGCACCCACGCGACCCTCGGCACGCGACCGCCGACCTCGCCGAGGAGATTGCGCAGCGCGAGCACGTCGCTCGTCGCCTGCACGATTTCGAACCCCACGATGACCGGCAGCCACTCCGCAGAGCCCAGAAGCACGCGCGCGACGCGCTCGGGCCCCGCGTCTCGAACGAAGTAGGCGATGAGGCCCAGCCCGACGATTGCCAGGGCGGCCTGCGCGAGCCGCCTCAGGCTTTCGCGGGTCATGCGGCGCGAGGCGGCTGCCGCTCGGCCCAAGCGGCGATGTCGCCGCGATGTCGCCAGACACGCTGGAACGCTTCGATATAGCGATCGACGATCTCGTCCGGCTGGGCGATGAGCGGGCAGGACTGCGAGAAGAGCACGACCGAGCCGTCGAGCAGGGCGCGCGTGCGGGGGTAACGCGCGGGGTCGTAGTTGTCGGCGAGGCGGGTGCCGCCTTCGCGCTCGCGCGGGAAGCCGGTGGCCGGGTCACGCCGCTGGAAGACCGCCTGCGCGGGCAGCGGGGCGCCTTGCCAGAAGACGACCTCGAGCCCCTCGGCCTGGAGCGCGCGCGCCGTCGCGTCGCGGAGCTGCACCGGCGAGAGCGCCACGCCCGCGCGCGCCGGGTCGAGGTGCACGCGGTACTTGTGGTGCACCGAGGTGCGGCCGGCGGCGGGGCGGGGAGGCGTCACGCCGGGCAGCTCGCCCAGGGCGCGCGAGAGCTTTTCGGCGTTGCGCTGGCACCGCTCGGTGCGCTCGGGCAGCTTCGCGAGCTGGGCGCGCGTGAACGCCGCCATCATCTCGTTGCCGCGGTACATCGAGCCGGTGCGCTGCGAGTCGAGCGGGCGGCCGCCGTCGAGGGGACGCCCGACGTCGTAGCCGCGCGCGTCGGCGAGGCGCAGGTCCTGGCCGAAGTTGCGGATCGAGTTGGCCTCCTCGGCGATCGCGCGATCGTTCGTGACGAAGAGGCCGCCCTCGCCCGCGCCGAGGTTCTTGCTCGACTGGAGCGAGAAGCCGCCCGCCTCGCCGATCGCGCCGACGCGCCGCCCGTCGCACGAAGCGCCGTGCGCCTGCGCGGCGTCTTCGACGACGAGCAGCCGGTGCTGCTTCGCGAACGCGAGGATGCTCGTCATGTCGGCCGCGCAGCCGTGCATGTGGACCGGCATCACCGCGCGCGTGTGCGGGGTGATGGCGGCGGCGAGCGCCGCGGGGTCGATGCAGCCGGTCGCGAAGTCGACGTCCACGAAGACCGGGATCGCCCCGACCTGGACGACCGAGAGCGGCGTCGCGACGAAGCTGTACGCGGGCACCAGCACCTCGTCGCCCGCGCGCACGCCCGCGGCGCCGAGCGCCATGGCGAGCGCGCTCGTGCCGCAGTGCGAGAGCAGGCAGTGCTTCGCGCCGACGAACCGCGCGAACTCCTCTTCGAGCGCCGTCGCCTCCGGGGCGAACGGGCCCGAGAGGATGCCCCGGTCGAGCACGCGCGAGACCGCGTCGCGCTCGTCCTGGGTGACGATCGGCCAGACCTGATGCGCTTCTCGGTTGAGCACGGGCGTGCCCCCGAGGAGGGCGAGGTGGCCTGCGCTCGAAGCCACGCTCACGAAGCGGGCTCCACGTGGGGCTTCGCGCCGTTCGTCTTCGTCACGCCCTTCGCGCCGCCGGTCGCGTGCGAGCGCGCCCAGTCGAGGAGGAGCTTCTCCTGCTTGAAGAGGTCGTGCACCGGCGTCTCGCCCGGCAGGGTGTACGGCGACTTGAAGAAGATCGAGAGCTGGCGCTGGATGCCGCGCTCGCCCGCGCGCTTCGCCACGTCGAGGAGGCGGACGAGGTCGACGACGAGCGGCGCCGCGAGGGCCGAGTCCTGGCAGAGGAAGTTGACCTTGATCTGCATCGGGATGCCGGCGAAGCCGACGATGTCGATGTTGTCCCAGGCCTCTTTCGAGTCGCCGCGGGGCTTGTAGTAGTGGATGTGAACCTGGTGGTTTTCGACGTGGTAGCCGACGATCGAGTCGAGCACCGCCGACTTGCTGAGCACCTTCGTCTTGTTGGACGCGGGGGCGTCGAGCACCTTGCCGTCGTTGTTGCCGAGGAAGTTCGTCGAGTACCAGCCGTCGATGTGGAGGCGGCGCGCGCGGAACATCGAGGCGAGCGCGGTCTTGAGGAGCGTCTGGCCCGTCTTGCCGTCCATGCCGGCGAACGGGTTGCCGAGCTCGTTCGCGTGCGTGTCGAGCGCCGGGACGTTCGTGAGGCTCGGCGTGAAGTTGCAGTACGGCACCTGCGCGCGGTTGGCCGCGTAGAAGTACCGCATGGCCGGCGTGATGGTCGGGTCGTTCGCGTCGAGGCCCGCCTCGAAGGGGCGCAGGTCGCGGTGGACCGGCAGGACCTCGTGGAAGCGCTCGGTCGACGCGAGGTTGACCATGATGACGCGGTCGAGGTTGTGCTCGCGCTTGAAGTTCTCGAGGTCGCGCTCGATGAACGCGATCTGCTCGCGGTGAGACCGCGCGACGACCACGTTCTGCCCGGAGAGCTTCTCGACGTACTCGTTGCCGAAGACGGCCGGCCAGGGCTTGACCTTCTCCAGATCGGCGCGCACGGTCTCCAGGACGTGCGGCGAGAAGACGCGGTGGTGCAGCGCGCCCTCGAAGACGTTCGCGAACATCGGGTCCCAACCGGCGAAGACCATGCTCTCGATCGGTGCGAAGTCGAGCAGCTCGGTGAGCGACTCGGCGATGCGCGCGTCGGTCTTCTCGGTGACCATCCCGATGCGGGGCGCCAGGCCGCGCTTCATGAGCTCGACGCCTGCGACGAGGGTCGAGGCAACGGCCCCGTTAATGCCTACGATCGCCACTCCAATCCGATTCATGACGGCTCCTGACTCGCTGGGCTGCTCAGCCCCTGCGGCGGTGAGGCCGCGTGAGACCAGAGCAGTTTCTTCTTCGTATCGTCAACGATACGGGGAAACTTCCCTTGGACGTTCCCCCGGGTGATCTCTTCCAGGAAGCGCTTGGCGCCCCCGCTCTGGAGCGGCACCACGACCGGCGGCAGCAGCGCGACCTGCCCCTGCCGGTGCTCGCGGTATACACGGTTTTGCTCGCAGAGGCCTCGGTCGAATTCGTCGGCGAAGGCCTGGAGATCGGCCGGGCGGCCGCCCTCCTGGAACTCGACGAAGAGGGCGTACCGGCTCTTGGCCCCTCCATCGACGCCCACGTCCGCCGCGGCCCCGAAGTCGAGGGTGGTGCACGCGCAGGTCGAGGCGGCGTGGGCGACCGCCTGCTCGATCTCGACGTGGGTCGTGAGCTCCTGGGTGACCGACAGGCACCCGTTGAGCCGCCCCATGAACTCCATGCGGAGGGGCTGCACGGAGGGGAACCGCACGATGTCCCCCAGCTCGTACGCGTAGAGGCCCGAGGCCGTGGTCACGACGATGGAGTAGGGTCGCTCCCTCTCCACTTCCCAGAGCGGAACGCGCTTGGGGGACGCCCCGCGCGTCTCGAGGGGAACGAACTCGAAGAACACGCCGCGATGGGGGAGGACGAGCATGCCGGCCGCGCCCGAGAAGTCGGAGGCCGCGTAGACGCCTCCCTCGGTCGCATTGTACGTGTCGACGAGGGCCACGTCTTCACGACCGACGAGGCGGCGAATCACAGGCAAGTATGGCGCCGCGGCCACGCCGCCCCCGAAGAGGACGCGCAGGTTCGGCCAGACCTCGGAGATGGTCCGCGCCGAGCGGCCGCGCGCCTTGGCGGCGGCGAGCACCTTCTCGAAGAGCAAGGTGAACCAGCACGTGGTGCCGGCTGCGGCCCGCACGTCGTGATCGAGGTAGCGCTCGGCGATGATCCCGAGCTTCTCGTCGTAGTTCGAGACCGTCTTCACGTCGTCTTCCGGCAGATACACCGGGCGCGTGACGGCGGGCATCTTCGTGACCATGAGCGCCGGGTTCGACGTCACGAGCACCGGGCCCTCGGTCTTCATCGTCGTCGGCGGGAAGAGGCCGAGCGTGAACCCCGAGAAGAGCCCGCGGTCGTTCGACCACCGGAGGTAGCGCATCACCGTATCGCTGCCGGCCTTCTGCTGCAGGCGGAATCTGGCGCTCGGTGATGGGCAGGAACTTCGACTTGCCGTGGTTCGAGCTGCCGGAAGAGTTCCCGAAGTAGAGGACGCGCTCGGGCACGAGGAGATTCCGCTCCCCGGCGCGCATGCGGTCGATGTACGGCGAGAACGCGTCGTAGTCGCCGACCGGGACGCGGGCCGCGAAGTCGCCGTAGCCGCGGATGCGGTCGAAGCCGTGGGCCCGCCCGAACTCGGTGCCCTTGGCGTGCTCGAGGAGCCCGGCGAGGGTCTCCTCCTGGACGGCCCGCGCGTGACGGAGCGCGCGGTCCCAGCGGGCGACCTGTACGCGCGCGGCGGCATGCAAGGCATGCCCGACCGCGCGCGGGTAAGGGGATCGGACGAGCGTTTGGGGGCTCACGCGCGCGCCAGGATTCTCGGAGCCGCGTAGTCCGCGAGGGCCATGATGGTGGAGATGGGGTTCACCGCGACCGAGGTGGGGAAGATGCTCGCGTCGCACACGAAGAGGTTCTCGAGCCCGTGGACCGTGAAGTGCTCGTCGACGACGCCCCGCCCGGCGTCGCTCGACATCGGGTTGCCGCCCTGCGGGTGGGCCGAGCCGAACGAGAATTTCTTCGTCGAGATGACGTGCTCGTCGATCTGGGAAATCTCGCGCATCGAGTGAATCGCGTGAAACTTGTGGGTCGGCAGGATGAGGCGCCGCGCGCCGGCGGCGAAGAAGATCTCGGAGATGAGCTTGAGGCCGCGCTTCACCTTGGTGATGTCGTCCGCCGACGGGCGGAAGCGCGTCTCCTCGTGGCCCCAGAAGGGGCTGTGTACGACGCGCCCGGAGTTCTCGGTCGCGACCAGCGAACCCGCGTAGGCCAGGTGCCGCTGCCGCCGCATGAGGCTCGCGTGCTCTTCGTACCACCCCGGCGTCGTGAGGGCGGCGCTCATGAGCGGGTTGTGCGTCGGCTCGATGATGAAACCGTCGCCCGGGAGATACCACGTCATCTGGTCGGCGTCGTAGCCGTCGACGGGCTCGTCGAACTCCGCGACCATCATCGAGCCGCTGTTGAACGACACGCGCGTACCCACGTTCTTGTGGATGCCGCTCTTCAAGAGCAGGGCGCTCGAATTGATCGCGCCGGCCGAGAGCACGAACTGCTTCGCGACGATGCGCGTGCGCTCCTTGGCCTTGCCGGCTCGCGCGTGGAGGGCGACCACGCGCCCGCGCCGCGTCTCGATGCGCTCGACCTCGGTCTCGGCGAGCACGCGCGCCCCGAGCTCCTCGGCCCACGGGACGTAAGTCCCCAGCGCGCCGCGCTTCGCGTCGAACATGCAGCCGATGTTGCAGTTGCCGCAGCCGCGGCAGTCGCCGAGGGCCTTGCGCATCCGCTGAGGCTTGTACCCGAGCGTCCGCGCGCCCTCGACGAACCGCTGCGTGCTGCCGGACGCGTTCGCCGCGGGGGCCTCGGCCGCGCCGAGCTCCCGGTCGATCGTGTCGTAGGAGCGCGCGAGGGCCGCCGTGTCGAGCGCCGCGCCGAACTGGCTCCACGTGGTGAGCACGTCCTTGGGGGCGCGCATCAGCACCATGTTGGAGAGCGTCGCGGACCCGCCGACGCAGGTGCCCTGCAGGATGAACATGTCCATCCCGGTGTTCATCTGAAGGCCCCCGTCCTTGTAGAGGAGGGGGATCATGTCGATCTCGGAGTCGTTCATCTGCGAGGGGCGCACGTACGGCCCGCGCTCGACGATCAGGACCTTCCGCCCCGCCCGCGCGGCGCGATGCGCGATGACGCTGCCCGCGGCGCCCGACCCGATGACGCAGACGTCGCACTCGTGCAGCGCCTCGTGGCGAGCTCGGCTCGGGGCGTTCATGCGAGCGGTCACGCGAACGAGAGGAGTCACGATGCCACCGCTCGCCCGTTCCCGTTTGCGCGCCCGTCGAGGTCAGGCTGCGAGAACCGGCGGCGGCTCGAGACCGGCACGTAGCTCGTGGCCGCGTGCAGGCGTCCGTCGCCGTAGGCGCCGAGGAGAACGAGGTACCGAATCTTCGCGCAGATGCCCCAGACGTGATGCCCGTCCGGGTAATGGTCCTCGACGAAGCGACGACGCTCCGAGACGGTCATCCGCGAAAGGGGCTTCTGGCCCGTGGCGACCGGGCTCCACTCGACCAGGTGGGCGAGCGCGCGCACGCGCCAGGCGCGGCGGGAGCGGCCGCGGAGCAGGAACTTCTCGACGTTGTCGGCGATGTCTTCGGGTGACACCTCGTGGACGTCCGGCACGAGCACTTCGGCCATGCGGACGAACGTCCGCCATTCGCTGTCTGCGAAGACCCTCCCAGGGCCAGGCAGGGGCAACACACGAAGCAATAGGGACTGCAGAGTCACTTAAAACCTCGAAGCCTGTAGACAGCCGAACGGGAGTGCGATGCTGACTCGGGATGCCACGAGCTTGCGGGCGGTAGGGAACCCGAGAGCTCGTTCGAACGCAAGAGGCAGTCAGCGGGTACCATAGACGGATGGGTGCGTGGCGACCTCTTGTCGGCGTCGCGACATTTCCATATCTTCGTTGTCACGCAGGTTGCGGCGGGCCGACCGCGTGGCAGTCTACGCACTGCTGCGTGACGGCCTACGCTGCGCTGTCGTTCCTACTTCACGGCTTGGCTGTGTTCCGATTTCACAGTGG
Organism: uncultured delta proteobacterium; assembly: GCA_963797395.1. GTDB lineage: Bacteria > Myxococcota_A > Polyangia > Polyangiales > Polyangiaceae > Palsa-1150. Next base: position 445,824 of record CAWCPA010000008.1, read on the forward strand.
CGAGGGCGCCCACTAGCCGCTCCGGCGGTACGAACTCGGTGAAGCGGAAGGCTTCGTGCCCGTCGCTGTCGAAGAGGAGGACGACGGGGAGGCCTTCGGTGACGCCATATTTCTTCCGAAGGCGAACGACCTCGGGGTCGTCGTCATCGGTGGCGTCGACGTGCAGTACGACGAATCGACCCCCCTCGGCGCGGACGCGCGCGTCGGGGAAGGTCTTCTCGTCGAGCTCCTTGCAGGCTCCACACCAGCTCGCGCCGAAGTCCACGAGGAGCGGCCTGTGCTCCGCCGACGCGCGCGACCGGGCGCCCGGCTCGCTCACCTCCCACTGAAGGGGGGGCGCCGCGGCCTGTCCCGGGCTGGCCTCGGCGCTCGCGACGAGCGATCCGGCCGGGGCCTGCCACCAGGTGATGAGCATGAAGAGGCCGGCGATGGCCGGCAGCACGGAGGCGAGCTTCATCGGCCGCGAGAGGTGCACGATGCGTGACCTCCGGCGTTCGGCGGCGACGTGGATCCCCGCGAGCACGACGCCCACCGCCAGGAGGATGCCCCCCACCGCCGCATACGGCGTGCCGGGGTGCACGAGCCGCTGCAGCGTCCCGCGCGGGAGCGCGTCCCGCACGTACGCGAGCGCCATGTAGGCGAGGCACACGCCGCCAACCCACTTGATCCCCATCATCCACGCGCCGGCCTTCGGCAGGTTCACGGCGAAGGCGCCGACCGCGAAGAAGAGCGTGCCCAGCCCCAGCCCGTAGAGCGCCATGGCCGCCGACCCGAGCCCCACGTTCCGGGTCGTCGCGATCCACCCGAGCAGTCCGAAGAGGAACGGCCCCACGCACGGCGCCGCGACCAGGCCGCAGACGAGCCCGAGGACGTACGCCCCCCGGTATCCGGACCCACCCGCGCTCGACAGCCGGGCGTTCAACCGCTCGGGCAGGGCGATCTCGAAGGCGCCGAACAACGAAGTCGCGAGGGCCAGAAACACGAACGCAATCAGCCCCACGATCCAGGGGTTGCCCAGCGCGCTGCCGAAGCCCTTGCCGGTGAGCGCCGAGGCGACCCCCATCGGCGTGAAGAGCGAGACGATCCCCAGGACGAACGTCCCCGAGAGGAGCAGGCCCTGGACGCGGCTCTTGGCCTCGCGGGCCCCGAAGACCGAGACCGTGATCGCGATCATCGGGTAGACGCAAGGCGTGAGGCTCGTCGCGAGCCCGAACAGGTAGCTGGCCCCGAGCGCGACGACCGCGCCATGCGCGAGCGCGCGCTGGAACGCGCCCGTGTCGGACCCGCCGTCCGCGGCCCAGGCCAGCGCGGGCGACAGGAGCACCCAGGCCGGCGCGCATGCCAGCGCCAGGGCGAGCAGCGCCCTCGGGATTCCTCTCGCTCCGGGCCCTCGTTCTGTTCTCGCGACCGCCACGACGCCCCCTATCTTAGCCGGCGCCGGCCCTATTCGCCGCCGGCGGGCTGCAGAGCTTCGTCCGGCGAGGTCTCTCCCTTGTTCTCGTCCTCGGCGTCCTCGACGCCGCGGCGGCGGAAGAGCCGGCCGACCCGGATCGAGAGGTCGTCGAAGAGGGAGTACGCGACGGGGGTCGCGACGAGGGTGAGAAAGAGCGACAGCACCTGGCCTCCGACCACGACGCCGGCGGTGGCGCGGTTGAAGCCCGCCCCGATGCCCTGCGAGAGGACGAGGGGGATCATGCCGGCCACGAACGCGGCGGTTGTCATGAGGATGGGCCGGAGCCGGTCGCGGTTCGCCTGCAAGATGGCCTGGAGGCGCGGGAGCCCCTCGGCGCGGAGCTGGTTCGTGTGGTCGATCTGGAGGATCGAGTTCTTCTTCACGACGCCGAAGAGCACGAGGATGCCGAGCACCGAGTAGATGTCGATCGCCTGCTTGAAGAGGATGACGCTGAGGAACGCGAAGGGGAGCGTCAGCGGCAGCGACAGCAGGATGGTGATCGGGTGCAGCCACGACTCGAACTGCGCGGCGAGCACGAGGTACATGAAGATGAACGAGAGGACGAGGGCGCCGATGAAGGCGATGAAGACCTTGCCCATCTCCTTCGTCTGCCCGGTCGGCGAGGCCGCGTACGCGGCCGGCAGGTGCTCGTCGTCGAGGATCTTCTTGAGGGCCGCGGCGATCGCGCCGTCGCCGTATCCCGGCGCCGCGTTCGCGAGCAGCGTGACCTGTCGTTCGCGGTTCAGGCGGTCGATGCGCGACGGGCCCTTCGCGTCCCTGAGCTTCACGACGTCGGCGAGCGCCACGTAGCCGAGCTTCGTGGAGGGGACGGTCAGGAGGCGGAGCCCCTCTTCGTCGGCGCGGTAGTTCGGCTCTGCGCGGACGTGCACCTCGTACTCTTCCGCGCGCTCTTCGTAGTTCGACACGCGCTCGCCCTGCACGAGGAGCCGGAGCGCCGTCGCGATGTCGTTCGGGCTGACGCCCAGATCGGCCGCGCGCGCGCGGTCGATGTAGACGCCGATCTCCGGCTTGCCGACGATGAGCGACGAGTCGACGTCGACCGCGCCGGGAACCTTCCGGAGCTTGCTCATCGCGTCGTCCGCGATTTGCTCGAGCTTCTCGAGGTCGGGGCCGCGCACCGTGTACTGGGTGCGGGCGCTGGAGAAGCCGCCGCCGCCGAAGAGCGGCACCTCGCCGACCGTGATGCGAAGGTCGGCCGACTGCTTCGCGATGATCTCGCGGCGCACCCGGTCCATCATGTCGTCCTGCGAGGCCTTGCGGAGGCCCGGGTCCGACAGGAGCACGTAGATGGTCGCGAGGTTGTGCGTCTTGGCCGAGTCGTCGCTCGCCGTCGTGACGGTGAGCTTCACCTCGGGGTAATCGCGGAGCTGGCGCGCGATGCGCTCGGCCGTCAGCTGCGTCTCCTCGAGGCTCGCGCCCTCGGGGGCGCGCACCTGGACCTGGAACCGCGCCTCGTCGTTCACCGGCAAGAAGCCCTTGTTCGCGGCCCCCGCCAGCGGCCCGAGCGACCCGAGCGTCACGACGCAGGCGATGACGACGATCCAGCGCTGGCGCATCACGAAGCGCAGCACCGCGCCGTAGGCGTTCTCGATGGGGCGGTAGAACGCGTCGACGATGCGCTCGCCCAGTCCCTTCTTCGCGCCCGGCGTGTGCGCCTTCAGCCAGCGCGATGCCAGCATCGGCGTCAGCGAGAAGCTCACGAGCATCGAGACCGCGATGGCGAACGCCATCGTCACGCCGAACGAGCGGAGGAACTTGCCGGGGATGCCCCCCATGAACGCCACGGGGAGGAAGACCGCGATGAGCGACAGCGTCGTCGCCATGACGGCGAGGCCAATCTCCTTGGTCGCCGAGACCGCCGCGACCATCGGCTTCTCGTGCTTCACCTCGATGTGCCGGAAGATGTTCTCGAGCACGACGATGGCGTCGTCGATCACGATGCCGACCGCCAGCGCGAGGGCGAGCAGCGTGATCGTGTTCATCGTGTACCCGGCCCACCACATCGTGGCGAAGGTGCCGACGATGCTGGTCGGGATCGCGACGGCCGCGATGATCGTGCTGCGCAGGTTGCCGAGGAAGAAGAACACGACGACCGCGGCGAGGAGCGCGCCCACGACGAGGTGCTCCTTCACGGCGTCGACGCTCGTCTTGATGACGCCCGATTCGTCGCGCACGAGCTCGATGTCGTAGCCCGCGGGGAGCGCCTTCTTGAGCTCGTCGACGCGCTCCTTCGCGTCGTTCGCGACCTGCACCGTGTTGGTGCCCGACTGCTTGCGCACCGCGAGGAGCACGGTCGGCACGCCGTTGAGGAGCGCCGCCGAGTCCGCGTCTTCCACGCCGTCGACGACCTCGCCGACGTCGCGCACCTTGATGGAGTGGCCGCCCTCCTGGCGCACCACGAGATCGCCGATCTGCGCGGGGTCGCTCACGCGCCCGTGGATGCGCACCGTGAGCTCGGTGGCGCCGGTCTCGACGCGGCCGCCCGGCGTCGTGAGGTTCTGCTCCGCGATGGCGCGCTGGACGTCCACGACGGTGACGTTCGCGCCGCGCAGGCGGATCGGGTCGAGCAGGACGTTCACCTGGCGCTTGCGACCCCCGACGAGCTGCACCTCGCCGATGCCGTCGACCGACTCGAGCGCGCGGCGGAGGCGCTTGTCGGCGAGCTCGGTGGCCTCGCGCACGGTGTGGCTCTGCGTGCGGAGCGCGAAGTAGAGGATGGGCGAAGCGTCGGGGTCGAGCTTCTGCACCGTCGGCTGGTCGATGTCCTTCGGGAGGTTCGGGATGACGGTGTTGACCCGGTCGCGCACCTCCTGCGCGCCGACGTCGACGTTCTTGTCGATGACGAAGGTGACGACCACCTGCGAGACGCCCTCGGTCGTGATCGACCGGAGCTCGTCGATGCCGCTGATGGTGTTGACCGCCTCCTCGACCTTGTCGGTGATCTCGGTCTCGACGTCCTCCGGCGCGGCGCCGGGCTGGCTCGTCGTGACGACCACAATCGGGAAGTCGACGTTCGGAAAGCGGTCGACGCCGAGCTGCACGTAGCCGGCGATGCCGACCACGCAGATGAGCAGGATGAGGACCGAAGCGAAGATCGGCCTCTTGACGCACAGCGCAGCGAGCCACTGCATGAATCGCTACTCCACGCGTGCGCCGTCGCGCACGTCCGGGCCGGGTCGGAGGACGACCGTCTCGCCGGGCTGGACCCCGCTGAGCACGGCGACGAGGTCTCCCTTGGTCTCGCCCAGGCGAACCAGGCGCTCTTGCACGCGGTTGTCGCTGCCGACGACGTACAGGCGCGCCGCCGTGTCGTCGCGCGCGAGCGCGGCCGTCGCGACGACGGGCTTCTTTTGCTCGGCCAGGGCCACCTTCGCCACGGCGAACATGCCGGGCCGGAGCCGGCCGTCGCCGTTCGGCACGAGCGCCTCGACGACGAGGTCGCGCGAGGCCTCGCGCACGTTCGGGCTGATGTACTTGATGAAGCCGCTGAACTGCTCGTCGCCGAAGGCGGCGACGGAGAAGGTGACGACCACCCCTTCGTGAATCGCCGCGAGGTTGGCCTCGGGCACCGTCACCTGGAGGCGCAGGGGGTCGGGTTCGTAGACCGAGGCGATCTTCGTGCTGGGCTCGACGTACTGGCCCACGTTGATCAGGCGCTCGCCGATGATGCCGTCGAACGGTGCGCGAATGTGCGTGTCGCCGAGCAGCTTGGTGGCGCTGCTGGTTCTGCGCTTCGGCGGCGGTCGCCGACCACTGCTGCGCGGTGCACTGCGAGGTCTGGCGGTCGAAGTCGGCCTGCGAGATCGCGCCGGTGTCGAGCAGGTGCTTCACCCGCTCGCACTCGCGCTGGGCCTGCTCGAGCTGGCTCTGCGCGAGGTGCGCGTTCGCCTGCGCGGCGGTGGCGCTGAGGGTCAGCGAGCGCGCGTCGAGGGTCGCGATGATCTGGCCGGCCTTCACCGGCTGCCCGCGCTCGACGAACGTCTGGAGCACCTTGCCGTTCGCGTCTGCCGCGATGTCGGACTCCTGGCTGGCGCGCAGACTCCCGGTCAGCGTGAGGTACTCCGGCATCGGCTGCTCCGACACGGTGCCCTTCTGCACGTGGAGGGGCGCCGTCGCCGCCTCCGAGCTCGCCGTGGACGCCGAGGCGTCCTGAGGCGCGTGGCAGCCGGCCGTGCCGACACCCGGAAGGGCCACAGAAGCAACCAAAATCAGACGAAACGCAGCGCGCATGCGACCCCGGTCCGTAGGCACAGCCTGATCCTCCGTCAAGCGCATTGAAGCGAGATGCACGAGCCGGGGAAACCGTTGCGGGAACGCCGACATCGGTGCGCACGCCGTCGGGCGCGCGCCTACTCTTTCGGGCTTACGTCCGCCCTTCATTGCAATTTGGCATTTCGCCCTTGTCGCAAATGAAAGCGGAGGGGCCGAGGCTCCTCCGCCGGGCGCCCGCGCACCTCGTACGCTATACAGGCCGCCCGTTCCCATGCCCGATCGCAAGACCCCTCGTGAGATCCTCAGCTCGGCCGGCAAGCTCGACAAAGACGTGGTCGCGGTGCGTCACCACGGGCGCACGGTCGACCTGCACACGCCGGTCGAGGCGACCGCGGCGGAGCTCGCGCCCATCCGGGCGACCGATCCCGACGGACTCGCGGTCATCCGCCACTCGACTGCGCACGTCATGGCCGACGCGGTCCAGCGCCTCTTCCCGGGCACGAAGGTGACCATCGGCCCCGCGATCGACGACGGCTTCTACTACGACTTCGACAAGCCCGGCGCCGGCTTCAGCGAAGACGATCTGCGCAAGATCGAAGAGACGATGGTCGAAGTCGTCCGCGCGAACACGCCCTTCCGCCGGGTCGTCGTCACGCGCGACGAGGCCAAGAAGATGTTCTCGGCGATGGGCGAGACCTTCAAGGTGGAGATCATCGACGCCATCCCGCCCGACGAGGAGGTCAGCCTCTACAAGCACGGCGCCGCCCCCCACGAGTGGGTCGACGTCTGCGAGGGACCGCACGTCCCGTCGACCGGCTTCCTCAAGGCCGTGAAGCTGACCCACGTCGCCGGCGCTTACTGGCGCGGCGACGAGCGGAACCCGATGCTCCAGCGCATCTACGGCACGGCGTTCCCCACGCCCGAAGCGCTCCAGGAGCACCTGCGCCTCCTCGAAGAGGCGCGGCAGCGGGATCACCGGAAGCTCGGGAAGGAGCTCGAGCTCTTCATGTTCGACGAGGTCGCGCCCGCGATGCCGTTCTTCCTCCCGCGCGGCGCGTTCGTGTACCAGCGGATGATCGACTATGTGCGCGAGCTCTACGGGCGCCATGGCTACGAGGAGGTCATCACCCCGCAGGTATTCGACCCCAAGCTCTTCCGCACGAGCGGGCACCTCGGCCACTACAACGACAACATGTACCGGCTCTGGACCGAGGATCTCCTCGCGGCCCCCGAGGCGGACAAGGCGGCCGCCGGGAAAGACGACCTCAAGGCGCGCCTCCAGGCGCAGGCGTTCGCGCTCAAGCCGATGAACTGCCCCAGCCACTGCGTCATCTTCGGCAGCAAGCGCCGCAGCTACCGTGAGCTACCGTGGCGCATGGCCGACTTCGGCAGGCTGCACCGGTACGAGCGGGGCGGCGTGGTGCACGGGCTCGCGCGCGTTCGAAGCTTCTCGCAGGACGACGCGCACATCTTTTGCGCTCCCGAGCAGGCGGCCGTGGAGATCGAGAAGTTCATCAGCCTGCTGCACGAGGTCTATCGCGCCTTCAAGTTCGACAAGATCGACATCAAGGTCGCGACCCGCCCCCCGCCCGAGAAGCGCCTCGGCAGCGACGAGGACTGGGACAAGAGCGAGCGCGCGCTCGCCGAAGGCCTCGAGCGGGTCGGCCTGGCGTACGAGGCGGCCCCCGGCGAGGGCGCGTTCTACGGCCCGAAGATCGAGTTCCACGTCCACGACGCGCTGAAGCGGTCGTGGCAGCTCGGCACGATCCAGTTCGATCCCAACCTGCCCGAGCGGTTCGACCTCAGCTTCGTCGGCGAAGACGGCCGTGACCACCGCCCGGTCATGCTCCACCGCGCGGTCTTCGGGTCCCTCGAGCGGTTCTTCAGCGTGTATCTCGAGCACTGCGGGGGCAACTTCCCGACGTGGATCGCCCCCAAGCAGGCCATCGTCCTCACGGTCAGCGAGAAGAGCGACGCGTACGCCCGGCAGGTCGCCGATCGCCTGAAAGCCAAGGGCTTGCGCATCGATACCGATCTCTCGAGCGACAAGCTCGGCGCCAAGATCCGGAACGCCCGGCTCTACCGCTACCCGTACATGCTCGTCGTCGGGCCCAAGGAGGCCGAGGCCGATTCGGTCGGCGTCCGGTCGAGGGACGCAGGCGAGCTGGGCGCCCTGAAGGTCGACGAGCTCGCTGCCCGGCTGCTCGCCGAGAGCCGTCCACCCGAGCCAGTCGCGCATTGACGACCGCGTGCATTCGCGCTGACACTGGTTACGGTCTTGAAGGCGGTGCGCCCGTCGTGCCGTCCCGTCGTTTCCCCCATCATCCCGTCACGGAGGTCAAGTAATCCACAATGGCATTCCCCCGGTTCGACCCACGCCAGCAGCAGCGCGGGTACCAGATCCGAGTCAACCACCGCATCCGCGTGCCTGAAGTGCGCGTCATCGCCGCCGACGGCAGCATGTTGGGCGTGCTGCAGACCCACGAAGCGCTCCGCATGGCGCTCGAGCAGAGCCTCGATCTCGTCGAGGTGAACCCGAAGGCCGAGCCGCCGGTGTGCAAGAATCCTCGACTTTGGCAAGTACAAGTACGAGGAGAAGAAGAAGCAGGCGCAGGCGCGGCGCAATCAGGCGGTGGTCGAGATCAAAGAGGTCAAGCTTCGCCCGAAGACCGATGACCACGACATCGACTTCAAGGTGAAGGCTTCGCGCCGGTTCCTCGAGGGGGGCCACAAGGTGAAGTTTACGGTGCGCTTCCGCGGCCGAGAGATCACGCACCCCGAGAAGGCGCACGAGCAGCTCGACATCATCCTCAAGCAGCTCGAAGACATCGCCAACATCGAGACGCGCCCCATGATGGAAGCGCGCGCGATGTCGGTCATCGTGGCCCCGAAGCCGGCCGTCATGCAGAAGGTCGCGCAGCTTCGCGCCGCGCAGGAAAAGGCGCGGCAGCAGGCCGAGAAAGAGGGCCGTGCGCTCCCGCCGCCGCCGTCCTCGGTCGATCTGCCGGATGACGACGACGATGATGATGATGACGACGATGACGGGGACGATACGAACAACGAGCCGAACAACGAGTCGAACTAGAGCGAAGGTTCTCCTGCTCGCCGTGGTGGCGGTGGTCGTCTCGGCCGCCGCGCCCGCGCGCGCCTCGTTGACGTCGAGCGAATCCGAGCAGGTGCGCCGCGCGGTGGCCACGGCCACGGACCTCCCTCGCGTCCGGGCGCTCGTGGCGCGCCCCGATCTCACCAGCGAAGAGGCCGCCGCGGCGCTCGCGTCGCCGATGGCGGCGTCGCCGGTCGACGGCGCGCACGTCGCCTTCCTCGACGAGCTGGTGTTCGGCGACGTGTCCGAGCCGGCGCGCGCGGTCCTCGCGCCTGCGGCTCTCCGCGCCGTGCTCGCCCGGGCCGACGCGCTGATCGCGCAGCACCCGCTCGACCTCGAGCGCTCCCGGGGCGCGCTCGACGAGCTCGCGGCGGCGTACGCCTTCGTCGAGCGGCTCGCGGCGTTCCACGGCGCGAGCCTGCCCGACAGCGCGCGGGCCGAGTGCGCGCGTGCCCTCGCGGACCACCTCGCGCATCAGCGCGCCGTCCTCGGGCCGCAATCGCGCGCGGACGTTCACGTGCGGCAAGCCCGCGCCCAGGCCGCGATCGCCCTGCTCGATCTGATGCCCGATGCGCCCACGCGTCGCATCGACGCCGCCGACGCGCTGGGACTCACGGGCGCGCGCCGGGACCTCCTGGTGCAGCGCGGCGTCCTCGCGCTGGACGGGGGCGGCGCGGACGAACACCCTGTCGCGGCCCTCCGCGCGCTCCTCGAGCGTCTGCCGGCTCTGCGCGACGGCGTCGAGGCCGTCGTCGCGGGCAGCGGCGCGCCCATCGCCGCGCGCGACGGCGCGGTCATCACGGTCCCCGACGATCCCGGGTCCGCCGGCCCCGCGCTCCTGTGGGGACGCGGCGTGAAGGCGCCCGTGGCCGACGCGTGGACCACGTCGGCCGCGCGGGCGCTGGCGTTCGTCGCCGTCGCGCGGGCGGCGGCGCTGCACGACGGCCTCCGTGCGGACATCGAGCGCGACGGCGGCGTCCCCGCGGTCGCTGGCCCCGCGGCGATGCTCGTCCTCGATGCACCGCTCGCGCTCGACGCCACCGTCACGCGTGCCCAGGCGCGCAGGGAGGTCGCGGCGCGGCTCGCGGACGCGGTCGCGGCGCTCGCGGCGTTCGCGCTGCCCGCGCCCGGTGGGCCGGCCGTACCCGTCGGTCCGGCCGGCGCCGTCGGCTCTTCCACGAACAGCCTGGGAGGCGTGGCGCTCGACCCGACGGGCGCGGCGAGCGCCTTCGTCCTCGACGGCCGGAGCTGGTCGTTCGAGCACGACCCGGCGGGCGCGGTGATCGGCCTTCGCCGAGGCAAGCCCGTTCCGCCGGCGCCGGGGCTCGGCGCCATGCGACCGCCCTAGTTTTGGGAGCAATCCGTCCTTTGAACGTTCCGTTCAAAGGACTCCTGCTCTAGGGCGTGGCCTCGCCTCGTCGTGTCAGCGCTCGGCGCCGAGCGCCGCGAGGGCGTCGCCCGTCAGCCGGAAGAGGCCCCACTCGTCGAGCGGCTTCGCGCCGAGGGATTGGTAGAAGCGGATCGCCGGCTCGTTCCAGTGGAGCACCGCCCACTCGAAGCGCCCGCACCCCCGCTCCACGGCGAGGCGGGCTACGGCCTGGAGGAGCGCGCGCCCGTGCCCGTATCGCCGCTCGTCCGGCAAGACGAACAGGTCTTCGAGGTAGATGCCCGGCTGCGTGAGGAAAGTCGAGTAGTTGTGGAAGAAGAGGGCGAAGCCGACGACGCGCCCGGCGTCCTCTCCGGGCGATGCCGTCGCATCGACAGGCGATGCATCGACCGCGACGAGCGCCTCGCAAAAGGGACGCGCCCCGAAGAGGTGCTCTTCGAGTCGTTCTTGCGAGCCGACGCGCTCGTGCTCGAGCTTTTCATAGCGTGCGAGCTCGCCGACGAGCGCGAAGAGAGCAGGCACGTCCGAGCGGCGGGCGGCGCGGATCATGACGCGAGCCTCCCCCTTTGACGGCGCCCCGGCGCGCGGGGTATCGCTTTTCTGTCGATGGACGCCGCTGTAGCCCCGACCCGAAAACTCCGCATCCTCATGGCCAAACCGGGTCTCGACGGTCATGACCGCGGCGTCAAGGTGATTGCGCGGGCCCTCCGCGACGCGGGGCTGGAGGTCATCTACACGGGCCTCCACCAGACGCCCGAGATGATCGCCTCCGCGGCCGTTCAGGAGGACGTCGACGCGGTCGGCCTTTCCATCATGAGCGGCGCGCACAACACCCTCTGCCCGGCCGTCATCGATGAGCTCAGGAAAAAGGGGGCCGACGACGTCGTCGTCTTCGCGGGCGGCATCATCCCCGACGCGGACTTCGAGCGGCTCCGATCCGCGGGGGTTAGCGGTATCTTCACGCCGGGCACGTCACTCGAAGCGATCATCCAGTGGGTCCGGGACAACGTGCGCCTGAGGGCGTAGTTCGCTACCAGCTCGGGGCCGTGATGGCACGGCGGCGCGCGGCCGCCGGCGCCTTCATCGGGGCCTCGACGGCGCTCGCGCCCCTGCTCCTCGGGGTCGAGCTACTGCCGCGCGTGGGCTGGTCGCCTTCCAGCACGTTCTGGGTGATCGCGGCGGGCATCGCGCTGCTCGTGGTCGTGCGGACGTGGGTCCAGTACTCGGCCGCCAGGCGGCGCCTCGGCGCGCTCGCGGTCACGCTCGACGACGAGGCGCTCTCCACCGAGACCTCGACCAATCGCCTCTCCATCCCGCGCACGCGCATCGCGCGCGTCGTCGAGGTCGACGGCTTGCTCGGCGGCGTGCGCGTCGAGTCCACGCCCGACGCGGGCGGCGTGGTCCTCGTCGCGAGCGTGCCGCGCGGGGGCGATCGGTTCGGAGACATCCGGGCGGGCCTCGAGCGCTGGGTGCCCATCGAGCGGCGGCCGCGGCTCGGGGTGGGCGTGCGCCTCCTCTTCGGCGCGGGGGTGGTCGCCGTCATCTTCTTCCTGCCGTTCCTGGTCGACGACTTCGCGCGCAGCAAGGCGGTCGTCGCGATCCTCGTGCTCCTCGCCTGGGCCGTGACGCGCTGGACGATGCGGGGACGCTAGCCGCGGAGTAGCCTCCCCCAGTGCCCGAGGTGCTCAAAGACGGCCGGTTCGTCCTCCTGGCCTCGCTCGGCGAGGGCGCGCAGGGGCACACCTTCGACGCGGTCGACAAGCGCGAGGGCCGCGCCGTCGCCATCAAGCGCTTCGACGTCCGCGGCGCCAAGACCTGGAAGGACGCCGAGCTCGCGGAGCGCGAGACGCGCGTCCTCCAGTCGCTCTCCCATCCGCGCCTCCCGCGGTATTACGACCACTTCGAGGAGAACGGCGCCCTCTACCTCGTGATGGAAAAGATCGAGGGAGAGAGCCTCTCCTCCCTCCAGAAGCGCGGCGCCATCCTCTCGGAGGCCGACGTCGTACGCCTGATTCGCGACGCGTCCGAGGTCCTCGACTACCTGCACGGCCGCGTCCCTCCCGTCATCCACCGCGACCTCAAGCCCGGCAACGTCCTCCGCCGCCCCGACGGCTCGTTCGCGTTCGTCGACTTCGGCGCCGTCCGCGACAAGCTGCGGCCCGAGGGCGGCTCGACCGTCGTCGGCACCTTCGGGTACATGGCGCCCGAGCAGTTCCAGGGCCGTGCGCTGCCCGCGTCGGACGTGTACTCCGTCGGCGCGACCGCCCTCTCCCTCCTCACGGGGCAGCAGCCCGAGACTCTTCCGCACAAGGGGCTCGCCATCGACGTGCGCGGGGCGCTTGGCCACCGCGCGCGGAGCCCGCTCGCCGACGTCCTCACGGCGATGCTCAATCCCGACCCCGACCGGCGCCCCTCCCGCCTCGCGCCGCTGCTCGCGAAGCTCGGATCGGGCGCGCCGAAGACGGAGTCGCGCCGGCCCGCGCCGCAGCCGGGGCGGCGAGAGCGCCACGTGGTCTTCGAGCGAGGTCGGCTCGGCATGGACGAGTGGCGCGACGCGCTGAGCCAGCGCTTCGAGGCGCAGGCCCGCGAGTACGAGGAGCGCGCGCTCGAATACGAGCGCAGGGCCGCCGCCGGTGGGCCCGGCGCCCGCGGATGGCAGCGGAGCGCCGAGGGCTGGCGTCGAGGCGCGCGCAAGTGGCGCCAGGCCGCCGAGCACGCGCGCCGCAAGGCCGTGCGCGAGGCGGAGCATCAGGCCCGGCGCCAGGCGCGCCACCTCGCCAAGAACGAGGCCCGGCGCGCGCGCATCGAGGCGCGGCACGCGGACGGATACCGCCACGGTCCCCCCTGGCCGGTCGCGCTGCTCCTCGCCCTGCTCTTCACGGTGGGGATCATGGTGGTCGCGATCACCAACTTCGTCGTCGTGCCGCTCGTCCTGCGCACGCTCTCCATGTTCTTCGCGGCCGCCCCGCTCCGGCGGGCGGCGGTCGCGGTGCAAGACGGGGGCAAGGTCGCGATCGACAACATGGAGCGGTCCCGGCGGTGGTTCCTTTCCGGCGGCGAGGCGCCCGCGGGCGAGGGAGTGCGCGTGGACGCCCGGGCGCGCGTCGCGGAGGAGCCGCGAGCCGAGGAAGACGCCGGGGAGGTCGAGGCCGAGGCGGAGGCCGACCAGGCGCGCCGCTGACCGGGGACACCCCCCCTTCGTCGCGGGACACCCGTACGACCGCGGATCGCTCGTCCGATCGAGGGGCCGCCCGGTGGATCGCCGCTCGCAATGGGGGCCGGCATGAACCGCCTGCTCTCTCGAACGCTCCCGTGGCCGCACGCGCTGCTCCTGCTCCTCGCGTGCTCCGGCGGGGTGGGGAACCCGCTGTCCGCCTCCCAGCCGAGCGCCGACGTCGTCGCGCCGCCTCCCGGTGCGCCCGATCGCGGGGACGACCCTGCGGTCGTGGCGATCGACTTCGGGGGGGCGCTCCCGTGCGCGGGCGCGCTCCTCGCGCCCGACGTCGTGCTCACGGCCCTGCACTGCGTGGCGGTCCGCGCCCAGCCGGAAGACTGCGGGGTCGACGCGGCGGGCGGCGCGGCGGCTCTGCGGTCGCCGGGTTCGCTGCGCGTCCTGGTCGGCGGCGACGTGACGACCGCCGTCGAGCGCGCCCGGGGCCGCGGGATCGTCACGCCGCCGGACCTCGAGCCCTGCGGGGCCGACGTCGCCCTCCTGCTCCTCGACACGGGCATCGACGAGGTGGCGCCGCTCGTGGTCCGCACGACCGGCGCGGCGAGCGGCGATCACGTGCGCGCGGTCGGCTTCGCGCTCGGCCCGGGCGCCTCGGGCCAGGAGCGCGTCCGCGACCACCTGGCGGTCTCCGACTCGGCGCCGACCGAGCTGGCCGTGGCCGACGTGTTCACGGACGGCGGTGGAGATCCCGCACTCGACGAGTCGAGCGCCCAGGTCCTCGGCGTCGCCTCGCGCATGGGGGCCGATGCGTCGGCCGTGTATACCCGCGCGGACGCCTTCCTGCCGCTCGTCCAGAGCGCGCTCGCGCAGAGCCGCAGCGCGCCCTCCTCCGGGCAGGCCCTCGAGAAGACGAAGAAGGGCGCCGTGGACATGGGGGCCGCGTGCGGCGCGGCGGCCGACTGCGCGGCGGGCGTGTGCGTGTCGGTGCCGCCGGCGGCCCGGTACTGCTCCCGGACCTGTGGTCCGTACGACGCCTGCCCCACCGACTTCCGGTGCAAGCGGAGCACCCAGGGCGTGAACGTCTGCGTGGAAACCTGACCGCAAGACGCGGCCGGCTCTGCCGGGGCCGAGGCATCGCCAATGGTCGGCGATTTCCCTAGACTGCACGGTGATGGACTTCGACTTCGACGAGCAGCACCGGCTCTTGCGTCAGAGCGTCCGGGACTTCGCGCGCAGCGAGATTGCTCCCCACGCGCAGCGCTGGGACCGTGAGGAGCGCTTTCCGTCGGAGATCGTGCCCAAGCTCGCCCGCATGGGCCTCCTCGGCATCCGCATCCCCGAGGAGTACGGCGGGTCCGCGATGGACACGCAGGCGTATGCCATCTGCGTCGAGGAGATCGCGCGCGTCGACGGCTCGCTCGCGCTGACGGTCGCGTCCCACAACGGCCTCGGGACGGGGCACCTGCTGGCCTTCGGCTCGGAAGAGCAGAAGCGCAAGTACCTCCCGCCCGCGGCGAGCGGGAAGTGGCTCGCCGCGTGGGCCCTCACGGAGCCGGGGAGCGGCAGCGACTCGGCCGCGCTCCGCACGACCGCGCGACGCGACGGCGAGCGGGGCGAGGGGTGGATCATCGACGGCACGAAGGCGTTCATCACGCAGGGGTCGGTGGGCGGGTACTGCATCGTGCTCGCGCGCACCGACGCGAACGCCGTCAAGCAGCAGGGGATCACGGCGTTCGTGGTCGAGCACGGCACGCCGGGCTTCACCGCCTCCAAGCACCTCCTGAAGCTGGGGTGCCGCTCGAGCGACACGGCGGAGCTCGCGTTCGAGTCCGTGCGGGTGCCCGACAGCCAGCGGGTGGGCGAGGTCGGGCGGGGGTTCGCCGATACGATGCGCATCCTCGACCGCGGCCGCATCTCCATCGCCGCGATGGCCCTCGGCCTAGGGTACGGCGCGCTCGAGAAGGCCACGGAGTACGCGAAGCAGCGTCACGCCTTCGGCAAGGCGATCGGCGAGTTCCAGGCCATCCAGTGGATGCTCGCCGACGCGAAGACCGAGCTCGACGCGGCCTCGCTCCTCGTTTACCGGGCCGCCTGGCTCGCGGACCGCGGCGAGTCGCACTCCAAGGCCGCCGCGATGGCGAAGCTCTTCGCGAGCGAGGCCGCGACCCGCGCGTGCAACAGCGCCGTGCAGGTGCACGGCGGGTACGGGTACACGCGCGAGTTCGACGTCGAGCGGCACCTCCGCGACGCGAAGCTCTGCGAGATCGGCGAGGGTACGAGCGAGGTGCAGCGCATGGTCATCGCGAAGCACCTGCTCGCACGCTGAACCCGCCGAGGTATCCGGCGTTGGCAGTCGAGATCCTGCGTCTCCCGCATCTCGGGCGGTAGCGCGCGGGTCCGATCGACGAAGCGTTCCGCGATCCGAGCGACGCGCGCGACGTCCCGCCGGTGCGGGGTCGTACGCCCCCGCCTCCATTCCGCCAGCCACTGGGCCAGCGCCCAACACCTGCGCGAAGGTGCAGGCAGACGCGCGCGTGTAGGTATCGAGAAATATTGACACTCGAGGCGACCATCCATACCGTCGCCGTCGTACGTGGGAAATCGTGGCAAGGAGTGCCAAACCCGAGCCCGCGGCAGGGGAGATTGAGCGCGTCGATGTTCCGCGGGCGTTACGAGCACACGATCGACGCGAAGGGGCGCACGAGCGTCCCCGCGCGCTATCGCGACGTGCTCCAGGCCGCCGGCGAGCGGCGCGTCGTCCTCACCAGCGCGCTGGATCCTTGCCTCGTCGCGTACACGTCGGCGGAGTGGACCGCCTTCGAGGAGCGGCTCGCCCGGCTGCCGCAGTTCGACCGCGCCGTCCAAAAGCTGAAGCGCATCTACGTGTCCGGCGCCGTCGAGTGTGAGATCGACGACGTCGGGCGCATCCTCGTGCCGCCCACGCTCCGCGACCACGCGCGCCTCAAGAAGGACGTCCTCTGGGCCGGCTCGGGTCGCTACGCCGAGCTCTGGGACAAGGACGAGTGGAGCAAGCACTTCGAGACCACCGACGACGAGCGGCGCGACATGTCTGCCCGCCTGGCGGAGCTGGGGCTATGAGCAACCTCCAGCTCGCCCTGCCGGGGCTCCTCGGCGAGCCCGACGAATGGGTCTGGCGCGATGACTTCGACGAGGTGGTCGACGTGAAACGCTTCGAGCACGCGACGGTCATGCGCGACGAGATCGTCCGGGCGATCGCCCCCCGGCCGGGCGGCGTCTACGTGGACGCGACGCTCGGCGGCGGCGGCCACTCCGTCGCCCTGCTCGAGGCCGAACCGAAGGCGCGCATCGTGGCGTTCGACCGCGACCCGGTGGCGATCGAGGCGGCCCGCGAGCGCCTCGCGCCGGTGGCCGATCGCGTGACGCTCGTGCACGCGGCCTTCTCGAGCGTCCCGGAACACCTGGCGCGGCTCGGCATCGGTCCCGTCGACGGCGTCGTCGCCGACCTCGGCGTCAGCTCGCCGCAGCTCGACGATCCCCAGCGCGGCATGAGCTTTCGCCACGAGGGCCCGCTCGACATGCGGATGGATCCCGAGGGCGGCGAGACCGCGCTCGAGCTCATCGAGCGCCTCTCCGACGACGAGCTCGCGAACGTCATCTACGACTACGGCGACGAGCGCCGCTCGCGCCGCATCGCCCGCAGCATCAAGAAGGCCCTCGGCGCCGGCGAGCTCCGGACCACCCTCGAGCTGCGTCGCGCCATCGTGCGCGCCGTGGGTCCGGCACGCGTCGGCGGGATCGACCCCGCGACCCGCACCTTCCAGGCCCTCCGCATCGCGGTCAACCGCGAGCTCGACGAGCTCGCCACGCTGCTCGCGTCGCTCGCCGAGGCGATCGCGCCGGGAGGCGTCGCCGCCATCCTCTCCTTCCAGTCGCTGGAAGACCGGCTCGTGAAGCGCGCCTTCCTCCTCCCTCCCTGGGCGCCCCTCACGAAGAAGCCCCTCACGCCGACCGACGAAGAGTGCGGCGTGAACCCCCGCGCGCGAAGCGCGAAGCTGCGCGCGGCGCGGCGCAGCGAGGCGAGCGAGGCGCTGGCCGATCCCGAGGAGGTCGAATGACCCGGGTGCGCCCCGCCTTCCTGCCGCTCTGGACGCTCGTGGTCGCGGCGACCGTCAGCGCGTTCGTCGTGCACCTCGCTCTCCGCGGGCGCACCGTGCAGCTCGGCTACGAGCTCGGCCGCGCGCGGCAAGAGCAGGCGCGGCTGCGCGAGATGCGCCGGGTCCTCGAGCTCGAGGCCGCGAGCTACAAGACGCCCGACCGCGTCGAGATCGTCGCGCGTACGCTCCTCGGGATGGAGGCCCCTACCCCCAATCGCATCGTCGCGCTCCCCGCGCTCCCCTCCGCCGCCCCCGCGCCGAGCGCCTCTTCGGCTGCGGACGGCACGGCGGTCGTGGGCCTCAACGGCCCGGCGCGCGGGCCGAGCGAGGGCCCGCCGTGAAGAACCTCGACCCCCGTCGCGCCCGGTGGATTCCGCACGCGCATGGGGGTGCTCTGCGGCGTCATGGGCCTGGCCCTCGGCGGAATCGTGTCGAGCGCCTGGCGCGTTCAGATCGAAGATGGCCCCGAGTGGCGAGACATGGCCGAGAAGCAGCGCCAGCGGCGGCTGCACATCGAGCCGAAGCGCGGCACGGTCTTCGACCGCAACGGCGCGCCGCTCGCCGTCAGCATCGAGGTGCCGAGCGTGAGCGCGGACGTCGTCGAGCTCCTGCGCGGCGTCGAGGGCGACGCGGCCCAGGAAGCGACGCTGCGCGACGCCGCGGCGCGCGTGGGCAAGGCCCTGTCGCTCGACCCCGCCGAGGTCTACGCGAAGCTCGCTTCGAGGCGCCGGTTCGTGTGGCTCAAGCGCCGCGTCACCGGAGAAGAGACCGAGGCGGTTCGCGAGCTCGGCGACGCCAAGCGCCAGCCGCACCCCGTGCACGGCCTGGCGATCGAGGGCGAGGGCCACCGCTTCTACCCGGGGCGCGAGCTCGCCGGGCCGCTCCTCGGCTTCGTCGCGCCCGACGCGCAAGGCAAGGACGGCCTCGAGCTCGCGCTCGACGAGGAGCTCCGCGGCAAGGTCGAGGAGGTGCACGGCCTGCGCGACCGGAGCGGGCGGCTCCTCTTCGAGGGCAACGGCGACCAGGCCCAGGCGCTCCAGGGGGACGACGTCGTGCTCTCGATCGACGAGGGCATCCAGCACGTGGCCGAGCACGAGATCGACGCCGCGATGCGCACGTACGAGACCAAGGGCGGCTCGCTCGTCGTCGTCGATCCGGCGAACGGGGACATCCTCGCCTTCGCCAGCGTGCCCGGTTACAACCCGAACGACTACGGCGAGAGCGACCCCGACGGCCGCCGCGACCGCGTCGTCAGCGACCGGTTCGAGCCCGGCTCGGTCATGAAGCCGTTCCTCATCGCCGGGGCCCTCGCGGCCGGCTCCCTCAAGCCGACCGACACGATCAACTGCGAGCACGGCGTCTACCAGGTGGCCGGCATCACCGTCCACGACACCCACCTGAACGACGTCCTCACGCCCACGCAGATCCTCGCGAAGAGCTCGAACATCGGCGCCCTCAAGATCGGCCTCCAGCTCGGCGAGCCCGCGCTCTACGCGACGTACCGACGCTTCGGCTTCGGCGAGCCGACGGGGATCTCCCTGCCCGGCGAGGCGTCGGGCGTCCTCCGCCCGCGGGGGCGGCCGTGGGTCGACGCCGAGACCGCGAGCGCGAGCTTCGGCCAGGGCATCAGCGTGACGACGCTCCAGCTCGCGATGGCGATGAGCTCCATCGCCAACGGCGGAAAGCTCCTCGAGCCGGTGCTCGTGAAGAAGATCACCGACGGCGCGGGCAACGTGGTCCGCGAGTCGAGCGTCCACGTGCGCCACGACGCCGTGCCGCCCGGGGTCGCGCGCACGGTCGGCGAGATGCTCACCGCGGTCACCGAGGACGGCGGCACCGCCGTCGAGGCCGCGATCGCGGGGTACCGCGTCGCGGGCAAGACCTCGACCGCGCAGAAGGTCGATCCCGCCACCGGCAAGTACTCGACCGAGAAGTTCACGGCCGTGTTCGTGGGCTTCGTGCCGGTCGAGCACCCGCGGATCGTCGTCGCCGTCGTGCTCGACGAGCCGATGATCGGCCACTACGGAGGCGACCTGGCCGGCCCCGTGTTCCGCCGCGTCGCCGAGGCCAGCTTGCGCTATCTCGGCGTCACGCCTTCCGCGAACTCCGCCAAGGTCGCGGCGGTCAAGCGCGACGGCGACCCCGCCGACGCCACGCTCGCCCTCATGAAGCCGCCGTCCCCGCCGTCGTCTCCGACGCCGCCCCCGTCTTCCCTCCCCGCCGATCCCGCGGCGCCGGCGGCCGGGTCGTCGCCGCCGGGTCCCGCCGTCCGCGTGCCCGACGCCACCGGACTGCCCGCCCACGAGGCCGTCGCGGCGCTCAGCAGGGCGGGCTTCGTCCCGCAGATCGAGGGGTGGGGCCGTGCCGTCCGGCAGAGCCCCGCGCCCGGCACGGCGGCGCCGCGCGGGACCGCGGTGCGCGTGGTGTTCGAGCCCGCCTCATGATCGGCGGCGCGGGTCTTCGGCTCGACGAGCTGTCTCGGGACCTACCGATGCGCGTGGACATCGCCGGCGACGCGTCGGTGCGGGTGCGCGGCGTGCGCCACGACTCGCGCGCGGTGGAGGCAGGGGACCTCTTCGTCGCGCGTCGCGGAGAGAAGGTCGACGGCGCGCGCTTCGTGCGCGACGCGGTCGCGCGCGGCGCCTCCGCGGTGATGGCCGCGCGCTCGGCGCCCGCCCTCGCGGGGGCCGGCGTCCCGGTCCTCCTCGTCGACGACCCCGCGACCGCCCTCGGCTTCGCGGCCTCCGCCGTCTACGGGCACCCCTCGTTCTCGCTCGAGACGATCGGCATCACGGGCACGAACGGCAAGACGACCACCGCGCACCTGGTCCGCGCCGCGGTCGACGGCGCGCTCGGCCTGGTGAAGTGCGGCGTGATCGGCACCGTCGGGCACCGGTACGGCGACTGGTACGCGCCCGCCGAGCACACGACCCCCGAGGCCGACGACATCGCGCGCGTCATGGCGACCATGCGCGACCGCGGCGCGACGCACGTCGCGATGGAAGTGTCGTCGCACGCGCTCGAGCTCGGGCGCGTCCGCGCCGTCCACGTGCGGGTCGCGGCCTTCACGAACCTCACCCAGGACCACCTCGACTTCCACCGCTCGATGGAAGCGTACGCGGAGGCGAAGGCGAAGCTCTTCACCGAGCTCGGCCCCGGCGCCGCGGTCCTCAACGTCGACGACCCCTTCGGCCGCGAGCTCGCCGCGCGCGTGCGCGCCCCGCTCGTTCGCGTCAGCGCGCGCCTCGACGCGGGCGACGCCGCGGACGTCGCGCCCCGCGAGGCGCGCCTCGACGCCTCCGGGATCCATGCGGTCGTGCGCACGCCCGCGGGCGACGTCGCCCTCGCGTCGCGCCTGGTCGGGTCCTACAACCTCGAGAACCTGCTCCTCGCGCTCGGCGTCGCGCACGCCCTCGAGCTCGAGCTCCCTCGCGCCGCCGAGGCCCTCTCCCGCGAGCCCGGAGCGCCGGGCCGCCTCGAGCGCTGCGACGGCGAGGGCGACGACCTCACCGTCCTCGTCGACTATGCCCACACGCCCGACGCGCTCGCGCGCGCGCTCGACGCCGTCCGCGCGCTCAGCGCGGGCCGCGTGTGGTGCGTGTTCGGCTGCGGCGGCGACCGAGATCCCACCAAGCGCGGCCCGATGGGAGAGGCCGTGGGCCGCCGCGCGGACATCGCCGTCGTCACCAACGACAACCCCCGCACCGAGGACCCCGGAGCCATCGCGGCCGCCGTCATCGCGGGCGTGCGCGCCGCGGGCGTCGAGCCGGTCGTCGAGCTCGACCGACGCGTCGCGATCGACCTGGCCGTCCGTTCTGCGTCTCGCGGAGACGCGGTCTTGATCGCCGGCAAGGGCCACGAGGACTATCAGATCCTCGGCATGGTCAAGCACCCGTTCGACGACCGGATCGAGGCGCGGCGGGCCCTCGAAGCCCGGCGCGCGGGCCGGCAGGACGTCGATGCGAAGGCATCTTGCGACGACCGAGGGACCGACTGATGGCCACGCCCATCCCGGCGAACACGGCGGAGCTCACCGCCTGGTCCGCGGCGGCGGCGACCGGCGGCCGGGTCGCGTTCGTCCGCGGCGAGGGCGCCACCGCGCGCGGCATCACGAGCGACAGCCGCGCCGTCGCGCGCGGAGGCGCGTTCGTCGCCCTGCGCGGCGAGCGGTACGACGGGCACGAGTACCTCGAGGCCGCGGTCCAGGCGGGGGCCGAGCTCGTCGTCGTCGAGCGAGGCCGCGGGGGCGCGGCGCTCGCCGCGGGATCGGCGGACGTCGTCGAGGTCGACGACACGCTCGTCGCGTGGGGCGACCTCGCGCGGGCGCACCTGCGCGCGTGGCGGCGCGGCCGGGACGGCGCGCGCGTCGTCGCGATCACCGGGAGCGCCGGAAAGACCACCACCAAAGAGCTGTGCGCCGCGCTGCTCGAGGCGGCCGGCCCCTGCCACGCGACGGCGGGCAACTTGAACAACCGCGTCGGCGTCCCCTCCGTCGCCTTCGGCCTCCTCCCGCACCACCGCTTCGCGGTCTTCGAGGTGGGGATGAGCGTGCGCGGCGAGATCGCGGCGCTGGCGGCGATCGTCGAGCCCGACGTGGCCATCCTCACGAACGTCGGCGTCGCGCACGCCGAGGGCGTGGGCGGCACCCGCGGCGACGTCGCGCGCGAGAAGGGGGAGCTCTTCGCGGCGCTCGGCGAGGGCGGGATGGCGGTCGCCTGCGCCGACGACGCGGCGGCGCTCGGGCAGCTCGCCCGCACGGCCGCGGGCCGGTCGCGCACCTTCGGCACGAGCGACGCCGCCGACTACCGCCTCTTCGAGCGCACCCCCGCGGGCACCGACGGCTCCGACGTGCGCATCCGCCGCCGCCGCGAGGGCACCGAGGCGCGCGCCCGGCTCCCCCTCCTCGGCGAGGCGGCCGCCGTCGATCTCCGCCGCGGCCCTCGCGGCCGCCGAGGCGGTCGCGGGCCCCCTCGAAGACGCGGCGCTCGGCGCCGCGCTCCGCCCGTCGCGCTTCCAGCGCCGCGACGTCTCCGGTCGCATGCAGGTGCGCCGCCTCGTCGACGGCACCCTCCTCCTCGACGACACCTACAACGCGAACCCCCAGAGCATGCGCGCCGCGCTGCAAACCCTCCAGGAGCTGTCCGCGGGCAGGCGCGCGGTGGCCGTCCTCGGCGAGATGCGCGAGCTCGGCCCGCTGGCCGCGGAAGAGCACGAGCGGCTCGGCGAGGCCGTCGCGGCCTCGGGCGCGCGGCTCGCCATCAGCTGCGGGGGCCTCGCGGACCTCGCCGTGCGGGCCGCCGAGCGGGCCGGGGTCGAGGCCGTGCTCGCGGCCGACGCCGACGGCGCCGCCCGCGCGGCGCTCGAGCACGTCGCGCCGGGCGACGCGGTCCTGGTGAAGGCCTCGCGGAGCGTGGGCGCCGAGCGGGTCGTCGCGGCGCTCGTCGCCGCGAAGGGCGAGGTGATCGCGCCGCGCATCGAGAGCGTGCGCCCGGGCAGCGAGGCGCCGAGGTAAATGCTGTACGAGCTTCTCTTCCCGCTCCGCCACGGGGCCGACTGGCTCGGCTTCCTCAACGTCCTCCGGTACGTGCCGTTCCGCATGATCGCGGCGACCGTCACCGCGATGATCCTCGCGTTCTTCCTCTCGCCCTGGTTCATCCGCGAGCTCCAGCGCAAGCAGATCGGCCAGGTCATCCGCGCCGACGGCCCCGAGACGCACAAGATCAAGAGCGGCACCCCGACGATGGGCGGCGCGCTCATCCTCCTCAGCGTCCTCTTGCCGACCATCCTCTGGTGCGACCCGAGGAACATCTTCGTCTGGGCCACCACCGCGGTGACCGCCGGGTACGGCGTCATCGGCTACCTGGACGACTACCTCAAGATCAAGCTGAAGAACCCGCGCGGCGTGCCCGGCCGGTACAAGCTCCTCGGCCAGTTCGCGATCGGCGGGGCGGTGCTCTCGTACGCGTTCCTCGCGCAGGACCACGTGCCGGCCGACTGGTGGGACATCCGCTTCGACCTCGGCGTGCCGTTCCTCGCCTTCTCCAAGCACCCGATCGTCCTGCCCCCGTGGCTGTACCTGCCGTTCGCGGTGACGGTCGTCGTCTGGACCTCCAACGCGGTGAACCTCACCGACGGGCTCGACGGCCTCGCCATCGGCCCCGTCATGATCAACGCCGGCACGTACCTGGTGTGGGCGTACCTCACGGGCGCCACCTTCGGCATCGCGCACGTCTCGCAGCGCTTCGTGGTCGCGCGCTACCTCGACATCCCGTACCTCGCGAGCGCCGGGGAGCTGTCGATCTACTGCGGCGCCATGGTCGGCGCCGGCATCGGCTTCCTCTGGTACAACACGTACCCCGCGCAGGTGTTCATGGGGGACGTCGGGTCCCTGGCGCTCGGCGGCGGCCTCGGGATGTGCGCGGTCTTCACCAAGAACGAGCTCCTCTCGACCATCCTCGGGGGCGTCTTCTTCCTCGAGGCCGTCAGCGTCGTGGTCCAGGTGCTGAGCTTCCGGCTGACGGGGCGGCGCATCTTCCTCATGGCTCCCATCCACCACCACTTCGAGAAGATGGGGTGGGCGGAGCCGAAGATCATCGTCCGCTTCTGGATCATCTCCATTCTCTTGGCACTCGTGAGCCTTTCGAGCTTGAAGTTGCGTTGAGAGGCACACGTGTCTGAGCTGGACGGCAAACGAGTGGTCGTCGTGGGCCTCGGCGCGAGCGGGGTGGCGGCGGCGCGCCTCTGCCACCGGCTCGGCGCGCGCGTGGTCGCCAACGACGGCAAGCCGGCCGAGGCCCTGTCGGAGGCCGCCCGGGGGCTCGAAGCCCAGGGGATCGCGCTCGTCGCCGGCAACCACGCGGACGCCCGCATGGCGGAGGCCGACGTGATCGTCGTCTCGCCGGGGGTGCCGCCGCTGCCCGAGGTGACGGACGCCGCGGCCCGCGGCGTGCCCGTCTGGGGAGAGGTGGAGCTCGCGTTCCGGTCGATGGCGCACCCCGCGCCCGTCGTGGCGATCGGCGGCACCAACGGAAAGAGCACGACGACCTCGCTCGTCGGGGCCCTCCTCGAGGCGACGGGCAAGAAGGTCTTCGTGGGCGGCAACCTCGGGGCCCCGTTCGCCGACCGCGTCGAAGAGCCCTTCGACGCCGTCGTCCTGGAGGTCTCGAGCTTCCAGATGGAGCGGGTCGACCGCTTTCGCCCGCACGTGTCGGCGCTCTTGAACGTGACGGACGACCACCTCGATCGGTACGCGAGCTTCGACGACTACGCCCGCGCCAAGGGCAACGCGTTCCT
Source organism: uncultured delta proteobacterium (assembly GCA_963797395.1). Classification (GTDB taxonomy): domain Bacteria; phylum Myxococcota_A; class Polyangia; order Polyangiales; family Polyangiaceae; genus Palsa-1150. The sequence continues at coordinate 470,601 of CAWCPA010000008.1, forward strand.
CCGCCAGACCGCGGACGACTTCGCCGTCGTCCCCGCGGACGACCCCACCTGCCTGCGCGAGGCGCGGCGCGGGGGCGGCCGCCTCGTGACCTTCGGGCCGGGCGGGGACCTCGACGTCCAGCCGGACGCGGTCGTCGATCGCCGCTCGGGCGAGCGCTTCGCGCGGGCCGACCTCGCGCTGACGGGCGGGCACAACGCGCTCAACGTGGCCGCGGCCCTCGCGACCGTCGCCCCGTTCGGGGTCGAGGCCCGGGCCGCGCGGCGCGTCCTCCGCGAGTTCCGCGGGCTGCCGCACCGGACGGCCCTCGTCGCGGAGATCGCCGGCGTCCGCTTCTACGACGACTCGAAGGGCACCAACGTGGGCGCGGCCGTCACGGCGCTCGAGGGTCTGCTCGAGCCGCGCGCGGTGCTCATCGCGGGCGGGCGGGACAAGGGCGGAAGCTACGCGCCCCTCGCCGACGCGCTCGCCCGCAAGGGCCGCGCGGCCGTGCTGCTGGGCGAGTCGGCCGACGCCATCGCGCAGGCCATCGGCGACCGCGTGCCCGTGCGCCGCGCGCGCGACATGGGCGACGCCGTGCGGACCGCCCAGGCGCTCGCCGAGCGAGGCGACGCCGTCCTGCTCTCGCCCGCGTGCTCGAGCTTCGACATGTTCCGCGACTACAAGCACCGCGGCGACGAGTTCGCGCGCGAGGTCGCCGCCCTTGGTCCACGCGACGGCATCGCAAAAAACGGAGGCCACGCCCGATGATCGGAAGCCTGCGCAACGTCCGCCGCACCGTGGAGATGCAGCTCGCCGCGCCGCTGGACGCCCGGCCGACCGCCGCGGGCGCCAAGGGCCCGGTCGACGCCGTGCTCGCGGCGACCGTCGTGGCCCTCGTCGGCTTCGGCGTCGTGATGGTCTACAGCGCGAGCGCCGTGCAGGCGACCGTGCAGTACCACGACCCCCAGTTCTTCCTGAAGCGCCAGACCGCGTACGCCGTCGGAGCGATCGCCCTCCTCTTCGGGGTCAGCCGGATCGACTATCACCGGCTCTACCGCCTCACGTACCCCGTGCTCGCCATCGTCGGCTTGCTCCTCACGCTCTGCGTGGTCGGCTTCGGCCACTCGGGCGGCGGCGCGGCGCGCTGGCTGTCGGTGGGGCCGGTGCACGTGCAGCCGGCCGAGATGGCCAAGGTCGCGCTCGTCATCTGGCTCGCGTACTCGCTCGCGAAGAAGGCCGAGAAGGTGAAGACCTTCACCGTCGGCTTCCTCCCGCACCTCATCGTCGCCGGCGTCTTCATGGTCCTCTGCATGAAGCAGCCCGACTTCGGGAGCGCGGTCGTGCTCCTCCTCCTCACCTTCACCATGCTCTTCCTGGCGGGCGCGAAGGTCGGCTACATCCTCGGCGCCTCCATCCTCGGCGCGGGCTTCGGGGCCGTGGCCATCCGCTTCCGCGAGTACCGGTACGAGCGCTACCTCGCCTGGCTCCACATGGACCAGCACCGGCAGGACCTCGCCTACCAGCCGTTCCAGAGCGTGATGTCCTTCGGCTCGGGCGGCCCGGTCGGCCTCGGCCTCGGGCGCGGCCTCCAGACGCTGTACCTGCCCGAGGCGCACACCGACTTCGTCGCGGCGATCGTCGGCGAGGAGCTCGGCTTCCTCGGCGTGGCGGCGCTCTGCACCGCGTACTTCCTGCTCGTCGCGCGGGGCGTGCGGGCGGCCCTCCGCGCGCCGGACGACTTCGGGTCGTTCCTCGCGTTCGGGCTGTCGACCATGTTCGGCGTGCAGGCGCTCGTGAACCTCGCCGTCGCCCTCGCCATCCTCCCGACCAAGGGCCTCACGCTGCCGTTCGTGAGCTTCGGCGGGTCGTCGCTCCTCATGAACGCGGCGGCCGCGGGGATCCTGCTCAACATCACGCGGCACGTGGTGGACATCGATGCGACGGCATCGTACGTCGATGAGGCTCCGTCGCGACCGGCCCCGTCGGAGGCCGAGCCGGAGGCTCCCATCCCCGAGCCCGCGCCGTGAGCCGCCCCACGATCCTCATCGCGGGCGGCGGCACGGGCGGGCACGTCTTCACGGGCGTCGCCGTGGCCGAGGCGCTCGGCAAGCTGGCGGACGTCGAGGTCGTCTTCGTCGGCACCGATCGCGGCGTCGAGGCGCGCGTCGTCCCGACCGGCGGCTGGCGGCTCGAGCGTCTCGACGTCGTGCCGATGAAGGGCGGCGGCCTGTCGCGCGCCGTCCGCGGGGGCCTCGTCGCGCTGCGCGCGACCGCGAAGGCCGCCCGCGTCGTCCGCGCGCTGCGCCCGCGGGCGGTCCTCAGCGTGGGCGGATATGCGGCGGGGCCCGCGACGCTCGCCGCCGCGCTCCTCGGCGTCCCGGTCGCGGTGGTCGAGCCGAACGCCGCGCCGGGCCTCGCCAACCGGCTCCTCGCGCCGTTCGCGCGGCGCGCGTTCCTCGCGTGGGCCGAGGCGGCCCCGCGGTTCCGGGCCGGCGCGGTGCGCATGCACGGCGTCCCCCTCCGCGCCGGGTTCGCGCCGCGCGCGATGCCGTGCGGCCGGCCCCGGCCGCGCGTGCTCGTGATGGGCGGGAGCCAGGGCGCCGCGGTGCTCAACGAGCGCGTGCCCGAGGCCATCGCGCTCCTCGCGGGGCGCGGCTGCGCGCTTCAGGTGCTCCACCAGGCCGGTCGCGACCGGGACGCGGCGGTGCGCGAGCGGTACGCCCGCGCGGGTATCGCCGCCGAGGTCGTCCCGTTCATCGACGACGTCGCGGGCGCGCTGGCCGACGCGGACCTCGTGGTCGCACGCGCCGGCGCGGGCACGATCGCCGAGGTCACCGCGGTCGGCCGGCCGTCGGTCCTCGTCCCGTTCCCCTTCGCCGCCGACGACCACCAGGGGAAGAACGCCGAGGCCCTCGCCGCCGCGGGCGCCGCGCTGTGCTTGCGCCAGGAGCGCGCCGACGCCCCGACCCTCGCCGCCGCGATCGAGGGGCTCGCCCGCGACGAGGCCGCCCGCCGGCGCATGGCGGACGCCGCCCGCGACCGCGGCCGCCCCGACGCCGCGCTCCGCGTCGCGCGCGATCTCCTGGAGCTCGCCGGCCTCGCCGCCCGCGAGCCGCGCGCCAACGGCGCCCCCGCGCCGCGGCCCGCGCCCTCGCTCGCCGGAAGGACGAACTGATGTTCCGCGGGCGCGTCCGGCAGATCCACTTCGTCGGCATCGGCGGCATCGGGATGAGCGGCCTCGCCGAGGTGCTGCGCACGCTGGAGTTCGAGGTCAGCGGCTCCGACCTCCGGCCGAACGAGAACACGCGCCGCCTCGAGACGCTCGGCGTGCGCGTCTTCTTCGGCCACGCGGCCGACAACGTCGCCGGCGCCGACGTCGTCGTCTACTCGAGCGCCATCCGCCCCGAGAACCCCGAGATCCAGCGGGCGCGCGAGCTCGAGATCCCGATCATCCCGCGCGCCGAGATGCTCGCGGAGCTGATGCGCTCCCGGTACGCGGTCACGATCGCCGGGTCGCACGGCAAGACGACCACGACGTCGCTCGTCGCGACGGTCCTCCGCGCGGCCGGCCTCGACCCCACGGTCGTCGTGGGGGGCAAGGTCAACGCGCTCGGCACGAACGCGCGGCACGGCGAGGGCGACCTCTTCGTCGCCGAGGCCGACGAGAGCGACGGCAGCTTCCTCAAGCTGACGCCCACGATCGCGGTCGTCACCAACATCGACGCCGAGCACCTCGACCACTACGGCACCCACGAGAAGGTGAAGGACGCGTTCGTCGAGTACACGAACCGCGTGCCCTTCTACGGGCTCTGCGTCCTCTGCGTCGACCACCCGAGCGTGCAGGAGATCCTGCCGCGGGTCGACCGCCGGCACGTCACGTACGGCGTCTCGCGGCAGGCCATCTACCGCGCGAAGAACCCGCGCTTCGAGGGCCTCGCCACGCACTTCGACGCCTCCCGCCGCAACGAGCCGCTCGGGACGTTCGTCGTCAACATGCCCGGCGCGCACAACGTGCTCAACGCCCTCGCCGTGATCGCGGTCGCCGACGAGCTCGAGGTGCCCCTCGACGTGACGCGCGAGGCCATCGCGAGCTTCCACGGCGTGCAGCGGCGCTTCACGGTGCTCGGCCAGCCCGAGTACGCGAAGAACGGGCGCCGCGGCGACGTGATGATCGTCGACGACTACGGGCACCACCCGGCCGAGGTCGAGGCGACCCTCGACGCCGCGCAGCGCGGCTTCGACCGGCGCGTGGTGGTCGCCTTCCAGCCCCACCGGTACACGCGCACCAAGCTCCTCTTCGACGAGTTCACCCGCGCCTTCAACAAGGCCGACGTGCTCCTCGTGACCGACGTCTACCCCGCGGGCGAGAAGCCCATCGAGGGGGCCGGCGGCGCCGAGCTGGCCGAGGCCATCCGGGCGCACGGCCACCGCGCCGTGACCTTCGTCCGCGACAAGAAGCAGGTCGCCGCGGCGCTCGCGGACGTGGTCGAGCCCGGGGACCTGGTCATCGCGCTCGGCGCCGGCGACATCAACGCGAGCGCCCGCGAGCTCCTCGCCATCCTCTCGCCGGAGGCCTCGCGATGACCCCGCACCCCACGTCCATGAGCCCCGGCAACCGGCGCGTCTCGCTGCCGCAGGTCCCCGAGCCCGACCCCCAGCCTCCGCTCGACGCCGGCCCGAACGCCGGCGCGACCCGCGGCGCGCGCGTCTTCGGGGTGCTCCGCACCCTCGCGGGCGTGGCGCTCGTCGCCGGCACGTCGGTGGGCGTGGCGTGGGTGGCGCGGCGGCACGTGATGACGAGCCCGCGCTTCGCGCTCACCTCGATCGAGGTGACCGGCAACGACCAGCGCTCGACCGACGCGCTCGTCGCCGAGAGCGGCCTCCGGGTGGGGGACAACGTCTTCGCGGCCGATTCTCGACGGCGCGCAGGCGCGGGTCCTCTCCGACCCGTGGGTCGCCACGGCGGCGCTCTCGCGGAAGCTCCCCGGCACGGTCGTCCTCCGCGTGACCGAGCGAAAGGCGGCGGCCCTCGTCGCGCTGGGCGACACGTACGTGGCCACCTCGCAGGGCGAGCCCTTCAAGAAGCTCGAGCCCGCCGACGGGTCCGACCCGCTCCTCGCGCTGCCCGTCGTCACCGGGTTGCGGCCCGAGGCCATGGCCGACGACCGGGACGGGACGATGCAGACCATCCGCCGCGCGATCGACCTCGCCGCGGAGTACGACCGGTCGCCCCTCGCGCGGCGCGCGCCGCTCGAGGAGGTGCACGTCGAGGCCGACGGCGTCTTCTCGCTCGTCGTCGGCAAGACGGGCGTGGTGCTGGTGCTCGGGGCGCCGCCGTTCCGGCGCAAGCTCGATCAGGCGGCGCGCGTCGTCGCCGAGCTCGACCGGCGCGGCGGGAAGGCCGACGCCATCATGCTCGACAACGACACGCGGCCCGACCGGGTCGTCGTCCGCATGCGGTGACCAGCCCGCACGTACATAAGTTGGCCCCGTCCGCGGCGGTGTGCGATTGCCCCGAAGGATGAGCACTGCCGCTTCGCAGGGCGAGATCGTCGTCGGTCTCGACATCGGCACGACGAAGGTCTGCGCCGTGGTCGCCGAGGTCGACGGCGTCGACGGGATCACGATCCTCGGCGTCGGAACGGTCCCTTGCAGGGGCCTTCGCAAGGGGATCGTCGCCAACATCGACTGGACCGTTCGCGCCATCAACGAGGCGATCGAGAGCGCCCAGACGATGGCCGGCGTCGAGATCCGCACCATCTACGCCGGCATCGGCGGGAGCCACATCCGCTCCTCGGCGAGCGACGGCGTCGCCGCCATCGCGGGCGGCGAGGTCACGCGGAGCGACGTCGAGCGCGTCCTCGAGGGCGCCCGCGCGATCCCGGTCGACGCCGACCGCCAGATCCTCCACGTCTTGCCGCGCGAGTACATGGTCGACAGCCAGGACGGCATCCGCGACCCCATCGGGATGGCGGGCGTGCGCCTCGGCGTGAAGGTCAACCTCGTCACCGCCGCGACGAGCTGCGTGCAGAACGCCATCCGGTGCGCCGAGCGCTGCGGCCTCGCGGTCGCCGACGTCGTCCTCCAGCCGCTCGGCAGCGCCGAGGCCGTGCTCAGCGACGACGAGAAGGAGATCGGCGTCGCGGTCATCGACATCGGCGGCGGCACGACCGACATCCTCCTCTACGTCGACGGCGGCATCGCCCACGCGAGCGTCATCCCGGTCGGCGGGAACAACATCACGAGCGACATCGCCGCGGGCCTGCGCACGCCGATGGCCGAGGCCGACCGCCTGAAGCGCCTCTCGGGCTGCGCGCTCGGTCGCATGGTCACCGACGACGAGGAGATCGAGGTCCCCGGCGTGGGCGGCCACGTCCCCCGCAAGACCGCGCGCCGCGTCCTCAGCGACATCATCGAGCCGCGCGTCGAGGAGATCTTCGCGGTCGTGCGCAAGCGCATCGAGGACACCGGCATGCTCGAGCAGCTCAGCGCGGGCGTCGTGCTGACGGGCGGCGCGGTGCTGCTCCAGGGCATGTGCGAGTTCGCGGAGGAGATCCTCGGGATGCCCGTGCGGACGGGCATGCCGACCGGCATCAAGGGCATCACGCAGCTCGTGCACGGCCCGGAGTACGCCACGGGCGTCGGCCTCGTGAAGTACGGCGCGCGCGCCATGCACGAGCAGAGCCTCCTCGCGGCGCCCGGCGTCGCGCTGGTGCCGGCGCCCGCGCGCTCGCACTCCGCGCGCCAGCCCTCGGCGGCCGAGATCGTCGAGGCGCACAAGTCGGGGTTCTGGGAGTGGCTCAAGGCCGCGTTCTGAGCGAGTGTGCGCGTATCCCACGTATCTCGGAAGAGAATTTGGTCAATGATCGTGCGGTGTTTTAGAGCGTGTTCGAGCGGAGGATCACGGCGATGAGTTTCTCGATTGAATTCGCGGAAGAGACGCAGGCTTACGAGGCGCGGATCAAGGTCATCGGCGTGGGCGGTTCGGGCGGCAACGCGGTCAACACGATGATCAACTTCGGCCTCGAAGGGGTCGAGTTCATCGTGGTCAACACCGACGCGCAGGCGCTCAACGCGAGCGCCGCGCCGACCAAGCTCCCCATCGGCTCGAACATCACGCGCGGCCTCGGCGCCGGCGCCGACCCCGAGAAGGGACGGAAGGCGGCGCTGGAGGACGTGCAGCGCATCAAGGAGCTCGTCGGCGGGGCCGACATGGTCTTCGTGACCGCCGGCATGGGCGGCGGCACCGGCACCGGCGCGGCGCCGATCATCGCGCAGATCGCGCGCGAAGAGGGCGCCCTCACCGTGGGCGTCGTGACGAAGCCGTTCATCTTCGAGGGCCGCCAGCGCGCGCGCCGCGCGGAGCTCGGGCTCGCGATGCTCGGCGAGCACGTCGACACCCTCATCACCATCCCGAACCAGAAGCTCGTGCTGCTGGGCGACGACGACCTGACCTTCATCGACGCGTGCCGCAAGGCCGACGAGGTCCTCTACCAGGCCGTGAAGGGCATCAGCGATCTCGATCACCCAGAGCGGCATCGTGAACGTCGACTTCGCCGACGTGAAGACCGTCATGAGCCACATGGGCCGCGCGCTCATGGGCACCGGCGTCGCCAAGGGCCAGAACCGCGCGCGCCTCGCCGCCGAGATGGCCGTGACCTCCCCGCTGCTCGACGACATCAGCGTCGAGGGCGCGACCGGGGTCCTCATCAACATCGTCGGCGGCCCGGACCTCAAGATGCGCGAGATCCAGGAGGCCGCGAGCCTCGTGCAGGAGCAGGCGCACGAGGACGCGAACATCATCTTCGGCGCGAGCATCGACGAGACGCTGGGCGAGAACGTGAAGGTCACGGTCATCGCGACCGGCTTCGACGGCGAGGCCCAGATCGCCGAGCAGACGCGCGCCACGGCCGCCGTGACGCAGTCGCTCTCCTCGCCGCTCCCGCGCTCCGCGCCGCAGCCGGCCCCCGCCTCGATGCGCCCGTCGATGGAGGCGCCCGCGCCCTCGCGCCGCCCGGTTCCCGCGCAGTCGGGCTATCCGCAGTCGGGCTACCCGCAGCAGCCGTCGGGCTACCCGCAGTCGTCGCACCCCCGCGCCGCGGAGGAGCAGCGCCACGCGCCCTCGGCGCACCCCTCGCGTCCCGCCGCGCGTGCCGCGTCGGCCGCGCAGGACGTGTTCCCGAGCATGGACCACGACTGGGACGTCCCCGCCTTCCAGCGCAAGCCGCGCTGACCAAACCCGGTCCGGCCAAGCGAAGCGAGGCCAAGGCCTCACCCAGCCAAGCGAAGCGAGGCCGCCAACCCCTCACCCGGCCAAGCGAAGCGAGGCCGCCAACCCCTCGAAGCCCGCGACGAGAACGCGTCCCGGAACCGGGGAGACCGAGCGAGCCCGTCGACGGGGCGAGGAAACGTACTCCCGTACGTTGACGACCCCCGGCGGCGGGATCGCGAAGGTATCGCCCGGTTACGGGATGCGTTCTACGCGCGTCCCGAGGGCCTCGGCTTCGCGGAGGGTCGTGCTCAGGCCCTCCGCGATCGACGCGTGGAGGAGCACGCGCGCCGCGCCGATCCAGGCGAGCGCCTCGCGCCGGCCGACCGCGCCCACGAACCGCGCGTCCACGCGGCGCTCGCGCGCGAGGCGCTCGAGGCGCCCGCGCTCCGGGCCGTCGCCCACGACGACCAGCGCGTCGAGGTCCGCCGCGCGGGCCACGTGCTCGATCGCGAGGTCCACGCGCTTGCTCGGCACGAGCCTCCCCACGCTGACGGCCGCGCGCGTCGCGCCGAGCTGCTGCACGAGGCGCGCGACGTCCTCGCGCACGTCGGGCATCTCGAGCGGCGGCGCCTCCACGCGCGCGACCCGCGCGACCGCCGCGCGCGCCCGAGGGCCGAGCGCCGCGAGGAGCTCGTCGCGAAGGTCCGCCGAGACGAACGTCCAGCGCTCGGCGCGGCCCGCGATCGCGCGCGCGAGCCAATCGCGCAGCGGCCGCGGCAGCGCCGCGAGGAGCCGCACGTCGCCGCCGTGCGACACGACCTCGAGCCTCGCGCCCGGCGACGCCGAAGCGATCGGCCACGCCGAGGGCACGGCCCAGTGCGCGACGACGCGGGTCGCGTCGAGCCGCCGCACCTCGGCGCGCGCCTGGAAGATCCACGCCGCCGCGTCGAGCGCGCGGAGCGGGCGCTCGCGGAGGCGCGCGGCCACGCCCGGCCAGCCGAAGGCGCCGCCGGGGCCTCCCGCGGCCGGGCGCACGACCTCCACCCGGAAGCCCTGACGCTCGAGCTCACGCGCGCCGGCTTGCACGAAATGCCCCGCCGGATCGTCCGGCCCCTCGGGCCAGCTCGTCGTGACGATCGCGATGCGCCCGCTCACGGGGTGCTACGCTAAAGGATGATGAGCGAACCTGCTCGTTCGGTGTCGTTCGGCGGCCGAATCCTCTTTTTGACCGAGGACCCCGCGCTCCTCGAGGCGCAGCTCGAAGGACACGGGTCGCTCGACCCGGCCGAGGGCGCCGCGGCGCCGCTCCTCTCGAACATCTCCACCGACGAGATCACGCCCGGGTGGGTCTGTTACTACTACGACGAGACGCTCGGCCGGTACTGCCTGGTCGGCCTCCGGGGGGGCAAGGTCGCCGCCGACGCGGTCAAGGGCGGCGGCTTCGAGGTCATCGTCAGCGGCGCCTCCAAGGGGTGCGGCTCGTCGCGCGAGACGGCGCCGTACAGCGAGCTCGCCGCGGGGGTGAAGCTCGTCGTCGCGCGCAGCATCGAGAAGATCTACCGGCAGAACGCGCAGAACATCGGCTTGCTGACGAGCACCGACCTCGGGCTCGTGGCCCGCATCGCGCGGGGCGAGGCGATCCCCATCGAGGAGTTCACGCGCGGCCTCGACCCCATCAGCGCCGCCATCGTCGAGCACGGAGGGCTCTTCGCGTACAACAAGGCGCGCCTCGCGGGCGCCGCCTCGCCGCCGCCCGTCGAGACCGCGCCGCGCCCGATGACCCTCTGCGAGAAGATCCTCGCCGCCCACGCCATCGTCGACGCGCGGGCCGGCGCGACGGGGGTCCCCGCCGTGAAGCCGGGCGACGCCTTCTTCGCCCGGGCCGACGTGCGCTTCTCGCACGAGTACGTGACCCCCATGGCCGAGTCGCTCCTGCGGCTCGGGTTCGGGCCCGACGCGAAGGTGAGCGAGCCGGAGAGCGTCTTCGCGTTCCGCGACCACCTCACGTTCCTCGACCTCATCATGCCGAAGGCGCACCGCGAGATGGGCCTCGACCGCCAGGCCCGCAAGCTCGCCGTCGTGCAGGAAGAGTTCGCGAAGGCCGAGGGCATCAAGCTGTACGGCGAGGTACGGCGCGACGGGAAGGCCGCGGGCTCGGAGGGCATCTGCCACAACAAGGTGATCGAGGACATCGCGCTGCCCGGGCAGCTCGTCATCGGCACCGACAGCCACACCTGCATGGCGGGCGCGCTCGGGTGCTTCGCGTTCGGCGTGGGCTCGACCGACATGGCCAACGCGTGGGTCACGCGGGACGTGCGCGTCACCGTCCCGCAGACGGCGCGCTTCGTCCTGAGCGGCCGCCTCGGCGCGCTCGTCTGCGCGAAGGACGTGATGCTCCACGTCCTCAGCCTGCCCTTCTTCAAGTCCGGCGACGGCATCGGCAAGGTGCTCGAGTTCGCCGGCGACGGCGTCGCGGCGCTGCCGCTCGACGAGCGCGCGACGCTCGCGAACATGGCGGTCGAGGCGGGCGGCTTCACGGGCATCGTCGAGGCCGACGAGGCGGTCGTCGGGTACCTCGTCGAGCAGCGCGGCCTCGACGCCGGCGACGTGCGCCGGCGCATCGTGCGCGCCGACCCGGGCGCGAGCTACTGCGCGACCTTCGCCATCGACCTCTCGGCGGTCGTCCCGATGGTCGCGACGCCCGGCGACCCGCGCAACGGCGTCCCGCTCGACCAGCTCGGCGGCGAAGTGAAGATCGACATCGCGTACGGCGGTTCCTGCACGGGCGGCAAGAAGGCCGACATGGACATGTACGCGCGCGTCCTCGCGCGGGCCGTCGCCGAGGGCAAGCGCGTCGCCGACGGCGTGCACCTCTACCTCCAGTTCGGCTCTCAGGACATCCGCCGCTACGCCGAGGAGCGCGGCTACCTCGGCGTCTTCGAGCGCGCCGGCGCGGAGCTCGTCGACCCCTCGTGCGGCGCCTGCATCAAGGCCGGCCCCGGCTCGAGCGACTCCCCCAGCCAGGTCACCATCAGCGCCCAGAACCGCAACTTCCCGGGTCGCAGCGGCCCCGGCAAGGTCTATCTGGCCTCTCCCCTCGTCGTGGCGGCGAGCGCCATCGCCGGCAAGATCACGCTCCCCGAGCTTCCTGTTTGACCCTCTTCGGGTCGGCCGGGAGCAGCGCTGCGAGCAGGCCGATGGCGGGGAGGTAGGCGCAGAGCTGGTAGGCGTGCGCGATGCCCTGCGCGTCGGCGATGTGGCCCAGGACGGCGGCGCCGAGGCCGGCCATGCCGAAGGAGAAGCCGAAGAAGAGGCCGGAGATCATGCCGACCCGGCCGGGGACGAGCTCCTGGCCGTAGACGACGATCGCGGAGAAGGCCGAGGCGAGGATCACGCCGATGACGACGCTGAGCACCGTCGTCCAGAAGAGATCCGCGTGGGGGAGGGCGAGGGTGAAGGGGAGGACGCCGAGGATCGACGCCCAGATGACGTACTTGCGCCCGAAGCGGTCGCCCGCGACGCCGCCGATGACCGTGCCCATCGCCACCGAGCCGAGGAACACGAAGAGGTGGAGCTGCGCGTCCTTCACCGAGAGGTGGAAGCGCTCGATGAGATAGAACGTGTAGTAGTTCGTGATGCTCGTCAGGTACGCGTACTTCGAGAAGATGAGCGCGAGGAGGACGGCGATCGACAGGACGACGCGCCCCCGCGGGACGTCCGAGCGCGGCTCGGCGCTCTGACCGGCCATCCGCGCGAGGCCGTGCGTGCGGTACCAGAGCCCCACCCGCCAGAGCGTCGCGATGCCCACGAACGCCAGGGCCGAGTACCACGCGACCGATCGCTGGCCCCAGGTCGAGACGACGAACGCCGCCGAGAACGGGCCCAGCGCCGACCCGAAGTGCCCCCCGAGCTGGAAGAACGCCTGCGCGAACCCGTGCCGGCCCCCCGCGGCCATGCGCGCGACGCGCGACGACTCGGGGTGGAAGATCGACGAGCCGACCCCGAAGAGCGCGGCGCCGAAGAGGAGCGCCGGGTAGGTCGCCGCCCTCGCGAGGAGGAAGAGCCCCGCGAGCGTGAAGGTCATCCCCGCCGGCAGCGAGAAGGGAGCCGGCCGCCGATCGGCGGCGAGGCCCACGATCGGCTGCAGCAGCGACGCGGTCAGCTGGTAGGTCAGCGTCACCAGGCCGATCTGCGTGAAGGTGAGCCCGAAGGACGCCTTGAGCAGCGGGTAGATCGCCGGCAAGAGCGACTGGATCATGTCGTTGATGCCGTGACAGAAGCTGATCGCGAAGAGCACGGGGAAGGTCGTGCCCTCCCGCGCCGCGCGTCCGACGGCGGCCTGGCTAGGGACCACTCAGACCTTGCGGAATTCTTCGATGAACTCCCAGTCCGCGATGAGCCCCTTGCGGAGCAAGATCGAGAGGAGCGCCGCGAAGAGCGCCTCCCAGCGCGGCTCGGCCCCGAGGATCTCGCTCGCGTCGACGCCGTGGGAGACGGCGCGCAGCGCGCTGACGAGGTCGCGGGCCGTGAGCTGGTCGCTCACGACGACCTCGCCCGGCTTCGCGGCGGGCCTGGCGTCGCCCGCGTCGCTCTTGGCGCCGGGCGCCGGGATTGAGATCGAGGTGCCGTCGAGCAGGGTCAGCGAGATCATGCGCGGCCGCATTCGCCGCGGCGCGCCTTCGGGGCGGCCCTCGGTCCCCTTGTTGTCCGCCCTGCCGTCGGCACCTTCGCGCACGTCGACGACCGAGGGTGACTTCGGGCGCGGCGGCGGGATGGGGACCGACGACGCGGGCGACGAGTCGGGAGGCGAGGGAGGCTGGCGCGGCGAGACCTGCGCGGCCGACGGCGGCGGGGGAGGGACCGGGGCGATGGGCGCCGACGCGACCGGGGCGACCTCGCGGACGGTCGGGGTGTTCGCCGCGTCCCGCACGGCCGGACCGGCCGGGGCCGGCGCCTCGCCCAGGTAGTACACGCGGATGGCCGCCCGGATGTCGCTCGGGCACGCGATCATCGGCTTGACCGGCAGGGACGCCGCGCGCGCCACGTCGTCGATGGCGGCCTCGTTCGTGGGGTCGTCCATCGCCACGTAGAGGGTGTCGCCCTGTTTTCGCACACGCCGCACGAAGATGGGGACGAGGCAGTACTTTTCGGCCGCGTCGCGGGCGACCAGGTTGAGGAGCGACCGGGAGAAGTCGACGTGGTAGAGAGACACCCACGGGACGGAGAGCTGCCGGGAGAGGGTCTGGGTGAGCTGAACTTCGCTCACGAGCCCCAGCTCGATGAGGAGCTGCCCGAGCTTGCGTCCGTCTTTTCGCTGCGCGAAGAGTGCCTGCTCGAGCTGCGACTGCGACAAGACCCCGGCCTCGACAAGTAGCTCGCCGATGCGCTTGGCCACGATGGCCCATCGTACGACAGAGAAGAGGTCGGGCGCGAAATCTCCGTCAATGAGGAGCCCTCGGCTGTCTCCTCGTCGCCCCTCACCCTTCGGTCACCTTCGCGCGCCTGCGAGCCGCCGCCGTGGTAGCCTGTGGACGACCCGCGCAGCAGACATGCCATGCGGTCTTGCCCTCAATGCGCTAGCCACTGCGACGACACGCACCGGTTCTGTCCGTCGTGCGGCTTCCCGATCGGGAAGGTCGCCGCGAGCCCCGACGATCCGCTGATCGGGCGCACCCTGCCCGGGGGCTACCTCATCCTCGAGCTCGTGGGCATCGGCGGCATGGGCCGCGTCTACCGGGCCGAGCAGACCGCGCTCGGCCGCACGGTCGCGGTGAAGATCATCCACCCGCACCTCGTCGGCGAGGAGAACGCCGCCGCGCGCTTCATCACCGAGGCCCGCGCCGCCAGCCGCCTGAACCACCCGAACTCGGTCGGCATCATCGACTTCGGCAACACGCCGGACGGGCAGCTCTACCTCGTCATGGAGTTCCTGCGCGGGCGCGACCTCGCGCGCGTCACCTACGAGGAGGGGGCGCTGCCCTTCCGGCGCATCGTCGACGTGCTGCGGCAAACCCTCGCCGCGCTCGCCGAGGCGCACAGCGAGAACATCATCCACCGCGACATCAAGCCCGAGAACATCATCCTCGAGCCGGTCCGATCGGGCGGCGACTTCGTGAAGGTCGTCGACTTCGGGCTCGCGAAGATGCGCGCGGAGACCCAGCAGCCCGGCATCACGAGCCCTGGCATCGTCTGCGGGACGCCGGAGTACATGAGCCCCGAGCAGGCCCGCGGCGATCCGCTCGATCCGAGGAGCGACCTCTACGGCGTGGGCGTCATCCTCTACCAGCTCGTCGCCGGCCGCCTGCCGTTCGAGGCCGAGTCGCCCACCCAGGTCGTCCTCGCCCACCTCACCGACATCCCGAAGGATCCGCGCGAGGTCGCGCCGGATCGCATGATCCCCAAGTCCCTCGTCGACGTCACCCTCAAGGCGCTCGCGAAGGATCCCAAAGACCGCTTCCAGGACGCGAACGAGTTCGCGACCGAGCTCTCGCGCGCCCTGCACCAGGCCGAAGACCGGGGCATCGCCGGCCAGACCACGCGCGCCGTGCGCTGCCCCGCGTGCGGCGCCCTCAACCCCGCCGGGCAGAAGTTCTGCGGCGACTGCGGCGCCGCGACCGCGCCGCTGGCCTCGGTGGTCCCGCCCGCGAGCGTCGCCGCGCCTGCCCCGCTCAGCCTGCCGCCGCGGAGCGCCGGCCCGTTCGCGATTCCCTCGGCTCCGAGCGCCGGCCGGCCCTCGCGCCGGCCCCCCGACACCGACGGCTCCGCGGTCGCCTGGCCGATCGCGCTCGTCGGCCGCGACGACGACCTCGCCTGGCTCGAGGCCCGCCGCGGCGAGGCGCGCTCGCTGACCGGCGCGCGCGTGACCGGCGAAGTGGGCATCGGCAAGACGCGCCTGGTGAAGGAGTTCCTCGAGTTCGCGGGCGCCGCGGGCGACGTCGTCGTGCAGACCGGGCCGGATCCCGCCTGGGCCGAGGTGGGCTGCTGGGCCCTGCGCCGCTCGATCGTGCACCTCGCGCAGCTCCCCGGGACCGGCGGCGGCCCGCGCGACTGGGTGGGCGCGACCCCCGAGGCGCGTCGCGGCCTCGCCGACGTCTTCGACCACGCGAGCCCCGACCGCGGCGGCGGCCTCTCGCCCGAAGAGCGGCGGTTCGCGGCGGCCGAGGCCCTCCGGTGGGCGGTCGTGCGCGCGAGCGAGCGGGCGCGAGGGCACCGCGTCATCGTCGCGGTCGACGACCTCGGCTCGGTCGACGGCGCGAGCCGCAACGCGTTCGCCGACGCGCTGAGCGATCCGCCGCTCGTGCCGGCGCTCCTCATCGCGACGAGCTCCACGAACTTCGACCCCGGGTGGCCAGCCGACGTCTCCGCCGCGCGCGTCCTCGCGCCGCTGCCCACCCACGAGGTGATGCGCGCGCTGTCGCGATCGGCCCGACCGAGCTCGCCCGCGCTCACCGGCACGCGGACCGTCGTGCCGCTGTACGTCGAGCAGGTGCTCCGCTTCCTCAGCGAGGTGTCCGGCGCGGCGCCGCCGCTCCTCGCGGACATCATGGCCGCGCGCCTCGAGCGCCTCCCGGCCGGCGCGCGCCGGGCGATCCAGGCCGTCGCGGTCTGGGGTGACGACGCCGACGAGACCCTCCTCTCGGGCATGCTCGGCCCGGACCTCGACCTGCCCGAGGCCCTCGCCTTCCTGCGCAGAGCGGGGATGGTCGTCCTCGGCGAGGAGGGCATCCGCATCTCGCACCCGCTGCTCCGCGAGGTCGCCCTCGCGATCATCCCGGCGGCCGTGCGTCGCGAGCTCCATACGGCGGCCGCGTCGGTCTGCGACGAGCGCGACCTGTCCATCGAGGTCCGCGCCCTCCACGAGTCGAGCGGGGGCACCGCGTTCCAGGCCCTCTTGCTCCTCGAGCGCGTGAGCGCCATCGCCGCGGCGCGCGGAGATCACCAGGGCGCCATCATGGCGTTGCGGCGCGCCCTCGAACTGGCGCGGCGTGAGCTGTTCCGCGGCGAGCTCGACGACCCGATGCGCGCGGTCCTCATCTTCAGCCGAAAGCTCGGCGAGGCCCTCGCGAAGAGCGGGCAGCTCACGGACGCCGACGGCGTCTTGCGCGAGGCGCTCGACGTGGCCGGGCCGAGCGGTCCCGACCGCGCCGCGGTGCTCGGGGCGCTCGCGCACGTGGCGCACGGCCGCGAGCGGCGGCAAGACGCCCGGCACTACCTGCGCGAGGCGCTGGAGCTCGCCATGAGCTCCGGGGCCCACGACCTCGTCGCCTCCCTCGAGGCCTTGCGCCGCTCGATGGTGCAGTGACGGCAGCGGTCTCGTGGTAACTGAGACGATGTCGGTTTGGCCACGCACATCGCTCGCTGGGATCTCGACAAGACGTACCTGCGCACCGAGTTCGACTCGTTGCGCGATCTGGTGAAGACCGCGCTCGAGCGCCCCGACCAGAAGCGAACGAACCCCGGCGCCTCCACGCTCCTTCGCGAGATGGTGCGCGCCGGCATCCGCGTGCACATCCTCTCGGGCTCGCCCGAGCAGATGCGAAAGAACCTCGAGGACAAGCTCCGCCTCGACGGCATCACGTGGGACAGCTTCACCCTCAAGCCGAACCTCCAGAACCTCCTTCGCCTCCGCTTTCGCGCCGTGCGCGATCAGCTCGGGTACAAGCTGCCGGCGCTCCTCCGGGCGCGCGGCGCCGTGACCGACAGCGGGGAGGCCGCGACGACCACGCGCGAGACGCTCTTCGGCGACGACGCCGAGGCCGACGCGTACGTGTACTCGCTCTACTCGGACCTCCTCGCGGGGCGCGTCGGCGAGGACGTCGTCCTGCGCGTCCTCGAGCGGAACCGCGTCTACGAGGACGTCGTCGCCGAGACCATCGACGCCCTTCGCACGGTGGAGCACGGCGACGTGGTCGAGCGCATCCTCATCCACCTCGAGCGCCAGACGCCGCCCGACGACTTTCGCCTGTACGGGCCGCGCGTAGTCCCCTTCTACAACTACCTCCAGGCCGCCTTCGCCTTGCAGGAAGACGGGCGCCTCGGCGCCGACGGCGTGCTGCGCGTCGCCGTGGAGCTCGTGACCGAGCACCGCTTCGACGGCGACGCGCTCGCGCGCAGCTACCTCGATCTGGCGCGGCGCGGGCACCTGCGCGGCACGGGCATCGCCGCGCTGGGCGCCGCCCTCGACGACTGGTTCGCGCGGGGCCACGTGCCCGCCGACGAAGAGCTCCGCGCGATGGCGAGCCGCCTCCCCGCGATGGCCGCCAGCGCCCGCGCCCCCGCGCAGGCCCCTTCCGACGCCATCCCCGACTACGTCAAGCTCGTCGAGGCCCACAACCCCAGGGCCCGGCACCGCTGAGCCTCGCCGAGCGGCTACAGGCTTCAGACTTACAGGCTACAGCCCGAAAAGAGGCCGAGCAGGCTGAGCCCCGAGCGCGCCCGAGCGCGAGCGAGCAACTCTCCGGCCTGTAGCCTGTAGCCTGTAGTCTGTAGCCCAGCGCAGCCCGGCGACGCGGCCGGTCAGGTCCAGTGTCCCGCCCGCAAAGCGGCCGCGTCGATCGTCTTGACCTTGGGCCCGAGGGCTTCGCGGAAGGCGTCTTCGTCCTCGTCGTCCATGATGGCGTCGCCGAAGCCGGCGGCGATTTCCATCGCGGTCGAGAGGATGCGCAGGAACTGGGCGAAGCTCGACGCGGCGAGCGTGGGGTTCCACCGGTCCTGGCCGCTCATCGCCGTGTAGACGGGGCAGTCGCCCTCGGGGTCGGGCTTGCTCACGTCGAGGAAGTACGGGTCACCGAGCAGGGAGCTCTCGCCGATGACGACCCACGACGCCTTCCAGTCGGCGGGCGCGGAGCCGTTCTCGAGCGGCGCCTGAACGAGCTTCTGCGCCTTGGTGAGCTCGTCGGCCGGGATGAGCCGGATGCGCTCGACGGGCGTGACCGTCTCGACCTTCTCGGGGTTCGCAGAGAGGAGGAAGCTCCGGTACCTCGAGGGGACCCGGAGCTGCTTGCGCAGGTCGTCGACCGTCGGTTGCGGCGCCTTGCCGAACGAACACGGAAGCTTTCGCTTCGCGAATATTGCTTTGAGCGTCTCCACCGCGTCCGCGAGATCACTATCCACGTGGTCGCCTCGCACGAAATCGCCATGCGCCCGCTCGCGAGGTGCCTACCCGGTCCGGTGGCGCCGAACGGGCCGGCGCCGAGGTAGGCATCCGCTCGATACGGAGCCAGGCCGCAAAGGAATCGCAGCTACGCTAGCAGAGTTTCCCTTCTCTCGAGGGCCCCAAAAACGTTCAGGCCGGCAGTCTGCTCTTCCAGCGGCCTCGCGGCGCCCTCGACGAGCCCCGATTCGCCGCCGATTTGTCCGCGCGCCGGGGGGCCTTCAGCGCTCGACGTCGCAGCGCACCTCGAGCTCGACCGCGGCGCTGCTCGCCTCGCCCCCGAGGCCGCGGAGCATCTCGACCAGGGAGCTCACGGTGTCCGACACGAGCGCCTCGGCGGCCGCGTCGAGCTCGCGCCCCGTCGCGTCCCGCGCCCGCACCTCGGAGTGGACGCGCGAGACGTCCTGATCGGGCACCATCACGGCCACCGCGACCGAGATTTGCCCGTTGCTCAGCCCAACGGCGGGCCCCTGCGGCGCGGACGCGTCGCCTTCGGCGGCGTCGGTCGCGGTCGCGGCCTCGTGCACCCCGAAGGCGCTCGGCCGCTGCGCGAGCGGCTGGCAGAGCGCGGCCGCGCCGACCCCGCCGTCCACGCCGATCGCGAGCGCCGCCCACGCGCCGAGGTCGACGCGCCTCCCTGCGCGCCCGCCCGCCGTGACCACCGGGCGGCACGCGCCCCCGCTCGCCGACAGCCCCTCCGCGATCGCGCCGGGAGGACAGGCAGGCGCGCTGCGGCACGCGCGCCCCTCCGGCGCCGTCCCGCGGGGGCACCCCGCCGCCGGCGCGGCGCACACGGTGCGGCCGGCCTCGACGATCGACGTCGAGCCGGCCGCGCACGCGATGGCCCCTCCATGAGGAAGGAGGCCGCGCGGCGTGCACGCGCCGCTCGCGACGTCGAGCGCCGCGCCGGCGTCGCACGCGCGGAACACGCAGGTCGCGCTCGCGGGGTCCATGCGCTCGCCCGGTCCGCAGTACGCGTCCGCGGCCCGGAGCGGCACGCACGCGCCGAGCACCGCGACGTCGCCGTCCGCGCACGCGCACCGTCCGCTCGCGTCCACCGCGGCCTCGCGCGGGCACGCCGCGGCGCAGGCGAGACCGTCGCACGCAGGCCCGCGCGCGCACCCGGGCGACCCTGAAACCAGGGCGACTCCGATCGCGAACGCGAAGGTGACCGTGGAAAGGCCGGCGCGCGCGAGCGACGCGCACATCACCGAGCATCGCATCGCGCGCGATGCTACAGACTCCCCGTCATGCTCGCGACGTTCGTGGAAGGTACGCCCGATTTCGAGGTCGCGCTCTCGCGGCTCGAGTCGCGCGGCGAGAGCGATTTCGAACGCGTCGAGCCCGCGGTGCGCGAGATCGTCGCCGCGGTGCGCGCGCGCGGCGACGAGGCCGTGCAGGAGTACAGCGCTCGCTTCGGGCGGCGCGCTCCGCAGCTCGTCGTGCGGGAGTATCCGGGCGCGGCCGCGCTCGCGCGGCTGCCCGCCGACGTGCGCGGCGCGATGGAGCTCGCCGCGGTCCGCATCCGCGCCTTCCACGAGCACGAGGTCGACGCGGGCTTCCGCTACGAAGAGGGCGGCATCTCGCTGGGCGTGCGCGTCCTCCCCGTCGCTCGCGCGGGCGTGTACGCGCCGGGCGGCAAGGCGCGGTATCCGTCGAGCGTCCTCATGTCCGCCGTGCCGGCGCACGTCGCGGGCGTGAAGGAGATCATCCTCGCCACCCCGCTCGCCGGCGACGAGACCGACGACCCGATCTACGCGGCGGCGCACCTCTCGGGCGTCGCGGCCATCGTCGACGCGGGCGGCGCGCAGGCCATCGCCGCGATGGCGTACGGCACGCAGAGCGTGCCGCGCGTCGCGAAGATCGTCGGGCCCGGCAACCTCTACGTCGCGTGCGCCAAGCGCCTCGTGTTCGGCGCGGTCGACATCGACGGCATCGCCGGCCCGAGCGAGATTGTCGTCGTCGCCGACGACGAGGCCGACCCACGCATCATCGCGGCCGACCTGCTCTCGCAGGCCGAGCACGACGAGGCGGCGTACCCGCTCCTCGTCTGCGCGTCCAATCTCATGGCGGGCGCGGTGCGGCGCGAGCTCGAGATCCAGCTCGCCACGCTGCCGAAGGCGACCATCGCGCGCGCGGCCCTCGCGAACGGCGCGGCGTTCGTCACGTCCACGCGCGAGGGCCTCGCGAGGGTGGCCGACCGGCTGGCCGGCGAGCACCTCGCGCTCCACGTGCAAGATCCCGAGGCCCTCCTCGCGCACATCCACAACGCGGGCGCCGCGTTCATCGGGTCGTCCACGCCCGAGGCCATGGGCGACTACATCGCCGGCCCGTCGCACGTCCTGCCGACCGGCGGCGCCGTGCGCTTCGGCTCGCCCCTCGGCGTCTACGACTTCGTCACGCGCACCTCCCTCATCCGCTACACGCACGAGGCGCTCGCGAAGCAGGAGAAGGCCGTGACCGCGTTCGCGCGCATCGAGGGCCTCGAGGCGCACGCCCGCGCCGTCGAGGCGCGCCTGCCGCCGCGGCGCTGAGAAAATTTCTCTCGGGCGCGTCGCTACTCGATGCGCAGGTACGTGCCCTTGATCAGCTTGATGAGGATCTCGGCGGTCTCGAGGTCCGTCGCGAGGCTCTTGTTGAGCACCGTCTCGAAGACGCCGTAGTTGTGCGCGAGCTGGAGGACGTCGAGCTCCTCGGGCTTGAGGTCGCGGAGCGGCGGGATGAGCGGCGCGCAGACCGCGATGCGCGCGGCCAGATCGGGCAGCTCGTCGCGGATGCGGTTGAACTCGTCGAGCTGCCGCATCCCCTCCATGAGGATTTCCTGCACGGAGGCGTTCATCTCGGAGGGGAACTCGCGCTCCTCGGGCGGCTCGAGGTCGAAGAGACCCTTCTGCCACGTGAGCATGCGATAGAGCCCCTTGAGGGGCGCCACGTCGTCGAGGTCGTTGATGATCGCGTACGCGATCGCGCCCTTCTTCAGGTGGATGCGCCCGACGTCGTCGTCGGTGCGGATGACGAGGACGCCGCTCTTCTTCGAGGTGCCGAAGAGCTGGAGGAGGTCGGGCAGCGGCACCTCTTCGATGCTGCCGCTCATCGTGCGCTGCTGGCTGTTGCGCCGCGCGCTCGCGACGTTCTCGAGCTCTCGCTTCGCGTCCATGCCGTCGCGCGGCGAGTCGCCCGCGATGACCTTCAAGATGCTCGTGCCGATGAGGACGCGATCGCCCTCCTTCAGACGCGCACGCTTGATCTTTTCGCCGTTGACGAAGGTGCCGTTGGTCGAGCCGAGGTCCTCGATCCAGATCTGGTCGCCTTGCATCGCGATGCGCGCGTGCTTGCGCGAGACCATGTCCTCGACGAGCACCATGTCGAGGTCGCTCGAGCGGCCGACGATGATCTGCTTGTCCGTGGCGATCGGAAACTCGCCCCCCTGGTACTTGCCGCTGATGAAGCGCAAGACGAACGCGCGCGCATCCGAACGCGGTGCGATCGAAGTGGGCGCCTTGGGTGCGGGGTCTTGCATCTCTCGTCCGACGGAAGCGTCGCGTGCCATGGTCTGGAGAAAAAGCGGTGCGGCGTTCGGTGGCGCAGCGCGGAAATTCCGAGCAAAAAAAGGTTAATGGGTGCGAAGCTGAACGGTCAAGTCGAGGTTCGGAAAGGAAAGAGCGCCGCGGCGGCCGAGGAAGAGCGCCCCGCGGCGGCGGGCGGCGACGTTTACGGGACCCATCGGGCCCTTGCACCGGCCATCGACGCAGCCAGCTTCACACAGAAGGAAGAGGCTGCGCGGGCTCAGATCGGCGATGAAGGGCGGAGCTCGGCCGAGGCGCTCCAGCCGTAAATTGCACACATCGTCGCACGAACGGTCGGCGACCGCGGCAAGCAGCATAATCCGTTGACGGGCTCGGGCGGGATGCGCCTCGGGCCCGTCCTGCCGGGGCTGGGGCACCGCGTCACGATGCATCGGGCCCGGCGCGCGGAGCGGGTCGCGGGTGTCTCTCTCTCTCTCACGTCTGCGCATCGACGCCACGCGCGCCGGCGACATCGGGGCGGACCTGGTGGTCGAAAGACCTCCCCGGACCCCTTCCGGGACCGCCAAAATCTCCATATTCGTTCGCAAGCGTACGGATTCGGTCCCTTGGGGGGGCTTCCCGGGAGCTGGGTCTCTCTCTCGGGCGGGGCCGCGAAGGCTTGTCCGGCGTGTGGGGTCCTCCTGCCCAGCGGGCGGCCGTCGCTGCCCGGCGGTGGGCGGTCGCTGCCCGCGGGTGGGCGGTCGCTGCCCGCGCGTCGGGTCGTCGACCCCGGGCTCGGGCGGTCGCTGCCCGCGCGTCGGGTCGTCGACCCCGGGCTCGGGCCGGAGCTGACCGGCCGTCGGGTCGCTCGTCCGTGGCGTCGGACGGCCCTCCCGCATGCCCGGACGCCCGGTGAAGCCGCCTTCACCGGCGGTGCGGCCTCACGGACGGACCGACGCGATGCTCGGCTCGGGCGGGACGGGCGTGACGAGCGCGTCCCCGGCCGACGGGAGCACGATGGTGAAGGTCGTACCGGCCCCCGGCTGCGAGTGCACCTCGATCACCCCGCCGGCGTTGCGGACGATGCTCTGGCTGATCGCGAGCCCGAGCCCCGTACCCTGCGTCTTCGTGGTGAAGAACGGGATGAAGAGGTTGCGCAGCACCTTCGGCGCGATGCCCGGGCCGGTGTCGCGCACGCCGACCTCGACGAGCTCCGACTCCTCCGCGACCGACCGGCGCGACGGCGGCGGCGCGCCGTCGAACGACGGCATGCGCGCGCGCGGCGACCGGCGGACCGAGGTCGACACGGTGATCTTGCCGCGGCCGTCCATGGCCTGAATGGCGTTCTGCATCAGGTTCATGAGGACCTGCCGGAACTTCTCCGGGTCGATGCGCGTCCTGGGGATCGGCTCGCTCAGCGCGAGGTGCACGTCGATCGCCCCGTCGGTGATCTGGCTCGAGAGGATCTGCACCGTGCGCCGCACCGCCGCGTTCATGTCCACGGGGATCGGGTTCCCGGCGTGCGGCCGCGCGTAGTCGAGGAAGCTCCCGACGACGCGATCGAGGCGGTTCACCTCCTCGAGGATGATGCCCACGAACTCGCGCGCGCCCGAGTCGTCGGGCGAGGAGGTGCCCACCTCCTCGAGGAGCTGCGCCGCGCCCTTGATGGCGCCGAGCGGGTTCTTGACCTCGTGGGCGAGGCCCGCGGCCATCGAGCCGAGCGCCGCGAGGCGGTCGCGCTCCTTCATTCGCGAGTAGATGCGGCTGTTGGTCACCACGACGCCGATCTGCGTCGAGATCTGCTCGAGCAGCGCGATCTCCTCGGGCGCGAACGCGTCCCGCACGCGATCGTCGGCCACGAAGAGGAGCCCCACGGTGCCCTCCTGCTCGTCGCGCACGGCGAGCACCACGGCGTACTGGAGGTTGCCGAGCGCGCTCGCCGCGACGCGGACCGCCCGGTCGGGGTCGTTCGGGTCGCGCGCCGCCTCGAGCGAGAGCGAAGCCTGGGTCGCGAGCCGGTCGAGGAGCGGTCGCGTGCTCAGCGCCTCGACGCGCTTGGGGACCGCGGTGCCGATCGAGCCGAGGAGGTCGAAGCCGTCGCCGTCCTGGTCGCGCAGGTAGATCGCGGCGGTCGTGACGCGGCGCGAGCGATCGAGGCCGGCCATCAGCGTGGTGACCATCTCGTCGATCTCGAGCACGTGCACGAGCTGCTTGCGAAGCTCGGCGACGCTCGTCTCGAGGTCGTAGCGCTCGCGGAAGAAGAACTGGTGGATGCGCACCTCGGCCTCGGTCTGGAGCGGCTCGAAGAGGACGAGGAACACGATCGCCGCGAGGACGGCGTTCAGGTACATCGTCTCGAACCCGCCGATGACCATCACGAAGAGGTAGAAGATCGCGGCCAGGCAGAAGGCGAGGGCCGTCGAGACGAGCAGGCGCCCGGCGAGCTCGTAGATGTCGGCGAGGCGCGCGCGCGTCACCGACTCCGCGAGCACGAAGAGGAAGACGATCGCCAGCACGGCGCCGATGGGCGGCAGGTGCACGCCGAGATACGAGAGGAAGTCGGCGAGCGAGAACGTCGTGGCCGCGGCGCCGACCGCCACGAGGAAGCGCACGCGGTCGCGCACGGACCGCGACGGGTTGCGCTGGCCCTGCCGGGCGAGCGTGATGAGCGCGGCCGCGAGCAGGCCGAAGACGTACGTGTAGACTGCGCCGAGCGCGAACGGCCGGTCGTGGTACGGCGAGACCGTCACGACGAGCACGGGCACGCTGAGGACGGCGGCGAACCGCGCGAGCGGCGTGGCGCGCGCGCCCGCCTCGCGCGGCACCACGTTCTGGAAGAGGTGGATCGCGAACTGCGGCAGGAGCACCGTGAGCACGCCGGTCACGCGCTCCCAGAGATCGGGGCGGAAGAACCCGGCGAACGACTGGCTCGCGTACCAGAGCGCGATGTCGGCGGCGAACGCCGCGAAGAGCCAGTGCACCGCCCGCCGGCCGCGCAGGAGCACGCTCAGCGCGATCGCCATCGCGAGCACGGCGCAAAAGAGGATCGTCTTCGGGCGTAGGTCTTCCATTTCCTGCGATGCCGTCGCGTCGACCGACGGGCATTCTACCTCGCGAGCGCCATTCGCCCGAGTCCGCCGACCGCGAGCGTTCCTGCGCGGCAAACGGAGCGCCTCAGGCGTGCCCGCCGACGCGAGGGCCGCTCGAGCGGCTACGGGCTACAGGCTACGGCCGGAAGGGAGAGAGACGCGGCGCGCTCCCGCGCGAAGCGCGCCCTGTAGCCCGTAGCCTGTAGCCTGTAGCCCGTAGACCAGCGCGTCCCGGGCGCTCGGCCGGCCCGGTCATGGTCCGAGCAGCTCGTCGATCGCGTCGAAGCTTTCGGCGGGCGCGTCGCCCAGGGCCCGGGCCAGCGGGAGCTGGGCTCGCGCGGCGGCGGCGTAGAAGGGGACGGCCTCGGGGAGCTTCTCGCGGAGCGTGGCGAGGTGCTTCTCGAGGCTGGCCGCGTCGCCGCGGCGAACCGGGCCCGTGAGGGCTTGCGGCAGGCCGAGGTGCTCGACGTTCTCGGCCACGCTGCGGAGCAGGGGGCCGAGCATCTTGGCGGCGGTCGCGCGGGTCGCGCCCGCGCGCACGAGGAGCTCCGCGCCGACCGCGGCGAGGGCCGCCGCGCCGTTCGCGACGAGGCCCGCGGCGGCGTGGTACGCGATCGGGTCGAGGCCCGGCAGCGCGCGCGGCGTCATGCCGATCGCGCGGGCGAGGGCGCTCGCGCGCGTCACGGCGGCCGGGTCGCCCTGCACGTGGACGTTGCCGCGCGCCAGGTCGGGCGTCCACCTCGGCGAGGCGAACGAGATCATCGGGTGCATCTTGCCGACGCCCGCGCACGCGCCGCGGAGCGCGTCGAGCGCGTCGGCCGACAGCGCGCCCGCGACGTGCACGACGACCGCGCGCCCGGGCACGACGCCCGCGTCACGCAGCCGGGCGGCCAGCGGCGCGAGGTCGCGGTCGCGCACCGCGAGGACCACGACATCGGCGCGGATGGAGCGCGGGAGGCCCTTGCGCGCGGGCCTCAGCTTCGTCGCAATCCCCCGGGCGCGGAGCGCGCGCGCGAGCCCGGCGCCGGCCTTGCCCGCGCCGAGGATGAACACGGACCGCGGCCGGTCACTGCGTCTCGGCATACAGGCCCCTGGAGCGCGCATACGCGAGCACGGCGCGGGGCACGAGCTTCTCGACCTCGCCCCACGCGCCGCGGGCGATGGCCGCGCGCACCTGGGTGCTCGACACCTCCGGCAAGAGGGCGGGCCCGGCGCTCGGCAGGTCGACGCCCCCGCGCGCGAGGACGATCGGCGGCGCGAGCCTGGTGATCGCGTCGAAGCCGTACCAGCGCGTCACCTCGGAGAGGATGTCGGCGCCGATGACGAGGCGCAGGCGCCACCCGGGGTTCGAGCGCGCGAGGGCCTCGAGCGTGCGCAGCGTGAGGCTCTCGCCGCCGAGCTCCTCCTCGACCCGCGAGACCTCGACGCCCGGCATCCACGCCATCGCGAGCTCGCACATGGTCGCGCGGTCCTCGAACGGGACGAGCGCCTTCGCGAACGGGTGGCGGTAGGCGGGGACCACGAGGACGCGATCGACCTCCTCGACCGAGCGCACGAGCGCGCACGCGAGGACGTGCGCCACGTGCGGCGGGTTGAAGCTGCCCCCGAAGACGGCCACCGTGGTCACGACTTCACGCTGAGCTTGGCCAGGCGCGGCGCGGGAAGCTTCTCGCTGCGGGCCACGTTGCCCGACGCGTCGTAGAAGGTCGCCACGACGTCCTCGGCGCTGTCGTCGAGCACCACCGCGCCGCCGCCGTGCCCGATGGGGCCCGGGGTGAGAAACCAGCGCGGGCCGATCTTCTTCACGAGCGGGCCGTCGCTCTTGCCGTAGACGAGGAACGTGGCGGCGAAGATGTCTTCCTCGTCGAGCACGGCCTTGTCGTTCACGAGGATGGCGACCCGGTCGCCGAACATCTCGATGCTGCGGAGCTCCTTGGGCGGCAAGCTCTCGAGCGCCTTGAGGCGCATCCGCGCCCGCTCGCGTCGCAGGAAGGTCTCAATCTGCTCGGGCGACCCCTCGGCGGCGACGGCGAAGGCCCGGTCCCAGAGGCCCTTGTCGCTCGCGTCGGGGCCGACGAGCGACTCGGCCCAGAGCGCTACCGTGTCTTCCATGGCGTCGTCGGCGCCCAGGTAGATGGCACGCGTCACCTTCGCCACGTTGAGCAAGAGCTCCGCCGTGCGCGCCAGCCCTGCCAAGTCGCCCTCCGCGGGGCCGAGTAGCCCGAGTCTCACAAGAGGCACTGTAGTCCGACTGGGCGCCCGGAAAAAAGGCTCGGCTCGACCGGTGGGGCTCCGGTGCTTACCTTAGGGCCCGTGTCGACTGCTGCGCACGGCGACCCGCCGACCTTCATGGATCCGCCCAAAGCGGGCGAGGCGATACGGGCGCGCGTCGATCCGCGGGCGCCCTTGACGGTCGCCGACGCGTCGGCCCAGACGGGTCTGCCGCTCCGCGACGCCGAGTCGGGCCTGAAGTGGCTGTCGACCGAGTACCGGGGGCAGCTTCGGGTGACCCGCGACGGGCAGCTCGTCCACGTTTTTCCACAGGGCTTCACGAAGCCGTGGGAGGGGGCCGACACCCGGCGCCGCGTCTTTCGGGCGTTCGGGCGAGGGCTCATGGGCGCGCTGCGGTTCCTCGTCCGCGCCTGGGTGGCCATCGTTCTCGTGGGGTACGCGGCCATCTTCGTGGCGCTCATCATCGGCATGGCCTTCGCCCGCCAGGGGAACGACTCGCGCCGGAGCAACGACCTGCCGGGCGGCGAGCTCGCGTACGCGTTCTTCCGGGTGCTCGGCGACGCGCTCTTCTGGACCTTCCACCCCTGGTCGCCGTTCTCGGTCTACGGGGGCGGCTGGGACGCCGGGTACGGCTACGGCGGCTACGAGGGGCGGTACGCGCCGCGGCGGGCGCAGGGCCCGCGCGTCCCGTTCTACGAGCGGGTGAACCGCTTCTTCTTCGGGCCCACCCCCCCCGCCGAGGACCCTCGCGAGAACGAGCAGCGGGTCCTCGCGGCGATCCGCGCGGGCCGCGGGCGCATCGGCCTCGCCGACGTCATGCGCGCGACCGGGCTGCCGCGCGAGCAGGCCGACCCGATGATGGCGCGCCTCATGCTCGACTACGAGGGCGACGTCGGCGTCAGCGAAGACGGCGGCATCTTCTACTCCTTCCCGGCCATCCGGAAGACGGCCGACGAGGCCGCGGCCGCCGGCCGCGTCGCGCCGCCGCCGGCCGCCTGGGAGGGCCGGCCCAAGCCGCTCCCGCCGCTCACGGGCAACTCGCCGGGCGCGAACTTCGCCATCGCGGCGCTGAACGGGTTCAACCTGCTGATGGGCTTCTGGGCGATCCAGAACGGGCTCACGCTCGAGCGCGTCTCGCACCTCTTCGATCGCTTCCCGCAGCCCATCCCGGACACGGGCCTGCCCATCGCGCTCGGCGTGGTTCCGCTCGTGTTCTCGGCGCTCCTCTTCCTCGTGCCGATCGGGCGGGCGATCGCGCGGCCGCTCCAGCGCCGCCACGAAGAGGAAGAGAAGGGGCGCCTGGCGGTCCTGCGCTCGGTGCTCGACCGCGTCAGCAGCAAGCAGCCGATGACCGACCGGGTCGCGGCCGACGCGTGGCGCGTCGCCACCGGCCACCCCGCCGATTCGAAGCGGCTCGACCGCGAGCTCGTCGCGCTCGGCGGCGACGTGGACATCGCCGAGAGCGGCGAAACCCGCTGGCGTTTCGCGGACCTCGAGACGGAAGCGTCGGCCGTCGAGGCCGAGCGCGAGGCCGCGGCCGACGACGAGGCGCGGCTCGGCGAGGTCGTCTTCGCGAGCGACGAGCGCCACTGAAGAGCGAAAAAAACGGGGCTCGCTCCTCGAGTTTGCCTGAGCCGGCATGTCGGGAATCCTCGGCGGGCCGGGCTTGTTGACCCGGGCAACATGAACCCGCGAAAGCTCATCTCGATCACCGCGCTCCTCCTGGCCGCGGGCGCCGGCGTCGCCGTCGGCAGCACCACCGGCTGCCAGCACCAGGCCTCCGCCGCGCCGCCCGACGCGCAGCAGGCGGCCCCGTTCCCCACGCCGCCGGTCCTCCCCGGCACGCCCGACATCGCGACGCTCGCGGCCCGCGTGCGCCCGGCCGTCGTGAACATCACGACCGTGCACGAGGTGCACATGCCGCGGGGCGAGTTCGGGTTCCCGAGCGGCTTCGGCGACATGTTCCCGTTCCTCCACCAGGGGCCGAGCGGCTCCCAGCGAGGGGGAGGCGGGGAAGACGAGGGCGACGCGGTCGCCAAGCAGCAGGCGCTCGGCTCGGGCTTCATCATCGACGCCCAGGGCCACGTGGTCACGAACGCCCACGTCGTCGACGACGCCGACCAGGTGAAGGTCCGCCTGGCCGACGACCGCGAGTACCGCGCCAAGGTCATCGGGAAGGACACGCGCCTCGACGTCGCCGTGCTCCAGCTCGAGAACCCGCCGAGCGATCTGCCGGTCACCGCGCTCGGCTCGAGCGAGGCGCTGCGGGTCGGCGAGTACGTCGTCGCCATCGGCAACCCGTTCGGGCTCGGCAACACGGTCACGATGGGCATCGTGAGCGCCAAGGGCCGCACGATCGGCGCGGGCCCGTACGACGACTTCATCCAGACCGACGCCAGCATCAACCCCGGCAACAGCGGCGGCCCGCTCTTCAACCTGCACGGGCAGGTCGTCGGCATCAACACGGCCATCAACCCGAACGGCAAGGGCATCGGCTTCGCCATCCCCATCGACGCGGTCCGCGACGTGGTCCCGCAGCTCCTCTCGACGGGGCACGTCGCGCGCGGGCGCCTCGGCGTGGGCATCCAGGGCATGGATGACGATCTCGCCAGGGCGGTGGGCCTCGATCACCCGCACGGCGCGCTCGTCGGCGAGGTCGAGCCCGGTAGCCCGGCCGAGAAGGCCAGCATCCACCCCGGCGACGTCATCGTTGCGCTCGACGGGCAAGACGTCCCGCACTCCGAAGACCTGCCGCGGCTCGTCGCGCGGCACGCGCCGGGCACGCAGGTGAAGGTCACGGTCCTCCACGAGCGGCAGAAGCGGGACGTCGACGTGACGCTCGCGGCCCTCAAGGACGAGGGCGACAAGTCCGAGTCCTCGCGCGAGAGCTCGAGCAGCGAGCCGGGCAACCATTCGTCGTCGCTCGGCATCGGCGTCGAGGAAGAAGACGGCAAGGTCATCGTCGCGCGCGTCGCCTCCGACGGGCCGGCCGACGGCAAGCTCCGCCCCGGCGACGTCATCGAAGAGGTCGGCGGTCAAAAGGTCGGGAGCGCCAGCGAGCTCGCCACGAAGGTCCACGCCTCCGCGGCCGGCAAGCCCGTGCTCCTCCGCATCCAGAGGGGGCAGGGGTCGTTGTATGTCGCCATCGACACGGCCGGCGAAGGACAGAGGTAGACTGCACCGCTACGAGTCGGTAGCGTTTCCGACGTGCGCTTTCCCGTCACCGTCACCTTCCCCATCCACTGGGGAGAGATGGACCCGATGGGTCACGTGAACCACGCGAAGTACTTCACGTGGTTCGAGTCGGCGCGCATCTCCCTCTTCGCGCGGGTCGGCATCCTCGCGGACAAGCCGCGCGAGGTCAGCCCCATCCTCGCGATGGCGAGCTGCGACTTCATCCGGCCCGTGGTGTACCCGGCGACAATCGTCGCCGGGGCCCGCGTGCTGAAGGTGGGGCGCACGAGCCTCACGATGGAGTACGCAGCCTGGGAAGAGGCCGAGCCCGACCGCCCGTGCGCGCGCGGCGCGTCGGTCGCCGTGCTCATGGACTACCGCACGATGGTGAAGGTCGAGGTCCCGGCGTCGGTGCGCGCCGCGGTGGCCGCGCTCGCCGAAGACACGCAGCGCCCGCCGGCCGTCCGCCCAATCTGACCCGAGAATCATGGCCGCGCGAGCGTGGGCTTCTCGACGGTGAGCTCGTCGTCGACGCCCTGGGCGCCGGGGACGTTGCTGGCGATGCCGATGGCTCGCCGGCGGTCGACCTCGGACGGGACGGTGCCGCGCACCGTGATGCGCCCGTGGAAGACGTCGACGGCGAGGTGCATGCCCTCGAGGCGCGTGTCGCGCTGGAGCGAGCTCCGGGCCTGGTAGAGGACGGCCGCGTCCGCGTCGGCGGGCCCGCCGGGCGCGGCGTCGGCGACGCGCAGGTCGACGTGCGTGTCGGCCATGCCCGGCACGTCGCGGGCGTCGTCGCGCACGGCCTGGGCGGCGTCGCGGCTCGGCGCCTCGCCGGTCACGACGGCGACGCGGTCGCGCACCTGCACGCCGGGCACGAAGGGGCGCACGCGCGGGTCGCGCGAGAGCGCGGCGAGGAAGGCTCGCGTGAGCTCGTCGTCGGAGCGCGGGGGCTCCGGGTCGCCGCGCAACGTGCCGTCGGAGAGCGAGTCGATGCGCAGATCGGTCACGTCGACGGCGTTCGGCGAGCACGCGCGCGCGTCGCGCTCGGCGCGGGCGCGCTCGGCTGCACTGTGCACGTAGCCGACCAGGCGAACGGCCTGCTTGTCGACGGAGATGGTGATGTGCCCGTCGTCGATCCACGGGTCGTCGCGCATCTCGCGCCGGAGCTGGCGCACGAGGCGCGCGTCGCTGCGCGTGCCCCCGGAGACGACGAGGTCGTCGGTCACGTCGGCGACGCCGGGGATGGCGAGGAGGTCGCGCTCGGCAATCCACCGCGTGGCGTTCGAGTCGACGGTCCCCGTGAGGTGCACGACGCCCCCGCGGGCGCGCGCCGCGATCGGCTCGCCGGCGGTCGCGCGATCCTTCGAGAGCGCGCCCGCGGCGAGGAACTCGAGCTCCCCGTCCTTCCGCGCCGGCGCGACCACGTCGATGCGGTCGACGATCGCGCGCACCCCGTGGACGACCTGCGCGATCTCCACGGCGCGCCGTCGCGCGAGCTGGGCGCTCACCTGGCCGACGAGGCTCAGGACGCCGCCGTCGCACGCGACGTCGATGTGCTCGCGGCCGACGACCGGATCCTTGTCGAGCTCGCGGAGGAGGACGGCGACGATCCACGTGTCGGCGACGGCGGCCGGCCGCATGGCGGGCTGTTTGTCGGTCACGCCGAGGGGGCCGCCGCGCGACGCGTCCGTCGCGGTCTCGCTCGCGGCCGGTCCGCTCGCAGGAGCCTTCGCTGCCGAGGCCGCGCCGCTCGCGCAGCCCGAGATCGCCCAGCCCGCCGCGAGGACGGCGACCGCGAGCGTCGGTGAAGATCGTCGATTCGCTTGCACGGTCTCGCGTGTCGCAACGCTCGTTCCACCTCGCGCGACGCCGTCGCTTCGACCTTGGCGCGCGCGGCAACGCGGGCGGCGGCCGCGTCGCGGGCGTTTCGCCGCGCGCGTGGCGCGCGGGCGCAGCGAGAGCCGGCCGCGAGTGCCGTGCGCGCGACGCGGGCGTCCGTGTGCGAGGTGCACGCTCGTTGCAATGCACGGGTGGCGATGGTCCTCCGCAGCGCCTTCGCCGCCGCTCTCGTCGTCACGGTCCTCGCGCCGGGCCTGGCCGGCTGCGCCGCGCAGGCGAAGGCGGGCGCGAGCTCGGCGGAGTTCGCGACCGACGAGCGGAAGCTCCTGGCTTGCCTCGACCTGCAAGACCACATCGTCGACCTCTACGCGAAGGAGTACGTGGAGCACGAGAACCTCACGATGAGCTCCACGGAGCGGGTCGCCTTCCGCGACGGCTGGGCGGAGGAGCTCGCGAAGCGCGGCACCTTCGACCGCTTCGAGCAGTCGTGCTTCTACAGCCTCACGCCGGTTCGCTACGAATGCGGGATGCAGTCGCGAAGCACGAACGGCCTCGTCGCCTGCATGAAGCTCAGCATGCGGTAGTCTCGTCGGCCAGTTCTCGTCATCAATGTCGTTTTCGGCCGTGTCGGCGCCGGGGCGAGGCGGGATCTCATGGGCGCGAAATTCGGCCACCCGCGGCTTCGGCGCGGGCTCTTCGTGGTTTGTCGCGCGCGCGCCAACCACGATTGACACATCTGGCTGCGCTCGCTATCGTCGCTCCGTTCTCGCGTCTGAGCGCAGCGAGTGTGCGATCGTGAAGACGACCCGAACGGCCGCAAAACCGCAGAATCGTCGAGGCAGCCCCGAGGCGATCGAAAAGCGGCGCGTCGCCCGGCTCTTCAACGACATCCTCGGCGGCCGCGGCGCCGGCGCGCACAAGCAAGACGGCCGGACCGAAAAAAGGCGCCAGCGCCTCATGCGGGAGCTCGAGCAGGGCAAGGTCCGCGGCGCGCGGGAGCTCAAGCCCCTCGACGTGCTGGTGCGGGTCCACGAGCTCCTCGAGCTCGGCGAGCCGCTCCGCTCCATCCGCAAGGTGGCCAAGGTGCGCAAGGCCGCCGTGCCGCCCGAGGCGATGGTCGAGGTGGTGAGCCGCCTGCACAAGGCGTACGGCTTCCGCCCGGAGTGCTACCGGTTCGTGGGCGTCGACGACGACGTGCTCCGCACCGCCGGCGTGCTGAACGGCCCGCGCTCGGCGGCGCCGCGGCCGCGGCGAAGAGCCGCGGGGGCGTGATGCGCGCGGCCCTGCCCGCCGCCGCGCTGCTCCTCGCCGTCGTGGCGGCGCGCGCCGACGATGGTCGCGCGGACGCGCGCGCCGAGGGCAGCACCCCGCCCGACGCCGTCATCGCGGTGGTCGGCTCGCCGGGCGCGTCTCGCGCCGTGACGGCGGGCGCGCTGCACGACCGCATCGCGGCGATGCCCGGCTTCGAGCGGACCACGTTCGGCGCGACGCCCGACGCGCTCCGGCACGGGGTCCTCGAGCGCGTCTTCGTGCGCGACGCGCTCCTGTCGCTGTCCGCGCAGGCGTCGGGGCTCGAGAAGGACCCGCAGGTCGCCCTCGCCGTCGATTGCGCGCTCGCGAACGCGACGGCCCGCGGCGTCGCCGCGAGCCTGCCGCCCGCGAGCGACCTCCCCGCGGCCGACGTGCGCGCGTACTACGACGCGCACCCCGAGCGCTACGCCGCGCCCGCGCGCATCCGGCTGTGGCGCATCCTCTGCGAGTCCCGGCAGGACGCCGACGCCGTCCTCGCCGCCGCGCAGGCCGAACCCACGCCGAAGGCGTTCGCGCAGCTCGCGCGCGACCACAGCGCCGACAAGGCGACCGCCCTCCGCTCGGGGGACCTGGGCTTTCTGACCCCCGCGGGCGAGTCGAGCGAGCCGGACCTCAAGGTCGACCCCGCGCTCGTCACGGCCGCGGCCGCGGTCCGCGACGGAGAGTTCGTGCGCGCCCCGGTCCCCGAGGGCCCCGACGGCAAGTCCTTCGCGGTGATTCGGCGCCGCGGCTCCACCCCCGCCATCAAGCGCAGCCTGGAGGACGCGACCCCGGAGATCCGCGCCGTCCTCCGCCGCCAGCGGGCCCGGGAGGCCACCGACAAGCTCGTCGCCGACCTGCGCGCCGCCAGGCTCCGCGACCTCCACGCCGATCCCCTCGACACGCTCGATCTCCCCGACGCCCCCAGCCTCCACTCGAACGACGAAGCCGGAGCCCGAGGCGACAAGGAGTAGCGGTCGCCGCCTCACTCCTCCTGCGCCAGCGCGTCGAGCGCCGCCGACGCGGCGGCCCGCTCGGCGAGCCTCTTGCTCCTCCCCTCGCCGCGCGCCTGGGCGCCTTCGCCGAAGGTGACCTCGACGACGAACACCTGCTCGTGCGCCGGACCCCGGACCTCCACGATGCGGTACGTCGGGGGCCGGGCGCCGCGCGCCTGCACGTCTTCCTGGAGGGCGCTCTTGGGGTCGCGCACGCCGAGCGTCGCGGCGCGCTCGAGCAGCTCGCCGACGATGTCGCGCACGATCGCCCGCGCGCCGTCGAGGCCGCGCGCCTCGTACACGGCGGCGACGATCGCCTCCGCGGTGTCGGCGAGCACGTTCGTCTGGTCGCGCTCCGAGCCGAGCGTCGCCCCCCGCCCGAGCGCGATGCACGGGCCCAGGTCCACGCGGCGCGCCCACGTCGCGAGCGCGTCGGCGTTCACGAGCGCGCTACGCATGCGCGTGAGGAGCCCCTCGTCGGCGTCGGCGTGGGCCACGGCGAGCATCTCGCTCACGCAGAGGCCCAGCACCGCGTCGCCCAGGAACTCGAGCCGCTGGTTGTCCGCGGCGCCGGTCTCGTTCGCGTAGCTCGCGTGCGTGAGGGCTTCGTCGAAGCGGTCCAGCGGGCCGGGCCCGACGACGGCCTCGATCCTGGCGCGGAGCACGCTCCGCTCGGCGGCGAGTCGGTCGGTCTCGCTCATCCGGTGGAGGACCCCAGCCGGTCGCTCGCCTCGGCGGCCTCGAGGTCGAGCTGCGTCACGCCACCCGCGTCGTGGGTGGACCAGGCGACCCGCGCGCGCCCCCAGCCGAGCTCCACGTCGGGGTGGTGGTCGCGGCGCTCGGCGAGGCAGCCGACGCGGACCACGAAGGCGAGGGCGCTCGAAAAGTCCGGGAAGGAGAACGACCTGGCGAGGGCGCCGTTCGCGGCGCGCTCCCAGCCCGGGTGGGCGTGGACCCAGGCGTCGACGGCAGCGG
Organism: uncultured delta proteobacterium; assembly: GCA_963797395.1. GTDB lineage: Bacteria > Myxococcota_A > Polyangia > Polyangiales > Polyangiaceae > Palsa-1150. Next base: position 506,049 of record CAWCPA010000008.1, read on the forward strand.
ACTCCAATCGGGTGGGGCGGGCCATGCGCTTCTATTTAGCCGCGCTTTGGCGCGGCGGCAGGGGCGTCCGCGCCGGCTGCTATCATGGAAGGCCGATGTCGCTCCTGGCGTGCCCCTTCTGCCGCGAGATGTTCGAGAAGGGAGAGCACCTCAAGTGCCCGGTGTGCGGGGTGGGCCTCGTCCCCTTCGAGGCGCTCCCCGTCTCGCACGACGCGCTGCACGAAGACGGCACCCCCGTCGCGCCCGAAGAAGAGCTCTTGCCTCGCGGATACCTGGGCCGCGGGCGCGGCGCGCTGGCGGCCCTCGCCCTCGCCGGGCTGGTCGTGTTCTTTCTGCCGTGGATCGAGGTCACGATGCCCGACATCGTCTCGCTGGCCGGCTTCGACCTCGCGCGGAGGCTCGGCTGGGCGTGGGGCGCGGGTGTCGCCTGGTTCATCCTCGTCCCCACGGTGCTGAGCCGCCGCACGATCCTGCAGATGCGCGGCGCCCGGGTCGCGGCCGCGTTCCTCGCGGCGGTCCCCGGCACCACGGCGGCTATCCTCCTCGCGCGGCCGCCGCACGGCGCGCACGGCGTGCCCCTGCGCTTCGCGTTCGCGCCCTCCCTCTACGCGACGCTGGGCCTCTCGGTCGCCGCGTTCGCGGTCGCCGCCCTCTTCTTCGGCGGGCGCATCGACGACATTCGCGTGCGCCGCGGCTCCTCGTCCGGGCAGCTCGTGCACTGAGCCGCCTCTCGTGTCACACTCCCGCCCGTAGCTCGGGTGGAGGCGTACGTCGATGCCACGGCATCGCACGAAAACGATGCAACCGCATCGCACAAAACCGATGGTGGCGCAAACTCGGTCCAGGGCGCCCGAGGAGCGCGACGATCCCTTCGACGCCGAAGTCCCGGCGGCCGTCGTCTGCGCCCACTGCGGCGACGCCGACTGCTCGGGGTGCCAGCACGAGCAGACGCGCTCCGGGGTCGTGGCCATCGTCGCGTGGGAGCGGCCGGGCATGGCGCCGCTCGCGCGCCTCTGGGCCACCGCGCGCGCGACCGCGCTCGACTCCGACCGCTTCTTCGAGTCCCTGCCCGACGGGCCGATCGCCCCGGCGCTGCGCTTCGCGGTGGCGAGCACGCTCCTGGCCTCCGTCTCCGCGGGCGCCCTCGGCGTCGGGCTCTTCGTGCTCGTCGCGCCGCGCTGGCTCCTCGACATGCTGTCCGGCGAGATGCGCGCCGTGCTCACGCTCGCGGCCGTAGGCATCCCCTCGTTCGCGGCGGTCCTCGTCCTGGCGCACGTCGCCCACGGCTGGGCGCTCGACCGCGGGGCGCGCCGCGCCGGCGCGCGCGGGGCGACCGGTCGCGCGCTGCGCTTCGGGCTCTACTCCGCCGGGTGGGACCTCGTGAGGGGCCCCCTCGGGCTCGTGGTCGTGCTCGTGCGCGAGGGTCGCAAGAAGGCCATGTCGCTCGCGGTCCCCGGCGACGACCTCCCCGGGCGGAGCGCGCGGGCGTTCCTGCGCGGGTGCTACCGCCTCGAGGGCCCCGCGTCCGACTCGGCGCTGCGCGTGTCGTACATCGGGGCGGCCGTGGCGACGGTCCTCGGGGCGATCGCGTTCATCGCCGCGATGGCGGCCGCGCTGCTGCTCTGAGGGGCCGCGCTGCCGCCGAGGAGGAAGACCGCGTCGCGCGGCGCGTCCTGGTGGCACGCCGCGCACGCCGCGCCGCTGCCGGGCTCCCCGTCGGGCCCGACCGCGCCGAACTGCCAGCCGCCGCCGCGCTTCTGCATGACCAGCAGGCCGACCGATCCGGCGTCGGAAAGCGAGCGCCCGAGCGCCTCCTCCACGAACATCGCGCCGTCGGGGAAGTCGCCGCCGGCGGCCGTCCCCGCGCGCGCGGCGTCGTTCGCCCACACGACCGCGTCGAACGCCTCGCCGTGCCCCTCAGAGAGGAACCGCTCCGCGACCCGCGCCATGTGCGCGCGGAAGTCCTCCGGCAGCGGCGCCATGGGCGCTCCGGCCTCGAAGGTCGCGCGCTCGGGCGCGCGGGGCGTGGAGACGCCGACGGGCATCGCGTCGAGCGTGCCGCACGCGATCGCGCCGGCCGCCCCGGCGCCCAGGATCAGAAAGAGACGCCCGCCTCGAACGACATCGTCCACTGCCGGTCACCGCTCACGCCGATGTTGGCGTTCTCGTCGCTCGGGTTGGTGAGATCCATCGCGAACTGCGCCGCGAGGTACAGCACTTCGAAGTGGTAGTTCAGTCCCACGATGCCGCGCCATCGATGGATGACCTCGCTCTTGAAGGTCGTGTCGTTGTTGAAGTCGGCGTTCCCGTCGAGCTTCTTGCAGATCGGCTGGCCGTCGCCCGGGGTGAGGCCGCCCGGCGCGAGGTTCGCGGGCGTCGCGTTCGGGTTGCCCGGTACGTTCGGGCCCAGGTACCCGCACGACTGGAGGGGGTCGACGCTCGGGGTGAGGTCGACGACCGACGAGTTGGCGAAGATGATGACCCGCTGCGCGCCGACGTACGGCGTGAGCACCGCCGTGTCGGCGAGCGTGATGGGCTTGGAGAGCTGCGCGTCGATGGCCGCGGTCGTGAGGTAGAACTTCGGCGAGCCGGCGACCGTGCGCACGCCGCCCCCGACGGCGATGTCGGGAAAGTACCCGAGGACGCCCGTGCGGTACCCCTCGAGAATCGCCCAGCGGACGTCGACCCCGCCGACCCAGAGCGACGTGTTCCCGACGAAGCCGAGGTCCCCGGCGATCTCGAAGCCGAACCCCAGGCCCTTGCGCGCCTTGACGCTGTAGACGCCGATGAGCGAGTCGGGGTGGGTGTTGATGGTCGAAAACTGCTGGTTGTTCGGGTCTTTGGGGCCCTCGGTGCCGAGCTGCCAGTAGGGCAGGCCACCCGCCGTCGCGTTCGCGTTCACGTGGGTGAAGCTCGTCTCGAGGCTGAGGGCGAAGCCGCCGAGGCCCGTCGTGCGGGCCGCGTGGAAGGCGGTCGGGGCGATGGCCATCCCGAGCTCGCTCATCAGGTTCGTCCACGCCACGTTGTTCGGCGCGCACGTGGTCGGCGTCGAGCAGATGGCGAGCCGCTCCGGCGTGATGTCCATGTTCCCGGCCCACGCCGTCCGCGGCGCGGCGCACAGGAAAACAAGGGCCAAAATGCCCGCCGCCAGGGCGTGGCCGGCCGCGTGAGCGGGTTCGGCCGGGGGTGCGACCTTGCGATTGCGAGGCAAGAGGGCTCCGGGTAGCTTTTGCAGCTTCAACTCGCGAGGCTACGGTTTGCGTGCGCCAAGCGTCAAGGTGGTGTCCGCCCTGCCCAAGACTTCCTCGACCACCGCACGTCTCCGCGCCCGGCCGCTCGCCACGCCGCTGCATGTGGTTCTCGTGGAGCCCGAGATTCCGCCGAACACGGGCAATGTGGCTCGCCTTTGCGCGGCGACCGCGTCACCCCTGCACCTCGTGGGCGCGCTCGGCTTTCGCATCGACGAGAAGAGCGTCCGCCGGGCGGGCGTCGACTACTGGCACCTCGTCGACGTGCGCACGCACCTCGACTTCGAGCACTTCCTCCACGCGTGGTCGAAGGAGTCTCCGGGGGGCAAGGTGCACCTTTTCAGCGCGATCGCGACCCGGAGCTACCTCGAGCCCGCGTACGCCCCGGGCGACGCGCTCGTCTTCGGCAAGGAGAGCGTCGGACTGTCCGAAGACCTCCTGGCGCGCTTTCCGGATCGCGTCGTGGGCATCCCCACGCTGGGCGCCGTGCGCTCGCTGAACCTCGCGAACGCCGTCGGCATCGTCCTCTACGAGGCGCTCCGCGCGATGCACGCGCTGGACCATCCCTTCACGGGCTGAGCCTCCAGGGCCTGCCGAGTGGCTACAGGCGACAGACTACAGGCTACGGTCCGAGGGCAGGCGAGCTGCGAGGCTCGGGCGGTCTGGAAGGCCTTCTTCACTCGAACGCAGGGATGCCGGTCACTTCCTGACCGAGGACCAGCGTGTGGATGTCGTGGGTGCCCTCGTACGTGAATACGGTCTCGAGGTTGCACATGTGGCGCATGACCGGATACTCGAGCGTGATGCCGTTGCCGCCGAGGATGTCGCGGCAGGCGCGGGAGATCTCGAGCGCCGCGTGCACGTTGTGCCGCTTGATCATGCTCACGTGCACGGGCTTCATCTTCTTCTCGCCCTTGAGGCGCGCGCACTCGGTCGCGAGGAGCTGCATGTTCGTGATCTGCGTGAGCGCCTGCGCGAGCTTCGCCTGCACGAGCTGGTGCCCGGCGATGGGCTTGCCCGCGAACTGCACGCGGTGCTTCGCGTAGTCGACGGCGCAGTCGAAGCACGCCGCGGCCGCCCCGATGACGCCCCACGCGATGCCGAAGCGCGCCGCGGTGAGCGCCGAGAGCGGCCCGCGCATGCCGCGCACGCCCGGCAGGACCGCGTCCTTCTTCACGCGAACCTCGTCGAGAATGAGCTCGCTCGTCACGCTCGCGCGCAGGCTCACCTTCTTGTGGATGAGGCGCGCCTCGAAGCCGCGCGCGTCGGTCGGCACGAGGAAGCCGCGGACCTCGCCCTCGGGGCCCCCGACCTTCGCCCAGACGACCGCGACCTGCGCGAGGTTGCCGTTCGTGATCCAGCGCTTGGTGCCCGTGATGACGTAGCTGTCGCCGTCCTCGATGGCGACGGTGCGCATGCCGCTGGGGTTCGACCCGAAGTCGGGCTCGGTGAGGCCGAAGCAGCCGATGATCTCGCCCCTGGCCATCTTGGGCAGCCACTTCGACTTCTGCTCCTCGGAGCCGAAGGCGTGGATGGGGTACATGACGAGCGACCCCTGCACGCTCGCGAACGAGCGCAGCCCGGAGTCGCCGCGCTCGAGCTCCTGCATCGCCAGGCCGTACCCGACGTCGCTCAGCCCGGCGCAGCCGTACCCGTGCAGATTGCACCCGAGGAGCCCGAGCTCGGCGATCTCCGGGATGAGCTCCGTGGGGAAGGTGCCCGCCTCCCAGTGGTCGCCGATCGTCGGGAGGATGCGCGCGTCGACGAAGGCGCGGACCGAGTCGCGAATGTTCCGCTCTTCGGTGGTGAGGTGGCGGGAGAGGTCGAAGAAGTCGGGCATGGCTTTCGAGCGCGTAGCATAGTCCCCTCGTCGGGCGCGCTACATGCGCTGAACGCGGATCGACGGAGAGGCGCCCGTAAAGTCTGCGCGCAGCGTCGTGCGCTCGCCGACGCGAAGCGTCAACGTCTCGCCCTTCGACTCGCCCGTCGCGGGGAAGGAGAACACCACCGTGTGCGGACCGGGCTCGACGGCCACCCGCGCGGGGCAGGCGCCGCGCGGCACGCCGTCGACGGCGACGAGCGTGCCGTCGCCCACGAGAACGAGCTGCGCGCGCTCGGCCTGCGCCGCCACGGGCCCGCTCGCCGTCGGGGCTTGCGCGGGGCTCTCGGCGCTCGCCGGCGCGGGGGGGATCGCCGAGGAGCTCACGATCGTACTCGGCGATGACGGGGCGACGGACGACGCGGCCGCGGTGACGGCCGTCGCGCCGGTCGCCGCCGGACGCGTCTCGTTCGCACCCGTCGCCGCGCCCGTCCCCGCGCGCCCGAGGAAGAACGCGGCGACCGCGAGGCTGACGGCGCCGAGCCCCGCGAGCGCGCCGACCGTCCTTCGCGCGGGGGCCGCCTCGCGCCGGGGCTCGGCGGCGAGCGGCTTGGTCGCGACGCTCTCGTCGATCCGGCGCTCGGGCGCGGCCGACTCGATGCGCCGGGTGGAGGGCTCCGGGATGACCGGCGCCGCGGCCACGGGCATCGAGAGCGCCTCGCTCACGCCCTCGCGCGCGGCGAAGGTCTTCGTGCCGACCTGCGTCGCGGTGGGCCGCGACGGCGGGCGCTGGAGGACGGGCCGCGGCTCGTCGACCGGCGGCGGCGGGTGGGTCCGCAGCGCGCGCACGCGATCGCCGAGCTGGCGCGCGACGTCCCCGAGGTCCACGCCCGCGAGGAAGCGCCGGAGGGCGCGCCCGAGCTCCTCGGCGTGCTGCGGCCGCGCGCCGGGGTCGAGCGCCATCGCGCTCGCGATGACGTCGTCGAGCGGCAGGAGGCGGATGTCGGCCTCGCTGGGCTTCGGGTGCGGCGCGCGCATCGCGGCCTCGATCTCTTCGCGCGTGCGCCGGCGGAAGGGCGCCCTGCCGCTCCACAGCTCCATGAGGAGGACCGCGACCGCGAAGACGTCGGCGGCCGGGGTGATCTCCTTCGCGTCCATCTGCTCGGGCGGCATGTGGCCCGGCGAGCCGAAGACCCCGTGCCCGCTCGGCGCGACGGCGACGGGCGCCGCGATGCCGAAGTCGATGACCTTGACCTGCCCCTCTTCGTCGACCATCACGTTGCGCGGCGTCACGTCGCGGTGGACGACGTTCATGCGCCGGTGCGCGTAGTCGAGGGCGCGGCACACCTCGACGCCCACGTACGCGACCTCGTCGGGCGAGAGCTTCGCGCGGTCGCCCCCTCCTCCCTCCGCTCCGGCGCCGTTCGCCGGCGCGCGGAGCAGCTCCGCGAGGCTCGCGCCCTCCACGAACTCCATCGCGAGGAAATAGGTCCCGAGCTCGACGCCCAGCTCGTACACCGGGACGATGTTCGGGTGCGCGAGCTTCACCGTCGTGTTGGCCTCGAGGACGAAGCGCTGGATGAACTCCTCGTCGCACGCGAGCTCGTCGCGGATCTGCTTCACGACGAGCTTCTTCTCGAAGCCGCCGGCGCCGCGCAGCGTCGCCAGGACGACGCGCGCCATGCCCCCGCGGGCGAGCTCCCGCTCGAGGACGTACTTGCCGAAGACTTGCGGGTACATTCGGTCGGCGCGCGGTCGACGGCGACGCCTCGCGCCTCCCGTCACCCCGCGCCTTCAGCGTAGCAGCCCGCCGTCGGTGCCGACGAGATCCGCAATCGTGGCGGCTCCTTCGCGCTCGACCCGCGCCGCCAGCTCCCGCCCGATGCGCGCCGCCGACAGGGGCCCCCCGTACACGAACCCCGTATACATCTGCACGAGGTCCGCGCCCGCCCGCACGAGCGCCAGCGCGTCGTCGGCCGTCTCCACGCCGCCCACCCCCACGACCACGATCTCGCGCCCGAGCCGCGCGCGCACCCGCCGCACCACGTCGCGCGCCCGGGCCCGCAGCGGCGCCCCGCTCAGGCCCCCCGCGCCCATCGCCTCGACCTGCCCCGCGTCGGTCGCGAGGCCGCTCCGCGCGATCGTGGTGTTCGTCGCGACGACGCCCTCGAGGCGCACCTCTTCGGCGACCGAGAGCACGTCTTCGAGCTGCGCGTCGCTCAGGTCGGGCGCGATCTTCACGAGGAGGCGCGTGCTCGGCCCGCGCGCGCGGAGGGCCGAGAGGAGCGCCCGCGCGTGCTCGCGCGCCTGCATCGTGCGGAGGCCCGCCGTGTTGGGCGAGGAGACGTTCACCACGACGAAGTCGGCGGCGTCGCGCACGGCGTCGAAGGAGGCGCGGTAGTCGTCGATCACGGCGTCGAGGTCGTCCACGGCGACCGCCCGCGACTTGCCGATCGAGAGCCCCACGGGCACCCGCAGGTCGACGCGCGCCGCCCGGAGCCGCTCGGCGACGCGCGCCGCGCCTTCGTTCGGGAAGCCGAGGCGGTTGATGAGCGCGCGGTCGGCCGGCAGGCGAAAGAGGTTCGGCGAGGGGTTCGGCGCCTGGGGCCGCGCCGTCACGGTCCCGAGCTCGAGGTGCCCGAACCCGAGCGCCTCGAGCGCGCGGGGCCGGCGGGCGTTCTTGTCGAAGCCGCCGGCCAGCCCGACCACCGAGGGGAAGTCGAGCCCCAGCCGCCGCACAGCGACGCGAGCGCCCGCCGCGGTGCGTGACGCCTCACTCGCCGCGCCGCTCGAGCTCCGGAGGAGCGCCCGCAGCCACGCGGCATGCTCGAACGGGCCGAGCGCCGCGAAGGCGAGCTCGTGCGACACGCCCGGCGGAAGCAGGAAGAGCAGGGGGCGGAGGGCGCGCCGGTATACCGATGCCTGCACGAGTGCCCCAGCCATGCGCCCCACCATACCAAGCGGGGCCGAGGTCGCAGCCCTTCCTCTCACCCCGTCTCACGCCGTCAATCGGTCGACCGTGGCGAGCAGCCGATCGAGGTCGATGGGCTTCGTCAGGTGCTCGCAGACGCCCGGCGCCGTCATGGCCGACACGACGACCACCGGGATGTCCGAGAGGTCGGCGTTCGACTGGAGGAGCTCGAGGAGCTCCCAGCCGCTCATGACGGGCATCATCAGGTCGAGGAGGACGAGGTCGGGGTGCGGGCTCTTTCGCAGCTCGCTGAGCGCCTGCTCCCCGTTGCCGGCGCTCGAGACTTCGTAGCCCTCGTCGCGGAGCACCTCTGCAATGACCTCTCGGATGGCGTCGTCGTCGTCCACGACGAGGACGCTCGGGCGGGGGGGCGTTCGCACGACCGCGGTCGGCTGCATGGGCAGGGCCAGCCCGGCTCCCCCGATGGGGCCCCCGTCGGTCCGGGGGGTGCCCGGGGCCGCCCAGGGGCCCTCTGCTATTGTCGATAGATGTCCGCTCGTCCCAGGAGGCCATCGTGATCATCGGGGTACCGAAGGAGATCAAGACGCGGGAATACCGGGTCGGGATGACCCCCGCGGGGGTGCGCAGCCTGACGTCGCGGGGGCATACCGTCCTCGTCGAGCGAGGCGCGGGTGACGGCAGCGGGATCGCCGATCGCGAATACGAGGCGCAAGGCGCCCGCATCGTGGCGAGCGCGGCCGACGCCTGGGGGGCCGAGCTCGTCGTGAAGGTGAAGGAGCCGCTGCCGGTCGAGCACGGCTATTTTCGCAAGGGGCTCGTCCTCTACACGTACCTGCACCTCGCCGCGGAGCCCGAACTCACGCGGGCGCTGGCGCGGGCCGGGGTCGTCGGCGTGGCTTACGAGACCATCCAGCTTCCCGACGGGAGCCTGCCGCTGCTCAAGCCGATGAGCGAAGTGGCGGGGCGCATGGCCGTGCAGGTCGGCGCCACGTGTCTCGAGAAGGAGCGCGGCGGAAAGGGCGTGCTCCTCGGTGGCGTGCCCGGGACGCGGCGCGGGCGGGTCGTCATCCTGGGCGGAGGGGTCGTGGGGCGCAACGCCGCCACCATCGCGGTCGGAATGGGCGCCCAGGTCACGGTGCTCGACGTGCGTGGCGACGCGATGGCGTACCTCGAAGACGTCTTCGGCGGCGCCATCGAGACGCTCTACTCCAACCCGACCAACATCGACGAGATGGTCATGCGGGCGGACCTCGTCATCGGCGCAGTGCTCGTCACGGGCGCCGCCGCCCCCAAGCTCGTGACCGAGCAGCTCGTGGCGAAAATGAGCCCCGGCAGCGTCATCGTCGACGTGGCCGTCGACCAGGGCGGGTGCATCGAGACGTGCCGGCCGACGACGCACGACCACCCCACGTACGAGGTCCACGGCGTCGTGCACTACTGCGTCGCGAACATGCCGGGGGCCGTCCCGCAGACGAGCACCTGGGCGCTCACGAACACGACCATCCCCTACGCGGCGAAGATCGCCGACCAGGGCCTCGAGGCGGCCGCGCGCGCGGACGTCGCGGTGCTCCGCGGCGTCAACACGTACGGCGGCCACGTGACGTTCGAGCCCGTCGCTCGCGCGCACCACCTCGAGTACGCCCCCGCGCGCGATCTCATCGGCTGAACGTGACGACCCCGAAACTCATCGCGGTCCTCGGCGGCGACGGCATCGGGCCGGAGGTCGTGCGCCAGGCCACGCGCGTGCTCGAGCACTACCGGGACGCGCGCGGGCTGCCGATCGAGCTCTGGCCGCTCGACCTCGGGGCCGACCGCTACCTTCGCGACGGCACGACCTACCCGGCCGACGTGCGCGAGCGCATCGCGCGCGAGGCGAGCGCCGTCTTCCTCGGGGCGCTCGGCGATCCGCGGGTGCCCGGGCTCGAGCACGCGCGCGACATCCTCTTCGGCCTGCGCTTCGGCCTCGACCTCTACGCGAACGTGCGGCCTGTGCGCGCGCTCGCCGATCGCCTGGTGCCCCTCAAGGGCCGGACCGCGAAGGACGTGGACCTCGTCGTCTTCCGGGAGAACACCGAGGGCATCTACGTGGGCATGGGCGGCCAGTTCAAACGCGGGACGCGCGACGAGGTGGCCATCAACGAGGACGTCAACACGCGCAAGGGCGTCGAGCGCCTCATCCGCGCCGGCTTCGAGTACGCGAGGCGGCACGGCAAGCGGCGCGTCCACATGGCCGACAAGTCGAACGCGATGCGCCACGCCCACGAGCTCTGGTACCGGGTCTTCTTCGAGGTCGCGAAGGACTATCCCGGCATCGAGGCCAAGCACGTGTACGTCGACGCGCTTTGCCTCTACCTCGTGCAAGACCCGTCGCAGTTCGAGGTCGTCGTGACCTGCAACCTCTTCGGCGACATCGTCACCGACCTGGGCGCGGCCCTCCAGGGCGGCCTCGGCATGGCGTCGAGCGCGAACCTGCACCCGCCCGTTCCGCGGTGCTGCGACGCCGTCCACGGCCCCGACGGGCCGCCCGTCGCCATGTTCGAGCCGGTCCACGGGTCGGCCCCGCCGCTCGCCGGGCGGGACCTGGCGAACCCCCTGGCCAGCGTGCTCACCGTGGGGATGATGCTGTCGCACCTCGGGTGGCCCGAGGAGGAGGGGCGGCTCGAACGGCTGGTCGCCCGCGCGGTCGCCGAGAAGAAGTGCACGCCCGACGTGGGGGGCGAGCTGGGCACCCGTGCGGTCGGCGACTGGATCCTCGGCGAGCTGGCGCACGCGTTCGAATGAGCGCCGGGAACTTCGCGGGCCGGCCATGTGTCTCTTGCGGCGTGGACCGTTCCGCGGTGCGGTCCGTCTGATGGCCATGGCGTTCTCCGGGCGGGCGCCCTCCGGGAGGTTACAGGTGGGACTCCGAGCGTTCGGAATCGTGGTCGCGTCGGCGCTCGTGGTGCTCTGGGCGGCCAGCGGGACGCAGCGGGAGAGGCCCATCCTCGCGGGCGACCTGCCGGCGGCGGTCCGCGCGCTCGAAGCGAACGCCGCGGCCCACCCCGACGACCCCGACGCGGCCCAGGCGCTCGCCGGCGCCTACCTCGACGCGCAGCAGCCGGGTCTCGCCGTGGGCTTGCTCGAGGGCGCGCCGGAGGCCGTGCGGGCCGACCTGCGCACCCGGCACCTCTACGCTCGGGCGCTGCTCGAGGAGGGCCGCAACGACGACGCCCTCGCGGCCGAGTCGCGGGTGGTCGGTGCGTGTATGCCGCCGGAAGAGCGCGCGGCGAGCGTCGATGCGACGGCATCGCACGGAGTCGATGCGACGCAGAAAGAGGTCCCGCGCGGGTGCGACGCGCTCCTACTCGGCCAGGCGCTGCGCCGCGAATCCATCTTGCGGGAGCTCGTCGCCCTCGGCGTGGAAGACACTCGAGCGCACCCCGAACAGAGCTTCGTCGCGTACCAGAACGCCACGCGCGAGGCGCGTGTGGCCCTGTACTGATCGAAGCGCGCGGGCGGCTTCATGCCGCGTTGCAGCGTCGATTCCGCGGTGCGGCGAAACGCCGGGTCGCATGGAGACGACGGCGAGCACGAAGAGCGTGGCCCGACGGATGCGGTCCGGGGCTTGCACAGATGCCCCTGTCGTGCGCCCATCGTATTCGCCCGTGGTGGGCCTGACGGCTCCCCACCTGCTGGTCGTGGATGCCGATGCGCACGTTCGCGACCAGCTCGAGGAGCTCGGCCGCGACCGGCTGCTCGTCGTCGTGGCGTTCCCGACCCCTCAGGAAGCGCTGGCGTTCGCTCGCGGCGGACGGGTCGATGCGGCCATCATCGACGGCTCGCTCGGGCCGGCCGGGGTCGCGTTCGCGCACGAGCTGCGCGCCATTCCCGGGCTCGAGCGCGTGCCGATGGCCTTCCTGTCCGAGCGCGGCGACGTCGAGCGGCGCGTCGCGGCCGCGCACGCGGGGGCCTCGCTCTACCTGCCGAAGCCCGTGGACGCGTACGCCTTCGGGGGCGCCGTCGAGCAGATGCTCGCGCTCGGCCGCGAGGAGAAGATGCGCGTGCTCGTCGTCGACGACGACGCGGAGTTCGCGGCGTGCGTCGCCGCGGTCCTCGAGCCGCACGGCATCGTCGTCCGCACCGCGCTCGACGCGACCCGCCTCGTCGAGACGCTCGACGAGGCCCGGCCCGACCTCGTGCTGCTCGACGCGATGCTCCCGCAGGTGAGCGGTTGGGACGCGATCCGCATCATGCGGACGATGCCCGAGTGGCGCGACGTGCCCATCCTCTTCCTCACGGGCCGCACCGACCTCGAGAGCCGCATCGCCGCGTTCGACGCCGGCGCCGACGACTACCTCGCCAAGCCGCTCGTGCCCGAAGAGCTCCTCTCGCGCGTCCGCGTGCGCCTCGATCGCCGCCGCCTGATGCGCGAGACCACCGAGCGCGACCCGCTCACCCGGTGCATGTCGCGCGGCGCCTTCCTCGACGCGCTGGCGAGCCGCCTCTCGGAGGCGCGCCGCCACGCGCGGACGCTCTCGGTGGCCCTCATCGACGTCGACCGGTTCAAGCGGGTCAACGACTCGTACGGCCACCTCGTCGGCGACCACGTGCTGATGGCGCTCGGCCGCCTGCTGACCGCGCGCTTCCGGCTCGAGGACCTCCGCGGCCGGTGGGGCGGGGAGGAGTTCGTCATCGCGTTCCCGAACGAACCGGCCGCCACCGCGGCGTCCGTCCTCTCGCGCGTCCTCGACGAGTTTCGCCGCATGCCGTTCCACAGCGAGCGCGGCGAGCCGTTCTTCGTCACCTTCAGCGCGGGGGTCTCCAGCTTCCCGGCCGACGGGGCGACCGTCGACGCCCTCATCCGCGCGGCCGACCGGCGCCTATACCGGGCCAAGCGCGACGGGCGCGCGCACGTGGTGGTCGGCGAGGCGGTGGCGAGCTGACGCTCGTCGCGGGCCAAGCAGGCAGACTTCCGCCGCGCGCCCGGTAGACTGGGCGGCGGAGCGCTTCACCCATGTGCGGAATCGTCGGTTACGTAGGCACGAAGGACTGCGCGTCCATCCTCGTCGAGGGCCTCCGGCGCCTCGAGTACCGCGGGTACGACTCGGCGGGCCTCGCCCTGCACACCGGCGTCAAGGCCGACGGCGCGGGCCACGAGGTCGGGGGGCTCGAGATCGTCCGGGCCGTCGGCAAGCTGTCGAACCTCGAGGCCGCGCTCCGCAAGAACCCCCTGGCGGGCCACACGGGCATCGGCCACACGCGGTGGGCGACGCACGGCCGGCCGAGCGAGGCCAACGCCCACCCCCACGTCGCGGGGCGCATCGCCGTCGTGCACAACGGCATCATCGAGAACCACGTCGCGCTCCGCCGCCAGCTCGAGGAGAGCGGCGTGCGGTTCAGCAGCGACACCGACACGGAGATCGTCGCGCACCTCGTCGACCGCGCGATGGGCGCCGGCGCCGCGCGGTTGGCCGACGCCGTCCGGGCCGCGCTCCTCCAGGTCCGCGGGGCGTACGCCATCGCGGTCGTCAGCGCCGACTTGCCCGACGAGATCGTCGTGGCCAAGGCCGACAGCCCGCTGGTCATCGGCGTCGGCGAGGGCGAGATGCTCTGCGCGAGCGACGTGCCGGCGCTCCTCGCGCACACGCGCGACATGGTGTTCCTGCGCGACGGCGAGCTCGCGACCCTCACCCGCGCGGGGGCCCGCATCGAGACGCTCGAGGGAGCGCCGGTCGAGCGGGCCTCCAAGCGCATCGACTGGTCGCCCACCCAGGCCGAGAAGGGCGGGTACAAGCATTTCATGCTCAAGGAGATCCACGAGCAGCCGCGCGCCGTCGAAGACACGCTGCGCGGCCGGGTGGAGCTCCTCGAGGGCGACGTCATCGGCGAGGAGATCGGCATCGGCGCCGAGCTCGCGAAGAAGATCCAGCGCGTGTGCTTCGTCGCGTGCGGCACGAGCTCGCACGCGGCGCTCGCGGGCCGGTACTGGATCGAGCAGATCGCGCGCATCCCGGCGTCCGTGGAGATCGGTAGCGAGGTGCGGTACCGCGACCCCGTCTTCCGCGAGGACGATCTCGTCGTCGCCGTCAGCCAGAGCGGCGAGACGCTCGACACGCTCGCCGCGGTGAAGACGGCGAAGGCGAGGGGCGCGCGCGTGCTCGCGGTCGCGAACGTGTGCGACAGCGCGATCCCCCGCGCGAGCGACGCCGCGCTGTACACGCACGCCGGCCCGGAGATCGGCGTCGCGTCGACCAAGTGCTTCACCACCCAGCTCGTCGCGATGCTGCTCCTCGCGGTGTACCTCGGGCGCCGGCGCGGCGTGCTCCCGCAGGCGGAGGGGCAGCGCATCCTCGAGGCGCTCACGCGCGTGCCGCACCAGATGCGCGAGGTGCTCGCGCGGGCCGAGGACGTGCGCGCGCTCGCGAAGCGGCACGTGCGCGCGAACCACATGCTGTTCCTCGGGCGCGGCACCGGCTACCCCATCGCGCTCGAGGGCGCGCTCAAGCTCAAGGAGATCTCGTACATCCACGCCGAGGGCTACGCGGCCGGCGAGATGAAGCACGGGCCCATCGCGCTCATCGACGAGGACATGCCGGTCGTCGTCGTGGTGCCGCGCGACGCGCACTACGAGAAGACGTTCTCGAACATGCAGGAGGTGAAGGCGCGCGAGGGGCAGCTCATCGCCGTCTGCACCGAGGGCGACAAGGACGTCCACGCGCTGCTCCGCACCGGGCTCGACCCTGACGTGCTCGAGGTGCCGGACGCGGCCGCAGAGGTTCTCCCGCTGCTGACCGTGCTGCCGCTCCAGCTCCTTGCGTACTACATGGCCGACCTCAAGGGCACCGACGTCGACCAGCCGCGAAACCTCGCGAAGACCGTCACCGTAGAGTAGCGGAGCGCGCGCCGACCTGGGCGCCGGTGGTCGGAGTAGGGCGAGCCCGCAGGGGGGACGAGTCTGATATATCGTCCCTACAATGGCCTCGGTCATTCTCGGCGACTGGACGCACCGGCGAGGGGACGCCGGGGGGACCCGAGCGGTCCCGGCCGAGATCGATCGCCCGAGGCCGGCGGTCGTCTGGTCGTGGCGGCCGGAGCATGGAGGGCGCGTCGACCAGGTGCGGGTCGCGGGCACGACCGTCATCGTCGCGACCATGATGCCGCGCGACCCGAAGGCGCCGCGCTGGGAGCACGCGGTCGTGTACGTGCTCGACGCGCACACGGGCATCGAGATCGCCCGGCGCGTCCTGCCGGACCCGGTGCCGGTGGCCGCGATGGTCGTCGACGACGGCATCGTGCACGTCATCTCCACGCGGAGCGGCGAGCCGATCTTCTGGTACGCGCTCACGCCGGCCGAGCTCGTGCCCGTGCACCGGCGCATCGTCGCGGTCGCCGTGGAGCTCCCGCACGACGACGTGCTCGACGCGTGGGCCACGCCCGACGGGGGCCTCTGGCTCGAGCTCGACGCCGCCGGGACGTCGAGCAGCCAGCGCTACCGCGGGTTCGTCTTCGCGGACCCGAGCGGCGCGACCGTCGCCCCGCGCTTCGTCGAGACCGACGCCGCGGGCGGCCCGGACCGGCTCGTGACCGAGGGGCCGCCCATCGCTCACGACGCCTGCGCCGGCGGCCACCAGCTCTTCGTGCCGCTCGGCGGCCACTGGGCGGGCGAGGCCGAGTCGACGCCGCCGGGCATCTCCCGCCTCGACCGCACGAACGGCCACGGGGGCCACGTCGAGGGCCCCTGGGTCGGCGCGACCGTGGTCGGTCCGCGCTCGCGCATCCACGCGCTCGGCGGCGACGGGGTCGTGTGCGCCGTGGCGCTCGCCGAGGACCAGGCGAAGTCGGACCACGCGCGCATCGAGGTGTTCGCCGTCGACCGCACGTCCGGCGTCGTCCGCTGGCGCGCGCAGGACGACCGCCTGGGCATCAAGCCGCAGCTCGGCGAGGCGGCCCGCGTCGCCCGCCGACCGAACGGCGAGGTGCTCTTCCAGAGCCTCGGCCCCGACGGCACGCCGTGCACCCCGCTCATTTGCGCGCGCCCCGACGGCCGCCTCGATTCCATCGTCCTCGGCGCGAAGGGCCGGTACGTGCTCGACGCGGCCCTCGGCGATCTGGTGCTCGCGCACCGCGAGAACAAGGACGGGCGCGTCGAGGTCGGAGGGTTCGCGATCGACCTCGAAGGCCGCCTCCTCGGCCGCCGCGCCGTCCCGAAGTGGACGATCGACCTCGGCGACCTCGGGGGAGCGGCGACGGTCTACGCGGGGGCGGGCGCCGTCGTGGTCCGCGGCGCGAGGTCGGTGAGCGCCATACGTATGTGAGGTGTGACGTCGCGGCGGCCGTCCGTCTTTCGAAGCTCGACGTCTCGCCTGGTCAGAACCTTCTCCAGACGACGATGGGCGCCGAGCTCGTGCTTGTGAAGCAGTAGCCGATCGGGGCGCGTGGTTTCCGCCCGCGCCTCGCTCGCCGCGCCTCAGGCGCTCGCGCGCTTCAGGCGATCGACGGCGACGGTGAGGGCCTTCAGGCTCTGCTGCTGGGCGTTCGCGCTGCCCTCGATCTTCTGAGCGGAAGCGAGGAGGCGCGCGCTGCCCTGGGCCTGCGTCTTGTGGCTCGCGTTGAGCTGGCCGACCATGCTCGAGATGTTCTCGATGGCGCCGGAGATCTGCCGGCCGCCGCGCGCCTGCTCCTGCGAGCTCCGCTCCACGTGCTGCGTGATGATGCGCATCTTCTCGGCGCTCTTCATGATGAGCTCCGAGCCGCGCGCCTGCTCGGCGGTGGCCGCGGCGATCTGCTGGACGGTCTCGGCGATGCGACCGATGGCGTCGGTGACCTGCTTGCTGCCCTTCGCCTGCTCGACGGTGGCGCGCGCGATGGCGCGGACCATGTTCGTGCTCTTCTGCGAGCTCTCGAGGATCTTCTTGAGCGCGCGCTCGGCCTCGTTCGAGACCTCGACGCCGCGGTCGACGTTCGCGGCGCCGCGCTCGACGGCCGTGATGGCGTTCTTGCTCTCGGACTGCACCGTCTTGATGAGATCCGTGATCTCCCGGGTGCTCGCGCCCGCGCGCTCGGCCAGATCCTTGATCTCGTCGGCGACGACCGCGAAGCCCTTGCCCTGCTCGCCGGCCTGCGCCGCGATGATGGCGGCGTTGAGCGCGAGGAGGTTCGTCTGCTCGGCGACGTCGTCGATGACGTTGACGATCTGGCCGATGGCCTCGATCCGCGAGCCGAGGCTCGAGATGACCGACACGGCCTCCTGCGAGCTCTCCTTGATGCGGTAAATCTCGCCGATCGTCTTCAAGATGGCCTCGGCGCCCTTCTCGGCGTCGAGGGCCACCTCCTCCGAGAGCCGCGCGGTCTCGTTGGCGTTGCTCTGGACCTGGTCGATGGACACGTCCATCTGGTTCATCGAGCTGCTCGTCTCCTCGGCGGTGAGGGAGAGCGCGTCGACGTTCCGGGCGACCTCTTTGATCGAGTACGCCATCTCTTCGATCGAGCTGACGGTCTCGCGCACGCTGCCCGCGAGCTCGCCGACGTTCTCGGCGACTTCGTCGTTGGTGGCGGTCATCTCGAGGATGGAGCTCGACGACTCCTCGGCGCTGTGGGTGAGCGCCTCGAGGTGGGTGGCGATCTCGTGGACCGCGCCCGAGAGCTCGCTGATGAGGCGCGACGTCTCGTCGGCCGCGGTGAGCTGCGTCTGCACGTTCGACTCGAGCCGGCGGGCGCTCTCCTCGATGGCCGCCTCGTGCTCCGAGAGCTGCGACCGCGCGGCCGCGAGCTCCTCCCGGTCCCTTCGGCGCTCCTCGCCGAGGCCCGCGAGCGCCTCGTAGAGGCGAAGGGTGTCGCCCGTGGCCGAGGAGGGGACGCTGAACTTGTCGCCCGAGGCCGTGCGGCGCGCGGCGTCGATGAGCCCGTCGAGCGAGCCCGTGGTCGCCCCCGTGCCCGCGTAGAAGACCGCGCCCGCCCCGATGACCGCGATGCCCGCGATGAGCGCCACGTCGTGCCCGAACTGCGTGGCGACGAGGCCGAGGACGAGCAGGAGGACGGCGCCGGAGACTTGTTTGATGGACAGGGTCATCGCTTTTGGCGGTTATCGAAAGGTACCGGGGCTCGGTCTCCTGGCGCAAGGAAACCTCGAAAGTCGCGGCCGAGGTCTCGCTTCGCTCGGGCTTGCGCGTCGTCGAGTCAGCGCGCACCCTCGCTTCGCTCGGGCTTGCGCGTCGTCGAGTCAGCGCGCACCCTCGCTTCGCTCGGGCTTGCGCGTCGTCGAGTCAGCGCGCACCCTCGCTTCGCTCGGGCTTGCGCGCTAGGCAGCCCAGGCCCCCCGTGACCCAAGCGATTCCGCCCATCCCCCCGCTCGCCCACCGCGCCAGCGGCCGCCTCCACCTCCGCTTCGAAGACGTGACCCAGGACGGACGGCTCGTCCTCGAGGCCATCCCCACGGGCCTCGGCCCGAGCGTCTGGCGCGGCTTCATGAACTCGGACCCGGGCGTCCGCGCCTGCTACGCGAACGGGGTCTTTCCCATCCTGTCGCGGCTGGTGCTCGAGGGCACGCCGGGCCCCTTCTCGGCGAACGGCGGGGTGGAGGCCGAGGGAGCGTGCCGCATCGCCAGGGCGGAGGACGGCCGGTTCATGCTCGAGGTCTGGGCGGACCTCTACGCGCAGATCGGGCGCACCCACCAGCCGGTCGCGAAGGACGCGCCGCGCGTCCTCGCCGGGCGCGTCTTCGGCGAACACGTGTTCACCCGGCCCTTCGCCCCGCCCGGGCGCCGCCGCGTCACCGCGCTCGACTTCGAGGGCGCCCCCGAGGTCAGGGAGACCCGCCCGCCGCCCCCGTCCTTCGAGTCGATTGCCAGCCTCCCGGCCGGGGCCGCGCCGCTCGACGAAGCCCCTCGCCCCGACCCGACGCCCGTCGTCTTCGGGCTCGTGCACACGGACGGCAACATGCACGTCAACTCGCTCGCTTACCTCCGCGTCTTCGAGGAGGCCGCGCTCCGGCGCTTCGTGGAGCTCGGGCGGGGGTCGAAGGTGCTCTGCCGGCGCATCGACATCGCCTACCGGAAGCCGTGCTTCGCGGGGCAGATCATGCAGGTCTTGCAGCAGCCGTTCGAGGCCGGCGGCAAGACCGGCGTCGTCGCGGTCCTCGCCGAGAGGAGCGCGGACGCCCGCCCGCACGTCTTCGCGCAGATGGCCTTCGAGGCCTGAGCTCCGATCTATTTTGCCCTAGTTTGGGAGCATCCGTCCTTTGAACGTTCCGTTCAAAGGACTCCTGCTCTAGAACGTGCCGGTCAGGCCGGCCGAGCCGAAGCCGATGAACGGCGTGACCTGAAGGCGCGACTCGGTCGCGGGGGCGGCGGCCGCCGGCGCGTCGGTGCCGGGGCTCTCGGAGTCGGACGGCGGCGCGCTCGCCGGCGCCGCGGGGACCTTGTGGCCGACGATGAGCGAGACGACCGCCACGGCCGCCCCGACCCCGCCGACGACGAACGCGATGTCCGAGATCGTGGCCATGCTGTTCGCGGAGTTCAGGTCGCTCGTGGGCTGGCCCGTGCCGCACTGGAAGGAGTGGCACTCGCCGCTCAGCGAGCTTTTCTTCGACAGCACCAGGACGCCCGTGACCGCGCCGACCACGAGGCCGACCGCGCCCACCCCGCCGGCGACGTACGTGACCGTGCCCGGGGAGTGCACGACGCTCTTCGCGCCCTCCGCCGCGGGGGTGCCCTCCTGCCCGGTGCCCTCGCCGCCCGTTGCGAGCGTGAGCTCGACGTCCTTCTGCTCGCCGTCGGCGACGTCGATCTCTTCCTGGGCCTGGCCCGAAGCCCCCTTGGCCGTCACGACGTGGTGGCCGGGGTCGATCTTGCGCGCGACGCCCACGGAGCCCGGCGGGACCGACACGCCGTCGATCGCGACGACCGGGCTGTCGTTCTGGGCCGCGCCGGCGAGCGTGATCGTGACCGACGGGATCTTCGCCTCGATCTGCGCGGCGAGGTCCTCCGCCTTCGAGCGCGCCTCCTTGAAGGGCGTGGGCTCGTCGGGAGCCGGGGGGCTCTTGCGGATCGCCGCGATCGTGTCGAGCGCCTCGAGGAAGAGGTCGAGCGCCACCTGCGTGCGCGCGACCTCGAGGCTCGTGGTCGGCACGTGCATGATGTTGTCCGCGACCTTGAACTTCTCGAGGGCGCCCTTCAGGTCTCCCTTGTCGCGGAGATCGCGCCCTTCCTGCATCATCGAGCGCGCCGTCTCGCGATCGCCCGCAGTCGGCTGCGCTCCGGCCGTCGCCGTCGCGAGCAGCACGGACACGGCCGTCGCGGTCATCGTCAGGCGCACACGTCTAAAACCCATCGTCGATCCTCGGCTTCGGGCGACCCGGTCGGACTGCCGGGGCGGTCGGGTGGGGAACTGCAGCGGGGCGCTGCTGCTGGAACGGCGGCGCCACCGGTACGGGTGGCGGCGCGACGGCGGTGGCGGTCGTCGTCGGCGGCGCGGGGGGGAGCGCGTTCGGCGAGACGGTCGGGATGGGCGCGCTCGTCGTGTCGACGGTCGCCGGCGCCGCGGGGGCCGTGGCGGTGGGCACGGTCGGAGGCGGCGGCGTGGCCGTCCACGGCGTCGTCACCGTGACGGTCCGGGTCGTCGCCGGCGGCGCGACGCTCGTGGCCGCGGGAGGCGGCGCCTGCGTCGCGGCCTTGGGGGCCGGCGGCGGCTGCGGGTCCGACGACGGGCCGCGCGTGAGCATCACGACGAGGCCCCCGACGCCGAGGAGCGCGCCGACTCCGATGCTCGCGAAGGCGACCGTGCGCCCGCGGGCCGGCTTCGCGACGCCCACGTCCATCGCGGCGGAGCCGAGCGTGCCGCTCGTGACGACCGAGTTGCCGGGGAGGGAGTTGGGGGAGGGGTGCGCGACGCCGCTGCGCGAGCCGCCGCCCGGGTTCGAGCCCAGGCCGCTGCGCGAGCGCGCTCCGGGGTTGGAGCCGATGCCGCCGTTCGAGCCGACGCCGGGGTTCGACTCGAAGCCGTTCCGCGACTCGTGGCCGCTGCGCGACCCGTGGCCCGGGCCGAGCGCCGCGGGATCCTCCACGCCGCTCGCGATCGTGCCGGTCGTGGCCTTCACGTTCGAGCGCATGATCTCGGCGTAGCGCTCGCGCTCCGCGGCGGCCTTGACCCCGATCGAGATGGCCTCCTTGCGCTTCTTCGCGCGCTCGGAGACGTGCTCGGCGAGGAACGCCGCAACGGCGGCGGAGTTGGTCTGGAGCTTCGCCTCGAGCATCGCGTCTTCGAGCGCCTGCTGCATCTCGGCGGCGGTGGCGAAGCGGTTCTCGATGGTCGCGGTGAGGGCGCGCTTCACCACGGCGGCGATGGCCGGGTGAACGCTCGCGGGGAGCGGCACGGGCGGGCGGCCGCTCGTCAGCACCATCAGCGCCTGCACGTCGTTGTCGCCGTCGTACGGCGGCTTGCCCGAGAGCAGGTGATAGAGAATGGCGCCGACCGCCCAGAGGTCCGCCCGGCGGTCGACCGTGCTGCCCATGGCCTGCTCGGGCGCCATGTAGCGGATCTTGCCCTTCACCTGGCCCGCGCTCGTGTCGCCGGCGATGCGGTCGCGGGCCTTGGCGATGCCGAAGTCGATCAGCTTCGCCACGCCCTTCATGCTCACGAGCACGTTCTGAGGCGAGACGTCGCGGTGGACGACGCCGAGGAGCTGCCCGTCCTCTTCGCGGAGCTCGTGGGCCGTGTGGAGGCCGCCGCAGACGTCGGCGAGGACCCGAAGAATCACGCCGGGCGGCACCTTCATGCCCTTCTTCGTCAGCGCGCGGTGCACCGTCGAGAGCGACTCGCCGTCGACGTATTCCATCACGAGATACGTGATGTCGTGCTGCTCGCCGACGTCGAGAATCTGCGCGACGTTCGTGTGCTCGATGCGCGAGGCGATGCGCGCCTCGTCCTGAAACATGGTCTGGAAGCGCGCGTCGGCCGCGAACTTCGGCAGCACCGTTTTGATGGCGACGAATTTCTCGAAGCCGTGCTTGCCAGTGTGTCGGGCGATCCATACGCTCGCCATTCCGCCCTCTGCGATGGGGCAGAGCAGCTCGTACCGATCCAGCTTGAAGCCGGGCGCGAGCGGCGATGGCCGAGGGGGCAGGAGACTCACTGCCTCAAGTATCGCGCACAACGATGAGCATTGCGAGCCCGCCTGAGCAACGTACGCACGGCAAAAGAAGCCGCGTGGTCTCGTGTGGTCAATACCAGGCGGGGTCCGTTCCCGTCGGACACTGACACAAGGCGCCAAGCGCGCTCAGTCGTACGTGCCCCGTGTCGGGGGGCTGGTAGGTCCAGCACACGCAGGTACTGCTCGTCGTGGCGCACTCGAGCGTCTCGTTGTCCGCGAGGCCGCACACGATCGTCTGCGGTGCACACGTACCCTTCGACGAGGAAGCGCAGGCCGCCTGCGCTTCCGAAGCGCCGTACGTCCCGCCGGGCGCGCAATCGAAGTACACGCCGCCGACCCCATTCGTATGCTGCACCGCGGCGGCGCAGCCCCCGTCGCCCGCGTCACCCGCGTCGGGGCCCGAAGCCCCATTGGCGTCTCCGGAGCTCGATTCGTCGGCGGCGTCTCCGGGGACTGAACCGGTGTCCTCGTCGCTCTCGGCGGCGTCGGTCGCGTCGTCACCAAACGCCCCGTCGGGCCCACCGCTGCTAGTTGCCTCGGACGGAATCGTGGAGTCGGGCTGGTCGTCGCCGCCATCGAGCGCACGAGCGTCGATGGTTGGACCAGCGGCTTCGTCGGTCGCGTCGGTCGGCGTGAGGTCGATCTCGAACTGATCGATCCCCGCGAGCTTCGCGCATGCCGCCACCCCGCCGGCCATCGCCGCGCAGGCGATCATCCGGCAAATCGTCTCCCGCACCCGCGGACCATACGATGAGAAGTCGCTACGCGGTAGCAGCACCCATGCGACTCGAGCCGCTTTCGACAAGCGTTGCGCCCATGGCGTCGAAACGCGCTCGTATCGTATCGACCGCGACCTCACTGGCGTCGATTCCCAGGAAAGGGCGCCCCATGCGCCGAGCCACGGCGAGGGTCGTCCCGCTTCCGGCATAGGGATCGAGCACGACGTCGCCGGGGTTCGTCAGCGCGCCGACGAGCCGCTCGAGCAGGGCCTCCGGTTTTTGCGACGGGTATCCGGTGCGCTCGCGGGCCACGGGCGCGATGACGCCGATTTCCCAGACGTCGCCCATCGGCACGCCCGCGGTGGGCTCGTCGGTGGACGACGAGCGCGCGCGGCGGCCGGCCTTCGTGAACACGGCCCGCTGCTTGGTGGTCCCCCACGTCGCGACGGTCGAGGCGGCGAGCGCCTCGTACGGCTGGTTCCATCGCGCCGGCGCGCGCGGGTCGCGCCGCCAGCGGAGGAGCACGTCGTGCACGCGCTGGAAGTTCGGGGTCTTGCTCGGCCAGCGGCGGTAGCGCCAGACGATCTCGCTCGCGAAGGCCTCGGCCCCGAAGATCTCGTCGCCGAGGACGCGCACGTAGTGGCTGGTCTTCGGGTCGACGTGCACGATCACGCAGCCGTGCGGCGCGAGGAGCGCGCGGGTCGCCTCGAGGCGCGCGCCGAGGGCCTCGAGCCACGAGGCGAGGTCGGGCCAGCGGTCGTCGAAGGCGGGCACGCGCTTGCGCTCGGCGCCCCGCGGCGCACCGGCCTTGCGGAGCCACGCGAGGTGCTCGCGGTTCGTGAAGAACGGCGGGTCGAGGTACGCGAGCGTGACGGCGCCGTCGCCCCGGGCGTCGCTCGCGAGCGCGCGGAGGGCCTGGAGGTTGTCGCCCTGCAGCAGCCTGCCGGCGCCGTCGGCCGTGGTCCAGACGCGCGCCGGCGGGCCCTTGGCCGGGGGCGCGTGCCCGCGCTCCTTGCCTTGCCACTGCAATTTCACTTCGCGCGGTCGGACGAGCGCCATCCGGCGGATCGTACTGAGCCCGCGGGCCAGCGGGCCAAGTTCGCGCGCGCGCCTCAGGCCGGCTTGGCCAGCGCGCCGACCACGGCCTTCGTGGCCCGCGCGTAGTCGGCCGGCGCGAGGAGGATCTGCGTGCCCCGGATACCCGCCGACACGCTGATCACGTCGAAGAGGTCCGCCGTCTCGTCGAGGTACGTCGGGTAGTCCTTCTTGCACGCGAGCGCCGTCACGCCGCCGCGCACGTAGCCCGTGAGCGGCTGCACCTCCTTGAGCGGCACGGTGTCGCACTTGCGGTCCCCGGCGAGCTTCGCGAGCGCCTTGAGGTCGACCGACGCGTCTCCCGGCACGACCGCGAGCATGACGCCCTTGCGATCGCCGCGGACCACGAGCGTCTTGAACACCTGCTCGGGGGCCATCCCGATGCGTGCGGCCACCTCGGCCGCGGCGAGGTGCTCCTCGCCGGGGTCGTACTCGCGGAGCTCGTAGGCGATGCCCAGCGTGTCGAGCAGTCGCGCGGCGTTCGTCTTCATGGCCGCTCTGCTATACCGCGGCTGCCCCATGACAGCGCCGACTGCCCCCGCTGCTGGCGCCCCGCCCGCTGCCGGCATCCCGCGCGTCGTGAACCTTCGCGCGTCCTTCCTGGCGCTCGTCCTCGCGGGCGCGGCGGCCGGGTGCAGCCACCCGCCGCCCGACGCGACGCCCGAGGGCGCGCTGCGCCTCTTCCTCGACGACATGGACGAGAGCGACGACGCGGCCTCCATGCGGCTCGCGTACGAGCTCCTGGGTCCGGCCGCGCGCGCGAACCTCGCGACGCGCGCGCACAGCACGAGCCTCCTCCAGGGCCGCCACTTCGAACCGTGGGAGATGCTCGCCGCGGGCCGCTTCGGCCTCGCGTTCCGCCCGAAGGCCATGCGCGCCGCCGTCGTCGGCGACCGCGCCACCGTCGACGTCTACGGCGAAGACCCCAAGACCGAGCACGCCACCGTCACCTGCGTCCACGCTGGCGGCGGCTGGCGCATCGAACCCGACTTCCCCGAGCCTTGAAGGGCTGCAAGAAGGCCCTCTATTCCCCGGGCTTCGATTCGAGTTCGAGGGCGTAGACGAAGGCGTGGTCGCGGGCGGCGTGGAGGGCGGGGAGCTTGGCGCCTCGGTAGACGCCGACGACGCAGCGGGTGACGTCGGGGGTGGCGAAGTGAGTTTCGCCGACCTCGGTCACCTCGCTGACCTCGCCGTCGTGGTGCACCTTGAAATGGAGCTCGAGGCGGCCGCCCGCGTCGGGGTGGCCCGCGAGCGCGCTCGCGTAGCACTGCCGCACGCCGCGCCACGAGCCGCGCAGCGCCTGCTGGAGCCGCTCGGCGTTGGGGACCGTGCGGCCGGCCGGAACGGGCTCGTCGCCGAGCGCGAGGGTCACCTCGACCCGCGCGGTCGCGGGGGATTCGCCGCGAGGCAGCGCGAGGTGCGCCGCCTCGCGGGCGACGCACGCGCCGACGATGTCGTCGTGCACGGTCGAGGAGACGACCGTCGCGCGGTCGACCCCGCCCGTGGGGTTCACCTGCAGCTCGAGGAACACCTTGCCGGCGAGCTGCTGGTCGCGACGAAGGCCCTGCTCGTAGCAGTCGCGGAAGGGCCAGTACCCGGCGTTCCGCGCCGCGCGCTGCATGTCGGCCGCGGAGGCCGCCGGGCCGCCCGCGTCGACGCCCACGACGTCGACCACGATGCCGGGGGCGGGGTGGTGGCCGCGGTGGCCCTTCTCGCCGTGGTCTTCGTGCTCGTGCCGGTGCTCGGCCTTCGCGTGCGGGCGCGAGGAGAACGGCGGCTCGTCCGCCACGAGGATGGCGCGCGGCCCGGGAGCCGCCGGAGCCACGGGACCCGGCGCGGCGGCGGGCACTGGAGGGGGAGCCGCCGCGGAGTCGGCGGGGGGCGCGGTCGCCACGGCGTTTCCATCGGGCTCCGGCGTGGTCGGCGCGGGCAGCGGGGCGAGGGGGGCGAGCGCCGCCGGTTCGGTCGCCGGGCCCGCGCTCGCCGCCGGAGCCGCCACCGGTCCCGCGGAGGCCAGCGCCGCCGGGGGCGGCGGCGCGGCCGGGCCGGCGGCCGGCTTGGACGGGGAGCTCGCGCACGCCGCACAAAAGAGCAGCGGCCAGGCCACGATTCGGGCGGGCGACATCGGCCCCTCCCATAAGCCCGCGACCCGCCCGAGGGCAAGCCGCCCGCGAGCGATTTCCCGCGCTCTTTTCTCGCCCGTTACTTCGCGCGAACGAGCGGCGTGTCGACGAGGTGCTCCGCGGCGAACCAGACCTGGAGCTCGTTCGTCCGGATGACGTCGCTGACGAGGATGTCGTTCGACCCGTCGTCGCCCGCCTCCGCGGCCTTCTTCGCCGCGGCGCGGCTCTCCTTGAGGACGATCTCGTGCGCCTCGAGGAGGCGCGAGAGCTGGACGGGCACCTCTTCGCGGCCGCGGGGGACCCGCTCGAGCGTGGTCAGCTCGGCCACGTCGTGCGCCATCGCGATCGCCACGCCGCCGAGGGTCTGCACGCGCTCCGCGAGGAGGTCGATGAGCTCGGCCTGCTCGCCCGCGTGCTTGTCGAAGAGCAGGTGCAGCGCGTAGAAGGTCGGGCCCGACACCTGCCAGTGGTGCTTCTTGTACATGTCGCGAAGCACGATGGTGTCGCAGAGCACCTGGTCGAGGTCCTTTATGCTCGCGGCGCGGACGTCGTCGGGCAGCGCCAGCGGATAGCGCGCCAGGGTGCCGTAGGGCTGCATCTCGCGGCTGCGCTGCCGCGTGATGGGCTGCGCCTCGGGGGCGCGCTGGCCGCCGTTGCCGTGGGTGGTCGAGGTTCCGGGCATGGTCGTTCGCCTCCTAAATGGACGGGATGAGGAAGGGGACCCGAGGGACCGCGCTGCAGCGAACGTACCGCCGCGGTAGATTGGGCGCCGATGGCCCCCCGCGTCCTCGTCGTGGACGACGACCTCGACCTCGCGGAGACGCTCGCCGAAGGGTTGAGTGAGCGCGGCTACGAAGGGGTCGCGTGCGCGTCGAGCGTGGACGCCGTCCGCCGCCTCGAGCAAGAGAACTTCGACGCGCTCCTCACCGACCTGCGCATGCCGCAGGTCGACGGCATGACCTTGCTCGCGGCCTCGCGCGCCGCCGCGCCCGAGCGGCCGGTGCTCGTGATGACCGCCTACGCGGCCATCGAGACGGCCATCGACGCGATCCGCCAGGGGGCGCACCACTACCTCACCAAGCCCTTCACGCTCGACGAACTCGCGCTCTTCCTCGGCCGGGCGATCGAGACGGCGCGCCTCCGCGGCGAAGCGCGCTCGCTGCGCGCGCTGCGCGAGGAGGCGTCGCTCGGGGGCCTCGTCGCCACGAGCGCCGCGATGCGCGAGGTCTTCGACCTGGTCCTCCGCGTCGCCGACGCCGCGTCGCCCGTGCTCCTCGTCGGCGAGACGGGCACCGGCAAGACCGCCGTCGCGCGCGCGCTCCACCTCGCGAGCGCCCGCGGGCCAGGGCCGTTCGTCGCCGTGAACTGCGCGGCGCTGCCCGAGGCGCTCCTCGAGAGCGAGCTTTTCGGGCACGTGAAGGGCGCGTTCACCGGCGCGACGACGACCACCAAGGGCCTCTTCGCCGAGGCGGAGGGCGGCTCGCTCCTGCTCGACGAGATCGGCGAGCTTCCGCTGCCGCTCCAGGCCAAGCTCCTGCACGTCTTCGAGAGCGGCAGGGTCCGCGCGGTCGGGTCGACCAAGGAGCGCGAGATCGACGTGCGCATCCTCGCCGCGACCCACCGCGCGCTCCGCGAGCGGGCGCGCACGGGCGCCTTTCGCGAGGATCTCCTCTACCGCCTCGACGTCGTCACGATCGAGATCCCCGCGCTCCGGCACCGCAAGGAGGACATCCCCGCCCTGGTCGAGCGCCTCCTCGCGCGGGCCCGGGCGCAGCACCCGCAGTCGCCGGTGGTGCGCGATTCCGAGCGACGCGACCGCGAAGCTCATCGAGCACTCGTGGCCGGGCAACGTGCGCGAGCTCGCGCACGCCATCGAGCGGCTCGTCGTGCTCGGGCGGAGCGCCGAGGTGCGGGCGGCCGATCTCCCCGCGACGCTCTCGAGCGCGGCGCCGTCGCCGCTGCCCGACGCGCTCGGGGGGGGCGGCGTGCTGCCGATCCGCGAGGTGCAGCGGCGGTACGCGACGTGGGCGCTCGAAAAGCTCGGCGGCCGCAAGGCGCGCGCGGCCGAGGCGCTCGGCGTCGACGTGAAGACGCTCTCGAAGTGGCTCGCGAGCGACTCCGGCCCCGGCTCCGGCGAGGGCGACTGAGTCCGACCTTTCGTGGATGAGCCAGGGCGCTTTCGCCTCGCCCGAGCTCCGAGCCGATGCGTATCCTCCGCGGCCCTGTTCGAGCGCCGAAGGGTGCTCGCCTGCAAAACGGAGGAAGGAGACCAATGAGATACGCATCAGCTGCGGTGGGGGCTCTCTTCATCGCGTCGGCCGCGCAGGCGGGCTGCGCGAGTCGCAACGACGGGCCGCTCACCTCGAGCGTGGGCCCCACGAGCGCGACCGGCGCCGAAGGCGCCGACGCGGGGTTCGCCGCCTCGCCGCCGGGCACCTTCGTCGCCGGCGACGCGTCGACGGGCGTCTTCGTCAACGACGCCGCGCCGTCCGTCGACGCGTCGATGCCGTCGGTGCTCACGGCCGCCATCCGCGACTTCAAGTTCTACGACGCGAACGACCCCACCACCGACCCCGACTTCGAGAATCCGCCGAACGACGGCGCGTCGTCGTGGGACGACCACGACATCGTCACCTCGGCGCTCGGGGCCGACGGCAAGCCGGTGTACGCGAACGCCACCGGCACCACGCTGACGACCCACGGCAAGGCTTCGTTCGACGAGTGGTACAACGACGTCGCGAACTCCAACATCCACGTCGACTACCCCATCCCGCTCTCGCAGCAGGCCGACGGCTCGTACGGGTACGACAGCTCGGTGAGCGGAGTGCCGTACGACATCCCCGAGCAGACCGGCGACGGCTTCTTCCCCATCGACGACGGCTCGCCGTACGCGACCGCCTTCGGCGACCAGGGCGCGCCGCACAACTACTCGTTCACCGTCGAGCTCCACACGGTCTTCACGTACCGCGGCGGCGAGTACTTCAGCTTTCGCGGCGACGACGACGTGTTCGTCTACATCAACGGCGCGCTGGTCATCGACCTGGGGGGCATCCACGGCCCCGAGACGCAGATGGTCGACGTCGACACGCTCGGCCTCACGGCGGGCCAGGCCTACCCGCTCGACTTCTTCTCGGCCGAGCGCCACGTGACGGGCTCGAACATCAAGTTCGAGACCACGCTCGACCTCGCGCCCGCGCCGAAGTGAGTCACGCGACGGAGGTCGTGAGCGACGCGATGTAGTCGGCGAAGACGCGCCGGAGGACGGGAGGCACGGCCTTGAACTCCAGCCCGACGGCGCTTCGCCCGCGGCCGTGGCGCGTCCAGCGGATGCTCGCCTCGATCTCAATCATCTCGCCGGTGATCGGGCTCGCGAAGCGCATCGTCAGCGGCACGCCGAGGTCGTAGTGCACCGGCGAGAGGACGAGCATCCCCTCTTCGCTGATCTCCTCGGTGCGGGCCTCGACGATCGCGCCGTTGGTCGCGACCAGCACGACGGGCGTGACGTACGGGGCGCGCGAGAACTGCCGCTTGTGCACGGGGCCCGACACCGGGCCGCTCGGCCGATCCCCCACGCCGGGCCCGCTCGGGCGCTCGTCGGCCGGGGGGGTCTCGCGCGAGGCCGGGCCGCTCGCGCGCGGCGGCTTGCGCGGGGGCGCCTTCTTCTTCACGAGCTTGATCTCGGGCTCGGTGTGGTCCTCGCGCTCCGAGTCGGGGCCCTCGTCGCCGACCGAGGCGAGGAGCGAGGTCGGCGCGACGCCGATGCCGCTCGAGGCGAGGAGCGCGCGCCCGAGCTCCGTGGCCGACTGGAACCGCGCCGCGGCGTCCTTCTCGAGCGCGTTCTCGATGACGACGGCCAGCGCGGTCGGCACGTCGCCGCGCCGATCGCGCACGCTCGGCGGGCTCGTCGCGTTCGAGACCTGCACGAGCACGTCCGGGTACTTGCCCGTGTACGGCACGTCGCCCGTGAGGCACTCGAAGAGCGTCATGCCGATCGAGTAGACGTCGGTGCGGGCGTCGATCTCGCGCCCCCAAAGCTGCTCGGGCGCCATGTACTCCGGGGTGCCGAGCACCTCGTGCGCGGCCGTCAGCTTGCGGTCCATGTCCGCCAGCTGCTCCTGCGCCACGGCGGCCACGCCGAGGTCGATGACCTTCACGATCTCGTCGCCGATCTCGTTGCGCGAGAGGAACACGTTGCTCGGCTTCAGGTCGCGATGGATGATGCCGCGCGCGTGCGCGTGGGCGAGGGCGTCGCACACCTGGCGGCCGATCTGCACCGCGTCGCTGATCGACAGCCGCCGCCGCGCCGCGAGGATGCCGTCGAGCGTGCGCCCCTCGAGCATCTCGAGGACCAGGTACGGCCCGTGCGCCGCGCAGACCCCGGCGTCGAGCACCTCCACGAAATTGGGGTGGCGCACGGCCGTCAGCGCGTGGGCCTCGCGGAGCAGGCGCCCGCGGGCCTCCTTCTGGGCCCGCAGCGAGTCGGGCAAGAGCTTCAAGGCCACGACCCGGCGCGTGAACTTGTGCGCCGCCTCGAAGACGAGCCCCATCCCGCCGTGAGCGATGAGCCTCCGCAGGTCGTAGCGGGTGTCGACGGTCAGGCCGACGAGTCCTTCGGTCACTCTCTCACGGATATCACAGCCGCTCTCACGCGGAGGGGCCGCCCGCGGTCCCCGGCCCTTCGACGGGGAGCACGAGACGAAACGCCGCACCTCTACCGCCACGCGCGCCGTCGCCTCCGCCGCCCGCGTGAGCGTGGAGGTAGGACAGCTCTCCATTGTGTTCGATCGCGATGCGCTGGGCGATGGCGAGGCCGAGGCCCGTGCCGTGGGGCTTGCTCGTGGCGTACGGCTCGAAGAGGCGCGCGGCGATGTCGGAGGAGAGCCCGGGGCCGTTGTCGCTCACGGTGACGAACGCCTGGGCGGCGCCGAGCGCACCCACCTCGACGCGCACCTCGCCCCCCTCGCCCATCGCCCCCACCGCGTCGAGCGCGTTCTGCACGAGGTTCGTCAGCACGCGCGCGATCTGGTCTGGATCGGCCCGCACCGCGGGCGGCGGCCGCTCGACGGCGAGGGACACGCGCGGGGACGCGGCGCCGCTCACGGGAGAGTGCATCTCGACGACCTGCCGCGCGACCTCGACGAGGTCGAGCACCTCGGGACGCGGCGGCGCGAGCCGCGCGAAGCGGGTGAACTCCGTCACGATGTTCGAGATGCGCGCGACCTCGTCGAGCACGGTCCGCGTGGCCTGGTCGAAGTAGGCCTCGAACTCCGGGTCCTGGCGCGCGCGGAGGCGCCGGAGCGTCTCGACCGCCGCGCGGATGGGCGCGAGCGGGTTCTTGATCTCGTGGGCGACCCGCCGGGCGACCTCTCGCCAGGCCGCGACCTGGCTCGTGGCGGCGAGGCGGCGGCGGGTCGCCTCGAGATCCACGAGCATCGTGTCGAACGCCTGCGCGAGCTCGGCGATCTCGCCCGTCCCCCGGACCGGCAGCGGCCGCGCCTCGCCCTTGGCGACCTTGCGCGCCTCGGCCGCGAGCCGCGCGATCGGCCCCCCCAGGCTGCGCGCCAGGAGCCCCGCGAGGAGGAGGGCGATGCCCGTGGACGCGAGGCCCGCGAAGAGCGTGGTGCGGTCGATGCGCTCGAGGTTCCGCGCGAGCTCGCCCTTGGGCTTCCGCACCACGATGGGCACGCGGGCGCCGGCCGCGTCGCCGAGCGTGCAGCTCGCCTGCGCGACGTCGTCGGGCGCTCCCGTCTCCGCCCGCGCCCCGAGCAGCACCGTCGCGTCGACGGTCTTGCCGAGCCGCTCGATCATCGGGGCCAGGTGCCGGGCGCCGACGAGCCCGACCGCGGCGCCGCCCGCGCCGGGCTTGCGGCACCGCGCGACGAGGGCGGGCTCCCCGGTCGTTCGCAGCGTGAAGTGCGCGGGGTCGCCCGCGACGAGCGCCGCGATCGCGGGGCGCGGCAGGTTGAGGAGGGCGAGCGGGTCCTGCCCGAGCCGGTCGCCGTCGGCGGTCGCGAGGAGCAGCTCGTCGAGGTCGAACGCGCTCCGCTCTTCGGGCACGAGACGCGAGAGCGCCAGGCGTCGCTCGTCGTCGAGCGAGCCCGCCTCGAGCCAGATGAGGGCGCGGTCGACGAGCTCGCCCGACTGGCACGCGCCGCCCACGAGCTTGCGGTCGCTCTCGGCCTGGCGCCCGATCTCGGCGACCACGCGATCGCACGCGCTCTTCACCTCTTCTTCGAAGCGCGCCGTCTCGCTCGCCCGCCGGTCCTCGCGCACGACCGCCCCCAGCCCCGCGACCGAGAGGACCGACACGAGACCGAACGCGAGGAGGAGGCTGGGGGCGAGGCGCATGCGCGGGGTGGCCTTCGAGGTGTAGTGGAAGATTTCTCACCTGGCGCTCCCGGCGGTCCCTGGGGTCCTGGCGGTCTTCAGTTCTTGGACGCCTTTTCCGGCAGCCGGTCAGCTCCGGCCGGTCCTCGCGCGGTATGCGCTTCCCCAGTCGACGCCGTGCCCCGAGGGCCCGGGCGGCAGGACCACGTCCGCCCCGCGACCGCCTTGCAGCCGGATCTCCCCCACGACCCCGACGCGCATCGTGCGCGTCCAGCGGCGCGGCGAGGAGTCTTCGGCCAGGCGCGGGGGGCGGCGCGCGAGCGCGAGGGCCGCGGCGGGATCGTCGGCGGTCGCGAGGCCCAGGAGCGCGCCGAGCGGCTCGGGGCTCGCGGGGCGCGCCACGTCGAGCATGAGCGCGAAGCCCCTCGTCCCGCGGCGCGCCGCGACGTCCGCGGCCGGCGCCGGGCGCAGGGCGATTCTCGTGGGCGGGCGACGACAGCGCCACCGCGAGCGCGCGCGCGACCTCCACGAGCCACGGCGCGTCGTCGCGGACGAGGAGCTCGGACGGCGCGCCCGTCCACCGCGCCGGGCCCTGCCCCCACGGCGGCCCCACGACGAGCGGCGCGAGCGCCGCGTGCGGCACGCCGTCGCAGAGCGCCTGCGCGCTTCCCGGCGCGTCGAGCGTGCCCGCGAGCTTGCCCGTGCGCAGGATCGCCCAGCCCACGTCGCCCGCGTCGAAGCTCCGCGCGCCCGCCCGCGGCTCGTGGAGGAACGACCCGAGCCAGCCCACGTCGTCCTCGCCGCTCTCGAACGCGCGCAGGGGGGTCGCGAGGTCGGCGGCGTGACGGACGTCGATGGCGTCGAGGTACGCCGGGCCACCGGCCGCGAGTCCGTTGCGAACGAGGCGCAGGCCGGCGGCCCCCGGCTCGGCGCGGAAGGGCCCCGTGCCGTCGGGACGCTCCGGCGCGAACCGCGGCGACACGATCGCGACGAGCGGCGAGGCGAGCGCCCGCGCGAGGGCGCGGGGATCGCGCGTCGCGAACACCAGCCCGCCGTCGCTCGCGCGGGGCGGGGGGACGTCGGCGAGCCACGCCGCCGCGTCGTGGGCGCGGGAGCGGGCGAGGGAGCTCGCCGCGGCGCGCGCGTCGAGGGCCATCCCCGAGGCGAAGCGCAGGCCCGGGCGGAGCGGGACGCGGAGGTTCGTGCCCTCGGGCTGCGGATTGCCCGCCGCGAGCGAAGGGACCGGCGCGCCCGCCTCGTCGATCGCGTACAGCGTGTCGAAGACGGCGGCGGCGAAGAACGCGGCCATCGCGTCGTCGACGCGGTGCGGGTCGAGCGACGTGGTGGGCCAGGGGACGTGGAGCGCGAGCGCCGTGCCGTACGGAACCCGCCCGCGCGCCGCCACCGGGCGCGCGGCGAGCAGCCCGAGCGCGCCCGCTGCCCCCGCGAGGAAGCGCCGGCGTCCGATCATGGCGCGGCCTTGCGCTCTTCGGGCGGGGCGGGCCGGCCCGCGCGCACGAGCCAAATCTCCGAGCCCACCACCGCCACCAGCACCGGCGCGCCGTGCTCCTCGGGCGGGCAGACGGCGAGCGCGCGCACGCCGCCCGGCGCCGGCAGGTGCAGGCGGCCCCGGAGCTCGGCGTCGCCCGGCGTCCAGCTCGCGATGTCGATCGCGTCGTCGGGCCGCGGGACGAGCGGTCCGGTCTGTTTAGCGGGCGAGCGCTCTTCGGCGCTCGACAGGTCGGCGCTCGAGGCGATGTCGGGCATCCCGTCCTGGTCCAGGTCCGCGACCGCGAGCTGCGCGCCGACGGTCCCCGCCGGCGAGGCCACCGCGTCGCCGGCCTTCAGCCGCAGCCGTCCGCTGGGCTCGCGCACCGCGACCACCGTGCGCGCGTTGCCGAGGGCGTCCGCCACGCTGGCCGCGCCGAACGCGTCGAAGCGCGGCGCGGGCACGGCGATCTGCGGGCGGGGGTCGTGCCGGAGGGGGCAGCCCACCGGGGCCCCGTCGAACGCGCCGGCCGAGGGCTCGGGCAGCAAGCACACGACGTCGTCGCCGCCCCACACGGGCAGCCCGGCGAGGGGCGCGAGCACCGAGAGCTCCGGCGTGAGGCGCACGCCGCCGCGGCCCGTCGAGCCCACCGCGACCTCGCCCGGCACGACGACGGCTTCCGCGAGCGGCTCGCGCATCGGCACGGGGAGGAGGGGCTCGATCGCGTCCCACGCAGCGGTCCGCTCGGGCGTGAACCACCCGCCGCGCACCCGGCCAATCGCGACGCGCGCCGCCGACACGAGCACGAGCTCGTTGCCGCCGTCGCCGTCCACGTCGCCGCAGGCCACGGCGAGCACGTCGCCTTCCTGGTGGCGCGCGCAATCGACGCTGGCCTGCTCGAGCACGAGCGGCAAGAGGAAGGTGCGGACCTCCGCGTCGATCTTGGTGGAGGCGAAGGCGTGCCGGGCCGGCGCGGGCAGCGGGTTGCGAATGCGGTCCCACGCGTTGGCCATCGAGGGGTACACGTCGATGGTCGCGCGGAGGTCGCCGCGCGCGACCTCGGTCTGCACGTAGACGAGCGCGCTGGCGCGACCGGCGACGGCGCGCGCGGTCGCCAGCGGCGCGGTCTGCGCCTGGGCGGTCGCGCCCGCGCCGATGCGGCCGGCCACGAGCGCCGCGATGCGGAGCGCGAGCTCGTCGCCCCTGGGCGCCGGGTCGTCCGCGACCAGAGGGGCCGCCACGACGACGCTCGCGCCGGGCGGCCCGTCGAGCGCGCCGAGCGAGCCCGCGGCCGACTGCGCGACCGTCTCGAGGGCCCCCGCCGCGCGGGCGTCGCGAGGGACCGTCGCGAGCGCGCCGCCGAGCGCCGCCGCCAGCCACGTCGCCGTGGCTGGCCGCGGGAACGCGCCGGCGCGGCCCGAGACGCGAGCCCACACCCGAACGTGCGGCTTCGGTCTCGTCCCCATCGTCGCATCCCCGCTGGCACCGCGCTCGGCAATCAGCCCTTGGCCGCGGCCTTCTCCTTCTTCTTCTTCTGCTTCTCCTTCGTCGAAAGCTTCGGCTTGTTGTCCTTCTTTCCCCGCTCGATGCCTTTCGCCATGTCGGTGCTCCTTCTTTCGTTAGCGTCGCCCCACATGAGCCCCACACAAGGGGGTGTGCGGCTCGAAGTGCCGGGCTGAGATTACGACACTGGCCCCGGCCTGGGAGACGTGTCATACGGCCGGCCATGCGAATCTGCATCCTGGGCGCGACGGGCCTGGTCGGTCGCGAGACGCTCGACCTCGTGGGGCGCGCGTGGCCGGGCGCCACCCTGGCGCTCTACGCCAGCCGCGATCAGTCCATGACGGTGGCGGGCAAGGAGCACGAGGTGCTCGGCGCGTCGCGCCTCGAAGAGGCGGGCGCCCCCCACGGCGACCTCGCGTTCGTGGCCCTCGACGACGAGCACAGCAAGCGGTACGTGCCCCGGCTCCTCGAACTCGGCCATCGCGTCGTCGACAAGAGCAACACCTACCGCGCCGACGAGAAGGTGCCCCTCGTCGCGGCGGGCGTGAACCAGGACCTCGTCACCGACGCGGTGCGCCTGGTCGCGAACCCCAACTGCACGACCATCCCCTTCACGCTCGCGGTCGCGCCCCTCCAGCGCAAGTACGGCCTCGAGTCGGCGTCCGTCGCGACCTACCAGGCCGTCAGCGGCGCCGGCATCGGCCCCCTAGACCAGTTCCTCGGCGAGTCGAAGGCCGGCTATGCGGAGGCCGACCGCCTGGGCTCCAAGTTCGACCCGACGCACTACGCCGGAAACACCGTGCCCCACAACGGCG
Source organism: uncultured delta proteobacterium (assembly GCA_963797395.1). Taxonomy (GTDB): domain Bacteria; phylum Myxococcota_A; class Polyangia; order Polyangiales; family Polyangiaceae; genus Palsa-1150. The sequence continues at coordinate 542,244 of CAWCPA010000008.1, forward strand.
GCACCGACGCCTCGGGCTTCTCGTCCGAGGAGCGCAAGCTCACCTTCGAAAGCCGAAGAATCCTCCGGCTCCCCGCCTTCGGCATCTCCGCGCAGTGCTGCCGCGTCGCGGTCGCGGTCGGGCACTACGAGAACGTGTGGCTCACCCTCGGCAAGAAGGCCTCCCTCGAGGAGATCGCGGCGGTCCTCGCCGACGGCAAGCAGGCCCCGTTCGTGCGGTGGCTCCCGGGCGCGGCGGGCGAAGGCCTGAGCGCCGTCGCGTGCGTGCGCGATCGCGACCGCGCCCTCGTCGGCCGCCTCCGCGCCGACGAGCGCGACCCGTCGGGCCGCAGCGTGTGCCTCACGGTCGTCGGCGACAACCTCCGCCTCGGCGCGGCCACGAACGCCGTGCGCATCGCGAGCCGCTGGTTCCGCTCCGAGGACGGCGACCTCGCGTCCTGAGGGCGCGGCGCGACCTCGCCCACCTGAAGGGTGCGCGCTCCTTCTGGTGCGCCCGCACGCAAGAAATTCATGGGGATCGGCGCACGCGATCGGCGCGCGCCCGCGGGCGCGTACGCGCTTGCACTTCTCGGGGCCACCGTTTAGGCCTCGATGGAGTTCGGCCCACACCAGGGGAAGTCGCCGCCGTCGGTCATCGCAGCATGTTTGAGCCGGATCGAGCTTCGCCTGCCTCCGACCCCTCAGGCGCTTCCGCCGAGCGATCCTCGGGCCGCGGGCAAGCGGGCCCCGCCGTAGCGTCCGCTTTCCTCGCGTACGCGAAGAGCGACCGCGCGCGCGACGTGCTCAAGTGGACCCCGCGGTCAACCTCGAGCAGGGGCTGAACGGAAGTTCAAAGGACGGATGCTCCCAAACTAGGGCTCACCAGCCAAGCTTCGCGACGAAGAGGCTGAAGTTCGAGGCCGCCTTGGTGTTCGAGGTGACGGTGGACGCCGGGACCGACCAGCCGCCGACGACCACGTCCCCGTTCGAGGCGAGCGTCACGCCCGACGCGAAATCCGCGGCGGTCCCCCCGTAGCGAGCGCCGCGAACGACGTTGCCGATCGTCGGGTCGAACACGACGACGGCCACGTCGACGCTGCCCGCGCTGGTCAAGGCCGGCGACGGGCTCACGTCGAGCGAGCCGCTGAACTCGCCCGCCGCGGCGACGTTGCCCGTGGAGTCGCAAGACACGTTGGACGAGCCCGACCACGCCCACTGATTCTGCGAGCCGTACCAGCCCTCGTTGAGCTCGGGGGGCGTGCCCGCCCAGAGCGTGGTCCCCGACGAGTCGCGCTTGTGGACCGCGCGCTCGGACAGGAACGTGGCGCCCCCGTCGCCGCCGGCGCCGATGAGGCCCCAGTTGTCGAGCAGCGCGACCTCGCCCGCAGAGTCGACCGCGATGCTCGAGTTCGACCAGGCGGCGGGGTTCACCGAGAGCATCGTCCCGTAGTTCCACACGTCGTTGCCCTTGGAGTCGACCGCCGCCGTCAGCGCGACGAACGGGTAGGGCGGACCGCCGTCCGGCCCGTTGTTCGCCGCGAGCCCGCTCACCCAGGCCGCGCCGTTCGCGCCGCCCGCGACGCCGAGGAGCGAAGCGCCCGCGGTCGACCCGAGGGTCTGCCCGTCGACGCCGTAGAGGACGTTGCCGCTCGAGTCGAGCTTCGCGAGGAACGCGGGCGCCTCGGAGCCGCTGCCGACCGTGTCGCTCCCGAAGGTGATCGGCCCCGACGCGGTGCCCACGAAGAGCACGTCGTCGCTCGAGTCGACGGAGACGTCGAAGAGCTGCGTGGTGGAGAGCAAGCCCGCGTCGAACGTCTGCTGCCAGGTCGTGTTCCCGTTCGGATCGACCTGGAAGACGAAGGACGTCGTGCCGCCCGGCGTGGCGGTGACCGTGGTGGTCTTGCCGAGGCTCACCGTGCCCTGGAAGTTGCCGACGACGTCGGTGTTGCCGCTGCTGTCGACCGCGATCGACGCGACGGACATCGCGCCGATCGCGCTGCCGTACCGCTTGGCCCAGGTCACGTTGCAGCTCGCGTCGAGCTTCACGAGCAGGCCGTCGCTCGAGCCCAGCGCGGCGTACGCCTTGCCGCCGATGGTGATCGAGGTCTGCGGCAGCGTGGCGGCGAAGAGGATGTTCCCCGAGGCGTCGATCGCCGTCGACTTGCCGTAGGACTGGCCGCTCCACTGGAAGCCGGAGTCCGTCGCGGACCACGTCTGGCTGCACACCGTGTGCGCCGCGCCGCCGTCGACCGAGCCTCCGCCGCCGGCCTCGGTGCCGCCGTCGCCGCCGTCGGCGGTGACGGAGCTTCCGCCTTCGCCGCCTTCGGACGTGGTCGCGTCGCCGCCGTCGTCGCTCGAGCCGTCGTCGCCGCCTTCGGACGTGGTCGCGTCGCCGCCGTCGTCGCCCGCGTCGGCGAGGATCACGGTGTCGCCCGACGAGGAGAGCGAGCTGCCCGAGTTGCCCGTGCCGTCGCCCGAGAACGACGCGCTACCGCTGCTGCCGCTGGTGGTGGAGCCGGTGCTGCCGCCGCTCGACCCGCTGCTGCTGTTCGACCCGCCCGACGAGCCGCACGCGGGCGGCACGGCGAGGCCGGCGATCGCGAGGCAGCCGACGAGGAGGCGGGAAGGGGGGATGGAGTGGAGGCGCGGCATGGACGCCAACCATGCCCACACGAACTCGAATCCGTCCACCGCCCGGGGGCCGCCGACCGGTTTACGACGCGTCTCATTGATGTATCGCGTCGATGAACCGGGCGGCGTTCACCGGCGCTGGAGGAGCGCGAGGATGGCGTGGGTGCTGTCGACCTCGCCGAGGCGCGGAAACATCTTGGTCAGCGAGTGCTGGTGCGAGGCCGCATCGAGGTCGGTCATCGCGTCGGACGCGAAGGTGATGTTGTACGCGCGCTCGTTCGCGGCTCGCGCCGTCGCCTCCACGCCGATGCTCGTCGCGATGCCGGTGAGCACGATGCCCGTGACGTGGCGCCGCCGGAGCTGGAGGTCGAGCTCGGTGCCGTAGAAGGCGCTCGGCTGGCGCTTGACGATGAGGAGGTCGGTGGGCGCGGCCTCGAGCTCGGGGACCAGCTCGAAGAACTCCGGCGAGGTCGGGAGCTCGCGGCGCGGCGCGTCGGTGCGCGTGCGGACCGCGTCGGCGCGGTCGGCGGAGAAGCCGGCCGTGACGAGCACCACCGGGAGCTTCGCCTCGCGGAAGGCGGCGGCGAGGCGCGCGGTCTGCGCCACGACGTCGCGGAAGGGGTGCACGGAGGGGTACGCGGAGAGCCCCTTCTGGAGATCGATGACGACGAGGGCGGTCTTCGGGTCGAGGGCGGTCGCGGGCACGGTTTCAGGTTCCTTTCGCGGTTCGAGGGGCGTACTTGGAGAGGTAGCGCGCGGCGACCAGCGCGGCGGCGAAGCCGGCCGCGGCCCCGATGCCGAGCGCGGCCCGCGGGCCGAACGTGTCGGCGACCCAGCCGACGATGGGCGCGCCAATCGGCGTGCCCCCGAGCGCGATGGCGAGGAGGATCGCCATCACGCGGCCCCGCATCGCGGGCTCCGTCGCGAGCTGGATGGTGCTGTTCGCGGTGGTCGTGAACGTCTGGGCGGCGACGCCGATGAGGGCGAGCGCGACGCCGAAGAGGCCGTAGCTCGGCATGAGCGCCGCGAGGACGAAGCCGGCGCCGAAGCACGCGGCGCCCGCGAGGAGGAGCGTGATGTTCGGCCTGGCGCGCGCGGCCGACAGCAGCGCGCCCGCGACCGAGCCGACGGCCATGATCGACGTGAGCAGGCCGAACTGCCCGGCGCCCTTGTGGAAGACGCTGACGGCCATCGTCGAGATGAAGATGGGGAAGTTGAGGCCGAACGTGCCGATGAGGAACAGCATGAGGAGGATGGACCTCAGGTCCGGCCGCGCGGCCACGTAGCGGAAGCCGTCGGCGAGGTGGCCGGCGCGCTTGCGGGGCCGGTTCGCGCGGCGGAGCTCCCCGGGGCGGAGCACGAGGAGCGCGCCGAGCACCGCGGCGAAGGAGGCCGCGTTCGCGAGGAACACGCCGCCCGTGCCGATCGGGCCGATGAGCGCGCCCGCGACGGCCGGGCCGACGAGGCGCGCGCCGTTGAAGGAGGTGGAGTTGAGCGCGACCGCGTTCGACAGGTCCTCCTCGGGGACGAGCTCCGAGACGAAGGCCTGCCGCGCCGGGGCGTCGAACGCCGAGACGCAGCCCAGACCGAGGGCGAAGGCGTACACGTGCCAGAGCTGCACGGCGCCGGTGATGGTGAAGATCCCGAGGCCGAGGGCGAGCACGCCCATCGCCGCCTGCGTCGCGAAGAGGATCTTCCGCAGGTCGAAGTGGTCGGCCGCGTACCCCGTGAACGGCAGCAGCACGACCTGCGGCCCGAACTGGAGCGCCATCACCACGCCCACCGCGGTCGCGTTGCGGTCGGTGAGCTGGGTGAGGACGAGCCAGTCTTGCGCGGTGCGCTGCATCCACGTGCCCACGTTCGACACGAGCGCGCCGGCGGCCCAGGCGCGGTAGTTGAAGCTCCTCAGCGAGCGGAAGGTGCGCGCGGCCATTCGTATACCCGTGCATGAATATGATGCACCGGTATAGTACTCGTCAAGGTGCGGGTGGACGGTTGCGTACGCCGTGGCGGTCGGTTAGTGGTCTTCGTCGTGGCTCCGCGCGACCGCCGCGAGTTCTTCGAGCGCTTCACCGAGACCTTCAAGCGCATCCGCTCGGTGGCGAGCGAGGAGTACGCCGCGTTCGAGGTGGGGAGCAACCAGGCGAAGTTCCTGCGGCACATCGGGAGGAACAGCCGCATCTCGCAGGCCGACCTCGCCCGCGCGACCGACACCGCGCAGACCCTCACGGGCCGCGCGCTCGAGACGCTCGTCGAGCGGGGCTGGGTGCGCCGGAAGCGAAGCGAGGAAGACCGCCGGCAATACATGCTCGAGCTCACCGCCTCGGGGCAGCGGATGCGCGAGCGGGTCGAGCAGGTCCGCGAGGGCATCATCGCGCGCCTCTCCTCGGCGCTCGACGACCGCGACGTCGAAGACTTCGACCGGATCGCGAAGAAGATCCTGGCCGCCTTCGAGCGCTAGGGGGAGGCCGCTCAGGGCGCTCCGGCATCGTCCGAGGCGGCCGCCGGCTCCGCGACGGCGGTCGGCTCGGTGCCGGCGAGGAACACTTCGTCGAGGACGTCGGGATCGTCCGGATACGGCAGCGAACCGGTGCGCTGGTCGATCGTGACGGTCGTGACGCCGGGCGGTCGCGGGAAGTCGACGCGGGGGCGGCCCTCGCTGGCGACCTTCATGAACTCGATCCACGCGGGGAGGGCGGTGACCGCGCCCTGCTCGGCGGCGCCGAGGAGCCGGCCGTCGTCGAATCCGATCCAGGCGACGGCGGCGATGTCGGTCGAATAGCCGGCGAACCACGTGTCCTTCGGGCCGTTCGAGGTGCCGGTCTTGCCGGCGAGCGGCCGGCCGAGGGACTTGGCGCGGGTCGCGGTGCCGTGGTCGATGACGCTCGTCAGCATGTTGGTGACGACGTAGGCCTCGGCGTCGTCGAGCACGCGGCGCGGGGGCGCCGGCTCGGGGACCGGGATCTCCTTGCCGTCGGGCCCCACGATGCGCGTCACCAGCCGGGGCTCCTGGTACGTGCCGCCCGCGGCGAACGTGGCGTACGCGCCCGCGAGCTCCATGGGCCGCACCTCGTAGCTTCCCAGCGCGAGCGACAGGTCGGCCTTCATCGGCGACGTGATGCCCAGCGCCTGCGCCCACGGGACGACGTTCGCGGGCCCCACGTCCTGGAGCACGCGCACGGCCGCGACGTTCACGCTGTTCGCGAGCGCCTCGCGCAGGCGGAGCGGATCGTGGCCGCGGTAGCCCTCGAAGTTGCTCGGGTGGTAGCCGCCCTCGAAGTCGTCGGGGTTCGGATCGACGAGGGTCGCGGGCGTGAAGCGGCGCGAGTGCAGGGCGTACGAGTAGACGATCGGCTTGAACGTGGAGCCGGGCTGGCGGCGCGACTGGGTGGCGCGATCGAGCGCGCCGGCCTGGCCCTCGTAGCTGCCGACGAGCGCCAGGATCTCGCGGGTGCGCACGTCGAGGGCGACGAACGCGCCCTCCGGCCCCGACTCCATGCGGAGCGGCACGCGCGGCTCGCTCCCGTCGGCCGAGCCGGTCCCCACCTCGGGCACCGGGCCGAGCAGGCTCACGCGGACGCGCGCCCCGACGGGCGCGAACGCGCTCGGCGCCAGGCCCTTCGGGTTGTACCGCGCGTAGTCGGCGAGCCGCACGGTGCCGAGCGCAGCGCCCACGCGCACGTCGAAGGTGCCTGCCTCGTCGTCGGCGTGGGTCACGGTCCCGACGAGGACCTTGTGCTGCTCGAAGCTCGGCGCGCCCTCGAACGGCGCGGGGTTGTCCCGCGGCGCGGGCGCCCGACCCTTGCGGTCGGCGACCGTGGGGGCCTTGAGGCCCTCGTCGAGGCCGTGGCGCTTGTCGTACCCGTCGATCGCGTCCCGCACGGCCTTGCGCGCCGCGGCCTGAAGCTTCGCGTCGATGGAGGTCGTGACCGTGAAGCCGCCGTTGCGCGCGACCTCCGGCTCGAGGCGATAGAGCACGCTCTTCGCGAGCTCCACGGCCTCCGGCGCGAGCTCACTCTCGTTCTCCGCGAGGGGCGCGAGCGCGACCGGCTCGCGGTCCGCCGCCGACCACTGCCCGTCCGTGAGGAAGCCCTTCTCGCGCATCTGCCCGAGCACGTACGCCCGCCGCGCCAGCGCCTGCGGGAGGTTCGCCCGCGGGTGGTAGTCGCGCGGGTTCGCGATGCGCCCGGCGATGAGCGCGGCCTGGGCGATGGTCGAGATCCTTCGCGCTCCGCCCGAAGTCGTCGCGCGCCGCCTCCTCGATGCCGTACCGGCCGCGGCCGAGGTAGATGTTGTTCACGTAGAGCTCGAGGATCTCGTCCTTCGTCAGGTCCTGCTCGAGCCGTCGCGCGAGGAGCGCTTCGCGGATCTTTCGCGAGATCGTCCGCTCGCGCGTGTTGAGAAGCAGGTTTTTGACCACCTGCTGGGTGATGGTCGAGCCGCCCTGCCGCGTCCCGTGCTTGCGCAGGTTGACCAGCATCGCGCGCGCGATGCCCAGGTAGTTCAGGCCCTGGTGCTCGTAGAAGCCCGCGTCCTCCGCCGCGAGCACCGCGAGCTTCACGTGCGCCGGCAGCGTCGCGATGGGCACCACGGTGCGGCGCTGGGTGAAGAGCTCGGCGAGCACGGTCCCGTCCCGGGCGAGCACCCGCGTCACCTGGGGCGCCTGGTAGGCGCGGAGGTCGGAGACGCTCGGCAGCCCGGCCTCGTAGTGCCGCACGACCAGCCAGAGGGCGAGCGCCCCCGCGAACGACAGCGCTCCGAGCGCAATCGCGGTCCGTTCGGCCCACTTTCGCCAGGGCAGCGCGGCGAGCCGCGTGACGGCGGCCTCCATCCGCTGCCGGAAGGGGGACGGCGGCTCGTGGCCGGGGGCGGACGAAGGAAAGGGCGGCGCGGGCATCGGCGGGGCAGAAGGGGCGGACCCGGCCATGGTAAAGTAGCAAGGATGTTCGCAGCGAGCCGAGGCGAGCTCTTACTCGTGGCCTTCATTTTTGCGCTCGTCTGGGGGGCGGGGGTGCTCCCGCGGCTCGGCGAGCAGCTCGGCGCGCGAATCGGGGCGAAGCGCGGGGGCGGCGGGGGGTAAGCCTTGGCGGGCGCAGGGAGGCTCGACGACGGGGGAGGGCGGGGCCAGGTCACCACGGTCTTCGTCAGCGATCCGACCGCCGAGGCCGAGCGCGTCGCGCAGGCCCTTCGCATCGGCGGCTACGCCGTGGTCGACGTGCCGCTCTCCATGCTGGTCGCGCGCGTGGCCGTGCAGACCCCGCGCGTCATCCTCATCGACGCCGACAGCGACGGCGCCCTCGACGCGGTCGGGCGCATGCGCGAGCTCCCCGACGCGGACGACATCCACGTCCTCTTCCTCGCGCGCCCCGGCGGCGCGGTCGCGAGCCCCGAGGAGGCCCTCGCGCACGAGGGGAGCGGTCTCTTCGTGCGCCCCGTCGACGTGCCCGCGCTCGTGCGCAAGGTCGAGGTGCTCGCGGGCGGCCCGCGCGTCCCGGCCACGCCCTCCTACGGCTCGCGCGACGCATACGAGGCGTCGCTGCCGCCCGCGAGCATGCGCTCCATCCCGGTCTCGCCGGCCACGCCCGTCCCGCCGCCGACCGTCGCCCGCGCGTCGATGCGCAGCCCCTCCGAGCCGCCCGGCCCGCCGAGCGGCCTCGGCTCCGGCTCTCCCCCCAAGCGCACCCCGGGCCTCGCGCCGCCCGTCAGCAGCGAGCTCCAGCAGCTCCTCGCGGAAGCCGAGATGCGCGTCCAGGTGCGCGCCGAGACCGAGTCGATGCTCCCGTCGCCCGAGGACGAGATCGAGGCCGTGCTTCCGGCCGAGCTCCTCGCGTCGCTCGACGAGCCGATGGAGGCCGACGACGACGAGGACGAGGCCCCGGCCGCTCCCCGCTCCACCCAGGCGCCGCCGCGCGAGCGCACCAACGACGGCGGCGCGCCGCGCACGACCGGCGCGAGCTCCACCAGCGGCGGCACCGGCGGCGGCCCGACCCCCGCGGCCAGCAAGCGCCGCCCGCTCACCGAGGACGCGCCCGCCCCCCCGCCGACGCACGGCAACCCGGGCGCGCACACGAGCGCCGGCACCCACACGGGGCCGACGGGCGGCGGCATCTCCACCACGGGCGGCGGCTCCGAGCCGCGGGTCCGGGCCGAGCCGGCGCGCGGGCCGCCCCCCGAGGCCCTGCAGCTCCGGCCCGCGCGCGTGCCGGCCGACCTCGCGGTCCCGACCGTGATGCCGAGCGCCCTGGAGCAGGGCGAGTCGATGGACGCGGTCGCGCGCGCGATCGCCGCGCGCACCGGCGGCTCGCTCTGCTTCGTCGAGGCGTCAATCGAGCGCCGCGTCGTGCTCCGCGAGGGCGACATCGTCACCGCGGCCTCGAGCGCCGACGAAGAGTCGCTCCTCGCCTTCCTCGGCGCGCGCGGCGACCTGCCGCGCGAGACCGTGCGCCGGCTCGGCTCCAAGTTCCCGCCGTTCGGCCGCCACGCGGTCGCGGCGCTCGTCGCCCGCGGTTACCTCGGGCAAGACCACATGTGGCCCACGCTGCGCGCGCACGCCGAGTGGGTGCTCTCGCACGTCCTCCAGATGCGCGAGGGCCGGCTCGTCGTCGAGGAGCGCGCGCCCGGCCGCCTCGCGAGCGAGCCGAGCGTGTTCGGCGGCTCGACCGGCGCCGAGGTCTTCGTGGAGCTCGTCCGCCGCATCGTCGCGCCCTCCGACGCGATCGAGCGGGTCGGCGGCCTCGGGGCGCGCCTCGGCCACGGAGCCTCCGCGGCGCTGCTCGCCGAGTGCGCGCTCGCGCCCGAGGAGCTCGAGCGGCTCCGCGCGTCCACGGGCCGCTCGCTCCGCGAGGTGCTCGACGGCGCGGACGACGGCGACCTCGCCACGGTCGTGTTCGCGCTCGCGCGGCTCGACGTGCTCGAGGTGCTCCCGTCGGTGAACGACCGACCCCGTCCGAGCGACGCCCCCGCCGACGCGGCCGACGACGCCGCCATCGACGCGGAGGCCATCCGCGAGCGCGTCCGCGCGCGCGCGCAAATCGTCGACGACGGCGACTACTTCGCGGTCCTCGGCGTGTCGCGGGACGCCACGGGCTACGAGGTGCGTCGCGCGTTCCTCGAGCTCCGCCGCGCGTTCGACCCGTCGCGAATGCTGACGCCCGAGGTGGCCGACCTCGCCGGCGACGTCCGCAAGATCACGACCGTTCTGGAAGAGGCGTACGAGATCCTCAAGGACAACGCGCGGCGCGACCGTTACCGCCGCGCCATCGAAGCCGGCCCCGAAGAGCTGTAGCCCTCTGCCCCGCTCCGCACCCCGCGTGGCCAGTATCGGCCGAAGCGTGGGGATGGACGAACGCAACGGCGCGTCGCACTCATTTCGGTGGGGTTGCCGCGTGCCCGCCCACACCCAAATCTCGGAAGAGGCGCTTCGCCTCGCGCTCGAGGAGCAGCGGAGCCTGCTCGAGGACATCGACGTCATCGTCTGGACGATGAACCCGTCGACGCTCGCCATCTCGTACGTCACCGGCGCGCTCGCTCCCCTCGGGTACTCGGTCGGCGAGTGGCTCGACGCGGAGGGCTTCTTCGCGCGGCTCCTCCACCCGCAGGAGCGCCGCCACATCCTCGGCCTCGTGCGCGCGGTCGCGGCCGACGGCAAGGAGCGACAGAGCGTGCACCGCGTGCTCACGGCCGGCGGCGAGCAGCGGTGGTTCCGGTCGCGCGTGCGCGTGCGCCGCGGGCCCGACGGCAAGGTGCGCGGCCTGCTCGGGCTCATGCTCGACGTCACCGAGCGCCGCTCCACCGAGGCGACCCTCCGCGAGAGCGAGGCGCACCTCCGCCGCATGCTCGCGCAGCTTCCCGCGCTCGTGTGGACCACCAATCGCGATCTCCGCTTCACCTCGGGCGTGGGCCGCGAGCTGGCGGCCCTCGGCATCCCCTCGAGCGCCGCGCTCGTGGGCGTCTCCGTCCAGGAGTACCTGAACATCGTCGACTCCAACGACCCCGTCTTGCAGGTCTACCGCCGCGCCCTCGAAGGCGAGTCGGTGCGGACCGAGGCCGAGTGGATGGGACGCGCGTACTCGACGGAGGTCGAGCCGTTCCGCGACGCCGAGGGCCGCATCGTCGGCATCCTCGCCGTGAGCTGGAACGTCACCGAGCGAAAGCGCGCGGAGGAGCGGCTGCGCCTCCTCGCCGAGGCCGGCTCCCTCCTCGCCGAGTCGCTCGACTACGAGAAGATGCTCGAGAAGGTCGCCGGCCTCGCCATCGGCCCGCTGGCCGACTGGTGCACCGTCTTCGTCGCCGAGGAGGACATGATGCGGCCCGTCGCGTTCGCGCACGTCGACCGCGCGAAGGCGGCCCTCCTGCGGGAGCTGCCGCCGTCGAAGCTCGTGAACCTCGGCCCCGTCGCGGGGCTCATCCAGAACAACCGCTCCGCGTGGCTGCCCGAGGTCACCGAGGACATGATCGCCCCCGCCGAGGGCTTCCCCCTGCCCGACGGGGAGGTCGGCGCGCGGGCCGCGCAAATCTTCAAGGAGGCCGGCCTCCGGTCGCTCATCGTCACGCCGCTCGTGGCTCGCCGGCAGACGTTCGGCCTCATCGTCTTCGCGCGCGCCGCGGCCGGCCGGCCGTACACGGCCGCGGACCTCAGCGTCGCCGAGGAGCTCGCCCGCCGGTGCGCCCAGGCCATCGACAACGCGCGCCTCTACAGCACCGCGCAGGAGGCCATCGACGCGCGCGACGAGTTCCTGTCGGTCGCGTCCCACGAGCTTCGCACGCCGCTCACGTCAATCCAGCTCCGGCTCGAGTCGCTCGAGCGGGCGGCCCTCAACGGCCGCCCGGTGCTCCTCACGGGCCCCCAGGGGGGCCTCTCGGTCGTCCTCCGGCAGTTCAAGCGGCTCGCGAGCCTGGTCGAGCAGCTCCTCGACGTGTCGCGCATTCGCCGCGGGGCGCTCGACCTCGTGCTCGAGGACGTGGACCTCGCGCAGGTGTGCCGGGAGGTCGGCGCGCGCTTCGACGCCGAGCTGGCGCGCGCGGGCGGGGCGCTCGACATCGTCGCCCCGGGCGCCGTGGTCGGGCGCTGGGACCGGGTGCGCATCGAGCAGGTCGTCACCGACCTGCTGTCGAACGCCATCAAGTTCGCGCGCGGCACCCGCATCGAGGTCGAGGTGTGCGCCGGCGAGCGCAGCGCGAGCCTCGTCGTCCGCGATCGCGGCATGGGCATCAGCGACGCCGACCAGGCGCGCATCTTCGAGCGCTTCGAGCGCGCCGCGTCCTCGCGGCACTTCGGGGGGCTGGGCCTCGGCCTCTACATCACGAAGCAGATCGTCGCGGCGCACGGCGGCACCATCCGCCTCTCGAGCGCGCTCGGGCAGGGCACCACCGTGATCGTCGAGCTGCCCTGCGCGCGGCCCGAGCGCCTCGACGCGCCCGCGCAGGCGCACGCCTAGGGCGAGATCCGGCCGTCAGCCGGGGACGAGCATACGGAGCGCGGCCTCGTCGCCCTCTTCGAGGGCCGCCTCGGCCTCGAGGCTCACGCCGTCGCGGCCGACCGTGGCCACGGCGAGCGTCTTGCCGCCGAGGCGGAAGGCCACCGCGGCGTCGCGCGCGTCGAGGCTGCCGTGGATGTCGACGCGGTCCCACCGCTCGGCGTGCCCGACGTACGCGATGGTCACGTCGTAGTGCGCGCTCCAGAAGAACGGCACCGCGTCGAAGCGCACCGATGCGCCGAGCACGCTGTGCGCCGCGGTCTGCCCCATTCGCTCCGCGACCACCCAGTGCTCCACGCGGATCGCCGCGCCGCTCCGCGGGTCGGGCCAGCGCGCGACGTCGCCCGCCGCCCACACCGAGGGCGCGCTCGCGCGAAGGTGCTTGTCGACGAGGATGCCGCGATCGACCGCGAGCCCCGCCTGCTCGGCGAGCGCCACGTCGGGCCGGACGCCCGCGCCCACGACCACGAGGTCGGCCTCGAGGCGCGTGCCGTCGCCCAGAACGACCGCGCCCGGCTCAATCGCGCGGACCGTGGCCCCCAGGTGGAAGCGCACGCCGTGCTCCTCGTGCAGCTTGCGCACGAACGCGCCGACGGCGTCCCCCATGACGCGCGCGAGCGGCACCGCCTCCGGCGCCGCGACGTGGACCTCGAGCCCGCGCGTGCGCAGGCTGGCCGCGACCTCCAGCCCGATGAACCCCGCGCCGACGAGCACCGCACGCTTGGCGGTCGCCGCCCGCGCGACGATCGTACGGCTGTCGGCGAGCGTGCGCAGCACGAGGACGTGCGGCGCGTCGACGCCCGGGATGGGCGGGCGGACCGGCTGCGCGCCGGTCGCGAGGACGAGCGCCCCGTACGCGCGCGACCCGCCGCTCGAGAGCGCGAGCGTCTTCTTCGCCACGTCGATCGCCGTGACGCGCGTGCCGACGTGGAGCTCGATGTCGTGCTCGCGGTAGAAGTCCTCGCCGCGGAGCGGGATCCACTCCTCGGGGGCGTTTCCGGCCAGGTAGTCCTTCGACAGGTTGGGCCGGTCGACGGGCACCGTCTCCTCGGCGCCGAAGAGGGTGATGGGCCCCGCGTACCGGGCGCGCCGCAGGGCTTCGGCGCAGGCGTTCCCCGCCGCGCCCGCCCCGACGATGACCACCGAGGGCGGCCCGGCGTCGGCCAGCCGCACCGTGGCCGCCTCCCGCTTGCCGAGGATGAAGAGCTTCCCGTCGCGCCGCGTGACGTCGAAGCACGGGATCGGGTTCAGCGCCGGGCCCCGCAGCGGCTCGCCCGTGCGGAGCGAAAAGCAGGCGTGGTGCCAGGGGCAGCGCACCTCTTCCCCGACGATGAGGCCCTCGGCCAGCGGGCCGCCGTAGTGGGTGCAGGTGGCGCCCACCGCCAGCACGTCCTCGCCGCGGCGGACGAGGAAGACGGCCTCGCCCAGCGCGTGCCCCAGCAACGTCCGCCCCTCGGTCACGCTCTCGACGGGCACGCCCGCCGAGAGGTCCGGCCCCGCCAGCATCGTCTCGCCGCCCATGCGCGCAACTGTGATGTCACGCGCGGCGTCGCGTCAATTGGCGTCAGGCGCTGGCGCGGATCCTCGCGGCGCCCCCGCGGACCACGTCCACCGCCACCTTTCCGCCGTCCACGTCGATCATGGCGACGTCGCCGCGATCGAGCTCCCCCTTGAGGAGCAGCTCGGCGATGGGCGCCTCGATCAGGCGGGCGATCGCGCGGCGCATCGGCCGCGCGCCCAGTTCGGCGTCGAACCCGCCCTCGTCGAGGAGCGCCTCGATCGCGCCCTCGCTGACGTCGAGCGCGACGCCGCGGGCCGCGGCCAGGTCCTCGCCCAGGGCGCGGAGCATCCGGCGAGCGACCTCGGCCACGTCGGCGCGCCCGAGCGGACCGAAGGCCAGGACCTCGTCGATGCGGTTGTACAGCTCCGGCGGAAGCCCGGCTCGCGCCGCGCCGTAGAGGGCCTGCTCGTACGCCGTCTTCTCCTGCTCGGCCCGCTCGGCGTGCCCGCCGCGGTCTCCGAAGCCGATGCGCCCGCGCGCCGCGGGCTTCGCCACGTCCGCGCCGAGGTTCGAGGTCATCGCGATGACGACGTTCGTGAAGTCCACGGTGCGCCCCCGTCCGTCGGTGAGGTGCCCCTCGTCGAACACCTGGAGGAAGGCCTCGAGCACGTCGCGGTGCGCCTTCTCAATCTCGTCGAGGAGGAGCACCTGATACGGCCGCTTGCGCACAGCCTCGGTGAGCTGCCCGCCGCCGTCGTGCCCGATGTAGCCGGGCGGGGCGCCGACGAGGCGCGCGATCGCGTGGGCCTCGGCATACTCGGAGAAGTCGAGCCGCGTCATCGCGTGCGGCGAGTGGAACAGGCACTCCGCGATCGCCTTGGCCGTCTCGGTCTTGCCGACACCGGTCGGACCGAGGAGCAAGAACGAGCCGATCGGCCGCCGCGACCGGAAGCCGCTCGCGTTCCGCCGCAGCACCCGCGCGATGCGCGCGAGCGCCTCGCGGTGCCCCACGATGCGCGCGCCCATGAGCTGCTCGAGCCGCAGCATGCGCGATCCGTCCGTCTCGAGGAGCCGCTCGACCGGCACGCCGCTCGACTCGCTCACGACCTCCGCGAGGGTCTCCCGGCCGACCTCCTTCTCGCCGCGCCGCCGCGCGCGGGCCGCCGCGAGGTCGAGGACGTTCACCGCCTTGTCGGGCAGCGCGCGGTCCGGCACGTACCGCGCGCTCCAGGCCACCGCCGCGGCGATGACGTCGGCCGAGAAGCGCACCCCGTGGTGCCGCTCGAAGGCCGGCGCCACCCGCTCGATCGCGAGCACCGCCTCGTCGGGCGCGAGCTCCGCCACCTCGATCGGCGTGAGCCGGCGCGCGAGCGCCGCGTCCGGCAGGACGACGCGCTTGTAGTCCTCGACCGTGGTCGCCCCGATGCACGCGAGCTCCCCGCGCCCGAGCGACACCTTCAGCTCCGCGGCGGCCTCCTCGTCGGCCGCGAGGATCGCGTGCATCTCGTCGAAGAAGAGGATGACGCGGCCCTCGGCGCGCGCGACCTCCGCCTTGATCTGCGCCATGCGCTCCGCGAGCGCGCCGCGCACGCCGGTGCCGGCGAGGAGCGAGGCCGCGTCGATCTCGAGGACGATGCGGTCGTCGAGCACGCCCGGCCGCTCGCCGGGGAACCCCTCGGCGATGCGCTGCGCGAGGCCGCGGACGACGGACGTCTTGCCGACGCCCGCCGTGCCCACGAGGCAAGGGCAGTTGCCCTGGCGCTTGGCGAGGACGTCGAGCGTCCGCTCGATCTCCGCCTCGCGCCCGAGCACCGGGTCGAGCTCACCGCGCTCCGCGGCGCTCGTGAGGTTGCGGCCGATCGCGACCAGCGTCGGGAACTTCTTCGGATCGAGCTCGAACTTCCCGAGCGGGGCCGCGGGCCGCGACGCGGCCGGAGCGGCGGCGGGGACCGGGCGCCGCTTCGGGCGCGGCGCCGGCTCGGGCGCGCGGACCGGCACGGCGACCGTGAGGGTCGGCCGCGGGGGGGGCGCGAGCTGCGGCGCGGGCTTCGCGGCGGGCGCGGGAGATGGCGGCAGGGTGAGCTGCGTTGCCCCCGGCATGCGGCGCGGGCCGACGATGCCCATCGCGAGCTGCATCGCGGCCATGCGCAGCTTGGTCACGTCGGACCCGCACTGCGTGATGGCGCGGTACGCGGCGGTCGTGCGCTCCTGGCACAGCGCGAAGAGCAGGTGCACCCCGCTCGCGTCGCGCGTCGGCGAGCGGGCCGCGAGCTCGCGCGTGCGCTGGAACGCGCGCGTGACCGCGTCGGTGTGGTCGTCGGTCAGGACGCGCGCCGCCTTGAGGAGGAGCTCCGCGTCGAGCCGGCGGTCGCGCAGGAGCTCCGCCGCGCCGCCGGCCCCCGAGGCGATGGCGGCGAGCAAATGCCCGGTCGTCACGCGCTCGCCGCGTTGTTTGGCCAGCTCTTCTGCGATCTTCCGAAGCGCGGCAAGCTCCGATTCGCGGCCCTCGCCCCTGTGGGCGCCCCGTTCGGCGGTCATCGGAAGAGCGGTCGCACGTGCCCCTCGCCTGGGCCAAATATTCCGAGCCCTAGGACGTCACGCGGTACGAAACCGCCCGGCGCACCGCGCCGGTCAGCGGCCAGACGTAGGTTTCGTCCCGCTCTAGGGCGGCGCGCGGGTGCTCCGGCGCGGGCTCCTTCGCCAGGAGCACCCAGACCTCGCCGCCGGGAGCGGCGAGCCCGACCCCGGCCGCGAGCCATGCGGGGGGCGCGAGCGTCGCCCGCGAGACCGCCGCGTCCCAGGCGCGGCGGCCCGAGAGCGCCTCGGCGCGGGCGCGCTCGATGGCCACGTCCGACCGGCCCAGCGCGCCGACCACGGTGCGGAGGAAGCTCGCGCGCTTCGCGAGCGGCTCGACGAGCGTGACGCGGAGGTCGTCGCGGAGGATGGCGAGCGCGAGGCCCGGCGCCCCCGCGCCCGTGCCCACGTCGACGACGCGCGCGCCCTGCGGCAGGCGCTTGGCGAGGACGATCGCGTCGCACAGCATCAGGTCCACGAGCTCCTCGGTCGACCGCGCGGCGGTCAAGTCGATGCGCGCGTTCCACTCTTCGAGGCGCTCGAGCCAGGTCTCGATGGACCGGCGCACCGGCGCGCTCAGCTCGCTGCCGAGGCCCTCGGCGGCGCGGAGGACCGAGGGCGCGTGCTTGGCGGTCATTGTCCCGGAGTGGTACCTCTCGGACCGCACCGCCGCGAGCCGAACCCGAGATGACCCCCGCCGAATGACCGCCGACCGCACAGCCGACCGGGATGCCCTCGCCCTGCGCGCCGTGGCGCCGCCCGTCCCCGAGCTCGACTTCGCGCCCGTCCTGGCGCTCGTCGCGCGCGCCTTCCCCGCGGCCGGCGACTTCGTCTGGGAGCCCATGACCGGCGGCGCCTCCGCGCGGCGCTACTTCCGCGCGAAGGTGGCCGGCGTGAACGTCGTCGCGATGTACGTGCCCGACGGCGCGAAGCCCGAGGAGATCGCGAAGGGCGGCGGCGCGCCGGCCCGCTGGCCGTTCCTCGAGGTGCGCGACCTGCTCGCGTCGCGCGGGATCGACGTGCCGGTCGTCTACGCGGAAGACATGGCGAGCGGCTGGGTGCTGCTCGAGGACCTCGGCGACGACACGCTCGCAGTCTTTCTCGGCTCCCGCCCCGACACGAAAGAGGCGCTCTACGTGCGCGCCGTCGCGGACCTCGCGCGGGCGCAGGGCGCGCTGGCGTCGCTCGATCCGGGGTCCGTCGTCGCGTCGCGGGCGTTCGACGAGGACCTGCTCCTCTGGGAGCTGCACCACTTTCGCGAATGGGCGCTCGAGGCGCGCGGCGTGACCCTCGAGCCGGACGACCGCGCGCTCTTCGACGGCGTCGTGCAGCGCCTGGCGCGCGGCATCGCCGGGGGCCCCCGCGTCTTCGTCCATCGCGACTACCAGTCGCGCAACCTCATGGTGCGTCGCTCGCCGGACGGCACCTGGCGGTCGCTCTGCTGGATCGACTTCCAGGATGCGCTCCTCGGCCCGCGCGTGTACGACCTCGTCGCCCTGCTCAACGACAGCTACCAGACCTTCAATCGCGCCTTCGTCGAGGCGCGCCTCGACGAGTTCGCGGGCGCCCAGGGCCTCGACGCGGCGGGCCGCGCCTCGCTGGGCCGCGAGTTCGACCGCGTGACCGTGCAGCGCAAGCTGAAGGACGCGGGCCGTTTCGTCTTCATCGACCGCGTGAAGAGGAACCCCTCCTTCCTCAAGTTCGTCGAGCCGACGATCGCCAAGGCCCGCGCGAGCCTCGCGCGCCTCTCCGACGACGAGGACATGCGCGCGCTCTCCGAGCTCCTCGCGCGCGTCCTGCCCAGGTAGATCCCTTTGCCCCCGCGCCGCCGCGTCGCCCGCCCCGCCCTCACCCCGTCTTCGCCGCCGCCGCCGGCGTCGTCGGGGCCCGACTCCGTGCCGCCGCACGTCCGCGTGCGCCTGCGCCCCGACGGCCTCGATCTCGGCGACGGCGCCGCGCTCCCGCTCTGGTGCGGCGCGATGCACTACTGGCGACACCCGCCGAACGAGTGGCGTCCAGGCCTCGAGGCGATGCGCGCGATGGGCCTGCGCCTCGTCGACACGTACGTGCCGTGGGGCGTGCACGAGACCGGGCCGGGCGAGTACGACTTCGGCGACCGCGATCCGTCGCTCGACGTCGTGCGCTTCCTCCAGCTCGCGCACGAGGTCGGGCTGCGGTGCCTGCTCCGGCCCGGGCCGCACATCAACGCCGAGCTCACGTACTTCGGCCTGCCCGAGCGCATCGTCTGGGACGAGCAGTGCCAGGCGCGCACGCCGAACGGCCGGCCGGTCGTGCTGCCGATCGTGCCCGTCGCGTTCCCGGTCCCGAGCTACGCGAGCGACGCGTTCCTCGAGGAGACCGCGCGCTGGTACCGCGCCGTCGGCAAGGTCCTCTCGCACATGCGCTGGCCCGACGGGCCAATCGTGCTCGTGCAGGTCGACAACGAGGGCGCGCTCTACTTCCGCGACGGCCAGTACGACCAGGACTACCACCCCGACGCGGTGCACGCGTTCCGCGAGTTTCTCCGCGCCAAGTACCGCCGCAGCCCGCCCGCGCTCCGCGCCGCCTGGCAGGACGACACGCTCGGCTTCGCGACGGTCGACCCGCCGAAGCGCTTCGACGCCCGCGAGACCCGGCAGCTCGCGCGGCACGTCGACTGGGCCGAGTTCCACGAGGAGCTCCTCTCGAGCGCGATGGAGCGCATGGCCGCCGCGATGGTCGACGCGGGCTTCGACGGCTTGCCCACGACGCACAACCTGCCGCTCGGCGAGAGCGCGACGCCGCTCAACCCGGCGCGCATGACCGCGATCGACCTGATCGGCCTCGACTACTACCACCGCGCCACGCCGCAGGAGCACTGGACCGTGCTCCGGCGCACCACCGAGCTCGCGTCGCGGTGCGAGGGCAGGCGCCCGGCGTTCGGCGCGGAGGTGGGCGCGGGCTTCCCGCCGTTCTTCGCGCCGCTCGACGAGCGCGACTCGATGTACGCGCTCACGTGCGCGCTGGCCTACGGCCTCCGCGGCTTCAACCTGTACATGGCGGTCGAGCGCGACCGGTGGATCGGCGCGCCGATCGACTCGCACGGCCGCCCGCGCCCGATGGCGGCGCTCTACGCGCGCCTCCTCGCGGCGCTCGATCGCGCCTCTTTCCACACGCTGCGCCGGCGCGCCCCGGTGAGGCTCGTCGTCCCGCGCGCGCTCCGGCGCCTCGCCCGCGTGACGCACGCGTTCGGGCCGCTCACGCCGGCGCTCTTCCACGTCGCGGGCGCGGGCTGGCGCGAGAGCGTGCTCGAGCGCGACTTCGGCCTCGACGCCCCGCCCGTCATCGCCGCCGAGGCGTACCTGCGCGCGTTCGAGCGCGCGCTCCACGCGCGCGGCGTGCCCTTCGCGTACGCCGGCGGCGAGACGGTCGAGACGTCGACGGCCGACGCGAAGTGGATCATCTGCGCGAGCGCGGGAGGGCTGAAGCCGCACCTCGTCGACAGCCTGCACGTCGCGCGCGGTCGCGGGGCCATCGTGACGATGGGGCCGCGGGTGCCGGAGCTCGACGGCGCCATGCTGCCGCTCGAGAAGCCGGTGAACGTCGAGGGCATCGAGATCGAGCCGCTCGACGACGTGGCGCGCGCCGACGTGCTGGTCGCGCGGCGCATCGACGAGCTGGGCCTCCCGACGTGGCCCACCGATCCGATCGACGCGCACGTCGCGGTGCACGAGGACGAGCAGGGCGTGCCCCGCGTGGTGTTCGTGATGAACCCGACGCCGGAGGATCTCGTCGTGCGGGTGTCGCTCGCGGGCATCGGCGCGCTCGTCGACGCAATCGAAGGGACGCGCGTCGCGCGCGACAAGGGCGCGTTCGAGCTGCGCGTGCCGGGGCGGACCGTGCGGATGATGGCGGTGGAGGCGGCGGGGGCTGCGCTCGGAGCCGCGGCGGGCGGGGAGTAGGGGGGCAGGCGTGCTGTTCGGGAGCCCGGCGTACGGCGCCTTCCTCATCGGCACGTGGGCGGTCTTCTGGCTGCTGGGCCCGCGCCGGCGCCGCGCGCGCGCGCTCTTCCTCGTGGCCGCGAGCTACGCGTTCTACTTCTACGGCACGTGGGACGCGGCCCGCGACGAGCCGGTGCCCGTCGCGGCGCCGTGGTGGGCCCTCGGGTGCCTCGGCGTGATCTTCGGGGGCAGCACGCTCGACTACTTCGTCGGGCGGGCGCTGGGGCGCGTCGAGAAGCCGGCGCGCCGCAACGTGCTCCTCGGCCTCTCGATCGGCTACTACCTGGGCGTCCTCGCGCTCTTCAAGTACTGGGACTTCGGCGCCGAGTCGATCGCCGCGCTCGCCGCCGCGGCGGGCCTGCCGGTGCGCGTCGCGTACCTGCACCTCGTGCTGCCCTTCGGCATCTCGTTCTTCACGTTCGAGACGATGAGCTACACGATCGACGTGTGGCGGCGCGAGATCGAGCCCGCCAAGAGCTACCCCGACTACCTCCTCTTCGTGTGCTTCTTCCCGCACCTCGTGGCGGGGCCGATCGTGCGCCCCGCGCAGATGCTCCCGCAGCTCGCGAACGCGGCGCCCCCGACGCGGCCGCGCAGGCGCGCGGGCTCTGGCGCATCGGCGTGGGCCTCGCGAAGAAGATCGTCCTCGGCGACCTCCTCGCGCGCACCATCGTCAACCCGGTGTTCGCGGCCCCCGAGCGCTTCACGGCCCTCGAGGTCCTCGCGGCCGCCTACGGCTACGCCTTCCAGATCTACGCCGACTTCTCCGGCTACACCGACGTGGCCATCGGCAGCGCGGCGCTCTTCGGGTACGTCCTGCCGGAGAACTTCGACGCGCCGTACCTCTCGAGCGACCTCCAGGACTTCTGGCGGCGCTGGCACATCTCGCTCAGCACGTGGCTGCGCGACTACCTGTACAAGCCGCTCGGCGGGTCGCGCTCGGGGTCGCTCAAGACGTACCGGAACCTCATGATCACGATGGTCCTCGGCGGCCTTTGGCACGGCGCATCCTGGACGTTCGTCCTCTGGGGCACGCTGCACGGCGCGGCCCTCGCGGTCACGCGCGCCTGGCAGCGCGCCCGCGGCGTGCGGGAGCCACGCCGCGACTGGGTCCACGGGCTCGCGATCCTCGCGACGTTCCACTTCGTGTGCTTCGCGTGGATCTTCTTCCGCGCGCCCACGTTCGACCACGCGCTGCTCGTCTTGCGGCAGATCGCCCGAGGCGCGTGGCGCTTCGAGCACGTGACGCCGGCGGCGCAGGCGCAGATCGTCGCGGCCCTCGCGTCGGCCGCGCTGGTGCACGCGGCGCCGCGGTCGTGGAAGACCCGCCTGCGCGAGTCGTTCGTGGGCACGCCGGCGCTCGTGCAGGGGCTCGTCCTGGCGGCCGCGGCGTTCGCGCTGCACCTGGCGGCGATCGCGAAGCCGGAGCCCTTCGTGTACGGGCAATTCTAGCGCCCGCGGGCCCGGCCCGGTGGTACTGAGGGGCCCGCATGGTGCTCTCCCGGCGGGCGTCCCTGGTCTTCGCGGTCGGCGACTTCGTCACCGCGGCGCTGGTCCTGCTCGGCGTGTTCGCGGGCCTGCCCACGCGATGGGCGCCCGTCGACGTCCCGGCGGTCCTCCTCGCTGCGTTGCACCTGGCCTCGGGCGCCGGTCTGGCGTCCCGCGCGGGCTGGGGCGTGAAGGTCGCGCGAGCGGTCTCCATCCTGTCGCTCGTGCTCGGGCTCTCGGTCGTCACGGCGCTGGCGGCGACCGCCAGCTGGCTCGACGGGGTGTACGGCCCGGTGGGCATGGGCGGCGCGGTGATCCTCGTGCTCGTCGCGGCGCTGCTGCTGCCCTACCTGGTCGCCCTGCCGGTCGTGCGGATCGTGTGGCTCCGCGCCAGGGAGACCTGAGCCGATGCTCCTGCGCGACCCCTTGGCGCGCGCCCTCGCGGCTTGGCTCGTCGCGACCGTGCTCCTCTGCGGGGCCGTCCGGCACGCGTTCCGGGTCGACGGGGCGCCGTCGCACGGGGTCGACGGGGCGCCGTCGCGCGTCATCGCGACCGTGTGGGCCGGCGGCGAACGCGTGGCCCGCGCCGTGCTGGCGACGCGAACGGACGCCGCGCCCGCGCTCGACGCCGCCCTCGCCGCCCACCCCGGCGCGACCCTCGTGCACGAGGTGGTCGTGGGCGAGGGGCCGGTCCTGGCGTGGAGCGACCTCACGCTCGCGCTGTCGTTCGTGCCGGGCCGCGACGGGATCGCCGCCACCGTCGGCGACCGCACGGAGGTCATGACGCCCGACGACCTGCTGTCGCGGCAGGCGTACGACCGCGGCGTCGACTTCCCGAGCCTCGGGTTCCGGGGCGGCGTCGACATGCCCGTCGTGGTCGGCGTCCTGTCCGAGCGCTTCGGCGTGACCGGTCCCGAGCTCATGGAGCGCGCGCGCTTCCGCCGCTTCCGCGTCGCGCGCGAACTGCCCGGCGCCCCGCCGGCCCGCCGCGTCACGGCCGACACCATGACCGACGACGACGTGCGCGCCGCGGCCATCGGCGCCGGGCGTTTCCTCGCGCGCGGCGTCGATGCGAACGGGCGCTTTCGCTACATGATCGACGCCCCGAGCAACCGCGACCTGCCGGGGTACGACTGGCCGCGGCACTCGGGGGCGACGTACTTCCTCGCGCAGGCCGCGGCGCTCTCGGGCGACCGCGACGTCGGCGCGGCCGCGGTCCGCGCCGCGTCCTTCCTCCGCGACCACGCGATCGCCGACTGCGGGCCGCACCGCTGCGTCGGCACCGACGACGTGGTCGACGTGGGCTCCACCGCGCTCGCCGTCATCGCGTTCGTCCAGATCGCCCGCACCGGGCTCGACCCTTCGTTCGCGGCGCCGGTGCCCGAGCTGGCCGCCTTCCTGCGCGCCCAGCAGCGGCCCGACGGCGACTTCATGCACGAGTTCGACCGCCCCGCCGGCCGGCCGATCGACGTCCAGCTCCTCTACTACACGGGCGAGGCCGCGCTCGCGCTCTCCCGCGCGGCGACCCTCACCGGCGACGCGGGCAATCGCGACGCCGCGAGCCGCGCGCTCGCCCGGCTCGTCGGGCCCGCGTGGACCTTCTTCGGCAGCCGCTACTACTTCGGCGAAGAGCACTGGACCTGCCAGGCGATGGAAGATCTGTGGGACACGGCGCCGGACCCGAAGGCGCTCGACTTCTGCCTGCGATGGCAGGAGTACGACCGCCGCCTCCAGTACGGCGAGGGCGACACGCCGTTCGACGCCGACGGCGCGTACGGCTTCGGGCCGCTGGTCACGCCGCGCCTCACCCCGGTGGGCAGCCGCTGCGAGGCCGGCGTCGCGACCCTCGACGCGGCGTCGCGGCGGGAGCGAGGGGATGCGGCCGTGCCCGCGGGTGAGCTGGCCCGCCTCGATCGCGAGATGCGCCGCTCTCTCGCCGTCCTTCTCCGGCACCAGGTGGGGTCGCCCGGGTTTCCGAAATATCTCCTGGCTGCGCCCGACGCCGTCGACGGGGCTATGCCGGCGAGCGAAGTCGACTGGCAGCTTCGCATCGACTACGCGCAGCACACGGGGAGCGCGCTGGTCCGATGGCTCTCGCGCCCGAGGCCCGTGCGTTGAGCGTGCAGGCTGAGACACTTTTGCCACGCCGGGGTCCCGCGAGCACGGATGTCGTCGGCCTGCCAAGAAAAAGTTGGTCGACCGCGGGCGGAAGGGTTAGCTTATTAAGCGTCTGGGGCGGCGCTCCCGCTCCCATAGAGAGAATGCCCGAACTCCAGGTCCGAAGAGACGTGGTGGGTAGCAGGCGCGAAGGGCGCCGAAGCCTCTCGGCTTATAACGCGCAGGCGCGCGGCGAGCGCAGCGACGCTCCGGGCGAACGGGTCGGGCGCAACGCGCCGCGTCCACGTCGCGCGCGCTTCGCCCAGGCGGGAGACTTCAACGCGGGCCTCGCGCTCGCGCTGGTCTTTCCGCTCATGCGGCGGGGCCTCCGTGAACGAGGGGGACCGGTCGAAGCGGAATCCTTGGTGCCGCAGGAACGCGGCAACGAAGGGGCAGGCATGAAGAGAAAGCCGATCATCAACAGCCTCGAAACCGTTTCTCGGGACGAGGCCATGGCGTACCTCCAGCAGTCCGGCGGCGACGAGCTCGACGCGGCCTACGCGCTCGCGCTCGACCGCGCGCGCCTCGACGGCTCGAACGCGGCGCCGGACGACGCCGAGGTGCACCACGCGCTCTTTCTCTTGTGCCGCGCGCGCGGCAAAACGGCCCCGAGCTTCGACGAGATGCGCGTCGAGCTCCGCCGTCGCATCGCGGCCTGACGTCAGGCGCGGGCGGTCCGGCTCGAGACTCCGCAGGCGCCGCCGTCACTGCGGCGCCGACGCGGGCGGTGCGATGGCTCCGGATCCCGGGGCCATCGATCGCTCGTGCCACGCGAAGAAGCCCAGCAGTCCGACCATCATCGCGATGCCCAGCACGAGGCCCGCGAGCAGCGCGGTCTTCGGCGACATCGACGACGGCGGCGCGATGCTCGGGATCTCCTCCGAGTCGGCCTTCGGCCGCATGACGTACTGGATCTGATCCTCGTCGAGCGTCGCCATGCGGACGCGCGCCATGCCGCACACGCCCGCGAGCGCCTGCGCCAGCTCCTCGGCGGTCTGGAAGCGCCGCGTCGGGTCGCGCGAGCACGCGCGCGCGAACCACGCGTCGAAGCCCGGGGGCACGCGCGGGTTGATCTTCGACGGCGCCGGCATGGGCGCGGCGCACACCTTGAGCACGATGTCGCCGAGCACGTCGCCCTCGAAGGGCAGGCGCCCCGTCATCGCCGCGAAGGTGCACGCGCCGAGCGACCACAGGTCCGTCAGCGGGCCCGGCGCGCCGCCGACCGTGAGCTGCTCGGGCGCCATGAAGTTCGGCGTGCCGATGACGGTGCCTTCCCGCGTCGGCCCGCCCATCGGCGACGGCGTGGCGCCCTCGCCGGGCTGCTCCTCGAAGATCTTCGCGATGCCGAAGTCGACGAGCTTCACCACGTAGGGCAAGCCCTCGACGGAGGGCGACGCCGGGGCGTCGGCCGCGTCCTCGGCGGTGGCGAGGAAGATGTTGTCGGGCTTGAGATCGCGGTGGACGATGCCCGCGGCGTGCGCGCGCGTCAGGGCGCGCGCGGCCTGCCCGATGATCTGCGAGACCTCCGCGCCGTCGAGCGGGCCGCGGCCGATGATCGCGTCCGAGAGCGACTGGCCGTCGAGGAACTCCATGACGATGTACGGCAGGCCCTCGGGGCTCACGCCGTAGTCGAACACGTGCACCGCGTGCTTCGTCTTGAGCTTCGCGGCGGCGCGGGCCTCGATCTCGAAGCGCGCCCGCGCCTCGGCCTGATCCGAGAAGCGCGGCTTGATGAACTTGATCGCGACCCTCGTGCCGAGAGCGACGTGGACGCCCTCCCACACGGTCCCCATCCCGCCGGTGCCGATGAGACGCAGGACGCGGTACTTGCCGCCGACGATCGATCCGGCGAGCGAAGGCGCGTCGCTCGTGAGGGGCCTGTCGGTCATGGGCGGGCGTCAAACAGCGTAGCGACCGGGGGTGGCGGCTGCCAAGGGCCGCGCAGGGGGGCCCCGCGCGCAACCCCGGTTGCCGGGCGGGCCGCCGCCGGGCGACGATGCGCGCCGACATGCCCGTTCGCGCCGTCCCCTTCTGCCCCGGCTTCCGCCTTGCCGGCCTCCTCTTCCTGGCCGTGCCGGCAGGTCTCGCCGCTTCCCTCGCGTGCTCCGGCTGCGACGAGCCCCACCCCGACACCGCCGCGGGCGACGAGCCTGCTCCGCCGCCCCCGCGACCGGCCCCCGCGCCCGCCGCGGAGGAGGTGCGCGCCCCCGAGATCATCATCGACCGCTCGAGCGTCGCCATCGGCCACGACAGCGTGGCGACCGGGGAGCCGTCCTTCGCCGACAAGGTCGGAGCGCTGTTGAACGGCAAGCCCGGCGTGGCGGGGGGCGCGGTCGACATGGTCGCGATGCGCACCGCGAAGCCGTCCCAGGTGGCGGCGGTCGCCGCCGTGCTGCACGCCGCGAACGCCGCGAGCGTGCGCGTGAAGACCGAGGCGCGCGATCAGACGACCCAGGCGCTCCCGCTGTCGTTCGACGCGCCCTTGGCGGATTGCGCCGTCGTCGCGTGGATCGCGAAGGACGGGGTCATCGACGTCTGGCCCGCCGGCGGCGGCGCGGCGAAGCGCGTCGCGCGCGGCCTCGCCGGCCCCGACATGACCCTCGGGACCGACGCGATTCGCGCTCAGGGCAACGGCTGCTCGGCCTCCGCGATCGCGGTCGGCGCCGAGGACACGATGACGTGGGGCCTCGTCTTCGACCTCGGCACCTCGGCCCTCGGCGCCCCGGGCGCGCGCGCGGACCGCGCGGCCTTGCTGACGGCCGCGGTCCCCGGGAAGAAGCTCTGACGTCCGGTCGAGGCGTGGACCCCGGTCAGGGCGTGGACGGCGCGGCCACCCGCTCGCGCCGGAACGTGGGCACGAGCATGGCCGCGGCCGCGATCGCGGAGACGAGCAGGACGTAGAAGACCGCGTTCCAGCTCCACACCTGGCTCACGACGCGGGTGATCACCTCCTGCGAGGCGGCGCCGACCGAGCCGAGGCCGTTGATCATGCCGATCGCGAGGGCCGCCGCCTGCGGGCCGCCGAGGTCCTGCGCGGCCGCGCCGGAGAGCAGCGAGTCGGGGCCGTAGAGGAGGGCGCCGACGAGGGCCATCAGGACGAAGTTGACCCCGTGGCTCGCCGCGCCGAAGCGCGTGTACGCGAAGAGGGCCGCGGCGAGGCCCACGAGGGAGCCGGAGCAGAGCATCGAGCGCGGCACCCCGCGCGCGCCGTCGGAGAGCCAGCCGAGCGCGATGGTCCCGACGACGCCGCCGATCTCGAACGCGGTGGAGTCGTACCCCGCGTCGGCCTTCGCGTAGCCGAGCACCCGCTCGAGATAGAACGGCAGCCAGAAGAGCAGGCAGTAGCGAATCAGCTTGATGAAGAAGTAGCTCGCCCCGTACCACCACACCGTCGCGCTCAGGGCGACCGCGCGCCTCGCGGCCTGCCGCTCGGGGGTGGGCGCGACCGCCGCGGCTTCGGCGCGCGGCCCGGGGCGCACGAAGGCGAAGACGAGCAGCCCGACCGCCGCGAGGACGAGCGCCGGCGCGTAGAACGCCGCGCGCCAGCCCCACAGCCCGGCGACCTTCGTCGCGAACGCCGTCGCGGCGATGCTGCCCACCGTGTAGCAGGTCGTCCAGAACCCCATGACGCGCCCGCGGGTGGCGGGCGTCGTCCACTCTTCCATCGCCTTCACGTTGCCGGGCCAGCCGGTCGATTGCGCGAGGCCGTTCACCGCCTGCGTGAGGAGGAAGAGCACGCCCAGGCTCCACAACCCGAACGCGAAGCTCGCCGCCGCGGCGACCAGCATCCCCACGCCGACGAGCCTGCGCGCGCCCACGCGGTCGCCGAGCCAGCCGCTGAGGTACTGCCCGGCCGCGTAGGCGACGAGGTAGAGCGTCTCGACGCCGTAGAGGGCGCGGTCGCCGAGCTCCTTGCCGATCGACGACTTCGCGATGCTGAGGTTCTTCCGGCCGAAGTAGTAGGTCCCGTACGAGAGCCACGTGACGAACCAGACGCTCCACGCTCTGCGCTCGCTCCGCTCGGCCATGCCGCAGAAGGTACACGAGTCTCTGCCGCGCCCCGAGAGGCTCGAGGCTTGCGAGGGCGCTTCGAGGAAGGAGCCGTCCCTCATGCATTCTCCCATCCGAACCGCCTGCACCTCGACTCTTCCTCTGGCCCTCGCCCTCGCCGTCTCGGCCTGCTCGACGCCGACCACCGAGACCGACGTGTGGAAGAGCCAGAGCTACGCGGCCGGGCCGATGAAGCAGATCGCCGTCTTCGCGGGTCGGGTGACCGCCACCGATCGCCACACCCTCGAGGACGCGTTCGTCGCGCAGCTCGCGAGCTACGGCGTCCGGGCGACGCCCTCGTACAGCATCTTCCCCGAGAGCCAGGTGCCGCCCGATCCGCTCGCCGTCCAGTCGACGTTGCAGGGCCAGGGCTACGACGGCGCGCTCGTCTCGACGATGAAGGGCGTGACCGAGGCGGTGCTCGTCGCGCCCGACGCGGACTGGGAGGGCGGCTTCTACGGCGCGTACTGGGGGCCCGGCGCGCCCGTGTACGCGGAGACCGATCAGTTCGTGAAGTTCGAGACCACGGTCTGGAACCCGAGCAGCGGCCACATGGTCTGGTCGGCGATCACGCAGACCGAGAACCCGCGCTCGAACACCGACTTCGCCCAGAGCCTCACCAAGGAGGTCGTGTCCTCCATCGCCAAGGCGGGGCTCATCCCGGCGCGGCAGGGGGCGCCGGTCTCCGTCGTGCTGCGCACGCCCGCCGCGCTGTGACGCAAGGCAACGTCGGAGGCGCGAGCGAGACCCGTGACGTGCTGGTTACGAAGGGGTGACGAGGCGCGTGCACAACTTGCAACCGCCCGCATCCTCCATGAGTACCCTCGTCGGTTTCGCGTTCGGGTTCGTGAGTGGTTGGGCTGCCAGGAGCACGGTCGAGTCCTCGCGGGCCGCGGCCGTGAGCCTGGCCTCGACGGTGACGTCCTGGGCCGAGCGCGCGAAGCGCGCGGTCGCGATCGAGGGCGACTACCTCGAGGACTTCGTCGCCGAGGTCCGTTCGCGCGGCGAGCCGCGGACCTGGCAGGAGCCGGCCGGCGCCTCCAACACGAACGCTTCGAGCGCCAGCCCCGGCGCCAACGGGGGCGTTCCGTGACGGCGCAGATCGCCTTCAAAGGATTGCCCCGGATCGAGATCGTCTATCACCACGCGGGCCGCCTTCGTCTGCGCGGCGCCGTCCTCGAGCGCTCGACAGGTCAGGCGGCGAAGGTCCGCGGCGCCCTCGCGGGCACGCCCGGCGTGGAGCGCGTCGCGCACAACGCGCTCAGCGGCAGCGTCCTCGTCGAGTATGCCCCCGAGACGATCGACGCCGACGCCATCCTGAGCCGCGTGCTCGAGACGGGCCTGCGCCTCGACGGGTCCGGGCGCCGCCCCGACGCGACGCGCGCGGTCGTCGGCGCGGCCCGCACCGCCAACTCGCACGTGGCCGAGATGACCGGGGGCGCGGCCGACCTCCACGGCGTCGTCTCGTTCGTGCTCGGCGTCGGCGCGGTCGGCTCGCTCGTGCTCGCGCGGCAGCCGCGGTGGCCGCGCTGGGACAACCTCCTCTACTGGTCGTACGCGTTCTTCCGCGAGGTCCACGTGCGCGACCTCGAGCGCGCCCAGCCGCGCCGGAGCGCGCGATGAAGGCACCCCCGGTCGGAGGCGGCGCCGCCGCCATCGAGCTCCGCGCCCTCGGACGCGCGCGCCTGCGGCTCGTCGGCGTCGAGCCCGACAGCGACGACGAGCGCGCGCTCCTCGACTGGGGGCGCGACCGCGCGGAGGTCACGTCGATCGAGCGCCTCCGTCCGGGCGCCCTCGAGCTCCGGCTCGTGCCCTCCGCGGCGCGCGCGGCGCGCTCGACGGCGGCCCTGCGCGACCGGCTCGCGGCGCTGCGGACCTCGTCGATGCCGCCGCCCTCGCGCCGGTTCGCGCTGGTGCACGCGCTGCCCGGGCGCGCGCGCTTCCGCGTCGTCGCGGGGCCGCTGGAGGACGCGTCGCGGCTCGGGGCGTGGCTGCGCGACGACCGGCGGGTGCTCGAGGTCCAGGCCTCGCCCGCGTCGGGATCGGTGCTCGTGGGCTACGATCCGGCGCGGATCTCCGAGGCGGAGCTCGTGCAGCTCGTCGAGTCGAGCGACCCGGCGCTCTGGGCGGCGGTGCCCGGCGCGCGGCGCGAGGGCGCGGGGGCCGGGAAGGCGAAGTCGGCGTTCGACACGCTCGTCCTGGCGGCGGCGGTGACGGGCGCGCTGCACCCGGCGGTCGAGGCGTGCGCCGTCGCGGCGACCGCGGTGCCGGTGCTCGGCCGCGCCGCGCGCTCGCTCGCGGCCCGGCGGATGACCATCGACACGCTCGACGTCGCGGCGATCGGCATCGCGCTCGGCACCCGGCGCGCGCCGACCGCGGCGCTCATCACCTGGCTGCTCGGCGTGGGAGATCTCATCCTCGAGCGCACGGCCGACCGCGCGCGCAAGACGATGTCGGCGCGGGCGCACCTCGACGCGAGCCACGCGTGGCGCATCGGCGAGGGCGGCGCGGAGCGTGTCCCCGTGGAGGCGCTGCGGGCAGGGGATCGCGTGGTCGTCTATCCCGGCGAGCGGATCGCGGCGGACGGCGTGGTCTTCGAGGGGGCCGCCACGGTCGACGAGAAGCCGCTGACCGGCGAGTCGCTCCCGCGGCCGCGGCGCCAGGGCGACGGGGTCCACGCGTCCACGGTCGTCGTCGACGGCCAAATCGTGCTCGAGGTCCAGCGCGCGGGCGCGGACACCACCGCCGCCCGCATCGTGCGCATGCTCGAGGCCGCGGGCAGCAAGCCGATGACCCTCCAGCGCAACGCGGAGGCCGCCGCCAACCGCCTCGTCCTGCCCACCCTCGCGCTCGGCGCCGCGGCGGGCATGCTCTCGGGCAGCCTCAATCGGCTGACCAGCGTGCTGATCACCGACTTCGGGAGCGGCGTGCGCATCGCCGTGCCGACCGCGGCGCTCTCGGCGCTCGCCGTCGCGGCCGACGCGGGCGTGCTCGTGAAGGGCGGGCAGTACCTGGAGCGCCTCGCGCGCGCCGACGCGGTCGTCTTCGACAAGACCGGCACGCTCACACTGGGCGAGCCCGAGGTCGTCGAGGTGCTCACGCTCGCCGGTCGTTCGCGGCAAGAGGTCCTGGCGTTCGCGGCGGCCGCCGAGTCGCGGCACAAGCACCCGATCGCCCTGGCGATGCGCAACGTCGCCGCGCGCGAGGGCGCGGACACGCTGGCCGCGGAGCTCGGGTCCGAGCGGTACACGATCGGCTCGGGCGTCGAGGCGGTCGTCGACGGGGCGCGCGTGCTCGTCGGGCGCCGGCAGCTGATGCGCGATCACGGCGTGCACGACGGCGCGCTCGACGAGATCGCCGCGCGGCACCGCGCCCTCGGCGCGTCGTCGCTCTTCGTGGCGATCGACGGCCGCCTCGAGGCCGCCCTCGCGTACGCGGACAAGCCGCGCGAGGAGAGCGCGGGCGTCGTCGCGGCGCTCCGCGCGGGCGGCCGGCGCGAGGTGCTGCTCATGTCGGGCGACGCGCGCGGGGTCGCGGAGGCGGTGGCGGCGCGGCTCGGCGTGGACCGCGTGATGTCCGAGCTGATGCCCGAGGACAAGGCGCGGCACGTGCGCGCGCTCCAGCGCGAGGGCCGGGTCGTGGCGATGGTCGGCGACGGCATCAACGACGCGCCCGCGCTCGCGCTCGCCGACGTCGGCATCTCGCTCCACGGCGGCAGCGACGTGGCGCTCGACACGGCGGACGTGGTCCTCGTCGACGGCGGGCTCTCGAAGCTGCCGCGCGCCTTCGCAATCGCGGACGAGGCGATGGGTCAGGTGCGCGCCGGCCTCGCGCTCGTGCTCGCGCCGAACCTCGTGGCGATGGCGCTCGGCGTCTTCGGCCTGTGCCCGCCCACGGTCGCCGCGATCGTCAACAACGGCTCGACGGTGGTCTCGGGGCTGGCCGGCCTCGCGCCGCTGCTGCGCCAGCGCTTCCGGAGACCCTCGCCATGAAGCCCCCCGTCCAGAAGATCGTCGACCACTCGAGCGTCCTCGCGGCGGGGCTCGCCGTCGTGCTCTCGCCGATCCCGCTCGCCGACGAGGCCCTCACGCTCCCGCTGCTCGGGGCGATGACCGTGCGCATCGGTCACGCGCACGGGCTGCGCTGGAAGGAGATCCCGTGGAAGCCCGTGGCGCGCACGGCCGTCAGCGGCCTCGCGGCGCGCGCGACGGTGACCCTCGGCGTCGCCTTCATCCCGGTCGTCGCGGCCGTCACGAACGCCGCGAGCGCCGCGACCCTGACCGGCGCCTTCGGCGCCTACGCCGACCGCGTCTGCGCCGACCCCGCGCGCGCGCACACCGAGACGCTCGAGGAGCTCAAGGTCGACATGCACGACCTCGCCGCCCGCTGGCGCCGGCTCTGGCGCCAATCCCGCGAATCGTCCCCGGACGAAGGAGAACCCGCGATGAACACGAACACGATGAACGGCGCCGCCCTCGAACCGACCGTCCCGCGCGGGCGCGAGGTCCGCGCGAGCATCGAACACGCCCTCCACACCCGCCACTTCGGCCAGGGCGAGGTGCTCTTCGCCGTCGAAGACCGCGCCAAGACCGCGGGCACCAAGGTCTGGGACGTGATGAAGAAGCGCCCCTACGCCGGGGTCGCCGCCGTCTCCGCCCTGGGCTTCGCCGTCGCCTCCACCGTCGGCGTGGGCGAACTCGCCGTCGCCGTCCTCTTTGGCTACGGCGCCTTCGAAGTGCTGAGACGCGGCCGTCCCGTCGGGGAATGCGTCGAAGAAGTCGTCAGGGACATGGGACACATGGGCTGACGGGAAGCGGCGCGACCCACCGCGCAGTCCATTGCAGACTTGAAACGAACCACGGCCTCAACGCCTCCACTTCCGATCTTCCGATCTCCTATTGAATCTCTTCGAGGCGTCGTGGCCCGGAGCTATCCCCAAGTTGCCGGTATGCTGGGGGAGCCGGAACCGCCCATTCATGGGCGCGACACACGCACGTTACCTTTGGCGCTCTTCGCCGGCGGGTCGTCCGGTAAGTCGAGGAGCCTCAGGGCTTCGCGGTAGCCGTGGACCGTTCCGACGTCGACGTACGAGCGGCCGGCGTGAATGGCGCGGGCCCGCCCGCCGCGGGCGATCCACGCGTTGACGAGGGTGCCGAGGTACGGGTCGCACCGGTCGCGCGCGATCCAGAGCGCGTGGAGCTCGCGGAGCACGGGCACCGGCATCTTGAAGGCGCCCCACACCCAGCGCGACGTCGCGGCGGTGCTCTTCACCTGGATCTCCCGGACCCTCCCCTCGGGCGTCGACACCACGGCGTCGAAGAGCTCGGGCTGCTCGACCGGGAAGCAGAGGAAGGAGAGCTCGCCCGAGGGCAGCTCGCACAGGCCCGTCTCGGGGAACCAGACCGTGTCGGGCAGGCCGACGACGACCTCCTCGTCGTCGCCGAGGACCGGCAGCGCGCAGAAGAGCGCGTCGCAGAGCCCCTGCGGACGCGGCTGCACGACGTAGCAGATGTCCGCGCCTTCGACGGCTCCGCCGTAGTACTCGATGATGTCGCTCTTGCCGGGCGAGATGACCACGCAGAGCCGCGTGGCGCCGCCCAGGATGAGGCGCTCCATCAGGTACTCGCTGACCGCCCGCGGGCGCTCGACGCCGTCCTCGAGACGGCTGCCCACCGGCAGGAGCTCCTTGGAGAACGCCAGCGGCTGAATGCGGCTGCCCAGCCCTGCCGCGGGCACGATGCCCCAGACGCCTGCTCGCCCTGGCCTTCCGGCTGGCCTCCCGGGGTTCCCTAGACCGCTTCGGTCGGCGAGCATCTGAGCCAGAGCCAAAGCAAGGCTCGTGCGCGCCCCGGCTCATGCGCACGCGGCTCGAGCGTTCGTGGCGGCTCCATGGCATGCCCGGCGCACCGGATCGCCCCGGAAGGAGGAGAACGATGAGCTTCATCGAGAAGGTCTCGCGATTCGCCGGTCGATTGCTCCGGAACGTCCGCGCCGGGGACGGAAAGCTCGCCAGCGCGAACAGCCCCGTCGAGCGGCGCCGGCTCGAGGTGGGCAGCCCCTCGTTCGACGACGGCGGGGAGATCCCGCCGCGCCACGCGGGCTTCGAGGGCGTCTCGCCGGCCATCACCTGGGCCGACGTGCCGGCCGAGGCGCGCGAGATCGTGGTGCTTTGCGAGGACCCCGACGCGCCGCTGCCCAAGCCGTTCGTGCACTGGGCGGTCTACGGCATCCCCGCCACGTCGACCGTGCTCCCCGAAGGCATGACCTCGCGCCCGGCCAGCGCGGACGACGGCCCCCGCCAGGGCAAGAACACGCTCGGCCGCGAGGGCTTCGTGGGCCCGAAGCCGCCGCCCGGCCACGGCCCGCACCACTACCACTTCCAGGTCTTCGCGCTCGACTCGGCGCTGCCGCTCGGCCCGGGCGCGAACCGCGAGGAGCTCGTGAACGCCATGCGGGGCCACATCGTGGCGAGCGGCGAGGTCGTCGGCGTCTACGAGGCGAGCTGAAATCGCCGGCGGCTGAAATCCAAGAAGGCGCGGGGGCGTGTACCCAGGGCATGAACCCCTTCGAGAGCCCTCCCAAGGTCACGTCCCCGTCCTCCAACCGGAACCCCACGTCCATCTTGTCGCAGGCGCGGGCGTTCTTCCTCGAGCCGAGCTTCTCGGCCGGCCGCTCCACCGTGCTCGTTCGTGCCGCAGTTGGGGCGGTGTTCCTCGTCTCGGGCGCCACGAAGTTCCTGTTCGACAACCAGGGCCCCGGCCGCTTCGCGAAGATCGGCTTCGCCCACGCGGCGCAGGTGGCGACCTTCGTCGGCGGCGTGGAGATGGTCTGCGGCGCGCTCCTCCTGCTGGGCCTGTTCGCCCGGCTGGCGGCCTTGCCGCTCGTCGCCGACATGATCGTCGCGCTGGCCACGACGAAGCTCCCGCTCCTCTTCGGCGCGGGTCCCGAGCCCGTGGCCGCGCCGCCGAAGACCGGCTTCTGGGCGTTCGCGTACCAGAGCCGCCTCGACGTCACGATGCTCCTCGCGTGCGCGTACCTCGTCGCCGCCGGCGCCGGGCTGGCGTCGCTCGACGCCTGGCGGGCCCGCCGCCGGTCGGAGGGGGCGCTCCTCGGTCGGGCGCGCGCCGGGGTCGAAGCGCGAGCGGACAGCCGAGCCGTCGGCTAAGGCTAGGCTCGTCCTCGGGGTCGTCATGAACGTGCAAGCCGACTCGCTCGACGGCGCGGCCAATCGTGAGCTCGTCGCGCGCCTCGGCGCGGGAGACGAAGGGGCGCTCCGCACCCTCCACAGGCGCTACGCGCCCCTCGTCTTCACCGTCGCCGCGCGCATCGTCGACGACGCCGCGGCCGAAGAGGTCGTGCAGGACGTCTTCATGACGCTCTGGCAGAAGCACGACGCGTTCGACCCGTCCCGCGGCCCGCTCAAGCCGTGGCTCTGCCAGGTCGCGCGCCGCCAGGCGCTCAACGCGGCCCGCGCGAGGAAGCGCGACGCGAAGGCGGGGGCCGCCAAGAACCAGGGCGAGGGCGACGGCCGGGAAGAAGAGATCCCCGACGACGCGCTCGAGCCCGACGAGGCGCTCTGGCGCGCGCACCGCCGCTCCGCGCTGCGCGCCGCGGTCGACGCGCTCCCGCAGGCCGAGCGCCGCGCCCTCTCGCTCGCGTACTTCGACGAGCTCACGCAGGAGCAGGTGGCGGCGACCCTCCACGTGCCGCTCGGCACGACGAAGACGCGCATCCGCCTCGCGATGCGGCGCCTCGCGCCGGTCCTCGCGGTGCTCGCCGCCGCGGGCCTGCTCTACGTCATGTGGCGCCGGCGGGACCTCGAGACGGCGCGCGAGGACCGCGCGCTCACGATGGTCACGTCGAGCGACGTCATCGCCTTCCACCTCGTCGCCGCGCCCGGCGCGCCGCCCGAGACGCACGCGAGCTACCGCGAGCGCCCGGCCCATGGCCTCGCCGTCCTCACCGCGAGCCACCTGCCGCCGCTCGGCGCCGGGGAGCACTACGCCGCCTGGCTCGAGCGGGGCGGCGCGTGGATCGCTCTCGGCGAGCTCGCCGTGCGGCCCGACGGCGGCGCGCTCCTCGTCGCCGAGAGCCCCGAGCTCGGCC
Organism: uncultured delta proteobacterium; assembly: GCA_963797395.1. Classification (GTDB taxonomy): domain Bacteria; phylum Myxococcota_A; class Polyangia; order Polyangiales; family Polyangiaceae; genus Palsa-1150. The sequence continues at coordinate 578,185 of CAWCPA010000008.1, forward strand.
AGGGCGCCGAGCGGGTCGAGATCACGCGAGAGGCGGCCGAACGTGGCGGCGGGGCCCCCGCCGGCCCGCCGGTCGCCGTGTGGCGGCAAGCGAAGTAGGACCCCCGCCGGGGCCGCCGTTGCGCCCGTCGCGAGCAATCGCGTACCCTCGCAGGGAAGAGGTCAGCGCGAATGTCGTCGTGCGGGAACTGCGGCGCTCCGATGGATCCGGGCTCGGACGGGCGCACGCTGTCGTGCAAGTACTGCGGAAAGCGCGAGCAGGTTGCCATCGAGGGCAATCAGATCGCCGCGGGCCTGAAATTCGATCTCGCCAACGCCGACGCGTTCCTCGCGCGCCTCGCGACCGCGCTCGGCGGCTCCTTCGCGGACCTCACGCAGGTGCAGCGCGAGGGCGACCGGGTCGTCTCGTTCGAGATGAACCTCGACCCGGACCTCTTCCTCGTGAAGCGCGGGCCCCGCGGCCTCGTCGCGCAGCACAAGAAGATGGTCCGCGGCATCGCGCTGAAGACGACCACGGTCCCCCTCGAGCGCTGGGCGGAGATGCTCGTCGCTTCGCTGGCGTCGCACGCGAACACGAGCGCCGGAGCCGCGCACGTACTCGAGCGCATCCGCATCGGCTGAGCGACGCCCCGAACGACCCTGCGATGCCACGGCATCGCACACAAAGGACAGCCGCCATGGCGAACGCACCGAGCCTGCCCCCCCGACCGCGCCTCCAGGACCTGCCGCAGCACGCCCGCGAGCGCCTCGCGTCGATGAAGGAGCACCGCTTCTTCACGAGCGACCTCTCGGTGAACGAGTTCCTCCTCGTGAAGGAGGCCGGCTTCGCGCCGCTCGGGCTCGTGATGGGCAGCAGCATCTACAGCATCGGCGTCCAGGCCGTGCGCCAGGGCGTGAGCGAGGAGCTCACGACCCTCACGCAGGCGCTCTACAGCGCCCGCGAGCTCGCGATGGAGCGCATGGAAGAAGAGGCCGACGCGCTCGGCGCCGACGGCGTCGTCGCGGTGCGCCTCACCCTCAACGTGCACGCGTGGGGCAACAACGTCATCGAGTTCCTGGCGATTGGCACGGCGGTGCGGAGCGAGGAGGGCGGCGCGGTCTTCCGCAACGCCGAGGGCCGGCCGTTCACGAGCGACCTCTCGGGCCAGGACTTCTGGACGCTCCTCAACGCCGGGTACCGCCCGCTCGGCTTCGTGATGGGCAACTGCGTCTACAACGTCGGCCAAAATAACCCGGGGACCGGCGCGGGGCAGCCCGGGCAGAACATGGAGCTCCAGGGCCCCACGCAGGCCTTCTACGACGCGCGCGAGCTCGCGATGGAGCGGATGCAGGCCGAGGCCGAGGGGCTCCGGGCCGCGGGCATCGTGGGCGTCGTCATCGACGAGAACAACCACACCTGGGGGCCGAGCGTGCTCGAGTTCAGCGCCGTCGGCACCGCCGTCGTGCCCATCCGCGAGGACCACCACATCGCGAAGCCCGCGCTCGTCCTCTCGGTGGGCGACTGAGATGGAGGCGCGCCGCAGGGCCCCCATCGATCTCCGCGCGAGCCTCCAGAGCGTGGCGCGCGGGGGCATCCCGCTCCGCGCGCGCGAGCGCCTCTCCGACGAGGCCGGGCCCGAGCGCCGGCTCTTCACGAGCGACCTGTCGGTGAGCGAGTTCCTCCTCGCGCGCGACGCGCGCTGCGAGCCCATCTCGCAGGTGATGGGAAGCTGCATCTTCCACGTCGGGCAGATCGCCGACTACAAGGGCAAGACCGGCGAGATCCGCGCCATCAGCGACGCCCGCCGCGAGTCGCGCCGGGCCGCCCTCGCGCGCCTCTACGAGGAGGCCGCGCTCGTGCAGGCCGACGCGGTCATCGGGGTGCGCTTCCGCGACCGCATGATCACCATGGGCAACCGCGGCAAGGGCGGCGACGACGGGGGCGAGGTGCTCGAGTTCACCGTCGTCGGCACGGCCGTCCGCGCCCCGTGGATCACGCACGCGCCCGGGCAGCCGGTCGTGACCGACCTCTCGGGCCAGGACGTGTGGACGCTCGCGCAGGACGGCTACGAGCCGTGCGGCTTCCTCTTCGAGTTCTGCCGCTTCCACGTGTGGCACGTCACGAACAACATGGCGCTCGACGCGAGCGCGGAGCTCGAGGAGGCGCGCGACGCGGTCGACCAGGCCCGGCAGATCGCCGCCTCGCGCCTCCTCGAGCAGGCCGCCAAGGTCGGCTCCGAGTTCGTCATCGGCAGCCAGGCGCAGATCACCACGCGCGAGGTGCCGTGCGGCTTCGGCGGCTGCAAGCTCGACGACCTCGACGTCGACCTGAGCTGGTTCGGCACGGGCATCCGGCGCTTGCCGGGCGCGCGCAACGAGCGCCACCAGGTCCCGCCGCTCATCCTGTCGATGATGCCGCTCGGGCGCCGTCGCGCCGCCGACATCGAGGCCGACGACGACGCGGACGACATCCAGGTCGCGGCCGAGGAGGCCGAGGAGGCCGCGCTCGAGGCGGACGAGGCGAAGAGCGAATGACCGACCCCCGAGCCTTCCCGCAAGACCTGCCGGCGCACGCGCGCGAGCGCCTCGCCGAGATGCGCGCGCGGTCGCTCTTCACGAGCGATCTCTCCGTCAGCGAGTTCGTGCTCGTGCGCGAGGCCGGCTTCGACCCCGTCGGCATGGTGATGGGGACGTCGATCTACCAGCTCTCGTCGGCGCTCCCTTCGCTGGCGCGCGACCAGCCGGGCTGCGAGCTCGTCGAGACGACGCGCGCGCTCTACCACGCGCGCGAGCTCGCGATGCAGCGCATGGAGGAAGAGGCCGACGCGCTCGGCGCCGACGGCATCGTGGGCCTGCGCCTCACGGTGAACCTCTCGAGCGATCCCACCCGCGTCGCGTGGCTCCAGTACCGGCAGTGGTCGCGCTGGGCCAAGCAGGTCGGGTTCCGCCGGCCGATGGGCCAGCCGCCCGCGGGCTGGTTCCCCGGCTGGGCCGACCTCGCCGCGCAGCAGTGGCAGCAGTGGTGCCAGCAGCAGGGCTGGGCGCAGATCCCGCTCGCCCCGTGGAGCCGGCCCGGCGGCCGCGCGAGCTACGCGCTCGGGCCGAACACCGCCGAGTTCATGGCCATCGGCACCGCCGTCCGGCACCGCCGCGGGGAGCCGTTCCGCAACGCGAAGAACCGCCCCTTCCAGTCCGACCTCTCCGGCCAGGACTTCTGGACCCTCATGCACGCGGGCTACCGGCCCGTGGGCCTCGTGATGGGCAACTGCGTCTACTACGTCCCGCCGCACCTCCTCCAGGCGCAGCCCACCGCGAACACCGAGCTCCACGCGTACACGCACGCCCTCTACGACGCGCGCGAGCTGGCGATCGAGCGCCTGCAAGACGAGGCCGAGGCCCTCGGCGCGACGGGCATCGTCGGGGTGACCGTCGTCGAGGAGCAGCACTCGTGGCGCACGCAGCCGATGAACGCGGGCAACGCCGCGCTCCAGACGGGCGAGGTGATCGAGCTCTTCGTGGTCGGCACCGCGGTCGTCCCGGCCGTGGGAGCGCAGGGCTTCGGCCGGCCCACGCTCGTCCTGTCGGGGAACGACCGCGCCGCCACCCGGGGGGAAGAATGAGCTGCGCGCTCAGCGACTTCTCGGCGAGCGAGTTCGTCGCGTTCTCGCGCATCGGGTACCTGCCGCGCGGGCTGGTCGCGGGGTCGTGCGTGTACACCGCCGGCACGCAGTACGACTGGGTCGTGGCGACGGGCGAGATCCAGCGGCTGAGCAACGCCATCCGCTTCGCCCGCCACGCGGCCGTCGAGCGCATGCGCAAGCAGGCCGCGTCGCTCCACGCCGACGGCGTGGTCAACGTCCGGGTCGACCTCGAGCACGACGTCTGGCGCGGCGGCCGGCAGGTGGCCCGGTGCGTGGCGATCGGCACGGCGGTCGCGTTCGACCGCCAGCACGCGCCGCCCGAGCTCCGCGAGGCGCCGAGCCTGCGGCTCGCCGACGGCACGCCGTTCAACAGCGACCTCGGGGGCGCCGACTTCGTCACGCTGCTCTCGGCCGGGTACCGGCCCGTCGCGGTCGCGATGGGCAACTGCGTCTACGGGCTCGACCCGCGGCAGCTTCGCGCCTACCGCGGGCAAGACGCCGAGATCGTGGAGTTCACGCAGGCGTTCTTCGACGCCCGCGAGACCGCGATGAGCCGCCTGCACGCGGACCTCCACGCGCGCCTCACGCCCGGCCACCCCGATACGCCGACGGGCATCGTGGGGATGACCGTGAGCGAGGGCACGTACGGCGGGGAGGGGAGCGGCACCGGCACGCCCATCGTGGAGTTCTCGGCCATCGGCACGGCGATCGCGCCGCTGGCCGCCAACGACCCGCGCCGCGAGTTCACCCTGCCGAAGCCGCGGCTCGTCGTGCCGCTGGATCGGTGAACGAGGAAGACCATGGCCGTACTCGTCGCCATCGTCGCGATCTTGCTCTTCTTGCTGATCGGCGGGCTGAAGGGGGCGTTCGCCTTCGCCGCCGTCGTCCTCCTCTACACCCGGTGGAACGCCCGCAGGACGCTGACCGGCTTCGACCGACTCCAGAAGCTGGGGGTCCCGGCGCGCGGCATCCTCCTCGAGGTCAAGCCGACGGCGCTCAGCTCCACGCCGGTGATGCGCGGCCTCGGCCGCGTCGAGATGCGCTCCATGCGGCTCGACGTCGAGATCGACGGGCGCGCGCCCTACGAGGTCAGCACGGTCGTCATGGTCCCCTCCAACATGGCGCGCGACGCGCTGCCCGGCGCGATCGTCGAGCTGCGCGTGGACCCGAAGGCCCAGGGCAACGTCGCGATTGTCGGACCCGGCATCGGCTTCTCGGGCGGCCCCCTCACCGGGCCGCCCCCGACGCGCGGGGCTCCGGCGGCAGCGAGACGATGAAGCGCGCGCCCTTGCCCGGCGCGCTCTCGCAGCGCACCGTGCCGTCGAGCTCGTCCACGATGCTGCGCACGATGTAGAGGCCGAGGCCCAGGCCGCCGTAGTGGCGCGCCGAGACGCCGCGCTCGAAGCGCTCGAAGATGTGCCCGAGGCGGTCGGGCGGAATGCCGATGCCGCCGTCCTGCACGACGAGCGTCGCCCCGTCCTCGTCGCGCCACACCCGGACGCTCACCTCCGTCCCGGCCCCGAACTTCGCGGCGTTCGACAGGAGGTTCGAGACCATCTGGTCGAGCCGCGACGCGTCCCACGTGCCGACCACCGGCCCGCGCGCCTCGAACCGCACCGTGCACCGCGAGGCCGCGAACTCGCTCGCGAACCGATCGACCACCTCGCGCGCGAGCGCCGCCAGGTCGACGCGCTTCCGGTCCATCCGCAGGCGGCTCGCCTCGATCCGCGACACGTCGAGGAGATTGTCCGCCAGCTTCGCGAGGCGCCGGCTCTGGCGGTCGATGACCCCGAGCGCCGCCTTCAGCGCCTCGCCCGTCACGGGGCCCGGGCCGCGCGCGAGCGACTGCACGGAGAGCATGAGCGACGTGAGCGGCGTGTGGAGCTCGTGCGAGGCCACGGTGAGGAAGTCCTCCCGCACCTGCACCGCGTCCTTGGCCTGCCGGAAGAGGCGGGCGTTGTCGACGGCGAGCGCCGCCCGGTGGGAAAGCTCGAGGAGCACCGTGCGCTCGTTGGCGCCGTAGCGGCGCCCCGAATACGTGGAGTACGCGCACGAGATCGTCCCGAGGGTGCGTCCGTGCGCGACCATCGGCACGACGAGGATGCTCTGCGTGCCGAGCGCCCGGGCGATGCGCGTGTTCTCCGGATCGCGCGCGAACGCGGCGAGGTGGTCCTCGGTCAGGTGCTCGACGAGGAGCGGCGCCCCCGAGCGGAGCACCACCGACGACGGCTGCGGCGAGCTCCAGTCGGGCGCGAACCGCTCGCGCATCTCGCGCATCACGTCCTGCTTGTCGGGGTCGCCCGTGACCCCCGCGACGCGGTGGATGCGCGACTCCTCGTCGAGGACGTCCACCACGCACCAGTCGGCGAGCGCGGGCACCAGGAGGTGCGCCAGCCGCTCGTGGATGACCGTGTGGTCGAGCGACTCCGACAGCTCCGCCCCCGCGTTCGCGAGGAAGCGCACGGTCGACTCGGCGCGCGTGCGCTCGGTCACCTCGCCCTTCAGGCTCTCGAAGAGCAGGCTGTTCTCGAACGAGATCGCCGCCTGCGCGACGAGCAGCCGCAGGACCTCGAGGCGCTCGGGGGTGAACGCGTCGGTCGTCAGGTCGTTCTCGAGGAAGAGGACGCCGAGCGCCCGGTCCCGGTGGCGCACGGCCATGCAGAGGATCGACTTGGACCCGTGCGCGACCACGTACGGGTCGCGCACGAACGCCCCCCGCGACGACGCGCGCCCGAGCACCACGTCCTCGCCGGTGCGGAGCGTGTAGCGCACGATTGCGTTCGACACGACCGCCGGGGCGCGCGCGTCCTGCTCGAGGTCCCGCCGGAGCTCGAGCCGGTCCTCGCGGGCGTCGAGGCGCGCCTCGAGCCGGAGCTGGCCCTCGCTCTCCACGAGGAGCGCCGCCCGCTGCGCGCCCGAGGTCTGCGCGATGACGCGCATCACCCGCTCGAGCAGCGACGGGAGCACCACCTCGCTCGAGAGCGCCTGCGACGCGCGCACGACGCCGGCCACGTCGAGGGCGACCGGCGCCTGGGGGCCGTCCGCCAGCTCCGGGTGGTCCTCCTCCATCGCGCTCACCTTGCCGAGCGCGCCCCACGCGCGGTATCCCGCCCTCGCGATGTCGCGGTAGGCCCTCGCGACGACCGGGTTGCCGCGGCGCCCGCACGCGTCCGCCGCGAGCTCCGCGGCGAAGGCCGCGTGTTGCCCGAAGCCGTGGGCCGTCGCATCCTGGATCGCCTCGTCGTAGAGCTGCGTCGCGGCGCCCCCGCGGCCCTCCGTCTCCGCGACCTCCGCCGAGACCAGCAGGTGCCCGTGCCGGAAGTTGACCGGGGCGCTCGCCGCCCACCCGGCGAGCAGGCGGCGCTTCTTCTCGAGCAGCCTCGCGACGGCCTTCCGGTCGAAGGAGGCGTCGCGCATCGCGCGCGCGAGCGCGACGCACGCGAAGAGGCCATACTCCGTCAGGCGCACGGCGGCCGGCGTCGTGGTCTGGATCAACGTGTCCGACGCGAGGACGACGCGCGCCGCGGCCGCCCAGTCCCCGAAGATCGCGAGGAGGACGGTCTTGTAGAGGAGGTACACCGCGCGCCCGAGCGGCGTGCGCGAAGCGTTCGCCTCCTCGAGGAGCGCCTCCTCGGAGAGATTGTCGGTCGTGAGGCTCGCGCGCCCGCGCGTCTCGCCGCGCAGGCACCGGAGCGCCTGGCGGACGATGCGCGCCTGGAGGATCTTGTCGCGGTCGCGGATCAGCCGCTCGCGCGCGGCGGCCTCGCGGCACACCTCGTCGATCGGCTCCCCCAGCATGAACCGGAGGTCGAGCCCCAGCGCGAGGCCGAGGCCCGTGTGGAACCGGTCGCCGCTCCGCAGCCCGCACTCGATGCCGTGCTCGAGGAGCGGCAGCGCCGTTCGCAGGTGGTTCTTCGCGTAGACGTGCGCGCCGCACGAGAAGAGCACGTACACGCGGGGCCGCAGGCGAAACGCGTCCTCCGCCTGCACCGCGGCGACGGCGAGCCGCCCGTACGCCAGCGCGGCGCCGTAGTCGTGCGCGGTGCCGATGAGGTAGTTGCAGTAGTCAATGTACGAGAGCGCCGTGGAGGGCGTCACGCCGTACCGTAGCGCGATGCGGATGCTCTGCCGCCCGAGCGCGACGAAGAGCGCCTTGTCGATCATGTACGAGGGCGGCCCGAGCTGGCCGAGGATCTTCGTGGCGGCGATGGCTCGCGCGTCGGTCGCCTCGGGCAGGCCCGCGAGCGCCGCGATGTCGCGCGTGCAGAAGGTGACCGTCTCCCGCGCCTTCGCGACGAGCCGCGCCGCGCGCGTCTTCGGGCGCGGCACGGGGTGGCCGAGGGCCTCGAGCGCCTCGCACCCGAGCTCGATGGCCTGCTTGTACCGCCCGCGGTTCGTCTCGACCGCGATGCGGATCATGTAGAGCTCCGCCCGCTCGATCGCGGTTTGGATGCGCGGCATGAGCGAGTCGGAGAACTCGCTCGCCTCGTCGAACAGCCCCGCGAGATACGCGCTCTCGGCGGCGCCCACGTGGAGCGCGCGCGCCAGCGCGTAGTGCGTGCTCCACGCCTCCCCGGACGGGCCGCCCGGCAGCACCGCGATGCCCGCCTGGAAGTAGTCGAAGGCCTCCCGGTGCGCGGTGGTCGCCCGCGCGCGGCGGCCCGCCTCGACGTTCAGCTCCGCGAGGCTCACCCGCTCGGCGAAGTCGGTCATGTCCGCGGCGCCGCGGTTCAGCGGGTCGACGATGTCGAAGATCCGCTCGCCGCGCGTCTCCGGGGTCGCGGCGTCGCGCACGATGCGCCCGATGCGCAGGTGGGTCGCGCGCTGCGCGCCGGCCGGCAGGCCCTCGTACGCCGCCTGCTGCACGCGGTCGTGCGCGAACTGGTATCGGCCGCCCGCGGGGCCGGTCTGCGCGTCGAGCGGCACGACCATGCGCTCGCGCTCGGCGGGCCCGAGGTCCTCGAGCGCGTGCCGCGGGCTGGCGCCCGCGACCGCCGCGAGGAGCGCGAGGTCGAACGTCCCGCCGAGGCAGGCGGCGACCCGCAGGACGCGCTGCGTCTCGGGCGGCAGGCGGTCGATCCTGTGCGCCAGGAGGTCGGCCACGTTGGCCGTCACGCCCAGCGCCTCGATGTCCTCGAGGTCCCACACCCACGCCCGCCGCTCGGCGCAGAAGCGGAGGAGCCCCCCGTCGTGCAGCGTGCGCAGGAAGACGCCGACGAAGAACGGGTTGCCCGACGTCTTCTCGGCGACCAGCGCGGCGAGCGGCTCGACCTCGGCCGCCGAGCGGTGCACCGTGTCGGCGACGAGCGCCCGCACCTCCTCCGGTCGCAGCCCGTGCAGCTTCACGCGCCGGACGTCGGCGGGCCCGCCCTGGAGCTCCGCGAGGGCCTGCGCCGGCGGGTGCACGAGGGCGTGGCCCTCGCCGAGCTGGTTGTCGCGGCTTGCGCCGAGGACGAGGAGGTGCGTCGGCTCCGGCAGGCGAAGGAGCGCCCCGAGGACGCGCAGGGTCGCGGGGTCGGCCCACTGGAGGTCGTCGAGGAAGAGCGCGAGGGGCGCCTCGGGCCCCGCGAACACCGAGAGGAACGCCGCCACCGTGAGATTGAACCTGTGCTGCGACTCGAGGAGCCCCGCCTCCGGCACCGGGGGCTGCGGCCCCACGATGCGCTCGAGCGCGGGCACGAAGTCGACGATGAGCCCCGTGTTCGGCGCGGTCCGGTCCACGAGGCGCGCCCGCCACCGCGCCAGCTCGTCCTCGGGCGCGCCGAGCAAGTCCTGGCAAAGCTGCCCGAGGGCCTGCCCGAGCGCCGAGTACGGGGCCTGCCGGTGGAGGGGATTGAACTTGCCCGCCGCGAAGCGCCCGCGGCGCGCGACGATGGGCGCGTGGACCTCGTGGACGAGCGAGCTCTTGCCGACGCCCGAGTACCCCTCCACCAGCAGGAGCACCTTCCCGCCGCGCGCCGCCGCGTCGAACGCGTCGAACAGCGCCGCGCGCTCCGCCGCAAGCCCGTACAGCTTCTCGGGGATCGTGAACTTCTCGGGCGTATCGTCGCCCCCGAGCGGGAAGGGCTCCACGCGGCGCGTGGCGCGGAGCTGGCGCAGGCACTCGTCGAGATCGGCCACCACGCCGCGCGCGCTCCGGTAGCGGTCTTCGGCGTTCTTCGCGAGCAGCTTGTCGACGATTGCCGAGACCGCGTTCGGGACGCGCGGGTCGACCGATGCGAGCGGCCGGTGCGAGAGCGCGATGTGCGCGTGGATGAGCGCCAGCGGATTGGTCATCTCGAAGGGCGGGCGCCCCGCGAGCGTGTGGTAGAGGAGGGCCCCGAACGAGTAGAAGTCGGTGCGGTAGTCGACCTTGCGGTTGGTGCGGCCGGTCTGCTCGGGCGAGACGTACGCGAGGGGGATCGCGCGCGCGTCGAGCAGCGGCGCCGGGTCGGCGCTCCCGCGGAGGACGGCGGCCTCGGAGAAGTCGGCGATCTTCGCGGTGTGGGTCGCGGTGTCGACGACCACGTTGCCCGGGTGCAGCGCGCGGTGGGTCACCTCGTGCGCGTGGATCTCGCCGAGGCCCGACGCGATCTGCACCCCGTACGCGAGCGCCTCCTCCAGGCCGAGCCGTCCCCCGCCCAGCAGGTCGGCGAGCGATTGGTCGCCGAACGCCTCTTCCACGACCGCCACCCGGCCCTGGTGCTCTTCCACGCCGAGATAGCGCGTGACGTACTCGGAGTGGATGGGCGCGGCGACGCTGTACTCGTGCTGCGAGCGCAATCGCGCCGACCGGGGCGAAACGGTGGCCGCGCTCTCCTTGAGGATCACGCGCTCGCCCGACGCGAGCCGCGTGGCCCGGGAGATCGTGGAGCGCGTCCCGCGGTGGAGCGGCGCCTCGATGTCGTATCCAGGGAACGTCATGCGTCGCGGCTCGGCCGGAGCTCGCCCGCCGGCCGGCCCAGGCAGCGCCTCGTGCGCCTGCAGACTGCATCAAGGAGGCCACACGTGGTCCCGGCGCGGCGGCGGGGCCGGGCCCCGACTCAGTCGCCGCAGTCGCGCACGACCGGGTCGCCCACGCCCGCGTAAGCAGCCCGCATGCGCCGCAGCATCGGCTGGCCTCGCCCGGCAGGCCATGGTCATTTCTTTCTGCGCGGGGACCGCCAGCCTGGTCCGCTTCCGGCGCCGCACTATCTTCCGCGGAGCGCATGGGCGACGTCCCCTCGGTCGCTTCGCCCGTCCCGGCCGGCCCGCGGGCCGCCCGCGTCGAGGCGATCGTCTTCCTCACGGTCTTCCTCGACCTCATCGGCTTCGGGATCGTCATCCCGCTCTTCCCCTTCTACGTGAGCTCGATGGGGGGCACGGCGCGCACGGTCGGCTTCCTCCTCTCGTGCTTCTCGCTCACGCAGCTCGTCGCGACGCCGCTCCTCGGGCGGCTCTCCGACCGCATCGGCCGGCGCAAGGTGATCCTCTTCAGCCTCGCGGGGAACGCCGCGTCGATGGTGCTCTTCGCGCTCGCCGCGAAGGCGTCGCTCTTGCCGCTCCTCTTCGCGTCGCGCGTCATCGCCGGCGCGACCGCCGGCAACCTCGCCGCGTGCCAGGCCGCGATCGCGGACGTGGCGACGCGCCCGGTCGATCGCGCGAAGGGCATGGGCCGGCTCGGCGCGGGCATCGGCCTCGGGCTCGTCCTCGGTCCGGCGCTCGGCGGCGCGCTGAGCCGCGCGGGCCCCTGGGCGCCCCCGCTCGGTGCGGCCGCGATGGCCCTCGCGGACCTCGTCGCCGCCTTCTTCCTCATGCCGGAGACCCGGACGGCGCGGCCCGCGGCGTCTCCGGCCCCGCGCGAGGACCGCGCGCTCGCCCACGTGCTCTCGCAGCGCCGCCTCGTCGTCGCGCTGCTCCTCACGTTCTGCACGTTCCTCTACATGACGACGATGCAGGTCGCCCTCGCGCTCCTCACGAAGGAGCGCCTCGGCTGGGGCGCGACCCAGGTGGGGAACGTCTTCGCGCTCTTCGGGCTCGTGATGCTGGTCGTGCAGGGCGCGCTCATCGGGCCGATCGCGCGCACCTTCGGGCCGCTCCGCGTGGTCACGGCGGGCTCCCTGCTCGCGGCCGCGGGCCTCGCGACGATCGCGCACGCGTACGCCTTCGGGCCGCTCCTCGCCGGGCTGCTGTCGCTCGCGGCCGGCCTCGGCGTCACGCAGCCGCTCCTCTCGACCATCGCGGCGGAGTTCGCGGGCGATCCACAGCGGGGCGTCGTGCTCGGGTTCGCGCAGTCGGCGGGCGGCCTCGCGCGCACGCTCGGGCCCACGGCCGGCGGCTTCCTCTTCGCGGCCCTGGGTTCGGGGGCGCCCTTCACGGGCGGCGCGGTCGTCGCGCTGATCGGCGCGGTGCTCACGCTCGGCTTGCGAGCCGAGCGGCCGCAGTGACGCGCGCGGTCCCATCGCCGTCCGGCGCGGGCGCGTCGCCGGGGCACATTGGCCGAGCGCGTCGAAGGGGCGCCCACCGGAGGTGTGCGATACCCGCGCTCCTTTCGGCTTCGAAGCGCGCTCGCGCGTCGGGCACTCGGTTCCTCGCGCCGTGCCGAGGCGTATCCTCTCGCCCGTGGAATCTTGGGCCATGTGGCCCGCGGAGAGGACCGATGATCATGAAGAAGACAACAAGCGTCGTGGCCGCCCTGCTCGGGTCGTCGCTCACGGTCGGATGCGCAGTGCACGGAAGCGCGACGGTCGCCTCGCCGCCGCCCCCGCAGGCCCAGGTGACGGTGCAGGCGAACGCCGCCCCGCCCCCGCCCGCGCCCGCGCCTGCTCCGGCCCCCGCGCCGCCCGTCGCGCCGCCTGCGCAGCACCCCTGGTACGTGCACGCGCTGTCGGACCTGCGCAACGCGCGCGCGAACCTCGAGAAGAAGGGCGGCGATCGCGCGATGAAGTGGGACGAGCGCGACGGCGTCGCCGCGATTGACAAGGCCATCCGCGACATCAAGGAGGCCGCGCTCGACGACGGCAAGCCCATCGACGACCACCCGCCGATCGACGTGAAGGAGCCGCGCGGCGGCCGCCTCCACCGCGCGCTCGAGGCGCTCGTCACGGCGCGCGGCGACATCGACAAGGAAGAGGACAACGCCTTCGCGAACGGCCTGCGCAACCGCGCCAGCCACGACATCGACGAGGCCATCCGCTTCACGCAGGCCGGCCTCAGCGAGGCCGGGGGCCCGCCCGTCGTCGTCCCGCCGCCCGTCGTCGTCGCGCCGCCGCCGCCTCCGGCCGCGCAGCACCCCTGGTACGTGCACGCGCTGTCGGACCTGCGGTTCGCGCGGGCGAACCTCGAGAAGAAGGGCGGCGATCACGCGATGAAGTGGGACGAGCACGACGGCGTCGTCGCCATCGACCGGGCCATCCACGACATCAAGGCGGCCGCGCTCGACGACGGCAAGAACATCGACGACCACCCGCCGATCGACGTGCAGATGCCGCGCGGGGGCCGCCTGCACAAGGCGCTCGAGTCGCTCCAGACGGCGCGCGGCGACATCGACAAGGAAGAGGACAACGCCTTCGCGAACGGCCTGCGCGCGCGCGCGAGCCACGACATCGACGAGGCCATCCGGTTCACGCAGGCCGGCATCCAGGCGGCCGGCGCCGACGTGGCGCCCGCCCCTCCGCCCGCCGCGGCGCATCCGCACTACCTCGCGGCGCTTTCCGACCTCCGCAACGCGCGGGCGAACCTCGAGAAGAAGGGCGGCGACCACGCGATGAAGTGGGACGAGCACGACGGCGTCGCCGCCATCGACCGGGCCATCCACGACATCAAGGCGGCCGCGCTCGACGACGGCAAGAACATCGACGACCACCCGCCCGTCGACGTGCAGGTGCCGCGCGGGGGCCGCCTGCACAAGGCGCTCGAGTCGCTCCAGACCGCGCGCGGCGACATCGACAAGGAAGAGGACAACGCCTTCGCGAGCGGCCTGCGCGCGCGCGCGAGCCACGACATCGACGAGGCCATCCGCTTCACGCAGGCCGGCATCCAGGCGGCCGGCGCCGACGTGCCCGCGCCCCCGCTGGCCACGGCGCATCCGCACTACCTCGCGGCGCTGTCCGACCTGCGCAACGCGCGGGCGAACCTCGAGAAGAAGGGCGGCGACCACGCGATGAAGTGGGACGAGCGCGACGCCGTCGTCGCGATCGACAAGGCCATCCACGACATCAAGGAGGCGGCGCTCGACGACGGCAAGAACCTCGAAGACCACCCGCCGATCGACGCGAAGGAGCCGCGCGGCGGCCGCCTGCACAAGGCCCTCACGGCCCTCCAGCAGGCCCGCGACGACATCAACAAGGAAGAGGACAACGGCTTCGCGAACGGCCTGCGCGCGCGCGCGGCGCACGACATCGAGGAGGCGATCCACTTCACCGAGGCCGGCGTCCAGGCGGCGGCTTCGGCGAGCTGACGGGCCTCACGCTTTTTCGTACGGGGGGAGCTCCCGATCGGGGCCTGCCACCCACAGACTCGAGGGCATGCCCAGGCATGCCCTCGGTCCGCTCGTTTCGCTCGCCGCGCTCGCCTCGTGCCAGCCGTCGCGAACGGACCTGATCAAGAGCGGTCCGCCCGCCGTGGCCCCGCGGGAGGTCGTCGCGAGCGAAGAGGCGACCCCCTCGGGCCAGGGTCCCGACCCGTGCCGGGGCGTCGCGCTGCCCCCGGACCAGCACTGCGTGGCCGCCGGGCTCTGCGCGCGCGCCGTCGCGCTGAAGCAAGGGCCCCTGCGCGAGCTGACGTTCGCGCCGAACGGCGATTCTGATCGCCGTCACGCGCACCGGCACCATCCGCCGCTACCGCGACCTCGACGGCAACGGCGTCTTCGATCCGAACACCCCCGAGATCGTCGACTGGGCGGTCACCGGCGGGGACAACGGCCAGAACTGCCACCTCGACGGCGACTGGCTGTACTGCGGCTCGCAGGACGGCGTGAAGCGCTGGAAGTACGGCCCGTCGATTGAGCGCGGCGGACAGGGCGAGGTCGTGATGGTCGGGCAGCCCGGGGGCGGCAACCATCCGTTCCATCCCGTGCACGTGTACGACGGCTGGATGTACGTCGACTCGGGCTCCGAGCGGAACACGGTCTCGCCGATGCCCGACGACTACATCACCGATCGCGCCGTCATCAAGCGCTTCGACCTGAAGCGCTTCGCGCCCGGCGCGCCCTTCGCGTGGGGCGACGGCGAGGTCTTCGTGCGCGGCGCGCGCAACGTCACGGGCTTCACGCGCGACGCGAAGGGCCGCATGTACGGCGTCGTCAACGGCGTCGACGACCTTCGCTACGCCGGGCAAGACGTGCACGCCGACAACCCGGGCGAGTACGTCGTGCAGCTCGAGGCGGGGCAGGCGTACGGGTGGCCCTTCTGCTTCGCGGCCGAGCGCGTCGTCGCGGCGGGCGCCGTCGTCGCGGCGGGCACGCCGCTCCACGCGGACGCCTATCACAACATCCCGCCGCAGGGCCTCGTCGCGAGCAACAAGGACGACGCGTGGTGCGCCGCGCACATGACCCGGCCGATGAGCTTCATCGAGGCCCACAGCGCGCCGCTCGACATCGTGGTCTTCGACGGGCCCGACGGCGCGCTCCCGGCGCGGTGGAAGGGCGGCGCTTTCGTCTCGACCCACGGCTCGTGGGACCGGGTGCCTTCGACCGGGTACAAGGTCGTCTGGATTCCGCTCGACGCGAGCGGCCGCGCGCCGATGCCGTCGTCCACCGCGACCGAGACCCGCTTCCCCTACGAGGTCGTCTTCGGCGGGGGCGACGCGTCGGGCGCTCGCGACGGAGCGTGGGGCTGGGAGGCGAACGGGGGCGTGGGCGAGCCCGTCGTGCGGCCCGTGGGCATCGCCGTCTCGCCGGTCGACGGGGCCCTCTATGTGGCCAGCGACGATCAGGCCGTCGCCGACCAGCCGGGCAAGGCAGGGAACGGCGTGGGCGACGGAGCCATCTATCGCATCGGGTCCATGCGCTGAAGCGGGGCACGACGCCGGCTGCCACTTTGTCAGGGCAGGCAAGGTCGTCCTTGCGAGGCGATGCCACCTTGACCGGCGGCGCGCCGCGCCCCTTCGCCAACTGCGCGGGAAGAAAGGCCCCTTCGCGTGGCACGCGCCGTGCGAAAGAGGTAGACGAGCATGAACCGGCAAATGAGACCGCGAGCTCACGGAGCTTTCGTCCTGGCGGTGGTGGCGTGGGCGAGCCGCGCCCACGCGCAGTCGGACGCCTCCTCGGTGAGCGGCTCCGCCGCCGTGGTCTGCACGCAGGACGGCGGGCCGCCGACCGTGTCCTTGCCCGCCGGGTCCCTCGCGCCGACCCGGCCGGCGCCGATGCGGGCCGCGAGCGTGAACCCGAACGGCATCAACTTCGCCGATTGCACCAGCGACATCTCGCTCACGTTCACCGTCACGGCCTGCAATTTCGACGGCAACGAGAACCTCGAGATCTGGGCGAGCACGGGCTCCTTCTGCACGAACCCGAGCGATCGCTCCGGCCCGACGGCCGTCTGCTGGAACCTCGGCCAGGGCAGCAACGACCTGACCGCCGGCGCCTTGCAGGAGTCTTACACGCTCCGCGTGCAGGACATCGTCGGCCCGCAGGCGCAGACGACGTTCACCGGCGCGTACGTCCCGCAGGGCATCGCCGCGTGCAGCGCGCAGGCCAACTCCGCGGCGGTGCCCATCTTCATCAACTTCCTGCCTCTCACCAGCACCGGCACGCTGGCCGGTCCCTCGTACCAGTACGAGATCACCACCGACCTGGTCGGGCCGGCCCCGCCCGGCGGCTTCGGCATCAACGACGGCGACACGCTGTTCAACCTGGTCTGGTCGCCCAACTCCGACAGCGACACGGCGGGCTACGTCCTCGCGATCGATCCGGTCCCGGGGCAGGCGCTCGACGCGGCGGCGCCCACGGGCGGCGCGGTCACCGAGGAGATTCTGCGAGGGGGGCTCGAGCTCGGACGCGTCGGGCGACGCCACGGTGGCGACGTCCTCCGACGCCGGCTGCCAGATCGCCCAGGTAGGGAGCGCCAACACGCCCACCGCGACCGGCACCAACCTCGGCACCTGCGGGGATCCCGTCCTCACCGGCGGAACGCCAGCCACGGGCGCGACGTCCACGCCCGTGGAGACCGACGACGCGGGCGACTCGGGAGTCGAGCCGAGCGGCAGCGGGGGCATCTGGGTGCCGCCCGCGGGCCACGTGCTGAACCCGGACCCGGACACCGGCGCGACCGTCACCGGCGAGACCGGCTCGGCCTATACCGTCACGGGGCTGACCAACAACGTCGAGTACACCGTGGTCATCGCGGCCGTCGACGGCAGCGGCAACGTCGGGCTGCCCTCGACGCAGGAATGCGCCTCGCCCGCGCCCATCAACGATTTTTTCATGATGTACCAGAACGCGGGCGGCAAGGCCGGGGGCGGATGCGCGCTCGAAGCCGCGGGCGCGCCCGCCACGCCGACCTTTCTGTCCGCGGGGCTCGGCGTGGCCGTCGTCGCCCGGCTCCGTCGCAAGCGCCGCCGCTCGCGGTGAACGCGCTCTGCGCGCCCCTGGCCTTCGGCGTGTCGCACGCGACGTCGACCGACGCGGCCGGCGGGGAACCACTGCGGCCCCGAGTCGGCCTATGCCGACTACGGCATCACCACGAGCTGAATCGCTGGCAGCGGCAAGCCACGCCGCGGGCGGAATTCGAAGTCCCAATCCGCACGAACGTGCGTCGCGCGGGGTTGAAAACCAACCAGCGGGGCACAATCGACTCCCGCGATCGAGCGGAGCCTCTTGCAAGTCGAGATTCGGCGGCGCACATGAGGAGTGCGCTCGATGCGCGAATTCGCCGCGCCGCACCCGTCTCGTGGCGCGCGCGAGGGGAGAGCTCCATGGTCATCCTTCATTCGAAGTTCGCGCCGGTGACGGCGCTGGCGGTGGCGGTCGGCTGCGCGGTCGCGTGCGGCGGGAGCTCCCCGTCGGGGGGCGGCTCGAGCGGCGACGGGACGGGGTCCGGCTCGGGGAGCGAGAGCTCGGGATCGTCGGGCGGCGCGTCGAGCGGCTCCGGAGGGAGCGGCTCCGTCGGCTCGGGCGCGAGCAGCGGCGGCGGGTCCGGGGTGAGCTCCGGCGGCGGGTCGGGGGCGAGCGGCGGCTCCTCCGGATCGACCGGATTGGGGAGCGGATCGGGCACCGGCAGCGGGTCGAGCTCGGGGAGCGGATCGACGGCGAGCGGCGGCAAGACGCCGCCGGACCTGCCCACGGCGATGGGCACCTGCCCGACGCTGGCCACGGGCGACCAGCAGATCTCCCTCAATGGCAAGGCGATGGGCTGGACGCTCAACGTCGGCAGCAAGGCGTCGTCGGCCACGGGCCCGATCATGATCTACTGGCACGCGACGGGCACGACCTCCGCCGAGGCGCAGGAGGCGCTCGGCAGCGGCATCAGCGCGATCACCAGCCTGGGCGGCATCGTCGCGTCCGCCGACAGCACGAGCAGCACCGGCACGAACACCGGCGACGGCGTCTGGTACACCGGCGATCTCAACTACGCCGACTTCATCGTGGCGTGCGCCATCAAGCAGCTCAACATCGACACGTCGCACATCCATGCCGCGGGCTACAGCGCGGGCGCCTTGCAGACCGCATACATGTGGTCCGCGCGGTCGGGCTACCTCGCGAGCGCCATCGTCTACTCGGGCGGCACCGGCTTCCCCGTGGCCATGCAGGACGCGTCGAACGCGCCGGCCATCATCGGCGCGCACGGCTCCGACGGAGGGGGGAGCTGCACGAACCTCCTCTCGACCACCTGCGACGCCCTCGCCGACTCGACGACGTCGTTCGAGTCCGCCGCCAAGTCCGCCGGCGCGCCGATCGTCATCGACTGCGACGACAACGGCGACCACGTCGACATCCAGCGCCTCACGAACCTCGCGCCCGTCGCGTGGCAGTTCTTCAAGGACCACCCGTTCGGCCAGGGCACGCCCGACCCGTACGCGAAGGGCCTGCCTTCGGGCTTCCCGAGCTACTGCAAGACGCTCTGACGGTCCCAGGCCCCTGCGGGTATCGTCGAGCGGTGGACCTGCACGATCCCGCGTCATTTCGCGAGGCGCTGCTGGCCGTGGCGCCCGTCGATCGGGACGCGTGGGTGAACCGCGTGCTCGGGCTCGACGAGCTGCCGGACGACGGTCCCGAGCTGCCGAGGGACGGCGTCCCGTACCTGCCCGCCGCGGTGGACGTCCTCCTTCGCGTCATCGAGCGCGCCCCTGTGACCGCGGCGGACACGTTCGTGGACGTCGGTTCGGGCGTGGGGCGCGCGGTCACGATCGTTCGCCTGCTGACGGGCGCGAGCGCCGTCGGCGTCGAGGTCCAGCCGCACCTGGCACGGGCCGCGCGCGACCTCGCCGTGCGGGTGGGAGCGTCCCGGATCTCGATCGTCCAGGGCGACGCGGCGGAGCTCGAGGACGGCCGCGGGGCGAGCCTGGCCGCAGGCACCGTCTTCTTCCTCTACTGTCCGTTCAGCGGGGAACGCCTCGCGAGGTTCCTGGCGCGCCTCGAGCCGGTCGCGCGGCGAGGGCGGATTCTGTGCCTGCGCGGTCGACCTGCCGCTGCCGCCTTGTCCGTGGCTGTCGCTCGAGCCCGGAGGGGCGGGGGATTTGGCGATGTACCGATTGACGGTGGACGTGGCGCTCAGCGGCAACGCGAGAACGCCTGGATGAGCGCCTCGTCTTCGGCGTTCCTCATGAGCGGCGGTCTTACCCGCCCTCGTCCCCAGGGTAAGACCCGGCGATCCGTGAACCCGAATGTCGGGCCCGTCGCGGACGCGCTCCCGTACCATCGACGCCATGTCCCAGCCCACGCCGCAGGCGCCGAACCCGTTCCAGACCCTGATGATGCTCCTTCACGGGAGGATCCTCTCCTATACGGTGTCGGTCGCCGCCGAGCTCGGCGTCGCGGACCACGTCGAGCAGGCGCCCACGCCCGTGGAGAAGATTGCGGCGGCGACGGGCGCGAACCCCGACGCGCTCTACCGCGCGCTGCGGGCGCTCGCGTCGGCGGGCGTCTTCGCGGAGCACGACGGGCGCGCCTTCTCGCTCACGCCGATGTCGGCGCTCCTCCGCTCGAGCGCGCCGGGCTCGCTCCGGTCGATGGCGCGCATGCTGAACCGCCCGCCGAGCCTGAAGGCCTGGGCGGAGCTCGAACACTCGGTCCGCACGGGCGACTCGGCGTTCGAGAAGGCGCTCGGCACGCCGACGTTCGAGTGGTTCCCCAAGCACCCCGAGGAGGCGCGCATCTTCGACGAGGCGATGGGCGGCTTCACCGCGACGGTCGGCCGCGCGGTCGCGAAGGCGTACGACTTCGCCGACGTGAAGCACCTCGTCGACGTGGGCGGCAGCCAGGGCGTGCTGCTCGGGTCCGTGCTCGAGGCCTTCCCGCACGTCCGCGCCACCCTCTTCGACCTGCCGCACGTCGTCGAGGGCGCGCGCCCGCGGCTCGCGGCGACGCCGAACGGGGCCCGCATCGAGCTCGCGCCGGGCAGCTTCCTCGACGCGGTGCCGAAGGGCGCCGACGCCTACGTCATGAAGAGCATCCTCCACGACTGGACCGACGACGTCTGCGTCACCATCCTCTCGAAGTGCCGGGAGGCGATGGCGCCGGGCGGTCGCGTCCTCGTCGTCGAGGGCCTGGTGGACACGCCGCAGGCCGCGTACCTCAAGCTCCTCGACCTCCAGATGCTCGTCATGACCTCGGGCGGCCGTGAGCGCACCGAGGCCGAGTTCGGGGCGCTCTTCGCGCGCGCCGGGCTTCGGCTCCAGCGGGTCGTGTCGACCGAGTCGCCGATGAGCGTCCTCGAGGCGCGGGCGAGCTGACGTGGTCGCGCCGCTCCTCGAGATCGACCTGCTCGGGGGCGACGCGTTCTAGCGGCCCACGCGCCACAACGAGCCCTTGCAAGCGCAGACACGAACTCGCGTTGCCAGGACGTTCAGGGCGGTCTCCGGTGTGGATGGCCTGCGTAGCCCGCACCTTTCGCAGAGGTCCGGCGGCGGCGGCTCCACGACCTCGGGATGCGACTTCCGGTTCTCGCCGCGTGGCATCGCCACCAAGGTCTAGCACCGGAGCGACAGCTCAAACTGACCCACGACCGACCGCGCTGCCCGCTCGTCCGAACGCGTTCGGACGACGTCGAAGCGTGTTGCCTGCCTGCCCGAACGCGTTCGGACGCCGCTCAAGCGCGGTTGGGCGGCGAGCAAGGGTGTCCGGTCGCCGTCCGGACGCGCTGGGGCGCTCACCGGGCGCCTTGGGTCGCCGTCCGGCCCCGGATCCTCGTCGTCCAAAGGCCTTGGGTGGGCGCCCGAACCGCTTTTCTCGCGGGTCGACAAGGAAGGTTCGAGAGTCGACAGGGCCTCCTCGGGAATCTGACCCGGAGGCCCATCCTCCGAGACCCTCCGACCTCGGATCCCGAGAGACATCAGGGCGACGGACCCCCTCGACGAGGCCAGGCCGCATGGCCCCAGACCGTGCGAGCCGAGCGTGCCAGCGAGGGATGTCCCTCAAGGCGTGGTCGACCCTTCCTCGATGTGGAACTCGACGCGGCGGTTCTGGAGGCGCCCCTCGGGGCTGTCGTTCGAGACCAGGGGCCGCGACAGCCCGAAGCCCTGGCTCGAGAGCCGGTCCTTCGCGATGCCGTGCTTGACGAGCCAGGCGACGACCGAGGCCGCGCGGCTCTCGCTCAGCTTCTGATTGTAGGCCTCGGTGCCGGTGTTGTCGGTGTGCCCCTCGACGCGCAGGTGCTTGATCTCGTCGTGGTCGACGAGGATGCGCTGCACCGCGATGAGCACGCCCTCGCCCGAAGGATCGAGCTCGGCGCTGTTGGTGCGGAACTTCACTTGCTCGGTGATCTTGATGACGTTGCCCTGGACGAAGGCGACCGGGCAGCCGTTCTTCGCCGGGTCGGCGTTCTTGGGTCCGGCCACGTCGGGGCAGGCGTCGACGTCGTTCGGGACGCCGTCCTTGTCGCGATCGGGGTCGGGCGGGCAGCCGTTGGTCTTGGGGTCGTCCGTGTGCACGCCGGCGACCTTCGGGCACGCGTCCTCCTTGTCGGGGATGCCGTCGCCGTCCTCGTCGGGCGGGCAGCCGTTGGTCTTGGGGTCGTCGGTGCGCACGCCCGGGACCTTCGGGCAGGCGTCCTCCTTGTCGGGGACGCCGTCGCCGTCCTCGTCGGGCGGGCAGCCGTTGGTCTTCGGATCGTCGGTGGCGACGCCCGCGACGTCGGGGCACGCGTCGTCCGCGTCGGTCACGCCGTCGCCGTCGCGGTCGGGCGGGCAGCCGTTGGTCTTGGGGTCTTCGGTGCGGACCCCCGGCATGGTCGGGCACGCGTCGCTGCCGTCGGGTATGCCGTCGCCGTCGCAATCTTGCTCGACGCGCGGCGCCCACTCGAAGTCGCCGACGACGCGCACCGACGGGGTGCCGTAGCCCTGGGTCAACCCGGGGCCGGCGCCGGCGCCGAACTTGAAGTCGCCGGCCTGGTAGTGGCCGCCGATGAGCAGCTCGAGAGGGCTGTTTTGCCGGTCGAAGGCGCCCTGCGAGCTCGTGACGATGGTGCTGCCGAAGAGCTCGGGCCCGACGGTCAGCGCCCGGTCGAACAGGCGCACGCCGGCCGCCGCCGAGAAGACCACCTCGCTGCCGAGCGTCGTCTGCGCGAAGTCGGGATCGTGCGGGCGCCACTCGAAGCCCACCTTCGCCGCGTAGGTGAAGACGTCGACGTCGCCCGCGGCCATGACGCGCGGCTCGAGCCGGAACGTCCCGTCGCTGAGGTACCCGGTGCGCTGCCCCGTCGGCAGGAACACCTGGACCCCCGCCGCGAGGGTGAAGGCCTGGCCGTACTCCCCGAGGAGGCGCACGTCGCCGCCCAGGCGGAGGTCGCCGACGGCCGCCGAAGACGGCGCCGCGATCGCGCCGAGCGACGTGCCGTCCTCGAAGAGCGCGAACGGCAGGTCGAGCGCGACGCGAAGCCGGTCGAAGAGCGTCAGCGATCCGCCGATGTGCGCGACGAACTGATCGCCGACGAGCGAGGACGACGTGGTGCCGTCGGGCTCCTTGATGACGAGCGGCCGGTGCGACCAGTCGAGCACGAGGCCAATCGCGGGGCGCAGGTTGCCGCGCAGGTCGAGCGACTCGTTCGCGAACCAGTCGCTGCCCCGCTCGGACGGCTGGAAGTCCTGGAGGTCGAAGCCCTCGGAGGCCCGGGCCGTCTGGGACGAGGTGCCCGCGACGAGCGCCAGCAGCAGCGTGGCGAGTGCGGCGCGCTTCACTTCGCCGCCCGCCTGCGGGCGATGACCGCGAAGGCGAGGAGCGCGACGAGGACCATCGCGGCGCCGGTGCCCGAGGTCGGGCCGACCGTGCAGCCGCACCCGCCGCCCTCGACCACCGGGCTGCCGCCGCCCCCGTCGCCGCCGCTCTCGGCAATCGTGGCGTCGGGGATGCTCGCGGCGTCGGGCGAGCCCATCTCGGCCGAGCCGCCGGCGCACACGCCGAGGCTGCCGTTGCGCGCGTCGCACGAGAACGGCTGGGGGCAGGTGTCGACCCCTGCGATGACGTGGCAGCCCGGAGCGCACTCGCCGTCGTCGCACACGTCGCCCGTCGGGCAGTCGGAGTCGAGCGTGCAGCCGACCACGCCGCCGTCGGCTCCCGTCGCGATGCAGACGCCGAGCGCGCCGCCAATCGCGCTGCACACCGAATCGATGCAGGTGTCGCCCCCGGCGCTCGTGTCGTGGCAGCCCACCACGCACGTGCCGCCGACGCAGACGAGGCCCGGCTCGCAGTCGCTGTCGGCGCCGCACGCGGGCGTGAGCCCGCCGTCGCTGCCGACGCACTGGCCCACGCCGCCGTCGGCCGCGCTGCACGTCCCGCCGACCAGGCACGAGTCGACCGGCGCGCCCGAGCCGCCGCTCGACACGTCGCAGCCGACGACGCAGACCGAGCCCACGCAGATCAAACCGCCGCTGCAGTCGCTGTCGGTGGAGCACGTCGTCCCGGGCGGCATCCCGCCCACGCAGTCGCCGATGCCCCCGTCGAGGACGTTGCAGTGCGCGCCGGCGGCGCACGTGTCGCCCGCGCTCGTGGCGTGGCAGCCGTTGGCGCACTCGCCGTCGACGCAGACCAGGCCGGGCAAGCAATCGCTGTCGGCGGTGCACTTCATGACGCCCGCGTCGGCGGCCGACGGGATGCAGACGCCGAGGCCTCCGCCCATCACGCTGCACTGGGCGCCCGCGGGACAGGTGTCGCCGTTCGCGCCCGTGTCGTGGCAGCCGACGACGCACGAGCCGCCGTCGCAGACGAGGCCGGGCGCGCCGCAGTCCGAGTCCTTCGTGCAGACCAGCGGTCCGCCGTCGCCGTCCGAGATGCAGACGCCGAGGCCGCCGCCGGTCACGCTGCACGTGGTCCCCTTCGGGCACGTGTCGCCGGCGGGGGTGTCGTGGCAGCCGGGGACGCACGCGGCGCCGCCCGGCCCGATGTCGCAGACCTCGCCGCGCGAGATGCAGTCCGCGTCGGTCACGCAGCCCGGGGTCGTCGACGCGTCTCCGGCCGCGGAGGACCCGCTCGAAGACGACCCGCTCGACGAGGATCCGCTGGAGGACGACCCGGACGAAGACGACCCGGACGAGGACGACCCGGACGAAGACGACCCGCTGGAGGAAGAACCGCTCGACGATCCGCCGCTCGACGATCCCCCGCTCGAGGACCCGCTGCCGCCGCCGGTCGGCTCGCACGTGCCGATCGTCAACCCGAAGCCGATCGTGCACTGCGTGCCGAAGATGCACGTGTCGCCCAGGACCGTGATGTGACAGCCGAGGACGCAGGCGGTGCCGCTGCAAACGAAGCCGCCGAGGGTGTCGCAATCCGAATCGATCGAGCAGTTCTGCTTGTCGCCCGTCGACTCGCTCACACACTTCCCGGTTTCGATCTGGCAGATATCGCCCGAGAGTGGCGCGCCACAGTCGATATCGTTCTCGCAGCCACGACAGGTGAACGTGAGGAGGTCGCACGTCGGCGTGGTGCCGGTGCAGGCAGCGTTCGTGATGCAGGCGGAGGCCCCCGTCTCGGCGCCGAAAAACGTGGCGACCGCTGCGAAACAACACAGGAAAAGGACACGTAACTTCACGGACTCGCCTCCAGCTTCCAAACTTCGCATCAAGGTGTGAGTCCATGCGCGCCCATCGGAGCGCCGGGCACACAGGTCCTTCTATCCCTAAGCGGATGGAAGATTCAACCGACACTTTCGTGAGCCGCCCCGCGTGATCACCCGCGCAGGGCGCCCTTCACGCGCATGCCTTTGCCGATCGATCGGCCTTCGGAAAGGATTCGCTTTCCCGGAGGCCGAGCGTGTTCCGCGGATGACGTCCTCGGGTTCCAGCTCGGACATGTTCTCGTACGAGCTTCGTACGAGCGCGAGCGGTATACGAAGCGTCATGAAACTCGAAAAGCTTTTCCATGTCGTCGTCGTCATGGGCGCATCGACCACCGTGGGGCTCGCGGCTTGCAGCAGCGGCAGCGGCACCTCGTCGAACGACGACGCCGGCTCCGGTTCGAGCGGAGAGGGCTCGGGCAACGGTTCGAGCGGCACGTCGAGCACGGGCACGAGCAGCACGGGCACGTCGAGCACCGGCACGAGCAGCACGGGCACGTCGAGCACGGGCACGTCGAGCGGCGCGTCCAGCTCCGGCACGGGCGACGCGTCGTCCGGCAGCAGCGCCGAGACGTGCAACTGCGGTCCCGACGTCTCGAGCTCGTCGTGGACCGACTGCAACGGCTGCTGTTGCTGGCTGCCGGCGGGGTCGCACTCGCCGTACCCCACCCCGATTTGCAGCGACGAGCCTTGCTGCAAGGGCAAGGGCCAGTAAAGAGGGCCCGATGATCGACGAGGCCGTCCGCGCTCGAGTCGCCGGGACGTGGGCGTTTCGCACCCGCGCGGAGATCGAGGCGACGGCGCGGTTCGCCCGCATGGCGACCGAGCTCGCGCAGGTCGGCGCGAGCCCGGTCGTCGTGCAGGGCGCGGCCGACGCCTCCGCCGACGAGCTGCGGCACCGCGACCTCTGCGCGCGCCTCGCCGCGAAGTGGGGCCTGCCGAACGCGCTGGACCACGAACCGGCGGCCCACCGCATCGGCCGCTCGGACATGGACCCGCGCGACCGGCTCCTCTGGGAGGTCGTCGCGGTGTGCTGCATCAGCGAGACGATGAACACGTCGCTGATGACCCGCTGCGCGGAGGTCGTCCGCGACGAGGACATCGCGGCCACCCTCCACGAGCTCCTCGAGGACGAGGTGAAGCACGCGCGCCTCGGCTGGGCGCACCTGGCGGCCGAGCGAGCGGCGGGCCGGGGAGCGTTCCTCGGCGACGTACTGCCGCTGATGCTCGAGGCCAGCGTCGAGCCGGGCTTCCTCGAAGGGACGAGCCCCGCGCCGTGGACCGACGCGCTGTACGAGTACGGCGAGCTCCCGTGGGCCGAGCTCGTCGAGATCTATCGCGGCACGCTCGACCTGGTCGTGTTCCCCGGCCTCGACGCGGTCGGGGTGAGCACGGCGAAGGGGCGGGCCTGGCTTGCGACCGCGCAGGGCGGGCCTTAGACGGCCTTTCGAGGATTCGCCATGCCCCGGCTCCTGTCCGTGAACGTCGGCCTGCCGCGCGACATCGAATGGAGGGGCCGCACGGTTCACACGGGCATCTGGAAGGACCCGGTGCGCGGCCGCTGCCGGCTGCGCCGCCTCAACCTCGACGGCGACGGCCAGGGCGATCTCGCGGGGCACGGGGGCGAGCAGCGCGCCGTCTTCGTCTACCAGATCGAGTCGTATCGCCACTGGCAGGAGCAGCTCGGGCGGAGCGACTTCGTCTACGGGCAGTTCGGCGAGAACTTCACCATCGAGGGATGGCCCGACGACGCGGTCTGCATCGGGGATCGTATTCGAGATCGGCACCGCCGGTTCGAGGTCACCGCGCCCCGCGTGACCTGCTACCGCGTCGGGATCCGCATGAACGAGCCCCGCATGCCGGCGCTCCTCACGTCGAGCGGCCGGCCGGGGTTCTACTTCCGCGTGCTGAGGGAAGGCGAGGTCGGCGCGGGCGACGCGATCGTGAAGGTGGGCGAAGCGAAGGAGCGCATGACGGTGGCGGAGATCAACGCGCTCCTCTACTCGCCGCATCACCCGCGCGACGGCCTGCTGCGCGCGCTGCGCATCGAGGCGCTGTCGCCCGGGTGGCGGGCCTCGTTCGAGGCGCTCCTGCAAGGCCCGCCGGGGCCACGGGCAACGCGGGGCTCGCGCCCGCCGCCGCAGGGCACCCGGTCGCGCCGGGGTTCCGGCCGCTCTCGGTGACGGCAATCGACCCGACGTGCGAGGACGTCCTCTCGCTGACCCTGCAGAGCCCGGACGGTCGCCCGCTGCCGGCGGCCCTGCCGGGACAGTACGTGGTGCTGCGGCTTCCGCGGCCCGGGGGAGGCGCGCCGTTCTTCCGTAGCTACTCGCTGTCGGGGCCTCCTTCGACCGGGCGCTATCGCATCAGCGTGAAGATCGAGCCCCACGGCGCGTCGGGGACCTATCTGCGCGAGCACGTGCGGGTGGGCGACGCCCTCGAGGTCAGCGCGCCGCGCGGGACCTTCATGCTGGAGGCGGGCGAGCGTCCGGCCGTGCTGGTCAGCGCGGGGATCGGCGCGACGCCCGTCCTGGCGATGCTGTACGCGCTGGCCGCGGAGGGTTCCGCGCGGCCGGTGCTATGGCTGCACGGGGCGCGTGACCGGCAGCACCATCCCTTCCGAGAAGAAGCCCGTCGCCTCGTGCGCTCGCTGGCGCACGGACGGAGCTTCGTCTGCTACAGCCGGCCTGGCGCGCACGACGGCGCCCAGCAGGGGATCGATTCGACGCCGCGGGTCACCTGTCGCGGTCGGTCTTCGACGAGGTGGGGGTGCCGCGCGACGCCGACGTCTACCTGTGCGGCCCCACGCGCTTCATGGCCGAGACGAAGGACGCGCTCGCGGGCCTCGGCGTGCCGCCGGCGCGCCTGCACCAGGAGATCTTCAGCGGCGGCGAGTCGCTGACGCCCGGGGTCGTCGGCGCGGTCGCGCGCGCGCCGCACCCGCCCCCGCACGACGCCGGCAGCGGCCCGCTGGTGTCGTTCGGCCGCAGCAACGTCGCGGCCCACTGGGACGCCTCGAAGTACGCGAGCCTGCTCGAGCTGGCCGAGGCGTGCGACGTCCCGGTGCGCTGGTCGTGCCGCACGGGGGTCTGCCACAACTGCGAGAGCGGCCTGGTCTCCGGCGACGTCGCCTACGAACCGAGCCCGCTCGACCCTCCCGCCGACGGCAACCTGCTCGTCTGCTGCTCGAGGCCCTGCCGCGACGTCGTCATCAATCTGTAGAGGCGCGACCGCGGTCTCCCTCAGCCTTCATCTCCAGCCCCTTGACGATCGAGGGTCTCCCTTCATGTACACGGGAACATGAGCGTCGTGCTGGTGCACGGAGCGTGGGCGGACGGCTCGAGCTGGGCCAACGTGATCGCGCCGCTGGTCGCGGAGGGGAAGGCGGTCGTCGCGGCCCCGCTCCCGCTGACGTCCTTCGCGGACGACGTGGCGGCCCTCGAGCGCGCGATCGAGCGCGCGGTCGAGCGTGACGGCGGGCCCGTCGTCCTCGCGGGCCACGCCTATGCCGGGGCGGTGATCGGCGCGGCGAGGAGCCCCGCCGTCAAGGCGCTGGTCTACGTCGCGGCGCTGGCGCCCGAGGAGGGCGAGACGGTCGCGGACGTGTTCTACCGGTCGCCGCCTCACGCGCTCGCCCCGGAGCTCGCGCCCGACGCGCACGGGCTCATCTACCTTCCGGAGGCGGCGTTCGCGGCGGCGTTCGCGCAGCGCGCGCGGCCCGAGGAGCAGGCGCTGCTCTCGGCCGTCCAGCGGCCCATCTCGCCCGCCTGCATCTCCGCGCGCGTGGACCGGCCGCTCTGGAAGGACCGCCCCGCGTGGTTCCTCGTCGCGGAGGAAGACCGCATGATCGCGCCCGACACCCAGCGCTTCATGGCCGCGCGCATGCGCGCGAAGGTGCGCTCGCACCCGGTGGATCACGCCCCGCTTGTTAGCGCTCCGGACGTCGTCGTCGAGATCCTTCGCGAGGCCCTGCAACAGGGCGGGGCGCCGCGGCGCCCAGAAGAGGAGAACGCTCATGATCGCCAAGTACCGCTCCGTGGACGTCGGCGGAACGAAGGTCTTCTATCGAGAGGCCGGCCCTCCGGACGGACCGAAGCTGCTGCTCCTTCACGGCTTCCCGACGGCCAGCCACATGTTCCGCGATCTCATCCCGCTGCTGGCCGATCGGTTCCACATGGTCGCGCCGGACCTGCCCGGGTTCGGCAAGTCCGACCTCCTGCCGCGGCCCGCGACGTTCGAGCAGATGGCCGAGAAGATCGATCGCTTCACCGACGTGATCGGCTTCGACCGCTATGCGATCTACTGCTTCGACTACGGGGCCCCGACGGGCTTCCGGCTCGCGACGAAGCACCCCGAGCGGATCACCGCCCTCATCTCGCAAAACGGGAATGCCTACGAGGAAGGCCTCAGCGAGGGGTGGAAGCCCATTCGCGCGTACTGGCAAGACGCCTCG
Source organism: uncultured delta proteobacterium (assembly GCA_963797395.1). Classification (GTDB taxonomy): domain Bacteria; phylum Myxococcota_A; class Polyangia; order Polyangiales; family Polyangiaceae; genus Palsa-1150. Next base: position 607,421 of record CAWCPA010000008.1, read on the forward strand.
CAGGCGAACCGGGAGGCGCTGCGCGACATGCTCAAGCCCGAGACGACGAAATGGCAATACACGCAGGGAGTGCCCGACGCGGCCGCGGTGTCGCCCGACGGCTGGTCGCTCGACAACTTCTACCTCGAGCGGCCCGGCGCCGACGAGGTGCTGCTCGACCTCTTCGGCGACTACAAGAGCAACGTCGCGCTCTATCCGGCCTTCCAGGAGTACTTCAGAAAGCACAAGCCGCCGCTCCTCGCCGCGTGGGGCAAGAACGATCCGTTTTTCGTTCCCCCCGGCGCCGAGGCCTTCAAGCGGGACATCCCCGATGCGACCGTGCGGTTCTTCGATACCGGGCACTTCGCCCTCGAGACCCACGCGCCGGAGATCGCCGGCGCCATTCGAGAGTTCCTCGCGGCGTGAGCGGGTTCCGGCTCTTCACGCTCGCCGACAACCTCCTCGAGGTCCAGACGCGGGGGTCACGGCGCGGTGAACGAGGGCGAGCCGCACACGGGCGGCACCGAGAGGCCGAGCAGCTTCTTCTGCTTCATGTCGATCCGCGCGACGGTGCCCGACTCGGGGGCTCCGTAGGCGAGCACCAGCACGCCGTCGCCTTCCATCCACGAGGCCAGGCGGCGGCCCATCTCCGGGCCGGCCGAGCGCCCCACGCGGACGGTATCGGCGGCCATCGTCGCCTCGTCGATGAAGGTCACGCCGTCGCCGCCGGCCCCGACGAGCGCCACCGTGCCCTCCGAGGGCGCGAGCACGACGTTGCCGTCGTAGCAATCGACGAGGCGCTGGCCGGCGTCGTCGCCGACGTGCATCGCGGAGATGGGCCAGACCGTCTGGGGGTCGAGCCACGTCAGCACGCATCCGGGGCCCTCCTCGACGCGAAGGCGCAAGACGACGTCGCGGCCGACCCAGCCTTCGAAGTCGAGGAGCTCGTCGTATTCGACCGGTCCGCGCTTCGACACGCGGCCCGACGTCGCGTCTCGCAAGACGCCTATGGCACCGTGGGGGCTCCTCTTGCCGCCCTGGAGCTCGAAGCGGAGGTGGCCGTCGGCGCTCGTCTGCCGGAACGGGACGGACGCGACGTGGGGCTCGACGGGGGCGATGGCAGGGGCTGCGGCGAATTCGCCGGTGGGCCGGAGCTCGACGCAGGAAAGGGCGGGCGGACCTGCGTCGGGCTCCATGGGCTCCGGCCGGGCGCAGACGACCACGCGGTCCCCCTCCGGCCCCGCGGCCTCCAGGTGCGACTCGCGGAAAGCGGCAGGAACGCAGAAGGGAGCGGCGGCCGGCGCGGGGGCCGCGGCCGAAACCGGGGCGGCGGCCCGCGGAGACGGGGCGGGAGTCCGCGCGCCGCAGCCGCCGAGGGCCACGGTCGACAGGGCAAGCCGACACGTGAGCGCGGACGAGCGGGCGGGCACGGCGCGAGTCTATCGCACCAGGCTCGCGACGGCGCGGAGGGCTCGCCCTATCCGGCCATCGCCGGCTTCAGCACCTCGAGGCACCACTGGCGGTACGTCGTCGGCGTCGTGTTGTCCGCGGTGCGCGGCTCGGAGTGATCCAGCCCCTCGTCCTTCGCGACGTGCATGTCGATGAGCCCTTGCGCGAAGTGCTCGCTCGCGCCGAACTTCATGAGCTGCGCCTTGTAGGCCTCCGCCGGCACCGGCTGGTAGCGAACGGGCTTGCCGAGGACGTCGGACAGGATGGCCGCCATGTCGTTCGGCGACAGGTCCTTGGGGCCGAGCACGGCGGCGCCCCCCGGGCCCGACCACGAGCGGTCGAGGAGCAGCCTGGCGGCGACCGCGGCGATGTCGCGCGTCGCGACCATCGGGAGCTTCACGTCGGCGCGGCTGACGCCGAAGATCGCGCCTTGCTCCCGGATCGTGCCGACGCTCCGCAGCGTGTTCTCCATGAACCCCGGGCACCACAGCGTGCGGAACGGGATGCCGGAGCGCTCGATCTCCGCGTCCTTCCCGAACGACGCGCTCACCGGCCCGGCCTCCACCCGGGCGCGGCGCCCGACGCCCGAGACCGTGACGATGCGCCCTGCGCCCCGCCGCTGGATCGCCCGGCACGCGGGGCGCGTGAACTGGAGGTAGTGCTCCCTGGAGTCCGTCGTCTTGAAGGAGGGGGGCACGATGAGAAAGAGGGCCTCGGCCCCCTCGAGCGCGCGCGAGAGCACGCCCTCGTCGTCGCTCGAGCCCTGCACGACCCCGACCCTGGCCCGCACGTCGGGCGTCGGCCTGGCGGGATCCCCGCGCGATGACGCGCACGGCCTCGCCCGCCGCGAGGAGCTTCTGAACGACCTGCGATCCGATGTCGCCAGTCGGCGTCGTAACGACAATCATGGGGGGGTCCTCCGTCTCGAAAAGTAAACTACACCGTACCGTTTCCTCCGTCAAACCCCCATGGCCAAACGAGGCAATCAACTCCGCGAGCACATCCTCAGGGCCGCCAAGGACGTCTTCCTCGAACTGGGCTTCGAGCGGGCGTCGATGGACGAAGTGGCGAGCCGCGCCGGCGCGTCGAAGCGCACCCTCTACGCGCACTTCGAGAGCAAGGAGAAGCTCTTCCTCGCCGTGATCGACCTGGTGCGCGACCTCTTCCTCGAGCGGTTGATGCGCCCGGAGGACTACTCGGCCCGCCCCGCGGAGGCGCTGGCGATGTTTTGCGGGCGGTACCTCGAGAGGATGCTCTACGAGAAATCCGTGAAGATGAGCCGCGTGACGATGGCCGAGGCCGAGCGCTTTCCCGAGGCGGCGGCGCGGTATTTCGACGTGCTCTTCACCGAGGTGCACGACCGCCTGAGCGCGTACCTGCGCGAGGCCTTCGACCTCTCCCCGAGCGCCGGCGCCCAGGCGGCCAGGAGGCTCCTCGCGCAGGTCCTCTACCCCGCGCTGCCGCGCGCCCTCTTCGGAATGGATCGACAGGTCGACAAACTCGACGACGAGAAGGCGTCGCCCGAGGTCGATCTGAAGCCGATTCGCAAGGCCGTCGCGGAGACAATCGCGTCGCTCACCAAGCGCGCGCCGGCTCCGTGATAGGCGGAGTTTACGCGGCGGGTAGCTCGGGCGCCCCGCGCGTGGCACGTGCCTGGCGTGGCTGCCCGACGCAGTTGCCTTACGGCAACACTGCGGAGGTCGAAGCCCATGGACAAGTCCAACGCCGATACCCGGCAGACCCCACGCGAAGACGCGAGCAACGGACACGATGGCCCGCGCGGAGGAGGCGCCGCGCAGGTCCACCGTCAGGAGGTGACGACGCCGACCCACGTCGAGATCGGGAAGGAAGATCACCACGCAGCTCAAGGCGGAGATCGACTTCCAGCCCGCCGAGTTCAAGGACGCGCAGTTCAAGAGCGCGCAGTTCGAGCAGGCGCGCTTCAAGCCTGCGGAGTTCAAACCCGGCAGCTTCACGCCGGCGCAGTTTCGCCAGTCCGACTTCCGGCAGGCGCAATACAAGGCGTCGGAGTTCAAGCAGGCCGAGTTTCGTCCCGCCGACTTCAAGCCCGGACAGATGACGCCCGCGCGCCATCGCCCCGCCGAGTACAACGCCGCCGAGTTCCGGCCGGCCGCGTACCAGCCGTCGCGGTTCACGCCCGCGAGCTTCACGCCGGCCGAGTACAAGCCCGCGTCGTTCAAGGCCGCGACCTTCCAGCAGGCGCGCTTCACCCCCGCGGAGTTCGCCGACGCGACCTTCGGGCAGGCCGAGTTCACCCAGGGGACGTACGAGCCGGCGACGTTCCGCCCTGCGGAGTTCAAGCCGGCGGAGTTCCTCGACGCGTCGGCGCGCGAAGCCGAGTACAAGCCGGCCCAGTTCAAGCCCGCGACCTTCCGCCCGGCGTCCTTCAAGCCCGCCGAGTTCCGGGAGGCGCGGTTCAGGCCTGCGTCGTTCCGGCCTGCCGAGTTCCGGCAGGCGGAGTTCACGCCGGCGTCGTACACGCCGGCGGGGTCGGGGGTGCGGGGCGTGCCGAGGAAGCCGTCGCGCGCCCGGAGCGCTCGAACGCGTGGGGACCCGTCGCCGGAGACTGGGAGCCGCCCTCCCACGAGCGCCGGGGCCGCCAGCTCGAGGAGCGCGAGGAGCGCGAGGGGGGCGGATTCGAGCAACGACGCCTCGTTCGAGCAGGCGAAGTACCGGCCCGCCGACTTCCGCGACGCGGCCTTCCAGCCGGCCGAGTTCGAGCAAGCCGAGTATCGACCGGCCGAGTTCACCCAGGCCGAGTTCCAGCAGGCCGAGTTCACGCCGGCCGAGTTCAAGCCCGGCAGCCTGACGCCCGCGCAGTACCGGCCCGCCGAGTACCGGCCCGCCGAGTACACCCCGGCGCGGTTCACGCCCGCGACCTACCGGCCTGCCACGTTCCATCCCGCGCGCTTCAAGCAAGCCGAGTTCGTGCCCGCCGAGTTCCAGCAGGCGAGCTACACGCCCGCAGAGTACAGAGAGGCGAAGTTCGTCCCTGCGCAGTACACGCCCGAGAGGTTCGAGCAGGCGACCTTCCACCCATCGGACTTCAGGCCGGCCGAGTTCCGCGACGCCGAGTACAAGGCCGCCGAGTTCCGGCCCGCGGAGTTCAAGCCCGCGGCCTACCAGGAGAGCTCGTGCAAGCCTGCGGAGTACAGGGAAGCCTCGTTCAAGCAGGCGAGCTTCGAGCACGCTCGGTTCAAGCCCGCCGAGTTCACGCCCGCGTCGTTCACCCCGGCGGAGTTCGTCCCGCCGCAGTTCAAGCCGGCGGAGATCCGCACGACCGCGCCGATTCCGCCAGGGCGAGAGGTCCCTGCCGGAGGCGGTGCCGGTGCGGGTGAGCGCGTCGTCGAACGAGGAGTGGGCGTCGATGAAGCCGGTGTTCGGCGCGCAGGCGCTCGACCTGCTCGGCGCCTTCCTCGCCGTCGAGGCCAGCGAAGCCGAGGCCTACGAGGACGCCGCGCGGCGCGCGCGGGACGCGGAGGCCAAGGAGGCCCTCGCCCACCTCCGCGACGAGCACGGTCGCCGCAAGGCGATCATCGAGGGCGTCATCCTCCGTTCGGGGCACGCGCCGGCGCGCAGCACGACGAAGGAGATCGCCCCGCATGCTGGGCCGCGCGGGCAGGCGCCTGCGGCGCCGCCGCGACCCGATCGCGGGCCTCGTCGAGATGGAAGAGAAGGCCATGGAGCTCTACGACCACGTCAACGACCCGTCGCTTCGTGGATGGTCGATGAGCGGAATCCTGCCCGCGCAGCATCGGACCGTCGACGAGTGCCGCGGGATATGAGCGCTCCGCCCGGTCGGGCGGAGGCTCGCGGCTGCTCCGCATGTTGCGGGTGATGTGAGACCGGCGAGCGCGTGAAGATGTCGCGGCGGGGGACGAGGGGTCGTCCCCGTCGCGATGGCCTACGCTCGAGCCGTGGGTGGCCCGCAGCTCGCATACGTGGCCGAGGTGCTCCCATGGTAAGCCTGCCCGCCTTGCGGACCCCTTTCGCTGCGATCCTGGTGAGCCTCCTCTCGTCGGCGTGCACGACGTCCCACGATTCGGACGCCGACGCCTCGACCCCCGCGACGGGCATCGCGTGCACGAGCGCCGTCCTCTTCGGCGTCCCCAACGAGGCGACCGGGCTCGACGCGGGCCAGTGCCAGCCGCAGTGCGGATGCGGCGCCGACGCGTACGCGCCGCCCGCGGACGACGCGGGCTTCGTGCAGTCGCTCCTCGACGACTGGCAGCTCGCCACGCCGAACCAGCCGCTCACGTCGAATCCCTACGACCAGCCCGCCCCGGCCGCCGATCCGCCCGACACGGTGTGCGGCGTCCTCGAGCAGCCCGGCGACGGCGGCCCCCGGCCGTACACGCTCGTCACGTATCCCTCCCAGGCCGCCGCCTCTGCCGCGGGGGCGAAGGTGACCCACTTCGGCCACTGCGGCGTGTGCTCGACGCTGGCCAACCTCGCCGTCTACATCCGCCAGAGCGATTCCGTCGCGCCGGTGCGCGCGTGCGGCCTCCAGCAGGGGCTCGGCGGCGACGACAGCAGCGAGATCGCGTGCCTCGAGCAGCTCGGCTTCGACCTGCCGTGCGCGCAGATCTGGGCGTACAACACCGACAACACGCGCTCGGCCTGCCTCGTGCCGTGCCTCGCCGAACTCTCTGCGCCCTACAACGAGCCGGACGGCGCCCTCAACGCGTGCCTCCAGTGCGACGAGGACATGAGCGGCCCGGTCTTCAAGGCCGTGGCCGGGCGCGATCGCCGGAACTCGGGCATCCCGAACGCCATCTGCCGGCCCTGCGGCGAGGTGCAGCCGCTCGTGCAGAGCTACTGACGATCCGCGCGCGCGAACCCGTGGCGCTCGACCAGGATCCGCCCGAACCCCGAGACGTGCGCCCGGCCCATCACGACGACGGCCGCCGGGTCTTCCGGGTGGTCGGCGAGCATGCGGATGGCGCCCGCGGCCATCAGCTCGTCCCGCAGGGTCAAGATCCCGAGGAAGGGGTGCACCATCCAGCTCCAGGAGTGCCGGCGCAGGACGATTGCCGGAGCCAGCGCGAGGAAGTGCAGCCGGAAGAGGTTCCCGAGGAACAAGATGGCCCCCGCGACGCCGGGCAGGACCACGCCGAGCACGGGCGCGAGCGTCGCCAGCATGCCGACCGCGAAGAAGGATGCGAGATACACGGACGCGACGTGCAGCCCGAGCGGGACGTGGTCCGTCCGCTCCAGCTCCACCGTGTGTCCCGACGGCAGGGTCTTCGCGTCGACAATCGTGCTGCCCTTCATCGCGCCGAACGTCAGGGCGCGCGCCAGGGTCCGCGGCGCCGTGATGAGGACGCCGAGCGCCGCGCCCCCGACGACCTTCCGCCGCTGGAACGTCTCGACCCCCCGCAGCTCGAAGCTCTCCACCACCGATTGCCCGATGGCGGCCGCCTTCCCGAGCTTCACGTGCGCTTCGCCCAGGACGGCGAGGGTGCGGCCGTCGGGCGCGCGGAGGAGCTGCACCGCGTAGCTCAGGGGCTCCGCGCGGGCGCGATCGAGGGCCGAGAGCTGGTCGGTCGAGAGGTCGGTCACCGGGGGAGCGTAACCGGATGCGATTGGTCCGCTACCCTCATGGGCCTCGAGGCGTCACGGGCGCGAGCGGCTGAGGTGCCCAGGGTCCGTCGTTCTGGCTGCAACCGACCACCAGAGTCAGCCCGGCGCCGAGCGAGGTCATGCTCGTGGCCGCCGCCGCTCCGTCCGCCCCGCCGCTCCCCGATCCGCCCGAATGGCCTCCGCTCCTTTTGCGATGGCCCTCTTGCTCGTTTGGAGATTCGTGAAGTTCGAGGACGCGTCACGGGTGAGCCCGGGCACGGGCACCGGCGTCGCGCCGTGTCCCCCGCCCCGGCACGAGACGCCGCCCGTCGACGTGAGGCCCGTCGTGAGCTCGTCCAAGCCCGCCCTCGCCGTCCGCCTCGCGGTCCGCGCGAAGCCGCGGGCGAAGACGAGCCGCGTGGTGCGGGCCGAAGGGGCTTCCATCGACGTGGCGCTCGCGGCGCCTCCGGCAAGAAGAAGGTGGTCGAGGTCCGCGGTGTGTCGGAGGAAGACATCGTGGCGCGACTCTCTGCCGCATCGGGCGTCTGGCGCTTCTGAGGCGTCCTGTCGCGTTGCGTGGGCGGCGGCGCGGCTGATACCTTGGTTGGATTGCGCTTCGACTCGCGCGCCCTCCTCGTCCCCGTGCTGCTTGCCGTGGGTGCGCACGTCGGCTGCGACGCCGGCGGCCCCGCGCAGCCGACGTCTCGCGCGGCCGACGAGGCCGCGCCCGCCGTCGGCCCGGCGCCGCTCCGGCGAATGAGCAACTCGCAGTACCTGAACGCGCTGACGGATTTCTTCCCGGCGCTCAGCCCGGCGCTCCCGCAGCTCCCCGCGGAGCTCTCGGTGGCCGGCTTCGACAACGCCGCCGAGGCCCAGGAGCCGTCGGACGTCCTCATCGCCCGTTACGAGACGATTCGCGAACCTCTACGCGCAGGCCGCCACCCCGGACACGCCCACGGTCTCCGCGCTCACGGGGTGCGCCGACTGGTCGACGACGTCCCTCGCGACGGCCTGCGCGACGCAGTTCATCGCGCAGATTGGGCGCCGGTTCTTCCGCCGCCCTCTCACCGCCGGCGAGAGCCAGCGCTTCCTCGCGAAGTTTCAGGCGTGGCAGATGGCCGTCGACTTCCCCGGGGCGGTGCAGCTCACGCTCAGCGCGATGCTCCAGTCTCCGCAGTTCCTCTATTTCCCGGAGCTCGTTCCGAGCGGCACCCCGGCGGGGACGACCGTTCCGATCGACCCGTATGCGCTGGCGACGCGGCTCTCGTTCTTCCTCTGGCAGAGCGTCCCGGACGACGCGCTCCTCGACGCGGCAGGCCAGGGCACGCTGGCGACGAACGACGGGCTCGACGCGCAGGTGTCTCGCATGCTCGCCGACCCCCGCAGCAAGCGCGCGCTCTGGAGCTTCCATCGCCAGTGGCTCGGGCTCGACCAGATCCTCGATTCGGAGGGGGCGACGCGCACCGCCGCGGTCGACCCGCGGTGGTCGACCACGTCGCAGACCGATTCGGTCAAGGAGTCGGAGCTCTTCGTCGAGAACGTGCTCACCCAGGGCGGGACCTTCGACGACCTCCTGACGAGCCAGACGGCCTGGGTCGACGGAGAGATGTCGCGCCTCTACGGGCTCCCGGCTCCGGCCGACCCGACGGCGTGGACGCAGGTCACGCTGCCCGCGTCGCAGCGGGCCGGGCTCCTCACGCGCGTCGCGTTCCTCGCGGGCTACTCCCACGCCGGCGCCACGTCGCCGCCCGTCCGCGGCAACGCCGTCCAGCTCCGGCTCCTCTGCGAGCTGCCGATCTCGCCGCCTCCCGGGGCCGACCTCTCGCAGCCGACCGCCGCCCCCGATGCGGGCGCCGAGACGAACCGCATGCTCTTCGAGCAGCGGACCAGCCCTCCGGCCTGCCAGTCGTGCCACCAGTCGCTCAACGGCTTCGGCTTCGGGCTCGAGAGCTACAACGCCGCCGGGATTTACCAGACGACCGACGACGGGCTTCCCGTCGACCCGAGCGGCGTCGTCCTCGGGACCGACGTCGACGGGCCGTTCAACGGCGGCATCCAGCTCTCCGGCATCCTCGCGAAGAGCGCGGTCGTCCACGCGTGCGCGACGGAGGAGTGGGTGCGCTTCGCGATGGGCCGCGCGCCCGTCGACTCCGAGCAGACGTACCTCACGCAGATGGGCGACGACTTCGCGAAGAGCGGGGGCGACGTGCGCGGCCTGCTCCAGGAGATCGTCCTTTCTCCCGTCTTCCGCTCGATGATGGTGGAAAACTGAAATGCTCCGTCGTCGCCAGTTCTTGAAGGCACTCGGGCTCGGCGCGGTCGCGTCCCTCCTCGACCGGGGCCGCGCCGCCCGCGCCGCGCCGACGACGTACCCGTCGCGCATCGTCTTCTACGTGCAGCCGCACGGGCACATCCCGGCCGCGTGGAACATGACCGTTCCGAACGCGCCGCCGCCCCAGCAGTACGCGGAGATGTCGCTGACCGCGCTGACGGATCCGAGCGACCTGTCGCAGCCGCTGCAGCCGCTCTTCGCCTTCCGCGATCGGCTCCTCGTCATCGAAGGCCTCTCGCACACGGCGGCGCTGGCCGACATCGCGGCCGTGACGGCGGCGGGAACGGGAGATCTCAACAACCACCAGGTCGGCGTCGCGGATCTGCTGAGCGGCGCGCGGGCGCTCCAGCAGCCGGGCACGTACTGCACGGGGGGCGCGACGACCGTCGATCAGGTCCTGGGCTCGCGCCTGTCGGGCCCCGGGCGCTTCGACTCTCGCTATTACGGTTTTGGCTACGTCCCCAACTCGGTCGTCTCGCCGTTCTCGTATCTCGGGCCGGGGCAGGCCACGCCGCTCGTGTCCGACCCGCCGACGGCCTTCAACGACCTGCTCGGGTACGTGAACCCCGCGATCATGCCGGGGACCCGCGCGTCCCTCCTCGATTCGCTGCGGCCCTCCGTCCTCGACGCCGCGGCGACCGAGTACGCGCTCCTCGCGCCGCAGCTCGACGCCGAGGGCCGCGCGAAGCTCCAGGCGCACCAGCAGCTCGTGCGGGAGCTCGAACTCAACCTCGCCTCCACGTCCGCGGCGCCGGCGAGCTGCAACACCACCTTCGACGGCACGCCCGACGGCACGACGGCGACGACCGTGCGCCAGTTCATGGACCTCGTGCGGATGGCGTTCTCGTGCGACCTCACGCGCGTCGTCACCATCTCGGCGCCCGTCCCCTCGTGCCCCGAGCTCGGGTACCCCGCCGACGCGACCTTCCACGGCTACGAGCACGCGTCGATCGAAGGGGCGACGGTGTGCGGCGGGATGTACAGCCCGACGGCCGAGCAAGCCGTTCGCGACCTCGACGTCTGGCACGCGGGGCACGTCGCGTACTTGCTCGAGCAGCTCGACGCGATCCCCGAGGGGTCGGGCACCGTGCTCGATCACACCGTCGTCGTGTGGATCGCGGAGCTCGCGACCGGCACTCACCTGCACTACGACGCGCACGTCGTCCTCGCGGGCGGCTGCAACGGCTTCTTCTCGACCGGCCGCTACGTGCGCTACCCGCGAACGTTCGTGAACCCGCTCGCGGGCGCGCCGAACATGGGGCCTCCGCCGAACATCGGGCCTGCGCACAACCGGCTTCTGATCAGCTTGATGCAGGCCATGGGGCAGACCGATACGTCGTTCGGGATGACGCAGGCGACAGGAATCGATGGATCGGCGATCCCGATGACGGGGGCACTGGCGGAGTTGCAGCCATCGCCTTGAAGGCGACGGACAGGATCACTCCGCGGCGCCGGGTACGATCATCTCCAGCGTCGTCTCGACGACGGGCTCCTTCCGCGGTCGCCCCCGACGACGCGGCGGGGGAGCGGGCGCCTCCGAGAGGACCAGAGCCTCCTCGCCTCGCGTTCGACGCGTCGCCCTCGGCAGGGTGATGGCCTCGAGCCGGCTGCTCAGCGCGTCGTTCCCGTCGGCATACACGCGCGCGTACGCGAGGGCCCGCTGCGCCTGCTGCAGGAGCGCTTCCTGCCGTTCCTGCAAGATCTGGCGGGCGCCATCGAGCGCCAGCTGCGCAGCCGCGACCTCGTCGCCGGCCTTCTCCACGTCCGCCGCGAAGCGCGCCAGCGTCTCGCGATCGAGATCCGCGAAGCGGACGTCGGCGAGCGAGGTGGTGAATAGCTCGAGGAAAGACTGGATGGGGGAGGGGATCGCGCTGGCCATGGGCTGAACATACTATCAGGTCGCGCGCCCCGCCAAGAATCCTGCAGCGCCTTCAGGCCTCCAGCGAAGGCGGACACCCACTGCGGATCGCACCGATTTGCATGCATGGTGCACATCTAGGACCGAGCTCGTCGCGAAGCAGCACGTACGCCATGCGTGGCCTTGGTTCTTCCAGCCGACCCCGAGCTCTCGAGCCCCCACCGACCTCATGCCTCCCGCGGCCCCTTCACCCTGCTCGAGCACGAGAACCCCGAGAAAAGGCGACCATTCGTGCACCTCGAGCGGCCTCGAGCCGGAGCGGAGATGGGGCCAGGTGCGGCTCTTTTCCAGGAAGTACGAGCGCTGACCCACGCGCGGGCTATGCTCCCCCACGGAGAGGAGCGTTCCTCTTCAGGATGGATCGAAATGGCTGAAGGCGTGATCAAGCGGCTGACTGACAAGGGCTTCGGGTTCATCGACGTGGGGGGTGGGAAGGATCTTTTCTTCCACAGCTCCGCCGTCGAGGGTGTGGGGTTTGCCCAGCTCCAGGAAGGGCAGCGAGTGTCGTTCACCGAAGGCCAGGGTCCGAAGGGACCGAGGGCCGAGAAGGTCAAGCTGATCTGATTAAGCTTGAGACGCCTGCGGTCCCTTTCGAGGGACGCGGCCGGCGTCATCGTTCGACATAAGCCCAACGCCGGCCCAGGGTTTGGCCCCGGCGCTCGTTCCGACGAGCATCGGGGTAACCCTGTCCGGCGGGCACATTCGTGCGTCTCCTTGCGGAGGCGCGCCGGTGCCCGATCACGCGCAAGAACCAGGCGGGTGTAGCCTGTCGCGCGTGCGAAGTTCAGCGGTCCCGGGCGCAGTCGTGTTCGCGCTCGTGCTCGCATCGTGCGCGCCCGCGCACGCTCCAGGGGCGCAAACCTCGGCGAAGGGCTCTCCCGAGCATGCGCCGAGCGTAGGGCCGGACTGCGATCCCGGCGAGGGCGTGGCCTGCGAAGAAGCGGGCGACCAGCGCGCGAGCGCCGGCGATTTCGCGGGGGCCAACGCCGACTACGCCGTCGCGTGCGACGCAGGGCGTGCGCTCGCGTGCAACCACCTCGCGTTCGACTTCAACACGGGCCTCGGCACGAGCCAGTCTCACAAGAGAGCCTTCGAGCTCTTCACCCGCTCGTGCGATCTCGGAGACGGCCGGGGCTGCGCGAGCCTCGCCGCGCTGCTCGCGGGCACCGCCGGCGCCGACGCCAGCACGCCGCGGGACCTCACCCGGGCGACGGCTCTCGCGCAGACGTGGTGCGCGAAGGACGCGGCGCTGGCCTGCGACGTCTACGGTCGCATCCTCTGGCTCGGGCACGATCCGCGAGCCGTCGAGCTCTGGGACCAGGCCTGCGCTGCCGGCCCCCGCGATCCCGAGGGCTACCAGGGATGCACGCACCTGGCCGGGGCGCTGCTCGATGGAGAGAACGTCCCCGCGGATGTGCCTCGCGCGATCGATCTCCTCGTCAAGGCGTGCGACGTCGACGCGCCCGCCGCGTGCAACCTCCTCGGCTGGACGTACTGGAACGAGAAGCACCTGCCCCGCGACGTCGCGAAGGCGGTCCAGTACTTCCGGCGCGCGTGCAACGCGGGCGACCCGTACGGGTGCTCGAACCTGGCGTCGCGCTACGCGCGCGGCGAGGGCGTCGTCGAGGACGTCGCGAAGGCTCGCACGCTCTTCACGTGGTCGTGCGAGCGCGGCGTGAAGGTCGCTTGCGACAACGTCCGCGAGCTGGACGACGCGCCGTGATCTCCGAGAACGGCGGTCACACGACGGCGTACCAGGCTCGCTGCGAAGCGCGCCCCGCGTTCCAGCGGGCCCTGGAAGATCACACGGCCGCGTTCGCGCGCTATTGGCCGCTATCGGTTCCCGCGTCGCCCGGCGACACCGCGGCGAGGGGCAAGAAGCTATAGCCCGACGTCTCGATCGACAGCGCCTGAATGGGAGGGGACGTGCGGCCCCAGAAATCGAATGTCGGGTTCGCGCCCAGCGCGAGCTGCGGATAGGGAGAACCGTTGTCGAAGACCGCATACGAGCTCTGGTATGCGCAGCCCACGCCCCGGGCCAGGCCGGTCGGCCCGTTGACGAGAAACCAAGCCGGGCCACCCGCGCAGGGCATGCCGCCGGCCATGGCCGCGCACGAACCGCCCCCGGTCGTGGCCGCCGCGAACTCGATCCCGATCGTGTCCGCGGGACATCCGAGGGAGGAGACGAGGTTCGTCTGAGGCTCGCCGTAGTCGAGGCTCCCCGTGCAGCCCAGCCAGCGGCCGGGCAGCACCGACGTCGCGTCCGAGATGGAGGTGAAGCTCGCGCTCCCGGTGGCGTCGGGGCACGAGCCCGTGAGGTCGTCACCGGGGCCCCCATCCCAGGGGATGAAGCCGGCGTCGACGGGCGGCGCGAGCCGGCATTCTCCGTCCGGCGACGCCGCGTCGTCGCCAGGCGTCGCGTCCAGGCCTTCTCCGCTCGACGCCGCATCCTCGCCGGCGTCGTCCACCGGGCAGGTGACGCCGGGACCCACGCACACGGCTTCGCTTATGCAGCACAGCCAGCCCGCGGCGCAAGGGCATGACCGGCCGTTCTCCGATACCGCGCCCACGCATGCGACGATCGTGATCGAGAGAGCAGACGAGAGACCCGCGATTCGCTTGTTCATGATGGGTCAACGAACGAGGAAGGGTGCACCGGACGGATCAAAACGACCCGCCGTAGCCGAGCGTCGCGGCCGTCGGCGAAGCCGTGAGCCGAAGGTGCGAATCGGGCCAGAGAAGCACGGCGAGGCCCGCGGCCAGCGACGCGCCTCCCGCGACGAAGCTGACCGCCGCGCCCGCGTTCAGGCCCCGGATGCGGTCGTTTTCGTGGGAGGCGGCGGCCTGCGTCTCGCCGGACGAAGTGTTCCGGGCCGCGAGCGCCATGCCCTCCAGCGCCACGCCGAGTCCGACGCCGACCGCGCCGAGGCCCACGGCGCTCCAGCCGGTCGGACGCCTCCAGGGCGCGGGGGCGTCGGGCGACGGGACCGGCGCCGCGGGGACAGCCTCGGGAGGTTGCGGCACGTACGCCGCGACGACGTCGTGGTCGAACGGAAGGGAGAACGCCAGGCTATACGCCTCGTGGGCCGCGCCGCGAGCGGCCACCCGCGGGCTGCCAGGCTCGAGATCGGCCAGTGAAATGGCCTCCGGAGAAGACGGCAAGACGAACTCGGCGTCGTCCTCCGCGCGCCGGACGTAGACGGGCCCGCTCGGCGCCGGGCGTACGATGTGGACGCTCTGCTGGCTGCTATTGTGGACGTCGAGCAGGCGCACGCCGCGGGAATCTTCGATGAAGTAATGGGCGGCGTGCGCGCCGTCGATGTCGAGCCGTCGCTCGAGCCCGCGGCGGAGATCGAGCAGTGTGTCGGACTGCCGGGGCGCCCGCGCGTGGACGTTCGGTCGAAACTTCTCGTTCGGGATGGCGGCGTTGGCGCGGCCGATGAACGCCGCGATCTCGCGGTAGCTGACGCGCCCGTCCCCATCGGCGTCTGCCGCGCCATAGAGGCCCGAGCGCACCTCGTGGCTGAAGACGCCGGCCTGGAAGCCCTCCCACTCCTGGCTCTCGCGGACCGAAGACGTGGAGAGCAGCAAGCCCACGCGCGGGTCCGCCGCCAGGAGCGCGGAGTCCTGAAAACCGCGGAACGGACGCCGCTCGCCGCCCGGTCCGCGGCTGTACGCGATGTAGTACGAGGCGCAGGCGTCGACGATGACGTGCACCTGCGTCGCGGGGATGCGCGCGACGAGCCGCGCGAGGTCGGCCCCGGTGATCCGCGCGTCCTCGAGCGTGACGTAGCCTTCGCCGTCGACGACGTTGCCGTGCCCCGCGTAGACGACGTAGACGACGGTATCCACCGCTCGTTCGCGCGCCTGGCCCACGTCGAGGGCGAGCTGGGTGACGGCCTGCTCCAGCGCCGCGCGCCTCGGCTCGAGGGCCTCGGCGGCGGCCTGCGGGTGCAGCCGCCGCGTGTTGTCGTCGAGGCGGGTGAGCAAATACGTCCGCGCGCCGAGCAGGCGGAAGAGGTCGAGGTAGTCCGCCGCGTCGTCGTCGGCGTACTTCAAGGGCGGCAGATCCGGGTCGACGGAGAGGTTCGATCCGATGATGAGCGCGAAGGTCGCCGGGGCACGATCCTCGGCGCGCGCGGCGCCCGAGAGGGTCACGGTCAGGAGCGCCGCCACCGTCAGGGAGAGAAGAAGGCGCGAGGTCACGGTTTCACCGCCAGCGACATCGAGGTCTCCACGGCGCCTGGGATGGCAAGAGGACCGCTACCACCACGCTCGAGGAGGCCCTCGATCTGGCGGACGGACAGGGCATCGTCGACGAACACGCTGCGGATCTCCAGGCGCGTACCGTCGAACGTGTGACGAATGGCCTCCGGGAGTTCGTGCCGCCCCGGGTCGACCGCGATGGGGACGGCGACGGGGTCGTCTTCCTCGCGCGTCCACGCGGGATAGAACCAGTACACGCGATGGTGCTCGTCGACCCCGAAGATGGCCAGCCTGCGCTTGCCGGCGCCGTTCTCGTACGCGAACGCGAGCTCGTCGCCGCTCTTCAGCGAGTCCCCCGCGGGCTCTGGACGGCCGCCGGGATCGATTTCGTACACGAAGATCCTGGAGGTCTGCCGCGACGGCGCGACGAGGTGCCCGCGCGCCGAGAAGCCGTCCGTCCCCCGGTCCGCCTCGAGGACGAGCAGCATCGCCGCGGCCGCCGCCACCCCCGCCAGGCCGAGCGCGGCCAGCCTTCGCGACGGGCCTGAGCGGCGAAGTCCGAGTCCCCGCGCGATGCGCTCCTCGGGTGTGGCCGCCGCGGGATCGAGCCGGGACAGGAGCAGGTGGCGTCGATAGAGGTCCAGACACGAGGCGCAGCCCGACAGGTGCTCGCGCATCGCGCGCTCCGCGGTCGGCGAGATCGTGCCGGCGAAGTGTCGCTCGACGTGGACGTCCATGGCGCACCCGCTCATGGCCGCCCCTTTCCCAGCAGAAACTTCGTGAGCAGCCTCCGGATGCGCGCCTCCCGGTAGACCAGCGTCGTCCTGTGCATTCCGAGCTTTCTGGCCGCCTCTCGCTGCGGCAGATGCCGCAGGAAGCGCGCGTCGAAGACGTCCGCCCATTCCGGCGGAAGGCACTCGCGCCGGAACCGCTCCACGAGCAATTTTGCCCAGAGCTCGTCGTCGGCGCGAGCGGCAGCCGCGGGGTCGGCCTGCGCCGCCTCGTTCTCCGGGAAATCGCCCTGCTCGCGCCGGTAACGCCGCCGGTGGTCCAGCGCGCCGTTCGTGGCCACCCGCGTGAGCCACGCCGCGAAGCTGCCGCCCTGGAAGTTCTCGCGCAGCGCCCGGTCCGAGAGCAGCCGGTAGAAGACCTCGTGAGTCACCGTCTCCGCGTCGGCGTCGCCGAGGATGCGGCGGACCGCCCCGGCGACCGGCCCGTCGTGATCCCTGTAGCACTGCTCGAGCACCCCGCGGTCCCCGTCATGGAAGGCGTCGAGCCAACGATCCTCGAAGATCGCAGCCACGGCTATCGGGCTCCACGGCAATTCGGCATCCACGGCGCTACGCCCCCCGAGAGGTGGCGTCTACGGGTCAACGATCGAGGCCCTCCGGATGGACGAATGGTTCGTTCGAGCCCTGGTCGAGAAGTCGCTCAATCTCCCGGAGGGTCGAGGCGTCGTCGCCGATCATCTCCTTCATCGACTGGATGCGCCCCGCCACGACCCGCGCGATGCGGTCCTCGATGGTGTCGTCGGCATAGGCCCAGTACACCTGCGCGAAGCGGCCGTCGCGGTGGCAGCGGCCCTCGATCTGCGCCATCTGAATCGCCGACCACCGCAGATCGTGGATCACCTCCGAGCGCGGCGCCTCGTCGTGCTCGCCCTGATGGAGCGAGATGCCCTCCTCCACGGTGAAGAGGACCACCGGGACCTCGCCTCGCTGGAAGCGGAGCCGCTGCTCCTCGCGGGCCGGCGCCGGCAGGCGACCGTGGATTTCCGCGCACGCGATCCGGTCGCCCTCGAGCGTGTCCGGAGGGCCTCGAGGGTCTCCATGAAGGCGACGGAGATCGCGACGTGGTGTCCGTTCGCGAGCAGGTCGTGCACCAGCTCGAGGGTGCCGGGCACCCGGATGAGCGAGCTCTTTTGCCGGAGGCGAAGCGCCGCCGCGAGCGCCGATTTCGGATCGCGCCCTCGCGGGGCGAGCTCCATCTCGCGCCGGAACGCGGTCCACGCCTGCGCGTAGAGCGCTCGCGCCTCGGCCGCGAGCTCGATGGGCGTGAGGATGCGGTCGATCGCCGGCCACCCCGCGATCTCCTCCGGGCGCCTGCGCAGGCCGGCCGCGGGGGCCTCGCCGCCGGGCGCGTCGAAGAGCAGCGCGCGGACCCTCTCGCAGTCCGCTCAGGTCCCCTCGCCACTCCCAGCGCCCGAAGGTGCCGCGCGTGAGCCCGAGCCCCTGCGCCTGGCACCACGCCTCGAAATCCTCGAGGTCGGCCGTCCGCCCGCCCGTCACGCTCGCGAGCAGGGGCGCGAGGTAGGAGAGCTCCAGCGGGTTCTGCCCGGCCGTCGCCGACAACCAGCAGCAGAACCCCGCGTTCGCGACCAGCTTCGCCGCCAGCTTGGACCTCGCCGCCGCGGGGTTCTTGCAGCGGTGGCTCTCGTCCCAGACGATGGCGTCGAACTCCGGCGCGGTCCCGGCGCGCGCGAGCCCCTTCTTCGAGCGGACCTTCTTCCGGGCCACGGGCGCGAGCTCGAAAAGCTTGCCGAGCCGGTCGTAGTTGAGGAGGACGATGTCCTTCCCGCCGTCCCCGAGGGCCTGGATGGTGTGCCGCCAGTGCGCGACCACCGCGAGCGGACAGACGACGAGGACCGTCTCGACGTTCGGCAGCTCGCCGATCGCCTTCCAGGCGGAGATCGTCTTCCCGAGCCCCACGTCATCGGCGAGCAGGAACCCGGGCCGCCCGGCCGCGTGCGGCGCGCACGATCGCCGAGACCGCCGCCGTCTGGTGGGGGCGCGGCGGAGCGCGCCGGCCGGCTCCGAGGCTCTCGGACGCGGGCTCGTCGTTCAGCTCGCGCTCGACGTGCGGCTCCCAGGAGTAGAGGCCGGGCCGGAACGGGACGAGCGAAGCCGGGAGGTCCGCGCCCCGCCAGACGAAGACGCTCCGCTCCGCGTCCCAGCGCGCCCCCGCGGCGGTCGCGACCGCGCGCATCGCGAACGGGACGTCGAGGACGTGGGCCGCGCCCGTCTCCGCGCCGCCCTCGGGAGATCGCGCCCTGGAGGAGACGACGCGAGACACCGTCCGCTTGGGCCGCAGGGTTGCCATCGGGGATGCATACGCCGCGGGCCCGCGCGGGAGTATGCCCGACTTCGAGTCGGGCACGTCTTCCCGGAGCGTCGGGCGTGTCCGCCCGATTCACGTCACTTCGGGACGGAGGTCGCGGGCGAGATACCGGCGGTCTTGCAGCCGCCTTGCCCCCGGCAATCGTTCTGACCCTTGCAGGCGTGCGCGTCCGTGTGGCAACCACCCTGGCTCCTGCAATCGTTCTGGCCCTTGCACGCGTGCTTGGCAGGGGCCGCGGCCGCGGCTGCGGAGTCCGCGGGCGTGGGCGCGGGCGCGGCGGCAGGCGGCGTCGACGCCGCGCAGCCCTCCAGTCCCAGAAGGATTCCACTCACAGCCGCCGCAATCATCTTGTTCGTCATTCGACTCTCCGTCTCGTTTGGGGCGGCCCGCCGAAGCGGCCCGCTTTGGACCGGTACGGCTCTCTGTCCGAGAAGTTACCCCCGCCCCGGAGAGAAGGGGAGAAATGTCGTCACCGCGTGACGTCCACGGTCATGCAGTCCTCGGCGAACCGCACCTCGCCGGCGTACGCCTCCCGCACCGAGCGCAGCACCGCGTCCCGCGCGCCGTCGACGCCCGGCGGGATGTGGCTCAAGACGAGCATCTTCGTCCGCGCGGCGCTCGCGACCTCACCGATGCGCCGCGGCGGCGTGTGCAAATCGTACAGCGGCTTCTCCGAGCCGGG
Source organism: uncultured delta proteobacterium (assembly GCA_963797395.1). GTDB lineage: Bacteria > Myxococcota_A > Polyangia > Polyangiales > Polyangiaceae > Palsa-1150. Next base: position 626,687 of record CAWCPA010000008.1, read on the forward strand.
CGGGTCCAGCACCGAGGTGTCGTAGACGACGACGTCGGCGTCCGCGGCGAGCCGCGCGAGGTTGTCGTTCTTCGAGGCGAGGTCGCCCGAGAACACGGCGGCGTGCCCCGCGTGCTCGATGCGGTACGCCACCGCGGGCGCTTCGCCGTGGTCGACCGCGATCGACGTGACGCGCAGGTCGCCCTCGCGGAGAACCTCGCGCGGCGGATTGCCGGGCGCGATGGGCAGGTCGGTCACGGCGAAGCGCAGCGCGTCCCGGAAACCGCGCAGGTACCCGAACGCGCCGTCCTCCCCGAAGAGCCGATCGACGAACGTCGTGGTGCTCGGATACGGGCCGGCGCCGAGCGGGCCGGAGACGCGGAACGTCAGCGTCCCGTCGGTCGAGAGGTCGCGCGACTTCACGTAGCCCGGCATGTCGCCGGCGTGGTCGACGTGGAGGTGCGTGAGGAGGAGCGTGTCGACCGTCCCGAGGTCCACCCTCATCTCGCCGAGCCGCGCGAACGCGCCGGGGCCCACGTCGACCAGGATGCGCGGGACGCCGTCGAGCGAGACCAGGCAGCTCGACGCCGCGCGACCGAGCGCGACCGGACCGCCCGAGCCCACGATGGTCACCGCGAGCGGGAGCGCGCCGAGCCCGGTGAGGAGATCGCCACCTGTTCGGCTTCGCACGGTCGTCATGGCCTCGCCTCCGGCCGATGCGGCGGCCGTCGTTGCCAACGGCGTGCCGGACGACCTCATTCCGTGCCGAGCCGTGCCGAGCGGCGATGCGAACTCCGATGTACGTCGGGCCTCGACCCTTCGATGGAGGGCGGAACGCTGTTCAAGGCTCCGGACGTCATGAAGAGCGGGCGCGCGCCCGCGATGGTCCGGACGAGCCGGATGGAATTCAACGCGACATCGCGACATAGACATACGAGAGGGGGCGGAACATGACCAATCTCCGCGGATGGCGGCGTTGCGCTCGAAGAACGCGAACGCGCGGACGTTCCCCCCGGCCGCTCCTGACCTGAGCAAGCCGTGAGCCACACCTCAGGCGTGCCGCGGAACGCAGCGCGTGCGTCCGTATGTCGACGGATCGGGGGCATGTTCGAGCGCGCGCCCGACGGCGTGGCCCCGCACCTTCAGCCGGTTTTCTCAACCCGCCAAAGGAGGGCGGGCGAAATGCAAGGTCGTCGACGTCACGCCGGCATCACGACGGCGGGAAGGTCGATCGTGAAGCGGCACCCGATCGGGGCCCGGTCGAGGACCCGGAGCGCCCCTCCGTTGGCTTCGACGGCACGTCGAGCAATGGAGAGCCCGAGGCCAATTCCCGATCGATTGTCGCTGCGTTGCTCGTAGGCAGCGAAGAGGCCCTCGGCCGTTCCGGAGGGCAGCCCCCCGCACTCGTCGTCGACGTCGATGAACACACGGCCGGCGGAGCCGTGCGCTCGAAGCGAGACGCAACCGTGCCGGCGCGTGAACTTGAAGGCATTTTGCAGGAGGTTCGCCAGCGCGCCGGCCAGGACCTGCCGATCGATCTGGACGGCCAGGCTCCGGTCGACGGTCGGGACCGAGAGCTCCACATCGTACTCGCGCGCCTGGAGAGTGGCGGCGACCTCGGTCTCTTCGACGAACTCCGCGAGGGTCACGCGGGCGAGGTGGAGGAGGTCGGCGTCGAGGCGGACCTCGGTGAGGGAGCGATTGACCAGAATCTCGAAGGTTCCGGAGCGTGCGCGCGTGAATCTCGCCGACGCTGCCCCCGGTCCCTGCGACTCCGCGCCTGATGGTGTCATAGGACAGCATGGCAGCGTGGATGAGGTTCCTCAGCTCGTGGGCGAGGACGCCCAGGTGCTCGGTCGCCTCGTCGGCGATGGCGCTCTCGCGGACCCGCGAGAACTCCACGACCGCCCCGGCGATCGCATCGTCGAGGCACCGATTGAAGGCGCGGAATTCGCCGGCCTCGATGGGCGCGTTGCGCTCGACCGCGAGCTCGGTGATGACCTGGCAAACGTCGCCGTAGTCGTGCACGACCTGGGCGATACCCAGCCCCTGGGCCGAAAGGTCCCGCCCGTAAGCCCCCGCATTCTCGCCCAGGAGGAGCCGCGCGGCGCTCTCCTCGCCATGGGTCATGGTGTGCTCCAGAAGCGCGGTGAGCTGAGTCAAGAAGATCGGAACACCTCGATCGATCTCGACCTGCGTCGACCGAGGAATTCTGCGCCCCTTGAGCCGAACGCACGCGCGCGCGATCAGTTCCTCACGATTGTCTCTGATGAAGGCAGCTAGCACGGTCGGCGCTCCCTCGGTGACGAGTTGCAACAACCCGAACGCCCCATGCACCCGAGATGGTCGGACAAAGGCGACGGGACGATTCGAACTCGGGGAGTGCTCGCTCCCTCCCTCGTCCTCTGCCATGCAGTGGGCGTACCCGCAGGCTCAGGTCGGGGGCTCCGGCGACCGCGCGCGCCCGGCCGCCCGCCCCGCGCGATCGACGAGCACGAAACCCGAAAGGACGAACCGATCGGGTCCGGGGGCGACATACCAGGAGACGGTGGCGATGTGCGAATCCACGTCGGCTCTCGACCCTTCGTCCGAATGCAGCCGCGCCGGGCAGCTCTCCTCGTGTCGGTCGCTCGGGACAGGGACTTGCAACCGCGGAGCAGGGCCGCCCGCCCATCGGAGGGCGGCACACGAATCGGAACCGAACATGAAGAGCGAACGAAGCGACTACGTGACCCGGGAAGAACTTTTGAAACTGCTATCGGACGACGAAGTCGCCCGGGTCCACGCGGCCCAGCCGGTGGCTCTCGAGCCGGGAGACCAGTACGTCGAGCTGGATCGGCTGAATCACGGCGTGCGAAAGGCCCGGCGGAAGGCCCCGAGCTTGACCGGCGTGCTCCTGCGAAAGTCCGTGCAGGAGGCCACGTGGCGCAAGATCGTGGACCGCCTCAAGGCGCCCCGAGCGGCTGCCGCCCCTGGCCCGCGAACGTCGCACTGAGGGCATCGACAAATAGGATCTCGACCTATCCGTGGGCGAGGGGGTCACACTCCCCCGTCCAGCGAGTGTGGGGCCGGGCCCGCCGCGCGGACGCGGACGGGCTTCGGCTCGCGGTCGTACTCCGAGAGCCGCCACCACAAGAAATAGGCGGCGACGAGGGCGAGCCAGCTGGCCGTCGTGGAAGCGTGGATGAGGGGCATGGGTCACGTCCTTTCGGGTTGGTCTCGCCGGCGGCGCCGGGGGATGACGCCGTAGCCTCGCGCGCCCGTCGCCCCCGGCAGCGCTGCTGCGAAAGTGAGCGCTCGTTGACTGGCGATTTGCAAAACGCGACGCCTCCAGAAGTATAGAGACACGAGGCCGAGCCAGCCTGTGGCCGCCAGAGCGGAGATGAGAGGATTCATCGGTCGCGTCCTTTCGTCGGATCTCTCGCCGCCGGTGGCGATGAGGACAAACTAAGAGCGATTGAGCGCGTCGCCAGCCTGGATTGTCGCGGGCCAACATCTGGCGCGCAACTTGTACATAGAGATCACTATGCAAAGTAGAACAATCGTGATCGCCGCCACGGCGGTGATAGCCGGGTGCGGCGCGACCTTCCCCGCGCCGACGCAGCGCATGGCCGATGCCGAATCGGCGGAGCGGAGCGCGGGGGAGCTGGGCGCGTCGGGTCAGCCGACGGCACAGCTTCACATGGCAATGGCGCAGGAGCAGATCGGAATGGCCAAGAACGCCGTTCGCGACGGCGACAACAAGCGCGCCGACCTCCTCCTCGTACGGGCGAAGGCCGACGCGGAGCTCGCGGTCGCCCTCGCCCGCGAGCAGAAGGCGAAGGTGGACGCGCAGCAGGCCAGCGACCAGGCCAAGGCGCAGGGCACGACGAACGCGATTCAGGGCGCGGTGAACGCACCCCAGGGAGCACAGAAATGAAATCGTTACGAACAACGGGCCTCTTGCTCGCTCTCACCGGCCTCGCCGCCTGCGCGACCGTCGCGGCGCCGAACGAGCTCGTCACGGCGCGCACCGCCTACGCTCGCGCGAGCGCCGGTCCCGCGGCGGCGCTCGACCCGACCGACCTGCACACCGCCAGGGAATCGCTCGACACGGCCGAGGCTTCGTTCGAGAAGCAAGGCGACGCCCAGGAGACGAAGGACCTCGCGTACGCGGCCGAGCGCACCACCGAGATCGCAGAGTCCCACGCGCGAACGGTCCAGGCGATACGGGCCAGGGATCAGGTGCTCAACCAGATGCACGCGGCGCAGACCACCGAGGTGCAGGTCACCTCGGCGCAGCTCGGCGTGGCCAACCGGCAGCTCGCGGCGCAGGCGGAGGCGCTCGCCAGCGAGAAGCAGGGTCGAGAAGACGCGGAGCAGCGCGCGGCCCTCGCCGCCGCCGACCTCGCTCGCGTTGCCACCGTGAAGCAGGAGCCGCGCGGCACGGTCATCACGCTCTCGGGCAGCGTGCTCTTCGCCTCCGCCCAGTGGGAGCTCCTTCCCAGCGCGCAGACGAAGCTGACGGACGTGGGGAACGCGCTGACGAAGCAGGACCCCGACTCGAAGATCGTGGTCGAGGGGTACACCGACTCGCAGGGCGGCGTGGCCTTCAACCAGGATCTGTCCCAGAAGCGTGCCGATTCCGTGCGCGCGTACCTCGTGTCGCGCGGCATCGCCGCCGACCGCATCACGGCGCAAGGGTTCGGGGCCGCGCGTTCCATCGCCGACAACGGGACCGCCGAGGGCCGCGCCGACAACCGTCGCGTCGAAATCGTGATTCAGCCCGCGACGATGTAGGCCTGAATAGCGATCGCAACGAACGAGTCGGGCGCCCTGGAGACGGGGCGCCCGATGCTCTTTCGACTGCGCGCGGGGTCGGTCCTCACATGGCCTTGGCCGGTCGCGGACTTCGCTCGCGGGCCCAGTAGCGCGCGTCGAACTCTTCCTTCGTGATCTCGACGTCCCCGGTGGGGGTGTTCTTGACGTATGTCTTCGGCCCGTGGGCCCGGCTGTGCTGGCGAACGGTCGTGGTCTCGATCTCCTCCCGGGCGCCCGGGTGATGGTCGGAACCACTTCTGGTAGGTCAGCTTCAAATACGGCGGGGTGTCGTCGCGCATGGCTCCAAGGTTGGGCTGCGGCCGCGCCACGTCAAACGGTTCGTGGCATCCAAATGAGGTTTCTTGGGAGCGCGTGTCGGACAGGGGACTTACATCATTCCGTATGATCAAGTATCCCATCTCTCGCGCGAGCCCCCTGCCCCGACGCGTGGAACACCGCGACGGCGCCGGTCATCTCGAGCCCGCCTACGAAGCCCACCTCCGCCTCGACGCCCGCGCGCGGCGGGCCGTCCGTGAGCGGGCCTTCGTCGGTTGCGCGTCGAGCATCGGTTCGCGCTCCGAACAGTCGGGCGAGGAGTTCTTGATGGCGGTGACCAGCGGCGGCGCCACCGACGAGCTCGCGCTCTACGACGAGACGACCGAGGAGCGAGGCGGCCCGTTCATCGTGACCGAGGCGGGCCTGGAGTTCGCGCACGGGACGGACGGAATCGAACCCCCTCGGGGCCGCGCGCGAACCGTTCCCGAGGAGTTGAGTTCACAGATGGAGGGTGGCGCGCAAGACCGCCGCCCGAGCGGCGGCGAGGCGCCTTCAGAAGAGCTCCCCCGCGGACACGTACCCGCCGATCGGCGTCGCATCGGGCGACCACGCGAGGTCCCCTCGGAGGACGAACGCGGTGCCCGACGCGAGGCGCAGCCCGGCGCCCACGCCGTATTTGAGGCCCACGCCCGTCCCGTCGAGCTCCGGGTGCGGCTGCAGATCGGCCCAGACGCGACCCCCGTCGAAGAAGGCGGCGCCGCCCAGCGTCATCTCCTTCTTGAAGAGGTGGAAATCGAAGAAGCGGGCGCGCACCTCGACGTTGCCGAACACCTTGACCCGCCCGTAGTACCTCTGTCCGGGGATGCCTCGGACACCGTTCGAGCCACCGAGCGCGTAGCTGTCCTCGAAGCGCGGCAGCTCGACGAACGGAGGGTCTCCGAAGAGGATGTCGCCCACCACCCGGAGGGCCAGCACCGCGCGCCGTCCCAGGAGCGGCACGTAGCCGCGCAGGATCGTGCTGACTTCTCCGAACTTGTTCTCGAAGGATCCGGCGCCGCCCGGGCTCAGCTTGAGGCGCACCTCGTCCCAGGTGCCGCGCCGGGGCGACGTCTCGTTGTCGCGCGTATCGAACTCCAGTCCGTAGTCGAAGAGGACGACCGACTGCAATCCCGCCGTCGGCCCGATGAGACGCCGCACCTCGGCGCTGCCGGTGCGCTCGTCGTCGGCGAGCCTCGAGTCGGCCGGAACGCGGAGCCAGGACGCCGTGTACCGGACGCCGGCTTCCCCCGCGAGGTGATCCAGCAAGCGGAAGCTGAGGGTCGCCGCGACCGAGGGATGGACGCGCGCGTATTGAAAATAGGTCGAGGACTCGCCGGCGGGCGGCGCCGCGGACGAGGCATTGCCCATACCGTAGTAGTAGAGCACCCCTTCATCGGTGAATGACGGCCGCAGCACGAGCTGCATCGGCCCCCCGAGGAAGCGCGTCACCGTGAGCTTTGCGTAGCCATCGTTGTAGGGGACGTCGACGGCGCCGTTGCGCGAGCCCAGCGACGCGAACCATGCCGCCTCGAGGTTCCAGACATAGGGATCGCGGCCCTTCTGGTCGCGCGTCAGGGCGGCGAAGAACCCGCCGCCCACGCCGACGTCGGTGCTGCCGCCTACGACGGGGACGATCGTGAAGTCGTCCTTCGGCGCGGCGGGCCGCGGCTTGTCGTGCGCCGGATCCGGCTTCTCGCTCGAGTTGAGGGTGTTGTCCGCGCGCGCCAAGACCGCGGCGCACCCGATGGCGAGCGCGATCCCGCCGGCAGCAGCGCTCCTCCACACGTTGGGTTCCTGTGGCGGGCGGGGTGGAACGTCAACTCCCGGGGCCCTCGGTTGCCGGCGTTCGAGACGCCCACAAAGCCGCCCCTCGCCATGGGGGAACACGGTAGGCTCGTTCTGAATCAGGCGGAGGAGAGACAGATGATCGTGCGCTCGAATCGGTGGCTGGGCCGGAGTCTTGTCCTTGGGGCGGCGGCTTTCGCGGCGCTCCTTCTTCCCATCGCGCCGACCGTCGCGCGCGCGGAGTGCCCGAACGGTGGGTTCAGCTGGGTTCCGGCGATGAACGGCGCGATTCCGCGGGGCGCGGTCGCGGGCGGCGGCGAAGGCGGCCACCCGCTCGTCATCTGTCACGCCGTCGCCGCGATGGGGGTGCACCCCGGCAAGGTCGTCGCTTCGAACTGCAACTTCGGATACGGAGGGCAGGAAATGACGGTGCCTCAGTACGAGGTGCTGGTCGGGCCGCCGGGGCATTGGATCGCGGCTTCGGGTGGCGCGGTGCCGCCCAACGCGGTTTCAGGCGGTTTCGAGGACGGCCACCCGCTCTTCATCTGCCGGACGCACTTCGGGACCGGGGTGCATCCTGGAAAGGTCGTCGCGAACAACTGCAACATCGGTTACGGCGGAAAAGAGGTCACGGTGCCCCAGTACGAGGTCCTCGTTCCGTAGAACTCCATGACCGAGACCTTCCCCGCCGACGAGCAAGCGGGCAGGCGCCGCTGCGTCGGTCTCAGGGATGACACCCGCGCCGCGTGCGCGATAGTCTCGTGAGAACGTGTACAGGTCCAAGGCGCTGACTACGAAGATCGTTGCCACCGGGATCCTTCTCGGGGCGACCGCGTGCACGTCCCTCCTCGGCGACTTTTCCGAAGGCGAGGTCTCGGGACGGGACGCCGGCCAGCCGTACGACGCAACGACCGCCGGACCGACCGCCGACGCGGGCGCGGACGTCGGGACGGCGCCTGGAAGCGACGCAGGGGCAGCCGACAGTGCCGCAGCGGACGCCGCGTGCGAATCGGCGCTGTGCGCGACGTCGGTCTCGACGGGCGGCCACCACACGTGCGCGTCGTTCTCGGACGGGTCGGTCCGCTGCTGGGGCTCGAACACGTACGGGGAGCTCGGGCCCATGGGGGCCGACGGTGGCAGTTACAGCCCGGTCGTGGTCTCCGGGCTCGGGCCCGCCAAGTCCGTGCGCTGCGGGGATGGCTTCACGTGCGCGCTGCTCGAGGACCAGAGCGTCTGGTGCTGGGGCGACGACTCGCGCGGGCAACTCGGGAGCGCGACGGCCACGCAGGCGCCCGACGGCGGCGCGCTGCCCATCGGTACGCCCGTCGAGGTCATGTCCCCAGGCAGCGTGCAAGAGGTGAGCGTCGGCGCGTACCACGCCTGCGTCGTCACGACCGGTGCGACGCCGCAGGTCGAATGCTGGGGCTATAACCATCAGGGGCAGGTCGGCGCGCCCGAGGCCGGGATCGTCTACTCGCCCACCGTGGTCCCCGTCGCCAACGTGCTGCGGCTCGGCCTCGGTCCTTTCGAGACCTGCGTCCAGCGGAGCGCCGCGCCCCTCGCCGAGTGCATGGGAGACAACAGCGCGGGCGAGCTCGGGAGGGGCGTCCCCGCGGACGCCGGCGCTGACGCCACCGGCATCGACGTCCAGGATCACCCGACGCTCGGGGCGGTTCAGCTCGGGAGCTGGGGACCGATCAGCAACTTCGGTCACGCCGCGGGCAACCAGATGGGGATCGTCCTGCAAACCGGTCAGGTCGCCCTCTGGGGCGACGACAGCCAGGGCCAGCTCGGCACCCTCGTCGACAGCGGACTGCCCGATCCCACGCCGGCACTCTTGCCCGGGCTGAACGAGGTCTCGCAGCTCGTGACGACCCAGTATGGCGCATGCGCCCTGAGGGGCGACGGCACGGTGTGGTGCTGGGGCAGCACGAACTACGACGAGATCGGCACGAACGCGACGACGGGGCCCGTGCAGTATGCGCCGGTCCAGATCGCGGGCCTGGGCAACGTCACGCAGATCGGCGCGGCTCTCGACCACGTGTGCGCTCTCCTCGCGAATGGCTCCGTCCAGTGCTGGGGATGGAACACCGAAGGAGAGCTCGGCCGGCAGACGACCACGCCGTCCGATCCGCAGCCTGAGCCGGTGCAGTTCTGAGCCTCGCGGGTCGAGGGCCTCAAGCGACGCCGCTCGCGGCGTCGTGAGAGGACGCGGCGGCGAGCCGGCGCGCGAGCGCCTTCACGGCGCGACTCGTGAAAGGCGACAAGGATCATGAACCTCGGACTTCAAGGCAAGCGCGCGATCGTGAGCGGTTCGACGGCGGGCATCGGTTTCGCAATCGCGAGATCGCTGGCGCTCGAGGGCGCCGCGGTCGTCGTCAACGGAAGGGATTCTGCGCGTGTGGACGCCGCGGTGCTCGCCGTCCGCAAGGCGGCACCCGATGCCGAGGTGCGAGGCATCGTGGCCGACGTCGGCGACGCCGAGGGGTGTGCGCAACTCATCGAGGCCTGCCCGGAAGTGGACGTGCTCGTCAACAGCGCGGGCGTGTTCGAGCCGAAAGCGTTCGGCGACATCACCGACCGTGACTGGCTCCGCTTCTTCGAGGTCAACGTCCTCAGCGGCGTACGCCTGTCGCGTGCGTACCTGCCCGGCATGCTCGCGCGCGACTGGGGCCGCATCGTGTTCATTTCGAGCGAGAGCGCGCTCCAGATTCCCCCGGAGATGATCCACTACGGCGCGACGAAGACGGCGCAGCTGGCTGTCGCCCGAGGTCTCGCCGAGACGACGAAAGGCACGGCCGTGACCGTCAACGCCGTCCTGCCCGGCCCGACCCGGAGCGAGGGCGTGGGCGCGTTCATGAAGGCACTCGCGTCGCAGGAGAACAGGACGCTCGAAGTGTACGAGAAGGAATTTTTCCAGCACGCTCGCCCGTCCTCGATCCTCCAGCGCTTCCTCGACCCGCAGGAGGTCGCGGCGCTGGTCGTGTTCGTGGCGAGCGGTCTGGCGTCCGGCGTGAACGGCGCGGCGCTGCGGGTGGACGGCGGCGTCGTGCGCGCCATCGCGTAGACGTCCGGATCAGGTCGGTGCGCGACAGCAACCAAGGACGCGTCACGCAGGCCATGTCCGATAGGTCGCACAAGGGAGCGGGAAGGGCGATCAGGTGCAGCGCGTGCGGCGCGAGCTACGAGGACGAGCGCTGGGCGATGCTGGTTCTCTTCCAGCGAATCGAACCACCGGAGTTGCATGCGTTCGTTCGCGACTGGCCCGAGGACCGTTGCATCGAGGTCCGCTCCTGCGGCGCCTGTGCACACCCCATCGCGGCCAAGCGCCGCAAGGTCTGACGGCCCGCCGGCAAGTTCTGGGAGCGCAGCCCAGAAGCGTCACGAGCTCAAGGGCTGGTGGCAGACTGAATGACCAGGTTCGAGAACGAAACGGCCTGGTTGGACGTGTCCGAGTTGCCGGACGCATTCATGTAAATCTGGAGCGACCAGGGGAGCGTCGTCATATTTTGCGCCGAAAAGACTTGGAGCCAGGTGCCGTCGCCCCCATCGTCGGAGGTCCATAGGTAGCTCGTGACGCTCGCCCCGACTCGCGTCAGACGCATCCTGCCGCTTCGATCGCTCGTCGGCACGAAAGCCGGTCCCTGGCAGTCATAGTAGTAGGGTGGGATCCAGCTCTTGTAACTCTGATCGGACGGGACGCATTGGCTCACCTTGCCGTTGAGGCGTTCGATGGCGATGCCGTCGTTGTTCGACGAAGGATCGAATGCCTCGACCCCGGCAAAATATTCGGTCCCCGAGGCGGTGGAAAACGCGCTCCAGCTGTAATCGACCCGAATGTCAAAATCGCCGCATACTTGCCACTGCTTGTCGTCGAGCTGCACCCAACCACCGAATTGTACCCCGCAAGTCGCGGCTGCGGATCGGCTGACTTCGACCGCATTCGCTGCAAATGTCGCGGTGCCGCAGGACGTCGATACGTCGACCCAATAGGGCGATAGCGACGAGAAGTCGATGTCGACGTTCCCCAGGCAGCTTGGCCCCGCATCGGCGCTCGACGGGCCTCCGTCTGCACTTGCATTGGAAGCATCGACGAGGCTCGAAGAGTCCGCCTCGCCACCGTCCTCCCCACCGTCCCCCGACCGCGAGGTCGTCCCCGATCCCGACCCGTTCGAGGTACTGCTGGAGCAGCCGCCCCACGCCCCAACCGCCAGCGCCGCGAACGTCACAATCATCCCCGACTGTCTCATCTGCCCCCTCGTTTCCCTGGCCCCAAGAACAGCGTCGAATCCGTAGCACGACCGTGTGCGTGTCCCGGAGACGATAGTGGAGCGAGTGTTATTCAGAGTGAGGGTTTGGCGCGCGAGGAGTCAGGTTCCCCGGAGGACGAACGCGGCGCCCGATGCGAGGCGCGACCCGGCGCCTACGCTGTTTTTTTGGGCCCACGACCGTCCGTTCGTTGAGCTGCCGCGCTTCGAGGACAGCTACGCGCTCGGGAGATCCAAATGGCGTCCAGGAACGGACCTCCACACGATGGGTTCCCGTGGCTCTCACGGCGCAACGTCAGCTCCGTGCTGGGGTCAATCGCGCTATGCTTCCGAGCGGAACCCCCTCCCCGGTGAGCCCGAAGTCCCCCTCCAACGGCCCGCCGAGCGTCCCGCCCTGGCAGCTCGCGCTGCGGTTCGTCCTCGAGGTGGGGTCGCTCATCGCGCTCGGCGCGTGGGCCCGGCGCGCCGTGGGTGGCGGCGGCGCGGGATGGTTCGCGGCGATCGCCCTGCCGCTCGCCGTTGCGGCGGTATGGGGCGTCTTCGCGGTGCCGGGCGACCCGACCCGGTCCGGCAAGGCTCCCGTCCGGGTGTCCGGCTGGCTGCGGATGGGGATCGAGCTCGCCGTGTTCTTCGCGGCGGCCGCGTCGCTGGTCTCGCTGGGGTGGTGGCGGTGGTTCAATCCGTTCCTCGCGGGCTTCGTCGTCCACCACGTCGGGACGCGGGCGCGGATCCAGTGGCTGCTCGAGCGCGGTTGAGCGGGGCGACGGCATGCACGTCCCTCCTCGGCGACTTTTCCGAAGGCGAGGTTTCGGGACAGGACGCCGGCCAGCTGCACGATGCAACGACCGCCGGAGAGCCTCCCGACGCGGGCGCAGACGTCGGGAATGCCGCCCGATGCGCAGGTCAGGGCCCGTGCCTACCCCGCCTTGGCCGCGTGATACTCGCGGCGAACGTGCTCAAGGTCGACCGAGGGCTTCGGGAGCTTCATGTCCAACGCTTCCAGATGTTCCACGACGATCCGAGCAATCGCCAGATTTCGAAACCACTTGTGGTCGGAAGGGATGATCGAACCACGGCGCATGTGGCGTGCTGCAGCGAAACAAGGCCTCTTCGTAGGCCGTCATGTAGTCGTCCCAGAACCGTCGCTCCTTGTAATCGGACTCGCTGATCTTCCATTGCTTCATGGGATCGTCGAGCCGGTCCTCGAACCGTTTCAGCTGCTCTTCCTTGGAGATGTGGAGGTAGAACTTGAGAATGTGCGTGTCGCTATCTACGAGCTCCTTCTCGAACTCGTTGATCTGGTCGTACCGGCGAGACCAGACCGCGTGCGGGACGAGCTTGTGGACGCGGACGACGAGCACGTCTTCGTAGTGAGATCGATTGAAAATAGCCACTTGTCCCCTGGCTGGCGTCGCCTGATGAATGCGCCACAAGAAGTCATGGGCCTGCTCCTCGGTCGAGGGCTGCCGGAAGCCCGTCACGCGACAGCCCTGCGGGTTCATGGCACCCAGGATGTGGCTGATCGTCCCGTCCTTGCCACCCGCATCCAGCCCCTGCAGGCAGATGAGGAGCGAGCAGCGCCCGTCGGCATAGAGAAGCGCCTGGAGAGCGCGCAACTTCTCGCGGTCTCGTTCGATTTCTCCGGCAGCCTTCTTGTGGTTCTCGTGGTGGTCCTTGAACCGGGGATCGATATCCTTCAGTCGAACCTTGTCACCCGGGTGCACCCGGAACCGATCGAGGTATTTCACGTCGAGCCTCCCTCGTGCCTTGCCGGCCGTGGCAGCCGTAGGTTCACCTCGGTCCCGAGCTTCGGCCCCGCCTTGCGCTTCGACGCGGTTCTCTTGTCGGCTCGGTCCAGAATCCAATACGCCGCCAGCTTCACGCGGTCGTTGACGAGGGCCCAGACGACGGCATAGCCCCACACGAACCCTGCCCAGCCCCAGCCGAGCGGCGTCATGAACAGCCCGTACACCGCGATCAGCGTCGCCACCGCTTGAGTGCCCAGCACCGCCATCCACAGAACGCGCGCGGGGCGCATGGACCAGAACGGGCCGCGCGTCCTCGTGAGGAAGATCGTCAGGTGCCCAGCGACCGACAGCTTCAGGTACATCAGGGTCTGGATGTGCGCGCGGTCGAGATGGAAGACTCGCTCCCCGAGATAGAAGAGGCCAAACGCGGCCACGACTCCGCAGACACCCAGCACCGACGCGATGCCGAGCACCGTGCGCATGTTCCAGGCTTCGGGCCGGTCCTTGTAGTGCACCTTGTCATAAGCAATCGAAAGGATGGCGCCGTCGTTGAGCAACGCCAGCATCACGATCATCACGGCCGTCAGCGGGAAGAAGTTGAAGACCAGGATCGCCAGCGTCATGAAGAGCAGCACGCGCAGCGTTTCCGCGATGCGGTAGATCGCGTAGCTGTTCATCCGCTGGAAGATCCGGCGGCTCTCCTTGATCGCGTCGATGATGACCGACAGACCTGGCGTCATCAGAACGATGGCGGCCGCGGCGCGCGCCGCGTCCGTCGCACCGGACACGGCGACGCCGCAGTCGGCCTTCTTCAGCGCGGGGGCGTCGTTGACCCCGTCGCCCGTCATGCCGACGATGTGCCCGCGCTTCTGAAGGACGTCGACGATGTGGAACTTGTGCTCGGGGAACACCTGGGCAAAGCCATCGGCCTCGTCGATGGTGTCGGACATCTGCGAGGTCTCCTGGCGCTTGACGTCGCCCAGGTCCCTCGCGTCGAGGATGTTGGCCCCCATTCCCAGCTTCTTCGCGGTCTCCTTGGCGATAGCCAGCTGGTCGCCCGTGACCATCTTGACCTTCACGCCCATCTGGCTCGCCGTCGCGATGGTCGCCTTGGCATCCTCCCGCGGCGGGTCGAACAGCGGCAACACACCGAGAAACTGCCATTGCCCCTCGCCTTCGGCCCGCGCGACGCCGAGCGAACGAAAGCCGCGCGCCGCGAACTCGGCGATCGCCCTGTCGACGGCGCGCGTCACCGCGTCCGCGTTCGCCGAGAGCTTCAAGATCACCTGGGGTGCGCCCTTCGTCGTCTTGAACGTCCTGCCGTCCGGTGCCTTGACGGTGGCCTCGGTGCGCTTGTGCACGGGATCGAACGGCTGGAAGTGGTCCACCTGATACCCCTGCAGCGCCCTGTCGTCCTTCAGGCCCCCCAGTACCGCCAGATCGATGGTGTCGTTGTCGTCCGCGCGCGACGCCAGCGCCGCTGCGAGCATGACCTGCGCGGCCGGAACGTCGTTCACGCTGAACGGGTCGCCCAGCGTCAGCTTGTTCTGGGTCAGGGTCCCGGTCTTGTCGGCACAAAGCACGTCGACGCCCGCGAGCTCCTCGATGGCCACCAGGCGGCTCACGATCGCCTGCTTCTTGGCGAGAAGGCGGGCGCCGACCGCCATCGTGACCGAGAGTACGGTCGGCATCGCCACGGGGATCGCGGCCACCGTCAGCACCAGGGCGAACTGCAACGTGGTGAGGATGCGGTCGCCGCGGAGGATGGCGAACGTGATGATCACGGCGACCAGCGCCACCGCCAGGATGATCAGGCAGTTGCCGATCTTGAGCACCGCGCGTTGAAAATGGCTGACCGTGTGGGCCTCTTGCACCAGCTGGGCGGTCTTGCCGAAGTACGTCTTGTCGCCGGTGGCGTAGACCAGCGCGCCGATCTCGCCCTGGCGGATGATGGACCCCGAGAACACCGCATCGCCCGCCTTGCGCTCGGCAGGTAGCGACTCGCCCGTCAGGGCGGACTGATCCACCTGGACAGGGTCCCCGTCGAGCAGCCGCGCGTCCGCCGGCACGATGTCACCGAGGCGCATGCGTATCACGTCGCCCGGTACGAGCTCCCGCGCCGGCGGAGTGACCCACTTGCCGTCACGCTTCACCCTGGCGTTGACGGCCAGTTTGGCCTTCAAAGCCGCGATCGCGTTGCCGGCCTGTCGCTCCTCCCAGAATCCCACGACGGCGTTGGCACAGAGCAGAACGAGGATGATGCCAAAGTCCGGCCAGTGCCGGGCGACCGCGGAGAGGACCACCGCTGCCTCGATCATCCACGGAATCGGGCCCCAGAAATACGTCAGGAACTTCAGCAGTGGATTGGTCTTCTTCTCCTCGATCTCGTTGGGCCCGTACTGCGCGAGCCTCTTCTGAGCCTCCGCCTGAGTGAGCCCATCCGGCGACGAGCCCAGCGTGCTCTGAAGCTCGGGCATGGGCATGGTTTTCATTCCGCCCTGCGCGTCGGGCGCGGAGCCTGACTTCGACTCGGGCCCCTTCGCGGTCCCCGTGAGCGCTTGCGCGCTCATTTGGGCTTGCCCCACTTCCAGTTCCGGATCTCCGGCATGTCCTGGCCGTTCTTGCCGGATGTACTGCTTGTGCTCGATCAGCTTGTCCTTGAGCTGCTGCTTCAGGTAGATGCCCCGGTCGCCGGTCTGCGGCAGGCGGTCGATGGCGTCCATCACGAGATGGAAGCGGTCCAGATCGTTCAGCACCGTCATGTCGAAGGGCGTGGTGATCGTGCCCTCTTCCTTGTAGCCGCGGACGTGGATGTTGTGGTGGTTGGTGCGGCGGTAGGTCAGCCGATGGATCAGCCACGGATAGGCGTGGAAGGCGAAGATGACCGGCTTGTCCTTGGTGAAGAGCTCGTCGAAGTCCATGTCGCTCAGCCCGTGCGGATGCTCGGTCTGCGGCTGCAGCTTCATCAGGTCGACGACGTTGACCACGCGGATCTTCAGCTCGGGCAGATGCTCGCGCAGGATGGAGACGGCGGCGAGCGTCTCCAGCGTGGGCACGTCGCCGCAGCAGGCCATGACCACGTCCGGCGCGGCCGCCCTGGTCGTTGCTGGCCCACTGCCAGATGCCGATGCCCTCGGTGCAGTGCTTGACGGCGGCGTCCATCGTCAGCCACTGCGGCGCCGGGTGCTTGCCCGCGATCACGACGTTGACGTAGTGGCGGCTGCGCAGGCAGTGGTCCATCACCGACAGCAGGCAGTTGGCGTCCGGCGGCAGATAGACGCGCACGACCTCGGCCTTCTTGTTCACGACATGGTCGATGAAACCCGGGGTCCTGGTGCGTGAAGCCGTTGTGATCCTGCCGC
The DNA here is from genome assembly GCA_963797395.1 of uncultured delta proteobacterium. Lineage (GTDB taxonomy): Bacteria > Myxococcota_A > Polyangia > Polyangiales > Polyangiaceae > Palsa-1150. The sequence goes on from CAWCPA010000008.1 coordinate 642,944, forward strand.
CAGACATGCGAGGCCAGCAGGTAGTTCAGCGAGGCGATCTTCCGCCGCCACGGCAGGCGCGACGTGACCTTCAGCCACTTGGCGTGCTGGTTGAACATCGAATCGACGATGTGGATGAACGCCTCGTAGCAGTTGAAGAGCCCGTGCCGCCCGGTGAGCAGGTAGCCCTCGAGCCAGCCCTCGCACTGGTGCTCGCTGAGCATCTCCATCACGCGCCCGGCGGGCGCGAGAAACTCGTCGTTCGGGCACGGTCGCGGCGTCCCACTGGCGCTTGGTCACTTCGAAGAGGGCCTCCAGGCCGTTGGAGAGCGTCTCGTCCGGGCCGAAGACCCGGAAATTCCGCTGCTCCGCGTTCAGCTTCACCACGTCGCGCAGGAAGGGCCCGAGCACGTGCGTGTCGCCGATGCCCGGCACGCCCGGCGCGGGCACGTCGACCGCGTAGTCGCGGAAATCCGGCATCCGCAGGTCGCGCAGCAGGATGCCGCCGTTGGCGTGCGGATTCGCGCCCATGCGCCGCTCGCCCTTGGGCGCAAGCTCGGCCAGCTCCGGCTTCAGGCGGCCCTGCTCGTCGAAGAGCTCCTCCGGCCGGTAGCTCCTCAGCCAGTCTTCCAGCAGCTTGAGATGCTCGGGATGCGTGGCCGGATCGGAGAGCGGCACCTGGTGCGCACGGAAGGTGCCTTCGATCTGCAGGCCATCGACCATCTTCGGCCCCGTCCAGCCCTTGGGCGAGTTGAGGACGATCATCGGCCAGCGCGGACGCGCGACGTTGCCGTGGACGCGGGCGTCCTGCTGGATCTTCTTGATCTGCTCCACCGCCGTGTCGAGCGTCGCGGCCATGGCCTCGTGCATCAGCGCCGGCTCGTGGCCCTCGACGAAGTAGGGCGTCCAGCCGTAGCCGCGGAGCAGCTGGTCCAGTTCCTCGTGCGTCGATGCGGGCGAGGACGGTCGGGTTGGAAATCTTGTAGCCGTTGAGATGCAGGATCGGCAGCACCGCGCCGTCGGTCGCCGGATCGAGAAACTTGTTGGAATGCCAGGCCGTGGCCAGCGGCCCGGTCTCCGCCTCGCCGTCGCCGACGACGCAGGCGACGATCAGATCGGGATTGTCGAACACCGCCCCGAACGAATGGCTGAGCGAATAGCCCAGCTCGCCGCCTTCGTGGATCGAGCCCGGGCTCTCCGGCGAGGCGTGGCTGGGAATTCCGCCGGGAAACGAAAACTGGATGAACAGCTTCCGCAGCCCGGCCTCATCCTGACTGATGTCGGGATAGATCTCGCTGTAGGTGCCCTCGAGATAGGTGTTGCCCACGACGGCCGGGCCGCCGTGCCCGGGGCCGGAGACGTAGATCATGTCGAGGTCGTATTTCTTGATGACCCGGTTCAGGTGCGCATAGATGAAGTTCTGCCCCGGCGTCGTGCCCCAGTGCCCGAGCAGCATGTGCTTCACGTCCGCGAGCGTCAGCGGCCGCTTCAGCAGCGGGTTGTCGTAGAGATAGATCTGGCCGACCGACAGATAGTTGGCGGCGCGCCAGTAGGCGTCCATCCTCTCGAGAAAGTCCGGAGCGAGTGTCCTGGTCGTCATGGTTCAAGGTCTCCCGCTCGGAGCGGTGGAGGGGGCGCGGCGCAAGGTCTTCGCGATCATTCGCTTTTCGTGAGTGAGAATGGCGCCGACGGGCACGGAGCCGACCCGGCGCGGTCGTTCGCGATTTGCGAGCGTGCTCGAGGTCCGTTGCGACCGGCTCGCGCTCACGCGCCAGTCGCGCGAGGGCCTGCTGGACCCAAGCCTCGCCCACGAACCTGGACTCGTGGCGAAGGGCGCGCTCATCGTCCACGCGACGCGTGCATGGACCGAGCCGCGCCGCGCTCTTCCAAAGGGTTTCGTGTCGGCCGGGGCGTCTTCGGGAGGCAAACGCTCCGGAAGGTCGCGGATGACCTGCGACCGACGCGATCCTCTTCGTGGGGCGCGTGGAGAACCCGAGCTTGTGAGTCCCGTGCCGCCGGGGGCGCGTGCTACATGGTCGGCCCCCCAATGAACCGCAACGACCGCGATAGGCCGCCCCCGCCGACCAAGACGACCGAGCCACGACCCGACTGGATGAGGGACCCGGCCTTGCTCCCTCGGAACCCGCCCCGCATGCCCATCGTCCCCGACCGACGGCGACGGGACGACCCCGGGGCTTGAGTCGACTCGTGCCGCTTCGGTCGCGGCCGGGAGCCCGGGCGAGTGGAACTACCCTTTACAGGGATCGGGAAACTTCCATCGGGATGCCTGCTTGACCACCAAGCGCCCGAAATCCCTGGAGAAGTCCGAGTCCCACCCGCACAGCGCATGGGTTCCGGGCGGCGTCCGCTGAGGTCTGCTCGGTGGCGTCTGCCCAGGTGCGAGGCCGGAATCGCCGGGCAAGACCGACCGCTGACGCTCACCGCACGCAGCGGACCTGGTAGGGGTCGCCCGGCCAGTTGTTCCCCGTGTAGCCCGCGGCGCCGGTCGCGAAGTCGATGTACAGTTGTTCAGGTCGAGGTAGGGGGCTGCGAGGCCGCTCGACGTGAGATACCAGCTGTTGCCCGTGTCGCCGAAGATACGGACGTCGACCGCGGGCCTGGAGCGGCTCGAGTCGACCAGCGTGCTCAGCTCGGAGATCGTCGGCATGCGATAGGGCTTGGTGCACGCGGAGAGCGCCGCGTTCCAGCCGAGCATGCCGGGTTCGCTGTGCCGCTTCCAGGTGAGGCCCGTTCCGTGATCGACGACTTCGGCCACCCCCGCGTCGCTCGTCCGCAGCGTGTAGCGCACGGCGGGTGGATGGGTCGTGCCGCGCACGCAGCGGACCTGGCCGGCGACGTCGCCCTGGTACGGTCCGCCGGGCGACCCTGCGACGAAGTCTACGAACCCACCACGTGCTCGTGGGCATGAAGGTCGTCGCGGTCCACGCGGTGTTCCCGTCGGCCGCGTTGGTGAAGAACAGCGGGTTCAAGGCCATGTAGTGGCGGCTGTAGTCGACGATGGAGGCCAGCTCGATGCGCTGGGGCAGCCACGGGCAGGGCACGCCGCTTCGGCGGCGGCGAACGACGTCGCGTAGATCTCCGCGCCGCCGTCGACCTCGCCCGCCGGTGCTCTCATCCACGTCAGGCCGGTGTTGTTCTCGGTGATCGTGCCATCGGAGTTCTGGACGAGCTGCTCTGGCACGTCGGACACGTGCCAGTTCGCGTGATCCTCGGGCTCGCTCGCCGTGCACGCCACAGAGGCCTCCGCGGCGTCGGTCGCGCCGCCCGCTTCGCTCGCGTCCGTCGCGTCGCTCTCCACGGTCTCGACAGCAGCGTCGCCGCACAGGCCAAGGACGAGATTCGCACAGAGGCCCCCCCAGCTTTCAACGTCCTTTGCGGGCGCGAATCTGTCAACCGCCATATTCCTTCGAGCGCGCGAAACGGCTGTCATGGTGTGCACCCCGCCGACATTCAGCGCTCACTTTCTGGGTAGTGTCGGCGCTCACACGCCGCCGTCCGGCGATTCCCCGCGACCTCCGGTGCCGTTCCGTTCCCTCCCGTTCCTTGAAGAACCTTGGCGGCAAGGCAGCTATAGGGCAGCGGCCGTGTTCGCAGCCGGCCGAGCCCATTCAATGGCGAACCGTTCCTGCGAGGTCCGCCACCGCCTTGAGGAGCGCCGTCGGCTCGACCGGCTTGGTCATGTGCAAATTGAACCCCTCCACGAGGGTGCGCTTCCTATCCTCGTTGCGAGCGAAAGCCGTCAGCGCGATGGCCGGGATTTTTTTCTTGTCCTCGGCGGCGAGCGTGCGCAACTGCCGTATCAGGAAGTAGCCGTCCTCCTCGGGCATCCCGATGTCCGAGACGATGACGTGGGGCGTGAAGCTCTCCAGCTGCCTCAGGGCTTCGGCGGCGCTCCCAGCTTCGCGGACCTCCATTCCAGAGCTCTCTAGGACATACGAGACGAGTTCGCGGGCGTCCGGCTCGTCGTCCACGACTAGAACGCGGATACCATCGAGTCCACCCGGCGGTTTGGGCGCGACGGCCTGAGTCTTCGTCGCCCGCACTCGGGAGATGCCCGCGGTCGTCGAGACCAGGGGGCTGATGGGCAGGCGGACGACGAACGTCGCGCCTCGACCGAGCCCCGGGCTACGAGCTTCGAATCGAGCCTCCGTGGAGCTCCACGATGTGCTTCGCGATGGAGAGCCCGATCCCGAGTCCGCCGTACGCTCGCCCCGGGCCGTTCTCGGATTGCCGGAAGCCCTCGAAGACGTGGGGCAGGAAGTCAGCGGGGATCCCCGCGCCGTCGTCCGTTACGATCAGTTCGAGATCGGACTCGACCCGGCGGACACGCACGTTGACGAGACCATTTTCGGCGTGAACTTGACGGCATTCGCGAGAAGGTTCCAGACCACCTGCTCGAGTCGGCTCACGTCGCCCCGCATGACCGCGTCGTCCCGGCCGACCTCCACTTGGAGCTTGATGCGCTTGGCTTCGGCTGCGGGCCGCGCTCCCTCGACCGCCATCTCGACGACGTCGTTCAGATCGAGCTGGGCCGGGTTGAGTCGAATCTTCCCCGTGATCACACGGCTGATGTCCAGGAGATCACCGACGAGCTGTTGGAGGGCATTCGCGCTGCGCACGCACACCGCGAGCGCATGTACACGCTTCACCTCCGACAGCGAGCCCTCGCGGATCAAGTTGAGCCATCCGACGAGGGAGTTCAGGGGCGTCCGGAGTTCGTGTGACACCATGGCCACGAACTCGTCCTTGGCGCGTGTCGCGGCTTCGACCCGCGAGCGCTCATTCTGCGACGCGGCGTAAAGGTGGGCGTTGTCGATCGCCGCCGCGGCTCGGCGGGCGAGTTCCTCGACCAGCTTCAAATCGGAAGGGCCGTACCGACGAGGCGACTCACTCCATGCAAGGGTGATGGTGCCGAACACCGCGGATTGAACACGGAGGGGAACGACGATCAACGAGCGAGGAGCGAGGCGGCGCAGAAGAGCGAGGTGCTCGGGCGATCGCGCGATGCGCTCGAGCACCCCGTCGGGCATTTCTTCCGTGAGCTGGGACTTGCCAGTCTGCAGGACGGCGGGATGCCCGAAATCGGACTCCGGATCCGGGGGAAACCGCTCGAGAATCTCGCGCAGAGCGAGGGCCGTGTCCGGATTCACGCTCGCCACCGGGGTCCGGTCGGGAGGGGAGCCGTCGACGAGGACGGCGCACCAATCGGCGAGGTTGGGGACGATGAGCTCGGTGAGGCGAGCGAGGGTGAAGGCGTAGTCGAGCGAGGAGGTCAAGACTTGCCCCGCCTGCGCGAGGAACTCGAGGTCCTGCTTCTGCTTGTTCAGCTCGGCGTCGCGGTAGCGAGCGTACTCCGTCGTCGCTTCGGCGACGCCCACGTTGAGGCACTTCGCCAGGACTTCGAATTCGTCGACGGTGGGCGACGCGCCGGCCGCCTTCGCCGTCTCCATGATGGCGTGGCGCAAGATGCCGTACTCTCGAACGAGCGCGCCGAGATCGTAGCCCAGGGTCCATCGCTGCTTGCCGTGCCGTCGAGCCGTCTCGCTGGTGTCCACGGAGTCTTGGCTCAACCGGACGGCCTCTCCTGGGGTGAGATCGGCGACGACCTCGTCGAGGAACTTGGGGATGTGATCGACGAGAAGCGCGCGCGCCGTTCCCGGAGGCGACAGATCCTTGCGCTCTACCTCAGCCACGAAGCGCGAAACGATTCGATCGCGATGATCTCTGAGGAGGGCGGCGAGGCTCGGCGTCGTCATATACGGGCCCTTACGAAGCGCCGCGTGAGAGGCTTCGTGAAAAAGCAATTCATGGGGGCGCTTCGGATGCGAGTCGACACGGCAGCACATCGATCCTGCAGGCGCCATACGCCCGTTGGCCACCGGATGGGCGACCGAACGTTGAACGAACGCTCTACATCACTTCCTGTTTCGCCGCCTGCTCTTCCGTGGAGATTTCCCCCCGATAAGGAGCTCTAGCGGCATGGACACCTTCCCCCGGCCGTTCGACGAGGGCGTTCTGGGACGCGGAACACGAACTGTTACGTGGCTCTTCCCGCGTTCGGGCGAGGGGCCCCGGCCGCGTCGCTTCGGTCATGCTGGCGATGTCCGCCCGATCTCGGCGATAGCCGCAGCCGCGGCAACACCGCCGCGGATCAGCGAGCGCACAGTTCAGCGGCCAAATTGAACCCTCAAGGCCCGCGCGCGCCCGCGCTCCGGGCGTGATGCGCGAAGCGCGACAGCCAGTCGCGGACGGGGACCGCGTCGCCGCACGACGGTACGCGTCGCGCGGCCTGGTCGACGAGCCACCCGACGCGCGCCTTCGCGTTCCCGAGGCCGTACGCGCGAACCACGCTCGGGCGCTCGAGGAGGGCGTCGCGTCCGGAGGTCTTGCCGGTCACCGAGGCGTCGGAGGCGGCGTCGAGGATGTCGTCGATCGCCTGGTAGGCGCTCCCGAGGAGCACCCCGAAGTCGGACCATGGGGCGGGTTCGGCGCCCGCGCAGATTGCCCCCATCGCCGCCGCCGCCGCGAAGAGCGAAGCTGTCTTGGCGCGGTGATACGCGTCGATCGACGGGGCTCGATCGCCGGACTCCTCCTCCCACGCCTGTCCCGCCACGAGGCCCCGCGCAGCGCCTGCAGCCTCCGCAAGAAGGGAGACCAACCTCGGGTCCCGCGCCGTGGCGAGCGCGCCGAAGGCCGTGACGATGAGCGCGTCCCCAGCGAGCACCGCGGTCGGCACCCCGAACTCGACGTGGATCGTCGGCCGGCCGCGCCGCAGGAGCGCGTCGTCGAAGCAGGGAAGGTCGTCGTGTACGAGGGACGCGCAGTGGATCAGCTCGACCGCAACCGCTGCATCGTCGGCAGCCGCTGGATTCGGGTCGCCGTGGGCCGCTGCGACGGCGAGACAGAGCGCGGGCCGCATCCGTGCGCCGGCCCCGAAGACGGCGCGCTCGATGGCCCCGCGCAGGCGCGGCGGGGCCGCCTCTCCCACGGCCGCATCGAGCGCGCGCCGGAGGGCGCCCTCGATGCGCGGACCGTGATGCGCTCGGGCTTCAAGCGTGCCCGTCATGACAGAGACGAACATTATGCAGTCCTTGTTCATCGTCAAGTCTATGCATGGTATGTAGGACCTGAGCATGGCTGCTGCCCTTCGTGTCGTCGTCGTGGGAGCCGGCGTCGGGGCCCTCGCGGCGTCGATCGAGCTCGCGGCCGCGGGCTGTGAGGTGACGGTCCTCGAGCGCGAAGCCGTCGCGGGGGGCAAACTCGCCCCCGTCGAGGTCGACGGTCGATGGCTCGACGCGGGGCCCACCGTCCTCACGATGAAGGGCGTCTTCGAAGACCTCTTCGCCGCGGCAGGGCGCTCGCTCGACCGCTACGTCGAGATGACGGCGGCCGAAGTGCTGGCGCGACACGCCTGGCCCGACGGGGCCCGCCTCGATCTCTTCGCCGATGCCGAGCGCACAGCGGCAGCCATCGCCGAGGCCTTCGGCGCGCGCGAGGCCGCCGCGTTCCGAGCCTTCCAGGGGCGCGCACGGACGATCTACGAGACCGTCGAGCAGCCCTTCCTGCGATCGCAGCGCCCGGGGCTGGCCGATGCCCTCCGCCGTGCAAGCGCGATCGGCCCGTTCGCCCTCGGTCGCATCGATGCCTTCCGATCGATGTGGGGGGCCCTCGAGGCGACCTTCTCCGATCCGCGGTTGATCCAGCTCTTCGGCCGCTACGCGACCTACTGTGGCTCCTCGCCGTTCGAGGCGCCCGCGACGCTGAGCCTGATCGCCCATGTCGAGCAACAAGGCGTTCACCGCGTTCGGGGGGGCATGCGTGCGCTGGGGAGCGCGCTGACTGTGCTCGCGGAGGAGCTCGGCGTCACCTTCCGGTACGGCGCGCACGTGCGCGCGATCGAGGTCGCCGCGGGGCGCGCGCGCGGCGTCGCGATCGAAGAGGAGGGGACGATCGAGGCGGACGCGGTCCTCTTCAACGGAGACGTGTCGGCCCTGGCGCGAGGGCACCTGGGCCGGGACGCTTCGGCGGCTGTGAAGCCTGCGGTGCTCGAGGAACCGTCGTTCTCCGCCACCACGTGGGCTCTCGTCGGCGAGGTCCGAGGCTTTCCGCTGGCGCACCACAACGTTTTCTTCTCGAGCGACTACCCGCGCGAGTTCCGTGAGCTCGTCCGGAACGGGCGCTGCGCGGACGAGCCCACCGTCTACCTGTGCGCGCAGGACCGCGCGGAGGACGGACGCGAGCTCACCGAGGAAAGGATGCTGCTCGTCGCCAACGCTCCTGCCACGGGGGCGCGCCCGAGCGAATGGACAGAAGGGGAGATGCATCGATGGGAAGGCGCCGCTCTCTCGACGTTGAGCCGTTGCGGCTTGACCCTCTCGACGCGGGCGGCGAAGGCGACTTCGCCGGCCGACTTCCACCGCCGCTTCCCGGGGACGGGGGGCGCGCTCTACGGTCGGAGGGCGCGCGGAGCGCTCTCTTCGCTGTCCCGCCCGGGAGCGCGCTCGAGGGTGCCGGGGCTCTATCTCGCCGGTGGGAGCGTTCACCCGGGGCCGGGCGTGCCGATGGCCGCCTTGAGCGGCCGGCTCGCGGCCGCGCAGATCCTGGAGGACCTCGCTTCGACGCGCCGATTGCTCCGGGCGGCTATCAGTGGCACTACGTCGATGCTCTGAGCGACGACGGTCGGTTCTCGATCGTGGTCATCGCGATGCTCGGCAACCCGTTCTCGCCGTTCTACGCGCGCGCGCGGGCGCGGGGGGTGGGGCGGCCCCTCGACCACTCGTGCTTGCACGTCGCGCTCCACGGGCCGCGCCGGTCGGTCTGGGCCCTGTGCGAGCGGCCGGTCTCGGAGGCTTCGCGCGCGGCGTGCGAGCTCGCGATTGGACGGAGCCGCGTCGCGATCGATCGGGGGGCGCTTCGGTTCGACGTCGAGGAGCCCGGTTCGCCCTTCTCTGACGGCGTGCGCGGACGCGTGACCGTTCACTTCGAGGCCGACGGCGCCTCGCCGATCGCGCTCGATCAGGCACGCCACCATCAATGGTGGCCCGTCGCGCCACTCGCGCGCGTCGAGGTCGATCTCCGGTCGCCGGGTGTGCGCTTCGAGGGCGACGGGTACCACGACGCCAACGCGGGCCGGGCGCCCATCGAGGCGTCCTTCTCCGGGTGGACCTGGTCTCGCGCCGCTCTGCGTCGGAGCGGCGAAGCGGCCCACGTCGCCATCGCATACGATGTCCTCGAACGAGGTGGCGCGCATACCGTCCGTAGCGTCCTCTTCGACGCGCGCACGGGCGCCTTCGACGCGATTGAGGAGGTAAGCCGCGCCCCATTGCCCGCTACCCGATGGGGTCTCCAGCGACGGGCGGCGGCCGACCGCGGCTCCGTTCCGCACGTCGAGCGCGGGCTGATCGACAGCCCGTTCTACGCGCGTTCCCTGGTGGCGACGCGGCTCCTGGGTCGCGACGCCACGGCCATCCACGAGGTCCTCTCGGCCGATCGCCTGCGTCACGCGTGGGTGCGCTTCCTGCTTGGGTTTCGCACGCGACGCGCACCCCACGGTGGGCCATGACCGAGCCCCTCGCGTCTCTCGGTGCAATCTGGAGCTCGGCGCTCGGCGCCGTGGCCACGTGGGGCGCGTTGCGCAGACGAGGGGCCGAGAGTGAGCTGCCGAGCGACGCCCCCATGCCGGCGCTCTTGCTCCGGCCGTGCGCAGGGGACGAGTCCGGGCTCGCGGAGGCACTCGCGTCTTCCAGGGTCGCCGACGCCAGCGTGCGGGTTGCGTTCCTCGTGGCGCACGCGCACGACGGCGCGGTGCCCGCGGCGATGCATGCGTGCGCTTCCCTCTCCGAGGTCGGCCGCGTGGGACGCATCGTCGTCACCGACGCCCGCGGCCCCAACATGAAGGCTGCGCAGCTCGCCCGTGCACTGGCGTCCGAGCCCGTGACCCCTGGCCAGATCGTCGTGGTCGCCGACAGCGACGTCCTCCTTTCGGTCCGGGCTTGGCGCGCGCTTCTCGATGCGATTCGCAGCGGCGCCGCCGACGCCGCCTGGGTGCCCGCCGTCGAGACGCGGGTCCGCTCGCTCGCCGATCGGGCGTCGTCCGCGGTGCTCGGCGCCTCGATGCACGCGTTCCCGCTGCTCTCGGGCCTCGACGCCGGCGGCATGGTCGGAAAGCTCTTCGCCGTGCGCCGTGACGCCCTCGACGCCACCGGTGGCTTTGGCGCGCTAACCCATCACCTCGGCGAGGACGTGGAGCTCGCGCACCAGCTGGGAAGGCGCGGCTACCGGATCCGCGCGTGCCGGGCCGTGGTCGCGTCCCTCGCGTCGGGGCGCACGTGGCGCCAAGTCCTCGAGCGGTACACGCGCTGGATCGCCGTCGTACGCGCCCAGCGGCCGAACCTGCTCCCGTCGTACCCCTTGTTCCTCGCAGCCACTCCGCTCGTCCTGCTGCTCGAGGCGACCGGGGGGCTCATCGAAGGCCCAGGCGCCGTCCGCGCGGCCATCGTCACGCTCGCCGTGCGAGCCTGGATCGGCGCGCTCGCCCGCCGTTGCGCGAACCTCCCATTGCGCCTCGTCGCCCTGCCGACGGAGGGCCTCATGGCCGACGTTCTTCTGCTCCTGGCGTTCTGGAAAGCCCTCGTGCGGCGCGCCGTCGTCTGGCGCGGCGCGCGCCTCGTCGTCTCCCCTCAGGGCACCGTGGAGCGCGCGCCTTGAGCGTCCGGCCCGAGCCGCCTGCGGGGACGCGTCGCCCACGCGAGAAGCGTCTGGGGCATGCGCGCCCAGAAGCTCTCGCGTCCGCGCAGCAGGACCTCGAAGCCCTCGTCCCGGCCGTGTACCAGGGCGGCGTCCACGCGATCGAGCTCGGCGGTCACCGCGCCTTCCAGTTCCTGGCGGACGCTTTCAGCCGTGCGGCGGGGGGCGCTCGCCACGTGACGCGCCTCTCCGATCGCGATCCACACGACCGGCCGCGGCGCCTCGCCGTGCTCGTACCGCAGCGCGATCGGGACGACGCATGCGCGCCGAGCGAGGCGCGCGACCTCGGCAGCGCCCGCGCGAAAGCCGAGCGGGCGCGCCGTGACGGGCGCCTCTCGCCCTTGCGGGAAAATCCACACCAACCGCCCCGGACGATCCAGCCGCTTGGCCGCATAGCGGATGGCACGCGCGCCATCCGCGGGGTCGTCGAGCGCCACACCGAAGGCGCCGACGCGCGCGAAGAACGGCAGCTCGCGGAGCCGCCCGGCGTCCATCATCGCGTACGCGTCCGCGCGAAGCTCCTGCGCGCAGACGACCAGCGTCACCAGCGGATCCCACCACGCCGTGTGGTTCGAAACCACCAGCACCGGCCCGCGCGCCAGTGCGCTGCGCAGTCCTGCGAGGCCGCGGACGCGCATCTCGGCGAACGCGCGTTGGATGCGACGTCGGGCCCGCTCCGCGAACCACCGCGTGAACCAGGCGCTCCGCCGGGCGGGGATCACGCCCTCCTCGCCGCGAGGTCGACGTGAGCCCCTGGCTCGCGCGCGCCCTCTTGTGGATTCCCGTCGCGGCCGCCGTCGCCGCGGCCATGGATCTGTGGGCCGCGCTGCTCCACGAGGTGGTCTGGCACGGACCCCTCTGGGCGATCCACCGGTCGCACCACACCCCCCGGCGCGGGAGGTTCGAAGCGAACGATGCGCTCAGCGCGCTGCACGCGCCGATCGCGGTCGCGCTGTTGCTCTTCGGCTGCGCCGGCCGTCCTGGAGCCCTGCGCGAGGTGGCGTTCGGCATCGGGCTTGGCATGACCGCCTTCGGCCTCGCGTACCTCGTCGTTCACGATGGCCTCGCGCATGGCCGGCTCCCTGTCCGCTTTTTGCTGCGCTCCCGCGTGATGCGGGCCATCGTCGTCGCGCACGGCCGGCACCACGCGACGTCGCCGGGCGCGGCCCCATATGGGCTCTTCTTCGCGCCGTGGACGCGGCGGACGGTCACGACGCCGCCCGCCGTGCACGGGTCGACCGAGACCGCAGCGCCGACCACGCCACGCCTCCCGCCCAGCGCGTCGCGGTCCACGGGCCGAGACCGGCGATGACGTGACGCCAGGCCGCGGGGTGCCTCGTGGCCGTGCGGCGCAGGAACGTGATGAACTCGTCGAGCGGCAACTCGTCCCGCAAGAGGCGCCCGTATACGTCGTCGCCCATCCCGTGCAGCGTCGCGAAGGCCGCATCGAGGAGACGGTTGACCTCGTTCCCGCGGCCGACCCCGGACGCGATCACGTGAGCGAGCGCCCCCGTCCCCGCGTGCACGGGCGCGTCGTCGACGACGCCCTCCAGGGCGAGGGCACCGTCGACCGCGTGGGTGATCGCGTCGGCCGCGCGGCCGAGGGAGCGAAGCGTCGCGCCGAACCCGCAGTAGGTGAGGGGAGAGTGGCGCGCGGCTGCGTCTCCGACGAGCAAGATCCGCGGATCCGGAGCGCGCGGCGCGGGCGAGAGGCGGGACCACCCCGGGATGAACCCGAAGGTGGGCCGCACCAGCTCCGCCGCCCCCCGCTTGTAGCGCGGGAGCTTCTCGAAGAACCGCGCGTAGAGCGACGCGAGCGCCACGGGCTCCTCGGCCCGCGCGTAGTGGAAGAGGTACACGGTGGTCTCGCCGGGCCGGCCCGGAAAGCCCTCCCAGACCTCCTGCCGACCGTCCTCGACACCGTCGATCGTGACGAGGATCTCCCCCACCCGCGGGTCGACCTCGTCCTGCCCATCGCCGCGCGCGAGGCCCCGCACCACACCCCCCACGGTCGGGCACACGAGGTCCGCGGTCGCGTACGGGCTCGACGCGCCTCGCGCGTCCACCAGCAGCCTCGCCACGAGGTCGTGCGAGCCGCCGCCGTGTGACGCGCGCACGCGCACGGCATCGGGACCCGCGGCATGGTCGACCACCGCGTGCCCGTCCAGGAACTTCACGCCGCGCGCTTCGGCGAGGGCCCGCCCATGGGCGAGCAGCGCACCCGCGTCGACCGCATGGTCGAGCACCCCGCGGACCGGATAGCTGCCTCCCTCCGCGAACCGGCAGACGCCGTGGTCGTAGCGCGCGGCGATGAGGCGCTCGAGGGTCGCCTGGTCCGCGAGGCCGTCGCGGACCAGGGCGCGTAGCTCGGGCGCGCTGGCGTTCCACTCGCGGTGCGCCTGCGCCGCCCGCGCTCGATCGAGCACGACCACTCGCAGACCGCGCTCCGCGAGCATGGGTGCGAGCAGCGACCAGAGGCCGCCTCCGGCCAGAACGACGTCCGCGTCCGGGTGGGTGCCTGCGCCGGGCCGCGCCAGCGGTGGATCGGACATGCCGCGCGGCGCGTGGCGTCGCGCGTCGAGATGATCGAGGCGCTCGAGCAGGTCGGGTCCCCCCGCCTCGCGCACCAGGGCGCGCGCCCGGGTCAGGGCCGCCCCGTCGAGCCTCACGGCGCCTCCACGCACGCCGCGACCAGGAACCGCGCCGCGTCGACCGGTGGGGAGCGCAGACGTGCAGCATCGCCCACCCCCGGCGCCGCGGCGCGCGCAAGGAGCCAGAGCTTTCGCGGTGTCGAGACGACCGCGCGCCGGGTGACGGCATCGAAGCCGGAGCGAGCGACTTCGCGGCCAATCTCCGCGTAGATGTTCCTCGCCGCACGGATGGCCATACGGCAGTCCGCCGGGAGCTGGGGCACGCCAGCGTCGGCGCGACGGTAGAGGACTTCGGCGGCCTCGAGAAGGCGGGCGACCGCGCCGGCGATGGCGGGCGCGTTCGTCGGCCTCGCCAGCCACGCTTCCGGGTCCAGCCCGCGTTCGCGTAGCCATGCGCGAGGCAGGTAGAGGCGCCCCATCCGCGCGTCTTCGCCTACGTCCCGCGCAATGTTCGTGAGCTGCATCGCGATCCCCAGATCGCAGGCGCGCGCGACCACCTCCGGCTCGCGGCGCTCCATGAGGAGCGACAACATCGCCCCTACCGTGCCCGCCACGCGCGCCGCGTAGGCGTGCAGCTCCTCGAGGGTCTCGTAGCGACGGCCCTCCGCGTCCCACGCCATCCCCTCGAGGAGCGCCTCAAGGAGCTCGCGCGGCACCCTCTCCCGGATGGCGACGGCCGCGAGCGCCCGGTCGATCGGATGGTCGTCCGGCAGCCCCATGTAGGCGCGCTGGAGGCGGTTGCGCAGCGCCTCGATCGTCGAAGCGGTTGCGGGGGCCCGATCGACGGCGTCATCGGCGACCCGGCAGAACGCGTAAAGCACGGTCGCCGGCCTTCGCACGCGCTCCGGTAGGAGGGCCGCCGCCGTCGTGAAGGACTTCGATCCTGCGCGTAGTACGGCGCGGCAGGCCGCGAGATCGGCCGCGGCGAGGTGCCCTTGCCGTGAATCAGGCGTCATGGGCCGCCTCGAGAGGGATGATCCGATCGAGCACCTTCGCGGAAGAAAGCACGCCTGGCACGCCCGCACCGGGATGCGTCCCTGCGCCCACGAGGTACAGGCCGCGCACCTCCTCGCTCGCGTTGTGCGGCCGGAACCAAGCGCTCTGCGCGAGCACGGGCTCCAGGCCGAACGCCGCCCCTCGCTCGCTGAGAAGCTCGTCGCGGAAGTGCTCCGGTGTCATCCAACGGGAGGTGACGACGTGCTTCGCGAGATCCGGCAGCACCGTGCGCGCGAGATGCGACTCGATCGCCTTCCGGTACGGCTCGGCCTCTCTCCTCCAGTCGACGGCCGCGTCGAGGTGCGGGACCGGCGAGAGGACGTAGAACGCATCGCAGCCGGGCGGGGCGAGGGACGGATCGGTCGCCGTCGGTCGGTGGAGATAGAGGCTGAAGTCCGGCGCGAGCACCCGCCGATCGAAGATGTCTCCAAGGAGCTCGCGGTAGCGCGGCCCAAGGACGATGCTGTGGTGAGGCACGTCCTCGTAGCGGCGATTGGTGCCGAAGTACCAGACGAAGAGGCTCATCGAATATCGGGCGCGCGAGAGGCGTGCGTCCGTCCAGCGTCTTCGCCGGTGAGCGCGGAGGAGGCGGCGGTATGTGAACGCGGCGTCGGCGTTCGACACGACGATCTCGGCCGGGATCACCTCCCCGGTCCTGAGCTTCACGCCACGGGCGCGCCCCCCCTCGACGACGATCTCGTCGGCCGTGGCGTGGAAGCGAAGGCGCCCCCCGTGCCGCTCCACGAGATCGGCCAGGCCGCGGACGAGCGCCCCCGTGCCGCCCATCGGGAAGTGCACGCCCCACTTGCGCTCGAGGTGCGGGATGAGGCTGTAGATCGAGGTCGTCGTGAACGGGTTGCCGCCGACGAGAAGCGGGTGGAACGAGAGCACCTGCCGAAGCCGCTCGTCGCGCACGAACCGAGACACCAGTCCGTACACCGTCCGGTAGCTCTCGAGGCGCATCATCTCCGGCACGACGCGCGCCATGTCTTGCCAGGAGCCGAAGGGCACGTGTGCGAGCTGATCGAAACCGACGTCGAAGATGCGCGCGCTCAAGGCGAGGAACCGCTCGTAGCCGGCTACGTCGCCCGGGGAGAGCGACGCGATCTGCGCGCGCATGTCGGCCGCGTCGCCCGAATAGTCGAAGACGCGGCCGTCGTTGAAGCGGATGCGGTAGAAGGGGGCGACCGGACGGAGATCGATGACGCTCTCCATACTCTCGCCGCACACCGCCCAGAGCTCCTCGAAGAGCGGGGGCGCGGTGATGACGGTTGGGCCTGCGTCGAAGACGAACCCGTCTTGCCGGAACACGCGGGCCCGTCCACCCGGCTGGTCCTGGTGCTCGAGCACGGTCACGTCCCAACCTCGGGCGACCAGGCGCACGGCCGCCGCCAGGCCGCCGAAGCCGCTCCCAATCACTACCGCGCGCCGGCCCGCGGGAACCTTGACCGTACCGTTCCTCGACAATGTACAAAGTTTCGTATAGACTCACGAAGGGCACTGTCAATGCAGGGCTGGCGCGATGAGCACCGAGAATGACGCGGGCCCTTACCGCATCCATGCGGTCGCCGAGCTGACGGGGGTTCCCGAACCCACGCTGCGCGCGTGGGAGCGCCGCTACGGGGTCCCGACGCCGAATCGCACGGAGTCGGGCTACCGACTCTATTCGGCGCGTGAGGTCAACCAGGTCCGGGCGATGCGGCGCCTCTGCGATGAGGGGATGGCTGCGGCCGAGGCGGCGCGGATCGTCTCGAGCGAGACCGAAGGGCGGCTCCTCGTGGAGCCCGGTCTCAACGTCAATCCGCACGTGGCGTCCGTGGAGGCGCTCGTTGCAGCCGTCTCGCGTTTCGACGACGTCGCGTTCGATTGGCACCTGCGGCGAGCGATGTTCCTAGGGTCGACCACGGCGGTCGTCGATCGGGTGGTCGTGCCGACCCTCGAGCGCATCGGAGACCTTTGGCACGAGGGAGAACTCTCGGTCTCGCAAGAGCACTTTGCGTCCCACCGGCTCGAGACCCTCATGCGCGATCTCCTGCGCCTCTCGCTCGCCGAGGGAGCGGAGGAACGGGTGATCGTGGCGTGCTTCGCCGACGAGGAGCACGAGATCGGCGCGCTCGCGGTCGCGATGCGCCTGGCCTCTTGGGGGACGCGCCCGCTCTTTCTCGGGGCGCGCACCCCGCCGATTGCAGTGGGTGCGGCGGTCACGGCGACCTCTCCGAAGCTGGTCGCGCTCTCCGTGTGCATGGTCCCGGCCCGGGCTCGCGCGCGCGAGCTCGTGGACGGATACGCGAGTGCGTGCGGCGACGTCCCATGGATGGTCGGCGGCGATGGCGCCGAGGCGATCGGGGATCTCGTGCGGAAGGCCGGCGGTCGGATCGCGCCGTCCGATCCCGCGGCCGTGCGGGTCGAGGTGCGCCGCGCGCTCCAGCGCGAGACGCGCGCGGAGAAGCGATGAAGGCGTGGCGCGTCCTCTTCGCCGTTGCGGTTCTGTCGGGCCTGGCCGGGTCGCCGGCCGTCGCGCTGCCCGGCTCCGGCGCGGCCCGGCCCGATGTGCAACTCACCGACGCGTGGGACCGCTCGATTCACCTCGGGACGTACGTGGGCATGCCGCTCCTCCTCGTTTACGAAGACAAGGGCTCCGCCGATCAGAACGGCCTGCTGAAGGCCGATCTCTCGGTCTTGGCGAAAGGCGACCGCTACAAGAGCCGCGTGGCGCTCGTCGCGGTCGCCGACGTCACCGGATACGACTACTGGCCCATTCGCGGCATCGTGCGGAGCGCCATTCGCTCGGAGAGCAACAAGCAGCACACGGTCATCTATTGCGATTGGGACGGACACGTGCGGTACGCGCTGGGCCTCGAGCAAGGCCAGAGCAACGTGCTCCTCTACGGCAAAGACGGTGCGGTGCTCTACGCGCACGCCGGCCCGATGACTCGGGAGGAGCGCGCTGTGTTCTTGGGCCTGCTTCGATCGCAAGTCGAACTCTAAGGCTGGACTTTGGTCGGGCGGACCATCGACAGGCCCCGCGCAGCCCGCCCCACGAGAGCGCAATCGCCCCCGGCATTCGCGATGAGCGGGCCGCGTCCTGAACGCAGCGAGCCGTCACCGCGGCGGGTCGGTCAGCTCACGGCGAGCGGACGATGCTCTTCGCCAGCTTCGACATCAAGTTGACCCCCCGCGACGCGGACGACTCCCTGAAGCTGATCCAGTCCGAGTGGTTTCAGGAGCGTTGGGGACGCCGCTTCTAGCTCAAATCGATTCCAAGACCGCCATCGAGGGCATCGAGAACGACCGGGCCGGCTGGCGGCAGGCCATCTCGCTCGGCGGCAAGGGCACCGGGCACCACGCGAACTTCCAGGTCATCGACGACCCCATCGCATCAGCCACAGACCGGACTGGGCGGTGCGCGGTCGTCGTGCCGTCAGAGGGCACCTCGCCCGCGGGCGCCCCGGCCTAGCGTGCGGGTCGGGTTGCACCAAGCGCCATCGCGCTCCTTCAACGAGCACCCACGGCGGCGAGAAAGGTCTCTCTCCATTGCCCGCATGGCCGGGCGCGGCGGCGTGGTTCGCGCAGCTGGGCGCGAGGAACATCGGGCGCGTTCAAGAACGCTTCGAGTACGGGAACGACGGCGGATGACATGGGAACCATCGATGAGAGCGTCATGGGGGCGTCAGGTTTGAGGGACAAGCGCGACGCGCGGGGTCGCCACGCGGTCCGCGCAATTGTCGTAGTCGTTCCGGGTGAAGTGCCGACCCCACCACGATGCCGCCGAGCGCGAGCCCGTCCGCCGTCCGAGCAGCGCCTCGCAGCGCCGCCGCCTCGGCCTACGCTCCGCGCACGATGCCGAGCATGAGAACCCCATTGAGCCCCTGCGGCCGTTGCAATCTCCGGCTCGGATCGACCTCGATCACGAATCCGACCTCCTCCGCGTGACCCGTACTGATGATCTGCGGGGCGACACGCGCGATCGTCCGGGCGGGAACGACGAATCCGATAGCTTCGTCGCATACCCGACGCCGCTTCCATGACGTCGTCGAGAACGCCGTCCAGCACCGGGACGGCATCCATCGTCGTGACCATGGCGCTCCTTCCTTTGACTGGGGGTCGGAGAACGGTCCGTGGTCCTCGGCCGGAGCCGCATCCCGACTTGCGCGAGAACCATTAATCCAGCTCCTTTTCGTGTCAACGCCCGTCAGGCACCAAAAATTGTGCGCCCGATCACAACGAAAAAAAACGTAGCAAATACGACGGTTACGGCGAGTATTCGCGCACTCTGCGGGTCCCCGTTCCATCGCTTGGGGCATGGTGTGGGCCTCAGAGGCGTTCGCGACCGCATAGCGCGCACGTCCACGCCACGGATGATGGCGCGGAAAGTCTCGGGGACGACGGTGGGTGCGGGCATGGGAGGTTCCACCTGGCCCGTTGTCCCTTCAGACTTCGGCCGGGAACGCCGGCGAGCAGCCACCCGAAGGCCGCCGCCGCGAAGGCTGATAGCGCCAGAAATGCCGCGCTCGGCCCAAACCGGCCCGCCACGTACCCGCCGACCGCCGTGCTTAGCGCCGCGCCGACCCCGACGGCGGCCCCCATCGCTGCCTGGGCGAGGTTGAACCGGCCCGTGCCGTGGGTCATGTCGGCGACGACGAGCACGGAGATCGGGCTGTCCATCGCGAAGCACATCGTGGAGACGCACGGAGGCTCGATCGAGGCTCGTAGCCCGGGGCTGGGTCGAGGCGCGACGTTCGTGGTCCGCCTTCCCATCAGCCCTCTGGTCTCGACGACCGCGGGGATCTCTCGAGTGCCCGTATCACTTCTGCAAGTCCGAGGGCGCAGAGACGACCACGACTTGGGGTCGCCCGCGCGCCAGCAGCTCCGTCCTGACGACCGAGGGCAGGTCGAAGGGCACGAGCGCGTGATACCAGCGAGGCTCGACGGGTTGCGGAAGAACCACCGCCACTTGCCGGCGCGGGTCCTCGTCGATTCTCCTGGCGATGTAAGCCACGAGAGGGAGGAGAAACTGCCGGTAGTCCGATCGCAAGACGACGAGCCGGGGCGGCGCACGGCGCGCTCGCTGCAGGGGCTCCTCGACAAGCCGAGGCCAGCGGTCCGCGAGGTCGTCCTGCGCGCGCTCGTCGGCGAGCAGTTGCACGGCGACCACTTCCGGAGCGAAGGCGAGCGCCCAGCGCAACGTTCTCGAGGTCACCCGGTCCCAGCGCTGCATGGGCACCAGTGCCAGTGGGGACGGCGGGTGCCCCACTTCGATCGGTGCGTCCGTATCGCTCGCTCGCTCGACCCGCTCGTGGTGTTGTCGGCGAGCTGCGAACAGTGTCACGAAAGCCGCGATGATGACCAGCGAGAGCCACGCGCCCTCCCGGAACTTCGCGACGACCACGATGACCACGGTCACCCCCGTCGCGGCCGCGCCGAACGCGTTGATCCACAGGCGGGGCCCGTGCACGTGGCGCTTGTGCCAGTGCAGGACCATCCCGGCCTGCGACATGGTGAACGCCAGCAGAGCCCCGACAGCATAGAGAGGAATGAGCCGATCGGTGACTCCGTGGAACGCCACGAGGAGCGCCGCCGACAGCGCGAAGAGCACGAGGATCCCGTAGGTGAAGACGAGTCGGCGCCCTCGGTGCTCGAACGTCTCCGGCAGGAACCCGTCCTCCGCGAGGAGGCGGGCCACGCGCGGAAAGTCGGCGAAGCTCGTGTTGGCCGAAAAGGCCAGGACGGCGAAGACGCTGGCCATGCAGAAGGCGTAGCCGGGACCCCGCCCCAGCACGGCCCCGGTGAGCTGCGACAGGACGCTCTGGTAGCCTTGCTGGTCCGGCGGCGGCACAAGTACGTGGTAGGCCCGGCAGAGCAGCGCGATCCCGACCAGGAGAGCCATGAGGAGCAACACGATGGCCGCCAGAGTCTGACGGGCACGCTCGACGCGCGGCTCCCGGAACAGTGGGACAGCATTGCTGATGGCCTCCACTCCCGTCATGGCCGTCGTACCGTTGGCGAACGCTCGCATCAGCAGCCATGGAGTCGCGGCCGCGACGGCGGCAGCCGCCGCGGGTGGAGGGGCGACAACCGGTGGAGGCAATCCGCCGTGGACCGCCGCGCGTGTCAGTCCCACCAGGAGCACGGTGCCGAGCGATCCCAGGAACGCCAGTGTTGGGATCGCGAGCGCACCGCTGCTGCTGCGAATGCCGCGCAGGTTGACGAGGGTAAGCGAGAGCAACACCCCGAGCGCCATCGCCAGCGTATGGGGCAGGAGTTCGGGCATTGCCGAGGTGACCGCGCCGACTCCCGCGGAGATGCCGACGGCGACGGTGAGCACGTAGTCGAGACCCAGTGCGGCGGCCGCGACGAGAGACCCCGTGCGTCCGAGATTCTCCTTCGAAACCGCATACGAGCCGCCCCCATTGGGGTACGCGGCGATGGTCTGGCGGTACGATAGCGCGACCGCCGCCAGGACGGCTACGATGCACAGAGTCAGGGGTACGACATAGCGTAGACCCGTGTCTCCGAGCGGAGCGAGCACGGCGAGCAACGCCTCGGGTCCGTACGCAGCGGAGGAGAGTGCATCGAGGCCGAGCAGCGGAATCCCGGCTAGGGGACCGATTCGCTCGCGCGACTCGTCCTGGGCTCTCAGAGGTCTCCCGAGCAGGACGTCGACGATTTGCAAGGCCGTCTCCTTGGCAGACCCACATCGTGCGAGGCCGTCGATCGGCGACATCCGATCAGGCGGTCGGCGAGGCGCCGCTTGCATCTCGTGGCGCGGCCCTCGCCGAGGCGCTCGACGCGCGTGGGGTCAGGACTTCTGCGCCGACCCGCTCGAGCCCGGCGGCGCGCTCTTGACGTCGATTTTCTTGGGCTGTACCTCGGGCTTTTTCGCCATGCTGATCTCCAGGACGCCGCCCTCGAGGGATGCGCGGAGGCTGTTGCCGTCCGCGCCATCCGGAAGCGTGAAGCTCCGGGAGAAGGTCCCGTAGCTGCGCTCGTAGGTGTAATACCGGTCGGAGCGGCCCTCGCTCTCCTGCTCCCGCTTGCCGCTGATCGTCAGGCGGTTTCCGGTGAGCAGGACCTCGATGTCGGACTCGCGGACCCCCGGCACGTCCGCGCGGAATACGTACGCATCGGGGGTCTCCTTGACGTCGAACGCGGGCGCGAAGCCGAGGGCGCGTTCCTCGTCGAGGTCCAGCGATGGCACCATCTCGCGGAAGGGGTCCCATGACAGGAGCGCCCGCATGACGCGCAGCGCGTCCCGGGACCGCTCGGGGGCAGCGACCACCGGTCGATTCTTGATTCTTCTGAACGACGACATTGCCCATGACTCATCCTCCTTGCTGCTCTCTCCGGAGCAGCGTGGTGACGCGCGTGCCCGACGCATCGCGCGTTCCCGTCGAAGCGGTGGGGCTCACGGAGGCAGCTCACCGGCTTTCGCGAAGGCCGCCACGCGCGGACGCTCGAGTCGCGCGAAGTCTTCGTACAGGACCTCGACGTAGTCGTTCGTGTTGAACGCCCGGAAAGTGAGCGTGGCAGACTGCGCCACCCGCTCGTCGACGAAGAGCGGAACGCCGAACACTCCGCCCAGCGGCGGCAGGGGTCCGGAGGCCTCGCCGTGTTCGTCCTGGAGCTCATTCACGGACGATTCGAGGGCGGTCGCGCCGGCCTCCTGCGCGAGCGCGAGGAGGTCGATCATCTCTCCGGACTGGATGCAGGCGATGGCCGGTTTTCCGCCGACCAGCACGACGTAGGCGTCGACGAGCTGCGCGCCGGGCGGCAGCGGATGCGCGACGGCGGGCAGCGACTCGGGCGCCGCGTACGAGAAGGCGCGGAATGGAACGCTTGCCTGGCGGAGGTAGCGAATGACGTCGTCAATCCTCATGCTCCGACAGGCACGCAATCGGTGAGCCATGAATCCTATTTGCCCACGTGATGATCGAGACCCCGTCACGTCCTTTCAGCCGGCGTGCGACCTGCATCCTCCGCTGGCGAGGTCCATCTCGCCGTGGTGCTCTCCTTCGGCTCACCAGGAGCTTTCGAGCGACAGGACGAGCTCTTCCCGAAGCTCGACGAAGCGCAGATCGCTCGCATGGCGACCTGCGCGCGCAAGCTTCCCACCACATGCGGTCAAGTTCTGGTCGAGCAAGGTCAACCGAGCCCCAACTTCTACGTCGTGCTCGAGGGCGCGGCCGACATCCTGCGCGTCACCGTCTTCGGTGAGGAGTTGATCCGGACGGAACGTCGAGGCGAGTTCATGGGCGAGCTCGACGTGCTGGCTGGACGCCACTCGCTCGTAACCGCGCGCGTCCGTGAGGACGGGG
Organism: uncultured delta proteobacterium; assembly: GCA_963797395.1. Lineage (GTDB taxonomy): Bacteria > Myxococcota_A > Polyangia > Polyangiales > Polyangiaceae > Palsa-1150. The sequence continues at coordinate 665,652 of CAWCPA010000008.1, forward strand.
CGGTCTTCGAAATCAGTCGAGAAGGCCTGCGGCGCATCGTCGTGGGAGACGCGGAGCTCAGCGACGTCTTGATGCGTGCCTTTCTCCTGCGACGGACGTTCGGTATCGCGCGCCGTCTGGGCGATGCCGTTCTCATTGGGTCCCGCCACTCGGCGGGCACACTGCAGCTCAAGGAATTCCTGACTCGCAATGGCCAGCCGTACAGCTACCTCGACGTCGAGTCCGCGCCGGACGTGCAGCGGCTGCTCGAAAGCTTCCGCGTGCGCGTCGAGGACGTGCCTGTGGTCCTGTGCGGGTGCTCCGCAACCCGAGCAAGAGGCACGTATGCCGCGACCCCCATCGAGGCACAACTCTGCCAGGGGCAGCAGGTGGTTGTGATGGGCGGCGGCAACTCCGCAGGGCAGGCGGCCGTGTTCCTGACGGGGGTTGTGGACCACGTGCATATGCTCGTGCGCTCCGGAGGACTGAAGGACACGATGTCCGCCTACCTCGTGCAGCGCATCCGCGAGAACCCGAAGATCACCGTGCACACACACACCGAACTCGACCTGCTCGAGGGCGACCGGCATCTCGAGCGCGTACGATGGCGCAACCACCTCACGGGCGAGTCGGAGACGCACGGCGTGAGGCACGTTTTCGTGATGACCGGCGCCGATCCGAACACATCCTGGTTGAGAGGGTGCGTCGCGCTCGACGACAAGGGGTTCATCAAGACCGGCCAGGATCTCGCCACGGGCGATCTCGCCGCGTGGACCGCGACGAGCCGCCGCCCGTACATGCTCGAGACGAGCATCCGCGGCGTCTTCGCCGTCGGCGACGTCCGCTCCGCAACCGTCAAACGCGTCGCATCCGCCGTCGGTGAGGGGGCCATATGCGTGCAGCTGCTGCACAAAGTGCTGGCGGAATGAATGATTCCGCGGGCGCCGTGGACATCCGCTCTGTCCGTCGGCGCCGCCGGTCTCATTGCTGATTCCCCGGTCGGCGCGAAGCTGGTCTGGCCCCGGAGGGCAATCGTCTTGATTTTCGTGGGGGACCCAGGCGCTCGGCGTCCTCGTTCCCACGAGCGTGGCCCCGCGTCCGCCACGCCTTCACCGCCCTCCCGACCGGGTGATCCTCCCCCGCTTCCGTACCGCTTCCGTGGACACCCCCAAAGGCGCGAAGATGCCGCCCACGAGGAAGGCGACCTGCGCCGTCAACACGGGTTTTTCCGCAGCCTGCTAGCACTACTCCGCCACTTTCTTCTTTCCATTCGGCCGAGAATGCGCTCCATAGGGGAGCGCGATGCGCGACCTCTCTTTGCCGGACGCCTGGGAGCAAAGCTTCGATCAATGGCTTGAGCCCTTTCTGACGGCCTTCGGGCACAAGGTTCGGCGGAAGTGGGCGCCGGTCTACGTCCGCGGGCTCTTGATGCCAGGCGAGCGCAAGAGCGTCGAGCCACTGGCAGCGCGAGTCGCGCCAGACGACGTCGAGCAACTCCACCACTTTGTCGCGACGTCGCGTTGGGACACCGACGCGATCGAGGAGGTGCTTCTCGACAAGGCAGATGCATTGCTCGGCGGAGACGACGCGCACCTTATCGTCGACGACACCGCGATCCCCAAGAAGGGCGAGCACTCGGTCGGCGTCGCGCATCAGTACTGCGGCCAGCTCGGCAAGCAGGCCAACTGCCAGTCACTCGTCTCCGTAACCTTGGCTCGCGATGAGGTACCGATCCCCATCGCGTTGCGTCTGTTCTTGCCTCAATCCTGGAGCGAAGACCGCGCGCGGTGCAGGCGCGCAGGGGTGCCCGATGAGACGGTCCACAAGCCGAAGTGGCAGATCGCGCTCGATGAAATTCGACGCATCCGCAAGGCGGGCGTTCGGTTCAAAGACGTCTTGGCCGATGCGGGCTACGGCGCCTGCGCCCAGTTCCGCCATGCGCTCACCGCCATGCAGATCACCTGGGCGGTGGGCATCTCACCCGAGCAACTCGTCTACCCGACCACAGTGCGCTTGCGCTTCCCACGAGCGGCGACCGGGCGTCCGCGCAAACACGGCGTCCCTACCGCCTCTCGCCGCTCCGTGCGCGAGGCCATCGAGGCACTCGGCGAAGAGGCCTTTCGCATGAGTGCCTTGAGGATGGGCGGGATGGGTGCACCCTTCGCCGGGACGCGCGCGCGCCTGAGCGCGAGAGCCGTACTCGTTGACGAGAGAACCGTTCCCCTCAGGTCCAAGGGGCGTACCCGTTAACGAGAGAGCCGTGCCCCTCAAGTCCAAGGACCTGCGCGTCCACGCGAGAGCTGTGCTCCTCATGTCCGAGGGCCGCACCCGTCGACGAGAGAGCTGTGCCCCTCAGGTCTAAGGGCCGTATCCGTCCACGCGAGAGCTGTTCCCGTTGACGAGAGAACCGTGCCCCTCAGGTCTAAGGGCTCACGGACGAACAAGTCGATCGAAGGGATCGACAGAAGCTCGCCGTCATGATCTACGGTTCCGGTGGACGCCGAGAGAGTGGTTCGTCGAAAGTGGCGCCTGCTGAAGGCCACGATGAGCGAGCGAGCGCGTCGCTTGTGGGCGGGGGCCGAGGCGGACGCGGTGGGATGGGGCGGGGTGGCGGCCGTTGCACGCGCGACGGGGCTTGCCATCAGCACGGTACGCAAGGGACGTGACGAGGTCCGGGCCGGCATCCGCGCGGAGGACGTTGGCCGTGTTCGACGCAAGGGCGGGGGTCGACGTAGCTTCGAAGTCGAGCATCCCGACGTTTGGCCGAAGCTGGAGAAGTTGGTGTCCCCCGTGACCCGAGGTGACCCGGAGTCGCCGTTGCGCTGGACGTGTAAGAGCACTCAGGCCTTGGCGGGAGAACTGTTCGTGCAGCACGAGATCCGGGTCAGCGACAAGACCGTCGCGAAGTTGCTCAAGGAGCACGGCTATAGCCTGCAGGCGCCAAGCAAGTCCGTGGAGGGAACGCAGCACCCGGATCGGAACGCCCAGTTCGAGCACATCAACGCGAAGGCGGAGGAATGCCTCGAACGCGGCGTTCCGGTGCTCTCCGTCGACACGAAGAAGAAGGAGCTGGTCGGGAACTTCAAGAACTCTGGACGCGAATGGCAACCGGAAGGCGAGCCCGAGTTGGTCGACGTGCACGACTTTCCCAGCGACGCCGTGGGCAAGGCCATCCCGTATGGCGTCTACGACGTCGGCGCGAACGACGGGTTCGTCAGTGTTGGCATCGACCACGACACCCCCGTCTTTGCGGTCACCACGATCGAGGCGTGGTGGGTACAAGTCGGCGCAAAGCGCTATCGGAATGCCCGGGAGATTTTCATCACGGCGGACGCGGGCGGCAGCAATAGCTATCGCTCTCGCGTCTGGAAATACGAGCTCCAGCGCGTGGCCGACAAGCTCGGTCTCATGATCCACGTGTGCCACTTCCCACCCGGCACGAGCAAGTGGAACAAGGTCGAACACCGACTCTTCTCCTTCATCTCGATCAACTGGCGGGGGCGTCCGCTCCGCTCGTACGAAACCGTCGTGAACCTCATCTCGAACACCACGAACCGCGGCGGACTTGTTGTCCGTGCGCGACTCGACCGCCGCAAGTACCCGATCGGAAAGAAGGTGTCCGTTAGAGAAATGCGCGCCCTGAATATCGAGCCCCACGACTTCCGCGGCGAGTGGAACTACGTCGTCCGCCCGCGGTACTTGAACACTTGACCGGTCGTCTTGTTTGTTCCCGGGCCCTAAGGGCCGTACCCGTCCACGCGAGAGCCGTGCCCGTTGACGAGAGAGCTGTGCCTCTCGAGTCAAAGGCCTGCACCCGTCATCGAGGGCACTGTCCTAATTACCCAGACACCGACGCGACCGTCACGCTTGCGCTGGCATGAGCCCCGCGGGCTTCACGGCCGCCTTGCCGAGGTAGTGCTTCAGCTTCCGTGAGAGCATCCCTGGCGACGCATCTCCGAGATGACCCGGACGTTGCCCTGCGCCCCTCCCCGTAGGGAGGGGCGCCGTGTGAACCGACGCTGCCGGGGCGACGCGTTCAAGCGCCACCCTGGGTGAGCCCCGAGCGTCTCAGTTCGCGAGGACGTTGAAGCCCGAGGAGAGCGCGACTTCCTTGCCGGCATAACCGAAGCTGCACGTCTTGCTGCTCGTCACGTACCTGCCGACCTGGAAGCTGGTGTTCTTGCTGGCGTCGGTGTAGCTGGCCGTGCAGACGCCGAGCTCCGTCGTCCCATTGGTGTCCGTTCCGGCGTTGAAGACAGTGCCGCCCGTCCGGAACTTCGGGATGAGAACGTTGTACGTGGTCGACTGGTATTCTTTATTGCCATAACCGTAGTCGCAGTAATCCCAGTCCGCTCGCGTCTTGCCGGGGGTGTACCCGCCGTTGTAGAGCGCCTGACACGGGTAGAGCGTCTCCTCGTTCGAGTCGTAGCCGCCGGCCACGGCTCCGGGCGGTGGGTCGTTCGAGCTGATGGTCTCCGTCGTCATGGGATACGGTGTCGTGAGGACCTGGTAGTTGGCCACCGTGTTTTCCTTGCCCCCATAAGGGACGAGGCACCCCTTGAAGCCGGGCCGGACCTTGCCAAGTTGGTACCCGTCGTTGTTCAGGTAAGCTCGGCACGAGTAGATCGTCGGGCCGGAGGCGCTGCCGTCGTTGCCGAACGCGACGGCACCGGTCGGGACCGAGCCGTTGGTCGCGTCGACCCAGGCCGGCACGAGCGACTCGTATGGCGTCACGCGGATCTCCTGTCCATCGATGCCGATATCACAATAGTCCCAGTCGCCCCGCGTCTTGCCGACCTCGTCCCCGCCGTCGTACATGCCTCGGCACGCGCTCAAGAGCGTCAAGTCCTTGTCGGTGCCAGAGATGTCCCGGTCGAAGGGGTGTTCGAGGGACGACCAGTTCGGGCTGAGAGGATCGAGCGGGCACGTTGGCTGCTCGGCATTCGAGGCGTTGCTTTGTAGGAACTGGAGGCCGGGTGGGTCCGCGCTGATCGGGCAGCAGGAGCCCGGGAACAAGTTCAGGTTGTTGGTTTCGCCGGTCATGCCTTCGCCAGTGCACTCGGGCGCTGTGGTGGTCGGCACCTTGCTGTCGGTGAGGACCTGAGTGACGATCTGCGTGCCGGTGCTGAATTGGGCCTGCGAGCGGTTGCCAAGTCCGAAGACGCCGAACTCGGCCAGGTTCCAGCCGGACGCGAGCTGGATGAGGCTGGGCTTGGAGAGAACGTAGACGCTGTCGCCCCAGGACAGGATGGCTGAATCATAGCTGCCCGCGGTGCCCGTCAGCGACACCTCCTTGAGGTTGAGGTTCTCTGGGGGAATCGAAGGAGATGGTGTCACCGCGCTGTTGATGACGCAGTCCGTCTCTCCCGAATCGGGGACGGCCGTCCACCCGGAGGGGCAGGTGGTGTCGTACGAGAAGAGCCAGTATTCAATGAATAGCTCGCCCGGGTCGTAGACGAACTGCTGCCACCCGAGGCAGATCGATGGATCAGCAGCGCCTTGGCAGAGTGACGGACCTTCGAATATATTGGAATTGAGCTGCAGCGAGTATTCGTTTTTCCCGAACATCGTGTCGGTTTCGCTCGTGATGCCGGTGACGCTCGGGAACGACCCCTCCGCCCACGAGATGGTCCCCGACACCACGGGCACGTCGTCGGTGCCGTTTCCTACCGCTTCCGTCGCCAAGGGCGTTCGAGGCATGAGGAATCGGTCGGTCGGCGGCGGCCCGCACGGAACTTCGACCCAGCTCGTACTCGGGTACTTGGACGTGAAACAACCTTCGTCTTTCGGGCGCGGCATTTTCGCCATCGCCTGCCGCCAGTCCTTCGGCGCGGACCCAGTGCTGGCCGCGGCGAGCGCCTCGGCCGCGTTGCCCGCCGGCGGAGTATCCGGAGAAGACGGATCCAGCGTGGACGACGGCCCCGCCGAGCAGGCCGCGAGCACCGCGACGGGCCCGACGAATACGTACGAGTAGCGTCGAATGGAGAACATGACGTAAACTCCTTCTTTTGGACAACTCCCTCGGCCTCGCCGCAGCAAGCCAGGCCTCGCCGGTCCTGCGCCGCATGCGCGAGCCGGATCGGCGCCGGGAAGAACGTCTCCCGTCGCGTCTGCAACCGATGTGCCTCACCCTTGGTCGGGAGCACGTCGAAGACATCAAAGATTTGCGGCCGCGAAGTACCTGACATTCGAGGCGCGGAGACGGGCGTGACCTCGCCGAAGGCAAAAGTTGCCTTCGCGAAGGCAAACCTTGCTTTCGAACTCGATGCGGGAGGCGGTGATGCCATCGGCCAGTCGCCGTTCGTGAGCGGCGAGGAGCAGCGACGGGGGGGCGTCCGCAACGTCGTGCACGATCGATGGGCGCCGGCGCCACGGGGCGCCATCTCGCGAACCTCCGCGCGCGGACACCATGCGGACGCGGATCGCTCAGGCAGGACGCGGTCTGCGGGACGGATTGTAGGGCGACACTAAAACGGACCCCCCCGCGACAGTAAGACTGACCTCCCTCCCAGGCCGAAGAAAGGACCGGGAAGGACAATGGAAGCGGAAACGAAGCGAGCTGTGGCACCTCCGAGGGGGGAAGTGGCGATGGCCGAGCCGCAGGTGGTTCGGCAGATGCGGATTCTTGTCGGAGCGGGGCTGGGGCGTGAAGGGGTTCGGCGCTCGCGTGGGTACTTCGGCCGGCACTGCCCGCGGTCGCGGTCAGCCCGGCTTCTTCTTCAAGTCGTAGGCGCGAATCTTGTGCACCAGCGTGCGAAGGGGCATCCCGAGGACTTGGGCGGCCTCCTTCTGGTTGCCACCGGTCCGTGCGAGGGCGCCCTCGATGAGGCGGATCTCGTGCTTGCGGATCTCGGCGGAGAACGATCCGCCTTCGCCCGGATCGACGGCATCTCCCGCCTCGGTGCCCGGTGCGGAAGCGTCGCGCGCGTCGGCTGCCTGGCGCAGCCGCTCCGGCAGGTCGCTCGTGGACAGCGCCTCGCCGGACGCGATCATCACCGCGCGCTCGACGACGTTCCGCAGCTCGCGCACGTTCCCGGGCCAGTCGTAGTCGCGCAAGCGCGCGAGCGCGTCGGGGTCGATGCGCTGCACGGAGCTCTGCCAGTCTCGTCGAGCCCGCGCCAGGAACAGCTGGGCGAGCGGCTCGATCTCGTCGCGACGTTGCCGCAAGGGAGGGAGCTCCAGGGTGAGCACCGCGACGCGATGAAGCAGGTCGCTGCGAAACGTCCGCACGGCCGCCATGGCGTCGAGGTCGCAGTGCGTCGCCCCCACGACGCGGACGTCGACTTCAATCTCTGTCCCCGAGCCGATCCGCGTCACGCGCCTCGTCTCGAGCACGCGCAAGAGCGACGCCTGTGCGGCGAGCGGCAGCTCGCCGATCTCGTCGAGGAAGAGCGTTCCGCCGTCGGCCTCCTCGAAGATGCCCTTTTCGCGGCGGACGGCGCCGGTGAACGCCCCCCTCTCGTGGCCGAAGAGCGCACTATCGACCAGCGTCGGCGGGATGGCCGCGCAATTGATCGCACGAAACGGTCCCCCGTGTCGGGGACTCGAGTCGTGGACGGCGCGGGCCACGAGCTCCTTGCCGGTCCCCGTCTCGCCGAGGACCAGGACCGGGGCCCGTCCGAGCGCGGCACGCCGCGCCAGCCGATAGACCTCGAGCATGCGGGCGTTGCACACGACGGGCTCCCCCGCGACGGCGGCCGGCGTGCCCTCGGGGCCGGCCACGACACGACGATCGCCCGTGGCCGCAAGGCAGGCGGCGCGCGCGATGTCGAAGAGCGACTCGGAGGACGTCGCGTGTTCGGGGACGCAGGCGATGCCGGCGAGGAGCACTGGTTCGTCGGGCCGCGGCCGGCAAAGGGCGGCGGCCGATTGCGTCGCCTGGGCAACCCCCAGCTCCGGCAACATGACGGCGACGGTGGTCGGCGAGCACACGGTGACCGCGTCGACCGGCCTCACGTCGGCCAGTACGCGCGCGGCCCAGCGGCTCACGTGGCCGGCGTGCGCCCGCTCGGAGCGCAGGACCACGAGCGAGAGCGGGCGCGCGAAGCCGCGCGCGCGGACCCACTCGTCTCGCAGGCGCTCGGTGAAGCGGTCGTAGCTGCAGAACCCCGATACCTCGCCGTTGCGCGACTCCCGCACGCTTGCCGCCACGCTGCCGAACGACAGTTCGGCACCCGGACGGACGCGTCCCTCGACGACGCGCGCCCCACCGACCCGGGTGCCGTTCTTCGAACCGAGGTCCTCGACGTCGACGCCGTCCTCCGCCCACGTGAGACGCGCGTGCTGGCGCGAGAGCGAAGGTTCGTCGACGCGCACGTCCGAGGGCGCGGAGCGCCCGAGGATCAAACTATCGCCGCGGGCAAGCTCCCGCGCGACGATCCGCTCGCGGCCGTAAACGAGCAGAGTGAACGCCGGAGCGGGGCGCCGGTACTGGGCTGGGGCGTCGCTCTCCACCTCGAGGGTCACCGTGGCCGTGGCTGTGGGACGCTCGTCGCAGGGGGGCTCGCGCCGTGAAGCGGACTGCACGGCCAGGATGTAGTCAAACGATGGTGTGCCGCCAAGCTCGCCCTGCGTGGCCATTTTCGCCCGAGGGTGGACGGGCTGTGACAAAGAAGAAGGCCGCGATGAGCAGCCACGCGACCGATTGGACGTTCCAGGGCAGCCCGCGTTTCCGCCTGCTCGGCCGGATAGGAGAGGGAGGATCGGGGACGGTTTACGAGGCCCTCGACCTCGCGCGGGAGACGCGAGTGGCCCTCAAGGTCCTGCGCAAGCTGGGCCCGCGCGCGATCCTCCGCTTCAAACACGAGTTTCGCTCGCTCGTGGAGCTCCACCACCCGAACCTCGTTCGCCTCGGGGAGCTCTTCGAGAACGTGGGGCAGTGGTTTTTCACGATGGAGCTCGTCGAAGGGGGCGATCTCTTGCGGCACGTGCGCGGCGGTGACGCCGACGCCACGATGTCGATGGATGGGACCGCGGCGGACGCGGTCTGCGAAGGGCAGCGGCTGCGGCGGAGCTTTTCGCAGCTGGCGGAAGGAGTCGCCTTTCTCCATGCCTCCGGCAAGATTCACCGCGACGTCAAGCCCGGCAACGTGCGCGTCCGGCCGGATGGGCGCGTCGTGCTACTCGACTTCGGACTCGTCACCGAGGCCGAGGGCAAGCGCCTCGACGCAGGCGAGGGCATCCTCGGCACCGCCGCATATATGGCCCCCGAGCAGGCCGCCGGCCTGGAGGTCGGGCCTCCGGCGGACGTCTACGCCGTCGGGGTGATGCTGTTCGAGGCGCTCACCGGCCGGCTGCCTTTCTCGGGCGGCGCCGTGTCCGTGCTCGCGGCGAAGCAATCGCGCGGCGCGCCCCTCGCGAGCGACTTCGTGCCCGGGGTCGACGAAGAGCTCGACGCGCTCTGCCGTGACCTGCTCGCCCGCGATCCGTCGAAGCGCCCGAGCGCCGAGGCCATCGTCCGGCGGCTTGCACGCGCCCGCCCGCGGACCCCGCCCACCGGCGTCCGGGCGGCCGCGGCGCCGGAACCGCCGCGCGATGCGCTCGACCCCGAGCCCCCCGAGGGGGACCTCGCGGCGCTCGGCCGCGCCTTCGCGCGGACGCTCGAGAGCAAGCTCGCCAAGGTGCGGATCTCCGGCGAGCCCGGCACCGGCAAGACCGCCCTGCTGCGCGCGTTTGCCGATCGCGTCGCTCTCGAACGGCCCGACGCGATGGTCCTGGCCGGCCGCTGCGACGAGCGGGAAAGCGTTCCGTACAAGGCATTCGACGCGGCGATCGACGCGCTCTGCCAGGAGCTCGATCGCCTCCGCCACGAAGATTGCGCCGCGCTGGTCCCGCGCAGGGCGTTCCTGCTGCCGGTGGTCTTCCCCGTCCTCGGCAAGGTGCGGGCGCTGGCCGATGCGCCGCCGGGGCCACGAGCCGCCGACCGGCTGACGCTGCGATCGCACGCGTTCGCGGCCCTGCGCGAGATGCTCTACCGCATCGCGGAGCGCCGCCCCACGGTGCTCCTCCTCGACGACCTGCAGTGGGCCGACTCGGAGAGCCTCGATCTGCTCGAAGAGATCGTCCGCGAACCGGATCCGCCGCCCCTGCTCCTCGTGTGCGCCTCGTGGCGTGCCGAGGATTGTCCGGCCGAAATCCGTGCGCCTCTCGACCGCGCGTTCGGCGACGCGACGCCGATCGCTCTCGAGCCCGATGCCGGAGCGGCGGACGGCGCCGCGCAGACCGCCCCTGATCCGGCAGCGGTCGGGCCGGCCGCACGCGCGGTGCTCGACCTCGTGGCGGCCGCCACGACCGCGGTCCCCGAGTCGGTCCTCTCGCGCGCCTCCGGCCTGCCGCGGCGCGAGCTCGTCGAGGTGCTCGACGAGCTGCGCAAGGCCCGCCTCCTGCGCCTGCATCAAGGCGGCCTGGACCCTCGCTTCGACGCCCGCGACCCGCAAGTGCTCGTCTGGGTCCGCCGCGGCCTCGACGCGGCAGCGCGCGCGCGTGCGCACCGCGCGCTGGCCGAGGCCCATACGGCGCTCGGAGGCGCCGACCCCGAGGTGCTGGCGCACCACTGGGAGCTCGCGGGGGATCGCGAGCGGGCGCTACCCCACGCCGTCCAGGCGGCGGAGGCGGCCGACCGCGTACTCGCCTTCCGTCGCGCCGCGCGGCTTTTCCGTCTCGCGACCGAGCTGTCGGAAGGCGTCGCCAGCAGGGCCGCGGAGCGGCGCGCTTGGCTCGCGAAGCTCGGCGACGCCCTCGCAAACTCGGGCCTCGACGCGGAGGCCGGGGCCGCCTACCTCCAGGCGGCTGCCGGCGCGTCCGCGGACGACGCGCTCGGCTGGCAGCGTCTCGCGGCCGCGCACTTCCTTCGCGGCGGGCATATCGAACCGGGGCTCGCCATCGCGCGGCAGCTCCTCGAGCGCGTCGGCGTCGGCCTCCCCGTCTCGCCCGGCGCCTTGCGGTCGCTCGTGGGCCAGCGCTTGCGCCTGAGCCTGCGGGGGTTCGGGTACGTCGAGCGAGGGGAGGAGCAGGTGCCGCGCGGAGATCTGTTCCTTTGCGATCTCCTGTGGTCCGTCGGGTTCTCGCTGAGCACCGTCGATCAGGTCGCCGGGGCCGCACTCCACACGCGCGCGGCCCGCCTGTCGCTCGACCTCGGAGAGCCCCGCCGCGTCGCTCGCACGTTCGCTTACGAGGGCATGTACGGGGCTTTCGGCGACTCGGGCCACATGCTCCGGAGCCGCGGGCTGGTGGCGAAGGCCGAATCCATGGCGCGCAAGCTCGGCGATCCCTACCTCCTCGGGTACGCGAAGCTCGCGTGGGCCTACCTGCACATTTCGTTGGGCGAGATGAGCGAGACGCTCTCCCAGGCCGAGGAGGCCGTGCGGATCTTCCGCGAAGAGTGCCCGCATACGGTCTGGGAGCTCGGCAACGCGCACCTCCTCTCCATCTCGGCGCGCTGGCACCTCGGCCGCATGAGCGGCATCGAAGAGCAGTTCGACAAGGCGCTGCGCGCGGCGGACGAGCATGGGGACATCTACGGCGCGACGACCCTCGTCACCCTCGTCCGCTGTTGTGTCGACCTCGTCGCCGACCGGCCGGATGAGTGCCGCGATCGCATCGAAGCCGCGCTGGCGCGTTGGCCAGCCGGGCCTTACCTGCAGCATGCGTACGCCGCCGGATCGCGAGTGATGTTGGATCTGTACTGCGGCGGCGTCGACGCCCACGCCCGCATCGAGCGAGACTGGCCCGCGCTCCGGCGTTCGCTCGTGATGCGGCCAAAGCGCTCACGCATCCTGTTCGTGGCGTCGCGGGCGTTCGCCGCTCTCGCCGCCGTCGCCGCGGGCGCGCCGCCCACATCGCTCCTGCGGCTCGCCGGTAGGTGCGCCGCGCAGCTCGATCGGGAGCGCATCCCGGAGACGACGGGTTGCGCCGCCTTGATCCGCGCGCAAGTCTCTGCAGCGCGCGGTGACCGCGATGGCGCCGCGCGCGCTTACCGGCGGGCGCTCGAGCGGCTCGACCCGACCGAGAACGTTCTCGGCCGCGCGGCCAGCGAGCGCCTCGCGGAGCTCGTGGGCGGCGACGAAGGGGCCGCGCGGCTTCGCGACAATGCGGCGTGGGCGCGGGGGGAGGGGGTCGTGCGCCCGGACCGGCTCCTGGCGATGTTCGCGCCGGTGCGGGCGGCCGTTGGTCGCGCGCGGCGCCCGGCGTGGCCCTGAGGGGTGTCGATCGAGATCCCCTCTACACCGCGCACTTCCGGACTCCGCTCGTCTTCTCCGCACACTCCACGACCAGGCGAGGCGATCTCCGGGCGGAAGGGCGGTGAGACGGTAGGACGACCGGACTCCCGGTGAGCAAGAGTTGCTCGCGTCATAGAGCAAGTTCTTGCCTTGTCCTGAGGCGTCTCGGCGTGGAGGCAGCGCTCGCGGACGCGCTCTCGCGGGCGGCGATGGCAGGACGGTTCGACGTCGTCGCTCAGCTCGCTCTCGAGCTCGAGGCGCGTCGTCGCGCGCGCACTGAGAACGTGATCCCGCTCGCCGTGAAGCGACGAGAGGGAGGGCCGTAGGAACCTTCTGTTTTCCACCGCTCGTCTTTGTCCCCTGCCCACGTCGCTCGTACCCTCGATGAGGCAGGTCGAATTCGCCGCGAAGGTTGCGGATGCGCTCGCTCGCAAGCGGCCGGATGAAGTCGCCACGGCCCGTACCGCTCTCCGGTGCGAGATCTGGACGCTCCGCGCCATTGCGTCCGAGCCGGAGGAACGCAACGCGGCGACCGCGTGGGCGAGCGACTCCCGGTGCAAACTCTACGCGTCGCAATCTCGCACGCGGGTGCGCGCTGAACGGTCCGCCGTGACATTTGGTCATCGGCCCGGGATGGTGCTTGAAGTGAGGCCCGCCTGGAAGAGCAGCACGAGGCTCGCGAGTGCCACCGCATCGTCATGAGGGACCTCGCCCGTCCTGACGATTTCCGCATCGATGCGCTGTGCGAGTTGCACGATGCTCGGCCACGTTGCGACGACGGGTTTCGCGAACTCAAGGGCCGGGCATTCTAACCGAGCGGCCATTTCGGGAATATTTCTTCGCAATCGCGAGGAGAGACGCGCTCCCCTCGAAACGCCGTTAGGTCGTGCCGGGAGGGGGGTAGTCCTTCCAGATACAGTCGCGCGCTTCGAGGGGAGCGACACGCACCTAAGCGAGAGGCATGCCCACAGCTCAGGCCCAAAGAGAGCCCTCTAGCGATGACCTTTGCCTCATTTGGGCAAACGTGAAGCCGCATTTTGGGCTCCGGTAAACACTCTCGTCTCTTACCGCCGCGGGCGGCGGTAAGAGCCTTACGTCATCTTGTCCCAGGCGCGGTCAGCTTGCCCCGCCAGAACCGCACGACGGTCTCGTCTGCGAACATCACGGCCACTCGCTCGGCCACCGCCGGACTGCTCGCGTCGACGGCCTCGAGGGTCTCCGAGCGGGGTCGGGCGGCGCGCGCTACCGGCCATCTTGACGCAGCTAGCCGCTCCTGGTGTCCCGCACCCCCCATGCTCCGCCGAGGATCTCTCCCAAGCCGTCCTCATTGTTCTTGGCTCGTACAAGTCGGCCTCCGACGAGGCGCCCCCCGCTCCTGCGACCTTTGCAAGCGAAGCAGCCTCACGGGAGACGGCCCGGCTTAGTCCGAGTTCCGGTGCGCGAGGCTCCTGCTGGCGCCGGTCGGAAACTGATCCAGATCGCCAATCGGAAACTGATCGACCCGCGGTTCGATTCCTACGCCTTCCGGCCGGTCTTGGGCAAGGCGGCGTCCTCGCCCCCAGTGGTCGGTGGCCGTGTCGCTGACGGCCTCCTTCCTCATTCGAAAGCTCTTGCCCTTGGTGGCGATCACGGTGGCGTAATGGGCCAGACGATCGAGCAGCGCGGTCGTGAGCTTCTCATCGCCGCCGAAGACCTTGACCCACTCTCCGAAGGCGAGGTTGGTGGTCACGATGACGCTGCGACGCTTGTAGCGCTCGGTGAGGAGCTTGAAGAAGAGCTCTCCGCCGGCGCTGTCGAAGGGCACGAAGCCCAGTTCGTCGAGGATCCAGGTGTCTGCCGGAACCCGTGCAGAGCTCATTGGGTCCCGACGTCGCCAGGTCGCCTCGCCCCGAGCAAAGCGGACACAGCCACGTTCTTCACAAAGGGCTCGCCGGGGCCGAGGCTTGCGGTGCCGGCCTGCGTCCCTACGAGCGCGCCCGACTGAACGTCGACGACGAGCCGCAAGACCGCGCCAACATCTGCCGGCCGGCCATGCAATGAGGGGTCTCGGGCGGCGACGCAGCAAGGGCGCACCCTCGACCGAGCTCGACGAGCAACCCTCCGGCGCCGAAGGGGTCGAGGGAGACGACGTTCGACGGCCGCCGTATCTTCCGACAGGCAGAGTAAGCCGACGACGCGATCCTATCCCGACGCCTCGCGCGCCGCCCACGGACGGATCAAATCGAACCGGCAGAGCGGTTCCTGGATCCGATTGTCCGCGCTGACTCGCAGCGCACGGTTACGCCACACCTTTGGATATACCTATATGCGTCGGTCCTCGCGGCGGCGACGGAACAAGTCTGACCGTCGTAAACTAAGGCTCGCTGGAGCCGCCATTTGATCGTCGAAGAGAGACCCATTTTGGTTCCAAGCCGACACGCGATAATGACGATTATGGTGTTTAGCCCATGACCATGTCCGTTTTCGTGCCAGGGGCTTGCCGGCGGTTCGGTCTCGCCAGCAAACCTTGTCGGTCGAAGATTAGGCGCCTCCTCGCCGGGTAGCCGCGAGGACGCTCTTGCGCCTGCGGCGCGGCGCTACGACCTCACGACCGTGCGGGCGACCACACCCGAGACCGCAAGCTGACGCTTTCGCAGCGTGTAGCGTACATGAACTCCCCCTGGCTCTTTGCCCGGCTCTTGAGTGGCTTTTTCTCGGTTGTTATCGCTGGCGCTTACCGCTATCTGTCGGGCGCCCCAAGGAGTTCGTGACCCAACCGGTGCGCTCTCGAGACCTGGGCGGCTGCGCGAGAAAGGACAGCTACTTCCGTACACTTTTTTCCGCTTCGAAGCGCGCCGCGGACTCAAGAAAGCCATCGCTCGCTGTCGCCGCCTCGATTCTGGCAACCGTGTACCACTTGCTTCGCGACGGCACCGTCTACGAAGACCTCGGTCCGAGCCACGTCGGTGCGATCAATCATGTGGGTTCCGGAAATTCTGCGGCTGGTTTTCCGGAAACTCTGCGGTCTCCATCAACACCGTGATCGTCGTTCTGTAGCTCGCCCTCGGGCAGATGCTTTGTTCGGATCGAGGGACCGTCGAGGCGGAGCAATCGCCCGCGTTCGAGGATGCGATCGACGATGGCGTCTGCGAGGTCGTCGTCGTGCAGGACGTCGCCCCACTGCTTGGGGTGCTTGTTGGTCGTGAAGACCATGGCCCTGCGTCGGATGTGTCGGTCGTTGACGACGTGGTAGAGGACGTTCGCGGCGTCGTCGCCGTAGGCGAGGTAGCCCACCTCGTCGACCACGAGGACGTGGGGCTTCATGTAGCGGCCGAGGGCTTCACGCATCGTTCCAGCGCGACCTGCAGCGGAGAGGTCTTCGATGAGTTGCGCGGCCGTGGTGAAGAGGGCGTCGAAGCCGTGCTGCATCGCGCGGTGTGCGATGGCGATCGCGAGGTGCGTCTTGCCGCGACCGGGCTTGCCCTCGAGGATGACCGAGTTGGCCCTCGGTCACGAAATCGGGCGTGAGCAGCGAGCCGATGGTTGTCAGCCGCAACGTCGATTGGTAGGTGAAGTCGAATTCGTCGACGGTGCGCAGGAACGGGAACTGCGCGGCGCGTACGGCGCGAGCCAGGCGAGTGCCACGTCGATGCGCGACCTCCTCGGAGAAGAGCGTCTGGAGCATCGCTTCGTAGGACCAGTCTTCCTTCTCGGCACGGGCGACGAGGTCTCGCCAGACGCGACGCGCGTTGGCGAGGTGCAGGCGCTTGAGGAGCGGATCGAGATCAGAGCTCACGGGGCACCTCGCTTCGACTCCGCGCGGCGGACCGGCAAGGTCAACTGGCGAGGATGTTGGCCGCGCGGTTGCGCCGCTCCGGAGCGACGGCTTGCGCCATCGCTCCTTTGGGCGCGCAAGGTACGAAGTGCGCGGCGCACGGCCGTGACGGTCAACGTGGACGACCGCACGGCGCGTCCGATGACCGCAGCGAAGCGTGAGTACTTGAGCCTCGACGCGAAGAAGTGGACGCGCTTCTTGCGACCGCTGACGAACGTCACGTCGACATGGCCGAAGTCGTGTTGCGAGAACTCGCCTGGTAGGCCCTCGAAGCGCACGACCGGTGTCGAGCGCGGCGGGCGTGCCCCCGCGACGAGCGCGTAGAACGCTGTCTTGTGACCCGTGTACCCGACCTCCTTCGCGCGCCGCAGCAGCTCCTGCGTGGGCAGATCGGGATCCTCGGCGAGCCAAGCGACCACACGTGGCGCGAACGGCGTCGCCTTCGACGGGCGACCGATGCGGCGCTTGCGCCGCTCCACCGCGTCGTCCACGTCCGACACCTCGTCCTCGCGCATCACCCGGGCCACCGTGTCGAGGGATGCTCCCGTCCGCTCCGCCACATCGCTTTGCGAGTGGCCTGCTCGAAGCAGGACCTGGATCTCGTGGCGCTTGAGCAGGGGCAACATCTCCCCGGCTTGCACCTGCCTGCGGCTCATCGCTGTCGATTCCATCATGCGCTGCCTCCCTTCCGGGAGACCGCAGATTTTCCGGAACGGATGGCCGCAGATTTTCCGGAACCATCAAAATCGTAACCGCGCCGCCACGTCGCTCGTCCGTCGCCTGAGCGCCGTCGGCTTCGACATCGACGTCCCGGCCGGCTGCTGCCTGAACGTCACGGGCTTCTTGTTGGGCTCTTTTGCCGAACGACTCGAGCGCGCGAGCCAGAGCCCAGGGATGAGTCACAGACGTGAACGCGCTCGTTCGCATCGACCTCGGTGCACGATCAATGCACCGCCGCAGACGCGGTGAACGTGCTCCCGCCGTCCTCGCCCGTGCTCCGGAGTAGCCCTTGGGCCTCGCTTTTCGTCCTGGTGCTCGCCGCCGGTTGCGGTGCACACGCTGTGGAGTCCGGGGGGCCGCGCACCGCGATGTCGCCCGCGATCGTACGGGGACCCTACGTGCGCGCCGGCACCGAGTTCACCGTCGCGCTCGATATGGAGCTCTCGTCGACTTCAAGCCTCTCGGGCGAGCCGTTCCACGCTACGGTCGAATCTCCCCTTTTTGACACCGACCACCAGACCGCCGTCCCGTCGGGAGCGGCGCTGCTGGGGCATGTAGCGCGAGTCACGGCGGGATCGACCCCTCGAATCGTGCTCGACTTCGATGCCATCCAGACCCCAGGAGGTGCGAGCCCCGTCGTCGTAAAGGTGGTCGAGGTGCTCAATGCCACGAAGGCAACCGGTGAGTTCGAGCGGAGCCTGCTGGCGTCACCGCTCGTGGCGAAAGGCCCCGAGGACGCCATCGAACCCCAAGTAACTCCGGCGGGCCATGTGTATCTACCCAGCGGCTTACTCATGCGACTGGAGCTGACGCGGCCGCTCTTCCTCCACGAGGCCCGTGCGGCGCCGACCCCCTCATGACGCCGACCCCCTCATGAGAAGAGCAGGCGGTCGGGTACCGCCTGGGTCGAGAGAACCCCCGGGTCCGCGACCGGGATCGTCAGGACGAAGGTCGCGCCGCGCCCCGGCTCGCAATGAAGCCAGAGCCGGCCGCCGTGCGCGCGGACGATGGCGCGGGCGATGAAGAGGCCCAGCCCCGCACCGGCGCCCGGGCGGTTGCCTGTCCAGTGCCGATCGAACACGGCCTCCTGTTGCGCCGGCTTGATGCCGGGACCCGAGTCCGCGACCTCGATCCGTGCGAAGGCCTGCATGCGGGTGACCCGGAGCGTGATCCGTCCGCCCTCCGGGGTGAATTTCGACGGCGTTCCCGAGAAGGTTGCCGAGCACCTGGAGCATGCGTTCGCGGTCGCAGAGAGCGCAGAGATCGTCGAACGGCTCGGTCACGATCTGGATCGCCTTGGGAATCGCGACCGGCATTGCAGCCGCGACCGCCTCGATCACGACCGAGACGACCGATTCCCGCTGGAGGACCATCGACAGGGCTCCGTCCGAGTCGATGACGGAGGCATCGAGGAGGTCCCGTATGAGATGATCCATTCTCCGAGCGGAGCGGTCGATCACGTCGAGGGGACGGAGCTCCTGCGGCTTGAGACGAACGAGGGAAGTGGCCGCCACGATGGACGCCAGCGGGTTCCGGAGGTCGTGAGCAACGATCCCGAGGATCGTTTCGCGCGAGTGCCGCAGAAGCTCCTCTCGCGCACGCGCGCGATGGAGAGAAGCGATGAGCACGCTCACGACGACGCCGCAGAGGGCGAAGAGCGATAGCCCGACGAGGTCGCTCGCATGACGGACGCGCAACGTGCCGAAGGGCTCGACCCAAAAAAAGAGAATGCTGCCACTCGCCAGGACGGTGGCCACGAGCCCTGGCCCGAACCCGCCGAGCCACGCTGCCGCGATCACGGTCGGCCACTCGAAGAGGTAGGGGTGGCGACGCGCAACATCCCACCAGGGATCGAGCTCGTGCATCATGAGCGTGACGGAGATCGTCAGCGCGATCGCGAGGCCATAGTGGGCCGCCGCGGAGCCGGAAGGCGCAATCCACGAACGCGCCATCGAGTCCGAGGAGGATCGGAGGGTCGGATCGTTGGACATGGTGCGATCTCTCGCGTGATGGCCACGGCGTTCCCGTGACTCGCGCCGCCCAAGGGCTCCGTAGCTCGGTCCCCCCCCGCTCGTCAACGCGCGCCATGCCTGGCGCGCACGCCGCATGATCGCGACATTTCCCATGCGTTTCGGAGCGTCTCTTCCCGCGGGAGGGACGCGCCTTACTCCCCTCGGACCGCTCCCGACGTTCGGCGGGACCGTTTCGCGCCAGACGGCTCGCGCGCTCGACCGGCTTCGCGAACAGTCTCCACGCCTAACCACCGGAGCCATGGCGGCGGCCTCCGCCGCCAGCCAATCCTCGACTCGCCACCAGGGAAGGCGGCTCTCGACCGTTACCGCGCATCGTCGAGGCGCTCTGCGCACCGGGCAGCCGGAACGAGGCTTGCTGCGCTTCGCCGGTCACGCAGGGGCCCAGCGCCGTGAAAACTGGTCATTCGATAGGAGTTGGTCGTAGCGTCGCGCTTGGGGTGCTCGTGGTGGTCGCCTCCTGCGGCCGGGGTCGACCGAGCGGACGAGCAAGCCCCGAGGCCGGTCCGGAGCGGCCTGGCGTCACGTCGCCACAAGCGGCGAGTTCGGACGCCGAGCTCACGCGGGCCGTCCAGCGACGGCTCGATCAGGACCCGACCCTGGCCCCCGCGCGCATCGCCGCAGCCGCCGCCGACGGCATCGTCACCCTCACCGGGAGCGCGGACAACCTCCTGGTCGGCGACCGCGCGGCGGAGATCGCCGAGACCCTCAAGGGGGTGCGCGCGGTCGTCGACCGCGTCTCTGTCACCTCGCCGCCCGAGGCGGACCCTCGGAATCCGGCGCGACCTCGAGGAGGCGCTCCGGCGCGACCAGGCGACCGCGCAGCCCGCGCGCGCCGGGACGGTCCATGCGTCGGTCCACGACGGGATCGTGACGCTCACCGGGACGGTCGACGCCTGGCAGCAGAAGCGTCTCTTCGAGGACGTGGCGAAGGCCACCGCCGGGGTCCGGCGGATTGACGACAATCTCCTGATCCAGCAGGCGCCGAAGCGGCCCGACGGCGAGATCGCGTCTGACGTGCGGCAGCGGGTCCGGTACGACGCGTGGCTCGACGGTTTTCCGATCGAGGTCCGCGTCGCGAGCGGCGTGGTTCACCTGCAAGGGACGGTCGGCAGCCTCGCGACAAGGCAGCGCGCCACGGCCGACGCGTGGGTCACCGGGGTGCACGACGTCGACGCGAGCGGCCTCGGCGTCGACTGGCGCGCTCGAGCCGTGGCGGCCCGCTCCCCCTTCGCGCACCCCGCGGACGCCGAGATCGTCGGCGCCGTGCGGGAAGCGTTGCGCTACGACCCGCGGGTCGGCCAGGTCGTCCCGAGCGTCGGCGTAACGAACGGCGTGGTCCGGCTTGAAGGAAACCTCGACGGCCTCGCCGCCCAGCGCGCCGCCGCTGAGGACGCGAGAGACACGGTCGGCGTCACGGACGTCCGCGACGACACGACCGTGGAGCCGGCGAAGATCGGGGACGACGCGGAGACCGCGCGCCAGATTCAGCGCGCGCTCTCGAACGACCCGCTCGTTTCCGACGCCGAGGGCATCCGGGTCGAGGTGACCGGCGGGCGGGTGGCTCTCGGAGGTCGGGTCCGCACGAGCCTCGAGGGCCTGGCGGTCATGGGGGACGTCGAGAAGATCCGCGGGGTGACGGGAGTCGACAACCGCCTCGTCGTGCAGAGCGACGTGCAGAATATCCATGCCGCGATCGAGGACGAGCTTTGCTGGGATCCTCTCGTGACCTGCGGCCAGGTGAAGGTCCGGGTCTCCCCCAATCGAACCGCCACCCTCACCGGTACGGTCGACTCATGGAGCGAGCTTCGGGCGGCGACCGCCGACGCCGTCGCGGGAGGCGCCAATCGCGTGGTCGACTTGCTTCAGCGACGTAGCGAGCGGAGCTACCTCGAGCCGTGATTCCCGGGGCGCGCTCCCTGAATCGAGCCAACGGACGCCGGCCCGGCTCGCGGGAGCGCTCCGGAACCTCCGGGCCCAGCGGGCCGACGTCGAAGACGCCCGCGACTAACGGTCGGCGTTGTCGACATCCGGCACCCATCGGGCCCTGGTCGGGCGTCCTGGGTAATCACTACGTCTCGCGCGACACCTCATCGTCGGCGCGCCCCATCGGAGATCTCCCATCATGAATGGATCGGCCGTTCGCCAGCCCGGCGGGGTGATCATCGTCGCTCTCGTGTGCACGCTAACGGCAGCAGGCGGAGGCGTGGACGCCATCGGCTGGACGCTCTTCGACGGCCTCTTCATCGCCCATATGAGCGGAAACCTCATCGCCGCCATGGCGCTCCTCGGCCTCGGGCACGGCACCGCGATACTACGGCGTGCGACGACCATCGCCGGCTTCGGGTTGGGGCTTGCCCTGGGTGCGACGATGGAAATCCTTGCTCGAGGCGGTGTTCGTCGGTTCGCGGGGGTCGCCTCCGCGCTGGCGCTGGAGCTCGCGTTGCTCGCGGCCTTGACGGCGATCGCGGTCGCGATGGCCCCTGGAGGAGTCGTGGTGCCGGCAAGGGGGGCGATGGCGTACTACGGGCTGCCCACGGCGGCTGCGGCCGCCATGGGGCTGCAGACGGCGAGTGTGCGTCGGATCCGAGCCGTGCATGCGCGAACGACGTTCATCACCGGCGTTCTGGCCCGCGAGGTGGAGGCGCTGGTGGAGATTCTCGCGGCCAGGCGGACTCCGGCGCGAGGCACAGAGGAAGCCGCGAGGCCGCGCCGGAGCGCGAGGCTTCACCTCGCGGTCCTGGGCTCTTACGCCCTCGGGGGCCTCTCTTCGGCGATGCTCGAGCGCTGGGCGGGGGCGGTGGCACTCGCGCTGCCCTCGTTCGGGGTGCTGGTCGCGACGGTCCTGGCGAGGGCGCTGGCTCGGGAGCCCAGGGATTCGTGACGAACGAGCTCTTGCTCCTCGAGATTGGCGGTGACCGCGCGGGCGTTGCCACGCGGGGGCTCGAGCACGATCCCGCCCCCGGGCGCCGCTGGTCACGGGTCCGGCTCAAGGATGCTGTCGGAGGCTGTCGTCAGCCTCGGTCGCCGCGCGCTCGTGCGACTCCAGCGTCGGCAGGGTCTTCTCCGCGTACGCGCGCATGGCAGGGGCCTTGCCATCGGCGATCTCTTGCGCGTACGTGTCGATCGCGGCGCCGTGGCCGGCGACCATGTGTTTGGCGTACGCGTCGTCGAACGCCTTGCCCGACAGGCCCGAGAGCTGATCGGCGACTTGCTGCTGCGGCGGCAGGATCCCGCCCGGAAGGGCGATGTTCGCCTGCCGGGCCGCGGCTTCGAGCTCGCCCTGAGCCTGGGTGTGGTCTCGGACCATCGTTTCGCCCAGCGACTTGACCCGCGGGGTCGTCCCCTTCTTCTGAGCCTCGTGACCGAGCGTGATCTCCGCCTGGTCGATGCTGTACGCCTTCGCGGCGAACTGTTGATCGGGCCTACCCTCCGGCTGCGCCGCGGCCGTTCCCACCGCGAGTGCCCCGGCCACGAGCGCAAACCCCGCGAGTCTGTTCCGGAGTCGATTTCGTTGCTGCATGGCGGCGAGGAGATTCAAGCCGCGTGCCCGACGCTCGCATGCTCAAACCCGTGCTGCAGCAAGCGTAGCCCAGATAAGCAGGTCCCAGCGCAGCTCTTCGGCGGTCGTCTCGCAGCCACTGGCGATGGCGCCGCGCCCCGCGAGGTGGTCCTCGATCGCCACGAATGACGACACGCCCGTGACCGTCCGTGAGCTGCCCTCGCAGTCGGAGCACAGCGGGCGTGGTGGAGACCAAGGCGCGGCCTGGTCCGCGGAGGAAGCGGCGGCCGAGCCCAGCCCGCTCGGCGGTTCGGCGCGGAGGCGCGGATGGAGCCGAGTACGGACTCTCGATCCCGCTCGATCGCGAGGTCGCCCAGCGAGACGATCCCGAGGAGCCGCCCCTCGGCGTCCACGACCGGCGCGCGCCGAACGGCCTCGGAGCGCATCAACTCGATCGCCCGATTCGATCTCGTCGTCCGGCGACACCGTCGACGGAGCCCTCGAGCAGATCTCACCGACTTTGGTGGCTCGAGCGTCCTTACCGCTCGCGACCACGCGGACAGCGATGTCGCGGTCGGTGAGGATGCCGACGAGGTGGTCATCGTCTCGTCCTTCGGTCACGACCACGGCGCCGACGTCCGAGTCGCGCATCTTTTCCGCGGCTTCGGAGGCCGGCGAGTCCTCCTGCACCCCGACGATTCCGCACTTCATGATCTCTCGAATCTTGCTCATGACGCTTGCTCCTTGTTCTCTCGGAAGCACAGAGAGCTGACCCCATGCCAAGCCTCGGTCCGCCTGTTGCCGTCGCTCACGCGCTCGGCACCGGCCTGTAGGTCCCGACCGGGGGCTCTCGTCGAATCCTCTCGCCCTCCAGACGGGGAAGGATCCGATCCGAAGCCCTGGCGCCTCGCCCCGCGGCGATCACGGCGACGGCGAGAGCCACCGCCCACGTGCCGAACCAGGTCCAGCCCACCCCGATGCCGGCCCCGATCAGATCGCGGCCCATCATCGCGGCCTCGGAGCGCACGCCCTGGCCGGACGGTGCTCCCGCGCGCGGGCCGAGCGCCTCCCGCGCCGAGCTTGGCGCCTGGCCGAGAATCCGGGACGCCTCCTCGGGCGAGTAGCCCAGCGAGACGAGCGCTTGCTGGGCACGCGCGTCCGCCGAGGGGCCACTTTGCCCTCCGGCGCTCGTGTCCGTCGCCGCGGCCGCGCCTTCGGCCGTCGCGCTCGCGCTGGCGAGGACGCTTCCGAAAACGGCCGCCTGAAAGACTGCCGAGACCAAAAGCGCAACGCTCCAGGACGCGAAGCCATGCGCGGCGCCGACGAAGCCGCGCGGATTCCCCGGGAGGTACCCCGCGAGCCAGCCACCCACCGACGCGCCGATGATGGTCGTGCCGACGCCGCAGATCCACAGCGCGATGGCGCTGCCTTTGAGTGAGGCCAACGTCGCGTGCGTCGCGAGCATCACGATCGCGAACGCCAAGGACCACAGGAGCAGAGAGATCGCCAGGAACGCTGCCGTCCCCGCCATCACGGAGCCCCAGCTGACGCGCAGACCTGAGAGTGGCTCCGCATAGGTGGCTCGGGCGGGAATGCGTTCTTCCAGGACGTCCGTTGTTGTCGCCATTTGAGAGCTCCTTCACGGTTGGTCGCGGCACCCCGTCGCCGCGCATTGCGCAGGGGTTCGCAATCGACGTACCCGCCAGCCCTCTGGCCCCGGCACGCCGGCTGCTACCAGAGGGCCGACGCGCCGCTCGTGTGCGAGAGACAAATTCGGGCACCTGCGCGGGCGGCGCGCCACTCACCCATCAGTTGATTTCATAGGTACCGACGGTCTCCCCCGCGGCGATGACGTGCCCTTGCATGGCGTCGACGAGAGCGTCGCGGTCCGCTCCCGGCCCGACCGGCAGGCGCGCGTCGAGCGCGAACACCTGGAAGTGATAGTGATGAAGGCCGTGCCCGCGCGGCGGCTTGGGCCCCGTAAACCCGTCCTCGCCGAGCGAGTTCTTTCCCTGCCGCGCGCCGCCGCTCAACGTCGCTCCGCGCTCGATGTTCTCGGGCAAAGACGTCGTGGACGCCGGAAGGCCGTAGACGGCCCAGTGGACGAACGGCTTCGGCAGGGGTGCGTCCGGGTCCTCGCAGAGGACCACGATCTCTTGCGTGCCCCGCGGTACGCCGGTCCACTGCAGCTCCGGCGCGACCCCCGCCCCGCCCGTGTAGCGTTCGGGGATCCTGCCGCCTTCGGGGAACGAACGCGTCGTCACGTGAATTTCGGGCGCCGTGCCCTCCTTCGCGCTCGCGAGGTTTTCGTCGCCCGCGCGCGCGGGCCTGAGAATTCGTCCGGCGACCCTCGAGACTTCTTTGGCGATCTCCATGTCGACCTCCGCTCCCAAAGAGGCGAGCAAGGGCCAGACCCGTGTGCGCGGGGCCGTCGCAGAAAAGGCAACTCGGCCTCGGACGTGCGAGGGGGCGCCGCCGGGCAGAGCTTGAAGTCGCCCTGAGCATGGATGAACTCGGGCTGCGCCGGCAGTCGTCACAGACCTCGAGCGTGCGCTCGACCGCATTGATATGGGCGCGGCGATCGCCCGGTCGGCTTGGGCGTAACGGCCGCGTTGTTGACGAGGACCGTCGATCCGCCGGGCCGGCGCGCCGAGAACGAACCGGATAGCTCGAACCGGCGACTGTTCACGCCGTGGTCGGAACCGTCACGAGCGGGGATTCAGCGGCCGCTCGGGGCCCGCGGGAGTGTGACCACCTGAAACCAGTAGTTGCCGAGCGACGCCACCACCTTGACCAGTGAATCGAACCCGACAGGCTTGGTCACGTACGAGCTCGCGCCGAGGTCGTAGCTGCGCAGGATGTCTTCTTCCTCGCGGGACGTCGTCAACACCACTACGGGGATGTCACGGATATCTGGGTCGGCCTTGATGGCGCGCAAAGCCTCCCGGCCGTCCATCCGCGGCATGTTGAGGTCGAGCAGGATGAGCCCGGGACGCGGGGCGGCAGCGAACGCGCCGCGACGCTTGAGGAAGTCGAGCAGCTCTTCGCCGTCGACCACCGTGTGAAACTCGTTGGCCAGGCGCTGCCGCTCGAAGGCTTGCCGCGTGAGCATGCGATCGTCCTCGTCGTCGTCGGCCATCAAGATCACGATCGGGCACGCGCTTTCGTTCATGAGCACGACTCCGCACTGGGCCGCCGATGGTCGGGCAGGTCGACCATGAACTGCGAGCCGACGCCGGCGGTGCTCTTCACCCGGATGCTTCCGCCATGCCGCTCGGCGATCTTGCGGCAGATGGCGAGGCCCATACCGGATCCCTCGTAAACCCCGCGCTCATGCAGCCGCTGGAAGAGCTTAAAGATGCGGTCAGCGTACTTTTGGTCGAAGCCGATGCCGTTGTCCTCGAAAGCGACCGTCCAACCGGCCGTCCCATCGCGCTCGAAGCGCTCGGCGCGGATACGAACCAGCGGCGGCTCATCGGGCCTGTGGAACTTCAGCGAGTTGCCCACGAGGTTCTGCACGAGCTGCCGTATCTGGAGCGGGTCGGCCTCGATCGTGGGCAGCGGGCCGATCTCGAGCCGGCCGTCCACGCTCTCGAGCCTCGCCTCGAGGTCGGACTCGACCTCGCGCACCACCCTCCCGAGGTCGACTGGAACGAACGGTTGCGCCTTCGTGGTCACGCGCGAGTAGGCCAGAAGCCCAAGCACGAGAGACTGCCCGCGGGAACCCGCGGTCTGCATGCGCCGCACGTAGTCACGGCCGGTGGGTCCGAGCGCGTCGGCGAAGTCCTGATCGAGGCGCTCGCCGAACACCTGGATCTTGCGAAGGGGCTCCTGCAGGTCGTGCGACGCCACCATGGCGAATTCCTCGAGCTCGGCGTTGCTGCGCCGGAGGCGCGCCACGAGCGCCTCGCGATCCTGCTCGGCCGCGAGCAGATCCCCGTATGCCCTTTCGCGTTCGTCGAACGTCCGCCGCAGATGCCGCTCGAAGCGCCAGCTCGCGACCGCGAAGACCGCGGTGAGCAGGACTCCCGTGAGGATCAGCTGCCGGCCGGTGGCGGCGACGGACGCCCTACGGGCCGCGAGGAGGTCCTTCTCGTCCCGGCCCATGCGGTCGAGCACCGCGTCCAAGGCTGCCGTCGAGCGCCGGCCCGCCGCGACGTCCCGGGACGCCAGCTCGGGCGCGGTCCGGCGATCGTCGAGCAACTGCTCGACGATCGAGAGCTTTCCGTCGAGGGCCGCCCGTAGCGCCTGTACATTCGCCTCCTGCGTCGCCCGGCCCGCCGTCAAGCGTGCGACGGCGTCGGCGCCGACTCGCGCCTGGCGCGTCTCCGTCCGGGCCTGGTCGGCGAGCTCCTCGTTGCCGGTCAGCAGGTAGCCGCGGGCGTCCGCCTCGGCGGCGCGGAACGAGGCCCGGACCTCCTCGAGCGCCTCCTTGACCGCCTGTGCCCGCTCGACCTGCCGCGTCTCGCGCGCGAACACGACGGTGGTCACGCCGAGCATCGCGAGCGTGAGCAGCATCGCCGCGAACAGCGCGGCGAGCGTCAAGGGGATGCTCCGGCTCAGGGTCACGATTGCGTCCTCCTCAGTGCGCGCGCACCGTGGGCCCCTCCCGCGGCTCGGCGGCTGCGCCTTCCGGCCGACGCTTGGGGAGCCAGACTGTGAAGGTCGACCCCACGTCCGGCTCGCTCTCGACCTCTATCCATCCGCCGTGCGCCTCCACGATTCGCCGCGCGATCCAGAGGCCGATGCCGAGGCCCCCGAAGTGGCGCCCCGAGACCGCGCGCTCGAAGCGCTCGAAGATGCGCGCGCGATTGGCCGGCGAGATGCCGATCCCGCGATCGCGGACCCGCACTGCCGCCATCTCTCCGGCGTCCTCGACGGAGGCATCGATGGGCTTGCCCGCCCCGTACCGAATCGCGTTCGATAGCAGATTGGTGACGACCTGATCGAGCCTGGCGCCGTCCCATGTACCGTGCACCGGCACGTCCACCCGCAGGGTGAGGGAGTCGCCGTGCTGCAAGGCTTCGGGGGCGAGGCGGTCCGCGGCCTCGCGCACGATCGAGGCCAGGTCCACGTCGGAACGATCCAGCTCCAGCTGATCGCGCATGACGCGCGACACGTCGAGGAGGCTCTCGACCAGCCGCGTGAGCCGCGTCACCTGCCGGCTGGCCGCCTCCACCCGCGGACGGACGTGAGCGATCGGCAGCTCCGACTCGACCGCGAGCAGCCGCTCGATCCCTTGGATCTGCAGCCGCAGCGGGGTGAGCGGCGTGCGCAACTCGTGCGCGGCGACTGCGAGGAACTCGTCCCGCTTGCGCACGGCGTCGGCGGCCGTGCGGAAGAGGTGCGCGTTGTGAAGCGCGACGGCGGAGCGGCGCGCCAGCTCCTCGGCGAGCGCGAGGTCGGGCGCTTCGTACCGGCGCGTGCCGGCGCCGAATCCCATCGCGCCCAGCGTCTTTCCGGCGTTCACGAGCGGCACCGCGATCAGCGACCCGATCCCCAGCGCCGAGAGGCGCGCCAAGGTGGCTGGTTCGAGCTTGGCCGCGGCGGCCTCCGCATGTACGTCGGCGACCAGCAGCGACGTCCCCGAGCGTGCGACGGCCATCGTGAGAAGAGCGTCAGGCAGCGGCTCTGCGAGGAGGGGGGCCCTCGCCGGGTCGACGTGGGCCGAGGCGGCCCGCTGCAGATGCTCGCCCTCCCAGAGCTCCACGACGCAGGCGTCGGCCACGAAGGGCACCGCCAGCGCCGCGAGTTGGGCCAGGGTCGGCGCGCATTCGATCGACCGCCCGAGCACGGCGCCCGCCTCCGCGAGGAAGCGGAGGGAGGCCACCGCCCGCCGGTGGGCCCGGCGCGTCTCGGCGTCGCGAAGCTCGCGTTCGACCGCCGGGCCGAGGCGAAGGAGCCTGTCCTTCGACAGATAATCATTCGCGCCAGCACGCATGACGTCGATGGCCTGCTCGTCCGTCGCCGTGCCCGATACGAGGATGAAGGGAAGATCGGGCGACATCCGCCGGACGATGGCGAGCGCCTCGGCGCCCGAGAACGTCGGCATGTTGAAGTCGGCGATGATGAGGTTCCAGGGCCTCCGCAGCGCGGCCTCGAGGCCCTCGGCCGTGTCCACGCGCTCCCACGTGGGCGAGTAGCCGCTACGGCGCAGCGACAGGGCGATCAGCTCGGCGTCCTCCGGGAGATCCTCGATGATGAGCGCGCGGAGGGGGGTGCGCTGCTCTCCGGGCGTGCCAGCGCCAGGAATCACGGATCCGTCTCCCCTCCGAGCGTGAACCAGAAGGTGGCGCCCGCACCCCTGCGCGCCTCCACCCAAACGTCGCCGCCGTGACGACGGACGATCCGCTGCACGAGCGCCAGCCCGATGCCGTCACCAGGAAACTCTTCCGCAGCATGGAATCGCTGGAACGGAGCGAACAGCTTCTCCGCGCGCGCCGGATCGAATCCCGCACCGTTGTCGCGCACGAAGAACGCGACGCGCCCACGGCTGATGCCGGCGCCGAACTCCACGAGCGCGTCGGCTCTCTTGCTCGAGAATTTGACGGCGTTGTCGATGAGACACGAGAGAGCCTGGCACAGCAGGACGGGATCGGCGCGAACCGTCATCGCATCACGGACGGTGACTCGCGCCGAGGGGTACGCGCTCGCGATCTGTCGAGCCAGCGCCGAGAGATCTACCGTCCGTGGCGTCATCGGGGCGCGCGCGACACGAGACAGCCCGAGCATTGCGTCGATGAGCCTCGCCATGCGCCCCGCGGCCGTGCGCACCCGCTCCAGGTATTCGACGCCCCGTGCGTCGAGTTGTGGACCGTAGTCTTCGATCAGCGCCTGGCTGAATCCATCGATGCTCCGCAGGGGCGCCCGCAGGTTGTGGGAGACGGCGTACGCGAGCGCCTCAAGCTCGCGCAGGGCGTCGTCGGCCGGTTCCTTGCCGGCAGACAGGTCATCCCCGCTCCGTAACGGCGTGGGGTCTCGGGTCGCGTCGTCGCTCAGGTGGTCATTCATGTGCCGTCTCCAGATGGCCCCTTGCCGGGTCGGCAGTGCTTGGCGACAGCGTCCAGCAGGACGTCGATGGAGACGGGCTTGCGCAGAAATGGATAGCCGTCCGGCGCTTGGCAGATGCTCCCCGCCGACAGGATGGTGACAGGGATGCGAGCCAGGCGGGGCTCCGCGCGCAGGCGATCGAGAAGAGTCAGCCCGTCCATTCGAGGCATGATGAGATCGAGCAGGATCACGCAGGGTCTGCATCCCCCCTCGAGCAGCCGAAGCGCGTTGGCTCCGTCGCTTGCCGTCCGCACGCGGTACCCCGCATCGGTCAGCGTCAGCGCCACGCCTTCGCGAATGTCCTCGTCGTCTTCGACCACGAGCACGTGGCGGAAAGCGGCCGTGCCGCCGCCAGGTCCGGGGTCATTGTCCATGTGGCACCGTCGAAGCTTTCATGCGCCCGCCTGGTTGGGCACGCAAGCTGCGCCGTGCGCCGTCAGCCCCCGTCAACTCGCTGTTCTCCCCTTCGGGGAGCGCGCCGGCCCGTAGGAGGCGAGCAAGTTGCGCGCGAGCTAATGGAAGCGGGCCACCCGCTATTTCTTCGGGCCGCAGGCGTTGTCGTCGCAGGTAGGAGGGCAAGCCAGCGGCCACAATCGCGCCCAGCCGCGGACGAGCCTCACGCGACCGAGCGGCGCCGCCCGAACAGGAATGACGCGGCCGCGAGCACGAGGAACACGACGAATAGGATCTTCGAGATCCCAGCCGCGTCTGCCGCGATGCCGCCGAACCCGAAGATCGCGGCGACAATGGCGATCACGAAGAAGATTGCAGCCCAATACAGCATCTGAGCCTTTCCTTTCCTGGCCCCGCGCGCGAGGTCAGTGGCGGAGCACTGATGGGGAAGGCAAGGCGCGGACCAGCCGCGCCCGAAGGGGGCGGTGGTCGCGCGGGCGCCGCCCCGACGCGATGGTCCGCCGAGCCACGTCGCTCCGACAACAACCCGGAATCTCGGTGAGCGCCCACGATCGGCGGCGGCTCGACACTTGCGTTCCCAAGGCGCTCTATGGCCTGCATCTGGACCCCCGCCCGATGACGGCTCATCGGTCTTCCGGCTTCTTGCGCAAGGTCGCGCACGACGCGCTCGTGCTGGATCGCGATGTCCGGGAAGGGCGGTTCCAGAGGAGTCTGGCGCTGGTGGCCGGAGCCTCTGGAGCGCTGGGAGGGCTGGAGGTAGCGCTCCAGCACTATCGAGGCAGCTACAACCAGACCGTCATGTACTCGCCGATCGTCCTCAGCGCGCTATTACTCGGAGCGGGCGTCGCGGGCGCCGCGAGCGTTCGCCTGGCTCGCACTGCGTTGCCCGTTGCGTCCTGGGCTCTTCTGGCAGACGGGGTCCTGGGGTTCGGATTTCACATCCGCGGCATCCATCGAAAGCCGGGTGGCTGGCGGATTCCGGTGTTCAACCTGGTCATGGGGCCGCCGCTTTTCGCCCCTCTGCTGCTCGGGATCGGAGGCTTTCTTGGCGTGATCGCCTCGAACCTGAGGGTCGAGTCGAGGTCCCCGTGGCGCCAGCGGCTGCGCGCCGCCCTCCGGTGGCGGGGGCGCGGCCACCGCGCCGAACGGATCCGGGAGGGCAGGTTCCAAGCGCTCCTCGCGGGCGCCACCGCGGCATCCGCCGCGCTCAACGGGCTCGAGTCATCCTACTCGCATTACAAGACGGCCTATGGCTATCGGGTGCAGTGGCTGCCGGTGATCCTTTCGCCCGCCGTGGTGGCAGCCGGGGTTGGAGCGATCTTCAGCCGCCGCGTGGCTCGCACGGCGTTGCCCGCCGCATCGCTCGCGGCGCTCACCGTGGGCGCGATCGGGACCGGATACCACGTCCGCGGCGTACTTCGACGCCCCGGAGGCCGAACGCAGGCGCTCTACAACCTGACCTACGGCCCGCCGGCCTTCGCGCCGCTCCTCTATGCCGCGACAGGCTTCCTGGGGCTTCTGGCCAGTCAGCTGAGGAGGGACCGATGAACAAAAGGTCACAACCTGGCTATTATACGGGATTCTCGACACTGTCGCAGAGCGACTTCTGGGACGAGGCGACGCGGCGGCTGGTCCTCGCCCGTGTCCACCAGGTGCCGCGCATCCGCTTCTTCTCGCCCTACGAGGAGCCGACGGCGCGCGCGGTTTTCGATCGGCTTATTCCGCAGGAGGACCGGGACGAGGAGCACCGCATTCCGGTCTTGAACTATGTCGACGCGCGTCTCTACGAGCGCCGCCTCGACGGGTACCGGTTCGAGGACATGCCCGACGAGCCCTGGGCCCACAGGCTCGGCCTCCGCGGGATCGATGCGATCGCCAGGCACGTGGCAGGCTGCCCGTTCCCCGAGCTGGGCCTGCAGGACCAGGAGCGGATTCTGCTGTCGCTCCGCGACGAACATCCCGCGGCAGGACACTTTATCTGGGAGCAGATGAACGTGGGCCACTACTGGGCGCTCCTCGTGCAGGACGCGGTTGCCGCGTACTATGCCCACCCCTGGGCCTGGGACGAGATTGGCTTCGGAGGCCCTGCCTATCCCCGAGGGTACATGCGCCTCGAAGAAGGCAGGCGCGAGCCGTGGGAGGTCGACGAGCGCCGCTACGACTGGTCGGCTCCCGAGGGAACGCTATCGGCCGACGCCCCGTCCCCGGCGCAACCATCCTCGCCAGGTCGTCATGGTCAGGCCGGGACGCACTGAGGTGCATCGATGAAATCTCCCCTCGGAGGACCCTTCGCCGACGGCCACGGACGGCACATGCTCGGCCCTCTCCAGGGACTCTCGGCGCCCATGCGGCGCTACGCGGAGGAGGACGAGGTCGATGTCGTGGTCGTAGGCGTCGGATTGGCCGGCGGCGTGCTGCTCCAGCGCTTTGCCAGGGCCGGTCTTAGCGTCGTCGGCATCGAAGCAGGGCCCTTCTGGGACACCGAGCGCGACTGGGTCAGCGACGAGGCGGGCTCGCACAAGCTCTACTGGACGGAGTCACGCGTCACGGGCGGCAAGGACCCCATCACCCTCGGCGCCAACAACTCGGGCCAAGGGGTTGGAGGCGGGTCGGTGCATTGGGCGGCGTTCGCGCCGCGCCTACATCCCTCGGACTTCCGAACGTACACCGAGGACGGGGTCGGGTTCGATTGGCCCATCGCCTACGACGACCTCCGGCCCTACTACGAGCTGCTCGAGCGCGAGATCCCCGTCTCCGGTCCGGCGTACTTCCCGTGGGGGCACCCCCATGGATACTCGTACGCGCCTCACCCCAGCGCCGGGGTCACGGACGTGCTCGTGCGCGGCTGCACGAAGCTCGGCATCCGGGTCGTGGCGGGAGGCCCGGTGGCCATCAACGCCGGAGCGCACGCGGACCGGCCGCACTGCATTTACCGCGGCTTCTGCATCCAGGGATGCAAGGTAGGGGCAAAGCAAAGCACGCTGATCAGCCACGTGCCCGACGCTATCGCCCACGGAGCCGAGGTCCGCGATCGCTCCATGGTCTCTCGGATCGTCATCAAGGACGGTCGCGCGACCGGCGTCACATACATCACGAGCGACGGCCGGACGCACCAGCAGCGGGCCAGGATCGTGCTCGTCTGCGGCTACGCGATCGAGACGCCCAGGCTGCTGCTCGCCTCGGCCTGCCCTGGGTTCGAGCACGGCCTCGCGAACTCCAGCGGCACCCTGGGGCGGTATCTCATGGTGCAGGCCGGCAACGTCGTCCTCGGCCGCTTCGATGACCTCGTGCGCATGTACAAAGGGCCGCCTGCGAACGGGATGACCGAAGAGTTCTACGAGACGGACCGGACCCGCGACTTCGCACGGGGGTTCGGGATCCAGACCGTGGGTCCTTTGCCCATCGCGTTCGCCAAGCAGATGGCCGTCGCCAAGGGGGCGTGGGGCTGGGGCATGCGGCGGATCATGATGGACTACAACCACTGGGCGACGATCGGCGTCCTCGGCGAGATCCTGCCCTGGCCGGACAACCGCGTGTCTCTGGCGGAGGACGTCGATCGGTTCGGGCTCCCGGTGGCCCGCGTCTCCTTCGAGCTGAAAGAGAATGATCGGAAGCTCGTGGCGTTCGCCGTTCGCAAGGCCGAGGAGGTGCTCCGGGCAGCCGGCGCCAGGGAGGTCGCGCACGAGGCTCGCTACGCGCATCTCGTTGGCGGCGCGCGCATGGGGAAGGACCCCGCGACGTCCGTCGTCGACAAGTTCGGCTGCGCGCACGACGTCCCCAACCTCTTCGTGAGCGACGGCAGCCTGTTTCCGACCCAAGGTTCGGCCAATCCAGGGCTCACCATCCAGGCGCTATCCGCCCGGGTCGCCGACTACGTCACCGCGAACGCGAGCGACATCGTCTCGCGCCCGCGCTCGTGCCGGTCCCTCGAAGAGCCCCGGATCCGAACGGATCTCTCTCCCGGGCACACGTGGGGGAAGGGCGTGCCTCGACTGATCCGAGGCACTCACGGCCATCACTGAAGACGCGGAGCGGGGAGGCTCCCGCGCTTCGCATCCTCCAGCACTACGCGTGCGCGGATGTGTTCGACGTGCGAGAAGAGCAGCGGATAGTTGCCCCGGAAGGCCCCCGTCGCGGCATCGATCTCCTCGGGGAACAGGCCCAGCGGGCCGGCGGACTTCTCGATCCTTTCGACGAGCGCCTCTGCACGGTCCACCTGCTGCGCCATCGCTCTCGCCACGGCCATCCAGAAGGTGCACGGAACGAAGGCGCCTTCCAGTGCTCCCAAGGGCAGCGGCTCTTCCCCTTCGGTCTCGTCCGGATGGAAGCGATAAAGCAAGTCCTCGAAGCCCAGCTCTTCCTCCAGGCGATCGAGCGTCGAGAGGACACGCGGATCGGTGGCCGGGAGAAATCCCATGACGGGGATCAGGAGGGCCGCCGCGTCCAGACCATCCCGGTCGCAGCGTTGCCGGAACGCGCCCCGAGCCGTGCTGTAGCCCTGGGCGCAGACGGACTGGTGAATCTCGGAGGCGCTGCGCTTCCAGCGCGACACGTCCGCCTCTGCGAATACGCCCGTGCGCCCGAGGCGTACGGCGCGATCCAGGACCACCCAGCACATCACCTTGGTGGAGACGAAGTGTTGGTGATGTGCGAGCTCCCAGATCCCACTGTCCGCCTCCCTCCAAGCGACGCTCGCGTACTCGGTGAGGCGGCGCATCAGGGCGGAATAGTCGTCCGTCCACCGCGCACGATGTTCCGCCGCGAGCCACAGACAGTCCGCGAGATAGCCCAGCGACCCGGGCTGGCGCTGGGCATACGCCCGGTTGCCCAGGCAGACGGGACGCGAGAGCCGATATCCGGCGGCCCCCCGGAGGCGCTGTGGCGCGATCTTCGTCTTGCCGTGCACGTCGTAGGCGACCTGCAAGGGAGCGTCGGTCTCCGACCGTAGGCTGGTCAGCCACCGCAGGTATCGAGTCGCCGATTCCATGTCGCCCACCAGGGACAAGCTGGCGGCGGAGAGCGAAGCATCGCGAATCCAGGCAAAGCGGTAGTCGTAGTTTCTCGTTCCACCCACCCGTTCCGGGAGGCCGAGGGTCGGGGCGGCCACCATGGCGCCGGTGGGCGCGTACGCCAGGAGGTGCGTCGTGACGAGGGAGCGAACGATCCTGGAGCGGCCCTCGAAGCGCCCCGCCCAGCGACGCCAGTAGTCGACGGTCTCGTTGAGGAGATCGCTGGCTCGCCGGACGGACCACGCCGAGATGGGCTCCTCGGCGCCGAGCACCAGCCAGGCGCTCTCGCCGGCCCGCAAGACGAAGCGTCCACCGGCGGAGGTCCTGCCAGCATCGATCTGCAAAGGGTGGGTCGACCAGACCCCGAGGGACTTGAGGTCCCGACGGCCGAACAGGCGAACGACGAGGCCCCGCGGGTCGCCGTCGTCTGGCCGCTCGAGGCGAAGCTCCGGCTCGAGGACGTCGCGAGGGACGAGGCGGACCTCGCACTCGGCCGAGCCGCTTGGGCAATGGAGGCGCCTCAACACCACGCGCCGATCCCGATCCGCGGGAGAACGGACATCGGCCGGCCATGGCATCGCGTCGGTCAGCTCGAGAGCGCCGTGTCGGCCGTGCCACGTCGTGGCCAGCACCGCCGTGTCTCCGAGGTATCGCTGAGAGCCATACGCGACGTCGATGGGACCCGCGCGCCAGTGCCCACCTCGCCGGGCGTCGATGAGCGAGGCGAAGACCGGATCGTCATCGTAGTCGCGAAGGCAGAGCCAGTCGATGGTCCCGTCGGCAGCGACGAGTGCGGCCGTCCGCCGGTCGCCGATGACGCCATGGCGTTCGGTCGGGGAATAAGCGACGGAGCACCTCATGATGGCCAGGACGAATGATGCCGCCCACGTCGTAGCGAGTGCCGTGCCTGGACCCGTCCCATCCTCGTCCAATCGGCGTCGGGCGGCTGACGCGTTCAGGTATGGCGCATGCGTCTACGGCGGGCGGCGAGCGCGGGCGCCGGTGTGCCGCTCCGCCTCAAAAGGAGGAGAATCATGCATCGAACCGAAAAAGCCGCTTCCGCGCTGATGGGCTCCGCCAAGGCCGCAAAGGCCACGCTCAAGGGTGTGACCGGCGTGTTCAAGGAGTTGATGCGCGAGCATGGCGAGGTCACGGCGCTCCTCGTGAGGGTGAAGATGTCGTCCGACGTCAACCTGCGGCGGGAGCTGTTCCCGAAGATCCGCGAGGAGCTGCTCTCGCATGAGAAGGGAGAGCGGACGGTAGTGTACCCGGTGTTCAAACAGCACGAGGACCTGGCGGGGTACGCCGAGATGCACGAGCGCGAGGCAAAAACGCTTGAGCGCCACATCCAGCGTCTGAGCGCCATGGCGTACGAGGACGTCGGGTGGGCGTCCGCCTTCGAGGATTTGGTGAACGCCGTGTCTCACCACGTGAAGGAGGAAGAGGGCGAGTACTTCCCCGTGGCCAGTCGCACGCTGGGGAAGACGGTCACCGAAGGCTTGACCCGCCTCTACGACGAGAGGAAGAAGCAGGCTGTCGCCAACGAGGTGCGGCCATGAGGCGCGGCTCGTGGATCTCCCCCGGCAGGGCCGTCGCCGTGGGGCTCGTGGCGGGGGCCTTCGGCAGCCTGGTGCAGAGCCTCTTCTTCGGGGCCACGAAAAAGATCGCACCCTCGCCGCCGGCGGACGCGTTCTCGCCTCCCGAGCCCGCTCAGCGCTCGGAGACAGAGACGCAAACGGCGGCCCGGCGCGTCGTCGAGGATCTGGCGCACCGCGATCTGCCCCCGGACGCGAAGGAAGCCGCCGGGCAGCTGGTGCACTTCGCGTTCGGCTCGGCCTGGGGCGGCCTCTACGGCCTCCTTCGCGGCGGACACCGCCGCCCGTTCGGCCCCCTCGGGCTCGCCGCATTCTCGCTCGGCGTTTGGGGCGTGAGCGACAACCTGATTCTGCCAGTGTTTCGCCTGGCCGGGCCGCCCATCGCGTACCCGCTCAAGTCGCACGCCTACGCCATCACGGCCCATCTCGCCTACGGAGCCGCCGTCTGGACGGCCTTCGAGCTTCTCGGGCCGGCGTCGGGCAAGACGCTGTTCGCCCTCGGAAGTGCCCTCTGGGGCACACGAAGGCTTCCCGCTTCGCTTCGTGGACCCGCGCGCCGCGCCGCGGTGGCCCTCCATCGCGCCGGGCTCGCGGATCACGCCCGGGAAGCGATCGACGCAGTCGCCGGAGGCTAGCGATGCCTGCCTCGATCGGAAGGAAATGCTGGGCCATCCCCGAAGGCTATCTGCCCGAGGGCAGCCACGGTCCAGCTCCGGATCTCACGAGCCACGAGGCGGTCTGCTTCTTGAACGCCGGCGACGCCGACGCGCGTGTCCGCATCACGGTCTTCTTTTCCGACCGAGATCCGGCCGGCCCCTACTGGGTCACGGTTCCTGCTTGGCGAACGAAGCACATTCGCTTCAACGACCTTCGCGAACCAGAGACCCTCCCGAGGGGAACCGAGTACGCGAGCGTCATCGAGAGCGATGTCCCCATCGTCGTCCAGCACACCCGCCTCGACTCGAGGCAGAGCGCGAACGCGCTGATGTCCACGATGGCGTTCCCCGCCGACTGAGGCGAGACCGCCGACCGCTCACCGAAAGGCCCTCCCATGAACGTCAGCGATTTCATCGTCAATCGGCTCTCCACCTGGGGCGTGCACCGGGTCTTCGGCTACCCGGGCGACGGCATCAACGGCATCATGGGCGCCTTCAACCGCGACGACCACGGCGTTCGATTCGTCCAGGCGCGGCACGAGGAAATGGCAGCCTTCATGGCCTGCGGTCACGCCAAGTTCACCGGCGAAGTCGGTGTCTGCCTGGCGACCTCGGGGCCGGGGGCCATCCACCTCTTGAACGGTCTCTACGATGCCAAGATGGACCATGCGCCGGTCGTCGCCATCGTGGGCCAGTCGGCTCGGAGCGCCATCGGGGGTGACTACCAGCAGGAGGTCGATCTGCCGACCCTCTTCAAGGACGTCGCCAAGGAGTACGTGCAGACGGTCATGACGCCCGAGTCCGCGCGCCATGTGCTCGACCGGGCCATCCGCATCGCGCAGAGCGAGCGAACCGTCACGTGCGTCATCGTTCCGAAGGACGTTCAGGAGCTCGACGCCGCCGAACCGCCGCACGAGCACGACACGGTCCACACGGGCATGGGCGCACCGAAGCCGGTGGTCATTCCGACCGAAGAGGACCTGAACCGCGCGGCCGAGGTGCTGAACGCGGGTGCCAAGGTGGCCATTCTGGTGGGAGCCGGGGCTACCGGCGCGGAGGATGAGGTCATCGCCACGGCGGAGACGCTCGGCGCCGGAGTCGCCAAGGCGCTCCTCGGCCGCGCTGTGCTGCCCGACGATCTGCCCTTCGTGACCGGCGCCATCGGGCTTCTTGGCACCAAGGCGAGCTGGAACCTCCTCTCGGAGTGCGACACCTTCCTCATGATCGGGTCGAGTTTCCCGTATTCGGAGTTCTTACCAAAGGAGGGGGCCGCCCGTGGCGTGCAGATCGACATCGACCCCAAGCTCATCGGCGTGCGCTTCCCGATGGAAGTGAACCTGGTCGGCGATGCGCGCGAGACGCTACGGCTCCTCCTGCCGAAGCTCCTCGCAAAATCGGACCGCGCCTGGCGCGACCGCATCGTCGCCTGGAACCGCGAATGGGAAGAGCAGACGCGAAAGCGGGCCATGTTGCCCGCGCGCCCCGTCAACCCGCAGCGCGTCTTCTGGGAGCTGTCCCCGCGGCTGCCCGATGGCGTTATCTTGACCTCGGATTCGGGCTCCTGCGCCAACTGGTTCGCGCGGGACCTCAAGCTCCGCCGCGGGATGATGGCCACGCTCTCCGGCTCCCTCGCCACGATGGGGCCCGGCGTGCCGTACGCGATCGCGGCGAAGTTCGCGCACTCGCACCGTCCTGTCATCGCCCTGGTGGGTGACGGCGCCATGCAGATGAACGGCAACGCCGAACTCCTGACGATCGCCAAGTACTGGAAAGAGTGGAACGACCCGCGCCTAATCGTGATGGTGCTCCACAATAACGACCTCAACCAGGTCACCTGGGAGATGAGGGCCATGGAGGGCGACACGGCTTACAAGGCGTCACAGGAACTCCCTAACTTCCCCTATGCCGACTACGCGGAGCTCATCGGCCTGCGGGGCATTCGCGTCGAAGATCCCGAGCTCGTGGGAGCCGCCTGGGAGCGCGCCATCGCTGCGGACCGTCCGGTCGTTCTCGAGGTCATCACCGACCCCGAAGTCCCGCCGCTCCCGCCGCACATCACCCTGAAGCAGGCGCAGGCCTTCGGGATGTCGCTGCTCAAGGGAGACGTGAAGGAAGAGGGGATCCTGAAGCGCGCCATCGGGCAGATGTTCCCCAGGGTGGGCGAGAAGCTCGGCAAGTAACGCCGTGAAGCCCTCGCGCCTGCGCGTGTCCGTATTCCAGGTGGCCACGAGCTCCCCGGAGTCGGATGGGACGCTCGAGTGGGACAAGACCGTCATGGTCACGGCGGAGATCACGCGCGAGGGGCAGACGGGCTTCGGGTACACCTATGCCGACGTGGCGACCGCCCACTTCATCGAGGAGCATCTGGCCGGTATCATCCTGGCTGCCGATCCGCAAGCGGTCGAATCGAACTTCGCGTCCATGGAGCGCGCCGTGCGGAACGTCGGTCGCGATGGCGTGGCCGCGACGGCCATCGCCGCTCTCGACATGGCCGGCTGGGATCTCAAGGCCAAGCTCAATGGTCAGTCCTTCATCGATCTAATTGGGCCGCGGCGAACGAGCATCGACGCTTATGGGAGCGGCGGGTTCACGTCGTACACGCCGGAAGAGCTTCACCGGCAGCTGGCGGGCTGGGCGGAGCAGGGGTTCACTCGCGTGAAGATGAAAATCGGCGCCGATTCCTCGACGGTCGACCGCGTGCGCCTGGCTCGGGAGGCCATCGGACCAAGGGTGGAGCTCTTCGTCGATGCCAACGGCGCCTACGCCCCGAAAGAGGCGCTGGGTCTCGCCGATCGCTTCGCTGCGGCGGGTCTCGGTGTCGTGTGGTTCGAAGAACCCGTCTCCTCCGACGATCTCGAGGGCTTGGCATTCGTTCGCCATCGGGCGCCGCATGCGATGAGCATCGCTGCTGGGGAGTACGGCTACAGAGCGCGCACCTTCGAACGCATGCTGGCCGCGGGGGCGGTCGATGTTCTTCAGGCAGACGCGACCCGATGCGGGATCACCGGGTTCCTAACGGCGGCTGCCTCCTGCGAGGCGCGCGGCGTCCCCCTGTCGGCACATTGCGCGCCGACGGTGCACGGGCATATCGCGTGTGTGGCGCCCAGGGTCGTTCACGTCGAGTACTTTCACGACCACGCCTGCCTCGAGCCGCAGCTGCTCGAGGGCGCCCTGGTGGCGAGCGACGGCGTGCTGCGTCCGGATCCTTCGCGTAGCGGCTTTGGGCTCTCCCTCCGGCGCGCGGACGCGGAGCGCTACCTCGTCTTCGATCAGCAGGTGGATCGCGGTCCGTGAAGGGCCAGCCGCGTGGGCCCGGGTGGCTCGGAAGCGGGGGAGGATCACGGCGGAGGCGGAGCGTTCTCAGGCGGGAGCCCATTGCGCCGCGGCGACCCAGAGGCGACGGTACGCCGCCGCGCAGCGCGGCCGCCCCGCCGGCTCACCCGAACCTCGCGCCCATGAAGACGAGCGCTCCGAGGGCGGAGACGCCGGTGGCCACGAGAGCGAGAGCGCCTTTGTGCGTCGACGCCCAGAGCTCTGGGCTCCTCCGGTGCGCGCGCGCATCGAACCGTCCGCGGGCACCGTGGTCGCGCTCTTCGTCTCGCGCCTTCCATAGATTCCCCCCATCCGGCGTCAACGGTGCACGGTCGCGCTGCTGGCTCTCGTAGCCCGTGCGGCCGAGGTACCAGTCGCCCACGCCCGGAAGCAGCTTGTTGCCTGGGACAATGATGGCCGTGGGGGCACCCACGTTGAGCTCGCGGCGCCGGTGGTGGGCGGCATACCAGATGGCCTCGGCCGCAACCTCCGGCTGGTAGATTGGGGGAACGGGTTGCGACGCATGGCTCATCTTGTTCTCGCACCACCCGAACTGGGGAGTGTTGAGCGCCGGCATCTGAACCATCGTCAGCCACACGTTCGAACGATGGTGGCGGAGTTCGCAGCGGAGCGAGTCGGTGAATCCGCGGATGGCGTGCTTCGCCCCGCAGTAGGCGCTTTGCAGCGGGATCGATCGGTAGGCCAGAGCTGAGCCGACCTGCACGATCGTGCCACGGTCGCGCGGCATCATGCGCTTGAGGGCCGCGCGCGTACCGTAGACGTATCCGAGGTAGCTCACCTCCGTCGCCCGCTTGAACTCCTCGGGCTCGATCGTGAGAAACTCGCCGAACGCGGTTGTCATGGCGTCGTTGACCCAGACATCGATGGGCCCCAGCGTCGCTTCGACTTTTGCGGCAGCCGATTCGAGCGCGCCGGCATCCGCCACGTCGAGGGGCAGCACGAGCGCGCGGCGGCCCAGCGCCTCGACGTCGGCCCGAGCGCCCTCCAGCCCGGCCGCACCTCGGGCAATGAGCGCGACGTCGGCGCCTCCGGCAGCGAAGCGCCTTACGGCGGCCCGACCCACTCCTGCGGAAGCCCCAGTGATGACGACCACGTTGGCCTTGTCCATGTTGGCGCCCTTTCGCGCCGCGAGCCCGGCGCGTGGGAGAGGACAGCAAGCGCCGCGCCATGCGGCATTCCTGCAGCGGCACGACTTCCAGTTCTCGCTTTCGCTCTCGCTCGTGGGCCTCGACCTCGGCCCCTCGGCCCGAGTCCCCGTGGGCACGATGGTCGCACCCGACGAGGCCGTGTCCGTCGCCACCACGCCAAAAGTCGGGCTCCTTGAGGAGCCGCCGAGGAGCCGCAGCGACCCCTCGCGACCCAGCAAACGGGCCCTGGTCGCGCTTCTGGCCTTGATCGGCGCCGCGATCGCGGGCCGCCTCGCCGCCTTCCAACTGGGTTGGACGGGCCCGCCCTGGGAGCCCTTCTTCGGGGACGGCACGCGTCGCGTGCTCGAATCGTCGTTCAGTCGGTCGCTCCCCTTCCCGGACGCGGGGCTCGGCGTCGTAGCGTACGTGGCGGAAGCCATCGCCGTTCTGTGGGGAGGGGCGGCGAGCTCGCGCCGGCGCTCGCGGGCGGTCATCGTGTACGCGGCCATTGCGGCCTCGATGGCGATCGGAAGCGTCGGGCTTGTGATCCTGCAGGTGGCGGTCATCGGTGCGCTCTGCACGCTGTGTCTCGTGTCTGCGGTGCTCTCCTTTGTGTTGGTCGTTCCCGCGGCGTTCGAGTACGCCGCGAGGCGGAGAGCCACACAGGAAAGCTCAGTACGAGTCCCTGGCGGTGGGGCCGCTCCTCGAGGAGATCGGCAAGGTCGCATTGGCGACAGCGCGTACCAAGGACGTAGAGCTGGAGGTGCATCCCGAAGGTGACATCCTCGTCGAGGCCGATCATCGCCTCGTGCGGTCAGCCGTGGGCAACCTCGTCAACAACGCCGTGAAGTTCACCCGACCCCGCACAAAGGTCCGCCTTCGCGCCCGGATCGCGGGATCGGTCCTCGAGATCGAGGTGGAGGACGGCTGCGGCGGGCTGCCTACGGGCTTCGTGGACAAGGCCTTTGTCCCCTTCGTACAGCAAGATCGGAAGCGCGGGGCTTCGGGCTCGGACTCGCCATGCGAAGCAAGCGGCGGAAGCCCATCATGGGAGCATCGAAGTGCGGAACACCGCGCGTTGTATGGCACCAGAAGCTCGCGGACATCCTCGAACGAGAGGGCCTCGTACAGCATGCCGCGCAGCGCGACATGGAACAGCCTGTTGTGTCCGCCCTGTCCGGAGATGCACGGCGGGGGCTGGCCCTCGAGCCACGCCGCGAACAGCTTGCGACGGCGCTCGCACTCTTTTCCGGTCACGGGCTTGTGCTTGGGCTTGGGCTTGGGCGCGTATCCACCTGGCTCCGTTGGCGCACGGTCGGCCGATTTCAAACCGGGCCATGCCAGGAGCCAAGCTGGGGCGTCCGCGATCATCAGGACACGGTAAGGCGCCCCGCTCGGATGAATTGAGCCCGGACCCATCACTTGGCCTCCGTCCCCTCGCACGTCGACCTTGGGTGCGAGCCCGCTCTTGGAGTTATGGATCGTGAACGGCCACTTGAAATACATGTGCACGCCGCGCCCGG
The DNA here is from genome assembly GCA_963797395.1 of uncultured delta proteobacterium. Taxonomy (GTDB): domain Bacteria; phylum Myxococcota_A; class Polyangia; order Polyangiales; family Polyangiaceae; genus Palsa-1150. The sequence continues at coordinate 708,622 of CAWCPA010000008.1, forward strand.
CGGCCACCGTGAACGTCTCGGGCACGCCCTTGGACTCGACCCACGCGATGGCCTCTTCCGAGTCCGCGTCGAGCACGAACACCCCGGAGCGCTCGCCGCACTGCACGCCGTAGTTCCCATTGTGCGGGACGGATTCCGTCAGGCTCGACCACCCGCTAACGGCGGGGACCTTGCCGTTGCAAGGGAACGTGATCGCGCCCGAGAGCTGGGCGGGGACTTCTGGACGCATGACAGATCTCAGTGCAACCGACCCCGCTTCCCGTTCCCTCGTCACGCTCTTGCGAAGCGCATTCAGGGGAGCTGGATCCTGGAGACCCGCTGCGCAGGAGAGTAGGGGGGATCTGCTTGTGTCTCCGAGGATACACCGGAGCCCGCTAGCAGGTCCGGAGAACGTTGTCGTTACGCACTACTCTCCGGTGCCCCTCGTCGAATCTTGCGGGCGAAAGCCTCCGGCACCCTTCACGGGTCCGGGGGCTTTCGTTCATTTGGGGTCGGAAGCCTTGGCGGATATCCCCTAATCTAAAGTGTGAATCCCCCCGAGTCCCCAGAGCTTCTCACGGTTCCCGAAACGGCGACGCTCCTCCGCACCACGACCAAGGCCGTCTATGCCCTGGCGGAGCGCGGTCAGCTCCCCGGCCTGGTCCGCATCGGCCGGCGCGTGCTCGTCCGCCGCGCCGTGCTACTGTCGGGACTGGACGGAAACGGCAGGCCGTGTCGCCTCTCGGTAGGTGACGCATGGCGACGACGATCATTACGAAGGCCGCGCCCTGGCGCTGGCAAGTCCGGTTCCTTTGGCCGGCCTCACGGAACCCGTACCGCGAACGCTGCTGGTCCAAGCTCCCGTCCAGGTCCGCCGCGCTGCGCGAGGGCCAGGCGAGGGAGGCCCACCTGCTGGCCCTGGGTTCAAGCGCGACCCTCGCGAGCAACGCCGCGGTCACGGAGCCCGATGCAGATCCCGCGGCGGTCGTGCCGACGCTGCACGAGTTCGCGCCGAGTTTCCTCTCCGGTTGGTGCGCCGCTCGCCAGCAGAAGAGATCCGGGGTGGACTCCAAGAACACGCGCCTCCGCAAGCACCTCTTGCCCGCGTTCGGCGCCTTGCGCTTGGACGAGATCACGACGGAGCGCGTGGCGACTTTCCAGGGCGCGCTCTCCAAGAGGTATGGCCGCAAGACCGTGGCGAACATCCTCGTGACGCTGTCCAAGGTCCTCCGCGTCGCGGTCGAATGGGAGAAGATCCCCGCGATGCCCTGCAAGATCCGGCCGCCTAAACCCGGGCGAGCGTCACCGACGTTCTACGAGCAGGATCGCATCCGCAAGCTGGTGAACGCGGCCAAGGGCATCGACGCACGCACGCACGCCCTGGTCCTGATCGGCCTGCATGGCGCCTTGCGACGCGGGGAGATCCTGGGGCCTCGAATGGTCGGACGTGAACCTAGAGCGCCGGCAGATCACGGTGCGTCGCGCGGCATCTCCAAGTACGTCGACACGCCCAAGTCAGGGCATGGGCGCGTCCTGGAGCTTTCCGCCGAGCTGACCGACGCGCTAGCGGCCCTCGCTGCCACGTCGACCAGGACGGGCCGGGTCTTCCGGCAGGACAGCGGTAAGCCCGCGCTGGCCAAGCACCTCTACGCCTGGAGCGAGGCTGCTACGAAGGCCGCGGGCATCGTCCGACGTAAGGGCGAGCGGCTCCACGTCATGCGGCACTCCGCGTGCTCAGCCCTCGCGGCCCTGGGCGCGCCCACGACCTCGATCCAGGCGTTCGCCGGGCACGAGCGCATCCAGACGACCGAGAAGTACATGCACCTCGCCCCCGGGGCCGAGCGCGCCGCGGTCGACCTCTTCGATCGGGCGGGCACGGCGCGGGCACGACTTGATTCGGAGGAGACGATCCGCTAGTTTTTCCCGCGGATCATGGTGGAGCAACGGGGGATTGAACTCCCACGAGACGTCCGCTCCAGCCGTCGCGAAGAGTGCTGAAATCGCACAGGAAATCGCGACGCAAGACGACTCAAAGGCACCCGCGGTTTTGGCTTTGTCGGACCCGCCCGAGGGGCTCCAGGCGCCGGTCGATCCTATCGACGCGGCGCTCGCGGATGCGCTCTCGCGAGCGGCCAGGGCAGGGCGGTTCGATGTGGTCGCGCAGCTCGCCCTGGAGCTCGAGGCGCGCCGGCGTGCGCGTACTGGGAACGTGGTCGCGCTCGGTGTGAAGCGGCGTGAGTGAGCGTGCTGGTGGCGCCGCTTCGATCGGGCGGGGACCCAGAGCCGTCGACGACGCGGCCGTCGACGATGCTACGGTCGCCCCGTGCCGACGTTCGTGTACGGCGACTTCGAATGGGATGGAAGGCCGCGGGCAACGAGGCCAAGCACGGCGTTTCCTTGGAGGAAGCGGCCCAAGCGCTCACGGACCCGTGGTCCGTGGACTTCGCGGATGCCGACCACGCGGATCGGCTCGTCACCCTGGCCATGTCGCCACGGGAGCGTATCCTGTACGTCGTCACGATCGAGCGAAGCCCTCGTACCCGCATCATCAGCGCGCGGCGCGCAACCAGCCATGAGCGACGAATCTACGAAGCCGACTCCTGAGCCCGCGGATGAATCTCTCGCCGAGATGCCGGAGATAACGGATGAGCGACGCTTCCGTCGCATCCCCGGCCGCGGCCACCACGCGAACCTGCGGGCCGGTGATCTCGTTCGCATCGAGCCGGACCTCTGGGCGCACTTTGGGAGCGGGGAAGCGGTGAACAGGGCGCTGCGCGAAGTGATGGCCGCCGCCGAGCGGAGAGGTCGTTAGAGAGCGCATACCACCGCCCGCTCGTTGGGCTTCTCTTCGTGGGGATCCGGAAGTGACCTGACCCCGAAAACTGGGCCATCGATCCGTTGCCAGGTACGGAGGCACGGAATGGGTCGGAAGAGCAAGTTTCAGAGGCGGACATCGTCTGGGCCATCCGCAAGATCGAGGGCGGCGCCGCGCAGACCGAGGTGTCTCGGCCGTTACAAGCACCGCCGGAGGGAGCCCGCCGAGCTCATGACGCGCCTGCGCGAGCTCGCCTCGGAGCGACCTCGCTTCGGCTATCGCCGCCTTCACGCGCTGCTTCGGCGCGAGTGCCAGGGCGTCAACCGCAAGCTCGTCTACCGCCTGTACCGAGCCGAGGGCCTCGCCGTCCGCCCTCAGGCAGCTACAGGGCAGCGGCTCCGTGTAGACTGCATATGTGGTTCGCGGCTCGTGGCTGAGCTCGATGGGACGGGGCGTCCCACGCGCTGACCGGACCTAGGCCGCTGGTCCGGCGTGCGAAGTTGGCCCCAAGCGGTGCTCTGCGTCGCGCGTTCTTGGGTCATGGGGCCGTGACGTTCGAAGGCCGCGTGTTCCCGCAGCAGAGCGTGTGGCCGTTGCGCGCACCGGCGCGGTGCGCGGGGCGGCGACGGGACCTACCTCCGTCGCAAAAACCTCGAGGATTTCGCTTGGTGGGTGCCCTTCGAGAGCTTCGGGGCCGTCAGCCGGCCGTGACTGGGCCTCGGACTCGCCTTCTTCTCCCGGTAGTCGCTGGCCGGCGGATGGCGAGCGGGATCGTAGGTCGCCGGCCGTCCGCTTCGAACGAAGGCGACGCACTTGCAAGCGGGCACGCCGCAGGATTCGACGGCGTCCGGCAACGAGGCGCGGTCAATGTGCTCGCCTTGCTCGTGCTCGCAGGTGGCGCAGGCCGCATGCGTTCGGGCATCACGGTTGAGCGCATGCCGGACAACACGCGGCCTCCAAGGCACATCCCCAAGGACGACCCGCCCTGGAGCTGACGGTAACTGCCCGCGGTACCTTGTCTCGCGCCACGCTCTCCGCGACGGCCTGGGAGCCGCGCCTTCCGACGCGGGAAGATGTTGAACGCCTCCTCGAGGAGCGCGAAGTCGTGTCGCTCGGGTGGACGCGGTCGGTCCCGGTCGACATTCGCCTCGTGGTCGCGACCCACGCGAGGCTCGAAGAGCGGCCACCCGCCGCCGGCACGCCTCCGAACGTCCCATCTTCGCCGAATCTCGGCCGCGCCATCTCAGGTACGACTGGCCTTCAACGTGCGCGAGCTCGAGCACGCGTTGACCAAGCGCTGGCCCTCGGTGGGGACGCTCCCGTCGATGTCGAGCACTTGCCTGCCGAGGTGGCTGCAGCCCTCGACGAGCCGTCGCCCACTGAGCGTCGGCTCGAGGAGCCGAAGCGCCGCCCGGCTACCTGCGCTCACATCGCCCGAGGCTTCGGAAGGAGGCGTGTAACGCTTGCCTTCGATGATGGCACTTACCAATTACTATTTTTTTGTATCCGCGCGATTGCCATCGGGTTGGTCGTCAGCGGCGGCTTTCGGGAGGAGATGTCATGAACATTCTGAGGACAGGCGCGGGGCTATGCCTCGTCGTTGCGGTGGGCATCGGGATCGGCGTTGGGTGTGGAGGCTCGAGCTCGAACGGCGGCAACGGGCTCGGTGACGGCGGATTCCGGCTCCGCGTCGGGGGCCGCGTCAGGGTCGGGGTCCGGCTCCAGCACCACGGGCAGCAGCAGCGGCGACGGGGACGCGTCGTCCGGCTCGACCTCCGGTAGCTCGTCCGGCTCGACCTCAGGCAGTTCCTCTGGGAGCTCGTCGGGGTCCGACGGCGGGACCCAGACGACTTCGTGCACGACCGACGGGCAGTGTGCCGCGCCGACGCCGTACTGCAACGTCAACGCGGAGATCTGCGTGGCGTGCTTCACCGACTCCAACTGCGCGAACCCGACGCCGGCGTGCGACATGACGACCAACACCTGCGTCGCATGTACGTCGAGCAACGCGACCCACTGCACTGGCGCCACGCCGGCCTGCAACACCACCACCGAGACGTGCGTCGGATGCGTGGGCGACGGAAACTGCCACGCGGGCGCGCCCTACTGCAACACCGACACGAACACCTGCGTGCAGTGCACGACCAGCACCAACTGCGGTGATGCGGGCGTCTGCGACACCAACACGAACACGTGCCGGACGGCGTGCACGACCAACGGCCAGTGCACGAACCCGACCGCCTACTGCAACACGACGGAGAGCATCTGCGTCCAGTGCCTGAACAGCAGCGAGTGCATGGCCCCGGGCGCGCCGGTCTGCGACAACACGACGAACAGCTGCGTACAGTGCATGGCCAACACCGACTGCACCGGCAATGCCAAGGTGTGCGACACGACGACCCACCGCTGCGTCGCCTGCGCGCAGAACAGCGACTGCACCAACACCGCGGACCCGGTTTGCGACACGACCACGAACCGCTGCGTGCAGTGCACCGCCGGGGACAGCACGGTATGCACGGGGACCACACCGGCATGCAACACGGCGGGCGCCGGCCTGCTCGCGACGGACACCTGTGTGCAGTGCACGGCGGCCGACACGTCCGCCTGCAAAGGCGCGACTCCGGCGTGCAATACGACGTCGAACCGGTGCGTGGCGTGCACGGAGAACGCGAACTGCTCGAACGGCGAGGCTGTGACACGACCACCAACAAGTGCGTCGCCTCCTGCACGACCAGCGCGGCATGCGCCGAGGCGAGCGCGGCCACTCCGTACTGCACCGGGGCCGGCGGCTACTGCGTGCAGTGCACGATGAGCGCGCAGTGCCCGTCCGGGAATCGAGCTCTGGGCCTCTGCTACCAGAACGTCTGCCACTGACGCGGGAACGAAGAGCCTTCATGGCAGCGGGAAGGCACGAGAGCGGCGGGCGGAGCGAAGCGCTCCCCCGCCGCGTTTCTTCGCTTCGTCCGCGGCGTAGCTCACCCAATAGACGTTTGGCAGCCGCCACCCGTAGAGCGCGTCGACGGTTTGTCGATCTTCGGCTCTCATCAGCTCGAGAAGACGGAGCGCGACCTTCTCGTGGGCGCCGGGCGTCGGAATGCGCGACACGACCGATCGGCTAGATCGCTGGGGCGCCTGAAGCGTAATCCCTCTCGAGCAGCCGGGGCGCCTGCCGCCGGTGCGCTCGAGGAAGCTGGTGATGCTCGTGCCGTCGCACTGCACGGTGCGCGTGAGGTTGGGATCGAGGAAGCGCTTGACGCTCTCCGGATCGCCGACGGCCGAGTAGAAGAAGAACTCGCGTGGCGTGCACGGCCATCGGCGCGCCCTTCAGGACGGTCTACGCGATGGCCGTCTACACGTACGGTCGCGCCGGCGAGCTCGCGGCGCTCGAATGGAGCGACGTCGACCTCGAGCACGGCGTGATCCACATCAGCCGATTCGATCGACAGCGAGACGCGGAAGGCCAAGTCGACGAAGACGGGCACGACCCGCCGGATCCCCATCGAGTCGGCGCTGAGGCCCCTCGTCCAGGGGCTTCACGACGCCAAGGCAGGGTCAAGGGGCGAGCGCGTGCTCTGGGTTCCGGATCACGAGGACCGAGCCATCCTGCTCCGGCAGCACCTGAAGGCAGCCGGGGTGCAGCGTGCCGAGCTGTTCACCGACGATGCGCATCGCAAGCACATCACCTTCCACGACCTACGGGCGACCGGGATCACCTGGGCGGCGGTCCGAGGGGACGATCCGCTCCGCATCAAGCAGCGTGCCGGGCACCGATCGTTCTCGACGACCGAGGGGTACATCCGCGAGGCCGAGAACCTGCGGGAGGGCTTCGGGACCGTGTTCCCGCTGCCGCCTCCGGACCTCCAGGGGGAGGGGGGAGTTTTGGCTAGAGTTTTGGCTTTTGGCAGAACGCCGAGCACGGCGCAGCCAAAAACAAGGGGTCCCGAGTGGAGCAACGGGGGATCGAACCCCGGACCTCTGCATTGCGAACGCAGCGCTCTCCCAGCTGAGCTATTGCCCCGGACACGACAGAGCCGGACCACCCTGGTAGACGCGCCCGGCCATGAGAGGGCCCGGAACATACGCGGCGCGCCTCTGAAGTCAAGCACTCCGGCGCCACGCCGCTACCGGTATCCCTCCACCAGCGAGCGCGCCAGGAGGCCCCAGCCGTCGATCGCCACGAAGAGGAGCAGCTTGAAGGGCAGGCTCACCTGGGTCGGCGTCATCATTTGCATGCCGAGCGCGAGGAGCAGGTTCGCGACGACCAGGTCGATGACGAGGAACGGCAGGTAGATGAGGAACCCCGCGGCGAACGCACGTCCGAGCTCGGTCACGATGAACGCGGGGAGCACGACGGTCAGGTCGTCCGGGCCGACCTCCTCCGCGGCGGCTCCACCCCGGCGCGCCCGGCGCGCGACGTCGAGGAACCTCTCGCGCTCGGTCTCGCTCGCGTTCGCCTTCAAGAAGGCCCGGACCGGCTCGCGCACGGCGTCGACGCCCGCGCGGACCAGCGTCACCGTGTCCACGCCTTCTTTACCGACCGCCTGCGCGGCCGCCATCACCGGGCCGGCGCGGGCCAGGATGGCATCGCCCAGGGGGGCCATGGCGACGACCGTGAGGACCGCGGCGAGGGCCGTGATGACCGTGCCCGACGGGATGCCCTGTGCGCCGATCGCGCTCCTTACGATTTGCATGACCGTCGAGATCTTCACGAACGCCGTCACCGTCATGAACGCGAGCGGCAGGAGGGAGACGAGGGCCAGCACGACGACGAGCGTCATGGGCCGCGACAAGAGCTCGCCGAGCGCCCCCCCCGTGACCGCCCCCCCGGCCGCGGCGCTCACGGCTTCGGCCCCCGGCCACCCCGAAGGAGCTCCGCGAACGTGGGTCCCGTCTTCCCGCGGACGGCGCTGGCCTCGAGGCCCGCGATGCCCGCGGCGGGCAGCTCGCCGAGCTTCGTGAAGCCGCCTTCGCCCACCCCGACGATGAACATCTGCTCTCCCACCCGGATCAGATAGATCGCCCGGCGGGCGTCGAGGGGCAGGTGTCCGCAGAGCTCGATCGGGCCACTCGGCCGGCCGATACCGAGCCGCCGGGCGCCCCAGAGGACCACGAGCGCGAGCGCGCAGACGCCGGCCAGGGTGATGAACGTCTCGACCAGGTAAGCGGCCATGCTCTCCGGGACGACCCCCTCGCGCGCACCTCGGCTCTGCCGCGGCGGCGCGGGCACTCTACACCGCGTCCGGCGATGACGTCGCATCGACATTGACGCCCGAAGCGCCCCGCTGCTAAACGCACGCATTCCCGTGGCGCTGGTCGTCCAGAAGTTCGGTGGCACGTCGGTCGGCTCGATCGATCGCATTCGCAACGTCGCGCGGCGGGCCATCGCGGCCCAGCGCGCCGGCAACCGCGTGGTCCTCGTCGTCAGCGCGATGAGCGGGGAGACGAACCGCCTGCTCGCGCTGGCGCACGAGGTCACGAAGGTGCCCGACGCCCGCGAGATGGACGCCATCGCGACGACCGGCGAGCAGGTGAGCGCGGCCCTCACGGCGATGGCCATTCAGGCCGAGGGCGGCAAGGCCCGCTCGCTCCTCGGGCACCAGATCCGCGTGCTCACCGACGACTCGTTCACCAAGGCGCGCATCAAGAGCATCGAGAGCGCGAAGATCTTCGAGACAGTCGATCGCGGGGAGATCGCCGTGGTCGCCGGCTTCCAGGGCATCGACGCCGACGGCAACCTGACGACCCTCGGGCGCGGCGGGTCCGACACGAGCGCGGTCGCGGTGGCGGCGGCCATCCACGCCGACGAGTGCGAGATCTACACGGACGTCGACGGGGTCTACACCACCGACCCGAACATCTGCCCGTCCGCCAGGAAGATCGAGCGCATCTCGTACGAAGAGATGCTGGAGCTCGCGTCGCTGGGCGCCAAGGTGCTTCAGATTCGCAGCGTCGAGATCGGCATGAAATACGGCGTGCAGATCCACGTTCGAAGCTCGTTCAACGACCAGCCGGGGACGATCGTGACCAAAGAAGATTCGACCTTGGAAGGCGTCGTCGTCAGCGGAGTGGCGTACGACAAGGGAGAGGCCCGCGTTCACGTCGTCGGCGTCGACGACCGGCCGGGCATCGCGGCCGAGCTCTTCGAGAAGATCGCGGAGAAGAACATCTCGGTCGACATGATCGTCCAGAACGTGACGACCGACGCCGACCCGCGCGCGGCGATCACGTTCACCTTGCCGAAGACCGACCTGGCGCGCGCGAAGACGCACGTCGAGGCGATCGCGAAGAGCGTGGGCGCCCGCGAGGTCCGTTACGACGAGGACGTCGTGAAGGTCTCGATCGTGGGCTTCGGCATGCGTTCGCACGCGGGCATCGCGGCGAAGATGTTCCGGCTCCTCGCGAACGAGAACATCAACATCCAGGCCATCGCCACGAGCGAGATCCGCGTAAGCTGCCTGGTCGCGTCGAAGTACACGGAGCTCGCGGTGCGCGCGCTCCACGACGGCTTCGGGCTCCACAACAAGCCCTGAGGCGCGAGGCTCACCAGCCCCACACGTACTCGACGCGTACGAGAAGCTGGGTGAAGCTCGGGTAGGTCGAGGTCTCGGACAGCAGGTGCTGCCGCCCCGCGAGGCCCACCGACAGGTGCGGATCGACGCGGTAGTCGAGGCCGAGCGCGAGCTCCGCGCCGGCGAGCACCTTGCTCTTCGGGAGCGTGCCGCCCGAGAGATCGTACGCGCCGGCGAGGAGGCCCGCGTACGGCACCCACGAGAGCACGTCGAACACGTAGCCGATGCCGACGTCGCCGTTGACGATCGCAGTGGGGTACGTGCTCGGGTCGTGCTTGTAATCGAACGTCTGACCGATCGCGATGGGCGAGTACTGCGCCTCGACCATGAGGTCGAACGCGTCGCTCAAGCCGAGCGTGTAGTGCGCCATGAACGAGCCGCCGGGCGGGTTCGGGCTCCGGCCGGAGACGATGAGCAAACCGCCGCCGACGTCGATGCCGATGTGGCTCTCGCCCTCGGTGGCCCGCGCGTCCGACGCCGCGGCGATCGCCGCGACGACGATCGCCGCGCCGGCGACCGCTCTCACTTGTGGGCCTCGTGGGCCTCGCTCAGCGCGCGATCGACGAGCCGGCGGAACTTGCTGAACGACTGCGCGCCGGAGAGCACGTACCCGCTCTTCGTGCCCGCCGGGACGACGACGAACGTGGGCGTGCCGTCGAAGCCGAGCTTTCCGGCGGCCTCGGCGTCGAGGTCGATCTCGTCCTTGTGGGCGTCGCCGTCCATGGCCTTGGCCCATTGCCCCATGTCGAGGCCGATCGCCTTCGCGTCGCGATCGAGGTCGTCGCGCGCGACGTTCGTGGGCACCTGCACTTTGCCGTCGGGGCCCGCCACGAACATCGCGTCGTGCATGGACCAGAAGCCCTTGTCGCCCTTCTGCTTGCGCGCCTCGCGGGCGGCGCGCGCCGCGGGGACGGCGTTCTCGTGCATCGACAGCGGCAGGTCGTGCCACACGAAGCGCACGCGCTCGCCGTAGGTCTTCGCGACCGCGCGGACCGTCGTCTCGGCGCGCGCGCAGAAGGGGCACTGGAAGTCGGCGAACTCGTGCACCGTCACCCGGGCCGTGGCCGGGCCCCGCGCGGGATCGCTCGCGGGCAGGCCGTCGACGTCGGCCTTGTCCGGCTCGGGCGGCGTCGCGCCATCCTTGGTGAGCGCGTCGTAGACCGCCTCGGGCTTGGTGCCTGCGTCGACGAGCGCCTGCGCCTTCTTCACCTCTTCGTCGACGATGGCCGCGAACGCCTGGACCGGCTGCGCGCCGACGAGGCGGCGACCGTTGATGAAGAAGTGGGGCGTGCCGTTCGCGCCGAAGTCGTCGGCCACGTCGCCATCGGCCTCGATCTCGTCGCCGTGCGTGTGCTTGTCGATCGCCGCCTGCACCTTGTCGGCCTTCGCGCCCGCCGCGACGGCCAGGCGCACGAGGCCGTCGTCGCTGAGGTCGCGGGGCTCGGTGAACATGGAGTCGTGCATCGCCCAGAAGCCGGCGTCGCCCTTCTCGGCGCGCACCTCGAGCGCCGCCTCGGCCGCCGGCTCCGCGCGCTTGTGGAAGGGCAGGGGCTCGTTCTTGAAGACGAGGCGGACCTTGGGGCCGTAGTCGGTGAAGAGCTGCTTCAGCGTGGGCTCGACCCGCATGCAGAAGGGGCACTCGTAGTCGGCGAACTCGACGATCGTGACGAGCGCCCCGGCCGGACCGCGGGAAGGGCTCGAGCCCACGGGGACCTTGTGGACCGTCTTGGTGTCGGGCCTGTCGTCGTCGTCCTCTTCGGGCGGCTGCGCCGCGCGGTTCTCCTTCGAGAGCACGGCGTAGACGCGATCGGGCGGGGTGCCGGCCGCGAGCTTCGCCTGGGCCGCGGCGAGCTGCGCGTCGACGACCGACTGGAACGCCTCGAAGGGCTGCGCGCCCGTGATGCGAATGCCGTTCACGAAGAACCAGGGCGTGCCCTTGGCGCCGACGTCGCGCGCCACGGCCAGGTCGGCGTCGACCTTCGCCGCCCACGTGCGCGAGCGAAGCCCGTCGCGAAAGCCTCGGGTGTCGCCGAGCCCGGCCTGCTGGGCCCAGGTGACGTACGCGTCTTCGCCGAGCTTGCCCTGCCCCTCGAACGCGGAGATCGAGGAAGCGCCAGAAGGCGTCGTTCCCGCCGAGCGCGTGCACGCCGGCGCCCGCCTCCGCGGCGGGGCGCGCGTCGGAGTGGAAGGGGAGCGGCGCGTTCTTCCACACGAGGCGCATCTTCTCGGGGCCGTACGTCTCGCGGAGGCGCGCGAGGGTGGGCTGCGCCCGCGAGCAGAAGGGGCACTGGAAGTCGGCGAACTCGACGATCGTGACCGGCGCGGTGCGGCTGCCCCAGGTCGGGTCGCTCGGGTCGATCGGCACGCCCGCGTCGGCCTCGGGCGAGGTCACGGGCGGCGCGGCCACGACGGGCGCGCTCGGGGAGACGGCGGGGGGCGGCGCCTGAGCCGCGGCCCGGGCGCAGCCCGATGAGCTGGCGAGGAAGACGGCGCCGAGAGGGGAAAGAAGGAAGGTGGAGAAGCGCGAGGTGGGCGAGGTGAGCATCGGCGGAGGTCGCAAGGCTAACAAAAGAGTGAAGGCCTGGCCGCATGTTGCCGGCCAGGCCTCCGTCGCGACCGGCTCCCGACTTGGGAGCGCGAGCGTTTACTTCGACGCTTCGTTGAGGGCGCGGTCGATGAGCTTGCGGAACTTGCCGTAGCCCTGCGCGCCGCTCACGTAGTAGCCGCTGGTGGCGTTGCCCGGCACGATGATGAACGCGGGCGTGCCGCTGATGCCATCGTCGTTACCGGCCTTCTTGTCGGTCTCGATCTCGCTCGTGTGGGTGCTGCCGTCGAGGGCAGACTTCCACTTGTCCATGTTCAGGTTGAGATCCTTCGCGTACCCGTCGAGGTCGTCGCGCTTGATCTTCTGCTGGTTGCTGAACATCTTGTCGTGCATCGCCCAGAAGGCGCTCGGCCCCTTCTGCGCGTACGCCTCGCGGCCGGCCTGCGCGGCCAGCGGCGCGTCGGGGTGCATCGGGAGCGGCAGGTCGTGCCACACGAACTTGATGCGGTCCCCGTAGTCTTTCATGATCTGCGCGACCGTCGGCTCGACGCGCCCGCAGAACGGGCACTGGAAGTCGCTCCACTCGTGGATGGTGACCTTGCCGGTCAGGTTGCCGCGCGCGGGGTCGTTCGTCGGGAGCGTCTTGGGGAGGTCCTTCTTCTCGGGCTCGGGCGGGCCCTTGCCGTCCTTGGTGAGCGCCGCGTAGAGGTCGGCCGGCTTGGTGCCGGCGGCGACGAGGTCCTGCGCCTTCTTGATCTCCTCGTCGATGATCTTCTCGAACTTCTCCTGCGGCTGCGCGCCGACGAGGCGGCGGCCGTTGATGAAGAAGTGCGGCGTTCCGCTGGCCTGGAAGTCCTCGCTGAGGTCTTCGTCCGCCTCGATTTCCTTCTTGTGCGTCTGGTCGGCAATCGCCTTCTTGACCTTGTCGGCGCTCGCGCCGGCGTCGGTCGCCATCTTCACCATGTTGTCGACGTTCGGCGCCTGGCCGTTCACGAGGTCCTTCTGGTTCGCGAAGAACTTGTCATGAATGTCCCAGAAGCCCTTGTCGCCCTTCTCGGCGCGGACTTCCATCGCGGCCTGCGCGGCGGGCATCGCGGCCGGGTGGAAGGGGAGCGGCTCGTTCTTCCACACGAGGCGGATCTTGTCGCCGTACTTGTCGCGGAGACCCTTGAGGGTCGGCTCGACGCGGCCGCAGAACGGGCACTGGAAGTCGCTGAACTCGATGATGGTGACGGGGGCCGTCGGGCTCCCGAGCGTGGGGCTCGTGCCGACGGGGACCTTGAAGACCGACGTCGTGTCTTCCTTCTCCTCGTCCTGCTTCGCGGCGGCGGGGGCGTTCTTCTTGTTCTCCTTCGACATCTCGATGTAGACGCGCGACTTCGGCGTGCCCGAGGCGATCTTCGCCTGGGCCTTCTGGAGCTCCTGGTCGATCGTCGTCTTGAACTGGTCGAACGGCTGCGCGCCGTTGATGAAGACGCCGTTCACGAAGAACGACGGCGTACCCTGCACGCCGGCAGCCTTGCCCTGGCTCTCGTCGGCGTCGACCTTGTCGGCCCACTTGTGGCTGTCGAGGCCCGCCTTGTACGCGGCGGCGTCTTTCACGCCCGCGTCTGCCGCCCACTTCATGTAGCTGTCGGGCGAGAGCTGCTGCTGGTTCTTGAACGCCGTGTCGTGGAACTTCCAGAACGCGTCGTTACCGGCCATCGCGAAGACGCCCTGCGCGGCCTCCGCCGCGGGCTTCGCGTTCGGGTGGAAGGGGAGCGGGTTGTTCTTCCAGACGATGCGGACCTTGTCCGGACCGTAGGCGGTGCGGACCTGATCGAGGGTCGGCTCGACGCGCGAGCAGAACGGACACTGGAAGTCGCTGAACATGACGATGGTGACCGGCGCCTCGCGCTTGCCCCACATCGGGTCCTTGCTCGTGATGGGCACGGGCGACTCGCTGTCGTCCCAGGCCGCGCCGGCCGACGTCTCCGTGTCGGCCGCAATCTCGCCGCCCTTCACGCGGTGCTGGTCGTATCCCCACATGAGGGCCACGCCCGCGATGAAGCACAGGAGAAAGCCGACGATCGCAACGCCCGTATTGACGTTCGAGCCGCCCGCCGCCTGCGCAGGCGCGTGCGGGTCCTTGGTATCCTTGGACATGGAACTCACCTTGTTTTCGAAAGAAGAGGAATGAAAAGACGTCCGTGACTCGCCCCCGTCCGAGGGTTGAGACACCCACACGCGCGCCCCGAACGAGGGCGGTCTTCGACCCCGAGGCCAAACGCGGCCGCCGGTCGATTGTTCCCGTTGCTCGCGTGTGGTCAGCCGCGAGGCGGCCGCTCGACGCGGAACCGCACGCCCGCTGGCGACAACAGTTCACCGCGCGTCGCGGCGAGCGGCTCTGCGGAAGGGGGAACCACTCCGGTCGTGACGTTCGGTACGCTCGCGGGGCTCAACTCGACCAGCGCGGCGCGCGCGAGTCGATGGCCGGGGCGGAGCGTGAGGACGAAGCTCGACCCATCGCCGTCGGCCGACGGCGGCGTCGCCGCGCGGCGCACGGCTTCGTCGATGGGCTCGAGGGCAGGCGGCGGCGCGAGGGCGGTCGCCCCGCGATCGTCGCAAAAGGGCGCGAGCGTGGCGGCGTGCGCAGGACGCGCGAAGCTCCAGAGCGCGAGCATGAGCCCCGAAAACAGGGCTACGCGCAGGACCTTGGCCACCATGATCCGCGGTACTTTGGATCAGGCCAGCCCCTTCCGGCAAGCGACGTGCACGCCAGGAATGCGTGACCGAAGGGAGACCGACGCTTCCCTACACGAACGGCTCGGTCCGGCGCTAGGCTGGCGTGCGCGTTCTTTTTTTCGATCTTTCTCGTTCTTCCGGCGGGGTGCGCCGGAGTACCTGTTGGTCCTCCCCGGATACGAATGCGACCGTGACTTCGGTAGATTGCAAGACCGTGCTCGTGGTGGACGACGATCGCGACATTCGCGACGTGCTCACCGATGCGCTCGAGGCGGAGGGTTACCGCGTGGTCACAGCGGCCGACGGCCAAGAGGCGCTCGACTGGCTGCGCTCGGGGGTCGAGCGGCCCTGCGTCATCTTGCTCGACCTCATGATGCCGCGGCTCGACGGTATCCAGTTCCGCACCGAGGTCATGAACGACCCTGCGCTCGCGGTGTTGCCCGTGGTCGTGCTGTCGGCCGACCCGAGCATCATCATGACCGCGAAATCGCTGAACTTCGCCGGGTCGCTCCGGAAGCCCGTGCCCCTCGAGGCCCTCCTCGCCGCCGTGCACGCCCACTGCGCCTGATCGACGCAACGCGACAAGGACGGCTCTTCACTTGGCCCCTGAGGCTGACGGCGCCTCGAAGGCGCAGACCGTGCGCTTGAGCGAGTGATCGGGCGCGAGGCCGCCCGACTCGGTCGTCCAGAGGCGAGCGCGCGCCGCGGCCAGCGCGCTCCGCGCCGCCGCCCGGCGGGTCGCGACGGGGCCGGCCTCGGTCACCGTGTCAATCGGCAGCCCGAGGAGCGCGGCGCGAGAGAGCGTCGCCGCGTCCCGGCCGAGCGCGGTCCACCACCCGACGCCGCCGAGGCTCGCCGAGAAGCGCCGCGCCTCGGCCTCGCGCGGGTCGTTCGGATCGACCTCGGGCACGATGCCCGCCCGCGCCGTGAGCACCCGCAGCCCCGGCGCTCCGTGGAGCACCGCGGCGCCCTCCAGCGCGAGCGCCACGACGCCGCGCATCTTCGCGGACTCGAGCTCGCCCACGAGGTCGCCGCTGCAATCGGGCGAGCCGCTCGCGATCCACGCGCGGCTCTTCTCCTCTTGCCACACCCCGAGCGGGAAGCGCGCCTCGCCGGCGCGCGCGGCCGGCACGTCGCACGAGACGGGCGGCGCGAGCGACCAGCCCGCGAACCGCCCGCCCTCGGGCACGAAGGACGTCACCTCGCTCGCGTCGGTGACGGGCACCGCGCCGTCGCTCGCGAGCGAAGGCTCGGCGCCCGCGAGCGCGGCGAGGACGTCGGCGCGCCCCTCGCCGAGCAAGAACCCTTCGGGAGGCAGAGCGCCGGCGTCGGGCGGGGGCACGAGCACCACGACCGGCACGTGGTGCGACGCGCTCCAGTGGAGGGCGCGATCCGACGTCTGCGGGTCGAGGCCCGCGACGATGATGGCTGCGCCTTCGCCCGCGAGCTCGTCGAGCGAGACCTCCGTGCGATCGGCGTGGCCCGCGTCGTCGCGCGTCACCAGGTGCACCTCGTCCTCGGGCGCGGGCTCCGTCGGATCGGGGGCGGGCTCGAGCGTCGCGCACGGGGCGGGAGCGCCGCGGTCGGCGTCGGGAGCTTGCACCGCCGAGCTCGGGGTGCGCGAGCCGCGCGGCAGGCCGAGCGCCCACATGACCCCGCGCAGCACGTCGGCCGACTCGTCACGCAGATCTGGGGAGTCGGTCGGGAGGAGCAGGCCGAGCATGCGCCCGCGCACGGCGTTGAGGCCGCGCGGGTTCGTCACGAGCTCGCCGAGCGCGACGCCGGCCTCGCCCGCCTCCGAGAACGCCTGCGGGTCGGCCGCGAAGAGCATGCGCGCGAGCTCCGCGTCGCCGGACGTGGTGGCGATCTGGACGAGGTGCTGCGCGAGCACGCGCTCGATGTCCTTGCCGTACCCCAGGTTCGCGCGCTGGCTGCTCATCGCCTGGAGCGCGCCGACGAGGACGTCGCGCGGCATACCCTCGACGATCGCCGTGACGTGGGCGACGGCGGCCGGCTTCTCGTCGGGCGTGCTCCCGCGCAGCCACGCATCCATGTACGAGATGGCCTCGTAGTCGCGGTGGGTGGCCACGGCGGTGAGCGTGAGCTCCTCCTCGAAGAGCGACCGCGCGAGCGGATCGACGCTTTTGCCCGCGTACGGGCGAAGGAGGGCGAGGCCCGCCTCGGCCTGCCCCGACATCCGCAGCCTGCGCGCCTTCGCGACGGTCCAGAGCTCGCGCGCGGTCCCGTTCGGGACGTCGGCGGTCTTCGCGAGGGCCGCGTCGGCGGTGGGCAGGTCGTTCTCGCGCATCGCCGCGAAGGCCAGGCCGATGCGCGCGAGCGGAGCGAGGCCGTCGTTCGGATAGGCCGCGAGGAAGCGCACGACCTTCGCGCGGAGCTCGGGGGCGGGCGTGTGGTCCGCGTCGGACCACGCGTCGCGCACGCTCTCGAAGGCCGCGGCGGCCTGCGGCGTGGAGGCGAGGGTCGCGACAGGGGGCGCCTCGGCGCTGCCGGCCGCGCAGCCGGGCGACGCGCAGGCAATCGCCAGGAGCTCGAGCGCGGCCCTTGCCCTCGTTCGATGCAGCATGCGCTACCATGCGTACCACGCTCCCCGAACCCGACCCCCGGTCGCCGACGCCCGATCGACTGCGTCGTGCGTTCTCGCTCAGCGGGGTGGTGCCGCTGGGCGTCTTCCTCGTCGTCCACGCCGTGGCGAACGTGTCCGCCGTGGTGGGCTCGTGGGCGTTCGCGCGGGTGGGGCGCGCCCTCCAGGACCTGCCGGCGCTGCCGCTGCTCGAGGTGCTGATCGTCTTCGCGCCGCTCGCCTTTCACGGCGCGCTCGGCGCGTGGATCGTCGCGACGCGTCGGCCGTTCGCCAGCTCGTACCCGAGGCCGCTCCGCGTCGCGATGCGGGTCACCGCGATCGCGACGCTCGCGTTCCTCGCGGTGCACCTTCCGCAGATCCGCTTCAGGTCGCCCGGCGCGCGCCTCGGGCCCGGCGCGCTCGCGACCGCGCTCGACGCGACGCTCTCGTCCACGTCGCACGGCGTGCCCTGGGCGGCCCTCCTCTATCTCGTCGGCGGGGCCTGCGCGACGTTCCACCTGGCGTGCGGCGCGTGGGGGTACTTCGCGGCGACGCCGGCCGGGCTGCGCGACGCGCGCCTTCGCAAGCAGGTCGCGTGGGCCGCGGTCGCCGGGGGGGCCGTGATGTGGGTGATGTTCGCAGACGCGGTCGTCCTGCGCGCGACGGGCTCCGCGCCCATCGGCGCCCCGAGCGAAGGTCCGCCCACCGAGCCCTGCCCGAGCCCCTGATTACGACGCAGCGTGGCGGAACAAACCAGCGCCTCCGCCTCTGGCGCCCGCGAGGTCAGGCATGCACACTCTCCGGAGAGCCCATGGCCTCCGGCGCCTCAAGCTTCGCCGAGACGTCGGCGATCCAGCCCATCCGCTTCGCGCGACCGAAGCCGAACAAGTGGCTGGTCACGCTGTCGATCACGTTCGGCACGCTCATGGGCGCCATCGACTCGTCGATCGTGTCGGTGGCCCTCCCGCACATGATGGGCACCCTCGGCGCGACGGTGCAAGAGATCACCTGGATCAGCACCGGGTACATCATCGCGAACGTCGTGGTCATGCCGCTGACGGCGTTCCTCGGGCGCCTCTTCGGCCAGAAGCGCGTGTACATGCTGTGCCTCGCGCTCTTCCTCGTCGGCTCGATCTTGTGCGGCACGGCGCGATCGCTCAGCGCGCTCCTCTTCTTCCGAGCCATCCAGGGCCTGGGCGCGGGCGCGCTGCAGCCAACCGAGCAGGCCATCTTGCGCCAGACGTTCCCGCCGAAGGAGCAGGGCATGGCGATGGCGCTCTTCGCCATGGCCGTCATGCTCGGCCCCGCCGTGGGCCCGACGCTCGGCGGGTGGATCGTGGACAACTACAGCTGGCCGTGGATCTTCTACATCAACATCCCGGTCGGCCTGCTCGGCCTCGCGATGGTGGCCACCTTCGTCCACGAAGACGAGGAGATCGTCGCCAAGAACCGCGAGCTCGCCGAGGCGCAGCGGAAGAACGTCGACTGGTGGGGCATCGGCATGCTCGTCGTCGGCCTCTGCTCGCTCCAGTACGTGCTCGAAGAGGGGCAGCAAGACGACTGGTTCCAGTCGCCGCTCATCTCGATCACGTTCGCGGTCGCGGTCGTGGTCATCGCGGCGTTCGTCATCCGCGAGCTCACCTGCGAGGTGCCGGCGGTGAACATCCGCCTCTTCAAGGACCCCGTGTTCCTCTCGGGCACGCTCATCGGCTCGCTGATGTTCGCGCTCCTGATGGCGACGATGTTCCTCCTGCCGCTCTTCATGCAGACGCTGCTCGGCTTCACGGCGACGGACGCGGGGTTCGCGCTGATGCCGCGCGTCCTCGTCATGATGGTCGCGGTGCCGATCGTGGGGCGCATCTACAACACGGTCTCTCCGCGCGTCGTCATCGCCGTGGGCGTCCTCTTCATCGCGTGGGGCGCCTACGACATGAGCCACTTCACGACGCAGACGAGCCAGTCGGGGATCATCCTCGCGCTGACGACGCAGGGCATCGGCTTCTCGTGCCTGTTCGTGCCCCTCTCCACCGTGGCGCTCTCGGCCATCCCCCGCCACCAGATGGCCGACGCCACGGGCCTGAACTCTCTCTTCCGTCAGGTGGGCGGCTCCATCGGCCTGGCCATCGCCGCGACGCTCCTCAGCCGCTATGGCGTCCAGGCGCGTACGGCCCTCGTCTCGCACGTGACGGGCAGCGATCCCGTCGCGATGGACCGGCTCCGTCAGACGGCCGCGGGCTTCGCGGCGCGGGGCATCGACATGTCCACCGCGCGAAACCTCGCGATGCGCGCGATCGACGGGACCATCGCCGTCCAGTCGCAGCTCCTCGCGTTCGAGCGCGTCTTCCTCCTCGCCGGCATCACCTTCCTCCTGGTGCTCCCCCTCCTCGCCTTCTTGAAGACGCCCGAGGAAACCGCGGCGGGCGCGAAGCCCGGGCAGAAGGCCGAGAAGGTCGACGTCCACATCGAGATTTGAGAGCCCGACGCCCGCGGCGGGCTCCGCGGCCATGGCGCCCGGCGGGTACCCCCCTTGCTAACCGCCGATAGGGAGAGGCGGTCACGAGAGAACCCTGGCGACCTGTCCAATGGTCGTACCAAGGTTGATTCTCACCCACATCGTATTGCAGTGTGGTAACACCTACCGTGGGCAACTTACGCGGCGCGGTTCAGCGCGCCGCAAGCTGGAGAAGGAGTTGTTGGGATGAAGGCCGCCGCTAGAAGCAAAGCAGAGCTCCACGACCTCCTGGGGAGTCGAAAGGTCGACCACGTCGTCGTACTCGGAGCGAACGGGGCCATGGGCTACGGCAGCGGGGCCCTCTTCACGGCGGCCGTACCCCGGGTGACCTTCCTCGCGCGGGCGAAGGACAAGGCGCAGCAGGGCCTTCGGACGGCCGTTCAGTCCGTCCGTTCGAGCACCGTGGCCGATCGCGTCGATACCGGCGATTACGAAAAGGATTTCGACGCCGCGGTCGCCAAGGCCGACCTCATTTTCGAGGCCCTCACCGAGGACTTCGATTCTGAAGCGCCGCATGTTCGAGCGCGTCGACAAGGTGCGCCGCCCCGACTCCATCGTCGCGACGGTCACCAGCGGTCTGTCCATCAATGCGCTGGCCGAGGGCCGCAGCGAGTCCTTCCGGAAGAACTTCCTGGGGTTGCACTTCTTCAACCCACCGAACGTCATCGTCGGCACCGAGCTCATTGCGGGCAAGGACACCGATCCCAAGGTCGTCGAGTTCATCGACGCCTATGCGCAAAAGCAGCTCGGACGCGTGATGATCCGCACCGCCGACACCCCCGGCTTCGCCGGCAACCGCATCGGCTTCAAGGTGCTGAACGAGGCCGCGCAGCTCGCCGAAGAGCACGGGCCGGTGCTCGTCGAGCGCCTCGTCGGCCCGTACACCGGCCGCGCCCTCACCCCGCTCGCGACCGTGGACCTCGTCGGCTGGGACATCCACCGCGCGATCGTCGACAACATCTACAAGCACGCCCCCGACGAGGCGCACGCCACCCTGCGGATGCCGGGATACATGGCGCGCCTCCTCGAGAAGGGCGTCCTCGGCAACAAGAGCGGCGGCGGCTTCTTCAAGGTCGAGAACAAGCTCAAGTTCGTCCTCGATCCGAAGACCGAGTCGTACCGCCCGGTCTCGGAGGTGAAGCTGCCCGACCTCGGCTTCATCGACCAGATCGCCGCGTTCCACCGCGACGGGCGGTACCGCGAGGCCATGCAGGTCTTCGCCGAGGCGCCCGGCCCGTGGGCCGCCCTCGCGCGCAAGGTGGTCGCCGGGTACGTGAGCTACGCGTTCCACCGCGCCGGGGAGGTCACCGAGACCATCGCGGGCATCGACGACATCATGGGCTTCGGCTTCAACTGGGCGCCCCCCAGCGTCCTCGTCGACGTCATCGGCCCGAAGGCCACTGTCCAGATGATCGAGGCCGCCAAGCTCCCGGTGCCCCGCATCCTCGCGGAGGCCGCGGCGAGCTCCTCGCCCAGGCGCCTCTACACGAACCCGCACGGCAACATCGGGCGCTTCTTCGTTGCCGGTTGAACCCACGACTTCCGTCTCGACATCAAGGCCAGACCCGACCATGTCCCAGAACAACACTCCGAATCACGACGTGTTCATCCTTGGCGGCTACCAGACCGATCTCGCGCGGAACTGGACGAAAGAGCGCAAGCACTTCTCCGCGATGATGCGCGAGGGCGTGCAGGGCGCGCTCGAAGCGACGGAGGTCGACCCGAAGGACGTACAGGTCGGCCACGTCGGCAACTTCGCGGCGGAGCTCTACTGCAAGCAGGGCCACCTCGGCGCGTTCTTCGTCGAGGTCGACCCCTCCTTCAGCGGGCTGCCCACCGCGCGGCACGAGGCCGCCTGTGCCTCCGGGAGCATCGCGATCCTCTCGGCGCTCGCGGAGCTGCAGGCCGGCTGGTACGACCTCGCCTGCGTCGTCGGCATCGAGCAGATGAAGACGGTCGCGGCGGCCGAGGGCGGCGACTTCCTCGGCACGGCGGCCTGGTACGAGCAGGAGGCCAAGGGCGTCGAGTTCCCGTTCCCGAAGCTCTTCGGCAAGCTCGGCGACGAGTACGACAAGCGCTACGGCCTCAAGGACGAGCACCTCGCCGGCATCTCGGCCGTCAACTACGCCAACGCGAAGCTGAACCCGCTCGCGCAGACGCGCACCTGGTACATGAACAAGGCGCACGCGTGCTCGCGCGACGACTTCAACGCCGCGGTCGGCGGGCGCGTCCGCATCAGCGACTGCTCGCAGGTCACCGACGGTTCCGCCGTCGTCTTCCTCGCCTCCCGCGCCTACGCCGAGAAGTACGCGAAGAGCCGGGGCCTCCGCCTCGAGTCGATCCCGCGCATCAAGGGCTGGGGCCACCACACCTCGCGCCTCAAGTTCGCGGACAAGGTCGCCGAGAGCAAAGACAGCCAGTTCGTCCTGCCGCACGTGCGCACGACCATCACCGACGCGTGGCGCCGGGCCGGCGTCTCGGGCATCGACGCCATCGACGGCATCGAGACCCACGACTGCTTCACGACCAGCGAGTACATGGCCATCGACCACTTCGGCATCACCAAGCCCGGCGAGAGCTGGAAGGCCATCGAAGATCGCTCGATCGAGATTCGCGGCAAGAACCCCATCAACCCGAGCGGCGGTCTCATCGGAGCCGGCCACCCGGTCGGCGCGACCGGCGTCCGGCAGCTCCTCGACTGCTACAGGCAGGTCACCGGCACGGCCGGCGATTACCAGGTCGAGGGCGCCAAGACGTTCCAGACGCTCAACATCGGCGGCAGCGGCACGACCAGCGTCAGCTTCGTCGTCGGCTGAGCCTCTTCACGGGCCGTTGCGGTCGGGGTCGCGAGATACGATAGCGAAACCCCGCCGCAACGGCGCCGTCCGCGCATTCGCGCGATCCTTTGCGGCATGTCTTGGCGCGCCGACTTCGACTGGGCGCCTTCTTCGGAGGGGGACGGCGGAGGTGAGCCGCCCGCGGGCTTCGTGGAGGCCTTCGCGGCGTCGATGCCGCCGCGCTACAGCGTGCTCTTCGATCCGCGCGCGATCCGCAAGCACGCGGCGATCGCGAACCGTCGCGGCAAGCGGTGCGCGTACGCCGAGGTCTGGCGTCCGCTCGCCGACGGCAGCGCCGCGATCTGCGTCGTGGCTGACGATCGACCCGGCCTGCTCTCGGCGATCGCCGCGTCGCTCGTGTCGCATCGCTTCGATGTCATCACGGCGCTCGTCTTCTCGCGCAAGACGCAGAGCGGCGAGATGGAGGCGGTCGACTTCGTGTGGGTGCAGCGCGCGCAGCCGTCCGACACGGCGGCCATCGGGCCCGAGGAGGCGGAGTCCGTGGGCGAGGTGCTGAGCGCCATCCTCACGGGGAGCGTCTCGGTCGAGGAGATCGCGTCGCGCACGGCGTCGGCGAGCGGCGGGGGAACCGCGGAGATCGTCTGCCGGTTCGATCCCAACGACGAGGACGGGCGGGCGGTGCTCCTGGTCGAGGCGCCCGATCGCCCGGGGGTCTTGCTCGCCATCACCCGGGAGCTCTTCCAGCAGGGGATGCAGATCGCCCGGTCGCTCGTGCGGACGGCCGACGGGCGCGCCTACAACCGCTTCGAGCTCTCGGAGTTCAGCGGATCGGCTCTCTCGGCCGCGCGGCGGGAGCAGGTGCAGGCCGCCGTCGTCGCGGCCCTCGCCTTCGGGTCAGGGCAGCAAGGACCATGAAGCGGGCTACAGGGACCCTGAAGCGGGCTACAGGCCACAGATAAGGCTACAGCCGGAGACCGGGGCACACGGGACTGGCGTCGCTGCTCGCGACTCTCGCTCTCTCTCGGACTGAAGCCTGTAGCCTGTAGCCGCTCGGCGGGCTCCGGCCGCTCGGCGGGCTCGGTAGGCTCTGGGCGAATTGACACACTGGCGCCTTTCCCCTACGTCCCATCGCGACCATGGCATCGGCAAAGTCGCTCACCCGTTCCGAATCGGGCAAGGTCCGCCGCGTCGTCGTCGTCGGCGGCGGTCTCGCCGGGCTGATGACCGTCATCAAGCTCTGCGAGGCCGGCGTACCGGTCGACCTCTTCTCGCTCGTGCCGGTGAAGCGCTCGCACTCGGTCTGCGCGCAGGGCGGCATCAACGCCAGCGTGAACACCAAGGGCGAGGGCGACTCTCCGCAGGTGCACCTCGAGGAGACCGTGTACGGGGGCGACTTCCTCGCCAACCAGCCGCCGGTGAAGGGCATGTGCGACGCGGCGCCGAGCATCGTCTACATGCTCGACCGCATGGGCGTGCCCTTCAACCGCACGCCCGAGGGGCTCCTCGACTTCCGCCGCTTCGGCGGCACGCTCTTCCACCGTACGGCCTTCGCCGGCGCCACCACGGGCCAGCAGCTCCTCTACGCGCTCGACGAGCAGGTCCGCCGCTGGGAGACCATCGACGTCGAGGACGACCGGGGCGAGCGCGTCCCGGGCGAGCGGATGGTCCGGAAGCTCGAGTGGTGGGACATGGTCGGTCTCGTCCTCGACGACGACGGCGTGTGCCGCGGCATCGTCGCGCAGGACATCAAGACGATGGCGCTCGAGACGTTCCCGGGCGACGCGGTTTGCCTGGCGACGGGCGGCTGCGGCATCGTCTTCGGGCGCTCGACGAACAGCGTGATCAACACCGGCACCGCGGCGAGCGCCGCGTACCAGCAGGGCGCCTGCTACGCCAACGGGGAGTTCATCCAGGTCCACCCCACGGCCATCCCCGGGGCCGACAAGCTGCGCCTCATCTCCGAGAGCGTGCGCGGCGAGGGCGGGCGCGTCTGGGTGCCGCGCGACGTCACCGAGCGCCGGCCCGGCCGCGAGGTGCCCGAGAGCAACCGCGAGTACTTCCTCGAAGAGAAGTACCCCGGGTACGGCAACCTCGTTCCGCGCGACATCGCGAGCCGTGAGCTCTTCAAGAAGTGCTTTCACGAGAAGCGCGGCGTCTACAACTCCGCGAGCGCCCGCAACGAGAACGAGGTCTACCTCGACGTCACGCACATCCCGCGCGAGACCCTGCACAAGAAGCTCGCGGGCGTGCTCGAGATTTACCAGAAGTTCGTCGGCGAAGACCCGTACGTCAATCCGATGCGCGTCTTCCCGGCCGTGCACTACTCGATGGGCGGCCTCTGGGTCGACTTCGACCGCGCCGCGAACGGCGGCCTCGTGATGGGCTCTCCCCGCAACCAGGCCACGAGCATTCCCGGCCTCTACGCCTGCGGCGAGTCGGAGTACCAGTACCACGGCGCCAACCGCCTCGGCGCCAACTCGCTCCTCTCGTGCATCTGGGGCGGCATGGTCGCCGGCCCGGCCATCGCCTCGTACCGCAAGAACATGCGCAAGAGCGCGTGGGACATGCCCTCGTCGCTCTTCGAGAAGGCGCAGCGTCGCGAGCAGAAGAAGTTCGAGGCCATCCTCGCGATGGACGGCGACCAGAACCCGTACGTCATCCACGACGAGCTCGCGCAGACGATGCTGGTCGACTGCACCATCGAGCGGCACAACCCGACCCTCGAGAAGGTGCTCGCGAAGATCGAGGAGTTCGACGCCCGGGCCAAGCGCGTCGGCGTGACCGACCGGGTCACGGGCAAGATGAACCAGGGCGCCCAGTTCGTGCGGCACCTCAACAACATGATCGTCCTCGCGCGCGTCATCGCGCAGGGCGCGTTCAACCGGAACGAGTCGCGCGGGGCCCACTTCAAGCCCGAGTTCACCCAGCGCGACGACGCCAACTGGCTCCGCACGACGCTCGCCTTCCACAAGGGCGCGGCGAACGGATCGCCCGACGCCGTCCGGTACGTCCGCGAGATCGACTACGACCTCCTCGGCGAGCGGGTGCACGTGACCGACGCGGTCGACACGACGCTCGTGAAGCCGCGTCCGCGCAAGTACGAGACCGCCGGCGCCGCGAGCGCGAGCGCCAAGGACCCGAAGGACAAGCCCGCCGAGGGCGAGGCGAAAGCGAACGAGAGGGCTGCGAGCTGACGATGGCTACCGAACGCACGATCAAGCTGAAGGTGAAGCGGCAAGACGGCCCAGGCCTGACCAGCTACTGGCAGGAGTTCGAGATGCCGTGGCAGCCGCGGATGAACGTCATCAGCGCGCTCATGGAGATCCAGAAGAAGCCGGTCACCACCAGCGGGCAGAAGGTCGCTCCCGTGGTGTGGGAGTGCTCGTGCCTCGAAGAGGTGTGCGGGTCGTGCACGATGGTCATCGGTGGGAGGGCTCGCCAGTCGTGCAGCGCCCTCGTCGACCAAATCGCCCCATCGGGGCAAACCATCGTCCTCGAGCCGATGACGAAGTTCCCCGTCGTTCGCGACCTCGTCGTCGACCGCTCGCGGATGTTCGAGAACCTGAAGCGGGTCAAGGCGTGGATCGAGCTCGATGGCTCCCACGAGCTCGGGCCGGGTCCGCGCCAGGCCCAGGACAACCAGGAGACGACCTACCCTCTGTCTCGCTGCATGACGTGCGGCTGCTGCCTCGAGGCCTGCCCGCAGATCAACGACAGCAGCGATTTCGTCGGGCCGGCGGCCATCAACCAGGTGCGCCTCTTCAACCTGCACCCGAGCGGCAAGATGCACGCGGGCGAGCGGCTCGACGCCGTGATGGGCGAGGGCGGCGTCGAGGGATGCGGCAAGGCGCAGAACTGCGTCGAGGCGTGCCCGAAGGAAATTCCCCTCGTCGACTCGATCGCTTCGGTGAGCCGCGACGCCACCAAGCGCATGCTGCTCGGCTGGCTTCTGAAATAAACTTGGCCCCGGGCCTGCATTCCCGTTACTGCGGGCGATAAGTCCAGCAGGAGGCGGAAATGCTTGCAGCGAGCGCGTCGCCGGCTTCCGAGCCGCGTCAGGTCGTCGAACGTGTGCAGAGGACCGCGAGCGCCCTCGGCTGCGCGGGCATCTGGGTTCGCGCGACAGGGCCCTACATCCTTCTCGGTATGCAGGGGGGCGACGCCTTCGCCCGCCTCACCTCTCTCGGCGGGGACTCGTACGGGCTCGCCTTCCGCGCGCCCGCGCCCGTGAACAAGCGCACTCCGGCGAGCTGGGACCCGGTGCTCTTGATCGACGAGCTCACCGACGTCGTCGAGCACGCGCTCGTCGGCGTGAGCGCACTTCCCCTTACGGGTTGATTCGCTTCTGATTCGAAGGGGAGCGCGCGGCGCGGGCGATTGGACGCCTGAGCGCCGCGCCGCCCGTGTTAACCTCGAGGGCCGTGCGCCGCGCGCTCGCCCTCTGCGCCATCGCCTCCGCTACGATCGTCCCCGCGACGGCGCGGGCGCAAGATTCCCCGCCCGAAGGCGGCGAGACGCTCTCGCCCGACGCGCACGTCGAGATCTCCACGCAGCCGCCCGACGCGAAGGGCGACGCGAACGCGACCGGCGCGCCCTCCGACTCGGGTCCCGAGGGCCCCGCGGAGGCGCCGCCCCCGCCGCCGCACCGCAAGGGGCTGGTCCTCGAGTCGACGCTCGGAGTGCTCGGCTTCGCCGGCCAGTTCCGTCACGTCGCGCCGCCCGCCTACTGGCTCCACGCGCAGCTCGGGTACGAGCTCACCCCCTGGCTGATGGCGTTCGGCGAGGGCGAGCTCGCCTTCACCGACACGAGCGAGGCGCAGAGCGCGTCGGCCGACATGGCGTTCGCGATGTACGGCTTCGGCGGCGGCGCGCGCGCGACGCTGCACCCGTCGCAGCGGGTGGGCCTCTTCCTCCAGGGCGAGGTGGGCGCCCTGTCGGCGAACGTGCCCCACAACTCCCTCACCATCCTCGGCTTCAAGGACGCCGAGACCCTCTCGTTCTCCTTCGGCGCGCGCATCGGCGTCGTCTGGTACCAGGTCGACCGACACCTCGCGCTGACGGCGCAGGTGGGTGCGCGCGACGCGGTGGGCTTCGCGAAAGGGGAGGGATTCGAGCGATTTCCCCCTCATGTGGGATGCCGCACTCGGCTTGAGTTACACGTTCTGAGTTCGCGGCTCGAGCGGTTAACATCGTGGGCATGAACCGCTCATGTCTCTTCGCCGTGGCGCTCACGCTCTGCGGGTGCGGCGTCTCGAAGGCCGACTTCGACTCCAAGGTCCAGGAGGCCAACGCTTCGAAGCAGGAGGCGGAGGCCGCAAAAAAGCAGGTCGCGGAGCTCCAGCAGCAGGTCACCGCCGACGATCAGCAGGTCGCGCAGCTCAAGGGCGCGCTCGGCCTGGCGCAGGCGCAAGCCATCACCGACGAGCAGAAGACCGCCCTCGACGACGCCAAGAAGGCCCTGCAGGAGGCGGCCGAGCGCGGCAAGCTGCTCGACGACCTCACCTCCAAGTTCAAGTCGATGATCGACGCCGGCCGGGTGAAGGTCACCACCCGGCACGGGCGCATCGTCCTCCAACTCCACAACGACATCCTCTTCGCCGCGGGCGACGCCGACCTCAAGCCCGACGGCACGAAGGCGCTCGCCGACGTCGCCGGTGCGCTCCGCGGCGTCGGCATGAAGCGCTTCCAGGTGGCCGGCCACACCGACAGCGAGCCGCTCACCCCCGAGACCAAGAAGAAGTTCCCCACCAACTGGGAGCTCTCGACCGCGCGCGCCGTCAACGTCGTGAAGCTGCTCGTGCAGGACGGCGTGGACCCCAGCGTCCTCTCCGCGGCCGGGTACGGGCAGTTCGACCCCGTGGCGAGCAACGCGAACGCCGACGGCCAGTCGAAGAACCGCCGCATCGAGATCACCCTGGTGCCGAACGTGGCGCCCCTCGTCGCGGCCGTGGACAAAGAAGCGAAGAAGTGAAGGTCCGGCGCGCACGGCCTAGAGCGGGAGCCCTTTGAATGGAACATTCAAAGGGCGGAGCTCCAAACTAGGGCAAAATTAGAGCTGGCTGTCGTTCCGAAGGAACGACAGTCGCTCTATAAAGAGGGCCATGAGGCTCGTGCGCGTCGCCCTCGCCAGCGTCAACTCGACAGTGGGCGCCTGCCGGTCCAACGTCGACCGCGCGATCGTGGTCGCCCGGTCGGCCGCGGCCGACGGCGCGACCGTCGTCGCGCTGCCCGAGCAGCTCATCGGCGGCTACCCGCCCGAAGACCTCGTGCAGTGGCGCGCCTTCGTCGAAATGCAGCGCGCCGAGCTCGCGCGCTTCGCCCGGGAGACGGCGCAGCTCGGGTGCGCGTGCGCGATCGGGCTCGTCGTCGCGCGCGGCGCCAACCTCTACAACGTCGCGGCGCTCGTCCACGCCGGCCAGGTCTGCGGCTTCGTCCCGAAGGAGAAGCTGCCGCTCTACAACGTCTTCTACGAGGCGCGCACCCTCGCGCGGGGCGCCCCCGGCCTCTACGACACGCTCGGCGGCGTCCCGTTCGGCGACCTCGTCTTCCAGCTCGACTTCGGCGCCGTCGCCCTCGAGGTCTGCGAGGACGCGTGGTCGCCCGACGGGCCGATGCGCCGGCGGTCGTACGCCGGGGCGGAGCTCGTCATCAACCTGAGCGCCTCGCCCTTCCGGGTCGGCATCTCCGAGACGCGCCGCGAGATGATCGCGACGCGCGCGGCCGATTGCCAGGCCACGGTCGCGTACGTGAACGCGGTCGGCGCGAACGACGGGCTGGTCTTCGACGGGGGAGGGTACGTCGCGCAGAACGGGCGCGTCGTCCTCTCGGCCGCGCGCTTCCGCGAGGGCTTCGAGGCGGTCACGGTCGACCTCGATCGCACGCGCCGCCTGCGGACCGAGAACACCACCTGGCGCGACGACCAGAGCGCCTTCTCGCCGTCCGCGCCGCAGGTCACGACCGTGCCGGTCGCGGCGCCCACCCGCGGGCGCGAGGCCCTCGTCTTCCCGGCGCCCCCGAACAAGAACTTCTTCCTGCCCGGCGCCGTGCCGCAGCCCTCCCCGCGCGACGCGTTCTGCGAGGAGCTCCTCGACGCGCTCGCCCTCGGCCTCGGCGACTACTTCGAGAAGACCGGGTCCTTCAAGACGATCGGCGTCGCGCTCTCGGGCGGCCGCGACAGCCTCTTCGTCCTCGCCATCGCCCGCCGCTGGATCGACCAGCGCTGGGCCGACCGCTCCGAGGCCGACCGCCGCGCCAAGGCCCGCGAGATCCTCCGCGCGTTCTACATGCCTACGCGCTTCTCGTCCGACGAGACGCGGGCCGCCGCCGAGCGCGCCGCGAAGGACCTCGACGCGCCGTTCGTCCTCCTCTCGATCGAGGACGCGTTCGAGCGGGAGCTCGTGGCCGTCGAGAGGATGCTCCAGCCGGGCGAGGCCCTCACTGCGCTCGCGCGCCAGAACATCCAGGCGCGCGTCCGCGCCGAGCGCATGTGGACGTGGGCCAACGCCGCGCAGGGCCTCTTCCTCCAGACGAGCAACATGAGCGAGAAGGCCGTGGGCTACGTGACGATCGGCGGCGACGGCGAGGGCGCGCTCAGCGTCATCGCGAACGTCCCGAAGACCGTCGTGAACTTCGTGCTCGACTGGCTCTACGAGAGGACGCGCTGGGAGGGCATCCGCCTCACCCTCCTCAAGCCCGCGAGCGCCGAGCTGGCCGAGAACCAGGAAGACGAGCGCGAGCTCATGCCCTTCCCCGTGCTCGACGCGTGCTTCGCGCTCTTCGCGGGCGAGAAGATGTCTCTCGACGAGGTCGCGGTGGCGCTCAAGGCCATCTTCCCCGAGCACCCGCCCGAGCGGCTCGACGACTGGTCGGCGCGGTTCGTCCGGCTCTTCTCGGCCTCGATCTACAAGTGGGCCCAGGCGCCCATCTCGATCCACGTGGGCAACCTGGATCTCGAGCGCGAGCGCGCGCTGCAGCTTCCGGTCGTGCAGCGCGGCGAGTGGCAGAAGAAGTGACGCGCCCTATCTAGGGTGGCTCTAATTTTGCCCCAAGGCTGCGGGTTCTCGGTTCGCTTGGCGCGGCGTCTCTTTCCGTGTCGGATGATGGGAACGAGAGGTCACCCCGCGGGGCACCGGGCTCCGTCGCTCGGCCTCTCACTTGGGTAGCCGGCCTCCGGGCCAAATTCCTCATTCGGCCGTGTCAATCGTTGGCCTGTCTCTCTCGACCCGCGAGCAAACGGGTTCGGGCGCCCAACGAAGGCCTTTGGACGACGAGGATCCGGGTCCGGACGGCGCCCCAAGGCGTCCGGTGAGCGCCCCAAGGCGTCCGGACGGCGCCCGGACACCCTGGCTCGCCGCCCCTACGCGTTTGGACGGCGTCTAAACGCGTTTGGACGGCGTCCGGACCTGCTCGGACGTCGCCCGCTCCCAATCTCCGGCGAGTCGGGCGAGCAGAGTGTAGAGACCGGGCACATAGGTGAGGCTTTGGACTGAACGACTGCGAGACAGGGGTGAGAGCCGAGGGCTCTGGACGAGTCCTCTCCCTGAACGTCGCCGCGGACTCTCACCCATCTGACCGGTCTACAGCCTTACCGATGTCTCCGGGAGCTCGCCGCCGGGCAATCCCCGCCGCGGCCGCCAGCGGCACCCAGGCCGGGAACAGCACCGGCACGCACCTCGCGACCAGGGCCGCCGCGCCGAGCCCCTCGGCCCGCAATCCGTCGCGGTCGATCGCGAAGATGACCGCCTCGGGGCCCGGCTGCACCTCGAAGCGCTGCAGCCAGTCGAGCCACCCCAGCGCGCGCGCCGCGGCCCGCTGGGCCGGCCGCGAAGGGTCGTACAGGAAGCGCCGGCCGTGGACCTCGGGCCGCGCAAAGAGCGCGTACATCGCCAGCGTGAGCCACGTGAAGCTCTCGACGCGGCTCGTCGCCTCAATCGTCAGGTGGAACATGACCCCCCACCACAGCGCGAACGCCCGCGTCCTTCGCGGCCAGAGGAAGACGGTGAGCGCGAGCTCGGTCGCGATCGCCGCGGCCGCCAGGACCCCCGCGACGCGCGGCTCCGAGGACTTCGCGACGAGCCACGGAGGGACGCCCGCGGCGATCGAGTTCTGCGCGTAGAGCGCGAACCGGGTGCCGAGCACCAGGCCGCTCCGCCAGTCGGGATCGAAAAGCTTCGAGCCGCCCGAGGACGCGTACACGATCACCACCTGCAGCTGCGCCAGGCGCGCGGCCCAGAGCGGGGCTTCGCGCGTGCGATCGCACGGGGCGAGGGCGAGGAGCAGCGCGTCGCAGGCGAGCGCCCACCGGTTGTGATGGAACTCCAGCCGGTCGCAGAGCAGGACGTAGACGTTCAGCACGGCGCTCGCGAAAAGCGCGAGCCGCGGGCGCAGCCCCGCCACGACCATCGCGGCCAGCAGGGCCTCGAGCGCGACGAGCCCCGCGTACACGTCCCGCGACGGCACGAGCGCCTCGGGGATCAGCGGCCAGTGGAAGACGTCCCCGAAGTACGCCGTGCGGAGCTCGAGCCCCGCCCGCACCGCCGACAGGAAGAGGAGCCCGCCGAGCACCACGCGCGCCGCGACCAGCGCGCGGGTGTTGCCCGCCTCGTCGCGCCACCGCCGGAGCGCCCCGGTCACGCCGCTCATGGGACCTCCCGCGGGTGGCTCTCGAGGACCACGGTCTCGGGCGGCCGCCCGTTCTTTCGAACGATGACCTCGGCGCGGAGGCGCCGTGTCTGCGCGTCCTCCGGCAGGTGGTCCGCGACGTCGTCGAGCGCGCGGGCGAGGTGGAGGAGCTGGGCGCCCAGGCCGTACGACGCGAACATCGTGACGTCGATGGAGGCGAGCACCGGGTCGCGCACCCGGTCCCTCCACGAGAAGTGCCGGAGCTGCCCCGTCGCGTCACGCGCGCCCCACTCGCCCCGCAGCGCGCGCTCGTCGCCGCCGGCCGTCTCCCGCCAAAGGTCGATCTCGAGGGTCGAGGCTTCCGGGAACATCCGGAACCCGAAGATGTGGTCCGGCCGCGCACCGGCCGTGAGCACCAGGGCCGCCTGGAGCACGATCCACGCGGCCGCGAAGACCACGCGCCCGTTCCGGCGCCGCTCCCCCGATGCTGCTGATGTAAGGAGCGACCTCACCGCGCCGTCGGCCTCTTCCCGCGTGCCGCGCCGGACACTACTGAAGAATCGGACAGCGGGCCGCGGAATTGCAACGTCTCGGCTGGGCGTGCCAGGATTCCGGTTGTCGTGCGTTCGAACCTCGTCGCTGCTCTGGTCTCGGTGCTCGCGGCGTGCGGCGAAGGGGCGACCGCGAGGGTCAAAGCGCCCGCGCCCGAGGTCGCGTCCGCGCACGTCGTCGTGCCGGCGGCCGCCGTCGCGATGGAAGCGCCCGTCTCCGGAGGAGCGCCCTCGACCGAGCGCGCGCTCGAGCCCGCGCTCGAGTCCTCGCGTCCCCTCGACGGCGCCGATCGGCTCACGCACCTCTTCCAGCGGCTCGCGGCGCTCGATGACGGCAGCGCGCACGACGACGTCCGCATCGTGCAGTACGGCGACTCGCATACGGCCGCGGACATGGGCACGGGCGCGTTCCGCAAGCACATGCAGGCCCGCTTCGGCGACGGCGGTCGCGGCTTCGTCTCGATCGGCCGGCCGTGGACGAGCTACGTGCAGGACGGCATCCACGGCTACATGAGCGAAGAGTTCGAGCCGGTCCGCATGTACGTGAAGGACCAGCGCGGCTCGGGCGACGGCTTCTACGGCCTGCTCGGCGTGGGCATCGGCGCCGACGCGCCGGGCGCCGTGGCGTGGAGCACCGTGGCGCCGCGCTCGTCGCACGTCGAGATCGACTACCTCTGCCAGCCCGGCGGCGGCAGCTTCGACGTGCTCATCGACGGCGCGCGCGCGGGGCGCGTGGCCACGCGCACCCCGCAGGCGACCTCGGGCTACGCGTCGTACGAGACGAGCGACGGGCCGCACCAGGTCCAGGTGCGCGCGGTCGGCGACGGCGACGTCCGCGTCTTCGGCATGACGCTCGACCGCAGCGAGGCGGGCGTCGTCGTCGACGCGCTCGGCATCAACGGCGCACAGATCTTCACCGCCCTCCGCTGGAACGAGGCCCACTTCGCCGAGCAGCTCCGGCACCGTGCGCCCGATCTCGTCGTGCTCGCGTACGGCACCAACGAGGCGCTCGAGCCGCGCCTGCAAGACGCCGACTACGAGCGCGCCCTCGTCGACCTGCTCGGCCGCGTCTCGCGCGCCGCGCCGGAGAGCGCCTGCATGCTCCTCGGGCCGCCCGACCTCGCGCGCTGGACGAAGGGCACGCGCGGGTACCACACGTGGCCGCGCGTCCTCGAGATCGCCGCGATTCAGAGGCGGGTCGCGAAGGCCGCGGGCTGCGCGTTCTACGACCAGATCGACGCGATGGGCGGTCCCGGCAGCATCGCGGCGTGGGCCGACGAGGCCGAGCCGCGGGCCCAGCAGGATCGCGTGCACCTCACGCGCGCCGGGTACACGCAGGTCGGCACCATGCTCGCGACCGACGTGCTCCATGCGTACGACGCCTGGCGCGCCTCCAAGGGCCTGCCGCCAAGCGGCACGAAGCCACTCGACGTCGCCCGCCGCTGAGCGTCGCTCATCCGCGGCGTCCGCCGCGGGTCTTCGCTCAGTGCGAGGCGCGCTCCTCGTACGCGCGCACGAGCGCGTCGCTGAGGAGGTTGCCGAGCACCTCGGCGCCTCGCACCGTCGGGTGCGTCATGTCGCCGCTCAGCTGCGGGCGCGCCTTCACCCAGCGCGCCATCGAGCCCTCGCCGCCCATCGCCTCGAACGTGTTCCAGAAGGCGGCGCCGTGGGAGAGGGCCACGCGCCGCTGGATGGCCACGATGTCCTCGATGATGGGCCGCGTCGCGATCCTTCCGTCGCGCCACTCGGCGCGATCGAGGGGCGCCACGACCAGGATGGACGCGCCCGACACGATGGCCCCGAGCTCGTCGAGCAGCGCCCCGAGCGCGCTCTCGTACTCGGCCAGATTGAGCTTCGGCACGTCGCTCTCGTTGGTGCCGTACTGCAGGATGACGAGGGCCGGATCCCTCAGCGCGAACTGGTCCTGCCAGTGCCTGCGGTCTTGCCGCTGCCAGAAGGTCGCCTGCGCGGCGTGCGACCCGAGCGCGTCGTACACGACGCCGGGCTGGTCGCGCTCGATCGCCACCCCGAAGAGGCGCGCCGGGCCTCCCCCGACCGCGCGCACCGTGATGCGCGACTCGCCGTCGTCGGTCGTGACCGTGTGCACGCGCGACGCCTTCTCGGGCCCGCGCGTCGAGAAGCGCTCGGGCGGGATGCCGCGCACGTCGATCTCGACGTCGCCGCCCCCGGGCTGCTCGAGGTAGTAAATCTCGTAGCGCGAGGCCTTGCGCCCGTAGTCGCCGTGCGAGGCGGTGCCGAAGGTCGCGGAGCCGCCGGTGCTCGTGAAGGTGACGCCGCCGAGCCCGTACATGCCGTCGGGCGCCGTCGGGCCCGCGAGGCGGCTGGCCCTCCACTCGCCCTCGGAGAAGTGGAGGACGTCGTTGTGGAAGTACCACTCCCACGGGTTCGCGACGAGGATGTACCCGTGGCCTGCGTCGCCGAAGCGCGCCTGCAATCGGCGCCGCACGGTGCCAGACACGTAGTCGCTCGAGATGGTCGAGTCGCCGTAGTGCAAGATGCGCGTGATCGCGCCCGGCATGCGCCGATCGGTCCGCGCGAGGCGCGCGAAGAAGGCGTCGAGCGCGTGCCCGGTCGGGTCTTCGATCTTCACGCGGCCTTCGCCTCGATCGACCGACTCGACGGCGGGCGCGACGGCGAGCGCGACGGGGTTCGCGTCGACGGGCAGCGCGTTGTTGACGGTCGGCGTGTTCTCCGAGGCGGGGAGGGCCTGCTCGCCCGGGACCGCCGGCGGAGGAGCCGGGGCCGGCGGGTCGTCGGCGTGGATGGGCGCCTCCCCGGGCAGCGGGACGATGCGGAGCGGTCTCAGCGCGGGCGCGGCATAGGGAACGGCCAGCACCCCGAGCATCACGGCCAGGGCGCGCCCCGTTTTCCCGAACAGAGGGTGCTCACTCAGTCCCACATCGCCTTCGCGGCGGCAGGATAGTCGCGTCTCCGGGGCGTCGTCGGGAACTTTATGGGCCCAGCGGAGATCCTTTGCGTGGGTCTGCGCGTCGGAAAACGCGAGCGCCCGTTGCGGACAGTCGGGTCCGCTCGGAGCAGCACCCTTCGCAGGGGTGGGAGACGACGATGATCGCAAAAGACTTTTCCGCGCGTACGCGCGCGGCGACGGCGTGGTGTGCCCTCGGTGCCTTCGTTCCGGCGCTCGCGATGATGGCGAACGGATGTGATCGCAAGGCCTCCGATGCGCAGCCGGTGGCGACGGCCATGGCGACGACGGGCGAGTCCCGCGGGGTGCCCGCGGATGGCGCGTGGCAGGCCGTGCCGGCCGCGCCTCCGCCCGCCGTGACGGCGTCGGCCGCGGCGTCGATCCAGCAGGCGTTCGGGAACGGGCAGATGAAGGGAGGCATGCTCGGGCACGGCGCGATGAAACCCGGCGCCGGTGGAGCGGGTCTCAGCTCCCTACTTCCCACGGTGGCCGCGGCCCCCGCGCCCAGGGCCGCGCGGATGATCGCCGCGAGTGCTCCCCCCACACTCGCGCCCGAGTCGCAGCCGTACACGGCGCCCGAGCCCGCCCCGGTTCAACGCCTCTCGGCGAACGCACGCTACGCCACGACGTACCGGCCCGGAGGCGCCGCGCTGGCCGCCTTCGACGCCGCCGTGCAGCGCGGACAGATCCCGGGCTCCTATCAGGATCTCGTGGGCGACTTCGGGGCGCGGTATGCGCCCGCGCTCGGCGCGCCCGACAGTGGAGCGCTGGCCATCTCGGTCGCGACCGAGCGCGCGGCGGTCGCGCCGGGCGGGGGGTCGATGAACCTTCTCGTGACGCTCGCGTCGAGCCAGGGCACAGCGGCGCGCGCGCCGCTCTCGGTGCACTTCGTCCTCGACATCAGCGGGTCGATGTCGGGGCGCGCGATCGACGACGCGAAGAACGCGGTCATGGCGGCCATCGGCAAGCTCGAGGCCGAGGACGACTTCTCTGTGGTCACCTTCTCCGACGAGGCGCACCTCCTCGTGGCCGACGGTCCGCTCGCGTCGCGCCGCGCGCAGGTGGCCGCGACGATTGCGCGCGTGCAGGCCGACGGCGGCACCAACATCGCCGCGGGGCTCGACCTCGGGTATCACGAGGCCCATACCGCGCACGCGGGGGACGACGCCGTCCGCATCGTGATGCTCCTCTCCGACGGCCACGCGAACGGCGGCGATACGGATCCCAGGCACCTCGCGAACCGGGCGGAGTCCGCGTTCCAGGACGGCATCCAGACGAGCTCCTTCGGCCTCGGCCCCGACTACGACGCCGCGCTCATGAGCCGCATCGCCGACCGGGGGGCCGGCGGCTACTACTACCTCGCGGACTCTTCGCAGATAGACCCGGCCCTGTCGCGCGAGATCGACGCGCGCCTGCGCCCCGTCGCCACGGCCGTCGAGCTCCGCGTGCGCCTCCGCCCCGACGTGGGCGCGAGCCACGTGTTCGGGTCCCACGAGCTCGACGGCGAGGACGCGCTCGCCGTGCGCCGGCAGGAGCTCGCCGTGGACGGCAACGAGAAGAAGCAGCACGGCATCGCGCAAGACCGCCAGGACGACGCCGAGGGCGGCATGCGCTTCTTCATCCCGGCCTTCGCGCGCGCCGATCGCCACGCGCAGATGATCACCCTCGAGCTGCCCCCCGGCATCGGCGAGCGCCGCATCGCGAGCGTGGAGGTTCGCTACAAGGACCGGCTCCTCCAGAAGAACGTGACCCGCGAGCTCCCCGTCAGCCTGCGGTGGGCGGCGAACGACGCGGACAGCGCGGCGACCGCGGACCCCGCGGTCGAGCGCGTCGAGCAGGCCTTCGCGGCGGGCGAGACGATCCTCCGCGCGGCGGATCGCGTGGACCAGGGCGACCGCGTCGGCGCGCGGCAGCTCGTGAGCGAGCGCGTGACCGTGCTGCGCGCGGCCGCGGGCACGCTCGGCGAGCCGCGCTTCCTCGAGGACGCGTCGCGGCTCGATCGGCTGGCGAACGCGATCTCGGGCGAGCAGCCCATCGCCGACGCGCTGCCGCTCGTCGTGATGCTCCGGGGCTCGGCGTACGGGTACCTGTGATGCCTGGCATGGACGCGACGTGGCCGCTGGCGATCGACCGGGTCACGGCGGTCGCCATGACCGACGGCGATCACCTCGAGGTCGACGGGAGCCTCGTCTCCTCGCTCGACGGCACGGTCTTCGGGCCCGCCGTGCTGTTCGACTACGCGTCGGGCGGGCTCCGGGTGGTGGACGCGACGCCGGACGGGGCGATGCTCGCGCCCACGGGGGTCTCGGCGGCGGCGTGCACCGCGGTGGGGGCATCGACGCCTTGCCTGGTGCCGCGCCTCGGCGACCTCGCGCACGCGCGCCTCCGCACGGTGGCCGAGTTCGCGCCGACCTTGTCCGGCACGATGTCCCTCACGCTTCGCAAGGCGCCCGCGCCGGTGGTGACGCCGGTCGCGCGGGCGGCGTCGGTGTGGCTCGGCGCGGCGTGCATGATGGGGGCGTGCGCGTGGATGGCCCTGGCCTTCTGGAGGAGCCGCTCGAAGAGCGCGCTCGGCCGCGTGCGAGCGGCGGCGCGTCGCGCGCTCCGGGCGACGCGCGGGGACGGGACCCTCGAGCCGGTGCGGCGGCAGGTGCGGGCGCTCGTGGAGCGCGCCGCGGAGGCGGAGGGCGTGCGGCGCGCGGCGGCGCGGGCGCTCCGGCGCGCGCCTGCCGTCGCGGCGGTCCCCCCGGCACTTCCCCTCGAGCGGACCGAGGTGCTGCGGCTGGAGGCCGATCGCGCCACGGCGTCGGCCGAGCTCGAGCGCATCGCGAGCGCGCTGCGGGTCGTCGCGCTGCGCGCGAGGAGCTCGCCACGGCGGCGCGGTGCCGATCCCGTCGACGCGCTCGTGGGCGAACTCGATCTGCGCGACGAGGCAGCGGCCGAGGCCGAAGAGGTGCGCTGAAGCGCGCCGTCTGCTACTCGTCCGCGCCATGCAGCCAGCGCGCGTCCGCTTCGCTCCGTCGCCGACCGGGTACCTTCACA
Source organism: uncultured delta proteobacterium (assembly GCA_963797395.1). Taxonomy (GTDB): domain Bacteria; phylum Myxococcota_A; class Polyangia; order Polyangiales; family Polyangiaceae; genus Palsa-1150. The sequence continues at coordinate 747,306 of CAWCPA010000008.1, forward strand.
TCGGCGGAGTGCGCACGGCCCTCTTCAACTGGCTCTGGGCGAGGAAGACCGGCGGCACGTTCGTGCTCCGCATCGAAGACACCGACCAGGAGCGCAGCACGCGCGAGAGCGTCGAGATCATCTTCGAGGCGCTGCGCTGGGTGGGCCTCACGTGGGACGAGGGGCCGCACGCCGGCGGTCCGCACGGGCCGTACACGCAGATGGAGCGGCTCGCGACGTACAAGCAGCAGGCCGAGGACCTGATCCGCGCCGGCAAGGCGTACCGCTGCTACTGCACGAAGGAGGAGCTCGACGCCCAGCGCACCGCACTGAAGGCGCGCGACCCGAAGGCGCAGTTCCGGTACCCCGGCACGTGCCGCAACCGCAACGACACGCCCGACCTGCCGTTCGTCGTGCGCTTCAAGGTCCCCGACGCGGGGAGCGTCCGCTACGTCGACAAGGTGTTCGGCGAGGTCGTCACCCCGAACGCCGCCCAGCAGGACTTCGTGCTCCTCCGGTCCGACGGCGTGCCGCTCTACAACTTCGGCGCCGTCGTCGACGACGTCACCATGGGCATCACCCTCGTCGCGCGCGGGCGCGACCACATGGTGAACACGCCCCCCCAGATCATGCTGTACGAGGCGCTCGGCGCGTCCCTCCCGACGTTCGCGCACCTTCCGATGATGCTCGCGCCGAACGGCGAGAAGCTCAGCAAGCGCCACGGCGCCGTCAGCGTCACCGAGTACCGCGACCAGGGCTACTCGCCCAACGCGGTTCTCAACTACCTCGCGCGCTTCGGCTGGTCGCACGGCGATCAGGAGGTCTTCTCGATCGACGAGCTCGTCCAAGCGTTCGACTGGGAGCACTGCAACAAGAGCGACGGCAAGTTCGACGCGAAGAAGTTCCTCGCCATCGACCACGAGCACCTCAAGACGGCGCGCCTCACCCCCGACGACGAGTACGCCCGCCGCGCCCTGCCGTTCGTCCGCGCCCGCGGCCTCGAGGCCACCGAAGAAGCCGTGCGCGCCCTCGTCCCGCTCATCCGCGAGCGCGCGACCACGTTCGCCGACGCCGCCGATCGCCTCGACTTCGTCTTCCGCGACCCTCCGGCCATCGAGGCCTCGGCCGCCGCCAAGTTCCTCGTCCCCGAGAGCGCCGGGCGCCTCCGCGAGATGGCCGACGTCCTCGAGAAGGTCGAGCCCTGGGAAGCGCCCGCCCTCGAGGCCGCGGTCAACGCGTGGCTCCCGAGCACCGGCCTCCCCATGAAGGACATCGCTCAGCCCGCGCGCGTCGCCCTCACCGGCCGAACGGCCAGCCCGGGTCTCTTCGACGTCATCGCCGTCCTCGGGAAATCGCGCGCCCTGCAGCGGCTCCGGGCCGCCGCGGCCGGAAGCGCCAGGTAGCCGCAATCAACGCGCCGCCTGCTCGGTGAGCTCGCCGAGCGTGACCTTCACGTCGAACGGCTTCGTGGCGCGCTGCACGCGCAGCGTGACGGGGCGGCCGACGCCCGCGGTGCTCGCGAGCCACTGAAGCTGCGCGGAGCGCTCGATGGGCTGGCCCTCGAACGCGACGATGATGTCGCCGGGCTGCAGGCTCGCCCGGTCCGCCGGTCCGCCCGGGTTGACGTACTCGATGACCGCGCCCGAGATGCGCACTCCGTCCGGCACCTTCAGCGCCGAGCGATCGTCGGGCGTGAGCTGGTGGGCGTCGATGATCCGCACGCCCAGGGCGCTCCGCGTGACGTGGCCGTCGCGAAGGAGCATGGGCAAGAGCTGCTTGACCATGTTGATCGGGATCGCGAAGCCGATGCCCTGCGCGCCGCCGCCGCGGATGGCGGTGTTGATGCCCACGACCGCGCCGTGCAAGTTGAGCAGCGGGCCGCCCGAGTTGCCCGGGTTGATCGAGGCGTCCGTCTGCATGAAGTCGTAGTAGCCGCTCGGGTCGAGCGGCACGTCCTGGCGGGTGCGGCCCTTGGCGCTGATGATGCCCGCGCTGACGGTGTGCGAGAGGCCGAACGGGTTGCCGATCGCGACGACCCAGTCGCCCACGTCCATCGCGTCGGAGTCACCGAGGGGGAGGGAGCGCAGGTCCTTCGCGTCGACGCGCACGACCGCGATGTCGGTCTGCGGGTCAGTGCCGACGACCTTGCCGGGGAACTCGCGATCGTCGAAGAGCTTGACCTGAATCTCGTCCGCGCCTTCGACGACGTGGTCGTTCGTGAGGATGACGCCGCCCTTGTCGACCACGAACCCCGTGCCCAGCCCACGCATCTCGCGCGGGCGCTGCCGGTGCGTGAAGGGCGAGACTTCCATGTCTTCGCCGACGGTGTTGATGGTCACGACGCTCGGGTCCGCGGCGTGCGCGATCGGCGCGAAGCTGACCGGCTCGAGCCGGACGTTGACCGAGCCGGCCGGCGCCGCCGCCGTGGCAGGAGCCGCCGGCGGCGCGAGCGCCACCGTGTCCGCGGGGGCCGCGCCCGGCGGCATCGACGCGCCCGCGTCGTCCGCATCGAGGAGCCGAAGCCGGTTGCCGCACCCCGCGGCGACCACGCACGCGGCGGCGATGATGCAGCGGCGGAGCATTACTTCGTCTTCGAGCGTTCCACGTAGCGCATGCGCAGATCGAAGAGAATCTGCGCGATGAGCCGCTCCTCGTCGCCGGTGAGGTTGCCCTTCGTCTTCTCCTCGAGCATGCCCACGAGGTCAATCGTCTGGCGGGCGAGCGCGAGGTCCTGCTCGATGCGACCGGTCTCGGGGCTAGGCGCCTCGCCGAGGTGCATGAGCGCCGAGTGGCTCAAGGAGAGGACGAACGTGGTGAAGTCGACGCGCGGCAGCGCGTCTTCGGGATGACCTTCGGGCTTCTGGTTCGCGTCGGTCACCGTCTTGGCCCCGCGTCAGTCCTCGCGGCCGCCCAGGGCGGGCTGCGGGAAGGTGAGAGAATCGGCCTGCTCGGCCACGTCGGGAAGCTGCGAGAGGTGCTTCTCGATCTCCTTCTCGTCGAACACGCCCTTGCGGACGTTGCGCTCGCGGACGCGGACGTCCCACTCCCAGCTCTGAATCTTCTTCTCGTTGCCCGTCGTCGCCATGGATGCTCTTTCCTCGCTTCAGTTGACCGTGCGCTTGCCGATGGGAACCGGCTCGTGCGAGTGATCGCAATCGGGGCCGTGGACGTGCTCGTGAGCGTCGTCGAGCTGCGACGCCGCTTCCTGGATCTCGACGTCGGTGGCGGCGCGGATGTCGCGCACGGTGACGTTGTAGCGCAGCGTCATTCCGGCGAGGGGGTGGTTCGCGTCGACGACCACGTGGTCGTCGCCGACCTCGACGACGCTCATCGCCATCTCCTCGCCATCGGGCGACTCGGCGACGAACTCGTCGCCGACCGTGACGCCCTTCGGATCCGGCAGCTCGGACCAATCGAGCTCGAGGAGCAGATCGTCGTCGTACTCGCCGTAACCTTCCTCGGCGGAGACCACGACCTCGCGCTTCTCGCCGGCGCGGAGGCCGACGAGCGCCGCCTCGAGCCCGGGGACAAGCATGCCGTACCCGTGCACGTAGCGAATCGGCTCGCCGCCTTCGCCCTCGCTTGCCTCGAGCATGTCGCCGTCTTCATCACGAAGCTCGTAATCGAGCGTGACGTGGGCGTTCGGCTGGATGGTCTGCATCGTAGGGCCTGCCTTGCCTGCCGGGGAGAACTAGCGCGGTACCGGCCCTCCGTCGAGGCCCCAGCGCGGCCGCCGGGCGGGCCGTCGGTCGAGTGTCGGCCCGCCCCGAGCGGCCTCACCTTCGCGTCGTGCCGCGCTTGTTCCGCTGCCCTCGCGCCCGCGCCCCGCTCCGGTCGCGGCTGGGCCCGAAGTCGTGGTCCGGGTTCCGGTCCGCCGGCTCCGTCTCGGCCAGGACCCGCCCGACGCGCTCGAGCTCCGGCCGGAACCGCGACGTCAGCTTCGCGTCGCCGAGCACCTTCGCCACGAGCTCTCGCAGCACGGGATCCTTGACCGTGGCCCATCGCGCCAGCACGTCGAAGACCGGCACCCCGAACCGCACCGCCAGGACCGGCGTCCCCTCGCGCAGCGCGTCGAGCAGCGCCTTGTGCCCCGGGTAGCGCGCCGCCGACCGCGGGGCGTCGCGCAGGAGGACGAACCCCTCGTCGAGGCGCTTCAGAACGCCCTCGCTCTCCTTCAGGGTCGCGATCCAGGGCTCCCGCGCGACCGCGCGCAGGACCGCCGCGGCGTGGAAGTACCCGTCCATCCACGACGCCACGTCCTCCACGAGCCCCGCGCCGGCTGCGCCCCCCACGCGCGCCAGCCCGTCGATCACTGCGTCGCGCACCCGGAAGCGCAGATCGTCCGCGTGGGCGTGCAGCTCGCCCACGAACCGGCCTCGCACCCCGGCGTCGGCCGTGGCGCGCGCCGCGAGCGCCAGCACGCCGCAGATGGGCAAGAACTCCTGCACCGTGGCGCCGGGCGCTTCGTCCGCCGAGAGCCCCGCGAGCGCGAGCACCACCGGGTCGGCCACGGCGCCTCGGGCCCGGCAGGCCTGCGCGAACGCGTCGGCCAGGGCGGCGTTGGGGCGCGGGCCGGGCATGCGGGACCCGCGGGTCAGCAGATCGGTGAGCGCGGCGCGGCGGCCGGCCACGGCCTCGTCCAGCGCGCGCGAGAGCGGATCGGGCGTCATGAGGAGACGGCGGAGCTTAGCGCGATCGTGCCGATGACGCGGCACGGCACCTGCTCATGCCTTGCGCTCATGGATACCGCACGACCCCGCGTAGTGGTCATCGGAGCAGGGTTCGGGGGCCTCGAGACCGCGAAGGCGCTCAAGCACGCCCCGGTCGACGTAGTCGTCGTGGACCGCGAAAACTACCACCTCTTTCAGCCCCTCGTTTACCAGGTGGCGATGGCCGAGCTGTCGGGCAACGACGTCTCGGGGTCCATCCGGGCCATCCTCGCGAGGCAGAAGAACACGCGCGTCCTCCTCGGCGAGGTGCTCTCAATCGACCTCGAGCGGCGCGTCATCACCACGCAAGACACGACGATTCCGTTCGACTATCTCGTCGTCGCCGCGGGCGCGAAGCCCAACTACTTCGGAAAGGACGAGTGGGCGGCGCTGGCGCCGAGCCCCAAGGGCCTCGACACGGCGCTCGAGATTCGCCGGCGCGTCCTCTTCGCGTTCGAGGAGGCGGAGGCGCTCGAGGGCGACTCGATCCTCCGCAAGCGCCTCCTCGAGTTCGTCGTCATCGGGGGCGGCCCCACGGGCGTCGAGTTCGCGGGGGCCCTCGCCGAGCTCTCGCGGCGCGGCCTGAAGCGGGACTTCCGCCGCATCAATCCGAGCACCGCCAAGGTGCACCTGGTCGAGGGAGCGAAGCGCCTCCTCAGCGCCTTCCCCGAGGACCTCTCCGCGAGCGCCACCCGCCAGCTTCAGGAGCTCGGCGTCATCGTGCACGCGGGACGGCGCGTGACGGCAATCGACGAGAACGGCGTCACGCTCTCCGACGGAACGCGGCTCGGCTCGGCGACCGTCATCTGGGCGGCCGGCGTCAAGCCCGTCGGCCTCGCCGGGATGCTCCCCGCGGCGGCTGATCGCGAAGGCCGCGCGCACGTGACCGCGGACCTCTCCATCGAGGGCCACCGGAACGTCTTCGTCATCGGCGACATGGCCCACTTCCAACAAGACGGAGAGCCGCTGCCCGGCGTGAGCCCCGTCGCCATTCAGGAGGGGAGGGCCGTCGCACGCAACATCCGCCGCGAGGTCGACGGCAAGGCCCGCGAGCCGTTCCGCTACTTCGACAAGGGCACGCTCGCCACCATCGGCCGGTCGCGCGCCGTCGGCGTCGTCGGCAAGCTGCACCTCAGCGGCTTCCCCGCGTGGGTCGTCTGGGCGCTCGTCCACGTCTTCTATCTCATCGGGTTCCGGAACCGAGTCTTCGTCCTCCTCCAGTGGTTCTGGAGCTACCTCACCGACAGCCACGCGGCGCGCATCATCTTCGGGCTCGAGCATCCGCTCCCGAGCGTGCGCGAGCGCCTCCGCGCGGCGGGTCCACACGTCGTTCCGGTCCCGCCCGCCTTCCCGTCCGCGGGGGCAGTCAGCCAGGCGTCGCGCACCGTTTCGTCCTAAGCTCGCAACCCGTCGCCATGATCCAGCTCGTCATCGCCGATGTCGACGGCACCCTCGTCACCCCCGAAAAAGAGCTCACGCTGCGCGCCCGCGACGCTGTGAAGAAGCTCCATGCGGCGGGCATCCGGTTCGCGGTCACAAGCGGCCGCCCGCCGCGCGGCATGTCCATGCTCATCGAGCCGCTGGGCATCACGACCCCCGTCGCGGGTTTCAACGGCGGCATGTTCGTCAAGCCCGACATGACGCCGATCGACCTCAAGACGCTCGACGAGAAGCTCGTCGCGCCGATCGTGAAGGCCATCCTCGACCACAAGCTCGACGCCTGGGTCTATCAGGGCAACGACTGGCTGCTGCGCGACCCTTCCGCCCCGCACGTGGCGCGCGAAGGGCACACGGTCGGCTTCCCGCCGAAGGTCGTCTCGACGCTCGACGGGCACGACACCGGCGTCGTGAAGATCGTCGGGGTGGGCGACGACCTCGCCGCGGTCGAGGCGTGCGAAAAGCACCTGCAAGAGCGGTTCGGCGCGACCGTGTCGGCTGCCCGATCGCAGCCCTACTACGTGGACGTCACGCACCCCCAGGCCAACAAGGGCGACGTCGTCCGATACCTCTCGAAGACCCTCGCCATCCCGCCCGAGAACATCGCGACCATCGGCGACATGCCGAACGACGTGCTCATGTTCGTGCTGAGCGGGCTGAGCATCGCGATGGGCAACGCCAGCGCCGAGGTCCAAGGCAAGGCGAAGCGCGTCACCGCTTCGAACACCGAAGAGGGGTTCGCGGTCGCGATGGAGAAATTCGTCCTCGGCGGCGGCTGAGGCGTCGCCGGCACGCGTCGCGCAAAGGTCTCTCGCGGGAGAGGACCTCGCGAGGCGCTCATGCACGACAGTGACGTCATCATCGTCGGTAGCGGCCAGGCCGGGCAGCCGCTCGCCCATCGCTTCGTCAAGGCGGGCCGCCGCGTCACGCTCTTCGAGGCCGCCCACCTCGGCGGCACGTGCATCAACACCGGGTGCACCCCGACCAAGACCATGGTCGCGAGCGCACGCGCCGCGCACGTCGCGCGCACCGCGGGCCGGCTGGGCGTCCACACGAAGGGGGTCGAGGTCGACCTCGGCCAGATCGTCGACCGCAAGGACGGCGTCATCCGGGCCTGGCGGGCTTCGCAAGAGAAGTCGATCGCCGCGGCCGGGCCGCAGCTCCGGCTCGTGCGGCAGCACGCCCGTTTCGTCGGCGAGCGCCTGCTCGAGGCCAACGGGGAGCGGTACCGTGCGCCCATCGTCATCCTCGACGTCGGCGCGCGCCCCGCCACCCCGCGCGTGAAGGGCCTCGACTCCGTGCCGTGGCTCGACAACGCGTCCGTCATGGCGCTCCGCCGCGTGCCCGAGCACCTCGTGATCCTCGGCGGCGGCTACATCGGCTGCGAGATGGCCCAGATGTTCCGACGGTTCGGCGCGAAGGTCAGCATCGTGCACGACCACGACCACGTGCTGAGCCGCGAAGACCCCGACGTCGCCGCCGCGATCCAGGGCGTGTTCCAGGACGAGGGCATCGAGGTGCACCTGCGCGCCGCGGCCGTCGAGGTGGCGATCGACCGCGCCGACGTGAAGGGCACGCCGTTCGATCGCCCCGACGGTCGCGGAATCGTCGTCCGCCTCGCCGGCGGCGGCGAGATCCGCGGCACGCACGTCCTCGTCGCGCTCGGCCGCCGCGCCAACACCGACGGCCTGGGATGCGAAGCCGGCGGCATCAAGCTCGACGCCCGCGGCAACATCGTCGCCGACGAGAACTACGCGACCACCTCGCCCGGCGTGTACGCCGTCGGCGACGTCCTCGGCGGCCCGCAGTTCACGCACACGTCGTGGGACGACCATCGATTGCTGTTCGAGCACCTCACGCAGCCCGACGCGAAGGTCCGGCCGCGGACCTCGCGCCTCATCCCGTACTGCGTCTTCACCGACCCCCAGATCGCGAGCGTCGGCCTGAACGAGCGCGCCGCGAAGGCGAAGGGCGTGGCCTACCAGGTGGCCACCATGCCGACGGGCGACATCGCCCGCGCGATCGAGGTCGACGAGCGGGCCGGCATCCTGAAGGTGCTCACCGACTCGAGCGGCGATCGCATCCTCGGCGCGTCGCTCGTGGCGAGCGAGGCCGGCGAGTTGATTCACATCTTCGTGGCCCTGATGCAGGCGGGCGCGAGCCCGCGGGCCATCGTCAATCCGCAGTTCGTGCACCCGACGTGGGCCGAGGGGGTCCAGTCGCTGGTGATGCGCCTGCCGCGGTACGCGCTGGTGTGAGGGCTGGGGTGGGGGGGCCGCTTCCCGGGTCGTCCGGAGGGTGGTCGTGGACGGGGGCGCTGGCGTGCTGTAAGTCGTGGGCTGCACGCGTTTTTGCGCCCGTAGCTCAGTTGGATAGAGCAGCGGCCTTCTAAGCCGCGGGTCAGTGGTTCGAGTCCACTCGGGCGTGCCCAACGATGTCGCCGACTTGGGCGATTCGCTTACCGCGGCCCGCGGTAAGAGCCGCGGTAAGTCTGCGGTACGACCAGCGGCTCGGGACGGCGCGGGAGCCTCCTGCGACGAGCCCGCGACCGCTCGCATCGGCAGGGCGATGAGCTGGCCGGCCGACAGGTCCAGTTTGATGCTCTCCACGGCCGCTTGAAGCAAGGTTAGGGTCTGGGCGGTGTAGTGCTGCTGGGTCACCCCGGCGCCCGCGTGGCCCATCAAACGCTTGATCGTGCCCTCGGCGACGCCCGCCTCGGTCAGCCACGTGGCGAAACTCCTGCGTGTCGCGTGCGCCGTAAAGGGATTCCCTTCGTAGTCGTCGGGGAGGTTCGCCGCGCGCAGGTCCGCCCGGAGCAGCGAGGGTGAATCGGGGCGCCACGCCTGTCCGGTGGCGTTCGGGAAGACCGGGCCGTTTGCCTCGGGCGCGTGGCCCACCCACGTCGCCCATCCCGATGCCTTCCACGCACGCAGTGCGCCCAGGGCCAGTGGGTGCAAAGGCAACACGCGCACCCGGTTGTCCGTCTTCGGCGCTCGCAGCGTCGACCAGCCGTCATCTCCTTCCAGGGCGAGGGCCTTCGTGATCTTTACCGTGGGCACCGGCGCGTCCAGCTCGAGGTCGTCGCACTTGAGCCCCGAAAGCTCGCCCTCGGCCATGCCGCTCGTCAGCGCGAGAAGCGTGCGCACGCGCCGCCACTCGGGCATCGCAGCGCTCGTGAGGAGCTTCTCGGCGACGGGCCGAGTCAGGTGCACGATGGTGTGCTTGCCCGCGAGCGTGATGGCCGCCGGAATCTCGCGCCGCACGGCCTCGTGCTTCATGGGGTTCGCCGGCAAGTGGACCCACTCCTCGGCCATGGCATCCGCGAAGAACGCGGTCAGGCTGTTGACCACGTTGCGGCACGCGAAGGGCGCGAGCGGTCCACCTCGGACGAGCTTGCGCACCTTGCGTCCGTCGATGGTCTCCCATGCGGGCCTGGTCTTCCCGTTGTCGCGTACCTTTCGCAGCCAGGCGCGCAGCACCCCGGGGCCGAGGTCGACGATGGGAACGTCCGCGACCTCTGGGTACGCGAGCACGTGCACATGGAGGGCGCCCTTGTGCTGCTTCCGAGTCGCCGGCGAGAGCTTGGGGTTCTTCTCGTTGAGCCTCTCCCAAGTGTCCGCGAGGTCCCGGATCGTCTTGCCTCGCTCCGTCTTCGGCGCGGGCTGCTGCGCCACCTGCTTCCGGTACTCCGCGAGCCACGCCAACGCGTAGCGCTTCGCCTCGTTCTCGGTGCGGTGCTCTCGGGGGATACGATGCTCTCCCCAGTCCCCTGGGCCGCGACGGTACTGGAGCACACGCTGGCCATCGCCCCGCGTGTGGATGTTCCACCCTCGGTCTTCGTCGTGCCTGCCCATCGTTCTCGCCGACCGTCGAGACTCGTTCATGACGACTCCTCCGAAACTACCATCGCGATCCCGGTTCCGCCCTCACTTGCCGGCCCTCGCAGCCCGCCGCGCGGCCAGCCGCGCGGACCGCTCGACGACGTCGTCTATCGCACCGCGCTCGCTTCTCAGCCAGGCGTCCGCGCGCTCGACATCCACCCGCCGGGTCCGGCCGGAGCCCACGGTGGGCAGCCCTCGAGCGACCAGTCCCCAGACCGTCCTTTCGCTGAGCGACACCCGAGTCGCGTAGTTCGACACGCGCATGAAGAGCTCGCCGGTCGTGCTCGTAGAATCCGGCGCCGCCATGCCGAACAGGGCACGCAGCTCGGCGGCCAACGCCGGCTCTTCTTTCAAGGCCGCCACGATGCCCATGAGGAGCTCGCGTCCGACCGTGCTCATGGAGCACCGTCCATCACCCACCGCCCTCCGTCGTTCGCAGGAGGCAAGCGTCGCGCACCTTGCGGTGCGCCACACGGCGACATCCCGAGGATCGGACGATCATCTGGAGGGTCCGTGCGGTCTACGACATGCGGCCGGAAGGACGCGAGCAGCGGGCTCCCCTCGGAGAAAACGGTCCAGCGCCTCGCGATTCCACATTCACGTTCCCCCTCCACCCCGACGGCCCACCGGAGCGATCCGTCCTTCGAGCTTCGCCTTCCGACGCGCGCCCGTCGTCTTGAACCCGCAGTGAGCCGCCGCCTCGCGCGTCGTCAGCAAGGGCCGATCGACCGATTCACTCGGTAGCAGAAGCCCGCCATCCTCGCCTCGGACAGGCGCACTCATAAGTCGACCTCCGAGTTTTTGGGCCACCAGGGGACGAACGAACCGATCCCCGACGCACTTCGCGCAAGCCTCTGGCCGAGCCTCGACATCGTGGCGATGGACGCGCTCGATCGCCCTTCGACTGCCTCTCCCTTCACGCTTACGGCCCGATCCTCGCCGGAGCCGTCACGAACAAGCACCGAGGCCCCCACGCCTGGAACCCACCCGTGGGAGGAAGAATCGGCGCGTCCGCCGGGCTGGCATCGACGGCCACCGAGCGGAGGTTCAGGGACACCACCATGGGAAGATCCGCCAGGCCGAGGGCCTCCGCGTAGCGCCGCAAGACGCACTCGCGCCGCAAGGGCAGCCCCTTCCCCGGGCGCCCGCCGGCACGCGCGCACGCATAGTCGTACGCGGACAACATCGCCGAACCGATGGCCACGTTGATGCAGGGATTGAACAGCTCCTCCGGGGAGCGTCCAAAGTCGAAGGCCCATGGGGCGGGCACTTGAAGCAGGCCGACCAGCGGCCGGCGCCCGGCCGCCAGCGCGCTTCGGAGGAGCACGACCCCTTCCGCCCGCGTACGCGGAGCCTCGACCTCCTCTGGCGGCGCGTCCGGGTCGAGCACGAACAAGGGATCGTCATGCGCGTTGTCCACGATCGCGCGCACGAGTTCACCATCCCCATGCAGACTGCAGGCAAAGACTGCCGCGAAGACGTCCATCCATCACTCCAAAGGGGTAGGGGGAGGCAACAGCGCGTAGAGCACTCGCCGCGCTGGCACCCGCCCGGCGAGCAGCACCCCCGCACGCGAAAAAAAGTCGTCCGGCAGACCCGAAGGATCGCGGCGGACGCGCTTCAGATGGGCGAGCAGATGGCGGACCATCCGAATCCGCCCCGCCGTGTAGAGATCGAGCAGCAGGTGCACGCGCGGGTGTACCCCTGGAACCGAGGCCGCCAGCCGGTCGTCCACCTCGAGCGTCCGAAAAACATAGAGGCACCGTCGCCGGCGGCTCACAATCTCGTAGGCCACGAGCTCCCCGCCCGGAAAGAGAGCGATCGGTCCAAGCCGGCCTTCGCGCGTCCCCTCGGGGAGCCCGTACAAGAGCGCAGCCGACGGGGCGCCGGTCGGGCGAAGCTGTACGGCGGTCCTCATCGGTCGCCCGCGCGTGCGGCTCTGCGGCCCGTGAATAATCGTGCGGTCATGCCGGCGATTGCGAATCCGCGCCGCCGTTCAAGACGACGGAAGCCGAGCGCGCATCGATGGGTCGTTCGGGAGTCAGGGAGGAGTCGACGGCGGCCTGGATGGTTCGCATCAGCCCTCGGCAGATGGCTCGCGCTCCCGCGAGCTCGCGCGACGCCCACGCCGCAAACTCCTGATGCTCGCAGGCCCGAGAACGCTGATCGAGCTCCAACCGCCCAACCGCCGCATCGAGCTCCTCGGTGCGTCGTTGCCACTGGTGCGCGCGCTCGAGAGCGGCGAACAGCTTGTGCCGTAGGACTCCGACTTGGGTCTCGGCGGCGAGGCCCTCGAGGCCTCGGGTTTGCTCGCGATAGTCGCAGAACGCTTGTTCACGGACGGAGGATTGGCGCATGGGGCCTCGTTGGGTCTGGGGACACAGTGAGGTCGTACGAACACGAACTCGCGGAAGCGATTGACCGACGGAGGGCAGCGGTTGCGAAGAAACGTGCGGCAGATGACTTCGGGTCCGCCCAGTGGCCGTCAGTCACCGACGCATCCGGGGACGGAGCTGCCCCGACGGGGGGCGCGAACGACCCTGTTCTCGTTCCGGGACCTCGTCGCAAGCGTCTGGCAAAAGTCGACTTCGCGAAGAAGTGGCACCCCCGACCCGGTGTCTACGTGATCCAAAGCGCTCGCCGGTACGGCGACGTCTCGGATGGGGCTGGGCCCTGGTCGGCTCCGGCTTGATCGCATCTGACTTTGAATTTGCAACGGAATCCGCTCGTCGAGCGATGCATGCACGACATCGACGCTTGGGCTGCAGCGGAGTTCGGTCACGGTGAGTGTCAAAGGAGTTGTCGCCTTTTTCAGTCGGCGATGGTGCGCGCGAGCGCACCGGCGATGGTTTCCTGATCGCGTTTCGGGTTGAGGAAGACGTTGGGGGCCGGGGTCCAGTTCCGGGTGGCCCCAGACCAGCGGTTCGGGTGCCTGCGTCGAGCGCGCTCGTAGACACGGGCGCGGTTGGCGAGGACCTCGCTCTCACGGCCGTCGTGTCGTTCGTCGGGCGTGACGAAGCGGATGCCGCTGTGACGATGCTCGGTGTTGTACCAGGCGACGAAGCCGGTCACCCACGCGCGCGCGTCGTCGAGCGTTTCGAAGGGCTTGTGGGGGTACCCAGGGCGGTACTTCAGCGTTCGGAAGAGCGACTCAATGAAGGGGTTGTCGTCGCTCACGCTCGGACGGCTGAAGGACGGCACGATGCCGAGATGACGGAGCGTCGTGAGCATCGTCGAGCCGCGCATCGGTCCTCCGTTGTCGGAGTGGAGCACCAGGCCGCGCGGATCGACGCCCTCCGCCGAGCACGTCGCGCGCACGAGGGCCGCCGAAGCGTTCATGGATTCCTCCTCGTGGACCTCGAAGCCGACGATGCGGCGGCTCCAGACGTCCTCGACCAGGTAGAGGTAGAAGAAGCGCCCTCGGACCGAGCTGAGGAGATACGTGATGTCCCAGCTCCACACCTGGTTGGCCGCTGTCGCCATGTGCTCCTCGAGATGGCGTACCGTGCGCGGCTTGGTCCGACCGCGATGGGCGTTGAGACCTTCGGCTCGGAGCATGCGGTAGATCGTCGACTCCGACGCCAAGTAACGTCCTTCGTCGGCGAGGCGCGGAACGACCTGTTTGGGCGGAAGATCGCGGTACTCCGGCGAATTGACGAGCTCCAGCACCTTCGCGCGTTCCGACGACGTCAGAGCGTTCGCGGGACGCCTTCGTGGACCAGCGCGCCCGTCGTCGCCGACATCGGCACAGCGCCATCGCTGCATGCTTCGCTCGGTAAGGCCCATCACGTCGCACGCGCGGTCGCGACGAGCACCAGCCGCCACCGCTTCGTCGACCAGACCGAGGATCACTTCCCGTTCCCCTCGTCGGTGTCGTCGTCCGCGTCCCCCCAGATCTCGCGGACTTTTTTTTGAAGGACCAGCAGCGCCGCCGCCTCCGCGAGCGCCTTGTCCTTGCGGCGCAGCTCGCGTTCGAGCTCCTTGATCCTCTTGCTCTCACCGCCACGCGCCGACGTCTTCGGACCACCGCTCTCGAGAGCTGCCTGCCCCGCGTCCAGCACCGCGGCACGCCACTGTTCGAGCTCGGCTTCGTGCACGCCCTCGCGACGAAGGAACGCACCGAGCTCGCCAGGGGCGAGGGCTGCCGCCGCCATCACGATGCGCAGCTTCTCGGCTGCCGACCGGCCGCTCCCGCTTTGCACGACGGGCTCCGATGGGCGTTCCTTCTTCATCGAGGCCAGAGTAGGAGCCGTCCGGAGCCAGCGCGAGAGCTGGGACTGCGAGACTCCGACCTCCTTCGACAGGCTCATCGCCGAGATCGGGTTCGGCGCGGACATCCGCTGCACCATCTTCGCCTTGAAACTATCCGTGTAGACCACGAGATTCGCTGCTCTCGCCCCCTGATCTTGAGGCACTCACGCCGCTACGCGGCGGGCGACAACTTCTCTGACACAGGGGGGTCATGCCAAGCTTGGGGATGCGCGCCGCACGCGGCGGTTGGTGAGCACAGCGGCCGAGGTGGCGCGGCGGCCGGCGCCAACGGTGAGCCACGCGCTCGCGTCGAGCGCATCTCGTGAGGGGGCGTTTCGACTTCTCGAAAATCGTGCCGTTCGCCATGAGGCAGTAGGACGCGCCAGCCACGGGCGCACCTTCGAGCGCTGCGCCCAGGAGGCGCTCGTCTATATCGCAGTGGATGGCAGCTCCATCACGCTCAGGGACCCCAACGGGGAGCTGGGTGGCGTCGGGACCTGGAAGGAAGGAGCCCGCGGTGTCCAAGCGATGACCTGTTTTGCGGTCAGCGAGAGCGGCGTGCCCCTCGGGGTCTGTGCGCAGGACCTATGGGTTCGCCAAGAGCGCTCCAAGGGCCGACAGAAGGATCCCGTTGAGAAGAAGGAGACGCGCTACTGGCTCCGGGCGCTGTCGGCCACCTACGAGGCGTTTCAACAGTACGCGCCGCGATGCACCCCTTGGTTCCAGTTGGATCGCGGGGCGGACGCCGTGGATGTCTTGCGCCATGCCCAAGATCTCCAACTGCGAGTCACCGTTCGTGCCGCGTATCGCCGAAAGCTCGCCGACGGTGGCGAGCTGTGGGCGAAGGTCCAGCGTGCGCCCGTGCTTGCGACTCGGCGCATCGAGGTTCCCGCGCGACCGGCCAGGGTGCGAAAGAAACGCATTGGCAACCGGAGGCGTATCTCTGTGCCGGTGCCGGCGACACCGGCGCGCGTCGCAACGGTCGCCATTCGCGCTTGCAGCGTCCAGCTTGCCTGCAGCGACAGGCGCACCAAACGCCAAGACGTCGTCACCATGAACGTCGTCATGGTCCGCGAGAAAGGGCGCGGTCCCGGCAAAGATCCGCTCGAATGGGTGCTGCTTACGACGAGCCCCGTCCGGACGCGCAAGGACGCTCTGCGCGTGGTCGACGGTTACGCCCAGCGGTGGCGCATCGAGGAGTTCCACAGGACCTGGAAGCGTGGCTTGTGCTGCGTCGAGCAGACGCAGCTTCGCTCTCGCGAGGCGATCTTCAAGTGGGCGGTTATCCTCTCCGCTGTGGCGGCACGCGCGATGCGCATCACCTACCTGGCCCGCGACAAGCCTGATCTGCCGGCCACCGAAGAGTTCTCGGACCTCGAACTCGATGCCATCCTCGCACTGAGGGAGCCAAAGAACCTCGACCCCAACGCGGTTCTCTCCCTCGCTCAGGTAGTTCGCTGGATCGCTGACATCGGAGGCTACACCGGACCTTGGAACGGACCTCCGGGGCCCACTGTCGTCGGGCGCGGCCTCCATGACGTCCTGGTTACCGCCCGCGCGCTTGGTAATCGCGAGCGGCGTAAAGCCAGCAGGAAGATGCGATGAAACCTCAGCCGACCAGGGCCCAGTCAAGCCTTGCCCAGAACGCCGCGACTGAGCCGGCTGCCGGCCGCACCCACGGCCGTGCCGCACGCCCCAGGGGTCGCTTCCGCCCGGCGTTCTCCAAGGACGGACGCCTGTCGTCGGTCGCCATCGAGGCCGCGGAGCTCGCGCTGATCGTCGAGGGCATCGAGCTGGCCGGTGCGCGCCGTCGACCCCGATGGCAGCCCGCCGCACTGCCGGCAAAGAAGAAAGTCGCTCGGCTCGGGAACTAACTCCGCGGCCCACGCCTTGACCGCGTGAATGGCTGCGCGCGACAACGTCACCTCCGCCTTCGCTCCGGATCTCGACGAGGTCCGCGCGTGGCTCGAGAAGATGATCGCGGCGCTCCGATTCGTTGAGCTGGTCGCGGCGGTTCTGGCGCTCATCGGACGCATGCGCGACATCAACGCCGAGCTCGTGAGCCAGCTCGCCGTCCTGCGCCGCAAGCCGCCTCGCTCCGAGACGCTCGACCGCGTCGAGCGCCAGCTCGTACTGCCGCTCGTCACCGTGGCCGCGATGGTAACCGTACGGCTTGCGACGTCGTGACGGTGTCTTACTCGTCCAGGGGTGGCGCACCGATCGGCCAATCAACGGGCGCTCCAGCGCCGTCGAGCAGCTGCCCGCCTCTGAGGAGTTTGCGCACGAAAATCAGCGCGCACTCGTAGGCGTTCTTCTCGTCTTCTCCGTAGACCGTCATCGAGTCATGCATCGGCTGATCGACGACGACGCGGCATTCATAGGGGGCGCTGTCGCTGCTCCGCGGGGACCCGATCTCGAAACGGCAGGGACGCGTCTCGCTGCCCACCACGATGCTGCCTTCGAAACGCATGCGGGTGCCTCAGTGTACAGTGGGCGCTCGGCCGCGTCGTGGGGGCGCCTTACTCCTCGTCGCGGGCGATCCACGCTCCAGGCAGCAGCTCGTGGATGCCGCTTGCCGGGTGATCCTGCACGCGGGCCAAGACGTCCGTGAGGTATTCGAAAGGATTGATTCCGCGCGCCTCGCAGGTCGCCACGATTGAGTACAGACCCGCGATGTTCGCGCCACGCTCGACGTCGTGGACGAAGAGGTAGTTCTTGCGACCGAGGGCCACGCGGCGAAGCGCTCGTTCCGAGCCGTTGTTGTCGAGCGGCACGCGCGTGTCGGTGAGGAAGACGCCGAGCTGCTTCCACTGGTTGTCGGCGTAACGGATCGCCGCCCCGATGGGGCTCTTCGGGGGGTGGCGATCGCGATGGGCGTCGACCCAGGCTCGCATGCGGGCGCGGATCGGCCCGGCGCGCTGTTTCCGAAACTCCAACTTTGAGCGGCCCACCAACTGCTGCTCGTCGGCCGCGTGCTCGGCGATGTACAGCCCGGCCACGAGGTCGAGCATCTCCTGCGCGACGGGTGGAGGCTCCCCTCAGCGACGTAGGCGCCGGCGGCTTGGGCTCGCCAGAGCATCCTCTCGCCATGCGAAGGCGATCACCCACGAAGCGTGTTTTGGAGAGATTTTGGAGACGGGCGCGCCGACGGGCCCCAGACCCGTCGGCATGCCGAGCCCGGACCGTCGGCGCGCCCGTCTCCAAAATCTCTCCAAAAACTGGGTCGGATCAGGGGGTGACGGGGAGACTCCAGGGGAGATCCCGCTCGGTGGAAAGACCAACGATTCCGAACCCTAGAGACGAAAGACGAGCGGCATCACCTAGTTACCAAATGCCACTCACTGGGGTTCGAAACCCCGTCGGTCACCCTACAAACGCCGGGAAAAGCCACAGGTCCCGGCGTCACCTGTGAGCACCTGAGGCCAATCGATCCAGGATCCGGTTCTCACCCGGTTCTCAGGGTGCGCAGCCCAAACGGGGGCGGCCGGCCTAGCCCGGCGCACCGGGCTCCTTCTCGGGGTACGCAACCACCTTGGCCGAGATGGCGACGCAGTGGAACAACTCGATGGTCGCGCTGTGGATTCTTCTCATTTCGGTCCTCGACAATGAGGGGGTCGGGGCGGACTCGCTGCGACTGCTCCGGCCAGATCCCGACGGCCGGCCTAGATCCCAGGCTCGCCCCCCGTTTCTCATCGCTTGCCTGACCGCTCGCGCCGAAAGGCCCACGGCGTCATCCCCGTCCACCGCTTGAACGCCCGCCGGAACGAGTCGGCCTCCGAGAACCCCAACCGCAACGCAACCTCTTCAATCGTTGCCGTCGGATTCTCCAGCAGCGTTCGAGCCACGTCGGCGACTGCGTCTTCCACGACCTCCGCGAAGGTCACCCTCTCCTCTTGAAGGCGTCGCTGCAGAGTTCGCGAGCTCACCGACAGCCGTCGCGCCACGTCGTTCGTCGATATCCGCGGCGCGACGTCGTTCGCTTGATGCCGGGGGCGAGCACACTCCCGGGTGACTACCGCCCGTACCCTCGCCGCGACTGACGATCCCAACGCCTGCAGTCTGAGGTTGGCTTGGCCCTCGAGCCGCGCCTCGACCTCCGCGTCAGCATGGAGCGGCGGCTCGTCGAGGAGCCGGCGCTCGAACATGACGCGGGTCTCTCTATGCCCGAATGTCACGGGGGACCCGAGCACATTCAGGTACTCGGCGGCATAAGGCGGCGTTTGATGCTCGAACTGGATGACGCTCGCGCGTCGCTTGACCATGGCCGACATGCGCCCGAACCGCACGAGGGCCGTGATGCCCAGCTCCGCGCGCAGGCGGCTACACCGCTCGCTCGCGCGGATGATGTGGAGGGTCAGGATGGCTAGGTCGCCGTGCTCGATGAGCGAGGGCGCCTCGCAATCGGAGACCAGGCGTCGGTACCGGCGGAAGACCTCGATCGCCTCGCGGATTGTCGAGCAGTGAACCGACATCGAGCCCACCAGGTCGAAGGTGGCGAGCGGCGCCCTCGCGCCCATGTGCAGACCCAGAGCAGGGTCGCCCGTCAGAATCGAGCGCGAGCTCCTGCAGGCGCTCGTAGACGTCGAGCCCGACGCGAGCGGTGGCGTCAGCCAGGGTCGCGCCGTTCAAGCCCGCGCGAGCGAGAAAATCTTCAGCGGGAATCCCCACGCGCGCCACCTCGTCGACCAGCGTGCGAACGAGCGCAATCGACACGCCCGGACGCTGCACGATCAGCTCAGTGGACCGAATTGCGGCAGGCGACTGTCCACGATCCCGGGGGAAGCTCAATTCAGCTCGCGCTCGCCCGCTGCCGGAACGTCTCCTTCGCCGCGCGACCGCGGCGCTCAAGCAGCGGCGTGAGGCGCGAGCGGAGCGCCGGGAACAGATAGCCGAACGTCGTCGCGAGGCTCGATCCGCGCGAAGGCGTGCGCTCTCTCCGCCCGTCGGCGGCGGAGTCGAGTACCAGCGCTGCGATCTGCGCGGCCGTCCTCACCGGCTGCGAGAACACCAGGTCGGGGACGTGGTCGAGGTCGGTCATGATGAAACCGGTGTCGACCGGCCCAGGCGAGACGACGGCGACGGTGATGGCCGACCCGGCAAGCTCCTCGGCCAGCGAGAAGCTGAAGGCCCGCAGACCGAACTTGGTGGCCGAGTATGTCGCCTCGTGAGGCAGCGGCACGCGGCCGGCGAGGGACGCCACGTTGACGATCGCACCGGCGCCGCGACGCCTCAGGTAGGGCAGCACTGCGCGCGTCAGTAGGATCGGCGCCGTCAGGTTGACGGCCACGATTCCTGCGAGCTCCGCGCCGGTGCGCTCCTCCACCGCACCGCGGTAGTTGGCGCCGGCGTTGTTGACCAGCACGTCGATGCCGCCGAGCTCTCCGGCCGCGCGCTCCAGCAGTCGCTCCGGCGCGCCCGGCTCGCCGATGTCGATAGGCACGGCGAGCGCCCGGCCCCCCGCCGCGACAATCTCGCCGACGCGCTGCTGGAGCGGCGCGGCCGAACGGGCGGCGAGCACCACGTGCCCGCCCTCGGCCGCGAAGGCGCGCGCGGCCGCCGCCCCGATGCCGGACGAAGCGCCGGTGATGACGATGACCTTCCCTTCGAATCGCTGATCCGCCTTCATGGTGTGTCTCGTGCTGTTTGCTTGAGCCGCTCGCGGAGGCTCCCCGCGTAGTGTGGCTGTTGGAGCGCGATCTGCCGGACGAGCGCGCACCACTGCAGGGCGATGCGTGCCGGGTGCGTGAGCGTTTCGCGGGCCTGAACGGCGGCGTGGTGTGGGACCTCGACGACGTCGCCCCACTTCGGCAAGAGGCCCATGCACAGCTCGCACGTCCTCTCCAGGTCGAGCATGTCCACGACCGCCTCCTCGATCGAGTGGCCGAGCGTGATGAGCCCGTGGTTCTGCAGCACGGCGACGCGCTTGCCGGCGACGCCGGCCGCGAGCTGGCGCGCCAGGTCCTTGGTGTTGACCATGCCGCCGTACTCGGAGACGAGGGTGTGGTCTTCGTGAAAGGAGCACGCGGTCTGGTCGACGAGCTTGATCGGGATCCCGAGCGCAGAGAACGCGGTGCCCCGGGGGGGATGGGTGTGGCAGATCGCGACGACGTCGGGGCGCTGCTCGTGCAAGGTCGAGTGGATGGCGAAGGCAGCCTGGTTGTAGGGGCGCTGCCCCTCGATGACGTTGCCTGCGCCGTCGATGAGCAACAGGTCGTCCGCGGTGATCTCCTCGAAGAGGAGCCCGAGCGGATTGACCCAGAACTGGTCGCGCGTCCCGGGCACACGGCAGCTGATGTGGCCCGCGATGCCGTCGTCCATCTTTCGCCGCGCGATGATGCGGAACGCCGCGGCGAGGTTGCATCTGAGCGCGACGCACTCGGGCGTGCTCCGGTCGAACGGCGAGGTCTCGAAGCGGTCGTGCAGGTTTCTCTGGGCCATGGTCCTTGTGCCTCCCGGGCTGGCGAGGGCACAATGCGACGGATTGCTCGCTTTCGCTACTCGCGTTCGAGGAGGGTAGTTTGGCTCGCTTGCCGGCAGCACGTGTCCGCCCGCGAAAGAGGCCCGTGCAGCGGCGCTCGCGCGAGATGCTCGAGGCCATCCTGCAGGCGGCGACTCGCGTTCTGATCCGGGAGGGCTATACGCGGACGACCACCAATCGCGTCGCCGCGGCGGCCGGGATCAGCGTCGGCTCGCTGTATCAGTACTTCCCGAGCAAGGACGCGCTGGTCGTGGCGCTGCTGCGCCGGCACCGCGAGGACATGGTGCGGGTGCTCGCGTCCCACCTCGACGGCCTCACCGATACGACGCCGGTCGAGACGGCGGTGCGCGCGCTGGTCCGCGCGATGCTCGAGACGCATGGGATCAACCCGCGCCTGCACCGCGTCATGATCGAGGAGGTCCTGCGGAAGGATGCGCGCGCGGAGGTCGGCGACTTCGAGCCCCAGGTCGAGCAGCTGCTCGCGACCGCGCTCCACCGGTACCGGGATCGCCTGCGTATCCGCAACGTCGAGCTCGCGGCCTTCATCCTGGTCCGCATGATGCTGGGGGTGGCCCACGCCGCCGTCGTGGATAACCCCGAGCGCGCGCGCGACCCGCGCCTCGCCGACGAGCTGAGTGACATCGTGCTCCGGTACCTGGTGGAGTGAAGTCGGCCGTCGTCGTTGCCCGGGGAGAGCCAAACCGTCGACCGTCACGGCGTCGTGTGACCTTCGGCATCGCGGGACCCCCATTTGCCGGGCATGTGGAGCGCCAGCCAGCGTGCCGGGTTCCGGACACCCTGCGAGGCCATCGCGTCGAGTGCCGTCTGGACGAGCCTCCTACCTTCGTCGCCCCCGAGCAGCTCTCCAAGTCGGTGGCGCGCAGGAACCGCAAACATGATCGTGTCGGTCGCGGTGGCGGCTTCGACTCCGGATCGGAGGGCGTTCACGGCGGCGGCGCGATTCCCCGCCGCGTTCTCGGCCATCGACGTCACCATGAACGCGAGCCCCGCTACCCACGGGTCGTGCTCGCGCGCGAGTCGTCGCGCCATGTGCCGTGCCTCGGCGATCCGCTTCTGCCGGAGTGCGGGGTTGGACTCGATCGACGCGATCGCCACTCGGCCCCGCGCAAAGAATGTCAGCACGCGAATCATGACCGAGTTCAGAAGGAAGCTCTTCCTCAGCGCCGCCCGATCTCTCAGGATGCGCTGGTTGGCGCGCTCGCCGTCGCCGACGTAGAGCTCGATCTCGGCCTCGTAGACCATGGCCATCCAGTGCTGCGCGAAGAACTCCGTCTTCGGCCAGTGGGAAAGACTGTCGCGCAGGTTGCGCAGCGCGCCGGCCGGGTCGTCCTCCGCCAGAGACGCCTTGACGCCCGCAGCTGTGTTCAGGGTCACAAGGGTATAGAGGTCGCCGCGGTCGCGGGCGATCGCGCGGAGGCTGTTCACGCGCCTCGTCACCTCCTTCAAGTCGCCCATGTAGAGGAGCGCGAGCACGGCGTAGACGCGCGCGATCGACGACCCGGCCATACCCCGGGTGTCCTCCCTATCGGAACGGTCGAGCAGACCGAGCGCCTCCTTCCAGCGACCGTGCTGGAAGAGGCCGACGCCCCAGGCCCCGTCGAAGTGCCTCGCAGCCTCGGGCGTCCCGTCCTCCTGGGCGAGGCGTTGGCCCATCTGGACGAGCGCGGTCTCGCGCTTCCGGAGGGGCTTGCCCGTGCCCGCCGAATGGGCCGCCGCCAACGTGGCGGCGCGCGATAGCTGGAGTCGCTCGCCCACACGGAGAGCTTCGACGAGGTAACGTGCCTGCATGCAAGCACCGAGGACCACGTTGACGATGGCAAATCCCACCGCCACCGTGGCGAGCGCTTCGAGCCGCAGGCGGTCTTCGGGCGAGACGTCCTCCGGCTTGCGCTCCTGGAAACGTAGACCGATGAGGGCAAGCCAGAGGCGGTAGACGATCAGCCATAAGACAGCGGCGCTCGGCGAACGCGGCGCCCTCATACCAACCGCGGCGAGGACGCCCTGGAGGACCTGGGCTCCCTCGTCGATGCGCCCGGCGCTCAGCAACTGCTGGGCGGCCGCTTGCTCGTATCCGAGGCGCGCGTCGGCGGTCACGGCCTGCGCAGCGGCGAGGAATTCTTTCGCCGATTCGCCGTGGCGACCGGCGTGCTGCAGTACCCGGGCGAGGCGCGGGCGCAGTCGGAGAACGTCCGGCGACGACGCTGGGACGTTCTCGAGCGCAAGACGGAACAGCCGTGACGCCTGATCGAAGGCGAACTTCGCGGCGGCTTGCTCGGCTGCGTTCTCTGCGAAGTGTGCGGCGCGCGCATTCTCGCAAGCGCCCAGCCAGTGCATTGCGATCGCCTCCGCATCCCCGCTCGCCATGTCCTCGAGTGCCCGCGCCAGACAACAGTGGTGCTCGCGCAGCGTCGACGCCGGGATCTGCGCGACAATCGCCTGGCGGATGGGTTCGTGGATCATCTCGACGATCTCCCGTCCGTCGCGGAGCCCCGTGCTCACGAAACGTCGAGTGCCCAGGAGCGCGATGACCTGGTCGGCCTCGTCGCCGGCCTCCGACGCGCCCGCGACGACCGAGATCGGGAGCGGTCTCGCCGCGACCGCGACAATCTCCGACAGCCGTCGCGCCCGGTCGGGCAGCCGCGCGAGTCGCGCCCCTACCATCTCCTCCAGCGTGACCTCGGTGAGGGTGGCGCCGGACTGTGGGGCGCCGCGGATGCTGCGGACGAGCTCCTCGGTCAGAAAGGGGCTTCCTCGCGCCTCGCGCGCCACCGCACGTGCCATCCGGTATGCTAGCTCGTCGTCCGCGCCGAGCAGATCGAGGGCGAGGCGATGTGCATCTTCGGTGGCGAGCGGACCGACGGTGATCTCGCGCATCTCCGCTCCCTCGGGCCAGTGGGCGCGCAAATCGTTCAGGAAGGGGCTCGATGGGGCGCGTGCGTCGTCCTGGATCAAGAGGAGGAGTAGCGGCGGCGTGATCGGGGGATGCACGAGGTCGAGCAGGAGCGCGGCGCTGTCGGCATCGCCCCAGTGGACGTCGTCGACCAAGACGACCACCGGCTTTTTGCGAGCCAGCGACGCGAAGATCTCCCGTAGCGCGGCGAACGCACGGCGGCGGACGCTACTGGGGTCGTCGCTCGACGG
This sequence comes from uncultured delta proteobacterium, assembly GCA_963797395.1. Classification (GTDB taxonomy): domain Bacteria; phylum Myxococcota_A; class Polyangia; order Polyangiales; family Polyangiaceae; genus Palsa-1150. The sequence continues at coordinate 771,203 of CAWCPA010000008.1, forward strand.
GGCGGGGGCCGCGACGACCCCAGGAACTCGCTCGAGCACGGGGAATAGCCCTGCGAGCGCCGAGATATCCTCCGGGAGATCGACAGGATCGCCCTCGTCCGCCAGTGCCAGCAAATGGAGGCTGAGCGCGTCGATCACGCTGTCGACGACCTTGTAGGGGACCGACTCGCGCTCGTAGGCCCTTCCGCGCAGGACAACAACGTCGCAACGCCTCACGAGGCCGTCGATGAAGTGGCGCACGACCGTCGACTTGCCCATCCCTGGAAGGCCGCCGACGCGCATCGTGGTCGTCTCGCCCGACCGGGACCTTTCGAACGCTTCGCGCAGCGCCTGCAGCTGCCCTTCGCGTCCCATGAGGGCCCCGTTGGGCTTGCCGGGTGTCCGGGGCGTTGGCGTGCTGCTGTGGGTGACGCCGAAGAAACGGAGAATCTCCGTGCCGGTCGGTCGCTCCTTGGGCTCTCGCTGCAGCAGTGAGCAGCAGAGCAAGTCGAGATCGGCGGGAACCCCTTTGACCCACTCGGAGGGAGAAGGCGGCTCGGCGATGCTCTTCTGCGTGAGCATATCGAAGAGCGAACCGTCGAACGGGGGACGCCCGACGAGGGCTTCGTAGAGCATCACTCCGACGCTGTACCAATCCGACGCGGGGGTCGGCGGACCGTCGTCGGCCTGTTCGGGCGCCATATAGCGCGCCGTACCCACCATTTCCCCGCGGCCCGCGGGCACTCCGACCTCCGTGGCGACGCCGAAGTCGAGGACGACGACTCGCCCCTCGGGTGTGACGAGTACGTTGGAAGGCTTGATGTCCCTGTGCAGTTTGCCAGCCGAGTGGAGCGCATGGACGCCGTCTACGAGCTGGCGGAGCGTCTGGCGGAGCCGATCCATGTCGGCCGGGGATCGCGGTCGGGCCTGCGCTTCCTCGTGCGGGCACGGCGGAGAGTACGGCGCCCGCGCGGGCGCGATCGACGGCGATGTCGTGGGCGGGGGTGCGGCGGAGACCCGGTACGCTTCCGGCCTCTGAACATAGCGGCGAAAGTCGACCCCGCTCACCAGCTCCATCGTGAAGAAGATGCGACCAGGATCGCTCGCGACGAGCTCGTGGAGGCGGACTAGATTGGTGTGACGGACGTCGGCGAGCGTGCGAAATTCTTGCTTGAAGAGGTAGAGCGCCGAGGCATCGAAGTGCAGCAGCGTCTTGAGCGCGACGCGCTGACGGCACTCCCGGTCGAAGGCCTCGTAAACGACGCCCATACCGCCCTTTCCAAGGCAGCTGATGATCTCGTAGCGGACCGTCCCCTTCCAGTCACCGTATTCAGAGATCACGCTACTGTTCAGCGTACCCTCTCGGCGGAGCCCTCGATCTCTTCAAGATCCGAATCCATGAGAACGCGGCACGCACATTCGGCTACCGAGGCTCCATGCGATTCAGTTCAGATCGGGTCGCAGCGCGCCTCCCGGGCTGGCGAGGGCACGATGCGACGGATGGCTCGCTTTCGCTACTCGCGTTCGAGGAGGGTAGTTTGGCTCGCTTGCCGGCAGCACGTGTCCGCCCGCGAAAGAGGCCCGTGCAGCGGCGCTCGCGCGAGATGCTCGAGACCCTCCTCCAGGCGGCGACTCGCGTTCCCGAGCAAGGACCCGCTGGTCGCGGCGCTGTTCCGCGAAGGGGACCGGATGAACGTGCGCGGCGAGCACGCGTGTTAGATTGAGTTCCGGCGGCTCTCGCCCGACACCCACGCGTGCAAGCTCATGGCGACTATCGGCGTTTCGCTGGTTCGTGCTCTCGTCGACAAAGTCTACCGAACGGGCCACGACGCGCGTGCGCTCTTGGTTGCAGCGGGGATCTCTCCGACGATCGTCGAAGATCCTGAAGCCCGGATAGAGACCGGCCCCTACGATTTGCTTCAGGAGCTCGCTCTGAGCACAACGGGGGATCCGGCCCTCGGCTTGCATATGGGCGAGAATGCGTCCGTAGCCGCCTTCAACCTACCTGGACAAATTGCGTCTCAAGCCACCACGCTCCGCGAGGCACTCCACGCGTTCCTCACCTACTATCGACTCGTGGCCGACACCTCGGCCCCTCGCCTCGTCGAAGACGGTGACGTGGTACACATCGTCTTCGAAATCGTGCGCAGCCCCAATCCGCTCTGTAACCGCCTTCGCCAGGAATTCGGGGTGACACGGACTGAAGCGATCGGCATCGCGTTCTTCCATGGTCGTCCCCTCCGACGAGACCTGGAGGTGTGGTTCGAGCACGCTCGCCCGCCTTACGCCGCCGAATACACTCGCATCTTCGGTGGTCGAGAGAGGTGCGACCGTCCGCACGCCGGTTTCGTGGTCCCTCGCGCGTTCCTCGATGAGTTGCTCGAGGCCCGCCAGGTCCATCACGATGTCCGGCTCTCTCGGCTGCTCAAGGGCCAGGCCGACGATTGGCTCGCGCGCCTCGATGCGAACGAGGGCCTGGCGGGCAAGGTCCGCCGGATCATCGTGCAGTCTTTCCCCGGCGAGGCCCCTCCCCAGCTAGCACTACTCCGCCACTTTTAGATCGGCACGAAGGGTTTCACGAGCCCGCCGCAGGCCGGGCATGGGAGTGGCGCAGCCAGGCGACCGACGAGTGCTCTGCGGATCGCGGGCAGAGTGATCGTCGAGGGGAGCTGACTGCGCCTACGCTTTATTTTGGCGGACTCGCGTGGTCTGGAGGAAAGCGAACGCGATCATCGTAAGCACGGCGTGATGATGGAGGCCGTGCCACGAGCGGCCTTCGAAGTGGTCGAGCCCGAGCTCCTCTTTGAGCTGTTGGTGCGCTTGCTCGCACGACCAGCGAGCCTTGATGGTGGTGGCGAGAGTTTTGAGGGAGGCGGATTCGGGGTGGTCGGCGAGGTGGAATTTGACGTCCCCGTTTCTGCGGCGCTCGCAGACGAGCCAAGCCTCTTCGCCAGGCAGATGCACGTGGTGTCCGGCGTCGGGACCGTCGGCAACACGCACGCGTACGGCGGCGAAGTCGGCGGAGAGCCAGCCCTTAGTGCCGCGACGCCAACGGATCGTGCGAAAGGCCTCTTCGCCGAGTGCCTCGATGGCCTCGCGCACGGAGCGGCGAGAGGCGGTAGGGACGCCGTGTTTGCGCGGACGCCCGGTCGCCGCTCGTGGGAAGCGCAAGCGCACTGTGGTCGGGTAGACGAGTTGCTCGGGTGAGATGCCCACCGCCCAGGTGATCTGCATGGCGGTGAGCGCATGGCGGAACTGGGCGCAGGCGCCGTAGCCCGCATCGGCCAAGACGTCTTTGAACCGAACGCCCGCCTTGCGGATGCGTCGAATTTCATCGAGCGCGATCTGCCACTTCGGCTTGTGGACCGTCTCATCGGGCACCCCTGCGCGCCTGCACCGCGCGCGGTCTTCGCTCCAGGATTGAGGCAAGAACAGACGCAACGCGATGGGGATCGGTACCTCATCGCGAGCCAAGGTTACGGAGACGAGTGACTGGCAGTTGGCCTGCTTGCCGAGCTGGCCGCAGTACTGATGCGGATCTCGCGCGCTCGTGAACGCCGGGATCGCGGACACGTGAACGCGCGGATCGCCGCCATGTGAACACCGAGATCGGCGGACGTGAACGCCGAGATCGGAGCCGTGAACACCCGGATCGCTCAGCCGTGAACACCGGGATCGCCCTGGTGTGAACGGGGAGGACGGGGACCCGTGAACGGCAGAGATCGGGCGAAGTGACGAGCTGGGTCGCTCCTCTTTGACTGCGGGCTCCGACGAGGAGGTCCGCGAAGCAATGGAGCGGCTGGCGATGAGCAAGGTGCGAGAGGTTTTGAGGTTGCGATGGGCGCTCAAGAGAAGCGTCCGGGAGGCGTCGCGCGCGGCGGGGGTGAGCGTCGGCGTCGTGTCCAAGACGGAGCGGCGCGCCGCCCGGGCGGGCCTGGATTGGGCGGCGGTGGAGGCGCTCGACGACGGGGGCCTCGAGCAGCGGATGTACGGCGGTCCGAAGCATGCCCGGCGCGACGAACGGGCGCTGCCCGACCCGGGGTGGATGCACGCGGAGCTGCGGCGGCCGGGCGTGACGCTCGAACTGCTGCACTTGGAGTACCTGCGCGAGCACCCGAACGGCTTCCGGTACACGGCGTTCTGCGACGCGTACCGCCGCTGGATGGATCGCCGTGGGTTGGTGATGCGCCAGAACCACAAGGCGGGCGACAAGACCTTCGTCGACTACTCGGGCAAGAAGCCGCACGTTGTCGACCGCACGACCGGAGAGGTGATCGAGGTCGAGCTCTTTGTCGCGGCGCTCGGTGCCTCGAACCTGACCTACGCCGAGGCGACGCGAACGCAGACGATGGGCGACTTCATTGCGTCGCACGTACGCGCCTTCGCGTACTTTGGCGGCGCGACGCGCATCGTCGTCCCCGATCAGCTCCGGAGCGCCGTCCGCGTGCCGTGCCGCTACGAGCCGACGGTCACCCGGACGTACGCGGAGCTCGGTCGGCACTACGGGACCGCGATCGTGCCCGCGCGTCCGGGCAAGCCACGCGACAAGGCCAAGGTGGAAGTGGCCGTGCAGGTCGCGCAGCGGTGGATCCTGGCGCGACTGCGCAACGAGACCTTCTTCTCGATCGAGACCCTCAACGAGCGGATCGCCGAGCTGCTCGAAGACCTCAATGAGCGGGCGATGAAGAAGCTCGGCGGCATCAGCCGCCGAGCGCTCTTCGAACGCGTCGAGCGCGCCGCGCTTCTGCCGTTGCCCGCGCAGCCCTTCGAGCTGAGCGAGTGGAGGCGGGCGACGGTGAACGTCGACTACCACGTCGCGCTCTTCGACCACTTCTACTCGGTGCCGTACACGCTCGTGCGCGAGGAGGTCGAGGCGCGCATGACGGCGACGACGGTGGAGATCCTCCACAAGAATCGCCGGGTCGCCAGTCACGCTCGCAGCTACGTGCGCTTCCGCTTCACCACCGACCCCGGGCACATGCCCGAAGCCCACCAGAAGCACTTCGCCGGCGGCGACGCGGTCATCGCCTGGGGCGCCTCGGTGGGCCCGATGACCGAGGCGATGGTGCAACGACTGCTCGACGCCAACCCCGTACGTGAGCAGGGATGGCGATCGGCCAAGGGGTTGCAGCGGCTCGTCAAGAAGTACGGCGAGGCGCGGGTCGAAGCCGCCTGCGCGCACGCGCTGCACTTCGGCGCCCGCAGTTACAAGCCCGTCGAACGGCTTCTCGAGCTTGGTCGCGAGCAGCTTGAACTTCCCGGGACCCACGAGACGACGGCCCCGGGCACGCACGAGAACGTGCGTGGCCCTGGCTACTACCACTGAAGAAAGGAACGAGACCCGTGCTCAAAGAACCGACTCTGGAGAAACTGCACGCATTGCGACTCGGCACCATGGCCGACACCTGGCAGGCGCAACAACGCGACGCCACCGTCGGCGCGTTGTCCTTCGACGAGCGCTTCACGATGATCGTGGAGGCCGAGTACCTCGCCCGGGACAACCGGCGCCTCGCTCGGTTGCTCAAGGACGCCGAGCTGCGGATCCCGGGCGCGTGCCTGGAAGACGTCGACACCTCGGCGGCTCGCGGCGCCGACCGCGGCATGCTCCGCCAGCTCGCGACCTGCACGTGGATCGGAGAACACCTCAACGTGCTGGTAACCGGTGCGACTGGCGTAGGCAAAAGTTATCTGGCCTCCGTGCTCGGCCAGGCGGCATGCCGTCGCGGACTGCGCGTGCTGTACCGGCGGGTGCCGCGCCTCTTCGACGAGATCGCGCTCGCGCGCGCCGACGGCTCGTACGCTCGACTGCTCGCGCGGCTCGCGAAGGCGGACCTGCTCGTGCTCGACGACCTGGGGCTGGGAACGACGACCGAGGCCCATCGCCACGACCTTCTGGAGGTCCTGGAGGACCGGTACGGCCGAACGTCGACGGTCGTCACCAGCCAGGTGCCGGTGACCAAGTGGCACGAGTGGATTGGTGACCCGACCGTCGCCGACGCCGTCCTCGACCGGCTCGTCCACAACGCATACAAATTGGACCTGAAGGGACCCTCGAAGCGGAAGGAGAAGATCACGACGACGGCGAACGGTTGACCTGCGACCCAGAGACGTCGCTTCGCTCCGATCACATGGCGATCTGCGTGCTCACGTCGGCCCGAAACGGGTGCTCACGTCGCGCGAAATCCGCACGATCACCGGCTCGCTCGAGGTCGTGCAGCACCTGCTGCAAAACGAGGCGCCGGGAGGCGCCTACACACCGTCGATGCTCTTGGGGCCGGAGCTTGTGTCCCGACTTCCAGAGTCCGGGGTCATGGTCATCGAGTGAGCGCGTCGACCACGCATCGCAGAGCCCGGACACACCAAATGTCGCAAAGTTCGCCACTAGAGCATTGATTGGCGCCCTGCGCGCCGGATCGAGAAGCTCGATGCGCTCTTCGGGCATGTCGAGGGTCTTCAGATTGCGACGGCCGGTCGGCTTCGGTCGCGGGGGCTTGGGGTCCGGCGGTGGCTCGGCCGGCGGCGGCAGCGCGTCGTCGCCCAGCTCACGGGCGAGCGCCTGCAGCTTCGTGTGCGTCTGCTCGAACTCGATCTCCAGCTGCCGCACGTCGATCCGCTCGGCCTTTGCGATGAACATGCGCCGGCGCAAGAGCTCGAGCTGCTCCTTGAGCTGCTCGTAGGCGCGCCGCAGCTTGTCGCGCTCGGTCGTGGCCTGCGCGAGGGCGGTGCGCGTTGTCGCCAGCGTCGCCTCAAGCTGCGCGATCCGCTCGAACGCCTCCTGAAGCTGCGGCTGCGGCGACTTCGCCTCGTCGAGCACGAAGTCGCATCTGCCCGAACGATCGATCCGTGTCGATGGGCATCGTGCAATCTACACACGAATCGTTCGGAGCATGCACGTCAGTGCACGCGTGGACGGCGTGTCCGCACCGCCCGTTGCGACTCGACCTGCACCCCGTCGAGCAGCGCCTCGAGCGTCGCGTCGTCGATCTCCACGTGCCTCGAACCCTCGCCAGCCTGCGGCAGCTTGAATGTGCCGGCGTCCAGGCGCTTGTAGAATTGGCACATCCCGCTGCCGTCGAAGAAGAGAATCTTCAGCGAGTCGCGTCGACGGCCGAAGAACAAGAAAAGCGCGCCGCTGCGCGCTCCGTAGCCGACGTGCTCCTTGGGGAGGCCGGATAGGCGATCGAACGAGAAGCGCATGTCGACGGGCTCGAGCGCGACGAAGATCTGGACACCCTGCGGGATCATGCGCCCTCACCCAGCGCGCGGACGACCTGCCGCAGTACGACGGGGTCGAAGCCGGCGCGCACCGAAACGCGGGCCGAACCCACGGCGACGACGATCGCCGCGTCCGTCGGAGCGGGCACGCGCACGACGCGCGCGATCCGAACGCGTGGCTGGCGCCCTTTCCGGGGCTCCGCGCCGGTCCGCAAGCAGCTGGCCCAGTATACCAGCGTGGACGGCTTGAAGTCTCGGCTCGCGGCGAATTCTTTCGCCGTCTGGCCGCTCGTCTTCTACTCTCGAACGCGCTCCGACCACTTCGCTTCCGTCTCCGTCATGCGCGCAGCATGCGGCACCGCGCGGCACCTCGGAAGGACGGGGCTCGTGCAGGGCGTTCAAAAAGCGCGCCGACCCGCACCATCGACTTCAAGGGGAGCTCCATGTACGACGGGCATGAGCCAGCCTCATGCAACGCCTGCCGGCCATCTCGTTCTTGATCGCGATGTCCGTGGTGGCTGTCGCGTGCACGGACCTCGTCGGGCTTCCGGACGTGCCGGCCCTAGCACTACTCCGCTCTATTAGATCGGCACGAAGGGTCTCACGAGCCCGCGCAGGCGGGGCATGGGAGTGGCGCAGCCAGGCGAGCGACGAGTGCTCTGCGGATCGCGGGCAGAGTGATCGTCGAGGGGAGCTGACTGCGCCTACGCTTTATTTTGGCGGACTCGCGTGGTCTGGAGGAAAGCGAAGGCGATCATCGTAAGGCGTCGCGTTCCGTCCACCTCACTTCGGCGTCGACATGAAGGACTCCGTCAGCCGGGCCACGTCCCGATCGATACGAGCCGCGAATGCTCGGCAATGCGGGACCATTTGCGCGCGGCAGGCTTCATCGTAGGCGCGGATCTCGCGGTCTTTCTCGCGAAGCACGTCCGGGTCCCAATTTGCGCGCTCCTCGCCAATCGGGAAGTGATCGGTCTCTGACGTCACGGCCACGAAAGGCACGAACAGGGCGCGCATCTCGTCGTCGACGTCCGCGCCAGCAAACGCGAGCCCCCTTATTTTCCAGCTCCCCTCCACGACGCCGATCTTGCCGTCCGCGATGGCGCGCGCGAGGTCGCGGGCCTGCTGTGCTTGGGACAGGGAGAGAATCCTGTACGACTCTTCGCGCGTGGGCAGCCGAACGCCCAGGTCGTGGGCCGCGCGCCGAAGCCAGGGCGCGGTCTCCTCGCGGGCAGCGTTTGGGGGTAGCCCCGCGAGGATGCGGACGGCCTCGGTGTCCTGGGCGGTGGCGAGGACTGCGATGGCCCACTCGCTGGCCTCTTCAGCCACCGGGCACTCGAGCGTCAGCAACGCAAGAAGACGGAGAAGCTCGGCACGCACTATCGCGTCATTTTATCCTGTCGCAAAATCCAACGCCAGAGGGCGGGGGTGGTGACTCACCCTTCCAGGTACGTCGGGAGCAGGACCTCTCCGCGCGCATCGGCGAGAGCAGCCTGTCGCAGGTAGTCGATGGGGTCGACGCCAGCGAGCTTCGCGGTTTCGAGGAGCGTGTAGAACGCGGCGGCGACCGCGGTACCGCGGCGGGACTTGGAGCCGTAATGATTCTTGCGTCCTACGACAGGCCCACGGATGCCACGCTAGGTTGCGTTGTTGTCGAGCGGGATGCGCGCATCGCCGACGAAGCGAGTGAGCCGGTCCCAGTTGGCCACGACGTAGGCCGCCGCCTTGCCGATGGACAGCGTCTTGACGCGTGGCCTGCGTCCAGAGCCAGGTCTTCATCGTCGCGATCACGTCGGCGCTCTCGATACGACGAAGCTCGGCCTTCCTGGCGATGTCCCCCTCGGCACGCTCATCGATCTCGTAGAGCTGTCGGATCCACTTGAGCGCGAGATGGGCCTCGGGGTGATCGGGCGCGGCTTCCTCGAACTTGCGGAACACGTGTGCCCAGCAGCCGGCTAGCACGATGGCGTCGTTGCCGCGGGCGCCGGCCTCGTGGGTCTTGAGCGCTTCGCACACGACGGTGCCCGCATACACGATTCCCCGCCACGCATACCCCGGCGCGCTCCAGTACCTGGAGGTTGAGTTCAAGCAGGACCTGCTCGCGCGCCCGGAGGACGTCGAGGCATGCGCCGAGCGGTTCGCGGGCTAGCTCCGAGTCCTCTTGTGATAGCCGGCGGGGCCGCTTCACGGGGCGCGGGCGCGTGAGTCCGTCACCAGCAAAAGCCGATGAACGTGAAGTAGTACCGCGCGAGGAGGGCCACAGCGGCGACGGCGAGGAGCGCCGAGACCCCGAAGCGCGCGGCGCCGAGGCCGAGCGCCCTCCCCAGTCGCGTGGTCTGGAGGAACGCCACCGGCAGCGCCCAGGAGCACATCGCCAGGCGCCCTCCCATTCCGGCGACGGGCGCCAGCGCGCGGTCATGGCATCCCTCGGCGGCGCCGACCGGCCAGATGGGGGCGACGAGTCGATCGAGCGCGTGCTCCAGAGCGGAGAGCGGCTCCCCCAGCCCGTACGGCAGCAAGGCGAAGACCCCCCACGTCAGGCAGGGAACGAGCACGAGGAACGTCCCGACGAGGTAAGCGCAGGCGTCGACCGCGCGGGCCGCGCGGACCCGCCGCGTGTCACCGTCCGCGGGCGCGAAGAGCCAGAACGGCGCCGCGGTGGCAAAGAGGACCCCCAGCGAGGCCGCAAGCTGGATGGCGAGTCGCGCCGAGCTGGCGTAAGCGTGATGGGCGATCTGTCCGGGCAGCTCGGTGCCTTCCGGCGCGCCGGACAGCGGCCGCGTGAGCGGCGCGACGAAGTCGATCGCCTTGTCGAGGAGGACCGCCAGGGCGAAGCACGCCAGGTAGTAGCCCCGAGGCCCGTCGAGGAGCTTCCTCGGGGTGGTCGGGCGGGTTACAGCCGTCGCCGGTCGCAGCGAGAAACGCACGAAGGTCCGGGCGAAGGCCCAGGTCTCCTTGAGGGACTTTCCGAGCGGAGCGAACAGCCACTCGCGGGCGACGTCGGGGGTTGACTGGGCCTCGAGGGTCCCCAGCCAGCGGGTGATCGCGGCGAAGCGGCGCTCTTCCAAGTCGTCGAGCACGGCGAGCGCGCGGTACCACGGACGACGCTGGCGCTTCGTGTCGACCGGGGCTCGCTCGGGCGCAGATTCGACCGGGGTCTCGTGAATCTCCGTCCCCTCGGCGTCCGTCATGGCACGTGTATCCCTTCCACGACCACTGCGAGCACGCGGCACCATCGCCGCCGGCTTTCTCTGCGACGAGCCCATCGCCATGAGATACTTGGCTCCGTGTTCGTCGTTGGCCAACTTTACCGCCGCGGGAGCTTCACGAGCAGCATGGGGGGTCCCGGCAATCGGGCATCTGATCTTCCCCCGGTGCCGTGGACAGTCTGACTATGCCGCAAACGCGGCGACCCGCGACCTCAATTCGAACTCGATCGGGCTGACGTAGCCGAGCGACGAATGCCGCCGGGCCGAGTTGTAGAACCGTTCGATGTAATCTGCAATGGATGCGTGAGCGACCTCGCGGCTCGGGAAGTCTTCGTGATCCACATGCTCGGCCTTGAGCGTCGCAAAGAAGCTCTCGGCGACAGCGTTGTCGTAGCAGTCGCCCGTTCGACTCATGCTGACGACGATGCCGCGCTGACGGAGAGCGGCCTGGTAGTCCTCGCTGGCGTACGGGCTCCCGCGGTCAGTGTGGTGGAGGAGACCCGCTGGCGGGCGTCGGTTCTTCAGGGCGCGTTCCAGGGCTGCGAGGGCCAAGGTCCGGTCGTTGCTCGCGCTCGTCGCCCAGCCCACGACGCGACGAGAGAACAGGTCCAGCAGCACCGCCAGGTACAGCCAGCCCTCGGCCGTTGCGATGTACGTCACGTCCCCCACCCAGGTCCGGTTCGGTGCGTCGGCTTCGAAGCGACGCTCCAGCACGTTCGGGGCGACGGGCAGTGAGTGGTCGGAATCCGTCGTGCATGCGAATCTGCGCTTTGCTCGGCCTTTCAGCCCGGTCTCGCGCATCAAGCGCTCCACGCGCTTGCGTCCGATGCGAAGCCCACGGGCCTTGAGGTCGCGGTGAACTCGCGGGCTGCCGTAGATGCCGCGGCTTCGCTTGTGCGCCGCCGCGACCTCGACGGCGAGCTGCGCATCTTCGACCTTCTTCGGGGGCTCGGGCCGGACCTTCCATGCGTAGTAGCCGCTGCGCGAGACCCCGAGAACCTGGCACATGACCTCGATGGGGAAGGCCACCTCCCTCGAGGCGATGAAGGCGAACTTCATTCGCTCTCCTTCGCGAAGAAGGTGGCCGCCGCTTTTAGGATGTCGCGCTCCATCTGCAGCCGCTTGTTCTCACGTCGCAGCCGCGTCAGCTCCTCGCGCTCCGCGGTCGTCAGAGTGTCGGGAGACCCCTTGCCCTCGTCGGCATCCGCGCGCTTGACCCACTCGCGCAGCGCCGTCTCGGTCAGGTCCAAGTCCCCGGCGACCTGGCCGATGGAGCGGTCGCCGACGCGCGCCAGACGCACCGCCTCCGCCTTGAACTCCGGGGTGAACTGCCTTCGCTTCCTGCGTGCCATGAACATCTCCTCGCGCATCTTCGCGCCTTCGGGGGTGTCCACGGAAGCGGGGGAGGATCACTTGATCGAGGGTCGTCGATTGCTGCGACTGCGCTGGCGACGAGCAGGCCGCGACCATCGGTGCGAGGGCAAGGCCGAAGCGAAGCAAGCTAAGTTTCATCGCGGGAGGAGACAGCAACGCGCGTGCCTGCACGCCGGTCCCGGGTCCGCGACGGTTCTTCGGGCGTTGGCTGCGCGGCACCGTCGTGCCGGTGACACATGTGCATTTGGGATACGGAACCGAAGGACCGCCGAGTGAGCGGCAACCGAGGTGATCACGGGGGCTGGGGCCGGTGTGCGCGCCCGCGATGGCCTTCCCGTTTTCCTGCTACGGTCTTGTGAATGATCCCGAGATCCGCGAAGATGTGGGGGCTCCTCGGTGCCATCCTGGGCTTCTCCGGGTGCTTCGGAGGGGCGACGGAATCCGGCCCTGTCCTTGGGTCCGGCGGTTCGGGTTCCGTCGAAGCGGGAGCCGCCGGTGACGGAATGAGCCACGTCGAGGCAGGCGCATCCGCCGATGGCTCCGTGCCACTCGACGCGACGACGCCCGTCGAGGCATCGGTCCTCGATGCCTCGGCGCCATTCGATGGGGACGCGTCGCAACTCCCGACGTCCTGCGCCGACCTGCAAGCCCAGGATCCGACCGCGACGACGGGCGTCTACACGCTGCTCCTCGGCGGCTCGGTGCGCAACGCGTTCTGCGACATGGACCTCGCGGAGGGCGGATGGACGGTGTTCTTCGCAGGGACGAACGGGTCGCCGAACGTATTCGACCACTTCGAGGTAGCGACGGACGATTGCAGCGATCCGGCGGCTCATTGTCTCCGCCGGGTACCGGCCAGCGTCACGACGGCGACCACGTTTGCCGCTTCGTGCGGTACGGCGGCCGTGACCTTCAACGTGAACGATCTCGCGCTCGCCTACTTCCAATCGGGCACACAAAATCAGTGGCAGCCGCTCGGCAACGCGACCACCGTCGCGGGCGGAGCCGTCGCGACCTACGCGACCCAGGTCTGGACTGGCCAGGCCGACAACCAGGGCTGGATCTTGTCCAACAACGATCTCTCCCCCGGCGCCACGGCGCACACCTTCGCGCAGTCGTACGACTGGAACGACACCTGGGATTATTGCAACGGCCAGCCCGACCAGGGATCGCTCGTGCGGCTGATGTATCGCTGAGGGTCATCCCGTGGTGACGGGCTCCGCTCGCGTCAGCCGCCGCGAGACGGTGAACGAACCGTTTGCGAAGCGGCAAGCATCGACGACGTAGTAGTCGCGTCCCGCGTCGTCCTCCTGCTCGAAGTACAACGAGAAGTCTGCGTCGTCGACGTACGGCGCGAGGGCCTCGAGGGTGCGCAGGTAATTCGGGTAGTCGCTGTAGACGAGGTCGAGCCCGAGCTCGATCGACGCCGACCCGCGAGGGCGCAAAAACAGGCCGGTTCGTTCCGAAGCCGCGGCCAGGAGTCCTTCGACGGCCTCGCGCGCGTCTGGTCGCAGACGCAAGGCGACGCGCGGCGAGACGCGGATCGGGGAGGGCAGCAGTCCTTCGCCGTAGCGGGCGTGCTGCGCGAGGATCTCGCCGAGCGAGGATGTCGCGGCCCAGACCTCGATCGAGAGCTCCTCGTCTGCCATGCGTCGTCGTCGTGGCGGACCGCGCCGTGCCTCACTTCTACTTCACGTCGAGCTTCCATGCCCGGTCGCTCTCGGGCGCCGCCGCGGGTCCGTCGGTCGGATAAGCTCGCCCCGTGAACCTCTACCGGCTGGGGGCCCCCCCCAAATGCCCTGGGACGACTACGGCAGTATCCTCGCGTGGGGGATGTCCACGCATCTTCCGCGTAAGGACGGCTTGATCCAGCTTGAACGAACGGCGTCCTTCGTCCCGCCAATCACCTTCCCCGGGCTCGGGGACATCGTCGTTACCAACGGATTCCGCGAGGCGCTGGAGGTATCGGGCCTCACGGGATTCACCTTCGCCCCGATCATCAAGGCGCGCATCGTGGAGTCGAACTGGGAGACCTGGGACCGTGGCGCTTCGAACCCGAACGCTCGTCCTCCCGGCGGGGAGCCCGAGGACTACATCCTCGCGAGCCCTCATGAGCCCGAATTGGCCAATCGCGTCGGCGTCCTCTGGGGGCTCGTTCCCGGGCTCGGCGGGATGGTTGAACGACGCGAGCTCGGGCCCGGACCGAGGGACGTGGAGATCCTGCTCCGGCGCTCCGGGGCGGACGACTTCTTCAGAGCAAAAGGCGCTCGCTACAACTACGTGACCCAGCGCGCGATGGAGTGGCTCGTTGCGCAAGCAGGCGAGTGGGTCGAGGGGCTGCCGGCGCGCGTCGAGCGCGAGCACCTGGGCGACGAGGAGCTCCTTGAAGCGCTTCGCGAGCGCGGCCGGGTCGCACCGCGCCGCGCCGTCGGCGCGCGCGACACGCCGAAGGCGTTCCAGGCCACTCGGAGAGCGCGGTTGCGCGCGTCGAATCGCGTCTCGGCTTTGGCCTCCCGTCCATCCTTCGGCGGCTCTACCTGGAGGTCGCGGACGGCGGCTTCGGCCCTGGTTACGGACTCTTTCCGACGGGCGAGCACCCGTCGCGCGAAGGGCACGCCGAGACGCTCGTCGAGGCTCACGAGAAGCTCTCGGCCAATCCGAGGTGGTCCGAGCGGCTCCTGCCGCTCTGCGACTGGGCTGCGCGACTTGGTCCTGCCTCGATGGCCGCGCCGATGAGGGCGCGATTGTGACCCTTGCCCGGCAAACACGGTTTCGCCAAGACGAGCCACACCCTGCGCTCGTGGCTCGGTGCGTGGCTCGACGGCGTCGACCTCTGGGAGACGATGTTCGAGCCGGGGCCCACGAAAATGGGAATCAACCCGTTCACGAAGCAGCCTATGGAACTCAAGGGCAGCGGCGGCAAGCCGAGGGGCACGCCGTGGCCGTGAAGCGCCAGCGATGCCGGCGCCGCCAGGGCACTTGGCTGCGGTACGCCCCAAGGTGATTGACGCCAGCCACGAGGCATGAGACCGCCGGGGCTGGGGGAGCCAGAGACACATGAACCGAGTTCGGCGCGCTCTCGCGGCGGCCACGTACGCCGCGGTGCCGCTGCTCGCCTCCTGCGGCGCCCGGTCCGGTCTCACGGAGCCCTCACCCGACCCCTCCGGGCTGGATGCCTCGCTGGGGCCGAACGTCCTCGATGCGCAGGTCGATGACGCGCGAGTCGACGAGCCGCAGGTCGACGCGAGCGGCGCGGACGTCGCGGACGTCGCGCCCGACGCCGTTCGCGCGCCGGCGCCCCCGTGTCACCTCGTCGCCAGCGGCCCCCCGGCTCAAACCGTCACATTTACGCAGGCGACGTACTACTTTCATCAAGACGGGCTTCTCCTCCGGGCCGTCTCGGCCGGCGATGCCCCGCACGTCGTCCAGTTCGGGAGAGTGCCTGGAGCCGGGGACGATGGATGGGACGATCCCGCGATCTACGCGGCCGAGTACGACGTCTCGACCTGGCCCCCTCGCGAGGCGCAGCCGCCTACAGCGATCTCCGACGCGGTGGAGGGGCCGTCCAATCTCGTCGAGCTGGCCGGCGGCAGGCTCCTCTTCACGTGGAGTCTGCAGGCCGAGTACGGCGGATTCGGGCCGCCGGACGTCTTTTCCCACGTTGCCGACGGGTTGCCCTGGCAGCTCGGCGCCACGCAAACGCTGCTGCGGAACGCTGGGGGACTGTCGACGCCGGCGCTCGGCGCCGCGGGCGACGGATTCTGGGGGGGCTACACCGCGTACGACGTCGGTGACGCCGGACCCGATACCGCCTTTCCGCCGTTGCTCGGGATCTACGGCGAGCTCGGATGGTTCGACGTTGCCGGCTCCCAGATGGCTTCTCCGCCGCTCTGGTCGATCACGACCGCTGGGGCGTCGGCCACCGCGAGCCTCAACCCAAGCGTGCTTCGGACTGTGACGGACACACTCGTCGTCGTGGCGTTCGGGGATTGTTCGGGGGCGGTCATGAGTGCTTTTTGCGAGGCATCCTCCCTCGTCGTGCTTCGAGTCATCGGGGGACAGGGCGGCGGAGCGTCGTCGCTCGAGGAGGTCGCTTCTTTGCCGCTACAGAACGAGGCGGACGTGGTGCAGTCGCCCCTGTTGATCGGCGACCAGGCCGGGCACAACTGGCTGACGTGGTGGGAGTCGCCGACGACGGACGCCGGGCCCGTGGGCCCCTGGTCGCTGTACGCGATCGCGCTGACCGACGCCGGCGCACCCGCGAGCCCGATCGAGAGCTGGTTCTCCAGCGACTCCTCGAGTTCGGGCCAGCCGAGCGTCGGCCCGCTCGGGGTCGTGTATCCGGTGGTCACGGCCGTTCCGGGCGACTCGGGGGACCTCTGGGAAGTGCACTTGATTCATCGCCAGCTCGACGTCGTCGCTCCCGTCGAAGACGTCTCGTTCACCACGACGAGCGCCATCTCGGTCACGCCGGTGCAGGTCGCGGAGCCGCGTTCGCTGGTGGTCGGGTACTCGACGTCTTCCCCGAGTCAGAGCAAGGAGCACGGGGAGCTCGCCCGCTTCGTATGCAGCGAGGACCCTTGACCGGAACCGGGAAGGTACGCCAGACCGAGCCCGTTCGAGATCCGCGGCGAGGGCGCGCAGCCAATTCGGCCACGACCCGCGCGCCTTCGACGGCGCGCGGGTCGGTGTGCGTCACCCGGGCAAGCCCGTCGCTCCACGCCCTTCGCGTGGAGGGCGGGCCGCGCCGTTGCGACACCGGTTTGGCGGAGACCCAGCTCGTTCAGTGGAACGTGATGTCGTCGAAGAACGTGTACGAGGGGGTGCTCGGGTTCCCGTTGTCGTGATTGACGAGGGTGAGCGTGCACCTGTCGCCGCCGATGACCGCGAGGTTGAATTCTCCCCAGGCGCTCATCGTCGCGCAGACGGGGGCCGCCTTGAAGGTCTGCCCCGTATCGTCGTCCATCACGAAGGCTTCGGCCCAGTCGTTCGAGAGAGTATCGGGACACCTCATCTTGTACTGGACGGTCAGCGACGAGACGCCCGCCGGCGCGACGAACGTCTGCGTCAGCGTGCTGTCGCCCTGCGTGGCCGTGTAATTGCCCAGCATGGCCCCGTACTGCCCCGAGTGGTGCGCACCGGACGTGACGATCTGCTACGCCCCCGCGGTAGTCCAGTACATCGTGTTCCCCTCCTCGAAGTCGCCGTTCAACGGCCCCAGGTTCAAGAGGGGAGCGCCGTGGAATCCGAGCGCGTCCGTGACGTTGCCCGTGTAACCGCGGAAGCCGTCGACCAGCTTGCCCAGGCAGTCCATCTCCGTGCTCCCGGCGTAGTGCCCGGCGTTGACCGGAACCTGCGCGAAGTTGCCGCTCATACCGAAGGGGCGGCAGTCAATCTGCTTGATTCCCGTGATCGTCTGGCCACCACCCGGCGCGGCGAACATGCCGACGAGGAAGGTCCCGCCGGGGCACGTCATCGGGACGGCGCTTCGCAGGTGCCTATCAAGGCGTCCGAACCGGTGCCTATTGACGCCCGGACGAATCACGGTCTGATTTCCCCATGGAGAGCGTAGGACGAGCAAAGGCCCCCGGTCAGGAAAGGCCCTCCACGTAATCGCGCTTTGTGGATGCTTCGGGTCCCTCGTTCCGCGCACGGCGGAACGGCCGACCAGCGTGGCTCCGTCCCAAGGGGCGCCCGGTGGACCCACCTTGCCATCGGAGCTCACCGACACGGGCGCTCGCCGTACTCGACCGCCGGGCTGCGCGTACTCAATCCGCCACGGCGGCAACCGCGCGGGATCCACCGCGGCGGGCCGCGGCGGGCCGTGTCCCGGCGGCACGGACTGCCAGCCGAAGGCGGGGAGGGCGCTCGGCGTAGCGGCGTCGGATCGACGAGGACCCCGTAGACCGGCGGCGTCAGACCCGGCGCGGAGGCCGCGAAGCTTCCGAGCCCGAAGCCGCCCGCGGTGACGCGCCCCCGGTAGAGACCCGACTTGTCTGCAATGTACACCGTGCCGTCGGCGCCGCACGACAGACCATAGGGCAGCACGAGGCCACCCCAGAAAGGCGCTCCCAGCGCCGCCCCATCCGTCGCGAACGCCTGGAGCACACCCCGCCCCTGCCCCGAGAGGTCGTCGATGAAGCCGACGACGACGACCGTGCGGCCCCTCGTCGCCGCGCGGGGGCACACGGTGATCGAGTACGGCTCCTCGTGCTCGCCGGGCGCAACGAACTGGGCGTCGTAGCGAAACGTCTGCTGCGCCTCGCCCTGCGGGGTGTACTCCGCGACCCCGAACTTTGGTGTCTCGTGCCAGGCGAAGCCGCCGTCGTTCGCGACCCAAACGGCGTGATCGTCGGGATCGTACGCGACCACCCTGGTCGGCCGTTCCGCTCAGAGCGGATGCGCGTCGAGAACATCCGCAAATGGCGGTTACGTGAAGGGCCTTGCCTGAGGAAGGGCCTTTGGTCGTCCTACGCTCCCGTTGGCGCGCTCATCAGGTCCATCCCGGAGCGCATGCGAAGGTCGACGCCTAAAGGACGGCTCGCCCAGCGCCGGGGTAGTCGGTGCTGAGGGTCATGTCCTTCCCGGCTTCGATCTCAGCCCGCTGCATGTCGAGCTTCACGCCAATGCGTCGTAGCGCGTCGCTGCCCAGAACGACCCAGTGCCGCGGACGGTCCGAAGCCACAACCTGGTAAATCGCAGCGGCGGCGCGCACCGGATCCCCGGGGAACATGTCGGGGGTGACCTTCTCGACCATAGCGCGGAAGGCGCCCGATGTTGCGCTGTAGTCGTCGATCGTCTTTCCCGAGAACTTGGTCCGCTGCTCGATACCGGTGCGGAACGAGCCGGGCTCCACCAGCAGAGCACGAAGCCCGAGCGGCTCGAGCTCCTGCCACAGAGACTCCGTCAACCCTTCGAGAGCAAACTTGGTCGAGGAGTAGTAGCCGTTGACAGGAACGCTCGCGATGCCGTCCATCGAAGACACGTTGACGATGGTCCCCCGCTTGCGGCCCCGCATACCAGGCAGGACGAGACGAAGAAGGGCCACCGCACCGAAGAAGTTCACCTCGAACTGCGCGCGGACGTCGCGCTCGTCCTGCTCCTCGATGGCGCCGAGAAAATCGATCGCCGCATTGTTGACGAGAACGTCGATGCTTCCGAGACGCGCCTCCGTCTGCTGCACTGCCGCGGCGCGCTGTTCGCCGCTCGTGACGTCGAGTGTAAGGGCGAGCGCCCTCCCCGGATAGCGCTCGGCCAGGTCCGCCATGGTGTCCAACGTCCGAGCCCCCATCGCAACCCGGTCGCCTTGCTCGAGCACGTACCTGGCAAGGGCGTAACCGAGGCCGCTCGAGGCACCCGTGATGAGCCACGTCCTCGCGTTCCCGTTCTTCTTTTCTTGCGACATGTTCGACCTTCCTTTGCATTCTTCTTCGTGGGGGTGCTCCCGCAGACTCGTGGCGACGATGCGCGTTCGGTTACTCGACGTCGTGAGGCTGCTCGGCCTTCGCCTCGAAATCCGTGGAGACGCTGAGCGCCTCCCACAATCGGTCGGCCTCGATGCGCGCGCGCGCGGCGTCACCGACGGCACGCACCGCGTCGCTGCCCAGCAACAGTCGCAGCGGGGGCTCGTCCAGGCCCGCGACATGGATGATCGCCGCGGCCGCCTTCGACGGGTCTCCCGGTTGCGCGCCGTCGTACTCGCGCTGGAACCGCGCCACCGCTCCCACCGTGGCGGCGTACACCGGGTTGTCCGGAGCGATCGTCGTCGACGATCCAGCGAAGTCCGTGCGGAACCCGCCGGGCTCGATGATCGTGACCTTGACGCCGAGGGGACCGACCTCCTTCGCGAGGACCTCGGAGAACCCTTCGACGCCCCACTTCGCGGCGGCGTACGCCCCGCGGCCGACCGGGCCCACGCGTCCTCCGACGGACGAGAACTGGAGAATGTGCCCGCTCCCCTGACGCCTCATGACGGGGATCGCCGCCTTCGTCACATGCACGACACCGAAGAGGTTCGTCTCGATCTGGGCGCGGAAGTCCCTCATGCTGGTGTCCTCGATGGACGCCAGGTCGCCGTAACCGGCGTTGTTCGCGAGGACGTCGAGCCGCCCGAAGACATCCACGGCCGTCTGAACCGCCGTGATCGACGCCTGTTCGTCCGTCACGTCGAGGGCGACGGGGCGCACCCGACCGCCGTGTCGCTCGACGAGCTCCGCGAGATGCTGCGGGTTGCGTGCCGTTGCAACGAGCCGATGGCCCGCCGCGAGAACCGCCTCGGCAAGCGCGCGCCCCAGCCCGCGAGAGCTACCCGTGATCGACCAGACCTGCGTGTCCTTCTTGCTGGCGACGGTCATGACTTCATCCTTCCCTCTCGTGTCGGTTCACTTGGCGATGGTGCAGCGAGTTCTCATGTGTCGCTTGGTGATGCGCCACCCGGTCGCGAACCTGCTGAATTCGAGGTCGTAACGCCCTCCCACCGTGCGCGTCGGCGGCGCGGCTCCGTCGCTGGCGGGCGGCGAGTGCAGCTGGGCCACGACGTCCACCTTTCCGTGCGCTCGCTCGCCATCGACGACAATCACGAAGTTGCACAGGCGGTGGTGGGTCCAGTCGAACCCCGCCACCGACTCGACGGCCCGGCGTGCGTAGGCCTCCCCGGGCATGGCACGCCAGACTTCGTTCGGGGAAGGTTCCGGGTCGAGGCAGACGACTTCGTCGGCGAGGCAGTCGCGGTAGGCGTCCGCGTCTCAATCGTCCACCGCCTGAGCCAACCGTGCGAGCAGGCGCATGATCTCCAGTTCGTCGTCGGCGCGCGTGGGCATGAGTGCCTCCGTCCTTTCGAACAAGCAGTGTTGGTCGCGGGCGAGGCGTTACGCGAAAATCGATGGCGCCAGGCAGCCGCTCATGGCGGCGGCTCTTCCCCCATGCACCGCTGCAAGTGCGCGAGCGCTCGATGCCGAATGACGCGCACGTTGCCCGCCGACAGGCTCATCGACCGACCGACGTCGTCGGCGTCGCGTTCGTCGACGAACGTCGCGAGGAGGACGGCACGCGCACGCGCCTCGAGCCCCTGCAGGCACTGGTCCAGACGGGAGCAGTCCGCGAGCTCCCACCGCGGCTCGTAGCTGTCGGGGAGCGACGTCGCGGCGGCTGCGGCGATGCGCCGCTGGCGCGCGCTACCCCGCCGCATGTCCATCACCGCATTGCGGCACGTCCCGAAAACGTACTTGTCGAGGTTGTCGACGTCCTTCACGCGCCCGTCGCGGAGCGCCTGCAGGACGATGAGCAACACCTGCTGGACGAGATCCTCCGCCGCAGCGGTGTCGCGCAGGTGGCAGAGGCCATAGGCGCGGATCCGGTTCGAGTACCGCTGGCAGAATGAGCGCTCCTGATCGGCTTCGACGGTTGTCGCATTCACGAAGGCCTCCTTGCGATGCGAACTATGCGGAGCGCGCGCAGCGCTAGCACGAGAAGTGCGGTGAAAAGTGGTGAACCTCGCCGGATCGAGCGATTCGCCGAGAATTCTTCCCCGAGATGCGTGCGCGAACGATGCGCTTCACGACTCTTCACAGGTCTTAACGCGACCGTTCGCCGCGATCGGACAAGCTCTGGGCATCACAAGCACCGTGGAATAGGAGGAGGATGCGCCATGCCTCTCACGGATCCCGACGGCCCGGGCCTCCCGGAGCCCATCGCGGCCTTCGTCAGCGCCGTGAACGCTCGCGATGTCGCTGCAGTCGTCGATAGCTTCGCCGCCCGTGCGCTGGTCAACGACGAGCTGCGGGAGCACTGGGGCCGGCAAGCCATCACCGAGTGGGCCAGCCGACAGATCGTCGGCCTGGGGCTCTCGATCGACGTCCGTCGCGTCGCTCACAACGGTGACCACACCGTCGTGACCGGGAACGTCGATGGGAGCTTCGACAAGCGCGGTCTGCCCAATCCGCTGGTCGTCACGTTCTACTTCTCCTCGAGTGGCGGTAAGATCGTCCAATTGCTGATCCTCCGGAAATGAGCCGGCGCTCTCGTCGACGCCGTAGAGCTCCTAGAGCTCGGAGAGAAGATGCCGCGCTTCGACGAGAATCGGCCGTCGCGAAGCCCTGCGAGAAGCGCCGGTAGGTGGTCTCGAGGAGGGGGCGCGCTTCATCGCCTCGACCGCGGCGTGCCCGCAGGCGAGCTGCCGTCATCGCCACGCGCAGCTCCCAGCCGAGCGCGCTCTGCCGACGCGCGTGCTCGAGCGCAAGGGCGAGGCTGCGTTCCGCGCCTTCGTCGTCGGGATCAGGCTTCACCGCGAGGAGATGCCCCTTGGTTCGGAGCATCTCCGCCACGTCGAAGGACTGGCCACGGCTTCGGGTCGTCTCCGCCATGGCGGCGTCAATCGCGGTCAGCGCGTCGTCGAACCTCCCGATGCTCGCCAGACCCTCCGCCAATGCAGTGAAGAACGTGCTCTGGAGAAGCAAGTGCCGTCCCCCCTCGAGTGTTTCGATGGCGCGCCTCAAGAGTGGAATGCCCGCCGCGTCGCCGCGCTTGACCAGAACCTCCCCCTTCTGGCCGAGCGCGACGGCATGGTACGGGCCGAGCGAGTGCTTCTCGGCGTGCGCGAGAAGCCGTTCGACCCCGCGCTCGGCCGCGTCCAGGTCACCGCTCCAGAGGTACACCGAGAACGTGTAGATGAGGGAGATCGCGACCGTCGTCGGCTGTCCGACGTGGGCCGCATCACGAAGCGTATCCGCGGCGACGCGGAGCGCATCGTCGGCTCGCCCCAGGAGCCAGAGCGCGCGTCCGTGCACGACGAGCGTCCGGATGCGATGGTCGAACCCGAAGTACAGCATCGCCGTGCTCCGCGACACCGGCGGCGGACTCAGCGCGCTGCGCGACCGGAGCTCCGCGTCGACCTGATCTCCCAAGAGGTGCTCGCTCGTCGCGACCATCCACTCCGCGAGCAGATGAGCTGCTGGATCGTGCGGCACCTTCGTCGCAATGGCCTCGGCGCGCCGGCCCGCCACGAGGGACTCTTCGAACTCGCCGGTTCGGGTCAGCAGGATGTGGAGCGCGCCGAGCAGCCGAAGTTGCGCATGCGGCTCGTTCACCGCGTCAGCGAGCGCGATTGCCCGGTCGAGCCCCTCTCGAACGTCGGGGCCATTGCCACGCGTGAACATCGCGGTGATCGCGAGCGCCCCCTGCAGGTTCAGTTCGCATCGCGCGTCTCGTTCCGCAGGACGGAGCTCCGACATCGCGAGCTCCACCCACCTGTGGCACTCGCGAAGAAGCGACAGCTCCAAGAACATCGGGACCGACGCGGCCACCAAGTGCGCGCCGAGCTTCCTGTCCCCCGCGGGCGAGAACGCCCACTCGAGCGCCCCTCGAACGCTGCCGACTTGATCCGAGAGAGAGCGCTCCCGCGAGCGGCTCCTCGCTCGCCCCTCTTGCTCGAGCAGCTCGCAGAGGTAGAGCGCCACGCGCGACGCGATGACCGGCCGCTCGCCGGACTCGTCCAGCTTCGCTTGCGCGTACGCGCGCGTCGTATCAAGGAGCCGGTACACGGCTCCGCTTCCGCCCACGTCCACGGACGCGACGAGGGACTTGTCGACGAGACTCCCGAGCGCTTCGACAGCCTCGTCGGCATCGACGTCGTTCGCGACCGCAGCGACGGCGTCGAGCGAAAAGACGCCGACGAAGAGCGAGAGTCTTCGCAAGAGGCTCCGTTCGAGCTCGTTGAGGAGGTTGTAGCTCCAGTCGAGCAGACCGGTGAGCGTCTGGTGCCGCGGGAGCGCGGTTCGACGACCGTGCCACAGAAGTTTGAATCGGTTCTCGAGCAACGACGCCGTCCCATGGATCCCGTGCGCTTCGACGCGGCTCGCCGCAAACTCAATCGCTAGCGCGATCCCGTCGAGACGGCGGCAGATGTCCGCGACGACGGGAGCATCGACGTCGGACAGGGAGAGATGGGCCCCACTGGCCGCAGCTCGCTCGACGAAGAGCTGAACCGCCGCGAAGCCCATCGCGTCGCTCGCGGAGAGGTTCTCGCCCTCGGGCGGCGTCTCGAGTGGACGCATCCGGTAGACATGCTCGCCTTCGACTCGGAGCAGCTCCCGACTCGTCGCGAGGATGTGCACGCGGGCGGCGTCGCGGATGACTCGCTCGACGAGCGGAGCGATGGCCTCCAGCACGTGCTCGCAGCCATCGATCACGATGAGCGCCCGGCGGTCGAGTAGGAAGGCCGCAAGGCTATCTGCAACCTGCTCGTTCGTCGGGACCAGCCCAAGTGTGGAAGCCAGGCTGGCCGGCACCTGGCTCGCGTCCGTGACCGAGCCGAGATCCACGAAGACGACATCGGACGAGAAGTCCGTAACCAGCGCGTGTGCCACCGCGACGGCTACCGTCGTCTTCCCAATTCCGCCGGGGCCGACGAGGCTGACGAAGCGCGTGTGTAGGAGCTGCGCAGACACGTCCCGGACGGCTTCGTCGCGGCCAATCATCCGGTCGAGACGCCGCGGCAACTTCGATGCGCGCGTGTTCTCCGACGGACGGCGGAGCGACGTCTCTGGAGCGGCCTCTCGAGACACGACCGCGACGAACGCGTAGCCTCGGCCCGTGATGTTCTTCACGAACCGCGCCCCGTCCTTGCCGTCGCCGAGGACCTTGCGCAGACCCGCGATGTGAACGCGCAGGGCGCTCTCCTCAACCGTCACGTCGGGCCAGAGGCGGCCGTTGAGCTCCTCCTTGGTCACCACCTCACCCTCGCGCCCGGTCAACGCAACGAGGATGTCGAGAGCACGATCGCCGATGCGGACCGGCCGACCCTCCCGCTCGAGGCGGCGCTCCCGTGGATAGAGGCGGAAGTTGCCGAACGCCAGTGCGTCAGTCGCGGCGTCCTTGTCGCGGACCACGCGAGGACGTTACAGTGTAACGGATGGCTCGTCCATCGAGGCCGCGTCAACGCCCGACGGATGTCGACGTCGCACGCGCGGCGCTGTCCGTGCTCCAGCGCGAGCCTCTCACCGCCCTGTCGTTCCGTCGGGTCGCGTCGGAGCTCGGGATGTCCCACATGGCGGTGCATCGCCACTGCATCAACTTCGAAGGGATGCTCGAGATCTGCGCCGAGTACCTCGCGGCGCGACTGCCGGACATCGACCCGTCGCTCCCGTGGTCGGCAGCGACCGAGCAGAGGTTCACGGCCCTGTACGAGACGATGGCGGCCCACTCCGGGCTCGTCGCTCTGCTTCGGGGCCGCCCGTGGATGGGTCCAAACATGATGCGTCGGTTCTCCGAACCAGCGGTCAAGGCGAGCGTCGCCGCCGGGCTCACGCCACGTCAAATCATGCGGTGCCACTTCGAGTTGTTCGTGTTCACCGTCGGCTGCGCGCTGGCCCAGGCCCGTATGGTCTTCTCCTCCGGCTCAGCCGCAGTCGAGGCGCTCAGGGCGGACGACTCACCGGTCATCGTCGCGCATCGCAGGGCCCTGTTGAAGGTCAAGCACTCCGATCACGGCATGTTCGTCCATGGGCTCCGGACGCTGATCGCCTCGTGGGACCCAGAACGCCATCACTTGGCCTGAAATCCGCCGTCGATGTTGAGGATGTGCCCGGTGATGAAGCTGGCCTCATCGGACAGCAAAAAGGCGATGCCGTTCGCAATCTCCTCGGGCCGGCCGAGGCGCTTCATCGGGTGCATCGCGCTGATGTTCGCCTCGTTGTAGTTCGGGTCGCCGCCCGCGAGCTCCCTGGCGATGATATCCGTCTTGGTGGCGCCCGGCGCGACCGCGTTGACGCGAACGCCTTCGCCCGCGTGGTCGAGCGCCGCGGACTTCGTCAAACCGACGACGGCATGCTTGGTCGAGGCGTACGGCCCCGCGTAGGGGATTCCATTCAGGCCGGCAATCGATGCCAGGTTCACGATGGCCCCCTTGCCCTGCTTCTGCATCTGAGCGATCTCGTACTTCATGAGGTAGTAGACGCCCAGAATGTTCGTCTCGACCATCTGCCGGTAGTTCTTGCTGCTCGACTGCACGACCGTCCCCGTTTCGTTGGATACCCCGGCGTTGTTGACGGCCATATCCAGGTGCCCGAACTCGGACACGACCCCGTCGACCACGCGCTTGACGGCACCTTCATCCGTCACGTCGTTGCGGACGAAGCGCACCTGCGCACCGTCTCGTGCGACGCCCTCGATCTCCTTCACGGCGACCGCGCCGACGTCCTCGCGGCGACCGGTGATCACGACCGTGATTGCCTTGGCGGCCAGCTTCATCGCCGTGGCTTTGCCAATTCCGCTGCCGCCGCCCGTAATGAGAACAACCTGATTCGCATGATTCGCCATGTTGCACCTTCCTATTTCTTCGGTGTTGTTGTTGTTGGGGAACCTGTTTTCGTGAGCTACCTGCCGGGAGCGATTGGGAAGAGCGCCCTCGGTTCGAGGTACGCCTCAATCCCGTAGACGCCGTACTCCCGACCGATGCCCGACTGCTTGCAGCCACCGAAGGGGGCCATCGCCGCGTCGCGGAGGCCGTTGACGTTCACACGCCCGGCGATGATCTGCGATGCGATGCGGTTCGCGCGCTCCGCGTCCGTGCCGCTGACGTAGCCGGACAGACCGTATTGCGTGTCGTTCGCGATCTCGACGGCTTCCTCGTCGGTCCGGTAGGTGAGGACGGAGAGCACCGGTCCGAAGATCTCCTCCTGCGCGATGGTCATCTTCGAGGTGACCTTCGTGAAGATCGTGGGCTTGACGTAGTTACCGGCCTCGAGACCTCGGGGGTGACCTTCGCCGCCGGCGAGCAATTCGGCGCCTTCCTCGATGCCCTTGCGGATGTACGACTGGACGCGGTCGTACTGCTTCTTCGTGACCATCGGCCCGATTGCCGTGTCTTTGTTCGCTGGGTCGCCCACCTTGAAGGACGGAAGCGCCTCGAGGAGCATCTTTTTTACCTCCTCGAGTCGGCTCTCGGGAACGAGCAGGCGCGTCGCCGCGATGCAAGCCTGTCCGCTGTTCATGAAGCAAAGGGCGAGAGCGAGCGGGATAGCCTGCGCGAAGTCCGCATCATCGAGGAGCACGTTCGGTGACTTGCCCCCGAGCTCCAGCGTCACGTGCTTCATCGTCGCGGCGCCGTCGCGGAGGATCGTCTTCCCGACAATCGTCGAGCCCGTGAACGAGATCTTCGCGACATCGGCGCTGCGCGTGAGCTCGGCTCCGACGACGTCGCCCCTGCCGTTGACGACGTTGAAGACACCCGGAGGAAGCTTGGCCTCGTGCAGGCACTCGAGAAGGACTTGCGCCTGCAGCGCGCTCAGCTCAGCCGGCTTGATCACCGCGATGAACCCCGCCGCCAGCGCCGACGCGAGCTTTACGCAGACGAAGTATGAGCTCGCGTTCCACGGGGTGATGAGGCCGGCCACGCCGACCGGCTCGAGTCTCACCGTCGCGCCGCCAATCTCCCTGGTCAGCGCGGCCTCCTTGAGCGCGGCATCGGCGTCCAAGAACGCGCTCGCCGCGCGGGCCGACGTGGCCTCGGAGAATTGGCGGGGTCCTCCGTACTCTTCGATCATCATGGCGGTGAGGTCGTCGGCACGCGCAGAGACGGCCTCATGCAGGCGTCGCAGATACCGCGAGCGCTCCTCCTTCGTCGTCCTCGAATAAGCGGGGAAGGCCTTCTTCGCCGCCGCGATGGCCCGCCGCGCGTCCTCCGCGTCGCCGAGCGTGACGTGTCCAAGGACCTCGCCGTTGCTG
The DNA here is from genome assembly GCA_963797395.1 of uncultured delta proteobacterium. GTDB lineage: Bacteria > Myxococcota_A > Polyangia > Polyangiales > Polyangiaceae > Palsa-1150. Next base: position 798,700 of record CAWCPA010000008.1, read on the forward strand.
GGGTTGACGCTCTCCATCACCTCGCGGCCGTGTGACTCGACGAACTCCCCACCGATGTAGTGCTTCGTAACCGTTCTCATGCTCGACCTCCTGGTTCTCTAGCGTGACGACCAACGTCGCGAAGTGGACGCCCTCAGCTCGTCGTCAAGCAGCGATGGCTTGCGGCCTCTTCACGACCTCTGCGCGGACGGAGTGCTGCAACCGCGACATCTGGCGGCTGCAGTGCGCGCAAACGCGCACCTCGACGACGAGATGAGGAGGCCATTGCGTGACGAGCGACGAGACGCCCGCGGCGGTGAGCCGCGCGAACAATGGAAGGGCCGCCCATCGCTCCGCGTCGTAGTGGTGTCCGCACGCGCACGGCCGTAGCGAATCGCCTCGCATGACTGCGTCCGTCCTTTCGAACAGGCAGTGTTGGTCGCGCGCTAGGCGTTACGCGAAAATCGTCAGCGCCAGACGTGCGTGACGACGTACTCGCCGACCGCACGACGCTGGCCGGCTTCGACGGCGTGCACGCTGAAAATCGGGTCCCCGGCCGGGAACATGCCCTCGTAGTGGCCTGGCAGGCGATGAGAACCTCGCCCGTCCGCCGGTCGAAGGGCACGTCCTCGAGCACGTACTGCGGCTCGCCCGTGGGCGACGCGATCTCGACGTCGACACGATCGGCGCTCGACACGTCTCCACGGAGCGCGAACACGAGCAGGTCGACGTTCGGCGTGAACCGCGCGCTCGGTCGCAACGTCGGGTCGAGCGTCGGCGCGACGTGCGTCACCGCGATGCGCGTACCGGCCGCCTCGAGTCGCTCTCGATGGGCGTGTGAGATCACGAAAGGGAGCTTTGCGCGCAGGGTTCCAACGACCTTCGCGAGGCGCTCCGTCGCCGCTGCACACGCGTCGCAGCCGAAGCCCCCTGTGTCAGAGAAGTTGTCGCCCGCCGCGTAGCGGCGTGAGTGCCTCAAGATCAGGGGGCGAGAGCAGCGAATCTCGTGGTCTACACGGATAGTTTCAAGGCGAAGATGGTGCAGCGGATGTCCGCGCCGAACCCGATCTCGGCGATGAGCCTGTCGAAGGAGGTCGGAGTCTCGCAGTCCCAGCTCTCGCGCTGGCTCCGGACGGCTCCTACTCTGGCCTCGATGAAGAAGGAACGCCCATCGGAGCCCGTCGTGCAAAGCGGGAGCGGCCGGTCGGCAGCCGAGAAGCTGCGCATCGTGATGGCGGCGGCAGCCCTCGCCCCTGGCGGGGCAGGCAGCTCTCGAGAGCGGTGGTCCGAAGACGTCGGCGCGTGGCGGTGAGAGCAAGAGGATCAAGGAGCTCGAACGCGAGCTGCGCCGCAAGGACAAGGCGCTCGCGGAGGCGGCGGCGCTGCTGGTCCTTCAAAAAAAAGTCCGCGAGATCTGGGGGGACGCGGACGACGACACCGACGAGGGGAACGGGAAGTGATCCTCGGTCTGGTCGACGAAGCGGTGGCGGCTGGTGCTCGTCGCGACCGCGCGTGCGACGTGATGGGCCTTACCGAGCGAAGCATGCAGCGATGGCGCTGTGCCGATGTCGGCGACGACGGGCGCGCTGGTCCACGAAGGCGTCCCGCGAACGCTCTGACGTCGTCGGAACGCGCGAAGGTGCTGGAGCTCGTCAATTCGCCGGAGTACCGCGATCTTCCGCCCAAACAGGTCGTTCCGCGCCTCGCCGACGAAGGACGTTACTTGGCGTCGGAGTCGACAATCTACCGCATGCTCCGAGCCGAAGGTCTCAACGCCCATCGCGGTCGGACCAAGCCGCGCACGGTACGCCATCTCGAGGAGCACATGGCGACAGCGGCCAACCAGGTGTGGAGCTGGGACATCACGTATCTCCTCAGCTCGGTCCGAGGGCGCTTCTTCTACCTCTACCTGGTCGAGGACGTCTGGAGCCGCCGCATCGTCGGCTTCGAGGTCCACGAGGAGGAATCCATGAACGCTTCGGCGGCCCTCGTGCGCGCGACGTGCTCGGCGGAGGGCGTCGATCCGCGCGGCCTGGTGCTCCACTCCGACAACGGAGGACCGATGCGCGGCTCGACGATGCTCACGACGCTCCGTCATCTCGGCATCGTGCCGTCCTTCAGCCGTCCGAGCGTGAGCGACGACAACCCCTTCATTGAGTCGCTCTTCCGAACGCTGAAGTACCGCCCTGGGTACCCCCACAAGCCCTTCGAAACGCTCGACGACGCGCGCGCGTGGGTGACCGGCTTCGTCGCCTGGTACAACACCGAGCATCGTCACAGCGGCATCCGCTTCGTCACGCCCGACGAACGACACGACGGCCGTGAGAGCGAGGTCCTCGCCAACCGCGCCCGTGTCTACGAGCGCGCTCGACGCAGGCACCCGAACCGCTGGTCTGGGGCCACCCGGAACTGGACCCCGGCCCCCAACGTCTTCCTCAACCCGAAACGCGATCAGGAAACCATCGCCGGTGCGCTCGCGCGCACCATCGCCGACTGAAAAAGGCGACAACTCCTTTGACACTCACCGGAAGAGGTGCTCGTCGACGACAGTTGCCTCCGCCTCATGGAGCTCGCCGGCCCACAACGCCACGAGGGCCTCGTACGAAGGGCATGCGCTCATCCTTGCAGCCCTCCTTCCATACAGTCGTGCAGGTGCGCGAGGGCTCGATGTCGGATGACGCGCACGGCCCCTTGCGGGCCGCCTCCTCGCGCATCGCGGGGAGCAGCCGGGAGCAGGCTCGGCTCCAGCGCGAAGCGGCGCATCTCCCCTGTCTTGGTCGGTTTCACGACCGCGACCCGTTTGCGGTCGACGGGGACATTGTCGTCGTCGGCGCTGGCACGACGACCCCATACGAGGGCGCTGCATGCATATTCACCCGAACGGGCGCGACTTGGACAGAGCAGCAGATGCTGCTTGATCCGACCTGCCCTTCACCGCCGGGTCCGAGGACCCGGCGATGACACGGGGCTGGTGGAGCTCACGTTCCAGTAGACGGCTCGTGGGGTCGAACCGTCAGGGCAGGCAGCACAGGAGCGCGTGGGCCGCGCCGAGCATCTCGTCCAGGCTGGGGTCGCCCACCGCGCTGACGCCGGCCACGTAGTATCCGGGCAAGCACTCGCCTTTGTAGTATCCGTAGTCCCAATCGGGCCCCGTGTAGTCGCGCGAATCTTGACCATAAAGCAACTCGACGTTGTTGCATTCGCGGTGCGTCACGGCGCCGGGGCAGCAGAGGATGCCGTCGATTTGCCCGTTGACCGATTGGCCCGTCGACTGTCGAGACACGCCCGCGACGTACTCGTTCGTCCCGCACTCCGCCTTGAACGACCCGTAATCCCAGTCGCCTTCCGGATCCGCCGTCATGTTGTTGCCGGGGTTGAATGGAAGCGAGTGACACCCTCCGTTCTCGAAGTTGTTCCCCTGCTGCCAGTAGTCGCCGTAACCAGGACCGTTGCCGCAGAGCACCGAGTGCGTTTGGGTCTCGCCCGGATTCTCGGAGATTCCGATGACGGGCTGGCCCGGCGAGCACTGGGCCTTGAAGCTCCCGGAGGCCCAGTCTCCGATGGGAAGGCCCGTGTACCCGTAGTTTTGAGTGGAGAAGGGGAGCCCGTAGCCCATGGTCCCGTAGTTTCCGGGCTCGTTGGCCCATTGCATCTGGATCAGGTACGGGATTCCGCCGAGGACGAGGTCGGCGTTGCCGCCACTCGGCGTGGTGAAGGTCGGCCCCGCGGTCCAGTGGCACTGGTCGGCGCTCTCCACGCTTCCGTTGTGCCATGCGTTCAGGTCGGGGTCGGTCAGCGATTCTTCGATCTCGTGTGTGATATTGCTCAGCTGCGAGTCGAGTATCACGTTCGTCGGTGTCGAGATGGGCCATTGGCATCCGGTACATTGCCCCGGGTCGCCCGCGAACACGTATTTGATATCCGTAAACCACGTGTCCTGCCCGGCCAAGGGGATCGAACCGCTCGCGTGATATCCACAAAACCCGTTCTTGCTACCGCAGAACGTGCCACTCGAGTTGCTGGCGGCCACGCCCGGCCCGGCGATCACGATGTAGATCCCATTGCTGTCGCTCGGGAGCGACGTTGGCGCTCCGGACGTCGCGTCCACCACGTAGCCATCGATAGCGTTCTGTACGACGTTCTGTAGGGCCGTTTGGTTCAAGCTCTTGCCCTGCGAGTACGACGAGTCGATGACCTCTCTGGCGACGGAGATCTGGCCCTGGACCGAGGTGTTCCCCTGATATTGATAGTAAGTCGTATTCGTCGCCATATAGGACGACTCACCGAGACTGTTCAGATACGCGGCGACGTTCGACGCGTAACCCTGAAGCTGATTCGTCTTTCCGCCATACCATATGAGATAGATGTTGACCGCCCCCGCCATGACCGGGCCGCCGCCGTACGGCAGCGCCTGCCCGCTGCAGGTTTGTGCCGATGCCGGGACTGCCGTGAGCGCGCCTCCCAGGAGGGCGCAAGCGAGGATGAAGCGGAACATGGATTTCGCGAAATTCATTGGACGTAAACCGCCCCGGTCGACATTCAGAATTCTGCGCGCCACGCGCCCGACATGTGCGATCGTCACCCGCGCGGACGCAGTTGGAGACGGTCGAGAGCTATCAGCGGCCGCGCGCGGGGATATATGGTCATTTCCTATGTGGCGCGGCTTTCGGCCGCGTGGGAGCGTAGGGCTGGGAGCGTGCAACAATGTTTTCATACGATTCTCCGATTCGGTCCTGGTACATACTGGCAGTTATCGCCATACGTTAACCTGTGCCCGCGGCCCGCAACATGCCCGGCGGAGTATTCTCGTTCGTCGATTTCGACCATCGTCGAAGAGGGGCAGGGCGAGGTGACGTCCTACGGCGGCGGCCCTCGACGACCGCCCTCCGCAACGCATTGCCGGCGCGGAACCGAGGGCCCTCGCTTCTCGTCGGTTCGCAGGGTCAAAAGGGGCAGGCGGGACCCGTCAGGACGACGTTGCCTCCGCCACCGATTCGGATGCTCCGTGACGCTTCCACCGGGCTGCTTGTTGAACTCTTGCACGTTGCCGAGCGTGTCCACGAAAAACACGTGATCGTGTAGCCGTCGTAGTGTCATCGAGGTCCTCGTGGGCGAGCGAGCTGGTTCGAGGGCGTTCCCGTCGGCCGTCTGGGGGCTCGGCCACTTGGAGCACTCTTCGTTCCCGGGAGCGGTCTTAGGCGGATGCGGCATAGGTGTTCGGAATCCTTTCCGCGGGGGGCGTACCGTGGGCCATCCGGTCGCGCCGCGCGCCGCATCGCGCGGCTGTCGCGCGACTCTGACCGGCACCCTGCCCCGCGTGTGGCCGCCCTCCGACCGATTGGTAACGGTCCTTTGCAGCCCCGTGGTAGCGTTCGGCCTCGGACATGGCCCGCAGCACGCAGATCGCGAGATCGGTCATGGCAGGCGAGGTCACCGATGGCGAAGACCTGACGTGCTTCGGCCCGTATCGTATCGTCCGGCGAATCGGCAGCGGGGGCATGGGAACGATCTTCGAGGCCGATGACACGGGTCTCGGCCAACGGGTCGCACTGAAGCTCTTGCACGCACACGTCGCTCGCCGCCCCGGCGCTCCGGAGCGATTCCTACGTGAAGGGCGCGCCGCCGCACGCGTCCGCCATCCGCACGTCATTCAGGTCTTCGCGCTGGGGACTGCGCGCGACACCCCATACCTTGCCATGGAGCTCCTGCACGGCGGCGACCTGTCAGAGCTCATCGCGCGAAGGGGTTTTCTCCCCGTCGACGAAGCGCTGGATCTGTTCCTTCCGGTGGTCGCCGCGATCGGCGCGGCCCACGATGCCGGCGTCATTCATCGCGACCTGAAGCCGTCGAACGTCTACTTGGCCCGAGGACCCCGTGCGGAGCCATGGCCCAAGGTGCTCGATTTCGGCGTCTCGAAGGTCATCGCGGGCGCGAGCGAGGCATCGACCACGGACTCGGTCGTCGGAACGGCCGCTTACATGGCGCCCGAGCAGGCCCGTGCCGCCGGAAACGCATCCTTTCGCAGCGATCAATATTCCCTGGCCGTGCTCCTTTACCGCTGCATCACCGGGTCGCTGCCGTTCGAGGGGCAAGGCCTCTTCGAGGTCATCGAGTCGGTGATGACGGCACCGGTGGTGCCGCCGAGCGCTCGCGGGAGCGGCATCCCTCGTCCGCTCGACGGACTGGTGCTGCGCGCCATGAGCCGCTCCCCGGAAGACCGCTTCCCGTCCGTCCGCGCGTTCGGCGCCGCGCTCATGGCCTTCGCGTCACAACGAACGAGTCTGGTCCTGACGCCGGAGCTTCTCCCGGCCGCCGCCCTGCAAACGAGCGAAGCGGTATCGCAAGGTGAAAGTTCGACCCTTCCGGCGCCGGCGCCGACTCTGGCGGGGGATACCTCGGCGTCCCGCCACGTTAGCGAACGCGTTCCCGTTGTGGGGAGGCTCCGGTCGGCGGAGAGCGGGGCTGACGAGCTCGCCCTGGGGCTGGGGCCGGTGCCGAGGGGTGCCGCGCAGTGGCCGTCCGCGGACCTGATCGAGGGCCACGTCGCGACGTTCGACGGCGTCGCGGCCACCGTTCGAGGCGACACGATGGCGATGCTGTGGAAGGCGTCCGCTCGTGTCGCACGGACGCGCTGGGTCTTCGACATCATCGATTCGCTGATTGCACGGCAGTCCGGTGGCATCAATGTGCTGATGATCATCCTCCCGACGGCCGCTCCTCCCGACAGGGAGGCGCGCCTCGAGAACGAGCGGCGCATCCGTCGCACCCGCAGCTCCTTCCGCGTGCTGAGCACGGTCGTGCTCGGGACCGGCGTCTTCCCGGCGCTGTTGCGAACCGCCGTCCGCATGATGATGGTGCCGCACCTCGGGTCGGCGTCCGGATCGTGCTCGGTCGCGGAGACGGTCGAGGCGGGGGTCGCGCGCATTCGAGCGGACGCGTGGCTGGCCACGCCCTCGTTCAACGAGCTTCACGCAGACGTGCGCGCGATGTTCCGGGCATTGGGCCTCGATCCGCCGTGAGCACGGCCGCGGGCGTGACGGGCCGCACCGTCAGACCATGTCCGCGCGGTTTCCGGTACGATCTGCCCTCGCGATGAGCGAACGGACCGACACCCAACACGCGACCGACAGTGCGAGGGCAAGCGACGCGCTCGAGCGCGTCCAGCCGCAGCTGTTCCTGGTGCTCGAGAGAGCGCGGCCTCTCGCCGGTGGCGCGCGACATTCGCTCGCCAACATCGACCAGGTCCGGTTCGGCCGTGGCACGGCGCGGAGCGCGCGGCGCTTCGTCGAGGGTGGGCAGCGAGTTCTGGAGCTTCGTGTGCCGGATGCCAGGATGTCCGTCGCGCACGCGCGCCTCGACCGCGACCACGACCAATGGACGCTGAGCGACTGCGAATCGACAAACGGCATCCTCGCCAACGGTCAGCGCGTCGAGCGCATGGTGCTGTCGGAGGGCGACGTTTTCGAGCTCGGTCGGACGCTGTTGCGCTTCCGGCGAGCGATGGTGACGCCTGCCAATGCGCCGGGAGACGTGGACAGCGGGGAAACGGACGGCGTTTCGCGTTGGTTGGCTACGATTTCTCCGCCCGTCGTCCGGGACCTCGAGCGTCTCGGCCGCATTGCCCGCTCGGACGTGTCCTTATTGCTCGAAGGAGAGACCGGGACCGGCAAGGAGGTCTTGGCGCGGGCGATTCACGCGGAGTCGCGGCGTACGGGACCGTTCGTTGCCGTCAACTGCGGCGCCCTCCCACAGGGCCTCGTGGAGTCGCTGCTATTCGGACACAAGCGGGGAGCCTTCTCGGGCGCGTCCAGCGACGAACTCGGCTTCGCACGAGCGGCGCACAAGGGCACGCTGTTTCTCGACGAGGTCGGGGACCTGCCGGCAGGCTCTCAGGCGATTCTCCTTCGACTGTTGCAGGAGCGCGAAGTCGTGCCGCTGGGAGCGACGCGTCCCGTGGCGCTCGACCTGCGGGTGGTCGCAGCCACGCATCGGTCCCTCTCCGCGTTGACCCGCAGCGGCGCCTTCCGGCAAGACCTGCTGGCACGGCTCGCGCAGTTCACATACTCGCTGCCCCCGTTGCGTGAGCGCATCGACGACATCGGCACGCTGGTGGCGGCGATTCTTCCCAAGGTAGCCGGTGCTCGGGCAGCCTCCCTGTCGCTCACCGCGAGCGCCACGCGCGAGCTCTTGGCCTACGGTTGGCCGACGAACGTCCGCGAGCTGGAGCACCGTCTCAAGATGGGCGTGATCCTCACGACCGCGGATCGCATTGACCTTGGGCCGGCGGCCTTTGAGCCGCCGCGTGAGCCCACGCCGTCGCCGTCCCCGAAGGCGCGTCGTCTCTCGCCCGAAGACGAGAGCCTCAGGCAGAGGCTGCACGCGCAGATGGCCGAGCACCGCGGGAATCTGACCCAGGTGGCCCGAGCGATGGAAACGACGCGCCGGCAGGTCCAGCGGTGGGTTTCGCGCTTCGCGATCGATCCTGCTCACTATCGGGCCTGAGGAGAGATCGCGCTCGACGATCAGTTTGGAACGACCGTCGCTGCCTCCAAGATGGACAGAATAACTATGGATCGCCATGCGCGTTGTCCACGAGCGCGCGTACGAGCGCACCGTCACGATGCAGGCAGCAGGCGAGAATGGCGGCCAAGACGTTCATGGACCACTGGCAGGGGGAGGCAGGAGCGCATAGAGCACGCGTCGAGGGCAGGCGGCCGGCAAGCAAGACGCCCGCACGCGCGAAGAAGTCATCCCGGAGCTCAGAAGGGTTTCGCTGCACCGTAAGCCGTTCACCAGCGACGTCTGGGCCGTCCGCGAAGGCCGTGGCACGCGAAGGGTCGAGGAGATCCGCCGCCCATGCAGCTGAAAGCCCCGAGTTCGTCAGTCGAGCGCGTTCGTTGGACGGAGCAGGACGCCCGCAACGCACTCGCGGCCCTGCGCCGCTCGGGCAAGCCGATCAGCGTGTTCGCTGCTGAGCGCGGGCTCGATCCCCAGCGCCTCTACTCGTGGCGGCGCCGGCTCGGCAAAGCCGAGCCTACCACATTCCAGGAGCTGACCGTTCGGTCGACGCCGCGGATTTCGGTTGTCGACGCGGGCGCGCCGTTCGAGGTCGCGCTCCCCTCGGGGGTGGTCGTCCGTGTGCCGGCGTCGTTCAACGCCGCCGCCCTGGAGCGCATGCTGGAGGTTCTGCAGGCCCGCGCGTGCTGAGCCTTCCGCCGAGCGTACGCCTCTTCGTCGCGACGCAGCCGGTCGACGGACGCAAGGGCCCCGACAGCTTGATGGCGCTCGTGCGTGACGTGCTCCGTCATGACCCGTTGAGCGGACACCTCTTCATCTTCTTCTCCAAACGATGCGACCGCGTTCGCGTCGTCTACTGGGATCGCAACGGATACGCGATGTGGACGAAGCGTCTCGAGAAGGGGCGCTTTCGGCCAGCCTTCTCGAGCGACCAGCGCCTCTCCTCGATGTCGATTGAGGCCGCGGAGCTCGCGTTGATCGTCGAGGGCATCGAGCTGGACGGCGCGCGCCGCCGACCTCGATGGCAGCCGGCCGCGCTCCCCGCCTGAAATCGGTCCCTCTCGGGAATTAACTCGCCGCCGCTGCAGTTGCAGCCAGCGACGATGGCTTCGCGCGAGAAGGTCACCTCCGCCTTCGCACCGGATCTCGACGAGGTCCGCGCGTGGCTGCAGGAGATGATCGCCGCGCTGCGGTTCGTGGATCTGGTCACCGCGATCCTCGCGCTCATCACGCGCATGCGCGACCTCAACACGGGCCTGGTCGCGCGACTCGCACAGCTTCAGCGCAAGCGACCGCGCTCCGAGATGCTCCGCCGACTCGAGGGGCAGCTCGTGCTACCCCTCGAAGGCCTCACCGTGCCGGTCGCGAAGCCCAAGGACGACACGACTCCCGACGACAAGAAGAAGCGTCGAGGGGCCCACCCTGGCCGCGGAGCACTGCCGGCCCATCTGCCGCGCGTGCCCGTCTTCAATCGCGTCCCGCCGGAGCTCCGCACGTGCCCGCAGTGCGGCTCGATGATGACGACGGTCAGCCATTCGAGCTGCCTGATCCTCAACGTCGTCCCCGCACGCGTCTACGTCGAGGAGCGCCTCGACGAGACGCTCGCCTGCCCCAACGACGACACCATCGTGTCCGCATCGCCGCCGCCGCAGATCGTCGAGCGCGGCAAGCTCGCCGACGCCCTGATCGTCGAGGCCGTGTGCGACAAGTTCATCGAGCACCTGCCTATCGAGCGGCAGTGCACGCGCTTCGCGCGCGACGGCGTCGAGGTTGCGCCGCAGACGCTGGGACGAAGCGTGTCGTCGGCGATCGACTTGCTCGCGCCGGTCGCTCGGCTCATTGCCGAACAGACCCGCGGACCGGGACTGCTCGGCGCCGACGCCACCGGCATCCCCGTCCTCGATCCCGATGCGCCCGAGGGCATTCGCTACGGCACGATCTGGGGATGGACCAACGCGCGCTGGGTGACCTTCTTCTATTCGCCTGTCGGCGACTCCGAGAGCGTCAAGCGCTTCCTCGGCGAGGACCTCGCGCGCACCGTGCAGTGCGACGGCACGAGCATCCTGACCTTCCTCGAGCGCACCGGCGGCAAGCGTCCGGGCTGCTGGGCCCACGCGCGACGCGGCTTTGTCGAAGCCTCGCGCGCCGGTGACCGCATCGCCCTCGAAGGCGTTCGCATCATCGCCCGCCTGTTCGTGGTCGAGCGCGACGCAAGCTGTGCGGGCGACAACGCCGAGCAGCGGCGTGAACGACGCGATCAATTCAGCCGGCCGATCCTCGACGAGCTCCAGTCGTGGCTCGCTCGACAGAAGGCTGTCGCTCCTCCGAAGACGCCGCTCGGCAGAGCCCTCGGTTACCTGGAACGGCAGTGGCCACGACTCTTGCTCTTCCTCGAAGACGGCAACATCGAGGCCACCAACAATCGACGCGAGCGCGAGCTCCGACGCCTCGTCCTCGGTCGCAAAAATTGGTTGTTCACCTGGCTCGATGAAGGCGGCGCACGGACGGGCGACATCCTGTCCATCATCGCGACGTGCATCGCGCACGACGTCAACCCGCGCGCCTACCTCCATCACGTCGTTCACTGCATTGTGCACGGGTGGCCCAAGGCGCAGCTCCGCGAGCTTCTGCCCGACCGCATGCTCGCCGCCCATCCCGAGCTCTTCGTCGGGGACCCTGACTCGCTTCCGATCCCCGCCGCGACGCGTGCTCCACCTCGGTGATCTCCTCACGGGCGCCTACGACCGCGGTCCCTTCGGTTGGCGCGCAGCGCCCGCCCTGCGCCCCGCATGCAGGAGCCCGCGTGGAGGCGCTATGCTTCAGGGGCGATGAAGATCTTCGTGTACAGCCGGAGCGCGCTCGATGCGGTGAGACCTCACGAGGTGGCGCACGTGATCATCTCGATCACGAGCCACCCCGACGACGTGGCACGCCTGCGGCTTAACGAAATGTGTCGGGGTGTCCTTCGGCTTTCTTTCCCAGACGCCGAGGTCCCCTCAGATCTGCACGTCGAGACCAGCCTGTTTTCACGTGAGCAGGCCATGGAGATCTGGACATTCACGGAGAAGCACCTCTCCCAGATCGAGCGCGTCATCGTTCATTGCGACGCGGGTGTATCGAGATCGCCCGCTGTCGCGGCCGCCCTTGCTCGGGTGCTCAACGACGATGACACCGAGTTCTTCGGCGGGCGGTACCGGCCCAACATGCGCGTCTATCGCTTCCTTCTGGAAGCCCGCCCTCCCTCGCTGCCGTGATCACATCGCCAACCCGACGCACAGCTTCATCGCCAAGGCTCATCGCCAGCTGACCTGGGTCAGGCCGTCGCTCGTGCCTAGACCATCAAGTCTCAGGAACGTCGCTTCGACGCCGTTCGTGGATGGGTTACTCGCCGGTGTCCGCTGGCTCTATTGCGCGCGCCTCAGTTGCTCAGGTGGCTCGCATCGATCGCCGAGAGGATCTGCGCGATGCTCGGCCGCACCTGGTAGTTGGGATCCGAGTGCGCCCAACGGACGGTCCCGCTGCGATCGATCAGGAAGAGCGACGGGATGGCAATCTTGTGATGCGTCTTGCCGGAGTAGCTCTCGAGGTCGACGCCGAAGCCCCTCATCTTCGCGACCGTGGCGTCGTCGACGTTGTTGACGACGTGGAACGCTTCGAGCATCGCTGCGTCGGTGTCGCTGAGCACGGGAAACGGGATCGCGTAGGTCGCCTTCGTCTTTGCCTCGGCCTCCGGCTTGTCGACGCTGACCGTGACGGGCGTCACGCCCCGCTTCCGAAATTCGGAATAGGAGGTCGCGAGCGCATGATTCTCCGAGCTGCAATACGGACACCATCCGCCGCGATAGAACGCCAGGAGGATCGGGCCTTTGCTGTATAGAGTAGAAAGCGTGACGTCCTGGCCGTCGAGATCGCGGGCATGGACGTCCGGCACCTTCGAACCAACGGGGATCCCCGTGCCCGGGGCGAGTTGCCCGACGCGATCCGCGGGCGGGTCGGTATACGCCTTCAACGGGGGCGCAGCGGAAACGGAGGCGCTCGGCATTGCCAACGCAGGCGCAAGAGCCGGAGATTGCGAGGCCGCCGGAGCCGGCGTCGTGTCGGAGCCCCGGGTGCAACCCCAGAGCAGGGTCACCGGAAGCAGAGTCGTCACCATATACCGCAGCGAGGTCATTCCCGGAGTCCTCCAAAGCGTCGAGAATCGCAGCAGGCGCCAGCCCCTTCGTGTGGTCGGGGTGCACGTGCGCGAGATACACGATGGCGCCGCGGTCCAGGACGAAGGTCCCGGTGCATTGGCAGCTGCCAAGAGGGGTCGCCATCGGACTTCGGAATGGGGTTTCCGAACTTCTTCTGCAGCTCGCCCAACGGCTCGCTGAGCACGTAGACGAGGTGACGACGGCGGGCGCGCGGGCGAGGATCGGCGCCCGGCCCGTCGGACGGCCGTGTACGTCGGAGAGAGTGAACGACGACGCCTTGGCGCCTGCCGCGAGCGACCGCGCGGCGATTCCCGACGTCGAGGTCTTCGAAGCTCGCCCGACAGTCGCGACGATATCGGCCGGTTCTTGTTCGGCCACCCGCGCGGTAAACTCGCCGGATGCGATCGCGCAGAGACATGTCGCTCACGGGGGAGGGCGTCACGAATCTCTCCCGATGCGGCTGGATGGGAGTAAGCGACGTTCGATGCGCCGGAGCTGCTTCGCGAGAAACGTTCCCGAACGAAGGGTGTGCGCCAGGAGCATCGTGCCCTGCAGCGCCGCAACCAGCTCGGACGCCAGATCCCGGGCCGCAGCGGGGGGATTGCCGAGTGCGCGAAACTGCTCTTCGCTCCAGTCGACGTAGACCGCCATGAGCCGGGCGCTCGCTTTGGCGAGCGGTGCGTCGGCTCCGAGCTTCTCAAGCTCCTGGCACAGGCTCCCATGAGGACACCCAAACTGGATGACGCTCTCCGCGCCATCGAGCGGCGCTCGTATCAGCCGAAGGAGCCTCTCGCGGGGTCGAGCGTGAGTCCTCGACCACGTTGCGAAGAGCTCCTCCAGCGCGGCTTCGTGCGCATCGATCACCGCCTCGGCGAGTGCCTCCCTAGTCTTGAAGTAGTAGTAGACGTTGCCGAGGGGGACGCCGGCCGCGCCGGCGACGTCGGCGAGGGTCGTCCGATGGAACCCCTGCTCATGGAGCAAGGTCGTGGCGGCACGCAAGAGCGCAGCACGCTTTTCCGCAGACGCGTAGGCCTCCACCATTGAGTGAGAAGACCAACTAACTCTGCGCTCGGTTCTTGTCAAGCTGCACCCCCCGAGCATCCACGCCTGGCCGCCCGTCTCGCTTCAAGACGCTGGGCCGACTCAGTCGGGTCGCTCTCTCCAAACGTCGCTGGCCCCCAAAGACCGGCGAATGATCGGCACCAGCACTCGCTTCGGCACGGTCGCGCTCATCGTCCCGGGTCCCCGCGTCGTTGCCGTCTTGCGGCACGTACGACGCGAGCCGTCGAGCTGGCGCCCGAATTCGAGCTCCCGGTTGCACCCTGCGCTGTTACGCCGAGCAACATGAGCGACGGGTCTGCCAGCGCGGCGCCCCGTCGCGTGACCGCCGTAGGCTGTCGCGAAATCGGCGCGACCGCGTGTAACCGGTCGGACAACGACCGCGTAGTCAGCGCACATGACAGCCGGCCAACGGCGGCGCGTCGTGAATCACCAGAAAAGGTATTCCAAATGAACTTTGCGTTCAGAGCATCCAGCTATATCCTCCTGCCCGCATCTCTCCTGGCCTCGGCCGACCAGGCGAATGCGGACTCCTCGGTGGAAAGTGGGTCGACACGCGAGGTCGGCATCGTCGCCACGCAGACGAATGCATCCGACGGCAATGAACTCATTACGTTCGCACGCGCGGAGGACGGAATACTCACTCCCGCAGGTCACTTCGACACCGGGGGTACCGGACTGGGCGCCGGGCTGACCTCGCAGGGGTCGATCGCGCGCGAGGGGCGCTGGCTGTTCGTCGTCAACGCGGGCAGCAACGACCTGACGACGTTCGACCTTGCCACAGGGTCGCCAGTGGCCGTCGCGCGCACCGCGAGCGGAGGCATCGAGCCCGTCAGCGTCACCGCGCACGACAACGTGGTTTACGTTCTCAATGCAGGCGGCTCCGGGAACATTGCCGGATTCCGGGTCGACAATCAGGGCGCCCTTCACCAGATCGCCGGAGCGACTCAACCAGTGAGTGGCGACCACGTGACGCCAACCGATATCGCCTTTACTCGTGACGGCGACACGCTTGTCGTCACGGAGCGAGACGGCAACAACATCGACCTCTACCACGTCGACATCCTCGGCCGGGCGCAACCGCCGGTAATCGACGCGTCGGACGGCCCCGGGGCCTTCGGTTTTGACTTCACTCCCCTGGGCGAGCTCGTCGTCTCGGAGTCGACGCAGTCGGCGGCTTCGGCGTACGTGCTCTCGGGGCGCGGGAACCTCAGATCGATCACGGCTTCGGTTCCGAACACGCAGAAGGCTGCTTGCTGGTCGATCGTCGCCGGCGACGGAAGGTACGCGTTCACGGCGAACGCGGGCAGCGGGACGCTCTCGTCTTACCGGATCGGGATCGAAGGGCAATTGTCTCTCGATTCGGCAATCGCGGGCGTGACCGGCGTCGGTAGCCACCCCGTCGACATGGCCTTCGCCGCCGAGGGTCGCTTTCTCTACTCACTCGCCAACGTCGCCGGGACGATCACGACGTTCGCCGTCCAGGGCGGCGGGCTGTCGTCGATCGGAGCCGTTGGCTCGCTTCCTGCGTCGGCTGCCGGATTGGTTGCCTGGTAGCGCTCTCTCACCCGGCCGGCGCGGCTCGACGAGCCGCCCCGGCTGCCTCCGGCCGAGCGACCGTGACGAATCGTTGCATGACCGCAGTCCGTTGCGGGGAGACGCCCCCCTCGCACGGAGGGTGACCAGTCAGTCGTTCCGAGCCCCTTGATTGACCCAATTCTCGATCAGCATGACCTGGGTGCTGGAGAGGGGCTCTCCTCCCAATGGCATTTGGGACCCACAGGGCGGGTTCGCCTCCGAGACCTTCTGAAACAGTAGGCTCTGCGAAGCGTCCCCCGCAACCACGCGGTGCTCGCCGCTCGACCCGCACGCGGGCCCTGATGCCGTTACACCGACGAGCGCCCCGTACGCGCTGGACTGCGAGCTGAAGTCCTGGAAGGAGCCATCACCGCCCGGCGTGTGGCAGTCGCTGCAGATGGGGCCCAGTATCGTCGTGTACACCTCGGTGAAGGTGGCCGTCGCCGGTGCCGAGTCACCGCTGTCACCGTTGTCGCCCTCCGACGCCGTGTGTGAGCCTCCGCAGGCAAACATGCCCAGCAAGCAGAGAGCCATCGGCGCAAAGCCGCCGATGGCGGATCTCGGGCGGGAGGTCGGGAGTCTTTCGCTGCAGCGGCCGAGTAGACCCGCGTCGCTGGTTTCAGTGCGGTGGTGTGTCTGCCTAATGGACATGAGTGGGATCTCCGGTGGTGCCAGTGACTTCATGGCATCCGCGGTTACGACTGGGTTCGTTCTTTCGGATCGCGGGGTGCCGGGTTGCCAGCGGTACGTACACGCGGTCTCTCACGTTTCGACGACTCTTCGGGCGAGGACCGACATGGCTCTTTCCAATCCGGACCCCGGTGCTTCCTAATGCGGTCATCCATCGCGCCGCAGCCTGTCACCGAGGGGCCGCACGAGCATTTCCCAGGCGGGCCGCTCATTCACTTCCGAACGAGGCGAGGTGGGAGACGACGGAATCGGGGCGGCTCGCGGCGACGAACGTGGTGCACTTTGCCCCGGGCCGGCAGGCCGGACGGAGATCGTCGCGATTCCCTCAAGTGGGACGGACTTGTACGGAGCATCGACCTAGGTTCTCTACCCCATGAACTCGACGATGGCGCGCGTCCTGCCCGGAGCGGTCCGAACTGCACGCCCATACCGTCCTTCCGCCACCAACGGACGACCGCTGGAAACACCAGCTCCCGCCTTTCACCGGGCAGCCTTAAGTAGACGACGAGGGCTTGTCCGAAAGAAGACGGAAAGGCCGTCTGGATGAACATGCCACCCAGCGAGATGTCCTTACCGACGCCATTCAAACGGACCTCAAAGTCAGGGTCCCTCGTCGAAAACTCGACCGCGTGCTCCTGCGGCGCTGTTCGGGTATGGCGCACCTGGTCATCTACGTCGGTAAGAACAGCAGAACCTTGGATGCATGACTTACCAAGTCCCCGACGGCACGACTTCGTGCGTCGGGGACTTGGTCCGTGACGAGCGTGAGGCCTCGAGAGGCGCTTTGGTCCACCGAATGCCCTATTCGCTCACCGCATCGGCGGCTGCATCGACGACTGCCGCTCCCGCCTCCACACCGCCATCTGCGGCCTCAGCCACCGCCACGACAGGGCAGTTAACATTCGCGATGTCCGCGGCGGCGACAGGCGCCTGGTTGCCGGTGGCCAAGTTGCTCACTGCGGAGAACGACGAGTCCTCGTACGCGGTGACCGTCCAGAGCGGACTGTACGCAGAGGCGGCCGGCAAGTCGGCGATCACGTTGTGCGTCTGCAGCGTTCCCGGCTCCACCATGAAGCCCGAGGGCGCGCCGCTCATCGCGTTGGTCGGAGACGGGTCGATGTTGAAGGTGACAAGGATCGGCGCCGTGGGCACGGCGCCCCCGGAGGTGGTTGTGAGCGCGTGCTCATCGAACGAAAAGTAGTTGACGATCTGGTCCCTGTACCAGCCGCGCACCAGCGCCGACGACTCCGACGTGTAGCGCAGCTTGGCGGTCGATCCAGCCGGCACCACGGGGCAGTTGACCAGCATCTTCGTGGGCGTGACGGGATATCCAGCCGCCGTGATCCCGGCCAGGCTCGTGATCGAGTTGGCGACATAGCCGCTCGGTACGGTCACCATGTTGACGAGCCAGAAGTCATTGTATCCGGGGTCGCCGGGCAAGGCATCGATCACGTGGAGCTGTCCCGCGACCTCCGTGCCCCCGGAAAAAAACACATAGATCGGCGCCGGAACGGTCGGTAGAACGTCGAAGTTGTAATAGGTCACATCCTCGCCATCCGGGCCCAGACCGTGCGTTATGAACGCTCCCTGGTCGCAATCGATCGGCGCATTGGCGGCGGGGAAGGATGCGTTCGCGCTTCGCTTGAAGAGGTGGGCGAACGCATCGCTGAACCGATCGACACTGACGACGGTCGCGGTATCCGGGTTTCTGGCCCCTCCGTCGGTGCCGACCGCGCTCGCTTCAGCGCTCGTCCCGCCTCCGTCGCCCGTCGTAGTGACCGCTGCATTGTCGCTCCTGCTGCCGCACGCGACAAGGGCGAGCGGTCCGACGACAACGAGCGCATGCGTTTTCCATGACATGAGTCACCTCCCGAGGGAAACAAATAAGAAATGCGAGACGCAGAGTCCACCGCGAAAGTCGTCCTGGCAGACGCGGGAACTACGCATGATCCACATCGGCAGTTACCGAGTGCGGTCGATTTTCTTTCTTCCGGGTCGTGAATCCGGTGGGGGCCCCAATAGCCGACCGGCCGGCAGCGCGTAGCCGCATCCACCCTACCCCAGATTCGCGTCTGACCTTTCGACGTTGCTGGCCTCAGCGGACCGGCTCCGTTTCCGGCGCGGCCCGCGATGGGTGCCGACACCGTAACAAGTCAGTAAGGCCATCACGCGAGTGGGGCGACGCGGCGACGGCTTCCAATCGGGCGCCGAACCTCGCGGCCGACCGCTCGGGTCCGCCTGCTGGAGCATGTTCCCGCACCACCGCGCGCGTGCGTCGCGGAAAGCGCGTTCGACATGGCCGTCATCCCGAGTGGGCTGGACCGCCCGCCCGTCGCTTGGGCCGGCGGCGTGGCTTGCGTCTCCCGCAGCGGACTCTTCGCGAGACCCAGCTTGACCAAGCGTCTGAGCGCCTCTCGGCTGACGCCCGATCGCGTGCGAGAGGGACACGTGCGAGCCCGTGCCCCTGGTCCCATCGCACCTGCAATCGGTTCAATTCCGTGTCAACGCGAGCAAGTCGTACACGGACCATTGATCGCCCGTGTGGGCGCCGTAACGCCTGGCAACGCGCCCTCCGTCGGGCGAAATCAAGAAATCCGCGGGCAATCCCGGCGGCCCACGGTCTGGGTGGCCTTTCGGCTTGTCCTTCACCAGGTTGGCTTTGACCATCGTGGGCCACGAGCCGCCGGTTCTAAAGTTCATTCGACTCGCCCGATCAAGTCTTCGCGGCGAGCACGTCGACCTTCTCGATGGACGGTGGGACCGCCAGCAGAGCTCCGGCCTTCGCCATCAGCGCCGCGGCCAGTCGTCCCGCCAGGTGCGCCTGCCGCGCGCCATCGTGGACGAAGGCATCGAAGATACCATAGGTCGACGCGTCGAAACGGAGGGCGAACCAGAACGGCGTGCCTGTCTCCTCTTGGACGATCGCGAGCCCGGATCTCAGGAACGCTTCGACCTCCGCCTCTTTGCCTGCCAAGGCGCGTAGCCGAACAAACAGTCCAACCTTCACCATGGAACCGACCTCCTTGATCGTGACGTGTCGTTTGACGGCACCTCAAAAAAGTCCGGCAATCGACATTCCACCGTCGACCGGCACGGTCTGACCCGTCACATACGACGAAGCCGGGGAGCAGAGAAACGCGATGACGGCCGCGACCTCCGGCGCTTCGGCGACCCGGCCGAGCGGTGTGCGCGCCACGATGGCATCATGAAACTCACGGTTCGCGAGGCGCCCCTCGGTGAGCGACGTGCGCGTGAACCATGGAGCCACCGCGTTCACCCTGATCCCGTTGCGTGCCCACTCTACGGCGAGGCCCCCCGTGAGTTGGTGAAGGCCTCCCTTGAGCGCCCCGTAGACGGCGGTACCGCTCACGTTGACCACCCCGGCGATCGAACCCACGTTGACGATCGCAGCGTCTGTCCCCCTGGACAGGAAGGGGAAGAGGACACGAGAGACGTGAAGCGCGGACGTAAAGTTCCGTGAGACGAGGTCGTCGACGTCGCTCTCCGTATAGTCGACGAGGGGCTTGCGAAGGCCCGCGCCGACGTTGTTGACCAGGATGTCGAGCGCGCCCCACCGCGACGATACCTCGCGTGCCAGGGCGGCGCGTCCTTCGCCGCTCGTCGCGTCACCGCTCACGGCATCGCCGTCCCGGCCGCTGCGCTTCCATTCGGCGCGCGTTGCCTCGACGACCTGAGGGTCTCTCGCGACCACCAGTACGCTCGCCCCAAGGTCGAGTAGCGTGTCGGCGGTGGCACGTCCGATTCCCCTCGTCCCGCCGGTCACGACCGCACGCTTGCCCCGCAATGAACCTCTCGCGTCCATGGTTTCCGCCCTATCGTTCAGGTTCCGGCCAGATGTGCATCATCGATCGTCGAAAGGATCTGCGCCGTGCTCGGCCGGACCCTGAAGGCGGGATCGGAGGGAGCTCAGCGGACAACGCCGCGGTCGATTGGTCAGAGCGCCGGCGTCGCGACGGGAGTCAGGCCTCGCCGCTCGTATTCGGCAAAGGCGGCTGTCAGCGCGCCAAAGTCGCCAGTCCTACGGCAGCCTCCACAGCCTTCATGACCGCGTCCCGCGAAGCGCCGCGAGGATGGCCAACGGCTCGAGCCGCCGGGTATAGTCGGGGTCCACGTGCGCGAGCCACACGACGCCGCTATCGCTCAGCACGAACGTACCCGGCATCGGAAGCTCCCACGAGTCGTCGCCGTTGAACTTGGGGATCGGGTTGCCGAAGGCCTCCTGAAGTCGTTTGAGCACGTCGCTGAGCGTGAAAACGAGGCCGTACATGCGAGCGACCTGGTTGTGCGCGTCCGTCAGCACGGGGAAGGTCAGTCCCTTCTTCTCCACGTCGGAGAGTGCGTAGTCGAACGTCTGCGGCGAGATGGCCACGAGCTCGGCGCCCAGGCGCCGGATCTCGGGAAGGATCTCTTCGTAGGCGCGAAGCTGGAGATTGCAGAACGGACACCATCCTCCGCGGTAGAACGTTACGACCACCGGACCCTCCCGGAGCAGCCCGGAAAGGGTGACCGCGACACCGTGCGCATCGGGCAGGGAGAAGTCAGGGGCCTTCTCCCCGACTCGGGGCGCTCCCTTGGCGATGCCGGACTCGGTGAGCTTGCGGAGCTCCTTGCCGAGGGCGGCGACGACCTCGGGCGGGGCGTTCTTCGCCATCGCCGTCGTGAATTCCGTGATTCGGTCCGTCAGGCTGGTCGCGCTGATGTCGTCGGTCATGATCGGCTCCGTCGGCGAGGTAAGAGGGCTTCGTCCAGCGAGCGCTCGACTCGACGAAGCTGGTGTTTGAGGAGGTCGCGTGATCGCATCGTGTGCGCGACGAGCATCGTGCCCTGCACGGCAGCGACGAGCTCCTCAGCCAGCGCGCGCGACTCCTTCGGGGCGCACCCGAGGGCGCGAAACTGCTCGTCGGTCCAGTCGATGTAGACTGCGAGGAGCCGCGCGCCGGCCTTCGCGAGCGGAGCGTCCGGGCCTAGCTTTTCGAGCTCCTGACATAGGCTGCCGTGGGGGCACCCGAACTGGACGATGCTGTCGCTGGAGTCCAGCGGCGCGCGCACGAGACACCGAAGGCGGAGCTTCGGATCTCGATGCGTCGCCGCCCACGACGCGAAGCGTTCGTGCAAAGCGGCTTCGTGGGAGGCGATCACTGCTTCGGCCAGGGCTTCCTTCGTCTTGAAATGATCGTAGACGTTCCCGAGCGGCACCTTGGCGCGCCCGGCGACGTCGGCCAGAGTCGTTCTATGGAAGCCTTGCATGTGCAAGAGGCGGGTGGCGGTGCGGACGAGCTCCGCGCGCTTTTCGTCAGCAGCGTAGGGCGCTAGCATGTGAGTTGGATAACTAAGTCAGGGCTGGGATGGCGTCAAGCTCGGAGCGAGACGCTCCTCCGGAAAGACCCCGCGTGATGGTCTTCCGGCGCCGCAACGCGTGCGTATTGTTAGTCATCGGACGTTGTTCGACGACGCGCCCTGGCCCCGCGGGGCAAACAAGGACCCACGACATCCGCCCGCCAAGGAGGAACGAATCATGCTCGATCTCCACTACTGGCCCACGCCGAACGGCAAGAAGATCACGATCTTTCTCGAGGAGGCAGGCCTGCAGTACCGCAGCGTCCCGTGCAACATCGGTCGAGGAGACCAGTTCGAGCCGAGCTTCCTCGCGCTCAACCCCGACCACCGGATGCCCGTTGTCGTGGACAACGACCCGGCCGGCGGCGGCGCCCCAATCGTCATCTTCGAGTCGGGGGCGATCCTTCTTTACCTCGCGGAGAAGACCACCCGTTTCTGGGCCCGAGATTTGCGCGGCCGGTACGAGATCACCGAGTGGGTCATCTGGCAGGCTGCAAACCAGGGTCCGAAGACCGGCGAGCTCGGCCACTTCACGCGGCTCGGAGACAAGCGCGGCGACGAGTCGTACGCGGTGCGTCGATTCGGCGATGAGGTCAACCGGATCTACGGTGTCCTGAACAACCGCCTCTACAACCGCCGTTATCTCGCGGGCGACGAGTACACGATCGCCGATATCATCTCCTACCCCTGGACCGTGAACTGGAAGGGCCAGGGGCAGGATCTCACGGACTTCAAGTACGTGGCGCGCTGGTTCGAAGAGCTGAGCGCGCGCCCGGCGTTGCAGCGCGGTCTTGCCGTGGGCGCGGGCGCCGCGGAGGACATCGCGCAGCTGCCGCCGGACGAGGTCGAGCGACGAGCCAAGCTTCTTTACAATCAGCGCGCCATTCCGGCGCCGAGCACGGAGCGCACGTGACCCGACTTCGCCTCGCTCTCATTCTCGTCTCCGTCGCAGCGTGCGGCAGCACGAGCGCGCCTCCAGCAAATACCGACACCGTCGCCCAGGAGGGCTTGCGGACGGTCGACGCCAAGCTTCGGGCGTCCCTCGGCGGCCCGCAGCGCACGGAGGCCGAGCGTGCCCGCGACGTCTATCGCCATCCGCAAGAGACGCTCGAGTTTCTGGGCCTGCGCGACGACATGAGCGTGATCGAGCTCTCGCCGGGCGAGGGCTGGTACACGGCCGTGCTCGCCCCTGTCCTTGCCGAGCGCGGCGAGCTGGGCGTGACGGCCGCGGACCCCAATGGTCCTCCCGACTCCGACGCGACGAAGAGTGCCAGGGCCCTGCTCGCGCGTTTCGTCAGCGCTCCCAGCCCGGTCGGCCACGTCGCCCTGATCGTGGTCAACTGGAACGAGGGAACGCCGCTGGGACCTGACGGCTCGGCGGACATGGTGCTGACGTTTCGCAATGCGCACAACTGGCTTGGCGGGGAGATCTTTGACAAGGTCCTCGGCGCGACGTTCAGGGTGCTGAAACCGGGCGGCATTCTCGGCCTCACGGATCATCGCGCAAATCCGGGAGGTCCGAGCGACGCGAAGACGATCGGCGACACCGGTTACGTTCCCGAGGCTTTCCTCATCGCACAAGTCGAGGCCGCAGGCTTCAGGCTCGCCGGCAAGTCCGAGATCAACGCGAACCCGAAGGACACGAAGGACCACCCACGCGGGGTGTGGACGCTTTCCCCGACGTACGCGCTCGGGAGTGTGGACCGGGCGAAGTATGCTGCGATTGGGGAGAGCGACAGGATGACGCTCAGGTTTCTGAAGCCTTGAGGGCCGCGGGAGGTCATTCGGGGAGCGGCGCCCGCGCTGCGCCCAGGATCGGCATTCCGCCTCCCGCACCGGCTTCGACCTGTACGAATGCGATGACCTCGGCGTCCGACCGGTTCAGTGAAGTTGGCGCGCGGAGGGTCACCGTCGACGAAGGCGGGCGAACCGCCGCGAACGCTCGGACGACGTTCACGTGACGAAGCGTGCGGCCAGCGTTCTCGCCTGCGCGCACGTCCGTGATGGCCTCGTGCTGCACCAGCGCAACGTTGATCACGGCGTCCTCGGGGACACCAGGCGCCTCGAAGTCGACGGCAACCGTGCCCAGGGCCCACCACGCGCGGATGAACCGAAAGGTGGACGGAGGCCGCCTTCCCCAGGGATCTGGCGATGTCCGCGCGCGCTCGCCTCTGGTCCGATCCAACGAAGGCATCCGTGCCAGCGACGATCATTTGCGGCGTGTAGAGTTGAGACCCGCCGACGGAGCGAGCGTACGCCATCTGTCGCTGGGTCCAGTCGAGGGAAGAAAACCGGTCCGGCCAGCCAAGTTCGTGCCAGTAGTCGACATGGAACTCGAGCGCGTACACCGAGGCACTCTGGCGCTCGAGTGCCGCGAAGGCGACATCGGCCGGGGGACAGCTACTGCACCCTTCCGAGGTGAAGAGCTCCACGACAGCGACCCCGCTGGGGTTCGGAGACTCGTCGTCGGCGCGAGCCTCGGTGATGCCGGATGAACCGGAGCGGCACCCGGAGAGCGCGAGGGCGAGAAAAGGCAGTCCGCGAAGCGCGCGCGCCCGCGCACGATTCAGGAAGGTCATCGCTGCCATGGTAGGTCCTCGGATATCCGCTAGCTCATTTCGAGCAGCCGCTCTTGCCCGAGCACGAGTTCTTGTCTTTGGGGGTCGGGTCCCCCTTAGGGCCCGGGAACAAACAAGACGACCGGTCAAGTGTTCAAGTACCGCGGGCGGACGACGTAGTTCCACTCGCCGCGGAAGTCGTGGGGCTCGATATTCAGGGCGCGCATTTCTCTAACGGACACCTTCTTTCCGATCGGGTACTTGCGGCGGTCGAGTCGCGCACGGACAACAAGTCCGCCGCGGTTCGTGGTGTTCGAGATGAGGTTCACGACGGTTTCGTACGAGCGGAGCGGACGCCCCCGCCAGTTGATCGAGATGAAGGAGAAGAGTCGGTGTTCGACCTTGTTCCACTTGCTCGTGCCGGGTGGGAAGTGGCACACGTGGATCATGAGACCGAGCTTGTCGGCCACGCGCTGGAGCTCGTATTTCCAGACGCGAGAGCGATAGCTATTGCTGCCGCCCGCGTCCGCCGTGATGAAAATCTCCCGGGCATTCCGATAGCGCTTTGCGTCGACTTGTACCCACCACGCCTCGATCGTGGTGACCGCAAAGACGGGGGTGTCGTGGTCGATGCCAACACTGACGAACCCGTCGTTCGCGCCGACGTCGTAGACGCCATACGGGATGGCCTTGCCCACGGCGTCGCTGGGAAAGTCGTGCACGTCGACCAACTCGGGCTCGCCTTCCGGTTGCCATTCGCGTCCAGAGTTCTTGAAGTTCCCGACCAGCTCCTTCTTCTTCGTGTCGACGGAGAGCACCGGAACGCCGCGTTCGAGGCATTCCTCCGCCTTCGCGTTGATGTGCTCGAACTGGGCGTTCCAATCCGGGTGCTGCGTTCCCTCCACGGACTTGCTTGGCGCCTGCAGGCTATAGCCGTGCTCCTTGAGCAACTTCGCGACGGTCTTGTCGCTGACCCGGATCTCGTGCTGCACGAACAGTTCTCCCGCCAAGGCCTGAGTGCTCTTACACGTCCAGCGCAACGGCGACTCCGGGTCACCTCGGGTCACGGGGGACACCAACTTCTCCAGCTTCGGCCAAACGTCGGGATGCTCGACTTCGAAGCTACGTCGACCCCCGCCCTTGCGTCGAACACGGCCAACGTCCTCCGCGCGGATGCCGGCCCGGACCTCGTCACGTCCCTTGCGTACCGTGCTGATGGCAAGCCCCGTCGCGCGTGCAACGGCCGCCACCCCGCCCCATCCCACCGCGTCCGCCTCGGCCCCCGCCCACAAGCGACGCGCTCGCTCGCTCATCGTGGCCTTCAGCAGGCGCCACTTTCGACGAACCACTCTCTCGGCGTCCACCGGAACCGTAGATCATGACGGCGAGCTTCTGTCGAATCCCTTCGATCGACTTGTTCGTCCGTGAGCCCTTACCGTCGGTTCGGCAGCCGCCCTGGCCCTTGCAGGCATTCTGGGCCTTGCAGGCGTGCTTATCGGTCTTGCAGCCGCCCTGGCCCTTGCATGCGTTCTGACCCTTGCAAGCGTGCTTGGGGGCGTCCTGGCTGTCGAGTTGCTGTGTGTCGTCGCCGAGCAAGGAGCCGTAGCTCGTCTGCGCGTGGGCAAGGCCGGTCGTGCCCAGAAGGATGCCGGAGATGGTAGCAGCGAGAAGACGTGTGTTCATGATCGTTTGTCCTTTGGTTGGGTGAAAACGAAGTGTTTGAGATTCAGCGCGCGGCTGTCGCGCCGGCCGCTGTAAGTCGGGGAAGGCCCGGGCTTTGCGCGGACCGCGCGTAGGCCGTCGAGCGAGAAGCGCCCGGGTCCGCTGAGCGCCAGCCACGCGAGCAGGACGAGGTAGGTCCATTCGAGGAGACCGAACAGAATCGCTGACGCCGGCAATCTCTGCGCGCTTCGCGGTCAGGATCGCGACGACCATCGTGCTCAGGAGCAGCAGCGAAGCGAGCCGCGATGCGAAGCCTGCGAAGCAGCGCCCCGCCGACGAGCTCTGTCGTTCCGACGAGAGCTGCCTGGAAGTGCGGCGCGGGGAGCCCCAGGCCCGTGAAGAACGCAGTGACCTTGTCCAGATGCTTTGCCCCAGCCGGTGCCCACGAACGTGACGCCGAGTGTGAGGCGGGCGACGAGAGGGGCGACGCCGTCCAGCCGACGGGTCACACGGAGTGCGCGCGCCTGCGCGCGATGCACGATCGTCATCGCAGTCATGTTCGGTTCCTTCCGCGCTTCACGCGCAGTGGTTTGAGGCGAAGGGAGCTGACTTGTCGACGCTGCGCTCGGGCAGCTCCTCGCCCGCAGTGTCTTGTGAACGCACTACTCCCGAACCGGGGGCTCGGTTTCACCCATGGGCCTGCTCAGTCGCGCAACGGGCGCGTACGATTGAGCCACCGTGCGAATACGGCTCCGCCGATGGCGAGAGGGATCGACGGCGCCGCGTGCCCCAAGATCAGGTGCCCCAGGTCGGTCCAAGGGCATCCCCAGTGAAGCACTACGTGCCCCCACGTCGCGGCGGCGACGCCGGCTGCCGCACCCACGAGGCCCGGGGAGGCGAGGATTCGGCCGTGCTGGCCGTAAACCAGAAAGCAGGAGCACGGGGATCCCGATGATCATGACGCCGGCGTCGCACACGAGCGTGTATCGAAGGAACTCGCCGCTTGGCGTCGGTGTCGTGTTGGGCACAAGGAGGGCGATGATCGCAGTCGCTACAACCGGAGCCGACAAGGACCAGAGTATCCGTCGCGCGGATGGGCCGAGCATGAGCGACCCGCGTGCGAGAGCGACGACGGTGGAGAGCGCCGCGACGAGCGCGATTTCGGCAAGCACCACCCACGAGGCGGTGAACGGGAGTGTGCTCCAATTGTCACGACGCCCGACGTGGCTGGCGCTGAGCACAATCCAGCCCGCTCCGACCGCCAGCACTGCGCCGACGGCGAGGGGCTTCGGAAGGTTACTTGCGAGCCGCGGCGCATCGGCAAGTACGCGCGCGCGAAGCGAGGCGGGCGGAGCCGCAGAAGGCGGAGGCGGGTACTCGTCGGGACTCATGTGCTTTCCGCCTCGGCCGGAGCGCGGACGCCCTTACCTTCGGCCTCCCAGTCGCGCCCAATTGCCGCGCGCAGCAACGCGTATGCGCGATGCGCGCGCACCTTGACTGCCGTCTCCGTCGTTCCGAGTACGGCAGCCGCCTCGGCGACGGAGAGGTGCTCTTGCTTGATGAGGCGAAACGCGGTGGCTTGAGTCTCGGGCATCGCCGCGAGCAGATCCTCGATGCGCGCGGCAAGCTGCCGAGCGATCGAGAGCTCATCGGCCAAAGGCGCCCGCGCCGGGATCCCTGGGTCGCTCTTGCGCTCGCCGTCATTGCCGGCCGCATCGAGGCTCGGGCCTTCACGCCGCCGCCGGCGTACGTTGTCGAGGAACAACCGACGCCCTATCGCGAACATCCATGGCAGGACGCGCGCGCCGCGCCGGTAGGTACCTCGCGCTCCGTGGACTCGGAGGAAGGTCTCGTGGGAGAGGTCCTCGGCGAGCGTAGGGTCGCGAGAGAGACGGACGAGGAAGGCATAGAGCGGCGGGGCGGCCAGATCGTAGATGCGGGCGAGCTCGGCATCGTTGCCGTCGGCAAAGCGCCCCATCGCATCTTCGAGGTTCCCGGACACCTTGAGCCGCTTGCTTATCAGGAGCCGCGCCAGGAGCCAAACCGGACACGGTCGATGAGGTGACCGGCGATGGCCCCCATGACGCTGAGCCCCGGCACCCAGAGAAGGTGCCGAAGCAAGACGTGGGGGAGTTCGAGCGACGTGCACGGAAGGCAGCACGCGAGCGAGACCCAGGCTCCGGCCGCGGCCCCCAACGCGGCACCGTTCAGGCCTGCCAGCATTGGATCGCGCGGGGGAGCGAGGGCCCAGAAGGCGATCAATGAGGCGCACGCGAGTCCGAGTCCGACGTGCCCATCAGAGGGGGCGTTGGAGGGCGCAATCTGAGAAGACGGCGCGTTCGCCGCAACGGCGAGAAGCAGGAGCGCCACCGGGCCGACGACCAGGCTGAGCAGAAGCTGCTCGAGTGGGGGCCCGAACATGCCGCTTCTTCGCACGACCGCGGCTGTCGTGAGGATGGCCGCGCAGACCGCAGGAAAGACGAAGGCAAACCATGGGTCGCGCGCGGCGCCTCCGGCGCCGTGGCTCACGCCCCGCTCGATCGCTGCGACGAAGATTGCCGCTCCGACGACGAAAACGGCGCGCCTCATCACCGCGCTATGCGGGCGCGCCGGCGCGCTGGCCGCACCAGCGAGGACGCGGTCCCGGAGACGGGCGGGCGGTGCCGGAGCCGGAGGTGGCGAGCTCACGGCCACGAAGATCCCTCCGTGATCTCGACCCCTCGAGAGAACCCAGCTTGGACCCAAGACGACAACCACGCCATGACATCGCGAGCCGCCTCCAAGAGAGCGTCATGATCCTCGATACAGCTCTCCAGGGCGCCAAGCGCGTCAGCCAGTGTCGCCCCCCATACGAGATCCTCGAGCAGATCGGCCATCGCGGGCGTGAGGACCATCCGCCAGAGCGTGAACCCCTGACGATACACTGCGAGCGCGATCGGGGCCGGCGCAGGAACCCGCGGCGTCTCGTCGTTCTTGAACGCTTGGAAGAATGCGTTCACCGGGTAGTCGAAGCGGCATACGCGCAGGGTGTGGCTCGCCAGGAGGCGGGCGCGCGCCCAGGCGTCCGTCGGGGCGTCGGCGAGTTGCTCGGCCGCGAGGGGGGCGGCGTCCTCGGCGTGCAGGATCTCCACGAGCGCCCACTCGAGCCGCGCGAGATCCGCCTAGAACCCTGCCTGTGCGTTCTCCTGACTCGGCAAAAGCTCTCCATGTGGCGCCCGAAGGCGTTGAGGTTGGGGGCCCGGGAGGGGTGACGGGCGATGTAGCGCGCCGCGAGCGCGGCGAACGCTTCCTCACCCAGCGCGTAGTGCAGCGCGGGATAGTCGTCGACGAGGCATTCGCTCAGGCGCGCACGGTACCCGTGGTGATAGACCTCAAGTCCCTCGACCGCACTGGTCATCGCCCCCGGGGCGATCACGTGTTCGGCCAGCTCTCTCGCCAACGCTGCGCCGGCCTCGACGCTCTCCGGATAGGTGATGACGGTCTGCAACCAGCGTTGCTGGTCGGCCAGCGAGAGGACCGCGATCTCGCTCGGTCCACTCGCGCGGGGCGCTTGGCGGCCGTCGGACTTGCGTGGCTTCGCGATGGGCGTCGCGCTGGCGCGCTCGAAGACGAGCCCGTCATCCACACGAGAAGGCAGAAGCTCGGGTCTTTCGACCATCACGAGGCCATTCTTTCACCGTCGCGAAGGAAGGCTTCGGCGCGAAGCGCTTCCGCGTGGACGACGGAAAGCGGGGGAATGAACGCGTCCCATTCGAGAAGGACGGGCGCGTCCGCGCCGAGCGCACGAGCGGCCTGGAGTAGCCGCCAGACGGGATCGGGCACGGGTCCGATGTGGGTGTCGATGACCTGGGTGCCCAGATCGCTGTGACCCGCTACATGGAACTGGACCACTCGATCCATCGGAAGCGCGCGCAGGTAGTCCTGCGGATTGAACCCGTGGTTTCGTGCGCTCACGTAGACGTTGTTGACGTCGAGCAGGAGCCCGCAATCCGCTTCGCGTGCCAGCGCGGCGACGAACTCCCATTCGGTCATGGTGTTCGCACCGAAGGACACGTAGCTCGACACGTTCTCCAGTACGAGCGGCGCCTCGAGAAAATCTTGCACCTCGCGCACCCGACGAACGGTGTTCCGCGGCGCCTCTTCGGTGAGCGGGAGGGGAAGGAGGTCGTGCGTGGAGATGACCGAGAGGACCTGAAGGGAAGGATGGTGCCGGACGCCTCGAGGGAGGGACGAGCGAAGGTCGAGTCGACGTGATGGATCATTTGCTGAGCGCGACAAAGACCCCGTCCCAGTCTGGCGGGGGAGGACGGGAGATCACCGCCTTGCATCGCTCGAGCAGCACCCGGCTCGGCGGATCGTGCTCTCGGGACCGAAGAAGGTCCAGCGCGCGCTCGAACTGGCGCGCGAAGTAGGCATCGAGCGCGCGCTCGTAGGGCGCCGCCTCGGCGAGAGCGCCGGCGGACTCCGAGCGAATGCCAAGAAGCTCGTAGACCCGGACCGCCTCGTGCTTGCCCTTCACGGCAACCTTGTCGATGAGCCGCACCGCGAATTCATCGCCCGCCGCGGAGACGAAGGCCTCGGTCGCGAGCACGGCGACGCCGTACTGCTTGCAGAGCCCTTCGAGCCGTGACGCGAGGTTCACGCCGTCGCCGAGCGCCGTGTAGCTGAGGCGCTCGGGGGCGCCGAAGTGGCCCACCATGACGCGCGCCGTGTGGAGGCCGAAGCGCGTGAAGAGCGGGGGAAGACCTGCCCAGGCCTCCGACGCGTAGAGCTCGCGGGCGCCTCGCAGGCATGTCAGGACGGCGTGCGCCGCGCGCCGGGCGTGGTCCGGGCAGCGCAGGGGCGCGTTCCAGAACGCCATGACCGAGTCTCCGATGAACTTGTCGACGGTACCCTGCGTGGAGCGGACGCCCAGGGTCATGACCTCGAGATAATGCCCGAGCGCCCGGGCGAGCACGTCCGGGGTCAGGCGCTCCGACAGGCTCGTGAAGCCCTCGATGTCGCTAAACATCAGCGAGAGCTCCACCATCTCCCCCCCGAGCTGCGGATCGCGGTTCGACTCGTAAAGCTCGCGCACCAGATCGACCGGAACGTATTTCCCGAGGGCGCGCATCGAGGTCTTCGCGCGTTCCACGCCATCCATCAGGTCGGCGACGTCACGGAACGGAGCGTCGGTGGGCGACGCCGCGAAGTCGAAGCGACGCATCCGCGCCGTCGTGGAGACAATCCGAGCGAGCGCGCGGCGTAGCCGGCCGAGCGTGAGGCCTCCGACGAGGAGAACGAGGCCCATCGTGCCGCCAAACGCGAGCAGGAAACGGTCGCGAAGCGCACGCAGATCGCGCGTGTAGTAGTCTTCCGGCACGATGACTCCCGCCACCCAACCCTGCGAGTTCTCGAGATGACGGAAGGTCACGAGATAGCGAACGCCACCGACCTCCACGCGCCCGGAGCGCATGTCCTCGGACCGCGAGACCTCGTGGAGCGACGGCAGCGCGAGCGCGGCGGCAATCGGCAGGGGCACGTGCTCCGGGGCGACGCGCAGGTCCTCACCCATCGTGACAATTCGGTCGCCCGGCCCGAGCCGGGCGACGAGGCGTCCCTCCGAATCGCTGAGGAACACCCGCGTCGGATCGCTCCCAGTCGGTTGTCCGAGCAGCGGAAGGGTGGCGATGGTCCTTGCCAGCAACCCGGCACGCACGACCCCGGCGAACCGCGCAGCCGCGTCCTCGACGGCCTGCTGGACAGTGAGCACGACTCGTCGCTCGCTGCCCGGAAGCGAGGCATCGAAGTCGCTGTAGGACAGATCGCTCCAGATGGCGTGGCCGAATTCAGGCCGCGAGACGGTCGTCTCGAACGTCGGGTGGCTCGTCGGATCCGCGCTCTCCCCCGCGCGCTTCCACGTCCCGGACAGCAGGGCGCCCCCGGGGGGGCGATGCCGGACGTACGTGACGAAGTGACCGTCTTCGTCCACGGTTCGCCGGGTGAGGATTCTCGCTACCGGGGTCCGCCGACTGGCGGTAGACGCTGACTTGCCAACGACCGCCGTCCGCGAGCACCGCGTCGCCCTTCGCGTCGTACCCGAGCTTCGTCGCATGCGTCAGCGTGAGATCCGACAGAGTGGGGCGGTCGAGCAGCTCGGCGAAGAGCCGCGCCTCCACCGCGAGCGGGTCGTCCGTTCGTAGCGCATCGAAGTGGATGGCCCTGGCGACATCGTCGACCGCCGTCGCGCCCACCGCGAGCTCCGAGGCCAGCATGGCATCGATGTGCGCCGCCGCCGCTTCGCGAAGCTCGTCGGAGCGCGCGAGGATCGACCGGCGTGACGACGCGAGAAACGCGTAGAACGTCACGCCGACGACGAGCGCGAGCGCCAGCATCATCAGGGTGAACCATTGCGAGAGCGTGAGCCCGGGCGGCCGCATCATCGCGGCGGCCTCTCGCGGCCTTCCCCGGGTCGCGTGCCGCCAAGCGGCCCCGGCTCTTCGGCATCGTCGCGTCTCCTCGACGCTGCGAGCTCTGGCGCGCCCCTTGGCGCGCCCATCCAGCCAAGTGCCAGGGACCCGGTCATGTGATGAATCCTAAGCATGCGCTCTGGCTCGTGCGGATGGGTTCGGAGCGCTGAAGGCCATACGTCATCGAGCCTTACGAGTTACGCAAATGACCGGCCTCGCGCTCCGGCCGAGGCCGAGTCGGTCACGTTTGGCAGGCGCGGCGGCTGCGGAGGGCGGCGGGGCGAGGGAGCCGCTCGACCGAGCAACGGGCGCTTCTAGCCGCCGCCGTCGCCGATGGAAGTAACCCGTCGGTCCCGGGCGCGTAGAGAGCAGATTCGGTCGAAAACTCTCGACGAAAGCCATCGAAAGGGAACCCATGAAGACGTCTCACGCCATCCTTTCTGCTGCGATTTCCGGAATTAGCCTCGGCCTTCTTCCGGGCAGCGCCTCGGCCTCGACGCCAGGCAGTTCGACTCCGAATTTCGACGCCCCCGCTGGCAGCCAACTCGACGCGGATGCCGGTGCGAAGCACGCCTGCAAGGGACAGAACGGCTGCAAGGGGCAGGGCGGATGCAAGACCGACAAGAACGCGTGCAAGGGACAGAACGCGTGCAAGGGACAGGGCGGCTGTAGGACGGACGGGAAGAAATAGCGCAGGCGTGCGCAGGTGCGAGCGGTGCTATCGTCCCCAAAGACAAGAGCTCCTGCCCGCAGACGCGCGCGCGTCGCGTCACGACCGGCGGACCTGATTCTTCTCGCCCTCGCGCTCTCCGGCTGCCGACCCGGTTCACCCGGGATCACCGAGGCACGCGGTCGACGACGAGTCTCCGAGCCCGAGGGGGGCCGCGGTCGTGGAGCTCTTCACCTCGGAAGGGTGCAGTAGCTGGCCACCGGCGACGTGGCCCTCGCGGCGCTCGAACGCTGGAGCCTCTCGGTCTATGCGCTCGAATTCCACGTCGACGACTGGAACGAACTTGGCTGGCCGAACCGGTTTTCTTTCGCCGACTGGACCCGGCGACAGATGGCGTACGCTCAATTGCGGGTTCCGCGCCGTCGTTAACACCAAGTCGGCGCATCGTGAACGCGAAGATCGGACCATCGTGAACGCCGGGATCGGGATGGTGAACGCCCGGATCGGCATCGTGGACACCGCTTGGTAAGCGGGAACGAACCGGCGAGCGAAGCGCAAGACAGTCGCGGTGGCGGAACCCACCCCGGTGCACGGCCCACGGAGAGACTGTCGATGTGCAACAGGAGGGCGATTCTGCGTCAATAGTGGCTGCTTGAACGGGGCACTTGAACGGGGCACCGGGCGGTCTGCGCATCCGTCGGAGGGGGCGGTGAGTGTCAAAGGAGTTGTCGCCTTTTTCAGTCGGCGATGGTGCGCACGAGCGCACCGGCGATGGTTTCCTGATCGCGTTTCGGGTTGAGGAAGACGTCGGGGGCCGGGGTCCAGTTCCGGATGGCCCCAGACCAGCGGTTCGGATGCCTGCGTCGAGCGCGTTCGTAGACACGGGCGCGGTTGGCGAGAACCTCGCTCTCACGGCCGTCGTGTCGCTCGTCGGGCGTGACGAAGCGGATGCCGCTGTGCCGATGCTCGGTGTTGTACCAGGCGACGAAGCCGGTCACCCACGCGCGCGCGTCGTCGAGCGTTTCGAAAGGCTTGTGGGGTACCCAGGGCGGTACTTCAGCGTTCGGAAGAACGACTCAATGAAGGGGTTGTCGTCGCTCACGCTCGGACGGCTGAAGGACGGCACGATGCCGAGATGACGGAGCGTCGTGAGCATCGTCGAGCCGCGCATCGGTCCTCCGTTGTC
Organism: uncultured delta proteobacterium; assembly: GCA_963797395.1. Classification (GTDB taxonomy): domain Bacteria; phylum Myxococcota_A; class Polyangia; order Polyangiales; family Polyangiaceae; genus Palsa-1150. Next base: position 832,599 of record CAWCPA010000008.1, read on the forward strand.
GGAGTGGAGCACCAGGCCGCGCGGATCGACGCCCTCCGCCGAGCACGTCGCGCGCACGAGGGCCGCCGAAGCATTCATGGATTCCTCCTCGTGGACCTTGAAGCCGACGATGCGGCGGCTCCAGACGTCCTCGACCAGGTAGAGGTAGAAGAAGCGCCCTCGGACCGAGCTGAGGAGATACGTGTAGGGGTCGGGCCGGAGCGCCCTGCCAGCCTTGCGGCTGGTGGGTTTCTCCGGCCCGCCCTCCGAACCGGACGTGCGGCTCTCACCGCATCCGGCTCTCCACATGCTGTTCCTTTGGAACGGGCGGCTCCTGCGCTTCGCTTGACCATGGTGTTGGGATTCGAGCGCCCCGATATCGGTAGCGAGTAATCGCCACCTGTTGTGGTCGGAACAGCTCGACCTGCCCGTCGCGCAGCCCCCAAGTCGGGAGGTGGCGGTGGACAAGGTTCGTCCGCTACGCATCACCGACGCGAGCGCCTTCTTGGACGGGTAGGTGTAGACCGCCTTCTTGCCGTTCTGACCTCGTCGGCCTCGGCACTGGATGTGCCAGCCGAGGAAGTCGAACCCCTCTTCGATGTGGACGACCCTCGTCTTCTCTTCCGATAGGCGCATGCCCATCGGAGCGAGCACCGTTGCCACCTCATGTCGGAATGCTTCGGCATCGCCCCGTGTACCGTTGACCATGACTACGAAGTCGTCCGTGGACAAGGTGCGATCGCTCACGGCAAGAGCAAAACATCGAACGCTTGGTGACCTGCTGCACTCGCTGAACCGCGTGCAGCAGGGCTGGTGTAACTACTTCCGTCACGGCGTGTCCTCGCGAACTTTCAGCTACCCCGATCACTTCGCGTGGTGGAGGATCTTCGGCTGGATCCGCAAACGACACGCAGGGCTGAACAAGGGGAACCTTGTCCACCGCCACCTCCCGACTTGGGGGCTGCGCGACGGGCAGGTCGAGCTGTTCCGACCACAACAGGTGGCGATTTCTCGCTACCGATATCGGAGCGCCGAGAGCGGCGCCCGCTTTCCGAATCTTAGGGGCAGTTCGGCAGCGGCTGGACACCGCACTGGAAGCCGCAATCGCTCTCCGTACCGGCGAACGCGACGCCGATCGTGCCAAAAGAGGCGCCGGTGCACTGTCCGGTGGCCAGGCCGAGCCCGGAGACGGTGAGTGTCAAAGGAGTTGTCGCCTTTTTCAGTCGGCGATGGTGCGCGCGAGCGCACCGGCGATGGTTTCCTGATCGCGTTTCGGGTTGAGGAAGACGTTGGGGGCCGGGGTCCAGTTCCGGGTGGCCCCAGACCAGCGGTTCGGGTGCCTGCGTCGAGCGCGCTCGTAGACACGGGCGCGGTTGGCGAGGACCTCGCTCTCACGGCCGTCGTGTCGTTCGTCGGGCGTGACGAAGCGGATGCCGCTGTGACGATGCTCGGTGTTGTACCAGGCGACGAAGCCGGTCACCCACGCGCGCGCGTCGTCGAGCGTTTCGAAGGGCTTGTGGGGGTACCCAGGGCGGTACTTCAGCGTTCGGAAGAGCGACTCAATGAAGGGGTTGTCGTCGCTCACGCTCGGACGGCTGAAGGACGGCACGATGCCGAGATGACGGAGCGTCGTGAGCATCGTCGAGCCGCGCATCGGTCCTCCGTTGTCGGAGTGGAGCACCAGGCCGCGCGGATCGACGCCCTCCGCCGAGCACGTCGCGCGCACGAGGGCCGCCGAAGCGTTCATGGATTCCTCCTCGTGGACCTCGAAGCCGACGATGCGGCGGCTCCAGACGTCCTCGACCAGGTAGAGGTAGAAGAAGCGCCCTCGGACCGAGCTGAGGAGATACGTGATGTCCCAGCTCCACACCTGGTTGGCCGCTGTCGCCATGTGCTCCTCGAGATGGCGTACCGTGCGCGGCTTGGTCCGACCGCGATGGGCGTTGAGACCTTCGGCTCGGAGCATGCGGTAAATCGTCGACTCCGACGCCAAGTAACGTCCTTCGTCGGCGAGGCGCGGAACGACCTGTTTGGGCGGAAGATCGCGGTACTCCGGCGAATTGACGAGCTCCAGCACCTTCGCGCGTTCCGACGACGTCAGAGCGTTCGCGGGACGCCTTCGTGGACCAGCGCGCCCGTCGTCGCCGACATCGGCACAGCGCCATCGCTGCATGCTTCGCTCGGTAAGGCCCATCACGTCGCACGCGCGGTCGCGACGAGCACCAGCCGCCACCGCTTCGTCGACCAGACCGAGGATCACTTCCCGTTCCCCTCGTCGGTGTCGTCGTCCGCGTCCCCCCAAATCTCGCGGACTTTTTTTTGAAGGACCAGCAGCGCCGCCGCCTCCGCGAGCGCCTTGTCCTTGCGGCGCAGCTCGCGTTCGAGCTCCTTGATCCTCTTGCTCTCACCGCCACGCGCCGACGTCTTCGGACCACCGCTCTCGAGAGCTGCCTGCCCCGCGTCCAGCACCGCGGCACGCCACTGTTCGAGCTCGGCTTCGTGCACGCCCTCGCGACGAAGGAACGCACCGAGCTCGCCAGGGGCGAGGGCTGCCGCCGCCATCACGATGCGCAGCTTCTCGGCTGCCGACCGGCCGCTCCCGCTTTGCACGACGGGCTCCGATGGGCGTTCCTTCTTCATCGAGGCCAGAGTAGGAGCCGTCCGGAGCCAGCGCGAGAGCTGGGACTGCGAGACTCCGACCTCCTTCGACAGGCTCATCGCCGAGATCGGGTTCGGCGCGGACATCCGCTGCACCATCTTCGCCTTGAAACTATCCGTGTAGACCACGAGATTCGCTGCTCTCGCCCCCTGATCTTGAGGCACTCACGCCGCTACGCGGCGGGCGACAACTTCTCTGACACAGGGGGGAATGGGTCGGAAGAGCAAGTTTTCAGAGGCGGACATCATCGGAGCCATCCGCGAGATCGAGGGCGGCGCCGCGCAGACCGAGGTGTCTCGGCGGATGGGTGTGAGCGCGCAGACGATGGCGCGCTGGAGGGCGAAGTACGGCGGGATGACCGTCTCGGAGGCGCAGGAGAAGCGGCGCATCGAGGACGAGAATCGGAAGCTCCGTTCGCTGATCGCGCAGTACGCGCTGGAGAACGAGTCCTTGAAGGTCGCCTTGGGAAAAAAGTGGTGACGACCTCCGTGCGACGGGAAGTCGTCAAGCTGTTCAAGTCGCGTGGCCACAGCGAGCGGCGTGCGTGCGCCCTGGCGGGGCTGGCTCGTTCGACGTGCCGCTACACACGGCGCCGGAAGGAGCCGGCGGAGCTCACGACGCGCCTTCGCGAGCTCGCCTCGGAGCGACCGCGTTTCGGCTATCGCCGGCTGCACGCGCTGCTCCGGCGCGAGGGCCGCGGGGTCAATCGGAAGCTCGTCTATCGCCTGTACCGAGCCGAGGGCCTCGCTGTCCGACGTCGCCGCCGGCGGAAGCTGCGAGTCTCGCGTCCGCAGCCCACCGTCGTGCTCGAGCGTCCCAAACAGCGATGGTCGACGGACTTCGTGCACGACTACCTGACCGACGGCAGGCGGCTGCGCACGCTCAACGTGGTCGACGCCTACACGCGCGAGTGCCTGGCGATCGAGGTCGACACGTCGTTGCCCGCCGCTCGCGTCGTGCGCGTGCTCGACCGGCTCGTCTGGGAGCACGGTCTCCCAGAGGCGTTCCGCGGCGACAACGGGCTCGAGTTCATCTCGACGGCGCTCGACCGCTGGGCGTTCCAGCACGGCGTCGCGCTCCACTTCATCCAGCCCGGCAAACCGACGCAGAACGCTCACGTCGAGAGCTTCAACGGTCGGTTCCGAGACGAGTGCCTCGCGCAGGCGCACTTCCCGAAGCTGGCCCGGGCGCGTGCGGAGATCGAGCTCTGGCGCGTCGACTACAACTGCCAGCGCCCCCACAGCTCGCTCGGGTACCGGACACCGCGAGCCTTCGGCGACATCGCTCGCGGCCAGGTGCCGCCTGCGGCGGGGGCTGCCGCCGCTCAAGTTCGAGCTCCTCTCGAAGCGCCAAGTAACAAGTCACTTGCCAGCGCGTTCAAGAACAGGTTGAAGTCAACTAAGTCGGAATCGACGGCTCGGCATTGGGGAGCAGGTCAAACGGACGCATCACAATCCCTAAGAAGTGCCTATCATTCACGGGTTTGCACCGCAACCGCTGTCGCCCGTCGGGGCCGAGGAGCAGACCACGTAGCGCTATTGCACGACGACTTTTCCCCTGGTGCATGCCCATCCCGCACGCGAACGCGTACATCTTCGCGTCGCCGGCCGGAACGGCGATGTCCACCGGAGTGTTGAGCAGCGGGAGCTCCGATGGGCGACTGCCCGCTCTCCGTGTCGGGCGCCTCGGCAAACGTCGCCTCGACGGGTGACGGCTCTGCGATCACGATTCACAGCACGGACAAGGATGCCGCGCAGGAGACCCTGCGTCGCGCGAGCGCCCTGGCGGCCGTTATCCGTCCAGCGCACGAGCCCGCTTCAGCGCAGACGCGCTGGCGCTCCCCCGCCGCGTTTACAGCAGTCCTCTCAGAGGTACGCCGTGAGCGTGCGGACCGCTTCGCCGTCGGTCGTATGAAAGACGGACTTGCCCTCTCGCCGGGCCACGACCAGGCCATCCGTCGACCAATCGCTCGAGGTGGTGGTCCAGGGTCGACCACGGGATGCCGAGGCGGCCGTGCAGTTCTGTCGTCGTCACCCCTTCCGGCCCAGCTGGCACCAACGCAAGCACGATGGAGAGGCGGGTCACATGCCCGAGCGCCGCGAGCTCCGATGCTGACGATCGAGCGCCTTCATGTCGGGGTTGCTCGATCCACCGCCTGCAAGCCTAGCGCGCTCTCGGCGCGCAACATCGTCCGCGGCGGCCCGCCCCTCCTTGATGGTTCTTCCAACTGTTTCGAAGAAGTCGCTTGCGGGCTTGTTCGAATTTGTTAGAAGAATGGCGTGCCTTCGGTCCTGGATCGTCATGCAGAGCAGCTGAGCGCGCTCGGGCACCCGATCCGCTTGGCGATACTCAGGTTCGTCGTTCAGGGCGGTCCGGAGGGAACGGCAGCTGGCTCCATTCAGGCACACGTCAATCTCCCCGCCTCCACGCTGAGCCACCACCTGAAGCGCCTTGTCAGCGCGGGCCTCCTGAGCAGCCGCACCGAAGGGACCTTCCACCTCTACGCGCCCGAGCTGTCGGCCATCCGCGCGCTCACCGACTACCTCTGGGAAGACTGCTGCAAGCGCGGCAAAACCAAGTGCTGCTGAGCCTTTGCGCCCGACGCTACTTCACACACGAAAGGAACTGCGATGCCCACCGTTCGCGTCTTCAATCCGCCCATGTGCTGCTCCACTGGGGTCTGCGGGCCCTCGGTCGACCCCGAGCTTGCCCGATTCAGCGCCGACCTCGACTGGCTCAAGAAGCAAGGCGTACAGGTCGAACGCTTCAACCTGTCGCAGCAGCCGGGCGCGTTCGCGAACGACATCGCCGTGAGCGTCGCGCTGAAGGCGAAGGGCAACGACTGCCTCCCGATGGTGATCGTCGACGGTCGCGTCGCCGTCGAAGGCGCCTACCCCTCGCGCGACACCCTCGCCGCGATCGCGGGCGTCGTCGTCCGGAAGCTCGAAGCCGCGCCGACGGCGGGCGGCTGCTGCGGCCCGAGCACCAAAGGTCCGAACAAGAGCGGCTCGAGCTGCTGCTGAGGTCTGACGTGAACCTGATTGACCGTGCTCCGCGCCATCTCTTCTTCACCGGCAAGGGTGGCGTCGGCAAGACATCCGTCGCATGCGCGACGGCCTTGGGTCTTGCGGAGCGCGGTCGGCGGGTACTCCTCGTGAGCACCGATCCGGCGTCGAACCTCGACGAGGTCCTCGGGACCGCACTGAGCTCGACGCCCACGCCGATCGCGGGGGTCGCTAGACTGTTCGCCCTCAACATCGACCCCGAAGCGGCCGCACGCGGGTACCGCGATCGCATCGTCGGGCCCTACCGAGGTGTACTCCCGGACGCCACGGTGCGGAGCATCGAGGAGCAGCTCTCGGGGGCGTGCACCATCGAGATCGCGGCGTTCGACGAGTTCTCGAAGTTGCTCGGAGACGAGACGGCGACCTCGGGCTTCGACCACGTCGTCTTCGACACGGCGCCGACGGGCCACACCCTGAGGCTCCTCGAGCTGCCGGCCGCCTGGAGCGGCTTCCTCGAGTCGAACGCGGCCGGCACCTCTTGCCTCGGACCGCTCGCAGGGCTCAAGACGCAGCAAGCCATCTACGAAGCATCGCGCCGCGCTCTGGTCGATGCCGACCGAACCATGATCGTGCTGGTGAGCCGGGCCGACACCTCCGCGCTCACGGAGGCGGAGCGCACGCGAGGGGAACTTGCCGCGCTCGGCGTCCGACGCCAGGAGCTCGTGCTCAACGGACTGTTCGTCGCCGAGGACGAGCGCGACGCGATTGCGATCGCCTTGGCACGACGCGGGATCGACGCGGTGGCGAAGATGCCTGCCAGCCTCGCGTCGCTGACGCGCACGGAGCTGCGGCTCATGCCGTTCGGGCTGGTGGGCATCGAGGCGGTGCGGGCCCTGTTCGGCGCCGACCGCAGGGCAGCGCCGACCGCTGACCAACCCCGAGCGCCAATGATGGTTCCCCTCGGCGCGCTCTTGCCCGAGCTCGAACGGGTCGGACGTGGCGTCGTGATGACGATGGGCAAGGGCGGAGTCGGCAAGACCAGCGTGGCGGTCGCCGTCGCCGTGGCCCTGGCCGAGCGCGGGCACTCCGTGCGACTCACGACGACGGATCCGGCTGCCCACGTCGAAGCCTTCCTCGGGTCGGCGCCCGCGAACCTCCGGGTGAGCCGCATCGACCCGGAGGCGGAGACGCGGGCGTACGTGAGCGAGACGCTGAGGGTCGCCGGCGCCTCCCTCGACGATGCCGGACGGGCGCTTCTAGAGGAAGACCTGCGGTCGCCGTGCACGGAAGAGGTCGCGGTGTTCCGCGCGTTCGCGCGGGTCGTCGACGACGCCGAGCACGGCTTCGTCGTGATCGATACGGCTCCGACCGGGCACACGCTGCTCTTGCTGGACGCGGCGGAGGCCTATCATCGCGAGGTCCTCCGGACGGCGGGCAACGCCCAGGACGACGTCCGGCGCCTGCTCCCGCGGCTGCGAGACCCGGAGTTCACCCGCGTCTTGCTGATCACGCTTCCCGAGGCGACGCCCGTACACGAAGCGGCGGCGCTGCAGCGCGATCTCGAGCGCGCCGAGATCAAGCCGTTCGCGTGGGTCGTCAAACAGAGCCTCTCGCCCCTCTCGGTCTCGGACAGCGTGCTGCGACAGCGCCGCGATCTCGAAGCGCGCTACCTGCGGGAAGTCACCGAGCTCGCCTCCCGCGCGGCGCTCGTTCCGTGGGACCCGCGGGTCGCTCTCGACGGAGCTCGGCTGACGATCACGGCGCAGTCAGCGGAGACCTCGCGATGACCTCCCCTACCCTCGCGCGACGCGCGGTCTCCGAATTCGTCGGCACCGCGTTCCTGCTCGCCACGGTCGTCGGTTCGGGGATCATGGCCGAGAAGCTCGCCGGCGGAAACGTCGCGATCGCTCTCCTGGCGAACACGGTCGCGACGGGCGCCGGCTTGGTCGCGCTCATCCTGACGTTCGGGCCGGTCAGCGGCGCGCATTTCAATCCGGCCGTGACCCTGGCCGACGCCAGCCAAGGCGGGCTCTCGTGGCGCGACGTACCCGTGTATTTCGGCGCCCAAATCGCGGGCGCCTTCGCGGGCGTCGCCGTCGCCCACGTCATGTTTCATCAGCCGGCGCTCTTCTTCGCGTCGCAACACGAACGCTCGGGGATGGCGCAGCTCGTCAGCGAGTTCGTCGCGACGTTCGGACTCCTGTCGGTCATCTGGGGCTGCGTGCGCAGGCGGCCGGCCGTCGTGCCCTTCGCCGTCGGCGCGTACATCACCGCCGCCTACTGGTTCACGTCGTCGACTTCGTTCGCCAACCCGGCGGTCACGCTGGCTCGCGCGGCGAGCGACACGTTCGCCGGGATCCGGCCGGCCGACGCTCCGGGCTTCATCGTCGCGCAGTTGCTGGGCGCGGCCGCGTCGACCGCGCTCTTCCGGTGGCTCGTGCCGACGTTGCCCGAGTACGCCCCTCGGGTCATGGATCGTGTGCCGGACGTTAAGCAGAACGAAGAACCTACGTGACCGCCCACGCACGGAGGTCTCATGCGGCAGTTGCTGATCATCGGCGGGAGTGACGCGGGCATCAGCGCGGCCCTCCGGGCACGCGAGGTGGACCCGACGTGGAGCGTCCGCATCGTCGTTGCCGACGCCTTCCCGAACTACAGCATCTGCGGGCTCCCCTTCTATTTCGAGCAGCGAGACGCCCCGCTGGGAGAGCCTCGCGCACCGAACTCGCAACGAGATCGAGGGCAAGGGCATCGAACTGGTCCTCGACACCGTCGCCGAGCGCATCGATCCGTGCGGTCATCGTATCGACGTCCGCGACAGCCGCGGTGCGGTCCGCGAGCTGACCTACGATCGCCTCGTGGTCGCCACGGGCGCCACGCCGGCGAGGCCCCCAATCCGGGGCCTCGAAACGCGCGGCGTGCACCTCCTGCACACCATGGCGGACAGCTTTGCGGTGCACGAGCGCCTGTCCTCGGGAAGTCCGAGGTCCGCGATCATCGTGGGCGCGGGCTACATCGGCCTCGAGATGGCCGACGCGCTTCGGCATCGGGGCCTGGAAGTCACCGTGTTCGAGACCGTGCCCAACGTGCTCCAGACGGTGGATGCGGAGCTCGGCCGGCGCGTGCAGACGGAGCTCGAGCAACACGACGTGCAGGTCCGCCTGGGCGTGCCCATCGACAGCGTCGAGCGTGTGGGCGATGGCGTCGCCGTCACGGACCGCGAGGGACGCCGGCTGCAAGCGGATCTCGTGCTCGTCGCGACCGGCGTGCGCCCGTCCGTGGAGCTGGCTCGAGCCGCCGGCGCGTCGACCGGCGAGCGGGGCGCCCTGCGTGTCAGCCGCGCGATGGAGACGGATCTGCCGGACGTCTACGCCGCCGGCGATTGCGTCGAGACGCACCATCGGCTGACGGAGACGGCGACGTACTTGCCGCTCGGGACCACCGCCCACAAGCAGGGGCGCGTGGCGGGCGAGAACGCCGTCGGGGGCAAGGCACGATTCCAGGGCAGCCTCGGCACGCAGGCCGTCAAGGTTTTCGACCTCGTCGTCGGTCGAACCGGATTCAGGGACGACGAGGCGCGCCGCTACGGCTTCGATCCCGTCACGACGGAGACGATCGCTTGGGACCACAAGGTGTACTACCCGGGCGCCACAGCGATCCGCGTCCGCGTGACAGGGGATCGTCCGACGGGCCGTCTGCTCGGCGCGCAGGTACTCGGTTCGTACGGCGCCGAGGTCTCGAAGCGTATCGACGTCTTCGCGACGGCGATCTTCCACGGCATGCGCGTCGCCGACGTCGAGCACCTGGACCTGAGTTACACGCCGCCTCTCAGTAGCCCTTGGGACCCGGTGCAGACGAGCTGCATGGCATGGGCGGGGTCGCATTCGGAAGGAAGACCATGAAGACCGTTCTCTTCGCGTGCATCCACAACGCCGGGCGATCGCAGATGGCGGCCGCCTGGTTCAACGCGCTGGCCGATCGCAGCAAGGCCACCGCGATCTCCGCGGGGACCGAGCCCGGCGCTCGCGTCCACCCTGAGGTGCTCACTGCGATGCGCGAGGTCGGCATCGAGCTCGAGGGCATCGCTCCGCAGAAGCTCACCGACGCGCTCGCGGGGACCGCCTCGATCCTGGTCACGATGGGGTGCGGCGAGGCGTGCCCCGTCGTCCCGGGGCTCCGCCGAATGGACTGGCCGCTCGAGGACCCGAAGGGAAAGCCGGTCGAGCGCGTTCGTGAGATCCGCGACGACGTCCGCCAGCGTGTCGCCGACATGCTTCGCGAGCAGGGGTGGGCAAAGGCGTAAGTCGTGCTCCTCGCCGTAAGGAAGTGGAACCATGAGCGCCTCCGACAGACCCTTGAAGCGCGTGCTCTTTCTGTGCAAGGGCAACTCGGCGCGGAGCCAGATGGCCGAGGCCCTCCTCCGTCACGTCCGCAGGCAGGTGATTCGAAGCCTTCAGCGCGGGCACGACGCCTCGGGAGAATGTCCATCCCGAAGCGCTCCAAACGCTCCGGCGCAACAGCGTCTCGGTCGAAGGGCTGTCGCCGAAGGACGTCGCCCGATTCGCGGGGGAGCGATTCGACTACGTGATCACGCTGTGCGACCGGGCGCGCGAGCACTGTCCGCACTTCGATTTCGCCGAAACGATGCACGGGACATTCGCCGACCCTACGGCTCTCAGCGAGGTCGCGGATCGAAAGCGGGCGTTCGACGAGGTCTTCGCCGGGCTCTCGCAACGTGTGCGCTTCCTCGTCATCGTCGACGAGAAGAACTGGCCAAGCAGGTCCTCGAGGCTCCATGAACGCTCCTGATACCCGAAACGTCATCGTGATCGGCTCCGGACCCGCCGGCCACGCGGCTGCGATCTACGCGGCGCGCGCGAACCTCGCGCCGCTCCTGCTCGAAGGGCACTCCCGGGGCGGAATCCGGGGCGGACAGCTCATGATCACGAACGACGTCGAGAACTATCCGGGCTTCCCCCGGAGAAGGTCGCCGGGCCCGACCTGATGAAAGCCTTCCGCGACCAGTCGGTCGCGCAATGCGTGGAGATCGTGACCGAGGACGTCCACCGGGTGGACCTTCGCGCGCGGCCTTCAACGTGTGGGCCGGCGAAGAGTCGGCTGAGCACGGGGCCCGGGCGCTCATCATCGCGACCGGCGCGCAGGCCAAGTGGCTGGGGCTCGAGAGCGAACGGGCTCTGCGGGGCCGAGGGGTCAGTGCCTGCGCGGTCTGCGACGGCGCGTTCTCCGCGGCGCGGACGTCATCATCGCCGGCGGGGGCGACACCGCCATGGAGGAAGCGACGTACCTCGCAGGCCTCTGCCGCAGCGTGACGCTCGTGCACAGGCGTGAGGACTTCCGCGCGAGCAAAACGATGCAGGCGCGAGTCCTCCGGCATCCCAAGATTCGCGTGATCCGGAACGCCGTCGTCGAAGAGGTGCTCGACGTGAGCAAGGGCGAGGTGACCGGCGCGCGCCTTCGGAGCACCAAGAAGCGCGAGACCATGGTCGTGCCGTGCTCGGGGTTCTTCGTCGACATCGGGCATACGCCGAACACCGATTGCTACCTCTTCGTCGACGGCGCCGAAGCGCTGTACGCGGTGTGGAGCACCGCAGGCGTTGAAGGACGCTTTCGCCCGCCTGCCGATACAACGTACGGCAAGCGAGTTCGAGTACGTCGATCCCGACGGGAATCTGATTTGCGTCGGCTCCTCGGCAAAAAGGTGACCGCCATTCGGCCCGTCACGTGTCACAACAGCCGGGAGGCAGCCGGCCGTCGGGGCGAGGCTCGCAACCGATGACGCGGCCGCGCGCATCGAGCGCGATCTCGCAGCAGTCCTCGAGCAGCTTCCGAAGCCTTTCCCTGCCGCGCTGCACCCGCGACTTCATGCCCGAGACGGAGACGTCCATCATTTCCGCGGCGTCGCGCTGCGTGGTCCCCTCGAGCTCCGTGAGCGTCAACGCCTCACGGTAGGGCGACGGCAGCATCGCGATGAACGGCGCAAGATAGGTGGCCACCTCGCGCGCTACGGCTCCGTCGTCTTCGGGCTCGCCCGGGTCGACGGACTCCGGCGGGTCGCCGGCGGCCAGGGGGTGGCGAGCTCGCGTCCGATGGTGCTCGGCGATGGCGCTGCGTGCGACCTGGTAAACCCACGGCCCAAAGCGCTCCTCGTCACGCAACTCGCTCAAGCTTCGTTGCATGCGCAGAAAGACGTCCTGGAGTACGTCGTCGACCTCGGAGGCCGCGGACACGCGCCGCGCCACGAAGGGCCGAAGGCGCGCCTCGAGCTCGCGGTACGCGCAGCGCATGTCCCGATCGATCATGCGTCGGATCCCGGCGAGCAGCAGGAGGGGCCGCAGCACGATCGTTCGGCGCCCGGCTTGCGAGCTTCAATCGTCGCCGACGCGACGTACTTCTCGGCGGAGGACCCAGGCATCCAGTCCGCGATGCAGGGGCTCGCGTCGGAGCGAGGCGTGATCCGTACGTCGACGAAGCCCGCGTCTCGAAGGGCGCGCGCAAGCTCGTCGATGGAGGCCGCGCCGGCGACGCATCCCGTGGACGCTTCGAGTCGCCCACGGATCTCGGCGGGATCGGCGCGACGGCGAGCACGTCGGAGATCGCGAGGCGGCCACCGGCACGCAAGACACGGAACGCCTCGCGGAACACCGCGGCCTTGTCCGGCGAGAGGTTGATGACGCAGTTGGAGAGGATGACGTCCACACGGGTGTCGGCCACCGGCAGGTGCTCGATCTCGCCGAGCCGGAACTCGACGTTCTCGGCGCCCACGCGGGCCGCGTTCGAGCGCGCCTTCGAGACCATCGCGGGCGTCATGTCGACCCCCAGGATACGACCGGTCGGTCCAACCTGCTTGGCAGCGAGAAAGCAGTCGAATCCGCCGCCGCTGCCGAGGTCGAGGACGGTCTCGCCGACGCGGAGCCCGGCGATCGCCTGCGGGTTGCCGCATCCGAGGCCGAGGTTGGCGCCTTCCGGGGCCGCGGCCAGGTCATCCGTGCCGTAGCCGAGTCTCAAGCTGGCGTCCGGGTTGGATCCGCAGCAGCCGGGGACGGCGCAGTCCTCCGCGGCCTTGGCGTACGTATCTCGGACAGCCGTACGGACGGCGTCGTGTTCTTGTTCAGTGGTCATCGTGTACCTCCAACGATGAAGACGGGGCCATCGCCGAAAGGACGCACGGTTTGACGCGGATCCGGACGCGGGGGTCGGTTGGACCGCGGCGGGTCTCGCGCGGCCCGGTTCATCGTAGCCACTGAAGGACAGTGCCAATGAGGGCTCCTCCGAGGACCAACCACGCGGAGTTCACGCGCCATCGAAGCAGCGCGATGCCGCTCGCGGCACTGAGAAGGATCGTCGGGACGTCGACGAGGGCCGCCTTCGCGAGACTGACACCAACCACGCCCATCAGGGCGAGAGACGCGACATTGAGCCCGTCGAGGAATGCACCCGCAAGAGCCGACCGCCGCAGCCTCGGGATCAGCGGACCGCTCGCGGCGACCAGCACGAACGACGGAAGGAAGATCCCGACCGTCGCGACCAAGGCACCCGGCAAGCCCGCCACGAGATAGCCCACGAACGTCGCCGTGGTGAACACGGGCCCCGGCGTGAACTGCCCGACCGCCACGGCGTCGATCAGCTGCGGCTCCGTCGACCAGTGCGTCCGCTCGACGAGGTCCGCACGGAGGAACGCGAGGAGGACATACCCGCTGCCGAACACGACGGCGCCGAGCTTCAGAAAGATCAGAAAGAGCTTCCCGAGCCCGCCCGTCGCTCCAAGAGCGCTTGACGTTCCCCACCCGGTCCAGGCCAGGAGGCTCGCGTCCGGGCGCGGGCGGCGCGCGGCCCGAGCGGCGGCGCTGGCTCAGCCGGCGATGCCGAGAACCGCCACGGGCGGCGCACCCATCGCGCTCGCGGTCGCGGCGACGACGCCAAGCGCGAAGAGCCACCTCGACCTGACGGCGGTCCGGGCGAACGCGACGAGCGCTTGGGCGACGATCGCGATGATGGCCGCCTTGACGCCGCATAACGCGGCTCCGACTGTCGGGAGGCGACCGAAGCGGACGTACGCCCACGCGATGGCCGTGACCATCACCGCCGCGAGCAAAATGAAGCACAGTCCGGCGACCAGCAGCCCGCGCCAACCCGCGCGCCGGTAGCCGACGTAGATGGCGACCTTCGTCGAGCTCGGACCTGGAATCAGGCCCGCCGCCCCGACCAGGTCGAGGAATTGGGCGCGATTCAGCCATCCTCGCCGCCGTACGAACTCGTCCTCCATCATCGCGATGTGTGCGGCCGGTCCACCGAACGCGGTGAGGCCGAGCCTGAGGAACGCGAGGGCGACTTCTCTCACGTCTCTCGTCGTGGGAGGCGGGCGTCGAGCGAACGCGCGCCTGCCCCCGCCGCGAGCAGGAACACGAGTCCGAAGAGCATGGCCCAGTCCGTGCGGGCTTCGTGCGCCGTCGCCCAGAACCCCTTCGAGGCGAGCATCGGCACCTTCGTGGTCGCGATCGCGACCGCGATGTCCGCAAGGAGGAGGCCAGCGGTCAGCCGAGTCAGGAGACCAACGACGAGGAGCGTGCCGCCAACGATTCTCGACGACGCCAACGAATGGCGCGCTGAACTGTGGGAGAGGGATCCCGATCTTCACGAACCGACCGACGCCGAGCGCATCGGGGAAGAGGAACTTCTGGACGCCTTCCGAGAGGAAAACAGTGCCGACCAAGAGGCGCACGAGCCCGTTCGCCGCGACGCCGCGGCCATCGGCCAGGAGACGCAGAACCACGCTCATCGGCCACCTCACCTTCCGCAGGGCGCGGGGCGACGCTCAGGCGCGCGATCAAGGCCGTGCCCTCTCCCCCCGGACGGCCTTCTGTAAGTCATGGGCGCCAAGACTCAATCGTCCTCGAAGAGCTCCCCGAAGAGCTCGCGGACCTTCTCCTTCGCCTCGTCGAGCGCCTTCCTCCCCTTCGCCGTGGCGCGGTACACACGACGGATCCGCTTGCCCTCCCGTTCCTCGGTGGACTTCAGGTAGCCCTTGCTCTCGAGGCCATGCAGGATCGGGTACATCGTCCCGGGACTCAGCTTGTAGCCGTGACGGCCCAGCTCCTCGATGATGCCGAGGCCGAAGACCGGGGGCTCGTGGACCGCGTGGTGAAGGACGTGCAGCCGGATCAGGCCGGAGTACAGGTACTGGTCATCCATCCGTCTTGCGTTTCGTTATCGGATCCCGATATATGATGGGGCGGCGCCAGGGTCAAGACTACCGCCGGCGCGGCCGCTTGCGTCAAAGGAGGCCTCATGCCGACCCGCGTTCTGTTCGTCTGCGCGGCAAACGTTGCTCGAAGCCAGATGGCCGAGGCGCTCCTGCGAAGCGTGGGAGGGAGCGACTTCGAGGTCCATAGCGCGGGTGTCCGGCCGCGCGACAAAGTGCATCCGCTGACGACGCGGGTGCTGAGCGCGATCCACCTCGACGTCTCCACCCACATGACGAAGTCGCTCGACCGCTTCGAGGGCGCGGCCTTCGACTACGTGATCACGCTCTGCGACGAGGCGCGCAAGGCCTGCGACTCGATGACGGCGAGCGTCGAGAACGCCCATTGGAACATCACCGATCCCCTCAAGCGCGGCGACTCCAACGAGCAAGTCTTCCGCGAGGCGCTCTGGGAAATTCGGCGCCGCGTCGAACTGTTCGTGACGATCGCGCGCCTCCGCGCGATAGAGCGGCATCCGCGTCTATGAGCTCCATGATCCGCAGCGCGATGGTCTTGGTCACCTCGGCGCTCGTGGCGGCACCATCATCCGCGGCGGCCCAGGAGGACGAGCCGACCAAGTGGGAGCAGCTCTTCTTCCCGTTTCCGATCGTCGGCGCACCGCCGCAGCTCGAACAGCAGGTTCAGGTCTTCAACAGCTACTTTCACGGGAACGCGGGTAGCGGCGACGTGCCGTCCGCCGAGGTGGCGTACATCGCGACGCCGCACCTGGGGCTCGTTGCAACCGTCCCCTTTCAGATGGGGTTCGGTGGTCAGACGACCGGGTTCGAGGATGTTCAGCTCCTCGTGCAGTGGCTGGCGGCTGGCTCGCTCGAGCTCGACAACATGCTCTCCGTCGGGGTCATGGGGACGTTTCCGACGGGTCGCGACGACTTGAGCAGCGGCGACTACTACGTAGGGCCCTTCGCTTACGGGGCGCAACGTTTGTTCCATCGACTGATCTTCGAGGGCAACGTGACGACGCTGTTGCCAGTCGTGCACGGGGACTCGACGCGACAGATCCTCGGGACGGCGCTGGTCTCGGTCCTCCTCACCCCGCTGCGCTTCTCGTTCCCGGTCTACGCGCAGGTGGAGGCGAACAGCACGACGTACCTTGGCGGAACCGCGGCGTTGCCACCCGGAGCGACTGGAAGCTCGGCAGAGACGGTATTCGTCGCACCGGAGGTGTTTCTCGGGCCCTTCAAGAGCCCCATCAGTGATGGCACTCGCGTCGCGGCGGGCGTCTCCTTCAACGTCGTGGGCGATTCGGTCCACGCGCAGACGTACACGGTCACAGCGGCGTTCGACATTCCGAACCCATACGGATACTGAGCGCTGCGGAGTGCGAGTCACCGTTGCGATCCGACCTTGCCCGGTAGGACGAAGAAGTCCCACGCATTGTCGTTGGGATCTCGCAAACATATCTTGGTATTCTCGTTGCCTCGAAGCGATTCGTGCGCGAACGAGCCGAAGAGCCGCTGAGTCATGGCTCCTCGGCGGGAGCAAGGAGAACCCCGAAATGGTCTGCATTTTGATCCCGGCTCGAGGTGGCGAGCAACCGTCCTTAAGGAAGGGCACGGCAACTTCGTTTGCCGCAACCCCGAGCGATCCCAGAGGGCATTCAGGGCCCGGGCGGCCCATCGACAGCATGGCACACTCGAAAGCTCCCGGAGAGTCCGAGCGATGGCCCGCCATCGGCGAGCATGGCGACGAGGCCGGTATAGCTGCCTTCGAGGACACTTCCAACTGGAGACCATCGCGCGATGTGCAGCGTGCCCGAGCCTCGCTGCGCGCCCCCGTCGCGGTCCTCGTATACGAGCACAGCGGCGTCGGTGTCGCCGGCGTCGAGCAGCGACGAGGTAATGGTCAGCATGGAAGGCGGCGCGCACCCAGTGACAACGCTTTGCTGGTTGCTCGAGCCCTCTCCTCCAATGAACTGAGAGCCTCCGTAAGGAACGGTCGTATAGGCGCAGCCGGCTTGGTACGTCTGCATTGGGCCGTCCCCCGTCACTTCCAGGAAAAGATCCCCTGCGTCCGCGCAGGGAGACGGATTGCTCGCGTCGGGTGGGGCCACGAAAAACCCCCCGGCGTCGGGCTCAGGGCCGACGGCGTCCGGCGCCGCGCTCGCGGGCCGGGAATTCGACGCCTTGCTACCGCTGCCGCAGGCGCTCAGCGCGAAGAGCATCGCCGCGGACGCGACGAAGGCGGGTGGGCACCCCATTCCGAAGAGGGTAGCTCGGTCCGACCGCTGCCTATCGACTTTCGGACACCGTCGCGAGGCGAGTTTATCGACGCATGGCCCTGTCAACAGCCGGGGTGCACGTCGGCGCACGCCTCCGCCACGTCCGACGCCGATGTGCCGCCGTGCGCCACGCCCTGACGATCGGGTCAGGGGTCCCACCGGTCGCCATCCAGCGAACGACCTCGGGCCTGCCACCGGCTAGCGAAGATCGGCTTCGTGGGAGCCTACGACCTACCCGAGAAACGGTGGCCCAGGTGTTGCGGCGTATCCCCTTGGAGGGTTGAACCTTGTCGCCGAGCGCCGCCCTTTGTCGCGCCGCGCGTAGCTTCTACCCTTGGCGCTTCTCGGACCACGGGTACTCAGCGGGGGCGACGATGGATCCGCGGCGGCCTGTCCAGCGAGCGCGAGTTCGGACCCCTTCTCCGTCGAGGGCCAGACTTGCCATTACGGTTGCACCGGCTGCCGCTGTGAAAGCGGCTTCTGGTATTGCACGGCGCCCGGCTGCGCCGGCGGGTGCGAGGGGAACGTCGGGCCGCCTCCGGCGGAGGGCGAGCCGTGCGGCGGCTGCTGCGGTCCCTCCCTGGGGGAAACCTGCACCTTCTCGTGCGTCGGCGAGAACGCAGGCAAGGCCTCCGAAATCTGCGAATCGTCCGGGTGGCACGTGACCGTTCCATGCCGGGGCGCGGCCGTGGACGGCGGCCGCGACGCACAAGCCGACGGCGACTAGACGGTACGCGCTGGCGAAGGTCGCGGTGGAGCTGGACGGGTTCCGGAGGTGACGTTTCCCATCGCCGTTCTTGCATGCGAGATTGGCCGTCCCCACGGACATGGCCGCCCAGCACCGCAAATCACACGCCGAAGTGCATCAGAGCGCGAGGGCCGGCTGGCTGCGCGCCGCTGTCCTCGGAGCAGACGATGCGATCGTCTCCACAGCGAGCCTTATGATCGGCGTCGCGGCGTCCTCCGCCTCGAGGGGATTTATCTTGCTCGCAGGCGCGGCAGGCCTCGTCGCCGGGGCGATGTCGATGGCGGCAGGTGAATACGTATCCGTTAGCTCGCAGCGCGACGCCGAGCTCGCGGACATCGAGATCGAACAGCGGGAGCTTGCGGAGGATCCTCGGGCCGAGTTGAGGGAACTCGCGGGGATTTACATGAAGCGGGGCCTCGACAAGGAGTTGGCCATGAGGGTGGCCGAGCAGCTCAGCGCGCGCGACCGGTTGGGCGCCCATGTGCGAGACGAACTTGGCCTCGATCGATCCTCGCTCGCTCGCCCCATGCAAGCCGCCTGGATCTCGGCGGGGAGTTTCGGCTCCTTTGCGCTCGTTCCCATCGCGGGGCTCCTTGTCGCCCCACCGACGCTGCGACTCTGGGTGATCGCGACGGTCTCGCTCCTCAGTCTCGCCGCACTCGGCGCGCTTGGCGGACGCCTCGGAGGAGCCCCGATGGGCCGCGCGGCCCTCAGGGTCACCATTGGAGGCGCGCTGGCGATGGCGGTCACGGCCGCCGTCGGGCGGCTGCTCGGGGGCGTCGCTGGGTAACCGGGTGGCAAGGTCCACCTCAATGAAGGCGTACGCGGCGGAGAAGGTGCAACCCGTTCAGCGTGACGAGCCAGGGGCTCCCCTCGTGACCGAGGACGCCCTTCTCCGTTTCTTTCGCTGGGCAGCTTTCGAGCGTGGTCTGATCGCCCTTTGCGCAGGAGCCGATGGGCCCATTGCTGGCGTTCACGCGCCGGGGTGGAAGCAAGAGCGGCATTCGAGTCCGTACCGTTTTCCACCTCCCCGTCCACGTCGAGGCCGTGCCGGCGATGTTGCAGCCGCCGAGGAGCGGACGGGGGCGGATCTTCCCGTCGTGGCCTGACTCACGTTGGCACACGCGACCACCGAAACCGTCGGAAAGGGTGGAGGCACGGAGAGTGCTCAGCTGCCTCCTCCAGAGGTGCACCGATGAACGAGCAGAGGCTTACGCGACTTTTTCGTAGCTTGGCGCTCGGGTCGTTCCCGCTGTCGATGGTTGCGGCGGGGGTCGCGTGCGGCACATCGAGCCCGGGGGGCGGACAGGAGCAAGACGCGTCGGGGACCGACGCGGAGCCCGGCGGCGAGGACGCCGGACCGACATACGACAGCGCGTCGACGAGCACGGATGGGGGGAGCGACGCAGGGAGCGACGCGCCTTTCGATCCCTGCGCGCCCTTCTCGGGCTTCCCGGGGTGTGGCGGCGGACAGAACTTCTGCGTGACGCCGGACGCGGCTGTCGGCGCGCTCGACGGCGGAGGCGAGTCTTTCGGGGACGCGTGCGCCCCGTTCTGCGGGGAAACCGCGGCGAGCTTCAGCTGTCAGGTCGTCTTGAACGTCGCCGCGCTGCAGGTCGTTCGCTGCAGCATGCCCTGTCTCGGCCGGCTGCCGGCCGGGTTGTGCGCCGACGACCGACATGCGGACGCGGACGTGCCCGTATACCTCGCGGAGGTCGCGTTCCTCGAAGCGGCGTCGATCGCTGCGTTTCGCTCGCTGCGGCGCGAGCTCCGGGTTCACGGCGCGCCGCGGTCCATCCTCCGCGCGGCGGCGCGCGCGGCCCGTGACGAGGTCCGTCACGCGCGCATCATGGGGGGCATCGCACGTCGCCATGGCGCCCGCCTGCGGACGCCGCGCGTCGAGGCTCCGCCGGTCCGCTCTCTGGTCGAGATCGCGGTCGAAAACGCCGTAGAGGGGTGCGTGCGCGAAACATTCGGTGCGCTCATCGCGACCTACCAGGCGCGCGCCGCTGCGGACGAGGAGATGAGGGCCGCGATGAGGGACATCGCGCGCGACGAGACGTCGCACGGGGCGCTCGCCTGGAAGGTGGCGGCGTGGATCGACCGCAAGCTCTCCGCGTCGGAGCGGGAACGCGTCGCGACAGCGCGCCGCGAGGCAATCCAGGGGCTAGCGCGCGAAGTGGCCATCACGGTCGTCCCGGCGCCCGTGCGACGGCTCGCGGGATTGCCCGCGCGGTCGGACGCCGCTCGGATGGTCGATTCTCTACGAAGGCACCTCTGGCGCGTTTGAGCATCCCGTAGGCGACGGCGGCGATGATCGCCACGCCACCGTCGAAGTCGTGCGATCGTCGTTTCGAGACTGAGCGACAGATCCCGGGGGGCAATCTCCTCGGGTCCATCCAGGGAGCTTTCCATGAAACGGGCATTTCTTTCGTTTGCCATGTTGGGGGGTGACGTTCTGGTCCTAGCGGCGAACGGATGCAGCGCGAGCAGCGGGCCTGTCGCCCAGGACGCCGCCAGCCCGACCGGCGGTGACGCCGGCGACGCCGGCAAGTCCTACGATTCAGGCACGGAGAACGATGCGCAGTCGATCGCCGACGCCGAGTCGATGGACGCGCCGTCCGGAGGCCTGTCCTGGTACCTGACGTGCGGCGATCCGGTGTGCCAGGCCGCGGACTCCGACGCGGGTCTGACGGACTTCGACGGCGGAGCGTGCCCGCCGATCGGCTCGAGCTGCTCGACGGCAGGAGACGCGTGCGGCACGAGCAACCCTGCCGTCGCCTGCGGAGCCATCGCGGTCTGCGCTGCCCGCGATCCGAGATCGGGCGTCGGTGGTTGTCCGGTCTCCAGCCGGTCGTTCAAGGACGGGATCGAATACCTCGATCCGGTCCACCTCGAGCAGCTCCACGACCAGACGCTCCGAATTCGACTCGCCACCTACAACTACAAGGCGGCGTACGCCGACCCCAAGTCCAGGCACCTCGGCTTCATCATCGAAGACGACCCCGCGAGCCCTGCGGTCGATCCGGCGCACGACAGCATCGAGTTGTACGGGTACCTCAGCATGGTCGTCGCCACGATGCAGGTGCAGGAAAAGGAGATCGCGTCCTTGAAGCAAGAACTTGCCGAGACGCGTCGGAGCGCGTGCCGGCCGCCCGAGAAGTGAATGTGCACCCGCCCCCCTGGAGCCTGAGGGGCCATGAAGTCACCTGCGGAGAAGCTGTTTGAGTACCTCGCGCGCGGGCGACAGGTCCACGCCCAGCAGCTCGAAACCGGGGACGACCACGTCGCTCAGGGCTCGACGGAAGACCGCCGCGCAGGCGGCGTCGCGGACGTAGCCGAAAGCCTCCATGGCGTCGTCGTCCTCGATGGGCCCTAGCCCGCGCAGCACGCGGCCGAAGGTCCGATCGAGCATGTCGGGCAGGGCGCGCGCCAGCCCCTCGATCGACGACGCCTACGCGCGAACGGCGAGGTAGGCCCAGCCGACGCGCCCGCGATCGATCTCGTCTTGAAGCAGCGACTCGATGACTCCGCGCGACGCCGGCAGCGTCGCCCGCGCGTGCATCTCCGTGAAGAAGATGCCCGTGAGCGTCTCGCTGAGACAACACATCTCGACGACGTGGAGCAGAGCCTGCGTCGAGAGGTCGGGGCCCGGCTGGGTCGGGAGCTTCGGCAACCCGCGCCAGCCCTTTGGAATACGCCCCTCGCCGAGCAGTGCCGTCGCCATGCGCCCGCAGATCTCGGCGTGCCGGACGTCGTCGCTCGAAGCCCGCGCGACCAGCTCAAGCACCGCGGCGTCGCAGCCGACAGCGGCAAGCTCCTGGGTCAATCGAGCGAACGCGTCCACCGCGAGGTGCTCCTGGCGCATCCGCTCGCGCCAGGAGCCTCCAATGACGGCACGTGATTCCTCCGGGAGGCCTCGGGCGGCGTCCTCGATGGCCTACCATGCGACGGTCGACGCGCGACCGAACGGCGCTCGTCCTTCATGGCGGGGCGACCGGCGCCTCACAGGGCACGCAGCGTCCAGCGTCCAGAACGCGAGCGTCGGCGTATTCGCTCGCGTCGCTGGCTACGGCATTGGTCTCGGCGTCGTCGACCCCCCTGCCGGCATCGGAAGGCCAGATGCGTCGGCCACCTGGTACGCGGTCTCGTCGGGGAAGCCGGTGAAGACATCCTCCGCGGACGCCGCGTCGGATGGCTCCGCGTCACCCTTCCCCTTGTCAATGTCGGCGGCCTTGGCGCCCCCGCAGCCGACGAGGGCGAGGCCGCCGAGCACCAGCACATGGAACATCCGGTCGCTCACGATGGCCTCCCTCGACTCCGCCTGGCACCAAGACCCCGTATGGCCGGATCCCGGTCGGCCCGTCACCGTCGAGTCCTATGGCTCACCCGCAGCGGCAGATGATGTCGTTTCCGGTGAACGCTTGACAGTCCCTGCATTCGGCGGCCCCGCAAGTGCACGCCTCGGTGCATTGGCTCGTGCGGTCGACGCAATACGGCGTATCGGGGTGGCAAGGCGGGGTTTGACACCCGGGCTGACCCGATCCGGGGCACGCCGAGACCATGACCCGATCGCTGGGACAGCCGCCGAGCGTCGGAACGGGTGAGCAAGACGGCGCCGCCCCGCCGCAGCAAGGCTGAACGCAGACCTGGCCCGGCTCACACGTCGTCGGACCGCACGCGAACGAGCCAGCGTCGGTCTGTCCAGGACCGGCCTCCGAGGCGTCCGACGCGGTCCCGTCCACCGGCTCCCCGGTGCTATCGCCTCCTCCACCGCCGTCCGCGACAGCCGGCAAGGTCGCGGCACCGTCTTGACTCTCCGGATCCCCCTCATCGATAGGCGCTGAGGGGCGGGCACCGCAGGCGGCCGTAGCGCCAAGAATCGCCGCGACGATGGCGAACAGCCTGCGGCCAAGCACCTTCTTCGCCATCACGTCCTCCCTATCACGACGGACTCCGCTGCGGCTCGCCCCGCGCGGCACCCGTGCCCTCGGCGTCCGCCGACCTCTATCCCACCGGCCGCAATGAGCACCGAGTGTGCCGGAAGCGCTCGACGACGTCGACGACGGCATCGGCTGCTTGCGTGGCCGCCGTCGCTCTCGCAGGCCCGTGGCGGATCGTGTCTACAGGCGTGTGGGCGGGAGCCCCCGCGGCGCCTCGATCAGGGAGTGGCACAGTCTGACTTGCATGCGTTTACACGCACGGAAGGCCCGGCAGCGACGCGAGGCTGTGAACGGATGCCGAGTCACGGGGGCGCGGGAATCGCTCCCGCCCGGATGGATGACGCGGTTCTTCGTTTTGGCTTGGCTGGCGTCCGCGACGGGGTGTTGCGCTGCGCTTGTTGGTTGCTCGGGCTCGGACAGGGCGAACCCCGCCGGCTCATCGAGCGCGAATTCATGTGAGCCCCCCGGCGACGGCGCCCTCGTGCCGCTTGCGGCGGACGCCAAAGCGGCCGATGTGAGCGTGACCGGTCCCTTGCCGGCGGACGGAGACGCCGGTCCGACGACAGGCGAGACCGCCTCGACGACGGGCGACGCAGACGCAGCGGCCCCCGACCCGGCCAACTGGGGCTGCTATGTCGACTCCGACTGCAGCGTATTTCCCGTGAATCGCTACTGCGAGGGCAACCGCTGCGTCACGGCAACGGAGAGCGTGGCATGCACCTCCGGCGTGGTGAGTTCGATGAGCAGCCCCGAGGTCCGTCACACGTACACGGGCACGAACGGCACATTCGCGGACGCGTGCGACGCGCAGGGCAACCTGATCCAGTACTCCTGCGTGACGACTCTGGAATGCTTGACCGACGAAGCGCCCAATGCCCCTTGCTACACGTACGACACAGGGCCCGTCGCCTCGCCGAGCCACGTCGACTGCGTGGGCGGCTGCGTCGACGGTCGCTGCGACGCGCGGTGTCCACAACAGGGTGATCAGGTCACCTTCACCCAAGTGTTCAACGATGGCAGCGTCGTCGTCCGCAACGATAGCGATGGGCGCTCTTACAATTGCGCCGCCGCGGCGCCGACCTGCACAGTCGCGGCAGGCCAAGTTGGCCGTGTCTCCCCCCTGTGTCAGAGAAGTTGTCGCCCGCCGCGTAGCGGCGTGAGTGCCTCAAGATCAGGGGGCGAGAGCAGCGAATCTCGTGGTCTACACGGATAGTTTCAAGGCGAAGATGGTGCAGCGGATGTCCGCGCCGAACCCGATCTCGGCGATGAGCCTGTCGAAGGAGGTCGGAGTCTCGCAGTCCCAGCTCTCGCGCTGGCTCCGGACGGCTCCTACTCTGGCCTCGATGAAGAAGGAACGCCCATCGGAGCCCGTCGTGCAAAGCGGGAGCGGCCGGTCGGCAGCCGAGAAGCTGCGCATCGTGATGGCGGCGGCAGCCCTCGCCCCTGGCGAGCTCGGTGCGTTCCTTCGTCGCGAGGGCGTGCACGAAGCCGAGCTCGAACAGTGGCGTGCCGCGGTGCTGGACGCGGGGCAGGCAGCTCTCGAGAGCGGTGGTCCGAAGACGTCGGCGCGTGGCGGTGAGAGCAAGAGGATCAAGGAGCTCGAACGCGAGCTGCGCCGCAAGGACAAGGCGCTCGCGGAGGCGGCGGCGCTGCTGGTCCTTCAAAAAAAAGTCCGCGAGATTTGGGGGGACGCGGACGACGACACCGACGAGGGGAACGGGAAGTGATCCTCGGTCTGGTCGACGAAGCGGTGGCGGCTGGTGCTCGTCGCGACCGCGCGTGCGACGTGATGGGCCTTACCGAGCGAAGCATGCAGCGATGGCGCTGTGCCGATGTCGGCGACGACGGGCGCGCTGGTCCACGAAGGCGTCCCGCGAACGCTCTGACGTCGTCGGAACGCGCGAAGGTGCTGGAGCTCGTCAATTCGCCGGAGTACCGCGATCTTCCGCCCAAACAGGTCGTTCCGCGCCTCGCCGACGAAGGACGTTACTTGGCGTCGGAGTCGACGATCTACCGCATGCTCCGAGCCGAAGGTCTCAACGCCCATCGCGGTCGGACCAAGCCGCGCACGGTACGCCATCTCGAGGAGCACATGGCGACAGCGGCCAACCAGGTGTGGAGCTGGGACATCACGTATCTCCTCAGCTCGGTCCGAGGGCGCTTCTTCTACCTCTACCTGGTCGAGGACGTCTGGAGCCGCCGCATCGTCGGCTTCGAGGTCCACGAGGAGGAATCCATGAACGCTTCGGCGGCCCTCGTGCGCGCGACGTGCTCGGCGGAGGGCGTCGATCCGCGCGGCCTGGTGCTCCACTCCGACAACGGAGGACCGATGCGCGGCTCGACGATGCTCACGACGCTCCGTCATCTCGGCATCGTGCCGTCCTTCAGCCGTCCGAGCGTGAGCGACGACAACCCCTTCATTGAGTCGCTCTTCCGAACGCTGAAGTACCGCCCTGGGTACCCCCACAAGCCCTTCGAAACGCTCGACGACGCGCGCGCGTGGGTGACCGGCTTCGTCGCCTGGTACAACACCGAGCATCGTCACAGCGGCATCCGCTTCGTCACGCCCGACGAACGACACGACGGCCGTGAGAGCGAGGTCCTCGCCAACCGCGCCCGTGTCTACGAGCGCGCTCGACGCAGGCACCCGAACCGCTGGTCTGGGGCCACCCGGAACTGGACCCCGGCCCCCAACGTCTTCCTCAACCCGAAACGCGATCAGGAAACCATCGCCGGTGCGCTCGCGCGCACCATCGCCGACTGAAAAAGGCGACAACTCCTTTGACACTCACCGATTCCGTGCCTCCGTACCTGGCAACGGAATCGATGGCCCACCTTTCGGGGGTCAGGTCACAGTGAGCCGCCGAACCTGAACAGGGCCCTAACGAGCGTCGCGGCACTTTGACGCGTTCGACGTCGAACGACCCAAAGTGTCCCGAAACTAGGCGACAAAAATCGCATTGTGGTTATTGCCAAAATCTAGACCTGATAAAGTTGCGTGATCGACACGCAGCTCGCCGGTGCGTCTCACCTATATCGCTGCCTCGCAATCGCTCACGCGTTGCAGGAGGCAATCTCATGTCGATTCGCGCCACTCTCCCGCTGTTACCGTTGTGCATGCTCGCAGCATGTGGTTCGAGCCCCGGAGGCACCGCCCCGGGCGAGGACACGGCGCTTGTCACGGAGGCGATTCAGTCGCAGGGCGACCAGGGCGATGACCATCAGCAGGGCGATGACCATCCGCATGGCGACCGGGGCGATGACCACCCGCACGTGCTGCTGATCTCGGTCGATGGCATGCACCAGAGTGACCTTGACTGGTACGTCGCCAACCACCCAGACTCGACGTTTGCCAAGTTGATTCACTCCGGCAGCGAGTACACCAATGCGGCGACCTCCAACCCGTCGGACTCCGACCCGGGTGGCACCGCGCTGATGACCGGCGGTAACCCCAAATCGACCGGCGTCTTCTATGACGTCGAGTACAGCCACAAGGTCGACGAGGCGGGCGCTGCCTGCACCCCGGGCCAGCCGGCCACCGGTGGTGACGTCATCTATGACTCGCCGGATGACGCGCTGGCGAACGTCCCCGACTTCATCGACCCCGCGAACGGCACCTTCCCGTCGTTCGACGAGGACGGTTCGATCTTCGCCAACGGCGTTGACACCAACCCGGCCGCGATCATGGACCTGAAGTTCGACCCGGAGACGTCGCTCAACTCGGGCACGTTCCCCGTAGACCCGAAGACCTGCAAGCCGATCACCCCGTGGGACTACCTCGGCGACAACACGATCTACCAGGTCATCCAGAACGCCGGCCTGCGCACCGCTTGGTCTGACAAGCACGAGGTCTACGCGTCGTTCAATGGTCCGGGCTCGAACGGCCAGAGCATCGACGACCTCTTCTCGCCGGAGATCGACTCGCAGGCTGTCATGCCGAACGGTGTCCCTTACCCGCAGGACAACGACTGGGCGCACATCGACGCCGCCACCAAGCAGTACGACGGCTACAAGGTCCAGGCCGTGCTGAATGAGGTCGACGGTCTCGACCACTCGGGCAAGGCCCACGTAGGCACCCCGGCGATCTTCGGCATGAACTTCCAGACCGTCTCGGTCGCGGAGAAGATCCCCTCGACTCCGACGACGTTGATCGGTCCGGACGCGAACGGGAATTACGCCACCAGCGCTCCGGAGGCAGGCGGTTACCAGTGGGTCAACGGTCAGCTCGTTCCCGGCCCCGTCCTCTCGAGCGCGCTCGACTACGTCGACGCGCAACTTGGCCGCATGGTGTCTACCATCCACAAGGACGGCCTCGCGGGCTCGACGACGATCATCGTCACGGCAAAGCACGGCCAGTCGCCGCTGGATCCGAACGAACTTCGCACCGTCAAGGACGGCCCGATCATCAGCGCGATCAACGCCGCCTGGGCGCAGACGCATCCGAGCAACACGAGCCTGATCGTTGCCGGAACCGACGACGACCTATGGCAGTCCTACCTGTCGGACAACTCGCAGGTCGCTTGCGACTTCGTCAAGAGCTACCTGTGGAACCACACCGCTCAGGGTTTCGACGTCAACCAGAACCCCGTCACCGTCCGGCACTCGGGCCTCGCCCAGATCTGGGCCGGGGCTGAAGCCGCCAACTTCTTCGGCGTCTCGGTCGACAACGGTCACTACCCGGACGTCTTCGGCGAGGTCCAGGTGGGCATCGTCTACTCGGGGCCGACCAAGCTCGCCGAGCACGGTGGTATGAACACCGGCGACCGACACGTCCTCATGGTTGTCAGCGGCCGGGGCATACCGGTTCGGGTCGAGTCCACCCCCGTCGAGACCACCCAGGTCGCACCGACGATCCTCGGCCTCCTGGGGCTCAACCCGAACGCGCTGACGGCCGTCCAGATTGAGGGCACCCGGGTCCTTCCGGGCCTCGATGGACGGCAGGCTGGACGCTGACCCTGCGTCGGATGCACGCGGGTTAACTGGCAGTCTCAAACAGGAGGCCGGAGCGAATCGCCCCGGCCTCCTCTGTTTGGCTGCATCGGATCCGAATCCTGCGGAACCGAGCGCGACTCACCCCGCCCGCGTGTGCCGATGCGTCTGCGAGCGGGCCTTCGTTTCCAACGTGATCCGGATGCGACGTTTGGAGTAGACCTCAGGGCTACTTGGGGTTCCTGGGCTTGGCGATTTCCTTCAGCCTTCGAAGAGCCGCCTCGGTTTCAGGAGAGTGCCTCCGCCGGTGACCTTGCGCTCCTTCGGGTTCGGTCACGGCCGGGATAAGGCGGGCTTCGCGCTTCGACGAATTCAGTGTGTCGGGCGAGGTCGCGTCGTTCTGGGCGGGAACAATCTCACTCGGCCACGCTGGCCGCTCTGTTCAGAGATACCGTCTCCTTGAGCAAGCCGAATCAGCTCGCGGTCGTTGAGCTGGGGGAAGCCTCGGGTGCGGGGCTTCCCGTTCTTGGCGACGCTATAAACGGCCGCGAGCAGCTTCCGCGTGGCCGCCGTGAGGGCGACCTTTGGGAGCTCGCCGTTGGCGATGAGTCGTTCGTAGAAGGCCCTGAGCCAGGGGTTTTTACGGACGGCCACAAGGGTCGGCATCCGGAGCTTGGCGCGCAGCTGCCCTTCCGTGAGGTGCCCGAAGTACCAGTCGGGTCAGGCGAGGAGCTCGGCGCGTTCGTCCGGGGTGATCGTGATGCCTATCGTGGCGAGCGGGTCGAGGATCTCGCGGACGACGACGTCGCGAGCGACGGGGCCGAACTGTGCCGGCCCGAGCCACCCGAGCGAGCGAAGGTCCGCCTCCACCCACGCTGGTTCCTCCGTACTCTTCGCTGCGCGCGACTTCCAGAACGGCGCGAGGCCGGCGAGCGAGGCGCGGAGCACCCGCCCTAGGCGCTGGAGCTCGTCGTCGTCGATCCGCGCGAGGGCCCACTCGAAATACAGCGGCCCAAGGCGGCGGTGATGGGCCTCGTCGCGCAGGATCGACCCGTAGACGGCGTGTGCAAGCGGGTGCGATGCCGTCTGGTAGCTCACCGCCGCCGTCCCTCCGCTGAAGGCCTCCGCGACGCTGCTCACGCGGAGAACCAGTTCGTTCGCGCGCTGGAAGCCGGTCAGCCCCCTGCGCGGCGGCGCCGTCAGGCGGTCGAAGTCGACGAGGCGCGGCGCCGCCCCGCCGAGCTCCATCGCCATCCGGCTCGCCAGCTCGACGTGTGCGCACTCATCGGCGAGAAAGTCACTGGTCATCCCGATGAGATCGAGGGGCGCGCGGGCGTCGATCAGCGCGCGCAGGACCTCTGAGAATGAGGCGACCGCGCGGTATTCGTTGATGGCGACCTCGGTCCAGGCAACGCGCGCCTGCTCGACCGCCGCCGGATCGTGCGCCCCCTTATCGAGCGTTCCCCAGGGCAGGTCATCGGTGCCGGGGCGCGCCTTACGGAACTGGCGCTCCGGCGCGCCGCCCATCCATTCGAGCTCGAAGGGAACCTTCACGACTATTCGTCCGGGTGAACGACGATGCCGCAGACCGGGTTGCAGGATTCCATCGATGCGTCGTCGTGGGACGCGTCGATGACGGGACCGGCATCGGCGTCGGTGACAAGCCCCGCGTCGGCATCAGGTTCGCCAGCTTCGTCGGGTTCGACGACGAATCCGCAGAAACCCAGGCACTCGACGATGGTGCTTCCGTCGTCGGACGCGTCCGACGGCGTCGCCGGCGCCGAGCCTTCGGGCGAGTAGGCGGACGAACTGCCGGAACTGCAGGCTGCCATTCCGACGAGGGTTCCCAGGCCGGCCGAGGCAGCCACGCGGAGGAGGAGCTTCGGTGGGTGGAGCGGCGATCGTCGGTAGAGCATCGAAGCAAGTCCTAGCAAAGCGCACGCCCCGCAGCTCGCGCTGCGGTTCGCGCATTTTCGGCGATGGACATGCAAGCGCGCGCGACTTCCATCGTGCCAC
Organism: uncultured delta proteobacterium; assembly: GCA_963797395.1. GTDB lineage: Bacteria > Myxococcota_A > Polyangia > Polyangiales > Polyangiaceae > Palsa-1150. Next base: position 862,377 of record CAWCPA010000008.1, read on the forward strand.
TTCGTGCCGCCCCCGGATCTCGTCGTCGCGGGCGCGTCCTGGCCGTCCCCATCCTCGACCCGCCGGACCCGTGGCGCGCTCGCTGCGTAGCCGCCGGGGAGCGGTAACGAGCCACGTCGCCTGACCCTCCTCTGGCTCCTCGGCAACGGCGAGGCTCCGCGCACGCCGCTTGGAAGCGAGCGCTCAGCGGGCGGGCTCAAGCTCCAGCTCGGCCACGGCCGCCGGTACGCAGGCGCCGAAAGGGGTCCTGGAGCGGCCGCCGTCTGACCAATGTCGGTCTCTTGGCGCCGACGTCGTCAACGCGTGGGCAAAGGAGCAGCGACGGCAGCTGGAGAGAGAGGGCCAGTGGGTCGCCGCGCGCTCGCCGCCACTCTGGCTTTCAGCCCCCGCGGCTCGACGACCTGTCCACGAGGAGTCAGGCTCCAAGCGGCCTGCGGGAAGACCTAGTGGTAGCCGGGGGGCAGAGCATGATGAGCGTCAGGGTCACCCGCCGGCTGCTGACGGCCTTCTCGTTCGGCCGTCTCCCGGACTGGTGCGCTACGGCGTGTTCGTCACCCCGATCCCGGCTCGGCGAGGCCGATCCTCGCGAAGGGGTCAGACCAAGGAATGCAGAACCGTCGGAACTTCGCAGGCTGACGCGCCTTCGAGAGGTGGCCATGGGGCGAGCGGTCACGTCGGTAACGGCGACCGCACGAACGCCTCTATTCATTTACTCGGAATTTCGCTTCGGGCTGCCGGCCGTCAACGCGTCTCCCCGCGGCGCCGCCTTTCGACAGTGGGCCTCTCCTGTCTGGCGGCCTGCCCTCGCGGCCTGCCCTCCCAAACGTAGACGAATTGCCCGGGGGGCGGCACGCGGTCCCTCTGGCGGCGATGTCTTCGTTCGGCACACTCTGGCCACTGCATTGGGCCCGCGCTCAGCAATCTCGCAACATTCGCCACTTGCACACCGGGCATACCGATTGCGTCAACGCCCCGCCGCCATGCGAACGATCTCCTGCGCTCTCCTCGGATTCTGCGCGGGCTGCGGCGGAACCGGCGGAACGCTGGAAGCGGCTGTCGGGAACGATGGCGGGGACGGCGTCTTCATCACAGATGGCGGCGACGACGCGTCGTCGGGTTGCACGCGCAACGTCGACCTCCCGACGATCGCGGTCGGGGCTCCCCAGCCGTTCGACGTGGTCATCGTTGCGGACAACTCCGACAGCTTGATCGGCTCGCGGAACGATCTGGCCGCCGGTCTGCCGAACTTCCTTCAGTACGTCCGCGGCCGAGCGGTCCGCTTCTTCTTGTTGACGACCACGCAGTACGGCGCGACCAGCCAGGCCGCCGTGTCGCGCGCGACCGGCCAGGATCTCGTGACCTGGAGCAACGCGATCACGGGGGCCCCATACGAGCACCCGATGACCTCCTACGCCGAGTCGTGCACGAACACGGACGGAGGCACGACGGTTTGTCCGACATTCCCTGCCGGCGGCGCGTTCAGTCTGCTCGGCACATGGTCGTTCTCCATGCCCGCGCCCATAGGCGCGATCACGCCGACGATCTCGGACGCAGCCTTCGCGGCCCAGCAGCAGGCCGTCTCGAACGCCATCCTCGCGCTCGGCGGCGGCGGCGCGAACGAGAGCCAGCCGCTCTGCACGCTCAGTCGCTACATCCGGCAACCGCCGGCGCAGCTTCCATCGCACGCGATCTTCATCGTCATCACGGATTCGGACGACACGCATAGCCCATCCGACTGCCTGGCCGCTTATGAGCACACCGCCGTCCCGTCGACAGGCCCCACCACCTACGAAACCTCGTGCCCGTCGTCGTCGGTATGCGACGAGTACGAATATGACATGACCGCGCCGAGCAACGCGACGCAGCTCACGTACGAGTGCGTTCCGGTCGACGACGAAGGCGTCCAGCACCCCGAACGGGCCACCCCGAGAACGCTCTGGATCGGCTATGGCGCCACGTGCCCGGGCAGCGGCACTACCTGCAGCTCGGACCAGGTCGCTCAGGCCACGAGCGACTGCAGCTCCATCATCGGCTCGAGGAACGTCGTGCAGAGCTGCGCGGTGACGTGCACCTCCGGGGGAGCCTCGTACTGCTCCCTCGTGCGGACGACCGACACCCCGAACCTCTGCTCCGCGAGCTTCTCCGAGTCCGGGGTGACCTATGCCAACCTCGCCGACTACTGCGCGAAGACCCAACCCGGCCCGACCTGGTCGAACTGCACCGTATCGGGAGAGGACTTCGTGGATGGGGGCCAAGAAACGACATACTCCGAGGAGGATCGCCTGGTCCCCGTCAGCACGGCTGCGACCGCGTCCGACCTCGTGACGCAGTTCAAGTTGGTTGCGGCACGGGTCTTCGGGGGCGCAGGCTACGCGGTCGAGACGATCCAGCTCGACCCGTCGTTCTCCTGCACCGTCGGCGCGGGCCAGAGCTACGGGGCGACGCTCAAGTCGCTCGCGTCGAGCCCCTCCAACGTTTTCCCGCTTTGCGGCGACTACTCCGCCGCACTCAAGGCGCTACAGGGCTTCGCGGACGACCTCGTTCCCTCCAGCTATCCCGTGGCTCTCGGGCCGGGCCAGACGGTCATCGGCGTCACCGTGATCGACGGGGCTGGCAACCGGCGCCCTCTTCCGGCCGCCGACTACACCTACGATGCGGCAACGGGTTCCCTCGGTCTCACCGCAGGTGCCGTGCAAGTGAGCGACGCGAGCCTCCTGGTGACCGTCGCCAGCGACTGTGGGCCGCGGTAATGCGTCGCCCGCCAGGGGCGGCCCAGGACCATGGACACGTCCCCACCGCCCTGGAACGTTGCCCGTGGCGTACACGTTTGCGACGCCGCCGAAGCGGGACAAGGTCCGCGTCTGCCGAACCACCTGCCGCTCGACGATACCGCACCGTAAGATCTCCATCGCACCCTTGAACGCAGACGCACTCTCAGCGAACGAGGCGCGCCTTCGCCACGGTTCCGTCGAGCCTCTCCAGCCGGTCGAGCACGAGTTCGTCCAAATCAGAGCGCTAGCGCTCTCCGATGCGATCCACCGAGGGGCGTGCCATGAGGCTTTCTCTCCTGTGGGTACTCGCCCCGTTCTTGCTCCTTCCGCGCAGCGCGCACGCCGGAGGACGGTCGCCGCCGCTCGCTTGGTCGGCGCCCGCGGAGTGCCCTTCTCAGGAGGCCGTGGTGCGGGAAGCAGAACGCCTTCGACATGGGACGGGGGCAGGGAAGGGGCGCCTCGTCGTTCAGGCGCAAATCGAGCACGGCGAGGGCACCCCGTGGCGGGTGGCGGTCACCGTCGACACGGGGTCGCTGCGCAGCGAGCGCTCGTTCGAGGCGAAACCTGTCCGGCAGCAGCCTCCACGACCGCCCTCATTGCGGCGATCGCGATGGACGAGGCGTCCGTCCCTCCGTCTGGGGGAGAGGGTCCCGATGCACGATCGGCGAGGACGGAGCCAAGTTCGGAGGGCCAGCGCACCGGCCTGATGATGGGATCGCCCCGGTCCCTGTTGAACTTCGGGTAGATGGCGGCGGCTGATCGGGGTCATATGCGATCTTCCTCCCGGATGCCATCCCCCATGGGGGCCGCGCGAGGCGCTATTCGCACAAGTCGTACGTGGAGGAGCTCCTGATACCGAAGGTCAGTCTCGCCCCCTCCGCAGCGCGACCAGCGCTTCCGGGCCCACGTAGTACGCTTTGACGCGCTTCCACGCCTTCTTGATCGGCTTCGCGAAGGAAGACCAGAGCCCCACGGAGGATGGGTCAATCCGAGATCGTCCCCACATCGCCCGCGATGATCACCCTTCCTGCGTCGCGTGCACCTCCGCCCCGAAACACGATCTGAGCTCGGGTTTACCAACTGATCGATGGCGACCCTCGTACCGCCTGCGAGAAGATGAACAGAACGCGGCGTTACAAGGTCGGTTGCGTACACGACGAGGAAATACGGCTCCGCGGTCGCATCGCCTGTTTGTGCCTGCCCGAGCGACGGAATCTCCTCATAGCTGTCGAACGGCGCGGGCTCGCTATCAAACACTCCGGCTGGGAAGAACCGCACCCTGCGCCCTTTCGCAACCTGGTCGAGCACGGACAGAAGATCGGCACGAGTCGCGTAGAAACGAACGGTGTGCCCCCTCATCCGGCCTCTCTCCTGAACCTTGGAACCGTGACCGCCTTGCTCGTTGGGCTTCTTACGCGACCTTCTCCCCGGACGCCACGGTCGCGGCGGCGGGGCGAAGGGCGGCAACGAGGGAGGCCATGTGGACGTAGCCCTTGACGCGTCGGAAGCCTTTCTGCGCTTCGGCGATGCCGAGGGCGACCCCTCGCTCCGCGTGTCTCGGTCAATCCCTCGACCGGCTCCAGGCTGCGCTCGTAGCCTCGTGTCGACACGCCGAGCGCGATCTGCTCGACGACGCGCTCGGACATTGGATCGCCCTCGCGCAGCGCCTCGACGCTCAGTAACGTCACCTCACGGCCGGGCCCCTTGCCGCGAGCCCGAACCCGAGGGTGAGGCAGCGACACATTGCGGCCTCCGAAGCAGACCGGCGTCGTGCCCGTACCCAGTGAATGGTGCGTTCGCCCCTCGATGTGCTTGCCCTTCGGCCCCGCGATCATCGCGGCCTCGGTCACCAGCAGCTCCGAGAGCGCCACCATCCCCATCTGCTGCACGAACGACAGCAGCTCCTTCTTCGTCGCGTCCATCGCCAGCAGCAGCGGCAGCATCAGCTGCTGCACCGCCACGCTCATCGTCACCGGCGTCTTCTCTTGCTTCCTGCCTGTACCTGCGGCTCTCTTCTTCATGGCGGCTCCTTTGCCCCGTGGGGCTCAGTTCCTGGCAGACCTGATTCTCAGGCCGGCCGAGGAGCCGCTGCTACATCACGAGTTCAACAGAGTCCGGGGCATCCCCCGGCGAGGTGAGGTGGTCCGACAAGTGGACGCCGAAGCAGATCGAGGGGGACGGCGTGGCGAGGAGGGAAAGGACGCGCGCCTATTTCAAGTCGCGCAAGACCGCGAAGCCGGGTCGGCTCGCTGCGCTATGGCGCGGCCTCAAGGAGCTGGCGGGGCGGGTGTTTGGTCGGCGGTAGTACGTCGCCGGGCTGGCCGTGGCGGGGTTAGTTTAGAGGTCCCGCGATTGACAGCTCCGGCGCGAGCACGTGCCCGTTGGCCTCGGACCAGAGCACGATCGTCGCCCCGGCGCGGGCCTCCACGGCGCGCTGGGCAGGCAGGCGATCGAAGACGGCGCGCATCTCCAGCCCGGGGCCCGAAGCCCGAGCCAAGCACGAAGCGGGCTCACCATCATCGACATTCGCCATCAGAAAACTAGGCTTCGTTCGTGCGGATGATCGGGCGAGGGAAAAGGAGCCGCGCTGGGGGCGGCGTGCTCTTCGTAAAAGCCCAAGCATGTGTCGGGTCACGCAGGGCGCGCCTCCGGGATCCGGAAGACGAAGGTGCATCCCTTTGGCGGCTGGTTCCGCACTTCGATGCTCCCATGATGGGCTTCCGCCGCTTGCTTCGCAATGGCGAGTCCGAGCCCGAAGCCTTCGCGCTTCCGATCTTGCTGCACGAAGGGGACAAAGGCCTTGTCCACGAAGCCCGCAGGCAGCCCGCCGCAGCCGTCCTCCACCTCGATCTCGAGGACCGATCCCGCGATCCGGGCGCGAAGGCGGACCTTTGTGCGGGGTCGAGTGAACTTCACGGCGTTGTTCACGAGGTTACTCACGGCTGACCGCACGAGGCGATGATCGGCCTCGACGCGGATGTCACCTTCCGGATGCACCTCCAGCTCTACGTCCTTGGCACGCGCTGTCGCCAATGCGACCTTGCCGATCTCCTCGAGGAGCGGCCCCACCGCCAGGGACTCGTACTGAGCTTCCACCCCCGCTCCGAGTTGCGCCAGCTCCAGCGAGTGATCGATGAGGTCGTGCATCCGCTCGAGCGCACGCTCGAGCGCAGCTGCAGGACCGCCGTCCCTAAGCTGGCCGTCGCCTTTCAGGATCGTGAGCGCCATGCGCGCAGCCTGGAGCGGGTTGCGCAGCTCGTGCGCGACGAAGGAGAAGTGCTGCGTGGCCTCGCGCTGGAGCTCGGCGTCCCGCTGTCGTGCGTACTCGGCGACCGCGTCGGCAATGCCGGTGATGATGCTCTCCGACAGGACACGGGCCTCCGGGCGTTCAACCTTGGTGCCCGATTCGAACGCGAGCTCCAGCGCAATGTCCTGCAGGGCCCCGTACTCGCGGACGACGGTTGCGATGTCGAATCCGAGCTGCAGGCGCTGGGTGCCGTGGGTGGCTGCCGTAGGGCTGGCGTTCGGGCTCTCCAGCAAGCGAAGCGCGATCGCCAGCTCGTCGATGAACTGGGGTACGTGATCCGTGAGCGCCGCTCGCGAGGCCTGAGCCGGGTGGGGCTCTTCCTCCACTCGCGCCAGCCACCGATGGATCAGCTGCTCGCGCTGCGCCAGGAGTAGCTCGTGGAATCGCATTCTGAGCCAATGATCCCGCGTCGAGCCTGCGTCAACCCCTGCGGCACCGACGACAGAGCGCCCGCTCGGCCGCGAGGCCGATGGCCGCCGCCGCCCTCAGCAACCTCGTTTCGCGCCGTGACGCAGCCGGAGTGCCGCCGATGTCGGTATGGATCAGGTCCGGGCTTTTCGCCGCTGATGGTTCGAGATCCTTCCCTGACTACTCGCTTCACACTCGCATCCCGGGCGCCTCTTACCTCTCGAGAGAGGCCGCCCATTGCGCAGGACGGGCCCGCAGGAAGGGGCGTGGAGCAGGTCCCGGGGGCCGAGCGAAAGACGAGCAAAGGCCCTTGCGGGAATCAAAGGCCATGGGCAAGAGATCTCCCGGGCGTCGAGGCCCGAACTACATGCAAAAGGGGTCCAACGCCTTGACCTGCATGTAGACGCTCGCGCAAACGGCCTCGTTGTTGTCTGCCACGGCCTGCGTGCAGTCCGTCCCCTCGCTGGCCATGAACGCAGCCACCTGCGCGCAGCAGGCAGACAGCTTGGCGCAGGTCGGCGCGCCGCCGTCGCTCTGCGCGCTGGCGGCGTCCGTCGTTCCCGCGCCCGTGGACGCGTCCTCCGCCTTCGAGCCGGAGTCGGCGGGAATGCAGGCGGAAGCGCAATCCCCGCACGAGACGATCAGCGATGCAGCGCAGTGGGCGCAGCTGGTCGTGCACTCCGAGAGGACGTCCGAGCACATCGAGGCCACGCAGCTCGCGCAGGGCGATCCGACCAGCGGCGCAAGCTGGGACTGGCTGCAGCCCGTGCCGCCGGCGCTCGCGTCCTCGTTCGACCCACCCTGAACCTGGGCCGCCGCGTCGTCGTCGTCCCCCGACGTTCCGGCGCCGCTGCCGGTTGCGCTTTTCGAGACGCAGGCCACGAGGGACGCGACGGAAGCGGCGGCCATGATGGCCATCGTTGTCTTGAACATCGAATCGATCCTCCGGGAAATGGCGTTCGGTATGGCTCGACGGAGCGAGAGCTCAGGCACTTCGGTCTCGAAAGGTGCCGGCGTCGACCGGCTTCACGTTGAGGAATTGGCGGTACCGGTCGTCGCCCTCGAGGAACGTCTTCATCCAGGAGAGCCCGAAGCGGGCTACGGTCGGTTTCATCGTCGGATCGCGGCGAAGTGTGACCCGCTCGCGCGTCCCGCCCCAGAGCTCGAAGGTGCCAATCGACGTCCTGTCGTGGCCTGCACTTTTGCACCCGATGTGAAGCGAGGCCCGCAAGGGTACGCGCGGGCTTGTGCAGCGGCGCCGGGTCGGTACGATTCTCGTACCGCCTCGTCAGTATGCCGCGCCGCCACTCCGTACTCGCAGCCTACGCCCGGGCGCTCCTCCGCGTGACCGAACGCCGGGGCGTCCCACGCGAAATGGCCCTCGAGGGCACCGGGCTACGGTGCGCGGACATCGAGGAGCCGGGGGGGCGGGTGCCGCTCGAGCCCATGCTGGCCCTCATCGCGCGCGCGCGCGAGCTCACCGGCGAGCCGGGCCTCGGCGTCCATGTGGCACTCGAGAGCCCGCTATCGATGTACGGATATCTCGGCTTCGGCATGCTGAGCGCCCCTTCGCTGGGGGACGTCATCGGCCTGCTGGTCGAGTACGAGCGGGTGCTGGGCACCGTGCTCACGTTCCGGCTCGAGCGCCAGGACCCCCTCGCGTTCTTGGTGGTGGAGGAGGGCGCGGACCTTGGCGGCGCGCGGGACTTCGTCCTCTGCGGCGTGCTAACCGGCATCTGGCAGGCGGCGCAGGCGCTCACCGGACGCACCTCGACGGCGACGATCGAGGTGGCCATCTCCGAGCCGCCCTACTACCAGCGCCTCGCTCGCGTCGCGCCGCCCATGCGTTTCGGCCGGCCCTCGACGCGGTTCGCGTTCGACGCGGCCAGGCTGGACGCGCCCGTGCTGATGGCCGACAGGGCGGCGATGCAGCTCGCCCGCCACGAGTGCGCGCGCTCGCTCGGCGACCTGGGGCTCGACGAGGACGTCATCGACCGCCTCCGCCGTACGTTGGCGGTCCGGGACGACCTGCGCTCGTTCGCAGACGCGGCGGCGGCCGTGAGTGTCTCGCCGCGGACGCTCAAGCGGAAGCTGGCCGAACGCGGCGTCCAGTTCTCGGTCCTGCTGGAGCACTCTGTACGCGAGCGGGCGACGAACCTCCTTCGGTCGACCTCCATCTCGGTCGACGAGATCGCGGCCCGCCTGCACTACGCGAGCGCCTCGAACTTCATCCGCGCCTTCCGGCGCTGGATGGGCAGATCGCCCACCGCCTACCGGCGCGGGCTGGGCATCAGCGGCCCGGTCGCGGCGCGGGGCGGCAAATGATCGCGACGGCCTACGTGCCGAGCTCGTCCAACATGCGGACACGGAGAGGTCCCTACGTTCGCCGTGATGAGCGGGGATCTCGGCTTCGAGCGCGGCGCGAGAGCCCGTGTGGCTTCTTTGATGTCGACGAGAGCGAGCGATTTCGACCAGCGTCGTCTCCGAGCTGCCGGCGAAGGAGAGGGCATGCGTTGTCTTGAAGGACGTCCTCGACTGGTTGCTGGAAGAGACCGCTGCGATCACCGGCTCGAGCGTCGGGGCGGTGAAGTCTGCCCTCCATCGCCGCCGCGCGAGGCTCGAGCGCGTCGAGACGGAATCGACGGGACGCACGGTGGATCTCGAGCCGCGGCAGCGAGAGCTCATCGAGCGGTACCTTGCAGCGTTCAACAACCGTGACTGGACGCCGTGTCGGGGCTCGTCTTGAAGCCCTACAAGCTCAGCCCGAGCTCGGCCACGAACCGAGTCGTGGCCACCTGTTGCAATACGCCCATGTTCCTCGGCTTCGACGATGCGAGGCACTGGGTGTCCGCGTACCGAGGCAGCTTCCACGGAGACGTGCCGCCCTTGCAGATGCACATCTGCACGAAATTCTTGGCTGCGAAGGTCGCCCTCCCGAACGACCTGCCGAGACCTTCGGGTGTCGTCTACGAGTGGCAGGGGGGGCGCCGAGGGCCTCAGGAGGCAGGACGACCAAAGGCCCTCCCTCAGGCAAGCCGTTCACGTACCGCCCATTCGCGGCTGCTCTGCGCGCACATTCCGCTCTGAAACAGACCGGCGGACCATCGCGGCGCGATCGAAGGCGGTGCGCTGGTCGGGCGTGAGGTCGGCCCCGGGCCTTGTAGCGATCACGCAGCTCGAAAGGGCGTTTCTTCGAGCAAGTGCACGGCTCTCCGGCCGTGCTGGCTACTTCATGGATCCGCGAGAACTCGGCCGCCTCCGGCATGCGTCATGCGGCCCTTTGATAATCGTGGTGTAGGCCGTTCAGCACTGGTAGGGCGACAATGTTCCCCTCGACAGGGCGCTCCGCGGGGACCGGGGTGTGCCGAGCGAGCCCTTGATGAGGGCGGGCGGCGTTGTAGTAGTGGACGTAGTCGGCGACGACGCGCTGGAAGTGCCGTTCGTCGAGTATGAGAATGTGGTCGAGGCATTCGCGACGTAGCGAGCCGAGAAAGCGCTCACAGACGGCGTTCATGTTGGGCGCACGCACAGCTGTCCCGACCACCTGGATGCCAGTGGCGCGTGCGAGCGCATCGAACCCGGTCCCGAACTTATGGTCGCGATCGCGAATCAAGAACCGTGGCGCGACACCGGAGAGAGTGGCGCTGCGAAGCTGCTGCGTCACCCAGGCCTGCGATGGGAACCGCGTGGTCGCTGCGAGCGTCACCTTGCGGCTGGCGAGTTCGATGAACGCGAACGCGAAGATCGGGCGGAAGAACACATCGTAGGCTTGTAGGAAGTCGCAGGACCAGATCTCGTGGGCGTGGTTTCGGAGAAACGTGGACCAGCGCTGCCCTCGAGGCCCGGCGGGCCGCGCTTTACGCATGTACCTCTGGATCGTGCGTTTGCTGACCGTGATGCCGAGCTTGAGGAGTTCTCCGCGGATCCTCTCGGCGCCCCAGAGCCTGTTCTCCACTTCAATGGACCGGATCAAGGTGACCGTCTCCGGCGAGAGGCGCGACGCGGGTCGCGTTCGGCTCCGCCACCGCCAGAGAGCCTTGAAGCCTGCGCGGTGCCAGCGAAGGAGCGTCTCGGGTTGGACGACGCGCAGGACGTTCCTCCAGGTCGGCGTGATGGCGGCGAGGGCGACTAAGACGATGCGGTCCAGCCGGCGGACACGCGGCCTGGCAACCGAGCGTTGCAGCACGGTGAGTTGGTGCCGGAGCAAGGCGATCTCTCTGAGCAATGCACAGCGCGGGCGAAGGGCGTCAATCATGATGGCCAAGAGCAAGAGGACGGAGTCGAGCGTGGGCGCGCAAGAGTAACGCCGACGCTCTGCTTTCGCGCAGAGCCCGAGGCAGCCAGGCCGGGTAGCAACGTCCTTCCCGCTGCGCGGTCGGCCTGAATCGACTCGAGCTCGGAGCGCAACTCGTTCGGCTTTGCGCGCGTCCCGCGGCGCTCCCTGGGGAGGGGACGCTCTTCGCGGACACGATGCACCTCGTGTTCGTGCGCCTCGGGCCCTGGCCTGCCCGGGGCGCCTGCTTGTGAGAGTCCTATCGAGCGGCGCTCTTGGCCTCGCCCAGGTGCACGGTCTTCGCGAGGCGCTTCGGCTCGCGCATCGCGCGGAGCTGCTCGCGCGTCCGCTCGTGGCCTTCGAGCCGGTCGCGGACCATCGCGGCGAGCGTGGCCCAGGCCAGGCGGTCGAGCGGACGCTCCTCGTTCTCCCAGCGCGAGATCGTCTCTGCTGCGACGTCGAACTCGACCCCGACATCCTTCGCCGTCATGCCGAGCGCGTGGCGCATGAAACGGAACGTCTCGCCCGAGACGATGCCGGCGCCGCCGAGCGCGTCCGCCGCCTCGAGCTCGACGCGGGCGAGCTCGGTCGCGTCGACATAGCTCTCGCCGCACGACGTGCAGACATCCGCCGCGACGCGGCCAGAGAACTTGCGTCCCGCCACTTGGATGACGTGCTCCTCGTCACGTCGTTCGAATCGTCCGCCTCCGCAGTTGGTGCACTTCATGGGTTTCCTCGCTTCAAAACACGGTCACGACCACAAGCCCGTCCTCGATGACGACGACGGCGGTCAGGTCGCCCCGTCGAGGTCGGGTCCGGTGGCCTTCCACCGATTCCCTTCGCCCCGCTCGCAGACCGCCGCGTTCCGCAGGGCGTGCAACACGTGCCCGACGGTCGCCCCGCGCAAGGCAGCGCGCTGCCGCGCGTGGCCGCTGAAGCGTACCCGGTTCGCCGTCGCGTACCCTCGAACGGCCACGAGAGCCTCGGGGGGCGTCATAATCCAAACCTAGCCGAACTTGACGAATCGTCAACTGTCATCGGTGCCTCGTCCGAGCCTCGCTCAGGTCGACCGCGCCCGTCGCCGCCAGGCGTCTCGCCTCGAGCTCTCGTGCGAGCTGCGCGACGATGTCCCATCGGCCGGCGGCGCATGCGGCGACGATGGCTGTCGCGAGGGCGTCCTCGACCGTGGCGCCCGCCGGTGGGGGAGGGTTAGCGGGGACCTCGGCAGTAGCTCCGCCCGCTGGGCCAATCGCCACCGACTCCCGCGCACTTACGTCAACTCGCGTAGGGTCGTTCTGACGTGAGATGGTCGCATTCTGCCGCGAATCCGACGGGTTAGGCTGGTTCGAGTCCAGCCGGGCGTGCCCTCCGATCCCCTCGCTCGGAAGACGAACTCGGACGGCGAGCGCTCGATGGCGGCCCGTAGGTAGGGCAACGACTCTTCGGCGATCGGCATCGCCGCTGCCTTGTTGCCCTTCGTGGTGTCGCGCCCGTGCGAGCGCGTCACCGCGCGGGGTGATAAGGATCCGCCATGGCCGCTGACCATCGCCGGCCGACGCCGGTCGAGAGCGATCCCCATCCCGCGGCGCGCGCGCCGAGCCATGCCGAGCGCTGCCGGACCCTCGCCTCGCAGGCCACGTCGGCGACGCTTTCGACCCTGGCCCGCGATCCGGCGGGCTTTCCTTACGGCTCGCTGGTGACTGTCGCGGTCGACGGCTCCGGCCGCCCGCTCTTGCTCCTCTCGGAGCTCGCCGAGCACACCGGGAACCTCCACGCGCACCCGCAGGCATCGGTGCTCCTGACGGAGCCGCTCGGCGGTCACGAGCAGCCGCTCGCCCTCGGGCGGGTGACCTTGCTCGGCCCCTGCACCAGAGTCGCGGATCCCGAGCTCGCGTCGGTGCGGGAGACGTTCCTCGCGCATCAGCCGGGCGCGGCGGGCTATGTCGACTTCAAGGACTTCGCGTTCTATCGCCTCGAGCCAACGGCCCTGCGCTACGTCGGCGGCTTTGGCCGCATGTCGTGGGTCGGCGCCGACGAGTACTGCGCGGCTCGCCCCGATCCGCTCGCCACCGCCGCGGGCGGCATCCTCAGGCACATGAACGAGGACCACGCGGCCGCCGTGCTCGCGTACGCCCGGGTCCTCGCCGGCATCGCCGACGCCGAGGCTGCCACGATGACCGCCGTTGACCGTTACGGCTTCGACCTCGCCGTGACGACGCCCAGGGGCCCGCGGGCCGCGCGCCTCGCGTACGACTCCGACGGGCCGGAGGACGCGACCGTCGATACGCCCGACGGTGTCCGGCGGGTTCTGGTGGCGATGGTCAAGCGGGCGCGCGGGGGCGTGAGTTAGCCACAGACGGTTTCAGCGCCGGAAGCGCACGGGCAGGCGCGCGGGGGGGCGTACATGGAACGCCGCGCGCGGCTCCCAGCCGGAGACCGGGAGCTCTGCCGAAAGCGACCGACCTTCGCGTGATGCGAAACACGCAGCGCTCCTCGCTGAATCGCTGTGAAGGCTGGGAACGGTCGCCCGCGTCAGGGTGCGGTAAGGATCGACCATGATAGGAAGGAAACTCAGCGAGCGGCATGCGCGCGGCGCCATAGCGCCCGAGCGGGCGAGAAGCCTCCTCGACCAGGCGCTCGTCGCGCACGCGGCCTCGCTCGTCCAGGTGCGCGCCCAGGGCCCGACGATGGTGGCGTGCCTGGTCGTGCAGGCAGACGACGCCACGGTTCGTCTGTGCCGCGCGCTCGGCTTCGAGGGCAAGCGGGGCGGGACCGGAGTCTTCGGGCTGGTCGGCTCGGATGCGACGCGCCTCTTTCCGTATCTGGCGGAGCCCGAGAGAGCCTGGCTCGAGACCCCGTGCGGGCCACGCGAGACCAAGGTCCTCCTGCTCGCGGGGGGGACCGCCTTGTTCTCGCTCGAGACGAACGACGGAAAGGTCGTCATCACCGCCGTGCCGTGAACGGCCGTCGGCCGTGACCGCGAAGAGCACGGACAGAGTCGACTATCGCCGCGAGACGCCCGCCGGAACTCCCCCGGTGACGTGGGCAGTCCGGAGCATCCCGCGCGACCACAAGGTCCGATCGACCATGGCTGCGAAGACGAACCCGAGCGCCGCCTCCACGCGCGGGCCGCTCGTGCCCTCGAGCCGGCCGAAGGCACGCGCGATGGCCTCGATGGTGGCCAGCCCGGCCTCGTGCGCCTCGGCACGGAGGCGGTACCGGGAGGGAGCGCCGACCGGAAGGGACACGCAGGGAACCTCGCGCAGACCGGGGACGCGCTGGCGCACCCGGGAAGCCTGTCGCCAGTTGCCGTCGGGCACGACGAGGGTCACCGGCCGAGAATCGATCGCCAGTTCGGTGAGCGGCGGGGCGTCCTCGTGAGGGAAGAGGAGGAGCGGCTGTCTGCCGGGCTCGCAGACGAAGGGCGGCGTGGGCTGCGACTCGTGGCCGCGCACGATGACCTCGCTGTTCGCGAGGCACTCGGCGGCGAGCCGGCCGGTGTTGGTCGGCTTTCGGTCCTCGTAGCGGTGAATGATGAGGACGAGACGCGTGCGGGTTTCGAGCCGCGGGCAGGGGAGGAGCTCGCAGACGCACAGCTCTCCGAGCATCCGGCAACGAAGGCAACGCCGTGCGGCGTTGTCCCGGCGGCTCACGGCGCGCCCTCCCTCGGCCAGTCGCCTCGTGGCAGCCCGAGGAGGGTCAGCGCGTCGCCGAGGTCGTCGGGCATGGGGGCGGTGACCTCGATGCGCGCCGCCGTGACCGGGTGGTCGAACGCGAGAAGGCTGGCGTGCAGGGCAAGCCGGTGCAGGCCATACGTCGCGCGGTAGTGGCGGTTGATGACGCCCGAACCGTGCGCGACGTCCCCGACGAGCGGGTGGTCGATGTGGCGGAGGTGCCGCCGCACCTGGTGGAGACGACCCGTCTCCAGGGTCGCGAGCACCAGCGAGCAACGGTCGATGGTCGACCGGGCGATGCGCCGGTAGCGCGTGACGGCGGGCACGCGCGGGCCGTCCTCGCGGCGCGGGATCGGGTAGTCGACGACGCCTGCATCCGGCGGCGACCCACGGACGAGCGCGAGGTATCGCTTCTCGACGCGCCCCTCCTCGAAGGCCCGCGCGAGGACGGCCGCCGCCTCGCGCGTTCGCGCGAAGAGGAGCGCGCCGCTCGTCCCGCGGTCGAGCCGGTGAAGCGGGTGGACCTGCTGGCCGATCGCGTCGCGCACGCGGAAGAGCGCCACGTCGTCGTCGTTGTCCCAGCCGCGGTGCACGAGAAGCCCCGAGGGTTTGTTGGCGACGACGACGTGCTCGTCCGCGAAGAGGAGATCGATGGCGGGCAGGGGCTTCCGCGGTTCGTAGCACGCGGGCGAGCGACTACGAGGGCTGAGCGATCGCTCCCGCTCGGCCGCCTGGACGGCCGGCCGCAATTTTCCGCGCGATCCCCCCGAGACGCCCGCTCCGACGTCTCCGTCCGCTCACGACTCCATTTTTTATGAGCTCCGCACGCGGGGCACTCCTACTTACCGGGTGCAGCGTCGACCTGAACTGCAGAGAAGCCCCTCGAGTTCCTGTTCTTCGATCTGGCCGCGTGCGTGCGCGACGAGACGGCGCCTCAGGTCACGGTGCCGCCGCCGAAGTGACCCGCGGAGGGTCGGGGGATGCTAGAGAGCCTCTCGTGCGAGCACTCTCTGGAGCCAAGCGACGGCATTTGCGGGCCCTGGGTCATCATCTGGGGCCCGTGGTCCACTGTGGCAAGGAAGGCGTCACGGAGGCGCTGATCGCGGCCGCGAACGCCGCCGTCGACAAGCACGAGCTCATCAAGCTGCGCCTGAGCGAGAACGCTCCTGGCGAGCGCCGCGAACTGGCGACCGCGATCGCGGAGGCGATGCGCGCCGATCTCGTCGGGGTCCTCGGACGCACGGTCCTCCTCTACCGGCGCAACCCGAAGAAGCCGGTGATCCAGTTCCCCAAAAAGACGGGCGGTCCGTCGAAGATGGACGCCCCCGCGACTCCGGTCGTGCAGGACGACGACGAGGGAGACGATGGGGACGACGCCGCGTCGTACGAAGACGACTCCGACGAGTAGGGCGGTCGGCGTCGGAGGGGGGTCCTGCCTTCTCACCGATTCAGGGTAGTTGACTGGCGCTTTGCTGCGCCCATACGGTTGACGAATCCTGAGAGGACTCGCTGCCGCGGCCATTCTCGTCGTCGCGTCCGCGGCATGCGGAGGGATCGCCGGCACGGACGACGAGCCGGAGAAGCCGATGGCGGACGCCTCCTCGCTCGAGGCGTGCGCCGACTCGACATGCGCCTACACCGCCGGAGACGATGCGACGGCCGATTCGTCGTTCGACGCTTCGATGGCGCCGGACGCATCCACGAACGACGCAACTGCCGACTCGTCCACGGGCGACGTCGTCGAAATGCACGCACCTTGCGACGACGAGTGCGCGCTCGCCGAGCAGGAATGCAAGCCTTTGCCGCAAGTCTGCACCTACGACGACGCCGGATTCACGGTCGGGTGCGCGCCGCAGGTCGAAGGCATTTGGACGTGCATCGTCGCGGATACGGGCTGCACCGTGTGGGGACGAGGCGTCGGCTGCAGGTCGGACATCCCCTGTTGCGTCGCGTGCGAACGAGGGGCCTGCCCCGTCGGCTCGCTGGGGGAGCCCTGCGAGCAAGACACCGATTGCGCTTCCGACGCGTGCGACGCCCTCGCGCACGTGTGTGTCAGCGACCCGTGTGCGGATCACAGACAGGACGGCGCGGAATCGGGCGTCGACTGCGGGGGCGCCGTTTGCGACGCCTGCCAGGGGGGCCTGGGCTGCCAGAGCTCCTTTGACTGCCAGGCCGGTCAGTATTGCTTCACCTCCCACGTCTGCAGCGGTCCGAGCCCCGACGCATCCACGAGCGACGCGGCCAGGGAGCCGCCGCCTTGCCAAGACGCGTGCGCGCTCGGCGACCAGGCGTGCAGTCTCCTACCCCAGGTCTGCACTTACGACGACGCCGGCAACACGCTTTCGTGCGAAGCGCCGGGTGAGGGCATCTGGACGTGCGTCGCGGGGAACGGGGGCTGCGCCGTCTGGGCACCTGGCGCCGCGTGCGCGTCGGGCGGCGACGCCTCGGTCTGCTCGAGCTGCGTCCCCGGTTCCGACGGGAAACCCTGCGAGCAAGACTCCGACTGCGTTTCGGACGCGTGCGACGCCGTGAGCCACGAATGCACCTCCAGCCAGTGCGCGGATCACCGGCTGGACGGCACGGAGACGGACGTGGACTGCGGAGGCCCGGACTGCGGCGCGTGCCGGCTCGATCAACGCTGCGACAGCAACCGGGACTGCCTGCCCGGCGACGTTTGCCTGGACAACGGCTACTGGGACTCGTGTCGATGAGGCGTGACGCCGCGTGGGCACTGGGCGCGATGCTGGTCGCGGGCTCCGCGGCCTGCGGGCGCACGAATGTCGACGGCGAGCCCGGGGAGCTCTCGGCGGACGCGTCTCTGCTCGACGCGGCGCTCGATTCGAGCGTCGAGTACGTCGACGCCGGAGGCGCCGACGCGACCCTGGACGCGAACACCGAGGCCGGCACCGATGCGAGCGCCGACGCCTCCACGAGCGACGCGGCCGAGCAACACGTGCCTTGCGACACGTGCACGCGCGGGAATCAGGAGTGTGGAGGTCAGGGCATCTTGACGTGCGTCGTCGGCGACGCGGGCTGCGCCGCCTGGGCGCCCGCGGTCGCGTGCAGGTCGGACGTGCCGTGCTGCGTCCCGTGCACGCACGAATACGATTGCCCGCTCGGCTCCCTCGGGAACCCCTGCGAGCAAGACACCGATTGCGCCTCCAACGCGTGCGACGCCGTGACGCACGAATGCGTCACCTCGCGCTGCGCGGATCACCGCCAGGACGGTGACGAAACGGACGTCGACTGCGGGGGAAGCCTCTGCAATTCGTGCCGCGTCGGCCAGGGGTGTCAGGCCAACTTCGACTGCGTGGGCGGCGCCGCTTGCACCCCTTCCCACGTCTGCGAGTGACGCTGGTCGAGCGCCGTCGCGCCCCGAGCGCGGCCCATAGGACGAGGGCCAGTGCCGCCGGCGCGCACGGCGACGCGCCGCCACCGACGGCGTCGCACGTGCACGAGCCGCCTTGTATCCTCTCGATCGTTGATGTCGTAGAGGACGAGCGGCTCGTGCCCCCAATCGAGGTCGACGCCCATCGCCGGTCGGACGCGGCCGCGCAGGTCGAGCGAGTCGAGCGCGAACCACTCGCTCCCGCGCTCCGCCGGATCGAAGCGGTCCAGGGCCAGGCCAGTGGCGACGGGCTGCGCCGCGGCGGAGCGGGCGCCGCAGAGCAGCGCGACGAGCGCGAAGGCGACGACTGGAATTTTATGTGTACGGTGCACCGACTCTCCTTTCCGCTAGTCTTCCGCAGACCGCCGGACGGTACGCATGGGTCCCGGGTGCGAGCAAGATGTCGAGGGTGCGGCGGGAGCCTCCTCTCATCGCTCTTGTCGGTCACTGCCGATGACACGAACGATCTGTTCAGAGCGGAATGCGCAGTCGAAGAAAGTGTCCGCCGCGAGAGTACCCGGACGTTAACGAGCTCAAAGGGCGTGCGAGAGCGCCCGGGAGCAGCCGTGCGAAAAGTGATCCAATCGACCCTCGTCTCCCTCGACGGCGTCGTCGATGACGTGAGTTCGTGGGGCCGGAAGTATTTCGATCCAGCCTGGTGGAAGAGCGCCGCCCAGATGCTCGAGGCGTGCGACGCCCTCCTCGTGGGCCGCAACACTTACGAGATGTTGGCGGAGCGTTCGCGCTCCCTCGACAACGCCTACACCCGCCAGATCAACGGTATCCGGAAGTACGTCTTCTCCTCCACCCTGAAGAATGCCGACTGGAACAACTCGGTGCTCGTCCGCGGGGACGTCGCCGCGGAGGTCGCGAGGCTCAAGCGCGAAGAAGGAAAGGACATCATGAGCTACGGCCACGGTCCGCTCGGCCAGACGTTGCTGGAGCACGACCTCCTCGACGAGATCCACTTCGCGATCCACCCGGTGCTCGTCGGCCGTCGCAAACGGCCCAGCAGATGCAGGAGTGGATGCAGAAGTACCAGGCGTGGTTCGAGCGGATGGAGGCGGCCGGGCACCTCGCGCAGTACGGGCAGCCGCTCGAGGCGAAAACGGGTCGCGTCGTTCGAGACAAGGCGGGGAGCTTCAGCGATGGACCGTACGCGGAGACGAAGGACGTCGTCATGGGCTACTCGGTCATCGCCGCGGCGGACCTCGACGAGCCCGTTGCGCTCACGGAGGGTCATCCCATCTTCGACGAGGGCGGCGCCATCGAGATCCGTCCCCTCCGAAGGGCCCGAACGCGGTCTGGCAGCGATCACGACAATCGAGGGCGTCGAGCGTCTCGCCGGATATCCTTTTCATCCGGCTGCCATCGCAGAGTTGGAGCTTCGACTCGGTCGCCCTCTCGTCGCTGGAAAGTACTTCGAGCTCGCGAGGGCACGCGCGCGAACGACGTGGAACGGCGCTTTCTGGCGCGGCGCCTCGACGAATGCATCCGCATGTCGACCATCGTGAGCGATGGAGCCGGCGGTCGCGTCTGACCCGTGGCTCGAGCGTTCCTCGAGGTCGCGATGAAGCACCTGGAGCGCCGCCGCGGGGAGCCAGGGCGACGTCGAACATGGGGCCAGGGAGGGCGTCATCGGGTGGCCGCCCGCAATCGAAACGCGCCGTCTTTGTACGCGTCCCGCAGGTGTTCGAGGAAGACACGCACTCGCGGAGCCTCGCGCACCTCGACCCGGTGGAGGGCGTTCACGCCGACGCCGTCGAGCTCCCAGCGAGGCAGCACCTGTCGCAGCGAGCCTCGCTCCACGTCGTCGGCGACCATCCACTCCGGGAGCAGCGCGAGCCCGACGCCCTGCAGGGCCGCCTCCCGCAGCGCGTACACCGCGTTCGAACGCAGTCGCACCTCGGACTGGACCGTCCGCTCGTCTCCGTCGCGCCGCAGCGTCCAGGTGCACCGCGCCCCGCTGTCGCGGGTCTGGGACACCGCCTCGTGCTTCGCCAGGTCATCGGGCGTTCGCGGCTCGCCGCGCCGCGCGAGGTACTTCGGCGCCGCCACGAGCACGCGCCGGTAGCTCGTGAGCTTGTGGGCCACGACGCCGCCGCTCTCCGGTGGCTTCATGCCGACGCGGACCGCCACGTCGACCGCTTCGCCCACGAGGTCCACGACGCGGTCCTCGAGGCGCAGATCGATGCGTAGCTCCGGGTGCTCCGCGAGCAGGGCGGGCAAGTAGGGAGCGACGCGGGAGCCGCCGAACGTCACCGGGGCGCTGACGGTGAGGGTCCCCCGGACCTCGCCCGTTCTTCCGACGGCCTGCGCGTCCTCCACCTCTCGCAGGATGCGCTGGCAGTGGTCGTAGTACCGGTGGCCGGCGTCGGTGATGGTCATGCGGCGCGTCGTCCGGAGGAGGAGCGTGACCCGGACCTGCTCCTCGAGGGTCGCGATCTGCCGGCTCACGGCGGCGGCCGAGAGGCCGAGGTGCTTGGCCGCGGCGGAGAGGCTCCCCGCCTCGACCACGCGGACGAAGGTCGCCATCTTCTCGAGGAGGTCCATGCCCGCAGTATGGGCATTCGTAACCTCGGCGCAAAAGTGACTTGAGGCCGTGGCGGCTACCCGGACCCCCGGGGCGAGGCGATGTTGGGCGTCATGTCGCAATCGTATGAAGGCAAGGTCGTCCTGGTCACCGGCGCGAACTCGGGAATCGGAGAGGGCGCCGCGGTAGCGTTCCAGCGGGCGGGCGCCCGCGTCTACGGCTTGGCCCGCCGCGAGGACGCCCTCGGCGCCGCTCGCGCGCGCCACCCCGCCATCCACTGGCTCCTGGCCGACGTCTCCGACGCCGGACAGATCGACGAAGGCCGTCGAGAGCGCCGTCGCGGAGGCCGGTCGCCTCGACGTCCTCGTCAACAACGCCGGCGTCTTCTTTCCGGGCCCGGTCGAGCAGTCGACCGAAGAGGGCGTGCGCGCCCAGTTCTCGATCAACGTGGTCGGCCCGATCCTGGCGGTCCAGGCCGCGCTGCCGGCGCTCAAGGCGAGCCGCGGCGCCATCCTGAACATCAGCAGCGCGGCCGGTCATCGGCCGACTCCGGGCGCGTCGGTCTATGCGTCGACGAAGGCCGCCATCGAGTCGCTGACCCAGTCGTGGGCCGTGGAGCTCGCCCCCCACGGGGTGCGCGTGAACGCGGTGGCCCCCGGCCCCGTCGATACCCCGGTCTTCGGCAAGATCGGCGTGCCCCCGGAGATGATCCCCGCGGTGAAGGACAGCTTCGCCAAGCAGGTGCCGCTCGGGCGCCTCGCCGCGATCGACGAGATCGTCCACTGGATCGTCGCCATGGGCAATCCGGGCGTCACCTGGATGACGGGACAGATCCTCTCCATCGACGGTGGCATGAGCCTCACCTGATCGACGTCGCCTCGCGGCCCCTGGCGCCATCGCGGGTGCGGTATAACCGCCCGCTCGAAAGGCCACCGCGATGCCCCTCCCTTCCGCCGCAGTCCCCTTGGCCCCCGTTCGTCTCGGCACGCCGGGCTCGCCCTCCGAGACTCGCATGCTCCTCCTCGGATCCGGCGAGCTGGGGAAAGAGGTCGCGCTCGAGGCGCAGCGCCTCGGGGTGACCGTCATCGCGGTCGACCGCTACGAGGGGGCGCCGGCGATGCAGGTCGCGCACCGGTCGCACGTCATCCCGATGACCGACGGCGCGGAGCTCCGGCGCGTCATCACCCAGGAGAAGCCGCACTTCATCGTGCCGGAGCTCGAGGCAATCGCGACGCCGGTGCTCCTCGAGCTCGAGGCGGAGGGCTCGTGCGTGATCCCGACGGCGCGCGCGGCGCGGCTGACGATGGACCGCGAAGGCATCCGGCGCCTGGCCGCGGAGACGCTGGGCTTGCCGACCTCGCGCTATGCCTTCGCCTCGGACCCCCGAGAGTACCGCGCGGCCGTCGCGAGCGTCGGGCTTCCCTGCGTGATCAAGCCGATCATGAGCTCGTCGGGCAAAGGGCAGAGCGTCGTCCGGGACGCGGGCGAAGTGGACGCGGCCTACGAGTACGCGCAGGAGCACGGGCGCACCGGCGGCGGCAAGGTCATCGTCGAGGCGCTCGTCGACTTCGACTACGAAATCACCGTCCTGACCGTGCGACACGCGGGCGGCACGTCGTTCTGCGCGCCCATCGGCCATCGCCAGGTGCGCGGCGACTACCACGAGAGCTGGCAGCCGCAGGCGATGCCCGCGTCGGTGCTCGCCGAGTCGGAGCGGATTCGCGGAGCGGGTGACGAGCGAGCTCGGCGGGCGGGGCCTCTTCGGGGTCGAGCTCTTCGTGAAGGGCGAGGCGGTGCTCTTCAGCGAGGTGTCGCCGCGCCCGCACGATACGGGCATGGTCACGCTGATCTCCCAGGATCTCTCGGAGTTCGCGCTGCACGTCCGCGCCATCCTGGGCCTCCCGATCGGCAACGTCCGGCAACACGGCCCGAGCGCGTCGTACGTCGTCCTCGCCGAAGGGCAGAGCGACGACCTGCGGTACGAGATCGATCCCGCGCCACTCCTCGAGCCGGACACCGGTCTCCGCGTCTTCGGCAAGCCGCAGCTCCGGGGGCAGCGCAGGCTCGGCGTGGGCCTCGCGCGGGGTGGCACGATCGAAGAAGCGCGGGCGAAGGCCGGGCGAGTCGCGCGCGGCGTCCGCGTGATTCCCTAGCAGGGCTCCGCCTTTCCTGGTGGCGGTGTCGACGCAGGCCGCGACCGCGGCGTTCCTGGCTTCGAGCGTGGAGCGGTCGAATCTTCCCCATGGCGCATCTCTCCGGGACGGGGGCGAGCCTTGCCGACGGCGCCCCCCACCGAGGAGACCGCGCGAGAAGGAAAAACGTACCCACGAATTTTCCGATCGTGCGCGCCGGAGAGCTCGCCGCACGGCTGGAGAAGCTTGACGGGCGGGAGGAGAAGCTCGCGCCGTCGTCGGAGAAACGGTCCACGTACGTGGCGAAGATCTCCGCGGCGGTGGCGTATGCCGGCGAGCGGGGCGCCGCTCAGGGCATCGGGTGCGCGACGAACCAGCTCCAGAAGGCGTCGTTCGCGATGAGGTCGGCCGAGCGCACTCCCTGGCCCGAGCCGCAGAAGACCGTGGAGCCGCCCCAGTCGTCACCGCCCGGCCAGTAGTGCCCGCCGCCGTCGATGGTGCAGAGCTCGACCTCGCCGGCCTTCGGGCACGGATACAGGTTGCACGTGGCGGCGCCGTTCTGGAATACGGTGGTCGGGGCGCCCTGGGTGCAGCCGTTCCGCGTGAGCCAGTTCTGAACGGTCACCATCACCGGCTCGAAGGTCACGAGCGAGAGCGGACCCCACCCGCCGTCGAACGGGTAGCAGGCGTCCTGCGTCCCGTGAATGTGCAGCACCGGGACCGGCCGGCTCGGGTTGCAGTCGAAGAGCGTCTCGTGCGGATTCGTGTCGTAGTCCGTCTCGCCGCTCCCGCCGCTCACCGCGACGATGGACGCGATTCGGTTCGAGAGCTGGCAGGCGAGGCGGTGCGACAGCATCCCGCCGTTCGAGAAGCCGGTGGCGAAGACGCGCTTGGGGTCGATGCAGGTCTGGCTCTCGATCTTGTCGATCATGCGGTCGACGAAGCCGACGTCGTCGATGTCGCCATTGAGCTGCGCCGCGTATTCGCAGCAGTTGCCGGCGTTCCACACCTCGAGAACGATGCCCGCGTCGGGCGAGGGTGTCGGCGTCGCCGACGGACCGAGCGCCAGCGAGCCGTCGGCCTCGACGAGGATGAAGCCGCTCGCGTCCGACTTGTCGTGGATGTGCGTGAAGCCCTCGAACTGCCAGGCGTTCTGCCCGCCGCCGTGGAAGGCGAAGACGAGCGGGGCAGGCTTCGACGGGTCGAGCCCCGGCGGAACGTGGATGTTGAAGCTGCGCAGGCCCGCGTCGGAGTCGAGCGTCTGCGTGTAGTCGCCGGCCGCGAGGGTGGTGGCCGGGCATACGACGTCCGGCGCGTCGCTCGGCGCCCCGGCGTCGGTGATGGCCGCGTCCGAGGGCGCCGCGTCGCCGCTGGCGTCGCCGCTCGTCGCAATCGTGCCGTCCCCGCTGGTCGGGGGGAGGCCGTCGCCGCTGCCCGACGTGAAGCCCGAGGCGCTGCCGCTCCCGGAGCCCTGCCCGGCTGTCGCGTCGTAGGGGCCGTCGCCGGGGGAGCCGTGCCCGCAGGCGGCCGTTCCCAGAAATACGAGGACGGCCAGAGCGGCGGACGAGCGCATCGAGTTCGCCCACTCTAGCGCACGTCTGGCCGCAGGCCTCACGCGGTCGCTCTCATGCGCGTCTCACGTCCGGAGAGGGCCGTCGAGGCGCCGGGCGCCCTCGCTACTGGGGACTCGGCTCTTCGGACTCCGCCGACGGCGTGGGCGCCTCTTCCGGCGCGTGCTCGAGGCGCTTGCCCCGGAGCGCGCGCTCGGCACGTTCGCGCGCGGCGCGCTCGCGGTCCTTCTCGGCCTGCGTGCGCCCGTGCCGGACGCGGTTCGTCTCGGCCTGCTTGGCCTTCGCTTCCCGCTGCTTCTTCTTCCGGAACTGATTCAGGTTGACGACGTTGCCGGCCATCTCCTCCAGCTTGCCATGCCCGCCATGCGGTCGGCCATAGCCGACCGTCGGGGGGACGCGTTTGCCGGGCGCTTCCGTGCTCAGCGCGCGGCGATCGGCGCGCGCTTGAGGAACACGGCCGCCTTCTCCTCGAGCACGCGGAACGTGAACGACTCGGTGAGGAAAAGCTCCACGTTCGTCTGGTCGTGCGACGCGTAGCCGATCGAGAGATCCTGACCGACGGTGAGCTCGTAGTCGCCCCCGCGCGTGGAGAGGAGGACGCCGCCGCCCTTCAACGCCGGGGCCCACACGAACGACACGTCGGGCATGCTCTGCTGGATGCGGCGGCGGAGGGGGTACCCCTCTTCGCTGTAGGCATCGAGCTCGTCGTAGGCCTGCATGCCCAGGACGAGGGCGTAGGGGCCGTTCATGCCGGCGGCGCGCAGCGTCTCGAGCGCGGCGACGACCGCCTTCGGCCAGTCGAGGATCGCGTCGACCGCGACCGGCTTGTGCGGGCTCGCCTCGATGATGCCCGTGATCTGCGCCTCCTTGTACCCGTGGAAGATGGCGGAGTCCTCGGCGTGAGCCATTTGCTCGGCCACGGCGATGACGGCATCGAGATCCAGGTCCTCGGCGCCGCGGGACGCGTCGTCGAGCTCCGAGAATCCGCATCTTGAACGGCGCGCGCACCTCGACGAGGGCTTGCACCGCGCGGAGCGCATGCGCGACGCCCTCGCCCGGCCCGCCCCCGATGGGCTTGAGGCGGCCGGTGTTGACGGCCGCGACCTTCCACCCGTGCGGGCCGGAGAAGTCGACGACCTTGCGACCGGCGAGGTGCAGCTTGAGGACGCGCGCCGCCTCCTGGTCGACCTGCTCCCAGGCTTCGTCCGTGATCGGGGCTTTGCCACGCTTGAGGAGGTCCATCACTTGCCCCCCTTCAGGCTGCCGATGCCGAGGCTGGGAGACGCGGACGACGCGCCGCCGCCGCTCTCGGCGGCCTTCTCGACCGCGAGGATGGGGCCCTGCGCGCCCACGTAGGTCTTGATGTTCGTATCGAACACCGGGTTATGGCGGCGGATCCACTCGAGGACCATCATGGCGTGCTCAATCTCTTCGTTCTTGTTGTGAGTGAGCACCCCTCGCAGCTCTTCGTCGCTGCAGGCCTCGGCGCGCTGCTGGTACCAGTCCACGGCCTCGAGCTCCTCCTTGAGGGAGACGATCGCTCGGTGCATGTTCTTGGTGTCTTCGGACAGAAGCTCGAATCGCCTCGTGGTAGGTCTCGCTGCTCATGTAGCGCGACCATATCAGGCCGAAAGGGCCCTACAAGGGGCGGGACGCGCTCTCCGTCATCCCTGCGCCGCGCACGCCGCGAATCCGCGTTCGAGCCCGGCCCGATCGAGGCCGAATCCCACGACCACGAGGCGGCTCCCGCGAGCCGGGCCCCACAGCGCGCCGAACGTCACCTCGACGCGATCGGCCACCCCCTGCACGATCACGCGCGCGTCGGCGCCGTGGACGGCGAGGATGCCCTTGATGCGGAAGAGGCGCCCGGCGAAGCGCGCGAGGTCCGTCTCCATGAAGTCGGCGAACCGCTCGCCGTCCACGTCTCCCTCGAGGACGAGCGATACGGACTCGTACACGGCGTGAACGCGAGCTCCGGGGGGCGGCTCGCGACGCGAGCCGAAGTCGGCGCCCCGGCGCTCGAGCAGCGTCGCGAGCGCCTCCGTCGAGGGGGTCTCCGCGACGAGGGCCGCGCCGTTGTAGGTCGCGACCAGCTCCGCCGCGTGCGCCACGACCTCGCGGCTGCACGCGTCGGCGCGCGAGAGCACCACGACGTCGGCGTACCCGAGCTGCTCAATCGCGAGGTCCTGGGACGCGAGCACGTCGATGCGCGAGGCGTCGACCACCGTGACGATCCCGTCGAGCCCGAAGTCGCTCGCCCTGCCGCCCGCGACCGCGCGGATCACGCCGGCGGGGGACGCCGCGCCGGACGTTTCGACGAGGATGCGCTCGGGCCCGCGGGCCGCGAGCTCCTCGAGCGCGCGCACGAGCTCGTGCTGCGTCGAGCAGCAGACGCATCCGCCGGTGATCTCCACGAGCTCCCGCGCCCGCGCCGCGAGGAGCTCGCCGTCGATCCCCACGACGCCGATCTCGTTCACGATCACCGCGACGTCGCCGCGCGGGCCGTCCGCGAGCCAGCGGTTCACGAGCGTGGTCTTGCCGGCGCCGAGAAAGCCGGTGACGACCGTGACGGGCACCCGCGACCCCGAGCCCCGTCTCGCCCGTGTGGTTTCGTCCATTGCGATCATGCCGTGTGCGCTCGCCCCGGGCGCCGAGACGTTAGCGCTCTTCCCGCTTGCGAATCGGCCGCTTCTCGCGCGGGAGCCTGCCCCAGCCGTAGACAGGAAGCAAAACTTGCAAGGCGGGCTTCCAATCGGTGGCTCCTCGTGCCAGCATGCGGAAGCATGACGATCAGCGAGATCCGAATCGATACGCCCGATGGCCCGTGCACGACCGAGGTCGTGACCCCCGAGACCGGCGGCCCGTGGCCTGCCGTCATCGTGTTCTTCGACGCGGCGGGCTTGCGCCCCGCCCAGACGCGCATCGCCGCGCGCATCGCGGAGGACGGGTACGTGGTGCTCCAGCCCGACCTCTTCCACCGCTCCCCGCCGGTGGCGTCGCTGCTGCCCGGCGGCGGTCCGCTCACGCTCGCCGCCTTCGCGAAGGTCTTTCACGACGCCGAGCTGCGCGGCAAGTTCATGACCGGCTACTATCTGCCCGCGCTCGACTACGGGAACCTCAAGAAGACGGTCGGCGCCGTGCTGGATCACATCGCGGCGCGGCCCGACGTGCGAGGCGGCGTGGGCACGACGGGCTACTGCATGGGCGGGAACGCCAGCGTGCGCGTCGCGACGATCTTCGGCGACAAGATCGCCGCGACCGCCGGGTTCCACCCGGGCGGCCTCGTGACCGATCAGCCGGAGAGCCCGCACACGCGCGCCGGCGCGATCAAGTCGCGCGTCTATCTCGGCCCCGCCATCGGCGACCTGCCGCCCGAGCCCGAGGCGAAGCTCCGCGCGGCGTTCGACGCGGCCCACGTCGAGTACACGATCGAGCACTACGAAGCGCAGCATGGCTACGCGGTCGACGACGCCGAGGTCTACAACGCCGCCGCGGCGGAGCGCCACTACGCGGCCCTCGGCAAGCTGTTCGGCGAGACGCTCCGCGCCTGAAAGGCGCGCGCACGTCGACCCCCGCCGAAGCAAGCAGCGCCGAAAAGTGACCACCGTAGCAGCGCCCGCGAAGGGCGAGGCGAAGCTCGACGCCGCCGCCTATCGCGTCATCGCCGTCGTCTTGCTCGGCCCGTTCATGTCTCAGATGAACTCGACCGTCGTGAACGTGTCGCTGTCCGCCATTCGCGACGACCTGCGTTCGTCGACCGAGAGCGCGCAGTGGATCGTCAGCGCGTACCTGCTCGCGCTGGCGCTCATGCTGCCGCTCAACGGGTGGCTCGTCGATCGCCTCGGCGCGAAGCGCCTCTATCTGGGCTGCTTCACGCTCTTCACCGCGGCGTCGATGGCCTGCGGCGCGGCGCGCTCGATGCCGGTGCTCGTCGTCGCGCGCGTCTTTCAAGGGATGGCCGGAGGGCTCCTCGCGCCGCTCACTCAGCTCATGATGGTGCGCGTCGCCGGCAAGCAGATGGCGCGCGCCCTCGGCTACGCCGTCGTGCCCGTGCTGGTCGCGCCGATCCTCGGGCCCGTCATCGCGGGCGCCATCCTCCACCGCGCCTCGTGGCCGTGGCTCTTCTACATCAACCTGCCGGTGGGCGTCCTCGCCGTGGTCCTGGCGGCGCTCCTCTTGCCCGTGGACCCGCCCTCCGTCGAGCGCCGCCGCTTCGACGTCGTGGGCTTCCTGCTCATCTCGCCCGGCCTGGTCGCGCTCCTCTATGGCCTCGAGCAGGCGGCGCACGGCCACGGTTTCGGGCCGCTCATCGCCGGCGTCGTGCTCGTGGGGGGCTTCGTCGCGCACGCGCGCCGGGCCGGCTCGGCGGCCCTCCTCGATCTCCAGCTCTTCAAGAGTGGGCTCTTCACGAACGCCGCGATCACGCAGTTTCTCTCCAACGGGATGCTCTACGCGAACCAGTTCCTGGTCCCGCTCTACCTCGTCACGGGGGCCGGGCTCTCCCCCGAACGGGTGGGATGGCTCCTCGCGCCGGCGGGCGTCGCGATGGTCTTCGTATACCCGATGATGGGGTACATCACGGATCGCTTCGGCTGCCGGGCGGTCGTCACGTCGGGGGTCTTGCTCGCGGTCCTCGGCACGCTCCCGTTCGTCTGGATGACGCAGCGGGGGCTCTCGACGGCCGGCGTCGAGATGGGCCTCTTTCTGCGCGCCGCGGGCCAGGGCGCCATCGGCATCCCGACCGTGTCGGCCGCGTACGCGTCGGTCCCGAAGGAGAAGCTGAGCCTCGCGACCACGGCGGTGAACATCGTGCAGCGCCTCGGCGGCCCCATGGCCACGATCGCCATCGCGGTCGCCGTGACGTTCGGCGCCGCTCGCGGCGTCGCAGGCGGCCCGGCATTCCTCCTGCCGTTCCTGACGCTGCTCGCCATCCAGGTCGCGGCCCTGGGATGCGCCGTGAGGCTGCCGGTGCGGATCGGCGGCTGACCTACGCCCGGCCCGCGACCCTCGACCGCGCCCCTCATCGCTTCAGATCTCGCTCTCTCTCGAACAGGCCCGCGTCGTAGAGCGCCTTCGCCCGCGCCGAGATCGGCGGGCTCTTTTGCCGGTACGCGACGAGGTCGTCCCATATGCCGCGGCAATCCTTCGACTGCTCCACGAACCGGGCTAACGAGACGCCGCTCACGGCGTCCTTGCCCACGGCCTCGACCACCAGGCCCCGGATGCCGTCGGGGACCACGAAGGCCGCGCAGCGGTCACGCGAATACGTTCGCTTGATGTAGAGCGGGGCCGAGAGGCCCGGGACGCGGCCGGCGTAGCCCGTCAGCAGCGCGACCCACCAGCGCGTGTGCCCGAGGCGGATCGCGCCGAGCGCTCCCGCCATCGCGAAGGAGAGCCAGTCGAGCCCTTCCTTCCAGTTCGAGAGGAAGAGATCCGCGTTCAGGACGACGACCGGCGAGCCTCTGGCGGAGTACGCGGCCGCCGGCCCCTCGACGCGACGGCTCACATAGAGCTGGGGAACGCGCTCGACGTTCAACTTGCGGCAAGCCAGAAGGAATTGCACGTAAAGCTCGGGGAACTGCGCCTCACCGACCCGCACGCCGTCGTTGCGCGCCGCGTGGAGCATGAGGTGCCGGCTGAGCGGCAGGACCGGGAGCGCGACGATGCTCGCGATCGCGAGCCCGTGGATCCAGTCCTGGTGCCTGCCGATGAAGGGGTGAGCCTGGAGCCAGTCGGAGCCCGCGAGGATGGCGGCCCAGGCGAGCACCACGAGCGACAGGTTCGTCGCGAAGCACAGCGCGAGGGCGGCCCGCTCGCCCGGGCAGCGCAGCCGCTCGACGCCCGCGCTCGACGAAGCGCTCGTGAAGCGTCGCGACGATAGGACCGTGCCCACGGTCGCGGACGAAGCAACATCCCGGCCCCGCCCACCCTATGGGATGGTTCGCCGCGTGCAACCAGCGGCGCCGCGAACCGTGAAGGAGGCCCGCGATGAGCGATGCGAAGGCGAAGAGGACCGGTGGCAACGGGACGGGGAACGGCGGTAGCGCCGTCCACCGCAACGGCTCTGGCAACGGCCTCCCCAAGGGGAAGCCCTTCAAGGGCGTCATCAAGCTCGACGTGCGCGACTCGGTCCCCGACTGGGAGCCCTACGCGCCGCCGAAGGCGCCCGAGGGCGCGCCGAACGTCCTCTTCGTCCTCTACGACGACACGGGCCTCGCAGCGTGGTCGCCCTTCGGCGGTCGGATCGAGATGCCGACGCTGCAGAAGCTCGCCGATCGCGGGCTGATGTACTCGCAGTGGCACACGACCGCCCTCTGTTCGCCGACGCGGTCCACGCTGCTCACGGGGCGCAACCACCACGTCAACGGCATGGCGTCGATCACCGAGGTGGCCAACGGATTCCCGGGCGCGCACGGCCGCATACCGGACGAATGCGCGACGATCGGCCAAATCCTCCAGGACGGCGGCTGGAGCACGTTCTGGGTCGGCAAGAACCACAGCGTCGCCGTCGAGGACACGACGCCCGGCGCGAGCCGCAAGCAGTGGCCGCTGCAGAAGGGCTTCGACCGCTTCTACGGATTCATCGGCGGCGAGTCCAACCAGTTTTACCCCGACCTCGTCGAGGACAACCGGTACGTCGACCCGCCGTACACGCCGGAGGAGGGGTATCACCTCTCGAAGGACCTCGCCGACAAGGCGATCGGGATGATTCGCGACCAGAAGGCCGGCAACCCGTCGAAGCCCTGGTACCTCTGGTTCTGCCCGGGCGCCAACCATGCGCCGCACCAGGCTCCCAGGGACTACATCGAAAAGTACAAGGGCAAGTTCGACGACGGCTACGAGGCTTATCGGGAGTGGGCGCTCCCTCGCATGATCGCCAAGGGCCTCTTGCCGAAGGACACCCAGCTCACGCCCCTCAACCCCATGCCCGCGGACATGGCCAACGAAGGCGACATGGTGCGGCCGTGGAACTCGCTCAGCGCAGACGAGAAGAAGCTCTTCTCCCGCATGGCGGAGGTCTACGCCGCCTTCTCGGAGTACACCGACGTCCAGATCGGGCGCATTCTCGAGTATCTCGAGCAGAGCGGTCAGCTCGAGAACACCCTCGTCATCTATGCGGCCGACAACGGCGCCTCGGGGGAGGGTAGCCCCAGCGGCTCCGTCAACGAGAACAAGTTCTTCAACGGCTATCCCGACGACATCGCCGAGAATCTGAAATATCTCGACGCGCTCGGCGGCCCCGACACCTACGAGCACTACCCGACGGGCTGGGCCGCGGCCTTCTCGACGCCCTTCAAGATGTTCAAGCGGTACTCCGAGTACTCGGGCGGCACGTGCGATCCGCTGGTGATCTCGTGGCCGCAGGGCATCAAGGCGCGCGGCGAGGTCCGCCACCAGTACCATCACTGTACGGACATCGTCCCCACCATCCTCGACGTCTGCGGGCTCGAGATGCCGGCGGTCTACAAGGGCACGGAGCAATACCCGCTGGCCGGCGTCTCGATGCGCTACACCTTCGACGCGAAGCCCGACGGCAAGACGGCGAAGAAGCGCCAGTACTACGCGATGCTCGGGACGCGCGGCATCTGGGAAGACGGGTGGAGGGCGTCCTCCGTCCACGCGCCGACGAGCGGCAAAGGCCACTTCGACCAGGACCGGTGGGAGCTCTACCACGTGGACGAGGACCGGTCCGAGTCGAAGGACCTGGCGAACGAGCACCCCGAGAAGCTGAAGGCGCTGGTCGCGGCCTGGTTCGAGGAAGCCGACGCGAACCTGGTGCTGCCGCTCGACGATCGCACCGCGCTCGAGCTCTTGAGCCAGGAGCGGCCGACCGCGGAGCCGCTCCGCGACCGGTACGTCTACTACCCGGGGACCGCCGCCGTTCCGGAGAGCTGCGCGGTCAACGTGCGCGGTCGCTCGTACAAGATCCTCGCCGACGTCGAGATCTCCGATGCCGACTGCTCCGGCGTCATCTTCGCCCACGGCTCGCGCTTCGGCGGCCACGCGCTCTTCATCAAGAACAAGAAGCTCCACTACGTGTACAACTTCCTCGGCCTCAAGCCGGAGCAGGCCTTCACGTCGCCGCCGCTGAAGCCCGGCAAGTACACGCTCGGCATGGAGTTCACGAGGACGGGCGAGGGGCCGAACAAGGAGTCGATCGGCACGACCAAGCTCTATGTCGGAGACAAGGTCGTCGCCGAGGGACCGATGCGCGCGCAGGTCGGCACGTTCACCCTCTGCGGCGACGGCCTCTGCATCGGGCGCGACAGCTCCGACGCGGTCACGAAGGAGTACAAGTCGCCGGCCGACTTCAAGGGCGGCACCATCCGGTTCGTCGCCGTCTCGATCGAGAAGGCGCAGTACCTCCAGCTCGAGAAGCTCGCGGCCGCGGCGTTCGCCGTCGACTAAATCGTGGAGACCGGCGCCAAGAAGCCCGAAGAGACGCTGCGTCTCCACCTGGCCAGCGAGCGCACGCTGCTGGCCTGGATACGCACGGGCATCTCGCTGATGGGCTTCGGGTTCGCCATCGCGCGCTTCGGCGTGTTCTTGCGGCAGCTGGCGGCGTCGGACCATACCCAGATCCGCGCCGCCGACACGCTCGGGTCGGCCTGGGCGGGAACGGCGCTCGTCGCGGCCGGGATGCTCGCCTGCCTGAGCGCGACGCTCCGGTACGGGGCCGTTCGCGGCGCGATCGACCGGGGCGAGGTCGGCGCCCCGCGCGCGACCATCGTCTACGTCGTCGGCGGCATCTCCACGCTCGTGGGGTTGTCGCTCAGCATCCTGCTCGCGCGATCGCTCGGCCGCTGAGGCCGGAGGACAAGCTCGCGCGCTCCAAAACGGCTCGTTGCCTCGCGAGAGGCGCATGTGCGCCGGGTGCCCGAGCCGGGCGCCCGCGCGCTCTCCGGGATTCGCGCCGTCGTGCTATTGTCGTTCAATGGATCAAAAGACGCTCGATCGAGGTTCTGAGCGCTCGGAAGAATCGTGCGGCGTCTGCGGGGGCGATCGACGGATCGGAAACTCCTTCGGTCTCACCACGACCTGCCCGACCTGTCACGGTTCCGGGCGAAGGGTCATCACGACCGGCTTCCACGACGTCACGAAGACGAAGCCGTCGCACTACCGCCAGAGCAACAAGGTCGTCACGCCGGAAAAGCCGCAGTGGCCGGCGACCTTCGAGGGTGGCCAGCTCGCCACCGAGGTGCAGGGCAGCACGGTCTGCACGGGTGAGGTCAAGTCGAGGCTCATCCGCGAGGTCATCGAGCACGAGGCGACCCACGGGCTCTGCACGCAGACCTTCATCAAGAAGGTCCGAAAGCAGATTCGCCCGCGTGCGACGCCTTAGCGAATCTCCGGCGGTCACGGCGCGTCGTGCAGCACCTGCTGCACGGTCTTGATGAGCTGCGAGGACTCGACGGGCTTCGCGAGGTGCTGCTGGTAGCCGGCGGCGATGGCGCGCTCGGCGTCTTCGAGCCGGGCGTACGCGGTCAGCGCGATGGCCGGCGTCCCCGCGGTGCCCGGCTGGCTGCGGAGGCTCCGCATCAGCGTGTAGCCGTCCACCTCGGGCATGCCGATGTCGCTGACGATGACGTCGAAGGGCCCGCGCGCGCTCATCGCGGCGCGCGCCGAGGCGACCCCGACGACGCGGGCGCCGGCTTCCTCGAGGACCATGCGGATCAGCATGAGCGAATCGTCGTCGTCCTCGACGAGCAACACGCGTATGTGGCGGAGCGGCAATTTCTTTTCTCCTTCGGGTCGCGGCCCGGCGGGCGCCGGCGCCGGCTTCGGTTCTTCCTCGTTCGATGCGTCGGCCAAGGGGAGGTTGACGGGCAGGGTCACGACGAACGTGGCCCCCCGGCCGATCCCTTCGCTGATCGCGGCGACCGTTCCCCCTTGCGCCTCGACCAGGTGGCGGACGATGGCGAGCCCGAGCCCGAGGCCTCCGTGCGCCCGGGTGGTCGAGCTGTCGACCTGCCGGAAGCGCTCGAAGATGTGAGCCTGGTGCTCGAGCGCGATCCCGACGCCGGTGTCCGTCACGGACATGCGAATCGCGCTCGCCAGGCGCTCGACCGTCACGGTGACCGTCCCGCCCGCCGGCGTGAACCGCACGGCGTTGCTGAGGAGGTTCCAGGCGATCTGCTGCATTCGATCGAGATCGCCCACGGTCTCGAGGTCGCCGCCCAGGTCGAGCACGAGGCGAACCGCCTTGCTGTCGGCCGCCGGACGCACCACCTCGGCGGCGGCCCGCACGCCCGCCCCGACGTCCATCTTCTTCAGGACCAGGCGGAGCTTGCCGCCGATGATGCGCGAGGTGTCGAGCAGATCGCTGACGATGCGGGTCTGCGTCTGCGCGTTGCGCTCGATGACGCTCAGCCCGAGCGCGAGCTTCGCCGGATCGTGGTGGTCCTTCCTCAGCATGGTCGCCCAGCCCAGCATGGCGTTGAGCGGCGTCCGGAGCTCGTGGCTCATGGTGGCGAGGAACTCGTCCTTCGCCCGGCTCGCTTGCTCGAGCGCCTGCAGCCCGAGGACACCCGCGGTCACGTCGAATGAGCAGGTCATGATGCCCTCGACCTTCCCGTGCGCGTCGAGGAGCGGCGCGTGGACGCTCTTGAAGTACACGTCCTCGAACTCGCCGGCCGGACCGGCGGCGATGCGCGCGAGCTCCTCGTGGGCGTGGTGCGTGGTCCCCGTCCGGTACACCTCGTCCAGGAGGGCGAGCATGGGCCGGTGGGCCTCCGGCAAGACGTCCGGAAGGGGCGCGCCGACGATGGTCTCGTCTTTGCCCCACATCTTGAGGTGCGCCTCGTTCACGACCTCGACGACGTGGCGGGGGCCTCGGAGGATGGCGAGCGGAAACGGCGCCTGCATGAACGCGTGGAGCAGGGTCGCGCGCTCCTCGCGAATCGCGCGCGCGCCCCGCGCGGCCGTCAGCTTGGCCGTGATGCGCACGAAGAGGTCGCGCGCCGTGAACGGCTTGACGAGGTAGTCGTCCGCGCCGGCGCCCAGCCCCTCCGCAGTCGCCTCTTCGCCCGCCCGCGCCGAGAGGAGCAGCACCGGCACGTCCCGCGTCCCCTCCGCCCCGCGAAGCGCCCGAACGAGCCCCAGCCCGTCGAGGCCCGGCATCATGACGTCGGCCACCACGAGAGCGGGCGGATCGCGCCGGATCATCTCGAGCGCCGAGAGCCCGTCGCCGGAGGCCTCCACGTCCCAGCGCTCGCGCAGGAGCCTCGTGAGGTACGCGCGCATGTCCGCGTTGTCGTCCACCACGACGAGCCGCTCGCGGGGCTGCCTGCCCACCAGAACGGGGGCCGGACCCACGTCGGTCAGCGCGGGGAGCCAGCTGTGCGCCTCCTGCACGTAGGCCCGCGGCCCGTCGCTGGTGGACGGAAGCGCGCCCGGTGCCCGCACGCGCTCGTGCGGCAGGTGCGCCGACCCGAGGGGGACCGTGACGATGAACGTCGTGCCCTGCGCGACCCGGCTCTCCACCCGGATGGTGCCCCCGTGCAGGCGGACGAGCTCCTGCACCAGGGAGAGGCCGATGCCCGAGCCCTCGTGGCTGCGCGAGCGCGCGCCCTCGATGCGGTGGAACCGCTCGAACACGGCCTGATGGTTTGCCTCGGCGATGCCCGTGCCGGTGTCGGCGACGCGCAGCTCGACGGCGCGCTGGACCTCCCGCATGCGGACCGAGACGCTCCCCTCGAACGTGAACTTGAACGCGTTGGAGAGCAGGTTGAGGACGATCTTCTCCCACATGTCGCGGTCGACGTAGACCGGCTCCGACGGCGGAGCGCAGTCGACGACGAGCTCCAGGCCGGCGCTCATGAACGCCGAGCGAAAGCTGCTCGCCAGCTCCACCGTGAGCGCGGCGAGGTCCACGGGCTCGTACGAGGCGTCGACGCGGCCCGCCTCGATGCGGGAGAACTCGAGCAACGTGTTGACGAGCTTCAGGAGCCGCTGGGCGTTCCGGTGCAGGAGCTCGACGCGCTCGCGGGCTTCGCCGGTCTCGCTCGCCTCGGCGCGCATCGCGTCGATGGGGG
The DNA here is from genome assembly GCA_963797395.1 of uncultured delta proteobacterium. GTDB lineage: Bacteria > Myxococcota_A > Polyangia > Polyangiales > Polyangiaceae > Palsa-1150. The sequence goes on from CAWCPA010000008.1 coordinate 898,469, forward strand.
CGAGCATGAGCGCGAGGGGCGTCCGGAACTCGTGGCTCACGTTGCTGAAGAAGATCGTCTTCGCCCGATCGAGCTCGGCGAGCTTCTCGACGCGCTTCTTCTCCTCTTCGCGGGCGCGTGCGTTCCCGATCGCGACCGAGATGGCGGAGCCCAGGAGGTCGTAGAAGTCCCGATATCCGGCGTCGAGGCGGCGGCGCGGGCTGACGCCGGCGACGACGACCCCCAGCGCCTCGGGGACGCCGGCGACCCGGATGGGGAGGAGGACCGCCGAGGGCGGAGACTCGGGGTACGACCCGCAGACGAGCCGGCCCACCCGACCCGGCAGGTCGGTCACCTCGACCGCCCTCTCCGAGGCCAGGGCCGCGGCCAGAGGCCACCCCGCGGACGGATCGGAGGCCACGGGCACGCGGGTCGCGGCGCCGGGACCGCCGGCCGGAAGACCCGCGGTGCACGCGAGCTGCAGCTCGCTCTGGCCGTTCTCGGAGAGGAGGTAGACGAGCACGAAGGGCAGGTCGAGGTCGTTCGCCGACAGCGTCTCGGCCGCGAGAACGCATGCCTCGCGGATCGTCTTGCCACTGCTCGCGAGCCCGGCCAGATCCCGGAGCGTCCGGACGCGTCGCTCGCTGAGCATGCGGGCCGTGGTCTCGGTGACCGGGTGGAAGAGGCCGACGACCTCGCCCGAGTCGTCCCGCAACGGGCTGAAGGAAAACGTGAAGAAGGTCTCCTCGAGGTAGCCGTTCCGGTCGAGGAACATCCGCTGGTTCTCGAGGTACGACGCCTGGCCGCTCCACGCTCGATCGTAGGCCGTGCCGATGGTGACCAGCGCCGACGCCCAGCACTCTCGGAAGTCTTGCCCCATCGAGTTGGGGTGCTTCTCGCCGCAGAGCGGCCAGTATCCGTCGTTGTAAATCTGGGCGTGGCTCGCGCCCCAGATGATGTTGATGGGGAAGGTCGAGCCGAGCGCGAGGCTCACGGTCGTACGCAGCGCGGTGGGCCAGGCGTCAATCGGGCCGAGGGCCGTCGCGGACCAGTCCTTCGCGCGGATGAACTCCCCCATGGCTCCGCCGCCGACGAGCGGGGACGGCGACCCGCGCGCCACGCGGCTCGACGGTTCGGAGGGCTTGCTGTCGTAGCGCAAACCACACACGTAGGGCCCGGTACGAACACGCGCAATGGACGATCGCGCACGAGCTTGGTGGGGACTCTCAGGATGTTGCACACCGAAGTCGCGGCCGCATTGGTGTCGGTGCCCGAGGTGTAGGGCAGCGCGCCGGCGTCGGTGAAGGCGCCTTCGGTGCTCCGCGGTCCGATGCCCGCGCCGCGCTGGCTCGAGGTGAACGCCGAGATCCATGCAGCGGTGTCGTCGCCGCCGCTCGCGGCGATGACGATGACGTGGTCCGGCGAGGGGGCGGCGATGTCGGGGCAGATGAACGTGGCGAGCGAGTTGTCGCTGTCGACGATGACGTATTCCGTGGGGAAGGTCTGCGCCCCGTCGGTGCTCACGGCGAGCCGCAGCGTGCCGCCCGTGTTGGACGTCGAGTCGCCGTGGCCCGCGAGGTACGGTCGCGAGGGCGCTCCGAGCTGGCGAGGGCGCTCACGGGGGAGTGAGGGCCGAGGCGGTCGTCAGGCGCTCCACCTCGTCGCCCGAGAGCTTCACCCACGCGACGGGCAAGAGGTCCGCGAGCTGCTCGGGAGTTCGGGCGCTCGCGACCGGCGCCACGACGTTCGGCCGCGCGAGCAGCCACGAGAGGGCCACGGCCGCCACGGGCGCCTCGTGCGCCGCCGCAATCTCGTCGAGCGCCGCGAGCACGCGGAGGCCCCGGGCGTCGAGATACGCGGCGGCCCCCTCGGCGCGTGCGCTCTTCACCTGCACGCCGGGCCGGTACTTGCCGGTCAAGAAGCCGCGCGCGAGCGAGAAGTACGGCATGCACGAGAGGCCCTCGCGGGTGCAGAGATCGGCGACGGCGCCCTCGTAGTCCTGGCGATGCACGAGGCTGTAGTGCGGCTGCAGCGCGACGAAGCGCGCGAGGCCCTCGCGCCGCGCGATGGCCAGCGCCTCTCCGAGGCGCTCCGCCGAGTAGTTCGACGCGGCCACGTAGCGGACCTTGCCCGCGCGCACGAGGCCGTCGAAGGCGCGCAGGCTCTCCTCGAGCGGCGTCTGGGGGTCGTCGCGGTGCGCGTAGTAGAGGTCGATGCGGTCGGTCTGCAGGCGGTGCAGCGAGGCGTCCGCCGCGGCGCGGATGGTCTTCGCCGAGAGGCCCGGGAGCGAGGGGAGCAAGCCGACCTTGGTCGCGAGGACGATGCGGTCCCGGTTCTTCCGCGCGGCCATCCACCGTCCCAGGATGGTCTCGGACTCGCCCCCGACGTGCCCGGGAAGCCACGACGAGTACGTGTCGGCCGTGTCGATGAAGTTGCCGCCGGCCGCGACGTACGCGTCGAGCACGCGGAAGGACTGGGCCTCGTCGGCCGTCCAGCCGAAGACGTTGCCGCCGAGGTTCAGGGGGAAGACGTCGAGCGAGGTGTTGGCGATGCGCTGCATGTGCGATCTCCTCGGGCCGCCAAGCGGCCGGGTCAACGGTGGAAGCGCCCCAGAGGGAGACGCGCTAGCAAACCTGCCCATGAGCCAAGAGCAATGGTCCGCCGTAGACCGCTACATCAACGATCTGCTCGTCCCGGGCGACGCCGTGCTCGAGGCCGCCCTCGCGGCGAGCGCCGCGGCCGGCCTGCCGGCGATCAACGTCGCGCCGAACCAGGGCAAGCTCCTCCACCTCCTCGCGCGCATGCACGGCGCGAAGAAGGTGCTCGAGGTCGGCACGCTCGGCGGCTACAGCACGATCTGGCTCGCTCGCGCGCTGCCGCCGGGCGGCAAGGTCGTCACGCTGGAGTTCGACCCGAAGCACGCGGAGGTCGCCCGCGCGAACCTGGCGCGCGCCGGGCTGGAGAAGGTCGTCGAAGTGCGGGTGGGCAAGGCGCTCGAGACGTTGCCCCAGGTCGCGAAGGACGGACTCGGGCCGTTCGACCTCTTCTTCATCGACGCCGACAAGGTGAATACGCCCGGGTACTTCCAGTGGGCGCTCCAGCTCTCGCGCCCGGGCAGCGTGATCGTCGTCGACAACGTCGTGCGCCACGGCGCGGTGCTCGACGCGAAGGCCGCCGACCCCAACGTCCAGGGCATCCGCAAGTTCTACGAGATGCTCGCCGCCGAGCCGCGGGTCACCGGGACGGCCGTGCAGACGGTCGGGAGCAAGGGGTACGACGGCTTCGCCCTCGCGCTCGTGCTCTGATCCGCGGTAAGAGGATCTCATCGTGCAATCCTCCGCTCTCCTCCCGTCCGTGGTGCTGCTCGTCCCGCTGGGGGCGTGTTTCTCGTCCTCGACCAGCGAATCGCCTCCCGCGCACGCCACCCCGGCGACGGACTCCGGGGCGGGGCTCGACGCCCAGTCGCCCGACGCGGGGGTCGAGGCCGGAGCCGTACCCGACGCGGGGTTCGAGGCGGGGCCGCCCACGGGGTCCACCACGATCGCGAGCGGACAGATCACGCAGCCGCAGCACCTCGCGCTCGACGCTTCCGGCAAGCTGTATGTCGCGAGCTTCGCCGGCAGCTACTCGGTGCTCGGCGCCGACGGCACCTTGATCGGCACCTACGGCAACTCCGGCGCCGGGAAGCTCGTCAACGCCGTCGGCATCGCGCTCGACGGGCAGGGCAACGTGTACGTCGGCGACTACGGCGCCAACGCCGTGATCTCCTTCGACTCCACCGGCGCCTACAGGGCCACGTTCGACGGGTCGAAGTCGGGCGTCACCCTCGGTCGCATCGCGGGCGTGGCGGTCGACGCCAGCGGCGCCGTGTACGCCGCCGACGACGACAACGGACGGATCGTGAAGTTCGACGGCATGGGCGACGTCACCGGCCAGATCGCGACGGAGCTCGACGGCGGCACCGCGCTGGGGACGACCGCGCTCGTCTTCGACGGGAGCGACACGTGGGTGACGAAGTACTACGATCACCTCGTCGCGCGCATCGACTCCACCGGCGCGATCGCCGCGACCTACGGCACCTTCGGATCGTCCGGGGCCCTCGGCACGTTCAGCCAGCCTTATGCGATCGCCCTCGGGCCCGGGCACGTCCTTTATGTCGCCGACAACGGCGCGAACGACGTCCAGGCCCTGAGCGAGAACGGCGTTTTCGCCTGGGCTATGAGCAGCGCCGGCGACGCCGGGGCGATCCAGCCCACCGGCGTCGCCGTGTCGCAGGACGGGACGAAGCTCTACGTGTCCGACAGCCTCGGGAACCGCATCGTCGTGTTCACCCTCGGCGGCTGACCTCAGCCGGCGCGAATCGCGATCTCCGGGAACTTCCCCTCGTAGAAGGCGACCCGGTCCTTCAGCGCCGCGTGCTCCTCGTAGGGCTCCTCGTACGTCCACACGGCGTCGGGAAGCGTCCGTCCCCCAACCTGGACGCCGTAGTAGTTCGCGGTGCCCTTGAAGGGGCACACCGTCGTCGTCTGCGAGCGTGACAGGCTGTCCATCTGCACGTCGGCGCGCCGGAAGTAAAAGCGGCGGGGGCTCCTGTCTTCGTCCACCTCGATCACGTCGCGCGAGTTCGCGACGACGACCCCGCCCACCTCGACCTTGACCGGTCGGTCGAGCTGGATCTCGCGAACCTTGTGGTCGGGGTGCTGCTGGTGACCCGGTGACTTCATGGCGATCTCCTTCCGTGGGCGAACTTGACCCGGTGGCTCTGCAAGCGGCGCTCCGAGCCGTGGAGGCTAAGCTGAACCGGCGAAGCCCCCCTGCGTGCCTGTCCACCTCGCCCTTGCGCGTCTCACGACGCGGACTTCGATCGACCGCACAGCGGACATGGATCGCGCCGATCCGTCGCTGCATGGCATGTCTTGCATTCGACCCGAGTCAGGTGGAAGCCCGGCTCCTCGGGGCGAGCCTCGGGTCGAGGCTTGTTCGGGCGCTTCCCCTCATAGGTGAGGACCGCGGGGACGTAAGCCGTTGCCGCGAGGAGCTCGTTTCCACAGCCGGTGCACCTCGCCGGCAAGGGCGATGGATCCGCCTCGCGGAGCGCGATCTCCACGCCTCCTTCGGCGCTGCACAGCGGGCAGCAGGTGGTCGCGAAGAGCTCCGCCTTGCATCCCTCGCAGGCCACGCGATACGTGCCGCGCACGACGTCCTCGCCCTTGTAGCCCCACGACGGGCCCCCGTAGGGCTCGCCGCCGAGGAGGGGGACCTTCTGAGGCAGCAGCGCCTCGATCGTCAGGGTCTTGCTCGAACAGGCCGCGCAGCCGGCTTCGACGAGCTCGGTGAACTCTTTTTCCGAGAGGGACATGGATGGTTGGCGCCTCTTACCACCGTTGACGGATCATGGATTCGTTCAGGCACCGAGGTATAAACTGCATCCCGCCCCTCGGACGCCAGACGTGATCTCACCCCCTCGCGATCGAAGCTGGATAGCGTGGGCGATGCGCAGAATCTCGGCGGATTTCCGCCGGTCGGCCGACACGCACATGCTGCCGGTGCACCTGCCGGCGTTCCCGGGCATCCGCCTCTACCTCAAGGACGAGTCGTCCCACGTCACCGGGAGCCTGAAGCACCGGCTCGCGCGCGCGCTGTACCTGTACGCGCTCGCGAACGGCTTCTTGCGCGAGGGAATGACGGTGGTCGAGGCGTCGTCCGGCAGCACGGCCATCTCGGAGGCGTATTTCGCCCGCATGCTGGGCCTGCCGTTCGTCGCGGTGGTGCCGGCCACGACGTCGGCGGAGAAGGTCGCCCTCATCGAGTCGTACGGCGCCCGCTGCCAGACGGTCGACGACCCGAAGACGGTCTACGACGTCGCCGCGCGCATCGCGACGGAGCTCGGCGGCCATTACATGGACCAGTTCACCTTCGCCGAGCGGGCCACCGACTGGCGCGGGAACAACAACATTGCCGAGACGATCTTCGCGCAGCTCTCCGAAGAGGAGCACCCCGTCCCGCGCTGGGTCGTCGTGGGCGCGGGCACCGGCGGCACGGCGACCACCATCGGCCGCTACATCCGCTACCTGGGCCACGAGACGAAGCTCTGCGTCGTCGATCCGGAGCACTCGGTGACCTTCGACTACTACCGTACCGGCGACGCGTCGCTGACGCTGGAGCGCGGCTCGGGCATCGAGGGCATCGGCCGGCCCCGGGTCGAGCCGTCGTTCGTCCGCACGGTCGTCGATCGCATGATCAAGGTGCCGGACGCGGCGTCGTACGCGACGATGTTCTTCCTCTACGAGCTCCTCCTGCGGCGCGCCGGCCCCTCGACGGGGACGAACCTCTGGGGGGCGTTCGAGCTCATCGCGGAGATGGCCCAGACCGGCCAGCAAGGGTCGGTGGTGACGCTGATCTGCGACTCGGGCGAGCGCTACCTGCAGACGTATTACGACGACGTCTGGATGGCGCAGCGGAAGATCGACCTCCGCCCCTGGCGCCGCCAGCTCGCCGAGTTCCACGAGACCGGGAGCTGGAAGGTCGCGCTGCCGCACGCGGAGCGCTGACGTGGCGAAGGTCCTCAGGGCGCGTCGAACACCACGGGCCGCTCCCAGACCACGAGGACGACGCATCCCGCCTCGGCGCGCACGCTGTGCTTCGAGCCCGGCGGGTTGACGACGAGGGAACCCGCCGGATAGCGCCCGCGCTCGTCCTCCTGCGCGCCGGAGAGGACCGCGATGAGCTCGTGCCCGTCATGCGCGTGCAGAGGGACCTCGGCGCCCCGCTGGTACCGCAAGAGCGCTGCGGACGGCCCGGAGTCGGCGCTCGCGAAGAGCCGGCAGAATCTCGATGCCCGGCCGCAGGGGTGTCCACGGCAGGTCCGGCGACGCGCCCGCGAAGTCGATGACGCGGTTCACAGCTTCCACTCGACCATGGCCTGGGGGACGAGTTCGTTCTGCCCCTTGATGCCGAACTCGTTGTACCGGTAGTCGACCTCGACGCCGAGGAGGAGCTGGTCCTCGTACCCGGCGAACCGGCCGACGTCGAGGAGCAGTTGCGGCTGCGTGATGACGTTGAAGTTCGAGGTGCCCTCGGCGCCGATGAAGTGGACGAAGCCGTCTTGGACGAACCGCACGGGGCCGATGCGAAACGGCAGGCTCCACTCGGAGGTGACCTGCCAGGTGGCGCCGGTGAGGTGGATGTCTTTGCGTACGAAGAAGTGCTGGTGCCAATAGGCGAAGCCCGGGATGTTCAGGTCGACCGCGCCGCCGGCGAGGTACGCGAGGAAGCCGCCGCCGAAGTCGAGCCGGTTCGTCTCGAGGATGTCGTGCAAAGGCCCGAGGTTCAAGTTTACGCCGAAGAGCTTCGAGAGGCTGAAGCGCGGCTGCCACTCTCCGTAAATGCTGGTCTGGTCGTCTTGATTGGTGATGTGGGAAATGTCGACGAAGAGATAGTTGTCGCCGAGGGTCCACCCGTCGGCGTGTTCGAGCGTGAGGATGTCTTTGTGCTTCGGCCCCAGGTTCCAGTTGAAGCCATAGAGATATTGGAAGTCGAACATCGCCCACTCGACGAGCTTCTTCGGCGCTTCGGCCCGTGCCTTCGGCGCGGCGGCCGGCGCGCTTTGCACGGGCGGCGCCGTCGCGGTGGGCGGCGCCGTCGCGGGCGGTGCCGCTGTCGGGGGCGGCGCCGTCGCGGGCGGCTCCGGCGCGGAGACATCGGGAGGCGTCGTGGTGGGAGGCGTCGCGCTTGGAGTGGGCGCGTCGTTTTGCGCCTTCGCCGCGGGAGCCGCGAGGAGCAGAGGAAATGCGATGGACAGGAGGACTGCGGGGGTTCTCATGAGAAAGACCTCGTTTCGTGGAAACACCTCGGCCCGGCCCTCGGGGCGAGGGGGAACACCGCGTCGGTCGTCGCGACCGCGCGCGTGATTCAGCCAAGACTCAAGACATGCGAACTCGCCCCGCCGAATCGCTCCGGCGAGCCACGATCGCGATCGGGCCGCCCCCCGCGGGCCCCTGGTGCTCTGCGCCGCCCGAGACGTAGATCATCGGGTCTCCGAAGAACGACGCGACGACGCCCCCGACGACGGCGCGGGCGTGTCGCGTATGGTTGATGTCCGAATCCGACAGCATCGTGTGCCGCCGGCCGCGAACCGCGCCGCACGGGTCGGCCTCGGCCTTCGCGAACACCTGGACGAGCGTCGCGCCAGCGCCCCCGAAGCCGACGGAAGCCGCGGCGCGGCGGACCGCCTCGACGTCGATCGCGTCTCGCATCACGTCGTGCCCCACGACCAGCTCGCCCTCGGCCGCCAGCGAGTTGCCGAGCACCAGCACCTCGCAGTGCCGCAGCTCGCTGCCGGCGGAGGCCGAGGCCACGCGGCTGTACTGGTCCCAGCGCGCGCAGAATCGTCTCGTCGTCCAGGGCCTCGCTGCCGACCTCGCGCAGCGCGACGGCCACCCCGAGCGCGGAGGCGCCGCGCGAGTACCCCATCGACTTGTAGGTGTCGTCGGTCACCGCCGCCATCCCACGGGACGCGGCCTCGGCGATCGACTCCGTCGTGAGGAGCGGGCACTTGATCTGCACGTAGTGGACGTCCCCGGCGTGCTCGATGGCGGCGTCGCGCAGCGCCTCCTCGACGGCGCGCGCGACCGCGCGGGCGTGCGGCGCGCGCCCGAGGGCCTCGGGGGCGATGGGGGGCGTTCGCGCGACGCCCACGCTGAGGGCCTTCGCGCGCGGACCCGCTGCCGGCGCGCTCGTCGGCGCGCGGCAGATGACCGTGAAGTGCGGCGAGAGCACGCCCTCGGTGCCGCCCGACATGATGACCACGACGGCGGCGCCGGCCTGCTCGCCGAGGAGGCGCCGGAAGTAGCCTCCGAGCGCCTGCACCGCGAGGCCACGGGAGTAGTCGTTCACGCACCCGTTGCCCTCGGTCTTGCCGAGCACCGCCACGACGTGTTCGGGCGAGAGGGTCCCTTGGTCGACGAGTCTCCGCAGGCCCGAGAGGTCGTCCGGCGCCGCAATCGGAATCCGGTACATCGAACACTTCATGACTCGACCCTCTGCCAGAAGACGACGCGGCGCTCGACCGCGCCGACGAGCCAGAACATCCCGAGGCCGATGCCGGCCGCGCAAAAGACCGCGGCGAACATCGTCGGCGTGTCCATGTGGTACGAGGAGACGAGCACCAGGTACCCGAGGCCCCGGCTCGCGCCGACGAACTCCCCGACGATGGCGCCCACCACGGCGAGCGAGGTGGAGATCTTGAGACCCGAGAGCACGTACGGCAGCGCGTTGGGCAGGCGCAGGTACCGGAACGTCTCGAAGACGCTCGCGCGGTAGCACTCGAAGAGCTCTCGCGACTCGGGCTCGATCGCCTTGAGCCCCTTCACGCCGTTGACGAGCGTGGGAAAGAAGCTCGATCAGGACCGCCGCGGCGACCTTCGAGGCGAGGCCCGTCCCGAGCCAGATGACGAGCAGCGGCGCGAGCGCCGCGAGCGGCGTCGTCTTGAGCCCCACGGCGAGCGGGAAGAGGCACTGCTCGACGACCGGGAAGCGCACGAACACGACGGCCGAGACGAGCGCCAGCACGTTCGCGAGGAGGAAGCCGAGCACGGCCTCCTCGAGGGTCGTCAGGAGGTGGCCCATCACGCCGAGATCGACGCGCGCGATCGACTCGACGGGCGACGGGAGCAGGTACTCCGGCACGTGCAGGGCGCGGACGCCGAGCTCCCAGAGAGCCACGACGAACGCGAAGAACGCGATCGGATAGAGGTGGCGGGGCGACGTCATGACGCCTGGAGCTCCCTGCGTATGGCGCGGGCCATCTGCTGGAAGGCCGCGGTGCCCTCGATCCGCCCGAACCGCTCGGACCGCGGCTCGCCGCCGGCCAGCTCGAACACCGCGGCGACGCGCGCCGGGCGGCCCGAGAGGACGACGATCCAATCCGCCATCAGGAGAGCCTCGGTGATGGAGTGGGTGACGAAGACGACGGTCTCGAGCGAGCTCTCGCGCCGCTCGAGGAGCTGGAGGATCTCGAGGTTCATGGCGCCGCGGGTCAGCTCGTCGAGGGCGCCGAACGGCTCGTCCATGAGGAGGACCGACGGCTCCGCGACCAGGGCGCGCGCGATGGCCACGCGCTGCTGCATGCCGCCGCTCAGCTCGTACGGGCGGTGATCGGCGAACGCGCCGAGGCCGACGCGCGCGAGCGCCCGCTCGGCGCGCCCCCTGCGCTCCTCGGGCGACTTGACCTTCTTCGGTCCCAGGCGAAGGCATAGCTCGACGTTGGCGCGCGTGGTGAGCCACGGCAGCAGCGTGGGTCGCTGGAACACGATGCCCATGGGGCACTCCGGATCGTGCCGCAGGAGCCGTCCCCCGGGATCGACGGCGACGAGGCCGAGGAGGACGCGCAGGAGCGTGGACTTGCCGCACCCGCTGGGGCCGAGGAGCGCGAGGAGCTCGCCGCGCCGGACCTCGAGCCGCAGGTCGCGGAGGACGTGCGTGCTGCCCAGGGTGAGCGAGCACGCGTCGAGCGTGAAGAAGAGGGCGCAGGGCGGCCGCCGCCGCCCCGACCGGAGCAAGGTCGGACGTCATGGGGGGGATCCCGGTGGGAAGTGGCGGTCAGGGCTCGACGACGAAGCGGTTCGTGAACGCCTTGTCGATGTCGACCGGGTGCTTCAGAAAGCCGAGCGCGAGGAGCTGATCGTGGAGCAATCGCCACTCCTCGACTTCCATCTTGCCGAGCGGCAGCTGCTGCGGCTTGAGCAGCGGGATGCTCGCCTTCATCATGGCGACTTCGTGGTTCGGGTCGAGCTGGGGGCTGAGCTTGCAGCCGAGGGCCGCGGCCTCCTCGGGGTGCTCCACCGCCTCGTGCCAGCCGGCCATCGTCGCCTGCACGAAGGCCTTCACGCGATCCGGATTGGCGTCGATGACGGACTGCCGCGTGAACAGCGTGTCGGCGTAGAAGTTGATGTTGTAGTCGGCCGGCCGGATCAGGTTCAGGTCGACGCCCTTCTCCTGCGCTGCGAGCACCTCGTTGATCAGGTATCCCGGCCACACGTCGACGACCCCGGCGAGGAACGGGCCGATGTCGTACTTGACCGGCACCTCGTGGATGGTGCTCGGGTCGACGCCCGCGCTCTTGAGCATCGCGCGGTACGTGAGCTCTTCGTTGCCGCCCAGCTTCACGCCCACGTTCTTCCCCGCGAGGTCCTTCATCGCGGCGATGCCCGAGGCCTTCCGAGCGAACAGGACGAACGGCGTCCGCCGGTAAATCGTCGCGATCGCCACGACGGGAATGCCCTTCTCGTTCGCCAGGAGGACCTGGTCGGCGCCGGCCACGCCGAAATCCTCGGATCCCGACGCCACCATCTGGATCGCGGGGAAGTCGACCCCTCCCGGCCGGATCTCCACGTCGAGGCCCGCCGGCCGGTAGTACTTGTCCTGTGCCTCGTAGAAGCCGCCGAACTGCGCCTGATGGACCCACTTCAGGCGGACGACTTCCTTGGGGAGCGTCGCCGCGGGCGAGCGCCGGAAGGCAATCGTCAACGCGGCGGTGGCGACGAGCGCGCCGAGCGCTCCGAGCGCCCAGCGGCGTGTTCGAGGTCGGGACGGCGCAGGGGCGGCCGGCGCCGAGACGGAGGGCGACATGGACACGGTCCTTTCCCATCCCGAAGTAGGGATGACGTTGCGTTGCACGCGAGGGGCAATCGCAACGGCCGTGCCGGCCGTGTCCGATGAAACGGTTTGCGTGAATTCGCGCTCGATCGGCGCCGCCGGCGCGGAGCCGCTGCAACGACTGTCACGCTGCGTGACGGTCGTTGCAGGCTCCGCTCCGGCGGGCGGCTTCACGGCCGCTCTATCGCCGGGACGACGCCCCGGAGTCGCCGGTAGATGCGCATCCGCGGAACGCCGAGGAGGCGCGCGGCCAGCGCCACGTTGCCGCCGCTCTCGGAGAGCGCCCGGTCGATGAGCGCGCGTTCTGCGGCTTCGAGGTTCAGGGGGAGGTCGTCGACGACCGCGCGGCGCGGCGCCGGCTTCGGCGGGAAGGAGCGCGCGGCAGAGGGCAGGCCGAGGTGCTCGGGCCCGATCGGAGCGCCGCCGCTCTCGATGAGTGCGCGCTCGACGACGTTCTTGAGCTCCCGCACGTTCCCGGGAAAGTCGTATTGCTGGAGGCGCTCGAGCGCGTCGTCGCGCAGGCGAGGCGGACGGCGGGCCATCTCGCGCGCCAGCACGCGCACGAAGTGCTCCGTGAGGAGCGGGATGTCCTCGACTCGCTCGCGCAGCGGCGGCGTCCGGACCGTGAACCTGGCGAGCCGGTAGTAGAGGTCCTGGCGGAAGCGGCCGTCCCGCACCTTCGCCTCGAGGTCCACGTTCGTCGCGGCCACGATGCGGACGTCGGCGCGCTGCTCACGCTCGCCCCCCACGGTCGTGAAGGTGCCGCTCTCGAGCACGCGCAGGAGTTTGGCCTGGAGCGCGCCCGGCATGTCTCCCACCTCGTCGAGGAAGAGCGTCCCGCGGTGGGCGAGCTCGAAGCAGCCCTTGCGGTCGCGGTCGGCCCCCGTGAACGCCCCCCGGCGGTGTCCGAAGAAGACCGACTCCGCGAGCTCGGCGGGGATCGCGGAGCAGTTCACCGGGACGAACGCCTGCTCCGCGCGGGCGCTGCCGAAGTGGATGGCGCGGGCGATGAGCTCCTTGCCCGTCCCGCTCTCGCCCGTGATGAGGACGCTCGTGGCGACGCCGCGCACGCGGCGCACCGACTCGACGACGCCCGTCACGAGCGGGCTGCGGCCGATGAAGCCCTGGACGCCCCAGCGCTCCTCCTCGCGCGCCGCGATGAGCGAGAGACGTTCGCCGGCCTCGTCGCGCGCCGTCTCGGCGTCGCGGCGGAGCGCGATCTCGTGCCGGAGCTTGTCGTTCGCTTCGCCGAGCTCCGCGCTGCGGGCCTCGAGGCGGCGCGTCAGCTCGTGCAGCGCGAGGTGGGTCCGCACGCGCGCGAGCACCTCCTCGGGGTGAAAGGGCTTCACCACGTAGTCCAGGCCACCGGCGCGAAACCCCTCGACGACCGCGTCGGGCTCGTCGCGCCCCGTGATGAAGATCACGGGGATGTGCGCGGTCGCCGGGTTCGCCTTGAGACGCCGGCACACCTCGTAGCCATCGAGCCGCGGCATGAGGACGTCCAGCAAGATGAGGCTCGGCCCGGCCGACTCCGCGATCCGCAGGCCCTCTTCGCCCGAGGACGCGGCGAGCACCTCGTAGCCTCGCGGCTCGAGCAGATCGAGCAGGAGGTCGAGGTTCGTGGGGGCGTCGTCGATGATGAGGACCTGCTCGGACATGACCGTTCCTTCCCCGCTCACGCGGGCTCCGACGCCACGACGGCCGCGATGGCCTTCATGTCGTACGCCTGCATCGCGCGGCGCAAGGGATCGAGCCACGGGCGCTGGGCCGGCCCGAGGTCCTCGACCTCGCGCAAGCAGGACCGGAGCACGGTCGCGTTGTGGTTCTCGGCGGCCTGCCGGATGCGCTCGCGGAGCGCAAGCGGGAGCGGCGCGGCCTCTTCCGGCTCGCTCGCCTCGGGCCTCGCCGTGGGGGGCGTGGGCGCCTCGGGCCCGAAGGCGACTCCTTTCAGGAGCGCCAGGCAGCCGCGCAGCGCGTCGCTGGTCACCGGCTTGGCGAGGAAGTCGTCGAAGCCGGCGCGCCGGTACTCGGCCTGCTCGTGGGCGAGCGCCGAGGCCGAGTGCGCGACGACCCGCAGCCCCCGGAGGGCCCCCTCGCGCAGGCGCTCGACGACTGCGAGCCCGTCGACACCGGGCATGCGTACGTCGAGGAACACGATGCCCGACCCGACCGCGTCGGGCTGGAAGATCTTCGGGGCGAGCGCGAGCGCCTCTGCGCCGCCCGCCGCGCGAGCCACGCGGCACCCGAGGGCTTCGAGCATCGTCGCCAGCACGTCGCGGTTCTCGGCCACGTCGTCCACGACGAGCGCGGTGACCTCGACGCCCGGAGGCAGCCGCCATCGCTGCCGCGCCGGCGCCAGCGACGGCGAGCCTGCGCGCGGGAGGTTCACCGCCAGCGAGAACGTCGACCCCTCGCCGACCGTCGAGCGGATGGAGAGTCGCGCGCCCATCAGGTCCGCGTAGCGCCGAGCGATCGCGAGCCCGAGGCCCGTGCCGCCGAGGGTCCGGCCGGCGCTCTCCTGGTGGAAGGGGACGAGCACCTCGTCGAACGCGCCTTCCGGGATGCCGACGCCCGTGTCGGTCACTTCGAAGACGAACTCGTCGCCCGTCCCCCTCTCGAGGCGCAGCCCGACCATTCCGGCCGGCGTGAACTTCACGGCATTGCCCACGAGGTTGATGAGGATCTGGCGCAGCTTGCCTGCGTCGCCCAACACCCGGGTGCCGAGCGGCGGCGGGTTCCCGAGGTGGAAGAGGAGCGCCTTCTGCGAGCACTGGTTCTCGAAGACGGCGCCCACCTCCACGAGGAGCTCGGCGAGGTCGAACTCGGCGCACCGGAGCTCGGCGCGGCCGGCCTCGATCTGCGACAAATCGAGGATCTCGCCGAGCAGGCCGGACAGGTGCCCGCCGCTCGTCGCGATCTTGTGGACGGCCGGGAGGGAGGCCGGGGGCAGGGCCGGATCGGCCTGGAGGATCTGCGCGTATCCGAGGATCGCGTTGAGCGGGGTCCGGATCTCGTGGCTCATGCTCGCCAGAAAGAGCGACTTCGCGTCGTTCGCGCGGGCGGCCTCTTGCTCCGCGCGCACGCGTACCCGGATCTCGTCCTGGAGGGCGCGGTTCGATCGCGCGAGCTCCGCAGCGCGCGTGGCGATCTCGGTCGAGAGCTCCGCGGTGCGCTCACGGACCCGGCGCTCGACCTCCACGGCGCGCCGGACGGCCGCGAAGAGGTACGCCCCGAACAAGATCGTGCAGACGAAGCCGAGCGGGAGCACCCAGCGCGAGTGGAGGGAGACCGGGGCGACCCCCTTCGCGATGGGGCCGAAGCGGACGGCCCACTGGCGGCCGGCGATGTCGAAGGCGCGGGGCGGCGGGAGGTATCCTTCGATGGCCGGCGTGCGGGGCGCGCTGTCTCCGCGGGATGCCGTGCCCTCCGCGCTCGCCTCGTCGACGACGGTCACCGAGAGCGGAGCGTTCGCTGCGTCCGGTAGCGCGGCGCGGGCGAGGTCGTCCAGGCGGAACACGCCGGTCACGAACCCCATGAGCGCGCGCCGTCGCCCATCGACCGTGTCGAGCGCCGCCGCGCGGCAGTACACGGGCGCAAAGACGAGGAAGCCGAGCGCGGCTCCCGGCCCCTGGACCAGGTGCACGGCGCCCGTCGCCGAGGCGCGCCCCGTGTCGCGCGCCTTCTCCAGTCCCGCGCGCCGCTCGGCCTCGGTGCCGACGTCGAGGCCGAGGGCGTCCTCGTTGCCCGCGAGCGGCTCGACGTAATAGACGGGGAAGTTCTCGTCCCGGGGGAGCGTCGAAGCGGGGTCGAACGGCCGGAGCGCGTAGCGCGCGTAGCCGTCGTCGCGGGCCGCACGCTCGTAGGCGGCGCGATCTTCGCCGCGCACGCGCGGCACCCACTCGAGCGCGCGAAGCTCCGGATGGGCCGGCAGGGCGCGCCGCGCGAAGACCGCGAAGTCTTCGCGCGAGCTGACGAGGTCCACCTCCCAGAGCGAGACCAGGGTGTCGAGGACCTGCTGCGCCGCGGCCAGGCGGCTCGTGAGCAGCGCCGTCTGCTCCGAAGCGATCGTGTCGAGCTGCGCCTGATACGCGCGCCGCTCGGCGGCCCGCATCTGAGTGAAGAGGAGGACGAAGAGCGCCGCGACGACGACGCACGCGAGGGAGCAAACCAGCGCGACCCGCTTGTTCACTCTCGGGTGGGGTGTCGCGGCCCCGACTTCCATGGGACGTGGACTGTGCGCCGACCGCCGTTTCGCTGGGGTTTCGCCGGGCGGGGCGCCGACTTCACCAGCTCCCGAGGAAGACCCAGCGTGTTTCCCCGCGCCGGCGAGGGAGGTCAGCGCCGCGAGCGGCCCGCGACGACGCGGTCGTCGCCCGCGAGGTGCGCGACGCACGCGTCGAGCCCGCTCTTCAGGCTTCGCAGGGTCGGCACGTCGCCGAGGCTCAGGTCGAGCTCCACGAGCGTCCGCGCGATGGCCGGGCCCACGCCGGTGATGACGCAAAAGCAGCCGAGGAGGCGCGTCGCCTGGATCAACCTGTAGACGTGCTGCGCGGTCATCGAGTCGACGATCGCGACGCCGGTCAGATCGACGATCGCGCACCGCGCGCTGCCGTCCACGATGCGCCGGAGGAGGCGGTCGGTCATCTCGACCGCGCGCGGCGCGTCGATCGCGCCGATGACGGGCAGCGCGACAATCTCCGAGCCGATGTCGAGGATGGGCGTCGACAGCTCCCGGATCGCGTCCTTCTGCGTCTCGATCGTGTTCAGCTTCTCCTCGAGCTCGGCGTTCGAGCTCTCGAGCGCGCGGAGGGCCGCGTCGGTGCGCCCGCGCGCTTCGCAGAGCTCGCTGATGACGAGGCGGAGCGCCTCCTCGAGGATCCCGAAGTCGTCTTTCTCGGCGACCTTCGCGTGCTCGAGCGCTTCGTCGAAGGACCCGACGGACGCGAACGAGAGCACGTCGACCATCCGGTCGAGGCGACCCCGGCCGACCTCGACGCGCTCTTCCTCCGCCTTCGGCCCCATCAGGTCGCGCCCTCGAGCGACGGCGCGCGGAGCTTGTCGAACCAGGCCGTCACCTGGTCGTGCGTGTCGAAGAAGGCCTGGGGGAAGGGATCCTTCCGGAAGATCGCGATGGCCGAGTTGACGAGCCTCGCGATGACCTTGATGTGAAAGCTCGCGCCGAACATGCCGATGGCCTTGTACGAGATGGTCGCGGACGAATCGCCGATGACCTTCCGCACCGCCGCCGACAGGGTCTCGACCTGCCCGAGATCGATCACGAGGAACGTGGGCGCTCCGCTCGAGAGCTGCACGACCCCATCGACGATGGATTTCATCTCCGCTTCGGTGGGGCTCGCTCCGAAGTACACCGCCACGACGTCACTCTTTTCGTGCACGACCCGATGCTTGCCGACCTTGACCTCGTTGCTCATCGTCCCCGACGATATCGGGCGGGCTGCATCGGGGAATCCACCCATGGATGGACGACCGGCTGCCAGCCCCATGTACTCCCGCGGGGGCGCGCCGTGGTCGTAGGTCGCATACGACCAAATCCGGTCGCCGTCGATCGTAAAGCCGTGCGTTGACAAGGCGGCTCGATCCAGCAAGCTTGGCCATGAGATCCGGAGGGGGCCCATGACCCGTGATCGCTACGACGGCTTCGAGGTGCACACCCGCAACCTTCAGAGCATCCTCGACGCGTTCCGCTTCTTCCCCGAAATCGGCCTCAAGGTGCTGGCGAAGCACGGCATCGGCATCGGGTCCGCCGGCTCCCCCGAGGGCGGCGACTGGTTCCCCCTCGGGCCGTGGCTCGCGACGTTCCACGAGATCACGCGTTCGGTGGGGGCGAGCAAGATGTACGAGATCGGGAAGCTCATTCCCAAGAACGCCACCTTCCCCTCGGACATCACCGACATCTTCTCGGGGCTCGAGTCGATCGACGTCGCGTATCACATGAACCACCGCAAGAACGGCACGCTCATGTTCGACGCGCAGACGGGCGCGATGCTCGAGGGCATCGGCCACTACCGCTGCAAGCGCACGTCGAACCCGCGCGTCGTCGAGGTCGAGTGCGACGTGCCGTATCCCTGCGAAACCGACCGCGGGATCGTCTCGGCCATCGCGCTCCGCTTCGAGCCGTCGGCCGCCGTGCAGCACCTCGCGGAGCCCGAGTGCCGCTCCAGGGGGAACGCGCGCTGCCGCTACGCCGTGAGCTGGTGAGCGAGGGCGATGGCTCCGGGACACGCCGAGATCTTCGACGAAATCGCCCGCGCGGCCAGCGAGGCCGAGACGCTGGGCGATCTGAACGCCGTGGCGGTCCCCCTCCTCGAGCGCGCGCTCGGCGCGCATCTGACCGCCGTCGTGCAGTTCGGCGACGACGGCATCCCCCGGTTTCTCGCGGGCAACCTGAACGCGTGCAACCCGGAGCTCTACTTCGACCGCTACTTCGCGGACGACCCGGTCACGCGCGCCATCCACAGGCTCAATCCGCCGATTCTCATCACCGACGACAGCGTCGCGCCGCACGACTTCGAGAAGAGCGCCGCGTTCAACGAGTATTACAGCGATCGAGACGTGGGGCGCATCCTCTGCGCGCGCATGCTGACGCCCGAGTTCCACGTCCCGGGCAGTGGCCTCATGGGCTTCTTCCGATCGCGCTCGCAGCCCGAGTACTCGGTCAAGGAGGTGCGGGCCCTCGCGCGCGTCCTCCCCGCGATCGAGTCGGTCGCGCGCCGGGGGCGGCGCGCGGAGCGTGAGGTCCGTGCCCGGTCGGTGATGTCGGCGCTGCTCGAGCAAGGCGACCCGCAGCCGCGCCTGGCCATCGACCGATGGGGGAACGTCCTCTGGATCTCCGAGGGCGCGGAGCGACTGCTCGGCGCGTTCCTGGGGGCCCGGCGGACCCTGCCCGCCGAGCTCGTGGACGCCGCGCGCCGCCTCGCCGCGTTCGCGGCGGACGACGCCAGGCTCGAAGACGTGAAGTTCTCGGCCGAGGTCCGCACGCCCGGCGGCGGGGACCTCGACGCCGCAATCCGCGTCGGCCGGACCGTCAGCGGGGAGCCGTTCGTCGTCGCCGATCTGCGCGAGCGAGCCCCCGCCTCGATTCAGGAGCGAATCGAGTACGGGCGGCTCACTCGCGCCGAGTCCAACGTCCTCGAGTGCCTGCGGCTCGGCCTCTCGAACGCGGAGATCGCCCGGCGTCTATTCGTCTCGGTGCCTACCGTGAAGACGCACGTTCACCGCATCCTCCAGAAGCTCGGGGTCTCGTCGCGCCTGCAAGCGGCGCTCGTGGCCTACGTGCCTCCCGACGAGCCGTCCGGCGGCCCCTCGCGAGGAGAGCGGTGAGCTCGTGGCTCACCAGCCTTCGTGCTCGGGCGGCGACGGGAAGGGCGGGAAGGGCGGGTTGTTCTTGGGGAAATAGCCCTGTTCGTCGGCCGCGAAGTAACCGCCGCAGTCCACGCCCGACATGATGACCGCGCGACCGGGGTCCGCGGGGACCTCGCCGCCGTACTCGATCGTGAGGTTTCCGTTCGAGGCGGCCGACGGGAGGTGCACGATGGCGATGTGGCTCACGAACGAGCCGTCGGCGAGGCGCGCCGTGTTGACCGCGTAGATGGGCGCCGTCTGGTCGGTGTCGAGCGCCTGGGCGACGCCGCGGACCTTCACGGCGCCGGTCCTCGAGTCGGTGATGCTCCACTCGTCGCGCGAGACGCCGATGCCGTTCTGGTCGGTGAGGATCATCGCGTTGACGTGGAAGGTGCCCTCCATGCGCGGGTCGGTGGAGGTGATCGGGCCGGTGCCGGTGAGGTGCACGTTGGTGTACGTGTTCCCCGAGTCGTCATGGCACGTCGCGAGCACTTCCGGTGCGCTCGGAGTGATCGTCGCGAATGCATGAAACTTGTTGATCTCGAAAAAGCGATTGTCGTTCGCGAAGGCGGCGCTGCAGACGAGCATCGGGATGGGATAGAGTAACCACTTGAATCGCGACGATTGGATCACGCTTCTGGCTCCTTTTGGCCCGTCGGAATTCGAGGGCCATCATGCCATCAGAATACTTTGGAGTGCCTGGGACGCGCCTCCATCCAAAGTTCGATTTTGGGAGGAAAATTGCATGTATGCGGGCGCGCACAGCGCCCGGCTCTCCCACCCTCTCGCGCGTCCGCTCAGAACGTGGTCTGCCGCTCGCCGCTCGCCGGGCGGTGGAAGAGCCTCAGCGACCGCGCCTCGAGGTGCGTCCGGCCGTCGACCGGCACGCTCTCCTTGGTCTGGTCGTCGTTCGTGTCGACGATGAGCTTCCAGTCCGACGCGCCGTCCACGGCCTCGGGCATGGTGAAGTCGAGCGGCTCGTGGCCGCCGTTGACGAGCAGGAGGAGGTCGTCGTCGACGAGCGGCTGCCCCATCTCGTCGAGCTCGTCGACGCCGTTGCCGGCGATGAACATGCCCAGGGCGCGGGTGTGGGGCGTCCTCCAGTCTTCCTCGCTCATCGGCCGGCCGTCGTAGCGCAGCCACATGATGTCGCGGACCTCGGCCCCGCGAATCTGCCGGCCCTTGAAGAACTTGGCGCGCCGAAGGGCCGGGTGCTGGGCGCGAATGCGAACGAGCCTCTGCGTGAAGCGGAGGAGCGCCTTGCGCTCGTCGTCGAGCGCCCAGTCGACCCAGCTCGTCTCGTTGTCCTGGCAGTACGCGTTGTTGTTGCCGCCCTGGGTCCGCCCGACCTCGTCGCCTCCGCAGATCATCGGCGTGCCCTGCGAGAGGAGCAGGGTCGCGAGGAGGTTTCGCTGCTGGCGCGCGCGAAGGCGGCGAATGTCGGAGTTCTCGGTCGGGCCCTCGGCGCCGCAGTTCCACGACGCGTTGTCGTTGGCGCCGTCGCGGTTGCCCTCGCCGTTCGCGTCGTTGTGCTTCTCGTTGTACGAGACGAGGTCGCGCAGGGTGAAGCCGTCGTGCGCGACGACGAAGTTGATGCTCGAGTACGGGCGCCGCCCGTCGTTCTCGTAGAGATTGCTGCTGCCGCTCAGGCGATACGCGAGCTCCCCCGCGAGGCCGCCGTCGCCCTTCCAGAAGGAGCGCATCACGTCGCGGTACTTCCCGTTCCACTCGGCCCACCGCACGGGGAAGTTCCCGACCTGGTAGCCGCCCTCCCCCACGTCCCACGGCTCGGCGATGAGCTTCACCTGGCTGAGCACGGGGTCTTGGTGCACGAGGGTGAAGAAGCTCGAGAGCTGGTCGACGTCGTGGAGCGACCGCGCCAGGGTGGACGCGAGGTCGAAGCGAAAGCCGTCGACGTGCATGTCGAGCACCCAGTAGCGGAGGGAGTCCATGATGAGCTGCAGCGTCTGCGGGTGCCGCACGTTCAGGCTGTTGCCCGTGCCGGTGTAATCGAAATAGTAGCGAGGGTTGTCGTGGGTGAGCCGGTAGTACGTGGGATTGTCGATTCCCTTGAAGGCGATTGACGGGCCCAGGTGGTTGCCCTCGGCCGTATGGTCGTAGACGACGTCGAGGATGACCTCGATGCCCGCGGCGTGCAGGCGCTTCACCATCTCCTTGAACTCGCGCACGCCGGCGCCCGGCACGTCGACGGTGCGATAGCGCGACTCGGGCGCGAAGAACGCGATGCTGTTGTACCCCCAGTAGTTCCGGAGGCCGCGGTCGAGGAGCATCTTGTCGTCGACGAACGCGTGCACCGGCAAGAGCTCGATCGCGTTGACCCCGAGCTCCGTGAAGTACCGGAGCATCGGGTCGCTCGCGAGGCCGGCGAACTTGCCGCGCAGCTTCTCGGGCACCTCGGGGTGGCGCATCGTCATGCCGCGCACGTGCGCCTCGTAGATGACGAGGTGATGGAGCGGCAGGCCCGGCCGCGCGTCGTCGCCCCAGTCGAACGAGGGGTCGATGACGACCGCGCGCGGCGCACCGGTGGCGTCCTTGTCGCTGCGCCTGGCGTCGGCCTCGGGGGCGCCGAGCTCGTAGGCGAAGAGGCCCTTTTCCCACTGCTCGTGGCCGTCGATCGCCTTCGCGTACGGATCGAGGAGGAGCACGCGCTCGTTGAAGCGAAGGCCGCGGTCGGGGGCGTAGTCGCCGCGCACGCGGAAGCCGTAGCGCGCGCCGGCCTTCACGCCGGGGACGTACACGTGCCAGACGAACGCGGTGCGCTCCCGCACGGGAATGCGCGTCTCGACCCCGGCGTCGTCGAAGAGGCAGAGCTGGATGCCCGCCGCGTGCTCGGAGTAGAGGGCGAAGTTCACGCCTTCGCCGTCCCACGTCGCGCCCAGTGGGTAGGGGACACCGGGGCGAGTCTTCGGATGGGCCATTCCTCGCGAAACGTGCTGCGAGCCCGACCAAACGGCAAGTCCGCGGTCGGGCGATGCATTTCGCCACAGCGCGTGGCCCGAAATTCTTGTCCAATGTCCCGCGGGGTGGGAGGGTCTAGCGCGTGAGGCCTCGCATCAACTCGCAGGAGACGGAGATCGACGTCGACGCACCCTGGCCGAACGGCCTCAACGAGCGCCCCCGCAGGCGCCGCCTCGGCGTGTGGGTCGTGATTGCGTGCATCGTGCCGTCGATCGGGCTCCTCGGGTGGATTGCCGAGACGCGGTACCACGTCCTGTCCCTCGCCACGCGGCAGGCCGCGCCTCAGGAGGCGCCGCCCACGGTCGATCCGCGGCTCGACACGTTCCTGGCCGACGGGGAGCGGGCGCTCTCCGACGGGGATTCTCGAGGCCGCGCAGACCGGGTTCGACAAGGCCAGCGTGCTCGCCGAGCGCGATCCCCGCGTGCTCCTCGGGCTCGCGCGCGTCGCGGCGGCGAAGGCCGACGTGCCGTGGCTCGAGGTGCGGCTGCTCCAGCCCGCCGCGGTCGACGGCCTGCGCGTCGCCCGGGCCGAGCTGGCCGATCGCGTCGCCACCGCGCGGCGTACGGCCGACGACGCGCTGGGCGCCGCGCCGCAGGATCCGCGCGCGCTGACCGCGAAGCTCGAGTCGCTCCGGCTGGCGGGCGACACGCAGGCGGCGCGCGGGTACGTCGTGGCCATCTTCGGGCAAGCCTCGCAGCCGGAGACGGCGTACGCGCTCGGCGCCCTCGACCTCGACGCGCCGGCCTCGCCGTGGCCCACGGTCATCGACCGGCTGCGGGTCGCGACGAGCGCGTCGTCGAGCCCGGGGCGCGCGCGGGCGGCGCTGGTCTGCGCGCTGGCCAAGTCGGGCGACGCGGCCGGCGCGAAGGCCGAGCTGACGAAGCTCGACTCCCAGACGCGGCCGTATCCCCTCTCCCCGGAGCTCCACGCCTGGCTCGACCCCGCCACGAACGCAGCTCCCGGAGGCTCCGCCGCGCCCGACTCGGCGAGCCCGGCCTCGAGCGAGGCTCCCGCGCCGAGCGCCGCGCCGGCGCCGTCGGATGCCGCGCGCGCACCGGACGCCGCGCACGGGCACGGCGCGGCCGGTCCGACCCCCTTGCAGGCCGCAGGCGACGCGCTCGGGCGCGGGGAGCTCGACCGGGCCGAGCACATCTACGAGGGCCTCCTCGCGACGGACCCCAACGACTCGCAGGCCGAGTCGGGGCTGGGCGACGTCGCGCGCCTGCGCCGGGAGCCCGGCGCGGCGATCGCGGCCTACAAGCGCGCGCTCCAGAGCAACCCGTCGTACCTCCCGGCCCTCCTCGGTCTGGCCGACACGGAGTGGACGACCGGCGACCAGGAGGCCGCCGGGAAGACCTACAAGCGCATCGTCGACGACTTCCCCGACGGGATGTACCCGGGATACGTGAAGCGCCGGCTCGGCCCCTCGGGCCCCTGATGTTCGCGTCTCTCCCGGCCGCGCTCCTGCCCTGGCAGAACTTCTTCCTCCTCGTGGGCACGGCGGCCGCCACGCTGACGGGGCTGATGTTCGTCGCCGTGAACTTCGGCTCGTCCCTCATCACGCGAGAGACCGCGGTCATGGCGCGGGCGTTCCTCGATCCCGTCTACCAGCACTTCGTGCAGGTGCTCGTGACCGCGTGCGCGATGACGGTGCCGGTCCTCGATCCGTCGGTGGCCGGCGCGCTCTGCGTCGCGGCGGCGGTCTTCCGCATCGCCGGGCTGTGGCACGTGTACGGGCAGTACAAGCTCGCCCACAAGCGGAGGGGGGAGCTGGAGCTCTCCGACTGGATGCGGGCCATCGTGCTGCCGCTGCTCTGCCACGTGGGGCTCGGCGTGGTCGGCGTGGGGCTCGTCGCGCACGACGGGCGCGCGGTGCCGGGGCTGGCGATCGTGACGCTGACGATCCTCGTCATCGGCATCCACGACTCGTGGGAGCTCTTCGTGTGGATGGCCCTCGCGGTCGCCGAGCGGCGACGCATCGGCGAGCCCTCGCCGCCGCCGCCCGAGAAGGGAACGCGCTCTACTTCGGCGTGAGCTTCATCACGGCGCCGTCGGCGAAGTCGTTGGCCCCCGGGTCAGGGGGATGGCGATCGCGGCTTGTCACCGGGCCCGTCGCTCTTGATCGCGACCAGCACCGACGCGACGCAGGTGTTCGTGGAGCGGAAGTCGGTGCCCGCGAACCATGAGTCGCACGCCTCGCGCGCGTTGGCCTCGTGGGAGAGGGTGACGGTGTACAGGCGGTGCACCACGGTCACCGTGAAGTCCACGCTCGACGGCGATCCCGGACCGCCCTTGCTCGCGGGCGCCGCAGCCGCGACCGGCGTGGACGCCGGCAAGAGGCCCGTGACGAGGGCGGCGCCGGTCCCCGTGGCGAGCGCGGAGGCGATGGTGCCCGCGGCCGTCCCGATCGAGGCGGGCAGCGGGTCTTGCTTTTGCGCGACCGCCTTGCCGAGCGTGCCGTTGTCGTTCAGGTCGGCCTCGCCGTTCGTCGAGCCGCCGAACGGGACGCGGACGTTGAAGTAGCGGGGCTTCATCGAGGGCTGCTGGATGCGCACGGTGCTCGTCGCGACGAGTGGCAGCAGCGTGAGGTCCGCGGGGTTCGTGACGCCCCCGAACGGCAGGAGGCCGACCTTGCCGGGCACCGGCGGCTGGCGGGGCGCCGGCGGGATTGGCGCGGGGGGCGGCGGCTCACCGAGGAGCTTCACGAGCACCCCGTACGAGGCGGCCCACGCCCTGTCGTAGTCCGGCGCGGCGAGGTACTTTGCATAGAGCGCCGCCACGTCTTCCGACTTCGACATGTAGGCGACGAGCGTCTGCGTTTGCTTCGGCGCGCCGGGCGCCTCGAACGAGCCGCTGACCTTGAGCTGGTAGAAGACCTCGTCGTAGACATTCGTCTGCGAGAGCCACTGCTCGACGCCAAAGAAGGGCACCCCGCCGTTGTCCCTGTCCCTGACCTCGTAGAGCAGCGATCCGCCGCACCCGGACAACCAGCACAGGAGGACCGCGGGCAGCGCCAGGGCCCCCGCGGCCGCCATCGGAGATCTCTGCATGATCCAAGGATTTAGAGGTCGAGTACGGTTGTCGAGCGCAATGTCGGGTCCGGGTGGGTCCCGCGAGGAGCGTGTGGGCCGGGCGGCCGCGACGCCGTGACCAGGCGGCCCTGATAACGGGCAATCACGGTCCCCGCCGAACTCGCTGAATCTTCGATGAGCAGGAAAGGACGCCTCGCGGCCCGGCCGTTGCTGGGACACTCTCGACGAGGGAGGTTCCTTTCAAGATGGAAGTTCGAATTCTGGGCGCGACGGCCTTTGCGCTCTTCGCCGCCGCATGTACGAGCGTGAAGTCCACCGATGTCGAGACTTCGGGCATGTCGGCCCACATGACGGTGACCGCGGACGGGCAGGGCAACACCGGCGTGAACGCGGAGCTCAACGTCGACGTGAGCCTCACCGACTACGTCGACCTGAGCTCCGGCGACGCGCTCGTCGCGACCGCGGGCGGAGGCGCGTCGCAGACGATGAGCCGCAGCGACTTGCTCGGCGTCATCTCGTACGGCGCGAGCTTCACCGGCCAGGACGCGCCCGGGACGGCCTACGTCGTCGCCTTCGACCGGAAGGCGCCGGACGTGAGCGCCCCGTCGAGCACCTGCACCATCCCGCAGCCCTTCTCCCTCACGGCCCCCGCGAGCACCGCGTCGTTCTCCCGGGCGGGCGACGCCGTCGTCGTAACCTACGCCGGCTCGGGCACGTCCGACGTGATGACGTACCTCGTCACGGGCTCCTGCGTCGACACCGCCAGCGGGTCGGTCACGGGCGACACCGGGACGATCGACCATCCCCAGGGGGCGCTCGTCCAGCCGAACGGCGGCACGTCGAGCTGCACCGCCACCCTCACCGTCCGGCGCTCGCGCAGCGGCCAGCTCGACCCGGCGTTCGGCTACGGCGGCGGAATCTCCTGCGATCAGGCGCGGACCGTCTCTTTCACCTCTACGCCCTGACCGATCCGGGCCGACCGGGGGGAAGAGGGCCCGTGTTGACAAACGCCCGCCCCCCCGACCAGGATCGATGGGTGCAGCAGGTTGAGGGCTTCGCGCGCAACCGTCGCGAAATCGAGGAGGTCGTCTCGATCGCCCGGACGCTCGACGTCGAGCGCCCGCAGCCGGTCCTCGAGCAGCTCATGCCCGCGCTCCGCCGGCTCCTCCGGTCGGACTACGCCGTCGCTTACCGGCCGGTCGAGGGCGACGGGACCCCCTGGCGGCTCGACTTCGTCTACGTCGACAAGGACCCGCGGGAGACCGCGATCGACGAGCCGCTCCGCGATTTCGTGGCGAGGACGCCGGGCCGCTTCGTGCGCTACGACCCGCTCCGGCCCGACCCTCGCGAGCGAAACCTGGTCGTGCGCCCCCGCGCGGGCATGGACGAGCGCACGTTCGCCGAGATGCCGATGGTCCGCGACTTCCTGTCGCCGCACGGCCTCGACCGCCTCGACCAGCTGCGCGCCCTGCTCTGCGACGGGCCGACGCTGCTCGCCTGGTTCGGGGGCATGCGGCGCGACAGGTTCTCGGACGACGACGTGGCGGCCCTCGACGCCGTCCTGCCCTCGGTGCGCGCCCGCCTGCTCCTCGAGCGGCGGCTCTCTCGCGCGTCGTTCGTGGAGAAGGGGCTCATCGCCACCCTCGAGCTCTTGCCGTCGGCCGCCTTCCTCGTGGCGCCCGACGGGAGCATCGCCTTCGCCAACGACGTCGGGCGCGCGCTCCTCGATTGGGGGTCCCGCGACCTCCGCGCCAGGCTGAAGGGCTTCGCGCGCGGCGCGAAGCTCGAGCCGGGCATGACGCGCATCTCGATCGGCGGAAAAGGGCTGCCTGCGTGCTTCCTCGTGACGCTCGCGGTGCCGGTCCCGGAGATCGACCGCGCCCGCAGGCTGTCGGTCGCGCGCGAGCGCTGGGGGCTGACGCCGCGGCAGCTCATGGTGCTCGAGCTCGTGGCGCAGGGCGACGCGAACAAGGCCATCGCCGAGAAGCTCCGGTGCAGCGACAACACGGTCGAGGTCCACGTGAGCGCCATCTTCCGCAAGGCCCGCGTGGAGAATCGCGCGGCGCTCGTCGCGAAGTTCTGGACGCGCATCGACTGACCCCCTTCGAGGCTCGCGCTCGGGCGCCGGCGGAACGGCGCTTGCTCCCTCCAGCCCGTGCTGAGTCAGAACTCACGCGCCGAGCCTCCGTCTCCGCCGTCCGAGCGGCTGCGGCTGCTCGGGCAGCGACCCATCTTGTGCG
Source organism: uncultured delta proteobacterium (assembly GCA_963797395.1). Lineage (GTDB taxonomy): Bacteria > Myxococcota_A > Polyangia > Polyangiales > Polyangiaceae > Palsa-1150. The sequence continues at coordinate 925,717 of CAWCPA010000008.1, forward strand.
GGCTCGACGCTCAGGTGCTCCAGGATCTCGACGCCGCGCTGGAAGAGGTGTGCGTGCCCGGCGGGACGTGCGTCGTCCGGCGCGGCCAGACCGCGGTGCCCCTCCTGCTGGTCGCGGAGGGCGGCCTCCGGGGGTCGTACGTGGACGGAGCGGGCCGGCGCCGCGTGCTCTTCGAGTACTTCGCGGGGAGCAGCGTGTGCGAGGCGCTCGTGCTGAGCAAGCTCGCGGCGCCGTACGATCTGCACGCGATCCGCGACACGGTGCTCCTCTCGCTCGCGCCGGAGAAGTTCGACGCGCTGACCGCGCGGCACCCTTCGCTGGCGCTCGCCGTCGCGCGGTTCGTGGCGGTGCGCGGGGTGGAGCTCTTCGCGTCGCCGGCGTTTCTCTCGGCCTTCGCGCTCCGGTCCGATTCGGCTGCCTCGCGGGGTCGCGGTCCTGTGCGCCGGGAGCGCGAAGCTCGAACGCACGCGAGAGCTCCTCGCGGAGGAGCTCTCGCGCTCGCGCGCGACGCGGCGCGTGACGTCGGCCGACGCGCGGCGCGCGATCGAGGGGCCCCTCCGTCTGGGCGACCCGGAGACGTACTGGCGGTTCTTGAAGTCGCTCGGCGCCCTCGACCTGCGCGCGAGCATGTTCCTGCTCGAGTGCGCCGGCGCGGACGCCGTGTGGCGGGACTTCTGCCTCCGGCAAGCCGACCGCATCGTGGTGCTCGTGGACGGCGCGACCCCCGCGCCTCCGGGCGAGCCGACGTGGTGGTGCGAAGCCAAGCTCGCCGAACGCCCCGCGCACACCGACGTGGTCCTCGTGCACGACGCGGGGGCCGCGCCGCGCGGCGGGGCGGCCTACGCGCGCCTCCCGGGGGTGGATTGGGTGCACCACGCGCGGACCGGCGACGCCGCCGACGCGGCGCGGCTCGCGCGCATGTTGCTCGACCGGCCCGTGGGGCTCGTGCTCGGGGGCGGGGGCGCGTTCGGGATCGCGCACGTGGGCGTGCTGAAGGCGCTCGAGGAGGCGCGCGTGCCCGTGGACGTCGTGGGCGGCACGAGCATGGGGGCGATCTTCGCGGGCGGCCTGGCGCGGGGGTGGCCGGCCGACGAGATCATGGGGCACGTCCGCTCGCTGTTCTCCTCGCGGTTCGCGCTCTACGACCCGACGATCCCGTTCCGCGCGCTCCTCGCGGGCAAGAAGCTCCAGCGCGTGCTGCGCGGACTCTTCGAGGACGTGGACATCGCCGATCTGTGGATCCCCTTCTTCTGCGTCTCGACGAACATCTCGCGCGCCGAGACGGCGGTCCACGACAGCGGCTTCCTCTACGACGCGATCCGCGCGAGCTGCTCGGTGCCGGGGCTCTTCCCGCCGCACGAGGAGATTGAGCAGCTGCTCGTCGACGGGGGGCTGGTCGACAACCTGCCGATCGACGTCATGGCGGAGCGGTGCCGCGGGGCGGTGATCGCGGTCGACGTGTTCCCGTACCGCCGGGAGAAGCGGGACGCGGGCGCGCGGAGCCGCGGGCTGCTCGAGCGGCTCAGGCGGCTCTCGATGGGGAGACTGCCGCTCTTCGACATCTTGATGCACGCGACGCTCGCGGGCAGCCAGCACACCACGGAGCTCTCGCTCTCGCGACACCCGCCGGCGCTGCACCTGGCCCTCGACCTCACCGACCACCGGGTGCTCGACTGGCGCGCCTTCGAGGCGCTCTACCGGGCGGGGTACACGCAGGCGAAGCGCGCGCTCGACGCGGGCGCGCTGAGCCGGTCGCTCTGGGAAGGCGCGGTGCGCGGGTAGCGCCCGATCACTCCACCCAGCAGCGATGCTCGCGAGCCCAGTGCTCCCGCTCGTTGCAGTGCTCGTGGCAGCCGTTGTCGTTGCAGTGAGCATGGCAGACCTCGACGTCGTGACGGCTCCGCACTTCGACCGTGCGGCACTCCTCGGTCGGGCCCACCGTCGCCTGCGCGTAACAGGCCGAGGCCCCCATCACGCAGAACACCACCGCCGCCTTGCCCAGCATTCCCGATCGGACCATTACGACAAAAGTCGCGCGACTACGGCCATCGCGTCAACGGCTTCTACCGGATTTCCAGTGGGGCGATCCGGCTGTGGATCCCGTCGGAGCGTGTAGTCCGAAGACCTCGAAGACCCTCCACACGCCGCCGAGACCCAACTCGCTTCGGGGCGCGTAGACTGGGTCGATGCGCTTTGCGTTCTATGCCTCCCTCCTCGCGCTCCCGGCTGCAGCGGGCATGGGCGCGCTCGGCGCATGCAGCCACTCGAGCTCCGACGCCCCGACCGACGGCGGCGACGAGGTACCCGCCGACGACGGGAGCATGGCGGCGTGCACCTCGGTCGGCGGCACGTGCGATCCGGTCCTCGCGCCCACCTGCGCGCCCGCCCTTCAGGACCCGACGCTTTGCGGGAACGTGATCCTGGTCTGCTGCCTGCCGCCCGGCGGCAAGACCGTGGTCGTGCCCGAGGGCGGCCCGCCGGGGGACGCGACGGCCCCGGGCGACGCGACGGTCCCCGTGGACGCGACCGCGCCGCACGAAGCGGGGACCCCGCACGAAGCGGGAACGCCCCATGATGCGAGCGCCCCGGAGGAGGACGCGTCCGGCGACGACGCCGCGGACATGCAGGACGCGCCCGCCGACTGAGAGCCTCTCAGGGGCTCGGTCGCCTCAGGCGGCGCTCGATCTCGCGCTGGAGGACGACGGCGTTGTTGTGGGCTTCGTCCTTCGCGGCGTAGACGAGCGTGACGTCGCGGGTGCGCGCGCGCCGAACGAGCTCGTCGAGCGCGGCCCGGGCCGGGGTGCCCGCGGCGCGGAGCTCGCTCGCATAGCCCTTCTGGAAGGCGGGCCACCGCTCCGGGTCGTGGCCGAACTCCTTGCGGAGGGCTTCGGAGGGCGCGACGTCCTTGAGCCACGTGTCGACGTGCGCCGCGACCTTCGTGAGGCCGCGGGGCCACAGCCGATTGACCAGCACCCGGAGGCCGTCGGTCCGGGCAGGCGCCTCGTAGGCCCGCTTGGTCTTGAGCGACATGGGTCTCCGAGAGTTCTAGCGCCCCGGCTCGAAGTCGCCGAGCCCGAGCGTCGAGCCGAGTTGGAGGGAGCGCAGCGAGCGACGACGATCCATGGCGTTGCCTCCGGCACGACGGTGGCAAGCACGATCGTGACCAATGCCCGCGATGGCCGAACCGTTCGACTGGGTCGCCGCACCGGCGCCGATGCTGCTGGTGATGCCGGCCGAGGCGGGCGTGTCGGTCGCGGTGCACGATGCGTCGCGGCTCGGCTGGCAGGCGGTCGTCCCGCTGCCCGAATCCGGCCGGTCGCCCTACGCGTTCGATTCCTCGAGCTCGAGGTCCCCGCGAACCTCGTCGGCATCCCGGATCCGTGGGCCGCGCTCCAGTCGTACGCGCGGCTCGACGGGGCGGACGAGCCCGAGAGCTCCGCCGGGCGCACCGCCGACGCGTTCCGGCGCTGCGTGGCCGCCGCCTCGGGCAGGCTCGCCCGCGCGCGCGACGGCTTCGTGCGGCACTGCACCCTCTTGCGCGCCTCGACGTCGCCCGACGAGACCCACTGCCAGCCGCTGTCGCTCTGGCTGACCGCGGCGTCGACCGAGCTGCGCAACACGCGCGCGGGGCTCCTCTCGAGCGCGGCGAAGGACGTCGGCCCGACCAAGGACAGCGAGTGCTCGCTCGCCGACGAGTTCCTGAGCCTGCAGCTCTGGACCGTCCTCACCGACTGCGCGCGCGCCCTCTTCGACACCCGCCGCGCGCTCCTGGAGCGCGACTTGCCCGAGAGCCCCTCGTTCGGGGCGCTGGAGTCGTCGCTCGCGGGCGCGCTCTCGGAGGAGATCGCGTACCGGCACCGGGCCGGCTTCGCGCTGGCCGAGCCGGTGAACATCGCGCAGCTCGAGCGCCTCCTCGGCCGCACGCGCTGGCTCAAGCGGCACTTCGAGCGCGTCTTGTTCCTCGACGTCGAGAGCTATCAGGTCGTCGATCGCTTCGCGGGCTGGTTCTCGGCGATCACCGCGATGGTCGCGTACCTGTGGTTCCTGGTCTGGCAGGTCACGCTCCAGCGCCACCCGGTCGCCTTGGGCTCCGGGGTCGTGGCCTTCGCCATCGTCACCGCGTTCGCGTACGCGTCCCGCGAGCGGATCAAGGAGGCCGGCAGGAGCTGGCTCGCGGGGCGGGCGCAGCGCATGTTCGCGCAGCGCGTGACGCGCTACCGGCTCCCCGCGCGCGAGCGCGGACGCGGCTCGGGGGTGGTCGTGTCGGCGCGCGAGTCGTTCTCCCAGAGCAGCGCCAAGAAGGACGAGCTCGAGGGGGGGACGACGCGCGACGTGACCATGCTCCGCTTCGTGCACCGGGGCTCGCTCCGGGCCGAGTCGATCGCGCCGGCGACGCAGGTGCGGTTCATCTACCGGTTCGACCTCTCGCCGCTCTTCCCGCGGCTGCACGACGCCGTGCGCGGCTTCGCGTCCCTCGACCGGCGGACGGGCAAAGTGGCGATCGTCGACGTGCCTCGGAACTACGCGATCCCCGTGCGCGCGCGCCTGCGCCGGCAGGGCGCGACCGTGCACTCGGCGTTCACCCTCGTGCTGAACAAGAACGGGCTGGTCCGGGTCGACGAGGGCTGAGCGGGGCTCAGGCCGCCGTCCGGCGCTTCGCGTCGGCCACGAACGCGAGGCCCTGCGCGTTGAGGTCGACGTCGAGGGCGAGGAGCCCCTTCTCGGCGTCGCCGAACGAGGGCGCCTCCTCCGCGATGGCCTGCTCCCAGGCGCGCGCGAGGCGCGCCGTCATGGCGGGCACCGTCTCGGACCCGCGCGCGGCCTCTTCGACCCAGGCGCCCGCGCGGTCGATGAACCGGAGGAGCTGCGTGGCGATCGCCGGCGCGTCCTCGTAGGCGTCGAAGTGCGTGAGGGCGACGGAGCGCCGGCCGAGCGAGAGCACCTTGGCGATGCTCTGGCGCGCGAGCGCCGCGTCGAAGTTGGTGGGGCTCGTCGAGGGGAGGGCGAACCGGCCGCGGGCCTGGAGGGCCGGATACACGAGGCCGAAGGTGTCGCCCGTGAAGACGGCGTCGAGCGAGGGATTGTCGACGATGAAATGGTGGTCGGCGTGGCCGGCCGTGTGGAACACGGTGAGGGTGGCGTCGCCGAGCGCGAAGGTCTCGCCGTCGCCGAGGGCGCGAACGCGCGATTCGGGTACGGGCGCGATCGTGCCGTAGAGCGCGCGGAACCGCTCCTCGCCGTACACCGCGGTCGCGCTCGCGACGAGCTTCTCGGGGTGGACCATGTGGCGCGCCGCCCTCGGGTGGGCGAGCAGGACCGCGTTCGGGCACGCCGCGACGAGCGCGCCGGCCCCCGCGGCGTGGTCGAGGTGCGCGTGCGTGAGCACGATCCACCGCACCTGCTCGGGGCGCTTGCCGGCCGCGGCGAGCGCCGCGAGGAGCCTCGGCAGCGCGTGCGAGGTGTGCGCCTCGACGAAGGCGCACTCGTCGCCGGCGAGCCGCAGATAACACGCCGTGAAGCGTGGCGTGACGTCGGCGTCGATGGTGATGCGGCTGTGCGGCGGCATGGGAGAGGGGAGTCTAGCCCCTCAGCGGCGGCCCCTCACCGGGCGCTGCACATCGGGATGCCCGGGCTCGCGAGCGCATCCCGTCCCAGTTCGTGCCGGTGCCCGTGCACGCGCCGCCGTCGCCGCACTGCTTCCCGGAGACCCGGACGCCGACCCCGACGAGCCCGACGAGCCCGACACCGAGCTCCCGCTCCCCGAGCCGTCGGGCCCTCCGAAGTCCGAATTCGTCGTGCCCTCGGCGCAGGCCCCCGCGGCCATCAAGACCACGATTCCGAGAGAGCAGCCGATGAAAGCATTCGACCCGCACGCACCATGCATGGGCCCTTAGTGGCGGCCGGTCGGGTGGGCCGGCTCACGTTTCCCGCTCGCTCGCGGGCGACGGGCCTCGGGCGAACGTGGGTAACCGCCCGAGATCGCACACGTTCTCGCCGTCTTCGCCCTGTCGCCGCTCGCCTTTCATGTAAAGGTCACCCGTATTTTGTTGCAAGCGCCCCGGGCGGTGTAAGAAGAAAACTACCATGTACCGAATTGCCGTGTTCCTGCTGCTGCCGCTCGCCGCCTGCGCCACGCAGTCGCAACAGGCATTCACGCCGCGTCCGGCCTCCCCCCCTGAACTCCACGTGGACGCGCCGAACCTGTCGGCCGCGCGCGACCAGAACCTCGAGCTCACCCTCGAGCGCAGCCTCGAGCAGCAAGAGTCGTTCGACCAGGCGAATCCGTCGGGGGCCCGCGTCGATCTCCGGCAGGCCGCCGTGGCGCCCCCGCGCGACCCGCTCGCCGTCGACCGCTGAAGCTTGCCCTAGTTCAGGCGCAGCATGCGGCCGACGATCTTGAAGAGGCCGCGCGACGCCGCGTAGATGCGGCTGCCCACGACCTCGATGTCGCCGTCTTCGCGCAAACGCACCGCCGCCCGCCCGGCGCGCAGGGTCAGCTCGCGCTTCGCTTCGATCTCGATCGTGTCCGCCGTGAGCTTCAGGTTCGCGGGCGCGCGCGTCTGAAGGACGCCGATCACCTCGGGGCGGGGGCCGCCCTCCACCAGCACGAGGCCCCGCTCTTCCATCGTCCGCCGGATCAGATCGAGCTCGACCTCCGGCGCCACGTCCGCCTCGCTCTCCGCGCCGCCGCCGCGCGCTGCGATTGTCGCGACGCGCCCCTTCAGCGCCACGACGCGCGCGGCGCGCATGCCGCGCGGCGCGGGGACCTGAACCGGGTCGGCCGGGGCCGGCGCGGCCGCGGGCTTCTCGACGCGCGTGAGCAGCGCGTCGATCGAGTCCGAGGACGGCTCGACGTCCGGCTCGGCGTCCGGCTCGCGGGCCTCGGCCAGGTTCGGCTTCACCTCAGCCTCCCTCGCCGACGGCCTTCGTGTGCGCCTGCTTCGCGCCGAGGAACATGATGGCCATCGACTTCATGGTGATGCCGCTTCCGTCGATGACGATCGAGCTGCCCCCGCACTTGAAGGTGATGCTCGATTGCGCCTCGATCTTGTGGAACGCGCCGATGTACGTCGCCGCCGCCCCCGCGCTGATGGCGCGGTTGCCGTTCACCAGGTCGAGGATGGCGCCCCCGACCATCCCGGTGCGCGCGCCCTTCACCGCCTCGGTCTCGCTGCCCTTCGTGACGACCACGAGGCCGAGCGCCGTCTCGCTCTTGTTCGCGGCCACGGCCTCCTGCACGTCGCCGTAGGCCATCTTCACCTGCGCCGCGCCGACCGAGCGGGTCGCGTCCTTCGCGATGTTCGTAATGACGCCGTTGACCGCCGCGGTGATCTGCGCGGTCGCCACGGTCTCCTTGAACGTCTTCGCGACCTTCGAGGTGGAGTGGCCGGGGCCCTTCGTGCGGTCCGTGACGTCGACCCCTTTGACGTCGCCCTTCGGGCCGCCGGCGTTCGCCATACTGGCGCCGCCCCCGCCCGCCGCGTCGAGCCCGAGCGCCTCGGACAGAGCGCCCTTCCCGGCGGCGATGCCCTTCTGGATCGCGCTGCCTGCGGCCGCGTGGAGCATCGCCTGCGCGCTCTCCGTCGTCGCGGCCGGCACCCCGCCGGCCGCACCTCCGCCCTTGGCCGGCTCGGCGCTCTTGCTCGCTTCCCCGTTCTTGCTCGCCTCCCCGCCGCCCCCGCTCAGGCTCGCCGCGAGGACCGCCGCCGTCGGCAACGCGGTCGCGCCGGCGAGCAAGCCGCCCACCGCCCCGAGATTGCCCCCGGCCACCTTGTTCATGTTGTCGCCGAGCGCCTTGGCCTGGTCCGTCATCGTCTTGATGGGGCCCATCGCCTGGTCGAGCTTGCCCTGCACGGCCTTCTCGACGTGCTTGAGGGCCTCGTTCGCCTTCGCCGTCGCGACCTCCGCCGCCCGCTCGACGGCCAGCGCGAGGATCGCCTCGAGCGGGTTGCCGATCATCTCCATCTGGTTGCCGCCGACGCTGTTCGTCGACTTGCCGGCGATGTTTTGCGTGGTGACGGCGTTGACGCCGACCGACCGGTTCCCCCCGACCGTCACGGACTGGTTGCTGCCGACGGAGCTCTCGGACCCCTTGGTGATCTTCACCGTCTGGTTGGCCCCGACGCTCATGGTCGAGTTGACCTTCACGTTCTGCGTCTCGCTATTCCCGACGTCCTTCGTCTTGTCGTTCGCGACGGTGATGTTCGTGTCGAACTGCGAGTGGATCATGATCTCCTCGGAGCCCGACTTGTCCTCGAAGCGGATCTCGTTCGCGCCGCCGCCGCCGGGCGTGCTCACCGTCTTGAAGGCCGTGCGCGTCTTGCCCGCGGGCAGCTCGTAAGGCGGCATGTACTGCCCGTTGTAGGCGCGCCCGCTCACGATCGGCCGATCCGGATCGCCCTCCAGGAACTCGACGATGACCTCCCAGTCCCAGCGCGGCAGGATCATCGACCCGGACGTCTGGAGCTGGCTCGTGCGCATCCAGAAGGTCGCCTTGTCGTCCTCGGCGTCCGCGAGGTCCCAGGCGAATTTGACCTTCACCCGCCCGTGCTCGTCCGTGTGGATCCCTTCGACCGCCGTTCCGGCGGGCCCCACGATCTTCGCCGTCTGGGGGCCCTCGATCACGGGCTTCGGCGTGACGCGCGGCGGGCGGTACTTCACCGCCGACGGGACGACCTCGGCCCGCACGACGTACGTCGCCGGGTGCTCTCCATCCCCGTGGTCGAACTCGTGGACGACCGAGACCACGAACCACTTCCCGTCGACCTCGAGCGCGCCGGTGCCTTCGAGATCGAAGCTGCGGCCGACCGAGATGCGCGTGCACTCGGCCTCCACCGTCATCGTGTGGCGGGTCGCGAGCTCGGCCTCGAGGCGCGCCGTGGCGAGGCGCGAGCCGTCGGCCTTCAGGCCGTAGCCGCCCGGGTAGTCGTAGACCTCGAGCGACCCCGCACCGTCGACCGCCTGGCAGGTCAGGTCGACCTGCGGCGTCTCGAAGTTGAAGTCGCGCAGCGTGAACTTGTCGGAGACCACGCGCTGGCGCTCGCCGGCGTCGTGCACGTGGTCGCCCTCGACGTGAACGCCCGACCTGCGCCGGAACGGGAGCTTCTCGTCGCCGTCGATGGGGAGGGCCGCCGTGCTGTCGTCGGCGAAGAAGAGGAGTTCACCCTTCTGCGGGTCGAAGCGCGAGCCGAAGTAGATGCCCTCCTGCTCGAGGAGCCGCGACACGAACGCCAGGTCGCTCTCCTGGTACTGCACGCAATAGTCGCGCACCGGGTAGCTTCCGGAGAGCTTCCACTCTTGCTTGTCGCTCGCGATGCCGTTGTTCGTGAGCATCTGCGCGACGATGCCCTTCACGTCGAGCGCCTGGAAGATGCGCGTCTGGCGCGACCGATCGAGGAGCCGCGCGAGCGAGACGACCCGCGCCTCGTACTGGAAGGTCCGGCCCTGGAAGCCGGCCTGCGACGAGCCCTCGACCGAGATCGACTCGACGATGCCCCCGAAGACGCGCGGCTGGGCGTCCTCATCGACCATGTACTCGAGCACGGCCTGCTGGCCGACCAGGTCGTCGAGCTTCTGGGAGTCCGAGAAGAGGAACGACACCGTGGCCTCGCACGGCACGCCGAGCACGTGCTGCTCGGTGAACGAGAGCACGGTGACGGCGGCCTTGCCGCCGAGGTTGAAGCTCGCGCTCACGTTTCTCGCCATGGCACTCCCTCAGTTGTCCGAGACGAGCGCGCCGGCGTCGTCCAGCGTGCCGTCCAGCTTCACGCTCGCGCCCACCACGGTGATCGACGCCGGCGTGATGCTCACGATCGACGCGCCCATCACCAGGTTGAGCGTGGCTTCGGCCTCGTAAGACACGGTCTTGGCCTTGATGATGTGGGCGCCCGCGGCGATCTCCGTGAGGTTGGCCTTCGCCGCCTCGATGCGATCGCCCGTGACCTTGTTGATGATGGCGCCGGCGACGTTGTGGCTCATCGTGCCGCCGACCTGCACGCCGATGTCGCCCATCGCGCCCTTCATCTTCACCGCGCCGGTCGTCTCGGTCATCGACTTGCCGACGTTGAGGGCATGGTTCTTCGCCGTCATCTCGACGAACGCGGAGCCGACGTCGTGGGTGAAGTTGCCGAGCGTGTGGTCGGTCACCGCGCCGACGACGAGGTCGATCATGTTCGCGTTCACGGTGAGGCTGCTGTCGCCGCCGATCTCGCGCTTGTGGTCGCCGCCGATCTTCATGTCGCGGTTGCCGGAGATCGCGAGCGTCTGATCGCCGCCGACGGTGTCGACCATCGTGGTCGACACCTTCACGTCCTGGTTCCCGTCGACCTTCACGGTCTGGTTCGCCCCGACGTTGGCCGAGAAGCTGTTCGTGATGCTGAGCGAGTGGTCGGCGCCGACGTCGCGCGTCTGGTCGTTGCCGACCGACTCGGTCGTGTTGTTGAGGACCTTCACGGACATGTCCTTCGACGCGTTGAAGAACATCTCCTCCTTGCCGCCCGTGTCGTCCATCCGGAACTCGTTGGTGCTGCCCCCGCCGGGCGTCGTCGCCGTCTGCACCGAGCTCCTGGCCTTCCCCGCGGGGAGCGCGTACGGCGGGGGCGTCGTCGCGTTGTACATGCGCGCCATCACGAACGGCTGGTCGGCGTCGCCCTCGGAGTAGCGTACCGTGACCTCCCATTTCATGCGCGGGAGCAGCACGGAGCCGCCGGTCGGCAGCTGCGACGTGCGCATCCAGCAGCTCGACTTGTCGTCCTTCTTGCCGAGCCGGTCCCAGTGGAACTGCGCCTTCACCTGGCCCTGATCGTTCGTGTAGATCTCCTTGCCCGCCGGACCGGTGGTGAACGCCGTCTGGATGCCGGGGATGACCCGCGCCCGCTCCCGGACCGGCGGCGCGTACGGCGACGTGCTCGCAGGGATGGCGGTGAAGCGCACGCCGAACCCCGAGTCGCGGGCGCCCCTCTCCTCCTGGAAGCGCGCCGCGAGGTCGTACCCCTCGATGGACACCGACGTCACCAGCAGCTTCTGGTCGAGCGGCGCGTAAGGGTGCCCCTCGATCGAGAACGTCATGCCGGGCTGCATCCCGAGCGTGCCCGTCTCGCCGCTCACCACGTTTCGCTCGGCCTGCATCGCGGTCAGCGCCACCTTGGCCAGCCGGCCGCCCGTGTCCTTGTCCGCGAAGCGGCCCGGGTAGTCGTAGACCTCGAGGACGTGCTTGCCGGGGTCGGTCGACTCGGCGGCGCTGTCGAGGCCGAGCTTGGGCTTGAGGAAGTTGTAGTCGCGAAGCGTGACCTTGTCGGTGCGCGTCACGACGTTCTGCTCGATGTGCCCGACCACGTCTTCCACGACGTAGAAGCCCCACTCGGCGCGGAACGGCAGCGACGTCGTCCCCGGGATTGGACCGAACCCGGCGGGGTCGTCGCCGAACACGACGTGGTCGACGTCGTCCTTGAACTCGATCGCGAAGTAGATGCCCTCCTCCGAGAGGATGCGCATCACGAACTCGAGGTCCGTCTCCCGGTACTGCGCGACGTACGTGCGCGCGGGGTGGGTGCCCTTGGTCTTCCACGTTTGCCGGTCCTTCGGGATGCCGGCGCCCACGAGGACCTGCGTGGCGATGTCGATCACCGAGAGGTTCTGGAAGATGCGGCAGTCGGCGCGGCGGCCGAGGCGCCAGAGATCGGGCGCGATGCGGAGCGAGACGTCGTCGATCGAGTCGCGGCCGTTCGAGCGCGACGCCTCGATGACCTTGCCCACGAACTGCCGCGTGGGGCCGTCGGTGCGCGAGATCGTCATGACCGCCTGCATGCCCACGAGATCGCTGGGCTTCGGCTGCGCGGCCGTGTCGTCGGCCTGCACGATGCTGCACGACAGGGTGCTGACCTCGAAGAGCGCCTCGTGGAGCGTGTACCGGACGCACCGGTACGTCGCGCCGTTGACGACGAGGCTCGGGTAGATCGTGACGAGTTCCTCCGGCATGCGCTCCTCAGCCCGAGCCCATCTTCAAGCTGGCGCCCATCTTCACGACGATCGGCGCGCTGAGCGCGATCGTCGAGCCCGCCAGGACGACCGGCGCCCCTCCGAGCTTCAGGTTCGAGCTGCCCACCTTGAAGTCGCCGATGGCGCCGATGAGGGTGATCGCCTTGCCCTTGACCGAGTACGCGCCCGCGATCTTGTCGTAGTGCAGGCCGCCGACCATCGTCGTCACCGCGGCCTCGCAGTTCGAGGTGTACTTGCCCTTGACCACGTGCACCTCGGCGGCCGTGCTCGTGAGCGTCTTCGAGCCCTTCACGGTCTCGCCCATCTTGCCCTTCGAGAGGACCACGGTCACCGCGCCCACCGTCGACGACAGGTTGCCGAGGACGTTCTCGGCGATCGACGCGACCGACACGACCACCTGCGCGGCGCCGACCTTGCGTGTCATGTCGCCCGTGATGGTCTCCTCGATGCCGTTGCAGAGCGTCATCTGGTTGCCGGTCACGGTGTACGCGCGGTCGCCGCCGATCTTCTCGACGTAGTCGCAGTCGGAGTTGGTCGTGTCGTTGCCGCTGATCTCGGTCTTCTGGTTCGCGCCGATCTTGAACGAGAGGTTCGCGCCGACATCGAGCGACTGGTTGCCCTTGACCGCGAGCGACTCGTCGGCGCCGACCGTCGAGTTCATGCTCACCTTCACGGTATGGGTCTCGTTGACCTGGACCTTCTCGACCTTGTCGTGGCCGATCGTGATGTTCAGGTCCTTCTGCGCGTGGATGTTGAAGCCCTGGCTCCCGCCGCTGTCCGAGAGGCTGATCTCGTTGTTCCCCGCGCCGCCGGGCGACGACATGCTCTTGAGCGCGCCGGTGGCCTGGGCCCCCGGCAGCGGGTTGGGCGGCGTCAGCTCGGCGTTGTAGAGGCGGCCGAGGACGAACGGCCGGTCGGGGTCACCCTCGAGGAAGGCGACCGAGACCTCCCACCCGACGCGCGGGTGGATGATGCTGCCCGAGGTCGGGTTCTGCGCCGTGCGCACCCAGCAGCTCGAGTTCGTGTCGAGCTGCCCGACGCGGTCCCAGTGGAAGCGAACCTTGATGCGCGCGTACTGGTCGACGTAGATCGACTGGTCCTGCGGCGAGTCGGCCGTGACCACCGCCGTCTGCAGGCCCCGGATGCGCGGGCGACGCGCCAGGCGGGGGGGCGCGAACATCGCGGCCTTCGGGATGCCGGAGAACGTGTTCTGGCAGGCGAAGTTCTCCTCGTCGGTCGTCATGTTCTGGCGGCCGCGCGACTGGAGCGTGATGACGACGTACTCGTCGTTGAGGAAGTCCTCGGCCGCGCCCTGCACCTCGAAGGGCACGCCGCAAAGCAGGCCGAGCGCCTCGCTATCGCCGCGGCAAACGTCGGCGTCCCGCCGCAGCTCGCGCATGCGCGCCTTCGCGAGCTGCGTGCCCTCGGCCTTCGTCACGAACCCCGCCGGATGCTCGTAGTAGAAGCTCGGCCACGCCTCGCTGACCCCGAGGGTCGCCTGGGGCTTCACCTGCGGCTTGGTGAAGTCGTAGTCGCGCAGCATGACGTTGCTCGTGCGGAGCGAACGCGTCCGGCGGAAGTTCTTCGCCGGGCTGCCGACGGTGACGCCCGCCGCGAGCATCAGGATCGTGGGCGGCGCCGTGTCGGTGAGCACGAACGCGTCGTTCGCGTCGCCGACGATCATGGTGTGCCCGTCGGGCGCGTGCACGAAGAAGTAGAAGATGCCCGCGTCCTCGAAGAGGCGCGAGACGAAGTTCAAGGTCGACTCGCGGTACTGGCAGACGAACTCCTTGGGCAGGTACGTGCCCTTGAGCTGCCACTGGACGTGGTCGAGGAGGCCGGCCTCGTCGAGCAGGGTCGTGACGATGTCGACGATGCTCTTGTTCTGGAAGATGCGGCAGTCGGATCGGTGGGCGAGCGCGGCGATCCCCGGGCGCATCCGCACGGAGAAGTACAGCTTGGGCCCGAGCATGCGGGAGAAGTGCGCCGCGTCGACGATCCCGTGGTAGCGGCGCGTCTCGCCTGCCTCGTTGACGATGGTGAGGAGGAGCGGCTTGCGGAGCAGCGTGTCGACCACGAACGACGTGTCCAGCGTGCTGAACTCCGCGGTGACCTGGAACGGCACCGACACGCCCTCGAACGCCTCGTACGCCACCGTTTGCGCGTCGGCAGGGACGCCCTCGCCTTCGAGCTTGAACAGCGCGGTTGCCGCTACCACGCCTCAGAAGGTAACCGATGCCGACTGCCGGAACCAGGGTCCGCGTGGTCGCTCAAATGGGTGACGCCGGCGGATTTCTCGGGGAAAAAGGCCTTTGCGTGGCTCCCCGCCGGGCCGGCGCTAACCGCGCCGCTCGATGGCCTCGAGGGCGGCCTTGATGATGGGCTGCGCCCTTTCGTCGAGGGCCGGCTTGTCGAAGCGCAAGGTCCGGAGGATCTGCGCCACACTCGCGCCCCCGGTCACCAGGATGGCCATCGCCCGATCATGGAACGGAGCCTCGAACGCCTGGACCACGAGCTTCTTGACCACCACCTCGTCCAGACAGAGGTCCATGAAGCGCAACCCCCCGTTGCCCCCGGGAGCGTCGTGCAAGATCTCTTGCAGGGAAGCCTGAGGCAGGGAGGCCAGGAGCGACCGGAGGGGCTCGGTATGCCTCGCCCAAAGAATTCCGGACCGCATGAGCGGCTTGAACTCGGCGGGAACCGCACCCGTATGTGTCCGGAGAAAGGCGATCGCGAGGATGGTCGCGTTGGAGCCGCGCACGGCATCCGGGTTGCGAAAGCGGGGCGTCAGGTCGACCCCTCGTGCGAGCGCCTGATCGAGAAGCGCGAGCGCGAGATCCTGTTCACGCTCCCAGGGCACGCCCTCTCCGAGCCGGTCCCGCAAGGGCCGCTGCGAGCCCAAGTAGACCGTCGCCAGCCAGGCGGTGTCGTCTGGCGAGAGGCTTGCGACGACCGCGTCGCGCGCCGCCCGAACGTCGATGTCGCCAACGACGACCGCAGCCCAGAGGCGTGCATAGTGCCAGCGTTTCGTCGCGCCGTGCACGTCGATGGTGATGGGCGCCCACTCTGGACCCTTGCCCGCCAAGAAGTCCTGGACGGCGTCGCCGCCCGGAATGCCCAGCCGCTTCACGGATACCGCCTGCCGCAGCTTGCCTCGCTCGAAGGCCTTCAGCGCTTCGCGCTCCAGCGGAGAGAGGTCCGCGGCGACGACCCCGAGCCGCGGGAGAGCCGCGCCGTGCGACTCGAACGCGAGGTGAATCAGCCCGTCCGCGACGGTGTTCATGAAGCCGAGGCTCTGCTTCTCGACGTCCTTCGCTGCGAGGGCCGTGACGGCCGGCTCCGGCGAATCGGTGCGGACCCAGGTCAGCACGGCGGAGGAGAATGCGTCGCTCTTGATCCCGGCCGCCTCCGCGGAGTGCCATCCCCATTCCCGCGGCAGCTTGACGGGCTTCGTGACGTGGTCGGCCAGTGCCTCCATTCCCGTCTTCGACAACGGCTCTTCGAGGAACGCGACGGCCGTCGCTGCGCACATCCGCACCAGCGCGCTCTTGTGGGAGAGCTTCGAGCTCGCAAGCTCGACGAGCTGTGCGCGTTCGCGGGCGTCGCAGCCGGCACCCCAGCGCCGCCAGAGGACCCCCAGCGCGAAGAGCTCCGTCGCCAGGGCCGTGGGGTCGGTCTCGCCGGTGACGCGCTGGGCGCAACTCCGGATGTCGTCGACGGTCGTGTTTCCGCACCATGCCAAGAGGTGAGCCGCCGCCGTTCGTCGCTCGGCTTCGTCCCCGGCCAGCCAACTCCGAAGGAGAGGGAGTTGCTTCTCGATCACGTCGAGGAAGGTCCTCTTTCGACCGTTCTCGAGTCTCGGGTCTCGATTGGGACGCAGAATGAAGAGGGGTGTCGACGCGATGCCGCGCCCGAGCCATCCGAGGACCCGGCCCGCGTCGGCGGCGTCCATCGACTCCGCGCGCTGGAAGAGTGCTACCGCCACCTCCGAAGGCGTCTGGTCCTCGTCGAGCATCGCGTCGCCGATGACGGGAAGCCGGAAGATCGCGTCGATGTCGTCTGCAGAGGCTTCCCTGATTGCGGCGACGAGGGCGCTCGTCGCTTTGGGCCAGTCTGCCTCGTCGACGTCTTCCTCGGCACGCGCGAAGACCTCGATCAGCCGCTTGAACTTCGGGTCGCTCTTCTTCGCCGCCATCGAGGTTCTCCTCGAGCCTATCTATGGCACGGTCGCAACTGCCCGTCTCGGAGGGGCGTGGGCCGTGGGATGACCGTCACTCCTGGGCTCGCCCACCCCCGATGCGATCGCGCGCAGCCTGGCCTCCGCCGGCGTCGTATTCGGCTTGAGCCTGGGCGTAGCTCGTGTACGCGCGCTCGTTCGGGTCCCCCCCGGGTGCGCCCTTCGGATACTTCGTTGGCGATGGTCGGGAGAAGCGCGTGAAGCGCGATTCCGGCGAGTTGGCCGCGCGGCCGCCGGGCGTGATGTTCCCTTCGGGGGGAGCTCCATATTGCGCGATGAGGTTCGCGAACATCTGGCTGCAATTGGCGCAGGGCGCACGGGGCTTTCCGTTGTTCGCCTGGTTGGCCTGCACCTTGTAGTTCATGAGCGCCGTCCGCACCTGCTCGGGGTCGTTCGGATCGATCTCGGGTTCGTAGTTGTGAAGGTAGTCGGAGAGGTGACGAGGCTCGGCGCACGCAGCCGGGTCGCGCATGCCTCCGTAGCGGCTCCGGACGCACGAGGGGTCTGCCAGCGCGTTCGCGACCACGGGGTGCAGCGGCCTCCCTTCGGGGTCGTCCTCGCCCGAACGCACGCCTGCGGAGGTGTTGTCCTCGTTGCTGCTGCTCCCGCGCGTCCCGTTGGGCCCCGTCGCGAGCATCCCCTCCTCGGGCGCCAGGCCGTCGAGGTCGACGTAGTCGAAGGGCCGGTTGCGTGCGTAGCCGAAGGTGCTGAAGCCGCCCTGGATGCCGAGGGGCTCCGGGCTCATGTACCGGCCCGTCTCCGGGTCGTAGAACCGATAGCGGTTGTAGAAGAGCCCCGTCTCTTCGTCTTCCCAGTGCCCCATGAAGCGCGCGCTGGTCGCGACGTCGTTCGGGCGGTTCGGGACGGGTTCGAGCGCGCCGAACGCCTTCGTGTCGAAGGTGGCCAGCGACTTCCCGCGCTCGTCGACGAGATGCTCGGGCCGGCCCGTGGCGTCGTTCACGTAGAACACCCAGCCGGACTCCTCGCGGTGTCCGTTGAGCTTCACGTCGCGGTGGGCGAGGAGCCAACCCTTCTTGGGCGCATAGGCGTACGTCCGCTCCTCGACGATCGGGTCGTTCGTCGATTGGGCGCGCCGCTTGATCTCGTGGATCGGGCTCCCCGAGTCCCACACGTAGCGAACGGACGAGACGGTGGCGCCGTCCCGGTCTTTCACGCGCTTTTCGACGCGTCGCGCGAAGGCGTCGTACACGTTCTCGATGCGCTCGCCCTTCGGTGAGATTGCCGCGGCGAGGAGGCCCGAGCCGTTCCACTCGTATCGCCAGCCGGGCCCCGCGTCCTCGCCGGCGCCGCGCTTCTCGACGAGGCGATGCGCGTCGTCGTACCGATAGTCGGTATTGCTCCTTTTGACGAGTCGCCCGCCCGGCATGTAGTGGCGCATCGCGCCGCCGTCGACGAGCTCCTCGCCGTGCCGATACGAGAAGACCTCGCGGGCCAGCCCCGCCGCGGGCGTCCGCGACAGGATCTGGCCCATGGGATCGTTCTTGAATTCGACCGGGCCGCGCGCGCTGTCGTCGCTGTGCGTCGGCAGCGAGCACGCCGGCTCGTACGCGAACGACTGCTGGAGGAGGAGGCCGGGGTTCGGCCCCATCCACTCAGGCTCGAGCGGGCCGACGTTCGGCCGCGCTCCCGGCGCGTAGAGGGCGCGCGCGGCGACGCGCCCGGCCGGGTCGTAGCGGCGGCGCACCGCGGCGCCCCCGGGCAGGATGCGCTCGATTTCCTGGTCGGCCCCGTCCCAGGCGAAGCGAACCGGGGCGGTGGCGCCGTCGAGCTGGAGCTCGGTCGCCAGCGACATGGCGTTGAGGCGCATGCGCTCGACGTGGCCTCGCGACGTGCGCATTTCGATGCGGCCGACGGCGCCGTAGCGGCTCTCGATCGACTCGGTGGAGCCCGCATACGACTGCGTCTCCTCGATGCGCCGGCCGCGCGAGTCGTAGGCGAACTCGGTCCGCACGAGCCCGTTGTCGGCCGTGAGGACGCGGCCGGCCCAGTCGTAGGTGAACGACTCTTCGCTCTCGTCCGGGAGGACGCGCTTCACGATGCGGTCGAGCGCGTCGTACGCGATCTGCGTCACCTCGCCGGCGACGTCGATCTTGACGAGCCTCCCGAGGGCATCGACCTCGTATTGCTTCACCCGGCCGTCGAACGTCTTCTCGCGAACCACCCGGCCTTCGCTGTCGCGCGTGAAGACGTTGTCGTCGCCGCGTTCGTCGATGACGCGAACGAGATTGCCCTCGCGGTCGTACCGGAAGCGTAGGGCCGTGCCGTCGGGCTTCCGGACCTCGCAGCAGCTGGCCGCGCCCCCCCACAGGAGCTCGTACCGGCCGAGCGGCGTCGAGATCCCGACGAGCTGCCCGTCGCGGTTGTAGCGGTAGTGGACCGTCGCGCCATCGGCGGTCTGGACGGCCAGGAGCTCGCGCCCCGGCCCGTAGACGTAGCGCGACTCGTGGCCGTTTTCGTCGACCACCGACGTGATGAGCCCTAGCGCGTCGTAGGTGAATCGCCGCTGGCCGCCGTTCGGCTCCACGATGCGGGTCCGATTGCCCATGGAGTCGTACTCCATGAGCGTGGTGCCCGCTGGCGTATCGGCGCGCGTGATCAGGCCCCGCGCGTCGTACTCGTACGAGACGATAGGCCCGAGAGTGTCGCTCGCGAGGAGAAGATCTCCCTGGGCGTTACGGACGTAGTCTCGCTCGCCGCCCGGGAAGGCCATCCGAACGAGGTGGCCGTGCTCATCATAGATCCAGTTGAGGACGTCCCCGAGGGGGTTCTTCTCGGAGGTCCTGCGGCCGCGGGCGTCGTACGTGTAGTTCCACTCGGCGCCCAGCGGGTCGAGGTACCGCACGAGGTTGCCGAGCCCGTCGTACTGGCTCTCATGGACGCCGGTGCCGAAGACGGTCTTCTCGGCGATCGCGCCGTTCATGAAGTAGCGGCGCACGCCGCGCGATGTCACGACCTCGGCGTAGTCGTCGCCGTAGTCGATCTTGCAATGCAGGAAGCCCTTCGCGCGCGTCGCGCCGTCGGCCAGGAGCTTCGGCGCGCTCTCGTCGAGGCTCGGGTCGCCACCCGACCGCTCGCACCAGGTCTCGAAACACCGTGACTTTGCGTCGTACCGGTAGAAGGTCGTGACCCCCTCGGGCGTGCTCTGGGACGTGAGGCGATGGTCGTCGTCGTACGTGTACCGGTTCGGGTTGCCGTACGGATCGCGTGCGGTCACGAGGTCGCCGCGCGCGTCGTGCTCGTAGGTGCGGACGGCGAACCATGCCGTGCCCGGGACGCCGCTGATCTCGAACGCCGCGATGCGCGCGCCGTTCCGCCGCACCCGCACGAGCCGGTTCGCCGTGTCGAAGACGCCGATCAGGAATCCGCGCTCGTACGCGAGCCGCAAACCATTGTCGTACGCGTCGAAGATCGAGGTGAGGACGTGCGTTCCCGTGGACGGGGTCGCGGGGTCGGCCGGCACGACGAACGGCTCGAAGCGGTAGGTGAGGCCCGTCCTGCCCTGGGTGACCATGACCGCCGCGAACTCGCGGCGGATGAGGAGATCCTCGATCTGCGTCTCCTCGCCCACGGCGAGGATCGGGAAGTCCCACTCGATGCCTTCGCCGGTGATCAGGTGCATCCGGCGGCGATGGATTTGCACCTCCCAGGCGAGGGAGTGTGACCACCCGAAGCCGAGCCCGACGTCGCGATCGCGCTTCGAGCTGTCGTACGTCCGGAAGACGACGAACGGCATCGGCCCCGCCAGGATCAGGTCCGGCGCGGCGATCGTGTAGACCCGCCCCGTGGTGACGTCGACCGGGTCGCCCGCGGTCGTGCCCTTGCCGCCGTGGGCCGGGTTGGGGCATCCGCTGCCGCTGCCGGCGCCGCATCCCTTCGCGTTCTTGCCCCCGCCCTTGGCGTCGTTTCCGCCCTTCTGGCCCTGCCCGCCCTCGCCGTCGCCGCTGCCGTCGCCCCCGTCGCCGCTGCCGCCGCCGCCGCCGCCGCCGCCCGCGGCCACGAACATGCCGGGGTTCATGCCGGGGATCGCGGGGATGTTCGGCGCGGGCGCGGTTCTCATGGTGCGACGACGAGTATCCGGGATGGAGCTCGAGGCGCCAAGGCCGCGCCGCGTCACCCCAACGGACTACGGCGCGTTTCCGCGCACTTCGCGGGCTCCGGACGCGGCATAATGTGTCCCGAGCCTCGTGGACCAGCCGCCCGTCGACAACACGACCGAATTCGCGGTGCACCCGCAGCTCCTCCTCGACAAGGACGGCGAGAAGCTCGCGGCCATCGTGAAGGCGACCTTCGAGGTGCCGGCCCCCTCCGGCGGCGTCGCGGAGCTCGCGCCCGAGGCCCGGCAGCGGAAGGTGCGCCTCGCGGACGTGCCGTGGGACGACAAGAAGCCCGCGAGCGTCGCGTACCCGGCGGACCTCTGCCTCCGCAAGCCGGGCACGGACGTCGTCGTCGTCGCCATCGCGTACGCGCCCGGCGGCCGGCCGGCCCCTGCGTTCGACACGTTCGCGCAGGTCGGGCCGCTGCGGAAGGCCGTCCGCGTGTACGGCCTCCGCGTGTGGGAGGTGGGCGGCGCGGGCATCTCGCCGCCGCGGCCGATCGCACAGCTCGAGATGAAATACGACTACGCGTGGGGCGGCACCGACGCGAGCGACCCGAAGAAGCTCGTCGAGGAGGCGCGAAACCCGATCGGCATGGGCCTCGCGCGCGACCCCGCCGCGCTGACCGACCAGCCGGCGCCGCACTTCGAGGACCCCGCGTTCCCGATCGTGGACCGCAGGACGGCGCCGCCGCCCGCGTGCATGGGCCCCATCGGCCGGAGCTGGGAGCCGCGGCGCCGCTTCACGGGCACGTACGACATGCGGTGGCTCGAGTTCCGCTCGCCGCTCGCGCCCGAGGATCAGGACGACCGCTTCCACAACTGCGCGTCGCCCGGCCTCTCGTCGCCGGCGCCGCTGGTGGGCGGCGAGCAGGTCGCGCTCTTGAACCTCGTGCCGGGCGGCGGCGCGACGACGTTCGTCTTGCCGCGGGTGGCCGTCGAGATCGAGTTCCGCGTGAAGGACCGGGAGCCGGCGATCGTGCGGCCGCACCTCGACACGGTGCTGGTCGACCTGCTCGGGGCAGGGCCGCGCCGGCCGATCTCGGTCGAGCTGGTGTGGCGCGCGCACGTGAAGGCGCCGAAGCGGATGAAAGAATCGAAGATCGTCGTGCGTGAGATCGGGCTGGCATGAGGACCGCGGCCGTCGTCGTCGGGGTGGGCGCCTTCACGTCGATCGGGCCGAGCGCGCGCGACACCGGGTTCCTCCTCCGTACCGGCGCCGCGGGCATGACGGAGGCGGCGCTGCTCGACCGGAACGACGAGCCGATCACGATGTGCCTCGTGCCGACGCTCGACCCGCTGCTGGTCGGCCCGGGCCGCGCGCTGCGGCTCGCGGTGCCGGCGATGGAAGAGGCGCTCGCGGCGATCGGGCCGGTCGCCCGGCAGCTCCGCATCCGGGTGGTGCTCGCGGTCGACGAGCACGTCGCCGAGAAGCGGCCGGACGGGGTCGTGCCGGCCAACGTGGTGCTCTCGATGCTCGCGCGGCGCGCGAAGGAGCTGTGCCCGCAGTCGAGCGCCGAGACGTGCGCCCGGGGCGCGGCAGGGCCGGGGTTCGTGCTGCCGGAGCTGCTCGCGTCGCTCGGGTCGGGCGAGTCGGACGCGATTCTGCTCGGCGGCACGCACACGGACTACGACCCGGGGGTCGTCGCGGCGCTCGAGGCGCAGGACCGCATCTACTCGCCCGGCAACCTGGACGCGCTCATCCCCGGCGAGGCCGCGGCGTTCGCGCTCCTCATGCGGCCCGACGTCGCGCGGCGCTACCGGCTGCGCGCCTTCGCGCGCGTCCACGAGGTGGGCACGGCCTTCGAGAAGGCCACGCCCGACAACGACCACTCGCGGTTCGAGGCCCTGGGCCTCACGGTCGCCGTGAGGAAGGCCGGTGTGCCGATGGTCGAGCAAAACGCGCGGGCCGGCTGGATCCTCACCGACATGACCTTCGAGATGCGCCGCCTCTACGAGTGGCAGAGCGTGATGGGGCGCACGCAAAAGTTCTGGTGCGAGCCGCAGATGCTCGACGCGCCGGGGCAGCGGCTCGGGCACCTCGGGGCGGCGGCCATCCCCATGCACATCGCGCTCGCGGCGACGGCGTGGCGCCACGGGTACGCGCCGCACGGCACCGCCATGGCGATCGCCGGCAGCGACGGCGGCGAGCGCTCGGCGGTGCTGCTCTCGCAAGAAGACTAGCGCGGAGAGGGCATGCTCCACGCGCCGGGCTGGCCCGACGCGCGCTGCACGAAGGGCTCCCACTCCCGCAGGGAGGCCTCCTGCACCACGACGAAGTCGTGCGGATCGAAATGCACCCACCTGCCGGTGCGCGCGATGAGCTCGCGCTGGAGGAGCCGGCGCTCGCCGGGCGTGCACCTCCAGCGATCGAGCTCGCGCAGCGAGACGAGCGGCGTGTACGGCCAGCCGCGGCGGAAGCGCAGCGCGGGCTGGAAGTGCGCCTCCTTCTCGCGCCAGTAGGCGAGCCAGCGCGCGTGGTCGACGGTCGGCTGGTCGAGGAGGTCGGGCGCCCCGTCGCCCGGCAGGTCGCGCGGATCGCCGAGGGCCGCGAGGCGCGCGGGAGGCGGCGCGAGCTCGCCCGCCAGGTCGGGCTCGGGGGCGTCGGGGACGAGGATCTTCTCGGGCGGGACGAGCGTCTGCTCGTACATCTCCGCGCCCGTGATGCGCTCGAGGGCGTAGGCGACGGTGAGCTTCACCTCGTCGTCCGTGACGCGCCGCAGGAGCTCGATGAGCACCGGGATGGCGGTTGCCGCTCCGGCCCAGCCCACGGCCGTGATCAGCGTCGGATCCTGCGTCGCGACGGCGCGCTCGAGGAGCAGGGCCGCGTCGCGCGCGTCGCCCACGATCGCGAGCGGCAGCGCGGCCGGCACCCCCGCGCCGCCCGCGAGCTCGGTGCGCAGGACGGCCGCCGCGCGCAGGTCGGACGTGATGGCCATGGCCAGCCACGCGCTCTGCCGTAGCGGGAGCGACTCGCTCGCGAGGGCGGCCTGGATGGCAGGAGTCACGCCGCCGTGCCTCGTGACGGCGTAGTGGGGGAGGGCAGCCGCGGCGACCAGGGGCTCGTCGGCGGCGGCGCGCGCGAGCTCGTCGACGGCGGCGAGGCGCCGGTAGCCGAGGACGTCGATGGCGAGGGCCCGGCGCGCCGGATCGGCGTCCGCGAGCCACGCCCGCATCACGACGGGCAGCGACGGGTGCGGCACGAGCTTGAGCGCGCCCGCGAACGCGGCGGCGCTCGCGGGGTCGCCGACCTCGAACGCCAGGAACGCGCGCTCGGCGACGGCGAACGCGTCGCGGCCCAGGAGGCAGCCCATGACCATGCCCGTCCCGAAGACCCGCGCCGCGTCCTTCGCGGGCGAGTCGAGCACCAGCGGCTCGATGAGCGCCACCGAGGCCGGGCCCATCGCGACGATCGCGTCGATCGAGGCCAGCATCCGGCGCTCGAGGATGAGCGACGCGCGCCACGGGTCGCCGAGCAGCGGCGCGCGCTGCATGCCGATCATCGAGACCTCCTCGAAGCAGTGGCGCACGCGCGATTGCAGGAACTCCTCGCTCGTGAGCGCCGGCGCGATCTCCGCCGCGAACCCCGGGTGGTCTTCGGCCGCCTCGGCGGCCGGCGGCGCGTCCGGCTCGCGCTCGGGCTCCTCTTCCGGCGCCGCGCGGCCCTGCAGCGCCTCGATTGCCTTCGCGAGCTCTTCGAACGTCTTCGGCGTGGGGATGGCCGGCGGCGGCGCGTCTTCGACGGTGGGCTCGGGCGGCTCCGGGACGCGCAGGCGCGGGGTGAGGGTCGGGCGATCGAGCGCGTGGAGCCCCGGCAGATCGCGGCTCGCGCGCAGCTCGGGGGCGGGCGCGGGCGGGCGCGGCACGAGGGGCGCGAGGCGCTCTTCGGCGTCGAGGAGGTGCTTGTGCGCGTCGGCCAGGTGCTCGAGCGCGAAGCCGATGCCCGGATTCGAGCGCCGCGCCCGGCGCGAGCCCCGCGCGCGTCTGTTCGAGCGCCTCGATCGCCTCGCGGGCCGCCTCGAGCCGCGGCCGCCGCTCGTCGAGCGCGTCGTAGATGCCGGCGAAGGCGCGCTCGAGCGCGCGGGCCGGTGGCCGCAGATCGACGACGGGCTGCGCGCGCTCCTCGAGCAGCCGCGCCGCGCGCCGGAGCTGATCGTGCGCCGCCTCGAGCGCGAGCATCCACGCCGGCGGACCTGGGCTCCGTTCCATGCCCGACGAGGGCATGGCCCAATCCGCGCTCGCGCTCATCGGCCCATTCGTACCGCGATCGACGGCGCGATGGGAAGGCGCCGGCTCGTCACCCGTTCGCGGACCCCGACTGCAAGAGCCCCCGGTAGTACTTGAAGACGTGCAGGTACCTCGCGAAGATCTCGGGGTCCTTGAGCTGCTTCTGCCAGTAGGTCTCCTCGAGCGACCAGGTGACCTCGGTCAGCCCGAAGCGCTCGCGCACCTTGCCGTGCTCCAGCTCCGGCGTGACGGTGAGCTCCGCGCGGAGGGCCGCGAGCTGCTGCACGCTCAGGCGCGTCGTGTACGGGCCGGACGGCGCGGGGCTCGAGACGGGCGGGCCGGCGACCGGTGGCGGAGGGGCGACCTGCCCGGCGAACGGGATGGCCGCGACGCCGCGGCCGATCGTCTGCGGCGGCCTGCGCACGGGCTGGGGCTTCGGGGCGGCGCGCGCCTCCTCGAACTTCGCGCGGTGCGCCGCGTACAGGTCCGAGAAGCGCTGGCTCAGCGCGAAGTGCTGCCGGCGCGCCTCGCCCGCCATGCGGGTCATCCACAGCTCCTGCGTGTCGAGCCACTCTTCGAGCGACACGCCTTCGCGCTGGAGCACCGCGTCACGGGATGGCGACCTCGCCAGCTCGGCCGAGATCGACGCGAAGCGTTCGAGGTTCAGCGCGCCGGGCATCTCCCATTCTCTTGGTAGCCGCGAAGCCGCGCGGCGCCAAGACGGAGCATGCCGGGTTCGCGGGAGAGAGGCAGCGGCGATCCGGGGTCGGTCGTCCCCTACAGGCCCCGGGTACCGCATTCCATCGAAACGAGAAGCCAATGTATCGAAGCTAAGAAGCTAGATCGCGGTCTCTCCGCGCTCTCCGGTGCGGATCCGAAGCGCCTCGTCGACGCCCAGGACGAACACCTTTCCGTCGCCGATCTTGCCGGTCTTCGCCGCGTGCTCGATCGCGTCGAGCACCGGGCCGACCTGCGCCTCGGGGACCACGACCTCGATCTTGATCTTCGGAACGAAGTCGACCTGATAGGCGGAACCGCGGAACACCTCGGTCCGGCCACCCGTACGACCGAAGCCTTTGATCTCGGAAATCGACATTCCTTGAATGCCGAGCTCCGAGAGCGCCGTCTTCACCTCGTCGAGCTTGTGCGGCTTGATCATCGCTACCACCATCTTCATGTTCGTCACCTTTCCTTTTCAGGGCGGTTGCGCGGGTGCGCCGCTCACATAAGGATCGGCGGATTCATCGTCAAGATGCGATCGTCCGCACACGGTGTGCGCCACGAAACTTCGTGGAAGGGCTCAGTGATGGTGATGGCGATGCGCGGCGGCTGCCTCGACGGCGGCTTTCACGTCTTCGTATTTCGGCTCGTCCTTCGGCTCCGCGCCGACCCAGCGCCACGCGACGTGGCCGTGCGAATCGACGACGAATACCGAGCGCGCGGCCGCGACGAATCCCACGTTCGCCAGGTTGGGATAGACGACACCGTATTTCTCGATCGCTTCGTGCTTGTGGTCCGAGAGAAGCTGGAAGTTGAGCGACTGCTGCTTCTTGAACTCTGCCAGCGCGAAGGGAGAGTCGACGCTGATGCCGTACACGGTCGCGTTCAGCTTCTCGTAGTCGGCGATCGCGTCGCGGAAGGCGCAGAGCTCCTTCGTGCAGACGCTCGTGAACGCCGCGGGGAAGAACGCGAGCACGGTGATGTGCCCGTGCTCGGGGAAGTTCACGGGCTTGCGATCGGTGTTGAAGAGCGTGACGTGCGGGGCGTGCGTGCCGACTTCGATGGCCATGGCGGGCTCCTGGGGGTGCGAGAGGCGTCTGGGTCGCGAGGCCGGCGATGCTACACCCAGGGAACCATGAGCACCGAGTTCCAGCGCATCTCGTCCGGCTCCGTCTTCGAAGAGCGCATCGGGTATTCGCGCGCCATCGTCTCCGGCGACCTCGTCTTCGTCTCCGGCACCACCGGCTTCGACTACGCCACGATGACCCTGCCCGAGGGCGTCGAGGAGCAGTGCCAGCAAGCGCTTCTGAACATCGAGCGCGCGCTCGTCGAAGCGGGCGCGGCGCTCGGCGACGTCGTCCGCGTCCGGTACGTCCTGCCCGAGCGCGCGGACTTCGAGCCCTGCTGGCCCGCGCTCCAGCGCGCGTTCGGCGTCGCGCGTCCGGCCGCGACCATGATCGTCGCCGGCCTCCTCGACCCGCGCATGCGCATCGAGATCGAGGTCACCGCGCGCCGCCCGTACGCTTGACTAGAACGAGGCGGACCACGCCTCGACGGCCGCGCGCAGCCGCGCGATCGCGTCGTCGCCCTGGAACAGGAACGCGCTCATCCCGAGGCGCTCGGCCGTCGCGACGTTCGCCGGCACGTCGTCCACGAAGAGCGCGTCCTCGGGCGCGACGCCCAGCGCGTCGAGGCAGCGCCGGTAGATCGCCTCTCCCGGCTTCGCGAGCCCGACCTCGCAGGACGCGGTCACCACGTCGAAGAACGCGTCGATGCCGCGGGTCGCCCGCAGGCGCGCCATGAGCGGCGGGATGTTGTTCGACAGGAGCCCGAGCCGGCCTCCGCGCGCGCGGAACCGCCCGGCCAGCTCCCATACCTCCTCGCGGTAGTCGCACCACGAGCGGGTGTCGTCTTCGATCATGGCCGCGAGGAGCGTGGGGTCGAAGCGCGCGGCCCGGTCCAGCCCGGCCGCCACCTTCCGCCAGTACGCCTCGGGAGACTCGCCGGCGTCGTACGCCAGGCGCTCCGCCCAGTAGACCGTCGAGAACGCGGCCGGGGGCACTTCGAGGCGCGCCGCCATCCGTGCGATGTGCTCGGGGCTCTGCGGCCCGCAGAGCACGTACCCGTAGTCGAGAATCAGCGCGCGCGGTCGTGACATGCCGCACGCAGTCTACTCGAGTCAGCCCAGCTCAGCGCGCGCCCCACTGCCAGCAGGCCTCGGGGTCCTCGAGGAGCGAGCGGAAGCGCTCGTCCTCGGTGCGCTCGTGACGGAGCATCGGCTGCACTTCGGGCGCCGTCGCCCAGTCGGTCGGCTCGTCGAAGCTGAAGTCCTCGAGCAGCCACGAATCTCGGACGCGCATGGGAAAAACTCCTTCTCTTCGTCGGGGGAAGCGTGTCGGGGAAGACCCGATGAAAGAGCTCCTTTCCAAGATGCGTTCCAGGCTCCCCGCGCCGCACCCCCCACTATCCGTGAGGAATCTTTGTCGTTTCGGCGTGCGCCCTGTGGCGTCCTTGACCGTTCCGCGACATGCGGTGCCGTCTTTCGGGCGCGTCACCCGCGACGCGCCGGTGCAGGTGCGCCCGGCGTCGCGCCCGGTCGGTGCATTCTTGCCGTGACGCGCGGCTTCCCTCGTCGCAGGCGCGGTCGCCCGCGGCGGATGACCGGCCTTCCTCGTCGGAGGTGCGGTCGCCCGCGGCGGATGACCGGTCTTCCCCGTCGCAGGCGCGGTCGCCCAGGGCGGATGACCGGTCTTCCCCGTCGCAGGCGCGGTCGCCCAGGGCGGATGACCGAGCTTCCTCATCGGAGGCGCGGTCGTCCGCGGCGGATGACCGGTCTCCTTCGCCGGAGGGGCGCGGTGGCTCGTCGAGGGGCCGCGGTCATCCGCCGTGGGCGACCGGTTCTCTACAGATTGGTCCCGGTGAGCTTCGTGATGCACGCGTCGAACTCCCGCTCGAGCCCCCGGGCGAGCGCTGGAAGCCGCGGCTCACGGCCCTGGAGGTCGAGGCCCACGCGAGACCATTCGATGCCGCGCCGGCTGACCCCGAGCCACGTGACGAAGGGCACGCCGATTCCCTGGAACGCCCACGACTCGCGCATGTGGCACGGCGGGCGGGGCGGCGGCGTCCCGATCGCCCTCGGCACGCACGATGAGTTCGCGGGCCCATGGTCGGTCCCCGACGGGGAGGTCTTCGTCGTCGGCGACAACCGGTGGAAGTTCGCGTCGTAAAAGGTCAGGTACCGGCGGTCGTTGAGCATCTCGAGATAGAGGTCGCCATCGTGCTCGGTCCCGACCGTGTCCTCGTCGCGATACGTCATCGGACGCACGAGGCACGAGGCACCTCGCGGCCGTTGATCACCGGGTGCCCGCGCCGGAAGGTGAGCCGATCGCCGGGCACCCCGATGACGCGCTTGATGAACTCCTGGTCCGGGTGCTCCGGGAAGGGGAAGACGAGCACGTCGCCGCGCTCCGGCGCGCGCGTCTTGTCAACGAAGACCTGGTCCCCGGGGAAGAGGGTCGGGACCATCGAGCCCGAGGGGATCTTGAACGCCTCGAGGAACCACCGTCGCAGCGCGAATTCGTACCCGAGGCCCACGCCGAACAAGGCAAGCCCAGCGAGCGCAGTCGCGCCGAGCGACGGGCGCGGACCCGGCGCGCGCCGCACCTGCCAGGCCGCGTCTGCCGCGACGAGCAGGCGCAGGGCCGAGAGGTGCGTCGCGACGAGGATCAGCCCGAGCAAGAACCCTGGCCCCCGCACGCGCAGCATGCCGTGCAGCGCAAGGCCGATCGCGATGAGCCCCGCGAACCACGCGAGGCCGCGCCGCGTTCGACCGCCGTAGATGTGCCCTAGCCCCGGGACGACGATGGAGAGGAGCGCGGCGACGGCGGGCGCGCGCTTCGGCGCCGGGGGTGCAGCGGCCTCCAGCGCGGGCACCCCCTCGAGCGTCATGCCTACTTCTTGTCGCGCTCGCGCAGCATCGTCAGCTTTCTCTCGTACGAGGTCTTGTCGTCATTCGCGATGGAGCGAATGACGTCGACATGGAGCAGCGCCATGCCCTCGGCCAGCGCTTCGACCATGCAGGCCACCTCCTGCCCGAGGGAGCTCAGCTCCTTGCCGCGCTCCTTGGAGAACTTGCGCGCCATGAACTGGACCAGCTCGTCCCGTACGCCGCGGATCACGAGGTCGCGGTCGCGCATCGCCTGCGCGGCCAGGGGGTTCATATCCACGACTCTGTCTTTGGCCATCGCAAATACGATAGCACCGCGACGGTTCAGCGCGCCCTCCGCGCCTTGCTCGCGCGCTTGGGTTCGCGCTCGCGGGGGTGGTCGTGCCCTTCGTGCGCGTGAGCGGGAAGGTGAGCGTGCGGGCGTGCATGGGACGGCGTCGCGGGCTCGTCTTCGGCGATGATCTCAATCCCGCCATGCGTGACGCCGCGGGTCGCGAGGAGGCGGTCGGCCACGCGCTTCAGCTCATCGCTCCGGCCGCGCATGACGATGACCTCGAGGCAGCGGCGGTCGTCGAGGTGGATGTGGAGCGTGGAGCGCACGCGGTCGCCCAGCTCGTGCTGAAAGGCGGTGAGCTTCTCGCTGAGCTCTCGCACGTGGTGGTCGTATACGAGGGTCAGCGTGGCCACGGCGGGCGCGCCCCGGGCGATCTGCGCGCGCACGACCTCGGCGCGAACGAGGTCACGAAGGAGCTCGGAGCGCGTGACGCCCCGCTCGGCGACGATGATGTCGAAGTGCTCGAGCAGCGGGCGATCCATCGCGACCCCGAAGCGGACCAGCTCGTGGCTCATGGCGGTCATGGCCGCCCAAGATAGCCGAACCCCGAACTGCCCCTCTCGTCAGGCCACGTCGCCGACGTTCGGCAGGTCCGACTGGATGCGTCAGCGGAGGATCGCCGTGGGCCGCGCGCACGCTCCATGTGCGCAATCATGTGCGCAGGCAGGCCGGGATCGCTCGCGGATCCGGGCCCTTGGAGGTTTACGGCCGTCGTCCGTGCGTGGCGACGCGCGACAACAACCCCGTTTCTGCCACGTGGCATCCGCGAAGGGGACGCGCGATGCGGATCCCGACACGCCGCGAAATGCCGTGGGACCACGCGCCGTGCGGCGCAACACGGGCCGCGGGCGATCCCCCCCGTTCCAGCAAGGTTGCATTGGATTTGATGAATCTGGAATTGGACGGTCGCCGGGGGCGGGACGAGCGCGGGGAACGGTCTGTGCTCAAGGCTCCGAACGTCATGGTCTCACAACGATTTTCCCCGGCGCACGCCGAATGCTTTTGCGGCGAATCGCCACGTTCACACGAGCCCGCCTCGGGCCGCTTCGAGAAGACGCCGGGCGATACGCCGGCGGCATCGGAGGCGCCCCGAGAAACCGAGCGGAAAGAAGCGCTCATGAAGAACAATCGTGGTGGTCGACGACGAGTTCGGGCTCGTCGACGTCCTGGCGGTCACGCTCGCGGACCTCGGTTACTCGGTCCACACGGCCGACAACGGCGCGCGCGGGCTCGAGACCATGCGCCTCCACCCGCCGGACCTCGTCATCCTCGATTGCATGATGCCGGTGCTCGACGGGCCCGCGACGATCGCGGCGATGCGCGCCGACCCCGGCCTCGCGCACGTGCCGGTGCTCCTGACGAGCGCGATGCCCGAGGTCGACATCCGCACGCGCTGCGAGGGCTACGCGAAGTTCCTGCGGAAGCCGTTCGACTTCGACGAGACGCTCGGCACGGTGCGCGAAGTCATCGGCGCCGCTGCCTAGCGCGACCGTCGTTCCTTCGGAACGACGGCCAGCTCTATTTTTGCCCTAGTTTGGGGAGCATCCGTCCTTTGAACGTCCCGTTCAAAGGGCTCCTGCTCTAGCTCGACGTCTCCTCCGGCCAGAGCGCGGCGACCGCGTTCAGCAGGCGATCGAGCTTGAGCGGCTTGGGGACGACGACCGCGCCCGACGGTGCGCGCGACGGATTGGACGTGGAGACGATGACGGGCACGCGCGAGAGCGCCTGGTCCGCCTGCATCGCCTGGTACACGCGCCCCCCGTCGAGGATGGGGAGCACGAAATCGAGGATGACGACGTCCGGGCGGCGCGCGTCCTGGGTGAGGCGGTTGAGCGCCTCCTGGCCGTTCGACGCCGTCGAGGCGAGGTAGCCCTCCTCTTCGAAGGCCTCGCGCAACGAGTCGCGGATGTTCTCGTCGTCGTCGACGATGAGCACCAATCGCGGGGTGCCCGCGGCGGTCTCGGCCCGCGCGCCCGCCGCGCGGCGAGGGAGCAGGACCGTGAAGGTGGTCTCGCCCGTGACCTCGTCGGAGGTCGCCTCGACGGTGCCGCTGTGGGCGACGGCAATCTGCTGGCAGATGAAGAGGCCCAGGCCCAGGCCGCGCGACTTCGTCGTCTGGCGCTGGCGGCCGCGGAACGGATCGAAGAGCGTGGGCATGAGGGCGCCCGGGATGAGGCCCTTGTTGCGTACCTGCACCGAGACCTTCTCGTCGCCGCCCTCGAGGCGCACCGAGACGGCGCCGCCCGGCGTGCCGTGCGCGATCGCGTTGGCGACGAGGTTCGAGAAGAGCTGCAGAAGACGGTCGGCGTCGCCGGTCGTCGTGCAGTCTCCCGCGATCTCCACGACGATCTCCCGGTCGGGGTGCGCCGCGCGGAGCTCCTCGACGGCGCGCTGCACCAGGTTCGACACGTCGAGGCGCTTCCGCACGCGCACGAACCCGAGGCCGCCCGCGAGACGCGCGCGCGTCAGAATCGAGGAGCTGCTCGATCATGTCGGTCATGCGCTCGCCCGAGGACGTCATTCGCTTCACCACGCGAATGAGCTGCGGATCGGTGAGCTGCCGCTCGAGGAGCTGCGCGCCCGTCAGGATGGCCCCGAGCGGGTTGCGAAGGTCGTGGCCGAGGATGCCGACGAACATCTCGTTCAGCCGCAGCGAGTTCGAGAGCTCCCGCCGCTGCCGGTAGAGCTCGAAGAACACGTCGGCCTTGCCCTTGAGCACGAGCGGCTCGATCGGCTTGAAGAGGAAGTCGACGGCCCCGCTCTCGTACCCCTTGAAGACGCGGCGCGGATCGTGGGCGCCCGCGGTCACGAAGATGATGGGCACGTGCTTCGTGCGCTCCGCCCCGCGCATCAGCTCCGCGAGCTCGAACCCGTCCATGTCGGGCATCTGCACGTCGAGCAGCGCGAGCGCGACCTCGTGCACGAGCAAAAGCTCGAGCGCCTCCGACCCGGAGTGCGCCTTCAGGATCTCGAGTCCGTCGCGGCAGAGCAGCGCCTCGAGCGCGACGAGGTTCTCCTCCGTGTCGTCCACGACGAGGAATTTGATCGGCTCGGACATCATACCGTCTCCTTGTTCGCCATAGCCCGCGCGCCGAGGCGCGCGAGAAAAGGACCTATCTCGCTAAGTGGAAGCACGTGATGCGCGGACGTCAGACGGAGGGCGGCCTCGGGCATCATGCGGGACGTGGCCGTCTCGGGGGACTGGACGACGGTGACCCCGCCCGCGGAGCGGATGCGCGCGAGCCCGCGCGCGCCGTCGTCGTTCGCGCCGGTGAGCAGCACGCCGACGAGGGCGGGGCCGTACGCGTCGGCGGCCGTCTCGAAGAGCACGTCGATCGAGGGCCGCGAGTAGCGCACGGGGTCCTCGGTGGAGAGCGACAGGCAGCGCCGCCGCTCGATGAGCAGGTGGTAGTTGGGGGGCGCGACGTACACGACGCCCGGGGCGAGCGGCGCCTTGTCCTCGGCCTCGGCGACCGGCAGAACGCACTGGTGCGCGATGACCTCGATCAGGCGGTTCCGCCCGCGCGGCACGTGGAGCACGATCGCGACGGGCAGCCCGAAGCTCGCCGGCAGCGCCGGCAAAATCACGCCGAGCGCCTCGAGCGCGCCGGCCGATCCGCCCATCACCATGGCTGCGATGCTCTGGAGTGACATGCTCGTCCTCGTTCGTCTTTCCTCGCCGCGCTCAGAGGCGCTGGAAGATGCGCTCCTCGGGCGCGAACTCGGTGAAGGCCGCGGCGTGCGACGAGAACCGCAGCGTCTCTTTGATGCCCAGGCCCAGGAAACCCTTGCGGCAGAGCGACTCGCGCAGCACGCCGACCGCCCGGTCTTGCAGCTCGCGCTCGAAGTAGATGAGCACGTTGCGGCACGACACCAGCTCGACCTCGGCGAACGCGCTGTCCGTCGCGAGGCTGTGGTCCGAGAAGAGGATGGCCTTCGCCAGGCGCCGGTCGAACCGGGCCGACGAGTAGCGCGCCGTGTAGTAGTTCGAGAGCGACTCCTTGCCGCCCGCAAGGTGGTAGTTCTCGCTGAAGCGCACGAACCGGTCGAGCCCGTACACGCCCTCTTCGGCCGTGCGAAGCGCCTCGGGGTTGATGTCGGTGGCGTAGATGAGCGTGCGATCGAGCAGGCCCTCCTCCGCGAGCAGGATGGCGAGCGAGTACGCCTCCTCGCCCGTCGAGCAGCCCGCCACCCAGACCTTGAGCGACGGGTACGTCCGCAGGTACGGCACGACGCGCTCGCGGAGCGCGCGGTAATACTCGGGGTCGCGGAAGAGGTCGCTCACCTGCACCGTCAGGAAGCGGAGGAGCCCCGTGAACGCCTGTGGGTCGTGCAGCACGAGCTCCTGCAGGCGCGAGATCGTGCGGCAGCCGTAGTGCGTGAGCGCCGCCGCCACGCGCCGCTTCAGCGACGCGCCCGCGTAGCGCCGGAAGTCGTACCGGTACTTCGCGTAGATCGCGTCGAGCAGGAGGGTGAGCTCGATGTCCTCGTCGGCGGGCTTGTTCATTTGGGCATCCACACGCGGGCGAGCGAGAGGAGCTTGTCCACGTCGAGCGGCTTGGCGATGTAGTCGTTCGCCCCGGCCGCGATGCACTGCTCGCGGTCGTCGATCATGGCCTTCGCGGTGAGCGCGATGATCGGCAGCTTGGCGAACTGCGGCTGCTTGCGGATTCGGCGCGTCGCCTCGAGGCCGTCCATCTCGGGCATCATGATGTCCATCAGCACGAGATCGACGGCGGGCTTGTCGCGCAGCGCCTCGAGCGCCTCGCGCCCGTTGCGCGCGATCTCGACCTTCGCGCCCTTGGGCTCGAGGACGCTCGAGAGCGCGAAGATGTTCCGGACGTCGTCCTCCACGACGAGCACGCGCCGGCCCTCGAAGATGGCCTCGCGGTGCCGCGCGTCGCGCAGCATGCGCTGGCGGTCGGGCGGGAGCTTCGCCTCGACCTGGTGCAGGAAGAGCGTCACCTCGTCGAGCAGGCGCTCGGGCGAGCGCGCCCCCTTCACGATGATCGAGTTCGAGAAGCGGCGGAGCGTCTGCTCCTCGTCGCGCGACAGCGAGCGGCCCGTGTACACGATGACCGGCGGGAACGAGTACTGATCCTTCTGCGTCATCTCCTCGAGCAGGTCGAAGCCCGTCCGGTCGGGCAGCGAGAGGTCGAGCACCATGCAGTCGAACGTCGTCGAGCCGAGCTGCTCGAGGGCCGCGGCCGCGGTGCCCACCGCGACGGTCTCGACGTCGTCGGCCGCGAGCAGCTTGCACGTGCTCTCGCGGTGCACCTCGTTGTCCTCCACGACGAGCACGCGCCGCACCCGCTCGGCGAACTTCGTCTCGAGGTTCTGGAGCGCCTCGACGAGCTTCTCGCGCTGCACCGGCTTGATCGCGTACCCCGCGGCGCCCATCTGCAGCGCGGTCTGGGCGTAGTCGTCGACCGAGCACATGTGCACCGGGATGTGCCGCGTCGCAGGGTTGTGCTTGAGCGCGTCGAGGACCGAGAGGCCGGAGCGGTCCGGCAGGCCGACGTCGAGGACGATGGCGTTCGGCCGGTACTGCTCGGCCATCGCGAGGCCCTCCTCGGCGCTCGTCGCGACGAGCGACTGGAACTCGAGCTCGTGGGCGAGCTCGTGGATGATGCGCGCGAACGCGACGTCGTCCTCGATGATCAAGATGCCGCGGGCCCCGGCCGCGATGCTCTCGCGGTCGTCGGGGAACGGCGCGGTCGTGGGCTGGATGCGCGGCGGTTGCTGCTGCTTCGGCGCGCGCGGGGCGCGGCGCACGGGTGGCGGCAGGCGCGGGGCGGGGGAGGGCGCCTCGCGGCCCTCGGCGGGGGTGTAGCGCTCGGGCAGGGCGAGCGTGAAGGTGCTCCCGCGCCCCGGCTCGCTCTTCACGGTCAGCTCGCCCCCGAGGAGGCGCGCGAGGTCGCGCGAGATCGAGAGCCCGAGGCCCGTGCCGCCGTACTTGCGGTTCGTCGTGCCGTCGGCCTGGCGGAAGGCCTCGAAGATGATCTCCTGCTGCCCTTCGGGGATGCCGATGCCCGTGTCGGTCACGTCGAATGCGAGAGTCCCGGCGACGCCGCGGCGCACGCGCAGCGTGACGCCGCCCTGCTCGGTGAACTTGAGCGCGTTCGAGAGCAGGTTCTTGAGGATCTGCTGGAGGCGCGTCGGGTCGGTGTAGAGGCTCCCCGGGAGGTCGCCGTCGACGTCGAAGGCGAGCTCGAGGCCCCGGTCGTGCGCGATGGGGTCGAAGGTGCTTGTCAGGTCGTCGGTCAGGCGCTTGAGGACCACGGTGTCGGGCCGGACGTCGAGCTTGCCCACCTCGATCTTCGAGAGATCGAGGATGTCGTTGATGAGCGTGAGCAGATCGTTGCCCGCCGAGTAGATCGTCTGCGCGAACTTCACCTGCTCGGCGTTGAGGTTGCCGTGGCGGTTGTCGACGAGGAGCTTCGCGAGGATGAGGGAGCTGTTGAGCGGCGTCCGCAGCTCGTGGGACATGTTCGCGAGGAACTCGGACTTGTAGGTGTTGGCGCGCTGGAGCTCGCCCTGCGCGCGCGCGAGGTCGTCGCGCTGGGCCGCGAGGGCCTGCGTCTGCTCTTCGAGCTGCGAGTTGATCTGCTCGAGCTCCGCCTGCTGGTTGTGGAGGCGCTCCTGCGACTCTTGCAGCGCGCGCGTGTGGCGCTCGAGGCCCTCGTTCTGCACGCGGAGCTCCTCCTGCTGCGTCTGGAGCTCCTCGGCCTGGCGCTGCGTCTCCTCGAGCAGGTTCATGAGCTCGCGGCGCATGCGGTTCGTGCGGAGCGCGACGCCGATGGGCTCCTTCACACGCCGCAGGAGCTCGTACACGGGCGGCTCGATGGTGCGGAAGAACCCGAGCTCGATCACGCCGTTCGTGACGGAGTCGGCCGCGGTGGGGGCGACGAGCAGGTGCCGCGCGCGCGCCGCGCCGAGGCCCGACGACACCGGGAAGTACTCCTCCGGCACGCCCGGCACCTCGATGACCTCCTCGTCGCGCATCGCCTGCCGGGTGAGGCCCGAGGCCGCGCGCGCCGGGTCGCTCTCGGCGGTCGACGGCAGGCCGTACCCGCCGACGCGATGGAGGTCCACCTCGTTGCTCCCGAAATACAGCGCGCCGAGGGGGGCGCCGACGTAGCTGCAGAGAAACTCTGCGATCTCGTCGCCGAGCCCCTCGATGACCTTCTCGCCCTGGACCAAATTGCTCAGCTCCGTCTGCCCGGCGCGGAGCCACGCCTCCGTCGCCTGCATCTGGAAGTCGCGCGACGACAGCACCGCCGCCGCCGCGATGAGCACGAGGAGGAGCGCCGAGCCGCCCCACGTGACCACGGCGCCCACCGTCGACGCCTGCTCCCACGCCGCCGTGTGCACGACGAGCGCCTCGCGCTCCGCCTTCTTCATCTCCGCGACGATGCCGCGGACCTGGTCCATCATCTCCTTGCCGGAGTCGTCGTTCACGCGCTTGAGCGCCTGGTCGCCGTGGTCGTCCCGCTTCAGGTTCACCGTGGCCTTGAGCTCCGCCATCTTCGCGGTGGCGATGCGCTCCAGCACGTCGAGGCGCTTGCTCTGCTCCGCGTCGTCGCCGATGAGACGGCGGGTGGCCGCGAGCTCCTGCGGCAGCGCGACGACCGCCGTGTCGTAAGGCTCGAGGTACCGCTCGTTGCCCGTCAGCAGGTAGCCCCGCTGGCCGGTCTCGGCGTCCTTGACCGTCGAGAGCAGCGACTCGATCTCCTCGCTCACCTCGAGGGTGTGCGTCACGCGCTCGGCGCCCTCCGACCGGCTCTCGAGCGAGCGGTACGAGAGCACCGCGATCGCGAGCACCGCGATGGTGGCCGCGACGAACCCCGCGAAGGTCAACGGGGGGAGGGATCCGCCGATCGCGGACAGGCCGCGGCCGCGCGAGGGATCGCGCGAGCTCGGGGGCGCGTCGCTGCGAGTGACGGGTCGGTTCGAGTCGCTCGAGGCCATTCGTCTCCTCTATCGGTGCGTTTCGACCGCGGTCGGCGCGGCTTCGTCTTCAGCCGGAGGCCGGCGCGGGAGGTCCACGGTGAAGCAGGTCCCGTCGTCGTCGTTGGAGTCGACCCGGACGTCGCCGCCGTGCGCGAGGGCGATCTGCCGGGTGATGTAGAGGCCGAGGCCCAGGCCGCTCGAGCGCTCGGTGCGCTCGGTGCGGCGCTCGGTGCGGCCGAGGCGCAGCGGCTCGAAGACGACCGGCAGGACCTCGGGCGCGATCACCCCGCGGTTCCGGACCTCGATGCGCATGGAGCTCCGCGACGTGCCGTCGAGGCGGATGATCACGGGCATGCCGGGCGCGCCGTGCTGGCAGGCGTTGGTCGCGAGGTTCGTGAGGAGCTGCGAGAGGCGCTCGCTGTCCCAGGTCCCCACGAGGTCGCCCACGGCCTGCACCTGGATGCGCCGCTTGTGCATCGGCTCGAGCTCGTCGACGATCGCGCGCGTGACCTCCTCGAGGTCGATCGACTCGCGGTTCATGGGGATGCCGCGGCCCAGGCGGACGCGCGTGAAGTCGAGGAGCTGCGAGACCATGCGCTCGAGGCAATCGGCGCTGACGAGGATGCGCGCCACGGGCTTGGCGATCTTCTCCGAGTCCGCGCGGACCTCGAGGAGGCTCGCGGCGGTGGTGATGGCGCTGAGCGGGTTGCGGAGGTCGTGGCCGAGGACGCCCACGAACGTCTCGCTGAAGCGCACGGCGCGCTCGGCCTCCGCGGCCGTCTGGTGCCGGCCCCGGTCGGTCGCGCGGATCGACGACACGTCGGTGATGCTGACGAGCGCGCGGTCGCCGCCGGCGAAGCCCGCCGCGAGGAAGACCTCGAAGCGCCGGCCCGCGAGGGTCTGCGCGACGCTCTCGGCGGCGAAGTTCGTGCGCCCCTCGGCGGCCGCCGCCAGCAGGTGCGCGTACGCCCGGCGCGACTCCGGCAAGGAGACGGACCCGAGCGCCCCGAAGAGCTGCTCCTTGGTCGTCGCGCCGAACATGCGCAGGGTCGCGGGGTTCACGTCGCGGATGCGCACGAGCGCGAGCAGCTCGTCGACGAGCGCAGGGGTCGCCTCGAGGTGCTGCGCGAGCGCGGCGCCGTGCCGGTCGCGCAGGCGCGCGAGCCTGTCCTTCACCTGCCCGAGGAATCCTGGTCCCAGAGCGAGACCTCGGCGGTCTCGAAGATGAACCGGAAGCGCTCCTCGCTCTCGCGCAGCACCCGCTCGGACTGCTTGCGCGGGGTCGCGTCGATCACGACGAGGACCACGCCGCTCGGCCGCCCGTCGGCGCCGTCGATGCGCGACGCGTGGGTCTCGACCCAGACGACGGTGCCGTCGGGCCGCAGGCAGCGCTCCTCGGCGGTGTACGGCGTGCCGCGCTCGACGAGCGTCTCGAAGAGCGCCCGCGCGCGGCCGCGGTCTTCGGGGTGGGTCACGTCGGTGACGCGCAGGCCGAGGAGCTCGGGCTCCGAGCGGCCGGTGATCTCGCGGTAGCGCGCGTTGACGAGCGCGACGTGCCCCGAGAGGTCCGTCTGCACGAGCCCCGCCTGCATCCGCGACACGATGCGCCCCAGGTCGGCGGCGGCGGGCGGCGGCCGCGAGTCGGGGGCGCGCGCCGCCTCGGCTTCGCGGGCGGCCGCGCGCGGGTCCTCGTCGCCCTTGTCCGACTCGCGCGTGAAGCGCCCGACCACCTCGAGGAGGCGCGAGAGCTTCAGCGGCTTGTGGACGACCGCGTCGGCCTTGATGCGCTGGAGGTCGCGCCGGGCGGTCATGATGACCACGGGGATGAACGCGAGCGCCGGGTCGCGGAGCTGGGACTCGCGGAACTGCCAGCCGTTCATCTCCGGCATCATGAGGTCGAGGAGGATCACGTCCGGCCGCTCGCGCGACGCCCGCAGCTTCCCGAGCGCGGTGGTGCCGCTGTCGGCCCAGACGGTGCGGAAGCCGTCCTCCTCGAGGAGCTCGCAGATGCTCTCGCGGAGGGCCTCGTCGTCGTCGACGACCATGACGAGCTTGGAGGTCCTCATGACCTCCTCGGGAGCTCGACGACGAAGGTCGCGCCCTCGTCGGGGCGGCTGTCGACGCGAACGGTGCCTCCCATCGACGCGACGAGCTGTCGCACGATCCACAGACCCAGGCCGAAGCCGCCGTAGTGGTTCGCGGAGGCGGCCCGCTCGAAGCGCTGGAAGATGCGCTCGTGGTCCGCGAGCGCGATGCCGATGCCGCGGTCGAGGACGGTGAGCCTCGCGACCGCGCCGGCCGGCTCGACCACCACGTCGACCGGCTTGCCGCCGCCGAACTTGAGCGCGTTCGCGATGAGGTGCGAGAGCACCGAGTCGAGCCGCTCGCGGTCCCACTCGCCCGTGACGGGCTCGGTGCGCAGCACGATCGCCGCGAGCGCCTGCTTCGACTCGCCGCGGACGCGGTGCACGACCGCCTTCGCGACCTCGGCGAGGTCCACGCTGCCGGGCGCGCGCGCCCGGGGCGGCTCGGCGGCGTTGCCGAAGACCTCGAGCATGCTCTCGATGAGCTGCTCGAGCCGGTTGGTCTGGGCGCGCACCTTCTCGGTGCGCGCGAGCCAGCGCTGCGTCGTCGCGTCCTCCGGGGCCTGGCCGAGCGCGCGAATGAGGCCGTCGAGCTGGAGCTCGAGGGTCGTGAGGGGGGTGCGGAGCTCGTGCGAGGCGGCCGCGACGAAGGCGTCGCGCACGGCAATCGTCTGGCGCAGCTCCTCCTCGGTGCGGGCGATGCGCGCGCGCGCCTCCTCGGCCTCGACGTGCCGGCGCTGCGCCTCCTCGAGGGCGCGGGCGCTCGCGATGCCCGACGCGATCTGCCCGGCGGCGAGCGCGAAGAACTCGCGGTACCGGTCGTCGAACGCGAGGTGCGGGCTCAACCCGGCGACGAGGACGGCGCTGGCCGTGCCCTCGCCGGGGAGCGCGATCGGACGCACGACCGCAAAAACAGCGGGGCTCTCGCGCGCGCCTGCGGCGAGAGACCCGGAACCTTGGGTGACGCCGCTGGGGGGCGCGTCCGTCGAGGCCGGGCTGCGCACGCCTTCGGGCGCGCGGAGCGCGTCGGCGAGCGGCCAGGGGGCGGAGCCGTCGTCGAGCGCGACGAGGTCGGGGCGGAGGCTCTCGCGGAGGGCCTGGCCGCCGGCGCCTTCGAGGCGCGCCCGGCGCCCGTCGGGCTCGAGCAGGTAGACGAGCGCGAAGCGTACGTCGTCGACGTCCTCGGCGAGCGCCTGCGCGGCGCGTCGGCACGCGTCGGCCGCGGTGTCGCGGCCTGTCGTGCGCGCGGCGAGGTGCTGGAGGGCGCGCATGCGACGCTCGCTGACCACTTGGCCGGTCGTCTCGACGACCGTGCAGTACACGCCGCCGACGCCGCCGGAGCCCGCGCGGATGGGGCTGTACGAGAGCGTGAAGTAGCACTCCTCGAGGAAGCCGCTGCGATCGAGGTACACGAGCTGGTTCTCGGCCCACGTGGGCTCGCCGCCCGCGAGCACGCGGTCGAGCACGGGGCCGAGCAGGTGCCAGATCGCCGGCCACCCCTCGCGACCGCGCGCGCCGAGGGCGCCGGGGTGCCTGGCGCCCAGGAGCGCGCGGCCCGCGTCGTTGTAGATCTTGACCATCTGCGGGCCCCACCAGACGAAGATGGGGAAGCGCGAGTTCAGGCAGTGGCTGACCGCCGCGCGGAGGGCCTGGGGCCACGACGAGACCGGGCCGAGCGGCGTCCGCCGCCAGTCGATCGCCCGGAGGAGCGCGCCCGACTCGCCGCCGCCCGCGAGAACGTGGTCGATGTGCGCGCGCTCGGCGTAGGCCGGCGCCAGCGCGCGGATCTTGTCGGAGCTCAACGCTCCCTCCGCGCGGGCCAGAGGTTCGCGATCGCCTGGCCGAGGAGCGGGAGCTTCAGCGGCTTGCGGAGCACCGCGGCCGCGCCCTTCACGCCCGCGGTCCGCGTGGCCGTGACGATGACGACCGGGATCGACGCGAGCGCCGGGTCGCGCGACTGCTCCTCGCGGAAGCGCCACCCGTCGAGGTTGGGCATCTTCAGGTCGAGGACGATGACGCCGGGCAGCTCGTTGGCCGCGTGCAGCAGCGCCAGCGCCTGCGCGCCGTCGCTCGCCACCTGCACCACGTAGCCCTCGTCGCCGAGGAAGTCGCTGACCGTGTCGCGGACCAGCTCTTCGTCGTCGATCACGAGCACCCGCCCGCGCGACGCGCGCTTCGCGACGGCCACCCGGCCCTCGGACTCCGGCGTCGTGACGCCCGCGGACGCCTCGTCGGCCCCTCGCGCGCGCACCCACGCGTCGACCTCGGAGAGCTTCAGCTTCCAGAGCTTGCCGATCTTCTTGGCGGGCAAGCCGCGGTGCTCGATCCACCGGTAGACGGAGTCTTTGCGGACCCCCAGGTGGGCCGCGACGTCGTCGACGGAGGCCCAGGGTTCGGCCTTCGAGGACGCTCCGTTCGGGGAGGACGGGGGAGGAGCCAAGACGGAACACACCCTACTCGGCCTTCGGATGCACGCCAGGGTAAAACAAAGTCGAAGATACGCGGTCTCGATCCAGTACAGACGGATTTCAGGTCACACCGCTCGGCGGTCGCGGAGTGAGGGAGGCAGGCACACTCAGACGCCCCTCCTCCTCCCTCTCCCTCCGGGCTTCCGCGATGGCGACCGCGATCGCCGCGGCCTGCTCGGCGGGCACGCCCTGGGCGCGCCGCTGGTATTCGCGTTCGAACCGGTCGTCGCGGGCGCGGACCCCGCCGTCGAGGGTCGTCTCGCCGGGCAGCTCGACCCGGAGCTCGTCCACGAGCATGCGCAGAGCGGCCGCGACGGGCAGCGCCAGGAGCGCCCCGACGATGCCGAGGAGCGTGCCGCCCGCGAGGAGCGCCACGAGG
The DNA here is from genome assembly GCA_963797395.1 of uncultured delta proteobacterium. Lineage (GTDB taxonomy): Bacteria > Myxococcota_A > Polyangia > Polyangiales > Polyangiaceae > Palsa-1150. The sequence continues at coordinate 968,176 of CAWCPA010000008.1, forward strand.
ATGACCGACGACGGCAGGCGGAGCGCCTGGCCGTAGATGCGCGGGACGAGGAAGCGGCTCTCGAACTCCTCGTACGCCACCATCGCGAGGAGCACGACCGCGGCCGTTCCGACCCCCACGCCCAGCGCCGCGATCACCGCGGGCCCCACCGAGAGGAACACCCCCACGTAGGGCAGGACGTCCGCGAGTCCCGCGAAGACCGCGAGCGCGACGGCGTTCGGGACCCCGGAGGCCGTGAGGAGCCCGAAGACGAAGAGGCCCATCAGCACGGACGTGAGCACCTGCCCGCGGATGTACCCGCCCACGATGCTCTCGAGGTTCAGGAGCACGCGCGAGAGGCGCATGTGCTGCGCGCGCGGAACGACCGCGAACAGGCCGCCGCGCAGGCGGTCGCGGTCAATCATGACGTACATCGCGAGGAAGACGGAGCTCACGACGTACGCGATGATCTCCACCGCGGCCGAAGAGTAATGGAGGGCGGCCGTCGCCGCGGCCCGCGCGATGGCCTCGTACCGGATGTCGCGGAGGGAGCCGGCGAGGGGCGCGCTCACGCGCCAGCGGGAGAGCTTCGACGCGAGGCGATCGCGTAGGACCGGCTCCTGCTTGACCAGCGTCGTGACCTGGTCGACGAGCGCCGGGACGGTGATCGCGGCCACGCCGCTGGCGACGACGGCGAGGAGCGTGAAGGCGAGCACCACGCCCCAGACGCGCTTCATCCCGTGGCGCTCGAGCCACTCGATCGACGGGCCGAGCGTCCCGACGAGGAACAGCGCGGCGACGACGACGAGGAGGACGGGAAGGAGCTGCAGGAGGAGCCACGCACCCGCGATCAGCGCGGCGGCGCGGAGCATCGTCCTGAAGGGAATGTCCCACGCGACGAGCGGGGGCCCCGGCGGGCGAGGGTCCATAGGTGCGGCTCAGGTGCAACAGTCGAGCCGCTCGCGCTCGCCACGCAACACGCAGGGAGCATGGGCCGGCGGCGCCCGACCGCGCCACGCCGTCGGCAATTTCGTCACAGCGACCCGGGGACTCCCTCACGGGACCCCCGTCGTCAGTGTGTCTTCGGGCGCACCACGATCTCGACGCGCCGGTTCATCGCGCGTCCTTCGACCGACCGATTGGCCGATACGGGGTCGTCCTGACCGCGACCCTCCGCCGTGATGAGGTCCTGCGGAACACCCTTTCTGACGAGGTAGTCCCGCACCGAGGAGGCGCGGTGCTGCGACAGCGCGAGGTTCGTGTCGGGGCCGCCCACGTCGTCGGTGAAGCCGAAGACGGCGATGGGCTGCTCCTTGCCCTTCAGCGCGTCGGCAATCGAATCGAGCTTCGCCATCGCCGACGGCTTGAGGTCCCACTTGCCAGTCTGGAAGAGCACCTCGCCCTGGAGCGTGATGACCATCCCGCGGTCGTCGTCCTTCACGGCGGCGATCTTCGCGATGGTGTCGCGCGCGTCCTGGAGCTGCATCTGGGTGGCGCCGAGCGCCTGCTGCGTCTGGCCGAGCTGGCTCTGCATGTTCTGGAGCTGCGCCGCGGTGGCCGCGGCGAGCGCATGCCGCGCGGTCTGCGTGTCGAGGCGCGCCTGGATGGCGGTGGCCTCGGACTCCGCGATGAGCGCGCGCCGATCGGCCACGACGGCGAGGTCGTTCGTGGACGGGTCGCGCGGCGCCTGGCGGTACGCCTGCTCCGCGGTCTGGAGCGCGACGTCGGCTTCGTGCACGTCGGCCGGGTCGAGCTTGGCGGCCGGACCCTCCTTGGCGCGCTGGATCTCCTCGCGCGCCTCGACGAGCGATCGGGGCGGCGGCTGCTGGGACGCGCACGCGACGGCGGCGACCGCGAAGAGCAGCGGCAGCGCGGTGCGCGCGATCGACCTGGGGTTCACTGGTCGCCTCCCTTCGGGTACGCGTCCTCGACGCGCTGAGCGCCGACGCGGGCCTCCGCGGCCTGCGCGAGGCTCGCCGCGAGCACCGCCTCGGTGCGCGCGAGCTCGATGATCGTCGCCGCGTGGCGGTTGTCCTTGCCGATGAGCTCCTTGCCCTTCACGAGGTCCTCCTCGGCGAGGTTCAGGTGGAGCTTCGCTTCGGGGACACGCGGGGCGGCGCCGGCCTGGGCGCGCCCGATGTCGAGCTGTGCGGCCGACCACTCGTTCGTGGGCGGCGGAACGGACGAGGCGCACGCGGCCAGGCTGCCCGCCGCGAGGGCCGAAACGATGAACCGCTTCATGACGCAAATCCTCTCTTCTCTTTCGTGCACGCAACTCATTCACGAGGGGAATTCGGGGTGGAGGCGGCGGGGGCCGGCGGCGGGTGTTCGCAGCCGCCGGCCCCCGAGCGGGCGCGCCGTCACTCCGCGTCGTTGACGGTCGACTTCAGCGAGTCCCACTCCTTGTCGACGCGGGCGCGGGTGTCGTCCCACGTCGCGGCGGTGGTCGCGTCGACGTTGCGCAGGTCGGCGCCGAACGCCGCGCGCTCGGCGCGGATGTTCGGGAGCTTGGCGTCGAGGTCGGCCTTGGCCTTGCCCGTCGCCGCCCGCTCCTTGTTCTCGAGAGACGCGATCTTCGCGTCGAGCTCGTCGAGATCCGTCTGCTTGTCGCGGCGGAAGTCCTCGCGCGTGCGCTCGAAGTCCGCGCGCGCCGAGGCGACCTTGTCGTTCATGTCCGCCTGCGCGGACGCCGACTCGCGCGCCGCGCGCTGCTGCTGATCCGCGTTGTCCTGCGCGGCCCGCTGCTCCTTCTGCTGCTCCTCCACCCCGGGCTTGTCGCACGCTGCGTTGGCCATGAGGGCGGCGGCGACGACGAAGGTTCCTGCATATCGGATCATGTTGGTTTCCTCCTGAGCGCGGCGGTTGCAGCCGCCGTGCCGCAATACAACTCGTTACATTCCAAGGAGGGCGGACGGTCGCCGCCCGGACCACGCCTTCAGGACCCCGATTTCGGGCCGTTGCACGCGCCGCTCACGTTGGCGCTCGCCGTCACCGAGACGTTCAGGCTCGCCGTGGCGTTTGCGTCCTCCGAGACGGCCTTGCCCGCGCACGCGACCGACTTGCCGCCGAGCGACGCCACTTCGTTCGCCACGACCTGCCCCGTGGACGCCACCAGGGTCGCCGCGTCGGTGATGAGGGGGCCCTGCGTCTGCACGAGCAGGATGATCGACGGCAGGTTCTTCTTCACGGTCGTGATGACCGCCTGCACGTCGGCCGAGACGGTCCCGCTGCACTCGAGGTTCGCGCCCGGCTGCGTGCACGTGGCCTTCGACTCGACCTCGCATTTGCAGCTTTGCTGGCAGGTCTGGCTCACGTTGCAGGCCGGCGGCGTGACCGTCGTCTCGCACGCCGGCGCCTTGTACGCGACGCTGCATCCGCCGCGGCAGTTCACGCCCGCGCCGCAGCTGACCTGCGCCGACTGCGCAATCTGGCACTCGCCGGTGCACGTGCCCATGCAGGTGCCGCCGCAGTGCGTCCCCTGGCAGGGGTTCGAGTCGCACATGCCTGTGCAGTCGCCCTCGCAGGAGCCCTGACACTGCGCCTGGGTGGTCACCGAGCCCTCGCAGTACGCGCCGGCGGTGCAGCTCCCGTCGCACTCGCCCGTGAGCTCGGCCGGGCTGCACAGCGTCGTGATGTCGCCCGGCGTGCACGTGGTGTTCGTCGTGCACTTCGACTCGCAGTCGACCTGCGCCTGCTCGTCCACCGTGCAGTAGCCGCGCGAGACGACGAGCTGGCACTGGGCGGCCGCGTCGCCCTGGATCACGCTCGCGATCTTGTCCGCGGCCTGCTTGCACGCCTCGGTCACCTCGGCGTCGGAGGAGCCGCCGTCGCCCGCCATCGCCGTCCACGTGTCGGGGATTTGCAGGTCGCCGTCGATTGCGATGCACGCGGCCAGCACCGCGCTCTCGGAGGTGCGCGCGACCGTGACGAAGTTCGAGCTCGCGTCGACGAAGGCCTTCGTGTCGCCGTCGATCGAGAGGCTGTCGATGCTCGTCTCGCCTTGATCGAACTCGTCGCAGCCCGACGTCGCCTGCTCGACGTTGTTCACGGCGTCCTTCGCGTCGTTGACCGCGCTGCACCCGCCGTTCGCCACGGCGACGGCCACCAGCGCGCCTCCCGCGACCACACCGATGACGGACTTGCGTAATGGACGATTCTTCATTGGCTCCCTCGAAAGTGGATTGCGATATTCGCGATCCGGGTCGAAGAGCACGCGATGTGCCACGGTCGAGCCGCGCCGCGCCGAAGCGGGAGGAATCGCCAAGAACTCTCGCGTGTCAGCCAAGTCGAGGCACCGTCGCAAAACGCGAATTGCGCCGGCGCGCGCGACCCACGGTGCACGACGGCGTGCGTGGCAAGGCGGTACGTTCGCGGCAAATACGATCCGGACGCCGGAAAGGGCGCACGTCGAGGCCACGCGCCGTCATGGCTCGACCGTTGCAAACGAGCGCCCTCGCCCGTCCCGCGGGCAGGAGAAATCATGATTCGCACGCTCGCCGGCGCCGCCGCCGGTTGCCTCGCGGCGCTGTACGCAGCGCCTTCGTTTGCCCAGGATCCGCCCGTGATCGTCGAACCCGGAGTCGCCACGCCTCCGTCGGCCGCCCCCGAGGTCGTGCCCGCGCCGGCCCCCGCGGCGGTCGTCGCGCCGCGGGCCTCCGCGCCCGCGGTCGTCGTGCAGAAGGACGAGCACCTCGACACCACGCGCACCCTCGAAGACGGGGGCCTCGGCCTCGAGTGGGTCTATCTGAACGCCGACGTCGGCGCCGCGTATACGGATTCTCGTCTCGCTGAAAGCGTCGAACTGGGCTTTGCAAGACAACCGCGCTTCGGGGCCCGCGTTCGGCGTCGGCGCGGGCGTCCGGCTCGTCTTCCTGTCGGCGGGCATTCGCGTACGCGACCTCCAGCTCTCGTCGTTCAACCTCTGGGAGACGGATCTCGAGGCGGCCCTGCACTTTCGCATCTGGCGCATCGACGGGTACGTCGGCGGCCGCGGCGGGTACGCCTTCCTCGGGTCGTTCAGCGCCGACTCGCTCCGCGCGTCCACGGGCAACACCGCGTCGAACGTGACGGTGCACGGCTGGAACATCGGGCCCACCGCGGGCCTCGACTTCTACTTCTCGAAGCTCGTCTCGCTCGGCGTCGACGCGAACGCCGAGCTGCTCTTCCTCGAGCGGCCGCCTCTCGCCCTACCCGCGGGCGAGACGGTCCCGCCCGAGTACGAGGCGCTCTACCAGGACTCCGGTTCGAGCGTCGGCGCGAGCTTCATCGCGATGGCCCACGTGGGCGTGCATTTCTAAGGTGTCGCCGCGGAGGCGAGCTTTCGCACGACAGTTCGCCATTTCCGGGGCGCCCGCCTAAAATCCGGGGGCATGCGCCGGCCCGACGAGGTCCTCGAGGAGTGTCCCGCCTGCGGCGGTTCCGGCGGCGGCCCGTTCGGGCGCCCCGGCTCGGCCTGGGACGTCGAGGGCTACGTCTGCCCCCGCTGCCGCGGCGCGGGCCTGGTGCGTCCCGGCGCCCCCCTCGCCACACTCGAGGCGCGCCCGCTCGCCAAGGGCCCCCTCCGCGCCCCCGCCCCGGCGAAACCCGCGGCCAAGAAGCCCGGCCCTGCCCGCGCACGACCCGCCGCGCCCCGCGAAAAGCGCGCGAAGGCATCCGGCACCAAGCCGCGCAGCAAATAATCCCGCCCGAGCGAAGCAAGGGCGCGAGCCGCCGAGCGAAGCAAGGGCGCGTAACCCAAGCAAAACAAGCGCTCAGGAGAACGCGCCCCGGAACCGGGGGAGACCGAGCGAGCCCGTCGACTGGGCGAGGAGCCGTACTCCTCGTACGGCGACGACCCCCGGCGGCGGGATCGCGAAGGTATCGCCCGGTTACGGCCGCGTTCTCACCAGCGGGCGTAGCGGGGTCGCGTCACGGCGTGGGCGATGAGGACGAGGAACAAGCCCCCGAGCACCGACCACACGATCGGGAAGGGATGGCCCGCCACAGCCACGGCCAGAAACTCCGGCAGGTGAAGCATCCGGGCGATCCAGGTTCCGACGAACGCGCCCACGAAGCCGAGCACGATCGACATCAAGAACCCGCCCGTCGTCCCTCCGCCGAGCATGCGGGCGAGCGAGCCACACAGGCCGGCGACGAGGAGGTACATGATGAGTTCGAGGAGGGTCATGGGAAAAAATCTCCTTGAGACCTCCTGGCTCAAGCAACGTCCGTGCCCGAGCTCGGCGGCGGAGCGCTTCCTGACGCCGTGAAGGGGTCGGCGCGCCCCGGCGAGTCCGTTGACAGCTCGCCGATCCGCAACTACGAGCGCACATGGCATTCATCTACGATGAGCCGAGTCGTACCTTCGGCGAGTACCTCCTCGTACCGAACCTGACGCGCAAGGAGTGCACGCCCGACAAAGTCGACCTCCGGGCCCCCATCGCGCGGTTCAAGGCCGACCCCTCCTCTCTGTCGTCGCCGCCCGACCCGAAGCTCTCGCCCCTCACCATCAACGTGCCGGTGACGAGCGCGTTGATGCAGTCCGTCTCGGGGGCCGAGCTGGCGATCGCCCTGGCCCGGTGCGGCGGCCTCGCGTTCGTCTTCGGGTCGCAGACCATCGAGGAAGAGGCCGCGATGGTGCGGCGGGTGAAGAACTACAAGGCCGGGTTCGTCGTCAGCGACTCGAACCTGCGGGCCGACGCGACCCTCGCCGACGTGCTCGCGCTGACCGACCGCACGGGCCACTCGACCCTCGCCATCACCGAGGACGGCTCACCCACGGGCCGCTTCATCGGCATCATCACGAGCCGCGACTACCGGCACGGCAAGACGCCGCTCGAGACGCCGGTCAGGCAGCTCATGACGCCCTTCTCGGCCATCCACAGCGCCAAGGTCGGCGTCGACCTGCAGGACGCGAACGAGCTCGATTTGGCGCCACAAGCTCAACTGCCTGCCCGTCATCGACGAGCGCCAGAACCTCGTCCACCTCGTCTTCCGCAAGGACTACGAGGCGCACCAGGAGCACCCGCTCGAGAACGTCGACCGCGAGAAGCGCCTCATCGTCGGCGCGGGCATCAACTCGCGCGACCACAAGGAGCGCATTCCGGCCCTCATCGACGCGGGCGCCGACGTCCTGTGCATCGACTCCTCCGACGGCTACTCGGAGTGGCAGAAGGACACGATCGGGTTCGCGAAGTCGAACTTCAAGAACGCGTACATCGGCGCGGGGAACGTCGTCGACCGCGAGGGCTTCCTCTACCTCGTCGAGTGCGGCGCCGACTTCGTGAAGGTCGGCATCGGCGGCGGGTCCATCTGCATCACGCGCGAGCAGAAGGGTATCGGCCGCGGGCAGGCCTCGGCGGTCATCGAGGTCGCCAAGGCGCGGGACGAGTACTTCCAGAAGACCGGCGTGTACGTGCCGATCTGCTCCGACGGCGGGATCAGCCAAGACTACCACGTGACCCTGGCCCTTGCGATGGGCGCCGACTTCGTGATGATGGGGCGCTACTTCGCGCGCTTCGACGAGGCGCCGGGCCGCAAGGTGCGCGTGAACAACCAGTTCATGAAGGAGTACTGGGGCGAGGGGTCGAACCGCGCGCGCAACTGGCAGCGCTACGACCACGGCGACGCGAAGAAGGCGAAGGACCAGCTCGAGTTCGAGGAGGGCGTCGACAGCTACGTGCCCTACGCGGGCAAACTGAAGGACAACCTCGAGCTCACCCTCGCGAAGATTCGCTCGACCATGTGCAACTGCGGCGCGACGACGGTGCGCGAGTTCTACCGCAGCGCGCGCCTCACCGTCGCCTCGGCGGTCAGCCTCCACGAGGGCGGCGTGCACGACGTCCTCATGAAGGATCCCCGCAGCACGCCGCGCGAGGCGTGATCGTCACGCCATCTTGAGGATGGCGCGGAACCGGGCCGCGCCGCTCATCATCCGCGCGTAGGCCTCGGGCGCCTGCTCGAGCCGGAAGATCTCGTTCATCGACTCGACGCCGTTGAGCTGCGAGAACTCCAGCGTGTCCTGCGAGTCGATGGCGGTCCCGGAGTACCAGCCGCGGACGCCGCGGGAGCCCGAGAGGAGGAACACGGGGTCTTCCTGGATCGGGTCGGGCGTGATGCCGATGACGAGGAGGGTGCCGTTCGGGGCGAGCCCGCCGACCACCTGGCTCATCGCCTTGCCGCTCGGCGCGGTCGCGACGATCACCGTCGCGCCGCCGAGCTTCCTGAGCTCCGCGGCGGCGTCGCGCTCCGCGCTGTCGATGAAGATGTGCGCGCCGAGGCGCTTCGCGAGGTCTTCTCGCTCGCGCCCGCGCGCGATGGCCGCCGTGCGGAAGCCGAGCTTGGCCGCGTACTGGACGGCGAGGTGCCCGAGGCCCCCGATGCCGAGGACGGCGAGGAGGCTGCCCGCCCGTGCGCCCGCGTTCCGGATCGCGTTGAACGTGGTCAGGCCCGCGCACAGGAGAGGGGCCGCGTTCACCGGGTCGAGGCCGGCGGGGAAGCGCGCGATAGACTCGGTGCGCGCGATCATGAACTCGGCGTAACCCCCGTCGTAGCTGACCCCCGTGGCGAGCCCGAGCCGGCACGCGAAGAACTGGCCGCGCTTGCACGCGTCGCACTTGAAGTCTTGCCCGCCGTGCCAGCCGACGCCCACCCGGTCGCCTATCGCGAAGTCGCTGACGCCCGGGCCGAGCGCGTCGACGACCCCGACAATCTCGTGGCCGGGGATGCGCGGATACTCCACGCCCATCCCGCCCTGCACGGTCACCGAATCGCTGTGGCATACGCCACACGCCTCGACCTTGATTCGAAGGGTGCCGGGCCCCGGCTGCGGCACCTCGCGCTCGACGAGCTCGAGCGGACCCCCGGGGCGTGTGACCTGAACGGCGCGCATCTTCGGCATGATGGACCTCCGCAAATGGCGTGGCGCGTCGTGCAGGATCGCGGCCAGGCGGGATAAACTGAAGGCGCGCGATGCCGTACCCGGAGCCCACGCTCTACGCGATCCCGTTCTTTCTCGTGACGCTGGCGCTCGAGCCCGCGCTGCTCGAGCGCGTGCGCAAGAGGGGCCGCGCGGTCCGCGGCTACGAGCGGCGCGACGCGATCGCCAGCATCGGGATGGGCCTCGGCTCGCTCGTGTTCGTGTCGCTCATCAATCTAGGCATCTTCGGCATCGCCACGGCCCTGTGGCCGCACCGCATCTGCGACCTCGGGCACGGGGCGGTCGGGTGGGCGGCCGCGGTGATCGGGTGGGACTTCGCGTATTACTGGAACCACCGCTTCGAGCACGAGAACCGCGTCCTCTGGGCGTGCCACGTGAACCACCACTCGAGCCGGTACTTCAACTTCTCGACGGCGCTGCGGCAGCCGTGGACGCCGTTCGCGGGGTGGCTCTTCTTCCCGTGGCTCGCGCTCGTGGGCGTGGCGCCGTGGATGATCATGGTCTCGGCGGGCGCGAACCTCGTCTACCAGTACTGGGTCCACACCGAGGCCGTCGACCGCGCGCCCCGCTGGTTCGAGGCCGTGTTCAACACGCCGTCCCACCACCGCGTTCACCACGGCTCGAACCCCGAGTACCTCGACAAGAACTACGCGGGCATCTTCATCGTGTGGGACCGGCTGTTCTGGACGTTCGAGCCGGAGCGCGCGCCGGTCGTCTACGGGCTCACGAAGAACATCGAGACGTACTCGCTCTTCCGCATCGCGTTCCACGAGTACGCCGCGCTCGCGCGCGATCTCCGGCGCGCCCCGGGCTGGCGCGAGCGGCTCGCCATCCTTCGCCACGGCCCGGCCTGGCAGCCCCGCTAGCGCTTCCCCTTCATCTTGAAGAGGCCGCGGCTCGGGTAGAAGCTCCACTGCTCCGCGAGCTTGCCCTCGGCCACGCGAAAGAAGGCGAGGCCCCTCAGGACGACCTCCTCGCTGCCCTGGCGCCGGATGGAGTTCCTGACCGCCACGAAGTCGCCGTCGACCACCATCTGCTCGATGATCATGAGGGCGTCGGGGTTCGCCGCGTGGAAGCGGGGCGCGAGGGAGCGCGCGGCGGCGGGCCCGAGGGTGCCCGGGTGGGCGTGGTCGAGGTAGCGCGGGCCGAGGACCGCGTCGGCCACGACCCCGGCGCCCGTGTTCCACATCTCGAAATAGCGGCGCACCAGGGACCGGTTCGCCTCCGTCTCCTCGATGTCGTCACCCTCGCCGAGCGGACCCCGCCGGTCGATCTCGGCGAAGATCGAGCCGAACTCGTCCCAGTCGTCGTCTCGCACGCATTGCTGCAAGCGCTCGAAGATCTCGTGCACGCCTTGAGGCATCCTCATGAGGGCCTCCTCCTTCCCCGGAGCGATCGTTCGGGTATAATCGGAACGATGCCTCCGCTTCGACTGTTATACGGAACCATGGTTCCGGTTGTCAACCCGTCCGCCGCTTCGCGAGAGCGTCGCGCGTGACCCCCACGAAGCCCCCGCCCATGCGCGCAGACGCGCTCCGGAACCGGCAGCGCGTGCTCGAGGTGGCGCAAGAGGTGTTCGCGGCGGAGGGCCTCGCCGTCCCGATCGACGAGATCGCCCGCCGGGCCGGGCTGGGCGTCGGGACGCTGTACCGGCACTTCCCGACGAAGGAGGCGCTGCTCGAGGCCATTCTCGTGGCGCGCATGGAGCAGGTCACCGGCGTCGTCCTCGGCCTCATCGAGAGCTCCGACCCCGGGGCGGCGTTCTTCGGGTACCTCGCGCACGTCGGCGAGGAGAGCCTCTCGAAGAAGGACCTCATGGAGGCCCTCGCGCGAGCCGGCTACGACCTCAAGCGCGCGGTCGCCGCGAAGAAGGAGATGCTCCGCGCGGTCACGCGGCTCCTCGAGCGCGCGCAGTTCGTGGGCGCGGTGCGTGCCGACGTGACCGCAGGGGAGGTGCACGCCCTCATCGCCGGCGCCACGGCCGCCGTCGAGCGCTACGGCGGCGACGCGGCGTCGCGCGCGCGCATGATCCAGGTCGTGTGCGACGGCCTCCGCTGCATACCGGAGAACGACGAGCGGCGCCTCACGGGTATCCGCAAGAAGAAGCGGTAGCGGCCCGCCTACGATCGTGCGAGGCGATAGGTCCGCTCGAAGCCGGAGTCCTCGTCGCGGATGACGACCTCGACGATGCCCTTGTCGTCGAGCGAGTACTGCTCGACCACCGGCGGGCCCGCGTCGTCGCGGCGCTCGACGCGCACGCCTGCCAGGTCGGGCGCATCACGCAGCGCGCGGTCGAACGGGAAGTACACGTCGCCATAGAGGGCCATGTCGCCGCGCGGCCGGCCCGCGCCGTCGACGGCGCTGCACTCGAAGAAGCGGAAGTGCCCGAGGTTGTGCGCGGCGCGGTAGGTGCGCGTCTCGACGAGGCGCTCGCCGCGGGCGCGCGGCAGCTCGGTGGCGGGCGTGAAGATCGGGTCGAAGGTGATCTCGCGGCCGCCCTCGCCCTCGCGGAACACCCCGAAGGTGCGCGAGTACCGGTCGGCGAGCTCGAGGCCCGCGGCGCCGTCGGCCGCGATCGACAGGCCGATCGCCACCGCCGCCGAGGGGTACGGCGACCGGTGCACCCGCCGCCCGAAGCGCGCGCGCAGCGCCCGCGCCACGATCGGCAGCTCGCTCGCGCCGCCCACGACGTAGATGCCGGCGATGTCGCCCATGCCGGGCCCGGCCGCCTCGTCGTCGACGCGCGACATGAGCGGCGCCATCGCGTCGATCGACCGCTCCACCAGCGGGGTGCACGCGTCGTAGAAGTCGGCGACCGGGAAGGTGACCTCGGCGCGGGGCGCGTCGCCGCCGAGCACGGCCTCGAGGTCGATCGTGATCTTGCGCGACGACGGGTTCAGCGACTCCTTCGCGGCGCGGCACTGGTCGAGCAGGCGCGCGAGGGCGCCGGGCGAGAGCGCCTCGCGTGCGAGGCCGGCCCCCGCGAGCGCCACGCCCGCGAGCAGGTCGTCGAAGTCGTCGCCCCCGAGGCGCGCGACGCCCGCGGTCGCGAGGACCTCGTGCCGCCGGCCGCTCATGCGCACGACCGACGCGTCGAACGTGCCGCCGCCGAGGTCGTACACCACGACCACGTCGCGCTTGGACGAGAGCGTGTCGCGGTGGCGGTGCGTGTACTCGAAGCCCGCGGCGGAGGGCTCGTTCAGCATCGCGACCGACTCGAACCCGGCCCGCCGGAACGCGTCGAGCGTCACGAGTCGCTGCGCGCTGTGCGCGTTTGCAGGCACCGCGACCGCGACCCGAAGCGGGCCGCGCGCCGCGCTGCGCCGGACGTCGGACCGCGTGAGGATCGCCTCGCGCACGTGCGCCACGAACCCGGCGACCACGTCCGCGAGCGGCACCTCGATCGCGCCGACCCGCACGGGCCGCACCGCGTCGGCCGCGCCGCCGGCAAAGAGGCGCTTGAACGAGCGCAGCACGTTCTCGCAGCCCGCCGCGTCGAGCCCGAAGACGAGCTCGCCTCCTCGCTCGGCGGCGAGCGTCGGGATGAAGGAGACCGTGTCTCCGGCCGCGTCCTGGAACCCGACCACGGGGTGGTTGCCCCGATCTGCGCACGCGATGACCGTGCGGGTGGTTCCGAAGTCGATGCCGAAGTCCAAAACTCGTCTCGATGCCTCCCGCCCCCCAGCATTCTTGCCCTCGCGCGCTCGTTCCTCAAGCCGGAAGAAAGACCCTGCGGTAGGCTCCCCGCCCCTCAAAGGAGATTCGTCATGCGCGCTCTCGTCGTCGTTGCCGCCGCCTCCATCCTCGCCGCGTGCGGCGGCTCTTCGGAGCCGGCCCAGTCGCCGTCGTCCGACACCTCCTCGCTCGAGTCGAACGGGTCTTCGAAGGAGAGCTCGGCCGAGCCGGCGTCGTCGTCGTCCGCGTCGTCCGAGCCGGCGCCCGCCGCCGCTCCGGAGCCCGCGCCCGCTCCCGCGGCCTCCGCCGCCCCCGACAGCGCGCCGGCCGCCGCTTTCCACCCGGCGCCGAGCGTCACGGGCGCCATCGACGGCAAGCCCTTCAACCCGAAGGTCGCGCAGGTGCTCGGCCCCGTGAAGAAGGACGGCCGCATGCTCATCACCCTCACCGAGGCGACCGACTGCCCGGCCGCCGGCGAAAAGGGAGAGCACCCGGCCATCCGCCTGCTCGTGCCCTGGGAGAACGGCTACAAGGTCGACCTCTCGGCGCTCAAGCTCGGCGGCAAGAAGGGCCCGGGCGAGATCGGCTTCAGCCGCAGCAAGAAGGACGTCTCCACTACCTTCAAGCCGAGCGGCAACGTCACGGTGGTCAACGCCCCGAGCGACAAGGGCGCGACCGGCAAGCTCAAGATCGATCTCCAGAGCGGCGACTACATGCTCGCGGGCGACATCGACATCGAGATGTGCGCCGCCGCCAAGTAGGCGTCTCAGCTCCGCGCGACGGCCGGCGCCAGCAGCGCGCCGGCCAGCGCGCCCACCAGCAAGATCGCGCCGTGCCCCAGGAGCACGTGCGCGGGCGCGGAGATTGAGCACGCGAGGCTCATCGTCGCCGTCGAGAGCCCGCCGCACGCCGCGCCCACCGCCGCCGTGCGCCACCGGGAGGCCGCGGGGAACGCGTGGCGCAGGGCGCCCAGCGCGAAGACAATCGGCCCGATCGCCAGCAGAATCGTCACGCCCAGGCACGCCGCCGCGTGCTTCCAGAACAGCGGGTCCGGCCCGCCCTCGGGGGCCGTGACGAGCGTGCCGGCCACGAACAGCGCGAGGGCCGCGGCCACCGCCAGCCCCACGCGCCGCGCCGGCAGGCCAAGCCCGAGGGAGCCCTTCCGCATCGCGGCGGCGAGCGCGAGCCCGCCCGCGACGAGGGGCACGAGGAGCGCCATCGCGACCTGGGACGGGGGCAGCTCGGGCAGGTCGGGCCGGCGCTCGTGGAAGATCAGCCACGACGCGTCGAACGCGAGGGCCGCCGCGAGCGCGATCCAGCGCCCGGCGCGCGCCCTCGCCCGCGTGGGCGCCCTGCGCACGCGCTCGGGCAACGCCTCGCGGTCCATCGGGCGCGCGGGCGCGGACGCCTCCTGCGCGAAGGGATCGCCGATGCCGCCGAGCTGCTCGAGGTCGAGATCGTCGCTCATCGTCGATCTCCCGGCTCGCCGGTCTCGCGCGCGAGCGCCGCGCGCAGCGCCTCGTACGCCCGGAAGGCGCGCACCTTCACCGCGGCCTCGCTCGCCCCGAGGATCTCCGCGGCCTCGCTGACGCTGAGGCCCTCGAACCGGATGAGCACGAACGCCTCCCGCTGGAGGAGCGGCATGCGGTCGAGCGTGTCGCGCACCACGTTCATCATCTCGCGGGCCGCGACCACCTCGTCGCCGCGCGTGTCGGCGGCGGCCTCGCGGGGCTGCGAGAGCTGGGCGCCGGTGTTCTTGCGGACGCTCTCGCGGCGGGTGTGATCGAGGAACGCGTTGCGCGCGATCGCGAACATCCACGGGAGCGCGGCGCCCCCAGGCGCGAAGCTGCCGCGTGCGCGGTGGATGCGGACGAAGGTCTCCTGCGTGAGGTCGTCGGCCAGCGCCGCGTTGCCCGAGAGGCGGACCAGGAAGCCGCGGATGCGCTGGGCGCCGCGCCGGTAGAGCTCCTCGAAGGCGCGCTCCTCGCCGAGGGCGCAGCGCTCCATGACCCCGTCGAGCTCGCCGCCGCGCTCGCCGGCCAAGTCCCGCCTCACGTCCCGGGCCGCGATTCCGGCGCGCCCGGCCCCGGAGCCCGGCACGATCTTGTCCGTGGGTTCGACCATTGCGGGCGGCGCTCGGAAAAGCGAACTCTCACCGAGGCTAACCCACATCGTCAACGGTCCCCAGGATTTGCGGCGTTCTGCTGCAGGTCCCGAAGCCGTACGATCGCGAGGCGCCGCGGTTACAGCCTTCGCCCAGCCCTTGGCCCGGCCTGCCGCACGGCGCTATGACTCGGCCATGGCGGCCAATACCGATGTGCAAGCGCTCGGGCCCTCGGTCGGCCCGCTCCCCGGCAGGCTCTTCGACGCGCACCCTCCCACGGAGAGGCGCGAGCTCGACCAGCACGTCGCGCGCCTCCGCGAGAACGCGACGCGCTTCGCGCGCCTCCACATCGCCACCAAGATCGAGCTCCTCGAAGACTGCCTTCGCGGCACGCGCGACGTCGCCGAGGCGTGGGTCGCCGCGGCCTGCCGCGCGAAGGGCATCCCGCTCAACGCGCCGGTCGCGGGCGAAGAGTGGATCGCCGGGCCCGCGCTCACGCTCCGCAACATCCGCCTCCTCGCGCGCACGCTCCGCGAGATTCACGCGCACGGCGCACCGGTCCTCCGCGACAAGACGCTCCGCGATCTGCCTCGCGGCGGCGTCGGCGTGCGGGTCACGCCGGGCGACCCGTTCGACGCGACCCTCTACGGCGGCATCACCGCCGAGACGTGGCTCCAGCCGAGCGTGGCCCGCGCCGACGTCGGCGCGCACCAGGCCTCGTTCTACAAGAAGCGCGACCCCGAGGGCCGCGTGTCGCTCATTCTCGGCGCGGGGAACGTGTCGTCCATTCCCCCGATGGACATCTTCTACAAGATGTTCGTCGACGGGAGCGTCGTGCTGCTCAAGATGAACCCCGTGAACGAGTACCTCGGTCCGCTCCTCGAGCGCGCGCTCCGGCCGCTCGTGGAGCGCGGGTACCTCGCGATCGTGTACGGCGGCGCCGACGTGGGCTCGTACCTCTGCTACCACCCCGAGATCGGCGACGTGCACATCACCGGGTCGGACAAGACGCACGACCTCATCGTGTGGGGGCCGCCCGGTCCCGAGCGCGAGGACCGCAAGCGCCGGAACGATCCGCTCCTCAAGAAGCCGATCACGAGCGAGCTCGGGAACGTGAGCCCCGTGCTGGTCGTGCCGGGCCCCTACACGCACGCCGAGATCGCGAGCATGGCCGAGAACACGGCCGGCATGATCACCAACAACGCGTCGTTCAACTGCAACGCCGCCAAGCTCCTCGTCTTGCCGCGCGGCTGGGCGCTCCGCGACGACTTCCTCCGGGCCCTCTCGCAGGTGCTCGCGCAGGTGCCGCCGCGCCGCGCGTACTACCCGGGCGCCGCCGAGCGGTATGACGCGCTCACGCACGGGCATGCCGACGTCCGGAAGATCGGCTCGGCGGGCGAGCACCAGCTCCCCTGGACCCTGGTGCTGGGCCTCGAGGCGGGCGACGCGGGCGAGCGCAACTTCTCCACCGAGCCGTTCTGCTCGATCTTGAGCGAGGTCTCGATCGGCAGCAGCGACCCGATCGAGTTCCTCCAGGCGGCGGTCCCCTTCGCGAACGACCGCGTGTGGGGCACGCTGAACGCGATGCTGTTCGTGCACCCGGCGATCGAGGCGTCGCGGGCGGTCAGCGGCGCGGTCGACGACGCGCTCCGCGACCTGCGCTTCGGCACGGTGGCCGTGAACATGTGGCCCGCGATCGGGTACGCGCTCGTCTCGACGCCGTGGGGCGGGCACCCCAGCGCGACGCTGGCGAACGTGCAGAGCGGCCTCGGTTGGGTGCACAACACGGTCATGCTCGAGGACATCGAGAAGTGCGTGATCCGCGCGCCCCTCAAGCCGCCGATGAAGGCCGCGCACTTCCCCAGCCACAAGACGCTCCACCAGCTCGGCCGGCGCCTCGTCGAGTTCGAGGCCGCGCCGAGCTGGTTGAAGATTCCCGGCCTGGCGCTGGCCGCGGCGACGGGCTGAGGCCCGGGTGTCGCCCGTCCGGGTCGAGGCCCGCGGTCCCGTCATGACGGTGATCCTCTCGCGGCCCGATCGCCGGAACGCGGTCGATCGGGCGGCCGCCGACGCGCTCACGGCGGCGTTCGAGGCGTTCGACCGGGACGACGACGCGCGGGTCGCGGTGCTCTGGGGCGAAGGCGGCCACTTTTGCGCGGGCGCCGACCTCGTGGCCGTCCAGGCCGGGCAGGGGAACCGCCTCGAGGCCGACGGCCCGGGGCCCATGGGGCCGACGCGCATGGCGCTCGGCAAGCCGGTCATCGCCGCGGTGGCGGGGTACGCGGTGGCGGGCGGGCTGGAGCTGGCCCTGTGGTGCGACCTCCGCGTGGTCGAGGAGGGCGCGACCTTCGGGGTCTTCTGCCGGCGCTGGGGCGTGCCGCTGATCGACGGCGGGACGGTCCGGCTGCCGCGCGTGGTCGGCGCGTCGCGGGCGCTCGACATGGTGCTGACCGGGCGTCCGGTCGGCGCGAGCGAGGCGCTCGCCTGGGGGCTCGCGAACCGCGTCGTGCCCGAGGGCCGCTCCCGCGAAGAGGCCGAGCTCCTCGCGGCCGAGATCGCGCGCTTCCCCCAGCGGTGCATGAGGTCCGACCGCCGGAGCCTCCACGAGCAGTGGTCGCTGCCGCTCGAGGCGGCGCTGGCGAACGAGTTCGCGCTCGGGGCAGCCACGGTCGCGTCGGGGGAGACGCTCGAGGGCGCGACGCGCTTCGCGAGCGGCGCCGGGCGGCACGGCCGCTCGGACTAGCCCGCCCGAGCGCAGCGAGGGATTGGGTTGACCGACGAGTAGGTTCGCCGCGCGCCCACAGCTACCAAGGAGCGCCCAGATCGGGCATAAGCTCGGTCCGATGAACTGGAGGCTGCCGCGCGGCCGCGCCGGGTGGGCGAGCGTCGCCGCGAACGTGGTGGCGTGGGGCGTCCTCCTCGCGATGGTCCTCGTCGTCGTGGGCCCGGCCCTCGCCGACCGGACGACCCTCGGCACCCACGACTGGGACCAGATGGAGTCCCACCGCTTCCTCCTCTGGAAGTCGGTGCGCGCCTACGGCCAGTTCCCATTCTGGAACCCGTACGGCTGCGGGGGCCACCCTTCGTGGGGCGGCATCGAGAGCGGGACGACAATCGTCTCGCCGTGGCTGCCCTTCTACCTCTTCGCGCCGCTGCCGATCGCCATCAAGGCCGAGATCTTGGGGACCGCGCTCATCTCGGCGGCCGGCACCTGGCTCCTCGCGGGGCGCTTCACGCGGAGCGCGGCCCTGAGGCTCTTCGTGTGCGCGGTCTTCGTCGTCGACGGGCGCTGGGCCCTCCAGATCGCCGCGGGCCACGCGTGGCACCTCTACTACGCGTGGACGCCGTGGACGCTCTACTTCTTCGACCGCGCGAGCGGCGCCGGCGAGCGCGGCGCGCGGTTCGCGCCGCCCGTGCGGTGGCGCGACGTCGTCCTCTGCGGCGCGTGCATCGCGATGATGGTCTACACGGGGGGCATCTACCCGCTGCCCGAGACGATCTTCGCGCTCGGCCTCTGGTCGGTGCTCCTCTCGATCTCGCACCACAGCCTGCGGCCCATGGGGGTCGCGATCGCGAGCGGGCTCGTCTCGTTCGGCCTCGCCGCGCCGAAGCTCCTGCCGGTGCTCGAGGTCGTGCGCCGGTTCCCGCGCCTCGTCGACTCGACCGAGACCCTCGACCTCCACGCGTTCGTCGTCCTCCTCACGTCGCGCGACCAGGGCTTCGGCTCGCGGCCCGCGCCGGTCTCGCCGTACGGGTGGCACGAGTGGGGCATGTACATCGGCTGGGCCGCGTTCCTCGCGCTCCTCGCGGGCGTCGCGCTCGCGCGCGGCCGGCGCGAATCGGCGCTCAAGGCGGTGGGGCTCGTGTGCGTGGTGATCGGGTTCGGCGCGTTCCACGATTACGCGCCGTGGACGCTGCTGCACAAGGGGCCCATCTTCGAGTCGCAGCACGTGCCGTCGCGGTGGCTGTACCCGGCGTCGCTGCTCCTCGCGCTCGTCTTCGCGGCGCTCGTCGAGCGCGGCCTGCGGCGCGCGGGCGGCGCCCGGCCGTTCCTCGAGGCGGCGCTGCTCGCGTGCGCCGCCGCGATCGCCCTGGACGTGGCGACGGTCGCGCGGCTGCCGATGTCGCAGATGTTCCACTCGCACATGCCGAAGAACGCGCCGGAGTACGCGAGCTTCCACACCGAGGCGCACGTCACGGGCGAGTACCAGTACGACGGCATCTCGTACGGCCAGGCGACCCTGCCCTCGGAGATCGCGAACGTCGGCCAGGTGGAGTGCATGATCTTCCCCGGGCTCAACATCTGGATGAAGGACGAGCACGGTCACATCAAGGGCCTCGGCGCGAAGGGCCGCGGCGACCCTGCCTACCGGGGCGAAGCGTTCACGGCGAGCGGCAAGGGCAAGGCCAGGCTCGAGAAGTTCACGCCCAACAAGATGATCGTACACGTCGACGACGCGTCGCCCGGCGACCTCGTCGTGCTCAACCAGAACTGGGATCCCGGCTGGCGCGCCAACGGCGTGAAAACCACGGCGTACCACGACGTGGTGGCGGCGGTGATCGACCAGCCGAACCAGACCTTCGTGTTCCGTTACACGCCGGACCTCTTCTGGCCGGGCGTCGCGGTCTTCGTCGTGACGTGCGCGGGCCTCGGCGCCGCCTACGCTCGCCGTCGTCGCGCTCGCCTCGCGGCGCAGTCGCTCGCAGTCTGACGTACGCGGGCCCCGCGCGGGCACGCCCCGAATCGACACAGGCAGAGACCGCCAGAGCGGGGAAATTGCAAGCGACGGCGTCGCGCGGCGCTACGATGGACGAAGCCGCGAATGCAGATCGACGTGGGGGCCGTCGTCGCGAACAAGTACGAGCTGGTTCGCCTTCTGGGGCGCGGCTCGATGGGCGAGGTCTGGGTCGCCCACCACAAGACGCTCGGCGAGAAGCTCGCGCTGAAGCTCCTCACGCAGGGGCCCTCGGGCAGCGACGAAGTGGAGGACGCGCGGCAGGCCGCGGCGCGCTTCCTCTTCGAGGCGCAGGTCGCCGCGCGCCTCTCGCGAAAGACGCGGCACATCGTCCGCGTGAGCGATCACGGCGACGAGGACGGCCTCGCGTACCTGGTGATGGAGCTCCTCGACGGGCGCACCCTCGAGACGGCGCTCTCGCGCACGCCGACGCTCCCCGCGGGCAGCGTGGTGAAGCTCGTCACGCAGATCGCGCGCGCGCTCGTGCAGGCGCACGCCGAGGGCGTGCTGCACCGGGACCTCAAGCCGGCGAACGTGTTCCTCACGACCGACGAAGACGGCGCGCTCCTCGTCAAGCTGCTCGACTTCGGCATCGCGCGCGCCATCCACGCGCACCGCGTGCCCAAGTCGTTCACCACGCACAAGGGCGTCGTCTTCGGAACGCCCGCGTACATGAGCCCGGAGCAGGCCCGCGCCTCGTCGAAGCTCGACCACCGCTGCGACCTGTGGGCGCTCGCGACGATCGCGTACGAGACGCTCACCGGCGATCTGCCGGTCGACGGCGCCGACGCCGAAGAGCTCCTCCGGAACCTGTGCGCGGGCCGCATCGTCCCCGTCCGGGCGCGGAACCCGCGGCTGCCCCAGTCGCTCGGCGACTTCTTCGGCCGCGCGTTCGCCGAGCGCATCGAGGACCGGTACGCGAGCGCGTCCGACCTCGCGCAAGACTTCGAGGCCGCGTGCGGCGCGAGCTCGTCGGGCACGGCCGCGATGGCGCCGCCGCTCGGGACGATGCGGGCCGCGCGCCTCCCGACCCGCGGGCCCGACCCGCGCGACTCGCTCGACGCCTCGGCGTCGACGCCGTTCCGCTCGGGCCCGCACCGCCGCCTCCGCACGCGCCTCGGGATGGCCGCGGCCGCCGCGGCCGTCGTCGGCCTCGCGGGCGCCGGCGCCGCGTGGAGGGCGGAGGCGCTCCAATCCGAGAAGGCCGTCGCGCAGCCCACCGCGAACGCGGCGAGCGGGGCCGAGGTCGCGCCCGCGATCTCCGCGGCTCCACCGGTCACGGCCCTGCAAGTCGCCGCGCTGCCGGTCACGTCCGCCGCGCCCGCGCCGAGCGCTTCCGCCGTGCCCGATCGCCCGGACCCCGCGCCCGTCGCTTCGCCGCCGCGGAAGACGTCGCCGGTGCAAGCGGCGGCGCCCGCGCCCGCGCGTCCCTCGGTCGCGCCCGCGCACGCCGGCACTGGCGCGCCGTCGGCGAACTCGTCGCCGACGGCGTCGAAGGTCGACAAGAGCGACGTGCTGTAAGTCGCGCGCGGGTCCGCGGCGCCGCGCGGGTCCGAGGCGCGCCGCTGGAGCAGCCTATCTCCCTCGACGCTCGCGATCTCAATCGCTAGGTTGAAAATGGGGGGTAACAGCAAATGGGGGGACTCTGCACGCGCGCCGCGTGGGTGGGCGCGGCGCTCGCGATCACCATCACGGCCGCGCCACGCGCGGCCCTCGCCGATCCGGTGGGCGACGCGAAGGACCTCTTCACCCGCGGGCGGCAGCTCCGCGCGCGCGGCGACTGCGCGGAGGCCATCCCGCTCTTCCGGCAGGCGAGCGAGCTCTATCCCGCGGGCCTCGGCAGCCTGCGAAACCTCGCCGAGTGCGACGAGGCGGTGCAGAAGTTCTCGTCGGCGCGCGAGGCGTGGCTCACCCTCGCGCACGCCGTCCACTCCCTGTCGGACCCGAAGTACCAGGGCTGGGACGCGGACGCCGAGCAGGCCGCGACGCGCCTGCAGGCGAAGGCGTCGGCGCTCATCGTCGACCTCTCCGTCGTCGGCGCGGGCGGCGACGCGAAGCCGGCCGAGGGCGTCCAGGTCACGCTCGACGGCGCGCCGCTCGAGGCGTCGCTGCTGGGGCAGCCCCTCGAGCGGGACGCCGGCCACTACACGCTGCGCGTGACGGGCGAGAAGCTCGTCGAGCCGGTGGAGCGCGAGGTCGACCTCGCGCCGGGTGACGCCGAGCACGTCGAGCTCCGCGCCACGATGAAGACGGACGTCCTGCCGCCCCCGATCGTCGCCGCGATGCCGCCGCCCTCGCCCGTCACCCCGCCGCCCTCGCGTCCTTCGGACGCCGGGCGTCAGGCGCGGCGGTCGGTCGGGTGGGTCGCCCTCGGCATGGGGGCCGCCGGCGCAATCGGCGCTGGCGTGAGCTTCGCGATCCGCGAGGTGGCATCGACGAGCCTCCAGCACACGTGCCCGGACTACCGCACGGGCTGCAACGAGAGCCTCGAGTCGTCCCTCGCGCCGACGGTGAACGCGGGACACATCGCGAGCACGCTCGTCACGGTCTGCGGCGTCGTCGGCGTCGTGGGCCTGGCCGGGGGCATCGTGCTGCTGGCGACGACGCCGTCGCGGCCGGTCGAAGCCTCGCTGGCCGTGACTCCTGGGGGTGTTTCGTTGGGGGGGAGATTCGAATGAGGCAGCAGACGAGGGAACGGCTTGGTCGAACGCGCGCCGTGCGCGCGTTCTGGTGGGCGAACTTGGCGGTCGTCATCCCGGCGGCCGTCGCGTGCAGCTTCCCGGACATCGAGTACATCACGGTGAACCTGAAGGACGACTCCGGCGTCGACGCGACGGCCGACGAAGACGGCGAGTCTCCGGGGACCGACGCGTCCGGGAGCGGAATCCAGCGGATCGGGAGCTTCGAGCGGCGAGGCCTCGAGCGGCTCGGACGACGCGAGCGGCGACTCCTCGAGCGGCGACGACGCTGCGACCGGCGACGGCGCCGTGAACGAAGGGGGAATCGAGCAGCGGCGAAGGGGGCCCGGTCGGACCCCCCGCGGACGGCGGCGGCGGCAGCTGCTCCTGCGCGCCCGACGCGATGTACCCCACCAACGTGAGCTGCGGCGGCCTCCTCGGGCTCCTCTGCGGCAGCACGCAAGGCTTCCAGGGCTCGCCGGCGTGCGGCCAGGCCGGGTCGTACATCATGTGCAGCCTGAACGGCCTCGCCTGCCAGTCGACGATCGTCACGCGCACCCAGCAGTGCAAGTGACGGCGAGCGACGCCTAGAGCCGCCTAGAGCTGGCGAGCCGTCACCCCGCCTCCGGCTCGCCCGCCAGCGCGAGGACCTCATACGTCATCACGGGCTGGTTCCTTCCCTTCACCGGTGATCTCGCGCACCGGGCGGGCCACGACCGTCTCCTTGACGAGCGCGTACGTCGTCTCGCTGATCAGGATGTCCGCGCCGACCTCCTTCGTGCTCGACTCGAGCCGCGAGGCGAGGTTCACGGCGTCCCCGATGACCGTGTACTCCATGCGGCGGTCGCTGCCGATGTTGCCGGCCACGACCTCGCCCGTGTGGATGCCGATGCCCGTCCGAAGCGCCGGCCGCCCGCGCTCCGCGAGCCGGGCGTTGAGCTCGCGCAGGGCCTGCCGCATGCGGACCGCGGCGCGCACCGCGTTCACCGCGTCGGCGGGCGTGGGCACGGGCGCGCCGAACACGGCCATGATCGCGTCGCCGATGTACTTGTCGACCACGCCGCCCTCGTCCATCACGAGGTTCACCATCACGCTGAAGTACTCGTTGAGCAGGGCGACGAGGTGCTGCGGGTCCATGCTCTCGCTGATGGTCGTGAAGCTCCGGATGTCCGTGAACAGCACCGTCACGCGCAGCGACTCGCCGCCGAGCGCCACGCGGCCGCCGAGCAGGTGATCCATCACCGCCGGCGTCATGTACTTGCCGAACGTCGTGCGTAGCTGGTCGCGCTCCTTGAGCCCGTCGACCATCCGGTTGAAGCCGTTCGCGAGGGCCTCGAGCTCGTCGCCGGTGCGCACGCCCTCGACGTGCACGTAATCGAGCTGCTCGACCCGCTTCAGCGCGTGGCTCACCCGGTGGATGGCGTTCGACATCGTGTTCGCGAGCCGCGAGCCCACCGCCACCGAGATGGCGGCGGCGAACGCGAGGACCGCGAGCGCGTAGACCAGGTTCCTCCGCACGATGAGGTGGAGGTCGGTCACGTCGAGCGCCGCGAGCATCCCCACGCGCCCCATGCGCCCCTCGAGCTGCCGCGGGGCGAAGCGCGCGACCGCCCAGGAGCGCTCGCCCGCGTCGACGATGATCGGCTCGCGCGCCGTGTGGAGCTCCAGGGCGACGCGGGGGAACTCCGGCGTCTCGCCGACGAGCCGGTGCTCGCGGCGTGAAGCGACCACGGCCAGCGCGAGCTGCAGGCCGAGCTTGGCGCTCGAGTTCTCGAGGTACCCGCGGTCGAGCGGCAGGCACACGACCACGCCGCCCTCGGGCACGGGCACGCCGATGACGTAGGCCGGCGGCGCGTCGGACTCGGGCGCCTGGCACCCGTGCTCGACGACCGCGTTCACCGGCTTGCCGGAGAGGAGCCCCTGGAACTCGGGGACCGCGCGCGGGTCGGCCGGGGGGTGCTCGACGCCCACCTGCGCGAGCACCTCGCCCTCGCTGGTGAGGAGCAGCACGTCGATGTTCGGGTACACGTCGACGAACATCTCGGCGAGGCGGCGCGCCCGGCCCGCGTCGTGTCGCCCGAGGGCGTGCACGGTCGCGCCGTCGTCGGCGAGGACGCGCGAGGCGAGGGTGAGGTCCGCGAGGTCGTCGTCGAGCTCCGTCTGGAAGGCGCCCTCGGCCTCCTTCACGCGGTCGCCCACCTCGTCGGCGAGCTGCCGGTGCAAGAGCCACGAGAGCACCGGGAGCGCGGCGAGCATCACCACGACAGAGAGGGAGACCAGCGCGGTGAGCTTGGCGCGGACCGAATGCAGGCGGAGCAGCATCGCGCGCCCCGGAGCCTACCGAAGCGCGCGGGTCGATGCGAACGTCGTTCGCGCCAGGCCTGGGCTAGGCCCCCGAGCCGCCGCTTTGCTCGTAGACGCACCGGCCGCGAACCAGGTCGTCGATCGTCTCCATGAGCCGATCGGGCTCGCAGGGCTTCTCGAGGAAGGCGGCGCAAGACGCGCGCGCGTCGCGGCCCACGAGCTCCGGGACGGCCGTGACCATGACGACCGGAATCGCCCGGGTGCGCTCGTCGGTCTTCAGGCGGCGCAGCACCTCGGCGCCGTCCATCTTGGGCATCGAGAAATCGAGGACGATGGCGTCGGGCGTGGTGGCGAGGGCCATCGCGATGCCGGACGGCCCGTCTTCGGCTGCCTCCGCGCCGAAGCCGTGGAACTCCAGGTAGGCGCAGTACAGATCTCGAGCCTCCGCCCCGTCGTCGACGACGAGGACGAGCGGCTTGTCGGCGTCACGGCGACGGACGAAGGACCGGCTCACTCTGGGGTCCATGTTGGGTGTGCGCGACCTCAGGAACACGTGGGAAACGCCAACGCGGGCGCCCTCTCCCCATGGCACCCCCGGCCCCCATGCATCAAGCCGCTCGTCATCACCGACCTGCCCTCCCCCCTCGACCCGTGACCCGATTGCAGTCACTCCAAAGGTGGAAGCACTTCACGTGCCTCAACCGAAAAAACGTCATTCTCCCCGGGACCTGCGGAAGTCTGGGGTGGGGAGATGGGGCCCCTGGTGCGTGGCGTCCTTGCGATCGTGTGACGTCCTTGCCCCGCTGGGGGCAAAACGGGCAGTCCTGCATGCTCTGCGCCCGGCGCGCTTCGGGCGCCCTCGACCCCGGCTCGACCCTGCGGCTCGGGCCCGTCGAGCTCGTTGTCCGGATGGCAGCCTCGTGGCACGCCGCTCGCCTCGCCGGACGCCATGCATGGCATGCGCGGCCTGCGGCTCGGCCGCATCTTCGGCATCGAGATCGCCATCGACGGCTCCTGGATCTTCATCGCGCTCCTCATGAGCTGGAGCCTCACGACGGCGTTCTCGCGCTGGCACCCCGACTGGTCGGCGTCGGGGGCCGTGCTGACCGCGGTCATCGCGACGGTGCTCTTCTTCCTCTCGGTGCTCCTCCACGAGCTGGCGCACTCGCTGGTCGCGCGGCGCTACGGCGTGCCGGTGGATCGCATCACGCTGTTCCTGTTCGGCGGGGTGTCGAACCTCGAGCGCGAGCCGCCGAGCGCCCGGGCCGAGTTCTGGACCGCGATCGTCGGCCCGCTGACCAGCATCGCGCTCGGCGCCGTGCTGCTCCTCCTGGGCACCGCGGCCGTGCCGCTCCCCGTGGCCCTCACACGCGACGCGACGGCCGACATGGAGAGCCTCTCGCCGGCGCAGTCCCTCCTCTTGTGGCTGGGGCCGATCAACATCCTGGTCGGGCTCTTCAACCTCATCCCGGGTTTCCCGCTCGACGGGGGCCGCATCGTACGCGCCGCCATCTGGGGCGCGACCGGCAACCTGCACTCGGCGACGCGGTGGGCGTCGGCCGTGGGACAGGCAATCGGCTGGGCCCTGGTGTTCCTCGGGGTGGCGATCGTCTTCGGCGCCCAGGTCCCGTTCTTCGGCCGCGGCGTCGTGGCCGGGCTCTGGCTGGCGTTCATCGGCTGGTTCCTGACCTCGGCGGCGGCGCAGACGTGGCGGCGGCAGCTCGTGCGCGAGGTGCTCGAGGGGATCCCGGTCTCGCGGCTGATGACGCCGCCGGGTCGGGCGATCCCCGCGGGCGCCAATCTCGACACGCTGGTGCGCGAGTGGCTCGTCCAGAGCGGCGAGCGCGCGTTCCCGGTGGAGGACCCGACCGGCCGCTTCCTCGGGCTGGTGACCTTCGCGGACGTGCGGCGCGCGCCGCGCGAGGCCTGGACCCAGACGGACGCCGCGGACGTCATGACGCCGGTCACGAACCTCGTCACCACGAACCCGCGGGAGGACCTCGCCGACGCGGCCGACAAGCTGGCGCGCGCCGACGTGAGCCAGCTCCCCGTGGTCGATGGGGGCGGCTCGCTCGTCGCGATGCTCCAGCGGCGCGACGTGCTCCGCTGGATCGAGCTGCACATCCAGCATGGCTCCTCGCAGCGCTACGCGCACTGAAAAGAGGGCGGCTCCGAAGCCACCTCCTCGCACTGCAGGACGGCCGCGCCGCGGATCTCGCCGCGCGCGAGGCGCTCGAGCGCGACGTTCGCGTCGGCGAGCGGGAAGACCTCGCGCTCGGCGCGAACGGGGATGCGCGCGGAGAGCTCGAGGAACTCGCGCGCGTCGTCCCGCGTGAAGTTCGCGACGCTGCGGAGCGAGCGCTCCCACCAGAGGTCGCCGTAGGCGATCTCGGGCACGCGATCGAGGTGGATCGCGTTGATGGCCACGGTGCCGCCGCGGTCGAGCGCGCGGAGGGCCGCCACGACCACGCTGCCCGCCGGGGCGAAGGTGATCGCCGCGTCGAGGCGCTCGGGCGGCGCGTCGTCGTAGCCGCCGGTCCACTCCGCGCCGAGCGCGAGGGCGCGCGAGCGCTCGGCCTGCGAGCGCGTGCACACGAAGACCCGGCAGCCCCAGTGGCGCGCGACCTGGATGGCGAGCGTGGCGGACGCGCCAAACCCGTAGAGCCCCAGCCGGCCGCCCGCGGCGATGCCGCTCACCTTGAGCGAGCGGTACCCGATGACGCCGCCGCAGAGGAGGGGCGCCGCGTCGAGGTCGTCGAACCCCTCGGGCAAGCGCAGCGCGAAGTCGGCGCGGGCGACCGCGTGCGTCGCGTAGCCGCCGTCGCGGTCCCACCCGGTGAACGCGGCGGACGCGCACAGGTTCTCGCGGTGGGCGTGGCACTGGGCGCAGGTCCCGTCGGTGCCCCCGAGCCACGCGACGCCGGCGCGGTCGCCGGCGCGCCAGCCGGTCACGCCCGGCCCGATGGCCGACACGCGGCCCACGAGCTGGTGGCCCGGCACGACCGGCTGGCGGCGCGCCTCGATCTCGCCCTCGCAGATCTGGAGGTCGGTGCGGCACACGGCGCACGCGGCGACGCGGATGGCAATCTCGCCGGGCCCGGGCACCGGGTCGGGCCGCTCGACCTCTCGAAGGGGTCGCTCACTGACCTTGCGGGGAGCGTCGAGCTGCATCGCCTTCATGGGGGCCTCGTCAGGTTCGCGGTCGCTCGAGGCGTCGCACGCCTCCCGCGCCCGCCACGATCACCACGTCGGCGCGACCCACGAAGAGGCCCGTCTCGACCACGCCCGGAATGGTGCGGAGCAGGCGGTCGAGCGCGCCCGGGTCCGCGATGCGGCCGGCGTGCAGATCGTAGATGGGGTTGCCCGAGTCGGTGTGCACGGTCGCGCCGTTCTTCACGCGGAGCACCGGGTTGCCGAGCCGCGCGAGGTGCGCGCGCGTGGTCCCGTGCGCGAAGGGGAGCACCTCGACCGGGACGGGCCACTTGTCGCCGAGCCGCTCGGAGACCTTGCTCTCGTCGACGATGATGACGTTCCGCTTCGAGGCGAAGTTCACGATCTTCTCGCGGGCATGCGCCGCGCCGCCGCCCTTGATGAGGTCGAGGTCGGCGCTCACCTCGTCGGCGCCGTCGATCGTCACCTCGATGTCCCAGGGGCCGATGTCGTCGAGGAGCGCGATGCCCAGGCCCCGGGCCTGCGCGCGCGTCGCCTCCGAGGTCGGGACGCCGACGAGCCGCAGGCCGGTCTCGCGCGCGAGCGCGCCCAGCTCTTCGACGAAGAGCCGCGCGGTCGAGCCGGTGCCGAGCCCCACCACCGCGCCCTCGCGCCGGGGGACCTCTTGAAGGGCCGCGCGTGCGGCGATTCGCTTGGCTTCTTCCATGTCCATGGTTCGGGAGCCTTGTAGCTGGCTTTCTCGTCTTTCTTCAAGGCAGAGGCGCGAGCGCGGCGAGGCGCCTGGCCATCGCGTCGCGGAGTTGCGGATACGATGCCGTGAGCGGCACGGTGCCCGCGAACTCGAGCGCCCGCTGGAGCGCGGCGCGCTCGGCCGCCGCGTCGCCCTGCGCGGCGTACGCGTCGGCCTCGAGGGACCAGAAGCGCAGCTTGCGCGGGCCGTACGCCAGCGCGAGGGCGCGCTCGAGCGCCGCGATCGCCTCGGGGTACCGCTTCAGATCGAAGAGCGCCTTGCCCAGCCGCGCGGGCGGGTTGTAGTCGTCGGGGAAGTCGCGGGCGCTCTGCTCCAGCATGGGGATCGCGCGGGCCGGCTCGCCGATCGCGGTGTACGCGAGCAGGCGGTGCGCGTCGAACACGGCGCGCGCGGCCGGCGTCGGCGCGCGGGTCGCCTGCGCGTCGAGGAGCGCCACCCACGACCGCGCCAGCTCGCTGGCCTCCGCGTCACGGTGCGCGTCGTGGAGCGCGTCGACGAGGTAGTCGTAGAGATCGGAGCGGTCGTCGGCGAGGATCGGCTCGGCGGGGTCGGCCACGGCCTTCGTACCGACGGCGAGGAGGTCGTCCACGCGCGCGCGCTCGGGCGCCCCCGGCGGCAGGTCGCGGGCGCACTCGAGGGCCGAGCGGAGCACGTCCGCGCGCGCCGTGCCGGGCGGCATCGCGCGCGCCTCGTCGGCGCCGTCGCGCACGCACTCCGGGGCGCGGCCGCCGGCGTGGAGGCGCTCGAGGCGGTCGGCCGCCGTCGCTTGTAGAGTGCCCGCGTCCTTCGGCGCGACGCTCTCGAGGAGGGGCGCGAGCTCCTCCGCGGTGAGGGAGCCGGGGTGGCTCATTCGCACGGCCTCGGTGTCGGGGTCGAGCACGAGCAGCGTGGGGAGCACCTTGATCCCGAAGCGGGTGACGAACGCCGCGTTTCCTTCGCGCTCGGTGTCGACGGCGAGCCAGACGAAGCGGCGCGCGAACGGGCGGAGCGCGGGATCGGAGAAGACGTACGCGCGCACGCTGAGGCACGTGTGGCACCACGGGGCCCACGCGTCGACGAAGACGGGGACGCCGCGGGCGCGCGCTTCGGCGAGGGCGCGCGGGTAGTCGTCTTCGAGGAAGGCGAGGGGCGATCCTGGCTCGGCGGCGCCCGCGTCCGAGCCCGCAGACGAGGATGCCCGCCGGCAGCCCGCGAAGCCCACGGCGGCCACGACGACCGCGGCGGCGACACGGCCAAACAGGCCCTGCGCGAGGGCTCCCACGGCAGAGCTCACGGTGGAGCGAGCATAGCCCCCGCGCCCTTTACACGCCCGGTGGCATGCTTAATCCTGAGGGCAAGCTCGGAGCGAACGAGGGAAGCGGCCAAGCGGTCGACCCTCCCGCTCCACGAGTTCATCACTGCCTCGGCCGCCGGGGGCGCGCGCGCTGGTGCGCCGCGCCCGGCTTGGCTCGAGGTGCAAGCCACGAATCCCACGAGAGGAGCCTTCGATGTTGACCGGCTGGAGAGAGTTCAACGACGCAATGAGGACCATCGACTTCATTCACCGTCAGTTCGATCACGTGTTCGACGACGTCCGTGTGGGCGCGCTTCGCCCGCAGTTCGTGCGCCAGGGTCCCGCGTGGCCGGCGGTCAACGTCGCCGAGACGCCGGACGCGTTCGTGTACCGCGCCGAAGTCCCCGGGCTCGGCGAGGGCGACGTCACCGTGCAGGTCGAGGACGGCGCGCTGCTGCTCCGCGGCGAGCGCAAGGTGCCGGCCCGCGAGGGCTACGAGGCGCGGCTCCGCGAGCGTGGCGCCTACTCGTTCGCCCGCAAGCTCCCGCTCCCCGGCCGCGTCGACGCCGAGAGCGTCACCGCGACCATGAAGGACGGCGTGCTGACCGTCACCCTGCCGAAGGCGAAGGACGCCCTCCCCCGGCAGATCCCCGTCAAGGCGCTTTGATTTCTGGAGGACCACGGACCATGAGTGAATCCAATCAAGTGCAGCAGAAGAACGGAACCGTCCCCGGCAAGGCGTACGCGCGCCGCGCCGTCTCGCCGCCCGTCGACGTCTTCGAGAACGCCGACGAGGTGCTCGTCGTGGCCGACGTGCCCGGCGCGCCTCCGGGCGGCATCGACGTCCGCGTCGAGAACGGCACGCTGACCATCGAGGCCAAGCGCGCCAGCGAAGAGGGCCCCGCGGTCGGGCGCGAGTACGAAGAGGTGGACTACGCGCGGAGCTTCCGCATCCCCGCCGGCATCGACGCGGCCAACATCGCCGCCGAGACGAAGAACGGCACCCTCGTCGTCCGCCTGCCGAAGATCGCCGCGCTCAAACCGCGCAAGATCGACGTCAAGCCTGCCTAGTCGCTCGGCCGCCACAGGGCCGACAAACGGGCTACAGGCTACAGCCAGAGAGGAGAGGCAGACGGCCTCTCCCCTGGCTGCAGCCCACGTCTCATTCGGACTGGAGCCTGTAGCCTGTAGCCCCTCGGCTGGACCTGCGCGGCTCGGAGCGCTCAGAAGTCGAGGCGGACCGCGGCGCTCGTCGGGGTGACCGCGAACGAGAGGAACATCTGGACCTGGTCCGGCGGCACCTGGCTGCCGGGGACCGGGTGGTACTTGTTCACGTACCGATCCCACGCGCGGGTGGCCGCCCAGGGGCGGGTGAGCATCTGCAGGGCGGTGAGGCCGAGGCCCGCGCCCAGTGTGGCCAGCCCGCCGAGGACCTGGTTGTACCCGGCGATGAGCACCGCCGCGCCCGCGCCGCTGGTGACCGCCGCGAGCACCAGGGGGATCGGGCTGTCGATAAAATTTTTCCTCGGCCGCGGTGGCCTGGAGCAGGTACTCCGCGCGCCGGCGCCGCTCGTAGACGCCCATGGTGCTCGACGTGTCGAAGTCCTGGAGCTTCTCGCGCGTGCCGAAGAGGGTGTTCGGGGCGATGGCCATCGCGCCGAAGCCGAGCGTCGCGTTGATGGCGCCCACGAGCGAGACCTCGCGCAGGCCGGTGTTCGGCGAAGAGGCCGCGAAGGAGTACTGCGAGATGGCGATGGCCGCGAAGCCGCACGTCCAGCCGGCGTTCCAGCGTTCGGTCCACGCCTCGATGCGCGTCAGCTCGGTGTTGAGGTAGTGCCAGCGCTGCGCGTCGTCCCGCGCCTGGGCGTCCGCCCCCGCGGGGGCCTCGCTCTCGCTGTCCTTGGACGCGTCGTCGTCGCTCTTGTCCTTGCTGTCGTCGGCTTTGTCGCTCTTGTCGTCGTCGCTCTTGTTGGAGTCGTCGTCGTCCGAGGCGTGCGCCAGCTGGCCGCAGAAGAGAACCGCGCCGCCGATTCCGAGGAGAGCCGCAATACGTCCAGGGTGCATCCGCGCTGCAGACTACTCACGAGTCGCCCCTCCGGGCGCTAAAAAAATGAGTCTCTTGTCGCACTGCGTCGCACACTTTTTCGCTTGCGTCCCGTCCCTCGGGGCCACCTGGCGATGACGCGGGGCCAGGCCTTCACGCCGCGCCGCCCACCCCCCCGGCCGGCAGACCGAGCTCCCCGCGCACCTCGCGCAGCGGCCGTGCCCAAAGATCGCCCCAGGCCACGCCGAAGAGCGGCCGGGCGCGCTTGCCCATCTCCCAGCCGCGGAAGATGGCCTCGAGGCGTCGTTCCCGCTCGGCCATCGAGAAGAGCGCCGTGTTGAGGAAACCGACGGCGAGGAGCATGAGCGGCAGGCCGCCCGGCATCTGCGCCGCGTAGAACGCCTGCAGCCCGAGCTCGCCCGCGACGTCGGCCCCGAAGCCGGTCACGGCGTGCCAGACGTCGTGCGTCTCGTAGAGGTGAGCCCGCATGAACTGGAGCTCGCTCTCCGCGGGCAAGGTCGGGATGGAGGCGGGATCGAGCCCGTTGGCCCGGAGGTGCTGCGCGAAGCCGCGGCCCAGCGAGCCCTCGGGCAGCCTCTCGAGCTCCACGAGCCGCGCGGCCACGCGGCGCTTCTCGCGGAGCGCGGCGGCGCCCACCGGATCCATGGCGAAGTGATCGCGCATCTCGCGGAGCACGTCCTCGCGGCTCCGCGACATCTTGTCGGAGATCTCGAAGACGCGATCGAGGTGCTCCGGGTGCCGGACGAGATCGACGAAGCTCCAGAGGGCGCGCGCGCCGTCGATCCGGTTCTTCAGCGTCTGCAGGCGAACGAGTCCAGCGAGGGGAACGGCGCTCATGACGAAGACCTCCTCGAGGCTCGTAGTTTCGCGAGCCCGATGGCGTGGATTGAATATGCGAGCTATCGCTCACATCGACAACTCGCATTCCCGGAGGGCAGGGCCATGGCAGGCAGGCTTCGCACGGCGCCTCGAAAAAGACCGCGGCAAGAGCGATCTCAGGCCACGGTCGACGCCATCCTCGACGCGACTGCTCGCGTTCTCTGCTCGACCGGCTACGACCGGTGCAGCACGAACCGCGTGGCGACGGCGGCGGGCGTGAGCGTGGGGTCGCTCTACCAGTACTTCCCGAGCAAGGAGGCCCTCGTCGCGGCGCTCGCCGAGCGCCACGTGACCCAGATGACGTCCGTCGTGCGGGCCAAGCTGGCGGAGGTGGCCGACGCGCCGATGCCCGTGGCGGTGCGCACGATGATCGGCGCGATGTTCGAGGCGCACATGGTCGACCCGCGCCTCCACAAGGTGCTCATCGAGCAGGTGCCCCGCGTCGGGCGCCTCGAGAACCTCCGCAAGATCGAGAGCGAGACCGAGGGGCTCGTGGCGCTCCTCCTCGAGCGGCGCAAGGCGGACGTGCGCAAGTCGCCGGTCGACACGATGGCGTTCGTGCTCGTGCACGTGGTGGAGGCGGTGACGCACGCCGCGGTCATCGCCGAGTTCGACGCCGCGCGCACGCGCGAGGCCGCCGAGGAGCTCACGCACCTGGTGCTGCGGTACCTGGTGGCCTGAGGCGCGCCGTCAGCCGCCGATCGCCCGGATCGAGACGCCGGCCGCCGTCTCCTCGGTGCAGCCCTTCCAGGTCTCGCCGTCGGGCTTGAGGGCCCACGCGTCGCCGATCGCCGCGACGATGCCCGCGACGTCGCCGGCCTCGGCGAGGTGCATCGCGGCGACGCCGTCGTTGGTCGCGAGGCAAGGCCGGAGCACGCCGTCGGACGCGACGCGCAGGCGGTCGCACGACCCGCAGTACGTGTCGGTCGTGCCGGTGATGAAGCCGACGCGCAGGCGCGGGTCGGCGCGGAGGGCCACGTACTTCGCCGGGCCGCGATCGGGATCGGGCGCGCCCGCGTCGTCGGCGAGGAGATGCGCGAGGCGCGCGCGCATCTCGGCGGCGCCGACGAGCGCGCGCTCGGGGAGGCGCGCGCCCTCGCCGATGCGCATGACCTCGATGAAGCGCGGGACGATGTCGCGCGCGACGGCCCACGCGACGAGGTCGGCCAGCTCGTCGTCGTTCTCGCCGCGAAGCACGACGGTGTTCGTCTTGAGCTCCGTGAAGCCCGCGGCGCGCGCCGCCTCGACCCCCGCGAGGACCTCGGCGAGGTCGCCCCCGCGCGTGATGCGCGCGAAGCGCTCGGGGACCAGCGAGTCGAGCGAGACGGTGAGGCGCTCGAGGCCCGCGTCCCGGAGGGGGCGGGCCAGGGCGCGGAGGCGCGTGGCGTTGGTGGTGAGGGCGAGGTCGTCGAGGCCCAGCGAGGCGAGGAACGCGACGCGCTCGACGACCCGCGGGTGGAGGAGCGGCTCGCCGCCCGTGATGCGCACGCGCCGCACGCCCGCCTGCACGAGGCCGCGCGCCATCGCCCGCCACGCGTCTTCGTCGAGGCGCTTCTCGAGGTATCCGTCGCTGCGCGAGGGGCGGCAGTAGACGCAGGCGAGGTCGCAGCGGTCCGTGAGCGAGACGCGCACCGACGTGGGCGGGACCCGCGGCGCGCTCGGCGCCAGGGGCAGCGCTCGGCCGCGCGCCTCTCGCGCCTGCGGCCCTGGGGACGGATTGGCCACGAAAGCAGCTTAGCAAGGCCTGACGAAGCCGCGAGGCACGTGCCATGCTGCCACGCATGACCGCGCCCAGGCCGAGCCTCGGGGTCTACGGCTTCGAAGGAATCGACGAGACGTTGCCCTTCGTGCCCCTCGCCGCCCGCCGGGCGCTCGACCGAATGGGCTGCAAGCTCTCCCTCGACGGCTGGCGCTCTCTGCCCGTCGAGGCGCGCTGGGGCGTCGTCCGGGCGGGGCTCGACGAGGTGCTGGTCCCGCTCCCGCCCGAGGCGCTCGCGGGCGCCATGCCGGCCCCGGTGGCCACGGAGCCCCCGGCCGAGATTGACGGCGCGCGCGTCCCCGCCGAGCTCCGCGCGTCGCTGGGCCCGTCGCGCCCGCTGCCCGACGCCCGGTGGGCCGAGCTCCGCGCGCTGGACCGGTTCGCGCTCGCCAAGTACGCCGTGCGGCCCGAGAAGCTCGCCCAGGCCTACGACGAGATCGTCGGCGCCGTGCGGCTCACGCACCTCACGCACGCCGGCGACGCGCACATGGTCGACATCGGGGCGAAGGTGGCCACCGCGCGCCGCGCCGTCGCCTCGGCCCGGGTGAGCACCACCCCGCAGGTCCTCGAGGCGATCGCGGGCGGCGGCCTCGCCAAGGGCGACGTGCTGGGCGTCGCGCGCGTCGCGGGCATCCTCGCGGCGAAGCGCGTCCCGGAGCTCGTGCCGCTATGCCACCCGGTGCAGACGACGAGCGCCTCGATCGACTTCGAGCCGGACGCGGCCCGCGGGGAGCTCTTGATCCGCGCGACCGTGGAGGCGCTCGACCGCACGGGCGTCGAGATGGAAGCGATGGTCGCGGCCAGCGTCGCGTCCCTGACCGTCTACGACATGATCAAGAGCGCGGATCGCTGGGCCACGATTGACGCGGTGCGGCTCGAGTCGAAGAGCGGTGGAAAGAGCGGCGCGGTCACGCGCCCGGCGTCCCGCGCGCACCCCGCGCACCCCGCGCACCACGGGCACACGCATCCCGGCGCGCTCGGGGCGCCCGGCGCGCACACGCTCCCCGCGGTCGACCCGCCGGGCGCGGTCTCGCTCGTGGCGCTCCGGGAAGGCGCGCCTTCGCTCGACGAGGCGATCGCGAGCGTCCAGCACCCCGCCGCGGGCGCGGTCTGCGCGTTCCTCGGCGTCGTGCGCGACCACAACGACGGCCGCTCCGTGGTGAAGCTCGAGTACGAGGCGTACTCCGGGATGGCCGTCGCCGAGATGAACCGCATCGCCGCGGAGCTCGTCGGCGAGATCGCCGGCGTGCGCCTCGCCGTCGTCCACCGCACCGGGGCCCTCGCGGTCGGCGACGTCGCGGTCGTCTGCGCCGCGAGCGCCCCGCACCGCGACGAGGCGTACCGCGCCTGCCGCGCGCTCATCGACCGCGTGAAGGCGCGCGTCCCCATCTGGAAGCGCGAGCACGGCCCCGAGGGCGCGTACTGGGTCGGTTGGCAAGACGCGCGCTGCGAGCCGTAGCCGCCGAAGAGGAGAATTTTTAACCGCCAGGACGCGAAGGAACGCCAGGGTCGGAGAGAGAAAATTCAAGGATTTCTCTCTCTTGGCGACCCTGGCGGCCGTGGCGGTTTCTCTCTTCTTAAAGGAGGTCGCTGGGGGTGTCCCAGTCGCGGAGCTGCGCGAGCTCGTGCGGGGCCAGCGGGAGCTCGGTCGCGCCCGCGTCGGCGAGCAGCCCTTGCAGGGCGTACTTCTCCGCGGCCGCGCGGCGTCGCGCCACCGGGAGCACGGCCCCGTCGTACCGGGCGCAGAGCGGCTCCCAGAGCCCCTCGCGCCGCGGCGCGAGCACCGGCGCGCCGGGGGCCGCGAGCAGCCGCCCCACGAGCTCCGCCGATACGAACGGCATGTCGCACGCGACCGCCAGCGCCGGGCCGCCCGCGGCGCGCTCCAGCAGCGCGATCAGCCCGCCGAGCGGACCGATCCCCGGCGGGGCGTCCTCCAGCACCTCGAGGCCCGCGTCCGCGTAGGCCGGGTGGCGCCCGACCAGCACGGCGTCAATCCCGGCGGCCGCGAGCAGCCTCGCCCAGCGATCGAGCAGGGTGCCTCCCTCGGGCGCCTCGAGCAGGCCCTTCGCCGCGCCGCCCATCCTCGTGCCGCGCCCCCCGACGAAGATGCCCGCCAGGACCGCGCGCGGCGCCCCCGTCACACGTCGCTCCAGCGCACGAAGTCGACAATCGCGCCCGCCGCGACCAGGTCGTCTCCCGCCGGGATCGCCGCGACGCCGTCGGAGCTGGCGAGGCTCGTCGCGGCCCCGGACGCCTGGTTGCCGTGCACCGCCGCCACGAGCGTACCGCCCTCGACGCGCAGCCAGGCGCGGACGAACTCCAGCCGGTCGGGCGATCGCTTCCGGCCCTGGGCCAGCCGGACCGGCAGGGCCAGCGCGCGCGGCCGGGCGTCGCCCTGCATCGCGCGCAGCAGCGGCCCGCCGAACAGCGCGAACGTCACGAGCGCGCTCGCCGGGTTGCCCGGCAGGCCGAGCACCACCGCGCTCCCGCGGCCGCCGACCGCGAGGGGTTTGCCGGGCTTGATGGCCACCTTCCAGAAGTCGAGCGCCACGCCAATCTGCTCGAGCGCGGGACGCACGACGTCGTGGTCCCCCACGCTGACGCCGCCCACGGTCAAGAGGACATCCGCCCCGCCGAGGGCCGCCTCAATCGCGCATGCCGTCGCCGCCGGATCGTCGCCCGTGATGGGCGCGACCTGCACCGCGGCCCCGGCTTGCCGCGCGAGCGCGGCGAGGGGCGCGCTGTTCGACTCGACCACCGAGGACGGCCGCGGCGCGTCGCCCGGGGCGCGCAGCTCGTCGCCCGTGCACAGGATCGTAACGCGCGGCCGGCGCGCCACCACGAGCTCCGCGCGGTCGAGCATGGCCGCCAGCGCGATCGCCCCCGCCGACACCCGCTGCCCCGCCGCGATCGCCGTGGCGCCCGCCGCCAGGTCCTCGCCGGCGCGCCGCACGTTTTGCCCGGGGCGCGGGCGCTCCTCGACGCGCACGGCCTCGCCCTCGCGGTGCACGTGCTCCTGCATCACCACCGCGTCCGCGTGGGCCGGGAGCGGCGCGCCCGTGAAGATGCGGCACGCGGTGCCCGGGTCGAGGGGCGGCGCGGAGCGGCCCGCCGCGCTCTCGCCGATCACCGGGAACGTCCACGGCGGGTTGCCCGTGAAGTCTCCCGAGGCGAACGCGTACCCGTCCATGGCGCTGTGGTCGAACCCCGGCAACGGCGCGGTCGCGACCACGTCCGCCGCGAGCACCCGTCCCGCCGCCTCGTGCAGCCCGATCCGCTCGGCCGAGACGCGCGGCGCGCGCGCGAGCAGGCGCCCCAGGGCCTCTTCGAAGGACAGCATCAGCGGGGCCCACCGTGGTGCGAGCGCTCCCCGCGGAGCAGCGCGACCGCGTGCGCCAGCACCGGCGCGAGCACCTCGTCGACCGCGAGCACCACGGCCTTCGGGCTCCCCGGGAGCGCCGCCACGAGCCGGCCGCGATGCACGCCCGCGACCGCGCGCGAGAGGATGGACCGAGCCCCGACCTGCTCCCACGACAGCCGCCGGAACGCCTCGCCGAAGCCGTCGAGCCGCTTCTCGAGCAGCGCGTCGATCGCCTCGTACGTCACGTCTCGCGGCGCGACGCCCGTGCCGCCGGTCGTGACGATCGCGTCGGCCAGGTCGCCGTCGCACACGCGCGCGATCGCGCCCCGCA
Source organism: uncultured delta proteobacterium (assembly GCA_963797395.1). GTDB lineage: Bacteria > Myxococcota_A > Polyangia > Polyangiales > Polyangiaceae > Palsa-1150. Next base: position 1,006,159 of record CAWCPA010000008.1, read on the forward strand.
CCGCGCCGGCGTCGTCGGGCACGATCGCGTGGTCCGCGAGGACGAACCCCGCCGCATGGAGCCGCTCGCGCAGGCGCGCCCCGCCCTCGTCGTCGGCCGCCGTGCGCGTGTCGCTCACGGTCACGGTGGCCACGCGGACCTCGGCTTCGCGGCCGCTCACGCTCAGCCTCCCGCCACCGGGGGAATGAGGGCGATGACGTCCCCGTCGCCCACGGGGTCCCCGTCCGACGCGAAGGCCTCGTTTCGCGCGACGCGCACGCTGGCGCGGCGTTCGGCGTAGGCGCGGTGGTGGGCCGCCAGGTGGTCGCAGAATTCGCCGATCGTCCGCACGCGATCCGGCAGCTCAATCGTCTCGTCGGCCAGGCCCACCGCGTCGCGGAGGCCGGCGAAGTACAGGACGCTCACGCGCACGGGGCCCACGCCCGGGACCCTAGCACCCGCCTCAGGTCCTCCGCAGCCCTTCGACCTGCGCGTTGACCTCGGCACCGACGACGAGCGCCAGGCTCGAGAGGTAGAGCCAAAGAAGGAGGATCGCGACCGCCGTGAGACCTCCGTAGTAGAGCGCGTAGTCCGCGATCGAGACCGCGTACGCGCCGAACGCCCACGAGACGCCCAGCCACGACGCCAGCGCCGTCGCGGTCCCCGGAAGAACTCGCCGGCGCACGCCGGGCGGGTGCTCCACGGCGAACCAGAAGAACCCCGCGAGCAGCGCGAACGCCGCGCCCAGCAGCAGCACCGCGGCGAACGTCTTCTCGCCGGGCGCGCTCAGCGCCCGGTGGACGCGCCTGCGCAGGCTCGGCTTCGGTTTCGGGGCGGGCGCGGCGCGGGAGGCCTGGCCGTGCTCCCCGCGTCCCGGCGCGGCCGAGGGGGCCGGCGAGGACGACGGCGCGGTGGCCGGGGTGTCGTACGCGTTCAGCTCCGCATCGGCCTTCACGAGGACCCAGGCGAGCCCGCACGCCGTCGCGAGCCCGACGAGCACCCATCCCACGGCCATCACCCGCTGCTGCCACCAGGGCCGCCTGCGCGCCTTCACGGCGGTCTCGAAGACGTCCATCAGGTTGTGAATCCCCGCCGACGCGGTCCACAGGAAGCCCGCGACGCCGAGGGGCGCGACCGGCGCAGCATTCGATCCGGACATCCTGGAGATCTCTTTTCTGATGAGCCCCACCGCGTTCGACGGCACGAGCTCCAGCACCGGATCGAGGAGCGCGTCGACCCCGCGGGTCCGCGCGACCTGCCCTACGAGGTACCCGAGGAGCACGAGGAGCGGCACCAGGCTCAGGAACATCCAGAACGCGATGCAGGCGGCGGCGTTGAACGCGTCGTGCGCCATCAGGTCCCAGACGAAGCGCCGCAGCACTTCGAGCGTCGAACGAGGCGCCCGGCGGGACGGGGCGCCGCTCGCGCGGGCGGCGAGCGGCGGATGCTGCGTCCTCACGTCGACCTCACGTGCTTCCGGAGACGACCACGGTGCGACGGTGCTCGTCAAAAGCAAACGAGCACCCGGAGAGTCGACAGCCGGGCGCGGAAGACTTACCTGTCTCGAGCGCACGGGAGGTGCTCGCCGTGGCCTCGCAGCCGGCCCTATTCACCCTCGAGTTTCGCAGGAAGATGGCGCGGCTGTCTTCGCAGCAGCGGCTCGACTGGCTGAACTCCCTTGCCACGGAGCTCGGGGGCGTCGACTCGCCCGACACCGTGCGCGCCCAGGAGCTCCGCGAGGTGGCGCGCGGGTGCCGGCTCGCGCTCGTCGAGGCGGTCTCGCAGCACCTCGGCCCGTTCGACGACCGGTACCTGGCGGCCGTCCTCGAGGTGCCTCGCGAGCGGTTCGTACGGCGCGGCGACGTCCAGCGAAGCGCGGAGGACACGCCGCTGCCGCTCGACGCCGCGGGTCTCGCCACGATCAGCGCTCCGCACGCCTACCTGCTCTCGTTTCGCCTGCTCGAGCTCGCGCCGGGCGACGATCTCATCGAGCTCGGCACCGGGTCGGGATACGGCGCGGCGCTCGCCGCGTTCATCGTCGGGGCCCAGGGGCGCGTGCTCTCGTTCGAGATCGATCCGGAGCTCGCGGGGTGGGCGGCGCGCAACCTGGCGTCGCAGCCCAACGTCTCGGTGGTCGTGGGGGACGCGGTGACGAACGCGCAACAGTGGCGGGGCGCCGCGAAGGTCGTCGTCACCTTCGCGATTGAAGGGTGGCCGGAGGCCTGGCTCGACGCGCTCCCCGAGGGCGGCACCATCGTGGCGCCCGTCGGCGGCACGGAGCAGCGCCTCGTGCGAACCGTGCGCCGGCGCGGGCGCATCATCCAGACCGAGCACGGAGCCGTTCGCTACGTGCGCAACCGGTCGGTGCGCTAGCCCGCGGGGGCACTCCTGGTGCGAGCGAACTCGCGCGACCACGCTATACCCGCGCGTCCGATGAACCCGCGCGACGCCGGCTTCCGAATGCCCGGGGAGTGGACTCCCCACGCGGGCACGTGGCTCGCGTGGCCCAGCCACGAGGACCTCTGGCTCGAGAACCTCGGGCCCGCGCGCGAGGCGTTCGCGCAGCTCGTCGCGGCCATCGCCGACGGCGAGACGGCCGAGGTCCTCGTGCCCGACGAGGCGCAGGAGCAGCAGGCGCGCGAGGCGCTCGGCCCGCGCCCCCGCCTGCACCGCATCCCCTTCGGCGACATCTGGCTGCGCGACACGGCGCCCCTCTTCCTGCGGGGTCCGCGCGGGGAGGCGGCGACGGTGCGCTTCGCCTTCAACGGCTGGGGCGGCAAGTACGTGCTCGACCACGACGACCGCGTCTCCGAGCTCGTCGCGGCCGATCCCGCGGCCGCCGCGGCGCGCTCGTTCGCGATGCCGTTCGTGCTCGAGGGCGGGGCGGTGGAGGTCGACGGCGAGGGGACCATCCTCACGACCCGCCAGTGCCTGCTCAACCCCAACCGGAACCGGTCGATGGACCGCGCCGCGATCGAGCGCGGCGTCTGCGAGGCGCTGGGCGGAGAGAAGGTCCTCTGGCTCGGCGACGGGCTGCTCCACGACCACACCGACGGGCACGTCGACACGGTCGCGCGCTTCGTCGCGCCCGGCGTCGTCGTCGCGATGGAGCCGCAGGGCGCCGACGACCCGAACCGCGACGCGCTCCGCGCTCTGCTCCGGGAGCTCGGCGAGATGGTCGACGCGAAGGGTCGCCGCCTGCAGGTCGTCACGGTGCCCTCGCCGGGCCGCGTCCTCGGCGAGGAAGACCGCGTCATGCCGGCGAGCTACGTGAACTTCTACATCGCCAACGCCGCGGTCGTCGTCCCCACGTACGGCTCGCCGTTCGACGACGCGGCCGTCGCGCGCGTCGCCGAGCTCTTTCCCGGGCGGCGCACGTTCGGGGTCGACGCGCGCGCCGTGCTCAGCGGAGGCGGCGCGTTCCACTGCATCACCCAGCAGCAACCCCGAGCCCAAGCAGGAGCCGAGCGGGCACCATGAGCGAGCGAAACGTCACCGTCGCGGCCATCCAGTGCCCGCTCCCCGGCCCGCGCGTCGAGAACCTCGCCCGCATCGAGCACCACGTGCGCGAAGCCGCGGCGCGCGGCGCGGCGATCGTCCTGCCGCCCGAGCTCTTCGAGGGCCCGTACTTCTGCCGCGAAGAGAAGGCGGAGTGGTTCGCCGAGGCGCGCGGCGTCGAGGAGGACGAGGCCGTGGCCCGCCTGCGCGAGGTCGCGCGCGAGCTCGGGATCGTCGTGCCCGTCTCGTTCTTCGAGCGCGCGGGGCACGCCTACTACAACAGCGTCGCCATGGTCGACGCCGACGGGTCGGTCCTCGGCGTCTACCGCAAGAGCCACATCCCCGACGGGCCCGGGTACGAAGAGAAGTTCTACTTCCGGCCCGGCGACACGGGCTTCCGCACCTGGAAGACGTGGCACGGGACCATCGGCGTCGGCATCTGCTGGGACCAGTGGTTCCCCGAGTCCGCGCGCGCCATGATGGTCCAGGGCGCGGAGCTCCTCTTCTATCCGACCGCCATCGGCAGCGAGCCGCACGACCCGGACCTCGATACGCGCGACCCCTGGCAGCGGGCGATGATCGGCCACGCCGTCTCCAACGTGGTGCCGGTGGTGGCCGCGAACCGCACCGGGGACGAGGGGGGGCAGGTGTTCTACGGCTCCTCGTTCATCACCGACGCACGAGGTGACAAACGTGTGGAGCTCGGGCGAACCGAAGAGGGCGTCATCGTCGCCACCTTCGACCTCGACGCCATCGCTCGCGCCCGCGCCGGCTGGGGATTTTTCCGCGATCGGCGCCCCGACCTCTACGACAGCCTCCTCACCGCCGACGGCCGCGTCCACCGCCGCTAGAGCGCGAGTATGACGCGGCGTGGGACGTGCACGGCCATTCGCTGTGAATCGGTGTGCGCATGAGCGGAAAAGAGATGCCCGTCCGCTCGCCCAAGATTAGGCTGCCTTCCGAGTTTTCCATGCAGCTCCGCCACAGCGCCGATTGGCGAACAATCCTCTGGGCCTTCGTCTTCTTTCCGGCGGTCGGCTTCGCGCCGTACGTCGAGCCGCGGCTCATTCCGTGGCTGCTGCCCATCAGCCTGTACTTCGGCTTCTGCGCGGGCGTCTTCAGCCACAACCACAATCACTCGCCGGTCTTCAAGAGCCGGCGAATGAACGCCTTCTACTCGGCGTGGCTCAGCGTGTTCTACGGGTACCCCACGTTCGCGTGGATCCCGACGCACAACCAGAACCACCACAAGTTCGTCAACAAGGCCGGCGACGCGACCATCACCTGGCGCTACTCGAAGAAGAACACCTGGCTCATCGCAAGCACGTACTACTTCGTGTCCGCCTACTGGCAGTCGGGCCCGCTCAAGGAGTACATCGCCAAGGCGCGCGCCAGCAACCCGGCGCTCTACCGGCAGATCGTCACCCAGTGGGTCGCCCTCGCGGGCTCGCACGCGGCGCTCCTCGCGCTCGGCATCGCGCTCTACGGGTGGAAGCTCGGGTTCGAGGTGTGGTTCTTCGGCTTCGCGGCCCCCGCGCTCTTCGCCGCGTGGTCGATGATCTTCATCAACTACATCCAGCACGTGCATACCGACCCGTGGTCGGAGCACAACCACTCGCGCAACTTCTGCTCGGCCCTCGGGAACTTCCTCGTCTTCAACAATGGCTACCACGCCGCCCATCACGAGAGCGCGGGCCTGCACTGGAGCAAGCTCCCCGAGGCGCACTCGAAGATCTCGCATCTCATCGACCCCGAGTTGAATCAGGCGAGCATCTTCGGCTTCTGCATCAAGGCCTATCTCCTCGGCGCCTTCAGCGAGAAGTACCGCACGAAGCAGGTCGGGCGCGCCCCGTACGATCCGCCGACCGGCGGCGAGGTGAACCTCGCCACGGCAGCGGTGCCCGCGGTCGAAGCGGGCGTGAACGCCTCGATGGCGTGAGACCTCGCAGACCATTCTGCGTGTAAGTTTCCGCTGGCATACGCACCGTGGCACCTCGTCCTGCGCCGTGGCAGGATCCGTGCGTGGCCCATGTGCGTCCGAGGCTTCGAGCTCCGACGGATGCCGACACCTTGCCCGTCTCGTACGCGGCGAACCTGATCGCGCTCGTGGGTCGGTGGGGCGTCTCGGGTGACGCGCTCCTTGCCGGGTCGCCGGTCACTGCCGCGGACCTCGAGAAGCCCTCGGGTCGCATCCCGCTCGCGGCGATGAACGCCCTCGTCTCGCGGGCCCGCGCGCTGACCGGCGAGCCGGGGCTCGGCTTCTACCTCGGCCTGCAGAAGCGCATCTCGTACTACGGGTTTCTGGGGTTCGCGATGATGACGGCCCCGAACCTCCGCGAGTGCATCGAGCTCGCGGTGCGCTTCACGCCGGTGCTCACGTCGTCGCTCTCGCTGCGGCTCGACGTCGACGAGGAGCGCGCGTCGCTGTCGCTCCAGCGCGAGATCGATCTCGGCGACGTGACCGACGTCGTGACGCTGTCGCTCATCGTCGGCCTGGGCCACATCGCGTCGGACCTCACCGGGCACGCCATCGAGGCCGAGGTGGAGCTCGAGATGCCCGAGCCGCCCTACTACCCGCGCTTCGCGCACGTGATGCCTCGCGCGCGGTTCGACCAGCCCGCGACGCGCGTCCTCTTCGCGCGGTCCGCGCTCAATCTCTCCATCGTCTCGTCCGACCGCCCGGCCATGGTGCTCGCTCGCGCCGAGTGCGAGCGCGCGCTGGCGGAGCTCTTCGACGCCGCGCAGATCGGGGGACGCGTGCGCCGGGTGCTCGCGGCGCGCGGGGGCGCGGCGAACCTGAACGAGGTGGCCGCGGAGCTGCGCCTGTCGCCTCGTACGCTCACCCGGCGCCTCGCGGGCGAGGGGCTCTCGTTCTCGGAGCTCGTGGAGCGCGAACGGCGCGAGCAGGCGCTGTCGCTCCTGCGGATACAGAGCCTCTCGCTCGAAGAGGTCACCGAGCAGCTCGAATATTCCACCGTGGCCAATTTCATCCGCGCCTTCAAGCGCTGGACGGGCACGACGCCGGCCTTCTACAGGCGCAGCGGGCGACCTGGCGTCAACTGAGCGGCGAATGTCTTGATGGGAGCGTGTCCCGGGGCCGGCGGCGAGGTAGGTTGAGAGCCCATGCGAACGGCATCGCTCGTCCTCGGCGCCCTCCTCGGCGCGGCCCTCTCCACCGGTTGCAGCAGCAGCAAGAGCAACGACGCGGCGGACGCGGGCCCGACCAACAGCTACCCGAACTGCATGCCCGCGGACCTGGGCCCCTGCGGGTCGTACACGTCCCCCAGCGAGAACGGCAACGACACCCTCCAGCTCGGGCCTCTCGGCGCCCAGGGCGAGACGAACGTCGGGACGGGCTTCGCGAACGACGTGCAGTCGGCCGACCAGCCGGGCGACCAGACGTGCCCGCAGTTCGCGGCGATCTTCGCCGAGCCCGCGTCGATCACGAACGAGCTCCTCGCGACGAGCATGAACGGCATCACGATCGACTTCTCGCTCTACTCCGTCTACCACCCGGCGAAGTGGCCGAGCGGGCCGATCCCGGTCATCACCTGGGGCAACGGCACCTGCGCCCAGCCCGAGGGCTACGGCGGCCTCCTCCGGTACGTCGCGTCGTACGGGTACTTCGTCGTCGCGGCCAACTCGCGGGAGGTCGGCACCAAGAACTCCGACGGCACCCAGCCGATGCTCAAGGCCCTCGACTTCGCCGCCGCCGCGAACGCCGACCCCACCAGCCCGTACTACCAGAAGCTCGATCTCACCAAGATCGGCGCGATGGGCCACTCGCAGGGCGGCATGGCCACCGCGACCGCCTCGTCGGACCCGCGCATCAAGTACGTCATCGACTTCAACTTCACCGACACGGGCATCCCCAAGCCGTACCTCGCCATCTCGGGCACGAGCGACATCACCGGCTACACCGCGTCGAGCATGATGAGCGCCATCGACGCGGCGACCGTTCCGGCCGCGTACCTCTACTATCTCGACCCGGTCGGCTCGGCGAACGACATCATCAAGGGGCACCTCGTGCTCATGCTGACCCCCGAGCGCGTCACGCAGCAGACGGTCGCCTGGTGGGACATGTGGTTCAACGGCGACGCCGCGAGCAAGGCGGACTTCGTCGGCTCGAACTGCGGCTTCTGCAACAGCGGCAGCGACCCGACGAACCCGTACAACTACGGCGCCAACAGCATGCTGCAGTAGCGACCGGGCGAGGGGGCGACGCTTCGCCATTTCCGGACGCCGTCGCGCGTTCGAGCGCCTCGGCACGTAGCCGCCCGCCCGGCGCGACCTACATTCCGGGCCATGAGGCTCGCGTCGCGCACGCTGCCGTCTCCGCTCGGCGAACTGCTCCTCGTCACGGACGAGCGCGGCGTCGTGCGCTCGCTCGGGCTCGCACGCTCCAGGGCTCGGGTGGAGCTCGGCCCGGACCCGTGGGCGGTCCAGGCGAAGCTACGACGGTACTTCGACGGGGAGATCGACGCGCTCGCCGACGTCGCGGTCGAGGCGCACGGTAGCCCGCTCGAAGATCGCGTCTGGGCGGAGCTACGACGCATCCCGGTCGGCACGACGGCGAGCTACGTCGCGATCGCTCGCCGCCTCGGCCTCGCCGATCCACGAGCCGCCATCGACGTCGGGAGAGCCTGCGGCCGGAACCCCGTCGCGATCATCGTCCCGTGCCACCGGGTCATCGGCGCGAACGGCGATCTCGTCGGATTCGGCCTGGGGCTCGATCGCAAGCGCAGGCTGCTCGAGCATGAAGGCGTGCCGGTCGGCCGGGGCGAGACGCTGCGGCTGCCGGGCGTCGGGTAGAAGCGCGGCCTCGACGGGTGGCCGCCGAAGGCGAGCCGGTCGAGGAGAACGACGAGGCGTTTTTGGTTCACCTGAGCTCCATCGACTCAGCCATGGCTGCCTTCGCCTCGCAGGCCCGATGACGACCTGATGTTGACGTCGAACAATATTTTCGCGCGGATGACGCCCCCGAGGCAAAGCCCGTCTGCTGAGGCACATCGCTTGCGCTTGGGCTGCGCACACCGGCAATGGCCCGGTGCACTTCAAGACGGGGGGATACACAATGAATATCGAAAGATCATCCGAGAAAGTCGTCGAGTCGAGCGAACACGCGGAAGGTCGTCACGACGGATGGCGCCCGCGCCGCAGCCTCGCATCGCGAGCGCTCCGCGGGTTCTTCAAGCCGCTCGTGATCGTCCCGGGCATCGCCGTCGCCGCCGCCGCGTGCTCCCTGGCTCACCACGAGGGCGTCACCACGGGTTCCCAGGCGGTCACCGCGCCGGGCCTGGGCACGTCGCAGGCCTTCGCGGTGCTCGCGGGATCGACCGTCACCAACACCGGTCCAACGGTGGTCAGCGGCGATCTCGGCGTCTCGCCAGGATCGGCCATCACCGGCTTTCCTCCCGGGTCCGTGGTCGGAGGCACCATCGAGGACGACACCGCCGTCGCCCTTCAGGCGCAGAGCGACACGACGACCGCGTACAACACTCTGGCTGGCGAGGCGTGCAATACCAACTTGACGGGGCAGGACCTGGGCGGCCTGACGTTGACTGCAGGCACCTACTGCTTCTCGTCTTCGGCGCAGTTGACGGGCACGCTCACGCTGGACGCTCAAGGCGATCCGGCGGCGGTCTTCGTCTTTCAGATTGGCAGCACGCTGACGACCGCCAGCAACGCGTCCGTTCAGGTCATCAACGGCGGCAGCCCTTGCAACGTGTTCTGGCAGGTGGGCAGCTCGGCCACGCTCGGCACGGGCACGTCGTTCGAGGGAAGCATCCTCGCGCTGACGAGCATCACGCTGACGACCGGCGTCGCCGTGGAGGGTCGAGCCCTGGCTCGCAACGGCGCCGTCACCATGGACACGAACAACGTCGACGCCGCGAGCTGCCAGCAGGCCGCCGACGGTGGCTCCAGCAGCGGAAGTTCGAGCAGCGGGAGCGCCAGCAGCGGAAGCGCCGGTAGCGGGAGCACCAGCAGCGGGAGCGCCGGTAGCGGCAGCGCGAGCAGCGGGAGCGCCAGCAGCGGCAGCACGAGCAGCGGGAGCGCAAGCAGCGGGAGCGCCGACGCAGGGGTCGACGCGTGCGCCGATGCCGGCGTCGCTTGCGACAAGGCCCTTTGCTCTGGCCAGTGCGTCGACCTTCAGACCGATTGCAGCAACTGCGGTTCGTGCGGCAACGTGTGCGGCCCCTCGCAGTCCTGCGTCAACGGCGCATGCTGCGCCGGCAACTCGGGGTCGGCCGACGCCGGGACGCCGCCGCCTCCTCCTGCCTGCACGAACGGCTTCTCCGGCCGTGCCATGGCCCTCGTCGCGGACGTGGGGAACGGCGTCGTCCACGTCACGGCCGGCGACACCGGTCCGCTCCCCTCCGGCGGCGGCGACCTGACCGCTTCGACCGCGGGCGCGATGATCCCGGGGCTGCTGACCGCGCAGATCCTTCACTCCGAGACCTCCGGTGCCGGGAGCCAGGCGCACTCCGACGTCTCGACGTCGCTCTCGCTCGGGCTGGCCAATCTCGGTCCCGTGCTGGACGGGCTCGGTCTGACGAACCTCGTCAATGGGCTCGGCCTCGGCAACCTGCTCGGCGGCCTGCTCGGACTGCCCCCGGCGCTCGTGCTCCCCAACGTCTCGGTCGACGTCTTGTCGGCCGACTCCACGGCGAGCTGCAGCTCCGGCGGCACTGCCTCGGTGCAGGGGACCTCCACCCTCGCGAACCTGATGATCGGCGGCACGCCGATCGACATCACCGGCGCGCCGAATCAGACGATCACGATCGGTCCGCTCACGATCATCATCAACGAGCAGACTTCGAGCGCCTCCGGCGGTGCCGGCTCCATCGACGTTCGGGCGCTCCACGTGGAGTTGTCCGGCCTGCTGGACGTCGTCGTCTCGGACGCCGCCGCGGACATCACGTGCCAGTGCCCGGCGAACGGCAATCGCAACTGATCTCGCGGAACGATTGAGCAGGGAGGTAAGGAGGGAAAGGAGCAGAGAAGAAAGGATTCTTTCCTTCTCCGAACTCCTCTCCCTCCTCCCACTCCCTGTTTTTTTCTTAGTTCGCGGCCTCGAACAGGCCAGCCGCGCCCTGGCCGCCGCCGATGCACATCGTGACGATGGCGTAGCGGCCCTTGCGGCGGCGGAGCTCGTGGAGCGCCGTCGCGGAGAGCTTCGCGCCGGTGCAGCCGAGCGGGTGGCCGAGGGCGATCGCGCCGCCGTGGATGTTGAGCTTCTCCTCGGGGATCTCGAGGGTGCGCATCACGTACACGGCCTGGCTCGCGAAGGCCTCGTTCAGCTCGATGACGTCGATGTCGCGGAGCGTGAGGCCCGTCTTCTGGAGGAGCTTGCGCACCGCCGGGATCGGCCCGATGCCCATGAGCGCCGGGTCGACGCCCGCGGTCACGAACGCCCGGAAGTACCCGAGCGGCTTCACGCCGAGCGCGTCGGCCTTGGCCTTGCTCATCACGAGCGCGAACGCGGCGCCGTCCGAGAGCGGCGACGCGTTGCCCGGGGTGACGCTGCCGTCCTTGGCGAACGACGGCTTGAGGGCGGCGAGGCCCTCGAGGGTCGTGTCGCCGCGCGGTAGCTCGTCCCGCTTGAACTCGACCTCGACGTGCTTGCCGTCGACGTACTTCGTGGCCTTCACGGGCACGATCTCGTCCTCGAAGACGCCCGCCTTGATGGCGGCGGCCGCCTTCTGCTGGCTCTTCACGGCGAACGCGTCCTGGTCCTTGCGGGAGATCTCGTACTTCTTCGCGACGTTCTCCGCGGTGATGCCCATCGGCGTGTAGACGTCGGGCATGCGCCGCATCACCTCGGGCGAGGCGCTCAGCTTGTTGCCCGTCATCGGCACCATGGTCATCGACTCGACGCCGCCGGCCACGACGACGTCGTAGTTGCCGGTGGCGATGCCCCCCGCCGCGAGCGCGATGGCCTGAAGGCCGCTCGAGCAGAAGCGGTTGATCGTCTGCGCGCTCGACTCGATGGGCAGGCCGCCCAGGAGGCCGATGCTGCGCGCGACGTTGAGGCCCTGCTCGCCCTCGGGCATCGCGCAGCCGAGGACCAGCTCTTCGACCTCGCTCGACTTCACCTTCGGGTTGCGGGCCATGAGCGCCGCCACCACCTGGCCCGCGAGCTCGTCCGGGCGCGTCTGCGCCAGCGTTCCCTTGTGCGCGCGGCCCACGGCGGAGCGCACGGCATCCACGATCACGACGTTTTCGATCATGGCTAGTTCCTCAGCGGCTTGTTGTTCATCAGCATGTGGAGAGAGCAATCATCATTCATAGCAAACCGGCGTCAGTGCACCTTCGCGCCCTGCGCCTCGACGGCTGACTTGGGCACCGCGAGCGACAGCCGCTCGCGGAGCGCCAAGAACGGTTTTTCGACCAAGAAGTAGCTGCCGCAGGCCAGCGCGAACGCCGGGACGAGGCATAGCGGAAAGTGCGTGAACCAGGGCCGGCCGCCCGGATAGGCCTCCGGCATCAGGAAGGGCTGCTGCCAGAGGTACAGGCTGTACGAGAGCCGCCCGACGAACCGGACCGCAGCGTTTTCGAGGACGGGCGCGGCCAGGGCCCCCGCGCCGTGGATGGCGCCGAAGACGAGCAGGAGCACGGCCAGATGGGCCGAGTAAGCGAGGACGAAGGGCATCCCGTGCCGCTGCGCTCCCGGCGCCACGAGGATGAACGCGACGCCCGCGACGCCGACCCAGAAGACGGCGGCGCCATGGGCCGACGCCCACGCGTCGACGCGCTGGAACCAGGGCTCGCGCCTCGAGAGCGCGAGCGCCGCGCCCAGGAAGATGGCGTCGAGCCGCAAGTCGGTGCGCCACGTGTTGAAGTGGCCCCCGAACATCGTGAGGTTCAGGTGCACCCAGAACGGCGCGAGGACAATCCACGCGACGATGGCCGGGAGTACCGCGCGCCGCGGCGCGAAGAGCAGGAGCGCGGGCCAGAACGCATAGAACTGCTCTTCGACGGCGAGGGTCCAGAAGTGCCCCGTGAGGCTCCCCCCGTCCACGTAGTTGCGGCTGAAGAGGGCGGAGGCGACAATCTCGCGGACCGAGACGAGCGGCGCCGGCCATAGCGCGCTCGCGATCGACAGGCAGACCAGGAACGTCAGCGCCGCCGGCAGGATGCGAAACGCCCGCCGGACGTAGAAGCCCGAGAGGCTGAAGCGGCCGGCGCGCTGCTCCTCGTCGAGGAGCAGCGTCGTGATCAAGAAGCCGCTGATCCCGAAGAAGATGGTCACGCCGAGCGAGGCCGACCACACCTTCCAGGCGATGGCGGGCGGAAGCTCCGAGGCCCCGGCGGCATGGCCCATGACGACCATGACGACCGAGAAGGCCCGCAAGCCGTCGAGTCCTCGGATGTTCCGCTTCGCCATCGCTTCGCCTCGGGTGCCGGAGCCTCCTGACCCGACCTCAGTTCCGGAGAGGCTTGTTGTTCATCAGCATGTACTGCATACGCTCCTGGCTCTTGGACTCGCCGCAGAGGCTCAAGAAGGCCTCGCGCTCGATCTCGAGCATCTCGTCTTCGGTGACCTCGTGCGCCCCGCCGGCGACGCCGCCGCAGAGCATCTCGGCGAGCTTCGACGCGATCTTCGCGTCGTGGGGGCTCGCCTGGCCGGCCTCGACGAGGGTGCCGATCATCATGGCCAAGGTGGCCATCCCGCTCTCGCCCGGCAAGACGTACGCGCGCGGCGCGGCCGGGTGCCAGCCGCTGTTCGCGAGCCCGACGGCGCGCGCCTTCGCGTCGGCGAGCTGGCGGGCGCGGTCGAAGCTTACGCCCGCCGTGCGGCGGAAGTAGCCGAACGTCTTGGCCTCCTCCGCGCTCGTGGCCACGCGCGCCATCGCGATGTTCTTGAAGACCTGCGTGACGAGCGCGTACGAGTCGACGGTCGCGCCGTCTTGCACGCCCTCGAAGGCGCGCCAGAGCAGGTTCATCGTGCCGCCGCCGCCCGGTACGAGGCCGACGCCGACCTCGACCAGACCGGCGTACGTCTCGCCCGCGGCCTGCACGTCGCCGGCGCCGAGGCACACCTCGAGGCCGCCGCCGAGCGTCATGCCGTACGGCGCCGCGACCACCGGGACGCTCGCGTACTTCATCCGCTGGCAGGCGCCCTGGAAGCCCTTCACCATGTCGCGGATCTGGCCCCACTCCTTGCTCATCGCCGACGTGACGACCAGCATGAGGTTCGCGCCGACGCAGAAGTGCTCGCCCTGGTTGGCGACGACGAGCGCGCGGAAGTCGGTCTCGGCCTTCGCGACCGAGTCTTCGATCATCTTGATGACGTCGCCGTCGATGCTGTTCATCTTCGTCTTGAAGGTGAGGCCCAGCACGCCGTCGCCGAGGTCCCACGCCTCCGCGCCCTCGTTCTTGAGGACCGGGCCGCCGCCCTTGCGGAGCACCGTGAGCGTCGCGATGCGCGGGTCGGCCGGCCTGGTGCGGTACTCGCCCTTCACCAGGTCGAACACCTTGCCGTCGGCCGTGTAGAAGCCCTTGGCGCCGCTCGCGCGCATCTTGTCGATCGAGGCGGGCAGCTTGAGCCCGTCCTTCTTCATGCGATCGAGGACGACCTCGAAGCCGATGGCGTCCCACGACTCGAACGGCCCGAGCTCCCAGTTATAGCCCCAGCGCATGGCGTCGTCAATCGCGGTCACCTCGTCGGTGATCTCGCCGATGCGGCGCGCGGAGTACGCGAGCGACCGGGAGAGCACCTTCCACGCGAACTTGCCGGCCTTGCTGTCGTCGGCGAAGAGCTTCTTCAGGCGGTCTTTCACGTCCTCGATGGCCGTCAGCTCCTTGACCTTCGCGCGGATCTCCTTGTCGCCGCCGCGGGGCCGGTACTCGAGGGTCTTCGGGTCGAGCGTCTCGACCGAGCCGTCCTTGCCTTTCCGGTAGAAGCCGCCCTTGGTCTTGTCGCCGAGGAGCTTCTTCTCGACCATCGCCTTGATGAAGGCCGGGACCTTGAAGACCTCGCGGTCTTCGTCGTCGGTGAGCGACGCGTAGCAGTTGTCGGCCACGTGCACGAAGGTGTCGACGCCGACGAGATCCGCCGTGCGGAACGACGCGCTCTTCGGGTGGCCGATGGGCTCACCCGTGAGGCCGTCGATGTCCTCCGGCTGGAGGCCGTCTTCGAGCATGAGGTGGATGGTCGTCAGCATGGCGTGACAGCCGATGCGGTTGCCGACGAAGTTCGGCGTGTCCTTGCCGAAGACGACGCCCTTGCCGAGGACGTCCTCGCCGAGGCTCTGGATGCAGTCGAGCGTCTCCTTCGACGTCTCGGGGCCGGCGACGAGCTCGAGGAGCTTCATGTACCGGACCGGGTTGAAGAAGTGCATCACGAGGAAGCGCTGCTTGAACGACGCGCTGCGCCCGACCATCATCTCGTGGATGCGCAGGCCGCTCGTGTTCGACGCGACGATCGCGTGGGCCGGCACGGTCTTCTCGAGCTTCTCGAAGAGCGCGCGCTTGGGCTCCATCTGCTCGATGATCGCCTCGATGACGAGATCGACGTTGCGGAGCTTCTCGAGGTCGTCCTCGACGTTGCCGACCGAGACGAGGCGCGAGCGCTCCTTGGCGAAGAACGCGGCGGGCCGCGCCTTGATGGCCTTCTCGAGGCCCCCGGCGGCGAAACGGTTGCGCGCAGCGCGGTCTTTCTTCTCGGCGTCGGTGAGGTTCGGCGGCACGATGTCCATCAACAGGACCTCGATGCCGGCGTTGGCGAGGTGAGCGGCGATGCCGCTGCCCATGACGCCCGCGCCGATGACGGCGGCGCGGCGGATCGGTTTGCGCATGATTGACCTGGCTCCTTGAGCTTTTCGGATGCCTTTAGCGGGCTTCGCCAGCTTGGTAGGGGCGGGAAGGATCGCGCGCAAGTGCCCGCCCGCGCAAGGGTCCTCGGGCGCGGGACCCCCGCCCTCGTCGAGTCAGCCCGATCCCTTCGCTTCGCTCGGGCGTGCGGGCCGAGCGGCCACGACCACGAACCGCACGATCGCCCCGGCCGGCCGCGCCATCAGCGCCCCCACATCGGCGGTCACGACCGTGGCCACCACGGGATAGCCCCCGGTCGTCGGGTGGTCCGGCCCGAGCACGATCGGCTCGCCGGACGCCGGCACCTGGACCGCCCCGCGCACCATCGGCGCGGAGACCGCGGCGTCGTCGCCGGCCCGCAGGATCGCCGGCCCGCGCAGGCGCACCCCGGTGCGGTCGCTCCGGGCCGAGACCTCCCACGCCCCACCCGCGAGCACCTCGAGCGCGCCCGGGCCGAACCGCTCGAGGTCGGGCCCCGGCACCGCGCGTAGGGCGGTCGCGAGGTCCGGCCGCGGCGGCGGCGCCTGCCCGCGCTCCACCGCCCTTCCGGCCGCGACGCGGTCGCCCCGGCGGAGCGCCCGCCCTTCGAGGCCCCCGAAGCCCGCCGCGAGCAGCGTCCCCCGCCCGCCGAGCACGAGGGGCACGTCCGCGCCGCCGCGCAGCGCGACGTACCGCACGCGCGCTCCCGCGCATGTGACCGTCAGCTCGTCTCCGGGGCTCAGCAGGCGCGCGTCGTCGCCCGCGTCCGTCGCAACCAGCACGGGGCCGCGCGCGACGAGCCTCACGCTCCCGAACACCTCCAGCCCCGCGTCGCCGGCCGCGTTGCGGGCCCCCGCGTTCGCGCGCGCGAGGAGCTCGGGCACGAGGGCCCCGCCCGGCGGCACGCCCTCGTGCAGCCGGCCCGGCCGTCCGCCGTCCTGCACCGTCACGAGCCCCGCGACCGCGACGACCTCGATCACGCCCCCTCCGCCCGCACGAAGCGCACCCGGTCGCCGAGCGCGAGCGCCGCGCCCGACGCGGGTTCGAACGGCGCGAAGCCCACCGCCGTGCCGAGGAGGTGCCAGCCGCCCGGCGACGCGAACGGATACACGCCCGCGTAGGGCCCCGCGATTGCGACCGAGAGGGCCGGCACGCGGGGCCGCGGCGAGGGACGGCGCGGGAGCTCGAGGCGCGGGTCGAGCCCGCGCAGGTAGGCGAAGCCGGGGAGGAAGCCGATCGCCGCGACCGTGTACGACCCGGCGGCGTGCCGCGCGACGACCTCCGCGACCTCGAGCCCGCAGGCCCGCGCGACCTCCTCGAGATCGGGCCCGTCGTACGCGACGCGGACGTCGTGCGTCCGCGCGGCGGCGGCTCGCGAGGCCCGCGACGCGGAGCTCACCACGTCCTCGACGCCCGGCGGCGGCGCGCCCGGCGCGAAGGTCACGAGCGCGTGCCGCTCGGTCACGACCGCGTCGACCACGCCCGGCAGCGCGCGCAGCGCCGCGAGCAGCGCGGGCGCGTCGACGCCCTCGGGCAGCCGGGCGCGGAGCGCGGCATCGCCGAACGGCTCGAGCAGGGCGGCCATGGCCTCAGGGGGCCGTGTCGAGCGCGGCGCGCACGGCCCGCGCGATCGCGACGGCGCCCGGCGTGTCGCCGTGCACGCAGACCGTGTCGACGCCGCCGATCTCGAGGAGCTCCCGCGCGCGCACCGCCGCCGCCACGGGATCGGTGACCAGCGCGCCCGGCTCGCCCCGGGGCACGAGCGACCCGTCGGCGCGCACGCCGCGGTCGGCGAACCCCTCGCGCGCGAGCGACATCGCCGCGCGCGACGCCGCGTCCGCGAGGGCGCCCAGCGCCGGGCCGAGGAACATCACGGCGTCGCCCAGCGATTGGCGCACGCCCTCGACGAGCGCCTCGGCGACCGCCGGGTCGTCGTGGGCCGCGTGGTACAGCGCGCCGTGGGCCTTCACGAAGCGCACGGCCGCGCCGCGCTCGCGCGCGAGCGTCGCGAGGCGCGCGCACTGGGCGGCCACCTCCGCGGCGATCGCCTCGGCCGGCAGGGACATGCGGCGCCGGCCGAAGCCTTCGCGATCGGGGTACGACGGGTGCGCGCCGGGCGCGGCGCCCCGCGCGGCGCAGAGGTCGAGCGCGCGTCGCATCGTCGCGTCGTCACCGGCGTGCCCGCCGCACGCGACGTTCGCGACGTGCGCGAAGGCGTAGAGCTCCTCGGGCTCGTTCGGAAGCTCGCCGAGATCCACGTTGAGGAAGGGTCGCACTTCAGGTCGCCGCGAGGTACTCGAGGGCCGCGCGGCTCGGGACGAAGAAATAGGCGCCCCCGCGCACCTCCACAACCCGAGGCACGCCATGGACGCGCCGCGTGGGGCAGCCTGGGCTGCCGGGGATGGTGAAGTCGGCCGCCGGGAAGGGGAACTCGCGGCTCGCGCCGAGCAGCGGATCCGGATCGCGGCTCAGGCCCGCGAAGGTCGGGTTCGCCGACCAGTTGCTCTGTACGAACTCGAACTGCCGGCTCAGGTTCGCGTTGAAGCAGAGGAAGTGGAGGCCCCGCGGCTCGGTGTCGCACTCGCGCAGCCGCTCCGGGTCGTACGAAGCGTCGAAAGGCGGCCCGTAGATGCGCCCGCGCCGGAGGATGCGGTGCGCCTTCGTGAGCTCGAGCTGCGCCTTCCACGCCTCGGGGTCGTCGGGGGAGCCGCTGAGCTCCACGTCGTGCGGGACCGGCAAGGTGGTGTCCCGCGGGTTCGTCCGTCGCACGTGCGAGCCGATCGGGCAGCGCGTGCCGAAGCCGTCCCCGTCGGGGTGCTTGCCGTGCTCGTGGTAGAGGAAGTCGTTCAGGTCTTCGCGGCTCTCGGGGCCGGGCCGGTCGGGGTAGCGGGTGACGGGGGTGCCGTTCGGCCAGCGGCCCACGAGGCGCGCGGCCAGCCACTCGGCGCCGTCGCGGCCGGCGGGCGCCTCGGGAATCGCGGCCTTCGCGTCGTACGCGAACCTCCAGAACGTGCGCACGTCCTGCTCGAGCTGCCGGAACACGAGGTAGCTGCCGTTCTTGCCGAAGTCGCGCCGCGGGGCGGGGCCGGGCGCGGCCGGGAGGATGCCGGCCGGATCCGTCTCGTGAGGTACCTGGGGCGACATCGGGAGGTGCCCGTACGCGTTGGGGTATCCGAGGAGGATCTCGCCGTCGGCGACGACGTCCTTGGCGTCCGGCTTCGCGAGGCCCGCGAGCTGGGGGTTCGCGATGCCGTCGCGGAAGCCGAAGTGCTCCTTGCGGAGCACCGGGTCGGTCGGCGTCGTGTCGAGCACCACGATCGCCCGGAGGCCGTGCTCGGGGACGAGGTTCGCGTCGACGATCGCCCGGAGCTCCGCGTAGCCCGCGGCGCTGGCCTGCGTACCGAAGAGGGCGAGCAGGCCGTGCACGCTCTGGTCGGCGCGGCCCCAGGCCCAGCGCTGCGGGTCGCTCGGGCCGTCATCGCCGAGGCGTCGGGCGCGGCTCGGCTCGGCGAGGCCCTCCTGGAACGGCTCGCTGAAGCCGTTGAGCGCGATCGGGTGGAGGCCGAGCGCCGTGAACCCGGGGTGCGTGAAGGCGAGGTTCACGCAGACGTTGCGGATGAAGGGCGGGAGCTGCCGCGGCGTCTTGCGGTAGTCCCCGAACTGGAGGTGCCCGACGAGGCCACGGATCCACGCGCGGGCGCGCTCGGCGTTCGTGATCTCGAAGACCGCGTATAGCGCCGACACGTGGTGCCGGTACCCGTTCAAGACCATGCCCTGGATCTGATCGAGATCGAGGGGGTCGCTCGGCTTGCGACCGATCATGTGAGCCTCCGCAGCCAGGCCTCGAGCCCCCCGGCGCCGGCGGGCTGGTGGAGGCGATGGCGAATCCAGGTGTTGTTGTTGATGGTCTCGATCGTCAGATCGGGGTAGGCGGCGTAGAACACCTGCGTCGGCACCTGATAGGCGCGCGTCCACGCTTTGAAGGTCTCCTCGTCCTTCGCGCCCTCGCTCGCGAAGGCGACCGTGCGCGGGTAGTCCTGCGTGGACGACCAGGCGAGGTTCAGGCCTTCGGGGGCCTTGTCGACGAAGTCGCCGAGGTAGCTCTCCCAGCTCTTGTCGTAGTTGCTGAAGAAGAGGAGGCGCCGGCCCTCGTCGAGGAGGAGCCACTTGGCGAAGTGGATCGACGGGATCTTCCCGAGCTTGCCGATGTAGACGAAGTGCTCCTTCGAGATGCGGTCGACGATGGCGTGCGCGTGCGCGAGGACCGACGCGCGCGCGGCCCCCGGCCGCAGCGGCACGACGTGCGTCAGCGCGTTTTGCGTCCCGTGGTCCTCGCTCGCGGCGATGGCGAGGAGCTCGCGCTTGTCGGCGTCGGTCCACGCCTCCTGGCGGGCGCGCACGTCGTAGACGGGGTCCGTCCGGTCCCAGACGAGCAGGTCCTCGGGGAGGTGCGCGGCGATCGGAAGCAGGTCGCGCAGCTTCGCGGCGCGAGCCCACGGCTGCCAGTTCTCCTTCAGGTGGCGGCTGCGCACCTCGGGGTCGGGCAGCGCGGGCGCGGACGCGTCGACGTCGAGCCCCGCGAGGCCCGGGTCGCGCGCGGCCCGGGCGCGCACGTGGTCGCGGATGCGCTCGAAGAGCTCGTGCGGGGTTGCGCGCGCGGCCGTCTCGAGGAAGCCGAGGACGACCTCTCGGAGGTGCTTCTCGAGCCGGATGCGCGCGAGCTCGCGGTTGGCGTGGCCCTCGTAGCTCGCGGTGGAGGGGACGATGCGGTCCTTCCAGTACACGGCGAGCGCGCCCGGCGAGGGCGCCACCAGCCCCTCGCAGCCCTCGAACGCGCCGCCGAGGGGCCCGTGCAGGCGCTCGGCCAGGAGGTCGAGATGGGCGCGGCGCGCGTCGTCGTCGCCGTCGCTGCCGGTGTCGAAGTTCGATTCGAGCGCGAGCCAGGCGCGCGAGCCGGGGACGCTCCCGTCGCTGGGGACGACGACGAGGCGGGCGAAGTGAATTGCGAGATCGGCTGGAGCGAAGACCCCGGGCTCGAGCGACGCGAGCGCGCCGCGAACTCGGGATTCGTCTTCGATCTTGGCGAGGACCGTGAGGGTCTGCTGGTGGAGGGGGTGCTGCCGCTCTGCGAAGGGCATGCGTGGGTCTCGGTACTTTACGCCGAGTCGGCGTCGACGCGCCGGGCCGTCATCTCGTCGACGATTCGTTCGATGAGGCCGAGGTTGAAGGGCTTTTCGATTCGCCGGTTCTCCGTCGAAGTGAGGAAATCGGCGACGCGCGAGGTGAAGGCCCCGCCGGTCATGAAGACGATGCGCTTGGCCATGGCCGGGCGAACTTTCCGCAGCTCTTCGTAGAAGTCGATACCACTCATTTCGGGCATCATCAGATCACAGAAGATCACGTCGAAGTCCCGCTCGGCCTGCAGGACGACGAGCGCGTCGCGCGCGTCGGTGGTGGCGGTGACGTCGTGGTGCGCGCCGAGGAGCTCGCGCATCGTGTTGGCGATGGGGACGTCGTCGTCGACGACGAGCACCCGCGCGCGCGGCCCCCGGACGTCGGCGGGGACGCCCTGGGGCGGGCGCTCCTCGGCGTCGTCGCGGTGGGTCGTGGGGAGTATGACCCGGAACGTGGTGCCCTCGTGCGGGGTGCTGCGCGCGGTGATTTGCCCGCCGAGCGCCATGACGATGCCGTGGCAGATCGAGAGCCCGAGGCCCATGCCGACGCCGCGCGGCTTGGTCGTGAAGAAGGGATCGAAGATGCGCGGGAGGATCTCGGGCGGGATGCCCTCGCCGTTGTCGACCACCTCGAGGACGACCAGGTCGGGCCCGTCGGGCCGCACGGTGAGGTGAATCTCGTTGCTGTCGCCGCGGCCCTCGGGCATCGCGTGCGCGGCGTTGAGGAGCAGGTTGAGCACGACCTGCTCGAGGCGCGCCTCGTTGGCCCACACGGCGCCGGCCGGCTCGAACGACGTCGAGACGCGCGCGCGGTGGCGGAGCTCGTGGCCCGCGATGCGGATGGCCGAGCGCGCGACCGCCGCGAGGTCCACGCGCCGGCGCGTCTCGCTGTCGGCGCGCGAGAAGGCCCGGAGCTCGCGCACGATCGACGCGACGCGCTCGGCGCCCGCGCGGGCCTCGCGAAGGAGCTCGATGAGGGCCTCGACGCTCGCCGGCTCCTGCGCGCTCTCGGGGAGCTTTCGCGCGATCCAGTCGAGGTTGAGCATCAGGTAGGCGAGGGGGTTGTTGATCTCGTGCGCCACGCCCGCGGCCATCGTGCCGATCGCGGCGAGGCGGTCGGCCTGGAGGAGCTGCGCCTCGAGCGCCTTTCGGGCGCTCACGTCGCGCGCCATGCTGACGATCGCGGGGCGGCCCTCCCACTCGCAGACCGCGCAGCTCGTCTCGATGAGCACCGTCGAGCCGTCGAGCCGTCGAGCGGCGTAGACCTGGAGCCCCGCGTCGCCGCCCTCGAGGATGAAAGCGTGGCGAGCGTGCAGCGTCTCGAGCTGGTCGGGGTGGACAATCTGCCCGAGGGGGACGCCGTAGAGGTCCCCGACGCTGCCATACCCGAGCATCTTCGCGTAGGCGGCGTTCGCGTAGACGAAGAGGTCGTCGCGGATGATGCCGAAGGGCTCGGGGGCGACCGAGACGAGGTCGATGAAGCGGCTCTCCGCGCGCGAGCGCGCCCGCTCGGCTTCCCGGCGGGCGGTGACGTCGACGACCACGGCGAAGACGGCCGGGGTGCCGCCCAGGTGGGTGGACGTGGCCGTGACCTCGATGTGGATGCGCTTGCCGTCGCGGCGCACGGCCCTGACCTCGTACGACCGGGTGCCCTTCTCGCCGGCCCTGCGCTGGTCGGCGCGGTCGCGGACCCAGGTCGCGTCTTCGGGGACGATGAAGCTCAGGGGGTCGAGGTGGACGATTTCGTCCATCGAGTACCCGATGATGTTCGCCGAGGCCTCGTTGGCGTAGACGACGCGCATCCCCTGGGGCTCGAACACGGTGATCGTGACGCCCACACCCGCGGCCTGCACGGCCTCGAGCATGGCGCGAGAGAGAACGCCCATGTCGGCGTCCTCGGGCAGGCCGTCGCCCCGCTTGGCCATGAGCCCCCAGACTCGCTGCCCGACGGGACGCGCGTCAAGGACGTAACGGTTCGAGCGGCGGCTCGTCGATCGACCAGCTCCCGCGGCGCGTCGGCTGCACGACGGCGCCGCGAAGCACCTCGAGGAAGCGCGCGCGCGGCCATTCGACCGCGCCCATCGCCACGGTGTGCGGCGTCGGCACCTGAGCGTCGACGATGGGGAAGCCCCAGCGCGCGACGCGCTGCGCGAGGGTGACGAGGGCCACCTTGGAGGCGTTCGGCTCCCACGAGAACATCGACTCGCCGAAGAACACGCGCCCGAGCGACACGCCGTAGAGCCCCCCGGCGAGCTCCTCGCCCAGCCACGCCTCGACCGAGTGCGCGTAGCCCAGGCGGTGGAGCGTCCCGTAGGCGTTCGCCATGTCCTCCGTGATCCAGGTGCCGTCCTGGCCGGGGCGCGGCGTCCTCTGGCAGGCGCGGATCACGCGCTCGAACGCCGTGTCGTACCGGATGGTGTACGTACCCTTCGCGACGACGCGCCGCAGGCTCCGGCCCACGTGCACCGCGTCGACAGGCAGGACGCAGCGCGGGTCGGGCGAGTGCCAGAGGATGGGCGTGGTCTCGTCGTACCAGGGGAAGATGCCGGACCGGTACGCGAGGAGGAGCCGCTCCGGCGAGAGGTCGCCCCCGACGGCGAGCAGGCCGTCTTCGGCCCGCTCGACCGGGGGGAACGCGAGCGCACGCCCGAGGCGGTAGACCGGCATCAGGCCCGCCCGGCGTCGCGCAGGACGCGCATGGCCGCGTTGTGCCCCGCGCACCCGATGACGCTGCCCGCCGGGTGGGTGCCCGCGCTCGCGGAGTAGAGGCCCGCGAGGGGCGTCGCGTACGGCAGGCGGTCGGCGAAGCCGAACTGGTTGTCGACGTGGTGGATGTGGCCGCGCGAGATGCCGAAGTGCTCCTCGATCGCCGGAGGCGGGAGGGCCATGACGTCGACGACCAGGTCGCTCGTGCCGGGCGCGAAGCGGTCGCAGATGCCGAGGAGGTGCTCGACGTACCGGTCCTTCTCGCCGGCCCAGGTCTTCCCGCCCGAGAGCGCGTACGGCACCCACTGCACGAAGAGCGCGCTGTTGTGGTGCCCCTGCTCGTCCTTCAGCGTGGGGTCGAGCGTCGTGTGGATGTACCACTCGATGGTCGGGAAGTCGGGGAGGCGCCCGGCCCGCACGTCGGCGAACGAGCGCTCGAGCGAGGCGAGGACGTCGCGCTCGTCGGGCAGGAGGTGGATCGTCGGGCCACACGCGGCGGCCTGCCGCTCGGGGGGCAGGCACGAGAAGCGCGGCAGGCCGCGGAGCGCGAGGTTCACCTTCAGCGTGGAGCCGTCGCGCCGGTAGCCGTCGAGCCGGCGGTTGTAGTCGTCGGGGAACGCGCTGCGCCCGGCGAGGTCGCGCATGCGGAACGGATCGGCGTTGCAGACGACGAGGCTCGCGCGGAGCTCGCGCCCGTCGTCGAGCGCGACGCCCCGCACCGCGCCGCCGTCGGCGAGGATGCGCGAGACGCGCCGGCCGGTCTCGATCGCGACGCCCGCGGCCCGCGCCGCGTCCGCGAGGCGCGCCGCGACGGTGCCCATCCCGCCGCGCACGAGCATCCACGTCCCGTCGCCGCCCGGCAGGCGGCACATGTTGTGGACGAGGAAGTTCATGCCCGTGCCCGGCGTCGTCCAGGTGCCCGTGCTGCCGGAGAAGCCGTCGGTGACGGCGTACATCGCGCGGAGCAGGTCGCTCTGGAAGTCGAAGCGGGCGAGGTAGTCGGCGATCGGCCTCTTGCACAGGTCGACGAAGACGGCGCGGAGCTCGGGCCGGACGTACTTCGCGGCCGTGTCCTCGATCGAGAGCGGCTCCTCGAGCCAGGTGGGCGCGACGTCGTCGCGAAGGCGCCCGATCTCGTCCTGCAAGGCCTCGTTCGCGCGCCAGTCGCGCTCGGAGAAGAAGCGGAGGAAGTCACGGCGCATGGCCTCGCGATCCGAGCCGAAGAGGAGCGACCGCCCGTCGGTCGTGGGCAAGAAGTAGTGCGGGTCGCGGCGGATCGTGGGCAGCTCGATCCCGAGCTTGTGGAGGAGCTCGGGGGGCATCAGGCCGAGGAGGTAGGCCCCCGTCGAGGTCGCGAGGTTCGGCGCCTTCGCGAAGGGCCGCTCGGTCTTGCAGGCCCCGCCGACGGCCGCGCGCTCCTCGATCGCGGTGACCTTCAGCCCCGCCCGGGCGAGGAGGAGCGCGGCGACGAGCCCGTTGTGACCCGCGCCGACCACGATGACGTCAATCATCGATCACGAAGGCTACAGGCTACGGACTACGGGCTACAGTCGCGAGGATGGCCCAGCGGAAGCGACCCCGCGCCGAGCGCCGCGCCGCCGAGCGCGCGGCGGACAAGCTGGCGCGGGGGCGCGAGCGCCTCGCCCACCTCGAGCCGGGCGGGGACCCTTCGCGCCCGCTCCAGGTCGAGTCGGCCTCGCAGGTGGAGCCGCACGCCCTTGGGCTTCCGTGCCTCCGCTGCGGCGGTCCGCTGCGCCTCGCGGAGCACGCCGCGGTGACCGTGGACGGCGCTCGCCTGCGCGCCGCGCGCCTCGCGTGCTCCGCGTGCGACGCGCGCCGCGAAGCGTGGTTCCGCATCGCGCCGCGCCTGCCGAACTGAGCGCGAAGCGGCTACTTGCCGACGAGGAACGACAGCAGGCGATCGGCGAGCTTGCCGTACGGCGGGAGGAGCAGGCCGCGCGCGTTGAGCCGCGACTGGTGGAAGACGGGCTTCCGCTGCGAGAGCGTGAGGAAGCCCTCCTTGGCGTGGTACGCGCCCATGCCGCTCGGGCCGACGCCGCCGAAGGGCAGGTCTTCCTGGGCGAAGTGGAGGTTGGTCTCGTTGATCGACACGCCGCCCGAGACCGTCTCGGTGAGCACGCGGTCAATCGCCGCCCGCTCGTACCCGAAGTAGTAGAGCGCGAGCGGCCGCGGGTGGTCGTTCACGTAGGCGAGCGCCTCGTCCAGCCTCGTGTATGTCAGCACGGGGAGCACCGGGCCGAAGATCTCCTCCTGCATGCAGAGCATCTCGTCGGTCGGGTCGAGCACCAGCGTGGGCGGCAGCTTGCGCGTCGCCGGGTCGAGCGCCTCGCCCGCCGGGTTCAGCTCGACGACCTTCCCGCCGCGGGTCTTCGCGTCGTCGACGAGGGCGCGGAGGCGCGCGTAGTGCTTGTCGTTGATGACCGACGTGTAGTCGGGGTTCTTTTCGATGGTCGGGAAGAGCTTGGCCACCGACGCCTTGCACGCCTCGACGAAGGCGTCGCGCATGCCCGCCGGGACGAGCACGTAGTCGGGCGCGATGCACGTCTGCCCGGCGTTCATCGTCTTGCCGGCCATGACGCGCTCGGCCGCGACGCGCGGGTTGAAGTCGCCGCCCACGATCGTCGGCGACTTCCCGCCGAGCTCGAGGGTCACGGGGACCAGGTTCTCGGCGGCCGCGCGCATGACGATCTTGCCGACGCGCGTCGAGCCCGTGAAAACGAGGTGGTCGAACGGCAGCTTCGAGAAGGCCTCGCCCACGTCCGAGCCGCCGGTGACGACCGTGACCTGGTCTTCGGGGAAGGTCTCGGCGACCACGTCGCGAAGGAGCTCGGCCGTCTCGGGAACGAGCTCGCTCGGCTTGATCATCGCGCGGTTGCCCGCGGCCAGCGCGCCCACGAGCGGGCCGAGCGCGAGGGACACCGGGTAGTTCCACGGCGAGATGATGCCGATGACGCCGAGCGGCTGGTACACAATCTGGCAGCTGGCCGGCATGTACTCCATGCTGGTCTCGCGCTCCTCGGGCTCCATCCAGTCGCGGAGGTGCTGCTTCGCGTGGCGAATCTCGCCGAGCAGCACGAACACCTCGGCGGCGAGCGTCTCGTGCCTGGAGCGGTTGCCGAAGTCGCGCGCGACGGCCTGGGCGATCGCGTCTTTGCGCTTGCGAAGGACGCGCTCGAGCCTCTCGAGCGACTCGATGCGCTCCTCGTACGTCGGGGCGCCGGCGGCGCGGCCGGCCTTGCGAAGGCGCTCGAGGATCCCGTGGAGGTCCGGCCCGGGCGCGTTCTTGGCGGCTTCGGTCGAGGAGGCGACGGCGGTCATGGGGCCAGGAGGATACGACCGACGGCGCCTGCCGCAAGGGTCGGCGCTATCGTGGCTCCCCACCGGGAATGCTCGCCGACCGCTCGATCCTGGCCACGCTCATCCTCGCGCTCGCCGGGTGCAGCCGCGGCTCGAGCGACGGCCGGCCGGCGCCGGGCCGCGGCGCCCTCTCGGGGACCCCCTGCGGGGACCTCGAGTGCGCGCAGTACCCGTCGGCGCGCGAGGCGTTCCTCGACGTGCTCGCCGCCGGGTCGGCGCCCGCGCCCCCGCTCGTCCTCGCGGTGGGCGAGGCGCACGCGCCCTTCGGCGCGACCGCCCCCTCGGCCGCGAAGCGCTTCACCGACGACATGCTCCCGGCGCTCGGGGGCCGGGCGTCCGACCTGCTGCTCGAGCTCATGATGCCGCCCGCCGGGTGCACCGACGCGGTCGCCGAGGCGCGGCGCGCCACGGCGCCCATCACCTCCCAGCACTCCGAGGAGGCGCCGAACGAGTACGTCGCGATGGGCGATCGAGCCCGCCCGCTCGGGATCGTGCCCGACATGCTGCGGCCCACGTGCGCCGACATGGCCGCAATCGAGCACGCGGGCGACGACCTGGTCGACGTCTCGCTGTCCACGATCGCCCGCCTCGCCGGCGCCCAGGGCGCCCGCCTCGCGGATCGCGACGACGCGGCCGACGCCGACCGGGGCAAGATGGTCGTCCTCTACGGGGGCGCCCTCCACAACGACCTCGCGCCCCCCGAGGAGGCGGCACGCTGGAGCTACGCCCCCGCCTTGGACGCGCACGTCCACGGGCGGCTCTTGGCCCTCGACCTCGTGGTGCCCGAGTTCATCGGCGGGGGGCCGGGCGGACCGGGCGCGACGTGGACCTCGCTGCCGTGGTGGCCGGCGTACGACGCCCTCCGGAAGGATCCAGCGCGATACAAGCCCGACCTGGTCACCGTCTTCCGTACCGGCCGCCAGAGCTTCGTGCTCGTCTTCCCGGAAAAAAATCGGCGGCCTCCGCCGTGATTGCCCGGGAATTGCCCCCGTGTTACCTCGCGTTTAACTCGAGCATGGACTACGTCGAAGCCCGGAATCTCCCAGGGCACGTCGGTATCATCATGGATGGGAACGGCCGCTGGGCGCAGTCCCGGGGCTCCCCGCGCACCGCCGGCCACCGCGAGGGCGCGGCCGCCGTGCGGCGCACGGTGCGGCTGGCGAGGCGCCTCGGCCTCCGGGCGCTCACCCTCTACGCCTTCAGCGAGCAGAACTGGGCGCGCCCCGAAGACGAGGTCGACGCGCTCATGCTCCTCCTCCGCGAGTTCCTGCTCAACGAGCGCGAAGAGATCCTCGAGAACGGCATCCGCCTGAACGCCATCGGCAACCTCGGGCGCCTCCCCTCGCTCGTGCGCGCCGTGCTCGACCCGCTGCGGGCCGAGACCGAGAACAACGGCGAGATGGTCCTCACGCTGGCCCTCTCGTACGGCGGGCGCGAAGAGATCGCCTCCGCCGCCCGCGAGCTCGCCAGGGCCGTCGCCGCGGGACGCATCCGCGCCGACGACGTCACGTGCGACGCGCTACGCTTGCACATGCCGAGCCTCTCGGTCGGCGATCCCGATCTCGTCATCCGCACGGGCGGCGAGCGGCGAATCTCCAACTTCCTGCTCTACGGCCTCGCCTACGCCGAGCTGCACTTCGCCGATGTCCTCTGGCCGGACTTCTCCGAGCACGATCTCTTCGCCGCCATCGCGAGCTACCAGAAGCGCGAGCGTCGCTTCGGGCAGGTCGGCGCGCCCGCGCCAATCGCGTCCGGAGCGGCCGGCGCCGAGGGCGCGGACCTTCGCGCCGGGCCGCCGTCCCCCATCGAGTCGGCTCTGGCCGCGGCGTCCGGCGCCATCACGCGAATCGCCATCTAGATGACGTCGGCGGCGTCGAACCTCGCCGTCCGCCTCGCGACCGCGGCGGTCATGGTGCCCGTCATCCTCGGGCTCCTCTACCTCGCGCCGCCGTGGGCGTTCTATCTGCTCGTCGTGGCGGTCGCGCTCGTCGGCGTGCAGGAGCTCTTCTCGATGACCCACCCCGGCGACCCCGTGTCGCAGGCGTTCGGGGTGATCGTCGCGGCGGCGGCGTCGGCCGCGGTCTACGTCTGGGGCGAAGACGCGCGCGTCCTCGCCACCGTGCTCGTGACCGTCCCGCTGCTCGGGCCGCTCTTCACGCTCGCGCGGCTCGGCAAGATCGAGACGGTCGCCCTCCGCGCGTGCGCGCTCGGCTTCGGGCCGCTGTACGTCGCCGTCCCGCTGACCCTCCTCGCCCTCATGAGGCGCCTCTATGACCGGCCGGGCGCGCTCGGCCCGGTGGGCTCCAACGTCGTGCTGCTGTGCCTGGGTCTCTCGTGGTTCGCCGACACCAGCGCCTACTTCGCCGGGCGCTTCCTCGGGCGGCACAAGCTGTACGAGGCCGTCTCACCGAAAAAGACGGTCGAGGGCGCCCTCGGGGGCCTGGCCGGCAGCGTGTTCTTCGCCGTGCTGGGGTCGGTCTGGTATCTGCGCGGGTCGTTGCCTGTGGGGCAAGCGATTCCCCTGGCCATCCTCGCGGGCGTGCTCGGCCAGACGGGCGACCTCGCCGAGTCGGCGCTGAAACGCTCCATCGGCATCAAAGATTCCGGGGGCATCGTGCCCGGCCACGGCGGCATCCTAGACCGCGTGGACGCGCTGCTGGTCACGACCGTCGTGGTATTCTTGTACGGACAGTGGATAGGTTTCGGCTGAGCCGGTCCCACGACGCGCGCTACCGGTCACATCGCCGAGGCCGGTACTCTTCACTCGTGCGGGTCCACGCCCCAAGGATCACCCCATGAACGATCGCTCGATTCCCTCCGCCCCCCCGCCCTCGAAGCTCCCCGGGTCGGCCGCCAAGGAGTACGACTTTTACAAGGTCGTCCAGGACTACCTCGATCGCGCGGCCAAGGTCGCGAAGGTCGAGCCGTACGTGCAGACGATCCTCAGCCAGCCGAAGAACGAGATCATCGTCAACTTCCCCGTGAAGATGGACAACGGCGACGTGCGCCTCTTCAAGGGCTACCGCGTGCAGCACAACAACCTGCTCGGCCCCTTCAAGGGCGGCATGCGCTACCACCCGCAGGTCGCGCTCGACGACGTGAAGGCCCTCGCGGCGATGATGACGTGGAAGTCGGCGCTCCTCCGCCTGCCCTTCGGCGGCGGCAAGGGCGGCATCAAGTTCGATCCGCACTCGGTCTCGCGCTCGGAGCTGCAGCGCATCACGCGCCGCTTCACGCACGCGCTCGGCGAGAACATCGGCCCCGAGTACGACATCCCCGCGCCCGACGTCGGGACCAACGGCCAGATCATGGCCTGGATGATGGACACGTACTCGAACATGGTCGGCTCGAACCAGAAGCAGATGGTGAAGGGCGTCGTGACGGGCAAGCCGGTCGCCAGCGGCGGCACGCTCGGGCGCGGCAAGGCGACCGGTCAGGGCCTCGTCTTCTGCATCCTCGAGTGGGCCGAGGAGAAGGGCGTGAACCTCGAGGGCACGACGATGATCGTGCAGGGGTTCGGCAACGTCGGCTCGAACACGGCGGTCATCCTTTCGAAGCTCGGCGTCTCGATGATCGCCGTCGGCGATCACACCGGCTACCTCTACAACCCCGAGGGGCTGAACGCGCACAAGCTCCAGGACCACGTCGAGCTCCACGGCAGCATCGCCGGGTACCCGGGCGGCAAGGCCATCACGCGCGAGGAGTTCTTCTCGACGAAGGCCGACATCTTCGCGCCCTGCGCGCTCGAGAACCAGATCGGCGAGGCCGAGGCCAAGGCGCTCGACGTGAAGCTCATCGCCGAGGGGGCCAACGGCCCGTGCAACCCGGTCGGCGAGCGCATCGCGCTCGACAAGGGCATCGACATCCTCCCCGACGTCCTCGCCAACTCGGGCGGCGTCACCGTGAGCTACTACGAGTGGGTGCAGAACAAGCGCTCCGAGACGTGGAGCGAAGAAGAGGTCGACGCCCGGCTGGAGGTCGCGATGAAGCGCGCCTTCCGCGAGGTGAGCGACCAGGCGCGGCTGAAGAAGTGCGATCTACGCCTCGCGGCCTACTCGATCGCCCTCCAGCGCATCGAGGCCGTGTACAAGGAGCGCGAGATCTTCCCCTGAATCGCGCTTGAGAAGCGGCCTCTCCACGCGTACCTTCTCGGCCCGCCATGCCCTACGTCCGCACGCGCCTCGGCCGGTGGTTCTACGAAGAGCGCGGCGCCGCGAAGCGCCACGGGGACCCGGCGATCGTCCTCTGCCACAGCCTGCTGTGCGACGGCGGGATGTGGAAGCACCAGGTCGAGCCGCTCGCCGCGCTCGGGCGCGTGGTGGTCTTCGACTCGCCGGGCCACGGCAAGAGCGAGGTGCCGCCGCCGTTCACGCTCGAAGACAACACCGACGCGCTCATCGACGCGTTCGACGAGCTCCACGTCGATCGCGCCGTGATGTGCGGGCTCTCGTGGGGCGGCATGCTCTCGATGCGCCTCGCGCTCCAGCACCCTCAGCGCGTGCGCGCCCTCGCCCTCTTCGACACCAGCGCCGAGGTCGAGCAGCGCGCGCGCCGGGTGAAGTACCGCGTGTTCGCGTCGTTCGGGCGGCGCATCGGCTTCCCGAAGCTCGTCACCGAGCGCGAGATCGTCCCGCTCTTCTTCAGCGAGGCGTCGCTCGCGCGCGACCCTCAGCTCGGCGCGCGCTTCCTCAAGACCGTGAACGGCTTCTCCCGCGAGGGCGTCGCGCGCGCGTCGATCGCGGTCGCCGTGCAGCGCAAAGACATCCTCGAGCGCCTCGGCGGCGTGAAGGCCCCCACGCTCGTCGTCACCGGCCGTGAAGACCGCGCCGTCGACCCCGTCCACTCCGAGCGCATCGCCCGCGCGATCCCCGGCGCCCGCCTCGTCTTCATCGAAGGCGCCGGCCACCTCAGCGCCCTCGAACAGCCGAAGGCCGTCAACGAGGTCCTCATCCCCTTCGTCGCCGCGCAGCTCGCCTAGCCGCGAAGGGCACGCGAGCCGAAGAGGGAATTCAGAACTTCCCCGACCAGGTGAGGCCGTAGACGGGCTTGGGGCCGGTGGGGGTCTCGGTTTCGCCCAGGATGCCCGGGCTCGGGACGTAGCGCAGCCAGGCGGCCTTCGTGGAGCTCGTGGCGGAGGTGTCGCGGGTCAGGTACCAGGCGAGCGCGCCGCCGAGGAGGCCGCCGCCCACGGTGGCGCTGATCCAGCCGCGGGCGTGGCTCTTGGTGACGTTCTGGAAGATGAGGGGGCTTGCGGCGGCCGCGCCTATCAACGCGCCGCCGCCGAGGCCGACGTCGATGAGGAGCACGCGCGACGGGGAGACGGTGAGCTGCGTGGCGAGCGCGCCCGCGGCGATGGTGGCGATTCCGGCGCCGTAGCCCATGCCGCGGTTCGGGGTGCCGGTGGAGGGGGCGTTGCCCGTCCAGAGGAGCTCCGTGGCGCCGCCCAGGAGCATCCCGACGGCGCCGCCGGAGTTCAGGAGCATGGCGTCGCCGTCGTCCATCGTGCCGCGCGTGAGCGCGAAGGTCGCCAGGCCCAGGCCGATGAAGCCGCCGGCCACGCCCCACGTGTACCGGTCGTCGAAGGGCTGGAGGTCGTTGCCGGCCGCGATGAGGAACGCGGACGCGGTGCCCCACCAGCCGGCGCCGGACAGGAACCATGCGTCGCCGGTCGTGATGTTCCACTCGTCGGTCGCGAGCAGCGCCGCGCCGATGCCCATCCCGGTGCCGAGCGCGAGCAGCGGGTAGAGCACGCGCGGGTCGTCCGAGCCGCTCGAGCGCTGGAGGCTGAACGCCGTGAAGCCGCCGAAGAGCGCCGCGTTCACCGCGAGCACCGCGCGCCCCTGCGAGCGCACCGGATGCATGATGCCCTGCGAGGTGCCGCGGGCGGCCTCTTCGCGCTCGCGCTCGACCTCGGCCTGCGTGGCGGTGGTCGGCGAGAGCATGTCGCGCAGCATGACGAGCCCGCGCACGCCGACCGAGTCCGCGGACACCGTCTCGACGCGCACGCGGAGCTCGTGCCCCGCGGGGGGGACCGCCACGATGCGCACGACGTACTCGCCGCCGCCCGCCGGCTCGATGCGCGGGCTCACGACCCACGTGCCGCCCTCGGGCGCGCCGTTGGCCGCCGAGCCGGCGCGATCGATGAGGTCCTGGTCGCGCGTGTGACCGGGCGCGGGCCCCGCGTCGGCCACGTACAGGTCGAAGCCGAGGTCCTGGACGGCGTCGCGGAGCGTGGCGTCGAGCTCCTGCGCGTGCACGAACGCGTCCTTGTCGGCGACCGGCTGCGGCTTGTGCAGCGCGCCCGCGCCCGGCCCGTCGCCCGCGGGCGTGAGGGTCGGCCAGACGACGACGGGCGGCTTCGTCTCGGCGCGCGCGTCGGCCGCAGCGAGCGGCGAGAGCGCCGTCAGCGCGAGGGCCCAGCACGGAATGCGGCGCATCGCACGGCTCTCAGAACATGACGACGCCCATCACCCACAGGTCCACGATGGTGGTGTCGTCGACCGAGAAGCGGTGGCCGGGCAGGTCGATGATGTCGTGGTGATCGGGGTTGGGGCTGCCGAGCACGCCGGCCGTCGGCGAAGCGCACGGCCCTGCGGTCGCGATGGTGGCGTTGTTGGGGGTGCAGGTGTCGGCGGCGGTCACGAGGTGCGGCTGCGCGTACGTGAAGGAGCTGCCCGCGGTGAACTTGATGTACTCGCCCGCCTGCCACGTGGCCGACGCCGACAGCGTGAAGCTGGCGTACGCCTGCTCCTCCGTGATGCCGGTGAAGTACACCTGGGTGCTGTTCGGGTCGGCCACGCTCTTGCCGTTCGGCCCCGCCATGTACGACGCGGGGTTGGGGATGCGGAGCGACTGCGAGTCGGTCGAGCCGAGCGCGTCGAAGAGCTCGGAGTAGTCGCGGCCCGGCGACTGGTAGGTGCCCTTGAAGCGGAAGTCGGCGCTGAGGCGCTGGTACTGCTCGCGGTGCTCGTAGGGCACGACCTCCATGCCCATCGTGATCGAGCCGAGGAGCGGCGGCGAGCGCTCGAGGTCGTTCTGCGGGTTATACGCGCCGAAGTCGCTGCGGGCCTGCGCGAACTGCGCCTGCACCTCGAAGCCCGTGTACGGCTCGACGTACCCGAAGCGGCGCGACCACACGCTGCGCGCGATGATCGAGTCGAACCCCGGGCTGATGCCGGGCTTCCTGCCGCGGGTCGGGTCGTCGGGGAACTGCGGGTCGGGGCACTGGATGGTCGCGTTCGCATTGCACGCGTGGAGGACCGAGCCGACCGACAGCCGGCCCTCGATGCCGATGACCCACGTGGGCTTCGTGTCGTCGCGCTGCTGGTTGAAGATCGCCCAGTCGAAGCCGCCCGAGATGTAGTCGATGCCGCTGCGGGTCGGGCTCGTGAACGGGACCGAGAAGAGCTGCCCGCCGAGCGGATCGGCGAGGAGCATCGAGTCGACCGCGCTCGACCCTTGCAGGTCCCCGAGCGCCTGCGACCAGCTCAGGATGAGCGGCGCCCGGAAGATGAACGCGAGGTCCTTGTAGATGCCCACGTCGGCCCCGACGAGGAGCGTGGACGTCTGCGAGTTGTAGGTCGCGATGTTCTCGGTCGCGGGGATGAAGCCGCCCGACGCGAGCTGCGGCTGGAGGAGCTGCGACTCCCGGCGGATCTTCGCGTGCTTCCACGACTGGGTGAAGCCGACGACCAGGTTCAGATCGAAGGGATCGTCGTCGTCGAACGCGTCGGCGACGGAGGTGATCTCCGCCGTCTCGCTCATCAGGTGCGGCTCGCGCGCCCCGACGGGTTCGTCGGCCCTGGCCGCGCCCGCGGCGCACAGCAGCAGGACCCCGCCCGCGACGCTCAGCTGGAGCCGAATCATGCGCCTTTCAGCGACGCTAACGGGACGGCGTCGAGCATGTCAACTGCGGTCACGGCGCCGGAGCGCCACCCTTCAACCGCGCCGACATTTCCTCCTTCGCCTCCGAAGGGGGCAGGCCGTCCACACGCAGGGCCGCGACCGAGCACGCCGCGCGGGCGAGCCGGCGCGTTCGCACCTGATCCTTGGCCGTGCCGGCGTCGCTCGCCCCGGGCCCCTGGAAGAGGAGGGCCGCGAGCTCCCGGGCGCGGCGCGTCAGGGTGTCGCACAGGTCGACGATGGAGGATGCGCGCTGACGCGGGGCCGCGGGGGCGGGCGCCTCGAAGTCCATCACGACCTCTCCGTCGTCGGGCTCCACGCGCACCCAGCCGTCGTCGTCGAGCCGGGTGCCTCCGTCGGGTTTGCCGCTCGCGCGCCGGATTGCCCCGGCGTCGGGGGCCCACAGGAAGACCGCGCCGCTCGTCGCCTGGACCCGCGCGCCCCGGGGCCGGACGTCGAGCGCCGCCTGGGCCGCCATGTAACGCAGCACGCCGACCGGCGTGACGACCCACTCCTCGGCGCCGGGGGTCTCGCCCGCGCCGGCCGCGCTCTCGAACCGGCCCTCGGTGAGCCAGGACTCCTCGCGGTCGTCGACGCAGGCGCGCACCCGGCCCGGGCCCCGGAAGGCCGTCTCGCGCGTCGTCCGCGGGTCCTTCGCGACGAGGCGCGCGCCGGCCCCGAGCGCCAGCCAGGCGCCGTCGGGGATCTCGCCGTGCAAGGCCAGCGCCGCCCCGGCGTCGGCGCCCGCGGCCGCGGCGGACGTGACCTGACCCTCGACCGCGATCGCCCGGCAGGGCACGGGCGGGGCCTTGTGGGGCGCTTCGCCGGCGTGCGTCGCGGCGCTGGCCGCGGGAGGGGGCGGCTGCGGCGTGGGCGCGGGCGGCGAGGGCCCGGCGTCTCCGGCCGGCGCGGAGGGCGTACAGGCCGCGAGCGCGAGGAAGAGCGCGATGCGGCCCCCCGTCGCCCTCACCGCGAGAGGCTCGGCGGCTCGGCGGCCTCGGTCTCGACGTCGATCTCGGGGAAGATCTCGGCGGTCATGTCTTCGGCCGCGAGCTCCCGCTTCGCGTTCCGCAGCTCGCTCGAGGTCTGGTCGAGGCGGTCGGCGAGCACCCCGAGGAACTGCCAGAGCATCTTCACCGCGACCTCGTGCTCCTTGCGCAGGATCTCGAAGAAGTCTTGCCGGCGGATCGCGATCAGCTCCGCGGCGCCGAGCGCGTGCACGCTGGCCAATCGCGGGACGCTGCGGATGAGGGCCATCTCGCCGACGTGCTCGCCCGGCCCGAGCTCGATGAGCGTCTGCTCGCCGCGCGAGACCCGCACCTTGCCCTCGAGCACGATGAAGAGCTCGTCCCCCTTGTCGCCCTCGCGGATGACGAGCGCGCCGTCTTCGTACTCGCGGACCTCGACGGCCTGCATCACGCGGAGGAGCTCGCGCTCGGAGAGCCGCGAGAAGAGGGGCATGTGCGCGAGGACGTCGCGCTTCTGGGCGAGGCGCTTCGCGCGCTCGGCGTCGACGGCGCCCTCCTCGCCGACCTTCACGACGACGGTGGTGATGTTGTCCTTGCCGCCGCGGCCGTTGGCGAGCTCGATGAGCGCCTTGACGCTCGCGTCGCCGGGGAGGGCGAGCGGGCCCGAGAGCTCCTCGGGCGTCTCGAGGTAGCCGTGGAGGCCGTCGCTCGCGAGCATGAGCGTGTCGCCCGCGATGAGCTCCATCACCAGCGTGTCGACCTCGACGCGCTCGTACACGCCGACGGCCCGGGTGATGGCGTTCTTCTGCTGGACCTTCTCGATCTGCTCGCGGCTCAGCTTCCCGCGCTTGATCAGCTCGTTGAAGACGGTGTGGTCTTCTGTGACCTGCTGGATGTGCCCGTTGCGGGCCAGGTAGATGCGGCTGTCGCCGACGTGGGCGATGAAGCCCTGGTGCCCCACGACGACCAGCGCGCTCAGGGTGGTGCCCATGCCGCGCTTGTTGGCGTCGTTGCTCGACTCTTCGTGGATCTTCGAGCAGGCGCGCTGCACGGCGTGCTCGACCAGCGCCACGATGTCCTTCGTGGTGACGCGGCTGCCGCCCGTCGCGCCCGACTCGTAGTCGTCGAGGAGCTCTTTCTCCCGCTTGATCTCCTCGTGGACGGTGCGGACGGCGATCGCGCTGGCGACCTCGCCCGCGGCGTGACCGCCCATCCCGTCTGCGACGATGAAGAGCCCCAGCTTCTTGTCGACCAGGAAGTTGTCTTCGTTGTGGTCGCGCACCTTCCCGACGTCGGTGGCGGCATAAAAACGAATGGAGTCGCTGAGCCTCATTCTCGGTAGACGAGCATGATGCCACCTTCCTTCGAAGGATCCTAGAATCGCCGCCGCGCGCGGACCGGCGAAAACGGCCTACATGTCAGCCGGAACGGCGCAAGGCGGCGCCACGCAGTGGCTCCAGACGCCACCCGTGCACGTGCAGTGGGGCTTGCAGCCGACGCCGCACTCCTGCCCGCCGATTGAGCACGCGAGCCCTTCGATCGAGCCCGCGGTGGGGTCGTAGTCGCACTGGCAGGCGGTGTTGCTTCCGCCCGCGTCGGAACAGTAGAGGACGACCCCGGCCGCGTCGGGCGCGGAGGCGTCGGGGAGGCTCGCGTCCGTCGCGGCGCCGTCGACGGTCGCATCCGCGCTGGCGTCGGCGGGCCCGACGCTGATGGTGCCGCTCGACCCGCTCGGCATCTCCAGGTCGTTGTCGCACGTCGAGTCGGCACCCGCGCACCCTCCTTGATCCCCGCCGCTGCTGCCCATCACCGCGCCGGACGACGTCGAGCCGCCGGCCGTCGAGCCGCTGCCCGGCGAGCTGCTGCCCGGCGAGCTGCCGCCGGTCGTTCCCCCACCACACGCGGCGCTCGCGCCCAGCGCGAAGCCCATCGCCGAGAGAGCCCCCCAGAACAGTTTACGCATGTCGTTCTCCCAAGCGGGCACCAGGGCCGTCCGCCCCATCCCGTGCCACAACCGGCCACGAGCGCAAGCCCGCGGTCGGCGGGAAGTTACTGTTTGGTCACGCGAGTGAAACGGCTTGGCCCGAGAATCCGCGCCCATGGCGCCTCCGATGCAGGGCTTCACGCTGGACGACCTCGACGAAGAGCTGGAGATTGAACTCGACGACGCGCGCCTGCCGGGCCTCCTCGACGATTCGTCCAAAGAGGACGGGACCGGGCTCGACCGCCGCTTTTACTTCCGCGAGCTCCTTCGCCTCCAGGGCGAGCTCGTGAAGCTCCAGGACTGGGTGGTCCACAAGAAGCTCAAGGTCGTCGTCGTCTTCGAAGGCCGCGACGCCGCCGGCAAGGGAGGCGTCATCAAGCGCATCACCCAGCGCATGAACCCCCGCGTTTGCCGCGTCGCCGCGCTGCCCGCGCCGAGCGAGCGCGAGCGGACGCAGTGGTACTTCCAGCGGTACGTCTCCCACCTCCCCGCGGGGGGCGAAATCGTGCTCTTCGATCGCAGCTGGTACAACCGCGCCGGGGTCGAGCGGGTCATGGGCTTCTGCACCGAGGACGACGTGGAGGAGTTCTTCCGCACCGTGCCCGAGTTCGAGAAGATGCTCGTGCGCTCGGGCATCATCCTCATCAAGTACTGGTTTTCGATCACCGACGAGGAGCAGCACAGCCGGTTCTTGATGCGCGTTCAGGACCCGCTCAAGCAGTGGAAGCTGAGCCCCATGGACCTCGAGTCGCGCCGCCGCTGGGAGGACTACACGCGCGCCAAGGAGCAGATGCTCGAGCGCACGCACATCCCCGAGGCCCGCTGGTGGCTCATCGACGCCGACGACAAGAAGCGCGCGCGCCTCAACTGCCTGAACCACCTCCTCACGTGCGTCCCCTACCAGGAGGTCCCGCACGCCGAGATCGTCCTCCCCGAGCGCGTCCACCACGCCGACTACTCGCGCCACCCCATCCCGCGCGACATGTACGTCCCCTCGGTCTACTGACGGCTGGCAAGGCACGCCGAGACGAGAGAGCGGCTCCGAAAGCACGCGCGAGACGGGGGCGGCGCGCTCAAGACACGGTCGTCCGTGATTTTTCGTTCTCACGGACGATTGGAGACAGCCGCAGCAGTGTCTTGATAGGCTCCCGCCGAACTCATTCATGACTCATTCATGAGAGGAGGGGAGAAACATGGCGGGACCCACGATCCGCTTGGTCGAGACGGTCAAGCCGCAGGGAACAGACGCTGTCGACGTCGGCGCGCTTCGAGCGCTGATCCGGACTTCCGACGCTGCGGAGGCCATTCAGTTCGACGGTCGCGCGTTCGTGATCGTGAAGGAGCGCATCGCGCTCTTGAACGATGCGAGCCAGTCGATCGTCATCGCCGCGGCGGCTCGGGCGAACGTGGATCCGGCCGTCCAGAACCTCCTTGGCGGCGCCGCGCAGGGGGAGGGAGCGGGGATCGACCGGGCGATAGAAGCCGTCGTCGAGAAGTTCGGCCAGCTGCGGAACATCGCCAAGGACGCCCGCACCTTCTTCGCGGGCGCCAAGGCCGAGGGACATTGGTGGGGGCTCGAGCTCTTTTGCTCCAAAGACTCTGCGGAGGCGCTGGCGGCGATGGTGTCGACAGACCTTCAGGCGGCGATGGTGCTGTTGCAAACCGTGGGTCTCGTGATCTCCAAGGCCGTTGCCCTCATCGTGAGCATCGTGGGAGAGCTTTTGGCCAGCTACATCAAGACGGAAAACGGGAAGTCGCCCAACGGTGTGAAAATCAGTCTGTACCTCTTCGTCTTCCCCGAAGTGGAGGGCAGGTGAGCCTGGTCGGGGGATCGGCGCATGGACTTTGAGACGACGTTCGCGAGCGCGTCCCGCCTCGAGCAGGAGGTGCTGAATCAGGTCGTCCTGGTTGCGATGAGCAACCTGCTCCTGCCACCGGCGGCTGTCTTTGCCGTCGCTGCGGTCAATGCATTTCGTCGCGCCGGGTATCCGAGCCTCAACGAGTTGGTCGCAGGCGCGGTCCATCGGCTGACGACCCGCCCGCCGATCGGGGTCGGATATACGAAGAGCGGCGAGAACGCGTGGCGAGTCGCCGTTCGCGCGCCCACCACGGAAGACATCGAACGCGCCAACCTGAAGTCCCTCGCAGGCCTCCCCGAGGGCTCCGTGGACATCGTCGTCGGCGACGTGGTCGCCAGCGCTCCGCCGGGCGCCTTGTCTTGCCGCCCCATCATGCCCGGCTACTCCATCGGTCACTTCGCCGGTGTGGCCGGGACGCTCGGCGCCATCCTGAAGACGCCGATGGAGCCATCGCTCCTCCTCAGCTGCAATCACGTTCTCGCGAACGTGGACGCCGCCAAGCTCGGCGACGGAATCGTTCAGCCGGCCGTGGAGGACGGCGGAACCGAGACTGTCGGGGTCCTGCACTGGAAGCGCGACCTTCTCCTCTACGGCAATCGGGTCGACGTTGCCCTGGCCAAGCTGAGCGGCGACTTCGTCGCGCACCGCGTTTCGAAGCTCGGGCGTCCGGCTCGAGAGGACCGGCACTCCGTCTCGCTGGCTGTGCCTGGCCCGCGGGTCGGCCAGCGTGTCCGCAAATGGGGGCGTTCCACCGGGCCCACGACCGGCCGGATCAGCGGGGTCCTGAATGGACTTCGAGTCTCCTAC
Source organism: uncultured delta proteobacterium (assembly GCA_963797395.1). Classification (GTDB taxonomy): domain Bacteria; phylum Myxococcota_A; class Polyangia; order Polyangiales; family Polyangiaceae; genus Palsa-1150. Next base: position 1,046,210 of record CAWCPA010000008.1, read on the forward strand.
CCCGACCGGGGCCGCTTCTTCGACGCGGTCTACGAGGTCATCCCGGAGGGAAGCCCAGCGTTCAGCGCTCCTGGCGACTCGGGCGCACTGGTCGTCTCGGACCCCGTCTCGCCGTCCGAAGAGCTCGAGGCGGTTGGGCTACTTTTCGCAGGAAATAAGGCCGGAAACCGCTCGTACGTGATCCCGATCGGGCACGTGCTGGCGGAGATCCCGGGTGCTACACTGGTCATGTGAATCGCGAGAAGGCGGCCAGTGCAGCCGGGAAGCTGCAAACCCAGATCGCCTACCCCGACTGGCTTCGGGGAATCACGGTGGAAGGCGCCCCCCGTGGTTACATCGTGGTGCTCCTCGTCGAGGACGGTGTGACCCTCCCGCCGATTCCCCGCCAGATCGACAGCGTTCCGATCGAGGTCCGGCGGGAATCGGGGGACACGGTCGCCGGCGGGTGATCCTGGCCCGGGCGTTCCAGTCCCTTCAGTTCTCCTCTGGATTGCTGTCCCCGTCGGCGTCCTTCGAGGTGCCGCGTAGCCCGAGCGCCCTGGCCTTCTTGTAGAGGTGGCTGCGTTCGAGGTCGAGGGCGCGGGCGGCCTTGGACATCTGGCCGCCGTGGTGGGCGATGGCTTCCTGGAGGATGACGCGCTCGGCTTCTTCGACGAGGACGCGCATCGGGACGCCGGGGCGGTAGATGCCGGCGGTCTTGGCGGTGCCGGCGGGCAAGCAGTTCCGGACGTCGTCGCCGCCGATGTGCGCGTCGGGGGCGAGGATGACGAGCCGCTCGATGACGTTCCGGAGCTCGCGCACGTTGCCCGGCCACGAGTAGGCCGTGAGGGCGGCGAGCGCGTCCTCCTCGAGGAGGACGTCGCGGCGGTCGTTCGCGTGGGCGGCGAGGCGCAGGAAGTGCCGCGCGAGGATGGGGACGTCCTCGCGCCGGGCGCGGAGCGGCGGGATGGTCAGCGGCAGCACGTTGAGCCGGTCGTAGAGGTCCGCGCGGAACGCCCCGCTGTCGCACGCCGCGACGAGGTCGCGGTTCGTCGCGGCGACGACGCGCACGTCGACCTTGAGCGTCTCGTTGCCGCCCACGCGCTCGATCTCCCGCTCTTGCAGGACGCGGAGCAGCTTGGCCTGCATCGGCAGGGGCATGTCGCCCACCTCGTCGAGGAAGAGCGTCCCGCCCGACGCCCGCTCGAACTTGCCGCGCCGCTGCTTGGTCGCGCCGGTGAAGGCGCCGGCCTCGTGGCCGAAGAGCTCGGACTCGATCAGTTCACTCGGGAGCGCCGCGCAGTTGAGCTTCTCGAGCGGCCCCTTGGCGCGGGGGCTCATCGTGTGGATCGCGCGCGCCACGAGCTCCTTGCCGGTCCCGCGCTCGCCCGTCACCAAGACGCTCGCCGCGCTCTTCGCCGCGCGCCCGATCTGCTCGAGCAGCCGGCGGATGGGGTGGCTGTCGCCCACCAGGTCTCCCGTGGCGCCGGCCGCGCGCCGGAGATCGAGCGCCTCGGCCTCCGCCCGCGTGAGGCGGAGGGCCGTGTCGACCGCGATGAGGAGCGCGTCGGTGTTGAGCGGCTTCTCGAGGAAGTTGAGCGCCCCGACGCGCACCGCGCGGACGGCGGTGTCGATCGTGGCGTGCCCGCTCATCATGATGACCGGGGTGTCGTTCTTCGCGGCGCGCATCCGCTCGAGGAGCTCGAGCCCGTCCCCGTCGGGGAGCATCACGTCGAAGAGGCAAAGGTCGTAGGCGCGCTTCTTCAGCTTCTCCTCGGCGACCTTCACGCCCCCCGCGACGTCGACCGCGTATCCCTCGACCGAGAGGGCCTTCTGCAGCGTCGTCAGGATCGAGGGCTCGTCGTCCACGACGAGCAGGTGCGCGAGCGGCATCGGGAGAAGCTGCAGTGTAGCGCGCGCCCATGGACGCGCCCGATTGCGCCCCGCGCGCCGCTCGAATCAATGGGCCCCGCCGTGTAGACTCGTGCGTCCATGCTGCAATCTCGAGTCCTCGCCCTCACGGCGCTTCTCGTCGCTCTCGGTGGCTGCGCGGCCCAGGGCGGCGGCAAGCCCGTCGTCACCGGCCCCGAGCGCGTCTCGCCCGCGGCGGCTGCCGTGAGCGACGACGCGTTCGCGGCGGCCGTGCGCGATCTGCTGGTGAGCGCCCCGTCGACGGCCGAGCGCGCGACGCGCCTCGGGGCGGTCGAGTCGCGGCAGATGGAGCGCGCCGAGCGCCGCTTCAAGCTCCGCGCGACCGACCGCGCCCTCGCCGCGGTGAGCGGCGGCCTCTTCCTCCTCCACACGCGCGAGGCGACCGCCGCCACCTTCGGCCCCTCCGGGCCCGAGGCCATCAAGGCCGCCGCCCGCGAGCTCGCCGCCCGCGGCGACGAGGGCCGCGCGCGCGCGCTCTACGAGATCGCCCTCCAGCTCGGCGCCGGCGGCGACACGGCCGACGTGAAGACGCACCTCGCGGCGCTCGACCAGTGGATGCGCGACTCGGTCGCCAGCGAAGGGGAGATCGAGTCGGCGGGCTCGCTCGAGCGCGTCGCCGTGCGCCGCCGCCTCCTCGAGTCGAGCGACGCGGCCCTCGCCGAGGCGACGCGCGTCACCACCGACTGGATCACCAAGGCCCTCGCGCTCCGCGAGCGCTACCACGTGAACCACATCCAGCCGACGCGAGAGGAGGGCGCCGAGGCCTGGCGCGCGCTCGAGACCGGCCCCGTGGTCCTCGCCGCGCTCTACCTGCGCGACGCGAACATCGGCGGCGCCCTCGCCGCGATCGACCGCGCGCAGGCGCGGCAGCTCCTCGAGTCCGAGCGGCCCACGTTCGCCGCGGCCCTCGAGGCGGCGGCGCAGCAGCCCGACGCGGCCCGGTGCGGCGACCTCCTCGCGCAGCTCCGCCCCCTCGCCGGCCGCGAGCAGGGCAAGGAAGAGGAGGACTTCGTCGAGGACCGCGACCTCTTCGGGTCCGCCGCGTTTTCCCTCGCCAGCGAGTGCTACCGCCTCGACCCCACCGTGCCGCCCGTCGCGCTCACCGTGGCCGTCGCCCTCGAAGAGCTCGGGATGGCCGAGGCGACGCCCGCGGTGCTCGTCGACGCCGTGAAGGCTCACGCCGACCCGCGCGTCACCGGCGACGCGCTCGCGATCACGCTCGACGCGATGGCCGGCGAGGAAGACGCGGGCGACCCCGACGCCGCCCGCCGCACCTTCAAGGCCGCGCAGCCGCTCCTCGCCGCCGCGAGCGACAAGGCCCTCTCCGGGAAGATTCGCCCGAGCGCCGCCCGCGTGCGCGCCGCGATGGGCGAGATCGACCTGCGCGAAGGGCGCATCGACGAGGCGCGCGACCTCCTCCGGCAGTCCGCCGACGAGGAGAAGTCCGGCAGCGTGCTCCTCTCGCTCGCGCGCATCGAGTGGCGCGACGGGCAGACGCAGCCCGCGCTCGGCCACCTCGGCGAGGCGCTCACCGCGGAGGACGCGGAGCACGACCCGGCGCTCCGCGGCGAGGTCCTCCTCCTCATGAGCGACGTCACCCGAGACAAGGGCGACGCCGCCGCCGCGCGCACCCCGCTCACGCAGGCCCTCAAGGACCTCGTCGAGGCCCGCGCCGCGCAGGGCCCGGACGCGCGCGCCCGGGTCGAGCGCGTCCTTTCGCGCGTGCTCAATCGCTTCGGCGCCACGCAGCCCGCGCAGCGCGCCCTCGAGCGGGCTTACGCGGCCGCGCCCGGCGACCGCCGCCAGGCGGCGCAGACCATCGAGCTCCTCATCGGCCGCGCGTTCGTGCGCGGCGACCTCGCCGCCGCCCGCGACGGGCTCGAGCGCGCGCTGTCGACCGACCTCGACTCCGACGACCTCGTGTACTTCGCCCTCTGGGTGCGCCTCCTCGAGAAGCAGCAGCGCGTGCCCACCGACGGCGGCCCCGAATCGGGTCTTCAACTCCATCCCGGACGACGGCCGCTGGCCGGCCACGCTCGCCCGCTTCGGCGAGGGTCGCATCAAGGGCGACGACCTCGTGAGCCGCGCGTCCACGCCCATCCAGAAGTACGAGGCGCTCTTCTACTCCGCGATCGACCGCCGCGCCTCCGGCGACACGAAGGGCGGCGACGACCTGCTCCGCCAGGTGGTCGCCGGCACGGGCCTCGAGCTCAGCGAGGTGAGCCTCGCCCGCGAGATCCTCGACCCCGCGCACGCGCAGGTCGGGGGCCCCCTGCCGGAGGGCGTCGCGATTCCATGAGCGCCCCGCCGCGCCGCGAGGCGCCGCGCAACGCGCTCCGCACGGCCATCGACTGGGGCGAGCTCGCGCCGCTGCGCCTGCGCGCGCGCCAGGTGGCCGAGGGCGTGTACGCGGGCGTGCACCGCAGCGCGCTGCGCGGCGCGGGTGTCGAGTTCGGCGGCTTCCGCGAGTACGTGCCGGGCGACGACCTGCGCTGGCTCGATCGCCGCTCGCTGCTCCGCCACGAGCGGCTCGTCGTGCGGCAGTTCGAGACCGAGACCGAGCGCACGCTCTACCTCGTCGTCGACGCGTCGGCCTCGATGAACTACCGCGGGCAGGGCGCGCCCGCCTCGAAGATCGCCTTCGCGGGCCTCCTCGCGGCGTCGCTCGCGCGCGTCGCGCTCGCCGGGGGCGAGCCGGTCGCCGTCGGCTACCTCGCGGGCGGCGCCCGGACGGTGCCCGTCGCGCGCGGCAGCGGGGGAGACCAGTTCGAGCGCGTCGTCACCAGCCTCGAGGGCATCGAGCCCGCGGGCGAGGCGCACGCCGACCGCGCGCTCGTCGAGGACGCGGTGCACTCGGTCGTGCGGACCACGCGCCGCGGCGCGATCGTCGTCGTGCTGAGCGACCTGCTCGACCTGCCCGACAACGCGCCCGACCGCATCGCGGAGCTCGCGCCGAGCGGGCGCGTGCTGGTCGTCGTGCAGACCCTCGACCCGACCGAGGCCGACTTCCCCTTCGAGGGCACGGTGCGCCTGCGCGCGCTCGAGGGCGGCGCGGTCGTCGAGACCGACGCCGGCACCGCGCGCGACAAGTACCTCGCCGCCCTCGGCGACCTGACCGGCCGCTGGAAGAGCGCCATCGAGCGCCGCGGCGGGCGGTTCGTGCGGGCGACCAGCGCGGACGACCCGGTGGAGACCGTGCGCGCAATCGTCAGGGCTGTTCGATAGGCGGCAGCCGGCGCCGCGGGAGGCGCGAGCCGAGGACCACGAGCGCGGCGCCGAGCGCGAGGCCGCCGGCCATCGCGAGGGCGACCTCCCGGATGGTGATGCGGCCGCGGTGCTGCTCCGCGGCCTGCTCGGCGACGGGCGGCCGGTTCTCGGGCTCGGGCGCCACCGCCGGCGCCTCGGGGGCGGTCGGCGCCGCCGTGGCGGCGGGCGGCGTCGCCGGGCCGGGCGCGGGGATCGTCGGCGTGGGGTACGCGGCGATCGGCTGCTCGGGCGCGGTCTCGGGGGTCTCTTCGGCCGTCGCTTCGGCGGTGGGCGCCTCGGCCGGCGCGGTGGCGACGGGCGCGACCGGCGCGGGCTGCTGCGGCGCGGGCGCCGCCGACGGAGCGGGCTGCGGCGTGTACGGGGCCGCGAACTGGAAGCTCGGGACCACCGACTGCGGGACGGTCGACGCGGCCGAGCCGTCCGTGAAGTACGAGGCCGCCGGCCCCTCGGTGGGCACGGCCGTCGCGGCGGCGCCGTTCGAGTAGTACTCGGCGACCCGGGTCGACATGTCTTGCGCGACGCGCTGCGCTTGCTGCTGCTGCGCCTGGGCCTGCGCGGCGGTCTGCGTCTCCTGCTGCAGCGCTTGCGGCACGTAGGCCTGCCCCTGCGCGCCGTAGATCTGCGAGAGGTAGAGGTAGTACGACTGCTGCGCGTAGTCGGTCGACCCGGCGCTCACGCCCGCGGGCGGCGAGACCGTGGCCTGCACGGTGGCCGGCGCGGCGGGGCTCTGCAGCGTCGGCTGGGGCTGCGTCGTCACCACCGAGACGGGCGGCTGCGAGAACGACGCGGGCGGCTGCACCGGCTGCACGACCGCCGGCGGCGCGGGGCTCTGCAGCGTGGGCTGCTGCTGCACCGTGACCACGGGGATCCCCACGGGGCGCGGCGGCGCGGGCCGGTACTGCGCGAGCGCCACGGAAGGCGCGAGCGCCGAGGCGAGGGCGCCCACCGCGACCGCGGCCGTGACCGCGTGACGCGCGCGGCGCGATCGACGAACGAAGACGGACGGGGCTGTGGGAACCACGCTCCGATCGTGGGGCGGGCGCGGCCGGACGCAAGCCGAGGCGCCGCGCTTTTCGAGGGCTCTACTGGAGTCGCGCGGGCGATCGCGCTACCGCTTGCCCGTGGCATTTTTGACCACGCTCGCGCTGGGCGTCGCAGTCCTCGTCGTCGCGCCGTACCTGGCGCACCGCCTGCGGCGTCTCCAGGCGCAGGACATTCCCTTCCCCCCGGCGCGCCTCGTCGTGCCCTCGCCGGAGAAGGCGCGGCGGCGCGCGCGGCTCGAAGACCGCGCCCTGCTCGCGACCCGCGCGCTCTCGGTGCTCGGGCTGGCGCTGCTCGGGGCGACGCCGTTCGTGCACTGCTCGCGGCTCTCGCTCCAGCGGTCGGGCGGCGCGTCGGTGGCGATCGCGATCGTCCTCGACGACTCGATGAGCATGCGCGCGCCGGCCCCGCACGGCGCGTCGCGCTTCGACCGGGCGCGCAAGGGCGCGCGCGAGCTCCTCGCCTCGATGCGCGAGGGCGACGCGGTGGCGCTCGTGCTCGCCGGGGCGCCGGCGCGCGTGGGCCTCGCGGCCACGACGGATCTCGCCGCCGCGCGCGACGCCGTCGAGGCGCTCGGTCCGAGCGACCGGGCGACGGATCTGGAGGGCGCCGTGGGGCTCGCGAAGGGGCTCCTCGCCTCGCTGCCGCAGGTCGATCGCCGGCTCGTGGTCCTGAGCGACCTCGCCGACGCCCACCCCGACGGGCCGCCCCTGGCCGGCTCGCCCGAGGTGCCGCTCTGGGTGGCGCTGCCCGAGCTCGCCGCCGACGAGAGCGACTGCGCGGTGATGCGCGCGGACCGCCGCGGGGCGCGCGTGCGCGTGTCGATCGCCTGCGGGCCGGGCAAGTCCGCGGTCGGGCGCGAGGTGACCGTGGAAGACGACGACGGCAAGGCGCTCGCCCACGGCGCGGTCGAGCCCGGGAGCAACGAGGTCGTCGTGCTCCTCCCCTCCGAGGACGCCAAGGCCTCGCAGGCGCGGCTCGGCGGCACCGACGCGATCGCAGCCGACGACGTCGCGCCCGTCGTGCTCGAGGCGGGCCGCGGCGCGATCGCCGTCGTCGCCGACGCGACGGAGGAGGCGGTGGCGACGGGCGGCGCACCAATCGTCGAGCAAGCGATCTCCTCGCTCAAGCTCGACACGGACGTGCGCCCGCTCCCGGCCATGCCCGATCGCGTGGAGGACCTCGACGGCGCGCTCGGCATCGTGCTCGACGACCCCGCGGGCTTCACGCCCGAGCAGCGGCACGCGCTCGGCGCTTATCTCGACGGCGGAGGCCTGGTGCTCCTAGCGCTCGGGCCGCACGCCGCCGGGGCGCCGCTCGGCGCGACGCTCGAGCCGGTGCTCGACCGGCCAATCGCCTGGAGCGAGAACACGCAGGCCGGCGCGGATCCCTCGAGCGTGGTCGGCGTGCTCGCCGAGACGGCCGAGAGCCTCGGGCAGCTCGGGGCCTCGCGCCGCGCGGTGCTCGCATCGGAGGACGGGAGCCGGTTCGAGGCCATCGCGCGCTGGGGCGACGGCGTGCCGCTCGTCGCGCGGCGCTCGGTGGGGCGCGGCGAGGCGTGGATCGTGACGCTGCCGTTCTCGGTCGACGCGAGCGACCTCACGCTGCGTCCCGCCTTCCTCGCGCTCCTCGACGCGTGGGCCGAGCAGGCCCGTAGCCACGCCGCGCCGGCGCGCAGCGACGTCGGCACCACGTGGCGCTTCCCGGGCGCGCGCGACGTCGAGGTGATCGCGCCCGACCGCGCGCTCGTGCCGCTCGTGAGGAGCGATGAGGTGCCCACGGTCACCCCGGGGCTCCTCGGCGCGTACCGCGTGACGGTCGACGGTCACACCGAGTCGCGCGTGGCCGCGCCGGTCGAGGCCGAGCTCGACCTGCGCCCGCGCCCTGCGCCCCCCAAGGGCGCTCCGGTCGACGCGGCGGGCGAGCGCCGCGCGTCGGTCGACGCGAGCGGAGAGGTCGCGCTCGCGCTGCTCGTGCTCATGGCCATCGAGATGGCTCTGCGGCTCTGGGCGCGGCGGCCGGTGGCGACGCCGGCGCCCGAACAGGCCTAAACTGGACTATCAAAGCCCCCCATTCATGACGCGAACCGCTTGCGCGCTGGCGCTCCCGCTCCTTCTTTCGCTCGTTTCGCTCGCCGGCTGCCACGGCGCCGGCCCCTACGGCCACTCGCCGAAGTACGCCCCGCTCGACGACGAGTCCGCGGCCGTCGCGGGCGCGCGCGAGTACGACCCGGTGATGGTCCAGCGCCAGCCCGACGAGTGGCGCGCGGGCAAGACGGCGCTCTTCGGCGTGGTCGAGGGCCGCACCGCGGGCCCGAACGGGCAGGCGCTCCTCAAGCTCGGCGTCCGCCGCCTCGAGCTCCGCAACCTGTGCATCAGCGGCGACGACGACGACACCTGCCGCGTGACCGTCAGCGACGGCGACTTCGGCGTGGTCTGGGTGCTCGCCGCCCTCCACGGCGACGACGACGTCGGCCCGCTGTCGGTCGGCCCGCGCTCGCTCCTGCGCGTCGTCGGCACGGTCGGGCAGGACGTCTCGCCCGCCGACGGCGCGCCCATCGTCCACGCCTCGTACTACCGGCACTGGCCCCCGCTCTTCTACGTGACCAAGTCGAGCGCGCGCGACATGCGCCAATAACACGAGACAGGCGACCCCATGCTGCGGCGCGGCCCTGACGGAACCCTACGCCTCCCGGCGCTCGCCACGGCCCACTCGCACGCCTTCCAGCGCGCCATGCGCGGCCGCGCCCAGCGGCCCTTCCTGCAAGACGACGACTTCTGGTCGTGGCGCGGGCAGATGTACGAGCTCGCCGCGTCGCTCACGCCCGAGTCGATCCGCGCGTACAGCCTCGTCGCCTTCCGCGAGCTCGCGCGCGCCGGCGTCCGCACGGTCGGCGAGTTCCACTACGTGCACCACCAGCCGGGCGGCGCGCCCTACGACGACCGCACCGTGCTCGCCGACGCGGTCATCGACGCGGCCCGGCAGGCCGGGCTCCGCGTCGCGCTCCTTCGCGTCGCGTACCACCGCGCCGGGCCGGGGCGCGCGGCCGAGCCGGGGCAGCTTCGCTTCTGCGACCCCGCGGTCGACGACGTCCTCCGCGACGTCGACGCGCTGCGCGCGCGGTACGCCGGCGCGCCCGACGTGGTCATCGGGGTCGCCCCCCACTCGGTGCGGGCCGTGCCGCCCGACTGGCTGCCGCCGCTCCGCGACTACGCCGCGGCGCACGGCTTGCCCTTCCACATGCACGTGGCCGAGCAGGCGCGCGAAGTGGACGAGTGCGTGGCCGAGACGGGCCGGCGGCCGGTCGAGCTCCTCGCGGACCTGGGCGTCCTCTCGCCTCGCTTCGTCGCCGTCCACGCCACGAACCTCGCGCCGCACGAGCCGGCCCTGCTGGCGGCAGCAGCGGCCTTCGCGTGCATCTGCCCGACGACCGAGCGCGACCTCGGCGACGGCCTGCCCGATCTCGGCGCCCTCCGCGCGGCCGGCGTACGCCTCTGCACCGGGGTCGATAGCCACGTGCTGGTCGACCCCATCGAAGACCTGCGCGCGCTCGAGACGCACGAGCGGCTGCGGACGCGTAAACGCGTCACCTTCGAAGCGCCCCATCCCTCGCGCTCGCCGGCCGAGGAGCTCTGGCGCTCGGGCTCGCTCGAAGGCGCGGCGGCCTGCGGGTTTGCGGGCGCGGGGGGCGAGATCGCCATTCGCCCGGACGAGCCCTGTCTCGAGCTCGTCCCTGACGAGGTCCGGCTCGACGCCATCGTCTTCGGCGCCCCGTGCGCGTGCGTCGCGTTCGTAGACCCCGCTTGAGTGTGGGAGCGGGCCGGGCGATAGTGGACCTTTCCCATGCCGTCCCCGTTCCGCCTCACGACCGCGTTCGCGCCCAAGGGTGACCAGCCCAGGGCCATCGAACAGCTCGTGGAGGCCATCGACCGGGGCGACAGGCACCAGGTGCTCCTCGGCATCACGGGCTCGGGAAAGACCTTCACCGTCGCGAACGTCATCCAGCGCACGGGCCGCCCCACGCTCATCCTCGCGCCCAACAAGACGCTCGCCGCGCAGCTCTACGGCGAGATGCGCGAGCTCTTTCCCGAGAACGCGGTCGAGTACTTCGTCAGCTACTACGACTACTACCAGCCGGAAGCGTACATCCCGTCGACCGACACGTTCATCGACAAGGACGCGATCATCAACGACCAGATCGATCGCATGCGCCACTCGGCGACCGTGGCGCTCCTCTCGCGCCGCGACGTCATCATCGTCGCCAGCGTGAGCTGCATCTACGGCATCGGCAGCGCCGAGAGCTACCACGGCCTCGTCATCGGCCTCACGCGCGGCGAAGAGCTCCGGCGCGACACGCTCCTCCGGCAGCTCGTCGACATCCAGTACGAGCGCAACGACATCGACTTCCACCGCGGCACCTTCCGGGTGCGCGGCGACGTGATCGAGATCTTCCCGGCGTACGAGCAAGAGACGGCCATCCGCATCGAGCTCTTCGGCGACACCATCGAGTCGATCAAGGAGGTCGACCCGCTGCGCGGCCGCGTGAAGGGCACCCTCGAGCGCTACGCCATCTACCCCGGCTCGCACTACGTCACGCCGCAGGCGCAGATGCGCCGGGCGATCGAGGGCATTCGCGAAGAGCTCCGCGAGCGCCTCGATTTCTACGACAAGGAGGGGCGCTTCCTCGAGAAGCAGCGCCTCGAGCAGCGCACGCTCTACGACCTCGAGCTCATGGAGCAGATGGGCTTCTGCTCGGGCATCGAGAACTACTCGCGGCACCTCTCGGGGCGAAAAGCGGGCGAGGCGCCGCCCACGCTCATCGACTATTTCCCGCCCGACTTCCTGCTCGTCATCGACGAGTCGCACCAGACGGTGCCGCAGCTCCAGGCGATGTACCGCGGCGATCGCGCCCGCAAGGAGACGCTCGTCGAGTACGGGTTCCGCCTGCCGAGCGCGCTCGACAACCGCCCCCTCAAGTTCGAAGAGTTCGAGCAGCACCTGCGCCAGGCCATCTACGTGTCGGCGACGCCGGGCGAGCACGAGCTCGCGCAGGCGCAGGGCGTGGTGGTCGAGCAGCTCATTCGGCCGACGGGCCTCATCGACCCCGAGATCGAGGTGCGCCCGGTGTCGGGGCAGGTCGACGATCTCCTCGGCGAGATCAAGGATCGCTGCACGAAGAACGAGCGCGTGCTCGTCACCACGCTGACGAAGCGCATGGCCGAGGACCTCACGGACTACTACCGCGAGCTCGGCGTGCGCGTGCGCTACCTGCACTCGGACATCGACACGCTCGAGCGCATCGAGATCCTCCGCGACCTGCGGCTCGGCGAGTTCGACGTGCTCGTGGGCATCAACCTGCTCCGCGAGGGGCTCGACCTGCCCGAGGTGTCGCTCGTCTCGATCTTCGACGCCGACAAGGAGGGCTTCCTCCGCAGCCCGCGGTCGCTCATCCAGACCATCGGGCGCGCCGCGCGCAACGTGAACGGCCGCGTCATCATGTACGCCGACCACGTCACGCCCGCGATGAAGCGCTCGATCGAAGAGACGTACCGCCGCCGGGACATCCAGCACGCGTACAACGTGGAGCACGGCATCACCCCGACCACGGTCATTCGCGCGGTGATGAACATCAACCCCGCGAGCGGCACGATCGACTACCTGAACGTGCCCAAGGTCGGCGGCAAGGCCGACCGGGCGGCCCTGCCCGCGAACCCCGACGAGGCGATGCAGGAGCGCATCGCCGCGATGCGCCTCGAGATGTTCACGGCCGCCGAGAACCTCGACTTCGAGAAGGCCGCCCGCCTCCGCGACGAGCTGAAGAAGCTCCAGAGCATCGCCGGGGGAGGCGAAGCGCAGAGCGGCGAGGCCGCGCCTGCGTTCGACCCCTACTCCGCGAACGGCACGAAGAAGACGGGCAAGCGAGGCCGCGGCACGGTGAAGGCGAAGCCCGCCGCCGCGCGCAACGGGCGGCGATACAAGACGAGGTAGTCGGGACCCTCGCGCGTCGGCCGGAGACGCCCGACCGCCGGGGGAGCGCGTCCGACCTTCGGCCAAGGGCGTTCCCCGGACGGTCGGGCATGCCCGACCGCGGTTCGAGCGCCCTCGGCCGGGCGTCGGACGCGCCCAAACGCGCGTCGGGCGCGCCCGACCGCGGCTCGAGCGCGCTCGGCCGAGCGTCGAGGGCCCTCGGCCGAGCGTCGAGGGCCCTCGGCCGAGCGTCGGGCGCGCCCGACCGCGGTTCGAGCGCCCCCGGCCGCGGTTCGAGGGCCGTCGGCCGAAGGTCGGGCGTGCCTGGCCGAGCGGGGAGCGCGCACGCCCTCAGATCTTGTCGGTCTCGCCCCGCTTCGCGAGCGCGTCGACCACGGCGCGGACGTCCTGCGCGCGCTCGCGCGGGACGACCAGCACCGCGTCGTCGGTCTCGACGACGACGAGGTCGTTCACGCCGATGAGCGCCCAGCGCTTCGGCCCCTTGCGGCCCCCGGCCGTCGTCATGTCGCGCACGAGGTTGTTCTTCGCGTCGACCGTGACCGTGCCGTCGGGCGCGCTGTTGCCGTCGCCGTCCTTCTCGGCCATCTCCCAGGTGGTCTGCCAGCTACCGACGTCGTTCCACCCGAAGTCGCCCGGCACGACGGCGATGCGCCTGGCCTTCTCCATCACGCCGTGGTCGATTGAGATCGACGGCAGGGTGGGGAAGACCTCGGCGAGCACGCGCGCCTCGTCGCCCCGCGCGGCCGCCTCGTCGATGCGATCGAGGCCCTGCGCCAGGGCGGGCAGGCACTCGGCGATCGCGGCCTTCATCACGCTCGCGCGGAAGAAGAACATGCCGCCGTTCCAGAGGAAGCGCCCGTCGGCGAGGAACCCCTCGGCGACGGCGCGCGTGGGCTTCTCGACGAAGCGCGTGACCGCGCGCACGCCCTCGGTCAGGGGAGCGCCGACCTCGATGTACCCGTACCCCGTCTCCGGGCGCGTGGGCACGAGGCCAATCGTCGCGATGTACCCCTCTTCGGCCGCCTTCACCGCGGTGGCGAGGGCGCCGCGAAACGCGGCTTCGTTCGCGATGTAGTGATCGGCGGGCAGGACCATGACGATCGCGTCCGGGTCGCCGCGGCCGACGGTGGCGCTCGCCCACCCGATGCACGGGGCGGTGTTGCGCGCGATCGGCTCGGCGAGCACGTGCGCCCGCGGGACCTGCGGCAGCGCCTTCATCGTGGCGTCGACCAGGCTGGTGCCCGTCGAGATCCAGACGCGATCGGCGGGGACGAGCGGGTCGAGCCTGCGCACCGTCGCCGCAATCAGCGGCTCGTCGGCGCGGCCGGCGAGCGGGAGGAGCTGCTTGGGGGTGTGACGACGCGACGCGGGCCAGAACCGCGTGCCGGAGCCACCCGCGAGGATGACGGCGTGCACGTTGGGCATGCAGCGATTCGTACCACGCCCCGTGCCATGGCACGATGCGAGTTCGCCTTGCACCTCGTCGCGTTCGATCTCGCTCTCGAGCACGGCCGTTGCGTCGTCGTTCGCATTCCGGAAACCGAGGCGGCGGTCGACGCGCTGGCCCTCGCGCTCCCCGCCGAGGAGCAGGCGCGGGCCGTCTCGATGCCGGGCCCGCGGCGGCGCACGTGGGTCGGCGGGCGCGCCGCGATGCACGAAGCGATGGCGCGCCTGGGCCTCGGTGTGGCGCCCGTGCTGTCCGACGACCGGGGCGCGCCGGCGCTGCCCGCGGGCCTCTCCGGATCGATCACGCACAAGGTCCACGGCAAGGAAGCGCTCGCTGCGGCGCTCGTGACCGTGGCGGCCGAGGCCGACGCGCGCGTCGGCGTGGACCTCGAGCTCGACGTGCCGCGCGTGCACGACATCGCCCCGCGCGTCTTGACGCCAGGCGAGCTCGAAGAGCTGGCGGCGATGGGCGCCGAGGCGAGGGACCGCGAGGTGCTCCTCCGCTTCTCCGCGAAAGAGGCGGTCTACAAGGCGCTCGACCCGTTCGTGCGGCGCTATGTGGGTTTCCTCGAAGTGGAGCTCACGCCGCGCCCCGACGGCACCGCCGATGTACGTCCTGCGCTGCGGGCGGGGGAGGGGCCCTTCGCCGTCGAAGTGCGCTGGCTGCGGCTCGATCGGATCGTGCTGACGACCGCACGGGTGCGGCGGTACCCTCGCTGAGGTGCCCTCCGAGTCTCTTCGCCCCGACGCGCACGATCCCGACGTGCGTGACGAGTTCGAGCGCCTCGCGTCCGAGGGCCGGCGCCGCATCGTCGAGGACCGGGCGCGCCGGGAGCCCGCGCAGCGCGAGGCGGCCGAGACCCACCTGCGCGCGGCGCTGGCCGCGAGGTACGGCGCCCCGTTGCCGCGTGCGTTCGCGATCCTCGCCGCCGCGGGCGGCCTCACGGCGCTCTGCGGGACGCTCGGCGCGGGCGTGGCGCTCTTGCCGGTCGGCGTGCTGCTGCTCATCGGCGGGCTGGTGCTGCGCGAGGTGGTGCCGCCGCTCGCGACCCGCGCGAGCGTGCAGGCCGAGGTGGCGTGGGTCGACGGGCTGCCCTTCGGGATGACCGGCTACTTCGAGGCGCTCGAGGCCGGGCCGCGCGACGAGTGCCGGCTGCGCGTGACGCTCACGTGGGCCGACGGCCACGTGCCGCCGGGCGGGGAGGTCGTGCAGAACGTCTTCGGCGTGCTCGACACGAGCGCGCAGGTGCGGTCGGTCTCCGCGAAGGACGTCACGCTCCGCACCGGGCCGATCTCCGGGGCGACGGGCGTGCGGGTGAACAAGGTGTCGGTCTATCGAAATACGCAGATCGTGACGTACGTGCACAATCTCGTGACGAAGGCGCTCGGCCCGATGCACCGGAAGCACGCGATCGCGCGGGTCTCGCTGTCACGCGAATAGGGGGGCCTCATGGACCGTCTCGTCGCTCCGGTCGCTTTCGTCGCATGTGCACTTTCCGCGGCGCTCGTCGCGGGAGCCTCGGGTACTGCGACACGGGGCTGACCTGCGTCGCGGGCACCTGCCAGTAGCTCAGTACACGCCCGGCACGATGCGGTACCGCACCTTCTCGCAATACCGCTTCCACAACGGGCCGTACTTCGCGGCGCAGCGCTTGTCGTCGTCCATCTGCCGCGGGACGAGGAGCGCGACGTAGTAGAGCGGATAGAGCCACGCGGTCCACGCGCCCGGCCGGCCGAGGGCGAGCGTGAGGCCCGTGGCCATCAGCAGCTCTCCCAAATAGTTCACGTGGCGCGAGAGGCGCCAGAAGCCGCTCACCAGGAGCTGCCGCTCGCCGTCGCCGATCGCGACGGGCTCGATGCCGAGGAACCTCGCCCGCGGGTTCAGCTTGAACGCGAACTTCTGCATGTTCGCGCCGCGCGCCAGCGACCAGCCGAGGAAGAAGACGATGGCCGCGGCCGCGAGCGCCCACGCCGGCACACGCGGGTTGGGCATGGCCGCAACCGACCAGAGGCCAATCGCGTAGAAGTTCGGATAGAAGCAGAGGCACCCCCACCCGAGCTTGAAGCCCACGCGCTCGGCGAAGAAGTCGTACGTGTAGAGGTGCACGCGCTCGAAGAACAGGTACTCGCAGAGGAAGAACGTGAAGAGCGCGAGGTAAAGGGAGACGCCGGGGGACGGGTCGGTCGGGAACGCGATGAGGTGGTGCGCGGCGAACGAGTCGATGTGCAGCCCGAGCATCGTCGCGCCCACGAGATAGAGCCACATCTTGGCGTCCACGCGGCCGCCCGACCACCGCGGGTTCTCGAGGCGGCCGAGGTACAGGTCGGCCAGCAGCCCGCCGCGACGCGGCGCGGGCAGCACAATCCACGCGGTGAAGACGAGGCCGAGGACGCACGCGCCCGCGAGGCCCTCCCAGCGCGTGGTCCAGAAGAAGTCCCACGGGAGGAGACCGAGCGAGCAGAGGAGCGCCCAGATGCCGAGGGTGGCCGCGTACGTCTCGAGGCCGTTGAGCCGGTAGCGGAGCGGCTTGCCCGTCGCGGGATCGATCACGTACCCGTCGACCGTGCGTCCGGGGATGACCCGGTGCAGCGCCGTGACGACCGCGTAGACCGCGAGCGGGGCGAAGAAGCCGGCGAGGCTCACGCGAGGTCCCTGGTGCTCTTCGCCATGAGGGAGATGGCGGTGCGCCGCGGGAGGAGGTTCATCACGAAGCGCGCGAGGCGGTTCGTCGCGCCGGGGACGACGGTCGGGCCGCGGCCGAGCGCGTCGAGGGTGCGCTCGACGACGACCTCCGCGTCGAGGGTGCCGGGCGCGTCGCCCTTCGCGCTCTTCCGGTAGCCCGGGGTGCGGATCGCGCCCGCGCACGACGCGAGCACGTCGACGCCGCGCGGCCCGAGCTCGCCCCACAGGCCCTCGGCCAGCACGGTGTCGAACGCCTTGGTCGCCGCGTACGCCGCGATGCGCGGCGAGCCCTGGAAGCCCGCGAGCGACGACATGAGGACCAGGCCCCCCCGCCTGCGCGCCACCATCGCGGGCGCGAGCGCGCGCGCGAAGGCGAGCGGCCCGCGCGCGTTCACGTCGACCACGCGCGAGAGCTCCTCCGGCGTGCGCTCCAGCAGCGCGCCGATGGGCGCGTACGCGGCGTTGTACACGCCGACGCCAATCTCGAGGCCGCTCGCCAGCTCCTCGAGCCGCGACGCGAGGTCCGGCCGGGCGAGGTCCCACGCCTCCAGGCGGACCTGCACGCCGCGGGCGGCCTCGATGCGCACCTTCACCTCGGCGAGGCGCTCCGCGC
Organism: uncultured delta proteobacterium; assembly: GCA_963797395.1. Taxonomy (GTDB): domain Bacteria; phylum Myxococcota_A; class Polyangia; order Polyangiales; family Polyangiaceae; genus Palsa-1150. The sequence goes on from CAWCPA010000008.1 coordinate 1,063,159, forward strand.
GGCGCGCGATGAGCACGAGGTTCATGCCGCGCGCGGCCAGCGCGCCGGCGAACGCGGCGCCGAGCCCCTCGGAGGCTCCGGCGACGACGGCCCAGGCGCCGTACCTGGGGACGAAGGATGCAGCCATCGACACGTTCTATCGCGCCGGCCTCGTTCTCGAACCGTACAGCGTGGAAAAGCAACGGGAGGAAAAGGAAGACGTGCTTCCCTCCCTCCCGCGCCGAAAGCCAGGACCCGACCGATCAGCCGCCGGCGACGGCCGCGAGCCAGTCCTTCAGGCGCTGGGCGATCTTGAGGTGCCAGTCGCGCATCGCGTTCTCGCTCTCGATCGCGTGCTCGAGGCGCTCGCCGATCTCGTGCTGCCAGCGCGCGTTCTCTTCGTCGTGCGCGGCGAACTGATCGAGCTCGGTCGCGAAGTTGTTCATCTCGTTCTGCTGGTGGCCCACGAGCTCCGCGGCGTACGAGCGGAAGTCGTTGGCGCGCGCGTGCAGGTCGCGGGCGTGGCGCTCGAGCACCAGCCAGTCGGCCTCCACGTCGTGGCGGGCCTGGTGGTCGCGGGCGATGATCGGCTCGATCTCTCTCGCGCGCTGCTCGTGCAGGTGGATCTCCTCGCGGATCTTCGCCATGTGCTCGCCCCTCATGAGCGGCTGCGACGGGTCGCCGGCCACGGGCGCCGTGTCGTCGGCTCGCACCTCCGGGGACGCGATGGCCACGAGGCCGAGACCGAGACCGAGACTCGCAATGACGATGTGCCTTTTCATCCCTAGCTGACCTCCTCATGCTCGAAGACGACGGGTCTTCGATGGTCTTTCCGGCGAGCCGGTCGCCCGCGAGCACGTCAGGGTCGCGCGCGTCGCGGGCGAGGGCTTCGAACCGGCCGATGCTCCCAAACTAGGGCAAAATTAGCGGTGGTAGTGGTAACGAACGCGTTCGTTCCAGTGGGCGCGCCGGTCGTGCAGATACCCGGGCTCGTTCCTGTAGAAATTCCACCCGTGCGCGTCCCGATAATACCACTGGTTGTTCCAGAAATAGACGGGGCGGCCCTCGAAGTATTCAGGGCTCACGGTGGCGATGTAGGCCGCGGGCGGGGCCGGCGGCGCGATGTACTGCGCCTGCGCGTCGCCCGGCGCGCTCGCCGCGAGTGCGGCGCCGAACGGCAGGGCGACCATCAGGGCTCGAGACACGAAAGCGGCAATGGGCTTCATGCGGGACCTCACGTATTGGTGGTGTTGGGCTTGTAGTTGGCGTGCTTGCGAAGGGACTCGGCGAGCTTGGCGCGCTGATCCTTCGTGAGGACGGGGGCGACGGCCTCGTAGAAGTGCGCCATGCGGGTGGCGCCCCACGTGGCGATGTGCGCGTTGGCCGCGCCGCCCGTCGTGATCGCCTTCGAGTCGAAGTTGTCGCTCGCGAACGCGTCGCCCCACGCCTTCAGGTGGGCGTCGGCCTCGGCGCGGTCGTACTTCGGCGCGGTGCCGATGGTCGTCGTGAACTGCGTCCGGATCTTCTCGACCTGGTCCGGCGTGAGCGAGAGCTCCTTGGCGAGGTGGCCGAGGTGGCCCCCGTGCTCGTCGCGCTCCTTGGGCTCCTCGGCGGCGTTGGCCTCGTGCCACACCTCGAAGTGGGCCTCGACCTTGTCGACGAGCGCCGCGCGCTGCGCCGGCGTGAGGAGCGCGTGGAGCTGGTTCATCGTGTCGGCGACCGAGTCGTGCACGGCCGCCGCGGCGGTCGAGAGCTTGGCGATGGCCGCGTCGACCTTCGCCGGCGCCACCTTCCCGGCGGCGACGCCGTCGGCGATGGTCACGAGGACGGTCTTCTCGGCCTCGCGCGCGGGCTTCATCTTCTCGCGCAGCTCGGTCTGGATCTTCGCGATCTGCGCGGCCTGCTCGGGCGTGGTGCCGAGGGAGTCGAGGCTCATCGCGACGAACATCGCGAAGCCCCCGTGGTGATGGTGGCGGTGGTGCTCCTTCACGTCCGCCATCGACTCGTCTTCTTCCGCATCCGTGGCGACCGGGCCGGCCGCGCCGGTGTCGGGCACGGCGGACGCGGCGGGTGCCGCGGGCGCCGCGGCGACCGAGGCTGCAGGCGGCGGTGCGGACGCCGCCGCAGAGGGCGCCGCGGGCGCCGGCGTCGCCGCCGGCTGGTTGCTGCCTCCACAACCGAACGCCACTACGAGCAGGACCGGAGCAAGGCCCTGCATGGTTCGAGAGCGAATCATTCTTGTTGCCTCCATTCGTTCGACGGAAACACAGCTCGCGGCGTGCAGTAAATCGCGCTACCGCTCGTCGGAACTCACCGACGCTTGGTCCGCGTGAGCGGACGGTTGGTAGCAAGCGGTACGGCACTCGCTCTCCGTGGTCAAGGTCACCTCCATCGTACCGAAGGGGCCGCTCGTCCCACATTTGGCCCGGTGGAGACGATGATGCGCGGCCCTTGGCGCGACGTCGCCGATGGTATTTGCATCGTCGCGCGCGGGGCCGCGTGGCCCGCGCGTTCGAGGTGCCCCATGAAGACGGTGATCGCGGCGGCGTGGATGGCGTTCGGGGCGCTCTCGATCGCGGGCGCAGCGTGCAGCGCGGCGTCGCAGTCGGCCGCGGGATCGGGCGAGCCTGACGCGAGCGACGCGCGAGACGCGAACGCCACACCGGACACGGACGCCACGCCGGACGCCGACGCCGCGGCCCAGACCCGCGACGCCGACGCTGCGCCGGACGCGTCGCCGGACGCGGCCGCTTACAATCCGTGTCCGGCGCTCCCCGTTCCGTGTCGCATCATGCCGCTCGGCGACTCGATCACCTACGGGTACCAGTCGACGACGCTCGGCGGGTACCGCTCCGTGATGTTCGCCCAGGCGCTCGACGCGCACCTGTCGATCACGTTCGTCGGCTCGCTGACGAGCGGCCCCGCGACCGTCGACGGCGTGACCTTCCCCCAGGAGAACGAGGGGCACTCGGGCTTCACGATCGACGACGACGCCGACGCCGGCCGCAGCGGCCTCCAGCCGATCGTGGCGAGCGCCATCGCGACCTACCAGCCGAACATCGTCGCGCTGATGATCGGCACCAACGACGTCGACATCCAGCTCGATCTCGCGAACGCGCCGGCGCGGCTCGGCAAGCTCCTCGACACGATCCTCGCCGCCGACCCGACCCTCCTCCTCGTCGTCGCGCAGATCACGCCCACGCAGAGCGACGCCGAGAACACGCTCGTCCAGGCCTACAACGCGGCGATCCCGGGCCTCGTCGCTTCGCGCGCGCAGGCCGGCAAGCACATCCTCCTCGCGGACATGTACGACCCGTTCGTCGCGGACCCGGCCTACCAGACCGACTACCTCGCGAACGCGCTGCACCCGACCGACGCCGGTTTCGTCGTCATGGGGCAGGTGTGGTGGTCCGCGATCGGCGCCTTCTTCCGGTAGCGCCCAGCGCGATCGCCGCGTTCACCCCCGGCCACGCGGCCCGCGCGTCCGGCGCGAGGCCGGCCTGCGAGCACCCGCATCCGGCGCCGCCCGTCGCGTCCCTGGCGTTCTCCGCGCCCGCGTCCGCGTCCGCCGGCCCGGGCGCGCCGGCGTCGTCCGCGGCAGGAGTCCCGGCCTCCGCGCCGGCGTCGCCGGCTCCGGCTCCCGGCGACGCGTACTCGAACGCGCCCACGTCGTCGTCCGCCGCGCGGGGCGCGCGCGCGACGGGCTGCACGTATTCGAACGCCGGCGCGAGCGACGTGCCCGCGTCGGCCAGGGTCCCGGCGGGGACCGCGTGCCCGATGGCCGGAGACCCCGACTGCAAGGGGTAGTCGTACGCGCCGGGCGAGACGAAGAGGAAGCTCGCGACCGACTCGGTGAGGTCGTCGGGGCGTGGTCCCAGTTGAACTGGAAGACGACCTTCGCGTAGTCGCCGCCCCCGCCCGTGCCGACGTACACGTTGTGCACGCACGAGTTGGTGTCGCACGCCCGCCTTGGCGACCGCGAGCGCGTCGCACGGCGTCGCGTACGTCTGCCCCGGGCCCACCTGCAGGAGGTCGGCGCGGGCGTCACGCGCGGCGGCCGCCGGGAGCCACGCGGTCGCCAGAGCGACCGCCGCGGCCCGGGCGGTCACTCGGGCGCGTCGCACGCCAGCCATCCGAGCACCGCGGCGCGCGCGCTGCTCGACATCGGCACGCCGCCGTCGAGGGGCGGCATCGTGCACCCCGTGAGATCCTGCTGGATGAGGTCGGCCCACGCGGCCACGTCGAGCCACTGCGTGAGCGGCCACGGGCCGAACTGCGTCGCGCCCGAGTGGCAGGGCACGCAGCTCTGCTCGAAGATGGGCGCGACTTCCGCGTACGTCGGGCCGGAGCTCGGGCACGTCGCGGGCCCCGTGAAGCTGCACGTGGTCTCGGTCCACTCCGAGATCTCCGCTCCGCCGTCGAAGCCGAAGAGGGGCCCCGCGCCCGCGTCTTCCGCCGCCGTCGCGCCGCCGCCGCACCCCTCGAGCGCTGCGGCGGCGAAGGCCAGCCCCAGCACGAGCGCGCGCCCCGACGTCATCCGCCCAGTCTACCCCGGCTACAGAGAGAATCGAACAGCGAGGTAAGGAGGGAAAGGAGTCGAGAATACGAAAGATTCTCTCGAGAAAAGAAGCCCTCTGGGCTCCTTTTCCTCCTCCCCTCCTTGTTTAAATTTCTCCGCTGTCGGTCAGTCTTTTCGGTACATCGTGACGACGCACGCGCCGCCGAGGCCGAGGTTGTGCTGGAGCGCGACGCGCGCGTTCGGCACCTGGCGCTTGTCGGCGGTGCCCCGGAGCTGCCAAACGAGCTCGGTGCACTGCGCGACGCCGGTGGCGCCAAGCGGGTGGCCCTTGGAGAGCAGGCCGCCCGACGGGTTCGTGACGACCTTGCCGCCGTAGGTGTTCTGCTCGTCCCAGATGAACTTCTCGGCCTCGCCCTCGCGGCAGAAGCCCAGGCCTTCGTAGGTGAGGACCTCGTTGGCGGTGAAGCAGTCGTGCAGCTCGCACACCTGCACGTCGGCCGGGCCGAGGCCCGCCTGCTCGTACACCTTCTTCGCCGCGTTCACGGTCAGGTCGTACCCGACCATCTTGATCATGCTCTTCTCGAAGCTCGACTTGTAGTCGGTGGTCATCGCCTGCGCGGCGATCCACACGGGGCTCGTGTGGCCGTGCTTGCGCGCGAACTCGTCCGAGCACAGGACGGCCGCCGCGGCGCCGCACGTGGGCGGGCAGCACTGGTAGCGGGTGAGCGGGTCGAAGACCTCTTCGCTCGCCATGACCTCCTCGACGGAGAGGCGCTGGTTGAAGAGCGCGTACGGGTTGTTCGACGCGTGCTTGCGCGCCTTCTCGCTGACCTTCGCGAAGGTCTCGCGCTTGGCGCCGTACTTCCAGCGGTACTCGCGGCCGGCGCCGCCGAACATCTGCGCGGTGGGGGGCGCCTGCGCGAAGCCCTGCACGTCGAGCATCGTCTGCGCGTGCTTGGCGACGGGGCTCTCGCGATCGTCGTACTTCGAGCCGAGCGCGCCCTTCTCCATCTTCTCGAAGCCGAGGACGAGCACGCACTCGGCCGCGCCGCCCTCCACCGCCATCTTGCCGAGCATGAGCGCGGTGGAGCCCGTCGAGCAGTTGTTGTTCACGTTGAACACGGGCACGCCCGTGAGGCCGACCTCGTAGGCCGCACGCTGCCCGCAGGTGCTGTCGCCGTACACGTATCCGGCGTAGACCTGCTCGATCGCCTCGTACGGGAGCTTCGCGTCGGCCAGGGCCGTATGGGCCGCCTTCGACGCCATCACGTGGTAGTCCTCGCTCTGGCCGGGCTTGGCGAACTTCGTCATCCCGACACCGATCACGTTCACTCGACGAGCCATCGCATCACCGCGCTTTCGAATCAGAGGTTTCCCTGGTTTTGGTGCATCCGTCGTTCGAATGCTGCCATTCAAACGACTCCTGCACGCAGGAATCCGAGTTTGTGGGCGAGGCGCACGTCGCCGTCGACCCTGAGCTTGCCGTGCTGATAGAGGTCCTGCGCCTTCGACGGGTCCCTGGCGAGGGCCGCGAGGTCGCCGTCCTGGATGCGGAACGCGGTGGCGGCCCTGGGGTCGGTGCCCTCGCGCACCGCGCCCGCGCCCGAGAGGTCCACGACCCAGCTCGCGTCCGGGCCCTTCACGTCGAACTGGAGCACCGCGCCGACCTCCTTGGCGAGGCCCGGGTGCTTCGCGAGGCGCTCGGCGAGCGCCTTGAAGATGCCCGGGGCCGCCGCGCCGCTCGTCGCCGGAGCCGCCGGCGCGGCCGCGGCAGGAGCCGCCGCCGCCGCTCCCCCACCGCCACCGCCACGCTTGCGCGCGACGGCCTCGATGGCGAGCTTGGGGTCGATCTTCTGGAGGAAGCTGAGCTTTTGCGACGCCATGACGTCGCCGCCGATCTTGAGCTTTCCGCCCATGTAGAGCTTCATCGCGTCGGCCTTGCCGCTGGTCATGGCGAGGAAGTCTTCGTCGGTGAGCTCGAGGGTGGTGTCGGCGGGGGAGGCGCCGGGCTGCACGCCGCCCTTCCCGTTCTTGACGTCGATGGTCCAGGCGCTGTCCGGGTTGGAGAGCTTGAAGACGAAGACCTTGCCGACCTTGGTCACGAGCTCGGGGTTGCGCGCGACGTGGTCTTCGATGGCCGTGAAGACGTCGGCCGACTTGAAGGACCCGCGCTCGATCGACGCAGGCGCCGCCGCTGCCGGTGCAGCCGCCGCCGCGGGAGCCGCCGCCGCCGCTCCCCCGCCGCCGCGCTTGCGCGCGACGGCCTCGATGGCGAGCTTGGGGTCGATCTTCTGGAGGAAGCTGAGCTTTTGCGACGCCATGACGTCGCCGCCGATCTTGAGCTTTCCGCCCATGTAGAGCTTCATCGCGTCGGCCTTGCCGCTGGTCATGGCGAGGAAGTCTTCGTCGGTGAGCTCGAGGGTGGTGTCGGCGGGGGAGGCGCCGGGCTGCACGCCGCCCTTCCCGTTCTTGACGTCGATGGTCCAGGCGCTGTCCGGGTTGGAGAGCTTGAAGACGAAGACCTTGCCGACCTTGGTCACGAGCTCGGGGTTGCGCGCGACGTGGTCTTCGATGGCCGTGAAGACGTCGGCCGACTTGAAGGACCCGCGCTCGATCGACGCGGGCGCCGCCGCTGCCGGTGCAGCCGCCGCCGCCGCAGGCACGCCGGCCGCCCTGGCCGCCGCCTTCTTCGGGATCTCGCGGTAGAGCTCCACCGCCGCGTTCGAGATCGCGATCTCGCCGCGCTCCTTGATCTTCGTGCGGAAGACGATGCGCGTGTCGCTCTCGCGCCACATCTCGGTCACGAGCGTCTCGCCCGGCAGGACGGTGTTGGCGAAGCGCACCTTGATGCTCTTGAAGAAGCGGGGATCGCCCTCGGGCGCGAACTTCGAGACGACGTGCCGCGCGGCGAAGCCGAAGGTGCAGAGCCCGTGCAAGATGGGCCGATCGAAGCCGAAGTTCTTCGCGAACACCGGGTCGGCGTGGAGCGGGTTCCAGTCGCCCGAGAGGCGGTAGAGGAGCGCCTGGTTCGGGCTCGTCTTCTCCTCGACGACGGCGTCGGGCGCGCGCTCCGGCGCGACGTTCACGTCGGCGCTCGGCCCGCGGTCGCCGCCCCAGCCGCCCGCGCCGCGGACGAAGGTCGTCACCTCGTTGTACGCGAGCTCGGCGCCCGTCTCGTCGGTCGTGGTGATCGCCTGGATGACGAGCGCGCCCTTGCCCTTGTCGAAGATGTCCTTGATCTTGATCTTGTGCGTGAGCTTGCCGTGCGTGGGCCACGGCGCGCGGAGCTCGGTGTACTGCTCGCCGTGGAGGACGCGGTCGAACCCGTAGTGCAGGCCGGGCGCCTGCTTGCCCTCCTTCGCGAGGTCGAACACCGCCTTGAGGGCGGGCGCCACCGGGTACGTCGGCAGCATCTTGAAGCCGTCGCCGCTCATCTCGTAGACGTAGGGCAGCTCCTTCTTGTCGAGCGGGTCCCTCGCGGCGCCGACGCCGAGCGCGTAAATCGCCAGGTCGCGCTCGTCGAAGGAGCTCGAGACGGCGGGGAACTCGAACCCGAGCGCCTCGTCGACGTCGATGAACTCGTTGCCGCCCTTGCCCTTGGCCGTGCCGAGGTTGCCGAGGATCGGCTGCATCGACTCGGTCACGTTGGTCGGGTGGTTCGCCTTGCCGAAGTCGACGATCGCGCTCCACTTGTCGCGCACCGCCTCGGGCGTCATCGTGCGCGAGAGGCGGAAGAGAGCGCCCTCGGTGCGCTCCCACCGCAGCTTGCCGATGTAGCCGCCGCCGATCCTCGAAGAGCGACCCGTTCTCCTCGCACGACTCGTGGCACAGCCACGCGACGAGCGGCGACACGAGCTCCGGCTTGAGCGCCGCGACGAGGTCGGGCGGGAGGACGGTCTCGGTCATGCGCGACCCGGCGATCGGCGCGATGGTGTTCACGAGGACGCCGCGCTTCTTGCCCTCGATCGCGAGCGTCTGCGCGAAGCCGTGCAGGCCGAGCTTCGCCATCGAGTAGTTCGCCTGCCCGAAGTTGCCGTAGATGCCCGCGGCCGACGCGGTCATGAGGATGCGGCCGTACCCGGCGTCGCGCATGTGCGACCACGCGGCCTGGGTGACGCGGTAGCTGCCGAGGACGTGCACCCGGTAGATGAGGTCCCAGTCCTGGTCGGACATCTTCTGGAAGCTCGTGTCGCGGAGGATGCCGGCGTTGTTCACGACGACGTCGATGCGCCCGAAGCTGTCGATGGCCGTCTGCACGATCTTCGCGCCGTTCTCGACCGAGTCGTAGTTGGCGACCGCCTGGCCGCCCGCCGCGCGGATTTCCTCGACGACCTTGTCGGCTGCGCTGGACGAGGTGCCGCCGCCGGTGTGGCTCGTCCCGAGGTCGTTCACGACGACCTTGGCGCCGCGCGACGCGAGGAGGAGGGCGTGGGCGCGGCCGAGACCGCCCCCGGCGCCGGTGACGATGGCGACGCGGTTGTCGAAGCGCAGATCGGACATGGGAAGCACCTCTAGGAGTCGGGGCCGGAGAGAATGTTTAGCGTGCGAAGTATTGGGGCGGCCGCCGCTCCGGTCAAGGCAGCGCGCCCCTCGAACCCCCGTCTCGTCGCGCTCTCGAACCCGCGAGCCGGGCGCGCTTCCCGCAAAGGCGGTCTCGCGGGCGGCGTCGTCGATGGGCGTCGCCGCGCAAACTCGAGAATCGAGACGCAAACGTCATTTCCCACGACCGCGACGCGGATGAGACGAGTGCGGACTCCGTGACGATTACAGCTTTCGCTGCGTTGCAACGAGAAACTCACCATGGTAGCTGATGCCGCCCGGCGTGACGGAAAGTGCTCGGGAGGGGTGCTTTCGGGTTTCGCTCCAATCAGGGAGGCTCGTGCCGTCATGCAGAGATGGGTCGGCTCGCTTTCGTTCGTCGCGGTGGCCGCGGCGGTGATTTCGTCGGTCGCGTGCAGCAGCTCGAGCGGCTCGCCGCTCGGCGGCGGCAGCGGCTCGAGCTCGGGCGACGGCACCACGAGCGGCAGCAGCACGGGCAGCGGCGACAACTCGGGCAGCTCGGGCGATGGCCTCTTCCAGGCGGGCGACGCCCAGACGAACGGAAACGGCACGTGCAAGACCGGCTATTACACCGGCACCTTCACCTGCGGCTTCCAGCTCGACTTCGACGCGGGCGCCACCGTCGACCTCGAGGACGCCGGCACCGGGAGCGGCGGCTTCCCGATCGGCGGCAGCCTGTCGTTCCAGCTCACGCAGTCCATCAGCGGCGAGCTCGGGCAAGACACCGCGAGCGGAACGTTCAGCCTCACCGCCGGGATCACGGGGGCCACGGCGACGCTCTCCGGCACCCTCAACTGCAACACCGGGCAGTTCACCGGGGCGCTGACCGGCGGGATGTACAGTCTGCTCGGCTTCATCCAGGGCACGTTCGCCGGCCCCCTCGCAGCGACTTACAACGGCGATACGTCCTCGTTCGAGAACGGGGCGTGGGCGCTCACGATCCCCGGCGACGGCACCTGCCCCGGCACCTGGTCGGCGAACTACGCCGGCACCAGCGCCGACGGTGGCGCGGCCGACGCCTCGTCGGACTGAACTCCGAAGAGGCCAAACCCGACTCCGTTCGGGCCAATGCCCCCGAACGGAGTCGAGTTTCGAAAGAAACTCTCTCGGCCCCTCAGGCGCGCCCGTAATGCCGCTTGTACCGGTTGATCAACGCGTTGGTCGACGCGTCGTGCGACGTCACGAGGCCCTTGGCCTCGAGCTCCGGCTCGATCTTCTTCGAGAGCTGCTTGCCGAGCTCCACGCCCCACTGATCGAAGCTGAAGATCTCCCAGACGATGCCCTGCGTGAAGATTCTTGTGCTCGTAGAGCGCGATGAGCTTCCCGAGGGTCTTCGGCGTGAGCTTCTCGAAGAGCATCGACGTGGTCGGCCGGTTGCCGGGGAACGTCTTGTGCGGGACGAGCGCCGCGACGCGCGCGGCCGGCAGGCCCTGCGCCTCGAGCTCGGCCTTCGCCTCCTCGGGCGTCTTGCCGCGCATGAGCGCCTCGGTCTGCGCGAAGAAGTTCGAGAGCAGCACCTCGTGGTGCTTGCCGAGCGGGTTTTGCGTCTCGAGCGGCGCGAGGAAGTCGCACGGCACGAGGCGCGTGCCCTGGTGGAGGAGCTGGTAGAAGGCGTGCTGCCCGTTCGTGCCCGGCTCGCCCCACACGATGGGACCCGTCGTGTAGTCTTCGATGAAGCGCCCGTCGCGGTCGACGCGCTTGCCGTCGCTCTCCATGTCGCCCTGCTGGAAGTAGGCGGCGAAGCGGCTCATGTACTGGTCGTATGGCAAGATCGCGTGCGTCTGGGCGCCGAAGAAGTTCGAGTACCAGACGCCCAGCATGCCGAGGATGACCGGCAGGTTCTTCTCCATCGGCGCGGAGCGGAAGTGCTCGTCCATCGCGAAGCCGCCCGAGAGCAGCTCCTCGAAGCGGTCCATGCCGATGACGAGCGCGATGGGCATGCCGATGGCGCTCCAGAGCGAGTAGCGCCCGCCGACCCAGTCCCAGAAGCCGAACATGTTCTTCGTGTCGATGCCGAACTTCGCGACCTGCTCGGTCGCGGTGGATACGGCCACGAAGTGCTTGGGCACGGCGGCCTCGGTCCCGAGCTTCTCGACGAGCCACGCCCGCGCGCTCCGCGCGTTCATCAGCGTCTCCTGCGTCGTGAAGGTCTTGCTCTCGATGACGAAGAGCGTCTCTTCGGCGTTCAGGCCCTTGAGCGTCTCGACGATGTGCGTGCCGTCGACGTTCGAGACGAAGTGCGCCGAGAGCCCGTCTTGCCAGTACGGCTTGAGAGCCAGGCTGACCATCGTCGGCCCGAGGTCGCTGCCGCCGATGCCGATGTTGACCACGTGCGCGATGCGCTTGCCGGTGTGCCCCTTCCAGGCGCCCGACCGCACGGCCTCCGTGAACTCGCGCATCTTCGCGAGCACGCCGTTGACCTCGGGCATCACGTCCTTGCCGTCGACGACGATGGGGCGGTTCGACCGGTTGCGGAGCGCCACGTGGAGGACGGCCCGGTCCTCGGTGCGGTTGATCTTCTCGCCGTTGAACATGCGATCGCGCCACTCGAAGACCTTCGCCTGGCGGGCGAGATCGAAGAGGAGCTTCATGGTCTCGTCGGTCACCCAGTTCTTCGAGTAGTCGACGAGCAGGTCGTCGAGCTGCGCCGAGAACTTGTCGAAGCGCTTGGCATCGGCGGCGAACAGCTCGCGCAGATGGACCTTCTGGATGCCTTCGCGGTGGGCCGCGAGTGCGCGCCATGCGGGGCTTTGCGTCAGGACGCTCATGGGAGCCGCCTCCTTGGTGGTGGCGGCGAGAATAGCGCCGAATTCGCCCACCGCAGGCGAGGCGGTCTACAACTCGTCGGACACGACACCGATGAACTGGCCCCGGGCTCTGGCTCTCCTCGCCGTCGCGCTGGCATTCGTGGCACTCCTGGCTTCGGCCGGGCTCTGGGCGCCGCCGATGGGGCCTCCCCTCGTGCTCGTCACGAAGCTCGCGCCGGAGGACGTCGAGCCGGGCGACCGGATCACGTTCACCGGCGACGGCTTCCCTCCCGGCAAGGAAGCTCGCGTCCGCTTCCGCGGCACCCTCCACAGGCCCGGCGAGCGCCCCGTTCGCGGCGCCGAGGTCGACGTGGCCGGCGTGGTGATCGGTCCCGACCAGGTCGAAGTCGCGTTCGGCGAGGTGACGCAGGCGCTCTTCTGTGGGGCAGGCGATCGCGCCGTGCACACCACGTTCGAGGGTGAGGTCGAAGTGGCCTTCGCCGCCGCCGCGCCGGGCGCCGCCCCCGTGGCGGGCGTGCTCCGGCACGCGGTGCTCGACGTGCGCCCGAGCGCCAGCCCCGCCGATTCGCGCGCGCCAGGCCGACGGGGCGCGCGCCCTCGCGTTCCTCGGCGTCCGCGTCTCGCCTCCCACCCGCCGCGGCCTCGGCCTCGCGGTCGAGGACGTCCAGGCCGGCTCCCCCGCGGACCGGGCCGGCCTCGTCCCCGGCGACGCGCTCACCGCCTTCGATGGCGTCCGCGTGACGGACGTGAGCGACGTCGTGCCGCCGCCCGGCGAGCGTCAGGCGACCCTCGGCGTCCGCGACGCGGCGACCGGCGCCGACACCGAGCGCTCGGTCGCGGTCGACGGCTTCCGCCGCGCTCCCCCCGCGGAGGTCGTGGACGCCGCCATCGCCCTCGCGGCCGCCCTCGCGTTCCTGCTCCTCGCCGGGGCCTCGGCCCCCCCGGGGCTCGCGGCGGCGCTGCAGCGCGCCTCGTCGCGGCTCCGGGCCCGCGGCGGCGTTCCCGCCATCCTCCGTTCGGCCGCCCGCGCGATCCTCCCGCCGCCCGGCGCGCCCGCCCTCGTCGACGCGCTGGCGCTCGGCTTGCTGGCGGTCATGCCGTTCGGGCAGTACCTGGTCGCCGCCCGGCTCGACGTCGCGATCCTCTTCTTCGCGGGCACCGCGCTGCTGGCTGTCGTGGCCGTCGTCGCCGCGGGGTCGTCGTGGAGGGGTCTGGGCGGCGCCGCGCGCGTCGCGTGGCAGCACGCGCCCGGCGCGCTCGCCGTGGCCGGCGTCGTCGTCGCGACGGGGTCGCTCCGCGTGCAGGAGATTGCGCGCGCCCAGGGCGGCTGGCCGTGGGACTGGCTCGCGTTCCGGAGCCCGTCGGCGCTCCTCTCGCTCGCGCTGCTCCTCGCGTGCGCGCGCGTCGCGCCGTCGGCGCGCCCGGCTGCGCGCCCGTCGCTCGCCGCGCTCGCCGACGAGGGCCTCCTCGCCGGCGCCGCCCCCGAGGCGACGGGCCCGTGGCTGGCCGCGGCCCTCCGCGCGCACCGGCTGGTGATCGCCGGGCTGGCCGCCACGCTCTTCCTCGGCGGCTGGTCGCTGCCGGGGCTCTCGCCCGCCCAGCAGGAGGGCCGCCTGGCGCTCGAGCTCGCGGGCGCGGCCTGGCTCCTCGCCAAGACTTTCGGGCTCGTCGCCGCCCTGGCCCTGCTCGACCAGAGCCTGCCCGCCCGCGGGGCGGACGGAGCCCGCGCCACGACGCGCCGCGGCTTGCCCCTGGCGCTCGCCGCCCTCGTCACGACCGCCCTCTGGACCCGGTACAGCCCCGAGGGGCCGTCCCAGCTCCTCGTCAGCGGCGCCCTCCTGGCAGGCACGGCCCTGCTGGGGATCGCCGTCTTCCAGCGCCTCCGCCACGGGCTCCTCGCGTCCGGCGCCGACGGCCACCTCAGCCCATTTCCTCGATCGCGCGTCCGCCGAGAGGACCGCCGGACGCCCCGCCGTGCTGGTACGCTTTTCGAGTCGATGATCGATCCGGTCCAGCGCCTGGTCCTCTCGCGAACGCTGTGGCTGATCGTCGCGCCGCCCCTCGCGGGCTTCTTCTTCCTCGCGGCCGGGCGCCTGCGCCGCGGGCGCCGCGACCGCGCCGGCCGGCAAGCGCGCCGCGTCGCCCTCGCGACGATCCTCGTCGCGAGCGCCGCGACCCTCGGGCAGGGCGTGCGCCTCGCGCAGCTGCCGGGCGTCGCGGGCCTGGTCGAGCCGAGCCACGGCGGGACCGGAATCTTCGGTCTCGTCTTCGATCCGCTGTCGGCCGGCGCCTGCGGCCTCGCGTGTGCGGCGGCGGTGGTGGCGGCGCTCGCCGTCCGCTCCCGCGCGGCGCGCACGTGGGCGTGGCTCCAGCTCGCGCTCGCGGGCGGCCTGCTCTCGTTCCTGGCCGACGGGTTCCTCACGGCGCTGTGCGGCTGGACCCTCGCGGCCGGCGCCGCCGCCTGGCTCGCCGGGTGGCGAGACCCCCGCGCCGGCGCGACCCGCGCGACCCGCGGTGCCCTCGCGATCGCGGCGCTCCTCCTGGCCGCGGTCTGGGCCTTCTGCGGGGCGCGCGCGCGATGGGACGGGGACGCGTACGTTCCCTTCCCCGCGGCCGAGGCCTCCGCGGGCCCGTCGCGCGGCGTGCTCGACGACCTGCCCTCGTTCGCGGCCCTCGGCGAGGCGATGAACGGGTCCGACTCCGGCGTCGCGGCGGTCGCGCTCTCCGAGCGCAGCGGCCCGTGGGGCATCGGCACCATGGGCTGGGCGCTCGGCGCGTGCCTCGTCGCGGCCGCGGCCCTCAGCGCCGCGACGCCCGCGCGGGGGGCGCCCTTCGCGCTCGCCGCGGTCGGGAGCACCACCTACGGCGTCGCGGGCCCGGCGCTCCTCCTGCGCATGGCGACCCTCGCGCCCCCGTCGCGGCCCGTCGCCGTCGCGATCGCGGCGGCGGGCGCGCTCCTCCTCTTCGCGACGAGCTGGAGCGCGCTCGGGCGTCCGCTCCTGCCCCAGCGCGCGCTCGCGATCGCGGCCGGCGCTCCCGCCGGGCTGACGTGCATCTCGCTCGGCACCGACGGCCCCCGCGGCGGCGCGCTCGTCCTCGGGACGGCGGCGTTCGCGGCGGCGCTCGTCCTCCTCGCCGCGGCGGTCCGCAGGGTGCCCGCGGGGCCCGCGGGCGCGCCGGACGATGGGCTCGACGCCGCGCTGCTCGATCGGGCCCCGGAGGCCGGCGGGACGCTGGTCGTGACCTTCGAGCGCTGGGTCATCGACGCGACCTGGGGCGCGTTCGCGGTCGGGGTGCGCGCGCTCTCGTGGACCGTCGCGCGGTTCGACCTCTGGATGGCGCGATGAGCCTACGATGACCGTCCTCGCCCTTCGCCTCCGCCTCCTCGCGACCGCCCTCGCGTGCCTCGCGCTCTTCTCGCCGCGCCTGGCGTGGGCCGGGGCGCCGCCCGCCCCCGCGGGGCAGATCCTCCTCACGCTGGACGACGGCGGCCGCGGTCCGCTCGTGCTCTTCCCGAACGGGCAGGGGTCGTGGACGGGCACCTTCAAGGTCGCGAACCTCGGCGCCGAGCCGCTCACCGTGTCCCGCGTCGCCATCCGCGGGGACGAGGACGACGTGCGCTCGCCGCCCCGCATCTCGGCGCGCTTCGCGGAGGGCGCCGCGACGAGCGCCACGCTCGCTCCGGGCGCCTCGCGCGAGATCGTCGTCGCCTGGGTGCCCGACCGGCCGCCCCGCGCGCGGCAGGCGTTCGGGCACGTCGTGGTGACGTCGACCGACGAGCCAGCGGGGGAGGTGGCGATGGGCTTCCGCGCGGAGCTCCCGACGGGGCTCGGCTGGCTCGGCGAGCACGCGCTCTCGACGCTCGTCTTCTGGCCGCTCGTGGTGGCGGCGGCGGCGGCCGCGGCGCGGCTCGCGGGCCGGCGCGACGACCGCGTGGTGCGGCGGGCGTCGATTCGGGGCCTTCTGCGTCGAGCTGCTCCTCGCGCTCTGGGTCTACCGCCGCTTCGCGCCCGAGCTCGGCCGGGCCGACGGCAACGACGGCTTCCAGCTCGTCGAGCGCGCGGTCTGGGTGCGATCGCTCGGGGCCGAGTGGTACCTGGGGGTCGACGGGGCGAGCGTGCTGCTCCTGCTCCTCGCGGCCGCGGTGGTCCTCGTCGCGGTCGTCGTGGCCGACGAGCCGCGCCGGTCGGACGGCTACTACGCCGCGATCGCCTTGCTCGCCTCCGGGATCGCGGGGTCGCTCGTGGCGCTCGACCTCGTGCTCCTCACCGTCGCGCGCGCGGTCGTGCTGATCGCGCTCGTGGTCCTCGTGGCGCTCTGGGGCGGCCCTCGCGCGAACCGGGCGGCGTCGCGGCTCGGGGTCGTGGGCGCGGTGGGGCTGATCGCGATGGCGCTCGCGTTCGCGGCGCTCTCGAGCGGCTCGGGGCGGACCTTCCTCGTCGACGGGACGTCCGTCGCGCACACGATGTCGGTGCCGGAGCTCGCGCGCGTCTCGTTCGCGTCGAAGGGCCACCTCTTCGGGCTCCCGTTCGCCGACGCGGCGTGGGTGCTGCTGCTCGTGGCGGTCGTCACGGCGAGCCCGCTCGTGCCGCTGCACGGGTGGCTGCCGGACGCGATCGCCGAGGGCGCGCCGGGCGTCGCCATCGTGATCGGGGGCATCGTCGTGGCGCTCGGGCCCTACCTGCTCCTCCGCGTCGGCATCGAGGCGGTGCCCGACGGCGCGCGCTGGGCGGGCGCCTCGGTCGCCGCCCTAGGGGGCGTGACCGCGGCGTGGGGGGCGCTCGGCGCGATGGCGCAGCGCGACCTGCGGCGCTTCGCGGGGTACGCGGTGCTCGGCAACGTGGGCCTGGCGACCTTCGGCGTCGGCGCGCTGAACCCGCAGGGCGTGTCCGGCGGGGTGGCGGGGCTCTTCGCGCACGGCGCGGCGGCCGTGCTCCTGCTCGCGACCGCGGCGGCCCTCGAGCGCCGCGCGCGCACGAGCGACACGGTGCGGCTCCAGGGGCTCGTCGGGGACGCGCCCGTCCTGGCGGTGGTCCTCGCCGTCGGCCTCGCGACGTCGCTGGGCGCGCCGGCGCTCGCCGGGTCGTGGGCGCTGCTGCTCACGCTCCTCGGCGGGTTCGTGCGGCACCCGTTCGTGGGGCTCATCCTCGCCGCGTCGCTCGTCGTGTCGGCCGCGGCGCACGTGCGGGTCGCGCGCTCGCTGTTCTTCGACAGGCTCGACCCTGCCTGGCGCCAGAGCCGCCGGCTCGAGCCCTTCGGAGGCCGGCTGCCCGACGCGACGCCGCTCGAGATGGCCGCGCTCGTGCCGCTCGCGGCCCTCGTGGTCGCCCTGGGGCTGTGGCCGGCCCCGATGCTCGCGCCGCTCGATCGCGCGGCGCGCGACGCGAGCGGCGCGTTCGATCTCCACTCCTTGAGGGCCTCGGCGCCGCCGACGATCTCCATCAGCTCCTTGGTGATGCCCGCCTGGCGCGCTCGGTTGTAGTCGAGCGTGAGCCGCGCGATCATCTCCTTGGCGTTGCGGGTCGCCGCGTCCATCGCCGTCATCTGCGCGCCGAAGAAGCTTGCCTGGCTCTCGAGGAGCGCGCGGTAGATGCTGATCTCGACGTACATCGGCACGAGCCGCTCGAGCAGCGCCTGCTGGTTCGGCTCGTAGAGGAAGTCGCTCGGCCCGACGGTCTCGTGGCCGCCCGCGCCGTTCCCCTCGGTGGGACCGAGCGGGAGCAGCCGATCGACCACGACCTTCTGCGTGATGGCGCTCTTGAACTCGCTGAACACGAGGTAGATCGCGTCGAACTGCGCCTTCTGGAAGCGCGTCACGATCCAGCCGGCGACGAGGCGCGCCTTCTCGAGATCGAGCCCGTCGTAGATGCGCACGAAGTCGTGCTGCACGTTGCCGTTGCGGCGCGCGAGGTACTCGCGCCCCTTGCGCCCGAGCGTCACGAACGACACCTCGAGCCCCGCGTCTTCCTTCTCGCGCCACGCGCGCTCGGTGGCCTTGGCGACGTTGGTGTTGAGCGCGCCGCAGAGCCCGCGGTCGGCCGTGAACACCACGTACAGCACCTTCTTCTCGGGGCGCCGGGCGAGCAGGGGGTGAATCGGCTCGTCTTGCGACTCGGCGGCCGCCGCCATCGTGCGCGCGACGGACTGGAGCACGTCGCCGGTCTTCACGGCGTAAGGGCGCAGCGCGGTGATGCGCTGCTGGGCGCGCGTGAGGCGCGCGCCCGCGACCATCTTCATCGCGCGCGTGATCTTCTGCGTCGCCTTGGTGCTGACGATGCGCTTTCGGATCGTCTTGAGCGAGGGCATGGCTACTTCTTTCCGTCGCCGAACGCGGACGCGAACTCGTCGAGCGCCTTCTTCAGGGTGCCCTCCGTCTCCGAGTCGAGCTGCTTCTTGGTGCGGATGTTCTCGTAGACCGCCGGGTACTTCTTCTCGATGAAGTCGTGCAGGCCGCGCTCGTAGGCGCCGAGCGAGGTGATCGGCAGCTTGTCGATGTAGCCCTTGGTGCCCGCGTAGATGCTGACGATCTGCTTCTCGACCGAGAGCGGGACGTACTGGCCCTGCTTGAGGAGCTCGACGAGGCGCGCGCCGCGCTCGAGCTGGTCGCGGGTGACCTTGTCGAGATCGCTCGCGAACTGCGCGAAGGCCGCCATCTCGCGGTACTGCGCGAGCTCGAGCTTCAGCTTGCCGGCGACGGACTTCATCGCCTTGATCTGCGCGCTGCCGCCGACGCGGCTGACGCTGATGCCGACGTTGATGGCCGGACGGACGCCCGAGTAGAAGAGGTCCGTCTCGAGGAAGATCTGCCCGTCGGTGATCGAGATGACGTTCGTCGGGATGTAGGCGCTGACGTCGCCGGCCTGCGTCTCGATGACCGGGAGCGCCGTGAGCGATCCGCCCGACCGCGGGTTGCGGAGGACCTGGTAGCCCTCGCCCTTCTCCTTGAGCTCGGCGTCGGCGTGGTGCTTCCCGAGCTCGCCCTTGTGCACCTTGGCGTCGCCGCGCTTGTCGAAGTCGGTGACTTCCTTCTTCACGACCGCGAACTCGTCGGCCATCTTCGCCGCGCGCTCGAGGAGGCGCGAGTGGATGTAGAAGACGTCGCCCGGGTACGCCTCGCGCCCCGGCGGGCGTCGGAGGAGGAGCGAGAGCTGGCGGTAGGCGACGGCCTGCTTCGAGAGGTCGTCGTAGACGCAGAGGGCGTGGCGCCCGCTGTCGCGGAAGTACTCGGCCATCGTGACGCCCGAGTAGGGCGCGATGAACTGGAGCGGCGCCATCTCGCTCGCGCCGGAGACGACGACGGTCGTGTACTCCATCGCGCCGTACTGCGTGAGCTTGTCGACGACCGCGGCCACCGTCGACTGCTTCTGCCCGATGGCGACGTAGAAGCAGAAGACGCCCTGGCCCTTCTGGTTGATGATCGTGTCGAGCGCGACGGCGGTCTTGCCCGTCTGGCGGTCGCCGATGATGAGCTCGCGCTGGCCGCGCCCGATCGGGACCATCGAGTCGATGGCCTTGATGCCCGTCTGGAGCGGCTCCTTGACGGGCTGGCGGGCGAGGATGCCCGGCGCCTTGAGCTCGACGCGGCGGCGGTGCGGCGTCTCGATGGGGCCCTTGCCGTCGAGCGGCTGGCCGAGCGCGTTGACGACGCGGCCGACGAGGGCCTCGCCCACGGGCACGTCGAGGATGCGGCCCGTGCGCTTGACGACCGAGCCCTCCTTCACGTTCGACACGTCGCCGAAGCACGCCGCGCCCACGTTGTCCGACTCGAGGTTGAGCACGAGCGCCATCAGGTTGCCGGGGAACTCGAGGAGCTCGCCCGACATCGCGCCCTCGAGGCCGTAGATGCGCGCGATGCCGTCGCCGACGCTGAGGACCGTGCCCGTCTCGGTGGTGAGGGCGGCCTTCTCGTAGTTCTGGATCTGCGTCTTGATGATCGCGGAGATTTCTTCGGCGCGAAGCTGCATCGGCGTTTCCTCTTGTGGACCTGGCAATCGTGGCGGAGTGGCGAAATTCGGGCGGGATCGACGGGGGGCCTGCGGCGGTCAGTCGGCCGGCATGAGGGCGTCGCGCATCGACTCGAGGCGGGTGCGGAGGCTGCCGTCGAGGATGCGGTCGCCGATGCGCGTGACGACGCCGGCGATGAGGGTCGGGTCGGTGCGGCGCTCGACGACGACCTTCTTGCCGGTCATCGTCTCGAGCTGCGCCTGGAGGCGGCCGTAGTACCCGTCGGAGAGCGGCGTGGCCGTGGTGACCTCGGCGCGGAGGAGGCCCTTGCGCGCGTCGGCAAGCCGGCGGAGCTCCGAGGCGACGTAGGGCAGCGTCTTCGCGCGGCGCCGGTCGACGAGGAGGTGCACGGTGTTGCGCGTGATCGCGCCCGTGCCGAGCCGCGCGACCAGCTCGTGGACGACCGCCTTCTTGGCGGCGTGGGAGACGAGCGGGTTCTCGATGGCGTTGCGAAGGTCGGAACTCGCGTCCCAGGCGGCAGCGACCGACGCGATCTCGTCGACGATCGGATCGAGCTGCCCGAGCTCGACGCCGATGTCGAGGAGGGCCTGCGCGTAGCGGCGGGCGACGATGGAAACGCTCACGTGGTGCTCCCGGTGGTCGGGCCCGCGGGGGCGGGGATGGACATCGCGCGCGGCGCCTTGCCGCCGAGGTCGGCCAGGTAGTCTTCGGCGAGGCGCTCTTGATCGGCCGGCGTGACGCGCTTCCTGAGGAGCTCTTCGGCCGCCCCGATGGCCGCCTGGACGGTCTCGCGCAGGAGGTCGCCGCGGAGCTGCTTCATCTCTTGCTCGACCATGAACTCGGCGTCCTTGCGCATGCGGTCGGCCTTGGCCTCCGCGTCGCGGACGATGCGCTCGCCCTCGGCCTCGCCGGCGCGCACCAGCGACTCGCGCGCGGCCTTGAGCTCCACCTCGAGCGTCTCGAGCTTGTGCTGGTAGACCTTCGCCCGCTCCTCGGCCTCGTGCTTCATGCGCTGCGCCTCCTCGATCTCCTTGGAGATCGAGTCGCGGCGCGCCTGGAGGCCGGCGGCGATGGGCTTGCGGCCCAGGTAGTAGTAGGCGCCGGCGAGGAGGCCGAAGTTGATCAGCATCGCGACGAAGGGGGGCGTCTCCTTCCCGAACTCGGAGAAGTTGAAGGGCTTCGGGCCCTCCTCTTCCTCGGCGGCCTTGCCTTCTTCCGCTTTCGGCTCCTCGGAGGCGGCGGCCGCCGGCTTCGCGTGGACCCACGTCGTCCACACCGACCAGGTGGTCACGACCGCCATGAGCGCGAGCGCCGCGCGGCGCCCCCAGAACGAGCGGCTCACGACTGCACCTCGCGACCGAGGACGCGCCCCGCCAGCTCGCGGGCCAGGGTCGTCGCGTCGGCCTTGAGGGTGGCGCGCACGCGCTCGGCCTCGGCCTGCGCCCGCTGCTTGCCGTCGTCGACGGTCTTGGTGGTGGACGCGCGCATGCCGGCCAGGATCTCGTTCTCGCGGCGGACGGCCTCGGCCCGGATCTTCTCCCGCTCGGCGTTGGCGGAGGCGCGGGCCTTCGCCATCTCGGACTCGTACTTCGAGAGGGCGCTCGCCGATTTCTCGTCAATCTTGCGCGCTTGCAGCTTGGCCCCGTCGGTACGGCGCTCGCGCTCCTCGAAGAGCTTGAGCATGGGGTCGAACAGCAGCGGCTTGAGCACGAGCGTCAGCAGCGAGAACAGGACCAGCTGTACGAGGAAGGTGCTGTCGAAGTCGACCTGGATGGCCTGCGGTGCCGCAGCCAGGAGGCCGTCGTCGAGGGAGGCGAGAAGCATGCGTCTCCAGACTGTTTCGTCCGCACCGGCGAGGCGCGGGAGTACGCCCACCGATTAGGGGAAAATCTCGCCGCGGCCAGTACCATTGCGACGTTCGAGTGTCTAGCCCGCACGGTAGCCGCGCACCCGCTGCGCAGGGAAGGCCCGCGCACGAAAAGGGGCTTTTTCAGGCGTGCGAGAGGTGCGTGAGGTCCGCCAGCACCTCGGCGGCGTGCGTGGTCACGTCGACCTTCCGGTACACCTTCACGACGCGCCCGTCGGCCCCGATGACGAACGTCTGCCGGGCGTGGTGGTCCGTGAAGGGCACCCCGTAGGAGGCCCCGATGTGCCCGTCCGGGTCGCTGATCAGCAAGAAGGGGAGCTTGTAGTGCTCCGCGAACCCCTTGTGCGAGTCGCCGCTGTCGGCCGACACGCCAATCAAGACGGCGCCGGTCTTCGCGATGTCCTGCCAGGTGTCGCGGAAGGAGCACGCCTCCTTGGTGCAGCCTGGGGTCTCGTCCTTCGGGTAGAAGTAGACGACGACGGGCTTGCCCTTGAGGGCGGCGAGGTGAACGGACGTCCCGTCCTGGGCGGTCGCCGTGAAGTCGGGCGCGGGCTTGCCGGTGAGGTCGTCGCCGTCGCCCTGGACGGGCGCCGCGCTGGCGGCCGGCGCCCCGGTCGCGGAGCCCGCGGGGGCCACGGGGGCGGAGGCGGCCGGAGGGGCTGCCGGCGCGGGGGTGGCCGTCGGCGGGGCCGACGAGGTCTCGCACGCCGCGGCCAGGAACGCGGGCAACGCCAGCGACGCCAGGAGAGCCTTCACGGCGGGCATGCTCTCCGCCGCGGAGCCCTCTGGCAAGGCCGGCGAGCCGCGCCGACCGTTCCACCCAGGCCTCCTCGCTGTCCGAACAAGAACCGAGAGAAGAGAGAAAACCGCCAGGGTCGCCAGGGGGAATCTTCGGAAAATTTTCCTTCTCACACCCCTGGCGTCCTTGGCTGTCCTTGGCGTCCTGGCGGTTTTCTCTCTCTCTCAGAGCAGCCCGAACTCCTTCAGCCGCCGGTAGAAGGTGCGCCGGGGGACGCCAATCATCTCGGCGGCCTTCGCGCGGTTCCAGTTGCATGCCGCCAGGGCCGAGAGGATGCGGTCGCGCTCGGCCGCCTTGTGCTCGGCCTTGGTCTCGGCGCGGGCCGGCGAGGATGCGAACCGGCCCGACCGCCCGTTCTCCGCCCCCGGCCGGAGGAGGCCCGCCGAGGAGGGCCGCGGGGGCGGGGAGGGCAGCTCGAGGTCCTCGGCGGCGATCTCCGGGCCGTCGCTCATGAGCCACGCGCTCATCAGGACGTGCTCGAGCTGCCGCACGTTTCCCGGCCAGGGCTGCGCGCACATCGCCCGCAGGGCCTCGCGCGACAGCGTCTTGCGATCGCGCCGGTACCGGGAGGACAGGAGCGACAGGAAGTGGTCGACGAGCGGCGGGATGTCCTCGATGCGGTCGCGGAGCGGCGGCACGTGCAGCTCGATGACATGCAGCCGGTAGAAGAGGTCCTGCCGGAAGGCCCCGTCGGCCACCATCTTCTTCAGATCGCGGTGGGTCGCCGCGATGACCCGGACGTCCACCGGCTCTTCGGACGTGCCGCCCACGCGCCGGACGCGCCGCTCCTGGAGGACGCGCAGGAGCCCGACCTGCATCTTCTGCGGCATCTCGCCGATCTCGTCGAGGAGCAGCGTGCCCCCGTCCGCCTCCTGGAAGAGGCCCGGCCGATCGCGGTCGGCGTCGGTGAAGGCGCCGCGCACGCTCCCGAAGAGCTCCGACTCGAGCAGGTTCGCCGGGATCGCGCCGCAGTTCACGCCCAGGAACGGCTTCTTCGCGCGCGGCCCGGCCATGTGCACCGCCCGCGCGACCATCTCCTTGCCGGTGCCGCTCTCGCCCGTCACCAGCAGCGGCACGTCGGTGTCCTTCACGCGCTCGATGAGCGCGTAGAGCCGCCGCATCGAGGCGCTCGTCCCGACGAGCCCCGCGTACCCGAAGTGGCTGCGGAGCTCCGCGCGCGCCTGCCGCAGGTCGCGGCGCGCCTCGGCGAGCTGCTCGGTGCGCTTGCCGAGCATCCGCGCCAGCTCGTCGCGCGCGCCGGCGAGGGCCACGTTCGCGCGCGCGAGCTCCTCGGCCCGCGCCAGGTTCTCGGTGAGGAGGCGGGCGTTCTCGATCGCGATCGCGGCCTGGTCCGCGAAGGCGCGGAGGGTAGGCAGCTCGTCGTTGAAGCGCACGCCCGCGCGGAGCCGGGTCTCGACGTACAGGGCGCCGATCGTCCGGCCCACCGGCGGGGCGCCCCGGATGGGCACGCAGGCGATCGACTGGATCATGAGCTGGTGCACGCTGACCGCCTCGGCCAGCCGCTCGTCGTCGCGGGCGCTGATCGTGACGACCGGCTCCCCCCGCTCCACCACGCGCTCGGCGACGGACCGCGAGAAGCGGGCGTGCGGGTCGTCCCCGCCGGTGCCCGTCCGCGCGGTCTGCGCCTCGAGCTCGCCCTCGGCGCCCACGAGGAGCACGAACCCGCGCTCGGCCCCGAGGAGCGCCACCGCGTGGTCCGTGACGCGCTGGAGGAGCCGCGGCACGTCGTGCTCGTTCGCGAGCTCCCGCGTGATCTCGAGGACCCGCGCGAGCCGGTCTTCGGTGGCGCCGCGGGCCCACGCCACGCTGATCGCGGGGGCCTGCGCGGCGAGCGTGGCCGCGTGCGCTTGCCGGAGCGCCCGCCGGCGCGGGTCGTCCCAGAACACCTCCCGCAGGTCGCGCGGCAGCTTGGACGCGGTCTCCTCGAGCATCGCGAGCGCCGCCTCGGTGTCGCGCCGGGCGGTCGCGAACGCGCCCTGCACGGTGGCCAGGCGCGCCCGCGCGTCGAGCGCCTGCCACGCCCACTCGCGCCGCCCCGCCTCGCCCGCCCGCTCGATGGCCCGGTCGAACGCGCGCCGCGCGCCCTCCTCGTCGTGCGTCCCGTGGGCCAGCGACCCGCGGACGAGCTCCGCGAGCGCCTCGTGCTCGGCGAAGCCCGCCTCGCCCAGCGCCGCGCGGATGGCCTCGAGCTCGGCCCCGAGGGCGCGCCAGTCCGCGCCGGGCTCGCGCGCGCGGAGGAGCATGCCCTCGAGCCGGGCCTCCGCGGCGTCGTGCGGGCGGCCCTGCGCTTCCCAGGCGCGCGCGGCCTCCTCGTAGGCGCGCGCCGCGTTCGTGCCGCTGCGGGTCCGCGCCCCGTGCTCGGCCTCGAGGCCCAGGAGCTGCGCGCGCGCCGCGGGCGCGAGGCGGTCGCGCTGCTCGACGAGCGCGTCGAGCGAGGTCCGCGCGCGGGCCCAGCGCCCCAGGTAAAGGTCCAGGCTCGCCAGGTTCAGCCGCGCCTGCGTGAGCGCCGCGCCGCTTCCGGCGCGCTGCCCCATGTCGACCGCGCCCTCCAGGTGCCCGAGGGCCTGGGCGAGCTCCCCCGAGGCCTGGGCGAGCCCCGCGAGGTTGAGCCGCATCGTGGCGACGGTCGCCGCGTCCCGCGCGGCCTCCGCCGCGGCGAGCGCCGCCTCGTACGCCGCCCGCGCGCTCTCGTTGCGGCCCGCCCGCTGGTGCGCGATGGCCGAAGACCCGAGGGCCACGGCCTCGATCCTCGGATCGCCGATCGCTCGCGCGACCCGCACCGCCTCGTCGAGCGCCGCCGTCGCGCCCGCGTCGTCTCCGGTGAAGGCGAGCGCCACGCCCAGCGCGCTGCGCGCCTCGGCGGCCGCCGCGTCGCTGGCCCCTCCCTCGAGCGCCGCGCGGGCGAGCGCCGCGGCCTCCGCATGGGCCCCCGAGCGCAGGAACGCGCGCGCCCGCAGCCCTTGCCAGGCGCGGAAGAACGGACCCTGGCGCGCCGCGGCCTCGACGTCCGCGAGCTCCGTGAGGGCGAGCGACGCGTCGCCGCGCCCCACGGCCAGCCGCGCGCGCGCGAGCGCGAGTCGCACGGGATGGGCGTCGCTTGCCGCCGCGATCGCGAGCGCCGCCTCGTCGAAGCGCCCGGTGTCGAGCGCGCGCTCGGCCTCGTCCAGCGGGGAGGCCACGACCGGCGCGTCCGCCGCCGGCGCGGTCGGTCCCGCGATCGCGGCTTCGACCTCCTCCACCGACACGACCACGCGCCCCGCCAGCCGGCGCACGGCGGCCCGGAGCGTACCGGGCCGGCCCCCGGCGCGAGCCACGAGGTGCGCGCGAAGCGCGTCGGACAGGGAAGGGACCGCGCGACGCAGGAGCTCCTCGGCCTCGTGCGGGTCGAGCGCGGGGACCACGAACGCCGCGGCCTCGGTGCAGCCCATCCGCCCGAGCGCGTCGCGCCGGCCCACCACGACGAGGCGCGCGCCGTGCTCCGCGGCCTCGCGCAGCGCCTTCAGCCCCCGCTCCTCGAGCGCGTCGGCGTCGTCGACCAGCACGATGGGCGCGCCGGCCCCGTTCCACCCGAGCCCGATCGCCTCGGCGAGCGGCATCCCGCCTTCGCGCGCCGAGACGAAGGCCACGGCGCTCCCGTGCACGCCGAGCGTCCACGCCAGGCGGCGCGCGAGCGTCGACCGCCCGGACCCCGCCGGCCCTTCGAGGGCGATTCCGCCCCCCGGCCGCAGCGACCGCACGCGGTCGAACAGCGCGCGCGCCGTCGCCTCGAGCCCCACGACCGGCCAGGGCGGCGCGTCGCTCGGCGCCCCCGCGGGCAGCCCGGCGGCGCGTCGCAGCGCGCTCGCGAGCTCGTCGACGCTCGGCCAGCGGGCCTGGCTGTCCGTGGCCGTCGCCCGCTCCGCCACCCGCTGCACCTCCGCGCGCCGCTCGGGCGGCAGCTCGTCGCCGCGCCGGCGCAGGCTCTCGGCGATCGTCGCGCCCAGCGAGAAGACCTCGGCGCGCACGGTCAGCGGCTCTCCCTGGAAGAGCTCCGGCGCCGCGTACTTCGGCGTCAGGCCCTGCGCCGCGGCGCCGCCTTCCCGCCAGGGGGCCGCGAGCCCGAGGTCGACGAGGGTGCCGCGCCCGCCCGGGCCCACGATGACGTTCGCGGGCTTGAAATCGCCGTGCAGGAGCCCCGCGCGGTGCACGACGGTGAGCTGCTCGCACGCCGTCGCGACGGCCTCGACCCACCTCCCGTCCTTCCCGTCGCCGCCGCCCGGCGCGCCGGCGCGACCGTCGAGCAGGTCCTCGAGGCTCACGCCCTCGACGAGCTCGCGCAGCATGTACCGCCGCCCGTCCTCGAGCGCGCCGAACGCCACGACCCGCGGCACGCCCAGGCCTTCGAGGCCGCTCAGCGCGATCGCCTCGCGCACGAGGGCCCCGATTTCGTTCTCACCGGCGTCGCGCGCGAGGAGCTTGAGCGCGAGCACCGCGCCGGTCACGCGGTCACGGACGGACCAGACCTCGCCGCCCCCGCCGCCCCCCAGGTGGCCGAGCGACTCGTAGCGGCGCGGCAGCTCCGGCATCGCGATGACTGGATTGTATCGCGGCCGCGCCGCCGAGACGTCGTTTTGCTCAGTACACGTTCGCGCCGGCCAGGCTGGTCCCCTGTCCGGAGGTCCCGCGCTTGGCGTTCGAGGCCGAATGCGTGCCCTTGTCGTCGGTGTTTACGCCGTAGTCGGCGCTGATGCCGAACCAGAAGCCCGTAAGCTCGATGCCGGCGGCGATGCGGGCCTCGATCTCGGGAATGGGCTTCCAGCGCAGGCCCACCTGGGCGTGCGCCTTGAGGAACAGGACCGGGACCGCGCCGCCGTTGAACCAGTTCGGCTCTGCGTGCGGATAGAGCTTCGGGCTGGACGAGCCGGAGTGACCGGAGGTGTCGCACGGGCTGCCGACGGTCGGGTCCATCGACTGGCCCTCGCCCACCGCGGTGCAAGGCGCGTAATAGTTGTTGTCGTGGCCCTTGAGGGCGTTGGGCACCGTGGAGTTCGCCTCGTAGACCCACGAGTTGTACAGCGTGCCGAAGATGACGCCGAGCCCGACGCCGCCGCCGTACTCGAACTGCAGGGTCGGCCCCGCGATCGTCGGTGGACCCCAGCTCGTCGACGCCTGCGTAGATGCCCTTTAGCGAGCTGTTGACCATACTGAAGTTCTGCGCGATGTCTTCCTGGCCCTTTTGAAAGAACAGCGTGTTGCCAAAGCTGTACTCCGTGTAATCGAGCCAGAGGATCGTCGAGTGGTCGGTTCTTGCGGATGTCGACCTCCGCGCCCACGCTGTTCGAATAGAAGGTCGCGTCCGTCGTCGACGAAGAGGTGCAGGAGGAACGCCGGCACGATGGTGCCGCGATAGCGGAGGCCGACGTAGTAGTGCGTCTTCGTCGGGTCTTCGGGCACGTCGGCCGGCTCGGTCGGGGCCGCGCTGGCGCTGACATCGGGCGGTGTGGTCGATTCGGCGGGCGGAGGCTCCGGCTCGGTCGACGCGGGCGTGGTGGCGCTCGGCGGCGTTTCTTCGGCCGGAGTCGTGCTTTCGGTGGCCGAGGCCGACGCCGAGGGCGCAGACTTCGGGCCCTTTTTCTTCTTTGCCTTCGAGTCCCCCTGAGACGCCAGAGCGATGGGCCCGACGGCCACGAGGAGGAGCGCGACCGTGGCGAAGAATGAGCGACGGCCGTTGCGTGAGAGAGATGCCATGAAAGACCTCTTCCGGGGACCCGGGGACATACGACCATCCCGTGCCGGGCGCGTCGGATGCTACACTACCGTCACGTGCTTGGGGGAAGCACCTCAGCCGAAAGCGCGCGAGTGATCCTTCACGGCCGCATCGTCAGACAGTTGGTCGATCGGGACGAGACTTCAGAGTTCCGAAAAGAAATCATCGTCACGGGAAGTCGGGTCCCGCTCGCGATGGTGCGGAAGCGTGCTGCCAACGGCGATGCCACCCTCGCGCCGGTGCTGCTGGTGCACGGCTTCGGGCAGAACCGGTACACCTGGCACCTCCCGGCCCGGAGCTTCTCGAACTACCTGGCCAAGCGCGGGTTCGACGTCTTCAACCTCGACCTCCGCGGGCACGGCCGGTCGCGTCGCATTGGAGCGCGGCGTTGCCGCGGGGTGGAAGATTATGTGCGTGGTGATCTCCCGGCCGCAGTCGAGGAGGTGCAATCGCTCTCGGGCAACCGTCCGGTCTGGATCGTCGGGCACTCGCTCGGGGGCCTGGTGGGCTATGCGGCCGCGCCGGAGCTCGCGGGCGCCATCGCGGGCATCGCGTCGATCGGCAGCCCGTACCACTTCACGCGCGGCTCCCTGACGCTCGGCGCGCTCTCGCTCTTCTTTCGAGGAATCGCGTTCGCGCCCCTGCCGAACGCCCCGCTGCCCCTCGCGCCCGTGGGCATGGCGATGCGCGTCCTCCGGCGGTTCGCCGAGAGCCCGCTCTACCCCCTACCGGTCCGCGGGTGGCACGCGGGGTCCTGCGAGCCGCACGTGATCGAGCAGTATCTGCGGCTCGCCTTCGACCGCGCCGCGATGTCGGAGATGGTCGACATGTTCGGGTGGGCGGCCCACGGCCGCTTCGGCGGGCGCGACTTCGACTACGACACGCGGTTCGAGAAGATGGATCTCCCGCTCCTCGTCGTCGCGGGCACGAACGACGACCTCGCGCCGCCCGCGAGCGTGCGCCCCGGCTTCGTGCGCAGCCGCTCGCAGGACAAGACGTACCGCGTCGTGCCCCTCGGCCACATCGACCTTATCGTCGGCCGCGACGCCCCGCTCATGACGTGGTCGCTGGTCAGCCACTGGATCGAGAAGCGCCTCGCCGCCTGACCCCCGAGATCGAGGGTCGAATCTCGATCTCCAGCGTCGCCCGCTCCAGGGTCACCCGGCGGCGGTGGAGCTGCTCTTCTTCTTCGTGCTCGGGGGGGCGGGGGAGTCGGCGCGGAGGCGCGCGACCTCCTCCTCGAGCTTGCGCACGGTGCGGCGAAGGTCCTTCACCTCGTCTTCCGTCGCGAGCGACATCGACTTGGCGAGGGTCTCGAGACTGTCGCGCGTGAAGGTCTGCGCCTTCCCGGGGACGCTCATCGCGGTCATGAGCGCCCGCATGACCCGCTCGTCCTGCATCAGCTTCATGACGCGCGGGTCGGCCATGAGCCGCATGCCCTGCTGCATGAGCGTCTTCTTGAAGGAGCTCATCGTCACTCCTTCGCGTCGCCGCGGGCGAAGATCGACGCCACGTAGTTGAGGACGTCGGTGGCGCTGACCTCGTTGTAACCGAAGTTCTTGATGAGGCGCGCCTTGATGATGTCGATCTTCTCCTGCGTGTCCTTGTCGACGACGGCGGCGACCAGCGTCTTGAGCTTGATGCTGTCCTTCTGATCCTCGAACAGCTTGAGCTCGAGCGCCCGGCGCAGGCGGTCGTTCGTGTTCCACTCGAACTTCTTGCCGTCGACCGCGAGGGCGCCGATGAAGTTCATGATCTCCCGGCGGAAGTCGTCCTTCCGGTTCTCGGGGACGTCGATCTTCTCCTCGATCGACCGCATCAGGCGCTCGTCGGGCTCTTCGTCCTGCCCGGTGTAGCGGTTCTTGACCTTCTCCTTGAGGGTGAAGGCCTTGATGTTGTCGATGTAGTTCGCCGCGAGCTTGCTGATCGCGTCCTCGTCGGCGCTGATGGCGCGCTGGACCTCGTTCTTGACGATCTCCTCGTACTCGCGCTTCACCATCCCGATGATCTCGGCGAACCGCTTGCGCATCTCGTCGCTCGTGATGAGCGAGTGGTGCCGCAGGCCCTTCTCGAGCTCGTTCAGCACCATGAACGGGTTGATGGTGCCCTCGCCCGACTCGTTCACGAGCGCGTTCGAGATCTTGTCCTGCACGTAGCGAGGGCTGATGCCCTCCATGCCCTCGCGCTTCGTCTCCTTGCGGAGCTCCTTCACGGTGTCCTGCGTGTAGCCCGGCAGGACCTTGCCGTCGTAGAGCTTCATCTTCTGGAGGAGCGAGAGGTTGTGCTTCTTCGGGTCCTCGAGGCGCGTGAGCGCGGCCCACATCGCGGCCACTTCGAGCGTGTGCGGCGCGATGTGCTTGCCCTTGATCTTCTGGGTGTTGAAGTCCTTCTGGTAGATGCGGACTTCTTCCGTCAGCTTCGTGATGTAGGGGATGTCGATCTTGATGGTGCGGTCGCGCAGGGCTTCCATGAACTCGTTGTTCAGGAGCTTCTTGTACTCGGCCTCGTTGGTGTGGCCGATGATGACCTCGTCGATGTCGGTCTGCGCGAACTTCTTCGGCTTGATCTTGTGCTCCTGCGTCGCGCCGAGCAGGTCGTAGAGGAACGCGACATCGAGCTTGAGGATCTCGATGAACTCGAGGACGCCGCGGTTCGCGATGTTGAACTCGCCGTCGAAGTTGAAGGCGCGCGGGTCCGAGTCGGAGCCGTACTCGGCGATCTTCCGGTAGTTGATGTCGCCGGTGAGCTCCGTCGAGTCCTGGTTCTTCTCGTCCTTCGGCTGGAAGGTGCCGATGCCGATGCGGTCCTTCTCGCTGAGGACCAGGCGCTTCACGCGGACGTGGCTCGTGACGACCTTCGACCAGTCGCCCTCGTAGCGCTGCATGAGCGCCTTGAAGATGAAGCGGCTGGCGGGATCGAGATCGCCTTCGACGCGCACCTTGAACTTGTCGTTCGAGAGGCCGAGCTGCGCGATGGCCTTCGCCCGCCACTCGGGCGGGATGATGCGGAGCGGCTCCTCGTTCATCGGGCTGGGGAACCGATCGACGTCGTGGTTCTCGATGCCGGTGCCGGCGAGGTTCGCCCACTCGAACGTGTAGAGGGCCCCGTCGGGGGAGCGCGAGTACTGCTCGATGCCCTGCTTGAGGAGGCGCGCGATGGTGCTCTTCGACGAGCCGACCGGCCCGTGGAGGAGGATGACGCGCCGCTCGGGGCCGTACCCTTCGGACGCCGCCTTGAGCACGTGCACGAGGCGCATCAGCGGGATGTCGAGCCCGAAGATGGCGTTCGTGCCGGTGTTTTGCTCGTCCTTGAAGAAGTTGTAACGAACGAGCTTCTTCTTGTTGTCGATGTACTCCTCGGTCCCGTAGCTGATGATCATGTCGTAGAGGCGCTGGTACGCGTTGCGCGTGACCTGCGGCTTCTCTCTCACGATCCCGAGGTAGTCCTCGAAGCCCCCCTCCCAGTGAAGCTCCTTGTAGAGCTTGAAATCCTGCATCGACGCGATGCGGTCGGTCATGTTGGAGAGGCGCGTTTCGGCCATCGTGTTTCCTCGGTTTTCCTCTGGGAGGGGGCGGGCCTCGCGTGACTGTCCGGCCGAAGGGCCCGCGGACGTTCACGGCGGTCGGGGAGCTTGTCTTTCACCATACCATCGGTGACGCCGTTCGAAAGCGGCGCAGCCGCGTAGAAGCGCTCGAGCCGAGGCCGCCCGCCCCCCTCGGCTCTAGCGCACGGGACGGCACGCCCGTGCTCGGGTGCGGCTTACACGCGGGTTTCGACGCGGCCGCGCGCCGTGCCGGTCCGGCGTCGGGGCCGGCGCTTTCGTCGGTTCCAGCTGGACAAGGCGCCAAGTCGTGCTTGCATTCCCAGTCGAGACGCGAGTTTGTGCGCGCCGTTCGAGCCGGGGCGTGCACCTTGCACCGTCCGCTTCCGCTTCTCGTTTGCCGCGTTTCGCCCGCGTTCGCCGCGAGGGTCTGTCATGAAGCTCCGAATCTGGTCGATTGCATCCACGCTCGTCGTCGGGGCGTCGGTGCTCGCCGGGTGCGCTGGAGAAGACGCGGAGGCGGGCGAGGCCACCTATCCGCCCATCGGATACACGCCGCCGCCGAGCGCGCCGGCCGAGACCGAAGCGCCGGCCCCGGCCCCGAGCGCTCCGGCGCCGAACGAAGCGCCCGGCGCGTGGGCGGCCGCCAGCCAGTGGGCGTCGCCGCAGGACGACGGCGAAGGCGAGCCCGCGCAGGACCCGAACGCGCCTCCGGGCAATCCGGCCTCGGCGGAGCAGGCGCCCCCCGGCGCGGCCCCGAACGGCGCGCCCGGCTACGCCGATACCGACCCCTCGGCCCTCACCGACTTCCGTGGCGCCCTCGATCCGTACGGCTCGTGGGTCGACGACCCGACGTACGGCACCGTCTGGGTCCCGTCGTCCTCGGTCGTCGGCGACGACTTCACGCCGTACGTCAGCGCCGGCCACTGGGCTTACGACAGCGACTACACCTGGGTCAGCGACTACGACTGGGGCTGGGCGCCGTTCCACTACGGGCGCTGGGTGTACTCGCAGGGTCCCGGCTGGGCGTGGGTCCCCGGGCGCGCGTACGCCGGCGCCTGGGTGTCGTGGCGCGCCGGGTACGACGACTGGTCGTACGTCGGCTGGGCGCCGCTCGCGCCCACGTGGGGCTGGCGCGGGGGGACCGCGGTGGGCCTCGGCTTCGTGCCGCGCGCGCCGTATTCGTTCGTGTCCAACGGGCAGCTCTTCGGGCCCGAGATCGGCAGCCGCGTGATCGGCGGCGCGCAGGTCGGCGTCATCGCCGCCCACACACGTCCGTTCGCGCCCGCCGGCACGGCCCGCATCGCCGCGAACCCGTCCGTCGGCGGCCCGTCGCCGGGCATGCTGCACATCTCGCCCGACTCCGTCGAGCGCACGCCCGCAAACAACCGCGGCCTGATGCAGGCCCGCGCCTACGCGCACCCGTCCACCGCGGTAGCCCTGGGCGCGCGGGCTCCGCGAGGCTTCTCGGGGTACGCGCAGTCTCGGGCGCCGTACCCCGCGTATCGCGGGTACGCGCCTTCGCACTTCGGCGGGCGGCTCGGGGCAGGCTTCGCCGGAAACCCCGCGGCGGCGGCGCCGATGCGCTCCTACGGCGAGGGGTCGGTCCGCCTGAACGGCGGCGGGGGCCGCGCGTACTACGGGTCGCGCACGCTGGGGGGCGACGCGCGCGTCGCGCCCGTCTATCGCAACGCGCCCGCGACATACCGATCCGGTGGCCCGGGTCCGTACGTTCACGGTCCCGCGGGGCCGCCCGCTCGCGGGGGCGAGGCGGGCGGGGGCTTCCGCGGCGGCGGCAGCTTCCATTCGTACGGTGGCGGAGGCTTTCGTGGCGGCGGGGGCGGGCACGGCGGCGGGCGCCGGTGATCGTCACGCAGGGGACGACGGGGGCGGGCTAGCGCGGTATGGACTCTGGGTTGCTTGCGTCACGAGGAGGACCGCATGTGGCTTGAGCGGGCTTTGGGATGCGGACTGGCCGCAGCGGCGCTGGCCGGCGTCGTCGTCGGGTGCGGCTCCAGCGACTCTGGGTCCGGCTCGGCGTGGGCGAATGGGGGATACGCCTCCGGCTCCTCGAGCGGGGCAACGGGCGGTAGCAGCTCGGGTTCGGGGAGCGGGCTGCTCGTCGTCGACATCGATCCGAACGCGACCCTCGTGCAGACGCCGGGCAACGGCATCGGCGTGTACGTCGAGTACGAGACCGGCGGGCACTGGAACGTCACGTGGACCTGCGACACCGATCTGACGGGTCTGTCCTGCCCGTACATCATCGACGCGAGCGTCGCGCAAGGCACGATCACGTCGCCCGTCCCCCAGGGCTTCGGCGCGGGCGACTCGCTCACGCAGCCCGGCCCGCAGGACATCGAGGCGATCACGACTACCATGGGGGGTGTCGACCAGGTCACGTTCGACACCGACCCGGGCACGACCCTCCAGATCAACGTGCGGCTCAACGCGCCGGTCTCGTTCTTCTTCGTGCAAGACGGGAAGGTCAACGGCGGCTACAAGGGCTCGCTGACCAACCCGCTGATCTTCCAGCCGACGTCGGCGTGACCGCGGCGCCCGGCGCGCCTCTACGCGCCGTGATCGGCATCGGCGCGAACCTGGGCAATCGGGCAGCCACGCTGCGCGGGGCGGCCGGCGAGCTCGCGCGGATCGCGGTCCTAGAGAAGGCCTCCGCGATCTACGAGACGGCGCCCGTGGGTCCCGAGCAGCCCGACTTCCTGAACGCGGCGGTCCTGCTCCGGTACGACGGGGCTCCTCTGGCCCTGCTCGACGAGCTCCTCGCGATCGAGGCGCGGCACGGTCGGGTGCGCGCGGAGCGGTGGGGGCCGCGTTCGCTCGACCTGGACCTCCTCTGGATCGACGGATGGATCGTCGACGAGCCCCGCCTCGTGGTCCCCCACCCGCGCCTGGCCGAGCGCGCCTTCGCGCTGCTGCCGCTGCTCGAGGTCGCGCCCGACGCGCGCGATCCGCGCACGGGCGCGCCCTACGAGATCCCGCCCGGCGTCGTCCGCCGCACGGGCGAAGAGCTTTGAGAGAAACCGCCAGGAACGCCAGGGCCGCCAGGAAGAACCCCTGAGAATTCATTCTTTCGACCCTGGCGTCTTTGGCAGTCTTTGGCGTCCTGGCGGTTCTCTTCTTTGGTTCAGAGCCCGAAGGCGCGCAGCTTCTTGTGCAGGCCCTCGCGCGTGATGCCGAGGGTCTTGGCGGCGGCGGTCTTGTTGTTGTCGTGTTCGCGGAGCGACTCGATGAGGAGCCAGCGCTCGAGCTGGTCCATCGTCTCCTTGAGGGTGCCCTTGGTCGGCTTCACCCGGTCGACGAGGCCCTCGATCTGCCGGATGCGCGGCGAGAGGAGCTCGGGGGTGACGAAGTCTCCGGCCTCGATCTGGATGACGAGGCGCTGCACTTCGTTCTGCAGCTCGCGCACGTTGCCGGGGAAGTCGTAGGCCTGGAGGAGCTCCATGGTCTGCTGCGAGAAGCCTGCGGCGGGCTTCCCCACCTCGGTCGCGTACCGCTTCAAGAAGTGCTCGGCGAGGATGGGGATGTCCTCGCGCCGGTCGCGCAGCGCGGGCACGTGGATCGGGAAGACGTTGAGCCGGTAGTAGAGGTCCTCGCGGAAGCGGCCCCCGGCCACCTCCTTCTCGAGGTTGCGGTTGGTCGCGGCCACGATGCGGACGTCGACGCGCTTCTCGTGCGCCGCGCCGACGGGGCGAATCTCGCCCTCCTGGAGCGCCCTCAGGAGCTTCGACTGGAGGGACTGCGGCATCTCGGTCACCTCGTCGAGGAAGAGCGTGCCGCCGTCGGCGATCTCGAAGAGGCCCTTCTTGTCCTCGTGGGCGCCGGTGAAGCTGCCCTTGCGGTGCCCGAACAGCTCGCTCTCGAGGAGGTTCTCGGGCAAGGCGGCGCAGTTCTGCGTGACGAAGAGCTGCGCGCGCCGCCGCGAGCGATAGTGCACGGCCGCGGCGATGAGCTCCTTGCCTACGCCCGTCTCGCCCTCGATGAGGACCGTGACGCGCGTGTCGACGACCTTGTTGAGCTGGTCGAAGAGCGTGCGCATCGCGTGGCTATGGCCGATGATCTCCTGCTCGGCCTTGCCGACGCGCCGCGACTCCTCGCGCGTCTTGAGGAACGCGTTCTCCTTCTTCAGCCGCTCCTCGGCCGCGCGCAGGCGTTGGACCAGGCGCGCGTTCGCGACGGCGAGCGAGGCGTGGTGCGCGAGCACGGTCGACACGTCGAGGTCGGCGCCCGTGAAGATGCCGGCGGTCTGCCGGTTGTCCATCTGCAACACGCCCAGGATCTCGTCGCCCTTCCACAGCGGGACGCCGATCACGCTGCGGATCTGCGCGCCCATCAGCGACTCGGAGTGCCCGACCTCCTGCGGCGCGTCGGCCGCGATGACCGCGGTGCGCTCGAGCACGACCTTGCGGAACACGCTCCGCGTCACCGGGATGGGCGCGGTCGCGGGGCCCTGCTGGCCGCGCACGCGCGTGACGATGGGCACGTAGTTCGGCGCCCCCGCGCCGTCCTCGCTCAGCACGATGGTGACGTGCGTGGCGCCCGGGACGAGCGCGAACGCGCCGTCGCAGATCGCGACGAGCACCGCGTTCATGTCCTCGGCGTTGCCGATGCGCTTTTGCGCCTCGTACAGGCCGCGCATGCGCCCGTCGTCGCGCGCGACGGTCGACTCGACGCGCCCGAGCTCGTCGATCTTCCGCGTCGCGAGGACGTGCGCGCCGGAGCCCTCGGCGGCGTCGCCCGAGAGGCCGACGGCCAGCGAGACCGTGAACCTCACGACGGCCTCGCCCTGCCCGAGCTCGACGACGTCGCCCCCCTCGAGCGCGAGCACCCGCCCGTTGTCCTCGCCGAGGACGATGCGGCGCTGCCCGCGCACGATCGTCGTGCCGTTCGTCGAGCGCAGATCGCGGAGGAGATAGCGCTCCTCCCCGGTGAAGATGTGCGCGTGCTCCCCCGAGACGTGCTCGTCGGGGATCACGAAGTCGTTCGTCGCGGCGCGCCCGAGCCGGATCGCCTCCGCGGAGGACTCGTGCCGAGTCCCTCGCGCGAGCCCCTGGGTGACCTCCAGCCGGATCATCTCAGACCGGATGATACATCGCGGGCAAGCCCGACGCGCCGCCCGCCGGAGGAGGCGGCGCGCCGGCGCCCATGGAGCGACCGTTCAGGGGGTCGCGCGGGCGCGGAGGCGGAGCGCGATCTTGACCACCGAGTCGTCGGCCATGAGCACGCCCTTGTCGCCGGACTTGGTGTCCGACGCGACAATCTTGTCGAGCGCGTCCGCCGCCGCCGTGTCGCCGGCCGGGGCCAGCTCGTCGATGCCCTCGACGACCGCGAGGCGGGCGCTCGCGTCCTTCACCTTGTCGACGCGCTTGAGGAGCTCGGCGCGCGTCTGGACGGCGCCGGCGCCCTGCCCGTAGACGACCGCCATCCACGCCGCCTTCACGGCGCGCATGTTGGCCGTGGTGGGCGAGGAGGGGATCGGCTCGTCGAGGATGCCGAGGTAGCAGCCCGCGTTGGTGCCGCACTTGTCGGTCGCCTGCGCGGCGTAGTCGAACATCTGCCTGCTCGCCTGGAACACCTCGGCGGGCATGTCGCCCTTGGCCTTGTTGAGCGCTCCGCTCACTTCGGCCTTCTTCGCGGGGGGCATCAGCTTGATGGCCGCCTCGAGGGGCAAGAGCTTGCTGGCCGCGTCGGGCGCCAGGCCGGTCTCCTTCACGAGCCAGTCGGTGAGGTTCGGGTCGTAGAAGGACGACGACGCCTGCGCGAGCGCCGCCCGGGGCTTGAGCGGCCCGAGGAGCTCGACCGACGCGTCCCACTTCAGCTTGTTGTACGCGGCGAGGAACGCCGGCTCGATGCGCGGGTCGCTCGGGAACTGCACGAGCGCCTGCGCGAACGCCGTCTTCGTCGTGTCGGTGTCCGCGCCGGGGAGCGCCGCGAGCAGCGCGTCGCGGCCGCCCGTGCGCGACACCAGCGCGAGCGTGTCGGCGACAATCGCGAGGTTCGTCTTGTCTTTGAACGCCTCGCCCGCCTTGTTGTACGCGTCGTCCTGGCCGTTCAGGGCCTTGATGAGCTCGAGCTCGGCGGCCTTCGGCATCTTGAGGAGCGCCATGCGCGTCGACGCGTTCAGGTCGATCTTGGTCGGCGTGAGGAGCACGAGGACGAGCTGCTTCACGGCCGGCGCGTACCGAAGCTCGCTGATCACCTGGATCGAGGTGAGCTGCCACCAGTTGATCTGGTCCTTCTGCGAGTCCTGGTTGTCCGGAATGACCGGCGCCTTCAGCTTCTCGATCGCCTTGTCGCCGTAGCTGGGGTCGTGCACGGCCACGACCGCGTCGTGGAGCGACTGGTAGAGGCGCTGGCTCGTCGCCTTCGAGAGCTGGAACTTCGCGAACGTGTCCCAGAGCGGGTCGATGAGGGTCTTGTCGAGCTTCACGCCGGCCTTCGCCATCGCGTTGATCGACTCGCACGAGACGCGGACCTCGTCGTCGGTCTTGCCCATCTCGAAGTCCTTGAGGGCCTTCGCGAGGGCGGGCTGCGTGCGCGGGTCGTGCGTCTCGGCCAGGAACTTGATGAGGTCCGTGCGCGTGAGGTCGTCGAGGCCGCCGCCCGTGTACTGCTTGGTCAGCGGGTCGACGATCGTATCGAGGAGCTGCTTGACCTCGGGCGCCGCCGCATCGTTGCTGGCGCGCGTCATGTCGTCCTCGTAAAATTGCGTCAGGCGCTTGATCGCATTGGCGCGCTGCGCCGGATCGTCGAGGCGCTTCACCCACGTCGCCGGATCGTTCTCGTCCTCGCATGCGACCAGGCCGGACGCGAGGGCGCCCGCGATGGCCACGGTCGCGAGCGGACCCGCGATTCCGGCTGACAACATACGAAGCGTGCAGCAGAGCGTACGCACGGTCTTCATGAGACTCTCCCTTTAGTGCCGCGAAGCGTCACGTCTTCGGAGTGGGGCCGCGCATGCAGCAGCGGCGGCTCGCTCTCCCAGCGAAGGCGCGGCCCGCGTCAAGCATGGGCTTCGCCCGCATTCAGACGTCCGCGACGGTACAGGGGCGCGGGAGCGAGTGTCAAACACGCGAGCGGACGCACGACGCGAAAGGGACGCTCGCCCGAGATGGCCCTACATCCTCGCGCTCGCCGGCGAGAGCCGGGCCCGACCGGCGCGCGGGGCCGCGACGGCTAGCCGATGATCATCCCCTCGCTCAGGAGCTTTCCCTGCGCGAACCGGCGGAGATTCCAGCGCTCGAACTCCGGCGCGGGGACCCCGTCAATCGTCTCGGCGAGCCGCTTCCCGACGACCGGCGCCATCATGAACCCGTGGCCCATGAATCCGCTGGCCTGATAGAAATCGTCCACGCCGTCGACCGGCCCGACGATCGGGTTCGCGTCCGGCGTGAGGTCGTAGCAGCCGGCCCACTGCCGCAGCACCTTCACGTTCCCGAGGACCGGGCACGCACGCACGAGCGACCGCGCGTACCGCCCCAGGAAGCCGTGCGAGCTCCCCTGATCGAGCCCCTTCGGCACGTACTCGTTGCCGACGCCCCCGACGATCTCTCCACGCGTCGACTGCGAGAAGTAGAGGCCGTCCGAGAGATCGGCCACGAGGGGCTTCAGCCAGGGCTTCAGCGGCTCGGTGGAGCAGATCTCGTGGCGGTGGGGCACGTTCGGGAGCGCGACGCCGAGCATGCGCGCGACCTCGGGCGACCACGCGCCCGCCGCGTTCACCACGCGGCGGGTGGCGATCGAGAACTCCTCGGTCGCCCCGTCCGAGCCGCGCCGGCCGGGCGGCCCGGACCGGCGTATGCGCACGCCATCGATGCGCGAGCCCGTCGTGTCGAAGCCCACGACCTCGTGCCACGGCGCCACCTCGACCCCGAGCTTCTGCGCCGCGCGCGCGTACCCCCAGACGAAGGGCCACGGGAACACGACGCCGTCGTCGGGGTTGTAGCTCGCCGCGTGCACGCCGGTGACGTCGAGCTCGGGCACCACGAGGCGCGCCTCCTCGGGCGAGAGCATGCGCGTCGGCAGGCCGCACTCGTTCTGGAGCGCCACGCTCTTCTCGAGCGTCTGCCGGAGCTCGCGGGTGCGCGCGAGGAACAGGTAGCCGCCCTGGCGCAGCCAGACGTTGATCTTCATCTTGGTCGCGAACTCGCGGCACATGCGGATGCTCTCGAGCATCAGGCGCACGTTGGTCTCGCTCGACCACTGCGCGCGCACGCCGCCGCCGTTCCTGCCGCTCGCGCCGCCGCACAGGTACCCGCGATCGATGACGGTGACGTCGCGCACGCCGCGCTCGGCCAGGTGGTACGCGATGGACAGGCCCATGATGCCCGCCCCCACGACGACGACC
The DNA here is from genome assembly GCA_963797395.1 of uncultured delta proteobacterium. GTDB lineage: Bacteria > Myxococcota_A > Polyangia > Polyangiales > Polyangiaceae > Palsa-1150. Next base: position 1,103,289 of record CAWCPA010000008.1, read on the forward strand.
TCCGCGCGGTCGCGCAAGCTACTCGTGCTTGCCGCGCATCGCCTCGACCGCCTGCGCGTGGAGCAGGCCGTTCGTGGCGAGGAGGCCGCCGGTGTTCGCCAGCTCGGGCGACGAGTAATCGATGGGCGCGCCGCTCGTGTCGGTGAACTCGCCGCCGGCCGCGCGCACGAGCGCCTCGCTCGAGCACGCGTCCCACCGCATGCCCGCGCGCCCCGGCTGGAGATACACGTCGTGCTCGCCCGCCGCGACGACGGACGCCTTGAGGCCCGAGCTGCCGAGCGGCACGGGCGACCGCCCGCCGAACGCCGGGATCGACGCGAGCCGCGGCGGCTGCCGCGACCGCGACACGACGACCGACGCCTCGTCGAGCGACGCGCGCCGCGAGACCCGGATGGGCTTGCGGGATCCGTCGGGCGCGATCTCCCAGGCGCCGTCGCCGACGATGCCCGCGAAGGCGCGCCCCCACGCGGGGGCCGTGATGACCCCGAGGGTCGCGCGCCCGCGCTCGGCGAGGCCGATCATGACGGCGAACTCGCCGTTGCGCGCGCAGAACTCGCGGGTGCCGTCGACCGGGTCGACGAACCACACGGCCTCGGCGCCCGCGAAGCCCGCGTACGACGCCGGGTCGCTCTCTTCGGCGACGATGGGCAGGCCCGGGAACGCCTTCGACAGGCGCTCGACGAGGAGCGCGTTCGACTCGTGGTCGGCGCGCGTGACCGGGTCGTCCTTGCCCTTGTAGGCGACGTCGAAGGGCGTCGCGTAGACCTTCATCACGACGGCGCTGGCCTCTTGCGCGGCCGAAAGCACGACCTCCAGGGCCCGGCGGGCGAGCTCGCTCATGTGTCGATCCCCACGCTCTCGAGGGCGCGAGGGATTCGCGCCAGCGCCGCGTCGCGGAGGTACAAGGGCCCGACGCCCACCTCGCGCACCACGTCCTCGATCTGCCCCACCGTGCGCGGCCCCAGCACCGCGCTCGAGACGATGTTGCTCGAGAGCACGTAGCGCACGGCGGCGGAGCGCATCGTCTCCACCTCGCCCGAGACGAGGAAGCGGAACGCGGCGACCTGCTCGATGCGCCGCGCGAGCTCCGGCTTGGTCCAGCGGTCGGCGCGGTGGTCGGCGGGTTCGAAGTCGCGGTCCTTCGGCCAGTCGGCCGCGAGCAGGCCGTACGCGAGGGTGGAGTGCGCGAGGAGCCCGGCGCCGCTGACCATCAGGTCGCCCGCGAGCCGGTGCAGGTCCCACGAGTGGAGGAGGTTGTACGCGAGCTCGATGACCTCGGCGCCCTTGCGGAGCGCGGCGCGGCCAATCTCGTAGTCGCCGGCGGCGACGCCCCAGTGGGCGATCTTCCCCTCGCGCTTCAGCTCGAGCAGCGTGTCGACCGCCTCGCCGCCGGCGATCGTCGCCGCCTGCGGGTTGTGGAGGAGGTAGACGTCGATGCGGTCACGCCCGAGCCGCCGGCGCGATCGCTCGACCGACTCGCGCAGGTGCGCGCGGTCGAAGCGCTTGCGGGCGGGCGAAGTCGAGCGGTCCACGCCGCCCTTGGTGACGACGACGACCTCGCCGCGGGCCGCGACCGCGCGGCCGACGAGGTGCTCCATGCGGCCCCCGCCATAGGCGTCGGCGGTGTCGACGATCGAGACGCCCATCTCGAGCGCACGGTCGATCACGCGCCGCTGCTCGGCCTCGTCGACGGGGCCGTACGCGTCGCCCGAGAGGCCCCAGGTGCCGAGCGCCATCTCGCTGACGCGGAGGCCGGTCTTTCCCAGGGGACGAGTACGCACGGCTTACGGGTTCACGTCTAGCGCGCTTCGGCGGGGCGCGGCAGGCCCTCCTCGCGAGAAAGGTCTGGCTTCCAGGTCGAGCTCAGATTCGCTAAAGCAATCGTCGGTCCAAAAACGTGGAAAAACACGCTGCGAAGTGGGTCGTGGGCTGGCAGGCGCGGGGTCTCGTTTCGGGGGCCCTGGGCGCGGCCGCGCTGGCGCTCGGCGCGTGCGCGGGTTCGTCCCCGCAAGCGGCGGCCGCGCCTGCCCCGTCGGCCGAGCCTCCGGCGCCGGTCGCGAGCGTGCCTCCCCCGGCGCCGGCCGACACCACGCCCCCTCCGCCGCCCAAGCCGAGCCTGGGCGAGCTCATCCCCCGCACGCTCCTCGGCATCGGCGCCGCCTTCAACGCGCACGACGCGGGCGCGGTGGCCGGCTTCTTCACCGAAGACGCCGCCGTGAGCGCTTACGGCGCGCCCGAGGCGCACGGACGCGACGCGATCGTGAAGTCGATGCAGGGCATCTTCGGCACCTTCGGCGACCTGAAGAGCGCCGCGACGCGGGTGTGGATCAAGGACGACGTGGCCATCGCCGAGACCGTCTGGGCGGGAACGATGACGGGCGACTTCATGGGGATGAAGGCGACCAAGAAGGCCGCCGGTCAGTTCCGGGTCGACGTGATGTGGTTCGACGAGAACGGCCTCGTGAAGGAGATGCACGAGTACGGCGACGACGCGGGCCTCCTCGCGCAGATGAAGGGCACGAAGGGCGCCCCGCCCGTGCCGGTGGTCCCCTCGAACCCGCCGGCGGTCCACCTGGCCAAGGGAAGCCCCGACGAAGACAAGCTCGCCGACTGGGCCAGGGGCTCCGACGCGAGCATGGGGCGAGACGACGCGAAGGCCGTGGTCGCGACGATGGCCGACGACGGCGACTACTGGAACAACTTCTCGGGCAACCCGGCCGTCCAGGGCAAGAAGGATCTCTCGAAGGACATCGAGGGCTTCTTCAAGGCGTTCCCCGATCAGAAGTGGGCGACGTCGCACGCGTGGGGCATCGACGGCTTCGGCATCGTCGAGCACGCGCTCAGCGGGACGCAGAAGGGCAAGCTCGGCCCGCTCCCCGCGTCGAACAAGCCCGTCAAAGACTGGCACTGGCTCGACATCATGGTGCCCACCGCCGACGGCAGGCTGCAGCACGGCTGGGGCTACGCGAACCTCGTCGAGATGATGACGCAGACGGGCGCGCTGAAGGCGCCGAGGCCTCAGGCCCCGAAGGTCGAGAGCGCCAAGGCCGACGCCCCGAAGGACGACGCCGAGAAGAAGTAGCTCCACCCATGCCGAAGTACTCCACGCGCCCTTCGCTCTTCCCTTCGCGCTTCTTTTCTCGCTTCTTTCCCGGCCTCGGCCTCCTGGTCGGCTCCTCCGCCGCGGTCGCGGCGTGCTTCGTCATCGACCCGGTCCAGCCTCCGCTCGTCGCGCCCGCGCCCCCCGTGCCCGAGCCCGTGGCCGAGGCGGAGGACGCGGGCGTCGTCGCGAAGCCCCCGCTCGCGAAGCGCATCGCGAAGATCCACGTGCAGATGCGCGACGCGTTCAACGAGCACGACGCCGAGCGGTTCGCGGCGTTCTTCACCGACGACGCCAGCGTCGTCTTCTCCGGCCTGCCCGAGGCGCACGGGCGCGCCGACGTGGCCGCGGGGCTCGAGAAGGCGTTCGCCGCGGTGTCGAACATGAAGGCGACCGACGTACGCGTCTTCCAGAAGGGGAGCACGCAGGCCGTGGAGTTCGTCGTCACCGGCACGATGTCGGGCGACTACGAGGGGATCAAGGCGTCGAAGAAGGCGCTCGGCGAGCGCCGCCTCGCCCTCGTGGCCTTCGACGACGACGGCCTGGTCACGCGCTGGCGCGAGTACGCCGACACCCCGGGCATGCTCGCGCAGATGCGCGGCGCGAAGGACGCGCCCGCCGTGCCCGCGCTGCCGGCGAAGCGCGCCGAGTCGCATGTCGCCGACGAGGAGAACCCCGACGCGGGCGCGAGCTCCGGCGACGACGGCGCCGACGAAGGCGGCAATGGGAGCAAGTGGCTCCAGGCGCTGAACGACGCGTACGACAAGGACGACCCGAGGGCGCTCGACTCGCTCGACGCGACCAACGCCGACGCGACGCTCTACTTCCTCGGCGGCAAGACCGTGCAGGGCAAGGCCCTCGCCGAGTTCCACGCCGAGTTCGCGAAGGCCTTCCCCGACGCGAAGTACAAGGTCGACGGCTCCTTCGGGGTCGACGACTTCGTCATCGCCGAGCGCACGATGACCGCGACCCAGAAGGCGAAGTTCGGCGGCCTCGCGCCCTCGAAGAAGCCCGTCACGCTGCACGTGGCCGACGTCTTCCTCCAGGACGACGACGGCAAGCTCCAGCACCAGTGGTCATATGCGGATCTCGGCGAGGTGAGCGGACCTCCTCCCGGGGCCAAGCCCGGCGCCCCCAAGCAAGCCCGCCAGTGACCGACGGACGCGCCGGCGCGGGAACTCCCGGGCGGCTCGCGATGTCCGTTCATGCATGGACGTCGTCGAGGTAGTCGTGTCGTGGGGCGTGACGGTGCTCGCGGTCGAGCACGTGAAGGTGGGCGAGGCCCTCTCGGTCGGCGACGGGGCCGACATCGTGCTGCCGGCGGAGGCGCTCGGGTACGCGCGCTTCGAGAATCGTGCGGTACGACGCGCAGGGCGCGGTCGCGTCCGTGCCCTCGGGCGCGCGGGCGTGGGTCGACGGGCGCGAGGTGGCCGAGCGCGCGATCGCGCTGGCGGAAGGCTCGCAGGTCGCGATCGGGATCGGGACGTTCACCGTGAAGCTCGGGCTCGCGCCCGAAGAGCGCTGCGCGCCCGGCGCGCCGCTCGCCGAGCTGCGCGAGAGCGGCGGGTACATCGCGGGCTCCGCGCTGATGCACGCGGCGATCTTCGCGGCGATCGCGCTGTTCGCGCCGGCGCTGAGCGCCGCCGAGGAGGACGCGTTCGACCAGGACCGGCTGGCGCTCATGCAGCGCCTCCTCGACGCGTCCGCGCAGCACGAGGTCGAGCGCCCGGCCGAGGAGGCGCCCGACGACGCGCCGAGCGGCGGCTCCAACGCGGGCGCGCCGGCCGCGGGCGCCGAGGGCGCCTCGGGCAAGCCCGACACGAACAAGAGCGGGCGCTGGGCGGCGAAGGGCGACGCGAAGCCCGAGGACGCGACGCTCGCGCGCGAGCACGCGCTCGCCGAGGCCTCGACCCTCGGCGCGATCGGCGCCCTGAACTCCCTCTTCGCGACGAGCGCCGACGCGCCGGTCGTGCCGTGGGGCACCACACAGAACGGCAGCGACGCGGTCGACAAGGTCGGCCTCCTCTTTGGCGGCACGATCGACGACGGGCGCGGCTCGGGCGGCCTCGGGCTCTCGGGGCCAGCCCAGGGCGGGGGAGGCACGGCCAACGCGATCGGCATGACCGGCATGGGCGGCCTCGGGCACACGGGCAAGTGCCTCGGCGACGGGCCGTGCGAAGGCACCGCGGTGGGGCGCGGGCACCCGGGCGGCGGGCACACGTCGCGCTTCAAGGGGCCCCGGTACGCGGAGCCCACGGTGAACGGGCGCCTCGACCCCGAGGTCATCCGGCGCGTCGTGCGCCTGAACGACGGCCGGTACCGCGCCTGCTACCAGGCGGGTCTCGTCGCGAACCCGGGCCTCGCGGGGCGCGTGAGCGTGAAGTTCCTCATCGACCGGAGCGGCGCGGTCGGCCTGGCGGCCGACGGCGGCAGCGACCTGCCCGACGAGAACGTGCGTCGCTGCGTGGTCTCGAGCTTCGTCTCTCTGTCGTTTCCGGCGCCCGAGAACGGCGCGGTCAGCGTGATCTACCCGATTGTGTTCAGCCCGGAGTGACGAACCAGTAGTGGTACGTCGTGATGGCGCCGCCCTCGGCGCGGAGCTCGAGGGCGGTGCGGTCGGTCGCGACGCCCGCGGGGATGGTGAACTCGCGCTCGACCCAGTCGTCGCCGTCCACGACAATCTCTCCGACCGGCTGTCCGTTCGCGAGCACCTGCACGCGGGCGCGCCCGTCGAGCCGGACAATCCCCCGGACCGGGGCGCCCGCCGGCAGGCGCGCCGTGAAGCGCTCTCGGGTGCGGAGCCTGCGGCCACCGTCGATCACCGGCGCCCCGGAGGGAGACCGCCCGCTGCGCGCCATCTCCTCGAACTCGCGCGCCCCGAGGAGCTCGTAGGCGTGATCGCGCTCGCTCTCGAGGTCCGCGACGTCGAGCGCGTCGACCGTGCGGCCCGCGACGGCGGTCCACGGGTTCTCGCCGCTCCCCAGCTCCGACCAGTCGGCGACGTACGCGCGCATCGTCCTGCCGCCGAGGATCGTCGAGTCGGTGACGGTCGCCTCCTCGAGCGGCTCGCCCAGCACGGCGTCGATGCCCATCCACTCGGGGTACACGATGAAGTGGGTCGGCAGCGTCGAGGGATCCGCGGCGTGCATGCGCTCGTAGTGCTCGAGGCGCGAGGCCGAACCGGCCACCCAGTACGGCGCCTCGCCGGCGGTCGTCAGGCCGACGACGTCGAAGGTCTCCCGGTCGCCGAAGTACGCGATGGCGCCTGTGTCGTTCAAACCGATGCGCGCGTCGGGCGGGAGGTTCTCCCGCGCCCACTTCCCGAGCGTGACCTGCTGCCGGTCGATGCCGCTCGCGGACTGCGCGACGTCTTCGATGACCCAGTCGAGCTTCGACGCGAGCAGCCCCACGAAGGCCCCGCAGAGCATCACCGTGACCACCCGCCACCGGGGCCGCACCGCCCCCGCGAGGTCGCCGATCACCCGCGCGAGGCACGCGAGCCCGATGACCCACCCCACCCAGAAGGGCCACAGGTACCGGAGCCGGTTCCACAGGAACGTGTAGTAGAAGCACGGCGCGAACATCGTCAGCGCGATGAGCAGCACGGCCAGGCCGCGCCAGCGCACGCGGTTCTGCGCCGCGAGGATCACGATCGACACGAGCCCCGCCATGGCGATCGTCGCGCCTCCCTGCGGGAGGAACTCCGCCGCGTGGGCCTCGCCGTTCAACAGGCTCTTGACCAGGTAGCGCGCGTTGTCCGCGATGGTCTCGAAGAGCAAGGGCTGCGGCCAGTACGGGTTCCCCGGCAGGAGCTTCACGATCGCCGTGCTGCTCTTCGGCGAGCCCGTCGTCGCCCACAGGAGGAGCGGCTGCGCCGCCACCGACGCGGCGGCCGCGAGCGAGCGGGCCCGGTCGCGCCAGGTCGCGCGAGCGGGGAAGAGCGCGAGCGTGGCCGCGACGAAGAGCGCCGTGATCGCGCCCTCGGGGCGGAAGAGCGCCGCGGCCCACGCGAGCAACACGAGCTCGAGGAAGCGCCGCGAAGTGCGCTCGCCGTCGCCCGCCTCGGACCACTCGCTGGCGCGCCGCGACGCGCGCGCGAGGGTCCACGCGAGCGGCACGACCTCCATGCCGCTCGCCGCGCACCACACGAGCCCTCCCGACGCGATCGTCATCGCGCCCGCGCCCACCGCGGCCGCGCGCCCCGCGAGCTTTCGCGTGAGCTCCGACGCCTCCCACGCGAGCCCCCCGAGCGCCGCGAAGGAGAGCGCCCACGCGGGCCATAGAATGGCCTCGCCGCGCGCTCCGACCGCCCAGAAGGGCGCGAGCACGAGGGGCCACAGCATGCTCGTCGCCCCGCTCGTCACCGGCGCGCCTGCCTCGTACCGGAGGGGGTGACCCGACGCGATCGCCCGCGCGTACTGGAAATGGATGTACGCGTCGTCGAGCGTGGCCCCCGGGTGCCCGACCTTCGCGAGCACGGCCGCGATCGTGCGCTCGGCCACGAACGCCACCGCGAGCACGACGGGCCCGTAGCGGAGCGCGCGCTCCTTCCACGCGCCGGCCGGCGCGGGATGGTAAAGGCTACGCATGCTCCGTCCCTACCACGACGCCCCGCGCCTCCCCGAGGGGGATCGCATCGAGGTCGCGTCGCTCGGCCGCGGCGAGTGGGTCGAGGTCGAGCTCGGCCCTGGGCGCGGCTGGTTCCTCGTCGAGCGCGCCGAGGCCGAGCCGCGCGCGGCGCTGGTGGGGCTCGAGATCCGTCGCAAGTGGGCCACCATCGTCGACGGCCGCCTCGCCGCGCGGGGCCTCGGGTCCAGGGCGCGCACCTTCGCCGAGGACGCGCGCTTCGCGCTGCCGCGCCTCGCCCCGGACGCGTCCGTTCGGCGCTTCTTCGTGCACTTCCCCGACCCGTGGTGGAAGAAGCGGCACGCCAAGCGCCTCCTCGTGCAGGGAAACTTCCTCGAGGAGATCGCCCGCCTCCTCGAGCCCGGCGGCGAGCTCTTCGTGCAGACCGACGTCGAAGAGCGGGCCGAGGGCTACGAGGAGCTCGCGTCGTACGACGCGCGGTTCGTCCCTTTCGGGGACGCGCCCGGCTCCCCGCGCCTCGCGGAGAACCCGTACGGCGCGCGGAGCCCGCGCGAGCGGCGCGCGATCGCCGACGGCCTGCCGGTGCACAGGCTTCGCTGGCGCCGCGGCGCCTGACCTCAACGCTTCTCGCGCTTCGCGCGGTCGAGCACGACGCTCATCGCTGCGCTCGGATCGTCGGGCGTGAAGGAGACGGTCTGCGAGACGTCGGCGAAGCCGGGCGCCGAGACCGTGATGACGTACGGCGTGCCCAGCGACAGGTCCGTGAGGGTGGCCGGCGTCTTCTCGGGGCGCAGGGCGCCGTTGACGAAGATCGACGCGCCCGGCGGCCCGCTCGCGATGGCCACGACGCCGTGCTCGCGGGCCGGCGGCGCCGGAGCCGAGAACGTCGCGCTCGAGGGCGGCGAGGGGCGCGCGGGCACGCGAGCCTGCGCCCAGGAGAAGGCGAGGCCGGCGGTCGCGGCGACCGCGACGACCACCGCCGCACGGTAGATCGCGGGGACGCCGCGCGAGGCGGCGCGCGCGTCGGTGACGGTGGGCGCGGCCGTGGGGCCGAGGCTCGAGAGGCGGGCGCTCTCGACGGCGCCGGCGGCCTCGTGGGGTTCGCCGTCCGCGCCGAGCCTGTCGGCGAGCTGCTTGCCGTGGAGCAGCACCTCGTCGTGGCTGAGGAGCTCGTCCTCGAAGAGGCCGCGCATGAAGTGGGCGAGGCCCACGCGGCTCGCGCCGATGCGCTCCTCGCGGATGAACTCCTCGAGGGCCGCCTGCATCTCGCGCGCGCTCTGCCAGCGATCGGCCCGGTCCTTCGCGAGGGCGCGCATCACGACGGCCTCGAGCCCCGGCGGGTACGCGCGGCGCACCGACGACGGGCGCGGGTAGTCGCGGTCGCAGATCAGCTTGAGCGTCTCGTACTCGCTCGCGGCCTTGAAGAGGCGCTTGCCCGTGGTGAGCTCGAAGAGCATCACGCCAGCCGCGAAGACGTCGCTCCGCCCGTCGACCGCCTCGCCGCGCGCTTGCTCGGGCGACATATACGGGACCTTCCCCTTGAGGCGGCCGCTCTCGGTGTCGTCGCCCGCGCGCGTGACGCTCTTGGCGATCCCGAAGTCGACGAGCTTCACGTCGCCGCTGAAGGTCACGAGGACGTTCTGGGGGGAGACGTCGCGGTGCACGATGTCGAGCGGGGTGCCGTCGAGCGCCCGCTTCTCGTGCGCGTACGCGAGGCCCGCGCAGACGCCCTGGAGGATCGTGAGCGCGTGCTCCATCGGGAACTCGGTGGCGCCGCGGCCCTTCATCTGGCGCACGAGGGACCGGAGGTCTTCGCCGTGCACGTGCTCCATCGCGATGAAGTACGCGCCGTCGGCGAAGCCCACGTCGAAGACCTGCACGATGTTCGGGTGCGAGAGCGTCGCCGCGACGCGCGCTTCGTGGAGGAGCATCTCGATGAAGCCCCGGTCCTGGGTCATCGTCGGCAGGATGCGCTTGATGGCGATGAGCTTCTCGAAGCCCCCGACGCTCCGCTGGATAGCCAGGAAGAGCTCGGCCATGCCGCCCGCCGCAATCCGGCGCACGAGCGTGTACTTGCCGAGCTGTCGCGGGAGCCCCGCGAGCGACGGATCGATCGTCGCCGGCATGTGTCTCTGCGCTGCCTCCCCGAACTCGAGCCCGAAACGGACGCTAGCGGCGGCGAGCTGAGGGGTCAATCGAGACCGCGACCTTCCCGCGGGCGCGTTCAGGATCCAGTTCGGCAGCGCCGCCATGAACTCTCGCGCCTTCTTCGCCCGCGTCTGCGCTTCCCTGGTGGCTCTCCTCGCGGTCGCGCTCGCCGCCCTGCCATCGAGCCCCGCGCGCGCCGATGCGCCCGGCTCGTCCACGTCCCTCGTGAAGGGGCCGTATGTCACCGGGCTCACCCCGGACTCCGCGACGATCCGCTTCGAGCTCCAGGCGCCGGCGCCCGCCACGGTGGAGATCGCCGCCCAGGACGCGGGCTCGGCCAAGCCCGTGCGCGTGCAGAGCCCCGAGAGCGCGATGCACACCGTGCGGCTCACCGGCCTCGCGCCGTCGAGCGCCTACGCGTACGCGATCAAGGCCGGCGGGGCGCGCGTCGCCGAGGGGCACCTGGTGACCGCGCCCCGGCTCGACTCGACCGCCCCGATGACCTTCCTCGTCTACGGCGACGAGCGCACCGACAACGACGCGCACGCCGCGGTCGTCCGCGCGATGCAGGCCGTGCCCGCCGACTTCCTCGTGAACACGGGCGACATGGTGTCCGAGGGCGGCAAGGCGACCGACTGGCAGACCTTCTTCGACATCGAGGAGCCGCTGCTCCACGGTCGCGCGCGCGACCTGCCGCTCTTCGTGGCGATCGGCGACCATGAGCTTTACGACGACGCCGCCGCCCAGAACTTCGCGCGCTACTTCGGCTTCGAAGGCGCGGGCGGGCCGCGCCCGTACGGGTCGGTGCGCATGGGCGACGCGCGCTTCTTCTTCCTCAACGGCGAGGACGCCTGGGGAGGGGCGGCAGGGGGGGCGGAGCGGACGTGGCTGGAGCAGGCCCTCTCCGACGCCGACCACGAGCCCGACCTCCGCTGGCGCTTCGCGGTGGTCCATGACGGGCCCTGGTCGGCCGGGCACCACGGTCCGAACCTCGCGCTCCGGCAGGCGCACATCCCCGAGCTGCTCGCCCAGCACAAGGTCAATCTCGTCTTCTCGGGGCACGACCACATGTACGAGCGCGGCGACGCCGGCCTGCTCAAGTACGTGATCTCGGGCGGCGGCGGCGCGCCCCTCTACCGCGACATCCACTCCACCCCGACGACCCGGAAGGCCGAGGCCACCCACCACTTCGTCGAGGTCGTGCTCGCCGGAGACGCGCTCAAGATGGTGACGCACCGGGCGGACGGCTCGAATCCTCGAGCAATGCGGCTTCACCCAGGGCCACCCCTGGGACTGCGATCCGCCCGCCGCGCCGTCCTCCGCGCCGCCGCCCGCGCCCGCCCACGCCGACGAGAGCGCCGCGCCGGCCGGCAAGAGCAGCTCCTGTACGGCGGCCGGGGGTCGAGCGCCCTGGGGTGCACCCGCGGCCGGCGGGCTCGCGCTGGCCGTGGGGCTTGGACGGCGGAGGCGCGCGAGACGAAGCGAGACTCATTGATTCCACGAGCGGCTCGCCGTTACGCTTCGAGGCAGTGATGCGCTACCTCGCCGCGTGCCTCGGGTCGGCCCTCGTGCTCGCCGCGACGGGTTGCAACACGTACGCGGACAATCTCGCGCGCAGTCAGCGCGCCTTCGAGGCGAGCGAGCACGAACGCGCCCTGGCCGTACTGCGGGTGCTCGAGCCGGACCTGCAGCGCCTCTCGCTGCAAAACCGCGCGCACTACGCCTACCTGCGCGGGATGACCGACTTTCGCATCGGCTACAAGGGCGAGGCGCGGCACTGGCTGGCGTTCGCCGCGGCCGTCGAGCAGGAGGCCCCCGGCTCGCTGCCGCCGGACTGGACGCGGCGGCTCGCCGAGGCCCTCAAGGACCTGAACGAGGCGGTCTATTCGGGCGGCGTCGCGTCGCTCTCGAACACGCCGTCTTCCACGGGCTCCGCGAGCGGCGGCAACGAGGAAGAAGACGACTCCGCCCCGGCGAAGGCCGCGCCGAAGACGGAAGACGAGGAGCAGTGAAGGCCGCGACGCCGCGACGCCCCGGCTATCGCAGGCCGAGCCGGTAGAGCTGGTCCTTCGTCGCGAGGCGGTGCTTCTTCAGCTCCGTCGCGCGCTCGCGCTCGGGGGGCGTCATGTGGACGCCGCGGCGCTCGAGCTTGTGGATCTCCAGAATCCAGCGAGCGGTGGAGGGTCTGGAGCGCCTGCACGTCGAGGCTCTTCATCGGGGACCGTACCTCCTGTCGGCGCCTTCGACGAACGCGAGTGGGCTCCGAGCTTGCCCCCGCCGACCCTCTCGAACCGTCGTCCTGCGTCATTCGAGCGTCAATCGGGGCGTTCGTTCAGTGAACTCGCGACCGCTCGGGTCGCTGGCGACTCTCGCCGACGTGCCCGGGCAGCGATCGTGGGCCCCTCCGCATTCCCGCTATCCTTCGAGAGTGAGGACGCTTTTCGCCTTCGCCGTCGCGACCGCCTTCGCCGCCGCCGCCGGCGGCTGCGTGCGCCCGCAGGCAGCTCCTCCTCCCGCTGCCCCGATCCACATCGACGCGGCGCCCCGGATCGTCACGGCCAGCGGCGTCGCCACCGAGGCCGAGCTCCAGGCCCGCGGCGAGCGCGCCCTCCTCGAGCAGCGCTGGCGGGACGCCGCCGACGCCTTCCGGCTCCTCTTCGACGCGGATCCGGCCGGGCCGCGCGCGGCCGACCGCCTCTTCGACCTCGGGTTCGCGCTCGAGGGCCTCGAAGACCGAGCCGGGGCGCGCGACGCGTTCCTCGAGCTCGCCCGCCGCTTCCCCGACGGCCCGCGGGCGCGCGCGGCCATGGTCCGCGCGGCGACCCTCGACGCGTACCTCGAAGACTGGGCGTCGCTCCAGGCCATCGGCGAGGCCCTGCTGGCCCGCCCCGACGCCGAGGAGATCGATCGCGTCGTCGGCCTGGGAGCCCGAGGCCTCGCCCGCGTGGAGCTCGGCGACGCGGGCCGCGAGGCGTCCCAGGATCTCCTCGACGGGCTCGATCTCTCCGAGCACTTTCACTACGGCGAGCGCGACGTCATCCCGGTGGCGGTCGCGCAGCTCCGGTTCGCGCTCGGGGAGCTCCGGCGCGTGCGGTCCGAGCGCATCGAGTTCGACCCGCTGCCGCCCGACTTCCTCGACCGCCTCGACGCGCGCTGCGCCGGCCTCCTCGACGCGCAGGCCGCCTACACGCAGGCGGTCCGCTCGGTCGATCCGCACTGGGCCGCGATGGCCGGCTACCGGGTGGGGGAGATGTACCGGCGCCTGCACCACGACCTGATGCAGATCCCGCCGCCCGCCACCTCGAAGACCGAGCGCCAGAAGCAGATCTTCTTCGCGTTCATGCACGTGCGCTACCGGGTGCTCCTCGAGAAGGGCCTCCAGGAGATCGAGCAGACGGTCGCCCTCGGCGACCGCACGCAAGACTCCTCGAGCTGGATCGCGCGCGCCCGGGACGCCCGCGTCGAGATGGCCACCGCCCTCGCCGACGAGAAGGCGCAGATCGAGAAGATGCCCTTCACGGAGGCGGAGGTGCAAAAAGCCCTGGAGCTGCTTACGTTGAAGGGAGCGCAGCCGGTCCCGTCAAGCTCCCCGCCCGGGAGCCACTGAAAGTCGGCAGGTCGCTTCGGGGCGCTTTTCTGGCCCCGGCGTCGTGTTTGGAGGCGCGCCCATCCACGTCGCGCCCTTGACACGTCGGGTGGCGCACGCTAGCGAGCGGTCCTCTTTCGCTCCGTGAGCACGGACAGGAGCGGTGTACCTACGCGCACGAAAACCCTTCGAGTTCCCTTACCTTTGCCCCTCTCTTTCGCGTCCTGGCTGCCGGCGGTGGCGGCCCGAACCCAGCTTCCCTTATGCCCGAGGCATGGCTCCCTTGTTGCTTGCGCGCCCGCCCGCGGCCAAGTAAAGTACGCGCCCCCAAAGCGGCGGGGTTCTCGCCGCGCGGGCTGGCGTAGCTCAACTGGCAGAGCACCTGTTTTGTAAACAGGCGGTTAGGGGTTCAAGTCCCCTCGCTAGCTCACAGACAAAGCAGACCAAAGGGCGACGTGACACCGAGACGAGGTCGAGAGAACGAACGGAACAGTAGCAAATAGTCGAAGAGATTCGGAGGGTTGCCCGAGTGGCCAAAGGGAGCAGACTGTAAATCTGCCGGCTATGCCTTCGATGGTTCGAATCCATCACCCTCCACGGTCCACCCTCGAGTCGAGCGAGCCCCTCCAGAGCCCCCAAGGTTTCAGTTTCTTTTCATACCGCCTTCATCGCGGCCTTCCGCCGCTCCGTAGCCCGCGCGGGAGTAGCTCAGTTGGTAGAGCGTCAGCCTTCCAAGCTGAACGTCGCCGGTTCGAACCCGGTCTCCCGCTCCCCATCGAACCTCAGACCAAGTTCAGTCCAAGCCCACCCCCAGAGAAGAACCCGTAGACCGAGAGACACGCGCAGTCAGCGCCCACCTAGCTCAGTGGTAGAGCACTTCCTTGGTAAGGAAGAGGTCACGGGTTCAAGCCCCGTGGTGGGCTCGAGCCCGTAGCGGATCGCTTCGAGTACCCGATTTCAGGAGACGACAGTCATGGCCAAGGAGAAATTCGTCCGCAGCAAGCCCCACGTGAACGTCGGGACGATCGGTCACATCGACCACGGCAAGACGACGACGACGGCCGCGCTGGTGAAGGTGCAGTCGAAGAAGGGGCTGGCGAAGGTCATCAGCTACAAGGACATCGCCAAGGGCGGCACGGTCCGAGATGACACGAAGACGGTGACGATCGCGGTGGCTCACGTGGAGTACGAGAGCGACAAGCGTCACTACGCGCACGTCGATTGCCCTGGGCACGCGGACTACATCAAGAACATGATCACGGGGGCCGCTCAGATGGACGGGGCGATCCTCGTGGTGAGCGCACTGGACAGCGTGATGCCGCAGACGCGCGAGCACGTTCTATTGGCGCGTCAGGTGGGTCTCAACCACATCGTGGTGTTCCTCAACAAGTGCGACGCGGTGGAAGACGCGGAGATGCTCGACCTGGTCGAGATGGAAGTCCGCGAGCTACTGAACAAGTACAAGTTCGACGGGGACAACGCGAAGGTCGTTCGGGGGGCGGCGCTGCCGGCGCTCAACGGGGACGCGAAGTGGGAGAAGACGGTGGAGGAGCTGGTGTCGGCGCTGGACGCGCAGATCCCCGACCCTGTTCGCGACATGGACAAGCCGTTCCTGATGGCGGTCGAGGACGTGTTCTCGATCAAGGGTCGCGGGACGGTGGCGACGGGTCGAGTCGAGCGCGGGATCGTGAAGGTGGGCGAGGAAGTGGAGCTGGTGGGCTTCGCGGACACGCGCAAGCTGATCGTGACGGGCGTCGAGATGTTCCGGAAGCTGCTGGACCAGGGTCAGGCCGGTGACAACATCGGGGTTTTGCTGCGCGGGATCGAGAAGCACGAGATCGAGCGCGGTCAGATCCTGTCGAAGCCTGCCTCGTGACGCCGCACACGAAGGCGGAAGCCGAGGTGTACGTGCTCAAGAAGGAGGAGGGCGGCCGTCACACGCCGTTCTTCACGAACTACCGCCCGCAGTTCTACATGCGCACGACGGACGTGACGGGCACGGTGAGCCTCCCGGAGGGGACCAAGATGGTCATGCCGGGGGACAACACGAAGATGACGATTGACCTCATCACGCCGGTGGCTCTCGAGGAGCAGCAGCGCTTCGCGATCCGCGAGGGCGGCCGCACCGTCGGCGCCGGCATCATCACCAAGATCCTCCAGTAAGGCGTCGATTCGACGGAATCGCACGAGATGGACGAGCGAACGAGCGAGGCCGGGACCGCCGTGAAGGAGCCGCGAGGCTCTGCGCCACGGACCCGCGTCTCGCTCGCGTGCTCGGAGTGCGACGCGAGGAACTACAAGACGACGCGGAAGCCGGAGCGGGTCGGTCAGCTCTCCCTCAAGAAGTTCTGCCCGACGTGCAAGCGGCACACTCTGCACAAAGAAACGAAGTGACCAAGAGCCCGCACGCTCGAGCCACCAAGCGCGAGCGCGGATTCGAGGAACGAACAGGGGTTTAGCTCAGTTGGTAGAGCAGCGGATTCCAAATCCGCAGGTCGTGGGTTCGAGCCCCCCAGCCCCTGCCCAATAGAGCCAGCGCAGTCGAGACCAGAGATGACCGTCGAAGAAGACGCCAAGCGAGAGCGTGACGCCGAAGCCAAGGGCGACGGCGGATTCCGCCGTGGACGAGCCTGCGGAAGCGCAGGCTGATGCGACGGCATCGCACGTCGAGGGGTCTTCGACCGCGCTCGTGAAGGACGAGGCGCGCCCCGACACGGACGCGGACGCCGAGGACTACGACGTCTCGCCGGTCGCGCCGACCCAGCTCGGCGCGCGCCGCTTCGTCTTCGCCGCATACTTCGCCGCGGCCATCGGGGTCGCGTTCATCACGTCCAAGGCGCTCGATTTCGCCTGGCTCAAGCTCCAGAACTACAAGCCCATCGTCGGCGATCCGCGCGACGACATCATCATGCCGCTCTCCGGCCTCATCGGCGCCGGCGCGGCCGTCTACTACTGGTTCCGGACCCGCGCCCGGCAGCTCGCCGAAGAAGTGGCGTCGGAGATGTCCAAGGTCACCTGGCCCGACCGCACGGAGGTCACGAACGGCACGTTCGTCGTCATCGTGACGACCGTCGTGTCCACGGTGTTCTTCGCCCTCATGGACAAGTTCTGGGGCTTCATCACCAACCTCGTATACGGGGGCACCTGAGGAGCGCCATGGCCAAGAAGTGGTACGTCATCCAGACCTACTCGGGCTACGAGAACAAGGTCAAGGAAGCGCTCCTCCAGCGCATCAAGGAACACCACATGGAGGACCGCTACGGCGAGGTGCTCATCCCGACCGAGACGGTCACCGAGCAGCGCGCGGGCGGTAAGGCGCGGACGCGCCAGAAGACGAGCTTCCCCGGCTACATCTTCGTCGAGATGGAGATGAGCGAGGACGTCTGGCACCTCGTCAAGGACACGCCGAAGGTCACGGGCTTCATCGGCAACCAGCGCCCGCAGGAGGTCACCCCTCCCCAGATCGACGACCTCCGCAAGAGCATCGTCGAGGGCGCGGTGAAGCCGAAGCCGCGCGTGTCGTTCGAGGCCGGCGACGAGATCCGCGTGATCGACGGCGCGTTCGCGAACTTCTCGGGCACCGTCGAGGAAGTGAAGCCGGACAAGCAGAAGCTCCGGGTGAAGGTCTCGATCTTCGGGCGCGCCACGCCGGTCGAGCTGGATTTCAGTCAGGTGGAGAAGAGGGTTTAGGCCATGGCCAAGAAAGTAACGGGACAAGTCAAGCTCCAGCTCGCCGCGGGCAAGGCCAATCCGGCCCCGCCGGTCGGACCGGCGCTCGGCCCCCACGGCATCAACATCATGGCCTTCTGCAAGGAGTTCAACGCCAAGACCCAGGGGAGCGACATGATCATCCCCGTGGTCTTGACGATCTACTCCGACCGCAGCTTCAGCATGGTGCTGAAGACCCCGCCGACGAGCGTGCTCCTCAAGAAGGCCGCGGGCCTTGCGACGAACAAGAAGCCGGGCGCGGGCTCGAAGGAGCCGAACAAGATCAAGGTCGGCAAGGTGTCGATGACGCAGGTGCGCGAGCTCGCTGCGCAGAAGATGCCCGACATGAACTGCACCGACATCGAAGCCGCCGTTCGCATCGTGATGGGCACGGCCCGCTCGATGGGCATCGACATCGAGGCGTGACGCCGAAGACGACGTGCGACGTGTGAGGACCGAGTCCTCGAGAAGATCACCACCGCTCCGCTGATGGTCATGCGGAGAGAGGTGGGAGGCCCACAAAGCCGCCAAGGAGGAAAATGCCGAAAGTCCCGAAGAACCGCGCGAAGGTCGACAGCATCGTCGACCGGGAGCGCAAATACAGCGTCGAGGAGGCGTGCGCTCTGGTCAAGCAGGCCAAGTTCGCCAAATTCGACGAGACGGTCGATCTCGCGATCCGTCTGGGCGTGAACCCCAAGCACGCCGATCAGATGGTACGCGGAGCGCTCGTTCTACCGCACGGGACCGGAAAGTCCGTGCGCGTCCTGGTGTTCGCCAAGGGCGAGAAGGAGCGCGAGGCCCGTGAGGCCGGCGCCGACTTCGCCGGAAGCGACGACCTGGTCGCGAAGGTCAACGAAGGGTTCCTCGACTTCGATCGAGTCATCGCGACGCCCGACATGATGGGCTCCGTCGGTAAGCTCGGTCGCGTCCTCGGTCCTCGCGGCCTCATGCCGAACCCCAAGGTCGGCACCGTCACGTTCGACGTCGGCAACGCCGTCCGCGACGCGAAGGGCGGCAAGATCGAGTACCGCGTCGAGAAGGCGGGCATCGTGCACGCGCGCATCGGCAAGGTCAGCTTCAACGAGCAGGCGCTCTCCGACAACGCGAACGCGTTGATCAACGCGCTCGTTCGCCAGAAGCCGTCCACCGCCAAGGGCGCTTACCTCCGGAGCATCACCGTCAGCTCGACGATGGGTCCCGGCATCAAGATCGACACCGCGGCTTTCATGAGCGCGGGCGAGGAGGCATAGGCCCATGGACCGCACCGGAAAGAACGTCGAGCTCGGCGAACTCAAGAGCCGCTTCGACAAGATGACCGCGGCCGTCTTCCTCGACTTCAAGGGGATGACCGTCGAGAACGTCACCAAGCTGCGCGCCGAGTTCCGCAAGGCCGGCGTCGACTACCGGGTCGTCAAGAACACGCTCGTCAAGCATGTCCTCAAGGACGCGCCCTACAAGGCGAAGCTCGGCGAGGCCCTCGTGGGCATGACGGCGATCGCATGGAGCTACGAGGACCCCAGCGCGGCCGCCAAGGTCGTGAAGGCGTTCCGCAAGGACCCCGCCGGGGACAAGCTCCAGATCAAGGCGGGCCTCATCGAGGGCTCGGTCATCGACGGCAAGGGCGTCGAAGACCAGCTCGCGACGATGCCCGGCAAGAACGAGCTCCGCGCCTCGCTCCTCGCGACGCTCCAAGCGCCGCTCCAGAGCTTCGTCGCGCTGCTCAACGCCCCCGCTCAGAACTTCGCCTACCTGCTGTCGGCGAAGGAAGAAAAGCTGAACAAGGGCGAGTAGCCCGCACGCAGCGCCCGCACGCAGAGAGCTGCGAGCAGTCGGGCTCCCTCAAGCAGTAACCAAGACTTCAACGTTCTGATTCGATACGGAGATTTTCAAATGTCTGACATCACGAGTGAGCAGGTCGTCGACTACCTCTCGAACCTTCCGGTCATCCAGCTGGCGGGCTTGATCAAGACCCTCGAAGACAAGTGGGGCGTCAAGGCTGCCCCCGTCGCCGTCGCCGCGGCGCCGGGTGCCGCCGCGGGCCCTGCCGCGGCCGCCGTCGAGGAGAAGACGGAGTTCAACGTCGACCTCAAGGAGACCGGCGGCAACAAGATCGCCGTCATCAAGGTCGTCCGCGAGATCACCGGTCTCGGCCTCAAGGAAGCCAAGGACCTCGTCGAAGGCGCGCCCAAGACCCTCAAGGAGGGCGTCTCCAAGGCCGAGGCCGAGGAGTTCAAGAAGAAGCTCGAAGAGGCCGGCGCGAAGGTCGAGCTCAAGTAGGTCCGTAACTGTAGGGTCAACGAACCTTTGTTCATCCAGAGGACGCGAGGTACGGCGCAGCGGAAGGGCTCCTTCCGCTTGCGCTGTGCCTCGTTTTCCTCTTTTCGGCGCGAGCTCTACCGGGAGACCGGTGGAGAGCTCGGCCGGAACCCCGTGTCCTGGAGCCCGGGCTCCGGGAGGGGGGGCCTGTTTGCAGAATCCTTCCCGCCGACTACGCTGCGTAGACTCGGCGGCGTGCCTTTTGCTTTACGCGCTCTAATTTCCGACTAAGGTCCCACGGCGGCAGGCAGGTCCCGCGCCGGGCAATCGCGCATGCCCGGTGAGCCGCGCTCGAAAGAAGCCCGTCGTATCAGCCCGTCGTAAAAAGTTTTGTGTCCCGCGTCGATCGGCAAGACCCGGCAAGAGGGTGAGCGTCGAGGCAGCGGTATCAGACGAAAAGGTCAGGAGCACCGATGGCGAACGTCATCCAGTCCAACTTCCGCATCCGCAAGCATCTCGGACGTGTTCGGAAAGTTATCGAGGTTCCGAACCTCATCGACATCCAGAAGACGTCGTACGACAAGTTCCTGCAGTCGAACGTCCCGCAGAACGACCGTGCGGAGGTCGGCCTGCAGGCGGTGTTCCGTAGCGTCTTCCCGATCAAGGATTTCAACGGGACGAGTGAGCTCGTCTTCGTCAGCTACAACCTGGAGAAGCCGAAGTACGACGTCGAGGAGTGCCGCCAGCGCGGCATGACGTACGCGGCGCCGATCAAGGTCACGACCCAGCTCATGATCTACGACACCCGCGAGGGTGGCGAGCGCATCGTGCGCGACATCAAGGAGCAGGAGGTCTACTTCGGCGAGATCCCGCTGATGACGGACACCGGCACGTTCATCATCAACGGCACCGAGCGTGTCGTCGTCAGCCAGCTCCATCGCAGCCCGGGCGTCTTCTTCGACCACGACAAGGGCAAGACCCATTCGAGCGGGAAGGTGCTCTACAGCGCGCGCATCATCCCGTACCGCGGCTCGTGGCTCGACTTCGAGTTCGACCCGAAGGACATCATGTTCGTCCGCATCGACCGCCGCCGGAAGATGCACGCGACGGTGCTCCTCCGCGCGCTCGGCTACTCGACGCAGGACCTCCTCAACTACTTCTACAGCACGGAAGAGGTCTACCTCGAGAAGGGCGGCAAGTACGCCAAGAGCGTGGAGTTCGATCTCCTCGCGGGCCAGCGCGCGACGCGCGACATCAAGGTCGGCGCCGAGACCATCGTCAAGAAGAACACCAAGTTCACGAAGGCGGCCATCAAGAAGCTGCGCGACGCGAAGATCGACCGCCTGCCGGTCGACGTCGAGGAGCTCGTGGGCAAGGTGGCGGCGCACGACGTCGTCGACAAGGAGACGGGCGAGGTCATCCTCGAGGTCAACGAGGAGATCACCGAGGCGAAGCTCGAGAAGCTCCGCGAAGCGGGCATCGAGCAGTTCAAGATCCTCTTCATCGACGGCCTGAACGTCGGCTCGTACCTGCGCGACACCCTGCTCGCCGAGAAGGTCAAGACGACCGAAGACGCGATCATGGAGATCTATCGCCGTCTGCGCCCGGGCGATCCGCCCACGCTCGAGACCGCGAAGACCCTGTTCCACAACCTCTTCTTCAACCCCGAGCGTTACGATCTCTCGAAGGTCGGGCGACTTAAGCTCAACTACAAGTTCTATCGCGACCTCCCCGAGGATCAGCGTCCGGCGCTCGACACGGCAGTGCTAACGCCGCAGGACATTCTCGAGACCGTTCGTCACCTCATCGAGCTGAAGAACGGCCGCGGGTCGGTCGACGACATCGACCACCTCGGAAACCGCCGCGTCCGCGCCGTCGGCGAGCTGATGGAAAATCAGTATCGCATCGGCCTCGTACGCATGGAGCGCGCCATCAAGGAGCGCATGAGCATGTCGCAAGAGATCGACACGCTCATGCCGCACGACCTGATCAACGCGAAGCCGGTCAGCGCGGTCGTGAAGGAGTACTTCGGGAGCTCTCAGCTCTCGCAGTTCATGGACCAGACCAACCCGCTCAGCGAGGTGACGCACAAGCGCCGCCTCAGCGCGCTCGGTCCCGGAGGCCTGACGCGCGAGCGCGCGGGCTTCGAGGTCCGCGACGTCCACCCGACGCACTACGGCCGCATCTGCCCCATCGAGACGCCGGAAGGTCCGAACATCGGCCTCATCGCGTCGCTCTCGACCTTCGCCCGCGTGAACGAGTTCGGCTTCGTCGAGACGCCGTACCGCCGCGCGACCGAGGGCCGCGGCACCGATGAGGTGGCGTGGTACTCGGCCCTCGAGGAAGAGGGGAAGTACATCGCCCAGGCCTCGGCCTCGATGGACGAGAAGGGCAAGTTCCGCGAGTCCCTCGTCAGCGCCCGACTCAACGGCGACTTCCACATGGTCACGCCCGACATGATCCAGCTCCTGGACGTCGCGCCGAACCAGATGGTGAGCGTCGCCGCGGCGCTCGTGCCCTTCCTCGAGCACGACGACGCGAACCGCGCGCTCATGGGCGCAAACATGCAGCGCCAGGCCGTGCCCCTCATCCGCAGCCACGCGCCGCTCGTCGGCACGGGCATGGAAGGCAAGCTCGCCCGCGACTCCGGCGTGTGCACGCTGGCGCGCCGCGACGGCTTCATCGAGAGCGTCGACGCGACGCGCATCGTCGTCCGGCCCGACACCGACAAGCCGGAGATCCCGGACATCTACCCGCTGATGAAGTTCCAGCGGTCGAACCAGTCCACTTGCTACAACCAGGCGCCGATCGTGCGCGCCGGCGAGCGGGTGCGGCAGGGCGAGGTCCTCGCCGACGGCCCGAGCTGCGACCACGGCGAGCTGGCCCTCGGCCAGAACGTGCTCGTCGCGTTCATGCCGTGGCAGGGCTTCAACTTCGAGGACTCGATCCTCGTCTCCGAGCGCATCGCCAAGGACGACGTCTTCACCTCGATTCACATCGAGGAGTTCGAGTGCGTTGCCCGCGACACGAAGCTCGGCAAGGAAGAGGTCACGCGCGACATCCCGAACGTCGGCGAGGAGGCCCTCAAGGACCTCGACGAGTCGGGCATCGTCCGCATCGGCGCCGAGGTGAAGCCGGGCGACATCCTCGTCGGCAAGATCACGCCGAAGGGCGAGACCCAGCTCAGCCCGGAGGAAAAGCTGCTCCGCGCGATCTTCGGCGAGAAGGCCGGCGACGTGCGCGACAGCAGCCTCCGCGTTCCGCCGGGGGTCGCGGGCATCGTCATCAACGCCCGCGTCTTCTCCCGCAAGGGCACCGAGAAGGACGAGCGCTCGAAGGACATCGAGGACCAGGAGCGCGTCCGCCTCGAGAAGATGCGCGACGAGGAGATCAAGATCCTCCGCGACTCCTTCTACCGTCAGATCAAGAAGAACCTCGTCAAGCTGACGACGACGGGCAAGCTCGTCGACGACAAGGGCAAGGTCCTCCTCCAGAAGGGCCACGCGCTCGACGAGGCCACGCTCGAGGAGATCCCGCGCAAGTACTGGTCGGAGCTCCCCGTCGAGGGCGTCGAGGAGATCGCTCAGAAGGTGCGCGAGCTCGAGGAGATCGTGACCCTCCGCGAGGAGCACTTCCGCGACAAGATCGATCGCCTCTCGAAGGGCGACGAGCTGCCGCCGGGCGTCATCAAGATGGTGAAGGTCTACATCGCCATCAAGAGGAAGCTCCAGGTCGGCGACAAGATGGCGGGGCGCCACGGCAACAAGGGCGTCATCTCCCGCATCTTGCCGGAAGAGGACATGCCCTACCTGCAGGACGGCACGCCGGTCGACGTGGTGCTCAACCCGCTTGGCGTTCCGAGCCGCATGAACGTCGGACAAATCCTCGAGACGCACCTGGGCTGGGGCGCGCGCATGCTGGGCGCCCAGCTCAAATACATGCTCGACGAGAAGTTCGGCGTGAACGTGATGCGCGACCACGTGAAGAAGATCTTCGACGGCGACGAGGACCTCGCCAAGCTCGTCTCGAAGCTCTCCGACGAGGACGTGCGGCAGATCGCCGGCAAGCTCAAGGGCGGCGTCCACTACGCGAGCCCCGTCTTCGACGGCGCTCAAGAGAGCCAGATCAAGACCACCCTCAACCTCGCCGGTCTCCCGCAGAGCGGGCAGACGGTGCTCTTCGACGGGCGCACGGGAGAGGCGTTCGACCAGGAGGTGACCGTGGGCGTCATGTACGTCCTCAAGCTGCACCACCTGGTCGACGACAAGATCCACGCGCGCTCGATCGGACCCTACTCGCTCGTCACGCAGCAGCCCCTTGGCGGCAAGGCCCAGTTCGGCGGCCAGCGTCTCGGCGAGATGGAGGTCTGGGCGATGGAGGCGTACGGCACCGCGTACGCCCTCCAGGAGTTCTTGACCGTGAAGAGCGACGACGTGCAGGGCCGCACGCGGATGTACGAAGCCATCGTGAAGGGCGAGTACAACCTCGAGCCGGGCCTGCCGGAGAGCTTCAACGTCCTCATCAAGGAGCTCCAGGCGCTCTGCCTCAACGTCGAGCTCACGGAGCCCGGCCTCCCGCGCGACGGCCGCGTCGAGCACGCAGCGGAAGAGTGAGAGAACAGGAGGGAGGAGGGAAAGGAGCCGAGAAGGGATTCTTCTCCGGCCTCCTCCACCTCCTCCCCTCCCTGCGAAGCTCTCCCACCGCCCCCACGTTCCAGTTTTTTTTCGATCGCTAGGCAGTCAGGAAAAGGAAGAACCCGATGCGCGACATCTTCAGCTTCTTTGAGAAGCCCAAGGATCCGCTCTCTTTCAGCGCGATCCGCATCTCGCTCGCGTCGCCCGAGAAGATCCGCGAGTGGTCGCACGGTGAGGTCAAGAAGCCCGAGACGATCAACTACCGCACGTTCAAGCCGGAGCGGGACGGGCTCTTCTGCGCGAAGATCTTCGGCCCGGTGAAGGACTACGAGTGCAACTGCGGCAAGTACAAGCGCATGAAGCACCGCGGGATCGTCTGCGAGAAGTGCGGCGTCGAGGTCATCCAGTCGAAGGTGCGCCGCGAGCGCCTCGGCCACATCAACCTGGCCACCCCGGTCGCGCACATCTGGTTCCTCAAGTCGCTGCCGAGCCGCATCGGGAACATGCTCGACATCTCGCTGAAGGACCTCGAGAAGGTCCTCTACTGCGAGAGCTACATCGTCATCGACCCGAAGGAGACCGGCCTCGCGAAGGCCGAGCTCCTCAGCGAGGAGCGGTACATCCAGCTCGTCGAGGAGTACGGCGACGACAAGTTCCAGGCGGGCATGGGGGGCGAGGCCATCCTCGAGATGCTCAAGCAGGTGGACGTCCACACGCTGAGCGAGACCCTCCGCCAGGAGATGCGCAGCGCCACCAGCGAGGCGAAGCGCAAGAAGATCGTGAAGCGCCTGAAGGTCACCGAGGCCTTCAAGGAGAGCGGCAACCGGCCCGAGTGGATGATGCTCACGGTCATCCCGGTCCTCCCGCCCGACCTGCGCCCGCTCGTCCCCCTCGACGGCGGCCGGTTCGCGACGAGCGACCTGAACGATCTCTACCGCCGCGTCATCAACCGCAACAACCGGCTGAAGCGGCTGCTCGAGCTCAACGCGCCCGAGATCATCATCCGCAACGAGCGCCGCATGCTGCAGGAGGCGGTCGACGCCCTCTTCGACAACGGCCGCCGCGGCAAGACGATCACGGGTCCGAACAAGCGTCCGCTCAAGAGCCTCAGCGACATGCTGAAGGGCAAGCAGGGCCGCTTCCGCCAGAACCTCCTCGGCAAGCGCGTCGACTACTCGGGCCGCTCGGTCATCGTGGTCGGCCCGACGCTCAAGCTGCACCAGTGCGGCCTGCCGAAGCAGATGGCGATCGAGCTCTTCAAGCCGTTCATCTACAACAAGCTGGAAGAGCGCGGGTACGTCAACACCATCAAGAGCGCCAAGAAGATGGTGGAGAAGGAGCGTCCCGAGGTCTGGGATATCCTCGAAGAGGTCATCACCGAGCACCCGGTGCTCCTCAACCGCGCGCCGACGCTCCACCGCCTCGGCATCCAGGCGTTCGAGCCGGTCCTCATCGAGGGCAAGGCCATCCAGCTCCACCCGCTCGTCTGCGCGGCGTTCAACGCCGACTTCGACGGCGACCAGATGGCCGTGCACGTCCCGCTGTCGGTCGAGGCTCAGATGGAAGCGCGCGTGCTCATGATGAGCACGAACAACATCCTCTCGCCCGCGAACGGCAAGCCGATCATCAACCCGACGCAGGACATCGTGCTCGGGCTCTACTACGCCACGCGCGAGCGCAAGTTCGCGAAGGGCTGCTTCCGCGAGGGCTCGCTCGTCATCGACCCGAAGAAGGGCGTCGCCGCGGCCGAGGGCTACCTCCGCGGCGTCTTCTCCAGCGTCGACGAAGTGCGCATGGCGTACGACCACGGCGAGGTGACCCTGCACTCGGGCATCCGCGTGCGCGCGCACACCAGCGAGGGCACGAAGATCCAGACGACGACGGTCGGCCGCTGCCTCATCGCCGAGGTGCTGCCCGAGGGCCTCTCGTTCGAGCTCGTCAACAAGACGCTCGACAAGAAGGCGCTCTCGGCCCTCATCGACGCCTGCTACCGCCGCCACCGGAACAAGGCGACGGTCCTCCTCGCCGACCGCCTCCGCTCGCTCGGCTTCGACTACGCCACGCGCGCGGGCGTCTCGATCTGCATGGACCACATGGTCATCCCGCAGGCCAAGGGCGTGCTCCTCGGCGAGGCGCAGGCCGAGGTCCAGCGGGTCATCGACCAGTACCAGGAAGGCCTCATCACCGACGGCGAGCGCTACAACAAGATCGTCGACATCTGGGCTGGTGTCGCCGACGGCGTCACCAAGGAGATGATGAGCGAGATCGGCAAAGAGAAGATGGTCGATCCCGAGACCGGCAAGGAGCTCATCGAGCCGAGCTTCAACCCGATCTACATCATGGCCGACTCCGGGGCCCGAGGCTCCACCCAGCAGATTCGCCAGCTCGCCGCCATGCGCGGCCTGATGGCGAAGCCGTCGGGCGAGATCATCGAAAACCCCATCAAGGCGAACTTCCGCGAGGGTCTGTCGGTGCTCGAGTACTTCATCTCGACGCACGGCGCCCGAAAGGGCCTCGCCGACACGGCGCTCAAGACGGCGAACTCGGGTTACCTCACGCGCCGCCTCGTCGACGTCGCGCAGGACGCGGTCATCGCGGAGTTCGACTGCGGCACGCTCGACGGCATCCGCGTCACGAAGCTCGAGGACGCCGGAGAGGTCATCCAGCCGCTCGGCGACCGCATCCTCGGCCGCGTCGCCCTCGAGGACATCGTCGACCCGCTCACGGGCGAGGTCCTCGTCCCGGCGAACACGGAGCTCGACGAGCACCTCGTGCACGTCATCGAGGAGGCCGGCATCGAGGAGGTCGTCATCCGCTCGGTGCTCACCTGCCAGACGAAGCGCGGCGTGTGCGCCAAGTGCTACGGGCGCGACCTCGCCCGCGGCTACAAGGTGAACATCGGCGAGTCGATCGGCATCATCGCCAGCCAGTCGATCGGCGAGCCGGGCACCCAGCTCACGATGCGCACCTTCCACATCGGTGGCGCGGCGGCGCGCGGCAAGATCGAGCAGAGCTCGCTCGAGTCGCGCAACGAAGGCTACGTCCGCATCCGCAACGCGAACGTCGCCAAGAAGCCCGACGGCATCATCGTCATGAACCGCCACGGCGAGATCGTCCTCGTCGACGACACCGGCCGCGAGCGCGAGCACCACCGCCTGGTGTACGGCGCGCTGCTCAAGGTCAACGAGGGCGACAAGGTGAAGGCGGGCCAGCTCCTCGCGGAGTGGGACGCGTTCGCGGTGCCGATCCTCAGCGAGGTCGGCGGCGTCGTGAAGTTCGGCGACATCGTCGAAGGCGTCACCATGACGGAGAAGCTCGACGAGGTCACCGGCCTCTCGCGCAAGGTCATCGTCGAGTCGCGCGCCGCGGACCTCCGCCCGCGCATCTCGATCAAGGATCCGACGTCGGGCGAGACGCGCAAGCTGCCCAACAGCACGCTCGACGCCCGCTACCTCCTCCCGGTCGGCGCGAACATCGTCGTGCAGGACGGCGACGAGATCGCCGGCGGCGACGTCCTCGCGAAGATCCCGCGCGAGACCACGAAGACGCAGGACATCACGGGCGGTCTCCCGCGCGTGGCCGAGCTCTTCGAGGCCCGCAAGCCGAAGGACCACGCCATCATCGCCGAGATCGACGGCGAGGTGAGCTTCGGCAAGGACACCAAGGGCAAGCGCAAGGTCGTCATCACCCCGTTCGCGCCGGATGGCACGCTCCTCACGGACCAGGCGCGCGAGTACCTGATCCCCAAGGGCAAGCACATCCAGGTGCAGCCGGGCGACCGCGTCCGCGCGGGCGAGCCGCTCATGGACGGGCCGGCGAACCCGCACGACATCCTTCGCGTGAAGGGCGAGAAGGAGCTGGCGGCGTACCTCGTGAACGAGATCCAGCAGGTTTACCGCCTGCAGGGCGTCGCCATCAACGACAAGCACATCGAGGTCATCGTTCGCCAGATGCTCCGGCGCGTTCGCATCAAGGACGTCGGCGACACGAACTTCCTCATCGACGAGCAGGTCGAGAAGCACGTGTTCGAGCGCGAGAATCAGCGCGTCATCGAGCGCGGCGGTCGTCCCGCGGTGGCCGAGGCGCTCCTCCTCGGCATCACGAAGGCGAGCCTCTCGACCGAGTCGTTCATCAGCGCGAGCTCCTTCCAGGAAACGACGAAGGTGCTCACCGAGGCTGCGGTCTCCGGCAAGATCGACTACCTGCGCGGTCTCAAGGAGAACGTCATCATGGGCCGCCTGATCCCCGCGGGCACGGGCCTGCCGGCGTACAAGCAGCTCAAGCTCGTGGTCGAGGGCGGCGGCATCGAAGAAGAGCGCTACCCGTCGCCTGCGGCCCCGCGCCCCGCGGAGCCCGCCCTCACGGCGGTCAACGAGGAGTAAGCGGCCAGAAAGCAGGCGGTCGGATCATTCGCCTGTGAGGAAAGGCCTCCAAGGCCTCCAAGGCCTCGGGCCCTTCGCCTTTTGTCCCGTCCACGGCGTTGCGCCGGAGAGGTTGGTCCCTCTTTGAGCCTGTTTTGCCGCGTTTTCGCGGGCCACCTGTTCGTGGCTGACGCCGCCCTCGTTCCCATGGCCATGTGCCCCGGGGTTCCGTCGAACCTTCGTGGCCGCGACTGGCTGTCTTGTCGGCGCAGGGCTTCGCTTTCGCGAGTGTGTGCCAAACCCGCGCAACCGCTCGTACATTGCAAGGCGCGGCAGAGTTCCGCACCATAGAGCTGTGAAAGCTCTCTCGAATTTTCTTCTGAGTCTGATCGTCCTCGCGGGAGTCGCATCGGCCGTCACTGCCGGATGCGGAAGCCCCGCGAGCAAGGACTCGGGCTCGGACGCGGGCCTGCAGACCGGCGACGACAGCGGCGGAAGGTTCTTCGGCGACGACGCGAGCAGCGGGACCGGGTACGGCGGCGACGGGAACGTCATCCTCGGCGCGCTCGCGATCACGCCGACCTCGTCCACCGTCAGCATCACGAACGGCACGGGCGGGCAGCCGGTGCAGTTCGCCGCGACCGTCGGGGGTACGGCCACCGGCGTCGCGTGGTCGGTCGATCGAGGCGAGCTCGGCTCGATCGACAGCAACGGCCTCTTCACGGCGACGGGCACGCTCGGCGGCGTCGCGACAATCACGGCGTCGTACGGCGGGGAGAGCACGACGGCGACGGTGACGATCAGCATCACGGACACGCAGCAGGGCGACCCTGCGTGGACCGGGTCCGAGCTGGACGGCGGGTTCGACGGCGGCGGCGGCGGCTATGGCGGCGTCGGCGGCGACGGCCCGGGCGCGGCGCCCTCCCCCTCGCAGACGATGACGTTGCAGTCGACGCCGACGGCCGACGCGACCGTGTCGATGCTCTATCCGTACGACGGCACGGTGTGGCCGCAGGGCCTCCTCGCGCCGCTCCTCCAGTGGAACCCGGGCGCGCACTCGTTCGACTCGGTGTCGGTCACGCTGAGCGAGAAGAACTTCTCCTGGACGGGCACCTTCGCGGCGAACAAGACGCCCTTCTTGAACCTGCCGATCCCCGAGCCCGCGTGGGACTCGGCGACGCTCTCGAACGCCGGCGACCCGATGAACGTCTCCATCGTCTTCGGCGAGGGCGGCACCGCGTACGGCCCGTACACCGAGACGTGGACCATCGCGCAGGCCACGCTGCAGGGCACCATCTATTACAACTCGTACGGCACCGCGTACCTGACGAACTCGAACGGCAACGACAGCTACGGCAAGCAGTACGGCGCGGGCACGCTGGCCATCGTCTCGGGCGCGACCGCGCCGGTGCCGGTCGCCGGCGTGAACTCGGTCGGCAACGGCGGCGTCGGCTGCCGCGTGTGCCACACGGTCTCGGCCGACGGCAAGACGCTCCTCACGCAGGCGTCGAACTCGGACGCCTCGAACTACACCGTGACCGAGTACGTCGACCTCGCCATGGACACGACCATGGGCAGCGGGACCCCGACGTCCCAGCCCAACCTGACGTACCCCGCCATCTACAAGGACGGCAGCCTGCTGTTCTCGGGCTCCGGGGGCATGATCAACAGCGACACGAACTCCAAGCTCTACTCGCTGCCGAAGGGTACGCCGCTCGCCTCCACGGGGCTCGGGACCAACCTGCAAGCCGCGCTTCCTTCGTTCTCGCCCGACGGCACGCACGTGTCGTTCAACTTCTGGAGCGGGTCGTTCTCCAACGTCGCGACCGCGGACGCGGGGACCACGACCCTCACCGGCGACAAGAACTCGCTCGCCCTCCTCGACTTCGACGGGACGAGCGCCTTCTCCAACCCGCGCGTCGTCTACACGCCGCCCGCCGGGACCTCGGTCACGTTCTCGTCCTTCCTCCCGAACAGCGCCGCGGTCGTCTTCGAGGTCGAGCTCTCGAACCCGAACTCCATGAACGGCAACAACAACGAGTGGGGCTTCACCCGCGACAACATCACGGGCGAGCTGTGGTGGCTCGACACCGCCAGCGGCCAGGCGCATCGCCTCGATCAGCTCGACGGCTACAAGAGCGACGGCACCACCATCTACCTGCCCGAAAACACCGCGGCTAGCCATCCGCAGGCGCAGGAGCCCACGCTCAACTACGAGCCGACCGTCAACCCGATCGCCTCGGGCGGCTACGCGTGGGTCGTCTTCACGAGCCGGCGCCTCTACGGCAGCCTCACCCAGCTTCAGCCCTGGCTGAGCGATCCGCGCAACTACCCCTGGCACGACCAGATCACCGACAAGAAGCTCTGGGTCGCGGCCGTCGATCTGAACGCGGCCCCCGGCACCGATCCGAGCCACCCCGCGTTCTACCTGCCCGCGCAGGAGATCCACGCGGGCAATGCGCGCGGCTACTGGTCGGTCGCCGCCTGCCACAACGACGGCACGACGTGCCAGACAGGTACGCAGTGCTGCGGCGGGTACTGCCAGCAGAGCAGCGGAGGCCTCGTGTGCTCCTCGACGAAGCCGCAGTGCGCGGCGACCTACGAGAAGTGCATGCAGACGAGCGATTGCTGCGGGGCCCCGCAGGGCATCCAGTGCATCAACAGCATCTGCACGGTGAACTCGCCGCCGCCGCCGCCGAAGTGAGCTCGCCGCGCGGTCGGTGAGCCCCGAAATGACGAACACCCCCGGGCCCGAGGCCGCGGGGGTGTTCGAAGAAGAAAACGCGGGGTCAGCGACTCACGGAGGCGGGCACGCGCTCGCGTTGAAGTTGTCGACCGCGGTGATCGTCTGCATGCAATCCGACTCGTTGCAGGACGCGGCGTTCGTCGTGCACTGGGTCGCGATCGAGGTGAGCGTCGCGTTCATGATGATGGAAGCGAACAGCTGGATGTTGGAGCAGCACTTCGAGAGGGCAGCGCACTCCGGGCCGGGCGCATCGCAGGTGCCGCCGCCGCTGGCATCGAACATCGGGAGCGACGCATCGGGGATCGCGATGCAGCTGAGCGCGCACTGCGTGAGCGCGGGCGCGCAGGCCTGACACGACTCCGTGTCGCAGTCCGACAGCTCGCTCGTGCACATCGCATTGATGCAGGCCGTTTGCGCCCCGGCGTCGACGCCGCCGGCGTCGAACCCCTGAGCGGAAAGGAGCGTCGTGAGCGTCCCCAGCGGGTCGGGGCAGGACGCCGCGTCGCCGCCACCCGGGCTCGTGGAGCCCGTCGAGGAGGTGCCGGAAGAACTGGTGCCAGAGCTGGACGACCCCGAGCTGCCGCCGCCTCCGCTGCTGGACGAAGAACAGGCGAACAGGGCGAGCATCGAGCCGACCACAGTTCCAAAGGCAATGACCTTACGCATGTACGACGCCTCCTAGAGGTGCGCAGTATCGTCACATCCGAAGGGTCGTCGTCTCTCTTTTCCGTCTCAATCGTTCGAGAGCTCAAGAATGCGCGAAGGATTTCCTCACGCGGAGCGTTCACGCGGCGTCCGCGACGAGGCCGAACGCCGCGACGCCTCGACGGCGGAGCTCCTTCCGGAGGCTCTCGGCGCGCGAGGGGCTCCCGAGCACGCGGGCGATCGCGTTCGCGGCCCATTCGTCGAGCGTCGCCGAGGCGCACGCCGAGAAGTCTTCGCTCTCGCCCCGCAGGATGGCCTGCCACGCGAGGACCTCCCGCGCGAACGCCGGCGCGCGTCCGAGCCCGCGCGCGGCCAGCGTGGCGAGTCCCCCCGTGACGAGCGCGTCGGTCGTGCGCTCCGAGAGCTCGACGGTCTCCATCCTCGCGCCGCCGAAGAGGGCGTGCAGCGCCGCGAGCTCGCCGTTCGTCGCCCCGAGCGCCGTCGCCGCGTCTTCGACCGCGCCGAGGAACTTCGCGAAGGGATTGGCCGGTTCGGCGACGGCTTCCTCGGGCGCTTCCCACTCTTCGACCGGCTCGGCGCCTTCGGGCACCGCGTCGTCGATGGGCAGCACGTCGACCACTTCGATGGGACCGAAAGATTCCGCCATCGGCGGCTCGAACGCGAGCGGCTCACCGATCGTCTCGCACCGCCAGATGCCGCCGCGGTGAAGACCCGGGTTGTCGTTCGGGAACTCCGCGCAGAGGGCGCGCGGGGCCAGCTCGCCGGAATGCATGTAGGTTATTAGGCGCTCGCTCGCCGCAGAGGGCCAAGAAGGGGGCGATGAGCCGCGGGGCGCGGGCGCCGGCACCTACGACGCGATGGCTCCCTCGCCCAAGTTCTCTGCGCTCCGGAACCCCCCGACCTTCGCCACGGCCCTCCTCCTTATCTGTGCCGAGATCGGGATCGCGGCCTGCTCGGGCGGCTCGACTTCGCCCGCAGGCGACGGCGATCAAGGCGGCAGCGGATCGAGCGCGTCGACCGGCTCGCAGACGTCGAGCGGCGCCGGGTCGGGGGCGTCCGGGAGCGGGAGCGGCTCCGGGACCGGGACGTCGAGCGGGACGGGCAGCGGCGCAGGCGGCTCGCCCGACGCGGGAGCACAAGCGAGCTTCGGTGGCGGCTACTACACGGCCGGCGCCTGGCACGGGTACGAGTGGACCGAGACGTCGGGGACCGGGACCACCGTCTCGCCGATGGACTTCAGCACCGTGGCCGCCGGGCAGCCGCTCTGCGCCTCCGGCTCGGTCGCCGGGCTCGCCGACTACTCGGGGACCGCGAGCATCGGGGTGAACCTGAACCAGACGCAGGGCCCGAACACGCCGGTGGGCACGGTGACCCCGACGCTCGCCGGGCTCACGGTGAGCGTCACGAACACCGGCGGCTCGCCCCTCCGCGTGCAGCTCGAAGGCCCCAACGGCGCGACGGACGCCGACCAGCGGTGGTGCTACGTGCTCTCGGGCTCCGGCGGCTTCATCCCGTGGGCGAGCTTCAACACGGAGTGCTGGAGCGGCGCGGGGACGGCGTACGACGGCACGTCGCCGCTCGCGTCCGTGAGCGTGATGGTGCCGGGCGCCGCGAGCGGGAGCACGGCGTTCGACTTCTGCGTGAACGACGTCGAGCAGGCGAACGCGCCGAGCTCGGCCGGCGGCAGCGGGACCTCGAGCGGGTCGAGCAGCGGCTCGAGCGGGACCATCGTCGCGGACGCGGGAGCGCTCGGCGGCACGGGCACCATCACGGCGCAGTACGGCTGGGAGGCGGTCACGCGCGACGGCCGGAACTACATCGTGCAGAACAACGTGTGGGGCGGCACGAGCAACCAGGCCCTCAGCTACGACGGCACCACCTTCACCGTCACGCAGCAGAACGGGTCGAACCCGACGGACGGCGCGCCCCTCTCGTACCCGTCGGTGTTCATCGGCTCGAACAACGGCCGCAGCACCGCGGGCGACAACCTCCCGAAGGCCGTCAGCGCGCTCACGACCGTCCCGACGACCTGGACGAACAACGGCGGCACCCCGTCGGGCACGTACAACGCCGCGTACGACGTCTGGTTCAGCACGACGTCGGCCGGAGACTCCGGCTCGCCGTCCGGCGGCTTCCTGATGTTGTGGTTTCACAAACCGTCGATGGCGCAGCCGATCGGCAGCGTGGAGTATTCGGCCGTCACCATTCCCGGCGCGACCGGCACCTGGGACGTTTGGATCGGGATGAACGGCGCCGTTCCCTGCATCTCGTACGTGAGCACCCAGGGCCTCACCGGAATGAGCTACGACCTGAACGAGTTCATCCAGGACGCGGTGAAGAATCGCCCGAACACCATCCAGTCGGGCTGGTACCTGACGAACGTGTACGCGGGCTTCGAGATCTGGAGCGGAGGGCAGGGGCTCGAGACCACGAGCTTCTCCGTGGTGGTGAACTGATCGGCATTCACAGCGTCGCGCCCGGCGAGAAGCGGCGTCGCGCCCACTCGTGCATGACGATGCCGGCGGCGACGGCCAGCGGCAGGGAATGGTTCACCCCGTAGATGGGAATTCCGAGGACCTCGTCCGCCCCGTCCACCACCTCCCGGGGAATCCCGAACCGCTCGCTGCCGAAGAGCAGCACCACGCCGGGCGGGAATCGCTCGACCGCCGTGACCGCCTTCCGCGCGTGGTCCTTCTCCACGGCCCAGAGGGGGCGGCCGGCCGTCGTGGCCCGCAGGCCGGCGATGTCGGGCACGCGGACGACCTTCTCGTACTTGTGCATCCCCATCGAGGCCTTCGCGTAATACTCGCCGCCTCCGACCAGGATGACCTCGCGCGCGAGGAAGCTATGCGCTACGCGGATGACGGCGCCGATGGCGAAGGCGTTCCCGGCCGCGTAGAGGGCGACCGAGAAGTCGCTCCGAAGGGGAGCGAGCGCCTCACGCACCGCCTCGGGGGTCTCCTCAAAGGTGGGGCCGCTCATGGTGCCTGGTGCCATGGTCCTGGTGCCCGCGGCACGCCAAATGCGCCCCCAGCTCTTGACAGAGGTCGACCCCTAAGTAAAGTGCGCCTCCCCCCGCGGCCGAGGGGCCGGTCGAGGTGCGCCCGGCCCCCCACCCCGCAGGAACGTACCGATGCCCACGATCAATCAGCTCATTCGTCACGGTCGCCTGGCGGCCCGCGTGAAGACCGCGTCCCCGGCCCTCAAGGCCTGCCCGCAAAAGCGCGGCGTCTGCGTCCGCGTGTACACGACCACGCCGAAGAAGCCGAACTCGGCGCTCCGCAAGGTCTGCCGCGTCCGTCTGACGAACGGCATGGAAGTGACCTCGTACATCCCGGGCGAGGGGCACAACCTTCAGGAGCACTCGGTCGTGCTCATCCGCGGCGGCCGCGTAAAGGACCTCCCGGGCGTGCGTTACCACGTCGTCCGCGGCACGTTGGATGCGTCCGGCGCCATCGGCCCGTCGTCGACCAACAAGATCAACCGCAACCGCAAGCGCTCGAAGTACGGCGTCAAGCGTCCCAAGTCCTGAGTGGGGGGAGCGGAACTCCCCCCCACGCCCCCCCACCGGGAGGCCTCGTCGCCACCGGCTAGAACGTCCGAAACTGCAACCGTAAGGATTCTCCGAAGAAGCTCATGCCCCGCCGCCGCGAAGTCCCCAAGCGCCGGATCATTCCGGACCCCAAGTTCAAGGACAAGCTCGTCTCCAAGTTCACGAACACGCTGATGTTCGGGGGCAAGAAGGCGACGGCCGAAGGCATTCTCTACGGCGCCCTCGACGTCATCAAAGACCGCTTCAAGGAGGACCCCCTCGAGGTCTTCCGCAAGGCGCTCGACAACGTGAAGCCGAAGCTCGAAGTGAAGAGCCGGCGCGTCGGCGGCGCGACCTACCAGGTCCCCGTCGAAGTGCGGCCCGAGCGCCGCGTCACCCTGGCGATGCGCTGGCTCGTGACCTACGCCCGCGACCGCGGCGAGAAGACGATGCGCGAGCGCCTCGCGGCCGAGTTCCTCGACGCGGCGAACGGCCGCGGCAACGCCGTGAAGAAGCGCGACGACACGCACAAGATGGCCGAGGCCAACAAGGCCTTCGCCCACTACCGCTGGTAACAGCGGCTCCGATCGAGCGGGCGCACCCTAAAAGTGCCGCCCGGCAGGAAAACCCCCGAAGAGGACGACACAACCCCCCTAGCCCATGACGAAGCCGACATAAGGATCGGGTCACTCGCGAAATCTCACGCAGTGCCCCGACACCCTCTCTGGATCCCCGCCGCGCGCCGCTCTCGAGCGTCCCGGGCGCCCTCCCAAAACCGCGGGAGGAACGGCCAGAGGGGGTTTCGTGCATTCGCCGTCCAGGAGAGACTTCCGTGGCTCGTGAGTATCCGCTCGAAAGAACTCGAAATATCGGCATCATGGCCCACATTGATGCCGGCAAGACGACGACTACCGAGCGCGTCCTCTATTACACGGGTGTCAATTACAAGATCGGTGAGGTCCACGAGGGCGCCGCAACCATGGACTACATGGTCCAGGAGCAGGAGCGCGGGATCACCATCACGTCGGCCGCGACGAACTGCTTCTGGCGTCCCCTCGAGGGGCCCGAGGCGGGCGTAAGCCACCGCATCAACATCATCGACACCCCCGGCCACGTCGACTTCACGATCGAGGTCGAGCGGAGCCTCCGCGTCCTCGACGGCGCGGTCGCGGTGTTCGACGGCGGCAACGGCGTCGAGCCGCAGAGCGAGACGGTCTGGCGGCAGGCGGACAAGTACCGCGTCCCCCGCGTCGCGTTCATGAACAAGATGGACAAGGTCGGCGCCGACTTCCTCATGTGCGTCAACAGCATGAGGGAGCGCCTCGGCACGAACCCGGTGCCCATCCAGTGGCCGCTCGGCGAGGAAGACCGCCATCGCGGGATCATCGACCTCATCAAGATGAAGGCCGCCGTCTTCGACGACGAGACGAAGGGCCAGAAGTACGAGTGGATCGACGTCCCCGAAGAGTTCAAGGCCATCGCGGCCGAGTGGCGTGACCACCTGGTCGAGTCGTGCGCCGACGTCGACGACGAGATCATGTCGTTCTACCTCGACGGCCACCCCGAGAAGGTGACCGACCTGATGATCCACCGGGCGCTCCGCCACGGGACGATCAACTTCAAGCTGGTCCCCGTCATCTGCGGCTCGGCGTTCAAGAACAAGGGCGTCCAGATGCTGCTCGACGCCGTCGTGAACTACCTGCCTTCGCCGGTCGACATCCCGCCGGTGACGGGCCTCGACCCGAGCAAGAAGAACAAGCCCGAGGCGACGCGCAAGGCCTCGGACGACGCGCCCTTCAGCGCGCTGGCCTTCAAGATCCTCAACGACCCCCACGGCAACCTCACCTTCTTCCGCGTCTACTCGGGGAAGGTGGCGAGCGGCACGATGGTGCTCAACTCGTCGCGCGACAAGCGCGAGCGGGTGGGCCGCATCCTCCGCATGCACGCGAACAAGCGCGAAGAGGTCCAGGAGGCCGACGCGGGCAACATCTTCGCGGCCGTCGGCTTCCGCGACACGCGCACGGGCGACACGCTCTGCGACGAGAAGCACCCGATCCTCCTCGAGCAGATGATCTTCCCCGAGCCGGTCATCTCGATCGCCATCGAGCCGAAGACCAAGGTCGACGTCGAGAAGCTCGCGGGCGGCCTCCAGAAGCTGGCCCAGGAAGACCCGAGCTTCCGCGTGCACACCGACGAAGAGAGCGGCCAGACCATCATCAGCGGGATGGGCGAGCTCCACCTCGAGATCATCGTCGACCGCCTCCGCCGCGAGTTCAAGGTCGAGTCGAACATCGGCAAGCCCCAGGTCGCGTACCGCGAGGCCATCACCAAGAAGGCCGCCTGCGAGTACAAGTACGCGAAGCAGTCGGGCGGCCGCGGCCAGTACGGCCACGTCGTGATGGAGATCGAGCCGCGCGAGCGGGGCGCCGGCTTCGAGTTCGTCAACGACATCGTCGGCGGCGTCATCCCCAAGGAGTTCATCCCGGCGATCGAGAAGGGCGTCCGCGAGGCGACGGCCCGCGGCGTCCTCGCCGGCTTCCCGCTGGTCGACATGGGCTGCCGCCTGATCGACGGCAGCTACCACGAGGTCGACTCGAGCGCGCAGGCGTTCGAGGTCGCCGCGTCCCTCTGCTTCCAGGAGGGCGCGAAGCACGCGGGGGCGGTCATCCTCGAGCCCATGATGAAGATCGAGGTCGTCGTCCCCGAGCAGTACATGGGCGACGTCATCGGCGATCTCAACTCCCGCCGCGGGCGCATCCTGGGCATGTCCCAGCGGGCGAACGCGCAGGTCATCGACGGCGAGATTCCCCTCGCGACGATGTTCGGATATGTGACCGACCTTCGGTCGATGACTCAGGGACGCGGAACGTCCTCGATGCAGTTCTCCCACTACGCGCCGGTCTCCCCTGCCATTCAGGAAGAGATCATCGCGAAGGTGAAGGGGAGCTGACGGTAGAGCCCCGGAAGAACACAACGAGACCTAACGGAGAATACTGGAGCCATGGCCAAGGAGAAATTCGTCCGCAGCAAGCCCCACGTGAACGTCGGGACGATTGGTCACATCGACCACGGCAAGACGACGACGACGGCCGCGCTGGTGAAGGTGCAGTCGAAGAAGGGGCTGGCGAAGGTCATCAGCTACAAGGACATCGCCAAGGGCGGCACGGTCCGAGATGACACGAAGACGGTGACGATCGCGGTGGCTCACGTGGAGTACGAGAGCGACAAGCGTCACTACGCGCACGTCGATTGCCCTGGGCACGCGGACTACATCAAGAACATGATCACGGGGGCCGCTCAGATGGACGGGGCGATCCTCGTGGTGAGCGCACTGGACAGCGTGATGCCGCAGACGCGCGAGCACGTTCTATTGGCGCGTCAGGTGGGTCTCAACCACATCGTGGTGTTCCTCAACAAGTGCGACGCGGTGGAAGACGCGGAGATGCTCGACCTGGTCGAGATGGAAGTCCGCGAGCTACTGAACAAGTACAAGTTCGACGGGGACAACGCGAAGGTCGTTCGGGGGGCGGCGCTGCCGGCGCTCAACGGGGACGCGAAGTGGGAGAAGACGGTGGAGGAGCTG
Organism: uncultured delta proteobacterium; assembly: GCA_963797395.1. Taxonomy (GTDB): domain Bacteria; phylum Myxococcota_A; class Polyangia; order Polyangiales; family Polyangiaceae; genus Palsa-1150. Next base: position 1,142,196 of record CAWCPA010000008.1, read on the forward strand.
GTGTCGGCGCTGGACGCGCAGATCCCCGACCCTGTTCGCGACGTGGACAAGCCGTTCCTGATGGCGGTCGAGGACGTGTTCTCGATCAAGGGTCGCGGGACGGTGGCGACGGGTCGAGTCGAGCGCGGGATCGTGAAGGTGGGCGAGGAAGTGGAGCTGGTGGGCTTCGCGGACACGCGCAAGCTGATCGTGACGGGCGTCGAGATGTTCCGGAAGCTGCTGGACCAGGGTCAGGCCGGTGACAACATCGGGGTTTTGCTGCGCGGGATCGAGAAGCACGAGATCGAGCGCGGTCAGATCCTGTCGAAGCCTGCCTCTGTGACGCCGCACACGAAGGCGGAAGCCGAGGTGTACGTGCTCAAGAAGGAGGAGGGCGGCCGTCACACGCCGTTCTTCACGAACTACCGCCCGCAGTTCTACATGCGCACGACGGACGTGACGGGCACGGTGAGCCTCCCGGAGGGGACCAAGATGGTCATGCCGGGGGACAACACGAAGATGACGATCGACCTCATCACGCCGGTGGCTCTCGAGGAGCAGCAGCGCTTCGCGATCCGCGAGGGCGGCCGCACCGTCGGCGCCGGCATCATCACCAAGATCCTCCAGTAAGAAGAGCCCTCCAGATGGCCGCGACCACGAAGATCCGTATCCGCCTCAAGGCATTCGACCACCAGCTCCTCGACAAGTCGGCCAACGACATCGTCGAGACGGCAAAGCGCACCGGCGCCCGCGTCGCGGGCCCGATTCCGCTTCCGACGCACATCGGGCGGTACACGGTCCTCCGCGGCCCGCACGTCGACAAGAAGTCCCGCGAGCAGTTCGAGATCCGGACGCACAAGCGCCTCCTCGACATCCTCGACCCGACCCAGCAGACGCTCGACGCCCTCATGAAGCTCGATCTGTCCGCGGGCGTCGACGTCGAAATCAAGAGCTGACGGCTCCCTTCTCCTACGCAGCGAGTAGCGACAGATGGCAACTTTCGATGTCTTCAACATGCAGCGCGAGAAGGTCGGCTCGATCGACCTCGCGGACGAGGTCTTCGGAGTCGAGGTGAAGGAACACCTCTTCTACGAGGTGGTGAAGGCCCAGCTCGCGTCCAAGCGGCAGGGCACGCAGGCCGCGAAGAACCGCTCGGCGGTCAGCGGCAGCACCAAGAAGCTCTACAAGCAGAAGGGCACCGGCCGGGCGCGTCACGGCTCGATCCGCGCGCCCATCTACGTCGGCGGCGGCCAGGCGCACCCGCCGCGCCCCCGCGACTGGAGCTACGAGCCGCCGCGGCGCGTGCGCGCCCAGGCGCTCACGAGCGCGCTCACGAAGTTCGGCAAGGAGGGCAGGCTCCTGGTCGTCGACAACTTCGAGCTCGGCGAGATCAAGACCAAGCGCCTCCTCGAGGCGTTCGGCGCCCTCAAGGCCCAGGACCGGACCCTGGTCGTCGACTCGGGCGAGAACGAGAAGCTCAAGCTCTCGATCCGCAACCTGAAGGCGCACCAGTTTCTGCCCCCGGAGGGCGTGAACGTGTACGACCTCCTCCGGCACGACACCCTCATCCTGTCGAAGGACGCGGCGAAGAAGCTCGAAGAGCGCTGCCTCAAGCAGAGCCTCTCGCGCAGCGAGCGCGCCGCCGGCGACATTTCTTCTTCTTCGCGAGATGCCCAATGACCCCCGAGCAAGTCATCCGAAGGCCGATCATCCTCACCGAGAAGGCGAACCTCCTCCGCGAGAAGGGGAACCAGGTCGTCTTCGAGGTCGCGCGCGACGCCAACAAGGTGCAGATTCGCGACGCGGTGCAGCGCCTCTTCAAGGTGAGCGTCACCGGCGTGAACACCATGGTCATGCGCGGCAAGGAGCGCCGCATGGGCCGCGGCCGCGCCAAGATGCAGAACTGGAAGAAGGCGATCGTGACCCTCAAGGAGGGCGACGCGATCGACTTCTTCACCGACGCGCCGGCTTCCGAGTAAGGACCGCCGGAGAAGAACCAGGGAAACGACCATGGCGATCAAGAACTTCAAGCCGACCTCCCCGGCGCGGCGCTTCTACTCCGTCTCGGACTTCTCGGAGCTGACCAAGGACGCGAAGCCGCCCAAGGCGCTCACGGAGCACCAGACCCGCACCGGCGGCCGCAACAACTTCGGCCGCATCACCTCGCGCTTCCGCGGAGGCGGGCACAAGCAGCGCTACCGCGTCATCGACTGGCGCCGCGCGAAGATCGGCGTTCCCGCCGTCGTCGCCACGCTCGAGTACGACCCGAACCGCACCGCGCGCATCGCGCTCCTCCACTACCTCGACGGCGAGAAGAGCTACATCCTCGCGCCCGACGGCATGAAGGTGGGCGACAAGATCGTCTCGAGCCGCCACGCCGACATCAAGCCGGGCAACGCGATGACGCTCCGGCACATCCCGCTCGGCACGATGGTGCACAACATCGAGCTCAAGAAGGGCAAGGGCGCCCAGCTCGTCCGCTCGGCCGGCACCGCCGCCGTGCTCATGGCGAAGGATGGCGATTACGCCCAGGTCCGCCTCCCCTCGGGCGAGGTCCGCATGGTCCACCTCGAGTGCCACGCGACGGTCGGCCAGGTCTCGAACCTGGAGCACGCGAATGTCTCGCTCGGCAAGGCCGGCCGCTCGCGCTGGCTCGGCCGCCGCCCGCACAACCGCGGCGTCACGATGAACCCGGTCGACCACCCGATGGGCGGCGGCGAAGGCCGCACCTCCGGCGGGCGTCACCCGTGCTCGCCGTGGGGCCAGCTCTCGAAGGGCCTCAAGACCCGGAACAACAAGCGCACCGACGGCATGATCGTGAAACGCCGCGGCGCCAAGGGCTAACCGCTACAGGAATGGGTTGAGGATTTAGTATGGCTCGTTCGGTAAAAAAGGGCGCGTTCGTCGACGGTCATCTCTCCGAGAAGATCGCCGCGGCCAGTGCGGCCCAGAGCAAGAAGGTCATCAAGACGTGGTCGCGGCGAAGCACCATCACCCCCGATGCGGTGGGGCTGACCTTCGCCGTCCACAACGGCCGTAAGTTCGTCCCGGTGTTCGTCACCGAGAACATGGTCGGTCACAAGCTCGGCGAGTTCGCGCCGACCCGCACGTTCCACGGCCACTCCGGCGATCGAAAGGGCAAGGTCGCCGGCGGCGCCGGCGGTCCGAAGCCGGCCGCGGCGGGCCCGAAGAAGTAGAAGCGAGAGCGAGAGGCCAGAGGAGGGGAGGCAGGGGAGGAGTTTTTGGGGGTGGGCGACAACAGGCCCAGCTCGCTCGAGCTCGCATCCTTCTGGCATTCCGCTAGGTTCCGCCGCCTTCTCTCCGCTCCTCTCGCCTCCTCTCTCTTCCCCTCCGTAAGTCTCCCTCTTCGGAGGGGGGGCGGGGTGGCGACTCCTGGCTCGCTTTTTGGCTTGCGCACTTTAGCTTCCCGAGTACATTACGCGTCCCCTCGCGCCGGATAGGTGTGCGGGGCGCATTCCTCAGCGATTTTCAGAAACTTCAGGCGTCCGTAACGGCCCGTGCCGCGAGCGAAAGCGCTCGATGCCCGTGGGTACGACGGTCCGCCCCGAGGACTCGACCATGATCAGCAAGGCAATCGCCCGGTTCACGCGGATCAGTCCGCGTAAGGCACGCATGATCGCCAACCTCGTCCGCGGACGTCAGGCGGGCGAGGCGCTCCAGCTCCTGGAGTTCACCCAGAAGGCTGCGGCGCCCATCCTCAAGAAGCTGATCGAGAGCGCCGTCGCCAACGCGAAGACGCAGAGCCCCGGGGTCGACGTCGACGCGCTCTTCGTCGAGACCGCCTTCGTCGACAAGGCCCCGAACAAGCACATGCGCCGGTGGCGCCCCCGCGCCATGGGGCGCGCGACCCGCGTTCAGAAGGGCCTCAGCCACATCACCGTCATTCTCGGGGAGCGATAGGAATCTCTCATGGGTCAGAAAGTCCACCCGTACGGCTTCCGCCTCGGCGTCATCAGGACCTGGAACTCGAAGTGGTTCGAGGACAAGAGCTACTCGAAGTGGCTCCATGAGGACATCCGCATCAAGCGCGCGGTGAAGGAGTACCTCATGAACGCCGGCATCGCGGGCGTTGAGATCGAGCGCGCCGCGAACAAGTGCAAGGTCATCGTCTTCACGGCCCGCCCCGGCATGGTTATCGGCAAGGGCGGCAAGGGCATCGAGACCCTGAAGGTCGGCAACCTCAAGACGGCCGCCAAGGGCGAGACGCTCTTCCCGGGCGTGCAGTCGTTCACCGAGAACGAGGTCTTCATCGACGTTCAGGAGGTGCGCAAGGCCGAGACGGCGGCGCAGCTCGTGGCCGAGAACATCGCGACCCAGCTCGAGCGCCGCGTGGCCTTCCGCCGCGCGATGAAGAAGGCGCTCACCACCGCCATGAAGTTCGGCGCCAAGGGCATCCGCGTTCGCTGCTCGGGCCGCCTCGGCGGCAGCGAGATGAGCCGCGTCGAGACCTACCGCGAGGGGCGCGTTCCGCTCCACACGCTGCGCGCCGACATCGAGTTCGGCATGGCCGAGGCCCGCACGAAGTACGGGATCATCGGCGTCAAGGTTTGGGTCTTCAAGGGCGAGGTGCTCCAGCGCCGCAATCGCCGCCCGCAGATCGCAGGAGCTTGAGAGATGCTTTCGCCCAAGCGCACCAAGTACCGTAAAGCCCAGAAGGACAACAACCGCGGCACCGCGCACCGCGGCAGCGACGTGTCCTTCGGCGACTTCGCGATGCAGGCCGTCGAGCCCGGACGCCTCACGTCCCGGCAGATCGAGGCCGCGCGCATGGCGATCACCCGCCACGTGAAGCGCGCCGGCAAGCTCTGGATCCGCGTCTTCCCGGACCGCCCGGTCACGAAGAAGCCGCTCGAAGTTCGTATGGGTGGCGGCAAGGGCGCCGTCGAGGAGTGGGCCGCGGTCGTTCTCCCGGGGCGCGTCATGTACGAGCTCCAGGGCGTCGACGAGCCGACCGCTCGCGAGGCCTTCCGGCTGGCGGGGCACAAGCTGCCCGTCGCCTACAAGTTCCTCACGCGTGGAGAGATTCTATGAAGGGCACCGACCTGCGCGAGAAGAGCGTCGAGGATTTGCAGGAGCTCCGGCAGTCGCTGGTCCGCGACTCCTTCCAGAACCGCCTGAAGAACTTCACGAACCGGCTCGACGACACGAGCGTCATCAACAAGACCAAGCGCGACCTCGCGCGCGTCCTCACGGTGCTTCACCAGCGCAGCCTGGCCGCGTCGGCGCCCGCCGACCCGCCCGCCGCCGTCGAAGCCAAGGCCGAGGCGCCCGCGCCGGCAGCCCCCAAGAAGAAGAAGTCCTCCAAGAAGGTTGAGGCGAAGCAGTCATGACCGAGAACACGCAGCCCGAGAGCGAGGCCCAGGCCTCCGCTCACGAGACGCACGGCTTCCGCCGCAAGATGGTGGGCCGGGTCGTCAGCGCGAAGATGACGAAGACGGTGGTCGTCGAGGTGGTGAGCCACACGCCGCGACCCCCTCTACGGGAAGTACGTCCGCTCGCGGAGCCGGTACAAGGCTCACGACGAGAAGGGCGAGTACAAGGCGGGCGACCAGGTCGAGATTCAGGAGCATCGCCCCATCAGCCGCGACAAGCGCTGGATGGTCACGCGCCTCATCAAGAAGTTCGTGGAGGAATAGGCGCGCCATGATTCAGATGCGAACCGTGCTGGAAGTCGCTGACAACTCCGGCGCCAAGCGTGTGCAGTGCATCAAGGTCCTCGGCGGATCGCGCCGGCGGTACGCGAGCCTCGGCGACGTCATCGTCGTCTCCATCAAAGAGTGCCTGCCGAACACCAAGGTCAAGAAGGGCGACGTGGCCCACGCGGTCGTCGTCCGCATCAAGCACCAGATTTCTCGCGCGGACGGGTCGTACATCCGCTTCGACGAGAACAGCGCGGTGCTGGTCAGCAAGGAGCAGCACGAGCCGATCGGCACCCGCATCTTCGGGCCGGTCGCGCGCGAGCTCCGCGGCAAGAAGTTCATGAAGATCATCTCGCTCGCCCCGGAGGTCGTCTGATGGCCGCCCGCATTCGCAAGGGGGACAACGTCGTCGTCATCAGCGGCAAGGACAAGGGCAAGACCGGCAAGGTCCTGCGCGTCCTGGCCGAGGAGGATCGCGTGGTCGTCGGCGGCGTGAACCTGGTCAAGCGCCACTCGCGGCCCACGCCGCGCAACCCGGCGGGCGGCATCGTCGAGCGCGAGCAGGCGATCCACGCGTCGAAGGTCATGCCCGTCGACCCCAAGACGGGGAAGGGCACCCGCGTCCGCTTCAAGGAGCTGGAGGGCGGGAAGAAGGTTCGAGTCGGAGTGAAGAGCGGCGAGGAGATCCCGGCCGTCGTCGGGGAGTAAGCGATCATGGCTGACGAGAAGAAGCCCAAGGGCGAAAAGGCCGACAAGGCCGACAAGGCCGAAGCCGGCGAGAAGAAGCCGCGCGCCGAAGGCAAAGCCGCGGGCGGCAAGGGCGGCAAGGACAAGGCCAAGCGTGGCGCGAGCCGCGGCGAGCCCGAGGCCGCGGTCGTCACCTCGTCGGTCGAGGCCGTCCCTGCGCGCCTCGGCGCGAAGTACCGCGAGACGGTCATCCCGGCCCTGACCAAGCAGTTCAACTACAAGAACCCGAACCAGGTCCCCCGCCTGCTCAAGATCGTCGTGAACATGGGCCTCGGGGCGGCTGTGGCCAACCCGAAGATCATCGACACGGCGGTGGAAGACCTTCGGGCGATCAGCGGGCAGAAGCCCATCGTGACCCGCGCCAAGAAGGCGATCGCGAACTTCAAGCTGCGCGAGGGCATCCCCATCGGCGCGATGGTCACCCTTCGCCGCCAGCGCATGTGGGAGTTCCTCGATCGGCTCGTGAGCCTCGCCCTCCCGCGTACGCGCGACTTCAAGGGCGTCTCGCGGAAGGCGTTCGACGGTAAGGGCAACTACACGCTCGGCCTCAAGGAGCAGATCATCTTCCCCGAGGTCGACTACGACAAGATCGACGCGATCAAGGGGCTGAACATCAGCTTCGTGACCACGGCGAAGACCGACGAAGAGGGGCGCGCTCTCCTCCAGCAACTCGGCATGCCGTTCCGCGCGGCCTGAAGCGCGAAGCAAGAATTGACCAGAGGATAACGAACCATGGCGCGTGCTTCTCAGTTCGCAAAGCTCAATCGCAGGCCCAAGTTCACCGTGCGGCATCGGAACCGCTGCAAGGTGTGCGGTCGCGCTCGCGGGTACTACCGCAAGTTCGAGCTCTGCCGAGTTTGTCTCCGACTTCTCGCCCTCCGAGGCGAGATCCCGGGCGTGATCAAGGCGAGCTGGTGATCCCATGATGACCGATCCCATCGCGGACATGCTGACTCGCATCCGCAACGCATCGATGGCCCGCCACGATCGCACCGAGATGCCGCACTCGCGGCTCAAGGAGCACGTGGCCACGGTCCTCAAGGCCGAGGGCTACCTCGACGACGTGCGCGTCAGCGAGGGCGAAGAGCCCAAGACGCTGACGTGCGTCCTACGCTACGGGCGCGACCGCCAGTCGGCGATCGACGGCATCCGCCGCATCTCGACGCCGGGCCGGCGCGTGTACGTGCGGCACGACCACATCCAGCGCGTCTGCTCGGGAATGGGCATCTCCATCCTGAGCACGAGCCGCGGCGTGATGACGGACCGCGAGGCGCGCAAGCAGCGCGTCGGCGGGGAGCTCCTCTGCGAGGTTTGGTGAGGTCATGACGACGCAGGCACCCGGCGGCACGCCGCAGCAATACAACCAGGGAGAGCGCGTCTATCAGGCGCGCATCGGCAAGCGGCCGATCGCCCTTCCGAAGGGCGTCACCGCGACCGTCAAGGACGGGTCCATCGAGATCAAGGGCCCGAAGGGCACCCTCACGCGCGAGCTCACGCCGAACGTGAAGGTGAAGGTCGAGAACGGCCAGATCCACATCGGCCTCGACGCCGAGGGCCGCGACGGCGCGCGCTTCCAGGGGCTCGCCCGGGCGCTCTTCGCGGCCATGGTGGTCGGGGTCAACGAGGGTTACCGAAAGGTCCTCGAGCTCCGCGGCACCGGCTACCGCGCGGAGCTGAAGGGCACGTCGATCAACCTGCTCCTCGGCTTCTCGCACCAGATCTTGTTCCCGCTGCCCAAGGGCATCAAGTGCGAGATCCCCGCTGACTCCAAGGGGACCCTCATCATCCTGACGGGGGCCGACAAGGGGCAGATGGGGCAGACCGCCGCGACGATCCGCGGCTTCCGCCCGCCGGAGCCGTACGGCGGCAAGGGCGTGCGTTACCAGGGCGAGAAGGTCCGCGAGAAGGCGGGCAAGGCCGCGAAGGCCGGAGGGAAGTAGCCATGGCGATGCAAATCGTAGGGCGCGAGCGCCGGAAACTCAGAATTCGCCGCAAGATCAGCGGCACGGCGGAGCGGCCGCGCCTCAGCGTCTTCCGCAGCGCAAAGCACATCTACGCGCAGGTCGTCGACGACGCGTCCGGCAAGACGCTGGCGCACGCGTCGACGTTGACGCGCGAGGTCCGTTCGGCCGTCGCGGAGGCCACCAAGGTCGACGCCGCCAAAAGCGTGGGCCAGGCGATCGCCAAGATGCTCCTCGCGAAGGGCATCGACAGCATCGTCTTCGACCGCAACGGCTACCTCTACCACGGCCGCGTCCGCGCGCTGGCCGAGTCGGCCCGCGAAGCCGGCCTCAAGTTCTAGTTCACGGCATTTTTCGGAGATTCCCCAATGGCTTTCGACGGTGGCAGGTCCGACGCTTTCCAGATCGACGAGGAGAAGCTCAAGGAGCGCGTCATCTACATCAACCGCGTCGCCAAGGTGGTGAAGGGCGGTCGGCGCTTCAGCTTCAGCGCGCTCGTCGTCGTCGGTGACGAGTCGGGCCACGTGGGCGTCGGCCTCGGCAAGGCGAACGAGGTGCCCGAGGCCATCCGTAAGGGGAATGACCAGGCGCGCAAGAACGTCTTCCGGGTGCCCCTCGACGGCGTCACCGTGCCCCACCAGACGCTCGGGCACTTCGGCGCGGGCCGGGTGTTCCTCAAGCCGGCGTCGCCGGGAACCGGCGTCATCGCCGGCGGCGCGGTTCGCGCCGTCGTCGAGAGCGCGGGCATCCACGACATCCTCACCAAGTGCCTCGGCAGCTCCAACCCGCACAACGTGGTCCGCGCGACCATCGCGGCGCTCAAGCAGCTCCGCAGCGTCGAGCAGGTCGCGGGCAAGCGCGGCAAGCAGACCGACGACATCATCGAGAAGAAGCCCGTGCCCGCCCCGCGCGCGCACGCGGAGGCGTGAGATGAAGGCGAAGCTTCGCGTTACACAGCTCAAGAGCACGATTGGGCGGCAGCACCCGATGCGCGCGACCATCCACGGCCTCGGGCTGCGGGGTCCGGGCACCTCCGTGGTCGTGAGCAACACCCCGTCGTTCCGCGGCGCCATCAAGAAGGTGCTTCACATGGTGAGCGTGGAGGAGATTGACAATGGCTGACACGCTGAGCAAGCTGGCGAAGCCCGCCGGCGCCACCCGTGACAAGGTCCGCCTCGGCCGCGGCGTCGGCTCCGGCCTCGGCAAGACCTCGGGCCGCGGGCAGAAGGGCCAGTACGCCCGCACGCGCGGCTTCAAGCCCCAGTTCGAAGGCGGCCAGACACCGCTCTTCCGGCGCCTGCCGAAGCGCGGCTTCAACCACCCGTTCCCCGCGATCATCGCCGAGGTGAACGTGGGCGATCTCGACGGCTTCACCGCCGGCGCGAACGTCGACGTCGCCACGCTCAAGGCCCACGGCCTCGTGCGCGGCCGGTACGACCGCATCAAGGTCCTCGGCTCGGGCGAGATCACCAAGGCCATCACGGTGACGGCGCACGCGTTCTCGAAGTCCGCGGCCGAGAAGATCCAGAAGGCCGGCGGCAAGATCGTGCTCCTCGCCGTCGAGGCGACCGCCCAGGAAAGCGCGTAGAGCGCCGGCGCAGATGTCCGCCCTCTCCGCCTTCGCCAACATCGGGAAAGTCCCGGAGCTCCGCCGGCGCATCCTGTTCACGGTGATGCTCTTGGCGGTTTATCGGATTGGCGTGTTCGTCACGATCCCGGGCGTGGACCGGACGGTGATGAACGCCGTCATCCACAAGCAGGGGGCGGGCCTCTTCGGCCTCTTCAACATGTTCAGCGGAGGGGCCTTCGGGAACCTCTCCATCTTCGCGCTCGGCATCATGCCGTACGTCAGCGCGAGCATCATCCTGCAGCTCCTCACCATGGTCTTCAAGCCGCTCGACGAGCTGCGGAAGGAAGGCGAGCAGGGGCAGCGGAAGATCAACCAGTACACGCGCTACGGCACCATCGTCCTCTCGCTCGTGCAGGCCTTCGGCATCGCGATGAGCCTCGAGGCGATGAACAACGGGGACCTCTCGGACTCGGCCGCGGTCGGCGACGTCGTCACGCACGGCGGCTGGGGCTTCCGCCTCATGAGCGTGCTGACGCTCACGACGGGCACCGCCTTCATGATGTGGGTGGGCGAGCAGATCACCGAGCGCGGCATCGGCAACGGCATCTCGCTCCTCATCTTCGCGGGCATCGTCGACGGCATCCCCGAGGGGATGATGAGCTACTTCGCGACGAACAAGGGCAACATCGAGCCGCTCAAGCTCGCGTTCGTGGTCGCGATGATCCTCGCGACGGTCGCGACGATCGTGTTCTTCGAGCGCGCCCAGCGGCGCATCCCCATCTACTACGCGCGCCGCACGGTCGGCCGCCGCGTGTACGGCGGGCAGACGGCGCACCTGCCGCTCCGCGTGAACACCAGCGGGACGATCCCGCCGATCTTCGCGTCGTCGCTCCTCATGTTTCCGGCCACGCTCGCGAACTTCAAGGTCCCGGGCATGGCGGCGCTGCAGTCGATGCTCCAGCGCGGCGACTGGGCGTTCAACACGTTCTACGTCCTCCTCATCATCTTCTTCTGCCACTTCTACACGGCGGTCACCTTCCAGCCGGTCGACGTGGCCGACAACCTGAAGAAGCAGCAGGCCTTCATCCCGAGCGTTCGCCAGGGAAAGCAGACGGCCGACTACATCGACTACGTCCTCACGCGCATCACGTTCGGCGGCTCGCTCTACGTCGCGGTCGTCTGCATCGTCCCGACGATCATCGCCCAGGGCTTCCACGTCCCGTTCCGCATGGGCGGAACGTCGATCATGATCGTCGTCGGCGTCGCGCTCGACACCGTGAACCAGATCGAAGCCCACCTCATCACGCGGAACTACGAGGGTCTGTCGGGCGGGGGAGCCCGGACGTCGCGCATTCGCGTTCGGAAAGACTAGGGGGGAGGGTCCGATCTCATGCGTCTCGTATTCGTCGGCCCGCCGGGGGCGGGCAAGGGAACGCAGGCGAAGATCGTCTGCGCGCGCTGGGGAATCGTCCAGATCTCGACCGGCGACATGCTCCGTGCGGCCAAGACCGCCGGGAAGCTTCCGGCCGACCTGGTCGCGAAGATGGCGGCCGGCGCCCTCGTGCCGGACGACGTCGTCATCAGCCTCATCGATCAGCGAACGAAGGAGTCCGATGCGGCCGGCGGCTTCCTCCTCGACGGCTTCCCCCGCACGGTGCCTCAGGCCGAGGCGCTCGGGAAGATGCTCGCGTCACGCGGGATGAAGCTCGATGTCGTGCTCGCGCTCGAGGTGCCGCGCGAGCTCCTGATCGAGCGTGCAGTGATGCGCCGCACGGACAAACGCACTGGACAGATTTATCACTTGAAGTATAGCCCTCCTCCCCCAGGGGCGGACCTCGAACACAGGGCGGACGATCGCGAGGACGTCGTTCGCAACCGGCTCGATACGTACGAGGCGATGACCGCCGACCTGCTCCCCTACTACGAGAGGCTCGGCATCTTGAAGCGAGTCAACGGTGTCGGCAACGTGGATGAAGTGACCGAGCGCGTACTGGCCGCGCTCGGCGAACCGCCCCCCGAGAAGAAGTAGAAGAGCGCCAAGGAGAGTCTGGGTTCGCATGGTGGAGCGCCGCGAGCGAAAAGAGCCGAAGGGAGACAAGCTGGAGTTCGACGGCGCCGTTCAGGAGGCGCTTCCGAACGCGATGTTTCGGGTGAAGTGCGACAACGGGCTGGTGGTTCTCGCGACCATCAGCGGGCGAATGCGACAGTTCTACATCCGAATCCTTCCAGGCGACCGCGTGACGGTCGAAGTCAGTCCCTACGACCCCACCCGCGGGCGAATCACCTACCGACACAAGTAGAAGTAACGGTTGGGCGGAGCGGCCCTCCCCCCAAACCCCGAGCGAGCGACCAAGGAGCGAGTGCAGTGAAGGTCCGACCGAGCGTCAAGAAGGTGTGCGACAAGTGCAAGGTGGTCCGCCGCAAGGGCGTCGTGCGGATCATTTGCGAGAACCCGCGTCACAAGCAGCGTCAAGGCTGAGGCAAGAGAGACTATGGCCCGCATCGCAGGCGTCGACCTACCCCGACACAAGCAAATCGTTTACGCGCTCCCGTACCTCTTCGGCATCGGGCCCGCCGCCGCGCGCAGCATCTGCGCGAAGGCAGGCATCGCCCCGAACAAGCAGACCGAGGAGCTCACCGAGGGCGACGTCAAGAAGATCCGCGATCTTCTCGATGCCGACTACAAGGTCGAGGGTGACCTTCGCCGCGAGATTCAGATGAACATCAAGCGGCTCATGGACCTCGGTTGCTACCGAGGCCTTCGTCACCGCCGCGGCCTGCCCGTCAACGGGCAGCGGACCCACACCAACGCGCGCACGCGGAAGGGTCCCCGCAAGGGCGTCCTTGCTCGCGCTCGCAAGCCCACGACCTGAGCGCGGTCCGCCGCGACATTTGGAGCCACGTAGATGTCACAGTCCAAGACGAGCATCCCGCCGGCAGGCGGCGGTACGGGCGGCCCGAAGGCCAAGTCGACCAAGAAGAAGGTCAAGAAGAACATCTCGACCGGGATCGCCCACATCCAGTCGACCTTCAACAACACCGTCGTGACCATCACCGACGTCAACGGGAACACCGTGGCGTGGTCGAGCGCCGGTTCGCGCGGCTTCAAGGGCTCGCGCAAGAGCACCCCCTTCGCCGCGCAGCTCGCGGCCGAAGAGGCGGCGCGCAAGGCGATGGAGCACGGCGTCCGTTCGGTCGCCGTCTTCGTGAAGGGCCCCGGCGCGGGCCGCGAGAGCGCGCTCCGGGCGCTTCAGGGCGTCGGGTTCAAGGTCACCTTGATCCGCGACGTGACCCCGGTCCCCCACAACGGTTGCCGCCCGCCCAAGCGCCGGCGGGTGTGATTCACGGTTGGGGGCGGCGCCGACGCTCCCCCAGCCCCCCACCGGAACCCGGCTCTGCCGGGTTCCTGTTTCAGAGATAGAAGAGAGATTCGATGGCTCGTTATCATGGTCCCGTCTGCAAGCTCTGCCGCCGAGAGGGCACGAAGCTCTTCCTGAAGGGCGAGCGCTGCTACACCGAGAAGTGCGCGTACACGCGCCGGCCGTATCCGCCGGGGCAGCACGGGCAGGCGCGGATCAAGCTCAGCGAGTACGCGATCCGTCTCCGCGAGAAGCAGAAGGTCCGCCGCATCTACGGCGTGGTCGAGCGGCAGTTCCAGAAGTACTACTTCGACGCCGCGCGCCGGAAGGGCCGCACGGGCGAGCAGATGCTCGGCCTCCTCGAGTCGCGGCTCGACAGCGTCGTGCACCGCCTCGGCTTCGCGTTCACGCGCGCGCAGGCGCGGCAGGTCATCCGGCACGGGCACATCCTCGTGAACGGCAAGCGCCTCGACATCCCCAGCGTCATCCTGCGCCCGGGCGACAAGGTCGAGATTCGCCAGAAGAGCCGCGAGATGAAGGAAATCCTCGCGTCGCTCGCGCAGGTCGACAAGCGCCCCGCGCTGTCGTGGCTCGAGCTCGACAAGGGCAACTTCATCGGCACCTTCAAGGGCCTGCCGGTCCGCGAAGAGATGAACGAGCCGGCGATTCGCGAGCAGTACGTGGTCGAGTACTACTCGAGGTAGTCCCTCGATTCGTGGCTCGGCTTTCATTTCGATTTTGCTGATTCTCGATTGCACACGGGCAGGTGGCGGGCGCCGCTGGAGAGCGGGTTCAAAGGCGCGCCGGGACCATCGCGTGAACCCTGACACCGAAGAGGAGAACCGATGACGACGTCGAACATCATCACCCGGAACTGGCGCGATCTCATTCGCCCCCGTGGCATCCACATCGAGACCGAGACGCTCACCGAGTTCTACGGCAAGTTCACCGCCGAGCCGCTCGAGCGCGGGTACGGCATCACCGTCGGCAACTCGCTCCGCCGCATTCTCCTCTCGTCGCTGCAGGGCGCCGCGATCACCGCGGTCCGCATCGAGGGCGCGCTCCACGAGTTCACCACCGTGAGCGACGTCGTCGAAGACGTGACCGAGATCGTGCTGAACCTCAAGGAGGTCGTGCTCAAGGCCGCGACCGCGAAGACGTACAACGTCCGCATCGACAAGACCGGCCCCGGTCCGGTGCACGGGCGCGACATCCAGCTCGTCGACGGCCTCCAGGTGCTGAACCCCGACCACGTCGTGGCGACGCTCGACAAGAAGGGCCCCCTCGCGATGGAGCTGACGGTGAACGTCGGCCGCGGGTACGTGCCGGCCGAGCGCAACAAGACGCCGGGCATGTCGATCGGCACCATTCCCATCGACGCGCTCTTCTCGCCGGTCCGCAAGGTCAACTACACGGTGACCAATGCGCGCGTCGGCCAGCAGACCGATTACGACAAGCTCACCCTCGAGGTCTGGACGAACGGGAGCGTGAAGCCCCAGGACGCGGTCGCGTACGCGGCCAAGATCCTCAAGGAGCAGCTCTCGATCTTCATCAACTTCGAAGAGGCCGAGGAAGCGCAGTACGCCCCCACCGGCGCCGAGGAAGAGCCGCTCAACGAGAACCTCTTCCGCAGCGTGGACGAGCTCGAGCTCAGCGTCCGCAGCGCGAACTGCCTCCAGAACGCGAACATCCAGCTCATCGGCGAGCTGGTTCAGCGCACCGAGCAGGACATGCTGAAGACCAAGAACTTCGGCCGCAAGAGCCTCAAGGAGATCAAAGAGATCCTTGCGAACATGGGGCTCTCGCTGGGCATGAAGATCGACAGCTGGCCGCAGATGCTCGAGCGCTGGAAGCAGCAGCAGCAGCAGAACTAGCCTGAACTAGGGCGAGAACGACGAGTCGAGGAAGCGATGCGCCACAAGAATTCGGGTCGGAAGTTCGACCGAAACACCAGCAGCCGAAGGGCCATGCTGCGCAATCTCACGGCCAACTTGATCTTGCACGAGAAGATCGAGACCACCGACGCGAAGGCCAAGGAGCTTCGCCGGGTCGCGGAGCGCCTCATCACGAAGGCGCGCCGCCTCGGCACCGTGGCCTACACGGCCCAGTCGGAGCTCTCTCCGGCCGACAAGGCGCGCCGCCTCGCGGCGCAGCGGCTCATCGCGGCGTACATCCCCCGCTTCGGCGTTCGCGTCGAGACGGGCGGCGCCACGAACCGCGTCGATCTCGTCGAGAAGGTGCTGCTCGACCTCGCGCGCCGTTACGCCTCCCGCCCGGGTGGCTACACGCGCATCGTGAAGTTCGGCCCGCGCCGCGGCGACAACGCCCCCATCTCGCTCATCGAGCTCGTGGGGGAGGGCGCGGCCGCCGAGGGCGAGTCGACGACCGGCAGCGCGAAGGCCGGCGGGAAGACGAAGACCGCGACCGCCGCTGCGCCGACCGAAGGCGCCAAGGTCGAATAGGCGCGCGCCCCCGGCAGCTTTGCGTGGTCGATGCGACGGCATCGCACGAACCGTGATCGGGCCCGTTTCCAGGCGGGCCCGTCACGCAAAGTTTGCCGAGAGCCCGCCGATTGAGTAGGTGACACCGGGAAGGCAAGCTCGGGTCACACCTTCATGTCGACGAAGCGGGTACAAGTCATCGTTCGGGGACGGGTCACGGGCGTTTTCTTTCGAGCCGCGACGCAGCGCGAAGCGCGTCGGCTCGGCATCACCGGCTGGGTGAAGAACCGGCCCGACGGCAGCGTCGAGGTGGTGGCCGAGGGCGAGGAAGATGCCATCAAGGAGATCATCTCCTGGGCGCACCACGGTCCGTCCGCCGCGCGCGTCGACGACGTGGACGTCCGATGGCGCGGCTACACGGGCGAGTTCTCCGACTTCCGCATCATGGCGTGACAGCGGTCGTCTCGTGATGGAGGCGACCGTCGCGGGCTTCGGGCTGCACACGGGCGCGCAGGCGCGCGTCACGCTGCGGGCCCGCCCCGGGCCGGTCTCGCTCTGCGCGGCGGGCGTCGACGCGCCGATCGCGGAGCTGTCGATCGCGTCGACCGAGCGCGCGACGACGGTGGTGGCCGCAGGTGGCGCGCTGCGCGTCGGCACGGTGGAGCACGCGTTCGCGGCGCTCGCGGGCCTCGGCGTGTACGAGGGGCTCGCGCTGCACGTGGAGGGTCCGGAGATGCCGCTGCTCGACGGCGCCGCCGCCACGTGGTGCGAGGCGATCGCGCGCACGACGTCCGAGCCCCGGGGGGCGCGCCGCCTTCGGGTCGCGCGCGCGGCGGCGCTCGAGATCGGCGCGAGCCGGTACGAGTTCGCGCCGGGCGACGGGGTGGTGGTCGAGGCGCGGCTCGAGCTTGCGGGCTTCGACGAGGCGCGCGTCTGGCCCGAGGCGCGGTGGGGCGGCGACGCGCGCGACTTCCGGGAGCGCATCGCGGGGGCGCGCACGTTCGCGGTGGCCCGAGACCTGGGGGAGCTGGCGGCGGGCGGGCTCGCGCGGCGCGTGGGTCCCGAGGCCGTGGTCGTGCTGACGCCGGAGGCGGCGCACTGCGCCGGGCGGCCGTACGCGCCCGACGAGCCGGCGCGCCACAAGCTGCTCGACCTGCTCGGCGATCTTTACGTGTGGGGCGGGCCGCCGCTCGGCCGGGTGCGCGCCGTTCGTCCGGGCCACGCCGCGAACGCCCGCGCGATGCAGCGCGCCCGCGACGAAGGCATTGTGGTCGCGTGTTAGAAGCGAGGGGTGCGTCTCGGCGCCGTCGCCCTCGCCATCGCTCTGGGCGTCGCCCTGCCCTCGAGCGCGCTCGCGGGGGGCGCGGTCTTCGATGACCCGTACGTGCTGCCCTCGGCGCCGCGCCCGCCCACGCTGCCCGAGCTGACGCACTCGGAGCTCGAGGGTACGTTCGAGGAGACCGCGGGCGCCATCTTGCCGAACAGCGGCGGCGCGATCACGCACGCGTTCGTGCAGCGCCTCCAGTTCGAGGATCCGGTGGGCCTGCGGCGCTGGTTCGTGGGCGCGAACTACGAGTTCGCGGCGTCCGGCGGCCGGGTGGTGAGCGGGAACCTCGAGCTCGAGGGCCGCACGCTCTGGGCGACCCGCACGGGCCTCGCGTTCGGCGGCGGGCTGGCGCTCGTCCTGCCCACCGCGAGCTTCGGCTCGACCGGCCCCGCCGCGACGACCGCGCTCGCCGCGGCCACGCTGCGCCCCTGGGACGTGCAGTTCTTCACGCCGGCCGCGATTGGGGCCCGGCCCTTCATCGACGTGCGGGCCATCGACGGGCCCTTCGTCGCGCAGTTCCGGCAGTCGCTGCAGCTCCTCACGACGACGAACGCGTTCGGCACGCCCTACATCTACGCGACCCTCGGCCTCTACTTCGGGATCTGGGCGACGCGGAAGATCGCGGCGGGCTTCGAGGCGTTCGAGGCCTACGCGATCGACGTGCCGCACGTGAGCGACGGCGCGCGCGCCACCGTGGTCGTCTCGCCGAACGTACGGCTGGTGCTGCCGCTCGTGGAGCCGGCGATCAGCGCCTTCACCACGATCGGCACGCCGCTCCAGGGCGCCAGCCAGCGCACCTGGGGCTTTCGCATCGCGTTCACCTTGGTCGTCGAGAAGGGGCCGACCCCCGCCGTTCACGGCGAAGGGACGGCCCTCCCGCCCTGAGGCTCAGTTGATGACGCTCTGGCTCTCGGGGAGCTTGCGGCCCTCGGTGCGGGCGCGCGCGGCCTGCCGCTCGAGCGCCGCCTTCACGAAGCGCGCGAAGAGCGGGTGCGGGGCGACCGGACGGCTCTTGAACTCGGGGTGGAACTGGCAGCCCACGAAGAAGGGATGCTCGCGGAGCTCCACCATCTCGATGAGGCGCTTGTCGGGCGACGAGCCGCTGAGCACGAGGCCGGCCGCGGAGAGGTTCTCGCGGTAGTCGTTCGCGAACTCGTAGCGGTGCCTGTGGCGCTCGCTGATCTCGGTCGTGCCGTAGGCCTCGGCGGCGATGGTGCCCGGGACGAGCACGCACGCGTACGCGCCGAGGCGCATCGTCGCGCCCTTGTTCCGGAGGGCGCGCTGGTCGGGCATGAGGTCGATGACGGCGTGCGGCGTGTCCTTGTCGAACTCGCTGGAGTTCGCGCCCGCGAGGCCGGCGACGTCGCGCGCGAACTCGACGACCGCGAGCTGCATGCCGAGGCAGATGCCGAAGAAGGGGATGCGGTTCTTGCGGGCGTACCCGATGGCCGCGATCTTCCCTTCGGTGCCGCGGTCGCCGAACCCGCCGGGCACGAGGACCGCGTCGAGGTTCGAGAGCAGCGCCTCGGGGCCCTGCTGCTCGACCTGCTCGGAATCGATGTACTCGAGCTCCACGCGGCACTCGTTGTCGAGCCCCCCGTGGACGAGCGCCTCGTGCAGTGACTTGTACGAGTCCTTGAGGTGCACGTACTTGCCGACGATGCCGATCTTCACGGTGCCGCGGGGCGCGCTCTTGAAGCGGGCGACGACGCGCTGCCACGTCGCGAGGTCGGGCGAGCGGCTCCAGATGTTGAGGCGCTCGGCGATGAGGTCGTCGAGCCCCTCGGCGTGGAGCATGAGCGGCACCTCGTAAATGCAGTTCACGTCCATCGCGCCGATGACCGCCTCGACCGCCACGTTCGAGAAGAGCGCGATCTTCTCCTTCACGGCGCGCGAGAGGGCCATCTGCGTGCGGCAGAGGAGCACGTCGGGCTGGATGCCGATCTCGCGCATCTCCTTGACCGAGTGCTGCGTCGGCTTCGTCTTGAGCTCGCCGGCCGTGGGGATGTACGGCACGAGGGTGACGTGGATGTTGAGGGCGTTCTGCGGGCCCGCCTCGAGCTTCATCTGGCGGACGGCCTCGAGGAAGGGCAGCGACTCGATGTCGCCGGCGGTGCCGCCGATCTCGATGATCGCGATGTCGACGCCCTCGGTGGCGTCGCGGACGCGCGCTTTGATCTCGTCGGTGATGTGGGGGATGACCTGCACGGTCGCGCCCAGGTACTCGCCACGGCGCTCCTTCGAGATGACGCTCTCGTAGATGCGCCCCGTGGTGAAGTTGTGCTGACGCGTCATTCGCGCCGTCGTGAAGCGCTCGTAGTGACCCAGGTCGAGATCGGTCTCGGCACCGTCGTCGGTGACGAAGACCTCGCCGTGTTGATACGGGCTCATCGTGCCCGGGTCGACGTTGATGTAGGGATCGAGCTTGACGTGCGTGACGCGAAGGCCGCGAGCCTCGAGCAGGGCGCCCACCGATGCACTGGCGAGACCCTTCCCGATCGAGGAGACGACCCCACCCGTGACGAACACGTATTTCGTGGGCTTCCGGCTCATGCCGGGCTTGCCGATTAGCACACGGGTGCGGGCTCGGCGAGAGAGGGAACGCGGGGAGGATGTAAGCGAGCCCGAAGCGCGGGCAAATTGCGCACGAGCGAGCGTGGAAAAATTGCGTTTCGCCATCGGGAACGGATCGGGCCTTGCTGTATCGCGGCGCGTGCCCCGACGTCTTGCGCCCCTCGCGCTCGCTCTCGGCTTCGTGATGCTTGCCTCGAGCGGGCACCATGCCCGCGCTGACGAGGCCGCGCCGGAGCCTTCCACCCCGCCCGCGTCGGCGATGCTCGGTCAGGGCGCTGGCGCGTCTCCGGACACTGTCGCTTCTTCGACAGGCGCGGTGGCGCCGCTCCGTGCGGGCGCCATCGGCGGCGTCGGGTTCCCGCGCCTCCTGGCGATCGAGGCCATGGCAGAGCTCTACGGCGTCGTGGGGATCGGCGGAGAATACGGCGCGCTGCCCACCGTCACGGTCGACGGGGTGAGCGCGAACCTGTGGTCGCTCGCGGGGGACGTGCGCCTGTTCCCGTTTCGCTTCCTCGGCGGGCCCGTCTCCTCGTCCTTCCTCGGCTCGTTCTTCGTCGGCGCGCGCCTCGGCCGCCAGCACATCGGCGCGAACACGACCGTGAGCGTCGCGATGCTCGGGTCCGCGACCGAGGTGCTGGGGATCGACTCGTGGTACGTGAACCCGCGCCTGGGTTTCCTCTGGACGGTCCCGCAGGCGGCAGGCCTGACCTTCGGCGTCGACGCGGGCGTGCAGGTCCCCTGGGGCGTCTCGACGTCGAGCACGCTCCCGCTGTCCCTCGCGCCGAGCGGGGCGCAGCAGGCGGTGAGGACGCTCGGGAACTCCGTTCTCCCCACCATCGACCTCCTCCGCGTGGGGCTCCTCCTCTGACGCGCCGAATCACGCGCGCCGACGTCACGAATCCCCGTGGGCTGGGCTGGTGGGTCGCCCGGGTGCGGGCCATGATCTGGGATCATGGCCAACGAAGGCATCGGCTTCGTCGGGTACGATTCGATCCACTTCGTCGTAGAGGACATCGAGCGCTCGCGGCGCTTCTACGAGAAGCTCGATTTCCGCGAGATCGCGCGCTCCGGCGCGGACCTGTCGGCCCGCGGCGGCCAGCGGTCGGTGGTGTTCGCCGCAGGCGACGTCCGCGTGTGCGTGTCCGCGCCTGACGCCGGCTCGAACGGCGGCTCCAAGGCCGCGCGCTACCTGCGGCGCCATCCGGCCGGCGTCATGAGCCTGGCGTTCCGTGTGAAGAGCCTCGATCGCGCGATGGTGGCGCTCGAGGAGCGCGGCGGGACGCTCCTCGGCGACCCCGTCAGCGACCGAGACGCGGGCGGCGGCACCTACCGGGCGGTGGAGATCGCGACGCCGCTGGGCGACGTGGCGTTTCGCCTCGTGGAGCGCGAGGGGTACACGGGCTTCGCGCCCGGCTTCGACGCCTGCGGGGTGCAGGACCCGCGGCCGAATCGCTTCGGCATCCGCGCGTTCGACCACGTGACGTGCAACGGGCTCACCATGCAGCCGATCCTCGCGTTCTATCGCGACGTCCTCGGGCTCGAGCCGTTCTGGGAGATCACGTTCCACACGCAGGACGTCACGCGCGCCAAGGCGCCGGCCGCGGCGGTGGGCTCGGGCCTCAAGTCGGTGGTCATGTGGGACCCCGAGAGCCACGTGAAGTTCGCGACCAACGAGCCGCTCCGCCCGCACTTCCGCGACTCGCAGATCTACCGCTTCGTCGAGGACAACGACGGGCCCGGCGTGCAGCACGTGGCCTTCGGCGTGACCGACATCGTCGAGACGGTCGAGGAGCTGAAGCGCCGGGGAGTCGAGTTCATGGACACCCCCGAGGCCTACTACCGGGACCTCCCGAGGCGCCTGGAGGCGCTGGGTATCCACAACGTGCAGCAGGAGCTCGCCATGCTCGAGAAGCACCGCGTGCTCCTCGACGGCTCGCACGATCGGTACATGCTCCAGATCTTCCTGCGCGAGGCGCGCGCGCTCTACGCGGACGAGCGCGCCGGCCCGTTCTTCTACGAGATCATCCAGCGCTGCGGCGACGAGGGGTTCGGGTACGGGAACTTCCGCGCCCTCTTCGAGAGCATCGAGCGCGCGCAGCAGACCGCGGAGGCTCGATGATCGACCGCCACGCGGCGGGCCTCCTGCCGGACAAGCCGCACACCGCGCTCCGCGCGAACGGCGGCCTCCTCTACGAGGAGCTGCACACGCGCGCGGGGTTCGGCGGCGCGTTCTCGTACTTCTACCATCGCTTCCCGGTCGGGGCGCATCGCGAGGCGGGCGCGTCGACCCGCGGGTGGCCTCCGCCCGAGGCCGACCTCGAGGGCCAGCGCCCGCTCCGGCGGCGCCTCTATCACTCCGATCACGTCTCGCCGCAGGGGATGCTCGTCGACCGGCGCGTCCCCATCCTCTTCAACGACCAGGTCACGATCGTCCTGGCCCACGCGACCGAGACCGACGACGTGTACTTCGCGAACGGCGACGGCGACGAGCTCTGGTTCCTGCGCGAGGGGCGCGCGCGCCTCGAGTCGCCGTGCGGGTGGCTCGACGTCGCGGCCGGCGACTACGTGTGGATCCCCAAGGCGATGATGCACCGGTGGCACCTGCCCGGGCCCCCGGCCAAGCTCCTCGGCTTCGAGGTCCGCGGCGGCGTCGCCATCCCGGGCGCGTACCGCAACCCGGTCGGCCAGATCCGCATGGATGCGCCCTACACGCATCGCGACTTCAAGCGACCCGAGGGGCCGATTGCGACGGTGGACGCGCCGCTCGAGGGGCCGCGCGAGCTCCTCGTGAAGAAGCGCGGCACCTTCACCCGGTATGTCCTCGAGACGCCGGCGATGGACGTCGTGGGCTGGGAGGGCTTCGTGTACCCGGTCGCGCTGCCCATCGAGCGCTTCGCGTCCAAGACGGGGCTCGTGCACCTCCCGCCGACGGTGCACGCGACGTTCGAGGGGCCCGGCGTCCTCGTGTGCTCGTTCGTTCCGCGCATGCTCGACACGCACCCCCAGGCCATCCCGTGCCCTTACCCGCACTCGAACGTCGACTGCGACGAGGTCATCCTCTACCTGCGCGGCAACTTCACGAGCCGTCGCGGCGTCGGCTCCGGCTCCATCTCGCTCCATCCCTCCGGCGTCGCGCACGGCCCGCATCCCGGGGCGTACGAGGCCAGCATCGGCACCCGGCGCACCGAGGAGCTCGCGGTCATGTGCGACGCCTTCGCGCCGCTGATGACCACTGCGCAGGCGGCGAACATCGAGGACCGCCCCTACCACGACACCTGGCGCGAACGCGCCCCGTAACCGGGCGATACCTTCGCGATCCCCGCCGCCGGGGGTCGTCGCCGTACGGGGAGTACGGCTCCTCGCCCCGTCGACGGGCTCGCTCGGTCTCGCCCGGTTATGGGGCACGTTCGGTCCGTGCCGGGTCTCGCTCTCGCTTTGCTCGAGCGGGAGTTGGTCGGGTTCGCTCTCGCTTTGCTCGAGCGGGAGTCGCGGCTTGTGGGGTCTCGGGGGCGGCTGCGGGCCCGGTCAGATTGAGAAATTCGTTGGCAAGCGTACGGGTTCGGGATTTGGGGGGGGCGAGGAGGGGTTGTGTCTTTTGATGGGGGGCCGGTGATGGCGGGGAGCGCTTGGGGCCGGTGGGCCTAGGGCAGCGTCGCGAGGCCTAGCCAGCGGCCCTCGGCGCTGGGCGAGAAGCCGCGGGCGCGCGCGCTCGTGACGACGACCTGGTCCTCGTACCAGAGCGGCACGAGGTGCAGCGCGTCGCGCTGGACCGCCTCGAGCCGCGCGTAGATTGCGCGGCGGGCTTCAGGGTCGGCGACGCGATCGCCCTCGTCGAGGAGCGCGTCGAGCCTCGGGTCGCGGGCCCGCCCGCGGTTGGCGCCGGCCGGCGGGATTGAGGCGCTGTGGAGGAAGCGGCGGAGCACGTTCGGCTCGCTCATCTCGGGGAGCTGGAGGATCGCGAGGTCGAAGTCGCCCGCGTTGAGGCGCGCGATGAGGGTCCCGAGCTCGAGCGGGACGACGTCCACGGGCAGCCCCGCGTCGCCGAGGGACTGCGCGATGTACCGCGCGATGTCGCCGCGCAGGCGCTCGGTCGATGTGAGCAGCGTGAGGCGGGTGAGGCCCGGGCGAGGCCCGAGCCGCGCGAAGCGCTCGCGGGCCGCGGCGGGGTCGAAGGGAAGGGGAGCGCCTCCGGCGTGCGCCCATTGGGCCGGCGCGATGAGGTCGCCCGCGGGCTGCGCGTGTCCGGCGAGGAGCGACGCGCAGATGCCGGCGCGGTCGATCGCGTCCGAGAGTGCGCGCCGGAACTCGGGGTCGCCGAGCGGCGGGTGGTCCTCCTCGACGACCATGTACGTGAGGTTCGCGCCGGGCCGCGAGGCCACCGCGAGGCCCGGCTCCGCCGCCAGCGCCGGGAGCAGGGTGGGCGAGATCAGGTTGAGCGCGACGTCGGCGCGCCCGGCCTCGAGCCGGAGCGCCCGCGCGTTCTCGTCGTGGACGACGCGCAGCACGACGCCGTGCTGCGGCCGCGGGAGGGCGCCTCCTTCGGCCGGCTCGAGGTCCACCTCGCCGCGGGCGGCGCGCGCCACGCGGTACGGGCCGAGCCCGTCGAGCGACCCGTCCGGCGCGGGGGGCGAGGCCGCCTGGTCCGCGCGGAGCACGGGCAGCTCGAGATCCGTCAGCAGCGTCCCGTGCGGGCGGGCGAGGCGCACGACGACCGCGTGCGGGCCGTCGGCGTGGGCCTCCGCGATGGCGTCGATCACGCTCGCGTGGCGCGACCCGACCTTGGGCGACGCGAAGGCGCGCAGGGTCTCCACCACGTCGTCCGCGCCGAAGGGCGCGCCCGAGTGGAAGCGCACGTCCTCGCGGAGCTCGACGCGGAGGGTGAGCGGGTCGAGCCAGCGCCAGCCGCGGGCGAGGTACGGCACCGGGGCCAGCGTGTCCGGGTCGAGGCGCACGAGGCCCGCGTGCACGAGGCGCGTCGCGCGGAGGCCCACCGCGTCGGTCGCGTACCGCGGGTCGAGCGTCTCGGGGTCGTTCGCGAGCAGCATTTCGAGCGGCCCCCCGCGCGGCGAGGGGGGGTCCGCGGTGCGGCACCCGGGCACGAACGCCAGGGCCGCCGCGGCGAGCCCGCCCGCGACGACGGCTTCCCGAGCGGCCCGCCGCGGTCTAAAGGATGAGAGGCCCGCCGCCATGCGAACCGCCGCTCGATTGCTCGCGCTGTCCCTCGCGCTCGTGGGCGCCCTCTTCGCCGCGGACGGCCGGTCCGGCCCCTCGTCCGCGCACGCCGACGCCGGCGCCGCGCCCCTCACCGACCTCGTTCCCGAGCTCGACGCGGCGGCCAAGGCCATCGCGTCCGATCGCGCGCTCGAGGGGGCGAGCGTGGGCATCGCGGTTCTCGATGTGGACACGGGGCGCATTCTGGCCGCGGTGAACGAGCACACGCTGCTCAATCCCGCGTCGAACGCCAAGCTTTACACGGCCGGGGCCGCCCTCGCGACCCTCCACGGCGAGCACCGGTACGAGACCACCCTCTCGGGCAAGCTCGACGGCGACGCGGTAGCGGGGCTCGCGCTCCGCGGGTACGGCGATCCGTCGCTCGCCAGCGAGGACCTCTGGTCGCTCGTGCAGCAGCTCAAGGAGTACGGCGTGACCCGCGTGGAGGGAGACGTCGTCGTGGACCAGGAGTTCTACGACGACCAGACCACCCCGCCGGCCTTCGAGCAGCAGCCCAACGAGTGGGCCTCGTTCCGCGCGCCCATCAGCGCGGTCGCCCTCGACGAGAACACCGTCACCCTCACGGTGCGGCCGTCGGCGAGCGGCGGCGCGGCCCGCGTCGAGTTCGAGCCGCCGGGCTTCGTCGACGTCGACGGGTCGATCCGCACCGCGCCCGAGGGCAGCGCCGACACCGTCGAGCTCGCGCTCTCGCCCAACGGCGGCCGCATGGGAGCGAAGGTCACCGGCGCGGTCGCGGCCGACTCGCGGCTCGTCCGGTACACCCGCCGCGCCGACGACCCGCGCCTCCTCGCCGGATACGCGCTGAAGGACATCCTCGAGAAGTCGGGGTTGAAGGTCGCGGGAGGCGTGAAGCTCGGCAGCGCGCGCGGGCACGTGCTCGCGAAGCACCAGTCCGAGCCGCTCTCGTCGCTCCTCTATGCGCTGGGCAAGCAGAGCGACAACTTCTACGCCGAGATGATCTTCCGGAGCCTCGCGGGAGAAGGAAAGAGCCGCCCCGCGAAGAGCGGCGACTCCACGGAGCTGGTCGCGCAGTTTCTCGATCGCATCGGCGCGAGCGACGCGGGCATCCTGCTCAAGAACGGGTCCGGCCTCTTCGACGCCGACCGCGTCACCGCGTGGAGCACCGTGCGCCTCCTTCGCTGGGCCTGGCGGTCGCCGGACGTGCAGCCGGAGTACCTGGCCCAGCTCTCGGTGGGCGGCGTCGACGGCACGCTCCGCAAGCGCTTCCACGGCGAGCTCACGCGCCGGCACGTCCGCGCCAAGACGGGGACGCTCGACGACGTCATCGCGCTCAGCGGCTACGTCCTCCGCGACTCCGGCCGCCCGCCGATCGCGTTCTCGATCTTCTTCAACCACGTGGGCGGCAAGCAAGACGGCGCGCGCCACGCCGCCGACCGCCTCGTCGACCTCATCGCCCGCTGGTCACAGAACTAGCCAGCCCGGGCTGCGAGCCGCCGCCCTACTCGCGCATGTGCTTGCGAATCTTGCCGAGCGCCTGCTCTTGCAGCTGCCGGATGCGCTCGCGGGACAGGTTGTACTTGTCGCCGATTTCCTTGAGCGTGAGCTCGTCTTCGTCGTCGAGCCCGAACCGCCAGCGGATGATGCGCGACTCGATGGGCGTCAGCGTGGTGAGCAGGCGCCGGACCTCGGCGTTCCACTTGTGGTCGGCGAGCGAGTCGTAAGGCGAGAGGGAGCCCTCGTCTTGCAGGAAGTCGATGAACTTTCGCCCGTCCTCGTCGCCCACGGGGCGATCGAGCGAGAACGGCGTCTCGGCCCAGGAGCCCTTCACCTTGTCGAGCTTCTCTTGCGGGATGCCCGTCTCGTGCTCGAGCTCGCCCAGCGTGGGGTCGCGCCCGGTGCGCGCCAGGACGGCCTGGGTCGCGCGCTGGATGCGGTTGTGCGTGTCGAGCATGTGGACCGGGATGCGGACGGCCCGGCCCTTGTCGGCCAGGGCCCGGCTAATGGCGTGCCGGATCCACCACGACGCGTACGTCGAGAAGCGATACCCGCGCGTGTGATCGAACCTCTCCACGGCCTTCATCAGGCCGATGTTGCCCTCCTGAATGAGGTCGATGAGGGGCAGGCGGCCCCGGTTGTACCGGCGCGCGATCGAGACCACGAGCCTGAGGTTCGCCTTCACGAACTTGTTCTTCACGACCCGCGCGTGCGCCGCGGCGGAGCTCATCTTCTCGACGGCCTTCTTGTAGCTGGGGGTCGGCGCGACGTGCGCCGCGCCCCGGGCCGCCGCCGGGTCGGTCTCGACCTTGTGCGACGCCGTCGCGTCGACGAGCTGATCGACCGCCGCCTCCTGCTCGTCCTCGTCGGGCTCTTCGCCGAGCTTGCGCACGGCCTCTTCCGCGTGAGCAATCCACAGGCGGTCGCTGTCGGCGAGGCGGATGGCCTTGGCGAGGGAGGCGCAGACGACGCGGTATTTCTTCTCCTGGTCGCGCGTGGGCTTGTTGCGCTGCTTCTTGAAGGTGCGGAGCGCCTTGCGAAGCTCCTCGATCTGCGGGAGCGTGAGCGCGTCTTCGCCCATGGGCAGGTCCTTCTCGAGGGCGTCGAGCGCGCTGTCGGCCCCGGGGCAGTAGCCGAGGATGGCGACCCAGTGATCGACCTCTGCGCGCTCCACCTCGATGGCGGTCTGGAGCTCCTCTTCCGGTCCCATGACCGGGTGCGTCGCCATCTCGCGGAAATATCGCGCGAGCATGGAGTCGCCGCCGCCCTCTTCGATCTCGCGATCGGACGGGGCCCGGCGGGCGGCGTACGGGGCCTCCCGCTCGCCGGTGCTTTCGGGCGCGGCGCCTTCGATGTCGAACTCCTCGTCGATGAGGTCGAGGTCGCCGCTCTGCGCGGCGGCGGGGTTGATGGCCGGGGCTTCGCCGGCCTCGAAATCGTCGTCGCCCGCCGGCGCCTCGGCCGGCTTCGACTCCAGCTTGCTCTCGGTCTTGTGCGATGCCTTCGCATCGCCCTTGTCGACGCTCGCCCGGGCCGCCTTGCCGGTCATCGGATGGAGCGGCGCGTTACCCCGCGAGCGTTCATGACCGGCGACCGCGGCTGCGCTGCTCTTGCTCTTGCTCATTGCCGATGCTCCCTCGCTCGCGAGCGGGTGGGCGGGTTGGGCCGATGTCGCGACGCCTTTTTCGTGGGCTGCTCCCGTCGTCAACGACGGGTCCGATGCAGCTCTCGTACCTTTGACGTCCGTCACAGCGAGCCCGGTCCGCGCACGGGGGCCACGGCGTCTCGCCGGGGTGTCGTCTCGCGGGGAGGAGGTTCGTGCGGTCCTGGGCATCGGGGCATCGAGAGACGTTTTTTTTGTGCGATGCCGTCGCATCGAC
The DNA here is from genome assembly GCA_963797395.1 of uncultured delta proteobacterium. Taxonomy (GTDB): domain Bacteria; phylum Myxococcota_A; class Polyangia; order Polyangiales; family Polyangiaceae; genus Palsa-1150. The sequence continues at coordinate 1,170,381 of CAWCPA010000008.1, forward strand.
ACGAGCGGCGCGCGCCGCCCACGCTGACTATCGAAGTGAGATGGCCGGCTCGGCGGTGATCTCGCATCGGGATATGAATGGATGAGACGCCATGCCGTCCAAATCGGTCGCTGGGTACTACGGAAAAAAACTACGTCAGGTACTGGGCCGCGGGCCGTTCGGAGTTTCGCGGCTCTTGAGCTTCCTTCTCGCGTGCGCGCTGCACGCCGCCGGCCATGCGCTCATGGCGCTGGTGGCCGGAGTTGTGGCGCTTTCGTTGACCGAACGACTCGCCGCCCCCACATCCGGTCTGGATCTCTCGAGCCCGTTGTCGGGCGGCGCCCTCTCCGCCGACAGCGCGCTTTTTCTGTCGCTATTGGGACTCGGGATCGCCTTCGTCAAGGGAGCGTCCGGCGCGTACGCGACTTACGTTCAGGCGCGCGTGGCGGGGGAGGTGGGGAGCGAGCTGCGGCTCGAACTGCTCGACGCCCTCCTGGCTGTTCATCGCTTGCACCGTCCACGACACGACGATCAGGGTGGGGGTGTCGGTGGCACAGCGCGTCGGGTGGCGGCGCTTACCGAGCACGTGCGCGACGTCGAGACCGGACTTGAGCAAGGGTTGCTCGGTGGTGCGCGAGCCGCAGCGCAGAATCGTTCCGATCGCTGCGCTCCTCGTCGTGCTCTCCAGCCGCATGGCAGTGGTCGCCGTGGTCGTTCTTGCGGGGTTCGGTGGGCTCCTCGGTCGGGCGCGGGCGGGATACCGGCGCGCAAGCCAGCGCGCGGCCCGGGCAAGGGAAGACCTGCTCGAGGCCGCTGATGAGGCGGTGCGTCACGCCGACCTCTGGGTCACCTACGGGGCGCAGGCGCGCGCCCGTGGACTGGTCCGGCGCCTCGGCGACGCGATCGCCTCGGGCGCCGCGCGCCTTCAGGTGCGGGCGGCCGTCCTCAGCGGCGCCAACGAGGTGCTCGGGGCGGTGGCGCTGGTGCTCGCCATCGGCGCGTCGCGGGCGGGCTGGCTGGGCGCCGCGCCGGACGGCCGGTCGCTCTTCCTTTTCGCCCTCACGTTCTTCCTCGCGTACCGGCCCCTGCGCGAGATCGCCGACGCGCGGCTGGCCCTCGCGCGCGCCCAGGCGGCCTACGACGACCTCCGGCGCTTCATCGGCGACGCCGGGCCGGTCGATGCGACGGCATCGCATGACGTCGATGCGACGGCATCGCACGACGTCGATGCGACGGCATCGCATGACGTCGATGCGACGGCATCGCACGACGTCGATGCGACGGCATCGCACGACGTCGATGCGACGGCATCGCGGGTCCGCGCGCCGGAGGCCGACGGGCTCCCCCGCGACTGGCCGCTCGCCGCCCTGGAGCTCCGCGGGCTGCGGCTGGCGCACGGGACGACCGCCCCGCTCTCCCTGCGGATCGAGCCGGGGTCGATCGCCGTGCTCGCCGGGCCGACCGGGATCGGCAAGACGACGCTGCTCCGCACGCTGCTCGGCCTCGAGCGCCCCGAAGGGGGCAAGGTCCTGTTCGGCGGCGAGAGCCTCGACGGCGCGCCCGCGGGCCCGGCCGGGCGGCCGTTCGTGTGGGTCCCGCAAGACGCGCCCGTCGTCGCCGACACCCTCGAAGCGAACGTCGCGCTCGCCAGCCACGCGACCGCGTCCGACGTCGCCGAGGCGATCGACGCCGTCGGGGCAGGTCACCTCCTCGGCGCGCTCGGCGGGGCGCGCCTCGGGGCAGGCGGGCGCACCGTCTCGGGAGGCGAGCGGCAGTGGATCGCGCTCGCGCGCGCCATCGCCACGCGCCAGCCCGTGCTCCTCCTCGACGAGCCCACGAGCGGCCTCGACCCCGCGTCGCAAGAGCGCGTGCTGGATGCGATCGCCAGGCTCCGCGGCAAGCGCACCGTGCTCCTCGTGACGCACCGGCCGGAGCCGCTTTCGATCGCTGACATGGTGGTGCGGTTCGATGCTCGCGGCGCTATGGAACGAGCAGCATGAGGGGGAATCGCGCGTTCGCGCTCGGGGTCGCTGCGGGGCTCGTGTCGGCCGGGTTCGCGCTCGGCGCGTGCGGGCACCTGGACATCGAACGTCCCGGTCCGCCGCCGCCGTGCCCTCCGGGTCAGGCCTCGGCGGACGCCGCGCCGGCCGCCGTGCCGGCTCCCGCCGACGCGGGGGCCCGGTCTAGCCCGTGAGGACGGAGAGCACCGGGCCCGCCTCGACCTTCGCCGCCCGCGCGCGGAACACGTCGCCGTCGAGGACGTAGCCGCCCCCTTCGCCCTCCTCGAAGCCCACGCGGAGCGAGCGCGCGAGCGCGTCGAGCCGGGGCTCGCCGAGGAGCGGCCGCCCGGTGACCGCGCGCGGGAGCTGCGCGCCCAGGGCGCGCGCGGAGAGCCCGCTCGCCACCACGTGGAACCGGTCGTGCTCCTCGCCCGCGCGATACGGCACCAGCATGTGCAGGCCCACGTCGCGCACGACGCTCGCGAGGACCAGGCTCCACTCCCGCGCCGGGTGCGCCTCGCCGTCCACCCGCAAGCAGCACCGCGTCGGCCCGAGCACGTGCCGCGCGAAGGGCGCGCCCGTCAGCGACCCCGCGAAGATGCGCGCGACGAGCGTCGCCGCCGGGACCAGCCCCTGCTTCGGGCCGCCGTAGTACGCGTCGAAGAACCGCAGGACCAGGCCCGCGCCGAAGATGAAGCCGACGCGATCGCCGCCTCCGTCGTCGAGGACGCGCAGCGTGGGCCGGCGTACGGTCCGCGCCGTGCCCGAGCACACGGCGCGCACGAGGCGCTCCGCGGAAGGCGCCGCGCGCCCGCGCAGCCCGAAGTTCCGGGCGACTGTGCAGACCGTGCCGCCCGGCGCGAACGCGATGGGCGGGAGCGGCCGGCCCTCGAAGGCGCGCGCGAGCGCGGTGATGCCCGCCATGCAAGAGCCGTCCCCGCCTGCGAGGACCACGCCGGCCGTGCCCCGGGCCGCGATCGTTCGGGCCGCCGCTTCGAGGTCTTCCATCGAGCGCGTCTCGTGGACGTGCGCGTGGCCCTGGTCCGCGGCGTCCACGATCGCGCGGCGCAGGCCGCCCACGTCCGCGAGCCGGCTCGCGTTGCGGTTCACCACGACGTCTGCGCCGGCGGTCACGGCGCCCGCGGCTAGCATGGTCCCTCGAATGGGGCTACTTCCATCGGGCCAGATGGCGAAGGCTTTCGCGCTCCTCGCCGCGTCGTGCGCGCTCGTCGCGGGCTGCGCCGCGTCGCCCGCCATGCTCGCCGCCGACCACGGCGATCGCGCCGCCCTCCGCGACGCGCTCGGCGCCCGCGAGCGCGCCGGCACGCTCTCGAACGCCGAGGCCGCGTCCCTCGCCGAGCGCGTGGCCGGCCGCGAGCTCCTCGCCGCCACGCCGGCCGAGGCGCCCGAGCGCGTGCGGGACGCGCTCCCGTGCGCGCGCGAGCTCGACGGACCCCTCGCCGACCGCATGCGCGTCCACGACGCGGCGGGCGCCGACGCGGCCCTCGCGCGCGTCGCGGGGCGCGGGCTGGGCCTCGACGACGCGCGGGCCTTCGCGACGGACCCCGATCCGCGCTGGCGGGCGGTGAGCGCGCGCGCGCTGGTGCGGCCGCAGGACCACGAGGCTCGCCTTCGGGCGCTGCTCGACGACGACCCGGGCGTGCGGCGGGAGGCGGCGCGCGCGGCTCGCGACGCCGCCGATCCCGCGGACTTCGCGGCCCTCGCCGAGGCGGCGCGCGTCGACCCCGAGCCGATCGTGCGGACCGAGGCCGTGCGCGCTCTCGCCGCCCTTCCGGCCCCCGCCGCCGGTCCGTCCGTCGCCGAACGCCTCCGCGACCTCTGGACGAGCGGCGACGACGGCCTCCGCGAGGACGTCGCGCTCGCGTGGGCGTCCGGCCCGGTGTGGAGCGCGGGCGGGCGCGAGGCCCTGCGCGTCCTCGTCGCCTCCGGCCACGGGCCGGGCGCCGTCGAAGGCGCGGCGGCGGTCCTGCGTCATCCCGACGTCGACGCGGAGACCGCGCAGGCCGCGATCGGCCTCCTCGCCCGGTCCATCGCCGGAGGGTCGCGTGCCACGCGCCTCCAGGCCCTCGCGCAGGCGCCGCTCGATCGCGCGGAGCTCCTCGCCGCCGTGCGGGCGGCGGCCGCCGACGACGACCTCGAGATCCGCACCGGCGCCCTCGGTCGCCTCGCGACCTCCGCGAACCCCGACGCGGCGGAACGCGTCCGCGCCCTGGCGGCCCTCGAGGGCCTGGGGCAGCCGGGGTCCCCCGTCGCGCCGCGCGCCCGCTATGCCCTCGCGACGGTAGGCGACCGGCGCATACAGGGGTGGCTCGAGGCCTCCCTCTCCGCCCCTGATCCATTCGATCGCCTCGGCGCGGCCACGGCGCTCGCGAGCCTGGGGGTCGCCTCGCGGGCGGCCCCCCTGCTCGCCGACGGCGACGCCGGGGTGCGCGTACGGAGCGCCTGCACCATCCTGCAGGCGGCGCGGGTCTCCCGCTGATCGAGGGCTCGCCCGCGTCGCATTTCGGTTGTGCGAGGGCTCGCGCAATGCCGCATTGAGGCAAGCTGCGTAAGGTCCAGCGCAGTCAGAAAAGTCCAGCGTCCCCCGCAAGTCTCGTCGTCGAGCGCCCCTCCCGCGCTCGTTGACCTGGCAGCCCGTATCACCTACCACTCGTGTCGCCATGCGCTCGCACCTGCTCATCCTTTCGCTCACGACAGCGCTCGGTCTTGGCTCTACGGGTTGCATCAAGAAGATCCTCGTCGACGGACAGATTCAGGCTTTCCGGCAGGCGGCCTCGGCGGTCGATACCGTGGGCGATTTCGACGTTGGGCGCGCGGCGGCGGAGTCCGGGCTCGCGCAGTTCGAGGGCATGCACGCCCTCGATCCCGACAACGTCGATGCCCTCTATCTCCTCTCGAAGACTTGGACCGCATACGGGTCCGCGTTCGCCGAGGACGACATGCAAATCGCGCAGGACGCCGGCAACGACGACCTCGCCGAATACCATAGGAAGCGCGCGCGTATGGCGTACGACCGCGCCATCTTCTTCGGCCTGCAGGTCCTCGGGCAGCGCGACAACGGCTTCGAGAAGGCGAAGGGCAACGAGCTCTCGCTCGACAAGTGGCTGAAAGACAACTTCAAAGACAAGGACGACGCGGTTTACCTCACATGGGTGGGCGCCGCGTGGGTCGCCCGCGTCGGTCTGATGCAGGGTGACGACAACGAGGGCCCGGGCTTCATCGCGGAGCTCTACGTCGGCGTCTCGCTCTTGAAGCGGGCCATCGCCCTCGACCCGTCGGCCGAGCACTACCAGGCGGACCTCGTGCTCGCCGCGTACCACGCGCGCAGCGGCATGGCGGAGCTCGGCGAGGCGAAGCAGATCCTCGACGACGTGAACGCAAAGACGGGCGGGAAGCTCCTCTTCGTTCCTCTCTATTACGCACAGCGCTATGCGTGCGCGAAGGGTGACGCGGCGATCTACCAGGAAAACCTGAACAAGATCCTCGCGGCCGACGATCCCTCGCCCGAGCAGCGGCTCGAGAACGCCATCGCGAAGCGTCAGGCGCGCCGCTGGCTGGGTAAGCGCCGGGCGAAGGACGTTTGCGGCATCGACCTCGGCGGCGGGGCCTCGACCCCCGAGCCGGCGCCGGCCCCGGCCCCCGCGTCGGCCCCCCCGCCCGAGCCCGCGCCCCCGGCCGAAGCGGCCCCCGAGAAGCCCGAGAAGCCGGCCAAGCCCGAAAAGCCGAAGAAGGCCCCTCACAAGCCCACGGCCATGGCCAAGCCGGCCGCCACGAGCCACTGACTCGCCCTCGTTTTCCGCCCTCGTTTTCGTCTCGTTTTTGGAACAGCGACGCGACTGTCTCGTCCAAGAGGCAGGCATCCTCCTGGAGGTATGAGAATGTTTCGTAAGTTCGTGACCGTTGTCGTCGGCGTCTCGGCAGCCGCGCTCGTGACGGGGGCCGCCGGAGTCGCCGGAGCGACCACCACGCTCAAGATTGGCACGATCGTCCCGCAAGACTCGTCCTGGGGCAAAGAGTTCAAGAGGCTCATGAAGGACGTCTCGGACGACACGAACGGCGAGCTGGTGCTCGACTTCCAGTGGAACGGGCAGGCGGGCGACGAGTCGCTCATGATCCAGAAGATTCGCTCGGGGCAGCTCGACGCCGCGGTCGTGACGACCCTCGGCCTCGCGGCCACGGGCGTCACCGACGTCCTCGTCCTCGAGCTCCCGGGCCTCTTCACGAGCTGGGCGAAGCTCGACGCGGCGCGCGACGCGATGAAGGCCGACTTCAACCAGATGTTCCAGTCGAAGGGCTTCACCCTCCTCGGCTGGGGTGACGCGGGCGCCGCCAAGGAGATGAGCGTCGGCTGCCAGATCCACCACCCGAGCGACCTCCAGGGCAAGGGCGTCTTCTTCTACTCGGGCGACCCGGTCGAGCCGAAGCTCTACTCGAACATCGGCGGCGTCACGCCGAAGCAGCTCACAATCAACGAGGTCCTCCCCGCCCTTACCGGCGGGGCCATCAACGTCCTCGCCGCGCCCCCCATCGGCGCCGAGCAGCTCCAGTGGTCGTCGCGCGTGACGGACATCGCGTCCGACACGCTCTTCTACGTCGTCGGCGGCTTCATCGCCTCCTCGGCGCGCCTCCAGTCGCTGCCGCCGAACCTCCGCGACGTCATCATCAAGCGCGGGGCCGAGTCGTCCGACCGCCTCACGAAGACCATCCGCAACATCGACGCGGCTGCCTTCAATCGCATGAAAACCTCGAAGCACGTCTACGACCTCAGCGACGCCGAGAAGCAGGAGTGGCGCACGGTCTTCGTGAAGACGGCGAAGGAGCTCCGCGGGTCGGTCTTCACGCCCGCCATCTTCGACAAAGTCGTGCAGCTCGCCGGCAATCCCCTGGCTCAGTAAGCGCTGCTTTTCGTATAGTCCCGACCCCATGCAAGTCGACGGTCAAGCCGCACCCCCGGGAGCGGAGTGGGGGAAGCCCCTCGTTCGCTTCGACGCGGCCTGGCAACGGGTCGAGTCGCGCCTCTGTTCCTGGGTGCTCGTCGCAGAAATCGTGAGCCTCTCGCTCTGGGTTCTGCTGCGCGGCCTGGCCACCGACTACTTCCCGGGGCAGAACGCGGCGGGCCTCCTTACCCGCTGCATGGTCACTTCGGCGGCCCTCGCGACGATCGGGCACGTCGCGACCCGCCGTCGCGGCAACCTGATGTTGCACCGCGGCGTGGTCACGGGCGGGCTGCTGCTCGGCCTCTTCGGCGGCGGCGCCTGGTGCCACGTCGGCATCGGCTGGTCGTCGAACTTCCTCAACTGGCTCCAGAACGCGTCGGTGCTGATGCTCATCGGCGGCCTGCGCGGGCTCGCCACGCGCCTCACGTTCTGGGTCGCGTTCCTCGGCGCTTCGATGGCTTCGTCGCGGGGGAAGCACATTCACGTCGACGTGCTCCTCCGGTACGTCCCCGAGAAGCTGCGCCTGCCGAGCGCGATCGTCGGGTGGGTCGGCGCCACGCTGGTGTGCGGCTTCGCGGTCGTCGGCTTCGTCGACTACATCGCGATCGCCGCCTTCCAGGCGCCGGCGAACAAGCCGTGCCCCGACAACGCCGCGCAGGTCTGCGACACGTCGGCGGGCGAGAAGCTCGGCCTTGTCGCCAAGGAGATGTCGCAAGACTTCTTCGTCCTCGGCCGGCAGATGTCCCTCGACGTGCGGTCGCTGCCGCGCGTCCTGGTCGGCACGCCCTACGACAAGTGGATGAGCGCCGCCGACTGGAACACGTGGCTCGACGGCGCCGACTGGGGCGCGCACTTCGACAAGACCCTCGTCGACGCCCAGAAGATGGACGCCTCGACGCCGGGCGCCACGCACATGCCCGCAATCGAGGTCCCCGGCTCCGGAGGCGAGTCGCGCGGGCTCCTCATTCGCGAGCTCGACTTCGTCTTCCCGTTCGGCCTGGCGGTCATCACGCTCAAGTTCTTGCTGCGCATCCTCATCATGCTCTCGGGCAACGGGCACGTGGACGTGGACGCGGAAGAGAACGAAGAGGCCCTGGAGCACGCGAACGAGCGTGACGAGGCGGCTGCGAAGGGGGTGGCGTCGTGAGCGGCGGCGGCGACGCGCATCAGGGCCCGCTCTCCACGGGCGCGAAGGTCGGCCTCGGCATCGCCGGCGCCGGCGTGCTCGGCATGGCGGCGTTCGGCAGCGTCATCGCGGCGCTGATCATCCTGCTCGCCCTGCTCGGGATGCCGCTCTTCACGGTCATGGGCGGCTCGGCGGAGATCCTCTGGCTCCTCCACCCCGACGCGACCTACCACCACCTGCGCTTCATCGCGCCGACGGTCCTCGACGAGCGCTTCGCGGACTCGCCGATCGTCGTCACGATCCCGCTCTTCACGTTCGTCGGGTACGTGCTCGCCGAGGCGAAGACGCCCGACCGCCTCGTGGCCGCGGCCCGCACGGTGCTCGGCTGGATGCCGGGCGGCCTGGCGATCGTGTGCATCATCGCGAGCGCGGTCTTCACCGTCCTCACGGGCGGCAGCGGCGTCACGATCATCGCGATCGGCGGCCTCCTCTACCCGTCGCTCCGGAAGCAGAAGTACTCCGACGCGTTCGCGCTCGGCGTGGTCACCACGGGCGGCTCCGTGGGCCTGCTCCTGCCCGGCTCCGTGCCGCTCCTCGTGTACGCGCTCGTCGCGCACGTCGACTTCATGGAGCTGTTCAAGGCGGTGCTCGTCCCGGGCACGCTCGTCATCGTCCTGCTCAGCGTCTACGCGGCGTACACGGGCGCCCGGCAGAAGATCGACCGCGACCCGCCGGAGCTCGGGTCGATGATGCGCGCGCTCTGGGAGCTCAAGTGGGAGCTCGGCATCCCCGTCCTCCTCATCGTCTGCCTCGCGTCGGGCGTGGCCACGAGCTTCGACGAGGCCTCGGGTCTCGTCGCGCTGTACGTCGTCGTCATCGAGTTCTTCGTTTATCGCGACCTCGACTGGCGCAAGGACCTCGCGCGCATCGTGAAGGCGTCGATGAGCCTCGCCGGGGCCATCATCCTCATCCTCGCGATGGCGAACGCGCTGATGAACTACGTCGTCGATCAGCACGTGCCGACGGCGGTGCTCAACTTCCTCATCAAGCTGGGGATCGAGCACAAATGGCAGTTTCTCATCGTGATGAACATCTTCCTTCTCATGCTCGGCATGCTGATGGAGGGGTTCAGCGCGATCCTCGTGGCCGTGCCGCTCATCGTGCCGTTCGTGGCCGACCTCGGCATGCGGCACCCCGACGAGAAGATGTCGCCCTTCCAGCTGGCGATGATCTTCCTCTTGAACCTCGAGATCGCGTACTGCCTGCCGCCGCTCGGGCTCAACCTCTTCATCTCGAGCTTCCGGTTCAATCGGCCCATCTCGAGCCTGTACAAGGTCGTCATGCCCTTCGTGGGCATCCTCACGATCGGCCTCCTTCTCGTGAGCTACGTGCCCTGGTACAGCAACGTCGCCGTCGCGGGCGACGTCGCCGCCGCGCACGCCAAGGCTGAGAAGGAGGGCGTCGCGCCGCGCGACGCCTGGATGATGGAGTGCGTGCAGGACGACCCGACGAACCCGCAGCCCTGCTCCGCCGAAGACCGCGCGAAGTACCCGAACGGGCAGCTGCCGAGCGCCGCGGGGGCGACCACCGATGACACGCTCGACGAGGCCGCCCTTGCCGACGCGGGCTGCAACCCCGACTTCGGTCCGTGCACGCCGCCCGACGCGGGCGCGGCTCCGGCGGCCAGCGCGAGCGCCAAGCCCGACACGAGCGCGGCGCCCGACACGAGCGCCGCGGCGCCGCCGCCGCCCGACACCGACACGAAGACCCCGCCCAAGAAGGGCAAGGGCAAGGGCAAGGGCGGCAAGGACAAGGGCGCCCCCCACGCCGCGGCTCCGAAGTCTCCGCACGCGAAGCAGTAACTCGTCGAGGCGGCAGAGGGGCCGCTCGACCGCCGCGCCCGACTGCGCTGTCAGTGCCCGCTGCGGATCGGCGGAAAGGCGCCGTACAGCGGCTGCGCGACGCCGCCGCCTCCTGCGTCGTTTTCCTTGGGGGGCGGCGCGGGAGCGCCGTACATGGGCTCCGCGAACGGCGCGTCGGGGCGGAGGCTGGCGTCGGAGGGGCCGCTCTCGGAGGGCGCCGCGTCGTCGATCGCGGTCGCGTCGGGCGTGGTCGCGTCGGCCTGGGGCTCGACGCCCGCGTCGGCCGGAACGCGCCCCTCGTCGCCGCTGCTCGCGCTCGCCTCGGAGCCGGCGCTCGTCGCCCCCGAGCTGCTCGACGAGCCGGTGGAGTCGCTGCCGCTGGTCACCGAGGTGCCGCCGTACAGCGGCACCGGCGCCGAGCTGCAGTCGGTCATCGCCAGGCTGCCGGCGGCGCCCAGCGCGAGGAACGCGGCCCGCGACATGCGCGCGAGCGGGGGGCCCACCAGCGTTGGCGCGGAGACCGTCGCGGCGCCGCAGAACGGGCACGCGGTGTCGCTCGTACGAACGTGCCGCGCGCAGGACGAGCAGGGAATCAGTCGCGTCGACATCTCTTGTCCTCCCGGGAAGAAGCGAGATGCGGAAAAAGCCGTTCGCTCAGCCTACAGCCCGATGGCCCGGCGCGCCCGGAGGATCCGGCCAGGCCTCCTCGATCAACTCGAAGTGCCCGTAATCGAACGGAGTCCCCTCGGCGGGCCGCGCCCTTACGAGCCGCTCTCGCTTTCCGGCACGCTGCAATTCGAGCGCGCGATGATGGCAATACGGGTTATTTCCGCGCTTGCCGAAGAGGACGTGCGTCGTCCACGAGCACCCGCCGAGGCAGTCTTCGGCGTAGTAGCAAGTTCGGCAGAAGCCCCAGAGGTCGTCGACCGTCCGCTCGCGCGTGAAGCGCAACGGCTCCGCGCGCTCCCAGATGTCCTTCAGCGACGCGTCGCGAATGTTGCCGCCCACGTAGTCGGCGGTCGGCAGGGACGGGCAGCCCTTGATGTCCCCGTTCGCCTCGAGGCCGAGCGTGAGCCGACCGGCGCTGCACGACCCGTTGTGCCGGTCGCGCATGTGCGCGCGGAGGGTGCTCTCGTGCGGGCCGAAGTAGCCGACGTTGTTGCCCGGGAAGAGGCGCACGCCTCGAGCCGCGGCGCGCGGCTTGAGGGCCGCGAGGCGCGGCATCAGGTCGAGCACGTGGTACGGCTCGAGGAGGAGCTCGGGCTCGTCGGCCGCGCGGCCCATCGCGACGATGAGCTGCACCTGCCAGCCGTGGACGCCCTCGCCCGCGATGACCTCGAAGAGCCCCTCGAGCTCGCCGAGGTTCGCGCGGTTCACCGTGGTGTTGATCGCGATCGGGATGCCGGCCTCGCGCAGGTTCCTCATCGCGGCGAGCGCGGCGTCGAAGCTCCCGCGGACGCCCCGCAGTCGGTCGTGGTTCTCGCGCAGCCCGTCGATCGACACGGACACGCTCTGGACGCCGGCCTCCTTCGCGGCGCGCGCCCGCTCCGGGGTGAAGCCGCGGCCTCCCGTGGTGATCGTGCATTGCATGCCGTGCGCGCGGACGGCGCGGACGAGATTGGTCCAGTCGTCGCGGAGGTACGCCTCGCCGCCGATGAGGGTGACCTCCTGCACGCCCAGCTCGGCCATTTGACGCACGAGGTCGACGGCCTGTTCGGTCGTCAGCTCTTCGGGCCGCTCGCGGCCGGCCCGCGAGCCGCAGTGGTGGCAGGCGAGATCGCAGCGGAGGGTGATCTCCCAGACCGCGTAGATGGGCCGAACGCGAGCGTCGACGGGCCGGGCGCCCCCGGCGAGCGGCAGGTGCCGGCGCGGCGGGGCGGCGACGGGGGCGATCGGGAGCGACCGCTGGGCTCGAGGGGTCGACATGGCGAGGCTCCCTTCGATACGTCTCCCCACGACCGTAGCAGAGCTCGCGCGGCGGCGCCCTGGCGAGCCGGTCGGATGTGCCATACGGTGGGGCGTATGCCCACGCCCGGTTTTCGAAGTCGTACGTCGACCGCTGGACGCAACATGGCCGGCGCCCGCGCCCTCTGGCGCGCCACGGGGATGCGCGACGCCGACTTCGAGAAGCCCATCGTCGCCATCGCCAACAGCTTCACGCAGTTCGTGCCGGGCCACGTGCACCTCCACGACGTCGGCCAGCGCGTGAAGAAGTCCATCGACGCGGCGGGCGGCTGGGGCGTCGAGTTCAACACGATCGCCGTCGACGACGGCATCGCGATGGGTCACGGGGGGATGCTGTACTCGCTGCCGAGCCGCGATCTCATCGCCGACAGCGTCGAGTACATGGTGAACGCGCACTGCGCCGACGCCCTCTTCTGCATCTCCAACTGCGACAAGATCACGCCGGGGATGCTCATCGCCGCGATGCGCCTCAACATCCCCACGGTCTTCGTCTCGGGCGGGCCGATGGAGGCCGGGAAGATCGCCGGGTCGGTCGATCGCAACGGCAAGCCGCTCATCCGCAAGCTCGACCTCATCGACCCGATGATCGCCTCGAGCGACGCGAGCGTGAGCGACGACGAGCTCGCGAAGATGGAGCGCTCGGCGTGCCCCACCTGCGGGTCGTGCTCGGGCATGTTCACCGCGAACAGCATGAACTGCCTGAACGAGGCCATCGGCCTCGCGCTCCCCGGCAACGGCACGCTGCTCGCCACGCACGCGCGGCGGTGGGAGCTCTTCGACGACGCGTCGCGGCTCATCGTCGACATGGCGCGCCGGCACTACCTCCAGGGCGACCGCTCGGTGCTCCCGCGCAGCGTCGCGACGTACGAGGCGTTCGAGAACGCGATGGCGCTCGACATCGCGATGGGCGGCTCGACGAACACCGTGCTGCACCTCCTCGCCATCGCGCACGAGGCGCGCGTGGACTTCACGATGACCGACATCGACCGCCTCTCGCGCGAGGTCGCCAACATCTGCAAGGTCGCCCCTTCGTCGCACTACCACGTGGAAGACGTGCACCGGGCGGGCGGGGTGTTCACCATCCTGGGCGAGCTCGATCGCGCGGGCCTCATCCGCCGCGAGGCGCTCACCGTCCACTCGCGCACGATGGGCGACGCCATCGACGCCAACGACGTCCGCCGCGCCACCGCGACCGACGGCGCGAAGAAGCGCGCGCTCGCGGCCCCCGGCGGCGTGCCGACGCAGGTCGCGTTCTCGCAAGACACGTACTTCCCCACGCCCGACACCGACGCGGCGCGCGGCTGCATCCGCTCGGTCGACGACGCGTACGCCCGCGACGGCGGCCTCGCGGTGCTCTACGGGAACATCGCGAAGGACGGCTGCATCGTGAAGACCGCGGGCGTCGACCCGGCCTCGCTGAAGTTCGACGGGCGGGCGCGCGTGTACACCTCGCAGGAGGCGGCGTGCGAGGCCATCCTCGCGGACCAGGTCGTCGCGGGCGACGTGGTGCTCATCGCCTACGAGGGCCCGCGCGGCGGCCCCGGCATGCAGGAGATGCTCTACCCGACGTCGTACTTGAAGGGCAAAGGGCTCGGCAAGGAGTGCGCGCTGGTCACAGACGGGCGGTTCAGCGGCGGCACGTCGGGCCTCAGCATCGGCCACGTCTCGCCCGAGGCGGCCGAGGGCGGCGCGATCGCGCTGGTCGAGGAGGGCGACACGATCCGCATCGACATCCCCAACCGGCGCATCGACGTCGCCGTCAGCGACGGCGAGCTCGCCCGCCGCCGCGCCGCGATGGACGCCCGGGGCGCCGACGCCTGGCGACCCTCGCGCGACCGCTACGTCTCCCCGACCCTCCAGGCCTACGCGCTCATGACGACCAGCGCCGCCCGCGGCGCCGTCCGTGACATCTCCCAGGTCACCCGGAAGTGAGCGTGCGCGGGGGCGGTCGGCTCAGAGCTTGATTCTCTTCCAGCTGCCCCCGGCGAACTTCACGCTCATCACGAGGGCGGCCAGACAGGCGTAGCCGAAGGCGGCCATCCAGATGCCGTTGAGGGACTGGTGGAAGACGACCCCGAAGACGTACGCGCCGGGCACCAGCCAGCCGAAGACCAGGATGAGCTGGGCGATGGCGACGAACTGGGTACAGCCCGCGCCGAAGAGGCCCTCGCTCAGGATCAGCGCGACCGCGATGACGGGCGTCACGAGGCCCATAATGCGCATCGGGAACATCGCGGCGGCGCGCACGGCCGGCGAGTTGGACACGAAGTTCACGATGGGCTCCGTGAAGAAGACGCCCTCGCACAGGCCGATGATGCCGAAGAGGACGAACCCGAGCCGCACGCTGGCCCAGCCCCACCGCTGCGCCTCGTCGGGCCTGCGCCTCCCGAGCGACTGGCCGATGAGCGTGGCGGTGGCGGTGCCGAACGCGATGCACGCGGTGAACGTGAGCTTGAGGGTCTCGACGATGTCGGTGTTGGCGGCGCTGTTGACCGCCTCGACGCCGCCGCACTGGCCGGGGAGGCCGTTGCCCGCGGCCGCGCCCGCGTCGAGCTCGCCGGCGGTGCGCGCGAAGAGCCCGAACCCGACCATCATGATGACGGTCGCCGCCGCCGCGGGCACCGACAGCTTGAGGATGGAGGCCGTGAGCGGGCTCGACAGGTTCGTCTTGCGCATCGGCCGGTACTCGTCGCGGACGAGGGCCAGGTACGCGACCATGATCGCGAGGCCGATCCACGTCGCGAGGAAGGCGCTGAACCCCGCGCCGGGCGCGCCCATGCGAGGCGCGCCGCCGTGGCCGAAGATGAACATCCAGCAGAACGCGACGTTCGCGACGTTCATGACGATCGCCGCGACCAGGTGGATGTGCGTCTTGCCGAGGCCGTCGAAGAACGCCTTGATGGCCATCGTGGCGGCCATCGAGACGATGCCGAGCATGCGCCAGCGCGAGTACTCGAGCGCGACCCGCTGCACCTCGGGCACGCGGATCATCGACTTCACGAGCCACGGCAAGCAGACGATGCCCAGCACCGAGAAGAGGGTCCCCGCGACGAAGCAGAAGAACGCGGCGTTCGTGAGCACGGCGCCCGCAGCCTTGCGATCGCCCTCGGCGTAGCGGCGCGCGACGATCGCTTGCGTGCCGACGCTCAGGGCGCTGAGGCTGCCCCCGAAGAGCCACACGAGGATGAGCGAGGGCAGGAGCGCCGCCTGGCCGTTGGACGACTCCGGGCAGGGCAGGCGGGAGAAGAAGACGACGTCGATCTCGTTGACGACGCTCTGCGAGAGCATCGCGACCACGGTCGGCATCGCGAGCCGGAGGATCGCGCCATAGCGCTGTCTCGCCGGGTAGAGCGATGTCGAAGCGAGGTCGACCATCTCCATTTGAAAGGCGCCCGAATTTAGCGAGCGAGGGGGGAAAGACAAGGCCGGCTTAGCGCCGCGCCAGGGCTTCTCCGCCATTCGTAAGATGCGAAAGCTCGGCCCGGGCGTCTACGGAGTCGGGGTGCGCCTCCAACCACTCGGTGAGCAAGGCGGCCGCGTCGCCGCGCTTGTTCATCGCCTCGAGGACCGCCGCCATCACGAGGCGCGGCTCGACCGTGCCGTCATGCAGGGTCCACGCCGCCGCGGCGCGGCGCGCTTCGCGCAGCTCGCCCGCACGAAGGGCGGCGCGCGCCCAGGCCTCGAGCGCGGCCGGGCTGCTGGGGTGCGCATGTGCGGCCGCCCGGGCCTCGCGGAGCGGCGGGACGGGCGTGGGCGGAGAGGTGGGCGTCGCGGCGACCGGCGCGTCGGGCGCGGGCGTGGGCGCGAGGACGGGAAGCGCCGCCGCGGCGAGCGGAAGGGCGGTCGGAGGGACGGCCGCGAGGGCGGGGCTCTGCGCGTGGGCCCAGCGCGCGGAGGCGATGCCCGCGTCGAGGGCGGCGGCGAGGGCGGCGGTCATGACGAGCGCGCCGGCCACGCGGCGCGCGAGATCGCGGCGCCGGGCCGGGCCGAGGAGCGTGGCCTCCAGCGCCATGCGCATCGCGGTGGCGGTGGGGAAGCGCTCGTCGGGGCGCTTGCTCATGGCGCGCACCACGACGGCTTCGACGGTGCGCGGGATGGGTCTGCGCGGGGCGCGGGCGCGCGGGGGGAGCGGCGTCTCGTGGAGCTGCTTGCCCATGACCGCGACGCTGGACACGCCTTCGAAGGCGGCCATGCCGGTGAGCATCTCGTAGAGGACGCACCCGAGCGCGTAGAGGTCCGCGCGGCCGTCGACCGGATCGCCCGCGACCTGCTCGGGCGCCATGTACTCGGGCGTGCCGAAGATGCCGAAGCCGCGGAGGGCGCGCTCGCGATCGCTCGGCTCGCGCGCGTCGGGGCTGCGCGTCTCGAGCGCGGTGGCGAGGCCGAAGTCGAGGAGCTTCACCGCGGGCGCGGCGGACTCGCCGTCGGCCAGCATGAGGTTCTGCGGCTTGAGGTCGCGGTGCACGAGGCCCGTGGCGTGCGCGGCCTCGAGCGCCTTCGTGGCTTCGACGCCGATGCGCACGGCTTCGCGCCAGTCGATCGCGCCGAGGCGGAGCCGGGCGTCGAGGGTCTGCCCGGCGCAGAGCTCCATCGCGAGGAAGGCGCGGCCGTCGAGGGACTTCCCGAAGTCGTAGAGCTGCACGACGTTCGGGTGCGAGAGCTTCGCGACCGTGCGCGCCTCCTCGCGGAAGCGCTCGAGCGCCTCGGGCGACGCGGCGTGCTCGGGCCCCAGGACCTTGAGCGCGAGCTTCCTGCCCAGCTCGAC
Organism: uncultured delta proteobacterium; assembly: GCA_963797395.1. Classification (GTDB taxonomy): domain Bacteria; phylum Myxococcota_A; class Polyangia; order Polyangiales; family Polyangiaceae; genus Palsa-1150. The sequence continues at coordinate 1,187,036 of CAWCPA010000008.1, forward strand.
GTGCTCCGCTTCGTACACGGTGCCGCTCGAGCCCTCGCCGAGCTTGCGGCCGAGGCGGTACGAGGTGCCCGCGAGCCGGGAGGGGTCGGTCGGGGCCATCCGGGTGGCGATCGCGTCGCTGACCGCCGCGGCGCGGGGGGTCGCGGACGGCGCGGCGCCGAGGACGTCGCGCGCCTCGCGCAGGAGGCGCGCGAACTCGGTGCGCGAGCGCGCGGGCTCGTGCGGCCACAGGCGCCGCATGAGGGCGGCGATGCGCGGCCGGACGCCGCGCTCCTGCCCTTCGGCTTCGGGTGCCGAGGAGAGGAGCTTCGCGAGGTCGCCGACGGCCTGCGAGGCGCGCGTGTAGCGCTCGTCGGGGTCGTTCCTGGTGAGCTTCGCGATGGCCTCGTCGAGGCCCTCGGGGGCGCCGCACGAGGCGGCGATGGGGGTCACGTTCATGCGGCCGCTCGCGGTCGCGTCGAGGTGCTGCTGCGGGTCGCCCGCGAGGAAGCGGCGGCCGGCGCAGAGCTCCCAGAGCATGACGCCGAGCGCGTAGAGGTCGATGCGTCCGTCGCCCACCTGCTGGCGCGCGACCTCGGGGGCCACGTAGCCCGGCTTCGCGAAGACCACGCCCGACACGGTGCGGCAGCGGCGGTTGTGGCCGCGCGCGGTGCCGAAGTCGATGAGCTTCACCTCGCCCGCGTACCCCACCATGACGTTCTGGGGGGAGAGGTCGCGGTGCACGATGCCGAGCGGGCTGCCGTCCACGCTGGCCCGGTCGTGCACGTGCGCGAGGGCCTGGGCGATCTCGATGGCGATCGCGAGCGCGTCGGGCCACGCGATGCGGGCGCCGATCTGGATCGAGCGCTGGCGCAGGTCGCTCAGCGAGCGGCCCTCGACGTACTCGACGGCGGTGTAAGGCTCGCCGTTGTCGTCGGTGGCGGCCTCGAGGACCTGGGCGACCCCGGGGTGCTGGAGCTGCGACTGGACGCGAGCCTCGTCGAGGAAGCGCGCGATGAAGGAGCCGTCGTGCACGTGGTCGCGGCGGACGGTCTTGACGATGCACGGGCGCTCGGCGCCCTCGATGCCCGTCGTCGCGGCGAGGTAGACGTCGCCCATGCCGCCGCGCGCGGCCAGCTTGAGGAGCACGCGCCGGCCGTGTACCCGCGGGAGCGGCAGCGCCGCGGCCGAAGAGAGGCCCTTGCCAGCTTCGCTCATCGCCGAGCCACGCTAAGGATTGGTGCGGCCCGAGGCCAACTTTTGGGCGTCGCTCCCGGGCCCTTTCACCAGCCCGTCACGCGGCGGACGGCCCCGACGAGGGCCGCGGCCATGATGCGGTGGGTCGCGGCGGTCGGGTGCTCGTCGCAGCCGTAGCCGTCGCTCGTGCGCTGCGGCGGACGCGGACCTCGGCGGCCCGTCGAGCATCGGCGAGAGCGCGTCGCCGATGAACTCGATGCGGCGCGACGAGGGGACCGGCGAGGCGACGAGCGCGCCGTCGATCGGCGCGAGCGCGAGGAGCTGCACGACGCCGACGTTGCCTCCGTCGCCCGGCGCGGCCTGGCTCTGGCACGCGGCCAGCGCGACCAGCCATGCCCGGAGCGCTCTCACGGTCGCGACGCTACCGCGCTCGCCCCGCCGAGCCAATCGCCCGGCGAGCCGCTAGACTCGGACCGTGACTGGCGCCGAGCGATGAGTACGCGGAAAGTGGTCTTCCTGGTCCGGCACGGCGAGACGGACTGGAACGTCGAGGGACGCTGGCAAGGCCACACGGACATCCCGCTGAACGACCGCGGCCGGGAGCAGGCTCGCGCCGTGGCGGGCGCGCTCAAGCGCCACGGCCTCTCGGGCGTCGCCTCGAGCGATTCGTCGCGCGCCCACGAGACCGCGCGCATCGTCGGCGGCGCGCTCGGGCTCGACGTGTCGTACGTGGACGTGGACCTTCGGGAGCGCATGTTCGGCCTCTTCGAGGGCCTCACGCGCATCGAGTGCGAGCGCCTGCACCCCGAGGCCTGGCGCGCGTGGATCGAGCGCCAGCACCCGCCCCACGGCGGCGAGTCGCCCGAGCGCCTCGGGGCGCGCGTCCTCGCGGCCATCGGTCGCGCCGCACATCGCCTCGCGCGCGAAGGGGCCCCGGCGCTCCTCGTGACTCACGGCGGGGCGCTGCGCGCGGCCGTCCACCAGGCCACGGGCATCTCGCCCGGCCCCATCGAGAACTGCGCGGTCTGGCGATTCGAGTGGGACGACGGCCCCCTCCACGCCGAACGGATCCCATAACCGGGCGATCCCTTCGCGATCCCGTCGCCGGGGGTCGTCACCGGACAGGAGTCCGGCTCCTCGCCCCGTCGACGGGCTCGCTCGGTCTCGCCCGGTTCTGGGACGCGTTCGGTTCACGGCGTCTGGGTTGGGTGTCGCTTGCTCGGCCGTCGCTTCGCTCGGCCATCGCTTCGCTCGGCCGTCGCTTCGGTCGGCCGTCGCTTCGCTTGGGCGCGCGGGAACAGACTCCCGGGGCCGGCCAGAATCCCCTCAAAAATCGCAAATTCGTTGGCAAGCGTACGGATCCGGTACTTTTGGAGGGGTTTTTGCGGAGGCTGGGTGTCTCTCTACGGGGCCCGGCGATGGGGGGCGGGCGACCGGCTCCGGCTCAATCAGCCCCAGGTCTCGAAGCACCTCCGCGTGCTGAAGGGAGGCCGGGCTGGTCGACGTGCAGCCGCGTGCGCAGCCGCTCCGCCGCATGCACGACTGGCTCGAGCGCTACCGACGGCTCTGGGAAGAGCGGTTCGATGAGATTGGACCAGCTCCTCCAGGAGCTCCAAGAAAAGGAGAAGCCCCATGGACGCAAGAAACGGAAATGAGCCGGCCCGCGAGCGCACCACGCTCGAGCGGCGCTCCAATCGGGAGCTCGTGATCACGAGGACCTTCGACGCGCCCCCGCGCTTCGTCTTCGACGCGTGGACCCGGCCGGAGCTCCTCGAGCGCTGGTGGGCGCCGCGATCGCTCGGGGTCACGCTCTTCGAGTGCGAGGCCGACGTGCGCCCCGGCGGCAGCTACCGGTACGTGTTCGGCCGCGGTCCGAGCCAGTCGATGGCCTTCAGCGGCGTCTATCGCGAGGTCACGCCGCACGCGCGCCTCGTCTACACGCAGATCTTCGAGCCCGCGCGCGACGCCGGCGCGGCGATCGTCACGGCGACCTTCGAGCCGCACGACGACAAGACGCGCTTCGTCCAGCACGGCGTCTACCCCTCGAAGGAGGTCGTCGACGCGACGGTCGCGAGCGGCATGGAGCGCGGCATGCGCGACACCATGGAGCAGCTCGCGCAGCTCCTCGCGTCGCAGCGCTAGCCGCTCCGAGAATCCTCAGTCGCGCGAGCGCGAGAGCGCCGTCACCGGCGCGCCCGAGCCGGGCAGCGCGATCGGGGACGACACCCGCCGCGCGCTCTGCCACGCCGTCGCGGCGTCGGCGAGCGCGAGCATCAGCATGGCGCCCGCGGCCGGCGCGAGCTGGATCAGCAGCCGGTTCACGAGCGTCCCCTCGAACGCGAACACCCTCACGCGGACCGGCCCGAAGACCAGCGCCGCCGCCAGCACCCCGGCCTCCGCGAGGAAGGCGAGCGACGCAAAGCGCGTGACCGCGGCGAAGATCCCGCCGCGCACGAGCACCAGCGCCGCGCACGCGAACGCGATCGGCCACAGCGCGCCCCAGCTCCGGGTGTCGCAGAGGTGCGTCCACACCGTGTGGCCGATCGCGCCGGCGGCGTGGAAATCGGGCGCGCTCAGCCGGTGATCCGAGTCGGTCACGCCGTGCGAGACGAGCAGCATCCGCCAGCCGTTGAAAGGGATCGCGGCGCCGGCGAGCACCGCCAGGCACGGCACGAGGGGGACGCGGTCGCGCATCCGCACCTTCAGCGCGATCGCCGCGACGCCCACGGCCGCCACGTGCGCCATCCCTTCGTCCTTCAGCCCCGCCAGCGCCGCCGCCGCGATCGTCGCGAGCGCCACGTCGCCGCGCCCGTCGGGCGCCTCGAAGCTCCGGGCGAGCCGCAGCGTGCACGTGCCCGCGAGCAGCCCCACCGGCAAGTCTGCGTAGGCCGACCGCAAGTGCACGAACACGAGCGGCGTGAGCGCGATGAGCGCGAGCGCCACGGGCGCCCACCGCGGCCGCTCGGCCTCCGAGGCCCCGTCGAACGCGTCGTAAGCGGCCTCGAGGAACAGCGTCAGCGTCACGATCGTCATCGCCGCGGCGCCCGCGGCCAGCGCTTCCATCGTACGCCCGCCCATCGAGAGCCACGACGCCGCGAGCGGCCAGAAGAGCGGGTACCCGCTCGGCACCACGTCCGCGGCGCGATCGAGCGACGCCGCGCGGAGCGCGCCGAAGCCGCTCGACTCGATGCGCGCCTTGGCCAGCCACACGAAGCTGTCCCAGTACTCGAGCGTCGGCGGGCGGCAGACGATCACGAGCGCGAGCAGCACCGCCGCGATGCCCCACCACGTCGGTGTGCGCCACGCGCCCGGCGCGCGCGCCGCGGCGCCGTGCCGGTTCGCGCCGCGCCCGATGAGCGCGAGCCCCGACAGCGCCACGAGCACCAGCGGGTGGAGCGCGACCGCGAACGTCGCGACCAGGCCGCAGATGACCCAGCGCGCCCAGCCGCGCAGCCCGCGGGAAAGGTCGAGCGCGAGCGCGCGATCGATGCCGGCGCCTATCAGGCCGAAGACCAGGAGAGGAAGGACCGCGCGCCAGATGGGGAGCATCGCCGCCTCAGAGGGCCGAGCCGCATTCGAGCGTCTCGCCGTGCACGGTGCAACCCGTCTCGAGCGCCCCGCGCCGGACCTCGATGCGCCCGCGCGGGTGCGAGCAAGCTGCGTGCACCGGGAGCACGAACCGGAGGAGCGGCTGGCACTCCTCGCAGTCGTTTCGCACCTCCTCGAGGCACTCGTTCCGCGCCGACGCGAACGCGTCCATCTCGTCGACGAGCGTCGCCACCTGCTTCGCGGTCGCCGCGGCGTGCATCGGTGCGTCGGCGCGGTCGACCCACACCGCCCGCAGGCCCGGCGCCGCGATCGCGGCCGCGGCGAGGAGCAGCAGCGCCACGCGCAGGGGGGTCATCCCGCGTCTGTGGACGAGCGCGAACGCGAACGCGATCGCCAGGGTGACGCTGAGGCCGAGCGCAACCTCCGACCGCCGGTGCAACATGTCCCGCCGACTCTGCGAGGCGTCGCGCGCGGCGGGCACCCCGCACACGGCGTTCGCCCCGTGCACGAGCACTTGCTCGGCAGTCGATGGGCAGGCCGGGTCGGGCGGAGGGCGCACGGGACGAGGATAGCAATGTTTCTAGGCGGTGTCCCCAGAGGGCCGTTCGGCCCCGGCGGCAAGCGGGCCGCCTCTCCCTTTCGCGGCTTCGGTACCGAGCCCCGCCGCGCGTACCATGGCCGGCGCAGATGGACGGCAACCCCAATATCCTACATTCGGAGTCGGCGAGCGTGCTCCTCGTCGGCTTCCTCGGCGCCGGGCTCCTCCTCCTCGCGGCGAGCGCCCTCCTCCCGCCCGGGCGCCGCGCGCGCGCGCGGCAAGGGGCCGTGCTCCTCGGGACGGCGCTCGTTTGCCTCCTCGTTCGCTCGCTGCCGCTCCCCGACGCGGGCGCCGCGCGCCTCCTCGTCTTCGCGACGAGCTTCACGCTCCTCGCGTCCATCGGCCGCAGCCTCGTCGTCATCTTGCTCGACGTCGTCGTCGCGCGGCGCACCGCGCGCCCGTCGCCGCGCATCTTCCGCGACCTCTCGACCGGCGTCGTCTACCTCTTCGTCGGCCTGCTCGCGCTCCGCGCCGTCGACGTCGAGCCGGGATCGATCCTCACGACCTCGGCGCTCCTCACGGCGGTCGTCGGCCTCGCGATGCAAGACACCCTCGGGAACCTGGTCTCGGGCCTCGCGCTCCAGCTCCAGCGGCCCTTCGACGTCGGCGACTGGGTCGAGCTCGACGACGGCCACCACACGGGCAAGGTCACCGAGGTCACCTGGCGCGCGACCACCGTGATGACCCTCGACCAGGTCGAGGTCATCCTCCCCAACGCGGGCCTCGCCAAGGCCTCGATCCGCAACTACTCGCGCCCCTCGCCGGTCGCCCGCCGCCGCATCCTCGTGAGCATCTCGCCCGCCTCGGCGCCGAACGACGTGCACGACGTCCTCGCCTCCGCCGCCCGCGAGGTGCCCGGCGTGCTCGCGACCCCCGCGCCCTTCGCGCGCACGAAGTCGTTCGGCGAGAGCGCCATCGACTACGAGCTCCTCTTCTTCATCGACGACTTCGGCAGCGCCCACGACATCGAGGGCGCCGTGCGCGATCGCGTGTACTACGCGTGCGCCCGCGCCGGCGTGGAGATGCCGTTCCCCACGCGCACGCTCCTCCTGCCGCAGATCGATCCGCAGGCGCGCCGCGAGGTGGAGCGCGCGCGCCGCCTCGCCGCCATCGCCGCCGTGCCGCTCCTCGGGCCCCTCCCGGCCGACTCGCGCGCGCTCCTCGCGGCGCGCGCCGTGTCGAAGCCTTACGGGCCCGGCGAGATCGTCGTGCGCCAGGGCGACACGAGCGCGGAGCTCTTCATCGTCGACCGCGGCACCGTGGCCGTCGAGCTGCCGCGGGAGGGCGGTGGCGCCTCGGAGATCGCGCAGCTCGGCGCGGGCCACTGCTTCGGCGAGATGGGCCTCCTCACAGGCGAGGCGCGCTCGGCGACCGTGCGGGCGAAGACGCGGTGCGATCTCGTCGTCATCGACCACGAGGCCTTCCACGAGGTGCTCGCCGCGCACCCGGAGGTCGTCGACGGCATGGGCTCGCTCCTCGCGACGCGCCAGGCCGAGATCAGCGCGGCGGCCGTCTCCGGCGAGCGCGCCCCGCGGCCCGAGGAGCGCTCGCGCCGGCTCATCAGCCAGATTCGCGAGTTCTTCAAGCTCGTGTGACGGCGCCCGGGTGACGGCGCCGGGAGCTCACGGCGCGCACGTCGCGTGCGTCGGGAACACGCACGTGCTGCCGATGCACTCGGCGGGCGCGAGGCAGTAGAGGCCCTGCGCGTAGTCGCACAGCGCGCCGTCGGGCGCGGGCGGGATGCAGTTGCCCGTGATCTCCGTGTCGCACGTGGCCCCGCCCGTACAAATCGCGCCGGGGCCGGGCGCGTCGGGGCCGGCGCACGGCTGGCCGTAGCTCGCGGTCTGGAACGTGTCGCACAGCAGGGTGGTCGTGTTGCAGAAGGCCCCCGGGCCGACGCACAGGGGGCCGACCGCCGAGACGCCGCACGGCTCTCCGAACCCGGCGAAGGGGACGGTCGTGCACGTCCCGCTGCCGTCGTCCGCGCCGGACGGGACGCACGCGCCCTCCGCGCAGCTCGTGTCCGCGCTGCACGCTTCACCGAGCTCCGGCAGCGTGAGGCACGCCACGCCGCCGTCGTTCAGGTCGTAAACGCACTCCTGCCCGGCGTCGCAGTCGCACTTCACGAGGGGCTGGCACTTGCCGCACGACGACATCACGCCCGTGGCGAGGTAGCTGTACCAGCACTGCTCGCTCTGGCAGTCGTCGTTCCAGACGCAAGGGTCGCCGTTCGCCGCGTGCCCCGGGGCGAGGCAGAGGTACGGCGATTCGGGCTCGCCCGCCGTGCCGTAGACGTCGGCGCAGGCCGCCGGGAACTGGCAGCCGTCGACGCGCGCCGGGTCGAACGACACGTCCGGGTCGTTCGCCTCGAGCTCGCACGTGATCGTCCGGCGCTGCACGCACTGGGCGTTGTCTTCCCACTGCCAGTTGATCGAGACGCCGCACCCGCTCTCGTAGGCGCACTCGCGCTGCGCCCAGCCCGCGCACGCGGCGGCGTACGGGGTGGCCGGCAGCCCCGCGTCGGGCGGCGGCAGCAGGAAGCTCTCCTCGCCGGAGCACCCGGCCAGCCCCAGAAGGCCGCCGAGGAGCCCCAATCGCCACGCCAGACGCGCTGGGCGTGCGAGGAGACGGCGGCGACGGGCCATGCGCGGGCCTTCACGGTTACTCATCCGCGGCGATGTGCAAGGCGCGCGGCGAGGCGCGCGGACGATCCGTCGGCAGCCTACCATTGTCGCTACGATGGGCGCCTGGCGCCGGCGCCCGGCTCGGCCCCTTCTCGATGCGCCCTTCGTGGACCGTTCGTTCGCTCTCGCTGGCCGCGTGCGCCCTCGCGGCACTCTGCGCGAGCCGCCCGGCGTTCGGACAGGCCGCCGCGGTGACCGGGGCGGGCGACGCGCCGGTGGAGGTGACGGTCCACGGCAGCAAGGCGAGCACCGACCCGATCGGCGGCGACGAGTTCCGCGTGCGCGACACCCGCGACATCCCGGGGACCTTCGGCGACGCCTTCCAGGCGCTCGCCGCGCTGCCGGGCGTCGCGCCGATGGCGAGCGGGCTCCCGTTCTTCTACGTGCGCGGCGCGCCCCCGGCCGACACGGGCTACTTCATCGACGGCATCCCGGTCCCGACGCTCTTCCACATCGGCCCGGGCTCCTCGATCGTCCCGCAGGCGCTCGTCGATCGCGTCGACTTCTACCCCGGCGCCGCCCCCGCGCGGTACGGGCGCTTCGTCGGCGGGATCATCGCCGGCCAGCTCACGGCCCCCACCTACGCGACGCACGCCGAGGGGAACGTGCGCCTCTTCGACGCCAGCGCCTTCGTCGAGAGCCCGCTCGGCGAATCGAACGACGTCGTCCTCGCCGGCCGCTACGGCTACCCGAACCTCCTCCTCAAGATCTTCGCGCCGCAGCTCTCGCTCAAGTTCTGGGACTACACGATCCGCCTCACGCACCGGTTCAACGACCACGACAGCGTGTCGGTCCTGGCGCTCGGCGCATACGACCACGAGGAAGACAGCTCGCAGAACCTCGTCCCCATCGACTCGCAGTTCCATCGCGTCGACCTGCGCTACGACCACAAGTGGTCGACCGGCTCGCTGCGCATCGCCACGACCTTCGGCTACGACCGCACCTCCGGCAACATCCCCGCGAGCGAGGCCGAGACCGTCAACTCGACGAGCGGCCGCTTCCGGGTCGAGCTCCAGCAGCGGTTCGGGCGCTTCGCGGAGCTCTCGACCGGCGCGGACGTCAACGTCACGCACTACGCCTTCGCGCTGGACCAGGTCTCCGACACGCCGGCCCCCGTCGGCGACGAGGAGGTCGCGGGCGCGTACGCCGACTTCACGATGCACGTCCTCCCGGGCGTCGACCTCGTGCCGAGCGTGCGGGTCGACGACTACCACCCGTCCGCGGGCTTGCCGGGCAACGACTCGCTCGCCGTCGATCCCAAGCTGGCGGCGCGGGTGCGCTTCACGTCCTCGTTCACGTGGGTCTCGGCGCTCGGCCTCGCGCATCAGGAGCCGAGCTACGTCGTGCCCATCCCCGGGGTCCGGGTCTTCTCGCAGTCGGGGCTCCAGAAGGTCTACTCGATGTCCGAGGGCGCGGAGCTCAAGCTCCCCGGGGACCTGAAGGCGCGCGTCACGGGCTTCGTGGAGGCCGATCGCGACGTCACCGACTTCGTCTCGGCGTGCGGGGCCCTCGTCTCGTGCAACTCCGTGGCGAGCGTGAACGGCCGCACGTACGGGCTCGAGGTCCTCGTCGAGCGCGCCCTCACCCACCGGCTCGGCGGGTGGCTCTCGTACACGCTGTCGAGGGCGGAGCGCGACGTGGAGAACGTCCCGTATCTCTCGCCGTTCGACCGCACGCACGTCCTCTCGGCCGTGCTGCACTACGACTTCGGGCACGGGTACGGCGCGGGGGTGCGCGGCACGTACTACACGGGCCGCCCCGACGTCGGCACCTTCGTGCTCTCGGCGAAGTCGCCCTCGTACGCCTTCGCGCCCGGCGCGGTCGCTCAGCACCGGCTGCCGGACTTCTACCGGCTCGACTTCCGCCTCGACAAGCGCTGGGACCTGGGCGGCTCGCGGTGGCTCACGCTCGCGGCGGAGTTCTTCGACGCCACGCTGACGAAGGAGGCCGTCGACTTCCAGTGCAACATCACGACGAACGTCTGCACGGCCCAGAACGTCGGACCGATCGCCCTGCCGAGCATCGGACTCGAGGGAGGGTTCTGAGCGTCGCGCTCCGCTCCGCTCAGGCCTGGTCGCCGGGGTCCCAGCCGGTCGCGAGCCCCTCCTCGAGGGCGTCGAGGCGCGCCATGGCCGCCGCATCGAGCGCGAAGTCGAAGACCTTCGCGTTCTCGGCGATGCGCGACGGCGTGGCCGACTTCGGGAGCACCACGAAGCCGCGCTGCACCCCCCAGCGAAGGAGCGCCTGCGCCGGCGTCTTCCCGGCCTTCTTCGCGACGTCGACCACCACGGGGTGCCCGAGGCGCTCGCCCCGCGTGAGCGGGCTGTACGCCTCGACCACGATGCCCTTCGCCTGGCAGAAGGCCACAGTGTCGCGCCGCTGGAGGAACGGGCTCAGCTCGATCTGGTTCGCGGCGGGCGGGACGTGGGCGTGCCCGAGGAGCTCTTCGAGGTGGCCCTTCAGGTAGTTGCTGACGCCAATCGCCCGGGCCCGCTTCTCGGCGAAGAGCCGCTCGAGGGCCCGCCACGAGTCGCGGCGCTTGCCGGGGACCGGCCAGTGGATCAAGTAGAGATCGACGTAGTCGAGCCCCAGGCGGGCGAGGCTCGCGTCGAAGGCCGCGAGCGCCGTGTCGAAGCCCTGGTCGGCGTTCCACAGCTTCGTCGTGACGAACACCTGCCCGCGCGGCACACCGCTCTCCCTCACCGCGCGGCCGACGTCGGCCTCGTTCCGGTAGATCATCGCGGTGTCGACGTGCCGGTAGCCCGCCGCGAGCGCCGCCGACACGGCGCCGCGCGACGGCTCTCCGCGCGGGATCTGCCAGACGCCGAGGCCCACCTGCGGGATGAGCGCGCCGGTGCCGAGGGGGATCGAAGCGGTCGATGCGGTCTGGGTCATGGCGCGCCTCCTCCTCCGTTCTGGCACGCGGGCGCGGCGACGTCACCACCCCCCCGGGGAATTCTCGATATGCGCGCTTGACCATTCCGGGATTGCGCGGTACGAACGTCGTTATGAACTCGTGTTCGCCAAACGCCTTCGAGATGCATCACCCCTCGCACGCCCTCCGCGCGGCGATGGCGTGGTCGCTCGCGAAGAAGCTTTGGACGAAGGTAGCGCTCCTGCCCTAGGCGAGTCCCCCACCGCGCGATGAGCGCCGCGAAGGCCGCCCGGGGAAACCCGAGGCGGCCTTCGACATTTCAGGCCTCTTGCACCGCGACGTGCGCGCGCTCCGGCGCGGCACGCCCTGCAGGCGGACGTGTGCCCGCGAATGCCCAGACTCCGAGGTTCGAACCGTCATGCGAGAAACCGAAAAACCGGTTTATGCCGTCTTGTGGTCCATATGCGCATGCCACTTGATCAATGACATGTTGCAGTCGCTCCTCCCGGCGAGCTACCCGCTCCTCAAGGCGGAGTTCCACCTCGACTTCGCCCAGGTGGGGGTCGTCACGCTCGCCTACCAGCTCACCGCCTCGCTCCTCCAGCCGGTGGTCGGGCTCGTCGCCGACAGGAGGCCGATGCCGTTCTCGCTCCCGGCCGGCACGCTGTTCTCGTTCGCGGGCCTCCTCGTGATCTCGGCCGCGAGCACTTTCGGCGGGCTCCTCGCGGGCGCGTGCGTGCTCGGCGTCGGGTCCTCGGTCTTCCATCCCGAGTCGTCCCGGGTGGCGAAGATGGCGTCCGGCGGGCGCCCCGGCCTCGCGCAGTCGCTGTTCCAGGTGGGCGGGAACACGGGTGGGGCGCTCGGGCCGCTCGCGGCGGCGATCGTCGTGCTCCGGTGGGGGCGGCACGGGATCGGCCTCTTCGCCGGCCTCGCGCTGGTCTCCACGATCATCCTGGCGAACGTCGGCGTCTGGTACCGAACGCGCGGCATCCCGCTCCTCGCGCGCGCCCCGGCCGCGCCGGCCGCCGCGTCCGGGCTGTCGCGGGGGCGGGTGATGGGCGCCTTCGCGGTGCTGGTCGTGCTGGTCTTCTCGAAGTTCGTCTACCTCGCCAGCCTGACGAACTACTTCACGTTCTACCTGATACGCCGGTTCGGGGTCTCGGTGCAGTCCGCGCAGCTCCACCTCTTCCTCGTGCTCGGCGCCGCCGCCCTCGGGACAATCGCGGGGGGGCCCATCGGCGATCGTCTGGGTCGGAAGCGGGTCATCTGGATCTCCATCCTCGGGGTCTTGCCCTTCTCGCTCGCCCTGCCGTACGCGAACCTGTTCTGGACGGGGGTCCTCAGCGCGCTCGCCGGCTTCCTCCTGGCGTCGGCCTTCCCGGCCATCGTGGTGTACGGGCAGGAGCTCTTGCCGGGGCGGGTGGGGATGGTGGCGGGGATGCTCTTCGGCCTGTCTTTCGGCGCCGCCGGGACCGGGGCCGCGCTCATGGGGCGGCTCGCGGACGCGACCAGCCTCGAAGCGGTCTACCGGCTCGTGGCCTTCCTCCCGGCCATCGGCTTCCTGGCCGCGTTCCTGCCGGATATGGACCCGGAGCCCGCCCCCTTCCGCCCAGCCCAGCCCGCACCCGAGCCGGCCGGGGGCCCGGACCCTCTACCCGTCCGCCCCCCGTCCTGCTAATCCGCCCCCCACCATGCCGCGCCGCAACGACCTCGAGCGCATCCTCCTCATCGGCGCGGGCCCCATCGTCATCGGGCAGGGCTGCGAGTTCGACTACTCCGGCACCCAGGGCGCCAAATCCCTCCGCGAGGAGGGGTACGACGTCGTCCTCGTCAACTCGAACCCGGCCACCATCATGACGGACCCGGACCTCGCGGTCCGCACGTACGTCGAGCCGCTCGAGTGGCGGACGGTCGCGGCCATCCTCGAGCGCGAGCGCCCGCAGGCGATCCTCCCCACCCTGGGCGGGCAGACGGGGCTCAACCTCGCGATGAAGCTCCGCGCCGAGGGCGTGCTCGACCGGCTCGGCATCGAGATGCTCGGCGCCCGCCCCGACTCGATCGACAAGGCCGAGGACCGCGCCCTCTTCAAGGCGGCGATGGAGAAGATCGGCCTGACCTGCCCGCGGGCCGGCGTCGCGCACTCGGTGGAAGAGGCGCGGCGCATGGTGAAGGACACGGGCTTCCCCTCTATCCTGCGCCCGAGCTTCACGCTCGGCGGGTCGGGCGGCGGCATCGCGTACAGCGAGGCGGACTTCGACGAGAAGGTCGCCTGGGCGCTCGCGCAGTCGCCGACGCGCGAGGTGCTCATCGAAGAGAGCGTGCTCGGGTGGAAGGAGTACGAGCTCGAGGTCATGCGCGACCGCGCGGACAACTTCATCGTCATCTGCACGATCGAGAACATCGACCCGATGGGCGTGCACACCGGCGACTCGATCACGGTCGCCCCCGCGATGACGCTCACCGACCGCGAGTACCAGCGCCTCCGCGACGCGGCGCGCGCCGTCATGACCGAGATCGGCGTCGAGACGGGCGGCGCGAACGTGCAGTTCGCCGTCGACCCGAAGACCGGGCGCTTCCACGTCATCGAGATGAACCCGCGCGTGTCGCGCAGCTCGGCGCTGGCGAGCAAGGCGACGGGCTACCCCATCGCCAAGCTCGCCGCGAAGCTCGCCGTCGGGTTCACGCTCGACGAGCTGCAGAACGACATCACGCGCACCTCGGCCGCGTTCGAGCCGGTCATCGACTACGTGGTCGTGAAGTGGCCGCGGTTCGCGTTCGAGAAGTTCCCCGGCGCCGACGGCACGCTCGGGACGCAGATGAAAAGCGTGGGCGAGGCGATGAGCATCGGCCGCACGTTCTCCGAGGCGCTCCAGAAGGCGGCGCGCTCGCTCGAGACCGGAAAAGACGGGCTGGTCTCGCTCTTCGGGCGGGTCGACTACCGCACGCTCGCGCGGCCGAAGCAGCAGCGCGACCTCTCGATGGAGGCCCCCGAGCTCGAGGACCCGAAGACGCTGCCGCCCGCCACCGACGAGGAGACGCGGCGCGCCCTCGAGAAGCTCGTCGCCACGCCCACGGCCGACCGCCTCTTCTACCTGGTCGACGCGATGCGCGCGGGCTTCACCGACGAAGAGCTGAACGGGCTGACCGCCATCGACCCCTGGTTCCTCGCGCAGTTCCGGCGGCTCGTCGCGACGGAGGAGTCGCTGAAGCGCGGCGAGACCGGGCCGAGCCAGCTCCGCGCGGCCAAGCGCCTCGGCTTCAGCGACCGGCAGATCGCCTCGCTGATCGGCAAGAACGAGGACGAGGTGCGGGCGCTGCGGCTCTCGCAGGGTACGCGCGCGGTGTACGCGCGGGTCGACACGTGCGCGGCCGAGTTCCTCGCGCTGACGCCGTACCTGTACTCGACGTACGAGAGCGAGAGCGAGTCCGGCGCCGAGTCGAACAAGCGCAAGGTGGTCATCCTCGGCGGCGGGCCGAACCGCATCGGCCAGGGCATCGAGTTCGACTACTGCTGCGTGCACGCCGTCATGGCGCTCCGCGAGGCGGGCTTCCAGACCATCATGGTCAACTGCAACCCCGAGACGGTGTCGACCGACTACGACACGTCCGACCGCCTCTACTTCGAGCCGCTGACCCTCGAGGACGTGCTCAACATCGTCGACGAGGAGAAGCCCGAGGGCGTGATCGTCCAGTTCGGGGGCCAGACGCCGCTGAAGCTCGCGGTGCCGCTCGAGAAGCGCGGCGTGCGCCTCCTCGGCACGAGCGCCGACGCGATCGACCGCGCGGAGGACCGCGGCCGGTTCGACGAGCTCCTCACGAAGCTCGCGCTCAAGCGGCCGCGCAGCGGCATCGCGACCTCGCCCGACGAGGCCATCACCATCGCCGAGTCGATCGGCTACCCGGTGCTCGTGCGCCCGAGCTACGTGCTCGGCGGCCGCGCGATGATGATCGCGTACTCGCGCGCCGAGTTCGAGGTGTTCGTGTGGCGCGCGTTCGAGGCGGCGCGCGAGGCCGGCACGCAGACCATCCTGGTCGACGAGTTCCTGAAGGACGCGATCGAGATCGACGTGGACGTCGTGGCCGACGCCAGGCGCTGCGTCATCGGCGGCGTCATGCAGCACATCGAGGAGGCCGGCGTGCACTCGGGCGACAGCTCGAGCGTGCTGCCGCCGCACTCCCTGCCCCGCGAGATCGTCGCGAGCATCGAGGAGCAGTCGCGCATGCTCGCCCTCGAGCTCGGCGTCGTGGGCCTC
Source organism: uncultured delta proteobacterium (assembly GCA_963797395.1). GTDB lineage: Bacteria > Myxococcota_A > Polyangia > Polyangiales > Polyangiaceae > Palsa-1150. The sequence continues at coordinate 1,202,171 of CAWCPA010000008.1, forward strand.
ATGAACGTGCAGTTCGCGGTGAAGGGCGGCGAGGTCTACATCCTCGAGGTCAACCCGCGCGCGAGCCGCACCGTCCCCTTCGTGTCGAAGGCCACCGGCCGCGCGCTCGCGAAGATCGCGGCGATGCTGATGGTCGGCAAGACCCTCGACGAGCTCGGGATCCACGACCTGCCGGTGCCCGCGCACACCAGCGTGAAGGAGAGCGTCTTCCCGTTCGCCAAGTTCCCGGGCGCCGACACCATCCTCGGCCCGGAGATGCGCTCGACGGGCGAGGTCATGGGCATCGCCGACACCTTCGCGCGCGCCTTCGGCAAGGCCATGCTCGCGAGCGGCATCGAGCTCGGGCTGCCCACCGCGGAGTCGAAGCGCCGCGGCGTGTTCGTCAGCGTGAAGGACGACGACAAGCCCGCCGCCATCCAGATCGCCCGGCGCCTCTCGGCGCTCGGCTTCGACATCCTCGCGACCCAGGGCACCGCCGCGGCGCTGGCGCGCGGCAACATCGAGGCGAAGGTCGTGAAGAAGGTGAACGAGGGTTCGCCCCACGTGGTCGACACCATCCGCAGCGGCACGATCGCCATCGTCGTCAACACGACCATGGGCGCGAAGGAGGTCCGCGACAGCTACTCGCTGCGCCGGCAGACGCTCCTCGCGAACATCCCGTACTTCACGACCATCGCGGCGGCCCTGGCCGCGTGCGACGCGCTCGAGGCCACCCAGGCCGAGGTCACGGTCCGCTCCCTCCAGGAGTGGGCAGAACGCGTGCCATAGCCGGGCGATACCTTCGCGATCCCGCCGCCGGGGGTCGTCAACGTACGTGAGTACGTTTCCTCGCCCCGTCGACGGGCTCGCTCGGTCTCCCCCGGTTCTGGCACGCGTTCTGGGCGCCTCTGGGGGGCGCGCTCGCTTTGCTTGCGCGCTCGCTTTGCTTGCACGCTCGCTGGGTCAGGCGCGGACGCGGCCTTCGCGCTCGAGCTCCTCGAGCTCGCGGGCGGCGACGTCGACGTCGTCTTCGAGCGCGACGCGGATGCACGCGCAGGCGTGCTCGTCGCGGTCGCAGGCGAGGACCTGCGCGACCCGGGTCTTGGCCTCGTCGGGCGACACCTGCGCGAGGACGCGCGCCGCGGCCGCGCGCACGCGCGCCGGCGCGTCGGGGTTCTCGAGCGCGACCCAGAGGTCCTTCGGATCGAGGTCGCTGCCGCGGTACGCGTCGGCCGACGCGATCGACGCGGCGGCCGCGTCGATGCGCTGGAGCCAGTCTCGCTCGCTCTCGGAGCGCGGCGCGAGGCGGGCCAGCGGCGCGGGGATGGGCGGGGGAGGGGGGCCCTCGCCCCGCGCGCGGGCCGCGGCCGAGAGGATCTGCGCGGCGAGGTGCTGCCGCTCCTCGGGGAGCGACTTGCCCATCGGCACCGCGATGGGCCCCCCGTTCGTGGTGAGGTGGACGCCGGCGTCGTCCGCGGTCACGTCGAGCACGTCGGCGTAGCGCACGGGCGGCGCCCACGCGGGTAGGTCGCTGAAGCGGATGCCGGCGGCGGTGAGGGCGACGCGGGGGCCGCGCGGATCCTGGAGGCAGGCCACGAGGAGGGCCACGACGGTCGCGGGCAGCACGACGAGCGCGAGCGTGAAGGCCAGGAGCGGGAGGTTGAACGCGGAGCTGGCCGCGATCGCCAGCCACGCGAAGGCGAGCCAGGTGGACCCCTGGAGCGCGGTGCTGCGCACGCGCGTCGGCCAGCCGACGATGCCGAAGCCGAAGTGCCCGAGGCCGAGCGCGCGGCGCACGACGTCGAGCTCGGCCTGCTCGGCGAAGTCGAGGACGATGGGGCGCTCGACCGACCCCCGCCGCACGAGTGCGAGCGCGACGCCGTTCGCCGTGCGTGCGGTCGAGGCGGCGATGATGTCGGAGGCGTAGATGGGCTGGTCGAGGGGGCCGGCGTCGGCGATCTCGATGGATCCGGCGTGGATCTGGACCGAGGCGTCGCGCGCGCGGAAGTTCAGCCGCATCATGCGCCGCCCGAAGAAGAGCGCCACCCCCAGGAGAGCCGCCGTGGCGCGCACGGCCGGCTCGCCCGGCGAGAACGGCGGCAGCACGACGAGGAGCGCCGCCAGGGCAGGCGTGAGCGCCCGGATCCAACGCGGTCCGAGCGGGTCGCACACGCGCGCGCGAAGCATCCACCTCATCTTGCTCCCGCCTTGTTTCCGCGCAACGTCGGCCGTGCCGCTCAAGCCCGCGCCGTGGGGTATGATCTGGAGGTCCATGGCGAAGTACCCGCTCGAGCCGCTCGCATTTCTTCGCGAAAAGAAGGCCGACCAGGCGGGGCGAGCGCTGGCGGGCGCCGTCCTCGAGCGCGAGCGGGCGGGCCGGGCCGTCCGCGCCACCGAGCAGCGGCGGGAGGCCCACGTTCGCGCGGCCGTGCAGACGCGCGCCGCCGAGCGCGCGGCGCTCGGGCGAGGCGAGCTTCGTGTGGCGGATCTGGCGCGCGAGGACGCGTGGCGGCTCCGCGCGGAGGCCGAGGCCGCGGCGCTCGCGGCGGCCGTCGAGCGGGCGCGCGCCGCGGAGGCGAAGGCCGGCGAAGAGGTGCGGGCCGCGCAGGAATGCCTCGCGTCGCGCCGCGCGGACGTGAACGTCGTGGCGCGAAACCGCGCCCGGTGGGACGGCGAGCGGGCGCGTCGCACCGAGGCGCGCGAAGAGGAGGCGTCGTTCGAGGCGTGGCGTCCGAAACGTTGAAGATCTCGACCGTGCGCGCGATGAAAAAGCCGTTCGTGTCGGCCGGGGCGGCCCTGGCGGCCGCGGCCCTCGCCTGCGGGTGCCGGGGCGGCCGCGAGCTCGAGGCTCGGCCCGCCGCCCAGCCGTCCTCGCTGCAGGCCGCGGTCGCGCCCGTGGTCGAGCCCGACGCAGCCGCGGCGCCGCCCGTCCCGGAGGGGCTGCCGCGCCTCGCGGTCGTCCTCGACGACCCGCTCCTCGCCGCGGCGCGCGAGCGGGACGCCGCCAAGGACGACACCGCGGCGGCGGCGGAGGTCGAGCGCGTGCGCCTCGCCCTGAAGCTCGACGCGCGCGCGAGCTGCGAGTGGGCCTACGTGTCCGCCCGCCTGCACCTGGCGGCGGGGGACGCCGCGGCGGCCGCCGGCGCGTTCGACGCCGCCGCCACGGCCCCCGAGGGCGGCGCGCCGTGCGTGCTCGCGCCCTACGCGCGCCTCCGCGAGGCCGAGGCCCTCGTGCGCGCCGGCCGCTGCGACGAGGCCGTCGCCGCCGCCCGCGACGTCGAGGACGACCCGGCCATTCGCGACGAGACCCAGCTCACGCTCGCCGACGCGCTCTCGTGCAAGGGCGATCGGGCCGGCGCGGTGGCCCTCTGGCGCCCCTTCCTCGCCGCCAACCCCCACGGCTTCCGCTGGGTGGACGTCTCGCTCCAGCTCGCGACCGCGCTCCTCGACGGCGTCGACGGCCCGGCCGCGGGCGCCGCCCAGGAGGCGCTCGATCGCGTGACGCGCGTGATGATCGAGGCCCCCGTGGCCGCCGAGAAGCTCGACGCCGCGACCCTGCACGACCGCGCCGCGGCGGCCCTCACGGCCGCGGGCAAGCCCGTGCCCAGGGGACTCACGCCGGAGGAGCGCGCCCGCCTCGCGCAGGCGTGGCTCGACGCGAGCCAGCCCAAGAAGGCGCACGAGGCGGCCGACCAGGCGCTCGCCCTCATTCCCAAGGGGCCCGGGCCCCACCACGCGGCGGCGTGCACCGCGGCGATCGTCCGCGCCCAGTCCACGCCGCACGGCAAGAACGACGACCCCGCGGGCGCCTGGGGCCATGCCATCGCGCGCTGCGAGAAGGACGACGCGCTGGTCACGGCGCTCTACTACGGCGCCCGGGCGAGCGCGAACGCGGGCCGCCGCGACGAGGCGCTCGCCCGCTTCGGCCGCGTCGAGAAGGAGTTCCCGGCCCACCGGCTCGCCGACGACGCTCGCTTCCGCTCGGCGCTGGTCGTGCAGGACCAGGGCGACGACGCGCGCGCCGCCACGATGCTCGCCTCGATCCCCGACGCATACCCCGCGGGGGACATGGGGGGCGAGGCGCTCTTCCGCATCGCGCTCGACAAGGTCGAGAAGCGCGACCTCGACGCGGCGCGCCCGCTCCTCGATCGCGTCCTCACGCTGACGCCCGAGGGGCAGGCGGCCCGCCGCGCCGAGTACTTCCGCGCGCGCGTCGCGGAGCTCGCGGGCGAGACCGACGACGCCGAGCGCCGGTACGCGGCCCTCGTGGCCAACGCCCCGCTCGACTACTACATGCTCCTGGCGTACGCGCGCCTCCGCGCGCTCGACGACACGCTCGCGCGCGCCACCCTGGCGGGCGCCGTCGCGCGCGAGCCTTCGGGGCCCTTCGTGACGCACGAGCACCCCGAGCTCGCGTCGCCTGCGTTCGAGCGGTTCGTCGCGCTGCTCGAGGTCGGCGAGGTCGACGCCGCGCGCCGCGCCTCGTCGGCGAACGGGCTCGTGGCGGACGGCGCGGACCCCGAGGTCCTCTGGATCGTCGGCTGGCTGTACGATCAGGCCGACGCGCCGGACCTCGGGCACTCCTTCGCGCGCGGCCGGCTGGCGGACTTCCGCGCGCACTGGCCCTCGGGGCGCTGGAAGCTCCCGTGGGAGGTCGCGTTTCCGCGCGCGTGGGACGCCGTCGTCGAGCGCGAGAGCGTGGCGACGCGCATCCCGACCGCGCTCACGTGGGCCATCATGCGCGAGGAGTCGGACTTCAACCCGGACGCGAAGAGCGTCGCGAGCGCCGTGGGGCTGATGCAGCTCATGGCGGGCACGGCGCGCATCGTGGCCCACGACACGCCGCTGCCCTTCGACGAGCAGTCGCTCCACCGCCCGGAGGTGTCGATCGCCCTCGGCACGCGCCTCCTCGCGTCGCTGCGCGACTCGTTCCCGCTCCACCCGGCGTTCGCCATCGCCGCGTACAACGGCGGCTCGAACGCCGTGCGCCGCTGGCTCCTCCAGCACGGGCAGGACGACTTCGACGTCTTCGTCGAGCGCATCCCCTTCGACGAGACCCGCAACTACGTGAAGCGCGTCCTCGGCAGCGAGGCCGCCTACGCGTACCTCTACGCGCCCTCCGCCCTCGACGAGGTCCTCGCCATGCCCGCGCACCTCGTGGCCCCGCAGACCGTCGCGACGCCCTGAGCGCGCCCGACCGTCGGGGAAGGGCTACTCCCCGGGCGTCCGGGCATGCCCGACGCTCGGGCAAGAGCCCTCCCCGGGCGTCCGGGCATGCTCGAACCTCGAGCAAGCGGGCTTCCCGGACGTCCGGGCGCGCCCGACGCTCGGGCGAGAGCCCTCGCTCGGCGTTCGGGCGCGCCCCAACCTCGCGCAAGCGGGCTTGCCGGACGTTCGGGCGCGCCCGACGCTCGGGCAAGCGCGTTCCCCGGACGTTCGAGCGCGCCCGGACGCCGAGCGAGGGCCCTTGGCCGCCGGTCGGGCGCGCCCGGTCACTTCTCTTCGGGAGATGCCGGCGCGCGGAGGACGCCGGCCTCGAGCATCGAGACGGCCCGGCGGCGGCCGATGACGACATGGTCGACGAGGTGCGTGCCGATGGTCGCCGCGGCGCGCTCGACGGTGCGCGTGAACGCGATGTCCTCGGGGCTGGGCGCGGGATCGCCGCTCGGGTGGTCGTGCACCAGCACGAACGCGCTCGCCGCCTCGCGGAGCGCGATGCGCAGCGGGTCCCGGGCGGCGACATGGAGGCCGTGGATGCCGCCCGCGGCGATCTTGCGCGCCGCGCGCAGGCCGTGGTGCCCGTCGAGCGCGAGGATCCACAGCTCTTCGTGATCGAGCGTGGCCAGGCGCGGGATGGCCCACGCCTCGACCGCCGCCCGGTTCGGCATGCGGGCCGTGGCCTCGAGCGACGCCGCGATCGTCGCGCGCCGCCCGAGCTCCACCGCGGCCACGAGGCGCGCGGCCTTGGCGACCCCCATGCCCGCGCGCTGCGCCAGCTCGCCGACGCCGGCCCGCGCGAAGCCGGCGACGCTCCCGTGCTCCTCGAGCAGCAGCACCGCGAGCACGCCGACCGGGAGGCCCTGCCTGCCCGTTCCGAGCACCAGCGCCACGAGCTCCGCGTCGCCCATGTGCTCGACCCCGACGGCGATCGCGCGCTCGCGCGGGCCGGCCCACAGCTCCGAGAGTGTCATCGGAGGCCGACAACGCAGGGCGCGTGCCGCCCGCGAGCACCGTGTCTTTTCGCGGAGCGAGGGCCGCGGAGGCCGTCGCGGGCCGGTTCGCGCCCGTCCGCGGACGGCGGCCGCGCTACTGGCAGGCCCCGACCGTCGCGTCCTTGAAGAGCGGCAGCGTGCCGATGCAGCTCCGGCCGCCGGTGCAGGGGTTCGTCGCGGCCACGGTGCTGCAGAGGGGCGCGCACGCGCGGTTGCCCATCGTGCCGAGGCACACGAAGCCGGCCTGGCAGTGCTCGACCTCGCACGACTGCCCGTCGCCCTGCGGGCCGAGCGTCACGCAGCTCGTCGTGCCGTCTTCCTTCACGACCGAGCACTGCTGGCCCGACAGGCACGAGTCGGGATCGAGGAGCGTGCACGGGAACTCGGCGAGGCACACCGGCACCCGCGTGTTCGGGTCCATCGCGGTGGGTTGCACGTCGCAGAACTGGTTGTCGGAGCAGGCGCTGTTTCCGCCGCAGCAGTAGTGGCGGCAGGTGCCGCCGCTCATGCACTCCCAGCCGGGAGCGCAGTCGGTCGACTGCGTGCACGTGGACGCGTACATGCCCTGGAGCTTGGAGGGCAGGCAGACCGTGACGACCTCGGTGCCCTCGGTCACCACGTGGCAGCTGCCGGGGTAGTGCATGCCCCCGTCGGCCGACGCGTCGGGCGCGCCGCCGTCGGTCGGGAGGTCGCACGCGTCGTACGTGGTGTCGGGGTAGCAGCCCGTGAGCGGGTTGGCGTTGCAGAGGGCGTTGCCCACCACGAGCGCGAGGGCGGGGAGCTCGCTCTCCCCGGCGTCGCTCCCGCCGTCGGCGCCGTTCACGCTCGTCGAACTGGAGGAGAGCGGCGTCCCGTTCCCGTCCGGCTCGGCTGCCAGTCCTCCGGCGGGGCTCGCACTGCTGCTGCAACCGGCGCAGAGCTGAGCCGCGACGACCACGCTGAAGAATCCAGCCAACCGAGAGCGCATCGAAGCCAAGGGACCTTACCGCGAAGGACTGGCCGATTCACGAGCCGTGCCGGGTCCGTCGCCGGCCCCCCGGGCGCGGGTGGATTGCCCGGAAACGGCGCGGTTCCGCAGGTTTCGCGTCGCGGCCATCGGCCCCCGGCGCACGCCGGCACCCTGACGCGCATGTCATGGCGCCGCAGAGGCATCCTCCCTCACGCGAAACACGGTCGCTCTAGGGCCCTTCGACCTCGCGCACCACCGCGTTGCCCGCGGCGTCGAACGCGCGCACGGCGACGATGTGAGGGCCCGGCCCGGCCGGGAGGAGGGGGGAGATGTCGGTGTCGACCGACTCGTCGGCGGTGTCGAAGATTCCGTCGGTCGCCGACACGGGCCGCCAGTCGTCGCGCCCGTCGACCGCGACCTCGACGCGCGCGATCGGCCCGACCCCGTCGACGACCTCCGCGTGCAGGCGGTGGCCCGTCATCGTGAGGGACTTGATGACGGGCGGCGTGTTGTCGACGAGCACGGGCGCGCTCTCGAGCGCGTGGTGGGTGGCGTCGTCGGGCGAGTTCGCCATCTCGTCGCTCGCGTCGACGCGCAGCCGGTAGCTGCCCTCGGGGAGCGAGGACGTGTCCCACTCGAGCTCGGCCTTCGTGACCACGTCGTCGGGCGACGTGAGGTCGAACCAGCGCGGACCGCCCTGGCTCTGTCCTTCCCGCCGGAACTGCACGCGATAGCGGAGCTCGTCGCTGTCGGGGTTGTCGACCTTCCACGAGATCTTCATCACGCTCTCGTGCTTCGGGGGCTCGGCGCCGCTGGCGATGAGCCCCTCCTTCGCTTCGCGCGCGCCGCCCTTCGGCTGCGCGTCGATGCTCGTCACGACGGCCCGCAGGTTCTCGGTCGCGAAGGCGAGGGTCACGTCGGCGATGGCCGACGTCGCGTCGCGGAGGCGCGCCCGGATCTGCACGAACCGCCCCGGAGGGCTCTGCGCGGGGCCGCCCTGGGCCACCGGGCCTTGCCACGCGCTCCACGTCGTGTCGGGCGTCCGGGTGTCGCCCGAGCGCGTCGAGACCTCGAGCTCCCCGCTGCCGTGCCACGTGAGGTGCCCGAAGCGCGCGCGCAGGCCCGCGTCGAGCGGCTTGCTCGTCCACACCGCGTCGGGCCCGCCCACCGCGAGGACGCGGTGGAGGACCGCCGGGTCGCTGCCGACCGCGAACGGCGCGCGGCCGCTCACGCTCAGCGCCGTGACCTGCCGCTCGTCGACGTCGGCCACGAGCGACACGGCGTGCGCGTCGTCGACCGTGTAGACGCGCCCCTCGGCGCCCGTGCCGACGTACGGCGCGCCGCGGTCGTCGAGCGCGAGCGAGACGTAGTGGAAGTCGTCGTGGTGCATCATGCGCTCGGGCCGGCCGCGCGAATCGAAGCGCCAGAGGCTGCCCTTGCCGGGCTTGGAGCGCGGCGCGGCGGACGGGCCGGGCGGGGCGCGGCCGCTCAGGCTGCGGCGCGAGGTGGAGCCCTCGGAGTCGCCCGACGCCGCCACCTCCTCGTTGACGATGGCGAAGACGGTCCCGCCGGGACCGAGGGCGAGCGCGCGCACGTCGCTGCCGGGAAAGTCGTAGACCACGCTCGCGCGGCCCGGCCCCGAGATGCGGTAGAGGAGGCCCTTGCCGCTCGTGCCCGCGTAGAGCGTGCCGTCGGAAGCGAGGGCGAGCGAGACGACGAACGTGTCGTCGGTCTCGTAGAAGACGCTCGACGTGCCGGAGGGATCGACGTGGAAGATCTTCCCGTCGGAGCCCGTGCCCGCGTAGAGGCCGGTGCCCGCCTTGTCGACCGCGAGCGCGAGCACGCTTTCGGCGCCGGCCAGCGTGGCGAACACGTCGGCCTTGCCGCCCGCGATCTTGTAGATGCGGCCGCTCGTCGTGGCGGCGAAGATCGTGCCCGCGCGATCGACGGCGATCGCGTTGACGGCGGTCTCCCGGGTGTCGGCGAGCACGGTCGCCTGATCGCCGGCGACGCGCACCACCTTGCCGCCCGAGGCGGGCCCGGTGCCGATCAGCACGGTGCCGTCGGCGAGGGCCACGGCGCACGCGACGGTCGTGCCGGCGTCGCCGGGGAGCGGGAGGTTCCCGAGCGTCCACCCGGCGCGGACCACGCCGTCGGAGCCGACGCTGACGCCTTTCACGTCGCCGCCGGAGAGCTTGTCCAGCGAGTCGAGCTCGAACGTGCGCGTGCCGACTGCGCGGGCCGAGGCCGGGAACGCGAGCGACGCGGCGACGACAGCCGCCGGGAGGAAGACGCGAGGGACTCTCAAGCTACGGGCGGTGCCTTTAGCATCGACTCAGCCGACGCGAGTGCCGCATGTCGCGCAGAACTTCGACCCCTTCGGCACCACCGCCTTGCAGCCCGGGCACCCCATGAGGTGCCGCTCGGCGCCGCACTGCGGGCAGAACTTGCCGTCGCCCATCGCCGTGCCGCACGACGTGCACATGTTGGCCGCGCCGGTGCCGGCCGGCCCCGGGACGCGGACCACGGCGTCGGCGCTCATGTCGACGTTGCCGACGAGGTTCGTGGAGGCGGCCTTCTGCCGGAGCTGGTCGCGGGCCGCGTCGGCCTTGGCGTGCGCGTGGGACGCCGCGAGCTCTTGCTGGAACTTGGGGGCGCACTCGCTGCACATGTTCGCGTCGCCGTTCCAGCAGACGTCGGGGCACACCCACTTGCCGCAGCGCGAGCACTGGTGAAAGTACTTCTTGCCCTCCTGCACGGCCGTCTCGAGGGCCGAGTCGTGGGCGTGGCCGCCGATGGCGCGCTGGATTTCGTATGCCGAGTTCCCCGCGGTATTGAAGAAACCCCCGAAGATGCCGCCGGCCACGCGAAGGGCCGACTCGGCCATGCCGAGGGTGGACGTCTGGAACTCGCTCATGAAGCCATTGCCGCACTTGTCGCAATGGAACTTGAACTGGTAGCCCTTGTCGGTCGATAGGTCCTGGTAGTTCTGGACGAACTGAATCATCGCCATGGGCCGAGATTAGCGCATCTCGGCCGCGCAGAGGTTTCCCTTGAAGCTCTTCGTCTACGGGTCGCTCCTCTCGGGCGAGGCCAACTCCGGCGTGCTCGCCCGCGCGGGGGCGCGCCTCGTCGGGCCGGCCCGGACCGAGCCGCGCTACACGCTCTTCGACCTCGGGCCCTATCCGGCGCTCGCCGCCGGCGGGACGACGGCCGTCGAGGGCGAGGTGTACGAGGTCGACGCCGCGGGGCTGGCGGCCATAGACGCCTTCGAGGGCCATCCCGACGAATACCGGAGGACAATCGTGGATCTGGTCGGCGGCGCGGCAGCCCAGGCGTACTTGCTGCCCGGGGTCGCACACCCCGGGGTCCGCCCCATCCCCGGCGGAAACTGGCGAACCCGGTAGACATCGAGGGGGCCACGTCGCCTACCCTGCGCGGAGGGGCCCGCCGTGCGGCGGCCGGCAGGCGGGCGCGCGGCAAGCGCGAAGGGACGGGTGTCCGGGGGGGCGATGGAAGAACCGTACTTGGCGAGCATGCTCATGACGGGCGGCGTGTGCCTGGGGTTCGCGATGCACGCGCTCATGGTCGCGCGGCAGTCGCGGCAGCGCGCCTACGTGTTCCTGACGCTGCTGTCGCTCCTCGAGTGCGGGTATTGCGTCGCCGCCTACGCCTTCCGCCGCGAGCTGAGGCCGCTGGTCGCGATGGCGTGGGCGCGGTCGTTCTGCATGTTCACGCCGTTCATCGCGTACCTGTTCGCCGAGCTCGTGATGGAGCTCGTGGGCCGCGGGCGCCAGCGGCCGACCTGGTTTCGGGTCTACCAGCGCGTGAGCCTCGTCGCGACGTGCCTCTTCTCCCTCGCGGTCTTCGTCGACGCGTACCTGCCGAAGGCCATCGTGCTCTCGAACGCGCTCGTGACCGATCCCTCGAGCCGCTGGCGCCACCGCCTCGCGTTCACGCCGCTCGGCCAGGGCTGGCTCACTTGGGTGTCTCTGAACTTCGTGGTCTTCGCGGTGGTGCTCTTTCGGGGGTACGGCCTGCGGCGGAGCCTCTTGCCGATCGTGGTCGGCTGCGGCGCGTACTTCGCGGCGACCATCTCCGACTTCTGCGTGTGCGCCGGCCTCTACGACGGGTACTACATCCAGCACCTCGGCTTCTCGGTGCTCGTCGTCGCCTTCTGGAGCATGCTCGCGCGCCGGTACGAGGTCTCGCTCCTCGAGCTGAGCGCGGTGGTCGGCAGCCTCGAGCAGCAGCGGCGGCGCCTCCACGTCTCGCCGCAGATCGCCCACCAGAACCGGCTCGAGGGCGTGGGCCTGCTCGCGGCGGGCGTGGCGCACGAGATCAACAACCCCGTGCAGGGCATCATGAACTACGCCGAGCTCCTCAAGAGGCACACGCTCGATCCCGAGGCGAACGCCTTCGCGTCGGAGATCGTGCACGAGTGCACGCGCGTGGCGAGCATCGTGAAGGCGCTCCTCTCCTTCTCGCGCAGCGACGACGGCCAGCTCGGGAGCGTTCGCGCGCGCGAGCTCGTCGAGGACGTCGTGCGCCTCGTGAGGACGTCGATGGTCGAGGCGGGCGTCCGGCTCGACGTGGTCATCTCGGAGGACGCGCCCGAGGTGTACGGCGGCGCGCAGCGGCTGAAGCAGGTGATCATGAATCTGCTGACGAACGCCGCCGACGCGCTCGCCGAGCGCGACCCGGCGCGGAGCGGCGAGAAGGTGGTGCGCATCGCGGTGACCCGGGTGCGAAACCGCGGCGGCGTCTGGCTCGTGGCCGAGGTGGTCGACAACGCCGACGGCATCGAGCCGGCCATCCTCGGGCGCATCTTCGATCCGTTCTTCACGACGAAGTCGCCCGGCCGCGGGACGGGGCTGGGCCTGGCGATCAGCCAGGAGATCGTCGCGGGCTACGGCGGCCAGCTCACCTGCCGGTCGGTGCGCGGGGAGGGGACGGCCTTCCGGATGGAGGTGCCCGTGGCCGACGCATCGAGCTCCTCGCTCGCCGCGGGCTGAGCGGGCGTCGACAACGGCGGCGGGCGTGCGCCGCGAAGCGCTCGGCGCGAGGGCGCGATCGTGCTACTCGCGTAGGGTCGCCGGCCATGTCCTCCCTGCGCAACGCGAACGTCGATCGCCTCGGGGGAGCCGCGTTCGACGTGCTCGTCGTGGGCGGCGGGATCAACGGCGCCGTCTCCGCCGCGTGCCTGGCGGCGCGCGGCGCGAAGGTGGCGCTCATCGACAAGGCCGACTTCGCCTCCTTCACCAGCCAGGAGTCGTCGAACCTGGCGTGGGGCGGCATCAAGTACATGGAGTCGTTCGAGTTTGGCCTCGTGCGCAAGCTCTGCCTCTCGCGCAACAAGCTGATTCGCAGCTACCCGTCGACGGTGCAGGAGATCCGCTTCTACGCGATCCACAAGCGCGGCTTTCGCCACGGCCTGCTGAAGCTCGTCCTCGGCACGTGGCTCTACTGGCTCATCGGCAACTTCTTCACGCGCTCGCCGCGCCGCCTGTCGCCCTCGACCATCTCGCGCGAGGAGCCCATCGTCGACCTGAAGGGCAGCGACGGGGGCTTCGAGTACTCCGACGCCTATCTGCACGACAACGACGCGCGGTTCGTCTTCAACTTCATCCGCGGCGCGCTCAACTACGGGTGCATCGCCGCCAACTACGTCGAGTCGCTGGGGTCCACGCGCGGCGCCGACGGCGTGTGGACGACGCAGGCCCGGGACCTCGCGAGCGGCAAGGACCTCACGATTCGCTCGCGCGTCCTCGTGAACGCGGGCGGACCGTTCGTCGACGCCATGAACGGGCGCGCCGGGGTGAAGGCGTCGCACAAGCACGTCTTCTCGAAGGGCATCCACCTCATCGTCGACCGCCTCACGCCGCACCGCCGCGTGCTGACCTTCTTCGCGGACGACGGGCGCCTCTTCTTCGTCATCCCCATGGGGCCGCGCACCTGCATCGGCACGACCGACACGCGCGTCGACGGCCCGAACGCCGAGGTGACGGCGGAGGACCGGCGGTTCGTCCTCGACAACATCAACAAGCGGCTGCGGCTGCCCCACCCGCTCGGCGAGAAGGACGTCATCGCCGAGCGCTGCGGCGTCCGCCCGCTCGCCGTGGCCCTCGAGGCGCCCGGCGGCAAGAAGAACGGCGACTGGATGCAGATGTCGCGCAAGCACGTCGTCGACGTGGACGTGGCGGCGAAGCACCTCAGCATCTTCGGCGGCAAGCTGACCGACTGCCTCAACGTGGGCGAGGAGGTCGCGGCCCACGTGCAGCGCCTCGGCGTCGAGCTCCCGTACCCGCTCGCGCGCTGGTACGGCGAGCCGCCCGCGGAGGCGCGCGAGGAGTTCTGGCACCAGGCCCGGCTCATGGACCTCGACGGCATGACGTCGCCGCGCTCCTCGGAGAAGCTCACGCCGCGGCTCTGGCGGCGGTACGGCGAGCGGGCGTTCGGCCTCCTCGAGGACATCCGGCGCGACCCGCGGATGGCCGAGGTGCTCATCGAGAACGCCGAGTACCTGCGCTGCGAGATCGAGCTCGCGGCGCGGCACGAGATGATCGTGAAGCTCGACGACTTCCTGCGGCGCCGATCGAAGATCGCGCTCGTCGTGAGCCGCGAGACCCTGCGCGAGGCGCCGGGCCTCCACGAGGCCTGCGAGCTCCTCTTCGGCGACGCGGCGCAGGCGCGATACGACGAGTACTTCGCGGAGCGGCTCGAGCGGGAGTCGGCCCACGAGGTCCGCGTCGCTCCCCTGCGCGACCCGGTCCGACTCTAGCAGCCCGCAGCGCGTAGCCCTGCGGCTCAGTTCGCGACGCCGAAGACCAGGTTCAGCACGAACGCCAAGACGATGGAGTTGTACGCGAAGCTGATGACCGCGTGGAACAGCACCGCGCGGCGGATTTGCGGGCTGGTGATGCACACGTCGGACACCTGGAAGCACATGCCGATGGTGAACGCGAAGTATGCGAAGTCGAAGTAGTTCGGCGCCTGGTCGCCCGCGAAGGCCAGGCCGCCGACGCCCTCGGCGTCCTCGCGGTAGTAGAGGTGCGCGTACCGGAAGGTGAACGCCAGGTGCGTCATCGTCCACGCGAGGGCGACGGTCGTCAGGCAGAGCGCCGCGACCGCGCCCTTGAGGTCGGGCGGCAGCGCGTGCGGGTTTCGCACGAGGAGGGTCGCCGCGAGCAGGCTCACCGAGGACGTCGCGACGACGATGAAGTACACCAGCGTGCGCCCCGGGTCGTCGGCGCCGGCCCGCAGGCGCGTCGCGCGCGCGTCCGCGTGGAGGATCCCGCCCCACGACAGCGCGAAGAGCACGAGCCCCGACACGTCCCACGAGACGAGGCTCGACGCGACCTGCGGCACCCGCCCCTGCAGGGCCACGAACGCCGCCAGCCCGAAGAGGAGCGAGATCGACACGCGCACGAGCGCGTGCCGGGTGTCGAGGAAGGTCGGGCTGCGCATGACCCCATCCGATCGTAGGGTACCTTTCATGAAGATTGCACTCGGAAGCGACGAGAAGCACCCCCTCACGGACGCGCTCATCGCCGACCTCCGGAGCCGCGGTCACGAGCTGCTTCTCTTCGGGCCGGTCGCGGAGGGCGACGCGGAGGTCGACTGGCCGCTCACCAGCGCGAAGGTCGCCGGCGCGGTGGCGGGCGGGCAGGCCGACCAGGGCATCGTGTGCTGCTGGACCGGCACCGGCGCGTCGATCGCGGCGAACAAGGTGCGCGGCGTCCGCGCGGCGCTCTGCGGCGACGCCGAGACCGCCCGCGGCGCCCGCGTCCACAACCACGCCAACGTGCTCGCCCTCAGCCTGCGCGCGACGTCGCCCGCAATCGCCAAGGAGATCCTCGACGCGTGGCTCTCGACTCCGTACTCCGAAGACGAGTGGAACAAGACGCAGAATCGAGCGCGTGCGCGCCCTCGACGAGCGCCGCTGAGGCCTCCACGAGGCAAGGTCCCGCCCGTCGCGGTAGTCTGCCCGCCGTGCGCCTCCCCCCGGCCCTGGGTTCGTCAATCCTGATCTCGTCGATCGTGCTCGCATCGTCCTGGGCGCCTCCGGCGCGCGCCGACGAGCCTCGGGCCCGCGAGCCGGACCCCGGACCGGCGCTCGTCGCGGGCGCGGCCGTGCTGCTCGCCGGCTTCGCCGTGGGCAGCACGCTGGCCTCGACCGCGGGCGGGGACAACGGCGCGACGAACGCCGGCTGGCTCCTCATGCAGTCGAGCATGGCGCTCGCGCCGATGACCGCGAACCTCGTCGAAGGGACGTGGGTGCGCGGGCTCGCGTACTCGGCGATCCCGGCGGGAACGCTGGGCGGCACCGTGGCGCTCTTCTCGTACGACCCGGGCACGGTGCTGCACGGGTCGCTGGAGGAGCAGCGGGTCATGTGGGGTCTCTTCGGGCTCGGTCTCGTGGGGAGCCTGGTGGGCATCGCGAGCGTCACCTGGGGCCCTTCGAACGCCGTGCACGTCGCGCCGACGGTCGCGCGGGACGGCGCGGGCCTGGCGATCGGCGGTGCGCTTTGATCGCGCGCGCCCTGCTGCTGACGCTCGCCCTCGCCTCCGCGGGCTGCGCGACCGTGTCGCAGAACCGCCGGGGTCACCTCGCCGATCCGATGATGAGCGTGACCGGCGACTCGCTCGACCCCACGCATCGCCAGAAGCTCTACGACACGCGCGAAGGGGCCGCGGGCGGCGACGGCGCCACGGCGGGCGGGGGCTGCGGCTGTCAGTGACGTACGATGCCGTCGCATCGATGAGGTTCTCGCACGCCTCGATGGCGCTCGCGGTCCTCGCCGTCGCGGGCACCGGCCGCGCCGACGGGGCCTCGCCTCCCGCCGCGTCGGCCAGCCCGCCCCCGGCGATGCGCGATCAGGACATCCTCGCGCCGGCGGAGCCCGCCTTCCACGTCGACTCCGTCACGACGCGCGTCACCTCGTACAACCAGTACGGCGCCGGGTACCAGGCCCAGGGCGGCCCCACGCCCGCCTCGCCGGGATCCGAGCGCGTGACCGTCCTCGAGCCCGAAGCCGAGGTGCACGCGACGCAGGGCGAGCGCTGGTCGCACACGTTCCACGTGCCGGTCGACGTCGTCACGGCCGCCTCGCCCGACGCCATCGACGTGATGAGCAGCGCGTCACGCCACGTCGAGTCCGGGGAGATCGACTGGGCGGGGAAGTACAAGATGGACCCGGTCACCGACGTGACCCTCTCGGGCGACGTCCACCTCGAGAACCCGTTCCGCTCGTGGGCCGCCGGAATGGCCGCGAGCCGCGCCTACGCCGACGGCGACACGGTCGTCTCGGCGAGCTTCCTCGAGGTGTTCGACTGGTTCGACCAGTTCGACATCACCGGCCAGCGCCACGGCCGCACCGACCGCTCGAGCACCACGGCGAGCGCGGGCGTCACGCAGAATCCTCACGCCGACCACGATCGCGAACGTCAACTACGGCATCACGATCCAGCGCGGCCAGCTCGGCAACACGTGGAACAGCGTCCCCGTCGACGGCATGGGGCGGGGCCCGGAGCTCTTGCCGGCCGAGCGCGTGCGTCACGCGCTCGTCGCGCGGCTCGCGCAGTTCCTCCCGTGGAACGGCGCGCTGCACGCGTACTACCGATTTTACACCGACGACTGGGGCAACACGGCGCACTCGGTCCAGGCGGAGCTCCTCCAGCGCCTCTCGCGGGCCGTCTATGTCGGCGCGCTCTACCGGCTGCATCACCAGAGCGGCGTCTCGTTCTTCACGCCGCTGGCCGACCCCGCGGCGACGCTCCGCACGGCCGACAGCGACCTCGCCCCTTTCGACGCGCAGACCCTCGGCGGCAAGGTGACGATCGACGCGCCGATGCCGGGCGCCGTTCGTGCGCTGACCTTCGAGTTCGGCTACGAACGCTACTTCCGGACCAACGACCTCGCGGTCGACGTCTTCACATGCGCCACCGGATACCGCTTCTGATCGCGCTCGCGGGGTGCGCGCCCGCGCCGAGCGAGGCGCCCGCCGCGACGAGCGCCGCGCCCGCGAACGTGCGCACGCTCCCCGCGGCGCCGCTCGTGACGCTCGACGGGCAGCCCGCGGACCTCTCCACGATGATCCGCGGGCGAGCCGCGGTCGTCTCGCTGTGGGCCACGTGGTGCGACGCGTGCCTCGAGGAGGCGGGCGCGCTCGATCGGCTCGACGCGCAGGCGACGGCGCGCGGAGACGCGCTCGTCGTCGGCGTCGCGGTGGGGGAGCCGCGGGCCACCGTCGCCGCGTTCGCCCGCGAGCACGGCCTGACGTACGCGCGCCTCGTCGACGAAGACTTCCGCCTCGCCGACGCGCTCGGCCAGCCGCGCCTGCCCGCGACGCTGGTCGTCGATCGCGAGGGCCGCATCGTCTATCGCGGCGGCGCGCTGGACGCGGCGGGCCTCGCCGCGTTTCGAAGCGCGCTCGGTGACGCGGGGCGCTAGGGCAGGAGTCCTTTGAACGACTAGTCGCCGGAGGTCGCCGGGTCCGCGCAGCAGCGGAAGCCCGTGGAGTAGTCGTGGTACGACATCGCGTGCGCGACGGTGCGGTACGAGCAGCCGTCGCCGTTCAGGTGCGTGTCGAGGTAGTACCCGCCCTGGAAGGTGCCGTGCGGGTCGTTCGTCCACTCGTGCAGGTTCCCGACCATGTCGAACACGCCGTACTCGTTCGTGCAGCCTTCGTGCGAGCCGGTGCGCGTGAGGGTGTCGGAGAGCTGGTTGAGCCGCGGGTCGTTCATCGCCTCCGGGCCCCAGGGGGACCACGAGACGTTGGCCTCCGGGTACAGGCGGAGGATGGGGCTCTTGCCCTGGGCCTCGTCGTTGCAGCGGCCGGCGACGCGGTCGTTGCCGTAGCCGAACTGCTGGTGGCGCGGGCCCATGCAGGCCTTCCGCCACTCGACCGGCGCGCACAGCCGCTTGCCCGCGGCCTCGCACGCGCGCTCGGCCTGCGCGCCGCTGATGTACGCCTGCGGGAAGACGTTCGGCTCGCTGACGGCGCGGAGCGCGTGGCCGTCGTCGTAGGTCGCGAAGGCCGGCCACGGCTCGGTGCG
The DNA here is from genome assembly GCA_963797395.1 of uncultured delta proteobacterium. GTDB lineage: Bacteria > Myxococcota_A > Polyangia > Polyangiales > Polyangiaceae > Palsa-1150. Next base: position 1,220,369 of record CAWCPA010000008.1, read on the forward strand.
CCCGTCGGGCAGGACCTCGACGAGCGACGCCTCCCACTTGTCGATGCAGAACCGGTCGTCGACGTTGGCCGTGTCCGGAGGGCGAGATCGCGTGCGCAATCGGATCGGGGATGCGGCCCTCGTCGACGTCGCAGTTGCCGAGCACGCAGTACGACCGGCGCCGCGCGCGGGTGGGTTCGTCGGTGCGAAGGTGGGAGCGCCGGTTGGTGTTCTTCGGCGCCATCACCACCGCGCGCGTGGCCGCGGACGGCTCGCCGTCGCGCGCGCTCGCGTCGATCGCGCTCGAGAGGGCGAGCCCGAGCCCCACGACGGCGAGCGGGACGGCGGCGAGGGATCGCGACGTCATGGGGGAAATCGACGGTTAACACGGAAACGCGGCCCGAGTCACGTTCCGATGGACTCTTTCCGGACGAGCGCCTGGAACGCCGCGACGAGACGCTGGAAAATGGGACCGGGGCAGGAAGGCACGCGCGCGCCGTCCACCGCGCGAATGGCCACGAGCTCCACGCCGGTGCCGACGAGGAATGCCTCGTCCGCGCTCTTCGAAATCGTAGAGACCGAGCGACGCCTCGCGCGCCGCGAGCCCCAGATGGGCCGCGAGCTCCAGCACGACGCCCCGCGTGATGCCCTCGAGCGCTCCGTCGCTCGCGGGCGGCGTGAAGAGCGCGCCGTCCCGCACGAGGAACACGTTGTCGGTCGTGCCCTCGGCGATGTGGCCGCGCGCGTTCAGCATGAGCGCCTCGTCGGCGCCGGCGCGCGTCGCCTCCATGCGGGCGAAGAGGCGATTGAGGTAGTTCAGGCTCTTGATGCGCGGGTCGAGCACGTCGGCGGGCGCTTGCCGCGTGGAGGCCGTCACGACCGCGACGCCGTCTTCGCCGCGCTCGAAGACGCGGAGCGGCGCGGCGATCACGAAGACGCCGGGCTCCGTGCAGGCGCGCGGATCGAGGCCGAGCGGGCCGGCGCCGCGCGTCACGACGAGGCGCAGGTAGCCCTCCTTCGCGCCGCTCTCGGCGATGACCGCGTCGATCGCGCCCCGCAGCGCGTCGAGCGAACAGGGCAGCGCGAGGGCGAGCGCCCGGGCCGACCGCTCGAGCCGCGCCAGGTGCGCGGCCAGCCGGAAGGGCTGCCCGTGGTAGTAGCGAATCCCTTCGAAGACGCCGTCGCCGTAGAGCAGGCCGTGATCGAAGACCGACACGCGCGCGCCGGCCAGGTCGGTGAGGCGTCCGTTCATCCAGATGGCGGGGAAACCCATTGCGCTTCTCTCCTCTGCCTCGCGAGAGCTCGGAGGCTTTGCGAGGCGAGAGCATGCGGGCCACACTGTGACCAGCACAGATGCAGATGTCGCAAAACACGAGGAGTACAGTCTGGCCCCTCCCGCCGCGCTGACCCTCTACGGCCGCCTCGCCGACACGCTGGCGCGGGAGATCCGCGAGGGCGTGTACGGCCCGGGCGATCGCCTGCCCTCGGTGCGGGAGGCCGCCCGGCGGCTCTCGATGAGCACCTCGACGGTGCTCGAGGCGTACGGGCAGCTCCTCGATCGCGGCCTCATCGAGAGCCGCCCGCAGTCGGGGTACTACGTGCGCTCGCCGGCCCGCACCGTCGACGCGCCCGCGATGTCGCGGCCGCGCGTCGCGCCCACCGCGGTCTCGGTCGGCGGAGATCGCCATGGAGGTCGTCCACGCGGCGGCCGACCCGAAGCTCGTGGCCTTCGGGAGCGCGATGCCCGACCTGCGGCTCGAGGCGCCGCGCGCGGTGAGGCGGGCGATGGCCGGCGCCGTGCGGTCCCACGGCTCGCGGGCGCTGGCGTACGAGGTGCCGCCGGGCCTGCGCGAGCTTCGCGTGCAGATCGCGCGGCGCGGGGTCGACGGGGGCTACGCCTTCTCGCCGGACGAGGTGGTGATCACCAGCGGCTGCCAGGAGGCGATCGTCCTCTGCCTGCGCGCGATCGCGAGCCCGGGCGACACCGTGGCCGTCGAGTCGCCCACCTTCTACGGCACGCTCCAGGCGATCCGCTCGCTCGGCCTCCGCGCGCTCGAGATCCCCACGCACCCCGAGACGGGCATCAGCCTCGAGTCGCTCGAGATGGCGATCGAGCAGTTCTCGATCAAGGCCCTGGTCCTCACGCCCAACGCGAGCAACCCGCTCGGCTGCGTCATGCCCGACGAGCGGAAGGTCGCGCTCCTCCGCATGCTCGAGGCGCACGACGTGCCCCTCGTGGAGGACGACATCTACGGGGACCTCGTCTTCGACGGGCCGCGGCCGCGCAGCGTGAAGTCGTGGGACACGCGCGGGCAGGTGCTCCTCTGCTCGTCGGTCTCGAAGACGATCGCGCCGGGCCTGCGCGTGGGGTGGACCGTGCCGGGCCGCTGGGTCGCGCAGGTGAACTACCTGAAGCTCGTGAGCAGCATGGCGAGCGCCACGCTGCCGCAGCTCGCCGTCGCGGACTACCTCGCCGGCGGCGGGTTCGACCGGCACCTCCGCGCCGCGCGCGTCACGTACCGGCAGGCTCGCGACCGGCTGCTCGACCTCGTGGCCGAGCACTTCCCGCCCGAGACGCGCGTGACCCGGCCGGCGGGCGGCTTCGTCGCGTGGATCGAGCTGCCCAGGGGCGCCGACTCCGTTGCCCTCTACCGCCGCGCCCTCGCCGAGGGCATCAGCATCGCGCCCGGCCCGCTCTTCTCGGCGCGCGAGAAGTATCGAAACTTCGTCCGCCTGAACTTCGCCCGCGGCTGGGACGAGCGAACCGTGGCCGCCATCGCGCGCCTGGGGCGGCTCGCGCGCGGCTAGCGTCGGCTCAGGGCGTGGTGGTCACGACGCCGGTCGACGACCAGGTGGCGAACGGCACCGGCCCGTCGTTCGAGACGTCGGGGAACGAGTGCATGCCGAAGTAGTAGTCGCCGGCGGGGATCCCGGCCGACGCGTTCCCCGGGTCGACCGAGCCCATCGAGCGAGGCGCGAAGCAGCAGTAGCCGCCCATGTCGGTGCAGCCCGTCGAGACCGCGAGCGTCCCCGTGAGATAGCAGGGCTCCCACTCGTAGGGCGGCTGCCCGGCAATCTGCTTGTTCACGGACACCAGCACGCTGACGTCGTCCGTGGCCGTGGGGACCCCGAACATGCCGCCCGCGGTGCCCTCGACGAGGCCCGGCGCGGCGGTGACCGTCTCGCACCACGAGGGGACGGCGCTGCCGGGCTCCGAGAAGCAGAGGCCGTGAAAGGGGGCCGACGTGATCGTGTTCGCGACGGCGCCCGAGGGCTGCGAGGTCGTCGCGAGCACGTCGATGGAGATGTGCCCGGGAGCGGCGGACGAACACTGCCTCCACTGGCAGGGCGCGTCGTCGGTGCAACAGAGGTACGCGTAACAGATGCTACTGCCGTTGCCGACCTGCCGGACGCAGGTCGTCTCGCTCACGGACGCGAGCGTCGCGGCGCCGATGTCAATCGAGGACGCCGCCGGCGGCAATCCCGGCGTCGCGGCGTCGCCCTTGGCCGTCGAGCCGTCGGCCGCGGCGGTCGCGCCCATGCTCGCGTCGGGCGTGCTCGCCGCGGTGGCCGGCGCCACGTTGTCGTCGCCCTCGCCGCACGCGGCGACGAGCATCGCGACCACCGGCGTCCATCGAAGCAGCGCGCGACTCATTCACCGCCCTTCTAGTAACGAGCGGCACCAGGCATCGTGACGTTTTCGTTTCGCGCGCGGCGACCGTTTCGAGAACGCTCACTCGCCGGGCCGTGGGTCCCATGCCGCGACCGCCATTTCGAGGACGAGGATCTGGCCCTCGGGCCGCGAGCGAACCGCGAAGTCGTGTTCATAGCGAACGGTCACCCGCGTCCGGATCGACGGGATCGCCACGCCCATCTCGGGGCCAAGGCCATACGCCCGATCGCGCTGGTCGCGGAGCGCGGTCGGCAGGTCAGCTCCCTTGTCGTCCGCGAGTTGCCAGAGCGCATAGCTCGCGAGCCCCACGTCGAAGAACCGGCCAATCGTCTTGCCCAAGCCCCCTTGGATCTGGAGGATGGAGCCGCGCGTCACGTCGACATCGAACTTGCGCCGTGGAAACTCGACGCTGGCGAGCGCCGAAAGAGCCCAGGTGTGAGCGCGGTCGAAGTAGAGCGTGCCGCCGAGCGACAACTCGTGAGTCCATTGACCCGCTCCGACGCCGTCGTTCCCCCCCGGCTCGTGGCCGCCCGTCGGCGCGTAGAAAGCGTATCCCGCCACGATGTCAGCGCTCCCCGAGCGCCAGCCGAGCGCCAGGGGCTGCACGAAGAGGTCGCCCAGCCCAAAGAGATCGGTGCTCGCCTCCGGGATCTGCGTGCTCGCGCTCACCTTCGAGACGGGTACGGCGACCGACGCGCCGACGTACGTTCGTAGCGGAGTGATCTCGTAGGTGAATGCGACGCCGAAGACGTTCGAGACCACGTCGAGGCCGAGACCGACAGGCAGTGAAGCCCCGTGTCGACCGATCAGCTCGTCGGCGCGGTAGCCGGCGAATCGGTCAACGAAGTAAAGGCCCGTCCTCGCCTGAGTTCCCGCCTGCAGTCCGAGCGTTCCCGGCAGGATGTGGCCGACGGCCTGTTGCGCTTCGGCTGCTCGAGAAAGCGCGATCTGCCCGGAAAGAACCACAACAAAACGGAAACGCGCAAGCGCATTTGCCTCTGGACGAACATCCCCCTCGTAAGCAAACGGCAGGCCCGGCACCGCGTTCCAGAGAAGGGCGGCGAGGCGCGGGTCCTGCATCCCGATCCACGGCGTGAGCGACGACGATGGACAGGAGGATGGGCGCCTCTGGTGGATCCGCACACGCGTCGATCGCGAGGATGAGCTGCTCGCCCATCGGACCTCGTGGATCGTCGCGTCCCAGGCGTTCCTCTTGACCGCGTACAGCATGTGCGTCGTGGGTGCTGGGGCCGAGGGCTCGAATCCTCACAAGAAGGCGCTCGAGTCTCTGCTGCAGATCTTGCCGTGGACCGCCGTGACCGCGCTGATCTTGCTCTATGCGACCGTCACGGCGAGCGTGCTCTGCGTCGCGCGGTTGCGCCGAGAAGCGACGTCCCCGGACCCCCTGAAACGCCTCATCGTGCGCGGACAGTCTGCCGCGTGGGTCGCCGGCTTCGTCGCGCCCCTTCTCATGCCGGGCGTCTTTCTCCTCACTTGGATGGCCATTCTCCTGCGCACTTGACCGGCGCCGCCGCCGAGAGTCGCTCGATCGCGTCGACGAGGCTCTCGACGCGAACGGGCTTCGGCACGTAGCGAGCGTCGGCCTCGGCGAGGCGCTCGGCGACGTCGCGCTGCGCGGAGGTGACGATGACGGGGATGGGCCGCAGCGACTCGTCGCGCGCGCGCTCGACGAGGAACGCCCAGCCGTCCTTGCTCGGCATGGAGAGGTCGAGGAGCACCGCGGCCGGCGCAGGCTCGCGGCGCAGGTACACGAGCGCCTCGTCGCCGTCGGTGGCGAAGGAGACCTCGTAGCCGTGGAGGCGGAGCGCGGCGCCCATCGCGGCGCGCGTGTCGGCGTCGTCGTCGACCACGAGCACCGCTCGCCGCGGCAAGGACGCCCGAGGGGCGTCGCGCCGCTCGGCGAGCTCGCGCTGCGAGTCGGGGACCGAGCCGGCCGCCTCGGGCGCGCGCGGCAAGGTGAAGAAGAAGGTGCTCCCGGCGCCCACGCGGCTCTCGACGCCGATGCGCCCGTCCTGCGCCTCGACGATGCCCTTCGCAATCGTGAGGCCGAGGCCCGTTCCCAGACGCGCCGTCTTCTTCGCCTGCCAGAAGCGGTCGAAGAGCTTCGGCACCTGATCGGCCGGGATGCCCGGGCCCGTGTCGGTCACGAAGAACCACACGTCCTCGCCGCGCGGCTCCACGCGCACGGTCACGGCCCCCCCCTCGGGCGTGAACTTGATCGCGTTGCCGATCAGGTTCGAGAAGACCTGGAGCATCCGCTCGCGATCGCAGAGGACCGCGAGGTCGCCGACGCCGACCGACGACAGGCGAATGCGCTTTTGCGCCGCGGGCGTCTCGAGCGCCTCGAGGGCGTCGCGGACGACGCCGTCCACCGACTGCGGGCTCGTCTCGATCGACAGCTTGCCCGCCTCGATCGCCGACCAGTCGAGGAGATCGCTGATGAGCCGGTCCATCCGGAGCGCGGAGCGCCGGATGGCCTCGATCGTCCGGCGGGCCGGATCCGTCGACGGCCACGCGTGCTGCGCGAGCGTCGCGCTGACCAGGATGACGCTCAGCGGGTTGCGCAGGTCGTGCGAGACGACCGCGAGCAGGTCCTCGCGCGCCTGCACGGCCCGCCGGGCCTGCTCGTGCAGCCGCGCGTTCTCCATGGCCGTCGAGGCCCGCCGGGCGATCTCCTGCGCGAACACGAGGTCGTCGGCGCTGTAGCGCCGGCCCGACTCGCACGACGCGAACGTGAGCGCGCCGAGGAGACCCGAGCCCGACCGCAGCGGCACGACCATCAGCGACTTCGCGCCCACCCGCCGGAGGAAGCGCGCGAGGTCGGGGTCGACGGGCGCTCCGTCGTTGGCGACGAGGGCGATCTCCTCCCTCAGCACCGCCTCGCCGGTCGTGAGGACGGACGCCTGCGGGGTCGCGTCGTCGAGCTCGGGCGCGAGCAGCCGAGCATGCTCGCCGAGGTCGGCCTGCTTCTTCGGGTCGGCGAACACGGCCTCGATGCGCTCGGTGCGCCCGTTTCCGTCCAGGAGGTCCACGAAACAGGCGTCCGCCACGAAGGGGACCGCGAGCTCGGCGATGGCGGCCACGATTTTCCGGAAGTCGAGCGACCAGGCGAGCCGGTCGCCGAGGTCGGCGAGGAAGCGCAGGCGATCTTCGAACTGGGTGAGCGTGGTCACGTCGACCATCGCCGTGCGATAGCCCTCCACCCGCCCGCCGACCTCTCGCAGCGGCTGGCTCACGAGCTGGACGACCAGCGTCCCGCGGCCCTCGACGGCGAGGCGGACCTCGGTGGAGACGCGCCCGTTGCCCAGGCCGCACCGCTGGAGGTGCCCGCGGAACGCGTGCGCGTCCCCGTCGCAGATGAACGAGCTGAGCGGCATGTCGACCAGCCGCTCGCGCGACATGCGGAGGAGCGCGGCGCCGGTGAGGTTGATCTCCTGGATGCGGCCTCGCGAGTCGAGCGTGCAATACCCCACGGGCGCGAAGTCGTAGAGGTCGCAATACCGAATGCGAGAGCTCTCGATGATTCGCTGAGCCTCGCGGAGCTCGCGGTTCTGCATCTCGAGCTCGATCTGGTGCGCGCGAAGGTCTCGCACGAGCCGCGCGCTCCCCGGTTCGACGGCGAGCTCGCCGTAGCGCCAATCGTTTCCCATGCCCCCGGACCCCCCTTCGCCCACCAACTGCTCGGACCGACTCGACGAGCCGCACGCCCGTGGTCAGGGGCGCGCCGGCTCGACGATGGGCTGTCCGAAGTTTCCTTTTGGACGTTGCATGCTTGGTGTCAAGCGACTCGAGAATCCAAAGAGCTGGAATTCTCGGGGCGGCGTGTCAGGGAGTCGGCGCGAAGTGCGGTATCTGTACGCGCGCGCCAATCCCGCTTAGCGCACGACGGGTTGGTGCGCGTGCGCCTTCCGCGCACGACGGGTTGGTGCGCGTGCGCCTTCAGCGCACGACGGGTTGGTGCGCGTGCGCCTTCAGCGCACGACCGTCCGCACCTTCACCTTCACCTTGTCGCGGCCCTCGATGAACAGATCGAGCGGCACCACCGTGCGCGACCAGCTCTGGAAAGCGTCGGGCCCGGTGTCGCTGCTCTGCGGGCGCAGCGAGTCGAGCGTGAAGGCGGGGAGGCGCTGGGTCACGTGCCCGCGATAGGCCATGCCCTGCGAGGGCACGCGAAACTGCACGACGACCGCGCGGGACGCGACCGTCTGGAGGGGCTCGTTCGCGAGGAGCTGGTCGAGGTTTTCGGGGGCGGGGAGCTCGGGGACGACGTCGTACCCGGGGAGGATCTCGATCTCGACGCTCGTGCCGGCGAGCTCGGCGGGCATCGCGACCTCGACGACGCGCGTGACCTCGGGCCCGTCCTGCGGCACGAGGTGCAGCCTCAGGCGGGCCTTGTCGCCCGCGTCGACGACCGGGTCGAGGACCTCGACGCCGCGCAGGCGCCAGAGGTCGCGCGCGTACTTCACCTCGAAGCGCGCCTGCACGCCCTCGACGCGGGCGTCCTCCCAGGGGTTGTTGAGGACGTCGCCCACGGTCGACACGAGCTTGGAGTGGATCCAGTCCGAGGCGTCGGGCGTGCCGCCCGTGGCGATGCCGTCGTCGACGAGGTCGACCGCGCCGTGCCCCGCGACGGTCACCCGCGAGGTGAGCTTCCAGGTGAGGTCGCGCCGCTCGCTCGCCGTGGCCTCGATCGCCGACTCGATGGCCGAGGCCGCGAGGCCCGCGGCGAGGAACTTGTCGTGGGTGAGCTCGACGTGCCAGTGGAGCTTCGGCGCGCCCGTGACGCCCGTGATGTCGAGGTCCAGCGGGATGACCGGCGCCGTCCGCCGCTCGTCGACCACGATGGCCGACTGCCGGTCCTGCACGAGGGTGCCGAGCGGCCGCGCGCACTCGCCGACCTTGTGCGACGCCTGCGAGCTCGCGTTGATCCAGAGCACGCGGCCGATGCACGCCGGCAGCTGCTCGTCGCCGCCGTTCAGCATCGGGTGCCCGAAGCCGGCCACCATCCCGGCGCCGTCGACGTACGTGGCCGTGCCGAGCCCCATCACCGACACGTCGCCCCGAGCGAGCTGCACGCCGAGGCCGCCGCCGTCGACGAAGTGCGCGGGCGCGCTCGGGTCGTTCTCGCTGCCGCCGCCGCCCTGGAGCGGCTCGAGCCCCAGCGGCTGGAGGAGCTTCTCGAGCGACGCGCGGGCGCGGTCGCCGACGCCCGACATGAGCAGCGGGGTGGCCGCGGGGACCATCGTGCGCGCGCCGTCGGGGCCGGGCCCGAGCTTCGCCGCGAGCTGGCGCGCGTGCTCCTCGAGGTCGTACGTGCCCGGCGGTCCGTCGAAGGTGGTGAGCGACGCGTGCTGCGGCGCCGCGGGCCTGGGCGCGCCGGGCAGGGGCGCCGCCCCGGCCGAGGGCCAGAAGCCCGGCGGGATCGGGCGGCGCATCTCGGTGAGCATGAGGTCGATCGGCGTCACGCCCGCCACCGGCTCGACCTCGAACGCCGAGAGGCTGTACGAGTACGCGCCGGCCAGGCGCCCGTCGAGATAGATGGGGCTCCCGCTCATGCCGCGCACCGTCTTCACGATGTCGAGGCGCGGGTTCGGCGTCTTGATGACGATGAGCTCTTGCCCGGGCCGAAAGTGGTGGAGCACGCCGATGACTTCGACGTCGAAGCGCTCGGGCTGGGTGCCCTTGAAGACCGTGAGGCCGTAGCCCTTCATCCCCTCCTTCACCTCGTCCGGCGCGATCGTGGCGAGCTTGGCGTCGCCGCGCGCGAGGGGGATGCTCGCGCCGACTCCGAGGACCGCGCCGGCGGCGAGCGAGGACGCGAGGAGGAACGGAGCGGGGATGCGCACGCGCCTCCAGTGTACTGCCAACGCCGAAAGCAAAGACACCGAAGCGAAACGCGGGGGCAACTCCGCGGCTCCGGCGCGCCGCTTATTGCTTCCCGAATGATGCGGGCCTCCTTCCCCCTCGACGCGACCTCGGCCTTCCGGCAGTCGATGCCGGAGCGCTACCTCGCCGCGTTCGCCGAAGCCGACGTGGGCGAGCACGCCGCGATTGTCGGCCGGCGCGGCAGCGCCCCCGTGCACGTCGAGCTCTGGAAGCCGCAGGGAAAACAGCAGGCCGACTTGAGCGTGTTGTGCGTGGTCGCCGACGACCGGCCGGGGCTGCTCTCGTTCATCTGCGCGTCGCTGGTGACCCACGGCATGGACGTGGTGTCGGCGCAGGCTTACACGCGGCGCCCGCAGCACGGCGGCGCGGAGGCGGTCGACTTCCTCTGGGTGCGCCGCGACGCCGCGTCCGACCACGCGGTGCCGGTCGTCGAGGCCGACGTCGAGCGCATCGAGGCCGTCATCCGCCAGCTCCTCACCGGGGAGCTCACGATCGACTCGGCCGTCGCCCGGGCCCGCCCCTCGCGCACCGTGCCGCCGGGCGCGACCACGCGCGTCACCTTCGACGAGGACGCGGACGCCGGGCTCGTCGTGCTCGCGGTCGAGACCTTCGACCGGCCGGGGCTCCTCCTCGCCGTCACGCGGGCGCTCTTCCGCGCCAACGTCCAGATCATGTCGTCCGAGGCGCTCACACGGGCCGGCCGCGTCGTCGATCGCTTCGCGATTCTGCGAGGTCGACGGCGCGCCGATCCGCAGCCAGCGGCGGGGCCTCGTCCAGATGGAAGTGCTCGGCGCGATCGACGCGCTCTCGCGCGGGTCGCTGTCCTAGACCGGGCGGGAGTTACTTGTCGTCCTTGCGCGGTGCGTCAGCGGCCTTGGCGTCGTAGCCGGCCACGTGCACGGGGAACGCCGGAGTGCCGATCCGACGGCGATCGCGCTTGTTGCGCTTGCCGCTGGTCGTCATCTTCCGCTTGCGAATGCGCTCGAACTGCTGAGACGAGGAGACCATCGAAGTCGCTCCAAAAGGCCGGAAACGGCGGGGCCGCGGAGATTACGTCAGAGCACGGGCTTGTCAATCGCCGGGCTCGCCCGCCGTCGCCAGAGGAGATTTGGACCGCCCCGGCGCCAAAGAACGCCAGGGTTCGAGAACGAGAATCATCGAGGATTTCTCACTTGGCGACCCTGGCGACCCCTGGCGACCCTGGCGGTTTCTCTCTCTACGACCCGCCGACATGCGCCGACATTCACGCGGGAAACAGCGCCGGCGCGCCAGGCATCGTAGAGCTGATAGCTTCGGAAGGTTGGCAGGCGAATGGCCCGGCGCCGCCGCCTCCGGTAAAAACTCGCGCAAGAAGGTCGACCGCGTGACCGACACCATCGCCGCAACCGAAGAGCTGAAGAAGGCACTGTCTGCGGAAGAGGGCGCTCGTCGGTGGGTGCGGCGCCTCGCCTTCGCGGTCGGCGCCGCGGCGATCATCGGGGTCGGGGTCGCGTGGCAGGCCGCCCATCAGCCGCCGCCGCCCGCGCGCTTCACGACCGCCAGCGTGAGCGTCGGCGACGTACTCGAGAACGTGCAGGCGACCGGCACCGTGCAGCCGCTCCTCGAGGTGAACGTCGGCACGCAGGTGAGCGGCCGCGTCACGCAGGTCTACGTCGACTACAACTCGGTCGTGAAGAAGGGCGAGCTCCTCGCGGAGATCGACCCCCTCATCTACGGCACGCAGGTCAGCGCCGGCCAGGCGAACCTCTCGGCCAGCCGCGCGCAGCTCGCGCAGGCCAGGGCCTCGGCGCTCAGCGCGAAGGCGCAGCGCGACATCGCGCAGGTCAACGCCGACCGCACGAAGAAGCTCTACGACCAGAACCTCGCGAGCCACGCCGACCTCGACACCGCCCAGGGCAACCTCGCCGCCGCCGCGGCGCAGTACGAGGCCACCGAGGCCACCGTCGCCAGCCAGGAGGCGGCGATCGGCGCGCAGACCGCGCAGCTGCAGCAGTCGACCGCGAACCTCGGGTACACGAAGATCTACTCGCCGGTCGACGGCGTCGTGGTCACCCGCGGCATCGACCCCGGCGCCACCGTGCAGTCGTCCTTCCAGGTCGCGGTGCTCTTCACGATCGCGCAGGACCTGCACCAGATGCGCATCCTGGCCGACGTCGACGAGGCCGACGTCGGCAAGATCCAGGACGGCATGGACACCGACTGCGTGGTCGACGCGTTCCCGGGGGACATCTTCCAAGGGAAGATCTCGCAGGTGCGCTACAGCCCGAACAACGTGTCGGGCGTCGTCACGTACTCGGCGGTCGTCGACGTCGACAACCCCGACAACAAGCTCCGCCCGGGCATGACGACCACCATCACGGTCCACACGCACGAGGCGCACGGCGTGCCGCGCATCCCGAACGCCGCGCTCCGCTACCGGCCCACGCCCCCCGTGGGGCCGGACGGCAAGCCGATCCCGCAGCCGCCCGAGGCCGCCCTGCCGAAGGGCCAGGCCCGCGTGTGGGTGACGACGAGCGAGAAGCCCGGCGACGAGAAGGACGAGATGAAGATCGTCGCGGTGGGCATCACCGACGGCATCTTCACCGAGGTCACCGACCCGAGCTTGCCGGTCGGCACCCACGTGGTGACCGACGAGAACGACGTCGACAAGAAGAAGCACGGGATGTTCTGAGATGGTCGCCGCGCTGACCGGCGGGTCGACGCCGCTCATCGAGCTCGTGAACGTGTCGAAGGAGTACGACACGGGCGGGTCTCTCGTGCGCGCGATGCGCGACGTGGACCTCTCGATCGCCCACGGGGAGTTCGTGGCCATCGTCGGGACCAGCGGCTCGGGCAAGTCGACGATGATGAACATCCTCGGGTGCCTCGACCGGCCCACGCGCGGCACCTACACGCTCGCGGGCATCGACGTCGGCGCGCGCGCGGGCGACTCGCGCGCCATCGTGCGCAACCGCGTCATCGGCTTCATCTTCCAGGGGTTCAACCTCCTCTCGAGGACCACCGCGCTCGAGAACGTCGAGCTGCCCCTCCAGTACCGCGGCGTCGGCATCCGCGAGCGCCGGCGGCGGGCGACCCGGGCGCTCGAGTCGGTCGGCCTCGGCCAGCGCCTCGACCACACGCCGAACCAGCTCTCGGGGGGGCAGCAGCAGCGCGTCGCGATCGCGCGCGCGCTCGTGACCGACCCGCCGCTCCTCCTCGCCGACGAGCCGACCGGCAACCTCGACACCCGCACGAGCCTCGAGGTCCTCGCGCTCCTCCAGAACCTGAACCGCGACCGCGGCATCACCGTGGTGCTCGTCACGCACGAGCGCGACATCGCGGCGTGCGCCTCGCGCGTCGTGACGATGCGGGACGGGCGCATCGTCAGCGACGTCGTGCAGGACCACCCCCTCGACGCCGCGGCCGAGCTCGCGGCGCTCCCGCGCGCCGACGATCGCCCGGCCCCGGCCGCGCAGAAGGACGAGGCGAACGAGCCGGCCGCGGCGCGCATCGGCGGCCCGGTGCCGCTCGGCGCGTACGGGATGATGGCGCTCGGCTGGCTGCTCGGCTTCGTGCTCGGCGCGATCTACGTGCAGACCGTGCTCAAGTCCGACCTCCGCACCTACGGGTGGATCACCGGGGTCAGCGCGGTGCTCGTCGAGGCGTGGATGGGCGTGCGCTGGGCGCGGCGCAAGCTCGGCCACCCCGTGACGAACGACCAGCGCTTCCGCATGGCGCTCTGGTTCACGATCGGCTCGCTGATCGCGGTGACCGCGTGCGCCCTCGCGGTCGCGGCCGCGGTGGGCGGGACGCAGGCGAGCCGCGACCTCTACGCGCGGATGATGGCGGTGCAGTCGACCGGCGCGCCGGTGATCGTGGGGTTGGTGTTCTTGATGATCTGCTTCTCGGTGCTCCTCCGGTACCTGCTCCTCACGGCCTTCAACCCCAGGCGGGCCACGTGAGCTCCTCCACCGACGACGACGTCTTCGGCGAGTGGTGGGCGTCGATCTCCCGCTATCCCGCCATGCTCGTGGGCACGATGGCGGGGCAGCTCGTGGGCATCGGCGTGGATGCGGCGCTCGGCATCCGCAGCTTCTGGATCCCGCTCGTGTTCAGCGTCGCGATCGAGGCGGTCGTGGCGGTGCGCTTCGGGGGCGTGGGTGAGGCGAAGAAGCTCGACCGGGCGCAGTGCGTGCGCGTGTCGGTGACGTACTCGCTCGCGATGCTCGTCATCTCGCTGCCGCTCGTCGTCTGGGTCGCCATGTCGAACGCCTCGGCGGTCGAGGGGGGCGTGGGCCTCTCGTTCCTGACGCCCGACCGGATCGCCATCGCCCTCGTGGCGCTGGCCGCCGCCACGGCCGGCCGCGCGGGGCTCATGCTCGCCCTCGTGCGGAGGGGGCCGTGATCGCCACCCTGCTCGGCGCCCTGCGGCTCGCGTTCGGCGCGATCGCGCGCAACAAGATGCGCGCGGCCCTCACGGTGCTCGGCATCTTCATCGGGATCACCGCCGTCGTGATCGTGACCGCCGCGGCCACGAGCGCGACCGACTCGATCAGCAACGCCATCGACAGCGTCGCCGCGAACGCGCTCTACGTCTCCGCGACCCCGTCGCAGGCGTCCGGCGCCCGCACGAAGACCGCGGGCCGCCTCACCGAGGCCGACGGCAAGGCCATCGCGCGCGAAGCCGTGAGCGTCTCGAACGTGGCGCCGTGGCTCTCGACGATCGGACAGGTCGTCTACGGGGACCAGAACTGGTCGACGACGGTCATCGGGACCGACGCTGCCCTTCTTCCCGATACGCCGGTACACGGTCGCGAACGGCGCGCTCTGGACGGAGAACGACGAGACATTCAAGACGAAGGTCTGCGTCATCGGGCAGACGGTCGCGACGAACCTCTTCGGGAACACCGATCCCGTGGGGCGCACGCTGCGGGTCGGCCGCTCGCCGTACACCGTCGTGGGGGTGCTGTCGTCGCGCGGCACGTCCTTCTTCGGCGACGACCAGGACGACCTCCTCATGATGCCGATCGGCTCGTTCCGCGCGCGCGTCATGCACACCGCGCCGGGCCGCACCGACCAGCTCCTCATCAGCGCGACCAGCGACCAGACGACGTCCCGCGCGAAGGCGCAGATCGAGTCGATTCTGCGCCAGCGGCACCGCGTCGAAGCGGGCCGCGAAGACTTCATCGTGAACTCGCAGGCCGAGCTCCGCGAGCGCACGAACGCCGTCCTCGCGACGCTCTCCACGCTGGCGCTCGGCGTCGCGCTCGTCAGCCTGCTCGTCGGCGGCATCGGCGTGATGAACATCATGCTGGTCAGCGTGGCCGAGCGGACGCGCGAGATCGGCATCCGCATGTCCATCGGGGCGCGGGAGGCCGACATCCTCGTCCAGTTCCTGGTCGAGGCGATCGCGCTCACGATGATCGGCGGCTTCCTCGGCATCGTCGTCGGCAGCGCGATCACCATCGGCGTCGGACGCCTCCTGCACTCGCACATGGTGCCGAGCCCGGAGGCGCTCGGGCTCGCGGTGACGACGAGCATCCTGATCGGCACGGTCTTCGGCTTCCTGCCGGCCTGGCGCGCGGCCAAGCTCGATCCGATGACCGCGCTGCGGGTGGAGTGAGATGCGCGCGCTCCTCGACGGCATACGCCTGGCCATCCGGGCGGTCGTGCGCAACCCGATGCGGGCCTCGCTCACGGTGCTCGGCATCCTCATCGGCGTGACCGCCGTGGTGACGGTGACGGCGCTGGGCTCGGGCGCGCGCGAGCACGTGTCGGCGCAAATCCAGGCGATCGGCTCGAACTTCATCGTCGTCTTTCCCGAGGCGGTGCAGGCGTCGGGCGCGCGCGGCGCCCAGGGCAGCGGCATGCGCATCACCGAGGAAGACGGGCGCGCCATCCTGCGCGAGACGCCGAGCATCACGGCGATCGCGCCCGCGCTGCGGTCCGCGGTGCAGATCGTCTACGGCGACCAGAACCGCAACACGCAGGCGATAGGCACCACGCTCTCGTACCTGGTGGTGCGAAACTGGCCGGTGGAGCAGGGCGCCGCGTGGGACGCGCACGACGAGGCCATCAAGTCGAAGGTCGTCCTCATCGGCGTGACCGTGGCGCACGCGCTCTTCGGCAACGAGGACCCCGTCGGGCGGATCGTCCGCATCGGCCGGTACCCGTTCCGGGTGCTCGGCGTCCTCGCGGCCAAGGGCGAGGCGCCGTTCGGCATCGACCAGGACGACGTCATCCTCATGCCGATCGTCGAGCTTCCGCGCGCGCGTCATGCACACTCCTCCCGGCTTCGCGGGGGCGCTCATGGCGTCGGCCACGTCGGCCGAGGCGAGCGAGCGCGCCGTGAAGAAGATCGACTCCATCCTTCGCCAGCGCCACCGCATCGAGGAGGGCAAGCCGGCCGACTTCGCGATCCGTACGCAGAAGGAGTTCGCGGACCTCCAGGACCAGATCTACGGCATCTTGACCGATCTCCTCATCTTCGTGGCCGCGATCAGCCTCATCGTCGGCGGCATCGGCGTCATGAACATCATGCTCGTCAGCGTGACCGAGCGGACGCGCGAGATCGGCATCCGCATGGCCATCGGCGCGCAGGCGGGCGACATCCGCACGCAGTTCCTCGTCGAGGCGGTCGCGCTGGCGGTGCTCGGCGGGATCGCCGGCGTCGTCCTGGGCGCGCTCGCGATCGCCGGGCTCCAGGCGATCCTCGACTGGCGCATGACGCTGAGCCCCCTGGCCATCGCGATCAGCCTCGCCGTCAGCGGCGTCACGGGCATCGCGTTCGGGTTCATCCCGGCGCGCCGCGCGGCGGGCCTCGATCCGATCGAGGCGCTGCGCCACGAGTGACGGGCGCGCGGGCTACGGCGCGTCCGACCAGACCTCCGCCGCGTAGCTGCCCTTGCCGAGGCCGACCGAGACGACGATCACCGCCGCGTCGGCGACGTTGAAGCAGATGGCGCCGTCCTCGAAGAGGACCGCCGTCGGGCTGTCGGTCGCGTCTTCTCCGGCGAGCGCGCCGGTGGAATCCTTGATGGCGACGTCGAGGTCGCGGATGCCGTCGGAGCCCTGCGCGTAGACGCGGTAGCAATGGCCGGCCTGCGCCTGGAACGGGAAGCTCTGCGGCGGGTCCTGGTCGCTCTGCGCGCCTGTCAGCCGCTTGCCGAGGGGCTTGAGCTGGGTGGCCTTGGCGCAGCCCTGCCCGAGCGCCGCGACGTCGGCCGCGACGTCCTTCTTCTTCGGTTCGAACGCGCGGCGGCACGCGGCCCACGCGGGATCGCTCTTGCGCGTGACCTTGTCGGAAGCCGCGTTCGGCGGGGGAGGGGGGAGGGGCGGCGCGCTCAGGGCGGGCGGCGGGGCGGCGCTCGAGGCCGGCGCGGGCGCGGAGGACCCGGAGGCGCTCGGCGCGGCGGTCGCGGGGGCCTTGGGATGCGGCGCGGCGGCCGGGGTGCAGGCGGCGACGCTCGCGGCGAGGAGCGCGCCGAGAACAGGGAGATTGCCGAGACTCGAGCGCCAGCGCATGCCGGCAGCCTAGCCGGCGGCAGGACCGGCGCGAGCGGGCCTTTTGCGATCGAGGTGCTATTTGCCGGCGCAGATGCCGAGGGTCCTGTCCTGCGATCCACGCGCGCCCGCGGGCGACGCGCTCCGCGAGGCCGCGCGGATCCTGCGGGCCGGAGGGCTCGTGGCTTTCCCGACGGAGACCGTGTACGGGCTCGGTGGGCTCGCGCTCGACGAGGCCGTGCTCGCGAAGATCTTCGCGGCGAAGGGCCGGCCGACGCACCACCCGCTCATCGCGCACGTCGAGCGCGAGGCGCAGGCGCGCGTCCTCGCGGCCGCGTGGCCGGCGCACGCAGCGGCGCTCGCGCGCGCGTTCTGGCCGGGGCCGCTCACGCTCGTGGTGGAGCGGGCCGCCGGTGTGCCGGCCGCGGTGGCGGCGGGCACGGACTCGATCGCGGTGCGCGTCCCGTCGCACCCCGTCGCGCGCGCCCTGCTCGCCGAGGTGGGCGCGCCGGTCGCCGCGCCCAGCGCGAACCGGTACCAGGGGCTCTCGCCGACCACGGCGGCGCACGTCGTGAAGGAGCTGGGGGATCGCGTCGACCTCGTGCTCGATGGAGGCGCCTGCGACGCGGGGATCGAGTCGACCGTGGTCGACGTGAGGGCGACCCCGATCGTGCTGCGGCCCGGGGCGGTGGACTTCGCCGCCCTGCGTGCGGTCGTGCCCGGGATCGTCGTGAAGGCGCACGACCCGGCGAGCCAGGACGCGCGGCCCTCTCCGGGGATGGATGCACGGCACTATGCACCCAGGGCCACCCTTCGCCTCGCCGCCACGGAGGACGAGGCGATCCTTTTGGCACGGACGCTCGCGATCGCGGGCACGAAGGTGGGGCTCGTGCTGCGCGGCGAGACGTCGGGCGTCGAAGTCGCGCCCGTCCTCGTGCGCGTCCTCGCCGGCGATCCCGTGCACTATGCGCGGGCGCTGTACGCGACCCTGCATGAACTCGATGACGAGGGCGTGCACACGATCGTGGTGCACGCGGTGCCCGACGACGCAGCGTGGTGGGCTGTCGCCGACAGGCTGACGCGCGGTTCCACGCCCCCGAGGTGAGGGGCCTGCGCAGGGCAGGCCCGTGCTCCTCGTTTGCACCCCTGGCTGCACGAGACGGGAGAGACGTCTCCCATGGGGGACAACGGCCCCCATCATCGAGCGGGCGTGACCCAGAAGCTTTTGTCATTGACCATGTATGTCCTGTAAATTAGACAACGCTTCACTATCGAGGCGTGCCGGACACGACGGCGCGCCTCTTCGAAACGAGGTTGTTCATGACCCGCTCTTCATGGCGCAAGGCCTGGGCGGGAGGGGCCGGCGTGTGCGCGCTGCTGGCTGCCTCCGTACCTGCCAGAGCCGATACGCAGTGCGAAAACCTTCCGGGAACCGTGGTCTACGCCGCCGGTGGAAGCTCGCAGACGCCTCTCGTCGCGCAGCTCGCGATCCAGCTGGCGGCGCTGCAGAACCCGATCACGCTCGTTTACTACGACGGCGGCAGCGCGTGCGTCGGCTACCAGGACGTCGTCGGCGGCACCGCGCCCACGTCGTACAAGTACTGGACGGGTCCCGCCGACTTGGCCGTTCCGCCGACCTGCACTCCGACCGTCGAGCCGCCGACGCTCGGGATCATGGGCAACTCTCCTGTCCAGTGCCCGGGGACGACGGGCCTCGCGACGAACTTCGGGCAGTTCCTCGGGCCCGTGCAGTCCGTGGACTTCGTGGTGCCCTTCGGCTCGAGCCAGCACTCGATCAGCACCGAAGCGGCCTTCTACGTGTGGGGCTACGCGGGCGTCGCGCCGCACCAGGTCCTCACCTGGACGCAGCCGAGCGACATCTACACCCGCAGCGCCAGCTCGTTCCTCACGATCTTCCTCCACCTCGAGACCGGCCTCTCGACCGCGACGATTCGCGCAGCCCTACCCGAACATCGGCGACGCCGGGAACCCGAACAACTCCACGTCCGAGAGCTCGACGCAGGCCACGGCGACCGCGCTCGGCAAGCTGGTGAGCACCACCCCCAACGCGGGCATCGGCTTCGTCTCGGGTGAGGTGGCCGACGGCAACCGCAACATCATCACGACCCTCGCGTTCCAGCACACGGGGCAAACGTGCGGGTACTGGCCGGACTCGACGAAGGACACGTTCGACAAGATCAACGTGCGCAACGGCCAGTACTGGCTCTGGTCGCCGGTGCACTTCTTCGCGGCCGTCACGCCCGGCTCCGACGCCACGAAGGTCGCCAACATCGCCGACGCCAACACCAAGAACGTGGTCGGCTGGTTCACGGGTGACGTGACGCCGCCGGCCGGCGTCGACGTCTTCGGCGCGGAGCAAGCGTCGAGCACCGTCCCCAAGTGCGCGATGAACGCGTGGCGCGACGGCGACCTCTCCACCCCGTACTCGTACGCGCCGGCGCAGTCGTGCGCCTGCCAGTTCGACATCGCGGTGGGCAACACGAACAAGGCCGCGTCCTGCAAGACGTGCAGCCAGAACAGCGACTGCTCGACGAACCACTGCCGCATCGTCCCGTCCGGCACCGACGGCGGGACCGCCGGCTACTGCGAGGTGAACTGACATGAGCGCCCCCCGAGTCCTTTCGCGCCTCGCGCTCGTCGTCGCCGCCGTCACCTTCGGAGGCGGCGCCCTCCTCGGCGCCTGCTCGAGCAGCAACGACAACCCGCAGCCAAACCAGAACTACCAGGTCGAGGCGTCGACCACCCTCCCCGACGCCCCCACCGGCAGCACCGGCGACGACGCGTCCGAGGACGCGACCCCCGACGTCCAGGAGGAGCCGATCGTCCGCGAGGACGTCGTCTCGTGCACCCTGGACCAGGTCACGGCGCCGGGAGACCCCTCGACCAAGCCGACTTGCTGGAACTGCACCCCGCAGATTCCGAGCGACTTCTACAACCATTGCGCCACACCGGGCGTCACGTGCCAGCCCTTCGACAACTCGGTGTTGCCCGGGTACGACGGCGGCGCGCTCTCGCTCCAGAACTAGCGGCTCACCGTCGTGTTCAAGCGCATCGCCCTCGCGGCGGCGGCCGTCATCGCCGCCGCGGGGTACCCGTCCACCGCGCGGGCGGACGACCCGCCCGCACCCGCGCAAGACGACGTCGAGGTGCCTCCGCCTGCGCCTCCACCACCGGCGACGGCGGCGCCCGCGGCTCCTCCGCCTGCGCCCGCGCCTCCTCCGCCCGCGCCTCTCGCGCCCGCGCTCGTTCTTCCGCCTGCCCCTGCGCCCTCCGCGGCGGACGCCGAGATCGCGGCCCTCAAGGCCCGCCTCGACGCCCTCGAGGCCAGGGCCGCCGCCACCCCGCCCTGGTACTCGTTCGCGCTCGTCCGGAGCGAACAGGGCGACGTGCCGTCCACCTCCTTCGACGGGAGCCCGTGGACCCGGACCTGGCAGCGCGGCTTCCACATCGGCGGCTACGTCCAGGCCCAGTACCAGGAGAGCCAGCTCTCGCAGAACCAGCTCGACGCGAACGGCACGCCGCTCAACCAGAACCGCATCTTCGTGCGGCGCGCGCGCATCCGGGTCGACCGCACCTGGGAGATCGCCTCCGCCACGATCGAGGTCGACGGCAACAACAACAGCGGCCTCGCGTTCGGGCTGCGGCGCGCGGAAGCGTCGCTCCTCTGGCGCGGCTCCGATCCCGACGCGCCGCCGCTCCTCGCCTTCACCGCGGGCCTCTCGGACATCCCCTTCGGCTACGAGCTCGAGGAGCCGAACCGCTCGCGGCTCTTCCTCGAGCGCACGCAGGCGTCGCGCGCCTTCTTCCCCGGCGACTCCGACTACGATGCGAAGCTCTCGGGCGCCGTCGGGCCGTTCCGGTACGCGGTCGCCGTCCTCGACGGCACCCCGGTGCCCGACAGCGAGCCCACGTCCGCGGGCTTCGACCCGACCTCGCAGAAGGACCTCATGGCCCGCTTCGGCGCCGAGGTCCCCGCGAACGAGCAGGTCGGCGTGGGCGGCGGCGTCTCCTTCGTGAAGGGCACCGGCTTCCAGCCCGGGTCGCAGTCCTCGAAGAGCACCATCCAGTGGCGCGACCTGAACGGCAACGGGCAGGTCGATCCCGGCGAGACCACGGCGATCCCCGGCTCCTCGGCGACCCCGTCGCAGACCTTCGGGCGCTGGCTCCTCGGCGTCGATCTCCAGCTCCGGGTGAAGACGCCCATCGGCCGCGGCCTGCTCTACGGCGAGGCCTACGTCGGCACCAACTACGACCGGGGCCTCTTCGTCGCCGACCCGCTCACGACCGGCGTCGACATCCGCGAGATCGGCTGGTACGCGGCCTACGTCCAGGAGATCACGGAGTACGGCGTCCTCGGCGTCCGCGTCGACCAGTACGACCCCAACGCCGACGCGACGACCACGCGCGCCGGGAACCTCCTGCCGCTCGACCAGACGATCACGACGATCTCGCCGCTCATCGGCCTGGTGCTCCCGAACCGCGCGCGGCTCCTCTTCGAATACGACCGCATCATGGACCACGAGGGCCTCGACTCGCGCGGGGTCCCCACCGATCTGCGGAACGACCAGTGGGCGGTCCGCCTGCAGGTGGAGCTGTGAGCGCGCGCGCCGCCGCCGCGGCCGTCGTCGCGCCGGCCCTGGTCTTCGTGGCCGTCGCGGTCGTCGCGTGCGGCGAGACGGTCGCGCAGAACACGGGCCTCGACGAGCCGATCCGCATCGAGGGCGCGCAGTTCTTCCCGGGCGCGCTGCCGGGCCTCCCGTCGCCGGCGAACCCCCTCGACGCGGGCCCGCCCGTCACGCCGTACGTCTCCGGCGTGACGCCCTCGGCGACCTTGATCGACCCGGGCACCGCGGCCGTCGACCTCATGGGCAACGCGAGCCCCACGACGCAGACGGTCGGCGTCCGCTTCGCGGACCTGGGGACCGGCTACTGGGTTTTCCCGACGCAGGGGGCCGATCCGAACGCGGGAAACTCCCAGACGTGGGAGGCCTTCGCCGACTTTTCCCGCGACCTCCCGAGCGGCGTCCACCAGCTCCTCTTCGCGGGGATCGACGGGAACGGCGGGAGCGGCACCCAGTTCGAGATCTCGTTCTGCGTCGACACGCCCGTGCCCGACAACCTCAACGCGTGCGCTCCGAGCCACGCGCCCCCGGCGGCGGTGCTCTCGCTCTCGTGGGACACGCACGTCGACCTCGATCTCATCGTGCAGGCGCCCAACGGGGTGATGGTCGGCGGCAAGAACGTGACGACGGCGCCCGCGGGCACGACGGTGAGCGCGGCGGGCGGCGGGAGCTTCGGCGTGCTGGACCACGACTCGAACCGCAACTGCGTGATCGACGGCATCGACCGGGAGGACATCGTCTGGCAGACCGCGCCGCTCGCCGGGACCTACGAGGTCTGGGCCGACCTCAACTCGGCGTGCGGGCAGGCCTCGGTGCGGTTCAGCGTCGCCCTCTGGATCCCCGAGCCGACCGGCGACGGCGGCACGCACCTCGTCCAGCAGACGCCGCTGGCGACGGGCGAGCTCCTCGCGGCCCAGGCCAACGGGGGAAGCGCCCCCGGGCTCTACGTCGGGTCGTTCAGTTTTCATTGAGCCGTAAAGGAGCGAACCCCCATGCTGGTCGAACGTCTGTCTCGCATCGCGCTGCTCGGGAGCACCTGGGTGCTGTACCTGCTCCTCGGGCTCTCGGTCGCGTCCCTCACTTCGGCGCTCGAGCGCTGGATCTTCTTCGCGCGCCACGCCGACGACCTCGACGCGCTGGCCGCGCGCTTCTCCGAGGCGCTCGAGGTCGAGGACTTCGACCGCGCGCGCCAGGTGCTACGCGAGAGCCGGTCGCTCGAGGCGGGCATCGTGCTCACGGCGCTCCGCTGGGTGCACGGCGGTCCGCGCGCGCTGGCCGACGCGGTGGACGCGTCGCTGGCGCGGGCGCGCGGGAAGCTCTCGCGGAGCACGTACCTGCTCGGCACGCTCGGCAACAACGCGCCCTTCGTGGGGCTGCTCGGCACGGTCATCGGCGTCATCGACGCGTTCCACCAGCTCGGCGCGGCCGGCCAGAACAAGGGCGCGATGGGGAACGTGATGAGCGGCATCGCCGAGGCGCTCGTCGCCACGGGCGTAGGCCTCTTCGTCGCGCTGCCGGCGGTCGTCGCCTACAACCTCGTGCAGAAGAAGATCGGCGAGGTCGAGACCGGCGTGCAGGTGCTCGGGAAGCTCGCCGGCGCCTACGTCGAGGCGCGCGAGCACGCGGTCGGTGCGAAGGCATCGCCCTCGAACGAAGAGCTGCCGCGCGTGTCCGGCTTCGGCGACGCGCGCGTCGCGGAGGGGCACTGACCCATGGCCGGCACCAGCTCGAAGGGCGCCTCCGGACCGATCGTCGGCATCAACGTGACGCCGATGGTCGACGTCGTGCTCGTCCTCCTCGTCATCATGATGGTCTCGGCCACGTACATCGTGCAGCAGAGCCTCAAGGTGGAGCTGCCGAAGACGGCCACCTCCGACGAGGCCGCGTCCTCCCCCGCGGCCGTGACCATCACCAAGGAAGGGGACTTCCTCTTCGGCGGGGAGCCGGTCGACGAGGGCCAGCTCGTCGACCGCCTGCGCTCCGCGGTGCGCGCCAACGCCGACGTGAACCTCATCGTCACGGCCGACGAGCACGCGTTCCACGGCAGCGTGGTGCATGTCATCGACCTCGCCAAGGTCGAGGGCATCTCCAAGTTCGCGATCAACGTCGACCGGTCGAAGTGAGGCGCGCGCCGTGGGCCGATCGCAACTCATCGCCGTCAGCCTGGGGGCCCACGCGCTCCTCGGCGTGGCCCTGAGCGCGATCCCGCCCGAGCGCCACAGGGAGACGATCGCGATCACGCTCGCCGAGACCAAGGCCCCCAAGCCGCCGCCGTCCACCCCTCCGCCCCCGGAGCCTCCGCCCCCTGAGCCCCATCCCGCGCGCGCGAAGACGGCGCCCCCCGCGGCGAAGCCGCAGGCCGAGGCGCCCGCGAAGGCTGCGCCGGCCGCCCAGTCTCTCGACGCGCTGCCCGACTTCGGACTCTCGCTGTCGGGAGGAGGGCCCGGCGGCTTCGCCGTGCCCGCGGGCGGCGGAGGGGGCGGCCCGCGCCCGGCGACGCAGGCGGCCGCGAAGGTGCTCGCGCGGCCGGCCCCCAAGGGCGACACGTGCGACGAGCCGCCCGCGAAGCCCAGGCTCCTCTCGCGGCCGAACCCCGTCTACACGGACGCGGCGCGCGCCGCGGGCGTCTCGGGCAAGGTCCGGGTGGAGATCACCGTCGACGCCGAGGGGCACGTCGTGTCGGTCCGCGTGATCCAGGGGCTCGGCTACGGCCTCGACGAGTCGGCGCTGGCCGCCGCCCGCGCGCTCTCGTTCGAGCCCGCGGTCCGCTGCGGCAAGCCCTCGTCCGCGACGTTCAAGATTGGCTTCACCTTCGCTCCGTAAAGACCCCGTGCGCCTCCGCTCCCCCGTCATGGCCTGGGCGCTCGCCGCGGCCGTCGTCTTCGCCGCCCCGTGCGCCCGCGCGGCGGGGCACGCGCTCACGCGACCGCCGCACCTCGCCCACTTCGTCGACGCGCCGTACCCCGAGAGCGAGAAGGCCGCCGGGCGCGCGGCGTCGGTCGTCCTCCAGCTCGGCATCGGCGCGAACGGCGCGGTGGAGCAGGTCGCGGTCGTCCAGTCGGCGGGGCCGGCGTTCGACGCCGCGGCCACCGACGCGGCCAGGCAGTTCACGTTCGAGCCGGCCGAGATCGACGGCAAGGCCGCCGCCATCCGCATCCTCTACCGGTACGACTTCGTGCTGCGCCAGGAGGCGCCGACCACGGCGAGCTTCACCGGCCAGGTCCGCGATCGGCGCACGAAGCAGCCGCTCGCGGGGGTGCAGATCGTGGTGGAGGGCGGCCCGACGGCGACGACGGACGAGGGCGGGCGGTTCGCCTTCGACGCGGTCGATCCCGGGCCGCGCGTCGTGACGCTCTCGGGCCCGCGCCTGACCGCGCTCCAGACGAGCGAGACCTTCGAGGCCGGGCACGCCCTCGCCGCGACCTACGACGTCGAGCCGCAGGATCCGAAGGCGGCCGCCGAGGACCAGGACGACCTCGAGGTGGTCGTCACGCCGCCGCCGATTCGAGAAGCAGGTCGTCTCGACGGAGGTGTCGGCCGACCAGGGGCGTCGCGTGCCGGGCACCACCGGCGACGTGCTGAAGGTGGTCGAGAACCTGCCGGGCGTCGCGCGCGCGTCGATCGGGTCGGGGCAGGTCGTCGTGTGGGGCGCGGCCCCGCAAGACACGCGCGTGTACCTCGACGGCGTGCCGCTCCCGCGGCTCTACCACGAGGGCGGTTTCCGCTCGGTCGTCGCGTCCGACATGGTGCAGTCGGTCGAGCTCGTGCCGGGAGGGTGGGGGGCCGAGTACGGGCGCGGGCTCGGCGGTCTGGTGAACGTGCAGCTCAAGGCCCCCGACGCCGAGGGCACGCACGGGAGCGTGTCGGCCGATGTCCTCGACGCGGCGGCCGACGTGCGATCGCGCCTCTCGGACCGGGTGAGCGTGGAGATCGCGGGGCGCAAGAGCTACCTCGACGCCCTCTTGCCGGTGGTCTCGTCGCGCAACATCGGCGAGTACATCCCGATCCCGAAGTACTACGACGCGCAGGCGCGCCTCACGTTCCGGCTCTCGCCGCGCGAGTCGCTCGAGGTGGGCGGGCTCGTCTCGTCCGACGTGGTCGACGACACGGTCCCGAGCCCGGACCCGACCGAGCAGCAGTCGCAGACGCACGACGCGTCCTTCGAGCGCGCCTGGGTCCGCTGGAAGAAGCAGACCGACGACGGCGCCGAGATCGTCGTGGTGCCCTCCGTGGGCGCGGACCACGACGACCTCGTCGACGACTTCGGGACCACCCCCACGAACCTGCAGGTCGACTCGGTGATGGCGAGCCTGCGGGCGAGCTGGCACAAGCGGGTCGCGCCGTGGGCCACGCTGACGGTGGGCGCCGACGGCCAGCTCACGAGCAGCCACTTCTCGCGGAACGGCTCGAACACCTCGCCGCCGCGGCAGGGCGACCCGTACGTCTTCGGCGAGGCGCCGTCCGATCAGATCGCGCACGACCAGGGCACCTCCGTCTCCGCCAGCGCCGCGCCCTTCGTGACCGCGGACCTCGCGCTGCTCGACGACACGCTGCACGTGGTGCCCGGGCTGCGCCTCGAGCCGTACCTCGTCACGGCGAGCGCGCGCGAGCCGCCGGCGGGGACGGCGCCTCCGGTCGGCCTCTTCCACGAGTCGACCGAGCTCGAGCCGCGCCTCTCGATCCGCTGGACGCCGGTGCACGGCCTGACGTGGAAGGCCGGCTGGGGCGTGTACCACCAGGCGCCCGATGCGGCGGACCTCTCGGCGGTCTTCGGGAACCCCACGCTCGGCCTGGAGACCGCGCAGCACCTGCTGGCCGGCGTCGCGGTGGGCACGCCCGACGTGGTCTCGCTCGAGGTGACGGCGTTCCGGGTGACGTCGAAGGACCTCGACGTGCGGAGCCCGCTGCCGTCGCCGCTCCTCGCGGAGGCCCTCGTGCAGACCGGCATCGGGCGCCGGCGCGGCATCCAGTTCCTGCTGCGCAAGCAGGTCGGCAAGCGCTTCTTCGGCTGGGTCACGTACACGCTCTCGAAGAGCGAGCGCGCCGACGCCGTGGACCAGCCGTACTACCCGTACGACTTCGACCAGACGCACGTGCTCGGCGCGGTCGCGTCGTACGACCTCGGGGCGGGCTTCGAGGTCGGCGCGCGCTTCCGGTACGCGACGGGCTTCCCGCGCACGCCGGTCGTGGGCACGTACATCGACGGCAAGACGGGCCTGAACGAGCCGCTCTTCGGGGCGCTCAACTCGATCCGCATCCCGGCGTTCTGGCAGCTCGACGCGCGCCTCTCGAAGCGGTTCAAGATGGGGAGCACCACGCTCGAGGCGTACCTCGACCTCCAGAACGTCACCGACCGCAGCAACCCGGAGGAGATCGTGTACTCGCCGAACTACTCGCAGCGCCGGTACATCACGGGGCTGCCGATCCTGCCGGTGGTGGGCGCGAGGTTCTCGTGGTGACGGCGAGGACGAGGGCGAAGGCGACCGCGATCGCGCTGGCGCTCGCGGCGGGCGCGTGCGCGCCGCAGGTCCCGGACGACAGCGCGATTGTCACCGGGCCGGAGCTGCTCGCCGTGCAGGCCGCGCCCGCGGAGGGCCCGCTCGGCGCGACCTTCGTCATGACGCCGCTGTACGTCGACGCGAACGGTCCGCGCGATCCCCTCGGGCCTCGACTGGGCCATGTGCCTGCGGCAGAAGCCCCTCGGCGATCCCGGCCCGATCGACCCGGGCTGCTTCGCCGATTCCGCGCCGGGGCTCGAGCCGCTCGGCGCGGGGGGCAGCGTCACCGCGACCATCCCTCAGGAAGCTTGCCAGCTCTTCGGCCCCGACAGCCCTCCGCCCGCGCCCGGCCAGCCGAGCGCGCGCCCCACCGACCCCGACACCACCGGCGGCTTTTACCTGCCGGTGCGCGTGAAGAGCCCCGAGGGGCAGTGGTTCGCGGTGCTCGAGCGCGTCGCATGCGCGCCGAGCGGCCTCACGCAGACCGTCTACGTCGCCTTCACGAACGGCTACGCGGACAACGCGAACCCCGTCGTGCAGGACGTCGCGATCGTCGGCGCGGACGGGAGCGCGACCGACCTCACGCCCGACGGCCCGGGCGCGACCCCCGCGCAGGTCGCCCGCGGACAGCGCGTCTCGCTGCGGGTCGACTGGCCCGCGTGCACGGCGGCGGGCCCGTGCGGTGGCGCGGAGGACTACATCGCGATCGACCCGAGCACGAAGCAGATTGACCCGAGGCGCGAGTCGATGGTCGCGTCGTGGTACGCGACGGGCGGCAGCTTCGACGTCGACCGCAGCGGGCGCGCCGAGTCGGAATCCGGCGACGAACGCGGCCAACGGCTGGACCGCTCCCGGGGCGGCCGGGACCGTGCACATGTGGGTGGTCTTGCGCGACGCCCGCGGCGGCACCGGCTGGGCGAGCTTCACCCTCTCCGTGGACTGAACCCGGAGGGTCTCGACCTCGGCTGGTCACGACCGCTCGCCGGCCCGGTGCTCCCCGAGGCCGGCTGGCGCGGCCCTTCTGGCGCGCCGGATGCTTCGAGCGTAAAAGTTAGTCGTACCCTCATGAAAAAGCTCATCGACCCGCCGCACTTCCCGAAGCCGCGCGGCTACACCAACGGCGTCCTGTGCGATCCCGGGCGCACGCTTCACGTGGCGGGGCAGGTGGCTTTCGACAAGGACGCGCGCATCGTCAGCCCCGACTTTGCGACGCAGTTCTTGGCGTCGCTCGACAACGTCATCGACGTGGTGCGGGCGGCGGGCGGCGGCACGGGGCACATCGTGAAGCTTCTGGCCTTCGTGACGGACCTCGACAAGTACCGCGCGGCGCAGAGGGCAATCGGCGAGGGCTGGCGCGCCCGCATGGGCTCGTATTACCCCGCGATGAGCCTCGTGAAGGTCGCGGGTCTCCTCGAGCCCGGCGCGCTGGTCGAGATCGAGGGCGTGGCGATGCTGCCGCTCGACGTCGTCCCGCCCGGGCCGATCAGCAGCCGTTCCCGAGGGTAGAGAGCCCGCTCAGGAGCCGGAGTCCCCGGCGTCGGGCGGCGCGGCGTCGCTCGCGTCGGGCGTGCTCCCCGCGTCGCTGGCATCGGGGGTCGTGCCAGCGTCGCTGGCGTCCGGCTCTGCGGACGCGTCGGGCGTTCCGTTCGCGGCGTCGCCGCCGGAGCCGTCCGGGGCGGCTCCGTCCTTCTCGCCGGAGGCGTCGGGTTTGCTCGCGTCGGGCGCGGAGCCGTCCTTCGCGGTGGCGTCGGAGCCGGCGTCGGGCACCGGCACGGGGTTCACCGTGTCGTCGCCGGCGCAGCCCGCGACGACGAGGGATCCAAGGACGACGGCAAGGAGGAGTTTTGCAGGAGCGTTCAAGGCTTTCCCTCGGGCGGGCGTTCCGGAGGAGCGCCGATGCTCCCCGCGACCGAGGGCCCTTATACCCGGTCGCTGATTCGTTTGTCCAATATGTCGAACGCGAATGCTTGACTGTTGGAAATGGATCGGCGACCGTCCGCCCATCCATGCGCCACTATTCCGGCATTGCGGGCGCGGTCGTGCCCTTGCTCGCCCTCGCGGCCGTCGTCGTCGCGACGGTGCCCGCGTTCGCTCAAACGAACGAACATGACCTTCCGTCTCCGCCGCCCCCGGTCCTGCCCGCGGGCAGCCCCCCGCCGGAGCCGTCGCCGCCCAACGGCACCGTCACGCTGCCCCAGGCCCCGTACCTGACGGGCCCCTCGGCCATCCAGCCGCCGCAGCCGACCCCGAACGACCTGCCCACCGCCGGCTAAAGAGCGGTCGTTCTTCATCCGCAGCCAGAACGACGTCTTTCGCATCTACATCATGGGCCGCGTGCACGTCGACTGGCTCGACCAGTTCGGCCGGGCACGTCGAACCTGCCCTCGGGCAGCAACGTCAACGACGGCTTCTACCTGCGGCGCGCGCCTCGAGCTCGCGGGGGAATTCTATCGGACGTGGCAGTGGATGGCGGGCGCCGAGTTCGCCTCGTCGACCTCCATCGACAACGCCGCCGGCACGATGCAGCAGCCCGTCTGCACCGTGAACCCGACGACCGGCGCCGCGCCGTGCACGAACGCGACGAGCCCCGCCGTCGAGAACGCGACGGTGAAGCCCATCCCCACCGACGTGTTCGTGAACTTCGGGCCGCACACGCTCGCGAACGTCGAGGTCGGCCAGTTCTACCTGCCGTTCACGCTCGAGAACCGCATCAGCGACAACACCACGCCGTTCCTCGAGCGGTCGGTCGCCGTGCGCAACATCGGCGCGCCGCTGCAGCGCGACATCGGCGCGATGGCCTGGGGCGAGAGCGAAAACCGGAATGTTCTACTACGCGCTCGCCTTCCTGAACGGCGACGGCCCGAACCGCGTGAACGTCGACTCGCGGTACGAGGTCGCCGCGCGCGCCGTCGTCCGGCCGCTCGCCACCGTCTCGAACGGCCCGTCGAAGTGGACGCAGGTCGGCCTCTCCTTCCGCCAGAGCTCCGCGGACCCCTCGAAGGTCGGATACGACCTGCCGTCGATGACCACCCAGGGCGGCTTCGCGTTCTGGAAGCCCACGTACAAGGACTCGCTGAACCGCACGATCCACATCATGCCGAGCACCGGGCAGTGGGGCCTCGCCGCGGACGTCTACGTGCCCATCGAGAAGTTCGATTTCACGGGCGAGTTCATGTACGTCGAAGACAACACGCGCGAGGCGGTCGACGGCTACCAGCTCTCGCCGTTCACCGAGCGCCTGGGCACCTTCAAGGGCTACGGCTTCTACGCGCAGGCCGCGTACTGGATCCTCGGGGACCACGACATCCTCGGCTACCCGAGCTACGGCAGGCCCATCCACATCAATCTCCTCGCGCCGCAGCGCGCCCCGCAGCAGGGCGTGCAGGTGCTGGCGAAGTTCGAGCAGCTCCACATGACCTACGACGGCAACGCGCGCGGGGGCGACCTCGACTCGAAAACCCCCAACGGGACCATCCTCGTCAACGACCTCGAGCTCGGCGTCAGCTACTGGGCCACGAAGCACCTGCGCGTCGGCCTGAACTACACGTATTACGACTTCCCGAGCAGCGAGCCGACCACGGCGACCGAGACCGGCGGCCCGGTGCAGTCGGCCACGCAGCGCGCCGTCGCGCCCGCTCAGCTCCTCGCGAAGGGCCAGGACGACCCCGCCCGCGACACCGGGCACACCGTGCACGAGTTCCAGGCGCGGGTCGGCGTGCAGTTCTGAGGCTCCCCAGCGTGAAGCTGCTAGATCCTGGGGCACCCCCATGGCCCCGCAGCCGCCCATCTTCAGCTTCAACCAGTCGAAGGACGAGATCGTCGAAGAGGTCGTGCGCCGCGCCTGCGAGGCGGTGCCCGACCCGCGGCTGGCCCTCAGCGAGGCGGCCTTCCTCGAGGTGAAGCGCCAGCAGTCGAGCGGCGTGGACGACGTCGTGCCGCTCGGCGAGTGGCGGGCCCTGGCCCGGGCGCTCGCCCGCATGAGCGACACCGACTGCGTGTGGCGCATGCGCGAGGTGGTCGCCCGGTACGCGCGCGACGTGGCGGGCAACTTCGACCCGCGCGTCTACAAGTTCGCGACGCGGGCGATCGCGCCGCTCATCGGCATGCTCATGTCCCCGATGCAGACGCTCCGGCACTTCGGCGGCGCCTTCGACCTTCGCGCGCTCGACGGGCGGGTCGTGGTCAACGGGCCGATCGGCACCCTTCGCTCGCTGACGGAGAAGGGCACGGTCATCTACGTGCCGACGCACCTCTCGAACCTCGACTCGGTCGTGTTCGGGTTCGCGCTCGAGCGCGTGGGCCTGTCGCCCGCGACGTACGGCGCGGGGAAGAACCTCTTCACGAACCCCGCGCTCTCCTTCTTCATGCACAACCTCGGTGCGTACCGCATCGACCGCCGCCTCAAGCACGGCCTCTACAAGGAGGTGCTCAAGGCCTACTCGTGCGTGATCCTCGAGCGCGGGTACCACTCGCTCTTCTTCCCCGGGGGCACGCGGTCGCGCTCCGGCGCGGTGGAGCGGAAGCTGAAGCTCGGGCTGGCCGGCACGGGGGTCGAGGCGATGGCGCGGTCGGCCGCGCGCGGGAAGGTGCGCAAGGTGTTCTTCGTCCCCGCGACGATCAACTACCTTCTCACGCTCGAGGCCGAGACGCTCGTCGGCGACTTCCTGCAAGAGGAGGGGAAGCACCGCTACATCATCGAGGACGACGAGTCGGCGCGCCCCGGGCGCATCGCCGCGTTCATGCGGAAGCTCCTCGGGCTCGACGCGGGCTGCGTCGTTCGCTTCAGCCAGCCGCTCGACTGCTTCGGCAACCGGGTCGACGACGACGGCATCTCGTACGACGGCCGCGGCCACGCCGTGAGCCCGGTCTCGTACCTCACCGACGCCGAAGGTCGGGTCGGGCACGACCCGGCGCGCGACGCGCAGTACACGCGCGAACTCGCCGAGTCGGTCGTCGACGCCTACTCACGCGACACGGTGGCGCTCGCGACGCACCTGGTGGCGGCGGCCGCGTTCGAGCGGCTCCGCGACTCGTTCGCCGGGGCGATGAGCCGCGGACCGCGCGGCGAGGCCCCGAAGCCGGAGATCGCCGCCGACATCTTCGCGATGCTCCGGACCAAGGACGACGTGACGGTCTCCCGCGCCGCCCTCGCCGAGAGCGTCGAGCGGTTGCGCGACCGGGCCAAGGAGCTCGAAGCTCGAGGTCGCATCGTGCTCGGCGCGCGCCTGGGCCGGGCGAGCGGCCGCGAGATCCTCGACGAGGCGCTGCGCGCCTTCAGCGGCTATCACACGACGCCCGTGCTCGAGCCGCGCGGTGCCGATCTCGTGCTGGCGGACACGCGCCTCATCTTCTATTACCAGAACCGCCTCACGTCCCAGGGCCTCGCGACCGACCTGCTAGGAAGTGGTCACGCGACCGTCTCCGTCACGACGCCGCTGCGACGCGTAGCCCCTGTAACTGGTCCCGAACGAACGGCCACGAGTTGACGGGAAAACCACTACGGTTTGCGCTAGTCTCTCGCGCCTCCTCGCCATGAGTACCCCGGATACACCCCCGCAATCCCCCACGCCGGACGTTTCGGCTACGGCCTCGCCCGTGAACGAGCCTCCGCAGCCCGCGGACGCTTCGCGCAACGGCCACGCTGCGGGAGTCGATCCGTCGGGTGCCCACGTGGACCATGGCGACGCATCGCCTCGCCCGTCGAGCGAGCCGAGCGAGCCCGCGCACGCACGCGGCGAAGCCGAAGGACATTCGGACGAGCACGCAGAAGAAGGCTCCGCCGACGAAGGCGGCGAAGGCACGGCCGAAGAGGCGAGCGCCGAAGGCGGCGCAGCTCAGCCGGGCGGCGAGAAGAAGCGCCGCCGCCGCCGCCGCCGCAAGAAGGGCGACAAGGCTCCGGGCGCGCAGGCGGGCGGTCCCGAGGGCGCGGCCCCGGTCGAGGGCGCCCCCGAGGGCGAAGCCCAGGCCGAAGCCGGCAAGACCGAGAACAAGCCCGAGAAGCGCGAGCCCAGGCGCGAGAAGAAGCCGGGTCCGCCGCGCGAGCGCCCCCCGGTCAACGCGGGCGACATCGTCTTCGGGAAGATCATCGAGATCACCGACGACGCGATCCTCATCGACATCCCCGGCAAGGCGAAGGCGATTCTCGATCGCCGCGAGATGCTCCTGACCGACGACGAGGAGGCGGCTGCCGCAGCCGCGTCCCAGCCGGCGGAAGGCGAGACGGCGCAGGCCGAGGCGAGCGCCGAGGCCCCGGCCGAGGCCGAGCACGCGGTCGAGGCCGCGCCCGGCGAGGCCCCGGCGGCCGGAACGCCGCATGCCGAAGCCACCCCGTCCGAAACCCACGAGGCGGAGGCTTCGGTCGCGGAAGCGTCCGCCGAAAGCGAGCCCGAGGCGGCCGCGGAGGCATCGCCCGCGGAGGCGCACGAGGCCACGGCCGAGCCCCCCAAGGACCCGAAGGTCCCCCGCGTCATCCTCGAGGTGGGCGCCGACTTCATCGGCGTCGTCCACAACGACGGCGCTCGCGGCGGCCTCGTCGTCCTCACGCACCACCCGCGGCGGCTCGAGAAGGCCAAGCCCGCGATCGAGAAGGCGTTCCAGGAGAAGGGCACCATCCTGGGGCTCGTCACGGGCGTCATCAAGGGCGGCATCGAGGTGGACGTCGACGGCCTGCGCGCGTTCGCGCCGGGCTCCCACGTCGACATGCGCCTCGGCGCGGACCTCTCGCACCTCGTGGCGAAGCGCCTGCCCTTCTTCGTCACCCAGTACGCCAAGCGCGGGCGAGACGTCGTCCTCTCGCGCAAGTCTCTCCTCGAGGAGGAGAGCCGCAAGGCCCGCACCGAGGCGCTCTCCAGATCAAGGTGGGCGAGCAGGTCGACGGCGTCGTCCGAAGCGTCGTGCAGTTCGGCGCGTTCATCGACATCGGCGGCATCGAAGGCCTCGTCCCCCTCAAGGAGATGAGCCACAACCGCGGCGACGGGCCGAGCGACGTGTTCAAGGTCGGCGAGACCACGCGCGTCCTCATCACGTCGGTCGACGATCGCGGCAAGGTCTGGCTCTCGCACAGGGCGACCATTCCGGATCCGTGGCAGCAGGTCGCGCAAAAGTACTCGGTCGGCACGCGGCACACCGGCAAGGTCGTGCGGCTCCAGCCGTTCGGCGCGTTCATCGAGCTCGAGCCGGGCGTCGATGGCCTGATGCACACGGCGGATCTGTCCATCAATCGGATCGAGACGCCCGAGGAAGTGGTGAAGATCGGCGAGACGCTCGAGTGCGTGGTCGCGCACATCGATCCGACGCACCACAAGATCGCGCTGCACCCGGCCCTCCAAGGCGACGCCTCCGAGGAGGCGCCCCAGCGGGTCGCGCCGCACAAGCCGGTCAAGGCGAAGGTCGTCCTCATCGAGACCGGCGGGCTCGTCGTCCGCATCCTCGGCGTGACCGGGCGCAACGCGCGCGGGTACGTCACGGCGGCCGGCACCGGGACGCAGCGCGGCACCGAGCTCCGGAAGGTGTTCAAGATCGGCCAGGCCATCGACGCCAAAGTCATCGAGATGGACCCTCGCCGCAGCGAGGTGAAGCTCTCGATCAAGGCCCTGAGCGAGGACCAGGAGCGCAGCGCCTACCAGCAGTACAGGCAGCAGCTGAAGGCCGAGGCGCGGTTCACCTTCGGCGATCTCCTCGCGAAGAAGGGCACTCCTCAGCGCTGACGGCGACGCACGGGGCGGCGGGGCGGGCGCGGCGCGGCGCTCGCTCCGGCGGCCCCGAGCCCGTCGAGCGGCTTGGGGCACTCGCCCCGCAGGCGGCAGCCGGCGCACTCGGCCCCGCGCCAGATCCGCTCGAACCGGGCCTGGGCCTGGTCGAGCATCCACTCGTCGTCCGTCACAATCCCCATCTCGAAGTTGCGCCGCCCGTCGCCCTTGGCCCCCAGGCCCGCGCCGGTGAAGTTGGCGCTGCCGAGGTAGAGGAGCTCGCCGTCGATCGCGATCATCTTGAGGTGCACGCGCGGGCACGCGCGCATCTCGAAGTGGGGCGCGAGGCGATCGGCGCGCGCGCGCAGCTCTTCGCGGAAGGGGCGGGACGGGGGCGTCGCGTGGAGGAGCCGCACGGACACCTTGCGATCGCAGAGCGACTGGATCGTGTCGAGGATGGGCATGTACCGGCCGCTCGCGCGGGCGCGCGTGCCGATGGGGGCCTCGATCATGACCTGCTTGACGTTCGCGGTGGCGATCCAGAGCGACGTGCGGGCGCGCGAGAGCGCCAGCGTGACGCGCTCATAGTGGGCGCGGTCGATCAAGAGCGAGAGAGACGCGCGCCGGGTGTCCACGGTCCTCAAGGTACCGGACGAGCTTCGCCCCCGACCACACCCCCAGCACGACGAGGACGAGGCCCATCGTGCGGACCGCCCAAGTGAGCGCCGCGCGCGGCACCTTTCCCCCGTAGCGCTTGAGGAGCCCGACGAGCGTGACGAACCAGAGGCCCACCCCGGCCATCGCGGCCAGGCCGAACGGCGCCGCGTACGCGGGCGACGGGTCGTGGAGCCCGCGCGAGTAGAGGAACGCGACCGCGGCGCTCCACGTGAGGAGGAGCGTCGGGTTCAGCGCGGACACCCAGAAGCCGAGGAGCAGCGGCCCGTAGTGGGCTTCGCGCTCGCCGTCGTTCGCCTTCTCCTCCGGCCGCCAGAACACGAACCGGAGGCCCACCGCGGCGAGGACGACCGCCGTGGTCCCGTGCGAGATGGGCACCACGATCGCGTGCCGCGCCAGGAAGGTCGTGAAGCCGAAGAACGCCAGCCCGGCGTAGAAGCCCTCGGCGACCGCGGCGCCGAGGCCGATGCGGAGGCCCTCGCCCAGCTTGCCGCTCGTCGCGCGCGAGACCGCGAGCACCGCGATCGGCCCGGCCAGCGGCATCGATCCGACGAAGCCGAAGACGAGCGCCATGATGCACACCGCGAGGAGCGCCATGGATCTACGGCCCCGGCGCGGGGCCGTCGGCGCCCGGCCCCTCACCCTCGCCCTGCCGCGGGACCACGTCGAACGCCTGGAGCTCCAGCCCGCCGAGGATCCGCGCCCGCGCGAAGGCCAGGCGCGCCGAGAGCGCCGGCTCGTCGGCCGCGCCGCCGACCTCGGTCGCGTAGACGAAGACGTAGCACTTGCGCAGGAACCCCCCGAAGGCCATCACGTACCCGCCCAGCGGGCGGTCGGGCCCCGCGCCCGGCGCGAGCGCGACGACGACGCGCGTGTCGAACGTGCCCTGCGTGTAGGCGACCTCGCTGTCCACGACGCGCAGCGCGGCCTCGTCGGGCACGAGCTTCAGGTCGTGCGCGAGGGCCTCGCATTGCGCGCGCCCCACGAGCGAGTCCCCGCGGACGATCGCGACCGCGACGCGCGAGCGCGTGGCCGCGTGCGTCGCGACCAGCTCGGGCTGCGAGTGGTCGTCGATGCGCCAGGCGCGCCCGTCGGGGAGGGGGAGGGTCAACGCGAGGCGGTGCGATCGATAGCGAAGGAGGGGCCTCGCGTCGTCGGTGAACGCCGGAGCCGCGGCCGGCGCGGCGGGAGCGGCGCGCGGGGGCGCGGCGCACGCAGACGCGGAGACCGCGACCGCGAGCGCCGCTGCACGGGAGAAGGACACCTCGCTCGCCGCGCGGCTACACCCGCGTCAACCACTCGGGGTGCGAACCATCGCTGCCGCGCACGACGTCGAAGAAGCGCGACTGGATCTGCTTGGTGATGGGGCCCACCGTGCCCTCGCCGATGACGCGGTTGTCGACCTCGCGCACCGGCGTGATCTCGGCGGCGGTGCCCGTGAGGAACACCTCGTCGGCGAGCCAGAGCTGGTCGCGCGTGATGCGCCCCTCGGCGACGGGGATGTTCATCTCGCGGGCGAGCGTGATGACCGTGTCGCGCGTGACGCCCTCGAGGATGGAGCACGAGAGGTCGGGCGTGTGGAGGACGCCCTTGCGGACGATGAAGATGTTCTCGCCGGAGCCCTCGCTCACGTACCCCTGCGTGTCGAGGAGGATCGCCTCGTCGTACCCGCCGAGCTTGGCCTCGCGCTTGGCCAGCACGCTGTTCGTGTACTGGCCGTTCATCTTGGCCTTCGACAGGCTGACGTTGATGTGGTGACGGGCGAACGAGCCGATCTTCGCACGGATGCCGTTCTTGATGGCCTCGTCGCCGAGGTAAGCGCCCCAGCGCCACGCGATGACCGCGGTCTTCACCGGGTTTTGCGGCACGTAGATGCCCATCGCGCCCTCGCCGATGAACACCATCGGCCGCAGGTAGCCGTCGACCATCCCGTTGACGCGGAGCGTCTCGACCGAGACCTTCTCGATCTGGTCGCGGGTGAAGCGCGGCTGGAGGAGGCACATCTTGCAGGAGTTGAAGAGCCGGTCGACGTGGTCGCGCAGGCGGAAGATGTAGGTGCCGCCGTCGCTCCGCTGGTACGCGCGCATGCCGTCGAACGCCGCCAGCCCGTAGTGCAGGGAGTGCGTCAGTACATGGACCTTCGCCTCATCCCAGTCGATGAACTCCCCGTCGAGCCAGATTTTCTTTTGCTTGTCGACCATGGTCGCGCGTCCTCACGTGTCACACGGCGCAACCACGGAATCTAGTCGGGCGGGGCACCGGGTGCCAGCGGCAGGAGTGGCCCGTGTCGGTTAGACTCCGCGTGGCCTTGGCCGTGGCGAATTCGAGCATGTGTCCCCACTGCGGACGTGAAGCGCCCATCGTCTACCGGGGGGTCGTTCCATACTGCACCGCCTGCGGCGCGCTCCGGGCGCCCCTCGCGACCCCGTCGCTGAACCTCGCGGGAAAGCCGTCGCAGGTGGGAGGGACGGTGGCGAGCGTGGCGGGCTGGCTGGTCCTTCTCGTGGGCCTCTCGATCGCGCTCGGCCTCGGTCTCCTTCTCGGGGCGGTGTTTTCGACCGCGGTCGCGCTCGGGGTGGCGCTTCCGTTCGCGACCATCTCTGCCGGAATCGGGCTCTTGCTGCTCCGCGGCGGGCGCTCGCTTCGCCGGAGCGGGGTGGACGTCGAGCGGGCGACCCGCGACCAGGCGCTCCTCCAGCTCGCGGCGCACCGGGGGCCCATCACGGCCGCCCGCGCGGCGCATCTCCTCAACCTCACGGTGGCGCAGGCCGACGCGATGCTCACGGAGCTCGCGAAGCGCGACCCCGAGCGCATCGCCCTCGACGTCGACGATCACGGCGCCGTCTGGTACCGCATCGCGCGGCCGTTCGGCGAGCCGCCCGGGCTTCGCGTCGACGCGGGAGACAAGGCAGACGACGCCGGAGACCGGGGAGACGCCGCCCGCGCCGAGCTCGAGGCCGAGGAGGCGGCCGCTCGCGAGGCCAACGGCGAGGCCACCGCGGCGCGGCCGGTGCGCCGGTGAAGAAGGCCCGCACGGTCCGCGCCCTTCGCCTCCTTCACGCGGAGCTCGACGCGTGCAGCGCGTGCCCGAAGATGATCCGCCCCGTCGTGCACGGCCCGCCGGTGGCGAGCCCGGTGCTGCTCGTCGGCCAGGCGCCGGGGCCGCGGGAGGGGAGCTTCGGCAGGCCCTTCGCGTGGACGGCGGGCAAGACGATGTTCGGCTGGTTCGAGCGCGCGCTCGGCATCGACGAAGCCCGCTTTCGGGCGACGATCTACATGGCGGCCGTGGCGCGCTGCTTCCCGGGGAAGGCGCCGGGCGGGGGCGACCGGAAGCCCGACGCCGAGGAGGTCGCGCGGTGCGAGACCTGGCTCGAGCGCGAGGTGGCGATCCTCGAGCCGGAGCTCGTCCTGGCCGTGGGCACGCTGGCGATCGAGCGGGTCCTCGGCATCAAGGCGCCCCTCGTCGAGATGGTCGGCACCCTCCGCCGCACCCGGTGGCACGGGCGCGAGGTCGACGTCATCCCGCTCCCGCACCCGAGCGGCGCGTCGCCGTGGCACCGCATCGAGCCGGGCAAGACCCTCCTCGACGCGGCGCTGCGGCGGGTCGCCGATCACCCGGCGATGCGCGCCGCCGGCGAGCTCGCGGCGAGCGGACCGCGCTGAGTTCGTCGTAAGCTTCCGTCGCCCGCATGAACTCCCGGAAGGCCCTCGGCCAGCAGCTCCGCGACCGGCTCATCGATTCGGCGGCATCGTACGTCATCGATACCGTGGCCTCCACGGTCGACCGCGCGTTCGTGGGCGCCATGCAGTTCACCGGTCGGCGCGCGCGCGCTCGCGCGGAGGCGCTCTCCCACGCGGAGCGGCTCGCGGCCCTCGCGGGCATCGAGCGCGTGTACGCCGGGCCGGAGCTCGTCGCGAATCCCGAGGCGTTCTTCCCGCGGCCGGCTCCCGTCGTCCCGACGGTGCGGCCGATGCGGGCTCTGTCCTGGGGCGGAGAGTGCTTCGAGGTGTCGTGGCCGAGCGCGTTCGTGCCCTTCCATCCGGCCGTGGGCGCGCGCTACCTGGCGCACATCCCGAACCGCACCGCGTGGGCGCGCATCTACGCCGCCGGCGCGGCGCCTGCTGCCGGGCGCGGTCGCCCCGCGGTCATCGCGGTGCACGGGTACCTCGGAGGGCACTGGGCGCTCGAAGAGCGAGCCTGGCCGATCCGCTCGCTGAACCGCTGGGGTCTCGACGTCGCCACGGCCGTGCTCCCTTTCCACGCCGTTCGCGCGCGACCCGGGCAGACCGCGCCGCCCTTCCCCGGCGGCGACCCGCGCCTCACGAACGAAGGATTCCGCCAGGTCGTCACCGACCTCCGGTCGCTCGCGGGCATCTTGCGCGAGCGTGGCGCGACGAGCGTGGGCGTCATGGGCATGAGCCTCGGCGGCTACTCCACCGCGCTCCTGGCGACCCTCGAGGCGGAGCTCTCCTTCGCCGCGCCGCTCATCCCGCTCGTGTCGGTCGCCGATTACGCGCGCGACCAGGGCAATCTCGGCTCGGGAGAGCAGGCGGAGCTGCAGCACGCGGCCCTCGAGCGCGCGAACTTCGTGGTGAGCCCTCTGGCGCGCCCGCTTCTCGTCCCCAGGGAGCGCGTCCTCATCCTCGCGGCCGAGGCCGATCGCGTGACGCCGGTGGCCCACGCCGAGCGACTCGCCGCCCATTTCGGCGTGCCGCTCCTTCGCGTGAGCGGCGGGCACCTGGTGCAGACCTGGCGCCTGGAGGGCTTCCGCGCCCTCCGGCGAATGCTCCAGGACACCGGCGTTCTCTGAGACGAGAAGCTGCGCGGCGTCGATCGCGTGCGATAGCGGTCCCGTCCTTTGGGACAGGGAGCGCGACCGTACAGCTATGGAAAATACCGTCGCTAGCGAGGGTCGCAGCATGGCAGCGGCCTGGCCTGCGGAAAGTGGCTCGAATCGCCTGATCGCACGCTCGTAGAGCCTCTCGTTCCTAGTCTGCTAGGTGACAGAAGCGTTCCCCGCATGTTTCGCTAAAGGGTCATATCTACTGGACAAATGTCTGATGTTGACCGCAGGTTCAAAAGGGGTCTGATAGCTTGTGGTGAAAACCTGTGCACAGCCTGAGGGTGGGGCACTCGCCGCAACGATCACGGCCGTACCACGCTCGGGTGAGCTCGCCGGTTCGTCGCGGACCCCCTCGGAGCGTGCCTCGATGCGCGGGGAAGATCCCGTCGCGATGCAGATCGGCTTCCGCCGCGCCCTCACGGTCGGCAGCGGAATGTGGATCTCGTTCACGCTGATCGACCTCGCGTCTTCGCATTACCTCGACGCCGGCCCGATGAGGATGTTCCTCGCGGTGCGCCTCGTCGTGATCGTCATCCTCATCCCGATCCTCGTCCGGATGCACCGCCAGCCGGTGCCCTCGGAGCGACTGCTCTTGAGCGCGGATCTCCTCGCGTACTCGGTCGCCGCGATCGGCATCGGGATCATGTGCGTCGAGTTCCGCGGCCTGCAGAGCCCGTACATCCCGGGCGTGTGCCTGGTCCTCCTCTCGCGGACCGTCACCGCCCAGTACGCCTGGCGGCGCGGCGTCGTGATGACGGGCGTGCCGCTCGCCTGCTTCTTCCTCATCGTCGTCGGCTCCGCGCTGTTCAGCCCGCAGGTCGCGGCGCAGTTCCACGACGCCGCCGCCCTCACGACGTTCGCGATCAACGTCTCCTACGTTCTCGGCACGTTCCTCTTCCTCGTCGTCGGCGGCCACGTCGTCTGGTCGCTGCGCCGGCAGATCTTCGAGGCTCGCAGCCTCGGCCGCTACCGCCTCAAGCGGCGCCTCGCCTCCGGCGGGATGGGCGACGTCTGGGTCGCGTACCACCCCGGCCTGAAGCGCGACGTCGCGGTGAAGATCCTCCGCCCCGACCAGCAGGAGCGCTCCGCGAGCGCCCTCTCGCGCTTCGAGCGCGAGGTGCACGCCACCGCCGAGCTGATGCACCCCAACACGGTGCGCGTCTTCGACTACGGCACGACGGAAGACGGCCTCTGGTACTACGTCATGGAGCTCCTCAAGGGAGAGACGCTCGCCGAGCACGTCTTCCGGCTGGGACCGCTCGCGCCCGCCCGGGCCGTCCATATCGTCGGTCAGGCCGCGCGCGCCCTCGGCGAGGCCCACGAGCGGGGCATCGTCCACCGCGACGTGAAGCCCGAGAACTTGTTTCTCACGTCGCTCGGCGGCGAACACGACTTCCTGAAGGTCCTCGACTTCGGGATCGCCCGCATCGAGCGGGCCGACGTGACCATGACCGATACGGGCTCGGTGCTCGGGACGCCCGCGTACATCTCGCCGGAGGTCGCGGTCGGCGAGCAGGCCGACGCGCGGTCCGACGTGTACGGCCTCGGCGCCGTCCTCTACTTCCTCCTCTGCGGTCGCCCGCCGTTCGAGGCCGACAGCGCGGCGGCCCTCATCTTCGCCCACGTGCACGGGCGCGTCGCGCCGCCTTCGAAGAATCCTCGGCCGCCAGCTCCCCATCGACGTCGAGGGCGTCGTGATGAAGGCGCTCGATAAGGAGCCGAGCCGGCGCTACAGCACCGCCGCCGAGCTGGCCCTCGCCCTCTCGGGCTGCTCGCTCGCCGGCACCTGGACCTTCGGCGACGCGACAATCGTCGCGCGCAAGAGCAGCCGGCCCCCGCCCTCGGGGATCATGGAGTCGCTGCCCTCCCTGGCGCCTCCGCCGGTCCCCAACGAGTGGGCCGACGCCGACCTGGAGCCCCCCTTCAGGAAGACGATGTGACGTCGAGGAAGAGGCACTGCCCCGTCGCGTCCTCGGTGATGGAGACCGAGGTCGGGTCGGGCGCGAGGCCCTTCGCCAGGCGCAGCATCGCTTCGTGGGTGCGGTAGAGCAGCGGCCAGCCGAGCACGAAGTTCATCATCCACGTGCTGTCGGGCGTCTCGACGAGGTTCCCGAGGAGCAGCCGCCCGCCCGGCCGCAGGCACCCGTAGAGGAGGCGCGTGAGCGAGACCGCGACCGGCTCGGGCAGGTAGTCGTAGAGCCCCGCGGAGTAGATCGAGATCGAGGTTCGTGAGCCCCGCGACCACGTTCCGGTCGTCTTCGGTCTGCGGCTTGAGGAGCTGCCGCACCGAGAAGTGCAGGCACTGGACGCTGACCGGGAGCATGCCCTTGTACCGTTCGAGCAGGATGCGCGTGAGGTGCCGGTGCGCGCTCTCGTGCGCCGACCGGTCCTGGTCGAGCAGAATGAGCTCGACGGGGCGACGGAGCGTCGCGACCTCCTCGAGCATGCGCCGGAGCTCGATGGCCGGGCCCGCGGCCACCGCCAGGATGCGGACCGGCCCGTCGCCGCTCGCCGTAGCGGCCGCGGCCGCTGCGCTTCGCATGACCGCCTCCCGCGCGCGGACTGCGCGGCCGAGCGTGTAGTTCTGCATCACGGAGTGAAGGAACCGCCCGAATAGACCGTCGCCGCTGAACTCGTCGGCGAAATAGAGCTCCATCATCCGGTAGTCGCCCGCGTACCCGAGCGGCTTCTCGTAGGCACGGCGGTGGATGGCGCACGCCATGAGGAGGGGCATGAGCATCGACGCCGCGTAGCTGCGCCCGAGGAGCGTCGTCCGCTCGTCGAACCCCTTGCTCATCTCGTGGAGCTCCGCGAGCGACTGGTAATACGTGTGGCCCCACCCGAGCTGGAGCGCCTCGAACAGCCGCGCCTCTTCTTCGGCGCGGAGCAGCGGGTCGTGGCTCTCGGCTCGCTCCATGTCCTCCATCTCGAGACGGGTGTCTTCGAGGAGGCGCCGGATGTCGGCGACGGCCGCTCGCCAGGCCGCGGGAAGCCGCTCGCGCTGCTCTTCATGCACCCAGAGGCGCCGCTCGATGGTCGCCCCGAGCCGCAGCGACTGGAGGTCGAGCACCCTGGACGTGAAGCGCGCCCCGATGCGGTCGCCGCTGCCGTGAACCACGACCGCGTCGCCCGACCAGATGGCGCGGGTGCCCACCGAAATCTCGAGTGACTCGAGCACACTGCCCGGCGCGAGAGCAAGCTCCTTCGGCGCGGAAGCCCCGAACCCGGCG
The DNA here is from genome assembly GCA_963797395.1 of uncultured delta proteobacterium. Classification (GTDB taxonomy): domain Bacteria; phylum Myxococcota_A; class Polyangia; order Polyangiales; family Polyangiaceae; genus Palsa-1150. The sequence continues at coordinate 1,263,988 of CAWCPA010000008.1, forward strand.
GCGCTCAGATCGACGAGCGTGAGGGGCCCGACGAACGCCCCGTCGCATCGAAAGGTGCACACCAGATTGGCCGGGAGCTCCGCCGCCTCGAGCCGCGCGGGCCGGAAGCGGACCCCCGAGCCGTATCCCCCATCGAGATCCTCATGCTTGGGCGGGAGGCTCGAGATGCGCCTTCGCCCCGAAGGCGGGGGCCCCGACTCGACGGCGGGATAGGCCCCGCTTTGCGAGGGCGGGCTGGAGGCGATGCGAGGTGGCGGGAGGAGGGTGCTGGAGCGTGCCGGAGGGGACGAGGCCATGTCTCGAGACCTTTAGAAAAGAAACATTGCGGGGAGGTGACGAGCGTGAAGGCAGTTCGCATCCTTCTACAATTTTTTTCTTCGATACAGAAGCAAGAGCGATGTTTCTTGTCCTTTTCATCTTTCAAGAATGAAGGGTCGGCAAAAGTGCAAATTGCACACGAGCGTTCGCACGTTCCCACGTTCGCTTTGCGCGCGATTGCCCCAAAGGACTGTTGGCGATGAGAGCCCAGCGCGCCGCCTCCCATGCCGACCCTTCGGCCTGCGCGGCTGCTCAGTTGCTTCCTTTCTCTCCGCGACTCGACGGCTGCGCATCCGCTGGCGCATCATCCGCGGGCGATGGATCGCCCCGCGGACGCCGACACGCGCAAGCTTGCCGGCGCCGATCCGTGGGAGGCGAACTGCGCGCACCGCGAGCGCAAAGAGTACCTCTTGAGCGCTGCGTTCCCCACGGTCCTCATGCTGCCGTGGGCCGTCTTCGATCGCGCCCTCGAGCCGGCGCTCGCCCGGGACTTCCTCGGCCTCCGCGTCGCCGACTTCGCGGTGGGCGCGGCGCTCATCGCCGGCCTGGTTCGGTCCCGGCGGGCCTCCGACCCGCTTCTCGCGGCCCGCGCCTTCGGCGCCGCGCGCCTCGGCCTCGCGGGCGTCTTCATCGCCCTCATGTGCCCGCGCGTCTCGGCCCCACACTACTTCCCTTACATACTCGGCTTTTCGCTGGTCTTTTGGGCGATGGGCATCGTCCACACCTGGACCATCCGCTGGAGCTTCGGCTTTTCTGCAGTTCTCCTTGGGGCGTATTTCGTCGGCGAGGCGCGGTTCGGAATCGCGCGTCCTCACGTGGACGAAATGGCGGCGCTCTTCTACTTGGGATCTGCCTCGATCTTATGCATCGCCGCGGTCGAGACCCGGCGGCGCCTCCACCACCAGGCCTTCCTCGCCGCGCAGGAGCTCGACCTGCGCAACCGCGAGCTCTCCACCACCGTGACCTCGCTGCGCGAGGCGCAGGCGCGCCTCGTCGAGAGCGAGAAGCTCTCGGCGCTCGGCCGGCTCATCGCGAGCCTCTCCCACGAGATCAACAACCCCGTGAACGTGCTCCGGCACAACCTCGAGCCGCTCAGCCGGTACTTCGAGCAGATGATCGAGGTGCTGACGGCCGCTCACGCCGGCGGCGACGTGCAGGCCCTCTGGGATCGGTACGACCTCGACTTCGTCCTCCAGGACTGCATCGACGCCGTCGCGACGATGGCCCTCGGCGTCCAGCGCATCCAGACGGTACACAGCGAGCTGCGCGCGTTCGTGCGCGGCGACGCGCCCTTCATGCAGGTCGGGGACCTGAACGAGGGGCTGCGCGCGACGGCCAACATCCTGCGCAGATCGTTGCCCGAGGGGATATCGATCGAGGTCGAGTGCGCGGTGCTTCCGCCGGTGCTTTTCCAGCCTGGACAAATCGAACCAGGTCTTCTTCAACCTGATCCAGAACGCCGTCGACGCCATCGAGGCGACGCGCCGTCCCGGCGCGGTCGCGGTGCGGACCGAGGCGCGGGAGGACGGGGTGCGCCTGATCATCGAAGACACGGGGCCCGGCGTGTCGGACTGGGCGCGCGAGCACCTCTTCGAGCCATTCTTCACGACGAAGCCGGCGGGGAAGGGGACGGGACTGGGCCTCGCGATCTCGTACCAGATCGTCCGGCGCCACGGGGGGCGAATCGAGCTCGACGAGGTCTATCGCGAGGGGGCGCGCTTCATCGTGCGGCTGCCGGTCGCACCTCCCGGAGATGCGGCGCCCCTCGCGGCGCCCGTTGCTAGGGGTGCCTCACCACGGTAGAAGCTGTGGAAGAACGCGCCACCCGCCCGAGGACCGTTCATGCTGTCCCGCCAACTGCGACCCGGCTCCAAGGTAGGGCGCTACGACCTCCTCCGAGCCCTCGGCGGCGGCGCGGGCGGGACGGTCTTCGAGGCGAACGACGCGGTGCTGTCGCGTCGGGTGGCCGTGAAGGTGTTCCACGTCGCGGTGTTCGGGGGCTCGACGCCCGAGCAGTCCGAGGCGCGCTTCCTCCGCGAGGGGCGCATCGCCTGCCGCATCCGCCACACCAACGTCGTGGACGTCTTCGATTGCGGCGTGCACGAGGGGGTGCCCTTCCTCGTCATGGAGTTCGTCGATGGGGAGAGCCTCGCCCAGCTCCTCCTCCGCGAGCGCGCCCTGGCCCTCGGGACGGCCATCGACATCGTCTTGCCGGTCCTCTCTGCGGTCGCCGGGCTCCACGCGAAGGGCGTCGTGCACCGGGACATCAAGCCGGCCAACGTGCTCCTCCCGGCGGGCGTCTGCGGCCGCCCCAAGCTCGCCGACTTCGGCGTGTCGCGCCTCACCGAGGACGTACCGGCGTCCGGGCAAACCTGGGCCCCGGTCGGCACGCTCGACTACCTGGCGCCGGAGCTCGCGCGCGACGGGCGCGCCGACGAAGAGCGGGCCGACCAGTACGCGCTCGGCGTCCTCCTCTACGAGTGCGTCACCGGGCAGAAGCCGTTCAGCGGGGCCACCGAGTACGAGCTCATTCACGCGACCGTCTCGTGCGAATTCGTCCCGCCCTCGTCGCGCGCGCCCGGGCTGCCCGCGGTGTTCGACGGGATCGTGCGGCGGGCGATGGATCGCGATCCGCAGCGCCGCTTCCCATCGGTCGAGGCCCTCGCGGAGGCGCTCGTCCCGCTCGCGTCGGAGGGAGCGCGCGCCCGGTATCGCAGCGAGCTGCCGGTGCCGCGCCCGTCGTCGCGCCCGCCGTCGATCGCCCCGGGGGCCACGCCGGACGGCTGCGAAGGGGCCCCCCCGCGCGTCCTCATCGTGGACGACGACGAGCTGAACCTGCGCACGTTCCGGCGCGCCTTTCGCGGCGACTTCGAGGTCTCGTGCGCGGCGTCCGGGCCCGAGGCGCTCGACCTGCTCGCGGTCTCGCGCTTCGACGTGGCGCTCGTCGACTACGCGATGCCGGGCATGAGCGGCGTCGGGTTCCTGCGCGCCGCGCGCGTCCTCCGGCCCGACCTCGCCGCGGTGATGGTGACGGCGCACGCCGACCTCCCCGAGGTGCGGGGCGCGCTCGCCGGCGGCGCCGTGCACGCGGTCATCATGAAGCCGTTCGAGCGCGAGACCATCCTGCGCTGGGTGACGCACTGCCACCGGCTGGCGACGATGCGCAAGAGCGTCGGCGCGATGATGTCGCAGCTCAAATAGGCAGCTCAAACAGGGGCGCGCGGTCGCGTCCGCTCGGCCCAGGCGGCCCGTCGATTGCACTCCGGCGGAGACCGTGTCGATGCCGTCGAAGTTCCGCGTCGCGTCCCTCGCCGTCGTGGCAGCCCTCGCGTGGCCGGTCGCGTCGCGCGCGGAGGCCACGACCCCGGCGCCCGCTGCGGCCACGCAGCCCACGACCGAGGAGCAGACGAGCTACGCGGCGCCGAACCGGTGGATCCTGGGCGGCGGCATCCTCGGCTTCGTCGGCTCCTACGCGCCGGCCGTGGCGGTCGCCCTCGCGAACAGCTCGTCGTTCAACAATCAGCTCTACATCCCCGTCGCGGGGCCGTGGCTCGACCTCGCGAAGCGGCCGAGCTGCGGCACGGGCCTCGGGCAGACGAGCTGCGTGACGGAGGACGCGTACCAGGTGCTCCTCGTCATCGACGGCATGGTGCAGGCGCTCAGCGTCGTCGCAATCGGCGTCGGCGCGGTCGTGCCCGAGAAGCGAACGCGGCGCGTGATCGCCAAGGCGCCCTCGCCGCGCGTGATGTTCACGCCGACGATCTCGCCGACCTCGTACGGCGGCGCGGTGGTCGGCTCGTTCTAGCGGCGGAGCAGCACGTAGACGGCGCCCTCGCCGCCGTCCCCCGCGCTCGCCGTGGCGAACGCCGCCACGTGCTCGCTCGCCGCGCTCTGCGAGAGCCACGCGCCAATCTCGCCTCGCAGGATGCCCGCGCCGTGGGGCGAGTGCTCGCCCTTGCCGTGGATGACCAGGACGCACCGCTCGCCGCGCACGCGCATCGAGCGCAGGAACTGCTCGAGCTCCGCCCGCGCCTGGGGCACGGTCATCCCGTGGAGGTCGAAGCGCGCGTCGATCGGCCACAGCCCCCGGCGCAGGCGGCGGAGCGCGTCGAGCGGCACGTCCACCCGGCGCCCCGAGACGCGCGCCCCGTCGTCCTCCAGCTCGAACCGCGAGGCGCCCTCCACCAGCGTGCGCAGGTGTTCGTGCACGGCGTCCGCCTCGCGCCGGGCGGCCTCGTCGGCGTCCTTCGCGAGCTTCACCGCGCGCGCCGGCGGCTCGACGTGCTGCTTCGGCAGCCGCGCCCCGCGGGTGCGGTCGAGCGGTTCGACGCCGGCGAAGAGCCTGTGCATGAGCATGGCCTCGTCCTCGGGGCCCTCGTGGGCGGCTGCGCGCGGGGGCGCCGGGCGGGCCGCGGGCCTGGGCGCCGGCGCGCCGGGCTTCTTCGGGCTCTTCTCGCGCTCCCGCTTCTCCTTCTCGCTCTTGTCGAGCTCCTCCTTGAGGGTCTGCAGCGCGGCGAAGGGGCCCTCGGGCTTCTTCTTCTTTCCGCTCACGGCGAGGCCCGCTCGCGGCGCCGGGCGCGGACCGCGGCGAGCGCGCTCTGGATGCCGACGAGGATGCCGTCCGAGTGCTGCCAGTCGGGGTCGTCGAGCTCGGGGAAGTCGTGCGGGTTGCGGACGTCCTCGAGCGTGAGGCCCGGGCGCAGGCGCCGCGCGAGGTCGATCACCTTGCCGCGCTGGAGCTCCTCGAGCTCGACCAGCAGCGCTTCGACGTCGGCCCAGGCATCCATCTGTGGCCCCTCACCGGCCCCCGCGGACCTTGCGCCAGAAGGCCTCGAGCGCCCCCTGCACGAGCGAGTGCGTCACCTGCCCGCTGTCGAGGAGCTCGCCGACGCGCGCCGCCGGCAGGAGCGTGGTCTCGAGCTCCTCCATCGCGTCGAACTCGGTGGGGCCCGCGAGCCGCGCGCCGAACGCGACGAACGTGTAGCAGCGGTTGTCCTGGATGGCGGGGTTCGGCTCGACGACGAGCAGCGGCTCGACGCGCTCGGCCACGTACCCCGTCTCCTCGCGGAGCTCGCGGAGGGCCGCGTGCTCGGGGTCCTCGCCGGCGTCGATGACGCCCCCCGGGATCTCGAGCGACAGCGCGTTGGTGCCGAAGCGGTACTGCCAGACGAGGACGATCTGGTCGTCGGGCGTCACGGCGACCACGTTGCACCAGTGGTTGCCGTGGAGGGTGAAGGCGTGCCCGCGGTCGCGGCCGCTCGCGTCTTCGAGCTCGATGCGGCGGACCTCGAAGACGCGGTACGTCCCGACGCTCTCGTCGCGGGTGCGGCGCCACTTGCCGAGGCGCGGCTCAGGTACGGGGGGAGCGACCGGGGGGCGAGCGAGGGTGGACACGGGCAGCCGGGCGGGAGCCTAGCGCATCTCGGATGCTAAGCTCCCGGCGATGGCGATCGGCTGGCTGGCGAAGAAGGTGAGGAGCGGGCTCGAACGCGTCGCGGAAGACGTCCGCGCCGTGTGTCAGAACGACCCCGCCGCGCGCTCGCCGCTCGAGGTCGCGCTGGTCTACCCGGGGCTGCACGCCCTCTGGATCCACCGCGGAGCCCACGCCCTCTGGCAGAACGACTTCCTGCTCGGCGCGCGGATGCTCTCGTACGCGAACCGCTTCCTCACGGGCATCGACATCCACCCGGGCGCCCGCATCGGGCGCCGCGTCGTCATCGACCACGGGATGGGGATCGTCATCGGCGAGACCGCGTCGATCGGCGACGGCTGCCTCCTCTACAAGGGCGTCGTCCTCGGCGGCACCTCCCTCGAGCGCAAGCAGCGCCACCCGCAGATCGGCAGCGACGTCATCCTCGGGTCGAACGCGTGCATCCTCGGCGCGATCCACGTCGGCGACCACGCGCGCATCGGCTCGGGCAGCGTCGTCGTCACCGACGTCGCCCCCGACGCGACGGTCGTCGGCGTGCCCGGCCGGGTCATCGTGCCGAAGCACGCGCGGTTCGACGCGTCGCTCGATCACGCGAACCTGCCCGACCCCGTCACCGACATGATCCGCGCGCTCGCCGAGCAGAACGAGCGCCTGCGCGAGCGCGTGAGCGCCCTCGAGCGCAAGCTCGGCGTCACCGATCTCGAGCCGCCGTTCCTCCTGCCCTACGACGGCGACGAGCTGCCGCGCGCCGACGGCGGCTGATGAGCAAGCCGAACTCCAAAGACGAGCCGCTCATCGTCAAGAACCGCCGCGCGAACTTCGACTACGACATCGAAGAGCGGTACGAGGCCGGCATCGTGCTCACCGGCAGCGAGGTGAAGTCGATGCGCGACGGCAAGGTCGACGTGGTCGACTCGTTCGTCCAGATCGAGCGCGGCGAGGCCTATCTGAAGCAGCTCTTCGTCGCGCCGTTCTCGCAGGCCGTCGTGTTCCCGCACGAGACGCGGCGGTCGCGCAAGCTGCTCCTCCACGCGCGGGAGATCGCCGCCCTCGACATGGCCCTCGGGCGCGGCGGCTACACCGTCGTGCCGCTGCGCCTCTACTTCAAGGGAGGGCGCGTGAAGGTGGAGCTCGGCGTGGGCAAGGGAAAGAAGACGTACGACAAGCGGCACGACATCGCGAAGCGCGACGCCGACCGGGAGGCGCGGTCGGCCATGCGCGAGGGGCAACGGCGATGAGCCGGCCCGGCGAACCGCGGGCGGAGCGCGCCCATTTGAAGTGGACCAAGGGCGGCGAGGCCCAGGTGCTGGCGGTGACCGGCGAAGCCGTCACCCTCCGGTCGACGGTGCCGTCGCCGCCGGGCTCCCGCATCGAGGGCACGCTCGCGGGCGAGCCGCCGGCCACGCTCCGCGTCAAGATCCACGCGTCGCGTCGCCAGCCGGAGGGACATTTCGTCCTCGAGGGGCGGGCGCTCGATCTGACACGCGACGTTCGCGCCAGGCTCGAAGTCCTCGCGACGGCCCCGCCTTCCCCTTGACCCCCGCGGCTGCGGCGCCCGACAATGCGCCGGATGCTCACCGACGCCGACTACGCTGGGCAGCGTGTCGGGCGCACGCTGTGTAGCAAGTACACGCTGGAGGCGCTGATCGGCGTGGGGGGCATGGCGGCCGTCTACAAGGGCAGCCACCGCAACGGGCACCGCGTCGCCATCAAGATGCTGCACCCGGCGGTCTCGGCCAGCGAGATGCTCCGCACCCGGTTCTTGCGCGAGGGGTACGCGGCGAACGCGGTCGACCACCCCGGCGCGGTGCGCGTGCTCGACGACGACGTCGCGGAGGACGGCTCGGTCTTCCTCGTCATGGAGCTCCTCAGCGGCACCACCATGACGAGCCTCTGGGAGACGCTCGGCTACCGGCTCCCGCTCAATCAGACGGTGCGGCTCTCGCATCAGCTCCTCGACGTCCTCGCGTCCGCGCACGTGAAGGGCATCGTCCATCGCGACATCAAGCCCGACAACCTGTGGGTTTCGACCGACGGGCGCCTTCGCGTCCTCGATTTCGGCATCGCCCGCATGCGCGACGGCATGGGCGCCAGCGCGACGCGCACCGGCGGCATCATGGGCACGCCCGCCTTCATGCCTCGCGAGCAGGCGCTCGGGCTCGTGAAGGAAATCGACGGGCGCACCGACCTCTGGGCGGTCGGCGCGACGATGTTCACGATGCTGAGCGGGCGCACGGTCCACCAGGCGGAGACGCCCGAGGGCGTCGTGGTCATGACCGCGACGATGCCCGCGCCGGCGCTCGCCTCGGTCGTGCCCGAGGTGCCGCCCGCGGTCGCGGCGGTGGTCAATCAGGCGCTCGCCTTCGAGCGGGATCATCGCTTCCCCGACGCGCGCGCGATGCAGGCGGCGCTCGAGCAGGCCTACTACGCTTCGACCGGGCAGACGCTCGGGGCGACCGCGCCGTACGGGTCCGCGCTCGCCGGCGGCGGGCAGACGGTGCTCGCGCCCACGCCCCCGATGCAGGCGCCCCTGGCGCAGACGCCGGGTCTGCGACCTTCCTCGACGACCGGCGGCGTCGCGGCTGCGCAGACGGGCGGGTCGGCGGCGCCCGGCGCGAAGCCCGGTGCGCCGATGGGTCTCGTCCTCGCGCTGGTCGCGGGCGTCGTGGCGGTCGCGGCGGGGGGCCTCGTCTTCCTCGAGGGTGCGCACGGCCACGCGGCAGCCGCCGCGTCCGCCGCGGCGGCGGCGCCGCCCGCGCCGTCGCCCTTGCCGCCGCCCGTGCCCACGCCCGCCGCGCCGCCCGAGCCCCCGCCGATGGCCGCCCCCGCGGCCCCGGCGCCCGACGACCACCTCGCCGCGCCGAGCGCCGAGTCGGCCGCTCCCGCGCCGAGCGCCGTGCACGCGCACCTCGCGGCCCCGCCGGCCGCGCCCCACGTCGCGCCCGCGACCCCGAAGCCGGCGACCCCGAAGCCGGCGACCGCCGCGCCCGCGCCGGCGCCCGCCGTCAACTGCGACCCACCCTGGTACATCGACCCGGTGTCCCACGGTCGAAAGGTGAAACCCGGATGCTGACCGCCCGCTCGCGTCGGGCCATCGCCGCCCTCGCGCTCGCGCCGCTCGCTCTCGCCGCGCCGCTCGTCGCAATCGAGGCGCGGGCCGACGACACGGCCACGTGCAACGCCGCCTACGAGCAAGCCGACCTCCTCGCCCACTCGCAGGGCGACAAGCTCCTCGACGCGCGCGACAAGGCGCGCGCCTGCGCCAGCTCGACGTGCAAGGCGTGGATGATCAAGGAGTGCTCCACGATGGTCACCGACCTCGAGGCGCGAATCCCCACCGTCGTCTTCGAGGCCAAGGACGCCGCGGGGAACGAGCTCACCGAGGTGAGCGTCACCGCCGACGCCAAGGTGGTCGCGCCGCGCCTCGACGGGCACGCGATGGAGATGGACCCCGGCGGGCGGAGCTTCGTCTTCGCGACCGCCGACGGGCACCACGTCGAGGTGCACGCGCTCGTGAAGGAAGGTGAGAAGTCGCAGCTCGTGCAGGCCGTGTTCGCCGACATCGGCGTCGCGGCGGCCCCCGCGGGCGCGCCCGACGTCTCCGTGAACGACGGGCGCGGCAAGACGCAGCGCACGGCGGCCGTCGTCGTCGGCGGCGTGGGGGTCGCCTCGGTCCTCGTGGGCGTCGTCTTCGGCGTGATGGCCATCTCGAAGAACAACGACTCGAACGACAACGGCCACTGCGACGCGACGGGCTGCGACCCCACGGGGACCTCGCTCCGCAACACCGCGCTCGGCGACGCGACCGCCTCCACCGTCACGCTCATCGCGGGCGGCGCCCTCGCCGCCGCCGGCGTGGTCCTCTACTTCACGGCCCCGAAGGCGGCGCCGGCCACGGGGCTCGAGCTTCGCCCCACGGTCGGCCCCCACTGGGCCGGCCTGGCGCTGGGGCAGAACTGGTGATCCCCCGGAGAGCGTGGCTCGGGGCCGCGGCCGTCCTCGGCGCGGGCGCCGTGGCGTCGGCCTGCGCGGCAATCGCGGGCATCGACTCGCCGCACGAGCGCGTCGTGGACGCGGGAGGCGGCGACGACGTGTGGACGGGCGACGGCCCCGCGATCTCCAGCGAAGCGTCGAGCGACGCGGGAGACGGCGGGCCCTCGTTCCCCTTCTCGGTGTGCGGCCCCGCGCCCGACGCCACCATGGGCGTCTTCGTCGACGGCGCGGGCGGCCACGACTCCGTCGAGTGCGGCGATCCGAGCGCCGCGTGCGCGACAATCGCGCAGGGCACCCTCCGCGCGCAGGCGCAGTCGAGGCCGTTCGTGTACCTCGCCTCGGGCACCTATTTCGGGCCGATCGCGCTCGCCGCGGGCGTCACGCTCCAGGGCGGGTACGTCGCGCAGGGCGCGGCGTGGGCGCAGGTCTGCGCGGCGCAGGCGCCGGGCGCCGTGGTGCTCACGGGCACCGCGCAGAGCCAGGCGGCGGTGCTCGCGCAGGACCTCGGCGGGCTCGCGACGCTCGACACGCTCACGGTGCTGAGCAAGTCGGCCTCCGCGCTCGCGCCCGGCGAGACGGCGTACGGCGTCATCGCGACGGGCGCGACGACCCGGCTCGCGCTCGAGAACGTCATCGTGCAGACGGCGGCCGGCGCGACCGGCACCGCGGGAGACGCGGGCGCGCCGGGGGCTCCGGGGCTCACGGGATCGGCGGTCCCCGCGGGGGGCTGCGCCGGCGAGCAAGGCCAGGGCAACCCGGGCGTCCCTGGGCTGCCGGCGTCGGCCGGCACCTTCGCCGACACGGGCTACGCGCCGGCCACGGGCCAGCCCGGCACCGTCGGGGGACCGGGCACGCCGGGGTCCGCCGGCGGCAAGGGCGCTTGCACCTCGGGCCCCTGCTACATCCCGGGACCGCCCACCCCGTCGCAGCTGGGGACCTACCCCGTACCGTACTGCGGCGGCACCGGCCTCGCGGGCTGCGCGGGCGGGGGCGGCGCGGGCGGCAATCCCGGCGCCGGCGGCGGAAGCAGCGTGCCTCTCTTCGTCGCCGGCGCGACCGTGACCTGCACCGGCGGCTTGCTGCAGGCGGGCAGCGGCGGCGCGGGCGGCGCCGGAGGACTGGGCGGCACGGGCGGGCCGGGTGCGGCGGGCTCCCCCGGCGCCTCGGTGATCTGCGACACGGGGTCCGTGAGCATTCCGTCCGCCGGAAACGAAGCCGCCAATCCCGTCACCATCGACGGCGGTGCGCCCGGCGGTCAGGGCGGTCAGGGCGGCGCGGGAGGCACGGGCGCAGGGGGACCCGGCGGATGGTCCTGCGCGTATGCCGCGGTCGCCGACGCGAGCGTGACCCTCAGCGGAACGCGCCTCGTGGTCGCCGAGGGGGGCGCGGGCGGCGACCCGAACGGCGCCCCCGGGGCCGCGCAGGAGCACTGCCCGTGACGATCGCGCGCGGTCCTCGGACCCTGGTCGCGTGCGCGGTCGCCGGGGCCGCGGGGCTCGGCCTCGCGGCCTGCGCGGCCATCGCGGGCATCGACGCGCCGCACGATCGGGCCGCCGACGCCTCGGTGGGATCGCAGGTCGATGGGGGGTCGAGGGCGGGACGCCCTCGAGCGAAGGCGGCCTGGATCAGGCGGCGCTCCTGGCCTGCATGCAGCGCGTGGTCGACGACGGCAACGGGAGCCGTGCTGCGGGAAAACAGCAGCATCGCGCCTGCTGGGAGTCTGCACCCTACCATCTCGATCCCGAGACAGCGACGGCGGAGTTCGCCCTGGTAGTCAGCGACGCCTATCAGCGGCAAGGGCTGGGCCGCCATCTGATGCAGCACCTCATCGACATCGCACAGCACGGCGTCCAGCGTCTTGTCGGTCAAGTGTTAGCCGAAAACACGCCGATGCTGCATTTGATGCAGTCGTTGGGCTTCTCCTCGTCCCACGCCGTGGAGGATCAGGTCGTGAGCCTGGGAGCTGAGGCTTGGCAAAGCTGTGCCGAAGGGTCGCTAACCGCCAGTGTGGAAACGCCGGTATTTGTCGGTCTGCACTTTGTTACATGGGTTACGCAGTAAAACTTGCATAATCGATCAGGCTGAGCCGAACGGAGCCACGGGACAAATTCTCTCAAGTCCTAATTTGTCAGGCACTTAGGAATATTATTCGTTTTCCGAATATCTCTGGCACGACACTTGCTTTTACTAATCAGCGTTAGAAGCAATTACCTGTCGGGCTGTATCCCGCGGCCCGCTCGCACACCCACGACCCACTTCCCCCAACACATTCCCACGAGCCGGTGGCGAAAGCCACCGGCTTCTGATCTTTTAGCTCCGGGACACGGGTAATTCGTTGCTCGACATCGGAACACCGTTGGAAGCCCTCAACGACTAAATGTCCAGGTGCTCAAACATAGGGTGGTATTCCGTTGCTCGACATCGGAACACCGTTGGAAGCCAGGGCTTCTTGCTGGGCGAGGGAAGGCGCCGGAGCACCGTTGGAAGCCAGGGCTGCTTGCTGGGCGAGGGAAGGTGCCCGCTTATCCGCCCCAGGCTTGACCTTGTGATCGATGGCATCCCCGCGGTAGGCCGACAGATCGTAATAGACGCTCGCGGGTCGTCGGGGTAGATCGACGGCGAGCGGACGCCTTCGGCCGATGACGATGGCGAAGATCGAGGGCAGCACCAGCAGGGTGGCGAAGGTGGACATGACCAGGCCGCCGATGACCGCCAGGCCCAGCGGCGCCTGCATCTGGCTGCCCGTCTCCAGCGCCAGGGCCATCGGCACCATGCCGACCGTCATGGCACACGCCGTCATCAAGATCGGCCGCAGACCGCTCGCCCGGCGCCGACGATGGCCGCCTCGGTCGACGGAGGCTCCCGCCTTCCAGTGCTCGTCTCATGAACGTCACGAGCAGACCGAGTTGGACACCGACACGCCCAGGCACATGATCGAGCCCATGAACGACTCGATGTTCAGCGAGGTGTGGGTGACAGAAGAGGATGACGGCGATGCCGGCGAGCACGCCCGGGACGGCGGCCACGGCGATCGACGGCCAGGCGCAGCGACTGGAAATAGGCGGTCAGCAGCACCAGGATGACGAACACGGCGACGCCCAGGCCGATACCCAGGGCCTGGAACATGGCGACCATCGGCGGCAGCTGGCCCATCTCCTCAACGCGGACGCCGCGGGGCGGCTCGCCGGCGGCGGCCATGGCCCTGTGCGACCTGGCGGGCGGCCCGGCCCATGTCCTCGCCCTCGACGTTGGCCGTCAGGGTCAGGTAACGCTGCGACATGTCGCGGTCGAACTCGCCAGGCCGCATGCCCGTGCGAACCTTCGCCACGTCGCGGATCATCAGGTTGACCGCGGAATTGACCGTACTTCAGCGGCAGGATCTCGATGTCCTCCGGGCTTCTATGGCGGCATCCGGACTCCAGGGGCGGCATCTGCACCTGAACCAGGTAGTCGAAGCCCGTCTTCACGTCCACCCAGTAGTTCAGGTTGGCGAACCGCGTCGAGCACGCCGCCATCACCAGCGCCTTGCGGACATCGTCGACGGTGGCACCGCTCAATCCCGCCTTCTCGCGGTCGATATCGACCTCGATGGTGGGGTAATCGAGCTGCTGCTCGAACTGCACGTCACGCAGGTAAGGGATCTTCTTCATCTCGGCAGCGATCTTCTCGGCATGCCGCCGAACCTCTGAGGTCGGTGCCGACGATGCGGACGGCGATGGGGGTCGAGGAGCCGAAGCTCATGACCGAGGTGACGATGTCGCCCGGGCTCGAAGCCGAAACTGGCCAGTCCTGGCCTGCGCGCTCGGCCTCGGTCTTCAGGCCGCCCTGCTCCAGACGGCTCGGCCAGCCACGGCACGACCCGCTCGGGCAGGACCTTGCGCAGCCGTTCGCGGAACTCGGCGAGCTTGATGCCGCTGTCTTCCTGGAGGGCGACGCGCAACTGGCCGTCGTCGGGCCCGCGCATGAACAGCACCATGTTGTCGATGCCGAAGTTGGGGGCCACCTGGCCGGCGTACCCCATGGAGATCTCGATGTTGTTCGGCCCCGCCTCGTGCTCGATCTCTTCCAGGCATTTCACGCCCATCTCCCGGGTCAACTCGAAGTTGGAGCCGGGAGGCGGCCGGAAGCGCAGCACGAACTGGCCCGAATCGACCTGCGGGAAGAGTTCGGTGCCGACCTGCAAACCCAGCCCCGCCAGGATCAGGGCACACGCCGGCCAGGTAGGCCAGGCACCACCAGCCAGCGCCGATGGACGAACCAGCGCCACAGCCTTGCCGTACACCGTCGAGCATCCGGTCGAACAGCCCGCCCTTCTCGCTCCGCGTGCCCGCCCTGTGCTTGAGCAGGTAGACGCACAGGATCGGCACGAAGGTGCTGGAGAGCAGGTAGGAGGAGATCATGGCGAAGCCGACGCCGAGGGTCAGCGGCATGAACAGAGCCCGCAGCGGGTCGCCCATGATGAACGCCGGGATGAACACGGACAGGATGCACAGCAGGGCCAGCAAGACTTGGCACGGCGGTGGCGTTGCTGGCACGCAGCACCGCCGTGGCGACATTCGGCGTGTGTCCCATCTGCACGTGAACGTTCTCGATGATAACGGTGGACATATCGACGAGGATGCCGATGGCGAGGGCCAGCCCGCCGAGCGACATGATGTTGATCGAGCAATACAT
>CAWCPA010000009.1:0-1728640 GCA_963797395.1 uncultured delta proteobacterium
ACTCGCGCCGTCGACGCTCGTCTTGATCGTCCGCACCGGGTCGGCCTGGTAGTGCATGGGCGACGCGGGGCAGGCGAAATTGAAAATCTCGTGGACCTCGGCGTCGAGCGGCGAGGTCACGTCGTGGCGCCGCAGCTCGAAGCGCGGGTGACCGGCGAGGTGCCGCACGTTCTCCTCCGAGCCGCTGGAGAAGTCGTCCGTGCAGAGCACGTGGTCGCCGCGCAAGACGAGCCGATCGCAGAGGTGCGACCCGAGGAAGCCCGCCCCGCCCGTCACGAGGACCTTGCGCATGCGCGCGTACCGTACCACCGAACGCCGGCCCTCACGACCGGCCCCATCGCGATATCGCACGAGCGCGGTCCCTAAGCGCATGTGCAATGCCTCTTTCACGTAAACGCGAAAGACCGCGTTCGGCGGGTTTTTCGCGCGGGGCGGGGCTTGCGGCTGGAAGCGGCTTCCGCCCATACTCCGCGGCCCCGGCGCCGCGCTCGACGCGCGTCCGCCGTGGCTTGTCTTGGTTTGCCTGCCGCAGTTCACCGCAAGACCGACAGGTGCTCCCATGCACGAGTCCATCGTTTCGCGGGCCCTCGGGCCCATCGTATTGGCATTTCCCATCCTCGCCGCCGGCTGCTCCGGCGGCGCCGCCGCGCCCAGCCCGACGGAGACCTCCTCCTCCGCGGTCACCGCGCCCTCCACCGCTACCGCGCCCGCTCGAGGGTCCGCGCCGGACTCCTCGTGGTTCGCGGCCGTCTCGCTGCCCGCCGGCGCCACGTGCAACGCGCACCCCGTCGGCGTGTCCGGCGACCCGACCCGAAGCGGCGCGGTCGCCGCGGACGCGGACGGCGTGATCCGCCTCTCGCCGCCGCCCGAGAGCTGGGGCTCGCGCGTGGCGCTCGACTGTGACGCGAACGGCGCCGCGCAGACGAAGGTCGTCGACTTCGACGACGGCACGACGTTCACGCGGCACGCGACGGCGGAGCTCGCGTCGCGCCCCGTCTCGACGCTCCCCGCGCTCACCGGCGACCTCGACGCAATCGCGCCGGCCAATCTCGCGCGCCTGGGCTACCCGCCGCGGCCCGATCCCGCGAAGCACGCCCGGTGGTACGACGCCTGGCGCGCCGCCGTGTCGAAGCCCATGCAGGGCTCCTCGCTGGTCGGCGCGCACGCGCTGGGCTCGCGGCTCACGGGCACCGGGGTGGGCGGGTGCTGGGGCGCTCCGTGGACGGGCTTCGTCCAGGCTCCGGGCGGCTTCCCGGCCTTCAACACCTGCGAAGTGAACATTCCGACCAACTACTACGGGAGCCTCTTCCAGTCGTACGACGCGCTCACGGTCGTCCCGTCGTCGAACTGCTCGGCGGGTCCGTGCACGACGGGCCTCTGGGTGGGCATCGGCGGGGACACGACCGTCAACGGGTCATCGAGCTTCACGAGCAACCTCCTCCAGAGCGGCTTCGTCCTCCTCGGCACGAACTTCACGGCCCTCACCTGGGAGTTCGCTCCCGACGCGGGGTTCAGCTGGGCGCCGCTCCCGTCGTACATGGCGGTCGGCGATCTCATGCTCTTCGGCGGGTCGGGCAACACCCAGGCGATGTGCGCCGGCAGCGCCGACCTGAACGCGACGTACGGCTGCTACACGTGGTGGGACCTCACGACCGGCTACTACGTCTACGCGAGCGAGCAGCAGCCGTCCGGTCACATATGGTTCCCCGACACGGTGGAGTACGTCGCCGAGCTTCCGGGGTCGTCGCCGGGCAACGCGAACTACGGGAGCTGGCAGGTCGAGGGCGCGGCCACCGACTTCACGGGGTCCACGCATGACGACCCGGGCTCGGCGAGCGGCACCGACACGTTCGCGCCCTACCAGCAGTGGGTCTATAACCAGGTCCTCTGGGCGAGCGGCAACCAGACCTCCGCTCAGGACCCGATCGAGTTCACGTACAAGGCGTACTGAAGCGCCTGCGGGCGCTCCCCGTCACGCCGCCGTCTCGCGCGGGATGCGCCGGGCCATCGCGCGGCCGCATCCCTCGCAGGGACGCACCTCGACCACCTCGCCCGCCGGCCAGCCGACGACGTACCCCTGAAGGTCGACCGCGGTGAGCCGGGCGGTCGCCGGGCGCGAGCGCCACGCGTCGATCGTCGAAGCCCGCTTGCAGGCCCCGCACTGCACCGTCGTCTTCATCGGTACGGTTCTCCTTCGCCCCGCCGCTTCGGCCGCCCGCGCAGCCCCTCGAGGTTGGCCTGATCGAGGTTCACGTCGTCGAACGACGCGTCCTCCACGATGCACTTCTCGAGGTTGGCCTCGCGCAGGTCCGCGCCGGAGACGTTCGCCGCGCTCAGGTCGCACTTCTCGAGGTTCGCGCCCTTGAGGAGCGCGGCGACCATGCGCGCGCCGCGCATGTCGCGCTTCTCGAGGTTCGCGGACGAGAGGTCTGCCCGCGAGAGGTTCGCGCCGCGCAGGCTGCACCGCTCGAAGTTGCACCGCGCCGCGCACGCGGGACGCGCCCGCCAGCCAGGCGCGCTCGAGGCTCGCGCCCCCGAGATCGACGCCGTCGAGCTGCGCGCCCGCGAGATTCGACGCGGTCTTCGACGGCCTGCTTGACGGCCTCGCGAAGGTTGCGCGCGAGGCAGGTGTGGATGACGTGCCCGTCGCGGTGGAGGATGTCGATCGTCATGTTCTGCCGAGACTCTACGAACGCGGACCGCCGCCGCCCATGTCGAGCCGCGCCAGAACGATTGGCCGAACGCGACGAAACCCCGCCTGTGGGCGCCCTCCTCGTGCCGACAGCTACGCTCTCGACAAGTTCCGATGCCGCGCCCGAGAAAGGAGCCGCCGTCGCCCTCGTCGATGCGTGCGCCTCGAGCGAGCGCGCGCCGAGCTCGCGGACCCCGGGCGATCGTTGATCGAGATCGCCTTCGCCCTGGGGTTCGGAGATCTGGCGACGTTCAGCCGCGCGTTCAAGCGCTGGACGGGAATGCCGCCGGGGCGGTCTCGGAAGGGGTGAAGACCGGCCTCAGCGCATCGAGACCGGGATGCCGCGAGCTCGAAACCGATCACTTCCGCGTCCGGCGCGTCGGACCTGTCACAGCGACGCTGGTTGCCGTGGCCGCCGTGTCCTCGAAGCCGGCCGCTCCGTGCGATCGAGCCTTCTTCCGCAGCGGAGTCGATGTCTCCCACGGGCCCGGCAGCGCACCGGGGCCGATCTTGCAACGGCTGGCCTGCAAATGCCCGCCGCGTTCAAGCTGCTTCGAGCGTTGGTGCTGACGGCGCTCGCCTATCTTCACCCTGGCTCCCAGACGGCTCCGGTCATCGGGTACGCGATCGCCCTCGAAGTGTCGCGCACGTGCGGCGGCCATGGCGCATTGGGCTCCTGCGAGCTCGACGCGATCGCGCTCGCCGTCACCGCCGAGAAGGAGGGCCAGCTATGCCTCGGCACCGGCTGCGCGCTCGGCGACCACGGGCGTTCGGCCTCGACCTTCCAGGTGATGGGAAGGACGCCGGCCGAGACCGACCGGTACGAGCACGACCTCACCGCGGCGACCCATCAGGCCTATGTGGTGCTGCGACGGGGCGCCGAGATGTGCCCCGAGGAGCCGCTCGCTCCGTACTGCGGCGGCTGCGGCCGGCGCGGCGCCCGGGCCCTCGCGCGACCTCGCCTCGAACTCGCGCGGGCGATCCTGGAGACCCTGCAGCCGCCCGTCAGCACGCCCGAACCCGTGGACGTCCTGTCGGAGTTCACGCCTTAGCGGCGAACGATTGGAGGCCTCGGAGCAGGGGATCCCGTCGAGCGTGGCCGGCACGCTCCACTTGTACGGCCTGGAGCCATGCGCCCTGGCCTTGTCTGTGGCGTCCGTCGCCGTGATGTCTACCTGGATCCGAGGACGGAAGGTCGTTCACGGCGTACGCGACGCCCCCCGATCGTGACGGACGGGGTGCCCCGTGTCGGGACGACCGGTTCTTGTCGCTGAACGTCATGACGCTAGCTCTGGCTTCCGTGTCGGACGATGGGAACGAGAGGTTCCCCGGCGGGACACTGCGCTCCGTCGCGCGGCCTCTCCCTTGGGTAGGCCCGGCTTCGGGCGAGATTCCTCGTGGGGCCCTGTCAATCTTCGAACTCTCCGTCTCGACCCGCGAGCAAGCAGGCTCGGACGCCGACCGAGGGCCTTTGGACGACGAGGATCCGGGTCCGGACGGCGACCCAAGGCGTTTCATGAGCGTCCAAAGGCATCCGGACGACACCCGGACACCCTCGCTCCGCGCCCCATCGCGCCTCGACGCCGCCCGCAGGCGCTTGGACGGCGTCCGGACCTGCCCGGACGTCGCCCGGACGCGTTCGGGCGAGCGGGCAAGACGCCTGGACGTCGGCCGGACGCGTCGCCATCGCGCCTGCGACAGCCTCTCGTAAACCCCGGGCCCGAACCGCCGACCCGAACCCCGCTTAGGATGCGCCTCACTCAAGGAGGCGGAGACATGCGCAATTCCATTCTCGCAGTCGGTACGGCTCTCGTCCTGGCGGCCACGGTCTGGGCGGAGCGCGCGGCGCGCGCAGAGACCATCACGTGCAGCCAGACCGGGACCTCGGCGTGCCTGACGGTCACCGGAAACGGTGCTCACGGCTCCGCGATCACAGGGTACGTCAGCGGGACGGGGCCCGACGTGTTCGGAGTCTACGGCCAGTCGGGGGCGGGTCTCCCCGGCGCCGGCGTTTACGGGCAGGACACCTCGAACGGGTACGGAGTGTACGGGACGACCCAGTCGGGCTGGGGCGTCTACGGCTATAGCAACGGCAGCCTCGGAGTCGCCGGCGAGAGCTCGACCAGCGACGGGGTCCAGGGGTACAGCAGCAGCGGGAACGGCACCTCGGGATACGGCAACTCCGGCTATGGCGTCTACGGCACCAGCAGCTCCAACATCGGCGTCGTCGGAGAGAGCACGTCGTACGCCGCCATATGGGGCTTCGGGCAGCTGAGCAACGGCGTCGTCGGGCAGAACGGCCGCACCGACTGGAACGCGGCCGCGATCTCGGCGCTGCCCGGCAACACGAACGGCCTCGCGGTCTACGCCGGGGGCGGCGTCGAGAAGCCGGGCGGCGGCGCCTGGTCGAGCACCTCGGACGCGCGCGTGAAGAAGGACGTGAAGGACTTCCGCGCCGGCCTCGCGGAGCTCGAGAAGGTCCACACGGTCACGTACCGCTACAACGGCCTCGGCGGCACGATGGACGACGGGCACGAGTTCGTCGGCGTGATCGCCCAGGAGCTCGAGAAGGTCATGCCCGACATGGTGCAGTCTCGCCGCGTGAAGCTCCACCCGAACGACGCGGCGGAGATCGACCTCAAGCGCGTCGATCCGAGCGCGTTCACGTACGTCCTCATCAACGCGGTTCAAGAGCAGCAGAAGGTCATCGAGCAGCAGAACGCGCGCATCGCGCGCCTCGAGGCCGCGTCGCATCCGGCGCTGCTCTCGTCGCTCGTCCCGGGCAACCTGGGCTTCGCGGCGCTCGGCATCGTGCCCCTCGGGCTGGTGGCGGCTCGGCGCAAGCGGAAGAACGGGGACGCCGCCTAGGGCTCGCCCGGGGCCTTAGCCCATCGCCCGCAGCGCGTTGACGAACGCGAGCAGGATGATCGCCTCTCCCTCGAGCCCCTCGGCCATGACCGCGGCGGCGTGACGCGGTCCCACCGTCGCGACCGCGTGCGCGACGCTGACGCCCGTGACCGCCGCCACCGAGAAGACGAACGCGTGCAGCGGCGAGATCCCGCGATCCATCCGCTTCCTCGCCCGGTCGAGGGCGTCGAGGAAGATCCGTCCGGCGAGGAACATCACGCCCATGGCGAGATAGCCGCCGCCCAGCTCGTCGTGCGCGAGGAGGAAGTCGTAGGCGCCGTGCAGCCCGATGACGAAGAGGGCCGTCCGCGAGAAATCGGCCGAGGCGCCCGAGATCAGGTCATCGAGCGCGGCGGCGAGCGTGCCCGTCATGGCCATGTGGAAGAAGTTCGCCGTGAGGAAGCGCCCGAGCCCCGTGCGCAGATCGCCTTCGGCGAGGTACGAGAGGTTCTCCTCGGACGCGAAGCCGAGCCCCACGAACGCGCCGCAGACGAGCACGTCCAGCTTGTCCCCCCAGCGGCGCAGGGCCGGCAGGAGCGCCGCGAAGAGCAGCAGCTTCGACGCCTCCTCGCGCAGCCCGACCCCGAAGACGAAGTAGAGGATGTCGCGGGCGACGTCCCCGGTCTCCACCAGGCGGAGCTTCGCCACCTCGAGCTCGATGAGCAGCAGCGTGGGCACGACGCTCACGACGCCCAGCACGAACGCCGCGACGTAGAACGCGAGGCGGCGCGCCGTCCGCTCGCCGACCTTGCCCAGGCGCGCGCAGAAGAATCCCCACGCGAGCGCCGCCACGGCGGAGAGCGCGAGGCTCGACGGCGTGAGCAGCCCCGCGTAGCTCGCGGCCGTCCACTTCGCGGCGCCCCACCCGTCGCCGTCGTGCTCCGCGAGCCGCGCCTTGGTGTCCCCGTCCGCGGCCCGCGCAATCCGCGGAACCGTCAGGCGTTCGCGCGCGGTGTCCCAGTCGTCCTCGTCCATCCAGAGGTTCAGGGCGGCGTCGAGATTGCTCTCGCGCTCCGGGAAGGCGAGGCCCTCGCGCTCGTACCAGCGCGCGGCGTCGCGGAGGCGCACCTCGCGCATCGCGGCGTCGCCCAGGACATGGTTGTACCAAGCCACCGGCGGGGTGCGGCGGGCGCCCGCCTCGAGCTCCTCTCGCAGGCGGTCCGCGTCGGCGCCGTCGGCGCGCTCGAACCGGCCCACCAGCGCGATCTCCGGCGGGAGGCGCTCGATGAGCGCGTCCAGCTGGTCGTCCGGCATCACGCCGGTGGCGTCGGGGACTTGACCGGCGTCCCCACCGTTCTTTTCGCGTAGCAGCCGCGCGCCCAGCGCCCGCGCGTGGTTGTCGAGCAGCGCGAGGACCCGCGGGACCGAGGGCTGCTGGTCGAGGAGGCGCACGTAGATGCCCTCCGCGTCTTCGAAGCGCTCGGAGCTCGACAGGGTCGCCGCGCGCGCCTCCTCGGTCGGCGTGGTCCGGCTCGCGAGGTGAACGGTCCACGCGAGCCCGAAGGCCACGGCGAGGACGACGAGCGCCGGCACGACGACCCGAGGCCTCCCATCAGGCCGTACGAGCCAGCGCGCGAGGCGGGCGCTCGGTTCGGTCATCGACGGCAGGGTACTATGATCCCCGTCTCGGACGGCGGCAGCACCGACGGAGACCACGGCTCGATCACACCCGGAGCTGCCGTCCTCGCTCCAACGGAGTCGCGGCCAGTTCCACACGTCGAAACCGGGCCCCGGTCACGCGCGCCGAAGTCGCGCGGCGCAAGCGGCCCGCGCGAGCCAGCGCCCGGGACGATGCGCTTGCTTGGCGCGCCAGGAATCCGGTTTACGCGGCCCATGCGCGTATCGCCCGCGGGGTCGATGCAAAGAGCGTAGATCGGACCGAAAAGGCCCTTTCGTCAGTGCGGGCGCGTCCGCACGTACGCGGTGCTTGCGTATCAAATGACTATTCCCTCACCGCACAGAGTCCTCTAAGACGCGTGTCGCTGCACGTTCTCCCGCACGGTGCGGCGGGGGATGGGTGGCGTCGTCCATTCGACGACAACCATGGGAGGGGCTTGCCGCTATGAAACTGCCCGCGCTTCGTCTCACTTCATTTGCCGTCGCGGCTTGCGCGTTGATCGCCGTCGCCGCGTGCAGCAGCACCAATTCTTCCTCCACGGCGACCGTGGGCGACGCCGGGAACGACGGCTCGCTCGCGTCGAACACGGACGGCGGAAACGGATCCGGTGGCGACTCCGCGGGCGACGACTCGAGCGCGTGCGACGCGATCACCCTCGCGCCGCCGGCTTCGAGTGCGGGCATCCAATTGCAGATTCCGCTGACCCTCGGCGCCGGCCAGGAGCGCGAGGTCTGCCAGCTCGTCAAGGTCGACCAGGACATGGACCTGAACTCGGCGGTCGGCATCCGCTCCGACGGGTCGCATCATGCCCTCGTCTACTCGACGCCGTACAACGGGTCGATCCCGACGACGGCGCTCGACGGCGAGACGCTCGACGGCACGCAGGTCCACACGTGCACGACGCCCTCGGCGCTCTGGTCGCTGAAGGCGGTGGTCGCGGGCGCCAAGACCGTCAGCGACACGTCGGACACGAACTTCCCGGCGCTGCCCCCGAACGTCGCGTTCAAGGTGAAGGCAGGGGACTACGTCCTCCTCAACTTCCACCTGCTGAACCCGTCGAACGAGTCGATCAACAGCTGTTACAAGGTCAACTTGAACAGCGTGCCTGACAGCCAGGTGAACACCGAGGCGGGGACGCTCTTCTGGTACAACCCGTTCATCACCGTTCCGGCGAGCGGTACGTCGACCGCGCGCATGGCGTGCCCGATCACGAAGAACATCACCCTGGAGGCCGCCGTCTCGCACGCGCACCAGCGCCTCTCGAACTACACCGCGACGCTCCTCAGCGGCGACCCCGAGCAGGGCGGCACCACGATGCAGACGCTGTATCAGGGCACCGCATGGGACTCGCCGGTTCCGATGAAGTACCCAACGCCGATCGCGATCACCGCGGGTCAGTGGATCGACTACCACTGCGACTACGCGAACCCCGCGCCGGTAAACGTCGCCCAGGGCCTGCAGACGACGGACGAGATGTGCATGTTCATCGGGCCTTACTGGCCGCGCGATCCGGACCTCGACTACTGCGCGGACGCGAACGGGAGCGCCAGCTTGGCCGGTCGTAACTACGGCTTCGGCACCAAGAGCGGCGCCGACTTCCTGGGCTGCTACTGGACGACACCGCAGCCGGCGGGGCTCAGCGGCGGGCCCGCGACGAGCGCGGCGCGCTACGCGGCGTACAGCTGCGTGACGGAAACGTGCCCGAAGGCGTCCGGCCCGATCACGCCGTACCTCGATTGCCTCGCGAACAACTCGAGCGCCTGCCAGACGCAGTGCACGAACCTCCAGGGCTCGCTCCAGGCGGTCTGCGCGGAGACGCCCGAGACCACGAGCCCCGGGCCCGACGGCGGCGCGGTCTCCAACGGGGACGGCTGCCAGGCCGAGTACGGGACCGACGGAACCGACGGGACCTGCGCGGCGAGCGCCGGGACGCAGGCGGCGGGCCTGTGCACGACCGACGCGCAGACCGCCGAGCTGACGACGGAGTGCGAGCAGACGCTCTGCAGCCAGTACTGCGACGCGGACGCGGGTGGCCAGACTGGCGTCGCGTGCACGACGTGCCTCGGGAGCTTCACGGGCGACCAGAAGAACGGGAGCTGCCTCAACCAGCTCACCCTCGCGTGCGTCGCTGCGCAGGCGAAGACGCTGGCCTCCACGTGCGTGACCAACTGCTTCACCGGCTGCATCACGAAGCGGGTGACGCAGTGCACGGTCGATTGCCTCAACAACACGATGTGCCCGACGCAGTACGCCGCGGTCGCCGCCGCTACATGCAACTGAAACGGTCCCACGCCGCTCTCGCGCACCTCGCTGCCGGCCTCACCCTCGCGGTGACGGCCGTGGCGGGGTGTTCGAGTTCGAAGGCCTCGGACTCGGGCCCCTCGAACATGTCGTCGGACGACACGCCGCACGACGCGGGGGCGGAGGCGGAAGCAGCCTGCGTCCCGTACGTGGGGATCGGCGGGGCCGCGCTGCAGACGCCCGCGGTGAGCTTCGTGCAGAACGTGCTCCCTGTCTTCGAGCATAGCTGCGGTCTCGGGAGCAGCTGCCACGGCGACCCGTACGGGTCGCGCGTGTACCTCGGGTGCGACGTCAACACGGAGTCCGACTGCACGGACTCGTCGCCCGCGGCGAAGGTCCAGATGAACATCGTCGGGAAGGCGCCCGTCGAGCTCCCGACCATGCCTTATGTGACGGCCGGCGATCCCACGCAGAGCTACCTGATGCACAAGATGGACGGCGACGCCTGCGAGTTCGAGTCGATGTGCGTCGCGAACAACGCGCTGGTCGACGGGCAGTGGCCGCCCTGCGGCCTCAGCATGCCGCAGGGGGACCCGCTGATCGACGTTGCCGATCGGGACACCGTACGGAAGTGGATCGCGCAGGGCGCACTGCAGAACTGACGCTCCGAACCGCGGGCCACCGGGCAGCCGGCGCTCGACTTCGTGGGCACGGGCGGCGGGACGTTCCTCGCGCCCGCGAACGACGGCTCGGTGGACGTGTGAGGAAGCCACTCTGGAAAGCTGCGGAGAGGGCGGGACGGTCGCCATGAGGCGACGCAGTCGCCTCGTGCCGTCGAATCCGCGTCTCCGCAGACGGGAGCGGAGCGAAGCGCAGCGGAAGTTTGCGGAGAGGGCGGGATTCGAACCCGCGGCTGGCTTTTGACCAGCGCCCGCTTAGCAAGCGGGTACCTTCGGCCACTCGGTCACCTCTCCTAAGTGCGCCAGGGGCCGGGAACCTTCCACAAAACGAGCTCCCCGACAAGCCCGCCGGTGTCCGCCCGGCGAGCCTCCCGCCAAGCTAGGGTAACGCGGCCCCATGGTTCGCCTCGTCTACTCGAACCGCACGGAGGAGCTCCTCGCGGAGCTCGCCGCGCGCGTTCGGGCCCAGCAGGCCCGGGATGGGGCCCTCGCGCCGGTGCGGGTCATCGTGCCGAGCGCGAGCATCGAGGGGTACCTGCGCCTCGGGGTGGCCCGGGTGCAGGGGGTCGCCGCGAACCTCGAGTTCTCGCGCCTGACGGGGTTCGCCGCCGACGTCGTGCGGGCAGCGAGCGGCGCCCAGGTCGCGGACGCCGGCGCGATCGAAGCGATGGCGCTTCGCCTCCTCCTCGACACGAGCGCCGCGGGCCTCGGTCACGACGACCTCGCGCCGGTGCGCGCGTACCTCGCGGGCGGCGGAGACGCCCCCGACCCGATGGACGTGCGGCGCGTTCAGCTCGCGACCCGCATCGGCCGGCTCTTCGAGGAGTACACGTACTCGCGCGGCGAGATGCTCTCGGCGTGGCGGCGCGATGCGGTGCTCGGCGTCGAGACCGAGCGGTGGCAGCGGCGCCTGTGGCTCGCGATGTTCGGTGAGGGCGGCCTCGCCGAGCGCGCCGCAATGGCCGGCGGCGCAAGGGTCGTGCCGCTCCACGAGGCCGTGGCGGCCCTCGACCCGCGCACCTCCGGCCTGACCCGGGCGGCGCACGTCTTCGGGTTCGCGCACGTGGCGCGCGGGTTCCTCGAGCTCGTCGAGCGGGTCGCGGGCGGGGCCGACGTCGTCCTCTACGCGCTCAGCCCGTGCGAGGGCTTCTGGGAAGACGCCGATCCCGCGGACCCCCTGCCCCTCCAGCTCTGGGGACGGCCGGGCCGCGAGCAGGTGCGCGTCCTGAACGCGATCGCGCGCTTCGACCACGACGACCGCTTCGTCGACCCGCGCGACGACGCCCGGCCGCCCACGCTCCTCCGCCGGCTCCAGAGCGACGTGCTCCACCGCGAGCGCCCCGGTCCGGCCTCGCCCGTCTCCCCGTCCTCGTCCTCGTCGGCCCCCGACGACGAGAGCCTCGTCGTCCTCGAGCACGCGAGCGTGCGCCGGGAGGTCGAGGCGGTCGCGAGCGAGATCTGGCGGCGGGTCGAGGCCGACCCCACGCTGCGCTTCGACGACGTCGCGGTGCTGGTGCCCGAAGGCGAGAGCACGTACGGGGCGCAGGTGTCGGCGGTCTTCCGCGAGGCCCACGACCTGCCGCACCGGGCCGCGGGGCAGGCGCGCGGCGGGGGCGTCGTCGAGGCGATCGAGCTCTTGCTCGCGCTGCCGCTCGGGAAGTTCACGCGGCAAGACCTCCTGCGCCTCGTGCTCCACCCCGCCGTCCTCGGGACGATGGACGAGGTCGACCCGGTGCGCTGGGCCGCGTGGTGCGACGCGCTCGGCGTGGTTCACGGCGCCGACCGGAGCGACCACGCCGAGACGTACATCGAGCGCGACGTCTTCAACTGGGACCAGGGCCTGCGCCGGCTCGCGCTCGGCGTCTTCATGACGGGCGACGCGAGCGGCGAGCCGCGCCCCGTCGAGTGGGCCGGGCAGTCGTACGTGCCGTGCGAGGTCGCGGGCGGCGAGCTCCACGACGCGGCGTCGTTCGGCGTCCTCGTGCGCTCGCTCGTCGCCGACATGCGCTTCGCGCGCGACGGCGAGCTCACGATGGCCGAGTGGGCGAGCTTCCTCCGCAAGGTCGTCGAGACGTACGTCGCGCCGGCCGGCGCCGCGGACGAGGAGCAGCTCGCGCGGTGCCTCCGGCGCCTGCACACGCTCGCCGCGATCGACCTCGGCGGGGCGCGCGTGCGCTACCGCGTCGCCGCCGAGCTCGCGCGCCAGCGCGTGGGCGCCATGCCCGGCGGCCCCACCGGCGAGGGGGTCGTCGTGACGACCCTCGCGGCGCTCCGCTCCGTTCCGTTCCGCGTCGTCTTCGCCTGCGGGATGGGCGAAGGGCAGTTCCCGTCCGCCGAGGCCGAGGACCCGCTCGACCTCCGCTGGGTGCGCCGCCGCGAGGGCGACGTCACGGCGCGCGAGCGCGACAAGTACGGCTTCCTCGAGCTGCTCCTCGGCGTGCGCGATCGCCTCTACCTCTCGTACGTGGCGCGCGAGCCGCTGACCGGCGAGACGCTCGCGCCGTCGTCGGTCGTCGAGGAGCTCCTCCACGCGGTCGAGCGCGGGTACGGGATCGACCTCCCGTCGCTGCGCCGCCGGCACCCGCTCCGGCGCTGGGACCCGGACTACTTCCCGGCCATCTTCCGCGGCCCGCAGGCCTCTCCTTCCCCGCTCGGCACGATGCGCCTCGCGGAGGCCCGCGCCGAGGCCCGCACGCTCGCCCTCCGCCAGGGGCACGCGCGCGCCTCCAGCGTCCGGTTGGCCCCCGAGGACGTCCTTCGCGCGCGCGGCGCCGATCCCGCGTGGCGGGAGCTCGCCGAACAGCTCGGCCTCGTGCACCTCGCCGACTTCGC
This sequence comes from uncultured delta proteobacterium, assembly GCA_963797395.1. GTDB lineage: Bacteria > Myxococcota_A > Polyangia > Polyangiales > Polyangiaceae > Palsa-1150. The sequence continues at coordinate 12,971 of CAWCPA010000009.1, forward strand.
GCCGGCCGCGGAGGGTCGCACGTCGAACGTCCTCTCCGTGCCGCTGTACGCGATCCTCAAGTTCCTCGAGTTCCCGCTCCAGGGCTGGGCGCGCTTCCGCGTCGGGCTCGACGAGGTCGACGACGACGACCCCACCACCCGAGAAGACGAGCCGTTCGAGACGGACGCGCGCCGCGAGGTGCTCTTCCTGCGCGAGGTGCTCCTCGACGCGGCGGCGCGCGGCTGCCCAATCGAGCAGGCGTACGACGAGGCGGTGCGCGGCCGCGAGCTCCGCGGCTCGGGCCCGTCGGGGCTCTTCGCGCGCGGCGAGCGCGGGCCGCACCTGGCCACGCTCGACGCGTGGTGCGCGGAGCTCGAATCGGCAAGGCGAGTCCGCGGGCGGCCTCGAGGTCGCCCGCTTCGGGCGCGCCGGGGAGCACGCGCGCGCGGGGAAGGTGTTCGACGCGCTGGTGCTCGATCTCGAGGTGGTCGACCCGGCGGGCGTGCGCCGGCTGAAGCGCGTGGAGGTCGGCGGGCGGACGCTGCCGATGGGCGCGGGCGCGGCCTCCTCGGTCACGCTCGTGAAGCGGCCCAAGGAGACGTGGGACAACGTGTGGGTCGCCGCCGAGCGCGATCGCGTCGCGCTGCGCGCGTTCGTGGACCACGCGATGCTGAGCGCGTCGGGCGTGGCGCCCGACCAGCCGCGCGCGTCGGTGCTGGTCGTGCACACGCCGGAGGGCAAGCCGCGGAGCGACCGGGTGAAGCTCGCGCCGCTGTCGCGCGACGAGGCGACCGTGTGGCTGCGCGGCGTCGTGCGCGAGCTGCTCGAGGGGCCGCACGCGTACTTCCTCCCGTGCGAGGCGGTCTTCGTGCACCGGGCGGGCGACCCCGACGCGCCCGTGGGCGCGACAATCGAGAAGGCGCGCGACATGCTCGGCGACAAGGACGGGCCGCTGGCGCTCCGCTCGGCCTACGGCCCGGTGCCGCGCCCGCAGGACTACTCCGCGCCCGACGAAGAGCGCGCGCGGAGCCTCATCGCGTCGCGGTTCGGCGCGTTCTTCCGCAAGATGGAGCGCGAGCCGTGACGCGCGTCGCCCGCCCCGCCGTCCTGCGCCAGGTCCCGCTCGACCGGCACGTCGTCATCGACGCGTCCGCCGGCACCGGCAAGACCTTCACCCTCGAGAGCCTGGTCGTCGAGCTCGTGCTCTCGACGGACATGACGCTCGACCAGCTCCTCTGCGTCACCTTCACGGAGAAGGCGACGCACGAGATCCGGTCGCGCGTCCGCGCGAAGCTCGAGACCCTCCTCGCGGGGCGCGGCGAGCCGGCGACCGACGAACAGGTCCGCGCGGGCGACTACTGGACGATCGACGCCCGCGCGATCGAGCGCCTGCAGGGCGCGCTCCACGCCTTCGACTCCGCGACGATCGCGACGATTCACGCGTTCTGCCACCGCGTGCTCCGCGAGAACGCGTTCGCGAGCGGCCGCTGCTTCGAGGAGAAGCAGGTCGACGGGCGCGAGGCCTTCGGCCGCGCCTTCCGCGACGCGCTCCGGAGCGACGCCGCGCGCCACCCGGCCCGCGCGCCGTGGCTCGAGGCCGCGCTCCGCGGAGGCTGGTCGATCGACCGGCTCGAGGAGCTCCTCTGGAGCGCCGCGAAGGAGCGCGCGCCCATCCGCCCGCCCTTCGACCCCGACGCGCTCGCGGCCGCGCTCGCGGCGTTCCCCGGCGAGGAGGCGCGCGACGGGCGCCTCCTCGCGGACCTCAAGGCCTCCGGGATGCACCCGCGGACCGCCTCGAACATGGTGGACGCGCTGGCCGACCTCGCGGGGTACGTCGAGCGCGCGCGGCGCGGCGGGCTGCCGCTCTTCGTGCAGGAGGCGAAGGACGTCCTCGCCAAGCTGCGCGAGAAGCTCGGCCCGATCGCGCCCCGCCCCGGCAAGGCCGAGCGCGTGGTCACGGCGACCCTGACGATCGCGCGCGCCGCGCCCCCGTTCCCGGCGGCGCTGGCCCACGCGCTCCTCGGCTGCGTGCGCGACGAGCTGGCGCGCTCCAAGCGCGCGAGCGGCCGGTTCGACTTCGACGACATGCTCTCGCTCGTCGACGACGCCCTGCGCGGCCCGCGCGGGCCGGCGCTCGCGGAGGCGATGCGCCAGCGCTGGCGCTTCGCGCTCATCGACGAGTTCCAGGACACCGACGAGACGCAGTGGTCGATCTTCCGCCGCGCGTTCTTCGACCGGCTCCCGTCTCGGCCCGACGCGAGGACCACGCTCGTGCTCGTCGGCGATCCGAAGCAGTCGATCTATCGCTTCCGCGGCGCGGACGTGGAGACGTACCTCGCCGCGAGCCGCGCCGTCCTCGCCGGCGGCGGCGCGCGCGTGCGCCTCGAGCGCAACTTCCGCGCGACCGCCGCGCTCGTCGAGGCGACGAACCTGCTCTTCGAGCAGGGCGCGCAAGAGCCCATCTTCCAGGTCGCGCCGCGCCGGGGAAGCCGAGGTCGAGTACGTCCCGGTCCTCTGCGGCCGGCCGAACCGCGCGCTCGCCGACGCGGGCGGCGGTCTGCTCGCGCCCGTCTGCGCGATGCGCTTCGCCCCGACCCTCACGACGGGGGAGCTCGGGGCGTGGATCGCCCGCGAGGTGAAGGAGGCGGTCGACCCCGCGCGCCCCTGGCGCCTCGACGGGCGGCCGCTCGGGTACCACGACGTCTTCGTCCTCACCCGCACCGCACGGGAGGGCCGCGAGGTCGGCCGGGCGCTCCGCGCCGCGGGCGTGCCGCACGCCTTCTACAAGGAGGACGGCCTCTTCCAGACCGAGGAAGCGCGGGAGCTCCGCACGCTCCTCGCGGCGATCGACGATCCCGACGACCCGGCGCGCCGCATCGCCGCGTGGCTCACGCCGTTCTTCGGGCTCCCGCTCGCCGAGGTGGAGCGCGCGCGGGCGCTGCCGCCGACGCACCCGCTCCTCGCGCGCCTCCACGCGTGGAAGGCGCTCGCCGACGCGCGCGAGTTCGACCGCCTCTTCCAGAGCATCGTGGGCGACTCGGGGGTCGTGCGCCGCGAGATCTTCTTCGCCGACGGCGAGCGGGAGCTGACGAACTACCTGCACCTGGTCGAGCTCCTCGTCGAGCGCGCGCGGCAGCGGCCGCGCGACGCTGCGCGACCTCCTGTCCGAGCTCTCGGGCCTCATCGCCGAGACTCGCCTGCCGCTCGACCTCGAGGGCAACATCCAGCGTCGCGAGAGCGACCGGAGCGCCGTGCAGATCATGACCATCCACAAGGCGAAGGGGCTCGAGGCCGCGCTCGTCTTCGTGGCCGGCGGGCGGACGAAGGGCTCGCGCTCGGACGAGGTGCGCGTCTTCCACGAGGAGGGCCGGCGGCTCGCCTGGGTCGGCACGGTCTCCGCCGAGGTGAAGCCGGTCGTGGAGCAGGAGGAGGCCGAGGAGGACCAGCGCCTCATGTACGTCGCGCTGACGCGCGCGATGGGCCGGCTGTACCTGCCGTGCGTCGTGGACGCGACCGGCGCGGCGCGCTCGATGCGCGGCGCCTACGACCGCGTGAACCAGCGGGTGGCGGCGCTCGTCCGCGAGTCCGACCCGCTCCTGGCCGTCACCGACGTGACTCCGCCCCCGCCCGCGCGCTCGCTCGCGCCGGCGCCCGAGCCGCCGGCCGGAGCGCCCGCGTGGGTCCCGCCGCGCGAGCTCCTGCCACGACCGCGACGAGCGCCCTGCGTACGCCGCGCTCCGCGAGGACCACGCGCCGGCGGTCGTCACGTCGTACACGCGGCTGCGCGGGGAGCGGGCCGCGACGCGCGGCCGCGCCCCGAACGCGAGGCCCAGGGGATTCAATGAGCAGGTCGAGGACCGGCGCGCCGAGAAATCCGCGCTGACGAACGACGAGGTCCCCGCGACGACGCTGCGCGCGGCGCGCGGCTCGGGCATCTTCCTCCACGAGCTCCTCGAGCGCGTGCCGCTCGCGTCCTTCGCGGGCGATCGCGACGCGTGGCGGGCGCGCCCCGACGTCGCGCCGCTCTTCGACGAGGCCCTCGCGGCGCATCGCATCGACCCTGCCCAGCGCGCCCACGCCGAGGCGCTCGTCTGGGCCGCGTACACCACGCCGGTCGTCCTGCCCGGAGGCGAGCGGATCGAGGGCTTCGCGACGGCTTCGTCGATGACGCGCGAGATGGACTTCGTGTATCCGAATCGCCGGGGCGGACCGAGCGTACGTGCAAGGCTCGCTCGACGTGGCCTTCGAGCACGCGGGCTCACGTACTTCGCCGACTGGAAGAGCGACTCGCTCGCGTCGTACGCGCCCGACGCCATCGCGCGGCACGTCGCGGCGCACTACGAGGACCAGGCGAGGCTCTACGCGCTCGCGGTGGTGCGGCTGCTCGGCGTGACGTCGCGGGAGGAGCACGAGGCGCGCTTCGGGGGGCTCCTCTACTGCTTCCTCCGGGGCTTCGGGGCCGAGCAGGGGGTCTGGTCGGCGCGCCCGAGCTGGGACGAGATCGTCGCGTGGGACGAGGGCCTGCGCGCGCGCACCGAGCGAGGGTCGCGATGACCGAGCGGCGCTTCGACCCGGGCGGGACCGCGCGCGCCGCGTGGCTGCGCGAGCGCGGCGAGGAGCCCGTCGCGAGCGCGCCCCCCGCGGAGGCGGAGGACTTCGAGCCGGGTACTTCGGATGGGAGCTCGCGCGCTGCGCGCCGGAGCTCGGCGCCGAGGACCGGGCCGCGCTGGCCGCGCTGGCCGCGAGCTGCGTCACCGCGATGCGCTCGGGCAGCACGCGCCTGCCGCTCGGGCCCGCGGGGCTCCCGCCCGCGCTCGCCGCGTGCGGCGTGATCGGCCGGCCCGGCGACCGCAAGCCGCTCATCGAGGAAGACGGCTTCCTCTACACGGAGCGCATGCACACGCTCGAGGAGCGCTTCTGCGCCCGCGTCCGCGCGCGGGCCGCGCGGCGCGAGCCGCTCCTCGAGGGCCGGGCGCTCTCGCGCGCGATCGCCTCGGTCGCCGCCGGGCCGCCCGCGCTGACCGACGAGCAGCAGCGCGCCGTGAAGCAGGCGCTCGGCGCGCCCATCGCGCTCATCACGGGCGGGCCGGGCACGGGCAAGACGGCGACCGCGGTGGCGCTGCTGCGCGCGGTCGCGTGGACCGGGCTCTCGATGGAGCAGATCGCGGTCGCGGCGCCCACCGGCAAGGCCGCGCAGCGCCTCGCGGACGCGATCGCGGCCGGCCTCGCGCGGACGCGGGACCTCGCGGACGCCGGGCTGCGCGCGTCGGCGCCGGCCCCGCAGACGCTGCACCGCCTGCTCGGCTGGTCGCCGAAGCGCGGCCGGTTCGCGCGGCACGAGAACGACCCGATGCCGCAGAAGTTCATCGTGGTCGACGAGGCGTCGATGATCGACCTCGCGATGATGGACCGCCTCGTGCGCGCGCTCCGCGACGACGCGCGGCTCGTGCTCCTCGGCGACGCGGACCAGCTCCCGTCGATCGAGGCGGGCGCGGTGTTCCGCGACCTCTGCGCGGGGCTGGGCGCGGCGCGCCTCACGGTGAACCTGCGCGTCGCGAACGACGCGAACGCGCGGCGCATCACCGAGGCGGCGCGCGCGGTGAACGCCGGGATGATCGAGCCGGGCGACTCCCAGGGCGCGATCGCGCGCCGCGGCTCCGTCGGCGAGCTGACGTTCGAGGGGGTCGAGCACCTCCCGCGGCGCTGGTCGGAGGTGGGCGACGCGCTCCTCGAGCGCTGGTGGACCGCCCGCGTGGCCGCCGGGCCGGGCTTCGTGGCGCGGGCCGGGCGCACCTACCGGCTCGGCCCCGACGGGTTCGGCGGCGAGGACGATCGGAGCGCGCTCGCGGCCCTGTTCGACGACCACGCCCGCGCGCGGATCCTCTGCGCGACGCGCGTGCGCGGCTTCGCGGCGAGCGCCGACACGCTGAACGACCGGCTGCTCGCGCGGCTCCGGCGCGAGACGCGCCCCGAACGGGGGGACGCGCGCGGCTCGCGGCGCGCGCGCGAGCTCGCGATCGGCGCGCCCGTGGCCGTGCAGCACAACGACTACGACCGCGGGCTGTTCAACGGCGACCAGGGGGTCGTCGTCCGGGTCGAGCGCGGCGGCGACGGGGACCCGGAGGCCGGGGAGGGCCCCGGGGCGCGGCCGATGGCCGTGTTCCCGCGTGGCGGCTCGTTCGACGCGTTCCCGCTCGACGTGCTCGGCGACCTCGGCCCGGCGTTCGCCACGACCGTGCACAAGTCGCAGGGCTCCGAGTTCGACCACGTCGCCATCGTCTTGCCCGACGAGGACCTGCCGCTCCTCACGCGCGAGCTCCTCTACACGGCCATCACCCGGGCCCGGCGCTCGGTCCTGCTGGTCGGCGAGCCCGAGCTGCTCGCGCGTGCGGTGTCCCGCACGATCGAGCGCTCGAGCGGCGTGGCGGAGCGGCTCCGGCGGCGGCACTGATTGGCCGTTCCCCTTCCGGTCGTGCTACACATCCGAGCAGGAGAAGAGGAGGCGCGAGGATGATGGAGCAAGCCGCCTGGGCGTTCGGCGGGGTGCCTGGTGCCGAGCCCAAGAGCCCCGAGACGACGAAGAAGCTGCGCGCCGTCCCGCAGACCGTCTCGCTGCGCCTCGACGTGTCCGATCCCGAGGTCATCGCCGAGCTCCGTCGCCACGCCGACGGCGACCAGGGCGAGGCGTTCGCGCTCGCGGCGCTCCGCATCGGCGTCCTGGCGCTCCGCTCGGCGGCCGGGCAGGTCGACGCCGCCGCCATCCGCGAGGCCGGCACGGCGCTCGTGTCCGAGGTGCGCGAGCTCCTCTCCGAGCGCGCGACCGAGATGGGCGAGCGAATGAGCTCCACGCTCACGCAGTACCTCGACCCGCAGAGCGGCGCGCTCCCGCAGCGCCTGAACGCGCTCGTGCGGCAAGACGGGGAGCTCGAGCGCATGTTCCGCGCGCAGATCGGCGGCGACGACTCGATGCTCGCGCGCTCGCTCGCCGCGCACCTCGGCGAGGGCAGCCCGCTCTTTCGCCTCCTGTCGCCGAACGACGCGGCCGGCCTGCGCGCGCAGCTCTCGAGCACCCTCGAGGGCGCCCTCACCGAGCAGCGGAAGCTCATCTTGCGCGAGTTCTCGCTCGACCAGAAAGACTCGGCGCTCTCCCGGCTCGCGGCCGAGTTCTCGCTCGACGACGAGGGGTCGGCCATGAGCCGCCTCGCCAAGATGCTCACGGCCACCAGCGAGCAGATTGGAAAGAACCTCACGCTCGACGACGAGGGGTCCGCGCTCGCGCGCCTCAAGCGGGAGCTCGAGGGCACGGTCGGCCGGCTGCTCCGCGAGAACGGCGAGTTCCAGGCGCAGATGCGCGAGGCCATGGCGCGGCTCGAGACCCGCAAGAAGGAGGGGGCGCGCTCGCCCCGGCACGGCATCGAGTTCGAAGAGCGGCTGGGCGCGCTGCTGACCGACGAGGCGCAGCGCACGGGCGACCTCTACGAGGCCACGGGCGACTCGACGGGCGTCATCAAGAACTGCAAGGTCGGCGACCACGTCATTGAGCTCGGCCCCGACTCGGCGGCCGCGGGCGCGCGCATCGTGTGGGAGGCCAAGGAGAAGCAGGGCTCCACGCTCCGCGCGGCCATCGAGGAGATTGACGAGGCGCGCCGGAACCGGCAGGCGCAGGTCGGCGTCTTCGTCTTCTCGAGCAAGACGGCCCCCGAGGGCATCGAGCCGCTCCAGCGGCACGGCAGCGACATCCTCGTCGTGTGGAACGCGGAGGACGCGGCGAGCGAGGTGGTCGTCCGGGCGGCGTACAGCCTGGCGCGGTGCCTCGCGGTGCGCGAGCGCCGGGCCGACCGGGCCTCGCAGACCGCCTTCCTGGAGATGGACCGCGCGGTGCGGGCGATCGAGAAGCAGGCGGGGTACCTCGAGGAGGTGCGCCGCTGGGCCGAGACGGTGAAGGGCCACGGCGAGAAGATTGCCGACCGCTCGACGCGCATGATCGAAGACCTCAGGCGCGAGGTCGAGCGCCTCGACACGCAGGTCGCCGCGATGCGCACCGCCGAAGGCCCTTAGACGAGTCGGCGAACGCGTCCCAGAACCGGGTGAGACCGAGCGAGGCCGTCGACGGGGCGAGGAGCCGTCCTCCTGGACGGTGACGACCCCCGGCGGCGGGATTGCGAAGGTCTCACCCGGTTATGGGATGCGTTCGCGAGCGCGTATGCTCGGCGCGTGCGGGTGCGCAAGATCGAACGGCGCGTGGCGCTCGTCATCCTGTTGACGGCGCTCCTGCCCCTGGCGAGCGCGATGATGCTCGCGTACTCGCTCCTCAACTCGGCGTCGTCCCTCTGGCTCCGGCCCGAGGTCGACCAGCAGCTCGAGCGCGGCATCGAGCTCTACAAAGACTACGTGCGCGTCGTCAAAGACGACATGAAGCACCAGACCGACGCGATGGCCGGCGACCGCGCGCTCCGCGAGGCCGCCCGCGCGCACGACGTCCCCGCCGCGGCGCGCGCGCTCGAGGCGCTCTTCCCCCGGTACGTGCAGCTCGTCTCGCTCACCGTGGAGGACGGCGCCGGCACGACGCTCGTCGTCCGCGACCGCGGGCGGCCGCTCGACGACGCCACCGAGCGCAACCTCGAGGTGCGGCGCCCGCTGGCCGACGAGGGGAGGGGCGACGGGCAAGCGTGGGCCCTCGTGGCCAGGTTCGCGTTCGACCGGCGCTACGAGAAGGACCTCGAGACCGCCGGCGCGACGCACGACGCGTACGCGGAGCTCGAGAAGGAGCGCGCGCGCATCTACGCGGGGTACTTCGAGGCGTTTGCGGTGCTGCTCGGCACGACCGTGGTGGCCACCGTGGTGCTCGGGTTCTTCCTCGCGCGGGGCATCACCCGGCGCATCAACCGCCTGGCGAACGCGTTGAACCTCGTCGCGGCGGGCGACCTCGACGTGCGCGTGCCGGTGACCGGGTCCGACGAGCTGACGGAGCTGGCGCGCGTCTTCAACCGAATGCTCGGCGAGATGCAGCAGTCGCGCGCGCGCATCGAGTACCTCCAGCGCATCGGCGCCTGGCAGGAGATGGCGCAGCGCCTCGCGCACGAGATCAAGAACCCGCTGACGCCCATCCAGCTCGCCGTGCAGGAGTGCCACCGCAAGTACTCGGGCAGCGACCCGAAGTTCCGGGCGCTCCTCGACACGACCCTCGAGATTGTCGAGGAGGAGGTCGGCACGCTCCGGCGCCTCGTCGGCAACTTCTCGAGCTTCGCGCGCTTGCCGCACGCCGAGCTCCGGCAGGCCAGCCTGCGCGACTTCCTGCGGGAGTGCTCCGAGCAGCTCGGGCACCTGGGCGTGGAGCCGGCGGCCGAGGGCGGCGAGGACGTGATCCTCGCGAACGACGTGCGCGTCGCGTGGGAGCTCCCCGACGACGCCATCCCCGTCGAGATCGACCGGCAGATGCTCCGGCGCGTGCTCGTGAACCTCGTGCGGAACGCGGTCGAGGCCATCCGGGGGGCGCGGGCGCAGCCGGAGACCAGGGGCGCGCTCGCGTCCGAGGGGCACGTGGTCGTGCGGATCGAGCGGCACGACGGGGCGGCGACCGTCATCGTGGAAGACGACGGGCCCGGCGTCGCCGAAGACGCGCGCGAGCGCGTGTTCGACCCGTACTTCACGTCCAAGCGCCAGGGCACGGGCCTCGGGCTGGCGATCGTGAAGAAGATCGTCGTCGAGCACAACGGGTCGATCTCCGCGCGCCGGAGCGAGCGGCTCGGAGGCGCCGAGTTCGCCCTCGTGCTCCCGATCGTCGATCCCGACGCGCCGCTCGCCGCGTCGGAGGGGCGGCGCCCCGGCGCGGAGCCGGCGCCGCCGCCGTCGCGCCGCTCGCTGGCCTGAGAGCTCGTGCTACGGAGAGGCCGTGATGGCCTCGGATACGCGGAGCGCGCTCGGAGCGCTCGGGCTGGTCGTGGTGCTCCTGGTCGGGCTCGCCGGGCTGCCGCGGCTCCTCTCGTTTCATCAGGCGACGCTCGTCGGGCACGACGGGCCCGATTTCTCGCTGTCGCTGGTCGCAAACGGAGCCGATCTGGGCGGGGACGGGCAGGCGCTGTCGATGGGGCAGCTCCGGGGGCGCGCGGTCGTCCTCGACTTCTGGGCGACGTGGTGTCCGCCGTGCCGGATGGAGGCGCCCATCGTCGATCAGGTCGCGCGGCGCTGGCGCGACCGCGGGGTCGTCGTCGTGGGCGTCGACACCGACACGCCCGACCAGGGCGACCCGCGCGAGTTCGCCCTGTCGCACGGGCTGTCGTACCCCATCGTGCACGACGTCGCGGGCCAGGCGACGCGCCTCTACGGCATCGAGAACCTGCCCACGCTCGTCATCCTCTCCCCCGCCGGGAAGATCGTCGCGGTCCGCACGGGGGTGACCGACGACACCGAGATCGAGCGGCTGCTCAAGCAGGCGCTCGACTGACTCAGCTCGGGCGCAAAGGCAGGAAGTACCGCTCGCTCGTCGGCGCGTGCACGCCGACCGCGATCTCCGCGCCGAGCGCCTCGCGCAGTCGCTCCGAGGTCATCACTTCCGCAGGGCTGCCGGACGCGGCGATCCGCCCTCGCTGCACGAGCACGACGTGGCTCGCGAACCGAGCCGCTGCGTCGAGGTCGTGCATGGCGACCGCGCACGCAATCCCGTCGCGCGCGGCCGCCTCGGCGAGCACCGCGTAGAAGCTCAGGCGGTGCCGCACGTCGAGGAACGCGGCCGGCTCGTCGAGGAGCAGCACGGCGGGCCGCTGCGCGAGCGCCCGGGCGATCGCCACACGGCGCTGCTCGCCCCCGCTCAGCGTCTCGACCGGTCGCCCGGCGAGGGAACGAAGATCGCAGCGCTCGATCGCCTCGGCGATGGCTGCCCGGTCCTCTTCCCGCTCGCGCATCCAGAGCCCCTGGTGGGGAGCTCGGCCCATGGCGACCACGTCTCTCACCCGGAACCCGGCCGGGATGCCCTCGCTCTGGGGGACGAACGCGACCCGCCGCGCGACCTCCCTCCGGTCCGCGCGGAGGAGGTCTCGGCCTCCGGCCCTCGCCGTCCCCGCGGTCGGGCGGACGAGGCCCGCGGCGACCCGCAGCAGCGTGGATTTTCCGGCGCCGTTCGCGCCGAGGAGCGCGGCCACTTGGCCGCCTCCGACGCGCAGCGAAACGTCGTCGAGCGCCGGGGTGAGCGAGCCCGCGTATCGCACCGACACGCGCTCGAGTTCGAGCTCCATGATGGGCGACGCCGTCGGCCCCCCGAACCCCGAACTGGCTGGACCGGTATTTCGGGCGTCCGCCGCGACATTCGGTCGGCCGATTCCGCCGGCTCGCTCGTTCTCCGCGTATGACACCGCGCAATAATGTACTCTTTGATTCGCACCCCGCGCCGACGAAGCGCGTCAGGAGAACGACCTTGGACACGAAGCCCGAGACAGCCGCCTCGCCGACGGATTCGACGACTGACCGTCCGGTTCGGGTCATCAAGCGGTACTCGAACCGAAAGCTCTACGACACCAAGGACAGTCGCTACGTCACGCTCCTCCAAATCGCCGAGATGGTTCGGACCGGCGAAGAGGTGCAGATCATCGACAACAACACGAAGGACGACCTCACCGAGGTCACCCTCGCGCAGATCATCTACGAGGAGCAGAAGGCGCACTCGCGAAGCGTGCCGCTGCAGACCTTGAAGGAGATCATCCACGCGCGGACGGAGAAGGTCCTCGCCGACCTGCGCGAAGGCCCCATCGGCCGGCTCATCCCCGGCGTGAAAACCACCGACGAGAAGGGGGTGGTCACCGAGGGCGTCCCCGGCGTGGCGCCGCCCGCCGTCGACGCGACGGCGACGCACAAGGTCGACGCGACGGCCTCGCCCAAGAAGGACGCGAAGCCGACCCTGGTCGATCAGGCGAAGGAGAAGTTCGAGGAGGTGCAGCACCAGCTCGACGAGCGCATCCGCGCCATCCTGTCGACCTTCCGGCCCTTCCAGCAGATGCAGCAAGAGGTCCGGAGACTGAACGAGCGTGTAGAGGACCTCGAGCGCAAGCTCAAGGGCGGCCCGTCCGATCCGGGCTGACGGTTCGGTGGCCTGACGCGCTGCGCTGGCATGACTTGGTCCGTTCGAGGACTTAGATGGTTCGAGGAATAGGGCGCCGCCTGGTCTTGTTGGACCTGGCGAGGCACTCTTGAGCCGTCAGACGCCAGAAAGCAGCAAAGGTCCGTAGATGCTCTCCTCGTCCAACCGTCTTGGTGCTTCCGGCGCCTGCAAAGATCCGTTTGCGGAAGAAGCGCTTACGCATCTCGACGCGATGTACGGCGTCGCGTGCAAGCTCACGCGCAACCCGACCGAGGCCGAAGACCTCGTTCAAGACGCGTTCGTCAAGGCGATGCGCGCGCGCGACCAGTTCCACGCCGGCACCAACCTGAAGGCCTGGCTGTTCCGCATCCTCACGAACACGTTCATCAACAAGTACCGGCGGGGCGGCCTCGAGCGCTCCGTGCTCGACGGCCCCGACGCCGACCCGCTCGCCGATGGCTGGGTGAGCGCGAACACGATGCGGCAGCTCCGCGACCCCGAGACGCTGGCGCTCATGCCGCTCGTCGAGCAGGAGATCCAGCGGGCCCTCGACGCGCTGCCCGCCGAGTTCCGGCTCGCGGTCGTCCTCTGCGACGTCGAGGAGTTCTCGTACGAAGAGATCGCGCAGATCATGGGCTGCCCGATCGGCACCGTCATGAGCCGCCTGCACCGCGGGCGAAAGCTCCTCCAGCGCACGCTCTACAACCATGCCATCGCCCTCGGCATCGTGAAGGGCGAAGAGCGCCCGGGCGAGGCCGTGCACGGCCTCGCAGCCGCTCACGAAGCCGCGGCGGACGCGCCCGCGCGCCTCGCCGACTACCGCGCACGGAAACGGGGCGCGGCATGACCACCATCGACTGTCGCGACCACGCGCGCATGCTCGGCTCGTACCTCGACGGCGAGGTCGGCGCGGCGAAGCTCATCGAGATCGACGATCACGTCGCTCGCTGCGAGACCTGCCGCGAAGAAGTGCAGCTCCTTCGCGCGATGCGCGGCTCGCTGAAGCGGGTCGTGCGCTCCGCGACGCCCTCGAGCCTGCGGGACCGCATCGGCAACGCCATGTCCGCCGAGAAGGCGCGCGGCGACGAGCCCGGCGAGCTCGCGCCGGTCGTTCCGGTGTCGGCGCTCCCCACCTGGCGCTCGCTCGTGCCCCTCACGGCGGCCGCGGCCCTCGCGATCGTCTGGGGCGCGGCCACGCGCGGCACGCAGGCGTCGGTGAGCCGCGTGCGCTCGGACCCCGGCGGCGACGAGCTCCTCGCCGAGCTGGTGTCCGAGCATCAAGACCCGCTGCCGCCCGACGCGCACAGCGCCGGCGAGGTCCGCGGTCTGGCGCGGTACGTGGGCGTGCCCGTCTCCCCGGGCCGCTTCGAGCGCGCGGGCGCCCATCTCGTGGGCGGGCGGGTGGTGTCGTTCCCCTCGCAGCGCGCGGCGGTCATCACGTACGTGGTCGGCATCGGGCACGACGAGCGGCGCCTCAGCGTCCTCGTGTACGACGCGCAGAAGATCCCCGAGGTCGGGATGGCGAACCTGGCGCCGCGCGCGGTCGGCACGGCCGAGGTGCGGGTCGGGCGCGAGAGGGGGTACTCCGTGGCCGCGACCGAGCGGGCGGGCGTCGGCTACCTGCTCGCGTCGGACCTCGACCCCGACCAGAGCGCCCGGTTCGCGGCGATGCTCTACGACGATCACTGCATCCGCTATCATCCGAGCGGCATGCGCTTCGTTTACGTGATGGACCCGATGCAGCGGGTCCTCCCCGACAAGGACACGACCTTCGCGTTCCAGCGCGCGTCGCTCCGGCGGGGCCATCAGTCGCTGCACTGCGAGCCGCGCGACGTGTACGTCGAGGGCGGCGAGGTCTCGGCGCGCGTCCGCGAGGTGCGGGTGAGCGACGAGGCCCCGTACTTCGCCCTCGGCGAGCCGCACGACGTGCGGCTGGCAGACGTCGACTGCGTGTTCATCCGCAAGGATCCGCCGTTCGACGCGGCGTACCTCTACCTCACGCTGATGCTCGAGAACGTGCGCGGTCGCACCCTCCTCATGAACGACCCGCGCGGGCTGCGGGACGCGAACGAGAAGCTCTACACGCTGCACTTCGCGAAGCACATGCCGCGCACGCTCGTCACGAGCGACCGCGATCGCATCCATCGCTTCGTCGCCGAGCTCGGGGTGGCGGTCGTGAAGCCGCTCGACGGCGCGGGCGGCAGCGGGGTCATGGTCGTCTCGAAGACCGACCGGAACGGGCGCTCCATCGTCGACACGATCACGCAGGAAGGCACCCGCCTCGCGATGGTGCAGGAGTACGTCGAGGCGGTGCGGGCGGGCGACAAGCGCGTCCTCCTCCTCGAGGGCGAGGTGCTCGGCGGCATCAACCGCATCGCCCGCGAGGACGACGTGCGCTCGAACATCCACGCCGGCGGCCGCGTCGAGCCGTGCGAGGTGACGCCCGCCGAGCGCGCGGTGATCGCCGACATGGCGCCGCGGCTCGCGCAGGACGGGCTCGTCTTCGTGGGCCTCGACTTCATCGGCGGCAAGCTCACCGAGGTGAACGTCACCTCCCCGACCGGCATCCAGGAGCTCAGCCGCCACCTCGGCCGCGACGTCGCCGAGCGCGTCATCGAGTGGGTCGAGCGGCACGCCGCTCCGAAGGCCTGAGGCCCGCCGGGACCGGGTTTCGCGCATGCCCATCACCGTCATCGTCCGCGCCGGGACCCCATCCGACGCGCGGCTGACGTTCGACGGGAACCAGCGCGTGGTCATCGGCCGCGGCGCCGGCAGCGACGTGCGCCTGCCCGAGGCCAGCGTGAGCCACCGGCACGCGACGCTGCGCGCGCAGGGCGCCGACTTCGTCGTGGTCGACGAGGGGAGCTCGAACGGCACGTACGTCGGTGAGGTCCGCGTCGCGCCGCACACGTCCCGCATCGTGCGCTCGGGCGATCGGGTGCGCGTCGGGCGCATCTGGCTCGAGCTCCGCCTCGAGGCCGCGCCGTCGACCCGCGACGTGGCGGCGGCGACGCGCGAGCTCGCGCTGGCCCTGGTGGCCGACGCGATGGCGAAGGCGGGCACCGACCCGACGCTGCGCGTGCGCGTGGTCGAGGGCCCCGACGCGGGCGCCGCGCTGCCGCTCGCCGAGGGCGGGCGGGCGTATCTCGTCGGCCGGGGCCCGCACTGCGACCTCGTGCTCGCCGACGCGGACGCCTCGCGCGAGCACGTGCAGGTGGCGATCCGCGACGGCGCGGTGAGCGTGCGCGACCTGGGCGGCAAGAACGGGACGTTCCTCGGGGAGGGGCGCGTGCCGTCCGACCGCGAGGTGCCCTGGAGGCCGGCGACGATGGTGCGCGTCGCGCGCAGCGTGCTGGCCCTGGAGGACCCCGTCGGCCTGGCGCTGTCGGAGCTCGAGCGCGCGCCCGACGAGCCGCTCCCGGAGGGCGAAGCCCCGCGGTCGCCGGACGCGCCGGCCCCCGCGGCCGTCGACCCTTCCGAGCCCGCGCCGTCCGGGACGACCGCAGGCCCCCCCGCTCCGGCGGCGCCGGTGGTCGCGGTCGCCGTGAAGGCGGCGGCGCGCAAGCGCGAGAGCCGCTGGTCGCTGGCCGACAAGCTCGTGATGGCCGCGGCCGTCGTCGTGCTCGCGCTCAGTCTCGGGGGGCTGGTCTGGCTTCTTCGCGGGTGAGCGTGCCCGGCTGCACCGGCGCGCGGCGGCTCGTGCCGGGGGGATACGACATCGCGAGGCCTTCCATCGGTACGGCCGAGAGCATGTGCTCGAGCTGCGCGGCGCCGCGCGGGCGCTCGTTCACGCGCTTCTTCAGGCAGCGCATCACGGCCTGATCGAGCTCCTCCGGGATGGGCAGATCGGGCCGGCGCTGGCGCATCGGCGTGGGAATCTGCCGCTGGTGCAGGTCGAGGAGCTCGCGCCGGCTCGGCGCGACGATGGGGAGCTCGCCCGTCATGGCCTCGTACATCATGACGCCGAGCGCGTAGATGTCCGTGCGGGGCTCGACCTGCGCGCCGATGCACTGCTCGGGCGCCATGTACTCGGGCGTGCCGAGCGTGTACCCGGCCTGGGTGAGCGACTCGGCGCTCGCGAGCTTGCTCATGCCGAAGTCGAGCACCTTCGCGACGCCGTCCTCGCACAGGAAGATGTTCCCGGGCTTGAGGTCGCGATGCACGACGTCCTTCTTGTGCGCGGCGTCGAGGGCGCGGCACACGTGCGAGAAGATGGTGATCGCGCTGCCCGGGGCGAGCAGGCCGTCGCGCGACAGGCGGTCCGCGAGCGAGCGGCCGATGAGGCGCTCCATCACGACGTAGATGCTCCCGTCCGGCATCTGGTCGAGGTCCAGCACGCGCACGACGTTCGGGTGCTCGACGTGCACCTGGATGTACGCCTCGCGCCGGAGCCGCGCGATCTCGCCGCCGTCGCGCGCGGCGGCGCCCCGGAGGACCTTCACGGCGACCTCGTGGCCGAGCGTGACGTGCTCCGCGGCGTACACGACGCCGATGCCGCCCGAGCCGATCTTGCGCCCGATGCGGTACTTGCCGCCGAGCACCGTCCCCGTGAGCTCGTTCGGCGTCGAGCCGGTCTCGCCGCGGAGCTCGAGGCCGCGCTCGAGCGCGGCGATGCGGTTGTGCTCGAAGGTCCGGTGCGAGCGCTCCTCGCGCGAGCGGTCCCACATGAAGCCGGTGGCGCCTCCGAGCGCCGCGCCGAGCCCCGCGGCGAGCGCGCCCGCGACCGCGCCGCCCGCGATCGCGACCGCCGGCCCGAAGATGGCGCCCGCCGCCAGCGCGCCGGCGACGAGGCCCTCGCGCGAGCGGAGACCGCGCCAGCGCACGTCGTAGACGCACTCCTGGGCGCCCTTCGCGACGCAGGTCTCGTGGCCGACCTCGGCGTCGAGGAGGCCCCAGATGCGCGGCAGGCCGGCGAGCTCGCCGACGCGCGCGTCGCAGAGGAGCTCCTCGCCGTCGGTGTCGGCCCGATCGGCCGGGTCTTCGCCGCCGTCGCTGCGCGGGCGGTACGTCATGCGGACGCCGGTCGCGCCGCGGAGGAGGGGCGCCGCGGGCGCCGACTCGTCGATCGCCCACGTGCCGACGCGGGTGATCTCGCGGGCGTGCTGCGCGAGGTAGCGGTAGGCGTCCACGGGGCGCTCGCTCGCGCGGAGCATGCGAACGAGGACGCCGAGCGCCTCGGGGTGGGTGACCCAGTCGCCGCGATGGCGGACGGCGTCGCGCCCGAGCAGGCCCGAGATGGCCCGAAGCGCGCGCTTGGCGGCGAGCTGGCTGACCCAGCCGGTCTCGTTGTCGATGGCGGCGGGGTCGATGCCGGCGGCGGCCAGGAGCTGGCCGGCCACGCGCTCTCCGCGTTCGGTGCGGATGCGAAGAAGGTACGTTTTGAGGACCGAGGCCCTGAGCTCCTCTTTGCCCCCTTGCCGCACCGTACCCCGAGTACCGGGGGGGACGCTCGCGCGCATCCCTACAAGGCTACGCCTCCCGGGTGCGCCGCGAAAGGGGCACCAGGGCTGCGGCCGGGGCCAGAGCGCTCAGAGCGCCGAGCCTACAGTGACCCCGGCGTAGCCCGGAGAGACCACCGGGCTGACGAAGAGGTGCCCGGACCGCGCCTCTGGAGCCTGCGGCGGCTTCTGGAGCACGTACCAGACGATGCCGCCGACCAGCAGCGCCGCGCCCGGGATGATGGGGAAGAGCGACGCCGTCTCGAGGTTACGGCCGTCGTTGCCCTTGTTCGCGATATCGGGGGCGCAGTTTTGCCGGCCTGGGCAGGCGCTCGAGGCGCTCCCCACGTCGGCCGCGCCGGCGATGAGGAGCGCGACGCCGGTGAGCACCGCGGCGCCGCCGACGCTCATGGCGAGCACCGGCATCAGGCGATTGGGCTTCGGGCCGTCGACCGAGGGGGCCGCCGCTGCCGTGGGCGCGGGCTCGGGCGCCGCCGCCGACGCGCTGGGCTCGGGGGGCGCCGCGCCGGCGCCGGCCGAAGGCGCGGGTGCGGCCGTGGCCGACGGGGCCGCGGAGGCCGGCGGCGGCGGCGCCTCGCGCGCGAGCTGCTCTCCCAGGTTCTTGATGCGGCGCTCGATGTGCTCGCGGTCGGGCGCGTTGGGGACGCGCTTCAGGTACTCCTCGAGGGCGTGGATCGCCTCGGCCTTGTCGCCCTTGCGCTCGTAGGCCGTCGCGATGATCGGCAAGATGCCGTGCACGCTGCAGTCGATCGAATAGGCGTCATTGAAATAGCTGATCGCCTTATCGTAGTTCGACTCGTCGAGAAACGACTTGCCGCTCAGGTAGACGGTATGGGCGCGGTCGACGTCGCCCTTGCTCACCTTCGAGGCGTCGCAGGGAGCCGGGTAGCTCGCGGGCTGCTGCGCGAAGGCAGGGACGGCCACGACGACGCCGACGCATGCGAGGACGAGAAGCCGCGAGCGGATGGATCGCATCATGTGCCCTAGCTGAGGGACCGTATCACAAGCGTCTCTCCGGCTTCATCCTTCCCGGGCGGGACCGGAGGGGCGGCGGGGTCGAAATCAGCGGGGCTAGCGCTGGACGCTCTCGTTCTGGTTCTCGCTCGGGGGCGCCACGGCGAAGGGTCCGTGTGGCATCTGCTCGCCGTTTTGCTTCCGCTGCTGCATCTCGTACTTGCTCGGGCACTTCGCGAGGACGCTCGTCGCCTCGAAGGAGCCGTCGGCCTGGAGCTCGCCCTCGACGGTGACCCCCACGTCGAGGTCGGGCACGTCGCGAAAGGTGTCGGGCACGACGCACTGGGCGAAGCGGACCGGCAGCTCCGCCCCGTTCTTGGCGATGGTGAACCGGTACTCGCAGGGCTGGTCGCGCTTCACGAGCGACCCGTGGGTGAGGATGCCCTCGGCGCGGACCGGCCGTCCCAGGAACTTCCCCTTGGCGGCGAGGAGCTGGTCGACGGGCTTCGAGTAGATGGCGTTGTCCTGCATCCCGGTGAGGACGAGGGCCGCGATGGCCGCGGCGGCCATGGCGGTGCCGCTGGCGACGGCGGGGCCGACCCAGCGCCTGGGCTGGCGCGCGCGCGGCTCGTCCGTGGCGGGCGGGGTCGAACGCTCCGGGTCGGTCATCGGCTGGGCCTCGACGCAAAGCCTAGCCTCGCGGGGAACCTCGTCAAACGCGCCCAACCGCGAGTGCAGTTGGCCCGTCGTCGGTGTACAATCGCCTCGACGGTTCGCGACTCTCGGGCGGTTCGCGCCGCTCGCCATCTGAGCGTGGCTTGGCCGATGACGGATGTCCTATCCCTCCCCGTGCTCGTTCTCAACCGGTACCTGGTGCCGGTCCAGGTCACGACCGTGAAGCGCGCCGTCGTCCTCCTCTACGGCGGCGTCGCGCTGGCCCTCGACGAGGGCGGCGAGTCGCACGACTTCGACCTCTGGCGCGAGCTCCCCACGCGCGAGGGCGACGACTCGATCCCCATCGTGGGGGGCAACCTCCGCGTCCCGCGGGTCGTTCACCTCCTCCGGTACGACCGGACGCCGCGCGTCACGGTGCGGCTCACGCGGCGGAACCTGATGTTCCGCGACGCGCACCAGTGCCAGTACTGCGGCAAGCGGCCCCCCCTCCGGGAGCTGAACATCGACCACGTCATGCCGCGCTCGCGCGGCGGCGACGACTCGTGGGAGAACCTCGTGACGGCGTGCCGCGTCTGCAACCTCCGCAAGGGGTGGAAGACGCCCGACGAGGCCAACATGCGGCTCGCGCGCCGGCCTTTCCGGCCGAAGTGGACGATGACCGCGCAGATCCTCCTCGGCAGCGGTTGGAAGTTCAAGGAGTGGGAGCCGTTCCTCAAGGCCGCGAGCTGACCGCCCGCGCGTCACTTCAGCTTCGTGAAGCCGTCGTGCACGGTCCCGACCGGCGCGGGCGCGTGCTGCTTGGCGCGGCGCGCCGAGGGTGACGGGACGGCCTCCGCCTGCGGCTGCGGCGGTGGCGTGAAGTTGTACCCGTCGCCGTCGGGGCGGGCGATGCCGTCCTCCTCGATGGCGTAGCCGTCGGCGCGCGTGCCGTCGGGCGCGACGACGGTCACGCGGTGCCGGAGGGCGCTCGCGCCGGCGACCTCGAAGGCGGCGACGTCGGCGGGAGGCTCGAGGTCGTGGTCGTCTCCGTCGAGCGTGACATGGTTGGCCGGGAACGGGAGCGGCAGGAGCACGCGGCGCGTCGCGGGGACGGGCAGAGGGTCGACCGCGGTCGCGGCGGACCCGCGGAGGACGATGGGCGCCGGCTTCGGGTGCCGCGTGAGGAGGGCGAGCGTGACCGCGGCGCCGATCGCGACCCCGGTGGCCACGGCGGCGACGGAGCCCCACGGGATGCGGCGCGGGCGGAGCCGCGCTATGGCGGCCCGGAGCTCGGTGCGGAGCGCATAGCGCCCGGTCGGAACCGGGGGCGCGAGCTCGGCGAGGAGCTCGTTCTCGGGCGCCTGGGCCGTCGTGTTCTCGTCGCGCGTCCGCAGGCCGGACTCCCGGAGCAGGTCGGAGAGCTCGCTGTTGCCGAGGGTCGCGCGCACCTGGGCCTGGCGCGCGGCCATGCGCGCGCCGAAGACGGCCTCCATGAGCCGCGCCACGTCGGCCTGGGAGCCGACGTTCTCCGGGCCGGCCGCGCGCTCGATGGCGACGGCGAGGGCCTGCGCCGAGGCGTAGCGCGTGTCGAGGTCGCGCGAGAGGGCGCGCGCGATGACGTCGTCGAGCGCCCGGGGGACCTGCGCGCCAATCTCGTACAGCGTGGGGATCGGGGAGCTCATGACCTGCTGGAGGATGTCGACCGCCTCGTCGCCCCGGAAGAGGCGGCGCCCGGCGAAGCACTCCCAGAGGACGACCGCCATCGAGAAGACGTCGCTCTGCACGGTGCAGATGCGCCGCTTGTCGACGCGCTCGGGCGCGAGGTAGGCGAGCTTGCCCTTGACCTCGTGGGTGCGCGTCGTCTGGATGCGGTCTTCCGCCTTCGCGATGCCGAAGTCGGTGATGTACGAGCGGCCGTCGCAGCCGATGAGCAGGTTGTGCGGCGAGACGTCGCGGTGGACGATGTGGAGCGGGCGGTCGTTGTCGTCGCGGAGCTCGTGGGCGGCCTGGAGGCCGCGGAGGGCGTCGAGGACGATGCGGACGGCGACGCGGACGTCGACGGTGCGCCCGAGGGCGCTGAGCTCGCGCCGGAGCTCGGCGAGGGACGCGCCCTCGACGTAGTCCATCACGATGAAGGGCATGCCCCCTTCGAAGCCGAGCTCGCGCACCTTCACGACGCGCGGGTCGTCGATGGCCGAGGCGAGGCGCGCCTCGTCGACGAGCATGGTGACGAAGGTCTTGTCGCTCGAGAGGTGCCGGTGCGGTCGCTTGATGGCGACGAGCGGGGGCCCCTGACGACGGTCGGTCGCGCGCGCGAGGTGCACGGTGGCCATCCCGCCCGAGGCCAGCTCGAGGAGCAGCTCGTACGACCCGAGCTGCTCCCGGCGGAAGGTTGGGGCCGCTGCCGTGTCGTCGCCGGAACGAGAGGGAGGTGTCGTCGGACCCGTGTCCACAGCGCTGCTTCAAGCGAAGCACGAGCCCGAAGCTGCGTCGAGCGCGCGACTTGCGATACCGTAGGGTCCATGCGAACCGCATCGACTCGTGTTCCGCGCTGGCTGCGCCTCTCGGCGCCGCTGGCCGCGATGGTCCTGGCGCCGCTCGCGTGTGGTGGAGGTGGGGCGGGGTCGGATGGCGCGAAGGCCCCGGCCGGCGCGTCGCCTGCCGCGGCCGACTCGGCGAGCGGGGCGTCGCCCGCGGCGGCGACCGCCCCGACGGGGAGCGCGGTCACCACCACGACAACGGCGCTCGGCACGGGCGGCGACCTTCAGGGGGCCAAGCTCACCGAGACGCATACCGTCGCGGCGACGTCGTCGGCGAGCGCCGGGCCGGCGGAGCCGAAGCCGCACGGCAAGGAGCCCGGGCGCGGGCCGGACGACATCCGCGCGATCATCATGGCGCGCCGCGACCAGGCGCGCGCTTGCTACGAGGCCGGCCTCAAGGACCACCCGGGGCTCGAGGGCAACCTCGTCATCCAGTGGACGATCGACCCGAAGGGCAACGTCACGCAGACCAGCCTCGACGCGAGCGGCAGCCAGATTGCCGAGCCGGGCGTCGTGTCGTGCATCTCGGACGTGATCAAGGCCGTTCAGTTCGCCGCGAGCCCGGGCGGCTACGAGACGCACGCCTTCTACCCGTTCAACTTCCACCCGCACCACCACGGCGCGGCGACGACCGCTCCGTGATGGCGCCCGCGCGCTCGGTCAGCGCCGGAGGCGCAGCGCGCTGACCCAGCCGTCGCGCGCCCACGCCTGGAACCAGGCGCCGACGCGCGCGCTGATGTCGGCCCCCTCGGACTGACCGGCGACGACGGCTTCGCACGCCTCGCCGAGCGGGCGGCCCGCGGCGAGCTCCTCGAGCAGCCGGAACGCGTTCGGGTCCACGGAGACCGCGCGCAGGACGTTCGTCGGCGTGCGCCAGACGACGACATGCGCCCGGCGCGCGGCCGGCCGCTCCGGCGACCGCCCGGAGGCGAGGTCGGCGCGAAGACCGTCGCGCAGCACGTGCACCTCGTGGGCGAGCGAGAGCCGGCGGAGCGAGGGGTGAAACTCGATGCGGGCGGCGGGCCACGCGTCCTCGGGGGCGCCGGCGGCGTCGCGGAGGTCGAGGGGACCGGTGTCGGGCGCGTCGAACGCCTCCATGAAGGCCCAGTCGAGGCGGCACGCGTCGAGGACGAGCGCGTCCCCGCGCCAGGCCGACGCCCCGCCTGCGAAGGCGGGGAAGTCCGCGCCGAGCCGCTGGAGGTCCCAGGTGCGCGGCGGATGCGCGGCGAGGTAGAGGCGCGCGACGCGGCGGAACTCGTCTTCGCCGGTGAGCCACGCGACGGTGGGGAAGTCGTCGCGCAGGTTCGCCAGGTGGCGCAGCCAGTACTGTTCCCGGTAAATCTCGAGGCGTTCGGCCGGCGAGAGCCCGCGCGCGCCGGGGGCGAAGAGGTCGTCGGAGAGGCCCGCGGCGAGGGGGGCGTCGGCGCGCACGGCGTCGCTGAAGAAGCGCTGGAGGGCGATCAGGTCGTCGCGCACACGGCCTCCTCGCGCGCGGCGAGCGCCTCCTGCCGGAGGGTGCGGGCGGTCGCCGCCTCCGCGGCGAGCGCGCTCCACTCGGGGATGTCTTCGTCCCACTCGACCAGCGTGGCCACGGGGCCGCACCGGCGGATGGCGCGGCGATAGAGCTGCCAGACCTCGCCGCGCACGGGCGCGGAGTGCGTGTCGAGGAGGTAGGCGCCCTTGTCGGTGTGGCCGGCGACGTGGATCTGGACGACGCGGTCGGCGGGGATCGCGTCGACGTAGGCCTCGGCGTCGAAGCCATGGTTGTACGCGCTCACGAAGACGTTGTTCACGTCGAGGAGAATCCCGCAGTCGGCGCGCTCGGTGAGCTCGGCGAGGAACTCGTGCTCGGGCATCGTGCTCTCGCGGAACTCCACGTACGAGGACGCGTTCTCGAGCGCGAAGGGGACCTCGAGCTCGCCCTGGACGCGCTTCACGCGCTCGACGACGTGGGCGAGCGACGCGGGCGTGAAGGGCATCGGCAGGAGGTCGTGCACGTCGACGCCGCCCACGCCGGTCCAGCACAAATGGTCGCTGCACCACGGGGCGCCGGCGCGGCGCACGAGGGCGCGGAGGCGCGCGAGATACCCGGGATCGATCGGGTCCGTGCCGCCGATCGAGAGCGAGACGCCGTGCGGCACGACGCGGTAGTGCGCGCGCACCGCCTCGAGCTGCGCGCGCATGGCGCCGCCCTCGGCGAAGTAGTTCTCGCTGATGATCTCGAACCAATCCATCGTGGGATGCTCGCGCATCACCATCGCCGCGTGGGGGCCCCTCAACCCGACGCCCACCCCCAGATCTCGGACGTCGTGCCTGGCTCGGTAGCTCATCGCTGGCGGCTCTTAAATGCAAACGCCAGGTCGCCCCGAATGCGGGACGACCCGGCGCTCGCGCTCGCTCAGTACTTCGGGGCCGGCGCGGCGCCGCCGGAGGCGCTGCACGAAGCCTTGCCGCCGCCCGCCGCGCTGCACGACGACTTGCCGCTGGCCGCCGGGGCCGCGCCCCCGGAGGCGCTGCACGAGGCCTTTCCACCGGCCGCGGACGGATCGGAAGCCGGGGGCGTGCTGCTCGACCCGCCGCCACAGGCGACCGTGGACCCCATCAGCATTCCCGCGACCGCCGAAGCGGCCAGAGTCTTCGCAAGGTTCATTGGGATGATGTCTCCTCGCTCCTCGACGAGGAGCGTCTCTTTCGAATGGTCGGTTTGTGCGATGCAGTCGCATCGACTCCCGGTGGTGCGGCGCCGGGCTCGTGACGCGTACGCTGCCAGCCTACCGAGGTATCGCGGGGCGCTGTCACTTTTTTGCGGCGCACACGGCCGCAGGCGGGCGCGACCGCGAAGGCATCGCCCGTAGAAGACGCGCGCGGCGAGGTACCATGGCGAGCGTGGCCATAGCGGGGCTCGATCGCGCAAACGAGGAAGGCGACGCGTACGACGATCTGCTCCGCGATACGCGCGGGCTTCGGCGCGAGCAGGCGCTCGCGCGCGACGCGTGGCTCGCGGGCGTGGCGATCGAGCGGAAGGTGGAGCACCTCTTCGAGCTCGAGATCTTGCTCAAGGGGCTCGCGTGCTTCGCGAACCCGCGCAACCACCCGGGCCCCCCGAGGAAGACGCCCGTCGTCGCGCAGGACTTCCGCGAGCACACGGCGCTCGTGCGGGAAGCCCTCGGTCGCATCGTCGAGACGTGCCGGCTCTTCTTGGGCGAGGGCGAGCGCGCCTTCGTCTTCCAGCGCTACCTCGAGAGCGTCTTGCCCGACGACCGCGCGCGCACGCGCCTCCTCGGGGAGTCGCTGGCGCAAGATGCGCCGGAGCAGTCGCTCTTCGTGCTGCGCCACGCGATGACGAACCTCTTCGAGGTGACCACGGGGCTGACGCGCCTGCCGCGCGTGCCGTTCCGGCTGCTCTACGCGCTCCTCGCGGTGGCGCAGCGCGAGATCGCGCAGACGACGTACTTCAACCCGCTCCACGCGCTCGAGTTCCGGCCCGAGTTCGATCGCATCACGAACGCGCAGATGCTCGAGCTGATGCGAAACGTGTCGGGCGAGCGCGCGCGCCGGCTCGTAGCGCTCACGGTGCTCTCCCTCTTTCGCATGCTGCGCTACGTGTCGCTGGCGGAGACGATCGCGCGAGAGCCGACGGAGGCGCCGCGGCGATCGACGGCCCTCGTCTACCTGGTGCTCAGCGTGCTGCGGTCCGACGCGCGGGCGCTGACCGGGTATCTGCGGCGACGCGCGGGGCCGCTCCTCGCCGACGGGTTCGAGGAGGATCTCTTCGGGCCGTCGTCGATCGAGATGGCGGTCGACTTCGAGCGGCTGCGGGCGCGGGGGCAGGAGCTTCGCGACGTGAAGGCGACGCTCGAGGGGGTCGCGGCGAGCCTGAGCCTCGAGATGCGGCGCGCGTTCGAGCGCGACTTCCCGCAGCTCGAGGGGACGCCGTCGATCGAGGGATTGCGCACGGCGGTGCAGTGCCTCACGTCGAACCTGCGACCGGCGCTGCAGCACGCGGTCATGTTCCTCGGGCGGTCGCTCGGCGCCCGGCTCGACGCGCACCGGGTCTTCGACGACGAGACGGCGCGCCGCACGCTGAGCGAACGCTTGCGCCGCGACGTGTGGATGTTCGCGCAGATCGTCCGGGCCTTCGAGCAGAAGGCGCGCGCGGTGACGGCCGATGGGACCGAGCGGTGGGTGGGCGGGTCGCCGCTCACGTTCGCGCGGGAGTTCGTCGCGTACTTTAGGGCGATGGGCTACCCGCTCCTACGCGCCGCCGACTACCCGCGGGTCGATGCGTTCCTCGACGCGATCGCGAACCTTCGGGACGTCGATTTGCTCGATCCGGCCCGGCTGGCCTCGGCGGTCGACGAGGCTGCGCAGTTCCGGGCGTTTCTGATCGACCTCTTCGAGGCCATCGGGCGCCGGGACGAGCTGGCAGCGATCCCGTTCGATCGGAGGGCCGCCGCCTCTGCCCTCAAGCTTTACCTGGGCGATTGAAGCCGGTTCGCCCGCACAAAAGCGTG
The DNA here is from genome assembly GCA_963797395.1 of uncultured delta proteobacterium. Taxonomy (GTDB): domain Bacteria; phylum Myxococcota_A; class Polyangia; order Polyangiales; family Polyangiaceae; genus Palsa-1150. The sequence continues at coordinate 39,142 of CAWCPA010000009.1, forward strand.
ATGGGCGCCCCCTTTTGAGAGAGGCGCCCATCTCTTGGCACCCGCCAACTGCCGCTGCGGGCGAGGTTCGGACCCGAGGACCCGAGCCAAGTACAAGTAAGTCCTACTCTTCTCCGTCGTCGGAACCGTGAGCCGACGTGGGAGCACCGCCCAGCATCGACGGGACACCAGCCGGCGGGGCGGCCTTGGAGGCGCCTTTGGATACCGCCGCCGGAGTCTTCGCCGAAGAGCGAGGCGCCGCTTTTTTCACGGGCTTTCTGGCGGCTGCCCGCTTGGCTGGCTTCTTTGCAGCCTTCCGCTTTGCAGGCTTCTTCGCCGTCTTGGCGGCCTTCTTCGTGGTCTTCGTCTTCTTGCCGGCGCTCTTCTTGGCCTTCTTGGCACCCTTCTTCGCAGCCATCTGAGTCCTCCTGAGTTCGGGTGGATCTGAGATGACGTATATGGTCACGTACGTCACCTGTCAAACAAAAAAGTTGACGAGCCTTTCGGCATCGAACGCAGGCCTGCCCGGTGGCCATCGTATGGGGACCCATGCGACATGGCGAAACATCGTGCCTGCCAGACGATTCGTGCACTTGACCCTGCCATGGCCGATCGATACCGTCGCTCAGCTTCACTGGAACTTCCACGAGGTCACTACCGATGCACAATTTGAAGATCCGCATCGGCGCGCTGCTCGTCGCGTGCTTCGCGACGCTGGCGCTCGCCGGGTGCGGAGGTCATAGCGACGAGGAGTGGCAGCAGGCGCAGCGCGACATCGCCAAGCTCAAGGCCGACTTGGATGCCGCGAACAAGCTGCACGCCGAGGACGAGCAGAAGTACCAAGCGGCGCAGGCGCAAATCGACAATCTGACGGCCAAGCTCAAGGGCCTCGGCGTCAACCTCTCGAAGTCCGAAGAGGAAAAGTCGAAGCTTCAGCAGGCGATGGCCGAGTACGAGGCTCGCCTCAAGCAGCTCGACGACATGAAGGCGCGCTTCCGCGACCTCAAGTCCCGTCTCGACAAGCTGACGAGCGCGGGCCTCAAGGTCGTCGTCCGCAACAACCGCATGGTCATCCAGCTGCCAGGCGACATCCTCTTCGATTCGGGCAAGGACACGCTCAAGCCCGATGGCAAGAAGATCCTGAAGCAGGTGGCCGACGTCGTCAGCGGCGACTCGACGCTGAGCGCGCGTAACTTCCAGGTCGCCGGCCACACCGACAAGGAGCCGTACGCGGGCGCTTACTTCGACAACTGGGGCCTCAGCCTCATGCGAGCCCGCCAGGTCGTGACGTTCCTCGTCGCGCCCGACAAGGCCGACGCGAAGGGCATCCCCCAGGGCGGTGGCCTCAACCCGGCGCACTGGGCGGCCGCGGGCTACGCGGGCCTCGACCCGGTCGCGGGCACCGTCGAGCAGCAAACGCGCGAGGAAGAGGGCAAGAATCGGCGCGTCGAGCTGGTGCTCCAGCCGAACGTCGAAGAGATGCTGAACCTGAAGGATCTCGCGAACTGAGCGCCGCTGGGCGAGCGCCGCTCCGGCGGCCTCGCCCACTCGCGCCCGCGCCGGTCGGGGCACCATGCGCGTCGCGACGATCGACATCGGTACGAACACCGTCCTCTTGCTGGTCGCCGAGAGGCGGGAGGACGGTGCGCTCGTCGCCATCGACGAGCGGGCCACGATCACTCGGCTCGGCGAGGGCGTCGACAAGGCGCGCAAGTTCGCGCCCGCGGCGATCGCCCGCACCGAGGCCTGCCTGCGCGACTACGCGGAGGCGGTGCGCGCGCTGGGCGTCGATCGTATCGCCATCGTCGGCACGAGCGCGATGCGCGACGCCGAGGGCGGCGAGGAGCTGCGCGCCGGCATCCTGGCTTCCTTCGGGGTCGCCCCGCGGGTCGTGAGCGGCCCCGAGGAGGCCCGGCTCACGTTTCGCGGCGCGGTGCTCGGCTTGCCCGTCGACCTCCGCTCGAACGTCGCGGTCTTCGACATCGGTGGCGGCAGCACCGAGGTCGTCGTCGGCCGCATGCGCGACGAGCCACGCGAGCCCGTGCTCGAGTACGCGCACAGCTTCGACGTCGGCAGCGTGCGGCTCACCGAGCGCCACGTCCGGAGCGATCCTCCGTCGTCGGCCGAGCGCGCCGAGCTCCTTCGGGCGGCGACCGAGGCCTTTCGGGGCGTGCCCCCTCTGCCCAGTGGCAGGCCGCCGGCTGGAATCGCCGGCACGGTCACCACGCTCGCCGCGGTGGCGATGGGCATGGCCGTCTACGACGGCGCGCGCGTCCACGGTCGCTCGCTCGCGCGACGAGACCTCGAAAAGGTCGTCGGCGACCTCGCCGCGATGCCGCTCGACGCTCGTCGAAAGGTCGCCGGCATGGAGCCGAAACGCGCCGACGTGATCGTCGCGGGCGGCGTCATCACCCTCGCTCTCCTCGACCATTGGGGTGCGAGCGAGCTGCTCGTCTCCGACCGCGGCGTGCGGTGGGGTCTGGCCGAGGAGCTCGCGAGCGCGAGCTGACCGGGCCGGCGATTCCCCATGATTTCGGGGCAGTTGTAGGTTGCACGCGCCCATCGGGCGAGAAGCCCGTAGGCTGGAGCCCCGTTTGACAATGGGAGCCTACCGCACTACAGTGCGCGTGCCTCACTTCATGCCCTCGGCGAGACGAGGCTGGCCACGTCCCGTCGCCTCTGCCGCCTCGGCCAGGGAATGAACACCGGGGCCTTCTCGTTCTCGTCGCAGCGCACGTGCTTTCAGACCGGGGGAGCACCGCGGGCGCGCTTACGGATCGCAAGGCTTCGTTTAGGCGCGGATCACCAAGGAGACGCTATGCAAGCTGCTACCGACGTCACGTTCAAGGTGGGCGACAAGGCCGTATACCCCGCGCAGGGGGTCGCCGAGGTCATCCGCATCGAGGAGAAGGACATCGCCGGCAGCCGGCAGAAGTTCTACGTGCTTCGAATCCTCGATACCGACCGGAAGATCATGGTTCCCGTCGCGAACGCCAGTGCCGTCGGACTGCGCCAGGTCATCAGCGAGCAAGAGATCCGCGAAATCTTCGATATCCTTCGTGAACGCACGATTGCGTTCGACAACCAGACCTGGAACCGCCGCTACCGCGGGTTCATGGACAAGATCAAGACGGGCTCGATCTACGACGTCGCCGAGGTCCTCCGCGACCTCTATCGCCTGAAGACCGACAAACAGCTCAGCTTCGGCGAGCGCCGCATGCTCGACACCGCCCGCACGCTCATCGTCAAAGAGATCGCGATCGCCCGCAAGCAGACCGAGGAGCAGGTCAAGACGGAGATCGAGGCGATCTTCGTTGCGAACTGACGGCGTCTTCGTCGTCCTCTGACGGCGCGATTTCAGGGCTTCGGGAAGCCTCGTCCTCGAGGATCCCGAAGTCCCAGGCTTCATCCGCGCTGCGGAGCCCTGCGACCGCCACCTCCACCCGTCGCAGCAGATCGGCCGGTGTAGTCGAACCACCTCCACGAACCCCGACTGCGATGCGGCCGGGCCAGTGCCAGACGCGCGCGGCGACAACGCCTTCGACGCCGTAAACCAGCTCTAGGGTCCTGCGCAGCTTTGGGGGCATCGGCGCTTGCGCCGCTCCGCTCGTCATGGTCGCAGACGCCGTAACACGCGGGTCGAATGGACTCAAGACCCTCGCCCCGAGCTGTGCCACAATGAGCCGCACCGTGATCCGGGATGCAGCGGCGGGCTGCTTCGGTGCACGGAAACGCCGGTAAAGCGACCGTTCAGCCGCGGCACGGGCGGTGCACCTCAGGCACGGGGAGAATGCGAGCGCGCGAAAGAAGGCTGCGGGCCACGAGGGGAACGGCGCTCGTCGCTTTCCTGGCCGCCGCCTGCCTGTTCGACGCGTCGTGTAGCCTAAGCCTGAACCCGCAGCCGCTACCGCCGGACGGCCCCTCGGGCGGCGCGACGAACACGTCGAGCGGCGCCGCCGCTGGAAACGACGGCGAGGGCAGCGGCTCCGCCTCGAGCGGGTCGGCGGTCTTCGTCGCGGAATCGGACGCGGGCGCCTCGGTTCCAGGGAACCCCTTCGAAGGCGGCGACGGCTCGAGCGGCGTCGGAAGCGACGCGGCGATCGAAGTCGAGACCGGGTCCGCCGACGCCGAACCAACCGATGCCGCCGGCGACGCTTCGGCGAACGATGCCGGCGCCGACGATGCGGGCATCGACGGCTCGCACGTCGAAGGCTCCGACGCCCACTGACGACGGGGCTCCGGCACCGGTCCGCAGAAGGCCGCGACCGGACGCGCGGCCCGCGCTCACGCCGTGACGCGCGCGCTCAGGGCCGCTTCGCCGCGACGTACTCGTCGAGCACGTTGGCCGTGAAGTCGGCGAGCATGCTGTCGGTCACGCGCAGCCGCCGCGAGAGCTCGCGCGCGATGTTGAGCACGATGAGCGTGTAGGACTTGAGGTCCGCGCGGTAGAGCGCGTCCATGTCTTCGCTCGCCAGCCGCAAGAGGCGCGAAGGCGCGAGCGCCCGAACGGTCGCCGAGCGCGCCTGCATGTCGATCATCGACATCTCGCCGAACCCGTCGTTCGGACCGAGAATGGCGACCCGCGTGTCGCGCCCGCGCCGGCTGCGGACCATCACTTCCATCTCGCCGTCGAGGACGACGTACATCTCGTGCGCGGCCGTGTCTCCCTCGCGGAAGATCGTGTCGCCCGGCTGCACGCGCATCGTCTTCAGCATGACGTGAGCCGGGTCAGCACGTCGTCGCTGAGCGCGCCGAAGAGGCCAATCTCGCGGAGGGTCGCGATCGTGAGGGGCGGGTCTTGCGCCTCGCGCGCGCGCGCCTTGGGTGCGTTCGAGGCCATGGCGCAAAGTATACGCGCCGGTCACGCCCGGCGGCGCCTCAAACGAGGCGCTTGGTGAACACGATGCGGCGGCGGCCAGGTCCGGCGTAGTCCTCGACGTCCTGCACGTCCCAGCCGAGCGCGACGTGGAAGCGCATGGAGACCTCGTTTCCGGGCGTCGTGATGGCCTTCATTCCCGAGCACTGGGCGTCGCGGCAGTCTTGGGTGAACCGATCGTAGAGGACGCGGCCGACGCCGCGCCTGCGGTAGTCGGGGTGGATACCGACGAGGTGCACGTAGCCCGTGCGGAGGCCGCTCGGCGAGGCGGCCGCCTTGCCGGTGGCTGGGCCGCCCACGACGAACCCGAGCAGGAACCCGATCATCTCCGAGCCCTCGAGCGCGATGAGCGCCTCGCCACCGAGCTCGTAGAAGAAGATGGGATGAGCGAACGTGCCGATGGGACCCCCCCACCAGTGGTCGATGACCTCCACGATGCGATCGAAGTCGGCCTTGGTGATGGGGCGGACGTTCATGGCTCGGAGCTAGAGTCGTCCGTTTCCGGACGGCTCGCAACCCGGACGACGGAAGCACACGTCGGATGCTTGACGGCGGGCCGCCCTTCCGCCACCAGCTATCTCCGTGAGTCGCCAAGGAATCGCTCGTCATCGCTCCGTCCATCCTGTCCGCCGACTTCGGGCGCCTCGCGGAAGAGGTGCGCGCAGCTCAGGCGGCCGGCGCGGACTGGATCCACGTCGACGTGATGGACGGCCGGTTCGTGCCGAACATCACGCTCGGCCCGCTCATCGTGAAGGCCGTCCGCGCCGCGACCACGCTGCCCGTCGACGTTCACCTCATGATCGTCGAGCCCGAGCGCTACGTAGACGATTTCGCCAAGGCCGGCGCCGACTCGATCAGCGTGCACGTCGAGGCCTCGCCGCACCTTCATCGCACGCTTCAGCACATCCGCTCGCTCGGCAAGAAGGCCGGCGTCGTGCTCAACCCGGGCACCCACGAAGACACCCTCCGCTACGTGCTCGACGTCACGGACCTCGTGCTCGTCATGAGCGTCAACCCGGGCTTCGGCGGGCAGAAGTTCTTGCCCGAGGTGCTGCCGAAGGTGCGCGCCATCCGCAAGATGATCGACGCCACCGGCCGGCCGATCCACCTCGAGATCGACGGCGGCATCGCGCCCGACACCGTCGCCCTGGCCACCGAGGCCGGCGCGCGAGTGCTCGTTGCGGGCAGCGCCGTCTTCAACGACCGCGCCGGCTACGCGGACGCCATCTCCAGGCTTCGGGCCAACGGGGACCGCGGCATGGGCAAGGAGCGATGACGCGGGCGCTCGCTCGCGCCGGCCGCCTCCTCGCCGCCGCTGGGATGGTCCTCACGGGCGCGGCCCTCGCCGGCTGCGGCTCGACCGCTGCCCCTCCGCGCGCCGCCCCGCCCCCCGCGGCGGTCGCCGCCGCGCCGCCCGCGGCCTCGAGCGCCGCCGCCCCCCCTCGCCGCCGCCGCCGCCGCCGACCCCCGCCGACGAGCGCGAGACGCAGCTCATCGCGCGCATGATCCACCGCGTCGAGGTCGCGCGCCGCCTCGACGCGACCCGCAAGGTGCCCGGCGTCGTCCTCGACCGGCCCGCCCTCATCGCGCGCGTGAAGGAGCACGTCGCCCGCGAGCTGCCCCCGCAGGCCATCCGCGACGAGGGGCTCGCGATGCAGCTCTTCGGGTTCATCCCGACCCAGTTCGACTACGAGGCCGCCGAGTACCAGCTCCTGCAGGACCAGCTCGCCGGCTACTACGAGCCCGCCGACGGCACGATGTACATGGCCAACGACCTGGGCACCCAGGAGGCCGAGGCGACCCTCGCCCACGAGCTCGTGCACGCCCTCCAGGACCAGCACTGGGATCTCGAGCAGCGCTCGCAGTACCACCCCGGCGACGGCGACCGGTCCGCGGCCTTCAGCGCGCTCGCGGAAGGCGATGCGACCAGCGCGATGTTCGACGTCATGATCGACAAGATGGCGCCGGGCTCCGGCAAGAGCGCCGTCGACCTGCCCGACGCCGTCTTCGCCGAGCAGATCCGCGAGGGCATGAACCAGGGCCCCGGCGCGACCGCGCCGCGCATCATGCGCACCTCGCTCGCCGCGCCGTACATCTACGGGACGCTCTTCGTCCACGCGCTCCGCCGCCGCGGCGGCTGGGACTCGGTGAACCGCGCGTGGGACGACTCGCCGACGACCAGCGAGCAGATCATGCACCCCGAGAAGTGGCTCGCGCACGAGCCCGCGCTCGCCGTCGCCGCGCCGCCCTTCGCGTCGCTCGGCGAGGGGTGGACCGTCGCCGACGAGGACTCGGAGGGCGAGCTCGGGACGCGGCTCGCCTTCGAAGAGTGGATGGCCCCGAAGCCCGCGGCCGACGCCAGCGTCGGCTGGGGCGGCGACCGCGGCGTGCTCCTCCAGAACCGCGACGCCGCGGCCTACGCCTGGCGCCTCCGCTACGACCCGGGCAAGGCGAAGCGACGATCTCGCGCGCGGCGCGTATGCGCTCCTCGCGCGCGCGTTCGAGCAGTTCGGTCCGGCCAAGGTGCGCGACCCCGGCTTCGTCTGCCGCGAGCGCCCCGATCGAGGCCCCATCGCGATCGGCCGCACCGGCCCTGACCTGGTCTTCGTGCTCGGCCCCGCCCACGTGGCGGCCGGCGGCTGGACGAGCGCCGGCGACTGCGCGCTCGCGCGCAAGTGGTTCCGCGAGATCGCCGCGACGCCCTGATCGAGGCTCAGGTGGCGGCGGGCTCGGGGGTCCCCTCGGGGACCGTCGCGCGCTGCGTGCGCCGGCGGAGCACCGACTCGCGCGCGAGCTCGTCGGCCCGCTCGTTGAGCGGGACGCCGGCGTGCCCGGGCACGTAGATCAAGCGCGCGCCGCGCTCGCGCACGAGCTCCTTGGTGCTGGGCGACGAGCTCCTGGTTGGCCTTCGCCTTCCAGCCCTTCTGGAGCACGCCGATCGCGTACTGGCTGTCGGTGTGGATGACGATCGGCGCGGCCTGCGCGGGCAGCCACTCGAGCGCGCGGAGGATGGCGGTGAGCTCCGCGACGTTGTTCGTCGCCTCGCCGAGCTAGTCGAAGCCCTCGTACGTCTTGCCGCGCGGCGTGACGAGCACGACGCCGCAGCCGGCGGGCCCGGGGTTGCCCGAGCACGCGCCGTCCGTGTACGCGAGCCACGCGTTGGCCGGCCGGGCCTGCGCGGCGCTCTGGGCTCCACCGGTCGAGCCGCCCGGGCCGGCCGCCTGGGCCGGCGCGCACGCGTCGTCGGGAAAGAGCTTGCCGCCGGGCGCGAGCTCGAGGTTCCGGGCGGCGGCGCGGTAGGCCCTGGCCGTCCTTGGGGTTGTACCGGATCTCGACCCGGCCGCCCTCCACCTCGAACGCTCCGTCAGCCTTGGCCCGCGCAAGGACGCGCTGGCCGCGAAGCATCGCTTCGATCCACGGCATGGTCCGCCCGCTCTTACCACGACCTGAGCCCCGACGGGTGCCTCGGCCCCACCACCGATGCTATGGTCGCCGCCATGCCCGCACGGCCGAGACCCCTCGTCCTCATCGTGCTCGACGGCTTCGGAGAGCGCGAAGAGCGCGAAGACAACGCCATTCGCCTCGCGCGCGCACCCGCGCTCTCGGCCATCTTCGATCGCTACCCGCGCGGCCTCATCGGCACCAGCGGTCCCGACGTCGGGCTGCCGCCCGGGCAGATGGGCAACAGCGAGGTCGGCCACCTGAACCTCGGGGCGGGCCGCATCGCGATGATGGACATCTCGAAGATCGACAACGAGGTCCACGATCGCTCCCTCGGCAAGAACCCGGTCCTGGCCGGCGCGGTCGACCAGGCCAAGAAGGCGGGCGGGCGCCTCCACCTCTTCGGCCTCGCCAGCGACGGCGGCGTCCACTCCACGCTCGCGCACCTCTTCGCGCTCATCGAGCTCGCCGAGAGCGAGCGCGTGCCGGTCGTCGTCCACGCCTTCCTCGACGGGCGCGACGTGCAGCCCGGCACCGCGCCGGGCTACCTCGCGCAGATCGAGGGCCGCCTCGCCGGCGGCGTCGGGTGCATCGGCACCGTGTCGGGTCGCTACTGGTCGATGGATCGCGACAACCGGTGGGAGCGCGTCGAGCGCGCCTACCGGGCGATCGCCGAGGCGCACGCGCCCAGGGCCGAGTCGGCGCGCTTCGGCGTCGAGGAGAGCTACGCGGCCGGGAAGACCGACGAGTTCGTCGAGCCGTTCGTCGTCGGCGACTACGCCGGCGTGAAGCCCGGCGACGTGGGCCTCCACTTCAACTTCCGACCCGATCGCGCGCGCGAGCTCACGCGCGCCCTGGCCATCGCCGACTTCGACGCCTTCCCGCGGTCCGGCGCGCCCTTCGCGGGCCGGTACGCGTGCATGACGTCGTACGACGCGAAGTTCGGCCTGCCCGTCGCCTTCCCCAAGGACGTGTACACGAACATCTTCCCCGAGATCGTCGCTCGCTCCGGCATGAAGCAGTTTCGCTGCGCCGAGACCGAGAAGTACGCGCACGTCACGTACTTCTTCAACGGCGGTCGCGAGGAGCCCTTCGAGGGCGAAGACCGCAAGATGCTCCCGTCCCCCAAGGACGTGGCCACGTACGATCTCAAGCCCGAGATGTCGGCCGCCGGGGTCGCCGCGGCCGTCTGCGACGCGGTGAAGAGCGGGAAGTACGACTTCGTGCTCGTGAACTTCGCCAACCCCGACATGGTCGGGCACACGGGCGTCCTCGACGCGGCGATCCAGGCGGTCGAGGCGGTCGACGGGGGCGTCGGGTCGATTGTCGACGCGGCGCGCGCCGCGGGCGGGGCGGTGATGATCACGGCCGACCACGGCAACTGCGAGCTGATGAAGGACCCGAAGTCCGGTCAGCCGCACACCTCGCACACGCTGAACCCCGTGCCCCTCGTCTACGTGAACGACGCCGACCCCAAGGCGCGCATCGCCGGAGGCGGCCGCCTCTGCGACATCGCCCCGACGATGCTCGCCGCCCTCGGCCTGCCGCAACCTCGCGAGATGACCGGCCGATCGCTCCTCACCCACGAGTGATTCCGCTCGCCGGTTGAAGACGTGCCGGAGCTCCCGACGATCGACGGATTCCGCCTGCTCGAGGAGCTCGGCGCGGGCGCGCTGTCGACCGTGTACAAGGCGATCGAAGAGCCGCTGGGGCGCCCCGTCGCGCTGAAGGTGTTGAAGGCCACGGTGGCGCTCGACTCCCCCTTCGCGGAGCAGCTCGAGCGCGAGGCGCAGGTGCTCGCGACGCTCTGCCACCCGAACGTCGGGCAGCTCTACGGGTTCTCGCGGACGCCGTCGGGGATGCACCTCGTGCTCGAGTTCGTCGACGGTTTCAGCCTCGCGACGATCGCGAAGAAGCGGCCCACCTTGCCCGCCGACGCCGTCCTCGTGGTGGGGGCGGCCGTCGCCCGCGGGCTCGCGCACGCGCACGACCGCGGCGTCGTGCACCGCGACGTGAAGCCCGCGAACGTCCTCGTGAGCCGCAGGGGGGAGGTGAAGCTCTTCGACTTCGGGATCGCGCAGCGCGCCGCGGACGCCTCCAAGCCCCTCACGCCCGTCCGGCACGAGAACTTCGCCGCGTTCGGCACGCCCGCGTACATGGCGCCGGAGCAGATCCTCGGCGAGGGCGTCGACGCGCGGAGCGACCTCTTCTCGCTCGGCGTCGTGCTCTACCAGCTCCTCTGCGGCGCGCGGCCCTTCGAGCGCGGCGACGAGGCCGAGGGCCGCCCGGCCGCGCACCGCATCCGCCGCGACCCGGCCATCCCGCTCCACCGGCGCGCCCCCGAGGTCCCGCCCGCGCTCGAGCGCGTCGTGATGCGCGCGATCCAGAAGCTCCCGGCCGATCGCTTCCAGACCGCGGAGGACCTGGCCGAGGCGCTCGAGGACCTGCTCGCGACGCGCTCGGACCTGCGCCGGCCGATGCTCCTCGTGCGGGCGCTCGAGGGCGCCGGCCTCGTCGACGCGGCCGAGGGCGGCGCGGGCAAGGTCCCCGTGCGGCGCAAGCGCACGTCGCCGCGCCTGGCCATCGCGGGGCTCGGTCTCCTCGGGGCCGCCGTGGTGGCGGGCGGCGCGCTCCTCCAGTCGGGCGCGCACCGCGACGGCGAGGCCGCGGGGGCGCGCCCGCTCGACCTCCTCCCCGCGCAGCCGGGGTACCTGCGGGTCCTCGCGACGCCGTGGGCCGAGGTGTGGATTGACGGGCAGCGCGTCGACGTGACCCCCTTCGCGCGCCCCATCGCCCTGCCGGAGGGGACGCACTACGTGACGCTCGTGCACCCGAACGCGCCCATCGAGAAGCGCACCGTGGGCATCGTGAAGGGCGAGACGCGCACGGTCGACGCGGTGATGAACGTTCCGCAGCCCGGCGCCGCCCCGGCCGACGCGGGGACCGACGGGGAGGGAACGTCCGCGGCCGACGAAGCCGACGCCGCGCCGCCCAGGGAGGACAACCGATGACGACCCGCCGCTCTTCGCGCGCCCTCGGCGCGCTCGCCCTCGCCGCCGCGGCGGCGACCGCCGGCGACGCGCGCGCGTTCACGCATGTCGTGCGGGCCGGCGAGACCCTCGCGCAGATCGCCGAGCGCCTGTACGGCGAGTCGAAGCAGGAGGTCGTGCTCGTCGGCGCGAACGCGCTCGACACCCAGGGCGGCACGATCATCGTGCCCGGCATGCGGCTCGAGGTCCCCGCGCCGGGTCACCACACCGTGCAGCAAGGCGAGACGTGGGGCAGCCTCTCGCTCGCGTGGCTCGGCGGCGACGACGTCGCCCGCACGGAGCTCTTCGCGCGCGTGAACAAGGGCGTGCCGTGGGTTCCGCCCGTGGAGGGGCAGGAGGTCGAGGTCCCCGCCGTGGTCACGTACATCGCGGCCGACGGCGAGACCATCAACTCGATCTCGGGGCGCTTCTGGGGCGACCCGTGGCGCGGGTGGGAGCTCAATCGCTACAACCACCGCGACGGCGTCACCGTGCGGCGCGGCGAGGTGGTGCTCATCCCGATGACGGGGCTCAAGCTGACGGAGGCCGGCCGCACCGAGGCGCGCGCCGCGGCCGAGCGCGACGGCGCGAGCGGCGGCACGGCGCTCGACCAGCAGCGCAAGGCCGAGGCCGATCTGCCGCAGCTCCTCGCGGACGTCCGCTACGGGCGGTACGCCGAGGCCATCGCGCGCGGCAACCGGCTGCTCGGCGGCGCGTCGCTCACGCACCCCCAGCTCGCCATCGTGCACCGCTCGCTCCTCGAGGCGTACGTCGCGATCGACGCGCGCGCGGCGGCCGCGGCGGCCTGCGCCGCCTGGCGCTCGAACGAGCCGAGCCCGGTGCTCGATCCGGTCCGGGTCTCGCCGAAGATCCGCGACGCGTGCGGCGTCCGCTGAGCGGCTGCGGTCACCGCCCGCTCACCAGGGGATGGGCCATGGGTCGTGGCGCCAGGCTATCGGGCCGGGCTTCGCTGCGATCGCTGCTGCGGTCGAGGGGGCGGGGGACGGCGTCAGGCCCAGGCCGTGGGCTAGCGCGCCGAGGATCGTCGCGGCAGGGACGCCCGCCTCCCGGAGGTCGCGGATCTTCGCGCCGCGGGTGCGCTTCTCGAGGCGCGCGCCGCCGGGCGCGACGACGAGCGGCACGTGCGCGTAGCTGGGCGTCGGGGCGCCGAGCGCGCGCGCCAGCCAGATCTGCCGCGCCGTCGAGGCCGCGAGGTCCCGCCCGCGCACGACGTCCGTGATCCCGCTCGCCGCGTCGTCGACCACGACCGCGAGCTGGTATGCGTACACCCCGTCCCCGCGCCGCAGCACGAAGTCGCCGGCCTCGCGCGCGAGGTTCTGCGCGACCCTCCCGAAGACCGCGTCGTCGAACGCGACGACCTCTTCCGGAACGCGCACCCGCAGCGCCGGCGCGCGCTTCATCTCGCGCGCCGGGTCGGAGTCGCGACAGGTCCCGGGGTACACGGCCTCCTCGCCCTCGTGCGGCGCGCTCGCGACGCGCGCAATCTCGGCGCGCGAGCAGTCGCACGGGTACACGAGCCCCTGCGCCGCGAGCGCCGCGATGGCCTCCTCGTACCGAGGGCCGCGCGCGCTCTGCAGGAGCGGGGCCTCGTCCCAGTCGAGGCCGAGCCACAGGAGGTCCTCCTCGATGCGCTCCCGCGAGCCGGCCACGACGCGCGGCGTGTCGATGTCCTCGACGCGCAGGAGGCTCTCGCCGCCGGCGCGGCGAGCGACGACCCACGAAGCGAGCGCGGTCCACGCGCCCCCGACGTGCAGGTCGCCGGTCGGCGAGGGCGCGAAGCGGGTGCGGACCGTCACGGCGAATGCCTCGCCGCGGCCGCGGTCAACGGACGCGATCCTTCGCGCCGAGGAGCCACACGAGGAGCGCCTTCTGCACGTGGAGCCGGTTCTCCGCCTCGTCCCACACGCGCGAGCGCGGGCCCTCGAGGGTCGCGTCGTCGATCTCCTCGCCGCGGTGCGCGGGCAGGCAGTGCAGCACGATGGCCTCGGGCTTGGCCTGCGCCATGAGCGCCGCGTCGACCATCCACCCCGAGAACTCGCTCGTCCGCTGGTCGGCCTCGGCCTCCTGACCCATGCTCGTCCACACGTCGGTGTTGACCACGTCGCAGCCCGCGAGCGCGCCCTTGGGGTCGTGGGTGATCGACACGTGCGAGCCCGCGTGCGCGATCTCGGCGGCGGGCGGCTGGTGGCCGGGCGGGCCGGCGAGCACGAGGTGGAAGCCGAAGAGGGTCGCCGCTTCGACCCAGGACCTGGCCATGTTCCCCGCGCAGTCGCCCACGAACGCGACCCGCTTGCCCGCGATGCTGCCGAAGTTCTCCTCGACGGTGAACACGTCGCTGAGCACCTGGATGGGGTGCCCGTCGTCGGAGAGCGCGTTCAGCACGGGCACGTCGACCGAGGCCATCTCGAGCAGCCGGGACGTGCTGAACGTGCGGTAGACGATCGCGTCGCAGTACCGCGCGAGGACGCGCGCCGTGTCGCGGATCGGCTCGCCGCGACCGAGCTGGCTGCCCTGCACCCCGAGGACGACCGGGTGAAGCCCGAGCTGCGAGCAGCCGACCTCGAACGAGACGCGCGTGCGGGTGCTCGCCTTCTCGAGGACGATGGCCACCGCTCGACCCTCGAGGAGCCGCGTGCGCAGCCCCTTGGGCTCGTTCTTCAGGCGGCTGGCGAGCTGGAGCACCTCGCGCGCCTCGGCGAGGGAGAGGTCCGCGAGCTTGAGGAAATCGCGCTTGGTGGTCATGGCGTCTCCAGCGGCTCGGCGAAGACCCGCTCGGCAAGCACTCGGAGCGAACCGTGGGCCTCGGCCTTCCGGGTCTGCGCGGCCGCGCGCTCGCGGAGCCACGCGACCTGCGCGTCCACCGAGCGCGGTCCGGTTCCGCCGAAGCTCTCCTTCGCCGCGACGGCCGCGGCCGGCTCGAGCGCCCGGAGCGCGTCGGCGTCGAGCGCCGGGTGGATGGCCCGCGCCTTCACCGGATCGATGCCCCGCAGCGGCGCGTCCTCGCCCACCGCGAGGGCGACGAGCGCGCCCACGGCCTTGTACGCCTCGCGGAACGGGATGCCGCGGCGGACGAGCGCCTCGGCCAGGTCGGTGGCCTGCGTGAACCCCTCGTCGAGGGCGCGCCGGCCGCGCTCGGCGTCGAAGTGGACGTGCTCGATCGCGAGGGACACGACCTGCGCGCACCCCCGCGCGAGCGGCCCGGCCTCGAGCAGCGGCAGCCGGTCTTCTTGCTGGTCGCGGTTGTAGCCGCTCGCCAGGCCCTTCATGAGCGTGAGCAGCGCGACCACGTTGCCCACGGCGCGCGCGCTCTTGCCGCGAACGAGCTCGAAGACGTCGGGGTTCTTCTTCTGCGGCATCATGCTCGAGCCGGCCGCGATGGCCCCGTCGAGGCGGACGAGCGCGAACTCGCTCGTCGAAAAGTCGACCACGTCGCTCGCCAGCCGGCCGAGCGCCAGCACGACGCGCGCCGCGGCGTAGCCCCAGTCGAGCGCGAAGTCGCGGTCGCCCACCGTCTGGAGGGCGTTGCGCGTGGGCTCCCACGGGGCGAAGAGGCGAGCGACGAGCGCGCGGTCGATGGGGAGCGACGTGCCCGAGCACGCGCCGCTGCCGAGGGGCATCTCGATCTGCTCGAGCCCGAACACGAGCGTGTCCATCGCGCGCGAGAGGCCGATGCCCCACGCGGCGACGAGGAACGCGGCGCTGACCGGCTGCGCGCGCTGGCGGTGCGTATAGGCCGGGAGCAGCACGTCCTTCTCGCGCGAGGCGCGATCGGCCAGGGCGCGGGTGAGCGCCGCGAGCTCGGCGAGGAGCGCCACGCCCTGGTCGCGCACGTGGAGGCGCAGGTCGAGCGCGACCTGGTCGTTGCGCGAGCGGGCGGTGTGGAGGCGCGCGGCCACGGCGCCGACGCGCTTGCCGAGCTCGGCCTCGACCGCCATGTGCACGTCTTCCTCGTCTTCGGGGAGGGCGAGCGTGCCGGCGCACGCCTCGTCGTAGAGCTTGCGGAGCGCGTCGCGGAGCGTGCGCGCGTCCGCCGTGGAGACGATGCGCGTGCGCGCGAGCATCGTGACGTGGGCGGCGCTGCCGACGAGGTCCTCCCGAACGAGGGCGCGGTCGTCCTCGAACGACGACGACCAGGCGAGGAGCTCCGGGAGCATCCCGGCCTGCCCCGTGGCGTTCGTGCGGGCGATTCCGGACATGGTCGAGCGTCTAGCCGCCCCAGGCGGCTGCGACAAGGGCGTGGGCGTCCGGCCGGCCGACGCCGGCGGCAACTTCCCAGTTCCGGACGCAGCCGTCACGACGCTCGGGGAGGAATTTGCTATCTGAGAGCTCCACCATGAGCCGGATCCACCGCACCCTGCCTCCCAAGGGCACCCGAATCGGCATCGCCTTCTCGGGCGGCCTCGACACGCGCTGCGCCGTCGCGTGGATGTCCCGCCAGGGGCTCGATGTCTACGCGTATACCGCCGACCTCGCGCAGCCCGACGAGACCAACGTCGCGAACATCCCTCCCGTCGCGACCAAGCACGGCGCCAAGGCCGCGCGCCTCGTCGACTGCCGCGACGCGCTCGTGCGCGAGGGGATGATCGCCATCCAGTGCGGGGCCTTCCACCTCTCGACCGGCGGCAAGAAGTACTTCAACACGACGCCCCTCGGCCGCGCCGTCACCACCACCGCGATCATCCGCGCCATGCGCGAGGACGCGGTCAACGTGTTCTCCGACGGAAGCACCCACAAGGGCAACGACATCCAGCGGTTCTTCCGGTACGGCGTCCTCGTCAACCCGTCGCTCGAGATCTACAAGCCCTGGCTCGATCGCGCCTTCGTCGACGCGTTCGGCGGCAGGAAGGAGATGAGCGAGTACCTCGGCTCGATTGGCCTGCCGTACACGATGGCGAGCGAGAAGGCCTACTCGACCGACGCGAACGTGCTCGGCGCGACCCACGAGGCCAAGGACCTCGAGCGCCTCGATCGCGGCATGAAGATCGTCGCCCCCATCATGGGCGTGGCCCACTGGCAGCCCGGCTCGAAGGTCGAGCCCGAGGAGGTCACCGTGGAGCTCGCGCGCGGCGTGCCGGTCGCCGTCAACGGCAAGCGCTTCGCCTCCACGTTCGAGTGCTTCCTCGAGCTCAACGCGACGGGCGGCCGGCACGGCCTCGGCATGAGCGACCAGATCGAGAACCGCGTCATCGACGCGAAGAGCCGCGGCGTCTACGAGGCGCCCGGCATGGCGCTCGCGAACCTCGTGTACGAGCGCCTGCTCAGCGCCGTGCACAACGAGAACACCACGGACCTCTACTTCTCGCTCGGCCGCCGCCTCGGGCGCCTCCTCTACGAGGGCCGCTGGTTCGACCCCGAGTCCCTCGTCCTCAAGGAGGCCCTCACCCGCTGGGTCGCGCCCGCCGTGACCGGCACCGTCACCGTCGAGCTCCGCCGCGGGGACGACTACAGCCTCCTCGACACGAAGGCCGCCCGCAGCGCCTACGAGCCCGACAAGCTCTCGATGGAACGCACCGCCAGCGCCTTCACGCCCGAAGACCGGGTCGGCGCCCTCGAGATGCAGTCCCTCGGCGTCATCGACAACCGCGAGCTCCTCCTCCATTTCGCCAAGGCGCTCGGCGCCGGCGGCGACCCCCTGGGCCTGCTGGGAACGGGCACCGGAGAGGACTGACCCTCTTCCGGCGGCGCTTCTAGGCGAGGGGCGCGTAGTGGACGCCCGTGAGCTGGGTGGAGACGTCCCACAGCTTTCGGGCGGCTTCCTCGTCGCGGGAGGCCCGGTTGGAGCCCTGCTTCACCGGCGCGCCGCTGATCTTCATGGGGCCGCCGGGGCCGATGAAGTTGCCGCTCTCCACGTCGGGGGCGACGGCGGCGTAGAGGGTGGGGAGGGCGCCCGCGCCGGCGCTCTGGGCGAACACGGCGTTGCCGATGGCCATGAAGGCCTTGCCGATGGCGGAGCCGGTCATCTCGGGGCCGACGGACTGGAGGTTCGTGGCGGCATAGCCGGGGTGGCAGGCGACGCTCAGGACCTGCGGGAAGCGTGAGGCGAGGCGCCGCTGGAGCTCGTACGCGAAGAGCAGGTTCGCGAGCTTGCTGCGCCCGTAAGCGGCCCACTTCGTGTAGCCGTGCTCGAGGTTCACGTCGCTCGCGTCGAGCGCGCCGAAGCGGCCCATCGTGTGGGCCACGCTGCTCACGGTGACGACGCGCGAGGGCGCGCTCTCGACGAGCCGCGGCAGGAGGAGCCCCGTCAGCGCGAAGTGGCCGAGGTGGTTCGTGCCGATCTGCATCTCGAACCCGTCGGCCGTGTTGCGGCGCGGGATGGCCATGACGCCCGCGTTGTTCACGAGCACGTCGAGCCGGCGGCCGCCGAAGCGCTCCGCGAAGGCCCGCACCGTCCGCAGGTCGCTCAGATCGAGCGCCTCGAGCTCCAGCTTCGCGCTCGGCGCGGTCTGGAGGATGGCCGCGGCGGCGGCCTTGCCCTTCTCGAGGTTGCGGCACGCCATGACGACGGTGGCGCCCTTCGCCGCGAGCGCGCGCGCGGCCTCGAAGCCGATGCCGCTGTTGGCGCCAGTGACGACGAAGGTCTTGCCGGAAAGGTCCGGCATGTCCGCTTGGCTCCAGCCCATGGGCGGCGAGCCTAGCCGATCTCTCGCTAGTCGCGGTGGACCAGGGTGCCGACGCCGCGGTCGGTGAAAAGCTCGGCGATGATCGAGTGCGGCGTCCGGCCGTCGAGGATGTGCACCCTCGAGACGCCGCCCTCGATCGCCCGCAGCACGCTGCGCGCCTTGGGCACCATGCCGCCGCGGATGGTCCCGTTCCCGAGCTTCACGAGGAGCTCGCTCGCCGACATCTCGCTCACGAGCTCCCCGTTGTCGAGGATGCCCGCGACGTCGGTGAGGTAGATGAGCTTCTCGGCCTTGAGCGCGATCGCGATCTCCGCGGCCGCCGAGTCGGCGTCGATGTTGTACCCCTCGCCGTCCTCCCCGAGGCCCACCGGCGAGACGACAGGCACGTACTTCTTTTCGAGCAGCATCTCGAGGAGCTCGTGGTTCACGTGCGTGACCTCGCCGACCATCCCGATGTCGCGGCCGCCCTCGCCGAGGACCTTCCGCGCGCGGAGGAGCCCCGCGTCCTTGCCGGAGACGCCGACCGCGTGCGCGCTCGACTGGTTCAGGAGCGACACGAGCTCCGTGTTGATCTTCCCCGTGAGGACCATCTCGACGACCTTCACGTCCTCTCGGCCCGTGACGAGCATGCCGTCGACGAACTCGGCCACGCGGCCGAGCGACTCCATCGTGAAGGTGAGCTCCGGGCCGCCCCCGTGCACGACGACCGGCAAGAGCCCCGCGCTCCGCAGCAGGTTGATGTCGTTGGCGAAGCTCGCCTTCAGCGAGTCCCTCACCATCGCCGCGCCGCCGTACTTCACGACGGCGCGCGTGTTCGAGAAGCGCGCGATGTAGCTGAGGGCCTCGACGACCAGCGCGCGCTTGAACGCGGGGCTGTAGTTCGTGAGCCGGTCGTCGCGCGCGACCGTCCCGTCGGCCGCGGCGTGCGTGAGGCTGGTGTAGTCCGCGTTGATCTTGACGAAGTCGTACGAGAGATCGCTGCCCCACGCGACGGCCTTCGCGTCGCCCTCGGCGAGGCGCACGTCGACGACGACGAGCGGCTCGCGCATCTTGGCGCGGAGCGCCGGCGCGTCGGCCCCGGTGGGCGACTGGTCGGCGTACACGCAGGTGCCCTGCACGTGCACCGTCGCGTGCATCGGGTCGATCGGCCATTTGCGGGAGCCGACGCGCGCGCCAATCGCGGCGAGGACGCGCCCCCAGTTGGGGTCGGCCCCGAACACCGCGGCCTTCACCAGGTTCGAGCCGGCCACCGCCCGCGCGAGCTCGCGCGCCATCGCCAGCTCGGGCGCGCCGGAGATGCGCACCTCGATGAGCTTCGTCGCGCCGTCGCCGTCCTCGGCGACCTGCCGCGAGAGGTCGGCCCCGATGTCTTCGAGCGTCTCGACGAGCAGGTCGAACTCCGCCGTGCCCTCCCGCACCGGCGCGTTCGGCGCGAGGCCGTTCGCGAGCGCGAAGACCGCGTCGTTCGGGCTCATGTCGCCGTCGACCGTGAGCATCTCGAAGGTCGCGGCGACGGACCTCCGGAGCGCGGCCTGGAGCGTCTTGGCGCTCACGCGCAGGTCGGTCGTGATGAACGCGAGCACCGTCGCGAGCTCGGGCGCGATCATCCCGGCGCCCTTCACGAAGCCGGCGAAGGTCACGTCGACGTCGCCGAAGCGCACGACGCGGCTCGCGAGCTTCACGCGCGTGTCGGTCGTCCAGATCGCCTCGGCCGCGTGCTCGATCGCCGTGCCGCGCGCCGCCGCAAGCCGGGGCGCCGCGGCCACGAGCTTCGTGAGCGGGAGCTTGACGCCGATGATGCCGGTCGACGCGGCCACCACGGTCTCGGGCGGGACGCCGATGGCGTTCGCCACGGCCTCGCACACGGCGCGCGCGTCGCTCACGCCCTGCGGGCCGGAGAGCGCGTTGGCGTTCCCGCTGTTCATGACGATGGCCCGCATGCCGTCGGCAGGGATGCGCGTCATCGCGTCGGCCACCGGGGCGGCGCGCGCCGCGCTGACCGTGAAGCAGCCCGCGAAGGCGCAAGGCACGTCGCTGTAGACGAGCGCCAAATCCTTGCGGGACGTCTTCAGCCCGCAGTTGATGCCGGCGTACGCGAAACCTCGCGGGGTCTTCACGCGATCTCCGCTACGGCGAGACGCGCTGCAAACCGTCGAGGCCCGCCGTCTCGTCCCAGCCGTTCAGCAGGTTCAGGTTTTGGATCGCCTGGCCCGAGGCGCCCTTGAGCAAGTTGTCGATGCCCCCCACGGCGATGACGACGTCCGCGTCGGCCGTGGCCCCGACGTGGCAGAAGTTCGTGCCGACCACGCGCTTGAGGGTCACCAGGTCGGGCGCCATCGCCCGCACGAAGGGGGACCGCGCGTACGTGTCGGCCAGGCACTCGGCGACCCGCGCCGCGGTGGCGCCGGGGAGGGGGCGGCCGTAGCAGGTGGCGAAGAGCCCGCGCTTGATGGGCAGGTAGTGCGCCGTGAACGTGACCTTCGCCTCCGGCACGAAGCGCGCGAGGCCGCGCGTGATCTCGGGCGTGTGCTGGTGGGCGAGGAGCTTGTACGCGTGCGAGTCGTCCGCGTACTCGGCGAACGAGAAGGCCTCGGTCGACTGCTTGCCGGCGCCGGTGACGCCGCTCTTCGCGTCGATCACGATGCCCGTCGGCTCGACGAGGCGCGCGCGAACGAGCGGCGCGAAGGCGAGGAGCGACGCGGTCGGGTAGCAGCCCGGGTTCGAGACGATCGATCCCTTCGGCGGCGCGCCGAAGAGCTCGGGCATGCCGTAGTGCGCGCGCTCGAGCCACGCGGCGGCCGAGTGCTCGAGCTTGTACCAGCGCGGGTAGGATGCGGCGTCGAGCCGGAAGGCGCCCGAGAGGTCGACCACCTGCTTGCCCTTCTCCGCGAACGCCGGCACGAGGCGCATCGAAATCTCGGCGGAGGTGCAGAGGATGACGGCGTCGCACGCGTCGGCCTGCTCGACCGCCGAGGCGTTGGCGGCGAAGCGGAGCGGGCTTCCGAGGCGGACGCCGAGGTGCGCTTCGAGATCTTCCCCCGCGAGCTTGTCGCTCGTGCCGAAGGCCAGCGACATGTGCGGGTGAATGGCCACGAGGCGGGCCGCGACGCCCCCCGAATAACCGGAGGCACCGACGACCCCAATGCGCAGCTTGGCCATGGCCCGACGCGATCTACCGCAAGTTGCGCGAAGATGCGACGGCGCGCCCGCGATTTACGGGTGCTTCTTCGGACCGGCCGCGCTGCCGGCGGCCGAGGCGGCCCCCGTCGACCCACCGAGGGTCGGCGGCCGCGGGGGCTGCGGCGGAGGTGGAGCGAACGAACCCGCCGGCCGCGGAGCCAGGATCGACCCGAGCGGCATGGGGTGCCCCGGCGGGGTGCCCGCGTGGAGCGTGGCCGCGGAGCCCGCGGGCGCCGGCGCCGACTCGGTGGTGGGGGCGGGGAGGGCCGCCGGCGTCGCCGCGCGCGCCGGAGGCGTGACCGCCCACGCGATGCCGCCCGCCACGAAGAGGGCGAAGCCCAGCGCGGGGAGCCAGAACGGGGACTCGGGCTCGGCGTGGTCGTCGCTTCCGTGGGCGTGCCCGCCGTGGTGGTCGGAGCCAGTCGCGACGTCGGCGTCGCCGGCGTCGCCAGGGATAGAGGCCGGGTTCGAGTGGGGATCGGTCATGGCGGCGCGGCCCCTTCTTTTCACTCGGCGGACGCACGTGTCAAGCGGATCGCGGCTTGCAGTACCGTCGCGCTATGCTGCACCTCGTGAAGCGTTCGCTGCTCGTGTCAGGGTTGATCGCTTTCGCCGCGTACGCGCCGGCGGCGTCCGCCCAGCCGGGCGGCTCGTCCCCCTGGCTCCCGCAACTGCCGTCGGGGGCCGGCCCCACCACGGTCGCTCCCGCCGCCGCCGGTCCGATCGCGCAGGCCGGTCCCGCGGGCGCTGCCCTCGCCGCCGCGCCGGGCGCGGCCACCGAGGCGCCCAGCGGCCCGTACGAGGACAGCCCCGCCCTTGCCGCCACCGCGCCCGCCGGGGCCCCCGCCGACCCGCAGCGCACGCCGGAGCAGCTCTACGAGCACGTCCAGCGCGGCGTCGTGGCCCTCGAGCGGAACGGGGTGCCGCTGGCGATCGGGACGGTCCTCTCCGGCGACGGGCGCGTCCTCACGGCGCTCTCGGGCCTCGGGGGCAACGACGCCGCCGACGTTCGCTATGCGGACGGAACTCTCGTTCACGCCAAGGTGGGGCGCAGCGATCGCGCCTCGGACCTGGCGCTCCTCGTCCCGGCCACCCTCAAGTGGACCGAGGGCCTGAACGCCAGCGACGCCGACCCGGCCGGGCAGGACCTCCGGGCGATGCTCCCCTCGCTCCCCGGGAGGCCCGGCAACCTCAAGACCCACCTCGGTCCCGCGGTCGCGGCCGTGAAGGGGCAGGTCGACGCGCACGGGCGCGACGGCCAGCCGCTCGCGCGCATGCTCGATCTCGACCTCAAGGGCTCGCCCGTCGCGGGCGCCCCGGTGCTCGACTCGACGGGGTCCGTCGTGGCCGTGCTCGTCCGCGCGTGCAAGGGCGCCGCCGACCCGATGCCCGCGCCCACCCCGGATACGTCCGCCACCTGGTATCCCACCCCGGCGGCGCCGCCCCCGCCCCCTCCGGCGTGCAAGCCCATGGTCGTCGGCGCGCCGGTCGCCGCGATCCGCAGCTTCCTCGCCAAGGCCGCCCCCGCTCCGGCGCCCGCCCCGTGGCTCGGCATCCGCGGCGAGACGGTGACGACCGGGAACGTGAGGGGCGTGCGCGTCACCGCCGTCGCGCCGTCGAGCCCCGCCGAGAAGGCTTCGCTCAAGCCGTCCAGCGACGTGATCGTCGCGGTCGATGGCCAGCCCATCGACACGCCCGAAAAGCTCGCGGATCTCATCGGCAAGCACGCCCCGGGCGACGGGGTGAAGCTCCTGGTCTACGGCGGCGACCAGTTCCGCGAGGTCGTCGTGACGCTCCGCGCCGCGCCCTGACGCCGGTCGCGGGGCCGCCCCTGACCGCCGGCCGGCGCCCCCGGCGCCGAAATGACGCCATCGATCAGCAGCGGTTGACACGATCATACCGTCCTTGCGACGATCGGGCGACCGTGGGAGGACCGCTCCGCATCGAGGTGGCCGGCGAAACCAACGTCGGCATGAAGCGCACGCACAACGAGGACAACTTCTCGATCATCGAGGAGAGCGGCCTCTACATCGTCGCCGATGGGATGGGCGGGCACGCGTCGGGCGAGATCGCGAGCAAGATGGCGGTCGACGCCATGCGCGAGTTCTTCGCCGCGACCGCGAGCGATCCAGAGCGGACCTGGCCCTACAAGATGGACCGGTCCAAGGGCTACGAAGAGAACCGGCTCATCACCGGCATCAAGCTCGCGAACCTGCGCATCTTCGAGAGCGCGCAGCGCGACTCGCGGCAGCGCGGCATGGGCACCACGATCGTGTCGCTCTTCGCCGTCGAAGACGGCGTGTACCTCGCGCACGTGGGCGACTCGCGCGTGTACCGCCTCCGCGACGGCAAGCTCGAGCAGCTCACCGAGGACCACTCGCTGCTCAACGACTACATCAAGATGAAGCGGCTCACGCCGGAAGAGATCGCGAACTTTCCGCACAAGAACGTGATCGTTCGGGCTCTCGGCATGAAGGACACGGTCAAAGTCGACACGCGCCTCGAGCAGCCGCGCGCGGGCGACGTGTACCTGCTCTGCTCGGACGGCCTGTCGGGGCCCGTCTCCGACGGCGACATGCTCGAGATCCTCGACGGCACCGACGACCTCAAGACCGCTGCGTCTCGCCTCATCGGGCGGGCGAACGAGAACGGCGGACCGGACAACATCACCGTCGTCCTCGCGCGCTGGGTCTGAGGGCGAAGGGCGCGTCGCCGGTGCACGAAGCTTCCCGGGCGGTGCGGGTGGCTGGGTCGCCGGTGCACGAAGCTTCCCGGGCGGTGCGGGTGGCTGGGTCGCCAGTGCACGAAGCTTCCCGGGCGGTGCAGGTGGCTGGGTCGCCGGTGCACGAAGCTTCCCGGGCGGTGCAGCCACTGGGGTGCTCGTCCCGTCGGGCCGGGAGCTCCGCCCGCGTGCCCGGACGTCAGCGAACGTCGATGGGGCTGAGGACGAAGTACGCGAGGACGACGAGGAGCAGCGTGAGCAGGCCGACGAGCGCGTAGTTCACGCGCGCCTGCGTGGTGCTCCAGCCATCCCCGAAGAACTTCCCGCGCGACCGCGTGCGGATGCGGCGCTGAACGCCGGCCAGGAGGTCCGGAGCCTCGTCGACGTCGCGTGACATCGACCGCTTGAGGAGCGCCCGCACGGCGAGCGCGCTCGCGTCGTCGTCGGGGACCTCGCTCGGCCGCGCGTCCTCGTCGGACGCCGCCGCGGGCGGGCCGGTCTCCGGCTCGGGTCG
This sequence comes from uncultured delta proteobacterium, assembly GCA_963797395.1. Taxonomy (GTDB): domain Bacteria; phylum Myxococcota_A; class Polyangia; order Polyangiales; family Polyangiaceae; genus Palsa-1150. The sequence continues at coordinate 63,524 of CAWCPA010000009.1, forward strand.
ATCGGTCATTCGATCTTCTCTCCCAGCACCCGCTCCACCGTCTCCTTGAGCTGCGCCCGCGCGCGATGAATCCGGCTCTTCACCGTCCCCTCGGCCAGGCCCGTGATGGCCCCGATCTCTTCGTAGCTCAGGTCCTCGACGTCCCGAAGCACCAGGCACTCGCGAAACGTCGGCTCGAGCTCGAGGATGGCCTCGCGGACGACGCGCTCGGTCTCGCGTCCGGCCATCATCTCGTCGGGCCGCTCGACCCGCGCGACCGGCCCGCGCGTCGCGATGCCGCCTCCTTCGCCGCCGACCGCGACCCGCTCTTCCATCGCGGTGATCTCGTCCTGCTCGCCGGCCCTGCGCACCTTCAGGTACTTCGTGCGGTTCTTCGTGAGGTTGACGGCGATCCGGTAAATCCAGGTGGAGAGCTTCGACTCGCCCCGGAACGTGCCGATGGCCTTGAAGACCTGCACGAAGACTTCCTGCGCGACGTCCTCGGCCTCCGCGCGGTCGCCCAGCATGCGCAGCGCCAGCGCGAACACGCGCCGCTCGTACAGCCGGACGACGTCGTTGAACGCCCGCTCGTCCCGCGCCACGAGCCGCTCGACCAGCCGCGCGTCCGCGTCCTCGCCTCCCGACGGAGCGCCCTGCCCAGAACCTGGCACGTCCGGGCCTCGACGCGCCAGCATCGGGGACGATGATGCCGCAGGCTCCCGCCGGGGCGCAACGCGCGCCTCTTCGCCCAGCCCGGCGCCGCCCTTCGACGCGCCTTGCGCCATCGCCTCGAGCAGACCTCCCGGCCGGGCAAAAGTTCCGCTTCTCGCAAGGAAGCGACGCGAGCTCGCTTACGGTCCCACCGCGCCGTCGCCCGTGACGGGGTACGTGCCATCCGTGAAGGCCCCGTCCGTGATCTCCGCGTCCGTGGCCTCCGCGTCGGTGACCTCGGCGTCCGTCGTGGCCGCGTCGGCCCCGGCGTCGGACGTGCTCGTCTGCGGCGCGAAGGCGCGGATCTCGACGCGGACGGCGTAGTTGGCGCAGGTCGCGTTGAAAACCTGCACCGCGCTGCTCGAGATGTAATACGTCTCCGCGAGCTGCCCGGCCGCGGGCACGAACGGCGTCGATTGCGTGCTGTTCGACGAGGACGACACCCACACGAGCACCGACGTCGGGAAGCCATTCGGGCCGAGCGCGTCCGTCATCGCGGGCGGGTAGAAGAGCGTCATCGTCTCCATCCCGTTGTAGCCCGTCCAGGGCCCCTCGAGCGGCGCGGTATCCCACACCAGCTCGTCGCCCGATCGATAGAGGAAGTCGGCCGGAAAGGTCTGCGTCGGCGTGCCCGGCGGGTAGCACTGGCCGGCGCCCGTGTAGCCGAGCTGCGAGTAGAAGCACGTCTGACCAGGGGCGCACTGCTGCGTGGTGCACCCGGTGCTGGCCGTGGTGCCGGACGCGGCGATGGCCACGAGGGCTACGCCGGCCGGCGCGATGGCGAGGAGCCGGCGGAAGGCCGGCAAGAGGCTGAAAGTTCGTCCCATCATAAGAGTGCCGAGGTCGTAGCACCGTTTGCGGGGCGCGCTTGAGCTGTTCCGGCGTAGGGATTCGAACCCCAATAAGCGGAACCAAAATCCGCTGTCCTGCCATTAGACGACGCCGGAGAAGGTGACGGGTGGGACCGGAACCTCGCCCGAAACCGGGCTCAAAACGGGGGGGAGCGTGCCGAATCCGGGCGTGGAACGCAACCCGGCTGCGGGGGGACCCTCGCTTCGAAGCCGGAACTTCCCGCCCATCGGGAACCCGCCGACCGTTGACACCCACGCCCGCATATGTAGGAGTCGGCCACCATGGGGCGGAGGGTCCAGTTGAAGCAGCATGGCGTGAGCGGGTGGGTATGGCTCGTGGTCGGGGCTCTCGCGGCGGTGGCGGGGCTGGGCGGCGGGATGGCGAGCTGCGGGGGCGGCGGCGGGGGCGGCGGGGCCGCGCTCTCGGCCACCTGCTCGATCAACAGCGACTGCGACTCGCCGCTCATCTGCGCGTTCGGCCGCTGCCACGCCGCCTGCGCCGCGTCGCGCGACTGCGACAACGGCGAGCGCTGCGTGATCGCGAACGGCGTCGGGAGCTGCCAGCTCGCGGTCGAGGCGAGCTGCTCCGGCGGCGCGACCTGCGCGTCGGACGAGGTCTGCGGCGCCGACATGCAGTGCCGCGGCACGTGCACCCCGGTCGCGGGCGGGTGCGCCCAGGGCGACTACTGCCTGCCGAGCGGCACGGTCGACGCGTGCTACTCGCCGACCACGCCCGACGACGAGCCCACGCTCATCACCGACGGCATCCTCGGCGCCGACGGGGCCGTCGTGTCGGAAGCCGGGTCCGACGCCACGATGTCGACCCCGAACGACGCGGGGGGAACCGGCGACGCCGCCGCCCTCGGCCCGGTGTGCGCGACCGCGCAGACCCAGTTCGGCAACATCGCGGCCGGCGACCCGAACCCCGGCTACACGTCCGGCATCGGCGCGCGCACGGAGCAGCAGCTCCTCATCTTCGACAGCTACGTGGGCCCCGACCCGAACGTCGACTCCCAGCCGATCGGCATCGTGTACGTGCAGGCCTTCGACCCCACGAGCGCCGCGAGCGCGGGCGCGGCCACGCGCCTCTTCGACGCGACCAACCTGAACACCCCGGGCGAGAACGGCGTCCTGGGCTTCACGTTCATGAGCTCCGCCATCGCGCCGACCGGCGAGATCGTCCTCGTGTACAGCGTCCACTTCTCGCTCGCGAGCGGGTCCGAGATCGGGCTCTACGCGACCTTCCTCGCGCCCTCGTCCGGCGACGCCGGGGGCCTCTCGGTGACGAAGACGCTCCTCCTCGAGACCGCGACCCTGTACGGCCAGCCGCACGCCTTCTGGTCGGACTCGACGCGCTCGTTCGTGCTGTCGTGGACCTACGAGTCGAGCGGCGCCTACGTGAAGATGCAGCGCTACACGGTGGCCGGGGCCGCCGCGGGCGGCGTCAGCGCCATTCCGACCGACGACCCCACGGCGCGCGTCGTCGACAACGGCAGCATCGCGGAGAGCTCGGTCGCCGAGTCGGGGAATCTCTTCGGCCTCGCCTACTCGAGCAACATCGAAGCCTACAAGCCGGGGCTCTCGGTGATCGACCCGTCGGGCGTCCCCGTCGGGGTGCCGTTCGTCGACCCGAGCCTCTCGAACCCCAGCTGGACCGAGGTGGGCGGGACGCCGCAGGGCTTCGTGTACTTCTACGACAACGCGGCGACCGGCGGGGTCGACGAGTTCTTCTTCGCCGCGTCGCCGGACGCCGGCGTCGCGGGCGGCGTCTCGGACGCGAGCACGGTGCCGCAGTTCGCGTTCTCGGGGGGCGCGCGCGCGAACGTCGCGCGGGCGATCGGCGACAACATGCGCGGGCAGAACGGCGTCGGCGTGGCGCTCCTCTTCTCGAACGGCGCCAGCTTCGCGTACGTGAACGCCGACGGCGTCGGGCACGTCGGACCCAACTCGGTCATCTCGAGCAGCGTGGGCAGCGGCGACATCGTCTCGATGACGACGCTCGACGGCAGCTACGTGGTCTCGCTCTACACGGCGGCCAACCACTCCACGCAGCTCGTCGCGTCGAGCTGCCCGCAATAGCCGCCTCGGTAGCTCAGGCGGGCGTGTGCCCGTGGGCTTGATCCGCAAAACGCTTCACGACCGTCACGGTCGAGAGCGCGAGCGTGACGGAAAACAACGCGAAGAGAACCACGACGAGCGCCTCGGCGACCATGCGACCGACCCGAGCAAAGGCCGGGCCTGGCCTTCGCATGCGCCGCCCATGAAGCCGCATGAAGCCGCCCCCGTACGAGCTCTACTACTGGCCTTCCATCCAGGGGCGGGGCGAGTTCATTCGACTCGCCCTCGAGGAGGCCCACGCGAAGTACATCGACGTCGCGCGAAGGCGCGGCGGGATGCGCGCGATGGAGAAGCTCCTCGCGGGAGACGCCACCCGGCCGCCGGTCTTCGCCCCGCCCTTCCTGAAGCACGGGGAGCGTGTGTTCGCGCAGACCGCGAACATCCTCGCCTACCTCGGTCCGCGGCTCGACCTCGTGCCGCAAGACGAGGTGCTGCGGGCGCACGCCCAGGAGATCCAGCTCACGATCACCGATTCTGGTCGCCGAGGCGCACGACACGCACCACCCGCTCGACGTCGGCCTCTATTACGAGGACCAGAAGGCGGCCGCGAAGAAGCGCGCGTCCCAGTTCATCGCGAAGCGCATCCCCAAGTTCCTCGGGTACTTCGAGGCGCGGCTCGTGCACAACGGCGGCCGCTGCTTCATCGGGGGCCGGCTCTCGTACGTCGACCTCTCCATGTTCCAGGTGATCGCCGGCCTCGAGTACGCGTTCCCGAGGGCGATGGCCAAGGTCGCTCCCGGCTACCCCAAGCTCCACGCGCTCCGCGATCGAATCGCCGAGCGGCCCCGCGTCGCGGCGTACCTCGCGTCGCCGCGGCGCATCCCCTTCAACAACGACGGCGTCTTCCGCCACTATCCCGAGCTCGACGCCCGCTAGCAGGGACTCCCCGCCGCGCTCACGTCGCCTTCTGCCGCCGCCGCAGGTACTCGCGGACGTCGCTCGTCAGCGCGCCCGCGTCGCCGACGCTGCCGTAGCGGAGCGCCGCGCACCGCTCGAGGAGCCGCGCCGCCTCGGGGTCGGGCAGCCGGGCCGCGAAGCGCTCGATGGGCTCGTGCTCCGCGTGCGGGTGGCCGGCCTTCGCCAGGTTCGTGAGGAGGTCGTCGAGGCAGGGGAGCGGCGCGTCGTCTTCGGGGGCGCCGCCCTTCGCGTCGCGGCGCCGGATGCCGCGGGCGACGATCGAGAAGAGGACCATGAGCCCGGCCATCCAGGCCACCGCGGTCTCGCCGACGGTGCGCTGCTGGAGCCACTCGACCGCGTCGTCGTAGGTCACCCGGAGCCCGTCGCCGATCGCCGCCAGGTAGCCGGAGCTGTGCGGCTCGTTCTGGGGGACGCCCGCGTCGGGCGTGGGGTCGTACGTCGCCCAGTGGTCCGAGACCCACGCCTCGACCCACGCGTGCGCGTTGCGGTCGCGCACGATGTCGTAGCCGAACGGGCTCTCTTCGCCGACGCGGTACCCCGTGACGAGCCGCGCCGGGATGTCCTCCGTGCGCGCGAGGAGCACCATCGCCGTCGCGAAGTACTCGCAGTGGCCGCGCCGGTCCTCGAAGAGGAACTCGATGGCGGGGTCGGTGCCGCCGAGGCGAGCGACCTTGCGCGAGTACTGGAAGTCGCTGCGCAGCCGGAGCTGTATGGCGTCGAGCTTCTCGGCGACCGTGGTCGCGCCGCGGGTCCACTCCTCCGCGAGCGCCGCCACGCGGCCGCGCAGCGCGACGGGCAGCTGGAGGTCGGTGGCCGCCGGGGGCGCGGGCACCGCCCGGTCGCGCGGTCCGACGGAGAAGCGCACGGTGTCCGGCGCGCGATGGGCGTTCCCGCGCAAGGCGCCGCCCCCGTCGACGAGCACGGCGGGCGGCGTCACCGACACGCCGCGCGCCTCGAGGGGCAGGAACAGGCGGTCGGTGCTCGCGGACACGGTCGCGACCTGCACGGTCCCGGCGGCCGCGCCGCCCGGGCCGTCGAAGCGCTCGGGCGTCGCCTCCTCGGCGCGGTCCGAGCGCGACCAGCGGCCGGCCGCGTAGAGATCGAGCACGGCCCCGCGCAGGTAGTCGACGTGCCCGCCGCGCACGCGGAGCACGACGGTGTCGGAGTCGATCAGCCCGTCGAGCGAGCCGAGGTCCATCTGGTCGGAGAACCCGATGGTGGGATCGAAGTCCACGGCGACGGAGCGCTGGCGGTTGACGATCCACAGGTAGCCGCGGCGGACGCCGACCGCGCCCGCCGTGGCGAGCGCCCCCGTGAGGGCCAGGATCCCCAGGCTCGCGCCGAGGCGCCGGGCGTCGAGCGCGGAGAGGAGCTCGTACTCGATGCGCGCCGACGGCAGCCACACGCCCGCGACGACGAAGAGCGCGACGAAGAGCCCGAACCCCCCCCCGGTTCGCTGGCTCGCCGCGACGAGCGCCGCGAAGAGGAGCGCCATGGTCGCCATCCGGCCGCCGCTCGGGCGGACGATCACGTAGCGCGCGGCCCCGGCGAGGATGGCGGCGGCCGCGAACCGCGACCAGCCCGTGTCGAGCGCGCGGCCGTGCGGTTCGTAGAGCACGGTGTCGACGAGGTACCCGAGCCCCGCGCCCATCGCGCTCGTGACGAGCTGGCGGCCGCGATCGAGCTCGAAGCGCGGTCCGACGAGCACGAACACCGCGCCGATCGCGGCGACCGCCCCCGCGGCGGTCCAGTCGTCCGCGGCCTGACCGAGCGCCGCGGAGACCACGAGCACGGGGAGGAGGGCGACGAGCCGCGCGATCAAAGCGCCAGCGGCCTCCCGCCGCGGATCGCGTCGAGCGGGACCTCCGCGCCCGCCCCTTCCGGCACGGTCATGGCGACGCGCGCGGCGGGATCCTTCACGACGAGCACCTTGCACCCCAGGCCGAGCGCGCGGATCCCGCCGACGAGCCGCGCGCGCGTCGCGTCCCACGCGAGCAGCACGACGACGACCGACGAGAGCCCGCCGCCGAGCGGGCCGAGGCGCGCGAGGACGCGCTCGGGGACGAGGCCCTCCGAGCGGCGCACGCCCGCGAGGAGGTCGAGCGCCTGATCGAGCGAGGCCCTGCTGCGTCCCGCGGTGAGCGCGTGGGCCTCGCGCCCGAAGAGCAGCCACTCGACCGCGGCCTCTTCCTGGAGCGACCGCGCGACCACCCCCGCCGCGAGCGAGAGCGCGCCCTCGAGGGCCTCGTCGCTGCCCGCGTCGTCGCCGTGGTCGATGACGAGGGCGGTGCGCGCCGCGTCCTCCTGCTGGTACTCGCGGATCATCGGCGCGCCGTGCCGCGCCCACGAGCGCGCGTGGAGCTTGCGCACCGAGTCGCCCGGGCGGTACGAGCGCACGCCCCGGAGGTCCTGCGCGTCGCCGGCGCGCGAGGCGCGGGTGGTCTCGCCCGCCGCGGGGCTGGTGCCCGACGGCGCGGCGGCGAGCGAGGTGACCTGCGCGATGCGCGGGACGACGACGAAGCGCGCGCCGTCGGTGCGGAGCGGCGGCCCCTGCGAGAGGCCCATCGGCACGAGCGCCGCCACGCGGAACCGGTCGATGTGGTGCTCGCCCCGCTCGACGAAGCGGGCGCGCACGTACACGTCGGAGCGCGAGTGGGGCAGGAGGCGGCCGACCGGCCTGGGCGCGTCGACCCACTTGCCGTCCCAGGAGAGGAGCGGGCGCTCGACGCGCACGCAGCGGTGCTCGACGTCGCCCTGGTTGCGGACCGCGACGGTGAAGGTGATCTCGTCGCCGACGGTGACCCGGCGCGGCGCCGTGCTCTCGACCTCGACGCCCTCGAGCCGGTAGGCGCTCGTGAAGAGCAGCGAGGCGAACACCAGCGCCGCGGCCGCGACGACGAGCTCGTACGCCTCGGTGTGCAGCACGTCGACGGCGAAGACCGACGCGATGCTGGTGGTCGCGAGGAGGAGGCGGCCCTCGCGCGTCGTGCGCGACGCCATCCAGACGAGGCCCTGCACGCGGCCCCAGAGCCAGCCCGCGCGGTACCGGTCCCGCTCCGCCTTGGTCGCCGGGATGAGGACGTGGTTCAGCCGGGCGAGGTCGACCTTCAAATCGGGACCCGCAGGCCCTGCACCACGTCGCGCAGGACGGCGTTGACGTCCTTCCCGCCGTATCGCGCCTCCGGGGTGAGGGCGATGCGGTGCCCGAGGACGGGTCCGGCGAGCGTCTGGATGTCGTCGGGGCTCACGTACGTCCGCCCGCCGAGGAGCGCGCGCGCCTGCGCCGCCCGGAAGAGCGCGAGGGTGCCGCGGGGGCTCGCGCCGAGGACGATGTCCTTGTGGTCGCGGGTCGCGGCGACGACCGAGAGCAGGTACCGGCCGACGGCGGGCTTCACCTCGACCTCGTGCACGGCGGCCTGGAGCGCGACGAGCTCCTCCGCCGACGCGATCGTCCCGAGGCGGTCGAGGGGGTCTTCGCGCTGCCGCGCGTACATCATCGACAGCTCTTCGTCCTCGGTGGGGTAGCCGATGGCGACGCGGACGAGGAAGCGATCGAGCTGCGCCTCCGGCAGCGGGTACGTGCCGGCGTACTCGTGCGGGTTCTGCGTCGCGAACACGAAGAACGGCGGCTGGAGCGGGTACGTCGTGCCGTCGACCGTGACCTGCGCCTCGCTCATCGCCTCGAGGAGGGCCGACTGCGTGCGGGGCGACGCGCGGTTGATCTCGTCGGCGAGGAGGACGTTCGTGAAGATGGGCCCGCGGTGGAAGGAGAACGAGCCCTGCTTGGGATCGAGGACGAGCGAGCCGAGGATGTCGGCGGGGAGCAGGTCCGGCGTGAACTGGACCCGCGAGAACCCGACCCGGAAGACGCGCGCGATCGCCTTGGCGAGGGTGGTCTTGCCGACACCGGGCACGTCCTCGACGAGGGCGTGGCCTCCGGCGAGGAGCGCGAGGAGGAGGAGCTCGATCGCCTCGGGCTTGCCGCGGATGACGCGGCCGACCGCGGTGCGGAATCTCGGCGAGGATCTCGCTCTGGGCCCGGCCTGCGCCTCCGAGCGGTTGGGATGCGGGAGCCCGTAGGGAGACCACGACAGTCCACGATATCGCGAACGCACGACGTCCGCCGCCCAAAGCGAGCCCGCAGCCGCCTCCTCGCGGCGGCCTACGAGTAAGCTTACTCGTACCCGAGCGTCACGATGAGCTCGTAGAGCGCGAAGACCGCGTCGGTGGCCTTGTGGTCGAACGCGACGCCCGCCGGCCGCGGGGCGCCCGCGGCTTTGGCTACCCAGGCGACGCGCGCGCGAAGGACGAGCGGGTCCCACAGCGTGGGCGCGGTGAAGGCGAGCGTCACGGCGTCGCCCGGGGAGAGCGCGTGGTCGGTGAGGAGGCGCGCGCCGCCGAGACCGATGTTCTCCACGGCCGCTTGCTCCTGCCAGCCCGACTGGACGTGCGTGACGAGCGAGCGCATTCGCACCGCTCTCCGCGCATGTGCACGGAAGGGCGTGGCTGTGGTCCGCTCGTCGAGCGAGGAAGAGGACGAAGAGGCGGAAGCGAGGGGCGGGCTCGACTTCCGCGTGTGCCCGTCGCGCGAAGAGCTTCCCGATGAGCCTCTCGATGACAAGACAGTGACGACTCTACCATGCCGTCGCAGCCTGACGGGCCGGCCGATCGCACGTCACGCGTTGGCTTTTTCGAAGCCGGGCGGGTTACGATGCCATCCAAATCCGAGCAGGAAGCCCGACGGAGACGGCGACCCGATGACCCAGGACACTCGCAAAGATCGCCGCGTGAAGATCGTCAGCTTGAACGTCCGCTACAAGAGCGCGACGGTCGACGAGTTCATCGAAAATCACGCGCACGACGTGAGCCGTGGCGGCATCTACATCAAGACGGGAAGCCCGTTCCCCCCGGGCACGCTCCTGAAATTCGAGATTCGCCTCGCGAGCGACCAGGCCCTCATCACCGGCGTCGGCCGCGTCGTGTGGAAGCGCGACTCGGTCTCGGGCACGGGCGATCGGCCGGCCGGCATGGGCGTGAAGTTCATCAAGATCGACGACCCTTCGAAGGCCGTGATCGACAAGCTCGTCAACACGCGGGCCGACGCGGGCCGCGCGTACGAGTCCGAGTCCGAGACCGGCGACGCGCCGCCGGCCGCGGCCGCGGGCCGCACGCCGTCGCCGCCTCCCGCCGCGCCGCCTCCTCCCGGCAACCGCGCCATCGGCAAGTCGACGATGCTCGGCATCGGCGCCGTCTCGAGCGCCGCGGCGCGCCCCGTGTCGGTGCGGCCGACGGCGTCCACGCCGCCGCGCCCGAACGCGTCGAGCGCGAGCGCCGGCGGGATGTTCCCGAAGTCGAACTCGGAGGCCGACATGCCTCCGAAGCAAGAGCAGACCGTCATGAAGCAGGCGGCGGAGCTCCTCGAGGAGGCTCTGCGCGAGGCGGGCGGCTCGATGGAAGACGTGGGGAACAACCCGCTCTTCGCCGGCGCCCCCGCTCCGCCGGTCGTGCCGCCCGCGCCCGCCGCCGGCGAGCCCGCGGCGCCCGTGAGCAAGGCCCCCATCTCGGGCGAAGGCCCGGTCACGGCCGCCGAGGCCGCCCGTGCGCGCGCGATGGTCGCCGAGATGCAGCCCGCGCCGCGCCGGCTCCCGACGGACCCGCCGCGCACGTCGCGCGAGGTGCCCGCCGCGAAGGGCGGCGACGAGCGCCGCGTCTCCGCGCCGCCGTCGCGTCCGTCCGCCCGGCCCTCCGCCCGCCCCCTGAGCAGCGCGCCGCCGAAGCCGCCGAAGAAGAGCGGTGGGTCCGGGCTGATCATCGGCATCGGCGTCGTGGCGGCGGCGGTCTTCGTCGGCGTCTTCTATCGCGACGCGCTCTTCGGGTCCCCGGCGCCCGCCGCGCCCGCGGTGACCCCGACCGTGCAGGCCGCCGCCACCGCGCCGCCCACCGCGGTCGCGCCGCCCGCGCCGTCGGCCGCGGAGGCCCCGTCGGCCGTGGCGAGCGCCGCGCCCAGCGCCTCGGCGCCCCCCGCGGCCGCGAGCGCGGCCCCGACCGCGAGCGCCGCTCGCACGGCCGCTGCGCCGCCGCCCCCGGCGTACCACCCGCCTCACCCGGCCGCGCCGCACCCCCCCGCCGCGCCCACGGCGCCGAAGGAGCCCGTCGCCGCGGCCACGGCGACCGCCGCCCCCGAATCGACGACCGCACCCGCCGCCACGGCCGCGTCCACCGCGACGAGCGAGCCCGCGGCCGCCGCGACCACCGCCGCCCCGGCCGCGACGGCGGCGACGGCCGCGCCCACCGCCACCGCGACCGCGGCGCCCGCGTCCACGGCCACATCGGCGCCGACCGCCAAGCCGACGAAGCCCGCCAAACCGAGCGACGACAACCCGTACTGAGCCGCACACCGGCCGAGACGCTGCGGGAGCGGCTACAGGCTTCAGGCCTGCAGTCCGTAGCCTGTGGCCCGCCGTCTTCCTCGGCAGGCCCGTGCTAGACGTCACTCGCCGTGCACGTCGAAACGCTCGCCGTCGGTCCGCTGGGGTGCAACTGCTCGATCCTCGCCGACGTCGAGGCGAAGCAAGCCCTCGTGATCGATCCTGGCGGCGACTACGCGAAGATCCGCGCGCGGCTCGACGCGCTGGGCGTCTCCGTCCGGGCGATCCTCCACACGCACACGCACTTCGATCACGTCGGCTGCACCGCCGAGCTCCAGCAGGCGTTCGGGGCCCCGGCGAGCATCCACGAAGGCGACCGCTTCCTCTACGACATCCTGCCGATCCAGGCCTCGATGTTCGGCTGCGACGTCCCCGTGATCGCCGACATGGATGACGGGCTCGTCGACGGGCGCACGCTCCACGCGGGCGCGATCGAGCTCGCCATCCTCCACACGCCGGGGCACACGCCCGGGAGCTGCTCGTTCGTCGCGCGCGGCGGTTCGCGCACGGTCGTCGTCGCCGGCGACACGCTCTTTCGCGGCAGCATCGGGCGCACCGATCTCTGGGGCGGCGACCCGGCCGCGATCCTGAAGTCCATCCGCGGCAAGCTCCTCCCCTTGCCCGACGACGCGGCGGTCGTCACCGGGCACGGCGCCGGGACGACCATCGGCCACGAGCGCGCCCACAACCCCTTCCTGCGGCGCGCATGACCTCGCGCGAAGACGGCCCTCGGCTCGACGAGGCCTCGCTGCGCGAGCCGCTGCGGCGCCTCCTCGCCGCGCGCAACGCGCGCCGGCTCCCCCTCGGCTCGGGCACCGCCGCCGCCGTCCTCATCCCGCTCTTCATGCGCGACGGCGAGGCGCGCGTCTGGCTCGTGCGGCGCCCCGACACGATGCGCAGCCACGCGGGTCAGGTCGCGTTCCCGGGGGGCAAGTCCAATCCGGCCGATACCTCGCTTCGCGCCACCGCCCTGCGCGAGGCCAACGAGGAGCTCGGAATCGCGGAATCGAGCGTCGACGTGCTCGGCGCGCTCGACGACTATCTGACGATTACCGGCTTCGTGGTCTCTCCGTGGGTCGCCTGGCTGCCCCGGGACGTCCCGGTCCGGCCGAACCCGAGCGAGGTGGTGAAGGCGTTCGCGCCCCCGCTGCGCGCGTTCTTCGCGCCGCCCGAGGGGGTCTTGCCGTGGCGGGGCTGGACGGTCGAGGGGGAGCTCGTGTGGGGCGCGACGGCCGCGATGCTCCGGTCGTTCACGTCGATCGTGAAGGAACTGCCCGGCTGACTCGATGTCTCCCGGACTCGCGACCGGGACGGAGTTTACGTGAGCGGGCCGTACCACACGACCGTCTCGTAGGCGATCGTCACGTATCCGTTCTCGTTGTGATTGCGAAAGATTTCGGCCAAAGCGAGCAGAATGGGCTCGTGGAGCGGGTGGCCGGCCGGGGGAGCGAACGAGGACGAGAGGAGGCGCCCGCGGAGGCCCTGCTCGTCGAGGCGCTGCTCGTTCGCGAAGAGCGCGCTCCGCGGGGAAATGGGCGCGAAGAAGGCGCGCATCTTCGCCTCGCTCGAGCGATCGCCCTCGCGGACATTGGCGTAGTCGGGCGCGAGGCGCTCGAGCATGTCCGCGTAATCTCGGTTTAGGGGAGTGTCGGCGCGCTGGTTCCAGACGAGCGCGACCATGCCACCCGACCGCAGAATGCGCACGAACTCCGCGCGCGCACCCGCGGGCTCGAACCAGTGGAATGCCTGGGCCGCAATGACCAAATCCACGCTCGCGTCGGGCAGGCTCGTCGCCTCGGCGCTCCCTGCGACACTCACGAATCGCGGGTCGCCGCCGAGCGACGCTTCGGCCGCGGCGCGCATCGCAGCGTTGGGCTCGACGCCGAAGACGCGCCCGCTCGCGGCGAGCATGCCCAGCATTTGCAGAGCAAAAATTCCCGTGCCCGCGCCCGCCTCGGCCACGCGGCACCCCGCGTGGAGGCCGCACTCGCGCTCGAGCAAGGCGAAGAGGGCCGCAGGGTACCCGGGGCGGTACCGCACGTAGTCGTCAACGCGGTTGGTGAAGCGTTCCTTCGGATCGATCATCAAGAATGATATTCACTCGGCGACCGAGATTAGGGATTGACGCGCGGCCATGTCTCTAGCATTTGTCTCTCGCATGAGTGCGCTCAAATCCAACCTTCAAAGCCTGGCCGCTTCTTTTGCCGAAGACGTCGTTCGGGCCATTCAGGGCGCCTCTCTCCAGGAGCTCCTCGGCGAGGTCTCGAGCAGTCGGGCGCGCCGTGGTGCGGGCGCCTCGGTCGCGGCCGCCGCGGACGGTGAGGGTCGCGCCGCCGGTCGCTCGGCGGTGCTCGGCCGCAAGGGCCGCCTCAAGCGCCGCAGCGCCGACGACATCGCCGTCGCGCTCGACCGCATCGTCTCGCTGCTCAAGCAGCACGCCGGCGGCCTGCGCGCCGAGCAGATTCGCACGGAGCTCAGCATGCTCGCGAAGGAGCTCCCGCGCCCCCTCGCCGAGGGGCTCGCGGCCAAGGTGCTGAAGAAGAAGGGGCAGAAGCGCGCGACGGTCTACTTCGTCGCGGGCGCCGCCCCGGCCGCCGACGGCGCGCCGCGCGTCACTCGCAAGAAGTAGCCAAAGCGGGCTTCAGCCACCGAGGGTGCCCACGAGGGCGCCGGTCTTGGCGTCGTAGACCTCGAGGGTCGAGGTCCGGATCACGTACAGTCGGCTCGCCGTGAGCGAAAATCCCTCGGGATCGTTCGATCCGATGACCGAGCCAAGAGGGGTGTCCCAGATGCGCTGTCCGGTTCGAGCGTCGAAGGCGGCGAAGTGCCAGCCTTTCGAGGTGAGCTCGTACGGCGCGACGAACCGGCCGCCAGCGAGCGCGTCCATGATCGACGTCGTGCTGGTCTCGGCGACGCCGGCCTGATCGCCCGACGCGATCGACTGCTCCCAGCGTATTGCCTTGGTCTTCGGGTCGAATCCCACCGCGATGGGCACGGCCGTCCCGGGGTGCTTCTTTCCGAACGCCACGCCGAGATCGCCCTCTTCGATGACGTTCGCGGCCTCGAACGAGGGGACCTTGGGCGCGGCCTCGGCGCCCTTGCACTCGGGGCGCGGCGCTCCGCGCTTCAGCCATCCGCGGCAGTCGTCGCTCGCGGCCCAGAGGTCGGGGCACCAGGCGGGCCGCGCCGCGGGCGTCAGCGTCCCCGTGTCGGCGTCGAGGAGCACGTTCTTCTCGTCGCTCACGGCAATCCAGACGTGGCTCTTGCCGTCGGGCGCGCCGCACATGGCCTTTGCGCGGTCGCTGAGCTTCGCCGAGCGGAGCTCGCGGCCGCTCGCGACGTCGTAGACGTGCACGTTGGCGCGGTAGTCCGTCACGACGACGCTGTGGCCGACGACGGTCGCGAAGGTCGACGGGTAGCCCTGCGAGTAAGTGCCGAAGGGGCCTACTTTCCAGGCGAGGCTCAGGTCGTTCCCCTGGAAGCCGGCAATCCAGAGCTGGTCGTCGCCGCCCCTCGTCCGGATGCGGCCGACGAAGCCCTCGGAGGCGCCCGATCCGACGGCGCCCGGAACGGGGGGGCCCGCGACCGTGTCCCACATGAAATCGTCCCCCTTGGCCCCGACAATCTGCGAAGGCAGGGCGGGCAAGGTCGAGGAAATCGCGGAGAGCGAGGCCGCGCGGAGGTGCGTCGAGAGGTACGACGCGCCGCCGACCGCGAGGACGGTGAGGACGACGCCGACGATGCTGCCCGAGGCCCCCGACCTCCGCGGCCGCTCGGGCGCGCGGGCCTGGGGCTCGATGAGGACGATGCGCGGGGGCGGGGGGGCCGCCGCGGGCGCCTGGAAGGTCTGGCCGCAGTAGCGGCACATCGTGGAGCCGCCCGGCGCGGCCCCCTGGAGGCTGGCGCCGCAGTTCGGACAGCTCCGAGGGTCGGGGTGGCTCATCGTCCCGGATCTTATCCGCCCGCGTCGCTCCCCGCGTCCTCCGTTCCGGCGTCCGGCGCGGCCGCCTCGCTCCCGCCGTCGCCGCCGGCCGGGGTGCCGGCGTCGGTGGCGGCGTCAGGGGTGCCGCCGGCGTCCCGGATCGGAACGCAGGTCGCGAAGAAGCCCACCCCGCCGGCCGCGCAGAAGAAGCCGGCCGGGCACGGGTCGGTGTCGCTGCAAAGCTGGAACTGATCGGCGCCGCAGCTCGCCGCGCACGCCAGGCTCACCGCGAAGCCCGAGGCGTCGAAGGCGTCGAACGCTGCGGCGTCGAAGGCCGCGGCGTCGAGGGCCTGGGGGTCGAAGCCGGCCGGCAGGTCGATGGAGCCGCAGCACTCTTGGCCGCCGCAGCTCGCGTTTCCCGTACAGTTGATCTGGAAAGGCGTGGAGCAAGCGCCCACTTCCTCACACGTCCCGTAGAGGCCGGAAAAACAGCAGGTTTGCCCCTGCGGGCAAAGGACGCCGCGCAGCGGATCGCAGCTCTGGGCGGTGGCGTCCGGCCCCGCCTCCGGGCCCGCGTCGACGGCGGCCGGGGGGCTGGACGACGAGCTGCACCCGGCGCCCTGCCCGAGCACGACCCCGAGCCCCAGCGCCATCGCGGCGGAAACGGTGAGCTTTGTCGCCTTCATCCGTCGCTGTTCCGAAGCCGCCTCGCACGCCTCTCCGGCCGACACCCAGGGGCCCTCTTGAATCCGTAGCTCGGCGCTGGCAATCGCATCCGTCTCATGTCGGTCACCCCCGGCATATTTTTCCTATGCTCTCGCAAGCTTCGTCAATCCTTTTCGGTCCCTCCGCTCGCCGGCCTGCCGGCCGCGTTTCCCCCTCGCGTCGCTCCCCGCGCTCTCTCCCGAGACGCCCCCACGGGACGCCTTTCCGCGCTTCGCCGCGTCACCGTTCGCCGGTCCCCGCGGAGCGACTTTTCGCGGGAACGATACGTGCTGCAAGGTTCGAGGGAATGGCGTTTAGGGACTTTCTTCGGCGAGAATCGCCGCAGCCCGCGGCGATTCGCCACGTTCCGGCAATACCGCCACGGTCGTCGCGCACGCAGCGCGTCGCCGCGCGGTCGCAGCTCGAGGCGGCGCGCGACGAGATCGCGCGCCTTCGAGCCCGCGAGAACGAATACGAACTTCAGGTGGGGATCCTTCGCGAGGCGGTCGAGGCGCGCGACCGGTTTCTGGCCATCGCGGCCCACGAGCTCCGAAACCCGATGGCGTCGATCTCGCTCGCCGTGAGCAGCCTCCGCTTTCAGGTCGAGCGCTCGGAAGAGCTTCCCGGGGCGGCCGGCTGGCTGCGCGAGCGCCTCGAGACCCTCGAGCGCCAGACGAAGTACTTCGTGCGCCGCTCGACGATGCTCCTCGACGTGAACCGGGTGGCCATGGGGCAGCTCCGGGTCGACCGGGTGCCCACGAACCTGGGGACCGTCGTGCGCGACGCGCTCCGCGAGATCGGGCCGGAGGCCGAGCGCGCGCGGTGCGACATCTCGTCCCGCCTCGACGAGGACGCGATCGGGCTCTGGGATCGGGCCGCCCTCGACCAGATTGCGACGAACCTCTTGTCCAACGCGGTGAAGTTCGGGGCGGGGCACCGCATCGACGTCTACGTGTGCCGCGACCGGTCGGTGGCGGTGCTCGCGGTGCGCGATCGCGGTCCGGGCATCGCGGAGTCCCATCGCGCGCGCATCTTCAATCCGTTCGAGCGGGCCGTGGGCGGGCAAGAGAGCCCCGGCTTCGGGCTCGGGTTGTGGATGGTGCGCCAGCTCGTCCGGGCGCACGGCGGCGAGATCTTCGTCGAGAGCGAGCCCGGGGTCGGCTCGGTGTTCACCGCCACCTTCCCGCTCGCGCCGATTTCCCCTCCCGAAAGGGCAACAGCGCTTCCATGAAGTTCGAAGTCTCACTCGAATGAAGTCGATCGTGGTCGTCGACGACGAGTTCGGTCTCGCGGACGTCCTCGCGGCGACGCTGTCGGACATCGGCTACGACGTGAGGACGGCGGCCAACGGCGTCCAGGGCCTCGAAGTGATGGAAGCCCACGCGCCCGACCTCGTGATCCTCGACTACATGATGCCGCTCCTCGACGGCCCCGGGGTGCTCGAGGCGATGCGCGCCAATCCGCGGTTCGCGAGCGCCGCCGTGGTGATGATGAGCGCGATGCCCGAGACCGTGGTCTCCGAGCGCTGTCACGGCTACGTGGCGTTCCTCCGGAAGCCGTTCGATTTCGACGCCGTGCTCGGCGCGGTCAAGCACGCGCTGGGCGAGTTTGACTAGCCCGCACGCCCGCACGAGCGAAGCGAGGGATCGGGCTGACGCGACGAGCCCGCACGCCCGCACGAGCGAAGCGAGAGCGGAGGAGAAGGGATTCGAACCCCTGGTACCGTTGCCGGTACGGCGGTTTTCAAAACCGCTGCCTTCGACCGCTCGGCCACTCCTCCCACGGCCCGCCAAAGATCTAAGTACGCGCGGCTCTCGGGCGCAAGCTCCCCGCGTCTATAGCTAGAATGAGCGGTCGCCCGATGACGCCAATCTTTCAGCCCGTGCCCTCGCTGATGCTCGTCGGGCTGGAAGCCGAAGTGGCCGACGAGTGCGGGCGCGCCTTTCCGTCGATGCTCCTCCTCCGCGTGGGACACGCGGCCGCGGCGATCGAGCGCATGCTGGTGACGCGCCCCCTCGTCGTCCTGCTCGGCTCGGCGTTGCCGAGGCCCGACGCGGACGCCGTCGCCGAGATCGCTCGCGACATCCGGGCCGAGGTCATCCGTGCAGGCGACGTCGGGTCCGCCACGCTGGTCGCGCGACTTCGCGCGTCGATTCTCCTGGCGGAGCAAAACCGCGATCGCCCCACGTCACCGCCCGCCTAGCTACACGGCGGTGCAGAAGTAGGCGTTCCGGCGGCCGTTTCCCCGGAGTACGGCCCCGCGGAGCTCGCCGGAATGGGAGCATTTCCATGGAACGGCACAGGGGCGGCGTGATCAAAAACTGGGGATGATCCGCCGACGCAACGGGCAGCGATCACTCTGGGACGCCGTTCTCTTCGGGGCTCCCGACCCGCGGGAGCTCATGGAGCCGAAGCTGCGACGCGTCGACGAGCTGCTCGATGACGACGCGCTCGTGGATGGGGTGCTCGAAGCGATGCGGGGGCGATTCGCGCAGAGCAGTCGTCGCGGACGCTATGGGACGCCGGCGGAAGTGGCGCTCCGCATGTTGGTGCGGATCTCGCGCGCTCGTGAACGCCGGGATCGCGGACACGTGAACGCGCGGATCGCCGCCATGTGAACACCGAGATCGGCGGACGTGAACGCCGAGATCGGAGCCGTGAACACCCGGATCGCTCAGCCGTGAACACCGGGATCGCCCTGGTGTGAACGGGGAGGACGGGGACCCGTGAACGGCAGAGATCGGGCGAAGTGACGAGCTGGGTCGCTCCTCTTTGACTGCGGGCTCCGACGAGGAGGTCCGCGAAGCAATGGAGCGGCTGGCGATGAGCAAGGTGCGAGAGGTTTTGAGGTTGCGATGGGCGCTCAAGAGAAGCGTCCGGGAGGCGTCGCGCGCGGCGGGGGTGAGCGTCGGCGTCGTGTCCAAGACGGAGCGGCGCGCCGCCCGGGCGGGCCTGGATTGGGCGGCGGTGGAGGCGCTCGACGACGGGGGCCTCGAGCAGCGGATGTACGGCGGTCCGAAGCATGCCCGGCGCGACGAACGGGCGCTGCCCGACCCGGGGTGGATGCACGCGGAGCTGCGGCGGCCGGGCGTGACGCTCGAACTGCTGCACTTGGAGTACCTGCGCGAGCACCCGAACGGCTTCCGGTACACGGCGTTCTGCGACGCGTACCGCCGCTGGATGGATCGCCGTGGGTTGGTGATGCGCCAGAACCACAAGGCGGGCGACAAGACCTTCGTCGACTACTCGGGCAAGAAGCCGCACGTTGTCGACCGCACGACCGGAGAGGTGATCGAGGTCGAGCTCTTTGTCGCGGCGCTCGGTGCCTCGAACCTGACCTACGCCGAGGCGACGCGAACGCAGACGATGGGCGACTTCATTGCGTCGCACGTACGCGCCTTCGCGTACTTTGGCGGCGCGACGCGCATCGTCGTCCCCGATCAGCTCCGGAGCGCCGTCCGCGTGCCGTGCCGCTACGAGCCGACGGTCACCCGGACGTACGCGGAGCTCGGTCGGCACTACGGGACCGCGATCGTGCCCGCGCGTCCGGGCAAGCCACGCGACAAGGCCAAGGTGGAAGTGGCCGTGCAGGTCGCGCAGCGGTGGATCCTGGCGCGACTGCGCAACGAGACCTTCTTCTCGATCGAGACCCTCAACGAGCGGATCGCCGAGCTGCTCGAAGACCTCAATGAGCGGGCGATGAAGAAGCTCGGCGGCATCAGCCGCCGAGCGCTCTTCGAACGCGTCGAGCGCGCCGCGCTTCTGCCGTTGCCCGCGCAGCCCTTCGAGCTGAGCGAGTGGAGGCGGGCGACGGTGAACGTCGACTACCACGTCGCGCTCTTCGACCACTTCTACTCGGTGCCGTACACGCTCGTGCGCGAGGAGGTCGAGGCGCGCATGACGGCGACGACGGTGGAGATCCTCCACAAGAATCGCCGGGTCGCCAGTCACGCTCGCAGCTACGTGCGCTTCCGCTTCACCACCGACCCCGGGCACATGCCCGAAGCCCACCAGAAGCACTTCGCCGGCGGCGACGCGGTCATCGCCTGGGGCGCCTCGGTGGGCCCGATGACCGAGGCGATGGTGCAACGACTGCTCGACGCCAACCCCGTACGTGAGCAGGGATGGCGATCGGCCAAGGGGTTGCAGCGGCTCGTCAAGAAGTACGGCGAGGCGCGGGTCGAAGCCGCCTGCGCGCACGCGCTGCACTTCGGCGCCCGCAGTTACAAGCCCGTCGAACGGCTTCTCGAGCTTGGTCGCGAGCAGCTTGAACTTCCCGGGACCCACGAGACGACGGCCCCGGGCACGCACGAGAACGTGCGTGGCCCTGGCTACTACCACTGAAGAAAGGAACGAGACCCGTGCTCAAAGAACCGACTCTGGAGAAACTGCACGCATTGCGACTCGGCACCATGGCCGACACCTGGCAGGCGCAACAACGCGACGCCACCGTCGGCGCGTTGTCCTTCGACGAGCGCTTCACGATGATCGTGGAGGCCGAGTACCTCGCCCGGGACAACCGGCGCCTCGCTCGGTTGCTCAAGGACGCCGAGCTGCGGATCCCGGGCGCGTGCCTGGAAGACGTCGACACCTCGGCGGCTCGCGGCGCCGACCGCGGCATGCTCCGCCAGCTCGCGACCTGCACGTGGATCGGAGAACACCTCAACGTGCTGGTAACCGGTGCGACTGGCGTAGGCAAAAGTTATCTGGCCTCCGTGCTCGGCCAGGCGGCATGCCGTCGCGGACTGCGCGTGCTGTACCGGCGGGTGCCGCGCCTCTTCGACGAGATCGCGCTCGCGCGCGCCGACGGCTCGTACGCTCGACTGCTCGCGCGGCTCGCGAAGGCGGACCTGCTCGTGCTCGACGACCTGGGGCTGGGAACGACGACCGAGGCCCATCGCCACGACCTTCTGGAGGTCCTGGAGGACCGGTACGGCCGAACGTCGACGGTCGTCACCAGCCAGGTGCCGGTGACCAAGTGGCACGAGTGGATCGGTGACCCGACCGTCGCCGACGCCGTCCTCGACCGGCTCGTCCACAACGCATACAAATTGGACCTGAAGGGACCCTCGAAGCGGAAGGAGAAGATCACGACGACGGCGAACGGTTGACCTGCGACCCAGAGACGTCGCTTCGCTCCGATCACATGGCGATCTGCGTGCTCACGTCGGCCCGAAACGGGTGCTCACGTCGCGCGAAATCCGCATGTTGGTGCTCAAACACCTGAAGGGGTGGAGCTACGAGCAGCTGCAGTGGGAAGTCACCGGCAACCTCGTCTACCGGCACTTCTGCCGTATCGACGGTGGCACAGTGCCGGACGCAAAGACGATGGTGCGGCTCGGGCAATTGCTCGAAGGCGATGCGCTTCGCGGCTTGTTCGACCGCGTTGTGCAGCTGGCCGCCAAGCGCCGCGTGACGCGCGGCAGGAAGATGCGCGTCGACACGACCGTGGTCGAGACGCCAATCCGATATCCGAGCGACTCGCGTCTCTGTGAAGAGGTGACCCAGGTTCTTTGTCGTGAGGTCGAGCGTGCGCGGTCCGAGGGGGTGACCGCGCCCCGTGGCTTTCGCAACGTGCGGCGCAGCGTCGGTCGACGCCAGCGTGAGATCACGCATATCTCCCGACGCCCCGTCAGCCGGGACGCCAAACGGGCCGCGTTGCGAAAGCCCTACCGCGGCCTGCTCGCGACAACCCGGCGCGTGCTCCGACAAGCCGAGCAGACGGTGAAGCGCGCGCGGCGCCGATGGGAGAGTCTTTCGGGACGGGCACGCCGCGGCGTGCGCACGATGCAGCGAATGATCCTGCTTGGGCGACGCGTCGTGGCTCAGACCAAGCTGCGCATCTTCAAGGGCGTCACCGACTCAGCGACCAAGCTGGTCAGCGTGTTCGAGCCGGCCACCAAGATTTTGCGGCGCGGCAAGGTGCACAAGCCCACGGAGTTCGGGCAGATGGTCAAGGTGCAGGAGGCCGAAGGCGGCATCGTCACCGATATCGCGGTCGTGACCGAGCACGACTCGAAGCTGCTCGTCCCTTCAGTGGAACATCACAGGCAGGTCTTCGGTCGCGTGCCCCGAGTCGTCGCCACCGACCGTGGCTTCTTCACGTTGGACAACGTCCGTGACGTCGAGACGATGGGCGTTCGATGCGTCGCCGTCCCCAAGCCGGGTCACCGGTCACCCGCATGGCTCGCGCGCGAACGCAGCCGCCCATTTCGACGAGCAAGGGCGTGGCGGGCCGGCGGCGAGGCGCGCATCGCGCGCCTCAAGCACACCTTCGGGATGCATCGAACACGCTACCGCGGCGACAGCGGAGTCGCGCGTAGCGCCCTCTGGGCGGGCATCGCGAACAACCTGATGGCGATCGGACGCCACGGCGGCTGACGAATCAGCAGGCTCTCGCAACGGCGAAAACAAGCGGGTTTGCCCTGACGAGCCGCCTCTAGACGGCGCTGGGGCCCTCCGCGAGGTCAATTCTGCACCGCCGTGTAGTCTAGCACTACCTGGTCATTTTATGGTGGCGCGAGCAGCTTCACCGGGGCTCCGCACCGCAGGCACGGCGTAACAAGATGGAAAAGTAGACGGCGACGTACCGAGGGGAGCGTCGCTCTCAGGTGACCCTTCTTGCTACGCCGCGGCTTTATTTTCGGTGAGACGCTCGCGCTGGAGGAAGGCGAAGGCGATCATGCTCAGCAGAGCGTGATGGTGCAGGCCACGCCAGGAGCGCCCCTCGAAGTGGTCGAGCCCCAGTTCTTCTTTGAGCTGTTGATGGACCTGCTCGCAGGACCATCGAGCCTTGATCGCGAACGCGAGGTCGCGGAGCGAGGTCTCCACGGGGTGGTTGGTGACGTAGTACCGCCGCTCATCCGCCCGCTGCTCGCAGACAAGCCAGACTTCAAGGCCTGGCAAACCTTTGCCGTGCGCAGCTTTCGGACCATCCGTGAGCCGCACGCGACAGGCAGCAAAGCGTCCGCGTAGAGGACCCTTGGTGCCGTTACGCCAGGTCACCGTGCGGAATGCCGAGTCACCGAGTGCCTCGACAATCTCCTCAGCCTTCCGGTCCACATGGGTCGGGACACGATGCTTGCGCGGTTTTCCACCGCGTCGGGGGCGAGGCATGCGAGTCGTTGCGTGCGACGGATAGGCGCGCTGATTCGGCAGCACACCGAAGGCCCACAACAGACCGAGCGACGAGAGCTCGTTGCGCAACTCGCCGCAGATGCCGTAGCCGGCATCGCCCAGCACGGTGCGAAATCGGACGCCGGCCTTGATGAGGCGCTTCACCTCGTCGAGGGCGATGCGCCACTTCTCGCGGAAAACGACCTGCTCGGGTACGCCAACCTTCTGTCTGCGCTCATTGTCCTTCGCCCAGGGTTCGGGAAGGTAAAGGGGCAGCGACAGCGGGATGGGCACGTCGTCCTTCGCGAGCGTGAGCGACACCAGCGACTGACAATTCGCCTGCTTCCCTAGCGCCCCGCAGTACTGGTGTGCGACCCCGACCGAGTCGTTCCCCTTCTTGGGCAGCGCAGTGTCATCGATGATCAGAAACGACTCATCGCCGCCCACCATCGCGTCGACCTTCTCCCAGAGCACCGCCTCGACAGCCTCGTCATCCCAATCCGACTCGCTGACGAAGTGACGCAGCTCTTGGTCGTGCCCCGGCGCCACACGCGCCGCGAGCGGTTCGATGCTCTTGCGCTCTCCAGGAAGCAGCAGCCCCCGCAGGTACAGCGGAGCCCACTTCCTACGCGTCTTGAATCTCCAGGCGTCCAAAAACGGCGCCATGAAGCGATCGAAGCGACTCTCCCAACCGTCCGAGCGGGTCACCCATCCCAATGGAGACCAACTCGACCGGCATGGAAAGAGAAAAATGACCAGGTAGTGCTAGAGCGACCGTCGTTCCTTCGGAACGACGGCCAGCTCTATTTTGCCCTAGTTTGGGAGCCTCCGTCCTTTGAACGTCCCGTTCAAAGGACTCCTGCTCTGGCCGGCCCGACCCCCCGCTCACCGCCCGTCGCGCCAGCCGTACTCCTGCACGTATTCGCGGAGCCCCTGGTGCTCGAGCGACACCGGCGGAAGGTACTCGCCCACGCGCTCGCGCTCCCACCACGCGCGGTCCTCCTCTCCCGGCGCCGTGAAGCGATATCGCCAGATTCCCGCGCGAATCCACCGGGGAGGCGGCCCTCCTTCGAAGGGGTCGCGCGCCAGGAGCGACCGCGGGCCGGGCTCGCCGCGAAGGAGCTGCCAGACGAGGTGAACGAGCCACGGCTCGTCCTCGATGCTGCCGCCGCGCGGCGCGCCGTTGCCGACGAACCACATCTGCCAGTCGAGGCGGTAATGGTAAGGCGACACGATGCACGGCCGGCGGCGCGGGTCGCCCGGCATGCACGGGAGCTCGTACTGCTCCCAGCGCGCGTCATTTCCAGGCGAGTCGTCGCGCGTCCCCTCGAGGATGACCTCGTACCGCTCGCGGTCCACGCTCCCGAAGGCGCCGTAGGTGTTCACGAGATCGAGCGGATCGAACGACGTGTTCATCGCCTGATCGCTCGAGGCCAGGTTGGCGACGGGTCCCACGCTGAGGACCCCGACGAGCAGCGCGAGGCCCTGCGTGACGCGCGTCTGAACGAGCGAGGGGCGAAGCGCCGCGAACCGCTCGGCGAGGGCGGCGCGCCGCGGGCGAGGGACGAGGAAACCCCCGAGGCCGAGGAAGGCCTGGTCGTCGAAGCAGGCGAGGGCCGGGACAATCGTGAGCCAGTTGAGGAACGAGAGGTTGCCGCTGGCGATGAGGAAGGCCTGGAAGCCGACGAGCAGCGCGCCGGCCACGTTCCGCAGCCGCCGCGGCGCCACGAGGAACCAGGGAGCGACGAGCTCCACGAGGTGGTTGAAGAGCACCCCGCCGGCGTGCACGGCGTGGGGCGCGTGGTGGAGCCACCAGGCGAGGGGGTTGGGGTTGGGCTGGGTCTCGAAGTGGTAGTCGAGGCAGGTGAGGTCCCTCCAGCACGGGTCGTTCCGCAGCTTGATGAGGGCCGCCCCGAGCATGACGCGGAAGACCAGCCACCGGAGCAGCCAGACGACGATCTTCGGCGCGGGCGTCGCGGGAAAGGGCCGAAGGCTGCGCGCGGGGCAGAGGAAGACCGCGAGAAAGCCGGTCTCGAGGAGCTGAATCTCCCAGCCGTAGCCGTAGAAAATCTGCCCCACGTGGACGAACGAGAGGTAGAGCGCCCAGAGGGCGAGCTGCACGAAGGCGTTCGTCGCCCCGAGGAGCGTCGCGGCCGAGAGGGCCACCCCGGTCCAGCAGGCCGCGTGGAGCACCCCGTCCGACGACGCGAGCCAGAAGAGCGACGGGACCTTCCAGTACGCGGCCGCCCCGAGCCGCCCGTGGTCGAACGCGAGGAGGTCGCCGATGGGCAGGAGGCCCCGCGACCCGAGGAGCGCGTCGAGCTGGAGCGCGAGCGACCCGAAGGCGGCGAGGTACACGAGCCCGAGGAGGCGGAGGGCCGCGAAGCGCGTGAGCTCGTAGGTCGCCCCGCGCTCGGCCGCGACGAGGCGCTGCCACCACGCGGTGCGGAAGCCCCTCTCGTCCTCGCTCTCGCCTTCGTCGCTCATCTTCCGGTGGCCTCGCGGGATGGTAGGCTCGCGAGCGTGATCCACACGCTGAGCCGACCGTACACCTGTCGCGGCGGCGCGCCCGTCATCGACCGCGTCGACACCGCCATCTTCTTTCGCACCTACTTCATGGACTGCATGGGGTGCTCTTACTGCCACGACTCGTGCTGCCAGTACGGCGCGGACGTCGAGGGCGACGTGATGCCCCGCATCGCGGCGCACACCGAGGGGCTCGAGCGCTACACGGGCGTGCCCCGGAGCCGCTGGTGGCGGGGCGGCGAGACGATCGACTGGACGACCGACGGCGAGTTCCCCGGCGGCCGCCAGACGCGGACGCAGGTCGAGGGGGGCGCGTGCGTCTTCCGCAGCCGCACGGCGCGCGGGTGCATGATCCACTCGTACGCGCTCGGCCGCGGGCTCGACTACCACGAGATCAAGCCGATGGTCTGCTCGCTCTTCCCCTGCACCTTCGACGGGGGGCTCCTTCACCCGTCGAACGAGATCCTCGATCGGTCGCTCCAGTGCATCGACGACGGGCCCAGCCTCTACCAGGGCGTCCGCGGCGAGATCGCCTACTACTTCGGGCAGGACCTCGTGGCCGAGCTCGACCGGCTGGAAAATGGGCAGCTTGCAGGAAAGGCGTAGCCAAACTAGGCTCCGCCCCCCTCGTTCGTCGCCCAGGAGTACGATTCACCCATGGCCCGCGTCACCGTCGAAGACTGTCTCGAGCGTGAGGACAACCGATTCGCGCTGGTCGTTCTGGCCTCGCAGCGCACGCGCGCCCTCATGAAGGGTGCGGGGCAGCTCGTCGCCTCGAAGAACAAGGCCGCCGTCACGGCGCTCCGCGAGATCGCGGCCGGCAAGGTCCACTACGACCGCGCCACGAACGAGGCCGTTCAGGAATACATCGAAGAGCTGAACAAGCGCGAGTTCGGTTGAAGCGACCGGTCCGGCGCGACCGCGAGCTCGAAGCCGGATCGCTCGCTCACTACGAAGACCCCGCGTACTACACGTCGACGTACGCGGACCGCGTCGCCGACGTGGCGTACTACGTCGCCCTCGCCCGCAGCTCGGGCGGCCCCGTGCTCGAGTACGGCGTGGGCAACGGGCGCGTCGCGCTGCCGATCGCGCGGCATGGCGTCGAGGTGGTCGGCGTGGACCACTCCGCGCCGATGCTCGCCGACCTGCGAGAGCGACTCGCGCGCGAGCCCGCCGACGTGCGGAGCCGCGTTCGCGCGGCGCGGGGCGACATGCGGCGCGCGAAGCTCGGCCGGCGCTTTCCCCTGGTCCTCGCGACGTTCAACACGGCGCTCCACCTCTACACGCGCGACGACGTCGAGCGCTTCCTCGCGCGGGTGCGCGAGCACCTGACGCCGCGCGGGCGGTTCGTGGTCGACCTGTCGATGCCCCGGTCGCCGACCTGGCACGGCCGGCCGGGCGCCCCTACCACGCGCCCCGCTTCCGCCACCCCACCGCGGGCGTGGTGAAGAACCGCGAGTACTTCGACTACGATCCGCTGCGGCAGGTGCTCTTCGTGTCGATGGAGTTCGAGCCGGTGAACGGTGACGAGGAGGCGTGGGTGACGCCGCTCGCGCACCGCGATGTTCTTCCCCCAGGAGTGGGAGGCCCTGCTCCACTACAACGGGTTCGAGGTCGACCGCGTCGAGGGTGACTTCCTGGGCGGGCCCCTCGGGCGCGACAGCGACGTGATGGTCTGGCACGCGAAGCTCGCCGGGAGCGGCGCGACGAGGCAAGCGGTGAGCGTCGCGGAGCGCCTCGGCGCGGTGCGCGCGCGCATCGAGGCCGCGGCGCAGGCCGCGGGCCGCGCGCCCGGCGGCGTGAAGCTCGTGGCGGTCTCGAAGACCAAGCCGCCCGAGGCCATCCGCGAGGCGTACGACGTCGGCCAGCGCGCGTTCGGCGAGAACTACGCGCAGGAGCTCGCGACGAAGGCCGAGGCGCTCGCGGACCTGCCGGACCTCGAGTGGCACTTCATCGGGCACCTCCAGACGAACAAGGCCCGCGTCGTGGCGCGCGTCGCGCACGTCGTGCACGCCGTCGACTCGGTGGTGCTCGCGCGGGAGCTCGGCAAGCGCGCCGCCAGGGAGCGCACGACCCCCATCGAGGCGCTCGTCGAGGTGAGCGTGGGCGGCGAGGCGCAGAAGGCGGGTGCGTCCCCCGGCGAGCTCGCCGAGGTCCTCGCGGCGGTCCGCGAGCAGCCCTCGCTCGCCCTGCGCGGCCTCATGACGATGCCGCCCGCCGGCGACCCGGTGGCCGCGCGCAGGACCTTCGAGACGCTCGTGCTCCTGCGCCAGCTCCACGGCGGCCCCGCGGCGCTGCCCGAGCTGTCGATGGGCATGAGCGAGGACCTCGAGATCGCGATCGCGTGCGGCGCGACCTACGTGCGCGTGGGCCGCGCGATCTTCGGCGAGCGTTAGCGCCGGCCGCGCCAGCGACGCCACCACGCCGAGAGCCGCTTCGTCCAGCCGGGCGGCCGGGGGGCGTCGCGCAGGGTCGCGGCGAGGGCCCGGGTGGCGGCGTCGTCGGGGTACGCGACGGTGGCTCGCTGCGCGAGCGCGCGAGCGTCTTCGAGGCGGCCCGCGGCCGCGAGGGTCCGCCCGAGGGCGTGGAGCACGCGGGCCGACTCGCCTTCGAGCGCCTTCGCGCGCTGCGCGTGCGCCAGCGCGCCCGCCGGGTCGTCGAGCTCGAGGAGCACCGCCGCCATCTCGAGGTGCGGCGCCGGCGCGCCCGGCGCGAGTTCGATCGCGACCTCGAGGGCGCCGCGCGCCGACGCCCAGCGCCCGCGGCGCAGGTCCGCCACCGCGGCCGCGAGCCAGGCGGGCCACGCCCCGTACAGCGTCGCGAGCCGGCGCGCCCGCGCCGCCACTTCGCGCAGGTCGTCGAGCGCCGCCACGCGGGCCGCGCGCGCGACGCTCTGGATCGCGCGGTCCGCTCCCGGATCGTCGAGCGCCAGCCGCGTGACCTGCGCCTCCGCGCCCGCCGCGGACTCGGGCGCCACGCGCTCGACCGTGGCCAGCCGCGCCCGCGCGCCCGCCGGGTCGCCGAGCGCGACCAGCGCCCGCGCGAGCAGCAGCGAGGCCTGGGCGTCGTCGGGCAGCGCCCCGAGCAAACGCTCGCAGAGCCGCGCGACCCGGGCGGCACGCGCGAGCCCGTCGCTCTCGGTGCTGAGCGCGAGCTGCACGGCGCGCCGCAGGACGTCGGGGTGGGCCCGCGCCGCCCCGAGCGCCCCGTCGACGAGCGCCTGCGCGCCCTCCGCGTCCCGCGCGCGCAGGAGCGCCGCCGCGAGGAGCCCGAACGCCGCCGGGTGCAGCGCCTCGAGGGCGAGCGCCTCGCGCCACGACGCCGCGGCGCCCGCCGCGTCGCCGAAGTCCGCGAGGACCACGCCGCGCTCCACGAGCAGGGCCGCGTCGCGCCCGGCCTTCTCGAGGCCCGTCTCGATCACCGCCAGCGCGCCCTCCAGCTTGCGCTGCGACCGGAGCGACTGCGCGAGCAGCGCGTACGGGCGCGGGCGCGAGGGCGCTTCGGCGACCGCGACGTCGATCCGGCGCTCGGCGTCCCGCGGCCGGCCGAGCCGGAGCAGGAGCGCCGCGAGCGCCTCGAGGAGCTCGAGCCGCGCGGGAGCGTCGTCCACCGCCCGCTCGAGCGCTCGCACCGCGGCCGCCGCGCCCTTCACGTCGAGCGACGCGCCGAGCGCCGCCTCGGTGGCGATCGCCGCGAGCCGCTCGACCGGGTACCGCGCCTCGGGCGCCTCCTCGATGGCGCGCCCCAGGTGCAGCATCGCCGCCAGCCGGTCGTGCGGCCCGCCCCGCGCCGGGTCGTGCAGCGCGCAACGCTCCGCGCGAAGGACGCTCTCGAGCGACTCCCAGCTCAGGTCGCGCAGCCCGCGCAGCGCGCCGATCTCCCCGCCGAGCTCCGACCAGAGCTGCTCGAGGGCCCCCACCAGCGTGGCCCCGGCGCGCTCGTCGTCGACGTGCGCGTCGACGCGGGCCCGCGTGCTCCCGTCGCGCGAGTCGAACGCGAGGAGCCGCAGGGTCCCCGGGCCGTCCCCCGGCGGCTCGAAGGAACCGGTGAGCACCAGGCCCACCGCCTCGTGCGCCTCGCCGCGCCCGGCGATGTCGCGCCAGGCGGCGGGCGGCACGAACGCCTCGACCGGCAACGCCGGCGAGCGCGGCTCCTGCTCCTCGTTCTTGCGCGAGTGGAGCTGGGCCAGCGCGACGCCGTCGCCCTCGACGTGCACGAACGCGTGCATCAGCGCGGCGAGCCCCAGCCCGAGCCCGCGCCCCTCCGTCGGCACGCCGAAGGGGATCACCACGGCGCGAGGGGGCGGCATCGAAGCGGCGACTCTACCTCAGGGCTCCCGCGCGGTCAGCGGAGGCGGTCCGTCGCCTCGACGAGCTCGTGGAGGGTCCCCGGCTCGCTCGCCGCGTGGCCCGCGTCGGGTACGACGCGGAAGAGCGCCTCGGGCCACGCCCGGTGGAGGGCCCACGCCGACTCCATCGGGCACACGACGTCGTAGCGGCCCTGCACGATGACGCCGGGAATGTGGCGGATCTTCGCGGCGTTGCCGAGGAGGTCGCGGGGCGGAGAGAGCCACGCGTCGTGCATGAAGTAGTGGCACTCGATGCGCGCGAAGGCGACCGCGAAGTCGTCGCCCGAGGTCTTGGCGATGAGGCCCTCGTTGGGCACGAAGCAGCTCGTCGAGCCCTCCCAGAGGCTCCACGCCCGCGCCGCCCGGAGGCGCACGTCGCGGTCTTCGCTCGTGAGCCGCGCGTAGAAGGCCGGGACGAGAGCGCCGCGCTCCGCCTCGGGGATGGGCTCGACGTACTTCTCCCACGCGTCGGGGAAGAGCGCGCCGGCCCCGCGCTGGTAAAACCAGTCGATCTCCTGCTTTCGCACGAGGAAGATCCCGCGCAGCACGAGCGCCGACACGCGCTCCGGGTGGGTCTCGGCGTAGGCCAGCGCCAGCGTGCTGCCCCACGAGCCGCCGAAGACGTGCCACTTCTCGATCCCGAGGTGCTCGCGAAGGGCCTCGATGTCGGCGACGAGGTGCCAGGTCGTGTTGTCGACGAGCGAGGCGTGCGGCGTGCTCTTGCCGCAGCCGCGCTGATCGAAGACCACGATGCGGTACGCCTCCGGGTCGAAGAAGCGCCGGTGGTTCGGCTCCGTCCCGAAGCCCGGGCCGCCGTGCAGGAACACGATCGGGCGGCCCCTGGGGTTGCCGCTCTCCTCGAAGTAGAGCTCGTGCACCTCGGAGACCCGCAGGTGGCCGGTGCGGTACGGCTCGACGGGCGGGTAGTAGCCGCGGCGGGTCATGGAAGGGCGCCGGCGCTCACTCCGCGCCTTTCTTCTCGCGGGGCTCGCGCGCCTCGCGCCGCGGCCGCCGCCCGTCGGGCGACTTGTCGTCGACCCGCCCGCGGGACGCGAGGCGGCTCAGCGAGAACCTGCCGCTCGTCGCGCCTAGCTCGGCGGCCTTCACGCGGTCGCGCGCCATCTCGATGAAGCGCGCCTGCGCGCGGAGCACGGGGACCCCGGGCTTCGCCTGCTCGCGCTCGTACTTCCCGTCGGGCTTGAGGAGCCAGGTCTTCGCGTTGTCGGCGACCTGCACCTGCAGGATGTCGATGAGCCGCGAGCGCAGCACCGGGTCCTCGATGGGGATGAGGGTCTCGACGCGGCGGTGGAAGTTGCGGGGCATCCAGTCGGCGCTGGAGATGTACACCTCGTCCTTGCCGCCGTTCGCGAAGTGGAACGCGCGGCCGTGCTCGAGGAAGCGATCGATGAGGGCGCGGACCTCGATCGTCTCGCTCACGTGCTGCACGCCCGGCCGCAGGCAGCAGATGCCGCGGACGCAGAGCGTGATGGGCACGCCCGCCTGGGACGCGCGGTACAGCGCGTGGATCACGTCTCGCTCGACGAGCGCGTTCATCTTCAAGACGATGCGCGCCGGCCGCCCCGCCCGCGCGTGCTCCGCCTCGCGCTCGATGAGGCCGAGGATCGCCTCGTGCAGACCCAGCGGCGCGACGATCAGCTTGTTCCACCGCGGGGGCGCGCTGTACCCGGTGAGGAGGTTGAAGAGGCTCGAGACGTCCTCGCAGATCTCCGGGCGCGACGTGAAGTAGGAGAGGTCCGTGTAGAGGCGGGCGGTCGTCGGGTTGTAGTTGCCCGTCGAGAGGTGCGCGTACCGCCGCAGCTTGCCCTTCTCGCGGCGGACGATGAGAAGGCACTTCGCGTGGGTCTTCAGGCCGAGCAGGCCGTAGACCACGTGGGCGCCGGCCTGCTCGAGCATCCTCGCCCAGACGATGTTCGACTCCTCGTCGAAGCGGGCCTTCAGCTCGACGATCGCGGTCACCTGCTTGCCGCTCTCCGCGGCGCGCACGAGCGCCTTCACGATCGGCGAGTCGCCGCCCGCGCGGTAGAGCGTCTGCTTGATGGCGAGGACGTCGGGGTCGTCGGCCGCGCGCGCGACGAGGTCGACGACGCTGTCGAACGACTCGTACGGGTGCTGGAGCAGGACGTCCTGCTCGCGGAGCACCGCGAACACGTCCTCGACCTCGCGCAGGGGCGGCACCGCGTGGGGCATGAACGGCTCGTCGCGGAACGCCCGCAGCTCGTCGCGCGAGTCGCGCGAGACCGCCATGAGGTCCGCCACGTTGAGCAGACCGCCGACCGGGTACACGTCCTTGTCGGGGTCGAGCTTCAGCGCCTTCACGAGCTTCGCGAGCGAGCCGGGCGGCGGGTCGCCCGCGACCTCGAGCCGCACGGCGTTGCCGCGCTCGCGCCGCCGGAGCTCCTGCTGGATCGACTGGAGCAGGTCGTCGGCTTCTTCTTCGTCGACCTCGATGTCGAAGTTGCGCGTGACGCGGAAGACGTAGAGGCCCTTGCTGCGGACGCCCGGGAAGATGGTGCTCGCGTGGCGCGCGACCAGGTCCTCGAGGAACACGAAGGCGCGCGCCGGGTGCCGGCTCGTCGTCTTCACGCCGGTGACCGGCAGGAGGCGCGGCAGCACCGAGGGCACCTGCACGACCCCGAAGGCCGGCTCCGATCCTTCGCGCGTGAACATGACGCCGAGGTTCAGGCTCCGGTTGCGGACCTGAGGGAACGGGTGGCCGGGATCGATCGCGATCGGCGTGAGGATCGGGAAGACCTCGTTGTGGAACCGGGCGTCGAGCTCGGCGAGCTGCTCGGCGGGGAGCTCGTGCGGCTTCACGAAGATGATGCCGACCTCGGCGAGCTTCGGGAGCAGGGTGGCCAGGCTCTGCGCCTGCGTCGCGACGAGCTCGTGCACCCGCGCGGCGATCGCGGCGAGCTGCTCGCCGACCGTCATGCCGTCGGGGCCCATCTCCTCGACTTCGCCGGTGAGCTGCTGCTTCAGGCCGGCGACGCGGACCATGAAGAACTCGTCGAGGTTGCTGGCGACGATGGCGTGGAACTTCAGGCGCTCGAGGAGCGGCACGTTCTCGCTCTCGGCCTCGGCGAGCACCCGCGCGTTGAACTCGAGCCAGGAGAGCTCGCGGTTCAGGTAGAGGGAGGGCGCGTCGAGGTCGAGCGGCTCCACACCCGGGAGGTACGGCGTCGAGGCCGGCGCGGGCGGGACGGCCGACGACGAGGTCGCGGGGACCGCCGGCGGCGTGCTGACGCGAGAGGCGTTGGGGGCGCCGTTCGGAGGGCTCGCGGCGGGGCCGGCAGTTCCGGCGTTGGGGTGCGTGACGGTAGGGGGTGACGTTTCTTCCATGGAGGCCCCTCGAAAACGAAGCACCCACCTTAGCTCAAGGCCCTTCGGGCCACGTCACTCGATCGCCATCATTGTCCGGCGGCGCTTCTTTGAGCGGCGGAGCCGTCACGTCCGATCGCAGCCAGACGTGATCGTGACCGAAGCGGGCGGTCTCCCGGTAGTGCTCGGAGACCCAGGCGGCCGCCCGCGCGCAGTGGGTCCCGAAATCTTCCCAGGCGTCGAGCTCGGAGAAGAGCGGCGAATGGTCGAGGAAGACGAACGCGGCCGGAGGGTGCGCCTCGAGCCTCGTCAGCAGATCGGTCTCGTGGTCCTTCTGGATGGCCCGGATGCGCTCGGCCTGGGCCTCGTCGGGCACGCCCCCGGCGCCGCCCGCCAGGGCTGCGTCGACGTCGAGGTCGTATCCGTAGATGTAAGGAGTCGCGCTCAGACGCTTCGCCAGGAAAAGCACGTACGGATCCATCCCGTACATCTGCACCCGGTCGGCCGGGCCGGTGGCCTCGTGCAAGTAGGCCGCCGCCTGGCGCATCTCGAACGGAAAGAAATCCGGCTCGGGGAACTGCGCGAAGTACCCGCGCGTCGCCCGACTCTCCGCGGTGTAGCCCGACCGGAGGAGCCAGGTCTGGCGGATGTGCGGGCTCTGCTCGAGCGCGCCCTCGACGTGGAGCGCGAGCGCGAGGCCCGCGACGACGGGCGCCCATCGCGCCGCGGCCATGATGCGCCGCGACACCCGCGCCCGCTCCGTGAGCCACGCGACGAGGGCCAGCCACTGGAGCGAGACCGTCGAGGTGAGCGGGTGGAAGTGGTAGGGGAAGCCCTTCGCCTGGGCCGTGATCGCGGCGAGCGCGCAGATCGGCAGCGGCGCGAGGACGAGCGCCCGGCGCGGCATCTCACCGAGGGCGACGAGTGCCGTGATGAGGAGGGCTCCGGCGATCCCGAGCGCGGCCGGGGTCGCGGCCCAGGCGCTCGAGAAGATGTCCGCGGCCGTGCGCGGCCAGATGAAGCGGTAGAACGCGGGGACGTCCGAGAGCTGGATCCGCAGGTAAGCGAACGGATCGCCGACCACGGCCAGGAGCGCGAACGCGACCGCGGCCGCGCCCGCGCCGCCCGCCAGGAACGCAGCGGCCGCGCGCCTCCGTGACACGCCGAGCTCGCTGGCGACCAGGCAGGCCAGCTGCGTCACCGTGAAGAGGGCGAACGTCGGCTTGCCGAACCAGGGCAGGACGCTCAGCGCGCCCGCTACCGCGAGGAGCGCGCGCCGCCGACCGGGGCGGCGCGACGGCGCGAGCCCCGCGAGCTGGAGCGCGACGCTCGGGAGGAGGAACCAGTCGAAGAAGCTCTCGCGCTGCGCGAGGTCCCAGAACAGATAGAGGAGGTACTGCCCGCTGAGGACCACCCAGGCCGCCAGGGCCCAGGCCGCCCGCTCGAGCCACGCGGTGCGGGCGCTCGGCCGTCGAAGGAGCCCCGGCAAACACGCCCCCACGAGCGCGAACGTCGCGCCCGTCACGGCGAGGTCGAGCACGCGGAAGCGGTGCTCGTCGCCGCCGCCGAGGAGCAGGAAGGCCGCGTGGATGAAGTGGGTGAGCGGGCCGTTGACGTCGCGGATGTCGCGATAGTCCACCTGCCCCTGGAGGAGCGCCCAGCCGACGTACTGAAAGATGCCCTGGTCGCGGCCGAAGGGCGTACGCGACGCGCGATCGGTCGCGCTCACCACCCAGAAGAGCGGCGGGAGAGCGACGACCAGCGGGACGAGAACGGAGCGCAGGAGGCGCGCCATGCGGCGCCAACCTACCGCAGAAGACGTCGAGGGGAGGGTTGGCACGCTCGTGGCATGTCTGACATGGGGCGTCAAAGTGCGTTCGATGCCCACTGGCGGTCACCGGCCTGGGGGCGCTAGGCTTTGCCCCCGCTGGTGCGTAGATTTGTCGGTGCAAACGTGTCCACAATCCCATCCTCAATGCCGGAGCCGGTAAGACGTTTGGCCCTGCCGAACCAACCGGCCAACGAACTACGGGCGCGCGGCTTCGGAGAGGCCCTCTCCGCGGCGCGCGGCAAGCACGTCCTCATCGCCCTGCGGGGCAATCCCGATCCCGACGGAATCGCGTGCGCGCTCGCCCAGGCACACCTGGGTCAGCGGCTCGGCGTCGCCCAGACGACGATCGGGTACTGCCACGAAGTCAGCCACCGGGAAAACCGCGCTCTCGTGAAGCTCTTGGGGCTCGAGCTCCGGAAGATCAAGAGTGTGCGAGAGGTTGGGCGGGTCGATTTCCTCGGCCTGGTCGACGCCCACGAGGTCGATCCCGAGCTGCCCGACGGCGGGGACTACGAGGTCCTCACGATCGTCGACCACCACCGGCCGGCCTCGCCGCCGAAGGCGCGCTTCATCGACCTTCGCATGGACGTCGGGGCGACCTCGACGATCTTCGTCGAGTACCTGATGGAGCTGGCGGCCCTCGATCCCGACCTCGAAGAAGACCGCCGCATCGCCACCGCGCTGATGCACGGCCTCGCGACCGACACCGACGACTTCATGCTCGCGCGTGCGGCCGACTTCCACGCTGCCGAGCAGATCGTCGAGGTCTGCGACCGCGACCTCCTTCAAGACCTCTCGCGCCGGCTCATCGCGCCCACCGCGATGGATGTGATCGCGCGTGCGCTCACCGCGCTCGGGGTGCGCCGAAACTTCGCGATGGCCGGTGTCGGTTTCGTCACGGAGGGCGAGCGCGACACCATCGCCCAGGCGGCCGACTTCCTCGTGCGCCGCGAAGACATCGACACCTGCGTCGTGTACGGCGTCGTCGGTGACAAGTACATCGAGGGGTCGCTCCGCACCCACTCGCCCAGCGTCGATCCGGCGGTCTGGCTCGAACAGGCCTTCGGGGCCGACGAGAAGGGCCGGCCCTACGGCGGCGGCCGGCGCGACAAGGGCGGTTTCCGCATCCCCATCGGCTTCCTCGGTCGCGTGACCGATCGCGCCCAGCTCTGGCAGCTCGTCGAGCACGCGGTGCGAACGGCGCTCCTGCGGCAGTCCGGCGAAGACCCCACGCCGGGCGTGCTGGTGCCTCCCGTCGCGCCGACCTGAGCGCCGCCTCCCGCCTCAGGCGGTCCTTGAAGGTTTGACACCTTTTCTGGGCCCGGCCTATCCTCGAACCGCGGAGAAACTGCGGCGATTTTCGCGCGCCGTCCGTTTTCCTTTCCGCGTGTCAGGACCCATGCCCACCAAAGTTCTCGTATTCGAGAGCGACGTCGCTTTCGCCGGCGAGCTGAGGAACGAGCTCGGCAACCTCGGATGCACGACCACTGTGGTCGACGATGGGAACCTGGGTCTGCAGCAAGCCGCGTCCGAAAAGCCGGATCTCATCCTGCTCTCCATCGAGCTGCCGCGCATGAACGGCTTCTCGGTGTGCAACAAGCTCAAAAAAGACCCGAACCTCAAAGACGTCCCGCTCATCATCATGTCGAGCGAGTCGAGCGACGAGACGTTCGAGCAGCACAAGAAGCTCCGCACGCGCGCCGAGGACTACGTCCACAAGCCCGTCGCGTTCGGCGATCTCCTCACCCACATCCGAGGCTTCGTGCCGCTGGGCGCCGCGGCCGCCCCCGAGGCCGAGGGCGCGATCGTCATCGACGACGAGATCGAGGTCGGCGCCACCGACTACGTGCTCGACGACGACGACTCCTCGCAGACGATGGTCGTCACGTCCGCCGAGCTCGAGGAGCTCCCGCTGAGGGCCGCCGAGAGAGAGCGGGCCGAGAAAGCGGAGAAGGCGGAGAAGGCCGAGAGAGTCGAGCAGGCCGAGAAGATGGACGCCGATCTCGACGCCTTCGCCGACGCCGCGTTCGGGCGGCTCACGGGCCCCGAGGTCTCCGCGCCCGTCGAGGCGACCGCGCAGGCCGGCGCCGCCGTCGCCGCTCCGCCCGCGCGTTCGTTCCGCAACGGCTCGATGCCGCCGGCGGACGCCGCGCAAATGGGCGCGCGCGCCTTCGAAGCGCCCGCGCCGTCGCCGCCGTCGCGTCCGTCCTTCGCGCCGCGCGCGTCCGTGCCGCCCGGGCGCCCGCTCAGCATGCGCCCCGCGCCCGCCCTGAACGGGGTCGACCCCGCCGAGCACGACAAGCTCCGCGAAGAGCTCGCGCGCGCCCGGGAGCGCATCTCCGCGAACGACCGCGAGATCGAAGACGGTCGCCAGGAGATCGAGAAGCTTCGCATCGAGGCCGGCGAGGCCGAGCGCCTCGCGCGCGAGGTCGAGGAGCTGAAGGTGCGGCTTTCGGCCGGCGCCAAGCCGGGCGCGGTCTCGAGCCGAGAGTTTCTCGATCTCCGCGAGGGCCTCAACAAGAAAGACAAGGAGATCCTCTCCCTTCGGGAGCAGCTTTCCAAGAAGGACAAGGAGATCGTCGAGTCGCAGGACCAGGCCCTGGCGCTCGAGCGCTCCAAGGCCGACATCGACGAGCGGCTCCTGGCGCTCGAGCGCGAGGTCGCCGAGACCCGCGAGAAGAACGAGGCCCTCGCGACCGACAAGGAGCTCGCGAAGAAGGCCAGCGAAGACTTCCGCGCCCGCCTCGAGAAGACCCGCGCCGAGAGCGAGAACAAGGACCGGCAGGTCAACGAGCTTCGCACCAAGCACGCCGAGGAGCGCGCCGCGAGCGAGGTGAAGATCGCGTCGGCTCGGGCCGAGCTCGATCGAGATCCTCGCGAACGAGCGCGCCGAGCAAGCGCGCGAGCTCGACGAGGCCGAGGAGCGCCGCCGGGTGGATTCTCGCGCAGGCCGAGCGCGACCGCGAGGCCGCGGTCTCCATGGCCCGCGCCCAGGCCGAGCAGGCGGTTTCGGCGGCCCGCGCGGAGGCCGAGCAGGCGGTCTCGGCGGCCCGTGCCGAGGCCCATCAGGCGGTCGACGAGGCGCGCTCGGAGGCCGAGCGCGCGCTTTCGGCGGCGCGCGCCGAGGCCGAGCGGACCAGGACCGAAGCGCTGAGCGAGCAAGAGGCGCGGCTCAAAGGCGAGGCCGAAGCGGCGGTGGCGACCATCCGCAAGGAGATGGACGAGCACCTCACCGAGGCGCGGGCCGAAGGCGAGCGGCACGAGCGCGAGGCGATCGACGCGCTGCGCACGGAGCTCGACGAGAAGCTCTCCGCGCTGAAGAACGACCGCGACTCCACGGTCGCCGCGCTCGAGGCCAAGGGCCAGCGCGAGCTCGGCGAGGCGCACGACAAGCTCGCGAAGCTCGACATGGACCTCTCCGCGCTGCGCGGCGAGCTCCAGTCGCTGCGCGAGGAGAAGGAGACGGGCGACGCCGCGCACGCCTCCGCGGCGGCGGACCTCGAGCGCAAGGTGGCCGACCTCCAGGCCGCGCGCGACGACCTGCAGGCGAAGCACCAGGCGGCCGCCGAGCGCGTGACCTCCCTCGAGTCCAATCTCGCAGGCGTGCGCGAGGAGCTGGCGCGCACCCGGGCCCGGATGGAAGATCGAGTCGGCGCGCGCGTCCAAGGCCGCCTCCAAGTGGGCAGCCGACAAGCAGTCGCTCGAGCGCGCGAAGGACGCGCTCGCGGTGGCCCTCGCCCAGATCGAGGACGCCGAGGGGCGGCTCCTCTGATTCATCCTCTTCGTTTGCCTCCTCCCGGCCACATTCGCCTCGCGCGCCCTGAATTCTATGGGTGAACCCGTCCCCTCGAATCCGAGAATGACCACCCGCGTCCTGGTGGTCGACGACAGCGCGACGATCCGCAAGGTC
Source organism: uncultured delta proteobacterium (assembly GCA_963797395.1). Lineage (GTDB taxonomy): Bacteria > Myxococcota_A > Polyangia > Polyangiales > Polyangiaceae > Palsa-1150. Next base: position 102,226 of record CAWCPA010000009.1, read on the forward strand.
GTGAGCTCGGTCCTCGAGCGACACGGCTTCGAGGCGGTGCACGCGGCCGACGGCCAGGCGGCCCTCGAGAAGCTCCTGCACGCCGCGCGCTCGGCCGCCGACGGGGCCGAGGGCGACGAGGCGGAGAAGATCGACGTCGTCCTCGTCGACTTCGTGATGCCGCGCATGAACGGCTTCCAGCTGTGCCGCGCGATCCGCCACGACGAGCTCCTTCGCGACACGCCGGTCGTCCTCATGAGCGCGAAGTCGGATCGCATCCGCGATCACTTCGTGCAGCAGACCGGCGCCATCGACGCCATCACCAAGCCCTTCGAGGCGCAGGCCCTCATCGCCGTCATCGAGAACGCCATCCGCCGCGCCGACGAGTGGCGCAAGCGCGAGCGCGAACGCGAGCGCGCGCCCGGCGAGGAGAACGACAGCACCGACGCCATGCGCACCGTCCCGGCGGAGACCCGCTCGGCGGTCGCGCTCCAGGGCGACATCGCGATCATCCCCATCGGCGCCGTCCTCCAGCTCCTGCAGATCGAGGCGCGCTCCGGGCTGCTCATGGTGACCGACGGCAAGATGGAAATCTCGATGTCGATCCGCCAGGGCCTCATCGACCTCGTGCAGGCGCGCGGGGCGGGCGCCGAGTTCCGGCTGGGCCGGTATTTCGTGGAGCTCGGGCTCGTCACGACCGAGGACATCACGCGCATCCTGCGCGACCACACGCCGGCCAGGCAGACGCCCCCCGAGAGCGGCGCGCGGACGGCGATGCCCCGCGACGAGTCGCCGACGGGCGCGCGCCGGCTGCTCGGCGACCTCCTCATCGACGCGGGCCGCGTGACCCCCGAGCAGCTCCGCGAGGCGCTCGCGCGTCAGTCGAGCGAGCTGGTGTACGAGGTGCTGCGCTGGCCGCGCGGGCGCTTCGAGTTCAGCCTCGAGGCGCAGCCGTCGCTCGCCGAGAGCGCGCAGCTCGCCCTGCCCGTGGCCTCCGTCGTCATGGAGGGGTTCCGCCGGGTCGACGAGTGGCGCCTGGTCGAGGCGGGCCTCGGGAGCTTCGAGTCGGTGCTCCAGCCCGACCTCGTGGCCATCGAGGCGGCCGACGTGGGACGCCTGGCGAAGCACGAGCAAAAGCTGCTCGAGATGGTCGACGGCAAGCGCAGCGTGCGCGAGATCATCGAGCAGAGCCACATGTCGAGCTTCGACGCGTGCAAGGTGCTCTATCAGCTCCTCGAGGCGCGGCTCGTGCGCCGGCGCGCGGCCTGACGCCGTGACGGCGCATGCGGGCCGGCGCGGCGCGGTGCTCCTTCGGGTCGGCCCCGCGCTCCGCTTCGTGCCCGCGTCGTCGGTCCTTCGCGTGGCGCCACCGCCGCGCGTGACGCAGGTGCCCGGGGCGCCCGCCGAGCTGCTCGGCGTCGCGCCGTTCGAGGGCTTCGTGGTGCCGGTGATCGTGATTCGGGCCCGCGCGGCGCGAGATGGTCGTCTGCCAGCACGCGGGGGAGATTGTCGGCCTCGTCGGCGGAGAGGTCTTCCGCACCGGCATCTTCGACGTCGTGCCCGGGGAGCCGGATTCTCGTCGAGCACGAGGGGGAGCGCGCGGAGCTCGTCGACGTCGCGAACGTCTACGGCCGCGTGCAGGCGAGCGCCCGCGCCGACCGCTGGGCCAAGTAACGAGAAGAATTCTCTCTTCAGGGTGTCGTGACGCGGCCGACTTCGCTCGTACCCGGCACGGCCACCGTGGCCGGCGGATCCCACGCGTCGCCGAGGAACGTGCGCCACTGCACGACATACCGGCCGCGCAGCATCGTGGGCATTCCGAGGCGCTCGCCGGGCGCGAGCCACGCGGCCGGCACGCCGTCGATCGACACGACCCGCAGCTCGTCGGTCGAGTTGACCAGCGTGAGCCCCGGCCCCGGCTCGGCCTCGCGCGGCGAGGGGGGCGCGACGTCGACGGGCACGGTGCGGAACGCCGCGAGCTCGCTTCGCGGGACGAGGAGCTCCGCGGGCGACTGCGGCGGAGGGGCGGGCGTGAAGCTCAGGGTCGCGGGCGGCGCGGCGAGGTCCTGCGCGACGAGGTCCCAGCGGCGCGCCAGCCCGATCGCGTCGAAGACGAGCGCCCCCTGGGTCGTCCACCGGAGCTCGGCGTGGAGCGGCACTTCGTCGGCTTCGCACGCGGTCGTGGACGGCGCCGCGCTCATGAGATCGAGGAGCATGCGGCACACGAGCGCCCCGCCGCCGTCGGCTTCGTGCACGGTCGCGACCTCGAGGGTGGCCTTCGCCGCGCGGGTCGCGACCTCCACGCGCCGCGTCGGCAGGTTCAGGCGCCGCGCGCCCTCGCCCGCGCTCGACACGTCGGCCCGACCGACCGGCGCGACGTCGAGCCGGCGCTCTCCGAGGAGCGCGCGGAGCGACCCCGGCGCCGCGACGCGATAGCTGTCCTCGCCCGGCCAGAGGAGGAGGTGCCCGTACCGGTCGCCGCGCGCGCGGAGCTCCGTTCCGGCCGGGACGACGAACGCGGACCCGCTGAAGACGAAGCGCGCGCGGCCCTGCGCGAAGTCGATCGTGACGCGCGCCTCCGCCTTGCGTCTCGCCGCGTCGATGACCGCGGCGTTCACCTCCGGCGCGCGCGGCGCCGGCGGCCCCTCGCCGGTGCGAAGGACCGCCTGGAGCTCGTACCCCGAGAGCTCGCGCAGATCGCGCGTGGTGGTGTCGCGCGCGCCGGCGTCGCGGCCGAACACGTCGCGAAGGACGTCCGGCGCAAGGCCCAGGTCGCTGTGCATCGGCTCGGGCGCCGGCCCAGAGTCGGCCGAGGTCCCCGTGGCCGAGGGGTTCGGCGGGTTCGCGAACGGCGCGGGCTCCGCCGCCGCCTGCGGGCTGGGCCCGGCGCCCGGCGGGTCGACGGGCCCGCCGTGGCACCCGCTGACGGGCAGCGGCGCATACGCAAGGCCCGCGAGCGTGAGCACGAGGCGCGAGTGGCGAGCGAAAGGCATTGGTACGCGGCGGTGACGCGCCAAGTCGTCCGGGGCGGGCCGGCGGAGGCGGCGTGAGCCCCCAGCATGCGTGCGGAGGGTGTGCTACTCAAGCCCGCCGACGCTATGCCCCAACGGGACCACTACGAGGTCCTCGGAGTCCATCGCGACGCCGCTCCCGAGGACATCAAGAGCGCCTTCAAGAAGCTTGTCGGCCAGTACCACCCCGACCGCCATCCGGGCGACCCCACGGCGCACGAGCGCTTCAAGGAGATCAACCTCGCGTATCAGGTCCTCTCGGACGAAAATCGACGGTCCCTCTACGATCGCCTCGGCCACCGCGCCGAGGAGCCCGGCTCGCCCTTCGGCGCCGGCGGCCCCTTCGCGGGCGGGTACGTAGACATCAGCGACATCGCGATCGACGGCATCCTCGGCGATCTGCTCGGCGTCTTCGGCGTCGGCAAGGGCGACAAGGGCGACATCAAGCGCGAGCTCGAGGTCAGCTTCGAAGAGGCCGCGTTCGGCTGCGAGAAGTCGATGCGCTACGAGCGCGTCATCTCGTGCGGCGACTGCCACGGGTCGGGCGCCGCGGCGGGCACCGCGCCCGAGGCGTGCAGCGCCTGCAACGGTCGCGGCCGGGTGCGCTTCCAGCAAGGCATCTTCCCGATCGCCGTCGAGCGGTCGTGCTCGCGGTGCCGAGGCAGCGGCCGCACCGTGCGCCACCCGTGCCCGGCCTGCCGCGGGAGCGGCCTGGTCACGGCCACCGAGAGCCTCCGCGTCACCATCCCCGCGGGCGTCGAGGCGGGCGCGACGAAGCTCGTGACCGGCGCCGGCAACAAGCCGCGCCCCGACCGCGCCCCCGGCGACCTCGAGATCACCATCACGGTCCAGAGCCACCCGTTCTTCCGCCGGTCGGGCGACGACGTCCTCTGCACCGTCCCCGTCACGTTCACGCACGCCGCCCTCGGGGGCGAGGTGCAGGTCCCGACGCTCGACGGCAAGGGCAACATGCGCATCCCCGCCGGCACCCAGCCAGGGACGGTCCTTCGCATCAAGAACAAGGGGATGCCGCGGCGCGGCGGCATGGGCCGCGGGGATCAGCGCGTCGAGATCACGATCGAGGTCCCGACGCAGCTCACCGAGCGGCAGCGCCAGCTCCTCGAGGCGCTCGCGCACGAGCTCGGAGAGGACGTGCAGCCGCAGCAAAAGTCCTTCATGGACAAGCTGCGCGAGCTCTTCGGCTGAGGCTCGCAGACCTCACGCCGTCTCTGGAGGGGGCGCGCTCGTCCCGGCGAGCATCGCCTGGAGCTCGGCCTCGGTGACCACCTTGGTGCCGAACTTCCTGGCCTGATCCAGCTTGCTCTTGCCCGTCTTGTCGCCCGCGACGAGGTAGGTCGTCGTCTTCTTGACCGAGTCGTGCACCTCGCCGCCCGCGGCGCGGATGTCGGCGTGGACGTCCTCGCGCTTGCGCGAGAGCACGCCGGTCACGCAGAAGGTCATGCCCTTGAGCGGCCCCTCCGCGGCGACCTCGTCCCGCGGCTGCGGCGTGCCCACGCCGAGCGCGACGAGCTTCTCCATCAGCGCGCGCTGCTCGGGGTCGCCCACGAAGCCGACGACGCTGTCGACCATCTTGGGCCCGAACCCGTGGATCGCGTCGGCGTGCTCGCGCACCTGCTCGGGCGCGAGGGAGAGCATCCGCTCGAGCGTGCCCATCTCCTCCGCGAGCTGCCTCGCCGCCACCTGCCCGATCTGCGGGATGCCGAGCCCGACGATGACCCGCTCGAGGGGCCGCGCCTTCGACCGCTGGATCGACGCGAACACGTTCTGCGCGCTCTTCTCGCCCATCCGCTCGAGCGACGCGATGCGTTCGGCCGTGAGCGCGTAGAGGTCGGCCACGTCCTTGACGATGCGCTGCTCGACGAGCTGGTCGACGAGCGCGGTCCCGAGGTGATCGACGTCCATCGCGAACCGCCGCGCGAAGTAGAAGATGCGCTGCTTCACCTGCTCGGGGCAGAGGCGGTTCGGGCAGCGGGTCGCCGCGCCGTATCCGAGCTCGGGCTTCTCGGGGTCGCGGAGCTCCCGCGCGACGGGCGTGCCGCACACCGGGCACGCCGCGGGCATCTGGAACTTCTTCTCGTCGCCCGTGCGCGTGGTTCGATCGACGCCCACCACCTGCGGGATCACCTCTCCCGCCTTCTGGATGAACACGTGGTCGCCGACGCGCACGTCGAGGGCCTCGATCATCCCCGCGTTGTGCAAGGTCGCGCGCGCCACCGTCGTCCCCGCGAGCTCGACGGGATCGAGGAACGCGACCGGCGTCAGCGCCCCGGTGCGGCCCACCTGCACCTCGATTGCCTGGAGCCGCGTGCGGGCCTGCTCCGCCTTGAACTTGAAGGCGATGGCCCACTTGGGAAACTTCGACGTCATCCCCAGCATCCCCTGCTGGCGGTACGAGTCGACCTTGATGACGGCGCCGTCGATCTCGAAGGGGTAGGTCGCGCGCGCCTGCTCGATCGACGCGATGGCCGCGGCGACGCCCTCCCACTCGGTCACGGTGTGGCGCCGGTGCGTGGGCAGGCCCTGGGCCTCGAGCCACTCGAGGCTCTGGTGCTGCGTGGGGACGAGGTCGGGCCCCTCGACGATCTGGTAGAAAGCCGCGCGAAGCGGGCGCCGGGCGACCTCGCGCGGATCGAGCATGCGCACCGCGCCCGCCGCCGCGTTGCGGGGGTTCGCGAAGGGCTCGAGGCCCTGGGCGACGCGCTCCTCGTTGAGGGCGTCGTGGTCGCGACGGTAGATGATGATCTCGCCGCGCAGGGTGAGCTTGCCCGTGTGGGTGATGCGGAGGGGCACGCTGCGGAGGGTCCGCACGTTCTGCGTGATGTCCTCGCCCACCTGGCCGTCGCCGCGCGTGCTCGCCTGCACCAGCCGGCCGCCGTCGTACACGACCTCGACGCCCGCGCCGTCGAGCTTCGGCTCGACGCAAAAGCGTGGCGCCTCCGACTCGGGGAGCCCTTCGACCACGCGGCGGTGGAACTCGGCGAGGTCCTCCGGGGCGTAGGAGTTGTCGAGCGAGAGCATGCGCGTGGGGCGCCGCACCTGCACGACCTGCGTTCGGGCCTCGCCGCCCACGCGCTGCGTCGGCGAGTCGGGCGTGCGGAGCTCGGGCTGCCCCTCCTCGATGGCCTGGAGCTCGCGGAGGCGCGCGTCGAACTCCGCGTCGGTGACGATCGGATCGTCGAGGACGTAATAGCGGTAGTTGTGCGCGTCGATCTCGCGAACGAGCTGGGCGTGGCGCTCCGCGGGGGTCATCGTGGCTCCGCGGCCTTCCTACCATTTCGGGAGATGCCGTCGTATCGACGCCGCCCGCAACCGGGGCCCTCCCCGGAGCGTCGGAATAGGAGAGGCGCCCACCAGGTTCCTCGTGCAAAGGAGGCCGCCATGGACGAAGAAGTGCTGCAACCGTCCGAAGAGGAGGCGCGCGACGCGATGCGCTCCGTGGCCACATTTCTCGACAGCGAGCGGGCGAAGCGCCGCAGCGCGAAGCGCACGTGGGTCGGCCTCCTCGGCCTGCTCGCGGGCGTCGGCGTCCTGCACGGAATGACGCTCGCCGGGGTGCTCCCGCCCGAGGGGCGCGACGTCCTCGTGGCCTCCAGCGCCGTCGGCCTGGGCGTACTGTCTCAGCTGTAGGCGCGCGCGGGGGGGGGGCGAGCCCCGCGACTGGCCAGCGTACGCGCGGCCCGTTATAGCCCAGGGCAATGCCGTCCGAGCCCGAGGTGCCCGTCCGGGTCGTGCCCATCCTGGCGCAGCTCGCCTTCGTGATCGTGGCCGCTCTCTTCGTTTACGGCTTCGTCGCCGTCACCAAGGAGGGCGAGACGCGCCGCGTGTGCAGCGCGCCGTGCTTCCTGCGGCCCGACTACCTCGCGGCCGACCGGCGCGTGCCGGACTTCTCGCTCAAAGACATGCGCGGCAACACCGTCTCGATGGACGCGCTGCACGACAAGGTCGTGATCCTCAACTTCTGGACGAAGACCTGCGGCCCCTGCCTCGAGGAGATGCCCGAGCTCGCCGAGCTCACGAAGATCCTCCGTGACCGGTCCGACGTGGTGGTCCTCGCGATCTCGGTCGACGACAGCCCCGAGGACATCAAGCCCACGCTCCAGACCGTGCTGCGCGAGGAGCCGCCGTTCACCGTGCTCGTCGATCCCGGCGCGCAGGTCGTGGGCGGCAAGTTCGGCACGCGGCTCTTCCCGGAGACCTGGTTCATCGACAAGCGCGGCGTCATCCGCGCCCGCTTCGACGGCGCCCGCGACTGGACGAACCCCCTCGTCGTCGACTTCGTCGACGCGCTGCGGCGCGGCGACTACTGCGCCGTGAAAATCGACGACCGGAGCCTCCGCGGCAACGCCGGCAAGGTCTGCGACGAGATGACCGGCTCGTGACGGGCACGCCGCCGCGTTGAACGAGAGTCGACGCTGGGCTAAGCACGTACGGTGCCGCCTCGTCGTTCCTCGGCTTCTTCGCCCGCCGCCGCATCGAGTGGCGCGGTGGGCTCCGAGGCGCCGCCGCCGCCCGTACGGTCGCGGCTCGACGTCGAAGAGCGCCGCCGCCAGCTCGTGGCGCTGGGCACGGAGCTCTTCAGCACGCGGACTTACGACGACGTGTCCATCGACGAGGTCGCGCGTACCGCCGGGATCTCGAAGGGCCTCCTCTATCACTACTTCCCGACCAAGCGGGATTTCTACGTGGAGACGGTGCGCGAAGCGGCCGCGCAGCTCATGCAGCGCACGAAGACCTCCCCGCAGGTGAACGCGGTCGATCGTCTGCGCACCGGGCTCGACGCGTTCATCGACTACGTCGGCAATCACGGCACCGCCTACGTCGGATTGCTGCGGAGCGGCATCGGCGCCGACGCCGAGGTCGCGCGCATCGTCGACGACACCCGCGAGTCGTTCTGCGCCCGGCTCATCGAGGGACTCGAGGTGCGGAGCGAGCTCGCGCGGGTCGCGCTGCGCGGCTGGGTGGGCTTCGTCGAGGCGACGACGATCGGGTGGCTCGCGTCGCGAGATCAGGTCTCGCGGGAAGCGATTCGCGACATGATGATGCGAGTGGCGCTCATGGTCGTCCAGGGCTCGGGCGGATAGTCCCGCCTCGCGCAGCCACGTGCCCGGCGTGCGCGAGCGCCTGCCCACGAGTTGTCATCGCGGCCCCCCATGGCCGTATTTGATAGTTCGTCCTGCGCAAATGGGACTACCGAAAGCCGGGTGCGTCGGTCACCATGTGCCGCGGTCGGGGTCCGCGCGCGCGAAGCATGTGCGCGAGCGGGCCTCCGCGAAGGAAGGCTTCACATGACGATGTCGGCTCGGACGGGTGCGTGGGTCCTCTTCGGGTGTGTGTCGCTCCTGGCGGCGTGCTCCTCGAATGGCAACTCCGGCTCCGACTACGGAAGCGGCTCTTCGGGCTCGTCTTCCACGGGCAGCGGCAACTCCGGGTCGTCCAACTCGGGGTCGGGGTCGTCCTCCGCCGGCAGCTCCCTCAGCGGCTCGTTCGCGAGCGGCTCGAGCAGCGGCGACTTCTCGACGGGCAGCACATCCGGCGCGAGCGGCGACGACGCCGGCGACGCCGGCGACGACGCGAGCGACGACGCGGGAGACGACAGCGGCGACGACGCGGGCGACGACGCGTCGAGCGGCTCGGGCTCGGGCAGCAGCTCGGGCAGCACGTCTTCCGGAAGCTCGTCCTCCGGCAGCAGCTCGAGCGGCACCGGCTCCAGCGGCTCCACCGCCCCGAACATGTGCAGCACGAAGCCCTGCTTCGACGGCTTCGACTGCATCTTCCAGGGCTGCTTCTCCGGGTGCGGCGCGCTCACCTGCTTGTGAGGCGCGCGCCCGGCGTTCGTCAGGGATAGAGGCCCGGCGTCTCGGCGGGCGCGCCGAAGGGCGCGCTCGACCACGGGTCGCAAGCCCAGTGCGCCGCGAACGCGTCGCGCACGACCAGCTCCGCGAGCTTCCCGCGCGGAGAGAAGCCCCAGGGCGCTTCCTGCGACGTGTCGTCCGGGTCGGCGTACACGCGCCACACGAAGAAGCCGGCGAAGGCCGGCTCGTCGAGCATCGGCTCGAGGAGGGCGCGGTAGGCGTCGGCCTGCGCGCGCTCGTCCACCTTCACCTGGCTCATGCCGTCCGGCCACTCCCACGGGCGGAGCGCGGGGTCGGGGCGCGTCGTGTAGCCAATCTCGGTGAAGAGCACGGGCTTGCTCCAGCGCTCCGCCAGTTCGTGCACCTTCGCTCGCACCCCCTGGGCGTGCTCGAGCAAGTTCGCGGCAGACGCGCCCGCGACGTCGGCCAGCGGATAGAACGCGTTGATGCCGATGACGTCGATGTCCCCGAGCACGACCGCGTCCTCGACGTCGTCCCAGTTCGCCGAGTAGGTGAGGATGCCGTGATACACGCCGCGTAGCTCGCGCAGGAAGCGCGAGAAGCGGGGCGCGTGCGCCGTCGTGACCCACGAGCGGAGCTCGACCCCGGCGGAGAACATCTCGGCGCCCGAGTCCTCCGCGACGCGCGCCCAGCCCCGCGCGAACCGCGCGTAGGCGTCCGCCCAGCGGCCCCACGCCGCCTCGCTCGGCGGGTTCACGAGCGCGCGCCACTCGCCCGACTCCACCCACAGGTGCGGGACAAGCATCACGCGCAGCCCGCGCGCGTGCGCCATCGCGATCGCCCGCGCGATGTCTCGGCGGTTCTGGTCGAAGGGAGCCTCGAAGGTCGGATCGATGCCGGTCCCGTTCAGATCGGCCACGCGCCCGAACGGCGTGAGCGCGACCCAGGTGGCGCCCATCGCGCGCGCCTCGAGCAGCGTCCGATCGTACGCCGGCGACCCGTACCCGACCGCGGGGTGATACCCGTTCTCGATCGGCCCGATGGTCATGCCGCGCACGCCGCCGATCTCCGCGGCCGTCCAGGCGTCGGCCGCGGGGGACGCGGCCGCCAGCCGGGCCGCGAGCGCGAAGGCGATCGGCGCGGCGCCCGTCATCGCCGCGGTTTTACTTGGTGGTGCGGTCGAGGTCGAGGGTCACGATGACCGCGCGCCCGAAGCGCGCCTCGACCGAGCGCGTCTCTTCGGCGTAGCCCTGCCGCCGGACGGCGATGGCGTGCGTGCCGGGACGGAGCTCGGTCGAGAGGGGGGTCGTCCCGGGCGCGGGCTTCCCGTCGACGAGCACCGACGCGCCCGGGGGGCTGGTCGTCACCGTCAGCGCGGACGTGCGGGCTCGCAAAGCCTGCGCCTCGCGCTCGCCGTCGGCCCGGTCCAGCGCCGCGAGGCCCGGCTGCGCGAGGTACTCGTCGATGGCGGACGCCGCGCCCTCGGCGTCGTCCAGCCCCTCGCGGGCGCGCACGATGTTCCAGAGCTCGCTCGGCGGCCCGCCCAAGCGGTACGCGGCCCGGAAATGCGCGATCGCGTCGGTGTACCGGCCCGCGCGGAAGGCGCGCACGCCCTCCTGATCGAGCTCGCGCGCCGATTCCACGTTGCCGTGCGACGCGTCGCTGGCCGAGCCGGCGACCCCCGCGGGCGGCACGCACGCCGCCGCCCCGAGCAGTACGACCGCCGCGGCGAGGGCCCTCACGACGCCAGCGTACTCCCCCTTCACGCCGCCTTCACGCGGCGCCGCTTCACGCGGCGCCGCTTCACGCGGCGACCAGAACGAAGCGCGTCACCTCCGGCGGCGCGCCGACCCGCGAGGGCGCGCCGACGGTGCCGAAGCCGCGGTTGACGTACAGCGTGGTCCCCTCGACGACGTAGAGGCCCGAGAGGTACCGCATCGTGAGGCCGAGCGGCGAGAAGCCGGGGTTGATCTGCCCGCCGTGCGTGTGGCCGCTGAGCTGCGCCGCGACCTCGCCGGCCCAGAGGTCCACGGTCGCGGGCTGGTGCGACAGGAGGATGCGCGGCAACCCCGCCGGCACCGACGCGACGGCGAGATCGAGCTGCGGCCCGTCGCGCCCGAAGCGGTCGGACGCCGCGTCGTCGACCCCGAGCAGCGCGAAGCCGCCGCCGTCGCCCGCGCGCATCACGCGGCCCTCGTCGCGCAGGACGTCGAGGCCGGCCTGGCGCAGGATGGCCATCACCCGCTCGGCGCCCGCGTAGTAGTCGTGGTTGCCGACAATCGCGACGACGCCGTCGCGGGTGGGGAGCTCCGCGAGCTTGCGCGCCACCAGCGGCGCGTACGCCGCGTCGAAGTCGACGATGTCGCCCGTGACGACGACCAGGTCGGGCCGCGCCTTGCGCACGAGCGCGAACCCCTCGTCGAGCTCGCGGTCGCCGACGAAGCTGCCCGTGTGCAGGTCGCTGACCTGCGCGATCACGTATCCGTCGAGCGCGCGCGGGAGCCCGGGAATGCGGAGCGGGACCTCTTCCAGCTCGAAGGCGTGCCGCCCGCGGACCATCCCCCAGCCCAGCATCGAGCCGGTCGCCGCGTAGACCAGCGCCCCTCCGGTGCCCTCCATGACCTGCCGGCGCGTGACGACCGGGGGGGCGGGCGCCTCCGCCGCGGGCCCGGGCGCCGAGGGCGCGCTCCCCTGCGCGCGCCCGGCGAGCGCCCGCGCGCGCCACGAGAGCGCCTGCGATGCGCCCATGAAGAGGACGATCGGCAGCGCCGAGAGCACGCAGGTCGTGAGGACGAGCACGAGGCTCGCGTGGATCACCCCGGCCGTCTCGTCGTGCCGGTGGACAATCGCCCAGTTGGCGATGCGGTCAATCGCGAGGAGCGTGATGAGCACCGCCGCGAAGGGACGGCGCCGGGCCGCGAGCCACGGCGACGCCCGGATCGCCCAGACGAAGAGCACGCCGAACGCCGCCGCCGCCACCGCGGAGTACACGAACGCTACGACGGTGTTCGGGCCGCTGGGCAAGTCACCCGCGTTTTAGCACGCCGCTCACGACTCGCTCAATCTTGCCGTAATCACGACGAATTTCGACGTCGCGAAAGCCTGCCCCGTGAAGAGCTCGGCGGTGGCCGCGGCCTCGCCGAAGCCAATCTCGATCGCGAGCTTCCCCGCGTCGGCCAGGTGCGCGGGCGCCTCGGCGACGACGCGCCGGACGAGATCGAGCCCGTCGCGGCCCCCGTCGAGGGCCAGGCGCGGCTCGTGGTCGCGGACCTCGGGCTCGAGCCCGTCAATCTCCGGCGCCGCGACGTACGGCGGGTTGGCCGTCACGAGGTCGAACCGCAGCGCGGGGTCGACCGCGGCGAAGAGGTCGCCCCGGCGGAGCGCGAGGTTGTAGGCGCCGAGCCGGAGGGCGTTGTCTCGCGCGACCTCGAGCGCCCCCGGGCTCACGTCGGTCGCGAAGACGAGCGTCGTCGGGCGCTCGCGGGCCAGCGTGATCGCCACGCACCCGCTGCCGGTGCAGAGGTCCAGCACGCGCGCCGACATCGAGCGGTCCACCGTCCGGCCGAGCGCCACTTCCACGAGCGTCTCGGTGTCGGGCCGGGGGACCAGCACCCGCGCGTCGACGCGGAACGCGCGCCCGTAGAACTCGCGCTCGCCAAGGATGTAGGCCGTCGGCTCGCGAGCCCGCCGGCGCTTCACGAACTCGCGGAAGCGCGCGAGCTCGTCGGGCTCGAGCGGTCGCTTCGCGTCGGCGATGAGCTGGATGCGCGTGCGCCCGAGCGCGCGGCCGAGCAAGAGCTCGGCGTCGAGCCGCGGGCTGTCGACGCCCTTGCTTCGGAAGTCGTCCGCCGCCCAGCGAAGGATCGACTCGACCGTCCAGTCTTGCGGTCGCGACGTCTGCACGCCCGGGAGGCTCAACTCGAGGAGGTGAGCCGGCCGCGCGCGCTCTTCACGATGGCCTCGACCTCGGCGCGGATCGCGTCGCGACGCTCGGCGGTCGTCGCCTCGAAGCGCATGACCAGGATGGGTCCCGTGTTCGACGCGCGGACCAGGCCCCACGCGGGGTCGCTCTCGGAGCCGAACGAGATGCGCGCGCCGTCGATGTCGATGACCGGGCGTCCGGCCTCGCGGTAGTGCGCACGGACGGCCGAGACGACGTCGAACTTCACCGCGTCGGGGCAGTCGACGCGAATCTCCGGCGTGGCGAAGGTGCGCGGCACGTCGGCGAGCATCTCGGAGAGCGTGCGCTTCTCGGCGGAGAGGATCTCGAGGAGGCGCAGCGAGGCGTAGATGGCGTCGTCGTAGCCGTAGTAGCGGTCGGCGAAGAAGAGGTGCCCGCTCATCTCGCCGGCGAGGAGCGCGTGCTCCTCCTTCATCTTCGTCTTGATGAGCGAGTGCCCCGTCTTCCAGAGGATGGGCCGGCCCCCGTGCTTGGCGATGTCGTCGTAGAGGGTCTGCGAGCACTTCACCTCGCCGAGGATCGCCGCGCCCGGCTTCTCGGCGAGGAGCGCGCGCGAGAAGAGGATCATGAGCTTGTCGCCCCAGATGATCTCGCCGCTCGCGTCGACGGCGCCGAGGCGGTCGGCGTCGCCGTCGTAGGCGAGGCCCACCCGCGCGCCCGTCTTCTGCACGCGCTCGATGAGCGCCGCGAGGTTCGCGGGGACGGTGGGGTCGGGATGGTGGTTCGGGAAGGTGCCGTCCATCTCGCAAAAGAGCGGATCGGGGTCGAGCCCGAGCTTCTTCATCGCGGCGATGCCGAGCGGGCCGCCGGCGCCGTTGCCGGCGTCGAGCACGAACTTGAAGCTCGTGTCGGCGATGTGGATGCCGCTCGTGACCATCTCCAGGTAGCGCTCCTGCATGTCCTGCCGCTCGACGCGGCCGGCCTCGCGCGGGGAGGCGAAGCGCTCTTCCTCGACGGTCTTCCTGAGGGTCTGGATGTCGGGGCCGAAGAAGCTCGCCTTCCCCTTCATCATCTTGAAGCCGTTCTCGTCGCCGGGGTTGTGGCTCCCGGTGATCATGATCCCGCCGTCGGTGCCGAGGGCGTGCACCGAGGCGTAGAGCATCGGCGTGGGGCCGACGCCGACCTCCACGACGTTCGCGCCGGCCTTGGTGAGCCCGGCGACGAGCGCGGCGAAGAGGCGGTCGCTCGAGACCCGGCAATCGCGTCCTACGGCGACGCGAACGGGCTTCTCGCCGGAGCCCAGCATCGTCGCGAACCCTTGTCCGACGCCCTTCGCGACGCCGTCGGTCAGGTCGCGGTCGGCAACTCCTCGAATGTCGTACTCACGAAATGCGTGGGTGGGGACGATCATGGGCAACAGTCTAACGAACGTACTACATTGCGCCCCCGTCTTGGACTCACTTCCGCCCGCGCCTCCGCCCCCGCCAGCCCTTCATGCCGACGCGCCCGGTGACATCTACCCGCGCGACAATCGGGAGCGCGACCTCTGCGCCACGGCGAGCCACCCCGACTACCTTTATCTCGGCGGGCTCGTCATCATCGACGCCGCGTCCTGGTGGGGCGGGGTGAACCCCGCCATCAAGTACAGCTCCAGTCTGCCCGTCCGGTTCATGGGCCCCATGCTCATCGGGCTCACGTGGGGCGCGACGGTCGGCGGCGCGTGGCTGGCGCTCCCGAAGTGCAACCCGGAGTGGATCGCCGAGTCGCCGCGCGAGGGCCGCGTGCGGACGCACTGGCCGCTCACCCTGTCGCTGGCCTTTCTCGCGGGCGTCACGGCGCCCATCGTCAACGCCATCGCGTGGGGCAACTGCACCGACCCCAAGGGGTGCATCAACGGCTACCCGGCCGACTGGACGACCTTCGAGCGCGAGATGCACATCGTCATGGGCGGCCTCGCCGGCTTCGGCGGCGCGCTCCTGCCTTACCTCATTCCGCCGAGCACGTGGTCCGCCTGGCGCGAGCTCGAGAAATCCGCTTCGGCATGGAGGCCGGCGGCGCCTACGCCTCGTATACGGTCACCTTCTGACGGTCCTCACGCGGGCTTGAGGAAGCGGGCGAGGATCTTCTTTTCGCCCCAGCCCGGGAAGAACGCGACGACGGCGGGCTCCCCGACGCTCACGACACGGATCACCTCGCCGTCCCCGAAGCGGTCGTGCCGCACGCGCGAGCCGCGGCGCAGGGGCATGTCGGTCACGGGGTCGGTGCGGTCGTCGAAGAAATCATGGTCGACGAACCGGCTGCCGGGTTCCGGCCCGGCCCCGTCGCTCGCGCCGCGCTCAGCGCTTCGGCCTGCTTGCGGGTGCCGCCACGGGCCGGAGCGCGCCTCGGGGGACGCCGCGCCGCGGTCGACGTAGCGCCCGAAGCGAGACTCGCTGGCCATCGCGGGCGTCGCGATGTGCTCGGCCACCCCGCTCGGCAGCTCTCCGAGGAACCGGCTCGGGCGGTTCCACCGGGTGGTCCCGAAGATTTGCCTCATCTGCGTGTGCGTCATCGCGAGGTGCTTCCGCGCCCGCGTGATGGCCACGTACGCGAGCCGCCGCTCCTCCTCGAGCTCCTCGCTCTCGCCGGGGTTGACGCCCTTGTACGGGAACATCTGTTCCTCCATGCCCGTGAGGAACACGGTCTCGAACTCGAGGCCCTTCGCGCCGTGCACCGTCATGAGCACGACCTTGCCCTCGTCGCGCTGCGGCGCCCCGTCGGTCGTGGCGTCTGCCGCGCCGGGCAGCGCGTCGGCGTCGCTGACGAGGGTCACCCGCTCGAGGAAGCCCGAGAGGTTCGGCACCTCGCCGGCGGCCTCGGCCTCGACCTCGTAGTCTTGCATCGAGCTCGCGAGCTCGCGAAGGTTCTCGATGCGCGCGTCGCTCTCGGCCGTGTCGTCCTTCTCGAGGATCTCGACGTAGCAAGTCTCGGCGAGAACCCGCTCGAGCACCTCGCTCGGGGGCAGGTCGCGCGACCTCGCGAGGGAGTCGAGCAGCACGCGAAAGGCCGCCAGCTTCTTCTTGGCCGCGGCCGCGAGATCGCTCACCTCGTCGAGCCGCGCGAGCGCGTCGTAGATGGGCACGTCGTTCGCCGTGGCCCAGGCGGTGAGCCGGTCGACCGTGGTCTGCCCGATGCCTCGCCCCGGCACGTTCACCACGCGGAGGACGTCCACGTCGCTCTGCGGGTTGAGGAGGATGCGCAGGTAGGCGATCGCGTCCTTCACCTCGGCGCGGTCGTAGAACTTGGTGCCCCCGATGATCTGGTACGGGAGGTTGGCCGCGCGCATCGCCTCTTCGAGCACGCGTGACTGGGCGTGGATCCGGTAGAAGATCGCGATCTCGCGGAGGTCGATGCCCTCGGCGCGCGCGTGCTTCACCCCGTTCACCACGAAGGCGGCCTCGTCGCGCTCGTCGCGCGCCGTCACCACGCGCACGAACTCGCCGGGGCCGTTCTCGGTCCAGAGCTCCTTCGGCTCGCGCTCGCTCGACCGCGCGATGACGCCCAGCGCTGCTGCGACGATGCGCGCGCTCGAGCGGTAGTTTTGCTCGAGCTTCACGATGGTGGCGCGCGGGTAGTCGCGCCGAAAATGCCGGATGTTGCGCACGTCGGCGCCGCGCCACCGGTAGATGCTCTGGTCGTCGTCGCCGACGACGCACAGGTTCTCGTGCGGCACGACGATCTCGCGCAAGAAGCGGTACTGCGTGGCGTTCGTGTCCTGGAACTCGTCGACGAGGACGTAGTCGAACCGCCGGCGGATCTTGTCGCCCTCGGGCGTCTCGGTGAGGAGGCGCGCCACCAGGAAGATGAGGTCCTCGAAGTCGACCGCGTTGGCCGCACGGAGGCGCTCCTCGTACGTGCGGAACAGGCGGAGCGCGACGTCGTCGACGTACGAGTGCGCGGCGGCCTCGTCGGGGCCGCGCCCCTCTTGCTTGTGCTTATGGATGTGCGCGAGCACGGCGCGGGGCGGGTACCGCCGCTCGTCGAGCCCGAGGTCCTTGAGGGCGCGCGCGACGACCGCCTTCTGGTCGGCGGAGTCGTAGATGACGAAGTTTTGCCGGATGCCGAGCGCCGTGCCGTGCGCGCGAAGGAGGCGCGCGCACGTCGCGTGGAAGGTACCGACCCACAGGGCGCGCGCGAGCTCGGGCCCGCACAGCCGCTCGAGCCGCGAACGCATCTCGCCCGCGGCCTTGTTCGTGAAGGTCACCGCGAGGATGCGCCACGGCGGCACCCGCAGCCGCGAGAGCAGGTTCGCGATGCGGTAGGTGATGACGCGCGTCTTGCCGCTGCCCGCGCCCGCGAAGACGAGGAGCGGCCCGTCGGAGTGGGCCACCGCCGCGGCCTGCGGCTCGTTCAGCTCGGTGTCGGCCGGCCCCGTTTGGCCTTCGTTCCCGGTCGCGACCATTCGCGGGAAGCTAGCGTGTTTCGGGTCTAGCTTCGATAGTCGTCCGGGGTGAAGCGCACGTCGTCGAGGCCGCGCGCGCGCATGTCGGCGCGAAGGGCCTCGAAGAGGATGGAGACCACGTCGAAGCGCGTGCTCGGCGCGTAGAACTCGTCGTCGGTCGCGGGCGGAAGCGCGGCGAGCCGGGCCTCCATCGCCTCGGCTTCGCCCGGGTCGAGCTCGAAGTGCGCGTGCCAGCCGTCGGCGGTGTCGAGCAAGAGCGCCTCGCGGGCCATGCCGAGCGGGTTGAAGGCGCAATACACGCGCTCGAGCTCGAGCCTCCAGTCGGGGTGCTCGCCCTCGGTCAACCAGGTGCCGCCGAACGCGCGGCGGATGACCTCTCCCAGGTACGCGCCGGCGGCGGCCTGCACGAGCTCCGTAGCTTCCGGGCGCTCGGCGACGTCGGCCCGCGCCTCGCGGACCCACTGATCGACGAAGCTCAGCGTGTCGGGCGCGAAATCGAGGGCCGCGCCGTAGCGAGACGCCACGAAGCGCACGCACGCGGCAGCGAGCTCCGCCACCGATGGTGGGGGCGGCGGTTGAGGACCCGGCTCCTCCGGCTCGAGCGGATCGGTGGGCTCGGGCTCGAGCGCTTCATCGCCCGGCTCGCCCGCTTCGCTCGGCTCGTGAGCGTCCACCCCCAGCTCTTGCGGGGGCGTTTCCCCGGTCGTTGCGGGGCGGGCGGCCCCCGACACGTCGTCGGTCTCTTTCCCGGAAATCATCGCTTACCCGCGTATGCTCGAATGCGCTAGCGTGCAAGATGCGCTCTCGAGACGGTATGCCCGCACTGGCGGGTCCGCATGGAGCGCTCTAGGGTTCGAGACTGCACATGCGCCTTGGGATATTCAGTGACATTCACGCCAATCTCGAGGCGCTCTCCGCCGTGCTCGAGGCGTACCGCACCGAGCGGATCGACGTCTTCTACTGTCTCGGCGACACCGTGGGCTACGGCGGGTCGCCCAACGAGTGCGCGGACCTCGTCCGCGAGACGGCGAAGAAGACCATCCTGGGGAACCACGACGCCGCGGTGAGCGGCCGGATGGACTACTCGTACTACTACGAGGCCGCGCGCCACGCGCTCGACGCGCACGCTGCGACGCTCACCGAGGCCAACATGGCCTGGCTCAAGGGCCTCCCGTACCAGGAGAAGCTCGAAGACTGCGACGTGCTCCTCTGCCACGGCTCGCCCGTGCGTCTCGAGGAGTTCGAGTACATCTTCGCGCCCGAGCAGGCGCGCGAATGCCTCTCCATCTGGGATCGCATCGGCCACATCACCCTCATCGGGCACTCGCACCTCTGCAAGGTGTTCGCGCTCACGCCGAACAGCGTGGAAGAGCTGCCCGCCACCGACTTCAACCTCGACCCGGGGAAGAAGTACATCGTGAGCGTCGGCTCGGTGGGCCAGCCGCGCGACTTCGACAACCGTGCGAGCTACACGGTCTTCGACACCGAGAAGCAGCGCTTCGAGTTCAAGCGAATCGAGTACGACATCGAGCTCGCGGCCGACAAGGTCCTCCGCGCCCGCCTCGAGCGCAACTTCGCCCACCGCCTCTTCATCGGGGTCTAGCCGATCAGTTGGGCTGGCTCGCCTTGGCGTTCTTGGCGAACGTGCGCTCCCAGCTGTCGCGGTAGGCGCGCGTGGCGACCTGCGGCGGGCCTGCGGCGCGGGCGTCGCTGCTCGCGGGGAGCGACGGCACCTTGCAGTCGACCTTCACGTCGTAGACGCACGCGGCGTCGGGTCGCTCGACGAGGCGCACGACCTCGCCGCCCGGCGCGAGCGGCTGCCCGTCGCGCATCGGTCGCACCTCGCCCGCTTCGAGCTGGCCCGGCCGGAAGCGGAGGACCTTCGCCCCCTCCCCATCGCCCGTGGCCCCGTGGACCACCACGACGTCGAAGTCGGTCCCCTCGCTGGTCTTCTCTCCTTCGGAGGACATCGCGCGCGATCAGGTTAGCGCATTCCCGCGCCGGCGGCAGGGACCGGCGGGTCCACACCGCCGGGATCGACCTCTCCGCCCGCCATCGAGCCCCGGACCACGTCGCGCACGAAGGTCGTGCCCTCTCCGTGCAGGCGCCAGCTCGACTCGGGGCCGTACATCTCGCCGTCGACCGTGAAGTGCACGGCGCCGCCGCGGCAACGCGGCGCGCCGTCGACGGTCGCGGTGAGCACGGTCCGCCCGCCGGGGCTCGCCATCGGGGCGCGCCCCGGCACGAGGAGCTCCGCGCGCTCGACGTGCGCCGGCAGGTCGCTCTTGTGCGTGGGCGGGGCTGGAGGAACGGAGAGCTCCATCGCGAAGGTCGCGCGCACGTGCGGAGACGGCGCGATGAAGTCGAGGCCGCCCTCGCGGAGCGGGCCGATGGTGAGGCGCGCGTCGTCGTGCTGCGTCACGACGACGACGCCGCGAGCGAGCTCGGGCGCGAGATCGAGATTGAAGCTCGCGGCCTGGTCGGGCGCCTGCCCCGCCGGCGCCAGGGCTTCGAGGTGCACCGCCCCTCGCAGCTCTCCCGGCGCGGCCTCGAGCGCCGAGGCGTCGCCCGCGATGCAGCGCGCGTCGCTCTGCCCGCGCGCGCGTCCGCCGCCCGCGAGGAGGCTCGCCCAGCGCTGGGTGTCGCGCCGGCAGCGAGCCTGCTCGGCCGCGGCGCCGAGCGACGCGCACCTGCGCGGGTCGCGGCCGAGGGCGGCCTCGCAGGTCGCGCGGTCGAGGGGATTGCTCGCGGCGCCGCAGAGGAGCGGATTGCGCGCGGCCAGGGCGACGCACTTCGGCTCGCGACCGCGGGAGGGGCGGCTGGGGGCGTGCCATGGGCAGAGATCCGGGTCGCCTTTCACCTGCGCGACGACGGCGCGGCACTGGGCCTCGAGGCTCGACGCTTCGATTCCCGAGCATCGGGTCGGGTCGCCCGCTTTGGCGGCGTCGAGCACGCGGCAGGTGTCGCGGAGGAAGGTGTCGTAGCCGATGGCCTCCAGCGCGTCGCCGACGAGCGGGTCGATGCCCGCGCGCTCTTCCACGCAGGCGTCGAGGGTCGTGAAGTGCTCGATGTCGCCGGCCAGGTCCCCGGCGGGGGCCGGCGGATCGATGCGCGTTTCGAGCTCGCCGGCGTCTACCCCGAGGAGCTTGGCGAGGTCGCGCGTGGGGGCGGGCGCGGGTTCGGCCGAGGGGAGCGGCGGCGGGGCCCGATGGCCGTTCTCGTCGCACGAAAGCGCCCCAAAGGAGAGCAAAACCGAAGAGCTACAGGCGAACGCACGGCGAAGCAGCCGAAGGCGTTGAAAGCTGAACAGACTGACAGTATAGCTCTCGAGAAGAGCCGCTGCTTCCCCACCCAGCCCGAGGATGGCCATGGACGATATCAAGAACAAGAGTAAGGCGATCGAGCTCGCCGTCGCCACCATCGAGAAGGAATACGGCAAGGGCGCCATCATGCGCCTCAAAGAGGGTGCCAGCTTCGGCGACGGCATCCAGGTCGTCTCCTCGGGCAGTATCGGCCTCGACATCGCTCTCGGCATCGGCGGCTACCCGCGAGGGCGCATCATCGAGGTGTACGGGCCGGAGTCGAGCGGCAAGACGACCCTCACGCTGCACGCCATCGCGCAGGTGCAGAAGGTGGGGGGCGTCGCGGCGTTCATCGACGCGGAGCACGCGCTCGACCCCACGTACGCGCGCAAGCTCGGGGTGAAGACCGACGAGCTTCTCGTCAGCCAGCCCGACTACGGCGAGCAGGCGCTCGAGATTGCCGACATGCTGGTTCGCTCGGGCGCGGTCGATCTCATCGTCATCGACTCGGTGGCCGCGCTCGTCCCCAAGGCGGAGATCGAGGGCGACATGGGTGACAGCCACGTGGGCGTGCAGGCGCGCCTCATGAGCCAGGCGCTCCGAAAGCTCACGTCCAACGTCGCGCGCTCCAACTGCCTGCTCGTCTTCATCAACCAGATCCGAATGAAGATCGGCGTCATGTTCGGCAGCCCCGAGACGACGACCGGCGGCAACGCGCTCAAGTTCTACTCGAGCATCCGCCTCGACATCCGGCGCATCGGCGCGATCAAAGAAGCCTCGCCCGCGAGCGGAAAAGACCCGGCGGTCGTCGGAAATCGCACGCGCGTGAAGGTCGTGAAGAACAAGCTCGCCCCGCCGTTCCGCGAGGTCGAGTTCGACATCCTCTACGGGCAGGGCATCTCGCGCTCGGGCGACGTCGTGGACCTCGGCTCGGAGCTCGGCATCATCGAGAAGAGCGGCGCCTGGTTCTCGTATGGGGGGGAGCGCATCGGTCAGGGCCGCGAGAACGCCAAGACCTACCTCGAGCAGCACCCCGACGTGATGGAAAAGGTCGAAGGCATGATCCTCGCGAAGAACGGAATCCGGCGCAATGGCGCCGCGGCTCCGGCCCCCGCCCCCGCTCCGGCCCCGACCAACGGCGTCGCCCCTGCCGACGACAAGGCCAAGCGCGCGAGTGCTCCCGCCAAGAATTGACGGTAGAATCGAGGTGACTTGAAGCTCTACGTGATGCGCCACGGTCCCGCCGAGGACCGGGCCGACAGCGGCATGGACAGCGACCGGGCGCTCACCTCGTCCGGCCGCGAGCGCGTTCGTGCGGTCGCCCGCTTCCTCGTCGAGCTCGAGGAAGAGCCGCTGGCCATCCTCACGAGCCCATTGGTCCGTGCCGTCCAGACGGCCGAGATCGTGGCCGTCGTCACGAAGTTGAGCGATCGCGACGGCAACGTCGAGGTCCGGCGCGAGCTCGGGCCGGGCGGTCCTGGGGCCCCGGCGCTCGTCCGCTCGCTGGCGTCTTCGGCGGAGCGGCGCGTCATGGTGGTCGGACACGAGCCCGACCTATCCGACCTCACCACCACGCTCCTCTCGCAGCCCGCGTCTGCGTCCGCGGCCGCGTCGCCGGACCCGGTTCAAGCGCTCGCGCGCGGGCTCGACAAGGCCATGGTGGTCGGGCTCCATATCGGCCCCGACCGGACCTCCGTGAGGCTCCGCTTCGTGCTCGAATCCGAAGACATTGAAGCTCAGCCCGGACGTTCGCCGGGCGGCCCCGTGAGGAGTCTCCAAAGGGCCGGATGGGGGCGCTGGGCCTCGCATCCAACTCATTGGAATCATGACGGTTAATACCGTTCCTTGACACCCCTGCCCCCATCCTCTAACCCGCCAGGAGGAGAACACGGATGGGCGGTCGGAGCGTGGTGCCCCTACTGTACGCAGGTCGCGCAGGGGCCGCTCGCATGGCGGGCGGCCGCGGCCTCGTCGTGGCGCGCCCGCAGGTCGCGGCTGCCATCCGCATCCCGGAGCGAATGGGAGCGCAGCTCCGGCTGGTGTTCCCTTCCTCCTCGCCGAGCCTGTTCGTCCACGAGGGCGCCCGCCAGTCCCTCGAACGTAAACTCCGTGTGGCATTTCCGGGTCCGGTGATCCTCTCGATCACCGACAACCGCCACTCGATCATTACGCACCGCGTCCAAAAGGGGATCCTCCACGCTCGGGTCCACCACATGTTCCTCGACGCGCCTGCCCCGGTCGTCGACGCCCTCGTTCGCTACATCACGCGGGGCGACCGCGACGCCAGCGCGACCCTCGGCGACTACATCGACGCCAACGGCTTCCGCCTGGCGCGCCGAAAGCGCAATGCGCCGCTGGTCAGCAAGGGCAAGCACCACGACTTGCTCGAGCTCTTCAACACGATCAACGAGCGCTACTTCGACGGGAACATCAACGCGCTCATCACGTGGGGCAAGCGCTCGACGACCGCCGTGAAGGGCAAGCCCCGAAAGACGATCAAGCTCGGAAGCTACAGCGCGTTCGACCGGTTGATCCGTCTGCACCCCGCGCTCGACCAGAAGTGGGTGCCCCGGTACTTCGTCGCGTCGATCGTCTACCACGAGATGCTCCATCACGTGATCCCCGGCAGCCGCGGGCTCGGTCGCGTCAACCTGCACCCGCCGGAGTTCAAGGAACGTGAGAAGCAGTTCCGGTACTTCGAGCGCGCGCTCCAGTGGGAAAAGCGCCACGTCGCTCGGCTCCTTCGCACCTGAAGCCCGGGCATTCGGAGCGGCGTGCGTCGTCGCGGCGCTCTTCGCCGCTTGCGGCGGCGCGCCACCGGCGCCCGCGTCGACCCCGACCGCCGCCGACACGCGCTCCGTCATTCCGCCCGCGGCGGCCTCCGCGCTCGCCGCGCGGCACGCGCTCGCCATAGCCCAGCGGCCGGCCACGTCGCATCCTCTCGCGGTCATCGCCAAGAGCGCGCTCGGCCCCTTCGTCGCGCGCGGCAGCGACATGGCGCTCGCCGCATGGATGGTCCCTCGCCAGGTCGGCACCGGGCAGGACGTCCGGGTCGTCCCGCTCGCCCACGACGGCGCGGCGCTCGCGGACCCGCAGGTCGTCGCGACCTCCCCGCAGGACGCGTCGTCCCTCGTCGTGCGGGCGACCGGCGGCCCCCGGCCCGGATGGGTCCTGGTCTGGAGCACGATTCAAGACCGGGGCGAGGCCCTGACGATCCTCGGCCTCCAGCGCGACGGGACCGTGCACGCCACGCCCGTGGACCTCGCCCGTACGGGCGACCACATCGAGTGGTGCGACGTCGCGCCGACCGCGGAGGGCGCGGTGGCCGTTTGGGTCGAGGAGACCGGGTCGGGCGAGGCGAACGTCCTCGCGAGCGCGCTCGACGCCGACGGCAAGCCCGCCGGGATGCCGGCGCGGGTCGCGCGCGGCGTCGACGGCTGGGGGCTCGTCCCGCTCGAAGACGGCGTCGGCCTCGCGCTCGTGGCCAAGGGAAAGCTGTCGTGGCTCACGCTCGACGCGCAGGGGCAGCCGCGGGCGCCGGCGATGCCCGTGAGCACCTCCTCGTCGGTCGACAGCGACGTGGACGCGGTGGCCGTGCCGGGCGGGGTGCTCTTCGGCTGGACCGACCGGAGCGGGCAGGACGCGCAGGTGACCCTCGCGCTCGTCGATCACGCGGGCCGCGTGACCGGGCCCGCCGCCGCGATGGAGTCCGTCGGGGGCTCGCGCCTCGCGGGCCTCGCCTCGGGTCCCAAGGGCATCGCCCTCGCCTGGGACGAGCCGTCGGCCCGCGGGCACACGGTGCGCGCGCTGCACCTCGCGAGCGTGTCGCTGCCGTCGGCGGCCGGCGAGAAGCTCGCGGCGCAGCCGGTGAGCGCCATCGACATCGCCGAAGCGGCGCAGCCCGAGCTCGTCGCCGGTCCCGAGGGGTTCGCAGTCCTCGCGCCTTCGCCGGCGTGCCGGGGCGTGGCCCAGTCGGCCGAGTGTTCCGGACCGCTCGTCCCGACGTTCGTGCGCTTCGACGAGCGCCTCGAGCCCCTGCAGGCCGAGCCGATCCTGCTCGGCGACGACGACGCGCCCGCCGCCCTCGGCTGGGCCCTCGCTTGCCAGGGCACCGGGTGCGTCGCCCTCGGCGCGACGGCCGAGATGCCGACCGAGGTGTTCGCGCTCGACTTCGAGCCGCGCGCCTCGCCGTTCACGACGCCCGTCCGGCGGCCGCCCCCTCCCGACGCGCCGCGCATCACCAGCCTCGAGACCGTCGCCTCCGGCCACACGTACGACGACGTCGTGGCCGCGCGCCTGGGCGACGCGACGATCGTCGCCGCGCTCGCGACGCCGCCCGCCGGCACCGACGGCCGGCCGCGCGCGCAGGGGTCCGTGCTGTCCCTCCTCGCGCTCGATCCCGACGGCCGCGCGCGCCTCCCCCCGCAGACCCTCACCTCGCGCGCGGTCACCACCGGGGGCATCGCGATGGCTCCGGGCGGCGCGACGCAAGACGGCGCCGCCGTCGCGTGGGTGACCGGCGGCGACGACGGCGAGCGGCAGGTCCACGTCGCCCACCTGGACGCGCGCGGCCACCGCAACAACGAGATCGAGCTCACGACCCGCGCCCGCGGCGACGTCACGAGCGTCGCGCTCGCGTGGGCCGGCGACGGCTGGCTCGCCGCCTGGGTCGACGGTCGCGATGGAAACGGGGAAGTGTACGCGACGAAGGTCGACCGCGACCTCGTCCGCGTCGCCCGCGAAGAGCGCATCACGAACGCCCCGGGCGACGCGAGCGACGTGAGCCTCGCCGTGAGCGGCGCGACCGCCTGGCTCGCGTGGAGCGACCCGCGCGAGAGCCCGCGCGAAGGGCTCGGCGACATCTACGCGACGACGCTCGACGTCCACGACGCCAGGCGCAAGGGCGACGAGGTCCGCGTCCTCGCCAGCGCCCCGCACTCCCGCTCGCCCGTGCTCGCGCCAACGCCCGACGGCAACGCCGCGGTGGTCGCGTGGATCGAGGACGCCGCGACGGGCCTCGAGGGGCCGGGCGCCGCGATGGCCGCGCTGCTCGATCGCGACGGGCACCTGGCCCAGGCGCCGATGGTCCTGCCGGTGTCGGGCGGGGGCCGGCCCACGTCCATCGTGCTCGACACGGCGAAGGACGGCGTCCGGGCCGTGGTCGCGCGCTCGGGGTCGGCGAACGTCAGCTTCGACGCCTTCGTCATCGGCGCGGACGGGGCGCCCATCACGCGGCCCTGGCCGCTGCTCGACGTGGAGGCGCCGGCCTCGTTCGACGTGGCGGTCGCGCTCGCGGGCGACGCGCTGGTGTTCGACGACGTGGGGGCCTCGCCGGGCGACCACCACGTGCGGCGCGCCGCGGTCGCCTGGCGCCAGCCGCCCGACTGACGCGCGGGCCACGAAAAGGCGCAACCCGGGGTCGGGCCCGGCCGAAGGGTTGGACGAAAGAGAGGCTTTCGTCATGGAAACCAGCGCGCCCCCGGTCCTTTCGAACGTCACGGCCGTGCCCACGGCACCCCGCCCCACGCCCACGCCGCCGAGGGTGCAGTTCTCCGACGTCCTGGCGAGCGGGGCTTCCGCCATCGTGCAGGGAGCCCAGGCCGCCGCGACCGTGCTCCCCGGCTCGCCCCTCCTGGCGGTCGCCATCCGCGGGGCCACCCCGTCGTGGAGCGTCCCCGGCTCCTCGTCGGCGAACCCGTTCGCGACGGGCGTCTCCATGTCCGCCGGCACGGTCACGACCGCGCCCGAGGGGCCTGGGGGCGCCACGGCGGGAACGACCGGCACCAGCTCCACCGGCACCGACCCGAGCCTCGAGAGCTCCATGGCCCAGACCCAGCAGCAGAACCTCTACTACCTCCAGATCCAGGAGCAGGTGAACGCCCAGAACCGCACGTTCACGGCCCTCTCGAACGTCATCGAGGTCGAGCACAGCACCGCCAAGGCGGCCATCGGCAACATCCACTAGGGCCGAACCCCTTGGCTTCCGGAGACGAGCGAAACTAGGGTACGCCCATGGGGATCGACCGCGTCGGCAAGGGGGTTCCCCCCGTCGAGGTGCCGGGACTCGAAGGCGCCTCGGCGCCGGCGGTCCCCGCGCAGCCGTTCACCGTCGCCGGCGCCGCCGCCGCGGCGGCGGTCTCATCGCCCGGGGCGCCCGGGGCCCTCGATCGGCTCCGCGCCGGCGAGCTGAGTCTAGACGGCTACATCGAGAGCAGGGTCGACGAGGCGACCGCGCACCTCGTCGGCTCCCTTCCCCCCGGCGGGGTCGCGCCCGGGGCCCTCGAGTCCCTTCGCAGCGCGCTCCGCGATCGCATCACGAGCGACCCGATGTTCGTCGAGCTCGTTCAAACCGCCACGGGCCAGACGCCCGAGCCTCGCGACGACTGACGTGGCCCTCGTCCTTGGTCGTCGCGCGCTGGTGCTGGGGGTCGCCTCCGCGGTAGCGTGCTCGCGCGCCGACGGCGCGGCGGGGGGCGGGCCTCCGCCGCTGCCTTCCTCGCCGAACGTGCGCATCTTGCAGTGGGACTTCGGGCCTCAGCCCTGGGGCTACGGGCGCGCCGCCGTCGTGGTGCCCGCGTGGGCACCGCCGGAGCAGCGGTTCCCCGTGGTCATCGCGCTTCACGGGCGCGGCGAATCGATGAAGGCGCCGTCCGAGGGCTGCCTCGGCTGGCCCCGCGACTACGCGCTGGTGCGCGCGGTCGACCGGCTGCGCGCGCCGCCGCTGCGAGACGCGGACTACGAGGGGCTCGTCGATCCCCCCCGCATGGCCATGCAAAACGCGGATCTGGCGCGGCGTCCGTTCGGGGGCCTCATCGTGGTGTGCCCGTGGCTGCCCGACGTGCATCCCGCAGCCACGGCCGACATCTCGGCGTACACGCGCTTCCTCATCGACGTCCTGCTGCCGCGCGTCCGGCGGGAGACGCCGGCCCTGTCCGACTCGTCCGCCACCGGAATCGACGGGGTCTCCCTCGGCGGCATCATCGGCATGCGCATCGGCCTGTCCAACCCCGAGCTCTTCGGGGCGGTCGGCGGCATCCAGCCGGCGCTCTCGGACGGGCAAGGGGCCGACTGGACGGCGCTCGGCGCGGCGGCTCGCGCGCGGCGGCCCGACCTCCGGCTGCGGCTGCTGACCAGCAAAGACGACTACTTCCACGACGTCATCGTCGCCGTCGACCGGGCGTGGACCGCGGCGGGCATCACGCACGACTTTGCCGACGTGGTCGGGCCGCACGACTACATCTTCAACCGGGGGCCCGGCTCCATCGAGCTCCTCCTTTGGAACGACCGGGCGCTGCGCGACCGTGTTTGAAGCCAATCTCTCGAGCGGTATTCGCTAAGATGGCCACCATGAGACGCGCTGTACTCGTCTTGCCTTTCGCACTTTTCATCGGCGCCGTTTCCGTCCTGGGCGCCTGCGCGGATCAGCTTCCGGAGCACGTGGACCTGCTGCCCGCGGCGGAAGACGTCGACTTTGCGATGGAGCCGCCGAGCTCCAACTCCTTCATGCTCATCGGCGACGTCACCGGAATCGCCGCGGCGAATGACCCCGACGTGGCGCAGCAAGCTGCGCGAAACGACCTGCGAAACAAGGCGGCGGCCCTGGGCGCGACGCTCGTCACGGTCGACGAAGACATCGGCGAGGCGCTCCCGCTGCAAGAGAAGACCCGCATCACCCTCCGGGGCCGGGCCTACAAGTCAGTCGACTGACACGCGGGGCTGGCTACCATCGCCCGGGATGCCCCAGGCCGTAGCCCCGCCGAGAGCCACCCCCCACGCGTGGCTGGTGCCGCTCGACGTGCTCGCGCAGCGCCGGGGCGGGGACGATCCGCGCGTGGTGGGCGGCAAGGCGGCGCGGCTCGCGTGGCTCGTGCGGCACGGGTTCGACGTGCCCGAGGCCGTGGTCTTGCCGGCCTCGGCCTTCGCGCACGCCATTCGCGAGCTGCCCGCCGGGTGCGAGCCGCGCGCGCTCCTCCGGGCCGCGACGGGCAAGGCGGGCTACATCCGCGCGGCCGAGGCCCGGCAGCTCGTGCTCCGGGCGCCGCTCCCGCGGGGCCTCGAGGCCGAGCTCGGCGCGGTGTGGGCGCAGCTCGGGGCCCGGTCTCCGTGGGGGCTCGCGGTCCGGTCGAGCGCGACCTGCGAGGACGGCGCGCTGGTCTCGATGGCGGGCCTCGCCGAGAGCGTGCTCGGCGTGCGCGGGGTCGACGCGCTCGTCGCGGCGGTCCGGCAGGTGTGGGCCTCGATCGCCAGCGGGCGCGCGCTCGCGTACCTCGCGGCGCACGGCGTGCGCGACGTCGGCATGGCGCTCGTGGTGCAGCGGATGGTCGAGGCGCGGGCGGCGGGCGTGCTCTTCACGCGCGCGCCCGGCGCGCGGGGCGGCAGCGACGACCGCATCGTGAACGTCGGGATGGGGCTGGGCGCGCCGGTCGTGAACGGCGTGGCCACGCCGGACGTGATGCGCATCGACGCCGCGGGGCGCGTGGTCGACTCGATCATCGCCCACAAGGCGCAGGCGACCGTCGTGCGCGACGGGCGCATCGAGGAGGTCGACGTGCCCGAGCCCGACGCGCCGGCCCTCTCGCCCGACCGCGTCGCGCAGCTGGCGCGCATCGCGGTGCGGCTCGAGAAGCTCGAGCGCGGGCCCTGGGACGTGGAGTTCGCGGTGGACGCCGACACGATGTGGATCGTGCAGGCCCGGCCGGCCACGGGCCTCGGCTTCCCCGAGGGCGGCAACGACGAGACGGTCTGGAGCAACGTGAACGTGGGGGAGGCGCTGCCCGGCGTCGCGACGCCGTTCACGTGGTCGGTCGCGGGCGCGTTCAGCGAGGCCGGCTTCCGGCGCGCCTTCGCGGCGCTCGGGTGCCGCGTCCCGAAGCACGCGCGCCTCGTCGGGAACGTGCACGGGCGCTTTTACCTGAACCTCACGCAGTTCATGCGCATCGCCGCGCAGGTGCCCTTCCTCGACCCGCGCACGCTCGTGGAGCTCGGCGGCGGGTGGGGCGGCGACGAGCTGGCGACGCAGGTCGAGGACGTGAGCCACGGCGGCTTCTACGCCCGGCTGCCGCTCACGGCGTCACGCCTCTTGCGCGAGCAGCTTCGCCTCGACGAGGACGTGGACGCCTTCGAGAAGTTCGCCGAGAAGCAGTGGCGCGCGCAGAGCGCGCTCGACCTCGCCATCCTGCCCGACGAGGGCGTGGCGCGGCGCCTCCGCGACATCCAGGGGCTCCTCGAGCGCACCGGCACCGTGATGCTCACGACCGCATCGAGCACGCTCGGCGCCCACCTCGCGCTCCGCACGGTGCTCCAGCGCGTCGCGCCCGCCACCGCCGACACCCTCGTGCAGTCGCTGACCAGCGGCATCCGCGACCTCGAGAGCGCGCGCCCCGGCATGGGCATCATGCACGTCGCGGCGCTCGCGCGGCGCGAGCCCGAGGCCTGCTCCGTCGTCGAGCGCGAGACGACGACGGGGCTCGACGCGATCCCCGAGGGCCCCACGCGCCGCGCCCTCCAGAGCTTCATCGAGCTGTATGGCGACCGCGCCGTGCGCGAGGCCGAGCTCTCGACCCCGCGCTGGAAGGAGGACCCGCGGCCGGTCCTTCGGATGCTCCGCGCGGCCCTCCGCACCGACACCGAGCGCGCCGAGGGGACGCTCGCCCGCTCGAAGGCGCAGGCGGACGCCGAGATGGCCAAGCTCGTGCCCACGCTGAACGTGGTCGAGCAGACGATCATCCGGCACCTCGTCGCGCGGACGCAGCGCGCCGCGCGGCTCCGCGAGCGGATGCGCGCGTGGGTGACGCGAGTGCTCGGGATGCTCCGCGAGGCGGCGCTCGACGCGGACCGCCGGCTCTTGCGGCGCGATCCGGAGCTCGCGACCGACTGGCGGGCGATCGTCGAGGGCGGCTCGTCGCTCGCCGGCGTGCGCAGCGTGTTCTTCCTCACCATCGACGAGGTGGTCGGCGCGCTGCGCGCGGGCGGCACGGACCTCGCGCCCCTCGTGCGGTCGCGCCGGGCCGAGCTCGCGCGCGACGCGGCGCGGCCCGATCCGCCGGCCACCTTCGTCGGAGTGCCGCCGCCCGTGGTGGTCCCTCCGTCGGGCGGGCACGAGATGCGCGGCCTGGCCGCGAGCCCGGGGGTCGTCGAGGGGCGCGCGCGGGTCCTGGTTCGCGAGGACGAGATGGACGCGCTCCAGCCCGGGGAGATCCTCGTGGTGCACACGACCGACGTCGGCTGGACGCCGCTCTTCCTCGTGGCCGCGGGCGTCGTGACGGAGCTCGGCGGCCCGCTGTCGCACGCGGCGGTCGTCGCGCGCGAGTTCGGCGTGCCGAGCGTGGTGAACGTGGTCGGCGCGACCCGCGCCATCCGCACCGGCGACCGGCTCCGGGTCGACGGCGACCACGGCGTGGTCTCGCTCCTGACGTGAGCCGCTTCTAGTCGAGCATGTCGTCGCCGCTGACGAGCGACGAGTCGGGCGGCGCGGCGATCGGCGAGGCGCCGGGGCTCGACGACTCGGGCTGCACGAGCTTGCGCACGAGGTCCGCGCGGTTCTTCACGCCCAGCTTGCCGTAGAGGCGCCGGACGTACGTGCGCACGGTGTTCTCGCTGAGGCCCGAGAGCGCGGCGACGTTCACGCCGCTGTAGCCGCTGACGAGGAGGCGGGCAATCTCGCGCTCGCGCTTGCTCAGCCCCTCGAAGGCCGCCGTCTTCGGCGTCGCGACGCGCACGACGGCGCACCGGGCGCGCCCGAAGACCGGGTCGCCGTCGAGCGCCGCGACCGCCATGACCGCGCCGCCGCTCGGCAGGCGCAGCGGCGTGGGCAGCGCGTCGCCCTTCGCGCGCGCGCTCAGCGCTTGCTCCGCGGAGTCGACGAGCAGCGCCTCCACCGGCTCGACGTCTTCCTCCCAGTCGATGCCGTTCTCGCGGTCGGCCGCCCAGATGACCCGCTTCTTGTCGCGGTCGATCACGAACACCGCGCCCGAGACGCGCCCGAGCACGCGGAGCGCGGCGGCTTCCCGCGAGAGCTCGTCGTACTGGAGCTGCCGGCGCGCGCCCGCGACCGCGAACGGCGCGAACTGCTCGAGGCACGCGCGGTCGGCGTCGTCGAACGCCGGCTCGCCGGCCCGGCGCTCGAGGCCCGCGAGCCCGAAGAGGCCCCCGCCCTCGTGCAAGAAGAGGAGGAGCGCGTGCGTGAACCCGGCGGGCCCCGCGTGGTCGCGAAAGTAGGGGAGGCGCTCGCGCTCGCTCTCCGGCCAGAGCTCGATGGACGCATAAGCGCGCCGCGACGAGGCGACGACGCTCTTGGTCTCGAACCCGAAGGCGACCGAGAGCAGCACGCCGGGCGCCGGATCCATCGCCTTCGCCTCGCCGTCGACCACCCGCGTGACGTCGCCGTAGGCGCGCGCGTCGTCGCGGCCGAAGAAGCAAAACGCCCCCGGAGCCGGCACGAGCTCCACCATCGCGTCGATCACCCGCCGGCGAAAACTGGCCCGGGTGCCCGGGAGGACCACTTGGAGCTGGGCTGCCTGGAGCTTATCCACGTCGAATGTCCTATACTTGTACTGCAATCATGGCCGCCGTAACCACCGACGCGGAGCACGCGACCGACTTTATCTTCGATTGGAACGAGCTCAATCGGAAGGGTCGCCTCGTTCCGCAAGGGTTCGCGCTCCTCGACGAGACCCTCCGCGACGGCCTGCAGAACCCGAGCGTCGAGGACCCCTCCATCGACGACAAGCTCCGCATCCTCCACCTGATGGAGGACCTCAGAATCGAGTACGCGGACATCGGCCTCCCCGGCAGCGGTCGCCGCGCCTTCGACGACGTGCTGACCCTCGCCAAGGAGGTCGCCTCGTGCAAGATGGCCATCCAGGTCGGCTGCGCGGGCCGCACGGTCGTGAGCGACATCGAGCCGATCGTGGAGATTAGCCAGCGGGCCGGCCTCCGCGTCGAGGTCAGCGCGTTCATCGGGTCGAGCCCCATCCGCCAGTTCGTCGAGCAGTGGGACGTCGCGCTCATCGCCAGGCGCAGCGCCGAGGCCATCGACATCGCGGTGAAGGCCGGCCTCCCCGTGTCGTACGTCACCGAAGACACGACGCGCTCGCGGCCCGACGTCCTCACGGCCCTCTTCCGCGCCGCGATCGACCACGGCGCCACGCGCCTCGTCCTCTCCGACACGGTCGGCCACGCGACGCCCGACGGGGTGCGCAACCTCATCCAGTTCACGAGGAGCGTCATCGCCGGCACGGGCGCCGGGGTCGGCATCGACTGGCACGGCCACAACGACCGCGGGCTGGCGCTCGGCAACGCCCTCTGGGCGCTCGAGCACGGCGCCGACCGCGTGCACGGCACGGCCCTCGGCGTCGGCGAGCGGGTGGGCAACCCGGCGATGGAGCTCCTGCTCCTCAACCTGCGCCTCCTCGGTCAGCTCGCGCCCGAGCGCGATCTGCGCAAGCTCGTCGAGTACTGCGAGACCGTCGCGCGCGCGGTGGGCTGGGACATCCCGTACAACTACCCGCTCGTCGGGCGCGACTCGTTCCGCACCGCCACGGGCGTGCACGCCGCCGCGATCATCAAGGCGATGCAAAAGGGCGACGCGTGGCTCGTCGACCGCGTCTACAGCGGCGTGCCCGCGGGCACCTTCGGGCGCCACCAGGAGATCGCCATCGGCTTCATGAGCGGCGCGTCGAACGTCACCTACTGGCTCCGCCAGCGGGGTATCGAGCCGACCGACGGCCTCGTCGGCGCGATCCTCGAGACCGCGAAGGGCACCCGCCACCTCCTCAGCGACGACGAGATCATGGCGGTCGTTCAGCGAGTGAACGCCGGTTGAAGCGTCAGCGTGCGGCCGGCGCCATCCCGGCCGTCCCGGCCTAGAGCCCCAGCCAGGGTCCGGGCGCCACGGTCTTCGATCCGTGGCGAACCTCGAAGTAGAGCAGCGGCCCCTGCCCGTCGTCGCCGACGGTGCCGATGCGCTCGCCCGCGCCGACGTCCTGCCCGATCTTCACGTCGATCTCGTCAAGGTTGCCGCTCACCGTGAAGTAGTGGTCCCCGTGGTCGAGAATCACGATGCGCCCGTAGGGCCCGTAGCGATCGGCGAACGCCACGTGTCCGGCGAACGACGCGCGCACCACCGATCCGGCCGCCGTGTGCAGCTCGATCGCCGGGCCGTCGGTGCCCTCGCGCCGCGCCGGCTGCACGTCGGCTCGCCCGGCGACCGGGAAGAGCAGCTTGCCGCGCGCGGCCGCGAAGCCCGTGGCCGCCGGGTCGAGCGCGAGATCGTCCGCGCCGCCGTTCATCGCCACGAAGTCGGCGCCGCGCCGCGCGGAGTCTGGAACGCGCGGTCGAACGCGGACTGCCGCCGTGCTCGTCGTCGAGCGCGGCGGCGTGCGCGGCCTCGAGCGCCGTCCGCTGCGCCCCGAGCGCCACGCGATCGCGCGCGACGCGCTCGATGTCGGCCGCGAGGTCCACCGCGCGGGCGCGCATGCGCACCTCGTCGCCGGCGTCGGCGATGAGGAGCCGCCGCATCGCGCTCGACCCGCATCGCGTGCGTCACGAGCGCGTCGAAACCGCCGCCGACGGGGAGCAGCCCCGCGCGCGTCAGCTTGTAGAAGGCCTTGCCGCGCGCGAGCACGCGGGCGTGCGCCTCGCTGACCTGGGCGCCCAGGTGCCCGATCTCGTGCTTGTCGGACTGCTCGTCGCGCGTCGAGGTCGGCGATCTTCCGGTCGAGCGCCGCGAGCGCCAGCACCGGGTCCGAGGAGAGGCCGCCCCGCGAGCGCCGATGTCCGCGCGCGGCGCGCCGCCCGCGAACGCCGCGACGGAGCCCGCGGCCAGCGCCCCAGCCCGCACGCCCGAGCGAAGCGAGGGAACGGGCTGGTCGACGGGCGCGCGCCTTCATACCGCCACCAGCTTCCGCAGGCTGGCCAGCGCCGCCGTCGCGCCGAGGGCCGCGCCGAGCAAGACCATCCCGACCGCGACCTGCCACGGCAAGAAGCTCGGCTCGACGCCGACCAGCGCCGCGAGGTCCTCGTCGAGCCGCCCCGCACGATGAGGAAGAGCACCCCGAGCAGCCCGAGCGCCGCGGTGGCCCCGAGCGCGCCCTGCACGCTCCCCTCCACGACGAAGGGCTTCCGAACGTAGCCGTCGGTCGCGCCGACCAGCTTGAGCACCTCGACCTCCATGCGGCGCCGCTGGAGCACGAGCCGCATCGTCGAGCCGACCACCGCCAGCACCGACGCGAAGACCACGCGGCGAGGAGGGCCGCCGCGGCCACGCCGCCGCGCACCAGCTTCGAGAGCTTCGCCGTCCACGACTGGTAGGTCTCGACGTCGTCCACCGACGGGAGCTCCCGCATCTTGCCCACCATCGCCGCCAGGTCGCATGTCGGGCATGTCGGGCGCGACGTCGATCTCGATCGACGCCGGGAAGGCCTCCGGCGGCAGCGCCGCGAGCGCCCCGCCTTCGGTCTCGCCGCCGAACTGCTTGCGCGCGTCGCCGCTCGAGACGTACCGCGCGCCGGTCACGCCGGGCACGAGCACGAGCGCCGCGCGCAGCGCGTCGACCTCGTCCTGGCTCGCCCCGTCCTTCAGGTACATCGAGGCGCGCCCCGCGTGCGCCCACCGGTTCTCGGCGGCGCGGAGGTTGGTCACGACGAGGAGCGCCGCGCCCAGACATACGAAGGCCACGGCGAGCGAGAACACGCTGAGCGCGTGCAGCCGCCACTCCCGGACCATTCCTCGCTTCGCCCTTCGCGTCGTGCTGACCGAAAGCATGCGTCCCCCTCTTCCTAGAGCGGCAGGCGGTTGTCGTACTCTTCGCTCGCGACGCCCTGCGGGACGTCGATCGCCTTGCCGTCCTCGAGCACGACGATGCGCCGCGAGCGCACCTCGAGCAGCGTGCGGTCGTGGGTCGCGAAGATCACGGTCGTGCCGCTCTCGTGGATCTCCTCGAAGAGGCCGAGCACGTCGATCGCGAGCTGCGGATCGAGGTTGCCCGTGGGCTCGTCGGCCAGGATGAGCGCGGGCTCGCCCACGATGGCGCGCGCGATCGCGACGCGCTGCTGCTCGCCCCCCGAGAGGACCGCGGCCGGCGTGTCGCCGCGGGCCGCGAGGCCCACGCGCTCGAGCGCTTCGCCGACGCGCGCGCGAATGAGCCGCGGCGGCAGGTTGAGCACCTCGAGGGCCACGGCGACGTTCTCGTACACGCTCCACGCTGGCACGAGGCGGAAGTCCTGGAAGACGATGCCGAGGT
Organism: uncultured delta proteobacterium; assembly: GCA_963797395.1. GTDB lineage: Bacteria > Myxococcota_A > Polyangia > Polyangiales > Polyangiaceae > Palsa-1150. The sequence goes on from CAWCPA010000009.1 coordinate 137,935, forward strand.
TCCTGCGCAGGAAGGGGATCGCGTTGTCGCGCAGCCGGCCTACGTCGCGGCCGAGGAAGAGGATGCGCCCGTCGTCGGCGGTGTCGCCGCGATAGAGGAGGCGGAGCAGCGTGGACTTGCCCGCGCCGCTCGGCCCCGTCACGAACACGAACTCGCCGCGCTCAATCGTCAGGTTCATCCCCCGCAGCACGGGCGTGCCGTGCTCGAAGGACTTGTAGACGTCTTCGAACACGAGAATGGGGCGCTGCGCCGCCTCGCGCGAGAAGCGCGCGTTCCCCGCGCGGAGCAGCGGGCGAAAGCGGTCCGGACTTTCGGCTCGGGCCATTTCGACCCGAGGCCTATCAGCGCCGAGCGTCCACCGACAACTTTTCGGCGGGTGAGGTCGCTGCGCATTCCGCCTCGGCTCGCTCCGCGAGATCGAGCGCGCGCAGGCCGTCCTCGCCCGAAGCGATCTCACGCGCCGTGGCGCCGTCGAGGGCCTCGGCGAGCGCGGCGGCCTGCGCGGCCAGCGGCTCGTCGAGCGGGAGCGGCAGCGGCGCGGCGTCGGTGCGCGCGTCGCCGCGCCCCCGCGGGACCCGGACCAGGCGGTGCGCGAGGAGGTCGCCGCGGTACACCCAGCGCGCGGTCGACACCTCGACGACCCGCTCGCGGGCCGGCGCGCCGCGGTCGACGAAGAGGTGCCCCGCGGCCCCCGTCGCCGTCGTGAAGACCACGTGCGCCGCGTCGGGCCCCGGCGCGCCGTTCCCAGCCGGCCCGACGCCCACGGCGCCGCGCAGCGTGAGCTCGCCCCCGCTCAGGTACGCCGCGAGATCGAAGTCGTGCACGCCGAGGTTCACGAGCACGCCGCTGGCGCACGGCTTCGTCGGGCCCACCCGGCGGAAGGCCATGCCGAGCACCTGGTCGTCGCGGAGGAGCTTGGCGAGCGTGCGCACCACGGGGTTGAACCGCTCGGAGTGCCCGACGTACACCCGCGCACCGCTCCGGGCCGCAGCGCAGGCCACGCGCGCCTCGTCCGCGGAGCCGCACACCGGCTTCTCGACGAAGACGTGCCGCCCGGCCGCGAGGCCGCGGGCGACAATCGCCGCGTGCGTCTCGATCGGCGTGGCCGCGACCACGACCTCCGCGCGCGCCCAGGCCTCGGCCTCCGTGTGCAGGCGCTCGATGCGCTCGGGCGTGGCCGCCTCGGGGTTCGGGTCGAACGCGCCCACGAGCTCGAACCGCGCCTCGAGCGCGCGGAGGACGCGCGCGTGCCGCTGTCCCATGACACCCAGGCCCACGAGGGCCACCCTGTAACGTCGCGACGACCTTCTGAGCACTCGAGCGCTGCTTTTTGCCACGCCGCGGCCCCGCGCGGAAGGGGAACCCTGAAATCTCTCCGCCCGACCCGCGAAGTGGAGACTTCTACGAGAGGAGCGGACCGCCGGCGTCGCCGGAAGAGCCGCCCGACTCGAGGACGGCCGCGATCTCGTTCAGGAGCCGGCAGCCGCGGACGCCGTCGAGCGCGGTGTGGTCGATGACGAGCGCGAGCGACACCATCGGCCGCACCTCGAGCCGGCCGCTCGACGAGACCACCACGTCGCGGACGCGACCCGCCCCGAGGATGCTCCCCGCGTGCACGCGCAGCGGGACGAGGAGGTCGGCGCTCGGCGCGAAGCTCACCTGGAAGGTGCCGGCGAACCGGCGCCGGAACCACCCCCCGGTGCGCGCCATGCGGAGCACCCAGCGACGGAGCCACCCGAACGGGGCGAGCAGGCTCCAGCGCCGCGCCTTGGCGCGGTCCTTCGCTGCTTCCTCGCCGGCCTTCACGAGCGCCTCGTCGAGCGCCGGCACGAGCCGCTCGAGCGGCCGCTGGTCTGCGCCGGGGAGCACGACGGGCCTCGTCATCCGTCCACCCAGCATCGAGAACGCGACGTCGACCGTGCCGGGGACGTGCTTGGCGTAGCCGCAGATGATCTGGTGAAGCTCCGGGTTCCGCGCGAGCGCCTGCGCGGCGGCGTACACGAGGAGGTGCTGGAAGCCGGCTTCGACGCCCACGCTCCGGAGCGAGCGCAGCCAGCGGAGCGCCTCGGTCACGTCGACGTTCCGCTGCATGTAACCGCCCGGCGAGTGCGCGACCGTGCCCGCGTCGGCGAGCCAGCGCTCGTCGGTGGAGAGCTCCTCGAGCTTGTCTTGCCGGGGCTCGGCGGGGGCGAGGTTCGCCATGGTCACCGGCTCACGGCCGCGGGGGGAAGGGCCTTCACGCCGCTCTCGGGCAACGCGGCCTCGCCGCTCCGCACGGCCTGCCGCGCCTCTTCGACGAGCTCGTCGCTCTCGACGACCGCGATGATCTCTTCGAGCAGGGCCGCGGCGCGCATGCCGTCGAGCGCGACGTGGTCGACCGCGACGGTCAGCGTGAGCATCGGGCGGACCGCCGGGCGGCCGTCGACGGCGACGACCGTGTCGAGCGGGCGGCCGAAGCTCAGGATGCCCCCCGTGTAGAACTGGAGGGGGACCGTCACGTCGGCCGTGGGCACGCAGGTGACCTGGAAGGTGCCGACAATCTTGCGCCGGTACCAGAACATCTCCTGCATGATGCGGATCGATAGCCGCCGCAGGAAGCCGATCGGCGTCGTCCAGCCGACCTTCTTCAGGTTGGCGAGGTCGACCTCCTCCTTGGCGCGGGCCGCCGCAATCGACTCCTCGACCTTCGAGACGAGCGCGCCGAGCGGCGCCCAATCGGTGCCGTGGAGGACGACGACCGGCGCGTACGCCGTCTTGCCCGCCATCGACATGCCGATGTCGACCGAGCCCGGCGTGAGCCTGCGGTAGCCGCACACCATCTGGTGGAGCTCGGGGTTGCGCGCGAGCGCCAGCGCTGCGGCGCGGATCATCGCGTGCGTGAGCGTCGCGCGGACGCCGGCCTCGTTGAGGATCTGGGTGGCCTTGAGCAGCGAGCTGACGTCCGCCGCGCGCTGCGCGAAGCCGCCCGCGGGAGGGATGAGGCGGAACGCGTCGGTGAACCAGCGCTCGCCCATCGGGATGCGCTCGATGCGGTCGGGCCGCACCTCAATCGCCTCGACCACCGGCGCCGCGGGCGCGGGCCGGACGGCGAGCTCGGCGCGCGGGGGCGCCGGGGGAGGGACGCTGCGGGCGGTGCCGTTCGTGCCGTTCGGGGGGTGCGCGCCGTTCGCGGGCTTCACGGCCGCCGGCGGGGGCGTCTTCGCGGCGACGCTCCCGTTCGCGCCGTTCGCGGGCTTCGCGGCCGCCGGCGGGGGCGCCTTCGCCGCGGGCGCCTTCGCCGCCGCGGCGGGCTGGCCCGACATGCGGGTCAGGAGGTACGCGGCGATCGCGGCCGGCGTGGGGTGGTCGAAGGTCAGGGTCGGCGGGAGCGCGAGCCCGAGGCGCTTGGCCAGCGCGTTCCGCAGCTCGACCGCCAGCAGCGAGTCGAGCCCCAGGTCGCGCAGCGGCTTCTCGGGCGGCACCGCGCCCACCCGGCCCAGCGCGAGGACGCGCGCGACGTCCGCGCGCACCACGTCCACGAGCTGCTCGAGCTGCTTGTCGCGCGTCGCGCCCGCGATCTCGTTCGCCAGCTCCGTCCGCGCCGCGTCCGCGCTCGCCCCGGCCTGCGCCGCGCCCGCGCCGCCGAGCAGCGGCGCCAGCATGCGCGAGCCGGCCGCGCCGGGCAGGTACTCGACCCACTTGTGCATGTCGACGCGGGCCGCCGAGACCTGCGCGTCCCCGCGCTCGAGCACGCGCTCGAGCGCCGCGATCCCTTCGCGCGGCGTCATGCCGTACATGCCGCGCCGGGCCAGGCGCTCGCCGCGGTTCTCGCTCGTGACCGCGCCGCCGACCTCGCTGAACACGCCCCAGTCGATGCTCGTCGCGACCAGCCCGCGCGCGCGCCGGTGGTGCGCCAGCGCGTCGACGAACGTGTTCGCCGCGGCGTAGTTCGACTGCGCCGTGAAGCCGACGATGCCCGCGAACGACCCGTACATCACGAACATGTCGAGCTCCGCGCCGCTCGTCAGCTCGTGCAGGTTCCAGGCGCCGCGCGCCTTGGGGCCCATGACCTTGCGCATGCGCTCGGGCGTCATCTCCACGACGACGCCGTCGTCGAGGACGTTCGCCGCGTGCAGCACGCCGCGCAGCGGCTTGTCGCGCGGGATCGCGGAGAGCATCGCGCTCACCGCGTGCCCGTCGGCCACGTCGACGCGCGCGACCTTCACGGTCGTACCGCGCGCCTCGACGCGCGCGATCGCTTCGCGCTGCTCGCTCGTCGTGACGCCCCCGCGGCCCGCGAGCACCACGTGGCCGGCGCCGCGCGCCGCGAGCCACTCGGCGAGCGAGAGGCCGAGCCCGCCGAGGCCGCCGGTGATGACGTACGACGCGTCCTGCCGGACCGGCGTGCGCCGCTCGTCCGCCACCGCCACGCGGGCCTCCGGGTCGGCCATGACGAGCGCGAGCTTTCCCACGTGCTCGCTGCGCGCCATCTTCGCGAACGCGTCCTTCGCCCGCGACGCGGGGAAGGTCTCTACGTCGACCGGCGTGATCGCGCCGGCCTCGTAGAGGCGGTCGAGGTCGCGCAGCAGGCCGCGCGCGAGCTCGGGGCGCTCGGCGATGATCGCGAGGATGTCGACGAGCGCGAAGGAGAGGTTCCGCAGGAACGGGCGCATGCCGATGGCACGGTTCGCCTGGTAGTCGCGCTTGCCGAGCTCGATGAAGCGGCCGTGGGGGCGGAGGAGGCCGAAGCTCTGGTCGATGAAGTCGCCGCCGAGCGAGTTGAGGACGACGTCCACGCCCTCGCCGCCCGTCCACTCGCGCACGTCGGTCACGAAGCGGCTCGAGCGCGAGTCGCTCACGTGCTTCACGCCCATGCGCGCCAGGCGCGCGCGCTTCTCGGCGCTGCTCGCGGTCGCGTACACCTCGGCGCCCACGTGCAGCGCCCACTGCACCGCCGCGAGCCCGACGCCGCCGCCGGCCGCGTGGACGAGGACGCGCTCGCCCTTCGCGAGCCGACCGACATGGTTCAGCGCGTACCACGCCGTGAGGGGCGCGATGAGCGCGGTCGCCGCCTGCGCCGCCGAGAAGCGCGCGGGCCGCGGCAGCACGAGCGCCGCCGGGGTCGTGACGTGCGAGGCCATGGCGCCGGCGCGGGCGAGCGCCATGACCGGCTGCCCGACCTGGAGGCCCGTGACCCCCGCGCCGAGCGCCGCGATCTTCCCGGCGCACTCGAGCCCTAGGCTCCCCTTGCCGAGGACCACGCCGGCCTCCTCGCCGAGGAGGCCCATGGCGACCAGCACGTCGCGGAAGTTGAGGCCCGCGGCCTCGACCTCGATCTCCACCTCGCCCGGCCCGGGCGCGTGTCGCCGGCCCGGTCGGAGCTCGAGGTCCTCGAGCGACCCGCGCGACCCGAAGGCCAGCTCGAACGGCCGCCCCGTCGCGGGCTCGAAGCGCCGCTCGCGCGCCGGCGCGTCCTCCACGGGCTTGCGCGCCAGGCGCGCGGCGCTCCGCACGGCGCCGCGCCACGCGACCTCGTCCTCCCCGTCGTCCGCGATGAGCTCCGCGTGGAGCGCCGCGGCCTCGTCCTGCGACGGCGACGGGTCGAGGTCGATGCGCAGGCAGCGGAGCTCGGGGTGCTCGTTCGCGAGGACGCGCGCCATGCCGAGCAGCGGCGCCTGCGCGACGTCCACGTCGCCGGCGGCTCCGTTGCCCGCGCCCGCGGCCTGCGCGCCGCGCGTCACCAGGTGCAGGCGCGGCGGGTCGGCCCAGCCCGAAGCGGCGATGGCCTTCACGAGCGGCACGACGCTGTCGCAGCCGACCGCCAGGCGCCCGTCGATGACGTCCGCGCCCTCGACGGCGTCCAGGCTGCCGAGGTGCACGACGCCCGTGGGCGCCGCGCCGCCGAACGCCTTCGCGAGGAGCTCGCGCATCGCGCCCGGCGTCGCCTCTCGGGCCGGGGCGCGCGCCACGCGGTGCCCGCCCGCCTCGAGGGCGGTCTGGAGCTTGGCCGCGAGCCCCGCGCCGTCGCCGACGACCAGCCAGCGCCCGCCCGAGACGCGCGCGGCCGGCAGCGCCGCCGGCTCCCAGCGCAGCGCCATCATCCACGCGTCCTCGCGGCGGTGCGCGGCGTCCCCGCCGAGCCGCTGGAAGACGAAGCCCTTCACCGCGCCCACCGGCTCGCCGGCCGCGTCGAACAGCGCGAGCTCCGCCGCGCAGCGCTCGCCCGTCGTGTCGCGCGAAATCGTCGCCTTGCACCAGATCGCGCCGTCCTCGGGGGCGTCGCCCTTCCGCGGCAGGGGCGCCGCCACGTGCAGCGCTTCGACCCGCACGGGCACCCACGTCGCGTCCGAGCCGAGCGCCGACGCGGCCACCTGGAACAGGCCGTCGAGGAGCGCCGGGTGCACGTGGAACGCGCCCGCGCGACCCGCCGCCTCCGGCAGCTTCACCTTGCCGAACGCGCTCGCGCCCGCGCGCCGCAGCTCGACGACGCCCTGGAACGCCGGACCGTAGTCGACGCCCGACTCCCGCTGCCCGTCGTAGAAGCTCGCCGCGTCGACCTCGCTGAGGTGCGATGCCTTCGCATCGAGCTCGCGCCGCCACGCCGCGAGGTCCCCGCGCGCGGGGGCATGCGCGTCCCTTTTGCGCACGACCCCTCGAGCGTGCACCGTCCACGCCGCGTCGACAGCGCCGCCCGACCGCGACGCGACCTGCACGCGCCAGCCGTCGCCCTCGACGCGGGCCACGACCTGCACGGGCACCTCGGCGCGCGCGTCGAACGAAAGGAGCTGCAGGAACTCAATCCCCGCGATCTCGATCGCAGCGCCGGGCAGCGCCTGCGCGCCCGCCGCGAGCATCATCTCGACGTACCCCGCGCCCGGGAACACCGCGGCGCCCTGCACGCGGTGGTCGGCGAGCCACGGCATGTGCGCCGTGCCGATCGTCGTCTCCCAGACCCACGTGCCCTCGGGCGTCGAGAGGCGCAGCGGGGCGCCGAGCAGCGGGTGGCCGCCGGCCTGGGCGCGGGACGCCGCCTTCTCGGGCTCGGGGTCGGGCAGCCAGTGCCGCTCGCGCTGCCACGCGTACTTGGGCAGGGCGAGGCGCCGCGCCGTCTCGGGGAAGAGGCGCGCCGGATCGAGCGGCACGCCGTGGAGGTGCACGGCGCCGAGGGCCTCGAGCATCACGCGACGCTCGGGCTGCTCGCGCCGGATCGACCCGGTGACGACGCCCGGCGCGCCGACGACCTGCCGCGCCGCCTCGACCGCCGAGACGAGCACGGGGTGCGGGCTCATCTCGATGAAGACCGAGTGGCCTTCCTTCCAGAGCGCCTCGACGGCCGCGTCGAACCGCACGCGCCGGCGCAGGTTCTCCGCCCAGTACTCCGGGCCGATCTCGGTGCCGGCCAGCGCCTCCCCGGTGACCGTCGAGCGCATCGGGATCTTCGAGGCCCGCGGCGCGAGCGAGGCGAGGCCCGCCCGGTAGTCCGCGAGGAGGGGCTCCATCATCGGCCCGTGGCTCGCGACGTCGGCGTTGATGCGGCGGCAGAAGACGCCGCGCGCCTCGAGCTTCGCGAGCACCTGGTCGACCGCGCCCGGCTCGCCGGAGATGACGCTCGATTCGGCGGCTGTTGGTCACGCCGACGCCGATGCGGTCCTCGAGGCCCGCGAGCTCGCGCTGCGCGTCCTCGGCCGAGAGGTCCACGAGCGCCATCGCGCCCGTGCCCGAGAGGCGCTTGAGGAGCGCGCCGCGCACGACGATCGCCCGCGCCGCGTCCTCGAGCGAGAGCGCGCCGGCCGCGTACGCCGCGGCGCCCTCCCCCATGCTGTGCCCCACCACGGCGTGCGGCTCCACGCCCCACGACCGCCAGAGGGCGACGAGCCCGACCTGCACCGCGAAGAGCACCGGCTGCACGACGTCGATGAGGTGGAGCCGAGACGTGGTCGGCGTCGCGCGCAGCTCTTCGAGCACCGACCAGCCCGTCTGCGCCGCGATGACCCGGTCGCACTCGACCAGCGCGTCGCGGAACGCCGGCTCCTCGTCGAGGAGCTCCCGCGCCATGCCGACCCACTGCGAGCCCTGCCCTGGGAAGACGAAGGCGACGCGCGGCGCGGAGCCCGACGACTCGGGCCGCGTCGCGAGGACCTTGCCCTCCGCGGTCTCTTCGAGGGCGGCGACGAGCGCGTCGCGCGTGGGCACCGCGAGGACCGCCGCGCTCTCCATCGGCGCGCGGGCCGAGGCGAGCGTGAACGCGAGGTCGGAGAGCGAGTCCTCGGGGTGCGCGAGCACGTGGTCGCGCAGGCGGCGGGCGTTGGCCTGCAGGGCCTCGGGCGTCTTCGCGGAGAGGACCACGAGCTCCGCGCTGCGCGGCGTCGCGGCGGCGGCGGGGCGCGACGAGACGCCGTGCGCCACGAGGCTCTCGGCGGCCGCGGCGAGGGTCCCGACCTCGGCCTCGTCCCGCTCGCCCGTCGCGACGAACGGCGCCGCCGTGCCGCCGAGCTGCGCGAGACACTTCTCGACGATCGTCTCGAGGACCGGGTGCGGGTCGAGCTCGACGAACACCGTGTCGTGCTCGCGCGCGTACCGCTGGATCGTGGGGCCGAGGCGGACGGGCTGGCGGAGGTTCCGCACCCAGTAGTCCGCGTCGAGCGAGGCGCCGGGCACCGGGCCGCCCTCCACCGTGGACCAGAACTCGGCGCGCCCGTCGCGCGGGTGCACGCCGGCGAGGGCCGCGCGGAGCTCCTCGAGCAGGGGGTCGACGAAGCGCGAGTGCGACGCGTAGTCCACGCGGATCGCCCGCACCTGGAGCCCGCGCGCCGCCAGCGCCGTCGTGAGCGCCACCATCGCCGGCTCCTCGCCCGCGACGACCGTGCTCTCCGGGCCGCCGAGCACCGCGATGCTGAGCGCCTCGCCGTACGGCGCGATCGCCTCCGCCGTCTCCTCCGGGCCCGCCGGCACGACGGCCATGCGGCCGCCGCTCAGCTTGCGCGTCAGCTCGCTGCGCACGCAGATGACGCGCGCCGCGTCCTCGAGCGCGAGCGCGCCCGCCGCGTACGCGGCCCCGACCTCGCCCATGCTCTGCCCGATGACCGCGTCGAGCTTCAGGCCGCGCGCCTCGAGCGAGCGGCACAGCGCGATCTGGATCGCGAAGATCGCCGGCTGGATGAAGGGCGTCTCCTCGTACTGGGCGGCGTCGGCGCGCATCAGGCGCTCGACCAGCGACCAGCCGACGATCGGCTTCATCGCGCGGTCGCAGCGGAGGAGCACCGCGCGGGCCGCGGGGTCGTCGCGCAGGAGCGACCGGCCCATGCCGGCCCACTGCGAGCCCTGACCCGCGAAGAGGCCCACGAGCTTCTTGCCGGCGACGGCGTTCACCGACGCGCCTGGCGCGGCCGGTCGCGAGACCGGGGGCACCGACTTCTCGAGGATGACGTGCGCGTTCGTGCCGCCGAAGCCGAACGAGCTGATGCCCGCGATGCGCTTGCCGTCGCGCGCCTCCCAGGGCTCGCGCGCGGCCTGGACGCGCACGCGCAGCTCTTCGAACGGGATGTGCGGGTTGGGCGTCTGGTAGTGGAGGCTCGGCGGGAGCTCCCCGTTCTCCATCGAGAGGACGACCTTGATGAGGCCCGCCATGCCGGCGGCGGCCTCGAGGTGCCCGATGTTCGTCTTCACCGAGCCGACGCGGAGCGGGTCGTTCGCGGGCCGGCCCTTGCCGAGGACCGCGCCGAGCGCGCCGGCCTCGATGGGGTCGCCGAGCTTCGTGCCGGTGCCGTGCGCCTCGACGTACTGCACCTCGGTCGGCGCGAGGGCGGCGTCGGCGCACGCGTCGCGGAGCACGCCTTCCTGCGCCTTGGGGCTCGGCGCGGTGAGGCCGTTGCTGAAGCCGTCGTTGTTCACCGCGGCGCCGCGGATGACGCAGTACACGTGGTCGCCGTCGGCGATCGCGTCGGAGAGGCGCTTCAGGACGACCACGCCGCCGCCCTCGCCGCGCACGTACCCGTTGGCGCGCGCGTCGAACGCCTTCGAGCGGCCGTCCGGCGCCATCGCGCCGAAGCGCGACATCATGATGGTGCTCCGCACCGAGACGAGCAGGTTCACGGCGCCCGCGAGCGCGACGCGCGACTCCCCGCGGAGGAGGCTCTGTCGCGCGAGGTGAATCGCGACGAGCGACGACGAGCACGCCGTGTTCACCGCGAGGCTCGGGCCGAGGAGGCCGAGCGTGTACGAGACGCGCGCCGGCACGATGCTGAGGTCGAGGCCGGTGGCCGTGTGCTGCGCGATGCGGTCGGCGGTCGCGCCGGGCAGCGTCCCGTAGTCCATCCACATCGCGCCGTAGAAGACGCCGGTGCGCGTGTCCTTGAGGACCGTGGGGGCGATGCCCGCGTCCTCGAACGCCTCCCACGACAGCTCCATCATGAGCCGCTGCTGCGGGTCCATGAGCTGCGCTTCGCGCGGCGAGATGCCGAAGAACGACGCGTCGAACGTCGCGATGTCGTCGAGGAAGCCGCCCCAGCGCGTGCACACCTTGCCGGGCGTGGCGGGATCGGCGTCGTAGTACTCGTCCAGGTCCCAGCGATCCTTCGGGGGCTCGCGGACGGCGTCGACGCCGTCGCGGAGGAGGCGCCAGTACGCGTCCGCGTCGGGCGCGCCGGGGAAGCGGCACGCGAGGCCGACAATCGCGATCGGCTCGCCGTCGCTCGCGCGCATCGCGTCCGCGCCGGCCGGGGTGGCGGGCTCCTCGAGCTCCCCGGCGAGGTACTTCGCGAGCTCGCCCGGCGTGGGGTACTGCCACGCGAGGGTGGGCGACAGCGTTCGTCCGAGCTGCGCGCCGACCGCGGCGAGCATGGACGTGGCCATCATCGAGTCGACGCCGAGCCTGCGGAACCGCTCCGTGAGCAGCACGGCTTCGGGCGCGACGCCGAGCTTGCCGGCGAGGTACTCCTGAATCGACCGTCCGATGTTGGAACTACTCATTCCGCGGAGGATCGATAGTCGCACCTCGCTTTGCGAGCGACCAACTGGATTCGCGCGCCGCATCCCGCCAAGACCGCCGGGAGACTCGAAGATTCGGCTCTAGACCGAACTTCTGACGCGCTGTGCGCACCAGCACGCGCACGCGGCGCCCCTCGCGGGGCGCATTTTGGTGCGGCATGTGCCCACACGCCCGGCACGGTTGAGGCGCCTTTGCCACGGGGCCACGAGACCGGGGACCGAGAGGGAGGACGAGAAGACAGGATGGAGTGAGGGGAGGAGACCGCGAGGAGTTATGGCCTCTTTTCTCGCTCTCCTTCTCGCTGTGGCCTCTCGCGTGTCCGCGGATGGGATCGCGCTTTGCAACGAGCGCAGAGCATGAAAGCTCCACGGAACCTTTCTGCCTCGCTCGCAGTGTCGGCCCTTGCGGGTATGGCCATCGGCCTCGCCGCGAACACCGCCAGGGCGGACGTCGTCTACGTCGACGAGTATCCGAACTACTACCCGCCCCGGCACCGTTTCGACCTGGGGTTCGACGGTGAAGGCGCCGTGCCCCTGATGAATCGCCGTCTCCAGGACGGGAACGATCTCACGGGTGGCGGCGGCTTCAAGATCCGCGCGGGCGAAGAGATTCGCTGGCCGGGCTTCCGCCTCACGCCGGAAGGCGGCTACGCATACGACCACCTCTTCGCCACGGACGACGCGGGCGCCTCGTACGCGTGGGACATGCACCGCCTCTTCGGCGGCGTGCGCGTCGGCTTCGGGCACCTCGTGGTGCCGACGGTCTACGGGCACGTCGGCATCGGCTGGCGCGACACCGGGGATCCCCTCGTCCGCAGCTCGGACGGCTTCGCGTGGGACACGGGCTTCGCGCTCGACTTCCACGTGGTGCCGCACTTCGGGTTCGGCGGTCACGTGGAGTACGCCGGTATCGAGGCGCAGCCCAACACGCCGCACTGGCTGGCCCTGGGCCTCCAAGGCGACGTCGCGTTCTGACGCCCGACGCCGGTTTTTCGACCAATTTTGCCCTAGTTTGGGAGCATCCGTCCTTTGAACGGAACGTTCAAAGGACGGATGCTCTAGCGCCCGATGCCGAACGAGAACGGGAAGGTGGCCTGAGACGCGCCATCGCTCGAGGGGAAGTGCCACGCGCGCACTTGGCGCAGCACGCACCCCTCGACGCGGGCGTTGCGAATGGTGGTGCCCGCCATCGACGCGCTGGTGACCGCGCCGCTCGGATCGATCGTCCACGCCGCGGTCACGCCGCCACGCAAGGTCGGGTCCTTCTGGGCCTCGATCTCGTAGCAAGCTTGCAGCGCGCCGCGGTGAGCCTCGACGACGCGGCGGATCTGCTCCGCGCTCAGGCCGCCGTGCGAGGCGATGCCCCCGCCGCCGCCCGCCACCCCGTGCTCGCCCGGGCCGCCGTTGCCGTTCCCGGTGCCGGTGCCGTTCCCGTTTCCGCCCAGCCCGAAGCCGCCGTGACCGCGGCCGCCCGGGCCCCCCGAGCCCGATCCGAAGCCGCCGCCGTTGCCCGGGCCCCAGCCCGTGTTGAGCGTGCCCGACCCGAACATGACGCCCGCCCCGGTGCCGCCGCCGCCCGCGCCGGCGCCGTGGAGTCCGGTGCCCGGGCCGCTCCCGAGGACGACGTTCGCCGAGTTGAGGCCCCCGAGGGCGTCGGCCACGGTCGCGATCTGGTTGAGCGTCTTCTTGATCTCCGTGCCCGTGTCGGCGAGCGCCTCGCTCAGGCCGCCGTAGTTCGTCGTGGGCTTGATCTCGCCCTGGAGCTCGGAGTGGTCCTCTTTCCCGTTGAGGCCCGCCTTCCCCTCCTTGCCGGCGATCTTCTGGCCGCCGCCCTGCTTCTTCGGGTCCTTGGCGCCGGGGTCCTTCACGCCCTTGCCGCCGCCGTTCGCCTCCTTCGCGGCCGGCGCGGGCTCCTCCATCTCGGGGAGGGGGCGGTGCAGGCCGAAGAGGGCCGCGTACTCCTCGGGGCTCACGAGCTCCGGGGGCATATGGTACTCGTCCGGGGTCCAGTTGATGATGAGCAGGCCGATGAGGCCCAGGTGGAAGACGATGCTCGAGAAGAGCGAGAGCCCGACGAGCGGGTCGTCGGTGAGGAGGCGCCAGAAGAGCCCGAGGGGCGCCATCCAGCGCGAGCGGCGCTTCTTCTCCAGCGCCGACGCGGGCGTCGTGTACTGGAAGAAGACCGAGAACTGCCCGTACTGAATGAGCCCGTAGTCGCCGGGCACCACCGGCACCGGCGCGCCCGAGCGCGCGAGCCCGGCGACGTTCTCTTCGCGGCCGCGCAGCATGAGCGACCCGCTCAGCGCGCCGCGCGCGTCGAGCTCCCAGCCGCTGCCCACGGCGCGGAGCGGCGCGGGGGACGCCACGAGGCCGTCGGGCATCGCGGCGAGCGCGCCCGGCACTTCGCCGAGCACGCAGTCTTGCCCGGGATCGAGGAGCTTCATCCCGACGATCGTCGTGCCCCACGTCGCCGCGACGCGGAGGACCTGCGCCGCAGGCGGGACGAGCGACGGGCCGTAAGACGAGGGAGCCGGCTGGGTCATGTCAGAAGCTCGACTCCTTTCGGGTCTCGGACATCTCGCGCATGAAGCTCCGGTGCCCGAGATCTCCCGCCGCGAACTCCGCGCGCACGCGGCGCAGGAAGTAGACGAGCTGGGGGCTCTTCAGCCGGCCTTCGATGTCGAGCTCGTTGAACTTGAAGACGTGCGTCCCGCCGTCGAGCGTCTTGGCCTCGGCGACGCCCGCGTCGAGGGCCGTCGCGGGCGCAGCGACCGCCATCGGCGCGGCGGGCTGCAGACCCGCGGCCGGCGCGGCCCCCGCGTCGCCCGCGGGCTTCTTCGCCGGCGCCGCGTGCGTCGTTCGCGGCCTGGGCGCGGGCTTCGTCTGCCCAAACGCGGCTCCCGCCGAGAGCGCGAGCAGCACAGCGAGCGCCGGCGCGCCCAGCGCGACGAGGACGGCACGCGCGCGACGAGTGCCCATCATGCCCAGAGCCTACCGCGGCCACTGGCGATCGGGCTACAGGCTACGGACTACGGGCTACAGTCAGAGAACACGGGACAGGCACCCACGATCCCCGCGGGCCTGTAGCCGCTCGTGTTCACTTGTGCGGCGCGGGCGGCGCGGGCGAGGCCGGCGCCGGGGCCGCGGGCGGCGGCGGCGCGCTGGCCTGCGCGGCGGAGATGTATCGCTCGGCGTCCGGACGGAGGGGGTGGTCGGCGGGCGCGTCGTCGAGGAAGCGGCGGAAGAAGGGCTGCGCGTCGGCGGGGCGCTTCAGGAAGTCGGCGTAGAGGACGCCGAGGTTGAAGAGCGCGCTCGTCTCGTGCGCGTCGGCGGCGAGCACCTTCTCGAGCATGCTCTTCGCCTCGTCGAGGCGCTGCGGGTGCTGCGGGTCCGCGCTGCCGCGGAGGGCCGCGGCGAGGCCGACCTCGGCCTGGGTGTCGTCGGGCGAGACCTGGAGGATTTGCCGGTACTGCTCCTCGGCCTTCCCGTACGCGCCGGCGCGGAGGAGCACGACGCCCATGTTGAGGCGCGAGGTGGTGTCGTGCGGGTCGGCCTCGGCGGCCTTGCGGAACTCGGTGAAGGCGAGCGCGTCGTCGCCGTTCGCGAGAATCGAGCAGGCCCGTCGCGCGGTGCGCGACCGCGCTGTTCGGGCTCGCGTCGAGCGCCTGCTTGGCGAGGAGCGCGGCCGCCTCCTTCTCGCCCTTCGCCAGGTGCGAAAGGGAGAGCTCCGCCAGCGCCGACGCGTCGGCCGGCTTGCGCACGAGCACCTCGCGCGCCTCGGCGATGGCCTTGTCGATCTGCCCGCTCTCGCGGAGCGCCTCGACGAACAGCGTCCGCGCGTCGACCGCGTTCGGGTGGTCGTGCACGAAGTCTTCGAGGCCGCCCGCGGCCTGCTTTTCCTCCCCGCGCCGGCGCCGGATCTCCGCCAGCGCGACGGCCACGTCCTGCGAGTCGGGCGAGAGCCGCGCCGCGGTCGCGAGCTGCTCCTCGGCGCCCGCGAGAATCGCCCTCCGCGCCGAGGATGGCGCCGAGGTCGTACCGCGCCTCCCACAGGTTCGCGTCGAGCGCGACGGCCTCGTTCAGAAGCGCGATCGCCCGGTCGCGCTGGCCGTCCTTCGCGGCCTGCACGCCCTGCACCATCTTGCCGACCGCGATGGGGTTCGCGGGCGGGAGCGCGATCGTCGCGGCGCCCGTGGGCGCGGCCGCCTTTCCGCCGCCGCAACCGACCAGGGTCGCGAGCGCGGCCAGCCCGATCGCGAGCGCCGCGCGCCTCACTTCTTGGCTCCCTTGTCGAGGCCCATGTCCGGGTGCACGACGTCGCGCGTCGGCGCCTCGATGAGCGCGGGCAGCGGCAGCGGGGCCTGCGAGCGCACCTCGAAGCCGGTCTCCTTGAAGGGCGGATAGAGCTCGCTGTTCAGACGCCCGAGGGCGTCGCGCATCTTGGCCGTCCACTGGTTGTAGATGCCGAGCTTCGTCGCCTCCTTCCAGCCGTTCTCGTACGCGTCGAGGCTCCGCTCCTCCATGGGCACCGCGAACTCCTCGATCTGCGCCTCATAGTCGGACTTCTGGTCCTCGCTCTTCACCTCGGGGGGCGGCGGCGAGTCGCGAAGGGCCTTCGCGAAGGCCTCGTACATGTGCCCAATCTGGTAGAGCGCCGCGGTCGTCCACTCGGCGACGCCCATCGACACGCAGTCGAGGAGCACCTTCGCCGCGTCCTTCAAGAGCTCCGCCTTCTGCTTCAGGCGCGACTTGAGCTGCTTCACGTCGCCCTGGATCGTGATCTTCTCGAACTTCGCGAGGATCTCCTCGCCCTGCATGTACCGCGCGTGGGCCGCGGCGAACCGGCCGTCGGCGCCGAGGTCCTTGCCGCCGTGCTTTCCGAGGGTCACGGCCTCCGCCAGCGACGCGTCGGCGCCGTGCTCGTCGCCGCTCTTGATCTGCGCCTGCGCGAGGAGGACGAGGCCCTGCGCGCGGTGGTCGAGGTTCTTCGCGCGCGCCAGGTACCGCTTGTAGAGCTCCGCCGCGTCCTTCGCGTGGCCCGCGTTCTGGTGCGCGACGCCCATCTGGAACACGACCTCGTCGGCCTCCGGGCTCGTGCCGTAGGCCGCCAGGTACTTCGCGCCGTCGGCGACCGCGCGCTCGTGCCCGCCGGTCGCCTCGCGCAGGACGACCGCGTTGTAGGCCGCGTCCCGCTCGTGCTCGAACTTCGCGTACCCGGGGCGCTCGCCGAGCGCCGCCATCTGCTCGGCGATGTCGGCGGCCTCCGCGAAGAGCCCCATGGCCTGCAGCGTGGTGGTCGCGATCCACGCGCCGGCCGGCGACTCGGGCCGGTCGCGGTAGTCGGGGCCCATCGCGAGCTCCGCCGCCTCTTGCAGCGTCTTGGCGTCGCCCGCGAGCTTGGCCTCCTGCTCGGCGTTCACGCACGCCTGCGCGGCGCGCGAGTCCTTCGGGAACTCGCGGGCGGCGCGCAGGTACGCGGCCGCCGCGCCCGCGTGGTCGCCCGCCGCCGCCGCCTGCTCGCCGTGCTTGAAGGACGCGACGACGATGAGCGCGTCGAGCTTCTCCTGCTGCTTGGCCGCGCTGAAGCTCGGCAGGGCCTTGAGCCGGCGGGCCCACGTCTCGATGTTCTCGTAGTTCTTCGCGCGGTTGAACGACTCGAGGATGGTCTCGCCCGCGTCGTGCGCCTGCTCGCTGTTCGGGAACTTCTCGAGCAGCATGCCGAGGATCTTCACGGCCGGGTCGTAGTTGCCCGTGTCGAAGTAGTAGCGCCCCTGCCGGAAGAACATCGCGGGGAGCTCGGGGTCCTTCGGGTAGAACTGCGCGTAGAGATCGAGCGCCTCGCTGTACGCGTCCGCGGCGCGCGTGAAGTTGTCGCCCGTGCCGCCCGCGACCCCCTTGCCCACGCCGGCGGCCGCCGCGCCGTCCATCTCGCGCGAGAGCGCGACGAGGGCGTTGTAGAGCGCGTCGTGGCGCATCGAGCCGAGCGGGCCGCTCGTCTCGCCGGGCGGGATGGCCTTGGCCGCCGCCATGTAATGGTTGGCCCCCTCCACGTTCTTGCCGAGGCGGAAGAAGTCGATCTCGGCCACCTCGAAGTCGACCTCGTAGGCCTTGGGCTCCTGCGAGAACTTGGAGAGGTAGACGTCGTAGAGGCCCGCGGCGGCCTCGAACTCGGCGCGGCTCGCCTTGTCGCGCTGGGCGCGCGCGTGCAGCGTCGTCGCGTTCTCGCGGAGGGTCTTCTCGATCTCCGTGGTGGTGGCGGCGACGTTGGCCGCGTCGGCCTGGGTTCGCGACCAGGGGCCGCCCGCCGTGTACTCGGCGATGGCGCGCTCGAAGGTGGCCTTGAGGTGCGGGTAGTCCTCGAGCTCCGCGTAGCCCGCCGCGATCTGCAAGACCCACCGGCCGGCCTCGGGGCTGGTGGGCTCGAGCTTGAGGAGGAGCTCGTACGCCTCGACCCCGCGCTCGTAGTGCGCCTGGTCGTAGTACTGGCTGGCGAGGGCGCGGACGATCTTCCCGCTGAAGCGCTCCCCGCCGATCTTGGTCAAGAAGTTGTAGAGGTCCTGCGCGGTGTTCTTCTCGTCCTCGGTGAAGACCTCGACGATGTACCGCAGGGCCTCGCCCTGCAGCTCGTCGAGCTGCTTGCGCTGGGCGGCGTTGACGTTCTTCCCTCCGCTCCCACCGGAAGCGTCCGTGGCCTCGAAGACGCCGACGAACCGGCGCGCCGCCTCGTCGTTGTTGCCGAGCCGCCAGTAGCACCACGCGCTCTTGAAGAGGGCGAGGCCGTAGAGGGCCGGGTCGACCTGATCCTTGACCGCCAGCACCTGCTCGTACTCGGCGAGCGCCCCCGCGTAGTCGAACTTGCCGTTGAAGATGGCCTCGGCCTTGGCCATGTGGGCGTCGGGCACGAAGCGGCTGTGCGGGAAGTCGCGGAGGATGTGCTCGAAGCGGTCGCGCGCCTCGTCTTCCTTGCCCTGCTCGTAGGCGAGGAAGCCGTCGACGTAGAGGGCGAGGTCGTACTGGTCGAACCATGGATAGTCCCGGAGGACCCGCGCGAAGAGCTCCCGCGGGACGCGGTAGTCGAGCTCCGGCGCCGCCGCGCGCTGGTCGACGGGCCGCTTTTCCCACTCCTGGAACCGGTCCACGAACACGTCGCGCGCGTTCTCCCACTGGAGCTCGCCGAGGCGCACGAGGGCCTCGGGCATCTCGCGCGCCTCGCGCGGAGTCTCGCCGACGAACTTCGTGAGGAGGTCGATGGCCTCGGCGCGGAGGACCTTGCCCTGCGCGACGTCGGCGTCGACCCGCGCGTCGAGGCGGGCCTGGAGCTGCTTTCGAAGGGCCTCGGGCAGCCTGGGGCCGTGGATGGCCGGCTCGCCGCTCGATTCCGCCCGCGCGCACGACGCCGCGGTCGGCGTGGCGAGCCGAGAGCGCGTCGGGCGAGGTGGCGACGTTCCGCTCCGCCGCGGGCTGAATCGCGGGAGAGGCCGGAGACGCAGGCGGAGCCGGAGCGGGCGCGGGCGCAGCGGGCGCGCTCGCCCTGGGCCCGGCCAGCGCCGAGGCCGGCACGGCCAGCACGGCAAACAGGCCCACACCGGCGAGGCACACCCCTTCGGCCGCGCACCGCGCGAACCCCCGTGAACCCTCACGATGCGCCCTGCCCAAGCCTATTCGCATGATCCTCGTGACGTGCGATGCCGTCGCATCGATGAGCGGCAGTCTGGCGGAGAGGACGATGATACCTCGTCCGCGCTCCCCTCGCGGAGCGTTTGCCTCGTCGGTCCTACGCCCACATAATGCTCGGCGTAGGACCGGAACGCGCACGGCTCGCGAAAGCGGGCAACGCGCGCGAGGCCGCGGCCGAGAGAGAGACGTCGGGAGGAGATCGCGCGATGCGTATGCGTGACGGGGTGCGGGTGTTTTCTTGGTTTTTCTTGGTCGGGGTGATCGTCCTCGCCGCCGCGTCCTGCGGCAGCGCCGGCCACTCGGGAGGGGCCCCCTTCGATGCCTCCGTGGGAGACGAGCCGATCGGCACGTTCAACGGCGACGACGGCGGCTCCATCGTGAGCTCGTGCATCCCGCAGACATGCGCCGATCAGGGCTTCGACTGCGGGATGAACAGCAACGGCTGCGGGACGCTCATCGACTGCGGCAGCTGTGACGACGGCGAGAAGTGCGGGTACGGCGGCCGCAGCAAGTGCGGCGACCCGCTCCTCGCGCCCGACGGCGGCCCGACCTGCACCCCCAAGGCCTGCGCCGACTTCGGCTACGACTGCGGCCTCGCCGGCGACGGCTGCGGCAACATGATCGACTGCGGCCCGGTGGCCTGCACGGGCACCGAGTTCTGCGGCGGCGGCGGCCCCAACAAGTGCGGCGGCGACTTCACGAAGACCGTCGACGGCGCGCCCCCGTGCACGCCCGCGACGTGCGCGAGCCTCGGCTTCACCTGCGGCCTGGCGGGCGACGGCTGCGGCGGGATGATCGGGCCGTGCACCCCCGGCTGCACGAACCCGCAGACCTGCGGCGGCGCCGGCGCGGGCAACGAGTGCGGCGGCAACGACGGCAAGGCGCCCGACGGCGGGTCCACGCTCCCCAAGTGCGTCCCCGCGACGTGCGCGAGCCTCGGGTACACGTGCGGGCAGGCTGGCGACGGGTGCGGCGGCGTCCTCACCTGCACCCCGGGCTGCACGAACCCGCAGTTTTGCGGCGGCGGCGGCACGAACAAGTGCGGCGGCAACGACGGGCGGGGCGCCGACGGCGGCATCTCGTGCAAGCCGCTCACGTGCGCGAACTACCCGGCCAGCGCGTGCGGCCCGCAGAGCGACGGGTGCGGCGGCCTCACGCTGAACTGCGGCACGTGCAAGAACCCCGCATTCTGTGGCGGGGGCGGCGCGGGCCTCTGCGGCGGGAACAACACGGTGGGTGCCGACGGCGGCACGGTCTCGTCGTGCGTCCCGGCCACCTGCAACAGCCTCGGGTTCAACTGCGGGGAGGCGAGCGACGGCTGCGGCAACGTCCTCGATTGCGGGGGCACCACCGCGTGCGTCGCCCCGCAGGCGTGCGGCGGGGGCGGCAAGCCGAACGTGTGCGGCAGCAGCGAGCCATGCACGAACCTGTGCAAGCAGAAGGTCACGTGCGACGCGGGCTTCACGACGCTCAGCGGAACCGTCGTCGCGGGCACGCCGTCGCAGTACCTGCCGTCGGGGGTCACGGTCGGCGACCCGGTCCCGAACGTGCTCGTCTACGTCCCGAACTCCACGCCGAGCGCCTTCTTGCCGCGCGCGCAGGAAGACGCCGCGCAGCAGTGCAGCACGTGCGGGGCCGACGTCTCGGGCGACCCGCTGGTCACGGCGTACACGGGTTACAACGGGCAGTTCCAGCTCTCCGACGTGCCGGTGGGCGCGAGCATCCCGATCGTCATCCAGCTCGGGCGCTGGCGCCGGCAGTTCACCGTCAGCGTGACGGGGTGCGCGAACAACGTCGTGCACGTCACCGGCCTGCCCGCGGGCTACCTCGTCATGCCGCACAACCAGCAGGAGGGCGACATCCCGCTCACCGCGCTCGACACGGGCAACGTCGACGCCATGGAGTGCGTTCTCCTCAAGATGGGCATCGATCAGTCCGAGTTCACGCAATACACCGGCGGCGGGCGCGTCCACGTCTACCAGGGCAACGGCGCCGTCGCGGGCGCGAACACCCCGGGCGAGGCGACGCTCATGGGCCAGGCGGGCGCCTTCCCCAATCCGGCGCTGCCGGGCACCTACAACCAGTACGACCAGATCATCCTGCCGTGCTGGGGCGTCGACCCGGTGAACAACGACTCGAGCCGCAAGACCACGACCGAGCTCGGGAACCTCGTCTCGTACGCGAACGCGGGCGGGCACTTCTTCGCGACCCATTACAGCTACGCGTGGCTCACCCAGCCCTGGGGCGCGAACAACGGCCCGTTCGTGGCGACCGCCAACTGGAACGTCGACGCCAACCAGAACATCGCGTCCGTGAACGGCACGGTCAGCACGGCGGTGCCCCCGACGTCGGCCGGCACGTTCGTGAACTGGCTGAACTACGTGCAGGCGCTCAACGGCTCGACGACCAACCCGCCCGCGCCGAACCCCGCGACGGTGGCCCTCTCGACGGTGCGCCACGACGTCGACTCGGTGGCCGGCAACTCGGTCGAGTGGATTGAGGGGACCGACCCGAAGCTCAACACCAACATGCTCATGCACTTCACGTTCGACACGCCCGTGGGGCAGCCGAACCAGTGCGGGCACGCCATCTTCAGCGACTTCCACGTCACGAACCAGAACGCCACGAACGGGTTCGACCTCACGAGCGCCAGCGACATCGTGACCGAGTGCGGCAACACGCCGATGATCCCGCAGGAGAAGATCCTCGAGTACATGATCTGGGACCTCGCCTCCTGCGTCCCGCCGGTGCAGAGCCTGCCGTGCACGAAGAAGACGTGCTCGAGCTACCCGAGCGGCACGTGCGGGGAGCAGAGCGACGGGTGCGGCGGCCTCACGACGAACTGCGGCTCGTGCGCCGCGGGTACGACGTGCGGCGGCGGCGGAGTCGCGAACGTGTGCGGCGCGCCCGACGGAGGCGCGTGCACGAAGCTCACGTGCTCGAGCGCCAAGGCCGGGACGTGCGGGCCGATCAGCGACGGCTGCGGCGGCGTCACCGCGTACTGCAACGCGTGCCCGGCGGGCGAGACGTGCGGCGGCGGCGGCGTGCCGGGCCAGTGCGGCGCGCCCGACGGCGGGGCGTGCACGCCGAAGACGTGTGCGGCCTACACCAGCTGCGGCGTGCAGAGCGACGGGTGCGGCGGGCTCACGGCCAACTGCAATCCGTGCCCGGCCGGGCAGACGTGCGGCGGGGGCGGCGTGAACGGGAAGTGCGGCGCGCCCCCGATCAGCGTGTGCACGCCGAAGACGTGCGCCGAGCTGCCGGCCGGCACGTGCGGCGTGCAGAGCGACGGGTGCGGCGGGCTCACGGCCGACTGCAACGCCTGCCCGACCGGGCAGACCTGCGGCGGAGGCGGCGTGGCGAACGTGTGCGGGAACACGTCGCAAGACTGCCCGAAGATCACCTGCGCCGATCAGGGCATCGCGTGCGGCCCTGCGGCCGACGGATGCGGGGGGCTCATCGCGAGCTGCGGCACCTGCGTCCCGCCCGCGACGTGCGGCGGCGGCGGGGTGCTCGGCCAGTGCGGCGGCAACACGGGGTGCGTGCCGCAGACCTGCCAGGACCTCGGGATCGAGTGCGGTCAGGCCGGCGACGGCTGCGGCGGCGTGACCGCGAACTGCGGCACCTGCACCGCCCCCGCGACGTGCGGCGGCGGCGGCGTTGCCGGTCAGTGCGGCATCTCGATGGCTCGGTAGTCTATTTCTCGCCGCCGACGTATTCGTCGGGCCAGTCGTCGCCCTCGAACGGCCAGTACTCCTCGTTGTCCTGGAGGTACCGGGCCGCTTCGAGGGAGTCGACGGCGTCTTGCGGGAGGTAGCCGAGGCGGATGGCTTCGACCTCGACTTCGAGCGCGCGCTTGCGCCCGAGGACGCTCTCGATGCGCCCGAGGCGCGCGCGGCGGAGGAGGCGCGAGAGGCGCAGATCGAGGCGGTGGAGCGCGTCCTTCGCGAGCGCCGACTCGCTGTCGGCGAGGTCCTTGCGGACGGCGGCGAGCCTCGACTGGAACTCGCCCGCCCTGGACTGATCGCCGCGCAGGAGGTCCCCGAGATCGGCGCCCTGCGCGGGGCCGCCGGCCGAACCCGGGTCGGCGCTCGACGCGGTGACCTTCACCTGGCCCTCCAGCGCCGCGAGCTGCTCGCGCAAGGGGGCGACCTGGGCGGCCGGCGCGCGCGCGGCCTCGAGGTCGGCGATGGCGTGCTCCACGCCGGCCACCGCGGCGCGGACGCTCTGGGCGCGCGTCGCGTCGTCGTCCCCGAGCTCGGTGCTCGGGCGGACGCCGCCGTTCGTGGCGAGGATGCGCTGCATGTCGCCGAGCGCGCTCGCCGCCGCCGAGAGGCCGGACGCCTCGCGCTCGAGCACCGCGCGGCGCCGCAGGACCCGGTCGTACGCGGGGTCCACGCGGACGAGCGCCGCGATGGCGCGCACGACGTCGGGGCTCGTCCCGCCGATCTCGGTGCCGCCCGCGTCGCTCCCCGAGTGGACGGCGGACAGGAGGCGCTGCGTGGCCGCGTCGCTCTCGGCGATGCGCCGCGCGGCATCGCGCACGGGCTCGTACCGCTTCAGGAACTCGACGAGCTGGCGATCGGCCTCGGGGAACTTGCAGCGGGCGAGGTCGATCCAGGCGCTGAGCACCCAGGCCTCGTCCTCGTACCTGTGGTGGATGCCGAGGCCCGCGAGCTCGTCGAGGAGCTCGCGCGCGCCCTCGTAGTCCTTCTTCTCGTAGCGGGTCGTCGCGGCCTCGTAGAGCGCCTCGGCGAGGCGGTCGGAGTCGCGCGGGACGAGGTAGTAGTAGTACCGTGCGTCGTCGTTCCGGCCCTGCTCGTGGGCGATGCGGCCGAGGCCGAGCCGCGCGAGGTCGCGCACGGCGAAGAACTTCTCGTCGGCGAAGACGGCCGTGGTCGCGGCGCTGCGCTTCGGGTCGGCGACCTTGCAGAGGAGGTTCTCGCCGTCCTTGGCGTTGCCCTTCTCGACGTCGATGAGGCCGGACAGGTACGTGGCCTGCGCCCAGAAGCGACACCGCTGGGTGACGGTCGCGTAGTCGGCGAGCGCCGCGTCCGGGTTGCCCGCGGCCTCGTTCGCGCGGCCGTTCATGTACGCGATCTCGCCGCGTACCTCCTCGGGCGCGGTCGCCGGCACGCTCCGGAGGTCGTCCGCCACCCCGGCGAACTCCTGGCTCTCGAGCGCGACGTCGACCAGCCGCCGCACGGCCTGCCGCGCCCAGATGCCGCCCGCGTCCCACGCGCCGTTCGCCGTGAGCACGCGCCGCAGATACGAGCGGGCCGGGTCGTACAGGCCCGCCGTGGCGAGCGCGTCGCCCAGGCGGAACACCGCCGCGCGCCCCTCCTCGGAGTCGGCGAACAGATCGAACTTCGGGTGCTCGACGAGCTCGGCGAGGCGCGCGATCGCCTCGTCGACGCGGCCCGTCGCGGTGAGCTGCTCGGCCTCCGCGACGCGCGCGCTCACGACCTCGCGCCGCAGGTCCTCGACGCCGAGCCTGCGCGCGAGGAGCGCCGCGTGGTACGCGCGCATGGCGCTCGCGAAGAGCTGGTCGCCCGCGGTCGCGGTCGCGTCGGCGGGCGAGGCGGCGGGAGCGGGCGATGGCGGAGCCGGGGTGGCCGGCGCGCCCGGGCTCGCGGGTGCGGCCGGGGCCGCGCTCGGAGCCGCGTTGACCCCGCCCGCCTCTGCGCTCGGCGGCGGCTGCGCGCGCGCCGGACCCGCCGCGAGGAGCAGCGGGAGCAGGTAGACGGGCAGGGTATGCTTCACGCGTCGCCCCCGAACACCACGACGGCCTTCCCACGCACGCGCCGCGCCTCGATGTCCTTGAGGGCGTCGACCGCGCGCTCGAGCGGGTAGCGCGCGTAGAGGTGCGGCTTGAGGCTGCCGTCGGCCGTCCAGGCGAGGAGCTCCCCGAGCTGGCCGAGGAGCCGCTTCGGATCGCGCATCAGCGCCATGCCCCAGAAGACGCCGACGATCGAGCAGCCCTTGAGGAGGGTGAGGTTCGTGGGGATCTTCGGGATGTCGCCGGCCGCGAAGCCGATGACGAGGAAGCGCCCCTCCCACGCCGTCGCGCGGAGCGCCGGCTCGGAGTACTTGCCGCCGACCGCGTCGTAGACGACGTCGGCGCCCGCGCCGCCGGTCAGCGCCTTCACGCGCTCTTTGAGGTCTTCGGTCGAGTAGTCGATGGTCGCGTCGGCGCCCTGCTGGCGGCAGAAGTCGAGCTTCTCGGCGCTCGAGGCGGCGGCGATGACGTGCGCGCCCATGCGCTTGCCGATCTGGATGGCCGAGAGGCCGACGCCGCCCGACGCGCCGAGCACGAGGAGCTTCTCGCCCGGCTTGAGCTGCGCGCGATCGCGGAGGGCGTGGAGGGTCGTGCCGTACGCGGTGGAGAGGCACGCGGCGGTCGCGAAGTCGACGCCCGCGGGGATGGGCACGACGCGCGACGCGTCGGCCACGAACTTCTCGGCGAGCCCGCCCGACGGGCCCATCGCGACCACGCGGTCGCCGGCGCGCACGCCGGTGACGCCGGCGCCCACCGCCTCGACGACGCCCGCGACCTCGCCGCCCGGCGAGAAGGGCGGCGTGGGCCGGAACTGGTACTTGCCCTGCACGACGAGGATGTCGGGGAAGTTGATCCCCGAGGCGCGGACACCGACGAGGACCTCACCGGCGACGGGCTTCGGGTCCGCGACGTCCTCGAGGGCGAGCTGGTCGATGTCGCCGAACGCTTTGCAAACGATGGCTTTCATGGGGAAGGGTCACCTCGGAAGGGGCTGAGCCTGGGCGCGCGCCCGAACGCGGAGCTCGTACTGCCCCGACTTGTCGCCCGGAAAGCTCGCACCCATGTCCGAGTCGTCCCACAGCTTCAGGTCGACCGAAAGCCTCTCGTCGGCGGGCACGTCCACGATGAAGCGCGAGCGCTGCGCCGAGCGGAACGTGTCGTTCCGGTCGTCGCGACGCTCGACGTCGACGGTCACGGCGTGGTGGCCCGGGGCCACGGCGTGGTCGTAGACGACGGTCGCCTCTTGCGGGTGGAAGGTCGCGGGCGCGGTCCACACGATGCCGTCGTCGAGCGAGACGCTGAGGGCCGCGATGCGCCCGTGGTCTCCGCTGGCCTCGAGCGCGATGGAGATGCGCGAGTGGAACAGCGTGTCGCTGACGGCGGCGACGCGCGCCCGGAGCGCGCCGATGTCGCCGAGCAGCCGGTCGTAGTCGAGGGAGGGCGGCGACGCGCCCGCGTCGGAGAACTCGTTGGCCGCGGGGTTCAGCGGCGAGAGCTTGCCGCCGTCGGCCGTGTCGCCCGCGGGCGGCGGCACGGGACCCGTGTCGGGCGGGACGGAGGGCGACGGGGCGGCGCTGCCAGGGCCGGACGCGGACCTCTCGTCGGGCGTGGTGTCGGGCGCGGCGGGCGGCGCTGGCTTCGGCTTCGCGGCCGGGTGCCCGGGCCGTGCAGCGTGGGGCTGCGCCAACGCGATCGTCGCGACGACGGTCAGCGCGACGGCGAGCGAACCTCCGGCGAGCGTGCCACGGCTTCGCATGAGTCGATGGTGCCTCCGAACCCCGTGCGCCGCCAAGACCCTTGATGGTCCGGCTAGCCGCCGAAGGGGATGAACACGCTCGCCCCCAGCGTGATGACCACGTCGTTCACCAGGTGCTGGTCGCCCACCAGCACCTCCTGCAGGACGTGGTCGCGCGCGTCGAAGCGGAGGGCGAACCACTTGCCGAAGTAGAACTTCGTGCCGAGGCCCGCGCTGCCCGTCACGCCGAGCGACGTCGAGTCGTCGGTGGCGCCCGCGCCGATGGCAAGGTTGAAGTCGAAGCGGCTGATGCCGTCGCCCATCCATCGCAGCTTGCCGTACGCGAACGACCACACGAGGTGGCCGAAGTAGAGGCGGCCCGGCTTGTCCGGGTTGTCGACGACCTGAATTTCGGGGTAGCGGCGCTCGTACGCGTCGGTCACCGCGCTGCGAAAGCGCGTGAACTCGACGCTGGCTTCGAGGGCGAGGTCTTCGCTGAAGTGGAACGTGTACGCACCACCGACCACCCAGCTCGACGAGTAGAGGTCGGCGGCGTAAAGCCCGCCCATCACCGAGAGCTCGTGACGGAACGCCTTCGTGAAGAGGCGATCTTCCACGCCGCGATAGTGCCGGCCGCCGACGAGCTCCTGCTTCAGTTCGTCGTCGACGCACTGGGCGCGCGCTTCACGCGGCCACGCGACACCGCTCGCCACAGCGAGCGCCGCGGCGCCGGATGCTGCGCGGAGAAGGACCATGCTTCGCACACGCATCCCTTATCCCCTGAGGTACCAGGCGCCGCGCGAAACTGTCAACGACGCGTCAATGTCGGTCTCGTGGAGCAAGCCCGCTCTATGCTGCGGCGCGTGGACCGCGCGCGCCCTTCGGAGATGAACTGCGCGCTCGCGATCGGCGGGCTCGATCCGGGCGGCGGCGCGGGGATCGCGGCCGATCTGCGGGCGTTCGCCGCGGCGGGCGCGTTCGGCTGCGCGGCCGCCGCGGTGCTCACGGTGCAGTCGATCGCGGGTCTGAAAAAGGTTCGCGCGGTGCCTGCGCGCGAGCTCACCGAGCAGGTGCTCGAGGTGATGCGACATCAGCGGGTCCGCGCGGTGAAGGTGGGCGCGCTCGGCGGCCGCGACAACGTGCGCGCCGTCGCGTCGCTCCTCGCGAAGTACCCAGGCGTGCCCGCCGTCGTCGACACGCCGATGGCAGCGACGCGCGCTCGCGGCAAGGCGCGCCTCCTCGCGGCGGCGGCCCTCGACGCGCTCCGCGCGGAGCTCTTGCCGCGCGCGGCGCTCGTGACCGCGAACCTCGACGAGGTGTTCGCGCTGGTCGGCGAGCGGGTGCGCACCGTGGGCGAGGCGCACGACGCGGCGCGGGCGCTCCTCGCGCTCGGGCCGCGCGCGGCGCTCGTGAAGGGCGGGCACTTCACTCAGGGCGAGAGCGCGATCGACGTCCTCGCGATCGACGGCGAGGTCATCGAGCTCCGCGCCAGGCGCCTCGCGATCCCGCCCGTGCACGGCACAGGCTGCACGCTGGCGTCGCTCGTCGCCGGCCGCCTCGCCGTGCGGCCCGCACGCCTCC
Source organism: uncultured delta proteobacterium (assembly GCA_963797395.1). Classification (GTDB taxonomy): domain Bacteria; phylum Myxococcota_A; class Polyangia; order Polyangiales; family Polyangiaceae; genus Palsa-1150. The sequence continues at coordinate 165,672 of CAWCPA010000009.1, forward strand.
GGCGCGACGATCTCGTCGCCGCGATTCGCTGGGCGAAGCGCGCCCACCACGCGGCGCTCGCGCGCACGGCGAACGTGGGCCGCGGGCTTCGCGTCGTCGTCTTCTGAATGAAGGAGAGAGAACCGCCAGGACGCGAGGGACCCCCCGGAGCGCCAGGTGAGAACTCGTCCTGGCGGTCGAATTCTCTCTCGTGGCTCTACGCGGCGCGCGCGGCCGCGGCGATTGACTCCACCTCTTTCGGGGTGAGCTGGATCGACCGCGCCGCCCAGTTCTCCTCGAGGTGCTCGGGGCGGCTCGTGCCGGGGATGGGGAGCATGACGGGCGAGCGCGCGAGGAGCCACGCGATCGCGATCTGCGCGGGCTTCACGTGATGGTGCGCCGCGGCCGCGGCGACCGCCGCGCCGGGCTGCGCGTGCGCGCCGACGCCGAGCGGGAAGAACGGCATGTACGCGATGCCGAGGCGCGTGCACGTGTCGAGGACCCGCTCGGGCTCCTCGACCTCGGCGTGCGTGAGGCGCGCCATCTGGCCGCCGCCGCCCGCGACGCTGTACAGGTTCTGCACCGAGACGATCGGCGTGCGCGCGAGCGCGTACTCGAGCTCCGCGGGGCCGACGTTCGAGAGGCCCAGGTGGCGGATCTTGCCCTCCTTCTTGAGGTCGAGCATGGCGCCGAGCGACTCGGCGAAGGGGACGGGCGCGTGCTTGCCCATGTACCGCAGGTGCACGACGTCGAGCGCGTCGCGGCGGAGCTCGCGGAGGTCGGTCTCGCAGCCCTCGCGGAGCTCCTCGGGGCGGGAGAACGGCGCCCAGCCCTTGTCGGGGAGGCGCTTGCCTCCGAGCTTCGACGCGATGACCAGGTCCTTCGGGTACGGGTGCAGCGTCTCGGCGATGAGGCGGTTCGCGACGTGCGGGCCGTAGAACCACGCCGAGTCGATGAGGTTGATGCCGAGCGAGACCACCCGGCGAAGGACCTCGCGGGCGCGCCCGGGATCTTCGGGCTCGCCCCAGACCTCCGGGCCGGGCAGCCTCATGGCGCCGAAGCCGAGGCGGACGACCTCGAGGTCACCGAGGCGAAGCGTGGCGGGACCGTGCGCGAAGACGGGGTTCGTCATGCCCGACACGCTAACCCCGTCGCGCCGGGGGAAACAGCCTCAGGTCATGTAGTCGGCGTTGATGTCGACGTAGCGGTGGCTGAGGTCGCATCCCCAGACGGTGGCCGCGTGGCGGCCCTCGCCGATGCGCACGTCGATGGAGACGCGGGTCGTCGACTTGAGCTCGCGCGAGAGGGCCGCCAGATCGATCGCGATGGGCCGCGCCCGATCGAACACGACCTGCCCCATCATCTCGATCACCACCGCGTCGCGCGCGATGGCGCCGATGCTCAGGCGCTCGTCGGGCTTGCCGATCGCCATGACGACGCGCCCCCAGTTCGGGTCTCCGCCGTGCACCGCGGTCTTCACGAGCGGCGAGTTCACGATCTTCTTCGCCATGATCTTCGCGTCGCCCTGCGAAGAGTCGACGCGCACGCGGCACTCGATGAGCTTCGTCGCGCCCTCGGACTGGGCCACGACGTCGCGCGCCAGCTTGATCGACATCGCCCGCACGGCCGACGTGAAGTCCGCGCGGAGGCGCTCGTCGAGCGGCACCTTGCGGGTCGAGAAGATGACCAGCGTGTCGCTCGTGCTCGTGTCCGAGTCGACGGTCAGGCTGTTGAAGGTCCGGTCGGCCGCGCCGGTGAGCACCGCCCGCAGCTCCTCGCCGCTCACGTCGGCGTTCGTGAAGAAGTAGACGAGCATGGTGGCCATGTTCGGCTCGATCATGCCCGCGCCCTTCGCCATCGCGCACACGACGAGGTCGCCGATGCGCACCGAGCAGACCTTCGGCCCGCGGTCGGTGGTGAGGATCGCGCGCGAAGTCTCCTCGAGGTTGCCCGGCCGCAGCTTCTCGCCGATGCCGCGGACCGCCGCGCGGAGCTTCTCCATGGGCAGCGGCACGCCGATGACGCCCGTGCACGAGGGCAGCACGTCGAGCGGGTCGACCCCGAGCTCCGCGCCGATCGCCCGCGCCATCTCGCGCGTGTCGGCCTCGCCGTTCGGCGTGAAGACGTTCGCGTTCTTGCTCACCACGGCCAGCGCCTGCGCGCGGCCGTTCGCGACGACCTCGCGCCCGTAGAGCACCGCGTACCCCGGGCACAGGCTCTTCGTGAAGATGCCCGCGACCGAGCCGGGCGCGTCGAGCTTCACCACCGTGAGGTCGAGCACGCCCTCGTACTTGATGCCCGCCGCGACTGCGACCGAACGGAGCCCGTCGGGCTGGTGCGCGAGGGTGCCCTCGACCTTCACGTCGCGTCCGAGAGACGCCGAGGGGAAGGAGATCGTGTCGTCGGACGGATCCGCCGACCTTGCGACCTCGAGTTTCGCGTTCCAGTCTTCGAAGAGGTTCCGGGTGCCCACGCCGTCCTTATATCAGCGTCCCGCGGGCGCGCCTGCCTTGGCGGCGAGGAGTCGCAGGAGGTCGCCCTGCGCGAGCTGCATGTCGAGGAGGTGCGTTCCCAGCTTGGAGCGCCAGAGCTGGATGGTCAGAATCGACCGGCCCCGTGCGCGCGTCGCCGGGGGCGCGCGCCTCGTCCACCTCGAGGAACCGGAAGCCGTCGGCCCCGTCGGCGCACCACGCCGCGTAGAAGTCGGGATACGCGACGAAGGGCGTGGTCGCCCAGTCGGAGCCCGGCATCATGTGGAACTTCGAACGCGACGGGAAGACCGCCAGCGACAGCGTCCGCTTCTCGCCGTCGCCCTCGCCGGGGTTCACGCACGCGTTCCGGCGCCCGGCCGGCGCGGGGCCGGGCCAGGGGTGGCGCACCGCCCTGGGCGGCACCGTGCCGAAGGCGATCACGCACCCCGTCTCGTCGTCGCGCGTGCAGAGGGGCAGGTTCCGGAACGTGCCGCCGGCCGTGCTCCCCTCCGCCACGTTCACGTCGCCGCCGATGGGCATCGCCACCACGAGCCGCGCCCGCAGCGCGGGGTCGTCCTCGAAGGGATCGCCGAGGAGCCGCTCGATCATCTGCGCGCCCTGCGAGTGCCCCACGAGCGCGAACCGTCGCCCGCCCGCGTGCGCCAGGTACCAGCGGAACGACGCGAGGACGTCGGCGTACGCGATCGCGAAGCGGCGCTCGTGGTCGTCGGCGTGGCCGAAGTACGTGCCGAACGTCATCTGCTGGTAGAGCGGCGCGAAGACGCGGCAGGTCGCGCCGAAGCGGGCGATCTGGGCGAAGGCCATCTCGCGGATGCTCGCCGTGTCGGAAAAGTCGGTGTGGTTGCCGGGGACCATCCCGAGATCCACCGTCGGGTACACGTAGAAGCAGTCGATCGCGGGGTCGGCTGCCGGCACGAACGGGACGACGACGCGCCGCCCGTCGGGGAGCACCTCGGTCGCGTCGCGGTCCCCGCGGCACGCGTCGTCGGGCAGGTCGGGCCGGCAGAGCCACGACGCGGTGCGGTCGTAGTCCATCACGGCCGGCGCGGCGGGCTCGCCCGCCGGGGCCTCGGCGGGCGGCGCGCACCCGGCGATCGCGCACACGAGGGCCGCCCTCGAACCGAAGAAGCCCGCCCGCCTCGCCATGGCCCAGTCAGCGCGCGCCGGTCGTGACGACGACCTCGCCCACCTTGCCGCGGCGGCTCGCGCGCGAGTTGATGAAGCGCGCGGCGAGCACCTTCTCGATGCGGAAGCCCGCGTAGAGCGCGCGAACGGCGGGCGTGTCGGAGTTGGAGAGCACGGCGTGCACGCCCCGCTTCGCGAGCTTCGCGAACAGGCCCGCGAGGCGCTCCTGCTGCACGGCCCCGAAGCCGCCCGGGACGTACGACGTGAAGTCGGCGGTGTCGGAGACCGGCACGTAGGGCGGGTCGAAGTACACGAGATCCCCGGCCCGGGCGCCCGCAGTCACCGCCTCGAAGTCGCCGACGCGCAGGTTGACGCCGCGTATGGCCGCCGCGCACGCGCGCAGGTTGTCGGCGTCGCAGAGCTGCGGGTTGGTGTACCGACCCATCGGGACGTTGAACTTGCCGGCGCGGTTGACCCGGTAGAGGCCGTTGTAGCCCGTCCGATTCAGGTAGAGCGTGCGGGCCGCGCGCGCCGCGATGCCCAGGGCGCTCGGGTCGGCCTCGCGCGCCCGGTAGTAGTGGACGGCCCCGTACTTGTAGCGGCGAAGGGCCTCGATGACGCCCTCCACGTCGTCGCGGATCGCGCGGTAGCAGTCGATGAGCTCCGCGTTCATGTCGCCGAGCACCGCGTCTCGCGGGCCGAGCGCGAAGAAGACCGCCGCGCCGCCCGCGAACGGCTCGAAGTACCGCCCGTACGCCGAGGGGAAGAGCGGCCGGAGCTGCTCGAGGAGCTGGCGCTTGCCGCCCGCCCACTTCACGAACGGTCGCGGGCGCGCCGGTCCCTCCGCGGCCGGCGAGGGCGGCGGCGGTGCGGGCTGGCGTCGAGCGGTCGAGCCACCAGGGGAAATTCGCGCCATGGCGAGATCACGCGCAGACTACGGCGAGTCGACGACGATGGAAAGCTTTCGGCGGGGGGCCTTCGCCGACGTCGCGAAGGCCCGCTCGTAATCGCGGAACGACCCCCCCGCCGCCACCGCGTCCAGGACGGCCAGCCCCTCGGCCTCGCCCCCCTGGGCCAGGACGTACTCCACCCAGGCCCACCGGGCGCTCGTCGCCCGCACGTCGACCCGGCCCCGCAGGCCCTTTCGCAGCCGGGCGAGGCGGCCGTCGACCACCTTGATGCCCGCGAACGGGGCCCCGTCGAGGGGCGTGTTCCGCTTCGCGCAGAACGGGGCGATGCCGAGGGCGAGCGGGACGATGCGCGAGAGCTCCGTCGCGAAGGCCACGCACTCGTCGACGTCCTCGTCGGTCTCGCCGGGGGTGCCGACCATGAGATAGAGCTTCATCCGGTCCATCCCGTGCGCCTTCGCCAGCTCGGCGCACTCGCGGAGGTGCTTGGGGCGGGCCCGGCGCTCGAGCGTCTCGCGAACCCGCTCGCTGGTGCCGTCCATCGCGGTCGTCAGCGTGCGGTACCCGACGCGCGCCAGGGCGGCGACGAACCCCTGGGTATTGGCGAGGCGGTCGGGCCGCAGCGACGAGAGGCCGACCTCGCAGCCGCGGTCGGCCAGGGCGTTGACGATCTCGCACGATCTTCGGGGTGGTCGCTCACCGCGGCGCCCACCAGCCCGACCCGCCGGGCGTCCTCGGGGATGGCGCCGAGCACGCGCTCGGCCGGCACGATGCGCATCCCTCCGTTCGTCGAGCGGCGCATGACGCAGTAGCTGCACCCGCGGGAGCAGCCGCGCTCGGTCTCGACGAGGAACATGTTCGCGAGGACGGCGTGGGGCGTCCGGATGGCCGAGTGGGCCGGCAGGATCGCGTCGTCCTCCGCGCCGACCGACGGCAGGTCGCGGTGGTGGGTGGGCACGAAGACGTGGGGGATCTGCGGCCAGCCGGTCGAGCTGCTCGAGCCGGGTGCCGCCCGCCTCCACGGCGCGCACCGCCTCGACCGCGCGCGCGTCGGCCTCGCCGACGACGATGGCGTCCACGAGGCCCGCCAGCGGGAGCGGGTTCGAGAAGGTCAGCGGGCCGCCGGCGATGACCACCGGGTGGCGGGCGTCGCGGTCGCGCCGGCGCGGCGGGACGCCCGCCGCCTCGAGCATGCGGATGACCCCCGCGATCTCGAGCTCGTACGCCACGCTGAACGCGAGCACCGGCAGGTCGTCGATGGGCCGCAGCGACTCGTAGGTCACCGGGCGCTCGGGGACCCGCGCCGCGTCGGACTCGCACTCGTCGTCGAGGAACGCCCGCTCGCACGCCAGGCCCGGGGCCTCCATCAAGGCGCGGTAGATGCGCTGGTACCCCAGGGAGCTCATCCCGGCGCGGTACGGCGACGGGTAGCAGAGCGCGACCGTGAACGGCGCCGCCTTGGGGATTCGGCCTACCTCGTCGACGAGGCGCTGGCGGATCCGGTCGCGCAGGGTGGAGAGAGCAATCCTTCCCGTTCGTTCTACGGATTTCCCAGCCTGCCGCAACCCGCAGCCTCACCGCGACCTCACCTCGGCGCCGCCCCCGCGGCCTCGGCCGCCCGCTCGGCCCGGAGCCGCGAGTGCTTGCGGCCGTACGCGAAGTACAAGGCGAGGCCCAGCGCCATCCACCCGAAGAGCCGGATGATCGTCGCGGTCGTCGCCGTGTACATGAGGAGCGCCGAGCAGAGCGCGCCCAGAATGGGGACCACGTACGGGCCGCCCGGCGCCCGGAAGGCCCGGGGGATCTCCGGCCGCTTGATGCGGAGGATCATGACGCCCAGGCTCACGAGCACGAACGCGAACAGCGTCCCGATGCTCGTCGAGCTCGGCGAGGATGTCGATGGGGAGGACGCCCCCGGCGACGGCGCAGACGATGCCCGTGATGATCGTGGTGATGTAGGGGGTGCCGAAGCGGGGGTGCACCTTCGCGGCGATGGGGGGGAAGAGCCCGTCGTTGGCCATCGCGAAGAAGATGCGCGGCTGGCCGAGGAGCATGACCAGCATGACGGACGAGAGGCCGGCGATGGCGCCGATCTCCACGGCCGTGGCGAGCCACATCTGGCCGGTCGCCTCGACGCCCACGGCGATGGGGTGCGGGACGTTCAGCTTCGTGTAGGGGACGACGCCCGTCAGGATGAGCGAGACCGCGATGTAGAGCACCGTGCAGACGCCGAGCGACACCAGGATGCCGATCGGGAGGTCCCGCTGCGGGTTCCGCGTCTCCTGGGCGGCGGTCGAGACCGCGTCGAACCCGATGTACGCGAAGAACACCATCGTGGCCCCCTGGAGGACGCCCGACGCGCCGTAGCGCCCGAACGCGCCCTCGTTCCGCGGGACGAACGGGTGCCAGTTCGCCGTGTTCACGAACCGCGCGGCGAAGGCGATGAAGAGGAGGACCACCGTGACCTTCATGAACACGATGACCGTGTTGAAGCGCGCCGACTCCTTCACGCCGCGCACGAGGATCGCCGTCACCCCGAGCACGACGAGCACGGCGGGCAGGTTCAGGTACGCGCCCGTGCCGGCGAAGTGCTGCTCCTTCTCGCTCCACAAGATCGGCGCGCTCGTCCACGCCTTCGGCAGGTCGACGCCGAACGTGTCGTGCAGGAACGCGACGACGTACCCCGACCAGCCGACGCTCACCGCGGCGGCGGCCACGAGGTACTCGAGGATGAGGTCCCAGCCGATGATCCACGCCACGAGCTCGCCCATCGTCGCGTACGAGTAAGTGTACGCGCTCCCCGCGATGGGGATCATCGAGGCCATCTCCGAGTAGCAGAGGCCCGCGAACGCGGACGCGAACCCCGCGACGATGAACGACAGGGCCACGGCCGGCCCCGCGTTCGCCGCCGCCGCGCGGCCCGTGAGGACGAAGATGCCCGTCCCGATGATGGCCCCGATGCCGAGCATCACGAGGTCGAGCGCCGTGAGCGACCGCTTGAGGCCCTGCTCTCGCTCGGCGTCCGCGCGCAGCCAATCCACGGACTTGGTGGCGAAGAGGTCGCGCGCGAGGCTCATCGATCCTCTCTATCGCACCCTGGTTTCGGGAGAGGGCGGTTTCTGGAGGCTACCCTCGCGTCGGCCCCGTCGCGTCACGCTCGAAGACGCGCAGGAACGAGCGGGGGGCTCGCCGCGTGCGAGTGCAACGGGTCGCCCCGGAGAGGTACGAGACCGTGAAGGCCCGCCGCGGGCGGCCCGTCGAGTTCCGGCCCGAGCGGTGCCAGAGGTAGTTGTGGAGCAGGAGCACCTCGCCCGCGCGGGCGGGCAGCGGGAGGCTCTGGCCGTCGGCCCCGCGCGCGGCCGCGACGTGTCGAGGGATGGTGCCGCCGAGCGGGGTCGCCAGGCCGCCCGTGTGGCTGCCGTCGACGACCTCGACGCAGCCGGCCTCCGCGGGCGCGTCGTCGAGCGCCGTCCAGATCTGGAGCTCGGGATCCCGGTCGAGGCCCCAGAAGCTCCCGCCGTCCTGGTGCCACGGGAGCTCGGTGCCGCCGCTCGTCGCCCTTGGTGAAGAGCGTGGCGCGATACACAGCCACCGCGTCGCCGAGGACCGCGCGCGCGACGCGCTCGAAGAGCGGGTTCTCCAGCCACGCGCGAAAGAGGGGGTCGAGCTCGAGCTTCTCGATCTTCCGGTACTCGGGGCTCGGCCCCTCCCACCCGCGGCCGAACACGAGGTCTTCGTAGCGGCCGCTCTCCGAGTCGCGCTGGAAGAAGAGGCCCTCGTGGACCACGCGCCCCATCATGATGTCGTCGGCCCGGGCCCGGAGGCGCTCGAGCGCGGCCTCCGAGGCGGCCAGCCCGAGCCTGGCCCAGCCGTGCTCCCGGAAGTGGGCGATCGCGCCGGCGACGTCGGCGCCCGCCGCGGCCTCGGCGAGGTCAGCGGACATAGTTCGTGTCCGTGCCGGACCACTCGCGCGCGAGGGCGTCGAGCTTCTTCGCGGCGTCCTCGGAGAGGGGGCGCTCGACGGCGTCGATGGCCTGGTCGAGGTGCGCCACCGTGCCCGGGCCGACGAGGATCGAGTCGACGTCGGGCCGCGACGCGAGCCACGCGTACGCGAGCTCCACGAGCGAGCGCCCCTCCTCGCGCGCGACCGCCGCGACCTGCTCCACCCGCGCGAACATCTCGCGGGACCAGAAGCGGCGCTGGTACATCGGGTTGCCGTCGAAGCGCGACCCCTTCTCGGCGGTCTCGCCGAACGTGTGCTTGCCCGAGAGCAGGCCGCCCGCGAGCGCGTTGTACGCGAGCGTGTGGATGGGGTAGCGCCGCGCGAACGCGAAGTACTCGATGTCGAGCTGCCGGTGCAGCACGTTGTAGAGGAGCTGCGTGACCACGGGGGGCGCGAGGCCGCGCGCCTCGGCGAAGAAGCGCATCTCGAGGAGCTCCCACGCGGAGTAGTTCGACGCCCCCCACGCGGTGACGCGCCCGGACTCGACCAGCTCGGCCATGGCGTCGATCGACTTCTCGATGGGCGTCTTCCGGTCGGGCAAGTGCAGGTAGTAGATGTCGACGCGGTCGGTGCCGAGGCGCTGGAGCGACGCGTCGAGCGCGCGCGCCATCGTGCCGGGCGCGAGCCCCTCGGGGCGGCCGGGGTTCGGGCCGATTCCCGCCTTGGTCGACACCCAGACGCGCGCGCGGTCGGCGCCGAGGGCGCGGCCGAGGATGCGCTCGGACTCGCCCGCGTTGTAGCTGTTGGCCGTGTCGAAGACCGTGATGCCGCGCTCGAGGGCGCGGCGCACGATTCGCTCGCTCTCGTCGGGCGAGGTGCGCTTGCCGAAGTTCATGGCCCCGAGGGCGAGCGCGGGCGGGGACCCGGGGTCGCGCTTGCGGACGTGCATCGCGGTGTCCATTTCCATCGGTGCCTTCTTGCCACGTCCGGATGGTCGAGTCAGCCCGATCGGGGCAGGGCCGCGTCCGCAAACGCGCACCGGCTGGGCTGCAGGGCCGGGGCGGGCGTGACAGACTCCAGCATGAACGCTCGCCCGCTCGACAAACTCGCGATCGTGGTGGCCGGCGGCCCCGCTCCCGGCATCAACAGCGTCATCGGCGCCGCGACCATCCGCGCCGCGCTCTCCGACGTCGAGGTCCTCGGCGTGCAAGAGGGCTTCCAGTGGCTGATGGCGGGCGACGTCTCGCACGTCGCCCCGCTCACCATCGAAGACACCAGCCGCATCCACTTCCGCGGCGGGTCGTGCATCGGCATCTCCCGCGCGAACCCGACCAAGCGCCCCGAGCACATGCGGAACGTCCTCGCGTCGTTCGAGCGCCTCGGCGTCGGCATGCTCCTCACCATCGGCGGCGACGACACGGCCTTCACCGCCCACCAGCTCGCGCTGGCCGCGCGCGGCAAGCTGCGCGTCGTGCACGTGCCCAAGACGATCGACAACGACCTCGACCTCCCGCACGACGTCTGGACCTTCGGCTACCAGACGGCGCGCGCCGTCGGCGTCGAGATCGTCCACAACCTCATGGTCGACGCGAAGACCACGGGGCGCTGGTACTTCGTGGTCGCGATGGGCCGCAAGGCCGGGCACCTCGCGCTCGGCATCGGCAAGGCCGCCGGCGCCACGCTCACGCTCATCCCGGAGGAGTTCCGCGCCAAGAGCGTGCGCCTCTCGACCATCGTCGACACGCTCGTCGGCTCGATCGTCAAGCGCCGCGCGAGCGGCCGCTCCGACGGCGTCGTGGTGCTCGCCGAGGGCCTCGCCGAGGTGGTCCCCCCCGAGGACATCGCCGAGCTCGCGACGTGCGAGCGCGACGAGCACGGCAACCTGCGCCTCGACGAGATCAGCTTCGGCGACGTGTGCAAGGCGCGCGTCCGCAGCCGCCTCGCGGAGCTCGGCATCAAGGCCACCATCGTCGCGAAGAACATCGGCTACGAGGTGCGCTGCGCCGATCCCATCCCGTTCGACATGGAGTACACGCGCGACCTCGGCTACTGCGCGGCCAAGTACGTCATCGACGGCGGCTCGAACGCGCTCGTGTCGATCCAGCAGGGGCGCTTCCGGCCCGTGCCGTTCGCGTCGATCATGGATCCCACGACGGGCCGCATGCGCGTGCGCATGGTCGACGTCGACAGCAATCGCTACCGCATCGCGTACGCGTACATGCTCCGGCTCAAGCGCCGCGACTTCGAGGACCAGGGGGAGCTCGCGAAGCTCGCCGTGGCCGCGAACACCACGCCCGAGCGCTTCCGCGCCCTCTTCGGGGCCCTCGTGGAGCGCGACGTGCCGTCAATCGCGCCCGGCCCGCTCACTTCTTGAAGAAGCGACCCAGGATGCCCGCCTTCTCCTGGTCGGGCTTCGAGGGCTTGCCCGAGGGCTTGCCGGGGACGGGGCTCGAGCGGGTGACCGCGGGCGGGCTGCTCGAGCGCGTGCGGGGGCCGCCGCGCATGTTGTGGAGGCGCACCTCGCGCGCGGCGTCGATGTTGTGGGCGTTGAGGTCCATCGCCTTGCGGAAGTCGCGGTACGCCGCCTCGGCCCGGCCGACGCGCTTGTTCAGCATCCCCCGCCAGTAGAAGGCGCGCTCGCAGCGGTCGCTCATCGAGACGGCCTTGTCGAGCATCTGGATGCACTCGGCCGCCTTCTCGGGCGTCTGGCTCTCCGGCTTGAGCGAGATGAGCCACGCGAGCATCGCGTGGTAGTCGGGCTGCGTCGCGTCGGCCTTGAGGGCCTTGCGACAGAGCGACTCGGCCTGCACGAGGTCGTTGCGCTTGAAGCATACCTCGGCCTTCTGGAAGTCGGTGGCCGCCTCGACGACCTTGGCCACGGTCTCCTGCATCTCGGGGGAGCCGCTGCCGTCGGCCAGGAGGCGCATGTACCGACCGCGCTTCTCGGGGTCGGTCAGCGTGGCGTGCGCCTCGGTCATGCGCGTGAAAACCCGCGAGCAGTTCTCCCGCACGGGCGCGAGCTCGGGGGGCAAGCGATCGGGGTGCCACTTCTTCACGAGCGCGTAGAAGCTCGTCTCGGCCTCCTCGGGCGTGGAGTCGCGCGCGAGCTCGAGCATCGAGAAGTAGTCGGCCTTGTCGATGTGCTTGGCGCGCTCGACGATGGCGACCCAGCGCTCGGCGAGCTCGTTCGACATGCCCGGCGGCGGCTTGCTGCGCGAGACCTGCCCGGGCGGATACAGCGACTTGGAGAGCGCCGCCGAGCGCGGCGAGGGCGGCACGGGGGTGCGCGGCGCCACGGAGCCGGGCCGCGAGGGCGCGTGGGCGCGCACCGGGGGCGTGGACATGCGGGGCGGCGCGCTCGTTCCGGCCGTGCGGGGCGGCAGGCTCGAGCGGGCCGAGGGGTTGGTGCTCGACGTGGAGATGACGTCGACCTGCTTCGTGACGAGGAGCAGGTACATGAGGAGCCGCGCCTCGTCCTCGTCGAGCCCGCTGACGCGCGGGAACTCGGCGACCGTGAGCGGGCGCACCCGGAGGAGGTCGATGGCGCCCCGCTCGACGGAGCCGAGGCCGAGGCGGAGGAGGTTGGCCGTCTTGGCCAGACGCAGCGACGACGCGGAAACCCGACCGAGCGCCGCGTCGAGGTGCGTGCGCGGCGCGCTCTCGCGGAGGAGCGCCCAGAGCATGGGCATCGGGTCGAGGCCGCGCGTGACCTGCGCGCCCCAGTCGCGGAGCGCGTCGAAGCCGTCGAAGTACGCGAACGTCGTCTCGCCCGGCAGGGCCGCGACGTACCGCAGCCGCCGCTGCATCTGCTCGCGGAGCCCCGCCTCGAGGCGCACGGCGTCGACGAGCCCCTTGCGCACGAGGAACTGCCCGTAGAGCACGCGCTGGCTGAGCCGCACGTCGTCGATCTCGGCGAGCGCCCGGCCGTGCAGGTCCGAGCCGAGGTACCCGAGCTCCACGAGCACCTGCCCGAGGTGCGAGACGGGCTCGCTCGGCCGCGCCTTCGCGGGCTCGCCGCTCACGAAGAGGAGCGAGACGGAGCGCTTGTCGGGCGTGGTGACTTCGATGGTCCCGCCGAGCTTCTTTTCGAACGCATAGATGAGAAGGTGCAGGAACGGCGTCTTCGCGAGGGTTCCGCTCGCGGCCGGCACAGGTCGGCTTGTGAGAAATCACCCATTCCCTGGTTTTGCTGGTTTTGCTCCGCGTCTTCTCGAGTGCTGCAGCGTGTCGCCCAGCGCGTTGGGGACGAGCCCGAGATTAGCGTGTGGGTGCTTCCGGCGCGAGACGACAATGGCCCGATCTCGGTGCGAGAGGATTGCCTGGGTGTAGACTGGTGCATACCTCCCGGGCTTGGCCCCCGAGCCCGCGCGAAGGGCAGGGAGGGGCCACTCGTTTCGGGGGGTTGACCCGCCGGATGAACGCACCGCCCGCCCCGCCGAAGGAGATCGCCAAATTCGAGATTGTCCGGCGCCTCGGCGCGGGCGGCATGGCGGAGGTCTTCCTCGCCAAGAAGCGGGGGGCCGAGGGCACCTACAAGGTCCTCGTCCTCAAGCGCATCCTGCCGACGCACGGCGGGTCGCGGCGGTTCCGCTCGATGTTCATCGAGGAGGCCCACCTCGCCACCCGCCTCAACCACCCCAACGTGGTCCAGGTCTACGAGTTCCAGGACTTCGGCGACGAGGGCCTGCTCCTCGCGATGGAGTACGTCGAGGGGTGCGACCTCGGGCGGCTGATGTCCGCGCGCGAAGCCAAAGGCCACGGCCATCCCGCCGTGGGTCGGCGCGTGGATCATCGCCGAGGCCGCCAAGGGGCTTGCACTACGCGCACGAGAAGAAGGACGAGGCGGGGCAGCCCCTCGAGATCGTCCACCGCGACGTCAGCCCGCAAAACATCCTCCTCTCGTTCGAGGGCGCGGTGAAGATCGCCGACTTCGGCATCGCCAGCGCGCGGCTCTTCGCCGAGGAGCAGGGCGTCCTCAAGGGCAAGTTCGGGTACATGTCGCCCGAGCAGGCCCGCGGCGAGGCGCTCGACCGGCGCAGCGACCTCTATGCGCTCGGGGTCATCTTCTGGGAGATCCTCGCCGGGCCGGCCGCATGCACGGCGGGCTCGGGGGCGAGGCGCTCCTCGACATCGTGCGCTCGGCCATCGTCGAGCCGCCGAGCGCCTACGCGCCGGACATCCCGCCCGAGCTCGAGGAGATCGTCCTCAAGGCGCTGAGCCGCGGAGCGCGAGCGAGCGCTTCACCACCGGACGCGAGCTCGCCGCGGCCATCGGCAAGGCCATCGTCAAGCCAGGGGGAGCTCATCGACGCCTCGGCCCTCGAGATCGCGCTGTCGCCGAGCTCACCCGCGGGGACGGAGAGCGAGCCGCCGCCGCCGCCCTCCGAGGCGTCCGAAGAGCCCGCCCGGACCCAGGCGGCCGTGCCGCTCGCGCGGAGCCTGCCCGGATTCGCGCTCGAGCGGCGTCGGCCCGACAGCGTCGCCTCGCCCCGGCGTCCGCCGAGCCCGACGCCCTCCGGGCCGCTCGTCCAGCCGAGGGCCCGCGCGAGGTGCGGCACGTGGCGTGGTCATGCTGCGGCTGCACGGGCTCGCGGAACTCGCGCTGCCCCGGAGGACGCTCGACCAGCTCCGCGGCATGCTCGACGACCTCGCCTTCAAGCGGGGCATGCGCTGGATGTGGACCGAGGAGGTGCGGGCGCACGCCATCGCCGGCGTCGGCGCGAACTCGTCGCGCGCGGCGGCGGACGCCGCGCAGCTCTCGCTCGACGTGCACGAGGCCATCGCGGGCTTCAAGGAGGACCTGCCCGCGCCCCGTCGCGGCCTCCATCGGCATCGTGCGCGGCATCGCCAGCGGCACGCGCGATCGCGCAGGGCCACCTCGTGCACTACGCGCTGCACGATCCCACCGAGTACATCGCCGACGTGCTCGAGCGCGCGACGCCCCTGGGGCGCACGTGGGTCGCGGGCGGCGTGTACCGCCTCGTCCGCCGCGACTTCCGCTGGGGCGACGCGCCGACCTTGCGGCTCGACGCCGAGCCGAACCTCGAGGTGCCGCCGACGATGCGCGTCTACGCGCTCGAGCGCAGCCTCTCGCGCGAGGAGCGGCTCGCGGAGGCGCAGGCGGGCGCGAGCGATCTCGGTCGGGCGCGACGCCGAGAAGGCCGACCTGCACGCGGCCTTCCACGAGTCGGTGAGCGGCGGGGCGTGGGGCGGGGGCAGCTCGTCTGCCGCGCGGTCATCGGCGAGATGGGCATCGGCAAGACCGCGCTCGTCGCGACGTTCCTCGCCGAGATGGCGCCGCACGCGCGGCTCCTGCACGTCGAGTGCACGCCCGTCACGATGGAGGTCCCGTACGCGGCCGTGGCCGATCTCGTGCGCAGCGCGATCGGCACGACCGGCAAGGAGCCCTTCGACGAGGTGGTCTCGCTCATCGCGCGCGCGGGCGGCGCGTCGCGAGGCGGCGACCCGTCGAGCCCGTCGTCCTGCGGCTCGCCGAGCTGGCGACCAACGGCAGCTCGTGGGCAGCGACGAGGACGCGTACGCCCGCAAGAAGAACGTGCTCGCGGGCCTGCGCAACCTGCTGGCCGCGATGGCGCTCGTGCAGCCGGTGGTCCTCGTCGTCGAGGGCATGCACTGGGGGGACAAGACGAGCCTCGACGTCATCGGCGAGATCGCCCACGGCGTCGAGCCGCTGCCCATCCTCGTGCTCCTCGTCACTCGCCACGACGACCGGGTGCTCAACGTGCTCGAGGGCGTCATGCGCGTCGAGCTCCGCGGGCTCATGCCCGACGAGCAGGTGCGGCTCGTCGAGACGCGGCTCGGCGTGCGCGACGGCGCGCGGCAGATCTGCGCCGATCTCCTGCCGAAGGTCGGCGGCAACCCGTTCTTCCTCCTCGAGATGATCGACGCGCTGCTCGAGCGCGGCGCCCTCGAGATCCGCGAGGTCAGACCGCGAGGGCGAGCGCAGCTCGGTCCTCGCGCGCACCGATCGCGGAGACGCGGGGTTCGGCGCGCTGCCCTCGACGCTCGAGCAGCTCCTCGGCGACCGCATCCGCGAGCTGCCCGCCGAGGAGCACGCGATGGTCGACTGGCTCGCGGTCGCGGGCGGCCCGCTGCCCGTGGCGGACCTCGCGGAGCTCGCGGGTGGAAGAGAGGTCGATGCGACGGCATCGCCCTCGGACGAGGCGATCGTACGTCTCTGCGCGCGCGGCCTCTGCGACCGCAAGGGCGAGCTCGTGGACTTCCGGCACCCGCTCACCCGCGACGTGGCCTACGCGGCCCTCGAGCCGGCCGACCGCGTGCGCATGCACGGCGCGCTGGGCGAGCACCTCTCGCGGACCTCGCTCGGGCGCGGCCTCTCCGCCGCGATCGTCGCGCGGCACCTCGCGCGCGGCGAGACGCCCGACCGCGCGGCCGACTTCTACCTCGAGGCGGCCGACGCCGCGCGGAACAGCCACCAGTCGCCCCTGTCGCTGCGCTACTACCAGCGCGCGCTCTCGCTCCTCGGGCCGGAGGACGCGCGGCGCATCCACGTGCACGAGGCCCTCGAGAGCACCTACCGCATGCTCGGACGGCGGCGCGAGCGCCTCTACCACCTCGAGGCGCTGCGGCGGCTCGTGCGGCGCGCGGGGACGCCGCGGCCCGTGTGCCTCGGCCTCCTACGGAGCGCGCGGTACGACTTCGACGAGGGGCACCTGGCGCGGGGCGCCGTCGTCGCGCGGCAGGCCGCCGAGGTCGCGCACGCGACGAAGCACTCGGCGCTCGAGGTCGAGGCCGAGGCGCTCATCACCGACTTCCTCCGCGAGCTCGGCGACGTGCAGGGCGCGCTCGCCGCGTGCGACCGCGCGCTGGCCGCGTTCGACTTCGCGGGCGGCAGCGTGCCGCCGCGGCTCCAGGGCGACGTGCTCCGGTCGCGGGGCGTCCTCCTCCGCCGCGTGGGCCGCGTCCGCGAGGCGGTCGACGCGTACGTCGACGCCATCGCCATCTTCAAGAAGAGCGGGGCGCGCCGCATGGAGGCCCGCGCGAAGAACGCGCTCGCCTACGCGATGTTCGTGCAGGGCCGGTACGAAGACGGCATCGCGCTCGCGCTCGAGTCGATCCAAATCGACCTCGCGATCGGCGGCCGCTTCCAGATCGCCAACACGCTGACGAACGTGGGCCACGCCTACTTCCGCCTCGGCGACGTGGCGCGCGCCCTCGCGTACCTCAAGCGCGCGCGCGAGGCGCACGACCGGTACGCCGACCAGCACGGATGGGCCGAGACGCTCCTCGTGAGCGCGCTCATCGCGACCGAGCTCGGGAGCTTCGAGGCGGCCGAGGGCTTCGTGGCCGACGCCGGGGCGCTCACCGCGGTCACGGGCAACGCGTACGACCGCACGCACGAGAGCGTCGTCCGCGCGCAGCTCGCGCGCGCCCGCCGCCAGCCGAACGAGGCCGTTCACCACGCCCTCGCCGCCCGGCACAACGCCGAGAACATGGCGCTCGTCGCGTTCCACTTCTTCGCGATGGCCATCGAGGCCTCCGCCCGCGTGGACCTCGGAGAGATGCACTCGGCGACCCTCCTCGCCACCACCGCGCTCGGCGCGGTAGAGAACCTGCAGGGTTGCGAGTATGGGTTGGAGGTGCGGTCTCTCTGCGCCGACGCGCTCAAACGCGCGGGGTCCCCGCAGGCGCCGGGTGCCCACCAGCGGGCCGTCGACTACGCGAACGCGCTCATGCGCACCGTACGCGACCCGCGGCTCCGAAAGCTCTCTTCGAACCGGCCGCTCAACGCGGCGCTCTTCGAGACCACCCCCGTGCCGTTCGCCGCGTTCGCGGCGTCGGTGAACCCCGCCGCCGACGAGCGGCGCATCTCGCCGGCTCCCCCCCGACCGGCGGCCACGACTGGAGCCCCCGAATCTGCATGACCAACATCGGTAGGAAAGACGGACCCCGCCGCGTCGCGATGATCCTCTCGGGGGGAGGGGCCCGCGGCGCGTACGAGGTGGGCGTCCTCTGGTACATCTTCGACGACCTCACGCGCATCCTCGGCGCGCCGCCACGCATCGACATCCTGTGCGGCACGAGCGTCGGCGCGATCAACGCCTGCTACCTCGCGGCGCACCTGGCCGATCCCGTGCTCGGCCTGAGGCGGCTCGTGGACCTGTGGAGCGACCTCGAGCTCACGCGGGTCCTCGGCTTCGGCGTGCGGCAGGTGTTCACGCTCCCGCGCGTGCTCCTCGGCGGCGGCGACGGGTACGGCCTCTTCGACGTGCGGCCCATGGCGGAGCTCGTGCAGCGCGAGATCAGCTGGCGCGCGGTCGCGCGCTGCCTGCGGCGCGGCATGCTGCGGGCGCTGACGGTCTCGTGCACCGAGGTGTCGACCGGGCGCACCGTCGTCTTCATGCAGGTGGCGCCGAACCTCACGGTGCCCGTCGCCGTCCCGCCGCGCACGCTCTTCCGCGCGGACCGCATCGGGCCGCACCACGCGCTCGCGAGCGCCGCCATCCCGCTGCTGTTCCCGCCGGTGCGCATCGACGGCGAGCTGCACCTCGACGGCGGCCTGCGCCAGAACACGCCCATCGCGCCCGCGCTGCGGCTCGGGGCGACGCACATCTTCGCCATCGGCAGCTCGCGCGAGGTGAGCGGGCGCGTCGTCCGCGAGGCCGGCTACGCCGAGAGCACCCGCGCGCCCGGCGCGGCCTTCCTCCTCGGCAAGGTGCTCAACGCGTTCCTCCTCGACCACGTCGACGTCGACATCGAGCTCCTCACGCGCATCAACAACGTCCTCGTCGACGGCACGCGCGCCTACGGCGGCGGCTTCGCCGACGCGCTCACCTCCGAGGCGCGCCAGCGGGGCGCCCTCGAGTACCGCTACGTGAACTGCATGCGCGTCCGTCCGAGCGAGGACATCGGCCGCCTCGCCAACGACCACCTGAAGCGCGGTCGCCTGCGCGGCGATCCGATCCTCACCAAGCGCCTCTTCAACGTCCTCGACCTCGGCGTCGAGAGCGAGGCCGACCTCGCGAGCTACCTCCTCTTCGACGGACCCTTCTGCCGCAAGCTCATCGAGATGGGCCGCGCCGACGCCCAGGCCCGCCGCGACGAACTCGTCGAGTTCTTCCGCGAGCTCCGCGACGAACACGGCGGCACCCCCGACGAGCCCGACGAGACGGGCCGATTCGACCGGGAGCTCCTGCCGCTGGGCTCCTAGGGCCGCGCTGGGCTACAGGCTACAGGCTTCAGGCTACAGGCCGAAGAGGAGAGGGCCGCGCGCTCCCGCGCGAAGCGCGCCCTGCAGCCTGTAGGCCAGCGCAGCCCGGACGGACCGGGACCGGGCGGCTCTCGTTAGCGGAAGTCTTCGACGTCGCCCGCGCCTTCGCGGACAATCTCGGGCGGGGAGGTGGTGAGGTCGATGACGGTGGTCGGGACCAGGCCGCCGGCGCCGCCGTCGAGGACGAGGGCGAGGCCCTTGAAGGTGTCATCAATCTCGCGCGGATCGACGAGGGGGTCTTCGCCGGGGCGGGCGGCCGTGGAGGAGACGATGGGGCGGCCGAGTGCGCGGGCGAGGGCGCGGGCCGCTTCGAGGCCGGGGACGCGGATGCCGACGTTCTTGCGCTTCATCTGGACGAGCTTCGGCACTTCGCGCGTGGCCTCGAGGATGAAGGTGTACGGGCCGGGCAAGAAGCGCCGGAGCACCCGGTACACCTGGTTCTCGACGACCGCGTAGCGGGCGATGTCCGAGAGGTCGGGGCACACGAACGCGAGCGGGTGCGAGCGCTCCATGCCCTTGATGGCGTAGAGGCGCTCGATGGCGCTCTTGTTGAAGATGTCGCACCCGAGGCCGTAGACGGTGTCGGTCGGGTAGGCGATGACGCCGCCCTTCTCGAGCGCCTCGATGGCGCGGCCGAGCTTGCGCGGCTCCGGATGGTCGACGTTGATGCTGAGGAGCACGGGGCCGCGCGCGGATAGCTCAGATGCGGGCCCGCGTCACGCGCCCGCGTCACGCGCGGGGCGCTGCTACGCTGGGCGTCTTCCATGACGCTGCGCGAGCTCGACCTGGACCCGACGTTCCTTCGCGTCGCCGCGTTCGTGTGGGGCGCGCTCTGGGGCAGCTTCCTCAACGTCGTCATCTACCGGGTCCCGCGCGGCATGAGCGTCGTGCACCCCGGCTCGCACTGCCCCGGGTGCGGCGCGCCCATCGGGGCCCTCGACAACGTGCCGCTGCTCTCGTGGCTCGTCCTCCGTGGCAAGCGCGCGCTGCTGCGGGGTGCGCGTGTCGCCGCGGTACTTCGCGCGTCGAGCTCCTCGGCGGGCTGCTGTCGCTCGCCGTCGCCGAGGTGGCCGTCTTGCCGCTCCCGGGCGGCACGCCGGTCGTCCACGCGGCGTCGATCTTCCTCTCGGAGCTCGCGCTCGCCCTGGCGCTCGTGGCCGCCGCGTTCATCGATCTCTCGCACATGTACCTGCCCGACGCGATCACGCTGGGCGGGGCCCTCTTCGGGCTCGCGACGCCGGGGCTCCGGGACCTCGGGTACGCCGACGTCCTCATCGGCGCCGCGGTCGGCTGGTTCGGCGTGTGGCTGCCCTTCGTGGTCGGCTACGAAAAGCTCCGCGGCCGGCCGGGGATGGGCCTCGGCGACGCGAAGCTCGTCATGCTCGCCGGCGCGTGGTTCGGCTGGCCGGGGGCTGCGTTCGCGCTCTTCGGGGGCGCCATCCAGGCGACGCTCGCCGCGGGCGTCGTGCTGCTCGTGCGCGGGCGCATCGAGGAGCCCGAGGCCGTGCGCGCCGATCGTGAAGAGCTCCAGCGCGCAGCCGCCGCAGGCGACGAAGAGGCTGCGCAAGCGCTCGCGGACGATCCCCTCGGGACCGCCCCCGAAGAGGGCATCCTCGCCGCGAGAATGCCCTTCGGCCCGTTCCTCTGCCTGGCCATCCTCGAGTGGATGCTCGGCGGGCGTGCTGGATCCGCGCTCTGCTCGAGCGCTAGACACCGGGCCGGGAACCCGCGCGGCCCTCTCCTCTCGTTCTCTTCGGCCTGTAGCCTGAAGTCCGTAGCCTGTGGACCCGCGCGGTCCGGTCAGCGCTTTTCGATCGGGACGTAGTCGAGCATCGTCGGGCCCGTGTAGATCTGGCGGGGCCGCGCGATCTTCGTGGTGTTGTCCTCGATCATCTCCTTCCAGTGGGCGATCCAGCCCGGGAGGCGACCGAGGGCGAACAGCACGGTGAAGGTGTTCGTGGGGAAGCCCATCGCGCGGTAGATGATGCCCGAGTAGAAGTCGACGTTCGGGTACAGCTTGCGCTCGACGAAGTAGCTGTCCTTGAGCGCGGCCTCCTCGAGGGCCTTGGCGATGTCGAGCAGCGGGTCGTTCTTCGCCGAGCTTGCGCGAGCACCTTGTCGGCCGCCGCCTTGATGATCTTCGCCCGCGGGTCGAAGTTCTTGTACACGCGGTGGCCGAAGCCCATCAGCTTGAAGCCGCTGTTCTTGTCCTTCGCCATCGCGACGTACTTCTTCACGTCGCCGCCGTTCGCGTGGATGGCCGTCGAGCATCTCGAGCACTTCCTGGTTCGCGCCGCCGTGGAGCGGGCCCCAGAGCGCGCAGATGCCGGCGCTGATCGACGCGAAGAGGTTCGCCTTGCTCGACCCGACCATGCGCACCGTGCTCGTCGAGCAGTTCTGCTCGTGGTCGGCGTGCAGGATGAGGAGAAGGTTCATGACCTTCACGAACTCGGGGTCGACCTCGTACTCCTCGGCGGGCACCGAGAACATCATGTTGAGGAAGTTCTCGCAGTACGACAGCGAGTTCTTCGGGTAGACGAACGGCTGGCCGATCGACTTCTTGTAGGCGAACGCCGCGATCGTCCGGACCTTCGAGACGAGGCGCGCGATGGTGATGTCGCGCTGGTCGACGTTGTCGGGGTCGAGCGAGTCGGGGTAGTAGCTCGAGAGCGCCGCGACCATCGCGCTGAGGATGGCCATCGGGTGCGCCGTGGCCGAGAAGCCCTCGAAGAAGTGCTTCATGTCCTCGTGGAGCAGCGAGTGCCGCGTGAGCTTCTCGCTCCACTCGGTGAGCTGGGTCTCGTTGGGCAGGTGCCCATAGATGAGGAGGTACGCCGTCTCGACGAACGACGACTTCTCGGCGAGCTGCTCGATCGGAATGCCGCGGTAGCGCAGGATGCCCTTGTCGCCGTCGATGAAGGTGATGGCGCTCTTCGTCGAGGCGGTGTTCATGAACGCCGGGTCGAGCGTCACGAAACCGGTCTTGGCCCGGAGCGCGCCGATGTCGATGGCGTGCTCGTCTTCGGTGCCGATGATGACGGGGGCCTCGAGTTTGGTGTCCCCCAGCGTGATGATGGCCTTGTCGGTCACGGGATCCTCCGCTGCGAGAGCGTGGGCGCACTATAGGTCAAAACATCGGGTGGCGCAGTGCGAGAACGCATCTCAACGCCACTTGTTCAGGCGGCGCTCGTCGGCCTGCGCCATCGCGAGCCGCCGCTGCTCCTGGACCATGGAGGCGTAGGTCCTCGGGACGCGGACGTCCCGGCCCAACGCGAGCATGACCCGCAGGGCCGCCTCCGCGTCGTCGGCCGCCCGGTGGGCGTTTTCGAGGGCGATGCCGAGCCGCGCGGCCACCTCGCCGAGGGCCCGGGAGCGCTCGCCCTGCTGGAGCTCGCGCGCCCAGACCAGCGGATCGACCCACTCGACGTTGCGCCGGAGGGCCGGGGGCAACGCCCCTTCGCCCATCACGCCGGCGCGGGACATCTCGCCCCCCAGGAACGCCCGGTCGAACGACGCGTTGTAAGCCGCAGGAACGCAACCTGCAAGAGCGGCGGCAATTTCGCGTGCGACGGCCTCGAAGAGCGGAGCGTCCTTCACGTCTTCGTCCGTGATGTGGTGGACGTCGCTCGCCTCTTTGGGGATGGGCCGACCGGGGTTCACGAGCCAGTTCTTTCGCTCGACCACCTCGCCGCCGCGGCAGATGGCGATACCCACTTCGACGACGCGATCGAGGGATGCGTCGCGCCCCGTCGTCTCGACGTCGACGAGGGCGATGGGCAGCTCGGCCCACGTCCCCTCGGCCGGGAGCTCCTCGACCAGCCCGCGGGTCACGGCCCGGAGGAGGTGGGCGATTCCCGGATAGTGGCGGCCCGTCGGGAAGCACCCGCACGCCTCGAGCGCCGCCGCCTTCACACCCTGGCGAGTACCACGCCGTCAGCGGCCCGTCGACGCCGAGATCTCGCCCTCGATCCACTCGTCCATGTCGATCTTGGCGTCGTACTCGCGGCCGTTGATGAAGATCGTGGGGGTCCCCTTCACGGAGAGGGAGTCGGCGAGCTTCTTGTCGGCCTCGATGCGGGCCGTCGTCGCGGGCGACGCCATGTCCGCCCGGAAGCGGTCGAGGTCGAGGCCCACCTGCCCCGCGTACTTGAGGAGGTCGCCCTCCTCGAGGCGGTCGCCGCTCGAGAAGAGGATGTGATGCATCTCCCAGAACTTGCCCTGGGCCATCGCCGCGACGGCCGCGCGCGCCGCGATCTCGGCGTGCGCGTGCATCTGGAGGGGCATGAACTTGTAGACGAAGCGCACGTCGGCCTTGTGCTTCTCCCAGATCGCGTCGAGCTCCGGCGCGATGCGCTGGCAGAACGGGCACTCGAAGTCGGCGAACTCGACGATCGTCACCGGCGCCGTCTCCGGCCCGCGCGAAGGCGACCCGTCGACCGGGATGACCCTGGCGCTCGAGGCCTCGAAGCGCTCCTTGTAGAGGCCCTCGACCTGGTCGCGCGCCATCCCCTCGCGCACCGCCTTGGCGATGACCTTCGCGGCCGGGAGGCACGCGGCGCACTCGCGCTTCTCGAGGATGCACTGCGCGATCGGCACGGCCACGGCGCGGCACGGGGCGGCGAACTGGCGCACGTAGCCCGAGAACTCGTGCTTCTCGCGCGGGGTGAAGTCGGCGGTGTCGACCCCCGGCAGGACGACGTCCGGCGGGTCGGCGCCGCTCGGGTCGGTCGCCCCCTGGCAAGCCCCGAGGGAGGTGATCGTCGCGATCAGGGCAGCGCAGGCGATCGAGCGGACCGTCATCGCCGGGTCACTTGGCGGAGCTGGAGCCGGCCGGGGGCGAGGATGGGGCCGCGGACGGGGCCGACGCCGGCGCCGGCGGCACCCCGAGCTCCTCGGCGACGCGGTCTTCGAGCGTCTCGTCTTCCTCGACGTCGAGCTCCCGGCCGTTCACGTACATCGTGGGCGTGCCCTTGATGTTCAGGTCTTCGCCGAGCTTGTGGTCGTCGGCGAGGCGGGTCTTCACCTCGGCCGAGTCCATGTCGGCCTTCCACTTGGGAATGTCGAGCTTGAGCATGCCGGCGTACCGCTCGAGGTCCGCGTCTTCGAGGTGCTGCTGGCGCTCGAAGAGGAGGTGCTCCATCTCCCAGAACTTGCCCTGCTTGCCGGCCGCGAAGGCGGCGCGGGCCGCGCCCTCGCCGTGCGCGTGGAACGGCAGCGTGTAGGTCTTGTAGACGATGCGGACCTTGCCCGGGTGCGCGGCCAGCACGGCGTCGATCGTCGGGACGGCGAGCGCGCAGTGCGGGCACTCGAAGTCGGCGAACTCGAAGATCGTGATCGGCGCGTCGTCGGCGCCCTCGGTGGGCGAGCCGTCGAGCGGGAGCGTCTTCACCGCCGCGGGATCGAAGCGGTCTTTGTACGCGTGCTGGATCTGCGACTCGGAGGCGCCGTCGCGCACGGCGCGGGCCACCCACTTGGCGGCGCGCAGGCAGGTGCCGCAGGGCCGGTTCTCCTGCACGCACTGCGCGACGGGGACAGGCACGTTCGCGCACGGCGCGAACAGGGAGCTCACGAGCGAGCTCCACGCGTGCCGCTCGCGCGGCGTCATCGCGCTCGTGTCGACGCCGGGGAGCACGAGGTCCTTCACCTCGGCGCTCGCGGCGGGCGCGTGGGTGGACGAGGGCTCCGAGCTGCTGGCGCTCGAGTCGCGGCAGCTCGAGCACGCGCCGGCCGCGACGGCGAGCGCGAGCACGGCTGCAAGCTGGTCAAGCCGAGTGTCGTTCCGCAAGGCGACGCACGTTTAGCGTCTTTCCGCCGCGCTTTCCACTTGTGAAGTCGGGCCCGAGCCGCGCGCCGGGTACTTCCACGGGCGATGCCTTCGCATCGACACCCCGGCCGCCGCGCCCAGGCTCGCCCCGAGCAGGGCGCCCGCCACGACGTCGCTGGGAAAGTGCGCCCCGAGGTAGACGCGCGACACCCCGACCAGCGTGGCGAGGACGGCGCAGGCCGCCACCAGGCCGATACGCTGTCGTGGCGAGACCGGCGAGGCGACGGCCAGGAAGGCCGCGACGCAGAAGCTCCCCGACGCGTGCCCGCTCGGAAACGACCCGTCGTGCGGGGCGCCGAGGGGCGCGGGCAGGCCGAGGGCGATCCAGGGGCGGACTCGGCCGACCGCGAGCTTGAGCGCCCAGACGCCGATGGCCTGCGCGGCGACGGCCAGCGAGAGCGTGGCGGCGAAGCGGCGCGTCCTCGGCCAGCCCAGGAGCGGCAAAAGCGCGACGACGGCCCAGCCGCCGCCCAGGACCGTGAGGACGACCATGAGCGGTCCCCAGGACCCGTGCGCGCCGCCGTACATCGCGGCCTGGAGGCGATCGTCGAGGTCGGCCATGCCCTTCGCGTCCGTCCGCCGCGAGCGTGCCGCAGGGACGTGCCGCAGGCAAGGCGGTCCCGCGGCGAAGCGGGCTCGGACACACTATATGGTGGAGCGCGTGACGCACCCCTCCTCTTCGCGCCCTTCGCCCTCGCCCTCGCCGCCGCTGCTCGAGCGCCTGCAGGACCCGGGCTTCACGCCGCGCCTCCGCGAGCTCGACGAGCTGGTCGAGCTCTTGCCGGACGAAGAGCACGCGAAGGCGGCGCTCCGGGCGATCGGGCGCCTCGGCGAGAAGGCGGTCGAGCCGCTGCTCGCCCGGTTCGCGTCGGCGCGCCCGCCGCTCCGCGCGCACGTGCTCAAAGCGATCGGGCGGCTCGCGCCCGCACAAAAAGTCGAGAGCGCGCTCCTCGCCGCGCTGGGCGACGAGGACCCGAAGACGCGCCGCAACGCGGCCATCGCGCTCGGTCACGTGGCGGACGGCGCCCTGCCGTCGCCCGCGATCGAGGACGCGCTCCTCCTCGCGTGGGACCGCGATCCGCGGCCGGAGATGCGGCGGACGCTCGCCGCCTCGCTGGGGAAGGTCGGAGGGCCGCGGTCCTTGCCGCGCCTCGTCGAGGCGGCCGGCGCCGCGGATCCCGAGCTCGCGCGCATCGGCCAGCGCGCCCGCGCGATGCTCGAGCGGACCGCGTCGCGCGGGGCCGCGGGCCGCATCGAGCCGGGGCGGGCGCCGTCGCGGCCGGTGCCGATCGTGGGCCTCTGCCGCCCCGGGCTCGAGGAGCTCGCGGCCGAGGAGCTCGCGGGCGTCGCGGCGGTGGTCGAGGCCGAGGTGGAAGGGCCGGGGCGCGTGCGCGGCCGGCTCGCCGGGTCGATGGACGCGGTGTTCGCGGCGCGGACGCTGCTCTCCTTCGAGTTCCCGCTGCCGGTCGAGCTCCGGCGCGGCAAGGAGGCGCTGCCCGCCGCGCTCGCGCGCGTGGTTTCGGGGGAGGCCGCGCGGACCGTGTTCGAGACGTGGACCGAGGGACCGGCGCGCTACCGCATCGCCTGGGCCGAGGGCGGCCACCGGCGCGCCGCCACCTGGGAGGCCGCGACGGCGATCGGCGCCGCGGCGCCGCACCTGGTGAACGACCCGACGTCCTCCACCTGGGAGATCGTCATCGCCCACGACGACGCGGGCCTCTCCGTCTCGCTCGTGCCGCGCGCGCTCGTCGACCCGCGGTTCGCGTGGCGCCGGGGCGACGTCCCCGCCGCCTCCCACCCGACGGTTGCGGCGGCGCTCGCCCGCGTCGCCGGGGTCCGCGAGGACGACGTCGTCTGGGATCCGTTCGCCGGCTCCGGCGCGGAGCTCGTCGAGCGCGGCCTCCTCGGGCCCTTCGCCGCCCTGCACGGAAGCGACACGGATCCGCGGGCCCTCGACATCGCCCGCCGGAACCTCGCGGCGGCGGGCCTCTCGGCGCAGCTCGAGCGCCGGGACGCGCTCGACCCCGCGCCTCCCGGCGTCACCTTGATCGTGAGCAACCCGCCGATGGGCCGGCGCGCGTCGCGGGCCGCGGGGCTCGACGAGATGCTCGACCGCTTCGTCGAGCACGCCGGCGCGTCGCTCGTGCCGCGCGGCCGCCTCGTGTGGATGGCCCCGTGGCCCCGCCGCTCGCGGGCCGCGGGCACGCGCGCGGGGCTCGACCTCGACTGGGCCAGCCTCGTCGACATGGGCGGCTTCGAGGCCGAGCTGCAGCGCTGGATCAAGCCGGGGCGCTAGATCGCGCGGGGCTACGGGCTACAGGCTACAGGGCGCGCGAAGCGCGTCGGGCTGTAGCCTGTGTAGTCTGTAGCCTCTAGCCCAGCGCGATCGGCCAGCCCGGTCAGGTCGTCGCGGGCGGCACGCTCAGCGCGGCGCGGGCGAGGAAGTCGATGAGGTCGATCTTCGTCACGATGCCCGTGACGGCGCCGTTGTCCTCGACGATGGCGACCTTCGCGTCCGCGAGGACGCCCTGGAGGAGCTCGACCTTCGTGTTGGGCGTCACCGTCGCGTAGTCGCCCTCGACCAGCTCGGCGATCGGCGAGTCGAGGGTCTTGCCGCCGGTCACGAGCGCGCGAAGCAGGTCGACCTCCGCCACGATGCCGCGCAGCTTGCCGCCCTCCACGACGGGAATCTGGCTGATCTCCGTCGCCTTGAGCTGCGCGATGACCTCGCGCATCGTCGCGCCGGGGCGCGCGGTCACGAGCGGCCGCGCCTCGCGCCCGGCGAGCACGTCGCGCACGGTGCCGATGCCCGGGGAGTCTTCGAGGAAGCCGTTCTCGCGCATCCAGTCGTCGTTGAAGATCTTCGAGACGTACTTGTGCCCCGCGTCGGCGAGGAACACGAGGATGCGCGCCGGCCGGTCGCCGACCTTCGCCCGCCCCTGCTCCTCCATCGTGCGCGCGTACTTCATCGCGCCCGCCACCGCGGCGCCGCCCGAGCCGCCCACGAAGAGCCCCTCGCAGCGCGTGAGCTCGCGCGTCATGAGGAAGCACTCCTTGTCGTCGACGCGGATGACGTCGTCGAGCACGTCGAGGTGCATGGTCGTCGGAAAGAAGTCTTCGCCGATGCCCTCGACCTTGTACGAGAACGGCTTGGTCACCCGGCCCGACTTGACGAAGTCGTAGTAGAGCGACCCCACCGGGTCGACGCCGACGATCTTCATGTCGGGCTTCTTCTCGCGGAGAAACTGCCCGGTGCCGCTCAGCGTGCCGCCGGTGCCCATGCCGGCGCAGAAGACCTCGAACTCGCCGCCGGTCTGCCGCCAGATCTCCGGGCCGCTCGAGAGGTAGTGCGCCTCGGGGTTCGCGGGGTTGTGGTACTGGTTCGCGTAGAAGCAGTTGGGCGTCTCGCGCGCGATGCGCTGCGCCACCTGGTAGTAGCTTCGCGGGTCCTCGGGATCGACGGCCGTGGGGCAGACCACGACGCGCGCGCCGAACGCGCGCAGGTGGCTGATCTTCTCCTGGCTCATCTTGTCGGGCATCACGAAGACGCATTTGTATCCGCGCAGCGTGGCGAGGAGCGCGAGCGACGCGCCCGTGTTGCCGCTGGTCGCCTCGACGATCGTGCCGCCCGGCTTGAGGCCGTTCTCCTCCGCGCGCCGCAGCATGTTCGCCGCGAGCCGGTCCTTGTGGCTGCCCCCGGGGTTCAGGTACTCGCATTTCACGTAGATCTCGACGGCGAGACCCGCGGTGACGCGGTTCAGCCGCACGATCGGCGTGTTGCCCACGGCTTTGCTGATGTCGGTGAGCGCGCCCTTCATCAATCCGGTCATCGCTCGATTGTCGCGCGAGTCAGCGCGAAAGTCGCGTCGCGATCGCGGCGAGCATGCGCCCGCTGCTCTTGCCGTCCCGCCGGAACGAGTGGAAGCGCTCGGGCTCGTGCTTGGTGCAGCCCGTCACGTCTTCGATGCGCGCCGCCCCCACGCCCGCGAAGACGAGCTGGGCCCGCACCGCCGCCCGTAGATCGACGTGGGCTTTCGGGCCGTGCTCGGCCACCACGATGACCGCCGCGCCGCGCGCCGCCGCCGCGATCTCCGCCGCGACGTCGGCGCCGACCTCGAAGCAGCACGGCCCGATGCACGGCCCGATTGCCGCGACGAGCTCCGCGCCGCGCGCCCCCGGTCCGCCGCAGAGCTGCGCGAGCGCCGCGGGGATCACCCCGCGGACGACGCCCCGCCACCCCGCGTGAATCGCCGCCACGTCCCCCGTCGCCACGTCGGCCACGAGCACCGGCACGCAGTCGGCCGTGCGTATCCCCACCGCGATCGCACCGTCCGCCGCGCGCGCGACGAGCGCGTCCGCCTCGCAGCCGGCTTCTCGCGCCTCCGCGGCGAGCACCGCGCGGGCGCCGTGCACCTGCTTCGCCTGGACGATGCGCGGGGCCTCGAGCCCCAGCCCGAGCGCGAGCTCCTCGTCGGTCGCGCCGCGCTGGGGAAACGCATGCCGGAAGCCGGCGTCCTCGAGCGCCCGTGAGAGCAGCATGGCCACGCGACGATGATGCCCCCGATGGACTCGTGATACCACTCGACCGAGTACCCATGCGCCCGCAGGACCCGTTCATCGGACGCGACATTCTGAACGGAAGCATCCGCATCCTGCAGAAGATCGGGTCGGGCGGGATGGGCGCGGTCTACAAGGCGGCCGACCTTCACAACAACCGCATGCTCGCGGTGAAGATCCTCCACCCCAAGCTCGCGAACCGGAAGGACCTGGTCTCGCGCTTCGGGCGCGAGGCGCGCGCGCTCAGCCAGCTTTCGCACCCGAACACGGTGCGCGTCTTCCACTACGGCGAGCTCGAGGACGGGTCGCTCTACATCATCATGGAGTTCCTCGAGGGGAAGAACCTCAACCAGACCGTGCGCGCCGAGGGGCCGCTCGCCATGGAGCGCGCCCTGCCGATCCTCATCCAGGCGTGCGGCGCGCTCGACGAGGCGCACCGGGCCGGGATCATCCACCGCGACCTCAAGCCCGAGAACATCTTCCTCGTGCAGAACGACACCGTGCGCGACTTCCCCAAGCTGCTCGACTTCGGCCTGGCCAAGGTCGGCGAGCGGCAGATGCGCCCGGGGTCCGTCATCCTCACGCAGGAGGGCATGGTCTTCGGCACCCCCGAGTTCATGAGCCCCGAGCAGGCCCAGGGAAAGACGCTCGCCCCCGCCAGCGACGTCTACTCGCTCGCCGTCATCCTCTACGAGGTCCTGACCGGCAAGCTGCCCTTCGAGGCCAAGAGCGCGATGGACTACATCCAGATGCACGTGACCGGCAAACCCATCCCGCTAAACCAGCGGGTGCCGGGCCGCGTCTTCCCGCCGCTCCTCGAGCAGATCACCGATCGCGCGCTCGCCAAGAAGGTCGAAGACCGCTTCGGCAGCGCCGCCGACTTCGCGGTCGCGCTCCAGGCCGTGGTCCACGGAGCCCACGAGCTCCCGGCGGCGGCGCTCGCGAGCACGCGGCCCCCCATGCCGCCGCCCCTGCCGAAGATCCCGTCGGCCCGGCCGATCGCGCGAGCGCCCCAGGGGCCGCCCGTTCCCTCGGCGCCGCCGGCCGGTTACGCCCCGGTCGCGGCGCCGGCGCGCAGGGCGAACCTGCCGCTCCTCGTCGGGATCGGCCTGGCCTTCCTGCTGGTCGGGGTGGGCCTGGCGGTGGCGCTCGCGAAGCTCCTCCGCTGACGCTCGCGGCGGCCCACGCTAGGTTGCGGGGCATGGCCACCCGCCCGCGGCGCCCCCTCGCCGGCCACGACGGCGGCGACACGCTCTTCTCGGCTTCCGCCAAGAAGAGCACCGAGCGCGGCGCCCCCCTCGCCGAGCGCATGCGCCCGCACGCGCTGACCGACCTCGTCGGCCAGAAGCACGTGCTCGGGCCGCAGTCGCTGCTGACGCAGGCCATCCAGGCCGACCGGGTGCGGTCGATGATCCTCTGGGGCCCGCCCGGCAGCGGCAAGACCACCCTCGCGCGCGTCGTCGCGGGCGCGACGCGGTCGTTCTTCGTGCCGTTCAGCGCCGTGCTCGGGAGCGTGGGCGAGCTGCGCGAGATCGTCGCGGCCGCGCGCGACCGGCTCCAGTTCCAGGGGCAGCGGACGATCGTCTTCGTCGACGAGATCCACCGCTTCAACAAGGCCCAGCAGGACGCGTTCCTGCCGCACGTCGAGGACGGCACGATCGTCGTCATCGGCGCGACGACCGAGAACCCGAGCTTCGCGGTCAACGCGGCGCTCCTGTCGCGGTGCAAGGTGTTCCGGCTCGAGGCCCTCCAGACGAGCGACCTCGTCGAGCTCCTCCGGCGCGCGCTGAGCGACGCGGAGCACGGCCTCGGCGCCAAGCACTACACCGCCGACGAGGCCGCGATCGCCGCGATCGCCGACGCCGCGCGGGGCGACGCGCGCCGCGCCCTCTCCACGCTGGAGATCGTGGCCGACTGGCTGGACGCCGCCGGGCAGACGCACGTGTCGATCGAGGCGGTGGCCGCCGCGGAGAGCCACCGGCCGCTCCTCTACGACAAGAGCGGCGAGGAGCACTACAACGTCGTCAGCGCCTTCATCAAATCGATGCGCGGCAGCGATCCCGACGCCGCCGTCTACTGGATGATGCGCATGCTCGCGGCGGGCGACGACCCGCTCTTCGTCTCGCGGCGCATGCTCATCTTCGCCAGCGAGGACGTCGGCAACGCCGACCCGCGCGGCCTCGTGGTCGCGACGGCGGCCGACGACACGCTCCGCCGCGTGGGAATGCCGGAGGCGACGTACGCGCTGGCGCAGGCGTGCGTCTACCTGGCGAGCGCGCCCAAGTCGAACGCGTGCAACGTCGCCTGGCACCGCGCGAAGGAGCTCATCGACCGCCACGGGGCGCTGCCCGTGCCGAAGAAGCTCCGCAACGCGGTGACGCCGCTGATGCGCGAGGAGGGGTACGGCGCGGGGTACAAGTACGCGCACGACTTCGACGACGCCGTGGTGCCGGGCGAGAAGTACCTGCCCGAGGCGATCGAAGACGAGGTGCTCTACGAGCCGACCGACCGCGGCGAAGAGTCGCGCGTGCGGGAGCGGCTCGCCCGCCTCCGCGGCGGGAAGTGACGGACGGGGGCCGCGCTAGCGGAGGGAGAGAAGCGCGCTCTCGAGCTCGGACAGGGCGTGCGTGTCGCCTTTGGCCCGCGCCGCCTCCACACCCGACTGCAGCCAGGCCCGCGCGTCGGCCCCGCGGCCCATCGACTCGAGCATCTGTCCACACATCAGGTACATGGGGACGTACCCCGGGGTGCGGCCCCGGAGCGCCTCGAACGTGGCGAGGGCCTCGTCGAACCGCTCGAGGGAGCGATACTCCATCGCGAGCCCGTACCAGACGAACGGATCTTCGTTTCCGGAAGAGGTCATCTTCACGAGGAAGTCGAGGCGCTTGCTGGCGTTCGGCACGCCGCAGCCATTAGCACACGCGCTCGATGCGGTATCATTCGAGGACCATGCCGTCGTGCCAAGCCTGTGGAGCCGAGCTCGCCTCCGCCGCGCCGGGGTCTCCCTGCGCGAAGTGCGGCGCGTCGTCGACGGCCGGGCCGGGCCTCGAGCTCGACTTGCCGAAGCGCGGCGCGAAGGCGCCGGTCGCGGCCCGCCCCGCGGAGGCCGAGCTCAGGCTGGAGCTCGCGGTCGATCCGCGCTCGCTGATCCAGACGCGGGCGAGCGGGCCGGGCCCGGGTCTCCCCGTCCTCCGCTCTCCGAGCGCCGCGGCCCTCGCGGCGGCCGTGGGCGACGTCGCGTTCGACGCGCGGCTCCTCGCCGAGTACGGCGACGCGCCGCGCCACTGGATCTTCGCGCCCGTGTACGCGTGGCGGGTCCTGCGCCGGCAGCGGGAGCTGAAGAAGGCGCTCCTCGGCCGGCGCGAGGAGGTCAAGCGCGCCCGCACCGAGGCCGACGACGCGCGCGTCGCGTTCGGCGAGCGCGTGCGGCACGACGCCGAGAAGCACGAGGAGTTCGCGGCCGTCCTCGAGGGGCTCCGCGGCGCGGAGGAGGTGCTCCGGTCGCGCGACGAGAGCCTCGCGTCGGAGCAGGACGCACAGACCGCGCGCCTCGCGTCGGTCGACGCGCGGCTCGCCCGGCTCGAGTCCGAGGTCGCGCAGGCGCAGGCGGCCGAGCGCGCGATCTCCGGGGAGCTCGCGTCGGCCCAGGCGGCGCTCGCGCGGGCCGAGACGAAGCTCAAGCGCGCGGAGTCCGAGCTCCGCGCCGCGCAGCAGCGCGAGGCGGACGAGGCGCGGGCATGATGACGACGGCTTCTTCCCTCTCGGACGACCCGCAAATCGACCGGGCGCGCGTGCGCGTCGGGACGATCCTGCAAGACAAGTGGACCCTCGACTCGCTCCTGGGCATCGGCGGCATGGCGGCCGTGTACGCGGCCACGCACAGGAACGGCAAGCGCGTGGCCGTGAAGATGCTCCACCCGGAGTTCAGCCACGACGACGAGATGCGGACGCGCTTCCTCCAGGAGGGGTACGCCGCCAACACCATCCAGCACGAAGGCGCCGTCAGCGTCCTCGACGACGACCTCACGCCGGACGGCGCGGCGTTCATCGTCATGGAGATGCTCGAGGGCGAGACCGTCGAGCAGCGCTGGGAGCGCAACCAGCAGCGGCTGCCCATCGGCGACGTCCTCTGGATCGCCGACCAGCTCCTCGACGTGCTCGTCGCCGCGCACGCGAAGAGCGTGGTGCACCGCGACATCAAGCCCGAGAACCTCTTCATCACCAAGTCGGGCGCGCTCAAGGTCCTCGACTTCGGCATCGCGAAGGTCTTCGAGCGCCAGCACACGCGCCAGTCCACGACGCGCGCCGGTACCGTCATGGGCACGCCCGCCTTCATGGCGCCGGAGCAGGCGCTCGCCCACTGGGACGAGGTCGACGGCCGCACCGACCTCTGGGCCGTGGGCGCCACGATGTTCATGCTCCTCGGCGGGCAGCACGTGCACGAGGCGCAGTCGAGCCAGGAGCAGCTCATCTTGAGCGCGACCGCCCCGGCGCGCTCGCTCGCGACCCTCGCGCCGGGCCTGCCGCGGCAGGTGATCGCCATCGTCGACCGCGCCCTCGCGTTCGACCGCGCGGCCCGCTGGCCGGACGCGGTGAGCATGCAGACCGCCGTGCGCGCGGTGCTCCACGCCATCGCGGGCACCGAGCCGCCGCTGGAGTCGGGGCGGCGCACGATCACGAGCCCCCTCGGCCCGGCCACCGTCCGCAGCGCGGCGTCGCCGGGCGGCAGCGCCACCCTCATCGACACGACCGGCCTCACGTCCGGCGTCTCTGGCTGGACGCAGGAGCGCGAAGCGCGGCAGGCCGAGACCGCCAAGCTTCGGACCGAGATCTCCGAGGCGCAAGACCGCCTCTCCGCCGCGAAGAAGACGACCGCCGAGTCGCAGAAGAAGCTCGAGGCCGAGCGCGCCGAGCGCCACCAGCTCGAGCAGTGGTTCTCGCGCCAGGTCGGCACGCGCACCGCGGCCGTCGAGGACGCGCGCGGCGACGTGCGGCGCATCCTCGTCGCGCTGGCCACGCAGGCGCTCGCCGACCGGGAGGCGTTCGGCGTGGAGGTCGACCCGGCTCGCGAGCAGATCGCGACGCTCGACCGCGCCGCGGAGTCCGCCGCGCGGGACGTCGTGGTGCACGAGGCGGCCATCACCGCGTACGACCCGCAGGGCTTCCGTACCGGACGGTGGCTCCTGGTCGTCCTCGCGGCGCTGCTCCTCGCCATGCTGGTCGCGCCAATCGTCTGGCGTGCGACGCGCGTCGTCATGCCGCCTCCCGCGGTCGCACCAGGGCAGGGACACTAAGGCATGAGGCTACGGACTACGGACTACGGGCTACAGGCTACCGTCGGAGCCGAGAACGCGCGCTCGACGGGCGGTGACGGGCCGTGGACTCGCGGTAAAGCATGGCGGACGTCGCGTAACGCGCGTTGCACCGCCGGTGAAGGACGCTGCGCCGGCGGTGAGGCGAGGCCCACGGGCCGTGAAGGACGCTGCACCGGCAGTGAAGCACGCGGTACGGCGCGGGGCTTTGCCCAAGAAGTCCCTCGCGGACCGCGTTTCTTGGGCAGGGGACGATCTTGCCCAGAAAAGCTAGTGGCGTCGGACGAACACGCTTTTCCAGGGCGCTATGTGATGCGTCAGTTCATCGAGCCTGCCGCCGAACTCGTCGTCGTATGGCTTCCACACGATGTCTCGGCAGACGCGGTACCGGAACGCGCGGCCAATGACCCGGCAGATGTTGTCGGCGATCTGGATCCCGTGATGCCACTCGGATCGGACCAACATCGGGACCTCGATCAGGCGGTCGAACCCTCCGGCCACTTGAGGCGCGGCGGAAAACAGATAACTCTGCGCGGACGAAAGCAGTTCAACGTCGCGGGACTCCTGGCGGCGGTCTACCACCATGATGGCCTTGGTACCGTGCCCGGCATGATGCCGGATGTACTTTTCGACCGATCGCATCAGCTCTTGGGTCACGCTGCCGTAGAGCGCCGGCGAATTGTGCGCGTGGGCTACCGGCTTCTTGAGCCCGTAAGCGAATAGAATCGCCTCCTCGGCCAGCAGGATGTCGAAGATCCGATGCGTGAACCGTCGGTCTCTGCGGCTCCTGATGTCCAGGTCCTTCGGCTCGAACCGCTCGGATCGAAGGCCGCAGCGGGCAACCTCCTGCTTGTAGAAGTGCTGCTTGGCCCGCAGATACTTGCGGTCGAGATCGCGCCAGGCATGGCCCTTGACGAGGAAGCCTCCCAAGCCAAAGAGAGGATGCCGGCCGTTCGTCCCGCCGGCCGGATTCCAGACGCCGTCATGCCCGAACTCGTCCGCATAGAGCAGGTACACAGGGCGCTATCGTATCCGCCTCGACGGCTTCTGCGCGCTATGCTTACAAAAGCACAAGAGACTCAACCTTGCGGCGAGTCTCTCGGGGGGCTGCTTGACTACGCCGCCCTTGCGGGACAAGACGCAGCTGGCAGTTGCCGTACTAGTACGGCTTCGACGGGCGCCAGTCAAGTGCGATCCAGTGCTACTGTAAGCTCAGCTCATGCTTGGTGGCCGCAATGCGGACACGTCCCTGCCGGAGGGAACCGCCCGGCCAGTACGTCGTCCACGCCGACCCCGGCGAGACGTGCGACCCGCAAGGCCAGCCGCGGCGAGGCTGGCGCCTTGAGCGTGCGCGTGCTGAACCGGAGCGCCTTCGCGAGCGCCTTGAAGCCGCCGCATCGGAGGCGAAGGAACCGTACGGCGGCTCGGACGTTCTTCTGCTCGTCTGCGGTGAGGTCGCTCACGACGCCACCGTGAGGCCAGACACGCCCGGGAACGCGGGCTCGACGCCCAGATTGTACATCGCGTGCACGAGGCAGGTCGCGTTGTAGACCAGGCACTTGAGAAGAACCTCGTTCTTCTGGGCCACGGGAAGCTTCGCGCGGACCGCCCCACCGAAGAGTCTCTTCACGGCGGAGAAGGTGGTCTCGACATTGGAGCGTGCGTGGTAGTGGCGCAGGAACTCATCGCGGCGGAGCGAGAACGTGTGCCAAGCGCGGCGCCATGCGGCAGGCCCCTCGCCCTGATTGTTGCTCTTGAACGGGATGTATGGGACCGCGCCGACCGCCTCGATGGCCGCGAAGTTGGCGTGGCCGACGTATGCCTTGTCGGCCGAGACCTCGGCCACGTCGAATCGCTTGGCCGTCGTCGCGACGAGGCCCGGTAGCTCCGGCGAATCGTTCGCGTTGCTCTCCGTGACCTCCACGCTCGTGATCACGTTCGTGCAGGTGCCGACCATCGCGTGGCACTTGATCCAGCGCTGCTCGCTCATTTCGCGGCCGTACTTGTGGTCGTACCAGCGGGCGTAGACCGACGTCGCGAAGCCCGTCGAGTCCACCGCGAACCGCGACTCGACCGCCTTGAGCGGCGCCGCGCTCTCTTCCACGAGGGTCTTCAGGAGTTCCGTCACGTCGGCGCGCTCGATGAAGTTGTGCACGCTGTTGTAGTGGGGCGCCTCGTCGATCAGACCCTTCTCGGCGCACGCACGAATGTCCGTCGAGGCGCGCCGACCGGACATGCCGCTGTAGACCTTCATGGCGGCGGAATGCGCGAGGTCCGCGAGCGGCAGACGCGGACGACCGCGGCCCTGCTTCGGCGTGACGATGCCGGCGCAGAGCGCGCGTAGCAGCGCGCCCACGTGCTCCTTCTCCGTCGCCTGGGCCGCGTTGTACGCGGTCCAATTCTGCCGGTACGTCAGTCGAACCTCACGGGTCGTCTCGCGGACGGCCGTCGCGCCGTCATCGCGGGTCACGGTCTCAACGACCGTCTCGCGCTGCACGAACTCGACGGCGAACAGGTGCTTGCACTTCACCGCGCGCGTCTCGTGGTCCGGGCAGGAGCACTTCCCGACCGATGCGTCCACGACGTACGCGACTTCGCCAGCCGTCTGGCTGGGGACGAGCCACTTGTTGCCTAGGCTCTTGATCCGCTTGTCTGCCGCGAGAAGGCGCCCGCGTTCCTGTCGTGCATCGACCATGCAGGTATATTACTAGTTAGGTACATACTTGCAAGGGTCATCCGCACGGGTAGGCTACTTTCCCGTGGGTCTAGTCAAGGTGACGATGTGGGGCTTCCGCTGCGAGCGATGCGGCCACGCGTGGGTGCCGCGCGGCCTCCCCGACGTGCCGGAGGGCAAGAAGCCACCCGACCCAGACGAGGAGCCGCGCGTCTGCCCGAAGTGCAAGAGCCCGTACTGGAACAGGCCAAGGCGGACATAGCTCAGTCCTCGTCTTCGGCACGGGCTTGGAGCGCGCTCGACTGCACGGCCTGAGCGATCAGCAACTGGTCGCCAGACTTCGGGAACGCGAGATGCACAAGGTCGTCAAAGTGACCCTTGGTGCTGGCGACCGAGAGAAGCGTCGTTACGGATGCCACGTGGCGATCGACGGCTGGCTCGCCGATGTGCGGGCTTAGGAACTGCGTGTGCTTGTGCCGTCGGCGCTTGCCAATCACCGGGTTCAGCTTCTGCAGCCTCTCGAGCGCCGACGGCGGCAGATACTCGTACACGTACTTGTTGATGAACTTGCCGACATACCGCGGCCCTCGCGTGACGCCAGGCACGTACTTCCAGCCATGCAGCCGGTAGACATGCATGAAGAATGCGTCCGGGAACATCCGCACCCAAGGTCGCATCGCCGGCACCACGTAGGCTTCGGCAAGCGCCCGCTCGACTTCCTCGCGAGCAGACTCGGCTTCGTACCCCGTCGCGCGGTCGACGAGGGTCTCGATCCCGATGTCCGCCAGAAGTCCGAGGAAGACCTCGGCCGCGTCGGCGAACTTCCTCTGCGACTCCTGAAGCTTCCCAGCCCGGTCGGCGCGAAGCAGGGAGCGACAGATCGCTGGGAGGATTGTGGCCTCGTAGCTGTAAGCGATGCGCGCGCCGCGCTTGGTCACGTATCGAGGGGGGGCACGGAATTTCTCTCGCAAGTCATCGGAAATAAAGGGCTGCAGGTTCTTGGCAGCCAAGAAAGCGGGTGGATGGGGGGCCCCGTCTTCAGCCGCTTGTTTGGGGCTCTTCTTGCCCGATCCGAACGCGCGACTGATGCCGGTGGCCGAGAGCACGCGCAACCCGTTGTCGAGGTTCGCGCATGGCAGTTCCATCGCGGTCCCAGCCCATAGAAGACCGTCGTGGCTCTCCTTGGGCAACCCTTGCTGCTTAGCCCACCGAACGAGAGCGCCCTTCTTGGCGATGGCGGACTTCTCTTCCGATGTCAGCTTGGCGGCCCTGGCCTCACCGCCCAGTGACGCGATAGACCTCGACCCGTCGTCGTCCTCATCCTTGCTGGCGATCATGCTTGCCTCCTTGCCGGCAAGCATACGGTGGCATGGTTCAGCAAGCACAGCAAGCATCCGTACCGCGCACGCGGCAAGCATCCCGGCCACGGGCTACTTTTTGGGCAGCGAGTCGACTTCTTGTGCAGGCGGGGTTACTTGGGCAAAGCCACGGCGCGGGAAGGACGGCGTACGGGCCCGGAAGGACCCTGCGCCGGCGGTGAAACATGGCGCACGGCCCGGGAAACACGGCGCACCGAGCGTGCAGCCCCATCGACGAGCGGTGAAGCCTCTACGTTCTACACGAGAGCGTCGTTCGCCGTCGTCTCGTCGATGATCCCCCGCTCGAGGAGGCGCGCGACCGCCATCTGGAAGGTCTCCATCCCGTAGGGATGCGAGCCCTTCTCCATCAGCGACTTGAGCGACGGGTTGTTCTCCGGGCGCCGGATGGCCTCGCGCACCGACTGCGACGCGACGAGAACCTCCGTGGCGAGCGCCACGCCGGACCCGTCGGCGCGCGGCAGGAGGCGCTGGGCGATGATGCCCTGGAGGCAGCTCGCGATGCGGAAGCGGTTCTCGTTCGCGTCGCCGTCCATGAGCGCGAGCATGCGGCTCACCGTGCGGACCGCGTCGCTCGTGTGCAGCGTCGCGAGGACCAGGTGCCCCGTCTCGGCCGCCTTGAGCGCGATTTCCATGGTCTCTTCGTCGCGGATACTCGCCGACGAAGATGACGTCCGGATCCTGCCGGAGCGCCGCCCGGAGCGCCGCGGCGAAGCTGACCGTGTCGATGCCGATCTCGCGCTGGCTGATGCTCGCGATCTGGTCCTTGTGGATGAACTCGATCGGGTCCTCGACGGTGACGATGTGGAGCGGCCGCGTCGCGTTCAGGTGCCCGATCATGCTGGCGATCGAGGTGCTCTTGCCGTTGCCGGCCGCGCCGACGACCAGCACCATCCCGTTCTGCTTCTCGCAGAGCTCGCGCGAGACGGGCATCGGCAGCTCGAGGAGCTCCATCGGCGGGATGTCCGTCGGGATGAAGCGCATGACCACGGCCAGCGAGCCGCGCTGCCGGTACACGTTCACCCGGAAGCGCCCGATGCCCGCCGCGAAGTACGACGTGTCGTGCTCCCTCAGGTCCTCGATGCGCTCGAGCACCTCGGGGCTGGTGATCACGTGCCGGGCGACCGCCTCGGAGTCTTCGGCGGTGATCCTGTCGGTGCGGAAGTAGACGATCTCGCCGCGGATGCGGGCGCCCGGCGGCTGCCCCACCTTCACGTGGATGTCGCTGGCCTTGCCGGCGACCGCCTTCGAGAGGAGCGCCCGGAAGAACTGCTCGTCCGCGTAGGGGCTGGCCACGATCGCCCGATCGTAGTCGGGGCCGCTTCGCGCGTCACGATCGCTCGATGACGCCGATGTAGGGCAAGTTGCGGTACCGCTCGGCGAAGTCGAGGCCGAAGCCGACGACGAACCGGTCTTCAATCGTGAAGCCCAGGTAGTCGATCTTCACCTGGACCCGGGCGCGCGCCGGCTTGTGGAGGAGAGCGCAGAGCCGCGCGCTCGCCGGCCCGCGCGTGCGGAGCAGGTCGAAGAGATGGGCGACCGTGAGGCCCGTGTCGACGATGTCCTCGACGAGGAGGACGTGCTCGTGCTCGATGGGCCGACTGAGGTCGTTCGTGATCTGCACGACGCCGCTCGTCTCCGTGTCGACGCCGTAGGAGCGGACCCCCAGAAAATCGATGCGCACCGGCAGCTCGATCGCGCGCGCGAGGTCGGCGGCGAAGACGAAGCTGCCCTTGAGCACGCAGACGAGGACCAGCGACTTCCCCGCGTAGTCCTGGGTGATCTGCGCGCCGAGCTCGCGCACGCGCGCGGCGATCTGCTCGGTCGAGAGGAGCGTCACCAGCCGTTCGGTCATCGAGGTCCCTTCTGCCGCGGGCGCGCGCGGGAGTCCAGTGGAGTCACGGCGCGAGCCCCCGAGCCATCGACCGGACCTCGAGCGCCACGCCGTCGGTGGTCACCGTGATCGCGCCGTCGCAATCGGTGCGCCACACGCGCGCGCCGGCCGCGACGAGCGCCGCGAGCGTCGCCGGGTGGGGGTGGCCGAACCGGTTGCGCCTGCCGACCGAGATGACGGCCTCGCGGGGCGCGACCGCCGCCAGGAACGCCGGCGAGGACGAGGTGGCGCTCCCGTGGTGGCCCACCTTGAGGACGTCGGCGCGCAGCGACCCGGCGGCGTGCGCGAGGAGCTCGTTCTCCTCCTCGTGCTGCGCGTCGCCCACGAGCAGCAGCGCCCGCGCGCCGTACTGCACCCGGAGGACGAACGAGTTGTCGTTCGGGTTCCGGTCGGACGACGGCCCCGGGCAGGGCGCCAGCACCTCGACCCGCGCGCCGCCGAGGTCCCGCGCGCCGCAGAGAACGCCCGGCCGCAGGACCGGGACGCCGCGCGCGCGCATGCCCGCGAGGACGGCCGCATACCCGCCGCCCGTCTGCTCCTCCTCGCCCTGCCCCGTGTCCCAGAAGGCGCCGACCCGCGCCGCGTCGAGGCCCGTGCGCAGCCCGCCGAAGTGGTCGGGGTGGGGGTGGGTGAGCACGGCCGCCAGCAGCTCCCCGCGCCGGCGCGCGCGCAGCTCCGGCCCGATGACGCGCGCCCCCACGTCCACCGGGCTGCCCACGAGGCCGCCCCCGTCGACCATCATCGCCTCGCCGTCGGGCAGGTCGATCAGCGCGCCGTCGCCCTGACCCACGTCGAGGAACGTCGCCCGCAGGACCCCGACCGGCGCCCCCTCGCGGCGCGCCTCGATCTCGAGCACGAGCAGCGCCGCGCCGCCGAGCGCCGCGAGCGCGCCCCTCCGCGGGGGCCGGAGCGCGGCGACCGCCAGCAGCCCGACGAGGACCGCGAGCTGCCACGACGTCGGCCGCGGGATCTGCGCGGTGAGGGCGGGCGCCGCGAAGCCGCGGGCGATCGCGCGCACCAGATAGAGGGCGCCCGTCGCGACCGCCGCGCACCCTCCCTCGGCGGCCGGCCACGCGCGGAGCAGCGCGTGCACCAGGCAGAGAGGGAGCGCGGCCGACTCGCCGAGCGGCACCGCGACGAGGTTCGCGAAGGCGCCGCCGATGGGCACGGTGGGCGCGAAGCACGCGAGGATGGGCGCGCACGGCACCGACGCCGCGACGGTCGTCGCCAGGGCGCTCGCCGCGCCCTCGATCCCCGCCCGCGCGACGCGAGCCGCGCGGGTCGTGGCGGCCGCGCGCGGCCAGGCGCTCGCGACCCGCGCCTCGAACCGCTCCCCGAGAGGCCGCGCAAACACGAGGAGCCCAGCCGTGGCCCCCGCCGACAGCGCGAAGGACAGGTCGAACGCGACCAGCGGCTCGACCAGGGCCATGGCCGCCACGGACAGGCCGAACGCGCGGGTCGCGTCGCCGCGCCGCCCGACCGCGCGCGCCCCGAGCGCGGCGCTCGCCATCCACGCGGCGCGGAGCGTGGACCCGCCCGCGCCCGCGAACTCCGCGTAGATCCAGGCGGCCGGGATGCCCACGGCGGCGGCGATTCGCCCGACGTCGCCGCGGCGCGCGAGCGGCTCGACGCGGCGGAGCGCGCCCTCGAGCGCCCGGGTCACGAGCGCGAGCACGAGGACGAGGTGCATGCCCGACACGGCGAGGAGGTGCGAGAGCCCGCTCGCCCGGAAGGCCAGATCGTCGTCGGGGGCCAGATCGCTCTCGCCCAGGACGAGCGCCCGGGCCATGGGCGCGACCACGGGGTCGAACGTGGCCTCGATGCGTCCGCGCACCCGGGCCCGCCACCGGTCGACCCACGCCTCCAGTCCGGCGCCGCGCTCCACCACGCGGACGTCGAGCGCCCCGCCGCTGCGGAGGACGCCGCGCAGGGCCTCGCCGGGCCGCGGATCGCCCGTGCCGTCGTTCCAGAGCCGCTGGGGCGGCGCGAGCGTGCCGACCACCTCGGCCCGGTCTCCGCGCGCCAGGCCTTCCGGCCCGCCATAGAAGGTCACGAGGCCCGACCACCGGACCGTCGCGCCGTCGCACACGGGCTCCTCGAGCCAGCCGTCCCACCGCAGCGCCCCGCGAACGCTCACCGGCGAAGAGGCGACGCGCGCGAGCCCGGCGCACCGCGCGGGGAGCGGCAGCTTCGCGTCGGCCTCGGCGCCCGCGGCCTCGTGCCGGGCGACGCTCGCTTCGGCCCGGTGCCACCCGGCGCCCAGGCCCGCGAGCACGAGAGCGGCCGCTGCGAAGGCGCCTGCGCGACGCGCCGCGACCGCGATGGCCAGCACCCCTGCGGCCGCGAGCGCCGTCTCCCACGGCGCGACGACGGCGAGGGCGCCCGCGGCGAGGGACACCCCGGCGAGGAGCACCGGATCGATGGGCTCGGTCCGCATGGCTGCGCTCGGGTGAGAGCAGCGCCCATGCCTGCGGTCGAGCCGCGCCGCCCTCGGGGTTTTCGGGGGGACTCGGGCGTCCCGCGACGACCCGGCCCCGTCCCCGGACGCCCCACGCCAGCGTTGCCCCCCGAGCGGGGCTACGCGTACGCTCGGGATCGAGCGGAAAATGAGTCAGCGGTTCATCCGATGCCCTCATTGCGGAATCCCGCACGACGGTCATCAGGTCTACTGCTCGGCCACGGGGCTCCCAATCCGCTCGAAGGCCGGGAAGGCCGCGGCGCCGCCCCCCGTGGCGGAGCCCGCGCCCGAGCCCGCCCCGCCTTCGTCGCGCCGCGTCGTCCCGCGCGATCTGCTGGGCAAGACGATCGGCGGGAAGTACCGCGTGCGGAGCGTCCTCGGCGAGGGCGGGATGGGCACGGTCTTCGAGGCCGAGCAGTTCGCGCTCGGCCGTTCGGTGGCCATCAAGGTGCTGCACGCGACGCAGGTCGCGCGCAAAGACGCGATTCGCCGCTTCCAGCAGGAGGCGCGGGCCGCCGGCGCGATCGGCCACCCCAACATCTGCGGCGTCGTCGACTTCGGCATGCTCGAAGACGGCAGCCCGTTCATGGTGATGGAGCGCCTCGTCGGCGAGACCCTCGCCGACCGGGTGGCCGCGGAGGGCGGCCTGCCCTTCGAGGACGTGATCGACACCCTCGTCCAGGTGCTCTCGGCGCTCGTCGCCGCGCACGAGCAGGGCATCGTGCACCGCGACATCAAGCCGGAGAACGTCTTTCTCACGAAGCGGGTGGGCATCCCGCCGATCGTGAAGCTCCTCGATTTCGGCGTCTCGAAGGTCACCGGGGGAGCGAGGGACGAGCTCGCGCTGACGCGCACCGGGATGGTGATGGGCACGCCCTACTACATGGCGCCCGAGCAGGCCCGCGGCGATCGCGACCTCGACGCGCGCGTGGACCTCTACGCGTGCGGCGTGATGCTGTACGAGGCGCTCACGGGCAAGCGGCCGTTCACGGCCTCGAACTACAACGCGCTCCTCGTGCAGATCCTGAACGCGAGACCGCGGCCGGCGCGCGCGCTCCGCCCGGCCCTGCCCGCGGGGTACGACGCGGTCCTCGACAAGGCCCTCGCGCGCGACCGCGAAGACCGGTACGCGACCGCGGCTGACTTCCAGCGCGAGCTGCAGGCCCTGCGCGATCGCCACAACGCGCAGCGCATCGGCCTCGCGCCCGAGACCAGCCGCGGGCCGCTGCCGGGGCG
This sequence comes from uncultured delta proteobacterium, assembly GCA_963797395.1. Lineage (GTDB taxonomy): Bacteria > Myxococcota_A > Polyangia > Polyangiales > Polyangiaceae > Palsa-1150. The sequence goes on from CAWCPA010000009.1 coordinate 209,701, forward strand.
CCCATCCCGGGACGCGCCGCGCGAGCCGGCCCCCTCGAGCTCCGCCGAGGTCCCGTCTTCGATGGACATTCCCATCACGATCACGACCGAGACCCCGGCCGCGCTCGCCGCCCCCGATCCCACGGAGGTCTTCGTGCGGGTGCCCGAGTCCTCGAGGTCCGAGCACGGGCCGAGCCTGGGCGACGCCGAGCCGACGCAGCTCATGGTTCCCGCAAAACCTCGGAGGCGGTGAGCCCTTACCGCTCTTCTCTTCCCGAAGGGACGCTTTATATTGGCGCGGATGCAGGGAGATTCGAGAACGAATGGGCCGCAGGACGAGTCGACCCCGGTCGACGTCGGCGCGGCGCCCGAAGAGGCGCCCAAGAGCGGCGCGGGCGAGCCGGCGGCGGACGCGCAAGCAGAGCTCGCGCGGCTCAAGGACGCGCTGCTCCGCACGGCGGCCGACTACGACAACTTCCGGAAGCGAACCCGGCGGGAGCTCGAAGAGGCGAGGCGCGGGGGCCGCGAGGATCTGCTTCGCACCCTCTTGCCCGTCTTCGACAACCTGGAGCGGGCAATCCAGAGCGCGCAGCGCACGAGCGACGTGAAGGCGATGACCGAGGGCCTCACGATGGTGCAGCGCCAGTTCATCGAGGCGCTCGGGCGCGAGGGCATCGCGCGCGTGCCCACGATCGGCAAGCCGTTCGACCCGAGCATCCACGAGGCCATCCAGCAGGTGGAGACCGGCGAGCACGCGCCGGGCACGGTCATCGCCGAGGTGCAGCCGGGGTACATGCAGGGCGAGCGCCTGCTCCGGGCGGCGATGGTCGTCGTGGCGCGAGCGAAGGCCGAGCAGGCAGCCTCGAACGGCGAGGGGCCGGGCGGGGTCGCGAACTAAAGGCGTTCCGGGGGGATGCAGGAGCGGGATGGGAAAGATCGTCGGGATTGATCTGGGTACGACCAACTCCTGCGTCGCCATCGCCGAGCGCACGGCGACGGGGAAGGTCGAGGTCACGATCATCCCCAACGCCGAGGGGGCGCGCACCACGCCTTCGATCGTCGCCTTCACGGGGGGCGGCGAGCGCCTCGTGGGGCAGGCCGCGAAGCGGCAGGCGGTCACGAACGCGACGAACACCGTGTACGCGGTGAAGCGCCTGATGGGGCAGAAGTTCGAGAACCCCGAGGTGCAGCGGCAGGCCATGACCGCGCCCTACAAGGTCTTCGGCGCGTCCAACGGCGACGCGTGGATCGAGGTGGGCGGCAAGACCATGTCGCCGCCCGAGGTGAGCGCCGTCGTCCTCACGAAGATGCGCGAGATCGCCGAGGCCTACGCCGGCGAGAAGATCACCGAGGCGGTCGTCACGGTGCCCGCCTACTTCGACGACGCGCAGCGCCAGGCCACGAAGGACGCGGGGCGCATCGCGGGCCTCGACGTGAAGCGAATCATCAACGAGCCGACCGCGGCGGCGCTCGCGTACGGCCTCGAGAAGAAGGAGGCCGAGCGCATCGTCGTGTACGACCTCGGCGGCGGCACGTTCGACGTCTCGGTCCTCGAGATTCGCGCGGGCGTCTTCAGCGTGAAGGCGACGAACGGCGACACGCACCTCGGCGGCGAAGATTTCAATCGCTGCATCGTCGACAGCCTCATCGATCGCTTCAAGGTCGAGAACGGCGTCGACCTGCAAGCAGACAAGATGGCCCTCCAGCGCCTCAAGGAGGCCGCGGAGAAGACGAAGCACGAGCTGTCGTCGTCGCTCGAGACCGAGATCAACCTCCCCTTCATCGCGCAGAGCGCCAAGGGCGAGCCGCTCCACATCGTGCGGACGATGACCCGCTCCGAGCTCGAGCTCCTCACGAGCGATCTCGTCGAGCGGACCCTGGAGCCGTGTCGCAAGGCGCTGGCCGACGCGAAGTTCACGCCGACCGACATCCACAGCGTGATCCTCGTCGGCGGCATGACGCGCATGCCGGCCGTGCAGAAGACGGTGAAGCAGTTCTTCGGCAAGGAGCCGCACAAGGGCGTGAACCCCGACGAGGTGGTCGCCGCGGGCGCGGCCCTCCAGGGGACGGCGCTCACGGACGACAAGGTGGAGGTCCTGCTGCTCGACGTGACCCCGCTCTCGATGGGCGTGGAGACGGGCGGCGGCGTCTTCACGACGCTCATCGGGCGGAACACGACCATCCCCACCGAGAAGAGCGAGATCTTCACGACCAGCGTCGACAACCAGTCGTTCGTGCCGATCCACGTCCTCCAGGGCGAGCGCCGCATGGCGGCCGACAACCGGAGCCTCGCGCGGTTCGAGCTCACCGGCATCCCGCCGGCCCCGCGCGCCGTCCCGAAGATCCAGGTCACCTTCCACATCGACGCCGACGGCATCGTCAGCGTCGAGGCGAAGGACCTCGGCACCGGCAAGGCTCAATCGGTGAAGGTGAAGCCGACGAGCGGGCTCTCGCAGGCGCAGATCGACACGCTCGTCGCGGACGCCGACAAGTTCAAGTACGCCGACGAGCTGCGGCGCGAGCTCGCGGAGATCCGCAACCAGGCCGAGACGCTGCTCTACACCACGGAGGCGGCGCTCGACGGCTACGCGAACCTCGTCGACGCGCGGATGCTCGACGACACGCGCGCGCTGGCCGTCTCGCTGAGGGGCCTGCTCGACGGCCAGGGCGACCTCGCGCAGATCCGCGAGGCGTACCAGAAGCTCGAGGCCATGACGTTCGCCATTGCCGAGAAGCTCTATGGCGGCGACGCTCCGCCAGCCGCGCCCTGAAGCAGGCTAGAGAAACGCGAAAGGGTGCCCCGCCGGCGGCGGGAGCACCCTCGGTCGCATTGGTCAGGATCGACGCCATGGGACGGCGTCGACTGGACCCGAATCGACGTTACTGAATGAGGTCCTTGAGCGCCTTGAGGGCGGTCGCGCGGACCTTCTTCTGCGCCGGCTTGCCCTTGATGGTGATGGGCTGCTTGGTGAAGGGGTTGATGCCGGGGCGGTCCTTCGTGGCCGGCTTCTTGATTGCGCGGAGCTTGAGGAGCCCCGGAATCACGAATTCTCCGTTCGGCTTGCGCAGCTCCTTCTTGATGAGCTCCGTGAGGCCATCAAAGACGCGACCGACGCTCTTCTTATCGAGTTCGGTGTACTCCGCGAGCTCGGCAATGACCTGCGCCTTCGTCAAACGCTTTGCAGACATTTCGGCTTCCTCCTGTCGACTACGACCGACGAAATCTGTTTGTCCATTCGACCGGCGGTGGCGCCGGCGGTGGGTCGAAGCGCTTCCGAGCGGCATTTCGCGGCCCCTGGCGGCTTCGACGGAAGACGACTAGCACCCCAATTTCGCGCTCCGCAAGGGAAAAACAGCCCGTTTTGCCATTTCTCCGCGCTCCCGTCCGTTGCCTCCGGTGCACCCACACGCCGGTTTAAGCCCTGCGAACCGCGCTTGGCGGGCGAAACTGCCTGTCGTTACCGGGCCGTGCGCGAGGCTCTTCGTGCGATCGAATCGCCATTGGCGCGTGAAGCAATCCTACCTTTGACCCGCCGCGCGACGCGGGGCGCCAGGGCGGCGGCGTCCGCGGCCGCGCAGAGCCGGTTCGTCTCGCTCCGCATCCGGCGGTCCTTCTCCGGGGTGTCGTGGTCCCAGCCGAGCAGGTGCAGGAGCCCGTGGGCGAGGAGCATGGTCAGCTCGGAGACCAGGTCTCGCTTCGCGCCTTCGGCCTGCCGCCGGGCCGTGGGGATGCTCACGACCACGTCTCCCAGGAGGCGCCCGGCCCTGTCGGCGTGCTCCCCCTCGCTCTGCGAGAACGCGAGCACGTCTGTCGGTCGATTCTTCCGGCGATAGAATCCGATTGAGCTTCTGGATTTGATTGTCGCCCGTGAGCAGAATCGAGAGCTCTCGATCGCTCATTTGAACCGCCTCGAGCATCGCGCGTGCTCGGCGCGCCACGTCGGCGCGCGAGACCCCGGCGTACGGCCCCTCTTCGACGATGAGCCGGACCGGCACGGTCAGTTCTCCCGGCGCGCGTGGCCGCGCGTGGCCGAGACGAGCTTGCGGTCGGATTGGACGGGCTCCATGATCTCACGCGAAGTGTCGTCGATCCGGCCGGCGATGGGCGAAATAGTAGCGGGAATGGCTCCGGGGCGCCCTGACGCGCCCCCACCAGCCGTGTAAAGAGGAAGACGTGGCTCCTGCGTGCGTCATCGTGCCCGCGCTCGACGCGGCCGCCACCGTGGGTCGAGTCGTGGGGGAGCTCCGGGCGGCGCTCAATCTTCCCGTGATCGTCGTCGACGACGGATTGGTCGACGGCACGAGCGATGCCGCCCGCGCGCGCGGCGCCACCGTCCTCCGGCATCACCGCAACCGGGGCAAGGGCGCGGCCATTCGCGCGGGCCTCTTCGAGGCGCGGTCGCGGGGCTTCGAGCTGGCCGTCACGGTCGACGCCGACGGGCAGCACCCCGCCGCTTCGGCGCGCACGGTGCTCGAGGCGAGCGCCAATCCGCGGGCGCTCGTGCTCGGCATTCGCGACCTCGTGCGCGACGGGGCGCCGGCCGCCAACCGCTTCGGCAACGGCGTGTCCAACTTCTTCCTGTCGTTCTTCGCCGGGCAGCCCCTCCGCGACACGCAGTGCGGCCTGCGGCGGTACCCCGTCCGGGCGACGCTCGACCTCGGCGTGCGCGCCTCGGGCTACGCGTTCGAGGGGGAGGTCGTCCTCCGGGCGCTCGCGGCGGGTCTGCCGCTCGTCGAGGTGCCGATCGCGGTGGAGTACGCGCCTCTGGACCACCCGGGGAGCCATTTCCGGCGCGTCGTCGATCCCACCCGCATCGTGGCGACCGTGGTCCGCACCGTCTTCGAGCTGCGCGTCGGGGGGCCTTGATGGGCGGCGGGCTCCTCGGGGGTCCCCGCCGGCGCCGCCGCGCCCTCGGCGTGGTGGTGGGGCTGGTGATCGTCTTCCCGCTGGCTCACGCGGGCATCGGCTGGGCGACGCGCATTCCCGCGCCGCCGGTGATCTTGCCGGACACGGCCGCCCCCGGACCCTACGTGCGCGACGACGGGGGTCTGGTCCGCGTGTACCTCCGCGGGTCGCCCGAGGCGATCGGCACGGAGCACGCCCGCTGGCTCCGCAATCGCATGCTCTCCGAGGAGGACGAGCTCTGGAGCGAGTTCGAGCTCCACGTCCCGTGGTGGCTCGCCCGCGTCACCCTCATGGACTACAGCCGCGTGCGCTTCCGCCACCTCGATCGGAACGTGCCCGACGCCCGGCGCCGCGAGCTCGCCGCCGAGGCCCTCGCGCTCCAGCCCGACCCCTTCGCCGAGCGGATGCCGACGTACCAGCGGCTCCTCTTCCTCCACGCCATCTACGACATCGCCCTCCCGCTCGAGCACTCGCCGCTCATCGGGTGCACGAGCTTCGGCTTCGACGGCGACGCGACCGCCGACGGCCACGCCATCGTGGCGCGCGCCTTCGACTTCGAGGCCGGCGAGCTCCTCGACAAGCGCAAGGTGGTGTTCCTCGTCCGGGAGGACGGCGCGATTCCGTTCGCGAGCGTGGCGTGGCCCGGCTTCGTCGGGGTGGTGACCGGGATGAACGCCGAGGGCGTCGTCACCGCGGTGCACGGCGCCCGGGCCGGGCAGCCCGCGGCCGACGGGGTGCCCGTCGCGTACTCGCTGCGCGAGGTGCTCGAGCGGGCGCACGACACGAACGAGGCGATCGCGATCCTGAAATCGCAGTCGGTCATGGTCTCGCACATCGTCTTCGTGGCCGACGCGTCCGGGCACTTCGCCGAGGTCGAGCGAGCGCCGGGGGAGCCCGCCTTCGTCCGCGACGCGAAGTCGCACGGCACCTTCGCGGTCACCAACCACTTCGAGGGTCCGCTCGCCGCCGACCCGCACAACGAGCGCGTCCGCCGCGAGTCGTCCACGGTCGCGCGGCGCGAGCGCATCGACGCGCTCCTCGCCGACGTCGCGCCCAAGAGCGTGACGCCGGCCCGCGCGCTGGCGATGCTCCGGGACCACCGGTGCGCCGGCGACGACGCCTGCTCGCTCGGCGACCGGCGCGCGATCGACGCGTTCATCGCGACCCACGGCATCGTCGGCGACGCGACCGCCCGCCGCCTCTGGGTCAGCGTCGGCCCGCACCTCACGGGGCGCTTCGTCGAGCTCGACCTCCAGCAGCTCCTCTCCGATCACGATCCCGCGTCGGACCCCTTGCCCGACGCGCTCCCCGAGGACCCGACCGCCGGGCCGTGGAGGAACGGGACCCCGAACGGCACGCTCGACCGCGCCGGGGACGCGCCGTGAAGGTCACGCGCCGGACCTTCCTGGGCCACGCGGTCGCGGGCGCGGCCATCCTCTTGGCGACCGGCGAGGCGCGGGCCGCCGCGGGCGACCTCCTGGCGCGCATCGCGAAGGCGCGGGCGCCGGTCAAGACCGTGCAGGGCCCCTTCACCCAGACGCGCACCATCGGCCTGCTCGCCACCGACGTCCGCTCGACCGGCGCCTTCGCGCTCCTCCGGCCCGACCGCCTGCGCTGGCACCTCGACCCGCCCGACGACGTGACCTTCTGGGTCGGCCCCGAGGGGCTCGCCTACCGGAGCGCGCAGGGCCAGGGGCGGGTGCCGGCGTCGAGCGCCAGGGTCGCGGCGTCCCTCCAGGACCTCCACGCCCTCCTCGGCGGCGACCTCGCCCGGCTGGGCGACCGGTGGACGCTGAGCGTGGTCCGCGACGACGCCAGCGGCGCCGAGATCGAGGCGGTGGCCAGGCCCGACGCGGCGGCCGCCGGCCACCCCATCGCCCGAAGCATGCGGTTCGCCCTCGCGCCCGACCTCGTCCGGCCGACCCGGGCCCTCCTCGCGGAGGGTGACCACGACCGCACCCTCATCGAGTTCGGCGACCTGGCGGTGAACGCGCCCCTCGACGAGGCGTCGATGCGCCCGCCGGGGTGAACCGAACACGGCTATCATCTCGTCCCGATGCCCGTGGAGCCTCCGAAGCACCGCTTGCTCCGTCTCTTGCGCCGCGGTCCCAAGAGCGCGCGGGCCCACGGCGAGCGCTCGACGGCCGACGACAGCGCCCTCTGGAGCGCCCACGAGCGCGCGCTCGTCCGCGCCCGCGACGCCGGCTCGGCCGCGCAGCGCATCGCATCGACCGCCGCGCGCCAGCGCGCCGCGATGGACGCCGTGGCCGACCGCAGCCGGTCGATCGCCTCGCGCGCGTCGGACCTGCAGGCGGGGTTCGCGCGCCTGCACGACACCTTCGAGCGGCTCGGCCTCGTCGCCCTCAACGCGGGCCTCGAGGGCGCGCGGCTGGGCGAGGCCGAGGGCCGGCAGCTCGGGCTCGTGGCCGACGAGGTGCGGGCCCAGTCCGCGCGCGGGGGCGACGCGTCGCGCGACCTCGGCGTGGCGATCGGGCAGCTTGCCTCCGAGCTCTCGCAGCTCGAGCAGCAGATCGGGCAGGCGCAGTCCGTCGTGGCCGAGGTCACGCAGGACTCGGCGCGGGCGGCGGGCGCGGCGAGCGACGCGGAGTCGGCGCTCCTCGACATGGGCGAGCGCGTGAAGAAGGCGACCGGCAGCGACCCCGAGGCCGTGCGCGCCATCGCGGAGGCGAGCGACCGGGCGCGCGCGCTCGTCAGCGCGCTGTCGTCGCTCGCCGGCAAGGTCCCCCGCCCGATGCTCGTCGCCGCGGTGCGGCCCGCGCTCGAGCCGCTCGCCCGCCTCCTCGCGGAGGACGAGGCGGAAAACGAGAACGACGGCGAACGGGAATGACGGCGGGTCGCGCATGAGCGCCGCGGATCCCGAGCTCTCGCGGCTCCTCACCCTCGAGCTCGAGCGCCACCTGGTGACGCTCGAGGCCGAGCCGCGCGACGTCGCCGGCGTGCCGCGCGCGATCCACGCGCTGAAGGGGAGCGCGGGCCTCGCCGGGGAGCGCGAGCTCGCCGCGACGCTCGAGCGCCTGAACCGCCGGGTGCGCGAGGGCGACGAGTCGGCGTACCCGGAGACCGCGGCGGTCGTGCGCACCGCGGTCGAGCGGCTGCGGAGCGGGCTGTCGGCGGTCGAGGCGCTGTGGCCGGTCCCCCCGGCGGACCTCGTGGCCCGCCCCCTCGACCCGCTCGTGCGCGCGCAGTACGCCGCCGAGGTCACCGACCGCCTGGCGCGCATCGACGACGCGCTGGCGACCGGCGGCGACCCGCTCGAGGCCGTCCGCACGCTGTACCGGCACGTCCACACCATGAAGGGCGCGGGCAGCGCGGTCGGCGACGAGCCGATGAGCTGGTTCTGTCACGGCCTCGAGGAGCGCCTTCGCGTGGCCGACTCACGCGAGACCGCGAAGATCGCGATGCAGGAGGTCGCGCGCTGGCGCGTCGTGCTCGGCGCGCTGCTCGACGAGCCCGAGACCGCGCTGCACACGCTCCGCGCGCGCAGCAGCCCCTCGCAGATGCCGGCCCGCGCGATGTCGAGCGTGCCGGCGCGCGCGCCCGACTCCGACCCGCCGCGCGTGGTCGGCTTCGACGAGGCGTCCGCGACGATCCGGGTGCCCGCCGTGGACATCGAGCGCCTCCTCGAGCGGCTCGACGTGATCGAGCGCGCGCGCGAGCGCATCGCGGCGCGCGTCGAGCGCGGGCACCGCGGGGCGGCGTCGCTCCGGCAGCACCGGTCGTCGCTCGTCGAGGCGCTGCGGCTCATCGGGCCGCCGAAGCCCTGGGGCGCGCCCGCCGCGGCCCTGCGCCGCGTGGAGGGCGTCGCCGCCGCGCTGAGCGCGTTCGGCGACGAGCTCGAGGTCTCCTCGACGCGGCTCGGCACCGTGGAGCACGCGCTGCGCGACGGCGTGACCGACGCCAAGAAGCAGCTCTCGGCGATGCGGCAGACGTCGGTCGGTCGCATGTTCGGGCGCCTGACCACGGCCATCGAGTCGGAGGCCCGCCGCACCGGCTGCGCGGTCATCGTCCGCACGCGCGGCGCCGACGAGACCATCGACCGCCGCATCGCCGAGCAGCTCATCGAGCCGTGCCTCCAGCTCGTGCGCAACGCCGTCGCGCACGGCATCGAGTCGCCCGACGTCCGCGTCGCGCTCGGCAAGCCGCCGAGCGGCACGATCGCCCTCGGCGCGCGCAAGTTCGGCAACCGCCTGAGCCTCACGATCGAGGACGACGGCGCCGGCGTCGACGTGGTCGACGTGCGGGGCCGCGCGGTGCAGGCCGGGCTCGTCACGCCCGCCATCGCGGAGGCCGCGGACGACGACACGCTGCTCTCGCTCCTCTTCCTGCCTGGCTTCTCCACGCGCCAGTCGAGCGATCTCCTCGCGGGACGCGGCATCGGGCTCGAGATCGCCCGGAGCGGCGTGCAGCGCATGGGCGGCGCGATCCGGCTCTCGAGCCGCGCGGGCGAGGGCTTCAGCGCGCGCATCGAGGTGCCGATCGACAGCGGCCTGGTCACGGTGCTCTGGGTCATGGCGGGCAAGGACGAGTTCGCGCTCCCCGCCGCGAACGCGCGCCGCGTGCGGCTGAACGACGCGCCGGACGGGCGGCTCCTCCACCTGCGATCGTGCTTCGACGCCGGGAGCGGGCACCAGAGCGCGCGCTACGCGATCGAGCTCGAGCTCGAGGGCGACGGCGCGCCGGATCCGGGCGCGGCGGTCGGCGTGGACGCGGTCGGCGAGTCCGAGGAGCTGCTCGTGCGGCCCCTCGGCCCGCTCGTCACGGGGCTGGGTCCGTTCGCCGGGGTCATCGTGCGGGGAGACGGGTCGCTGCGCTTCGCGATCGACGCGTGGGCCATCGCGCCGCGGGCGCGCGCGTTCGCCGCCGCCGCGGGCTCGAGCGGCTCGCCGCCGCCGAGCGCGCGATCGCAGAGCTGATATCATCGGGGCCGCCCATGGCGGTCCGCGTCGAGACGATGAAGGAGGGCGACGTCCCCGCCGTCGCGGCGATCGAGGGGCCCACGCAGATGGGCGAGGGGCAGCTCCTCGAGGAGCTCGACCGGGCGTGGGCGCGCATGTGGGTGGCGCGTGAGGCGGCCGAGACGCCGGTCGCGTACCTCATCGCGTGGCACGTGGCCGACGAGCTCCACGTGCTCAACGTCGCCACGCGCGCCGATCGCCGCCGTCGCGGGCTCGCGCGCGCGCTGATGCTGCACGCCGTCGCCCACGCGCGCGCACACCGTGTGAAGCACGTGCTCCTCGAGGTGCGGCGCTCGAACGTCGCGGCGATCGCCCTCTATCGCTCGCTGGGCTTCTTCGCGATGGGCGTGCGCGCGCGGTACTACCCCGACGACGAGGACGCGATCGAGATGGTGCTCGCCTTCGACGTCGAGACCGGCGCGATCGTTCCCCACGCCGACGAAGTGCGCCTGCACGGTTGAGGCGGCGCCGCCGCTCTAGGCGCGCGCCTCGGGCGGGTGCTAACCAAATTGGGTGTTCATGAGGCGCGTCGGTCTCGCTGCTTTCCTCGGGCCCGCGCTTGCCGCGCTCGCCGTCCTCCCCCCCTTCGCGGGTCCGGCGTTCGCGCAGCCCTCGCCGCACGGCGGGCCGCTCGCGGCGGCGACGCAGGCGGTCGACGCCGCCGACTACGCGGCCGCCGAGAAGGAGCTGCAGGCCATTCAGGGCGCCGACCGGCCCGCCGCCGTCCGCGAGCTCGCGCGCGTCCGCTTCGAACAAGGGCGGTACGCCGAGGCCGACAAGCTCGCCCAGCAGGCGGCCGCCAGCCCCGACCAGCGCCTCGAGGCCCTGGCGCTCCGCGCGCAGATCCTCGCCGCCCAGGGCAAGGTCGACGACGCGATCCAGCTCCTCCTCCCGAACAAGGACGGCGCCGGCACGGGCGGCCGCCGCGTGCGCCTCGCGCTCGGCGAGCTCCTCATCCGCGCGGGGCGGCGCGCCGACGCGGAGCCGGTGCTCCTCAAGTTCGCCGACGAGTACGGCAGCGACGCCATCTCCTCCAGCGACGCCGAGGGGCTCGCGATGGTCGGGCGCGCGATGCACCTGCTCCGGCACGCGAAGGACGCGAACCGCGCGTACAACGAGAGCGAGCGCGCGGCGCGCGGCGGCGCGAAGGCATCGCCGTCGGTCGAGACGCTCCTGTGGCGCGCGGACCTGTACTTCGACACGTACGACCCCGGCCACGCCGAGGAGGTCCTCACCGAGGCCCTCAAGGCCGCGCCGCACCGCGCGGACGCGAACCTGCTCCTCGCGCGCGTGAAGCTCGACGAGTCGCTCGACTTCGACGCCGCCGAGAAGCTCGTGGCCGACGCGGCCGCGGTCAACCCGCGCATGCCCGGCGCCTTCGCGGTGCGCGCGGGCATCGCGCTGCGCGACGGCGACCTCGATCGCGCCGCGAGCCAGATCGCCGAGGGCCTCGCCATCGACCCGAACGACCTCGAGCTCCTCAGCATGAAGGCCGCGGGGCGCTTCCTCGCCGACGACAAGCCCGGCTTCGAAGCGGCCAAGCGCGAGGTCTTCGCCCGCAACAAGGAGTTCAGCGGCGCGTACGGCATCATCGCCGACTTCGCCGAGTGGGAGCACCGGTACGACGACGTCGTCGCGATGATGAAGGAGGCGGTCGCCCTCGATCCCAGGGACAACAAGGCCTGGGCGCAGCTCGGCCTCACGCAGACGCGCGCCGGCGACGAGGCCGATGGCGTGAAGTCGCTCGAGATGGCGTGGAAGGGCGATCACTTCAACGTCCGCGTCTACAACACGCTCGAGATGCTCTACACGCGGTGGATCCCGCAGGAGTACGACGGCGCGCAGGAGGGCCTCTTCCGCATCCGGTACCCGAAGGACGAGCGGGCCATCCTCGAGCGCTACGTGCCGCGCATGCTCGGCGAGGCGTGGGGCACGATGAAGATGCACTACATGTTCGCGCCCGCGTCGCCCGTCGCCGTCGAGATGTACCTCGACCGGGAGCACTTCAGCGTGCGCACGAGCGGCCTGCCGGAGATCGGCATCGAGGGCGTGTGCTTCGGGCACGTGGTCGCGGCGATGAGCCCCAAGAGCGAGCCGTTCAACTGGGGCAACGTTCTCTGGCACGAGCTCGGGCACGTCTTCGCGATCCAGCTCTCGAAGTACCACGTGCCCCGGTGGTTCACCGAGGGCCTCTCCGAGTACGAGACGATGATCCGCCGGCCCGAGTGGCAGCGCGAGCTCGACCCCGAGCTCTATCGCGCGCTCAAGAAGGACCAGCTCCCCGGCGCGCTCGGGATGAACACCGCCTTCACGCACGCCGAGGGCGACCTCGACGTGACCGTCGCGTACTACGCGGCGAGCCAGATGCTCGCCTTCACGGCCGACCAGTTCGGCTTCGCGAAGATCACGCGCGCCCTCGAGCTGTGGGGCCAGGGCAAGACGACCGCGCAGGTGATCACCGAGGCCTTCGGCGTCCCGCCCAAGGAGTACGACGCGCGCTTTCGCGCGTGGGCGCTCGCGCGGCTCGCGCGGTACGACGGGCAGTACTTCTTCGACCCCAAGCCGCTCTCGGTCGACGAGGCGTCCGCGGCCTCCGCGGCGGCGCCTTCCAGCGCGCCCGCGCACGTGACGTACGCCGTCGCGCTGCTCCGCGAGAAGAAGCCCGACGAGGCGGCGCGCGAGATCGACGCGGCGCTCAAGCTCGACCCGATGGACCTCGACGCGCACTACGTCGCCTCGAAGCTCGCCGGCGCGAGGCACGACCTCGCCGGCGAGGAGAAGGAGCTCCGCGCGCTCCAGGCCGCGGGGGGCGCGGGGTACACCGTGCAGATGGCCCTCGCCGAGGTGGCCGCGTCCGCGAAGGACGACGCCGGGGCCCGGGCCGCGCTCGAGGCCGCGCGCCGCTACGATCCCACCCAGGTCGACCCGCTCCGCGCGCTCTACGACATGGCCGACCAGGAAAAGCGGGACGACGACGCGCTCGCTCTCCTGCGCGAGATCGCGCGCATCGACCAGCACGACCGCCGGGCCTACCGCCTGCTCCTCGACAAGCTCGTCGAGCGGAAGGACTGGGACGAGGCGGTTCGTGTGGGAGAGTCGGCGATGTTCGTCGACGTCGAAAGCGCGGCCGTCCACGTCGGGTACGCCCGGGCGCTCGCGGCCACGGGCGATCACGCCAAGTCCGCCTACGAGCTCGAGAGCGCCATTCTCTGCGACGCCAAGCCCGAGGATCGGGCCACGGCCCTCGCGCTCCTCGCCCGCGAGCGGCTCGCCCTCGGCGACGTCGCGGGCGCTCGGGCCCGGAAGGACGAGGCGCTCAAGGCCGATCCGAAGTGCGAAGAAGCGCGCGCGCTGAAGCTCTAGAGAAACGTCGCGGCAACGAAGCCGCGGCCATATTGCCTGGTACGATGGACGGCTCCGTACGCGACGCGCCCCTGTCCGCCACCGAGTTCGCCGCGTCGATGCCGGAGCGGTACCGGGAGACGTTCCCCGTGCCGGAGGTCGCGGAGCACGCGGCCATCGTCGCGCGTCGCGCGGGGAGCGCGGCGCTGGTCGAGGTGTGGAAGCGCCTCCCGGGCGGCATCACGGTCGTTTGCGTCGTCGCCGACGACCGGCCGGGGCTCCTCTCGCGCATCACCGCGTCGCTGGTGATGCACTCGATGGACATCGTCTCGGCCAACGCGTACACGCGCCGGACCGCCGCGGGGGGCGAAGCGGTCGACTTCCTGTGGCTGCGCCGCGTGGGCTCGGCCGGGCCGGCGCTGTCGGACGCCGAGTGCGCCCGCATCGGCGACGTGCTGCGCGGCCTCGTCGCCGGCGAGCTGACCGTCGACGCCGCGATGAGCGGGCTGCGGCCGGTCGAGACGCGCCAGGCGTTCGCCACGCGCATCGCGCTGACGGAGTCGCCCAACGGGGAGCTCGTGATGACGGTCGAGACCTCCGACCGGCCCGGCCTGCTCCTCGCGATCACGCGGGCGCTCTTCCGCGCCGGGGTGCAGATCGTCGCGTCGAACGCCACCACGACGAACGGCCTGGTCTCGGACCGGTTCACGCTGGTCGAGACCGACGGCTCGCCGATCGGCGAGAAGCGCCGGCGGTCCCTGCAGACGGACGTCCTCGCGGCCGTCGACTCCGTGGCGCGGCCGCCGCGGGTCTGACGGCTATTTTTTTGCCCTGGTTTGGGAGCATCCGTCCTTTGAACGTACCGTTCAAAGGACTCTTGCTCTAGAGACCCGCCGCGAGCGACCCGTCGCGACGCGGCTCGGCCGCGCCGATCCAGAGGCCCTGGGCGCGTCCGATGCCCGGGCCGTCCGCCAGGTGCTCGGCCTCCTTGGTCGCGTGCCCCATCGCCTCGAGGGCCTGGAGCACCTCCGGCGGAAGCGCGTGCGGCTCCACGAAGAGCACGTCGGGCGAGTCTTGCTGGTGGAAGCGCGGCGCGCGGACCGCGTCGGACGCGTCCATCCCGTAGTCGATGGCGTTCGAGAGCTGCTCGAAGACCGTCGTGATGATGCGCGACCCGCCGGCCGCGCCGAACACGTCGTCGACGGCGCCGCTCTCCCCGAGGACAATCGTGGGCGACATCGACGAGAGCATGCGCTTTCCCGGCGCGATCACGTTCGGCTCGCCCTGCACGAGGCCGAACATGTTCGGCTTGCCCGGCACGACGGCGAAGTCGTCCATCTCGTCGTTGAGGACGAAGCCGAGGCCGGGCACCGCGACGCCGCTCCCGAACCAGGCGTTGAGGGTGGTCGTCATCGCGACCGCGTCGCCGTCCTCGTCGACGACGGCGAGGTGCGTGGTGTGCGGCCCGTCGGTGCCGGCGCCCGGGCCTCCCGGGAAGAGGTCCTTGGTGGGCGTGGCTCGATCGAGCTGCATCGTGGCGCGCTGCACGGCGGCCCACCGGTCGGAGAGGAGCTCGTCGAGCGGGTTCTGCACGAAGTCGGGATCGCCCAGGCGCGCGTTCCGCGCCGCGAACGCCCGCCGCATCGCCTCCGCCGTCAGGTGCACCTGCTCGGCGGAGTGCCACCCCATGGCCCGGAGGTCGAACCCTTCGAGCAGGTGCGCGATCATCGCCATGGTCGTCCCGCCCGAGGAGGGCGGCGGCATCCCGACGACGGTGCGCCCGCGGTACTTGAACTCGACCGGCGCGCGCCACTTCGCGCGGTACGCCTTGAGGTCCTGGGCGGTGACGAGGCCGCCGTTGTCCTTCATCGCCTGCGCCAGTGCGTCGGCGACCGGCCCCTCGTAGAAGCCCGCGGGCCCCTTCTCGGCGATGCGGTGGAGCACGGCCGCGAACTCCGGATCGCGCCAGGTCGTGCCGACCACGGGCGGCGCCCCGCCCGGGAGGAAGAGCGCGGCCGCCGCCGGGTAGCGCGCGAGGCGCGCCTGCACGACGTCGATCTGCTTCGAGAACGGCGCGTCGACGGGGAAGCCTTGCTCCGCGAGGCGGATGGCGGGCGCGAGGAGCTGCTCCCAGGAGAGCTTCTTCGATCCGAGCGTACGCCACGCCTCCCACAGCCCCGCGACGCTGCCCGGCACGCCCGACGAACGCCAGCCGTCGCGCGAGTCGGTCGTCGCCTTGCCGTCGGGCCCCAGGTACATGTCGCGCGTCGCGGCGGCGGGCGCGGTCTCGCGGAAGTCGAGCGCGTACGATTTACCGCCGACGCGCGCGACGAGGAAGCCGCCGCCCCCGACGTTGCCCGCCGTGGGGAAGGCGACGGCGAGCGCGAACGCGGTGGCCACGGCGGCGTCGGCCGCGTTGCCTCCGGCCGCGAGGACGTCGGCGCCGACCTTCGTCGCGATCGAGTCGTCGCTCGCGACCATCCCCTTGGCCGAGCGCGGCGCAGGCGCGCCCTGGGGGTACGGCCACTCGGGCGGAAAGCGCGGGGGCGAAGGCAGGGGGGCGCTCGACGCCGCGGAGACGCCGCTCGTGGCAGGCGGCGTGGGCTGCGTGACCGTCGGCGGTCCGTGGCTCGCGCCGCCGCAGCCGGCGGGGCCGCCCGCGAGCGCCGCGCAAGCGAAGGAGGCGAACGAGAAGACCGCGGCGGCAGCGGTGGCGCGAAGGCGATGCATGGATGTGCTCTTTAGCGCGACCGGGCCGCACATGCGCGGGGGCCCACCCGGGGCCCCGCGAGCGGCCCGTCCCGCCTTTGCGTGGTACCTTCCATCATGCCGCATTCGACCAGTCGAACAATCCCGCTCGAGCTCATCGAGAAGCTCCCGAAGACGGATCTGCACGTTCACCTCGACGGCTCCCTCCGCCTCTCCACCATCCTCGATCTCGCCGAGCGCCAGAAGATCGAGCTGCCGGCGAACGACCCCGAGGGCCTGCGCCGCGCGATGCACCTCGGCGAGAACTGCGGGTCCCTCGTCGAGTACCTCAAGGCCTTCGACGTCACGCTGCGCGTGATGCAGACCGAAGACTCGCTCCGCCGCATCGCGTACGAGCTCGCCGAAGACGCCGCGCGCGAGAACGTGCGGTACATGGAGGTCCGCTACGCCCCCATGCTGCACACGCGGCGCGGCCTCAAGCTGACGACGGTCGTCGAGAGCGTCCTCGCCGGCTTGCGCCTCGCGCAGGAGAAGCTCGGCATCGAGTCGAACGTCATCATCTGCGGCATCCGCAACGTCTCGCCCGAGCACTCGCTCGAGATGGCCGAGCTCGCGGTGGCCTACAAGGGCCGCGGCGTCGTCGGCTTCGACCTCGCGGGCGCCGAGTACGACCACCCCGCGAAGCACCACAAGGCCGCGTTCCAGCTCGTTCGCGACAACAACATCAACGTGACGATCCACGCGGGCGAGGCGTACGGGCCCGAGTCGATCGCCCAGGCGATCCACGTCTGCGGCGCGCACCGCATCGGCCACGGCTGCCGGCTCCGCGAGAACGGCGATCTGCTCCACTACGTCGCCGACCACCGCATCCCGCTCGAGTGCTGCCCCTCCTCGAACGTGCAGACGGGCGCCATCCGCGACCTCGGGAGCCACCCGCTGAAGCTCTACAAGAACCTCGGGCTACGCGTGACCGTGAACACCGACAACCGCCTCGTCACCGACACGACGGTGAGCCGGGAGCTCTGGCTGTGCCACACGCAGCTCGGCCTGACGCTCGAGGACATCAAGCAGCTCATCCTGAGCGGCTTCAAGAGCGCGTTCCTGCCGTTTCACGTCAAGCAGCAGTACCTGCGCAAGGTGAGCGAAGAGCTGGCGCAATTCTCCGTCGGCAACAACGTGACCGCGTCGGCCGGCGAGCCCGCGGCGAGCCCCACGTCGCGGACGTCCACCAACGCCTAGAAGAAGAGGGATTTACAGGGAGGGGAGGAGGAAAAGGAGGGGACCCCGAGCGGACCGACTAAGAGGTCTTCCTCTTTTCTTTTCTCGGCTCCTTTCCCTCCTCCCCTCCCTGCTTTTTTTCTTTCTTCTCGTTCTCAGCGGCACGCGGGCGCCGGGTCGACCCGCATGAGCTTGAGCCGGTCGATGGGATTGAGCTTCTCGTCGAGCGTCGCCATCGAGTAAAAGCGCGCGCCGTCGAGCAAGAACGGCGGCTCGCGCGGATCGCACATCGTGACCTTGCGGGTGGCGCCTTCGGCGACCGGCGCGCCGCAGCTCACCATGGAGTCGAAGTCGGCGTTGACGCGGAGGCCCGCGAGCGACTTCGACTCGGCGTCGCCCCAGGCCCCCCCGTTCGGGCCGAACGTGAACGTGAAGCACGGGGAGTGGGTCATCGCCCAGACCATCCCGGACCGGAAGTGGCAGTCGCCCCCCCAGTCGTCGAGGTGCGTGTAGACCGGCGCGGGGCCGCGCGGCTCGCCGCACCTGTAGTGGTTCGGGATGGGCGGCATCGCGGCGGAGCGGCGGTCGATCTCGGCAGCTTTCGCGAGGATGCTCTTCGCGTCGCCGGGGCCGGACAGGTGCGTCGGCCACCCGCGCCCGAGGCCGACGTAGAGCGCGCCGAGGGTCGCGAGCGCGAGCTGCGCCGAGCCGACCGACTCGGCCGACCTCCGGCGTACGGCGTCGACCACGGCGAGCCCCATGCAGAGCACCGTCGCCGTGAAGCCCGGCGACATGTCGACGATGTACCGCGTGTTCACGTTGTCGAGGCGCGTGTAGAAGTAGAGGAGCCCGAGCGTCGGCGGCAGCGCCCAGAGGCCGACCACCGTCGCGAGCTCGCCCTGGAGGTCGCGGTCCTCGCGCCACAGCCGCCCGCGCAGCACTCGCCAGGCGACGAGCGCGAGGGTCCCGAGCAGGCACGCGAAGACGAAGAGGTCGTACGTTTGCGAGTAGTACTCGCGCCAACGCTCGCCCTGGACGTACGGGCGCACGGCCTCCGGCGGCGTGCCCATCATGACCTGGTTCGGGACCGGGTCGAGGAGGAACAGCGTCGCGAACATCTCCTTGGCCTGCACCAGGAAGGGCACCGACTTGAAGGAGAGGTTCCAGCGCATCATGCGGTTGACGAGGCTGCCGCCGATGCCGTTGGAGTACCCCGTGGTGAACGGCCCGCCGAAGCGCAGGTAGTTGCCCGTGCAGTACAGCGCGATGATCGCGAGGTACGCGCCGACGCCCGCGAGGAGCGGCCCGCGCGCCAGCCCCTTCTTGTGCGCGATGACGAGCGCGAGGAGGAACGTCGCGAGCCCGTACGTGGTGAGGGTCACGCGCATCATCGTGGCGAAGCCGGCGGCCGCGCACACGAGCGCGAGGAGCCCCGGCGTGCAGCGCGCGAAGAGGGCGAGCACCCCCGCGAGGAGGAGGATGTTCCAGAGGACGCCGTTGGCGATCGTCTGGTCGTAAATCTGGAAGCGCGCCGAGACGAGGCCGACGAACGTCGGGAAGACCATCACGAACGCCGCCGCGGCCGCGGCGGCGCCGAGCGACGTGGGCTCGCGCGGCGAGGCCCTGTGGAGCGCGCGCGTGAGGACGAACGCGACAATCGCGTAGAAGATGAGGAAGCGGACGTGATCGGGGAAGCCCGGCGCCCCGAAGAGGCGACCGAGGAGGTGCAGGGGCAGCGCGAGGATGGGCAGGCCGAGGCCCCACGCCTGGTGCATGCCGCCGCGGCCCCACACGTAGTCGTTGAGTGCGCCCGACGGGTGAGGGAAGAGCGCGAGCTTCCCGGACGTCATCGCCCGGAGCTGGAGATAGAGGTACGGGTGTATGTCGCCCATGTACCAATCGCCCCACTTCGGGATGAAATCGGCGCGGCGCCAGAGGTACAGCGTGCACGCGACCGCGACGCCGGCATAAACGAGCGTCGCCGCGTTTGCCCTCGCCTGGCGCGCGCAGGCGCGCGCGATTCGGCCGACGACATCGCGACCTCGAAGCGAGGCCCCCCGCAGAATGTCGCCTTTGCCGCGCTCCACGCCGGCCGTTTCCGTACTGCCTTCGCCCGGCGAAGGCAAGCCGCCGACCGGCTGCGCTTACCTCGGAAGGCGCACGCTCTTGCGAGGGGGCTCCCACACGGGGCATTCTCGCGCCGCCGCGGGCGGAGAGGAGCACAGCGCGAGGCATGTTCCCATTGAAGGTGCGGCTCGAGCGCCTCGCCCAGACACTCCCCTTCCGGATCGTGGTCGCGCTGGCCATCCTCGCGTTCCACGTCGCGGCGATGGCGCATCTAGGCCGCGATCGACTGGGCCTCGCGTTCAACGCGTCGCCCAACGACCCGCCGGCCTTTCACGACGACAAGCCCGATCAGCGCATCGACCGGTGGGACCGTCTCATCGTCTCTCGCTGGGACGCGGAGCACTACATCGGCCTCGGGATGCGGGGCTATCGCTTCTGCAAGGACAAGTCGCAGCTTCGTCCGGGCGAGGCGCCCGACAGCGGCGGCCCCTGTCAGCTCAACTTCTATCCCGGGTATCCGTTCCTCGGCGCCGCCCTGGTGGCCGCGCTGCACCTGCCGATCGACTGCGCGCTCTTCGGCGTGTCGATGGCGGCGTGCTTCGCGCTCACCCTCATGTGGACGGGGCGGACGATGACGCGCGCCCTCGGCGTCGACAAGGCGTACCTCGCGCTCGCGCTCCTCAACATCTACTCGGGCGCGTACATCCTCGTCACGATCGAGACGGAGCCCGCGTTGATGGCGTTCACGATGGGCGCGTTCTTGTGCATGCAGCGGCGCTGGTGGCTCGCGGGGGCGCTCCTGGCGGGGGCCGCGTCGGCCATCCGCATCACGGGCGTCAGCGCGGGCTTCGCCTTCTGCGCCGCCATCCTCGTCGTGACCCTCCGCGAGCATCCCCGCCCGAGCCTCGCGTGGGCCAAGAGCGTCGGCCTCATGGCGCTCTCGGGCTGGGGCGTCATGGCCCTCATGGGCTACTTCGGGTACCGCTTCGGCGATCCGCTCGCGTACGCGCACGCGTATCAGCGTGCGTACCACCACACAGCCAACGTCTGGAGCGCGTTCTTGCCGGACGGGCGCCTCCTCATCCAGTCGATCTGGGCGGAGCCGAACGACGGCATCTTCCTCGCCGCGGCGCTCCTGTGGTTCGCGCTCGGCCACCGGGCGGGCCTCTCGCGGTTCACCCGCGAAGCGCAGTTCTACTGGTACACGCTCTACTTCGCGCTGATGGGGATCACGATGATCGGTTCGGTGGACAACGCCTACGGCGGCTGCCAGCGCTACACGCTCACGGTGCTCCCGCTCTTCTTCGCGATGGCGGCCGTCTTGCGGCGAAGGCCGGCCGCGCTCGTCCTCTGGGCCTTCATGAGCTTCACGCACTACTACAACGGCGGCATGTGCTTCTACGAGAGCCAGCGCATGGGCGATCGCGGGCAGCGCTGCACCTTCGCGCGAAACTGGCGCAGCGAAGACCTGATGAACGGCAAGCCGTGAGCGGGCGTCAGGCCACGGAGTTCTGCGCCGGCTGAAGGCGCAGCGCGCGCGGGCCCTCGCGCCCGAGCGCGTGATCGGGCGCGTCCGCGTCGGGCCCCTCGTCTTCGAGCGCGCCGTCGACGAAGGCGAGCCAGCCGGACTGGTTGGCCGGGACGCGCGGCCCGGGCGTGAGGACGCCCACGAGGTTCAGCGGGTCGGACGCGCGGATGCGCACGACCTCGCCGGCGCGCTCGGTGCGCCGGACGCGCCGCAGCCCCTCGACGGCCTCGGGCAGCGCGTACTGCTCTCCGATGAACCCCGCGACGAACCGGCCGCCGCGCACGAGGCCCCGCGCCTCGCGGAGGCGGAGCGCCCGCAGGACGTCGCGCCAGGGCACGGTGAAGCTCTCGCGCGCGACGACCTCGCGGAATACCACGCCGTACCGCGCGAGGAGCTGCTGCGCGACCTTGTCGGCGACGTCGTCGGCCAGCGGCGGCGCCCCTTCGCTCGGCCCGACCTCGAGCAGCGCCCACCTCCCGTTTGCGCCGTGCGCGCGCCTCCCGCGGCCGGCGCGGCCCGTGGCCATCAGCTCGCGGAGCGGCTGGAAGCCGTCGCCGGTGACGAGTCCGCGCCCGACGAGGTCCCAGAGGGCGGTCGTGAGCTCCTCGCGCGGGAGGTGCGCCGCCAACCCCAGATCGTGGAGGAACAGGGCGCCGCGCCGCCGCAGCGCCTCGAGCCCGGCGAGGGCCTCGGGGGAGGTCGGCGGCTCGGGCGCCGCGCCGGCGCGGACGCCCGCGAGGAGCAGATCGAGGTCCTGCCTCAGCACGATGGCGATCGGCGTGGCGCGCGACGTCGATCCCACGGACGGCGCGGCGGGCGCCGATCGGCGCGGCGTCAGGCGCCCCCAGGCGACCTCGCCCGCGAAGCAGAGCTCGTCGAGCCACTCGGGCCGGTACCCCGCGACGCGCGGCGCGAGGACGTCGCGCTCCCACGCGGCGGCCGCGGCCTCGAAGCCCTGGAGCATGCCGATCGCGTCGCGCAGACCCGCGCGGCCGCCGGCCCGCGCGCGCGGCGAGAGGTGGTGCCGCTCGAAGAGGTAGCGCACGAAGTCTCGCGCGCTCACCGGCTCGATCTCGGCGCGGAGGCGGTCGAGCGTGTACCGGTGCACGCGCGCGAGGAGGCGCCGGTCGCACCACTCGACCGGGCGCTCGCCCTCGGAGGCATCGAGGAAGTGGCCGCGGAGCACGAGCCCTTCGCCCTCGAGCTGCGCGGCCGCCGACGCCACCTCCCACGCCTCGAGGCCGAGCCGCCCGGCGAGGGACGCCGCGGTGAACGGCCCGGCGATCTCGGCGTGCCCGCGCACGGCCGCGAGCACCGCGTCTTCGCGCGCCGGCCGCGGCCCGTCGAGCCGCGCGGGCAGCGCGAGCTTCGGCGCGTCCGGGTACAGGGCCTCGACGAGGCGCGCGCGCTCGGCGGCGAACGCGAGCCCGCGCACCGTCGCCGCGCGACCCGTGCGCTCGAGCTCCGCGAGCCACCCCCGCCAGCCGTCCTCGAGGGGGGCGACGACGAGGCCGAGGAGGACGTCGTGGAGCTCGTCCGCGTCGCGCGGCTCGGGGTGCGCCTCGGCGACGACGCGGGCGATGGCCTCCGGATCGAGGGCGCCGAGCTCGCGCTGGTGGTCTGGGAGGGTGCGGCGCAACGAGAGCGCGCGGGTGCGGCGCTCCTCGAGGGGCGCGTCGTCGAGGTACGCGTAGGGCTTGGCGTTCAGGACCTCGTGCGAGAACGGCGACGGCTCGGTGGTGTCGCGGGCGTGCACGCGGATCTCGCCGCGCTCCATGCGCCCGAGGATCTCCCGGAGTCGCTCGACGTCCATCGCCTCGGTGAGGCAGTCGCGCATCGTCTGGCGCACGAGCGGGTGGTCGGGCACCTCGAGCGGCCCCGTGACGTTCTCCTGGCAGGCGACCTGCGCGGGGAAGACCGCGGCGAGGAGGTCCTCCGCCCGCATGCGCTGGATGAACGGCGGCACCTTCTTGCCTCGCTCGCTGCGCAGGACGGCGAGGGCGCGCGACGCGTTCCACCGCCAGCGCGTGCCGAACATGGGCGCGGCGAGGACGGCCTGCTCGAGCGTCGCGTCGAGGCGATCGGCGCGGACGAAGCCGAACGCGTCGGACAGCGGGAAGCTCTGCGTGGTGCCCATCGAGAGGACGATCGCGTCGTCGGTGGCGGCGGCCTGGAGCTCGAAGTCGAACGAGACGCAGAAGCGCTTGCGGAGGGCGAGGCCGAAGGCGCGGTTCACGCGGCCGCCGAAGGGCGCGTGCACGACGAGCTGCATCCCGCCGGCCTCGTCGAAGAAGCGCTCGAAGACGACGTCGTCGATCGTCGGCACGACCCCGACCGCGTCGCGCTGCGCCATGACGTACGCCGCGAGCTGGTCGGCGCCCGCGGGCGAGAGCGCGCACTCGCGCTCGAGCCAGGCGCGCGCGCCGACGCGATCGGCGGCCCGGGCGACTTCGGCGCGCAGGCGGCTCACCTCGCCCGAGAGCTCCCACGTGCGCGACGGGGCCTCGCCGAGCCAGAACGGGATGGAGGGCGGCGCGCCCTTCGCGTCCTCCACGCGCAGCACCCCCGCGCGCGACTCGACGCGGCGGATGCGCCACGAGTGAGAGCCCAGGACGAAGACGTCGCCGGCCATGCTCTCGATGGCCCAGTCTTCGTTGACCGTGCCGACGAGGGTCTCGTCGGGGTCGAGGACGACGCGGAAGTCCGCGAGGTCGGGGATCGCGCCGCCGTTGGTGAGCGCGACGATCCGCGCGGCGCGCCGGCCGCGGAGGACGCCGTTCACCACGTCGCGGTGGAGCAGCGCGCCGCCCCGCCCGAGCCGCGGCGCGGCGCCCTCGGCGAGGCTCGCGACGACGTCGTCGAACTCGCGCCGCTCGAGCTCCGCGAACGGCGCGGCCTCGCGGAAGCGATCGAAGAGGGCGTCTTCGGTCCACTCGCGCGCTGCGCACTCGGCGACGATCTGCTGCGCGAGGACGTCGAGCGGGGCGCGCGGCGGCTCGATCCGATCGAGGCGGCCGGCGCCGACGGCGCGGACGAGCGCCGCGCACTCGACGAGCTCGTCGCGCGAAGTCGCGAAGAGGCGGCCGCGCGAGGTGCGGCCCATCGCGTGCCCCGAGCGGCCGATGCGCTGGAGGAAGGTGGTGACGGCGCGCGGCGAGCCGACCTGGCACACGAGGTCGACGGAGCCCACGTCGATGCCGAGCTCGAGGGAGGCCGTCGCGGCGAGCGCGCGCATGTCGCCCGCCTTGAGGCGCTGCTCGATCTGGAGGCGGCGGTCCTTCGAGAGGCTCCCGTGGTGGGCGCCGACGCGCTCCGGGCCGAGGCGCTCGCCGAGGTGGTGCGCGACGCGCTCGGCCATGCGCCGCGTGTTGACGAAGACCAGCGTCGTGCGGTGCTCGTTCACGAGCGCGGCGAGGCGGTCGTAGATCTCGCCCCACTGCTCGTGCGTCGCGATGGCCTGGAGGTCGGTGCCCGGCACCTCGATGGCGAGATCGAGGTCGCGGCGGTGCCCGACGTCCACGATGGAGCACGGCCGGCCCGCGCCGGCGAGGAAGCGCGCCGCGACCTCGATCGGGTGCACCGTGGCCGAGAGGCCGATGCGCTGCGGCCGCCGCTCGGCGAGCGCGTCGAGGCGCGCGAGGCTGAGCGCGAGGTGGCTCCCGCGCTTGTCGCGCATGAGCGCGTGGACCTCGTCGACGATGACGGTCCGCACGCCGCGGAGGAGCGCGCGGCTGCGCTCGGCCGTGAGCATGAGGTACAGCGACTCGGGGGTCGTGATGAGGACGTGCGGCGCCTCGCGGAGGATGGCGGCGCGCGCGGCGGGCGTCGTGTCGCCGGTGCGAAGCGCGGTGCGGATCGAGGGCAGCGCGAGCCCGAGGGCGCCGGCCGCCTGGCGGATGCCTTCGAGCGGCGCCTCGAGGTTGCGCTGGACGTCGCTGCTGAGGGCCTTGAGCGGCGAGACGTACAGCACCTCGATGAGCCCGGGGTCGTGGTCCTCCGCCAGTCGCGAACGCACGAGCGCATCGATGCTCGCCAGGAAGGCGGCGAGCGTCTTGCCCGAGCCCGTGGGTGCGGCGATGAGGGTGTCTCTGCCCTGGCCAATCTCCTCCCATCCGCGGAGCTGGGCCGGCGTGGGCGCCTCGAACCGCGCCGAAAACCACGCCCGCACCGCCGGGTGGAAGCGCTCGAGACCAGGTTGACCGAGCAGCGAAACCATAGCCGAAACCGCCTGACAACCTAGACTACCGTGCTAGAGAGCGCACCCTCCATGGCCGAGCCCAAATCGCTAGCCCCGGAGCTCATGCCGCAACGGACGGTGGGTGCGACGCCCTCGTACGACGCGGTGTTCGATGCTCTCGAGGCCGCCGCCGTGGCGGCCGAGGGCCGCCCGCAGGGAAGCGCCCCTTTGGCCATCGACATCGAGGACTTCCGCGCGGCGGTGAAGGTCGATGCGCGGGCCGTGCGCGACCGGCTCGACCGTGTCGTCATGGGCGAGGATCCCGAGCGCGGGCTCGACGAGCTCCTCGAGGCCGGCGCGCTCGCCGCCCTCTTCCCCGAAGTGCACGCGATGGTGGGCTTCGGCGACGGCGAGTGGCGCCACAAGGACGTCTGGAAGCACACGAAGCAGGTCGTGCGTCAGGCCGTGCCGCGGCTCGAGCTCCGGTGGGCCGCGCTGTTCCACGACATCGGCAAGATCAAGACGCGCTCCATCACCCCCGACGGCAAGGTGCACTTCCTCGGGCACGCCGAGGTCGGCACGCGCATGTTCGACAAGCTCGATCGGCGCCTCGGCCTGTTCGCGCCCGAGCCTCCGCTCAAGGACACGGTGCGCTTTCTCATCCTCCATCACCTGCGGGCGAACCAGTACTCGCCCGACTGGACCGACAGCGCGGTGCGCCGCTTCGCGCGCGAGCTCGGCACGCACCTCGAGGACCTGCTTTGCCTCGCCCGCGCCGACATCACCACCAAGCGCCCCGAGAAGAAGCGCCGCGGCCTCCAGCAGATCGAGGAGCTTCAGCACCGCATCGCCCAGCTCGCGGCGGAGGACGCGCTCGTCCCGCCGCTGCCGAGCGGCATCGGCGACGTGATCATGAAGGCGTTCGGCCTGCCTCCCTCGCGCAAGATCGGCGACGTGAAGCGTCAGCTCGAAGAGCTGGTCCTGGCGGGAGACGTGGCGCCGCACCAGGAAGCGGACGTGTACGTCGAGTTCCTGCGCGCCAACCGCGACCGCTTCGACATCTGAGGGCGGCGTTCAGCGCACGCGGTCTTGAATGGCCGTGATGGCGTCGTGCAGCGCGCTGTCCTTGTGCAGGCACGGGTAGCAGTCGGAGTGGCTGAGGAAGCCGCAGCCGTGGGTGCCGAGGTACGGCTGGAGGACGACGAGCATCCGCGCGTCCCCGTGCTCGCCGGCGCGATCGAGGAGGGCGCGCTTCGCGTCGCACTGCTTCGCGTCGCGGAAGTCGAGCACGATGGCGAGCGCCGGGCTGGCGCGGCCGCGGACGTCGTCGCTGTCGAGCGAGTGGTGCGCGCGCGTGGCGGCCTGCGGGTACTGCCGGCCCGACGCGCCGTAGGCGATGTCGTAGAGGATGTCGATGCCGCGCGGGCCCATCTTCGACTCGAGCAGCGCGAACGCGTCGTCCTGCGCGTCGCGGAAGAGGGCCGCGTTGCGGACGTCCTCCTCGAGCTTGGCGTCGGCCGCCGCGTCGGCGTCGGCCGTGAGCCAGAGGCCGGCCTCGCGCATCGCCTCCTTCGAGTTGCGCGCGCCGGTGTACGCGCGCTCGAGGAGCTCGTGGAGATCGGCGCGATCGGGCCCCGACTTCTCGAGCGCGGTCAGGGTGTCGATCGCGGTCGCGAAGTCGCCCTTCTCGATCTTGGCGCGTGCGCCCGCGACGACGTCGTCGGTCTGCGGGTCCGGCGGGCGGGGCGGCGCGACGGCGGCCCCGGAGGCCGACGCGGCGACCGGCGCCGCCGACCCGCTTCGCGAGGACGCGGAGACCACGATGACCGTGAGCAGCATGGCCCCGAGGGCGGCCGCGGCGAGCGTGATCCGGCGCGGCGTCACCCACGGCGGCGCGGCCTTGAGCGCCTCGCCGAAGGACGACCCCACCAGCGACGCCAGCCAGTGCCGCGGGGGCGGGACCGCGGGCTGCGCGAGGCTCGTGGGGCCGAGCGCGAGCGAGGCGTTCGGCGCCGAGCCCGCCCGCTGGCGCATCGACGGGACCCCGCCGCGCGACGTCGGGAGCCACTCGCCGATGCGTCCTTGCTCGGCGAGCGCCGCGCACGCCGCGTCAATCGCCTCGACGAGGTCCTTCGCGTCCGCGAAGCGGGCGCTCGCCTCCTTGGACAGCAGGCGTCCGACGATGGCCTCGGCCTCGGGCGGCACGTTGGCGTCCGGCGCGCGGTCGCTCATGCGCGGGATCGGGGCGGTCACGTGCATCCCGAGCAGCGTGACCTTGCTCGCGTGCTCGTACGGGCGCTTTCCGACGATCATCTCGAATGCGATCGCGCCGAGCGCGTAGAGGTCCGCGCGCGCGTCGACGGGCTGCCCGAGCGCCTGCTCGGGCGCCATGTACTCGGGCGTGCCGTAGACCATGCCGAGCTGCGTGAGCACCGGGCCCGAGGCGCTCGAGATTCCGCCGAGCTCCCCGACGGGCACCTTCGCGATGCCGAAGTCGAGCACCTTCACGAAGTCGGCGTCGCCCTCGCGGGTGACGAGCATCACGTTCTCGGGCTTGAGATCGCGGTGCACGATGCCGAGCGCGTGGGCGCGCCCGAGGGCGCTCGCAATCTGCCGCGCGACGTGGAACGCGCGCCCGAGCTCGAGGCGGCCCTCGGCGATGACGTCGCGCAGGCTCACGCCCTCGACGTACTCGAGCACGAGGAAGAACGACCCGTCTTCGAGCTTGCCGAAGTCGGTGGCCGCCGCGACGTTCGGGTGCTCGATGTGGGCCGCCGCCATGGCCTCGCGCTCGAAGCGCGCGACGACCTCGGGCATGCGGCTCATCTCGGGGTGAAGGACCTTCACCGCGAGGCGCTTCCGCATGTGCGTGTGCTCGGCCTGGTAGACCGCGCCCATTCCGCCCTCGCCGATGAGGCGCTCGATGAGGTAGCGGCCGCTCAGCGTGAGCCCGACGAGCGACTGCGGGCCGCCGGGCCGGAGGCTCGGACGCTCGGCCTTTCGCTCGCCCTTGGCGTACGCCGTCTTGCTGTCTCCCGCCGCCGCCTCCGCTTTCGCGTCGCTCACGGCCGACGCGGGCGCGTCGCTCGCAGCCGACGCCGGCGCGTCGTTTACAGCCGACGCCGTCGCATCGTTTCTGGCCGATGCCGTCGCATCGAGCACGTCGGAGCGATCGGACGGGTGACTCATTGCGTCAGCTGCGAGCATCGGCCCACACGGGCGGATAGGCTACTGATTCAAGCTTAGCCCCAGGCTAAGCGATAGCGCGAAGGAGTCTTTGCCCCCGAACGGCGCCCCGCACCCGCAGGAGCCGCGATCGAACAGCGCGCCTGAAAAGAGGGGCGCCGCGCGCCCGCCGAGCTCTGCGAACGCGTCCCACGCGCGGCTCAGCCGCACGCCCGCCGCCACCCCGAGCCGGAGCTCGAGCATGCCCCCGCCTTGCCCGGGAACGACCACGCTACCCTGGCCCGCTTCGAAGGCGTGGCTCGGCTGGTAGACGCGCGCATAGCCCGCCCCGAGGTAAGCCCACGTCCTCCACGGGAGCGGCAAGAGGGGCGGCGCGAACTTCAGGTGCAGCCCGCCCTCGGTGATCTGCCGCGCCGGCTGCGCCGACAGCGGCGAAATGTCGTGTCCCACATAAGCGCCGACGCGCAGCATCGGGAACACCGCGACGTGCCCATTGAGCTCGCCCACCGGGCCGGGTTCGGGCGCGGGCGCCCCCGCGTCGCGGCCCGTCGCGAAGCGGGTCATCGCCCCCACTTCCACCGCCGCGTCCCAGTGGGTCTGCGCGCGCGCGTCGCCCGCGGCGACGAGCCCCGCCCACCCGAGCGCCAGCGAGAGCGCCGACCGAAGCCTCAACGGGACGCGCTTGGCGATCAGTTCAGGACCGCGGCCTTGGAGTGCAGCTCCTCGAGCTGCTTGCGGATGGTGCCGGCGTCGGGCGCCTGCGGAACGAGCTCGAGGAGGCGCGAGAGGTCCGCGCGCGCCGCTTCGACCGCGCCGAGCCGCGCCGCGAGCAGGCCGCGCTCGCGGAGCGCAGGCACGGAATCGGGCGTGAGCGAAATGATGCGATCGAGCGCGAGGAGCGCCCGCGCGAAGTCGCCGCGCGTCGCGTAGATCCACTTCAGGTTGATCAGCATGCGCACGAGCATCGTGCGCGACGTCGCCGGCGCGAGATGCTCCGCCACGACGAGCTTCTGGGACGGCGTCGCGCGCTCGAGGAGCTTCTGCAGGCCGGGCTCGTCGAGGCGGCGGCCGCCGAAGAACGGATCGACCGCGAGCGGCGCGTCCTCGCGGCCCTGCGGATCGACGCGCACCAGGAAGTGCCCGGGGAAGCTCACGCCTCGCGCGCGGATGCCCGCTCGCCGCGCGACCTCGCAATAGACGAGCGCCAGCGTGATCGGGATGCCGAGGCGCCGGTCGAGCACGTCGGGCAAGAGGCTGTTCTTCGGGTCGTAGTAGTCCTGCTCGTTCCCGCGGAAACCGAGCTCCTCGTAGAGGAGGCTCGAGACCAGCCGCACCTGCTCTTCGGGCGGAAGCGACGCTGCCCCGCACGCGATGAGCGGCGCGGCCATCTCGTCGAAGCGCGCGTTGATTCGGTCGAGATCGAGGCGGGCGTACGCGTCGCGCGCGATGAGCGCCGCGCCCGTGGCCACGTCGATACGCTCGTCCGGCAAGGCGGCGAGCTGTTCGAACGTCGTTGGCCTTGGCCCCTCCGGACGCTCGGAGAAGGATCCGCTCAGCGGGAGCGTCGTCATCGAAGCCATGAAATGCACCCTTTCGCAGTCGCCTGCAAGCCACGCTTGACGCAAGGACGCGTCTGACGCGATCTCGCAGCCCCCCCATGGCAAAGACTACCCCGAATGGCGCCTCGCTGCGCCGTCGATTCGAACACGCGCCCGACGTTCGTCCCAACGCGATCTCGGGCAAAGAGACACCGCACGAGATCCTCGTGCACCGGTTCCCGGCCTACGTCGGCCGCCAGGAACGCACGGCCTACGAGCTCATGCGGCGAAGCGTGGAGCAGGATTGCGCCGTGTTCCTGACGTTCAGCGGGGCGATGACGCCCGCCGGGCTCCACCAGTCGTGCCTCATCCCTCTCGTGGAGCGGGGCATCGTGGACTGCATCACGACGACGGGCGCGAACCTGTATCACGACGCGCACCGCATCATCGGCCACCGCATCCGTGAGATCGATCCGACCGCCGGCGACCTGCAATACCGCCTGGCGCGGATCATTCGCATCTACGACCTCGGCTTCTGGGAAGAGACGCTCCTCGAGACCGACCGCCTCTTCTCGGCGATCCTGCGGGGGCCCGAGTTCCAGAAGCGCATGACCACCCCCGAGCTCCACTACTTGCTCGGCAAGCGCATCTACGAGCTCGAGAAGGCGCTGGGCGTGAAGGAGCCTTCGCTCCTCTCGACGGCGTACCGGTGCGGCGTCCCCATCTTCGTGGGCGCCGTGCAGGACGGTTCCATCTTCCTCAA
The DNA here is from genome assembly GCA_963797395.1 of uncultured delta proteobacterium. Lineage (GTDB taxonomy): Bacteria > Myxococcota_A > Polyangia > Polyangiales > Polyangiaceae > Palsa-1150. The sequence goes on from CAWCPA010000009.1 coordinate 240,090, forward strand.
CATCGTGAAGCTCAAGCAGCTCCTCGGCGACGAGTTCAAGCTCGAGATCGACGTCAACGACGACGTCTTCGAGATGGGCGCCGTGCAGCACCACTGCTTCAGCACGCTCGAGAAGCCGATGGCCGTGTGGATCCTCGGCGGCGGCGTGCCCAAGAACTACACGCTCCAGGGTGAGCCGCTGCTCGACCAGATCCTCGGCGTGCCCACGCACGGCTTCGACATCGACGTGCAGTTTTGCGTCGATCCGGTCGACAACGGCGCGCTCAGCTCGTGCCCCGCCGGCGAGGGCCATACGTGGGGCAAGGTCTCCGCGGACAGCGTGGCGACCGGGAGCATGTACGTTCACGCCGACGTCACGGCCGTGTTCCCGTGGCTCGCGTACGCCCTCTTCAGCGACCCGAAGATGAAGCGCAAGCCGCGGCGGCTCTACGACGCGCGCGAAGACGCCGTGGTCCGGCTCCGGGGCGAGGTGAAGAAGCGGAGCAGGCAGCTCGCGAAGACCATCGCGTATCCGCTCGCAGACGAGGTCGCGGGCAAGGGCGCGGGCAAGGGCGGCAAGCGGGCCGGCAAGAACGGCGGCCGGGCTGACGTTTCAGCGCGGAAATAGTCGCCTTTCCGTTTCGTCGTCGAGGTCGGGGCGCGCCGCGCGGACCAGCGCCCCCGACCCTTGCGCCCGCTCGGCGGGCGTCCTTATGCTCCATGGCACCATGAGCCAGACGCTCCTCCAGCAGCTCGCCGAGATGACCGTCGTCGTGTCCGACACCGGCGACTTCAACTCCATCCGCAAGTTCAAGCCGCGCGACGCGACGACGAACCCCTCCCTCATCATGGCGGCCGCGCAGATGAGCGAGTACGCGCCGCTCATCGACCACGCGCTCGAGTGGTCCAAGAAGGAGGCGGCCGGCGACGCGACCCGCGATGGCGTCATTCGCCGCGCGATCGACCGGCTGAGCGTCGAGTTCGGGCTGAAGATCCTCGAGATCGTCGGCGGGCGCGTCTCGACCGAGGTCGACGCGCGGCTCTCCTACGACACCGCGAAGAGCATCGAGAAGGCGCGCACGCTCATCAAGCAGTACGAGGCCGCGGGCACCTCGCGCGAGCGGGTGCTCATCAAGCTCGCCTCCACGTGGGAAGGCATCCGCGCGGCCGAGGTGCTCGAGCGCGAGGGCATCCACTGCAACCTCACGCTCCTCTTCGGGCTGCACCAGGCCATCGCCTGCGCCGAGGCGGGCGTCACGCTCATCTCGCCGTTCGTCGGGCGAATCCTCGATTGGTACAAGAAGGCCAAGGGCGTCGAGAGCTACGCGCCCGCCGAGGACCCGGGCGTCCAGTCGGTGACGACCATCTACAATTATTTCAAGCATTTCGGGTACAAGACCCAGGTCATGGGCGCGAGCTTCCGCAACCTCGACGAGATCACCGAGCTGGCCGGGTGCGACCTGCTCACCATCGCGCCGGCCCTGCTCGAGCAGCTCTCGAAGACCGAGGCGGCGCTGCCCCGCAAGCTCGACGCCGAGAAGGCGCGCGGCATGAAAATCGACCGTATCCCGATGGATGAGGCGACCTTCCGCAAGATGCACGCGGCCAATCCGATGGCGACGGACAAGCTCGACGAGGGCATCCAGGGCTTCACCAAGGCCATGGTCTCGCTCGAGAAGCTCCTGGGCGAGAAGCTCGGCTCCTGAAAGAGCGCCTCCTCCAAGAAAGCGCGCGGCCGAGCCCGCGGGTGGGCGGCGGGTGGTAGACTGACCCGGCCCCCATGCTCCCCGAGCGCAAGCAAGTCCTCATCGTCGACGACGAGCCGAACCTGCGGAAGATCCTGTCCGCGCAGCTCACGCGCGACGGCTACGACGTGCTCACCGCAGAAGACGGCGAACAGGGCCTCCTCACCCTGCGCGAGCACCACATCGACCTGGTCATCACCGACCTGAAGATGCCCAAGGTCGACGGGATGACGCTCCTCCGGCGCGCGCTCGAGGAGGAGCCCGAGCTCCCGATCGTCCTCATCACGGCGCACGGCACGATCGACACCGCGGTCGAGGCCCTGAAGCGCGGCGCGTTCGACTTCGTGACCAAGCCCTTCGACAAGGACGAGGTCCGGCAGATCGTCGCGAAGGCGTTGAAGACGCGCGAGCTCCGCGGGGCCGACGCCACGCCCGCGCGCTCCGGGGCGCGCTTCGGCATCATCGGCTCGTCGCAGGGCACCTCGGAGCTCTACTCCGTCCTCGAGCGCGTCGCGGACACGCCGACCACGGTGCTCATCACCGGCGAGAGCGGGACGGGCAAGGAGCTCGTGGCCCGCGCGCTCCACGAGCACTCGAGCCGCAAGGACAAACCGTTCATCAAGGTGAACTGCGCCGCGATCCCCAAGGAGCTCATCGAGAGCGAGCTGTTCGGCTACGAGCGAGGCGCGTTCACGGGGGCCGTGGCGAGCAAGCCGGGGCGCTTCGAGCTCGCGAACGGCGGCACGCTCTTCCTCGACGAGATCGGGGAGATTCCGATCGAGATGCAGGTGAAGCTGCTCCGCGTCCTCCAGGAGAGCGAGTTCGAGCGCGTCGGCGGCATCAAGACGATCCGCGTCGACGTGCGCCTCGTCGCGGCGACCAACCGCGACCTGAAGAAGCTCATCGCCGCCGGCAGCTTCCGCGAAGACCTCTTCTACCGGCTCAACGTCGTGCCGATCCGCCTGCCGGCGCTGCGCGAGCGACCCGGGGACATCCCCCTCCTCGTCGAGCACTTCCTCGCCAAGTTCAACGAGCGCCTGCGCAAGAAGGTCGAGGGCGTCGAGCCGGAGGCGTCGGAGCTTCTCACCCAGTACCCGTGGCCGGGCAACATCCGCGAGCTCGAGAACGTCATCGAGCGGGCCGTCCTCTTCTGCGACGCGACGAAGCTCCACGCGAGCGACCTCCCGCCTGACGTGCGCGGCATTCCCGCGCTCGCGAACGTGCCCCTCCCCGAGGCAGACTTGCAGGCGGCGCTCGCCGGCGAGGGCGGCCTGAAGGAGCACGTGAAGGTGGCCATGAGCCGGCTGGAGAAGGAGCTCGTGAGCCGTGCTCTTCAGCAAACGAGCGGCAATGTCACGCACGCCGCCCGGCTCCTCAAGATCTCGCGCAAGGGCCTCCAGTTGAAGATGAAGGAGCTCGGCCTCCGCGAAGGCTCGAGCAATCGGAGCGACTAGCCCGTGTTCGGCCGGCTGCTACCGTGTCGGAGAGAGGGAACACCCCAAAGATGCTGCGGAGCAAAGGCGAGCACGACGACGAGATCGAGTTCGAGTGCCCCGAGTGCGGCACGATCTTCAAGGCGTCCGAGCGCGACGCGGCGAAGGGCCTCGTGAAGTGCCCGCGCGGGCACCAGTTCGCGGTGATGGGCATGCTCGGCGGCGACGGTGACGACGTGGGACCCCACAAGGGCGGCCGCTGACGCCGAGACGTCGCGCTCGTCGCGAATCGTGCGACACGCGCGTCGCGTACGCGCCGTAGCGCGACGCAGCGAGACGCCGAGCGCGTCAAAAAAACCACGCGTCGCGCTCGTTCGACGCGCTGGCCGCACGCCGGCACGGGGCTAGCTTGATGGTTGGCGCAGCGTGCTTCGACGTCTCCTCGCCATGGCTTGTTTGATTGGGTCTCTCGGGGCCGGAACGACCGAGAGCGTCCGCGACCCGAGCGCGTGCGCGGGCGTCTGCGACAGCCCCATCGCATACACGCTCGATCCGCAGTTCAACGCCGACGAGCGCCGCGTGATCGGCGAGGCGATGGAGCTCTGGGAGCACGGGAGCGGCGGACGCGTGTGCTTCGCGCCGGGCGGGCAAGACCTCGTGATCGAGAAGCTCGATCGCTCCGATCAGCTCCAGCCCTGGGACCCCGACTGGCCCCAGCACGTGGCGCTCACGAAGGGCGGCCGAATCTGGATCGTGGCGGCCCGCATCGACGACCCGGGCGAGTACCGCGCCCTCATCGTCCACGAGCTTGGGCATCACCTCGGCATCGGCCACATCGAGGACACGCCGCTCACGTACATGCACAGTACCATCAACGACACCCCCATCGACCTGTGGCGGCACCCGCGCTTGCCCGAGCGCGACGGGCGCGCCTTCTGCGAAGTGCACCGCTGCACCTGCTCCATGTGACGCGCGGCGTCAGCGGGCGGGCTCGACTCGCCCCCGGCGGGACCTTACGCTGAAGGGTCACCGACCAAGGGAGTGACCTCGCCGTGGATCGCTACGAGGATCTCGACTACGCGGATCGCTGGCTGGCCGATGGCTTCCGGGTCCTCCAGGAGAACCCGCCGGGCTTCATCGGTTCGCTCGACGTCGAGATGACCCGCGCCCGGGCGCTGATGCAGACCCTGCGCGCCCGGGGCATCTCCGGCTCCTACGCGGGCATCATCGTGCGCGCCGCGGCGCTCGCGCTCGCGCGGCACCCCGAGATGCACGCCATCCTGGTCGGGAGCCGGCGCATGCGCCCCGACGGCGTGAGCATCGGCCTGTCGGTGTCGAACGAGGCGGCGGCGGCCCCGGTCCTGCGCGTCGAGCGAGCGGACGCGAAGACCGTCTCGGCGATCTGCGACGAGGTCGCGAAGCGCGCGCCCCAGGTCCGCCTCGAAGACAGCTCGACGCTCGCCAAGCTGCGCCGGTGGGGCTGGCTCATCCCGACCGGGTGGCTGCGCCGCTTCGTGCTCCGGCGCGTGATGTCGTCGCTCCGGTTCCGGCGGCTCTTCGGCTCGATGCAGGTGACGATCGTCTCGGGGCTCGATCGCGTCGCGGCCCTCGCGTACGGCGCGCCCGCGGTGCTGTCGGTCGGCAAGGTCGAGGAGCGAGTGGTCGCGCGCGACGGGGTCCCGGTCGTGCGGCTGATGGCCACGATGGCCTATACGGGCGATCACAAGCTCTGGAACGGCGAGCGCGTGGTGCGCGTCATGGGCGAGATCCGCCGCATCCTCGAGTCGGACGAGCTCGCGGCCGAGCTGCCCGCGCTCCCCCAGGGCGAGGCGCCGCCGGCGGAGGCGAGCGGCCCGCGCGTGAGCGAGCCCGCGGCCTCCAGCCGCCCTCCCACCGCCGCCGGCGACGGTCGAGGCTGACGTCGCCCAGCGCGCGGACCGAAGACGCGATAAAAGCGAACGCGGAGACGAACCATGGCAAGCCGATCCCGTTCCGCCACATCCGAGGCGACTTCCGTACATGGCGCGGGCGCCGTAGCCGAGAAGCAATCCGTCCGCGCCGCGCGCCGTCCGACCGTCGAGGGCCTCGGCGACGACGTGGGGGCCGCCGACCTGGCCCGGCGCGTGGCCGAGAGCTTGCGGCGCCACCGCGCCGAGCGCCGCCTGTCGCTCGACCAGCTCGCGCTCTCGAGCGGCGTGAGCCGCGCCGCGCTCTCGCAAATCGAGGGCGCCCGCACGAACCCCACGCTGGGCCTCATGTGGAAGGTGGCGGTGGGCCTGGGCATCCCGTTCCAGGCCCTCCTCGGCACCCACGACGGGAGCCGCAGCCGGCTGCTGCGCGCGGGCGACGCCATTCCGCTCCGAAGCACCGACGGTCGAATGGAAAGCCGTCTATTGTCGCCTTCCGGCTCGGGCGATCGCATGGAGGTGTACGAGCTCCGCTTCCAGGCCAAGGGCTTCCACCGGAGCGACGCGCACGCCGAGGGGGCGACCGAGACGCTCATCGTCCTGACCGGGGCCCTGCGCGTCGTCGTGGGCGACGAGACCCACGATCTGGTCGCGGGCGACACCCTGTATTTCGTCGCGACGGTCCCGCACTCGTACGAGAACCGAAGCTCTCGCGAGTCGCGCTGTATCGACATCATCGCATACGGCCGAACGTAGGCGACGTTCACTCTAAAAGGCTCGTCGTCCATCTTGACGGACGAGAAGCGTGAGCCAATAGTGGTGCTCGGGCGGGCCCGAAAGTCGGGCCTCTTCAGGTGCAGCCATGCGAATCGCGGTGATCGGCGGGCTCGACAGACATGTCCAGGGCCTCGCCCAGCAAGCGGCCGAAGCCGGCCACGTGGCGGAATTTCATCATGGGCGGGTCGGCGGCCGTCAGGCCGAGGATCTCGAGGCCATCGTCGAACGGTGCGACATGGTGGTCATCGTGACCTCCGTGAATAGCCACGGCGCCGTCTCGATCGCGAAGAAGGCGGCGCGGCGTACGGGCCGGTCGGCCCTCATCGCGCGCACCTGCGGGCCGTCCCGTTTCGGCCAGCTTTTGACGGCGATTGCCCGCGGGCAGGTCCCGGGGGGCATCTCCCAGCTCGCGAGCTGATCCGGCAGGGGGGAAAACGATTCCCCTCGAGAGGCCGTCGAATCCAAGGGAGGCCCGCGACCGGGCGACCTCGTCCATCGCGAAAAAGCCTACCCCGCCGCTTCATGGTATGGTTGTCGCGGTGGTGTACGCCCAGGTGCATCGTGTCTAACGCACCCGATTCGGCGCCGCCGAGCGCTCCGGGTTGCATCAACTGCGGGGCGCTGGGCTCCGATGACGGCGACGGATACTGCGCTTCGTGCGGTCGTCGCATGGTCTCGCGATCGGTGCCGCCGTCGGGCAGCCGCCACGTCACGCCCGAGCACGAGCTGGTCGTCGAGGAGCGCGCGGAGGTCGCCGCGTGCGTGCACCCGGGCCTCACGCGCGATCGGAACGAGGACGCGGCGGCGCTCGGGACGGGCTCGACGCCGTCGGGCGAGCCGTTCTACGCGCTCGTCGTCTGCGATGGCATCGGCTCGTCGCTGCACGCGGAGCTCGCGTCGGCGGTCGCCGCCACGACCGCGCGCGACTCGCTGGTGAAGTTCGGGCGCTCGACCGATGGCCAGGGCGCCGAGGCCGCGATGGCGCAGGCCCTCCGCGACGCGCACGAGGCGGTCTGCGCTCAGGGATTCGACGCGACGGCCGGCGTGCCGCCGGGCACCACCTGCGTCGCGGCGTTCGTGGTGCGGAAGCGGGTCGTGGTCGGGTGGGCTGGCGACAGCCGCGCGTACTGGCTCACCGAGCGAGGCGCCGAGCAGCTCACGCGCGATCACTCGTGCGCCAACGACGCCGTCGCGCGTGGCGAGGCGACCCTCGAGAAGGCCATGCGCGCGCCCGACGCCCACGACCTCACGCGCGCCCTCGGCCTCGCCGAGTCGGGCAAGCGCACGCGCCTCGAGGTCGACGTCGTCTCGCGGGACCTCGCGACGCCGGGGCGGCTGCTCCTCTGCACCGACGGCCTGTGGAACTACTACCCACTGCCCGAGCAGATGGACGTCCTCACGGCCGCGCGCCGCCGCGCCAAGACCGCCGGTCAGTTCGTGCGCTTCCTCGTGCACCGCGCGCTCGTGCGCGGCGGCCAGGACAACGTCTCGGTCGCCGTGCACACGCACCGCTGAGCGGCGCGCGGCGAGGCTCAGTCACAGGGCGCGAACGGGTACGCGCAGCCGCAGGTGCCGCCGGACTTGCAGCACGCCGACTGCGCGATGCCGCACGAGGCGCAGCTCGAGGTGTCGCTGGACGTGCACGCATCCGAGGGGGCCTTGCACGCGCCCCCGGTGCACGTGTCGCTTCCCGAGCACGTCTGGCAGCTCGCGCCGCCCGCGCCGCACGCGGACGTCGAAGTGCCCGACTCGCACTGACCCTTGGAATTGCAGCAGCCGCCGGTGCAGGTCGACGCGCACGACGCGGCGCTCCCGCTGCTGCTCGCGCCGCTCGCGTCGTCGCCGCTCGGGCCCGGATCTCCGGCTTCGTCCGATCCGGCAGAGGCTTCGGCGCCCTCGTCCCCGCTCGTCGTCTCCTGGCCCGAGGAGGTGCTCGCGTCGAGCGGCGCGTTCTGGATGGAGATCGGCGGGCCGCCCTCGGTCCCGTCCGTCGACTCCTCGTACTGCTGGAGACCGGAGATCGCGGCGCACCCGTAGCCGCCGATCGCGAGAACGAACAGCGAAGCGAAATGCCACCTCATCTCACGATCATACGGGGATTCCGAGGGCGCCGCCGCATGAACCCGTGGCCTCGCGTGACGCCACATTGGCCCCCTATCGCGCAATTGTCGGACCCTATCGTCGGTCTGGGACACCGATGTTCGTCACGGCCTCTCCGTCCTCACTAGAACTGCAGACCACACGCACCCAGCATCCCGTCGCCCGTGCGGGTCCCGCGTCTTCGCCGATTCCCGAGTACTTCTGCGTCCGGCGGGGCCTCGCAGCGGTTCCTCGCGGGGGGTCTGCCCGAGCCCTACCTCGCCCCTCATTTCATGGCGCGTCTGTCGCCGGAGATGGTGGGCGTCGCCGAGCGCGCGGGCTTTGAGGGCGGGCTCGCTGCTCGCCCTGTCTTCGTCAGAGGGTGCGGCGGAAGAGGAGCGTCGCGGCGGTCATCGCGATCGCCGAGAAGACGCCCAGGTAGAGGAGATCGAAGGCGATCGCCTCGAACCCGGTGTTCTTGAGGAGCAGGCACTTGAGGGCGTGCACCGCGTAGGTGAACGGGTCGACCTCGGCGATCACGCGCATCCATCCCGGGAACGACTGCTGCGGATAGACCGCGCCGCTCGGGAAATAGAGGAACGTGTTGAGCAGCCCGAAGGTCGCGCGCGGGATGAGCGGGTCGCTCACGCGGACCATGAGCAGGAACATCATGCTCACGAGCGCGAACGCCGTGATGACGATCACGCAGAGGAGCCGCGCGAAGCGCGCGGGGTCGAACGGGTTCGGCACGCCCGCGATGACCGACCCGATCGTCATGAGCACCGCCCCCGCGATCACCGCCTTGATGGCGCCCGAGAGGTTGAAGCCCAGGATCAGCTCGAGGCGGGTGATGGGCGTCACGAGATACCCTTCGTGGAGCCCGCGCGCCTTGTCGTCCACGAAGATGATGCCGCCGCCGATCATGACCATCGTGAAGACCGACATCACGATGAACCCGGGGAGCAGGTACTGGATGTACGGCACGTACGGATAGACCTCGACGACATCGAGGGACGTCTGCGACGGGATGCGGCGCGCTTCGACCGCCGGCTGGTTGTAGGCGTCGATGAGGCCCGAGAGCGTGCCCGCGAGGCTGTTGCTCACGAACGAGTCGGTGTTGTCCTCGATGAGCGCGACGTGCGGGTCGTCGGCGGTCAGCGTGCGGCGCGAGAAGCCGGGCGGGATCGCCACGACGCCGTTCAGGCGGCCGTCGCGCAGGTCGTTCACGGCCACGCCCATGTCGGAGTACTCGAGCGTCTCGAACGTGCTCGCGTTCGTGCCCACCGCGTTCGAGAGCTCGTGCAGGCGCACGGCCGGCTGGCCGTGGTCCTGGTCGACCAGCGCCACCTTCAGGTGCTTCACCTGCCCGCCGAACGCATAGCCGAGCACGACGAGCTGCGCGATCGGCATGACGAGCGACATCATGATCAGCGCGGGGCTGCGCCGGAACCGACGGAGCTCGCGCTCGATGATGGCCCACACTCGGTGCACGGCGTCCCTCCTAGCGTTTGAAGACGGGCAGGCGATCCGCCGCCGAGGGCTGCTGGATCGCGTCGCGGAGCTGGCGCCCCGTGTAGTGCACGAAGACGTCGTCGAGCGACGTGCTCTGCACAGCGAGGGACAGTACGCGCACGTTGGCTTGCGTGGCCACGTTCATCAGCGCGGTCGTCGTGGCCGGCCCGCTGTCGGTCGCGATGCGGGCGACGTGCGCGTCGCCGGTCACCCGCTCCACGCCGGGGAGGGTCGAGAGGCGGTGCGTCCAGTCGGAGGGCGCGTCGGCGAAGCTCGCCTCGAATCGTGTTCGCGCCCGGCACCGAGGCCTTGAGGCGGAGCGGCGAGTCGAGCGCCACGAGCTTGCCGTGGTCCACGATGGCGATGCGGTCGCAGAGCTTGTCCGCCTCGTCCATGTAATGGGTCGTGAGGAGCACCGTGAGGTCGTGCGTCTCCTTGATGCGCCGGAGCATCTCCCACACGGCGGTGCGCGACACCGGGTCGAGGCCCGTGGTCGGCTCGTCGAGGAAGAAGATGCGAGGCTCGTGGACGAGGCCCCGCGCGATCTCGACGCGGCGCCTCATGCCGCCCGACAGGTTCTTGACCGGCTTGTCCTTCCACGCCGAGAGCTCGACGGCGGCGAGCAGCTCGTCGATGAGCGGCCCCCGCTTGGCGCGCGGCACGCCGTAGAGCTTCGCGAAGATGAGCAGGTTCTCTTCGGCCGTGAGCTCCGGGTCGCTGGTCAGCGCCTGCGGGATGACGCCGATGCGCTTGCGGACCTCGTTCGGCTGCGCGCTCACGTCGGCCCCGCCGACGATGGCCTTCCCCGAGGTGGGAGGGATGAGCGTCGTCAGCATGCGGATCAACGTCGACTTCCCCGCGCCGTTCGGCCCGAGGAGCCCGAAGATCTCGCCCTGCCCGACGGAGAACGAGATGTCGTTCACCGCGGTGAAGTCGCCGAAGCGCTTGACGATGTTCTGGACGTCGATGGCGTTCATGAGACGCGCCTCGGCGTCAGGAGGTCGGGAAGAGGACGTACGCGGTCATGCCCACCGCGAGCCGCCGGTCGTGGTTGTCGATGCGCAGGCGGATCTCGAAGGTCTTGATGTCGCGCTTCGTGCGGCTGACGTCGCGCTGCGTGGCGAAGCCGGCGTCGACGGCGCGGTAGAAGACGGTGCCCTTGCGCTCCTCCCCCGAGGGGAGACGCACGGTGAGCGTGTCGCCGATGCGGACGCGGTCGATGTAGCTCTCCTCGACGTCGGCCCGGACCCAGAGGTCGTCGGGATCCACGAGGGTGAGCATCGGCTGCCCGGTGCCGACGGTCTCGCCCTCCCGCACGGCGCGCACGTCGACGACCCCGCCGATCGGCGACCGGATCTCCGAGTAGCCCACGCGCACGGCGGCCTTGTGAGTCTGCGCGGCGGCCGCCGCCTTCTCGTGCTCCGTGGCGGCGAGGGCGCTGCGCTTCATCGAGACCTGGTCCTCGGCGGCGCGCGCGAGGGCCAGGGCCGCGCGCTGGGCCTCGAGCTGCCGCTCCGCGGCGTCGAGCTTGGCCTTGCGCGTCTCGAAGGTGGCGCGCTGACGGTCCACCTCGGTCGCCGAGACCGCCCCCGTCTTCTCGAGCGCCTGCACGCGATCGAACTCCGCCTTCGCGTCGGTGAAGTCGGCCGTCGCCTCCGCCCGCTGCGCCTCGGTCGCCGCGAGGACCGCCTTGGCCTGCTCAATCTGCTGCGCGGTCTCGCGGAGCTGGTACCGGAGGGCGGCCTCGCCCTCCTCGACCTGCACGGCGAGGCCCTCGGCGCTCTGGCTGTAGTACGCCTCCTCGGCCTGCAGCTCGTCGGGCGCGATGACCGCGAGAAGCTGGTCGCGGGCCACCGCGTCACCCTCCTTCACGAGGAGCTGGCTCACACGCCCCCCAATCTGCGGGCTCATGATGACGTCCTGGGTCGTCACGACGCCCGTCAGGACCAGTGTCGAGGGAGGGAGCGCGAAGTGGCGCACGAGCAACGCCACGACCGCGACCACGCCCAGCACGACGACGATGCGAACGCCCTTCATGCGCAGCCACCCATGGCGATATATCTATAGATACGTCTATTGCCTGTCAAGCACACCACCCCGTCCCCGCTCGCGAGGTCCGATGCAAAGGCGTGACAGTCCGTTCCTCGCGGTCGAGGTGCCCGGCGCCGACGGACGAACGCGCCCGGGGAGCTTACGAAATGCAATCGGCCAGCGACGGGACGAACGCGCCGAGGAGCGCGATGAGCACCGCGACCCCAATCCGGCGAAGCCAGCTTCGCCGCCGGGCCTTCGCCATGCGGACGATGCTCACGTCGGTCGGGGGCTCCGGCACGCGGACCGTGCGTACCGTCGCCCGTGAACGAGCGTCAAGGGATCGCGAGGGACGCGAGGGAAAGCCGACGGAAGGCTGACGAAGACCCCGGGTGACCCAAACCCGCGCGGCTGTGGCGAGATTGCGCACGAGTTGGCAAGCGGGGCTCGACATTGCCCCCACATCGCGCCAAAAAAGTCACCCCACAGCAACGCTCAGGCCGGCACCAGACGTGCAACCCACCGATCGAACGTTGACTGGACTTCCTTTCGCCCAGTTCCTCGCCGAGCGCCGAGACCGCATCGTCGCTCGCTTCGCCCAGGAGGTGCAGCGGAAGGACCTTCCTCCGCCCGGCGTCTCCCGCTCCCTCCTCATCGATCACATTCCCAGGTTCCTCGACGAGATCGTCGGGGAGCTCCGGCGCGAGTCGGGGGTGCGCTTCACCCAGGATGCCGTCGACACGAGCGACGCTGCCCGGCACCACGGCGAGCAGCGGTGGAGCCTGGGCTACGACCTCGAGACGCTGATTCGCGAGTACGGCATCCTCCGACACTGCATCCTCGAGGCGGCGAAGGCCGAGGGCGTGCCCCTGTCGATCCCCGAGTTCGACGTCCTCGCCAAGTGCCTCAGCGTCGGCGTGGCCGAGGCAGCGAGCGAGTACATCAAGTACCGCGACGCCCAGTTCGACGCCCAGCGCGCGAACCTCGAGTTCCTCTCGGAGGCGGGCCAGCTCCTCTCGTCGTCGCTCGACTACCGCTCCACCCTGAGCCGGCTCACGAGCCTCATCGTGCCTCGCCTCGCCGACCTGTGCGTCGTCGACGTGATCGCGGGAGAACGCCAGAGCGACCCGCGCGGCGCGCCGATCGCGCACGTCGATCCGGCGAAGGTCGAGCTCCTCCGGACCCTCCATCGCGACTTCCGGCTCCCCGAGGACGCTCCGCTCGGCCTCCGGCGCGCGTTCCGCACCGGGGAGCCGCAGCTCGTGCGAAAGGTGGACGACGCGCTGCTCGAGCGAATCGCCGTCGGCCCGGCCCACCTGGCCATCCTCGAGCAGCTCGACCTCCGCTCGTGGATGGTCGTGCCCCTCCGGGTCGCGGGGAACACCTTCGGCGCGATGGCGCTCGCGTACGCCGAGTCGGGGCGCGCCTACGGCGACGAGGACCTGACCTTCGCGACGGAGCTCGCCCGCCGCGCGGCGGTCGCGATCGACAACGCGCGGCTCTACGAGCTCTCGCAGCAAGAGCGGTCGCGCGTCGAGGCGGCCACGCGCGCGAAGGACGAGTTCGTGGCCATGGTCTCCCACGAGCTTCGCACGCCGCTCAACGCGATCCTCGGCTGGACCCGGCTGATGCTCGGCCGCGACGTCCCGGACGCGAAGCGCGAGCGGGCCCTCGAGGTGATCGAGCGCAACGCCTCCGCGCAGAACCGGCTGGTGAGCGATCTGCTCGACATCAGCCGCGCGATCACCGGCAAGATTCGCCTCAGCCCCTCCCAGCTCGATTTCGCCACCGTCGTAGAGCTCGCGATCGAAGGCGTGCGGCCCGCGCTGGAGGCGAAGCGCATCGACCTGCAGACGGACATCGAGAGCGGCAGCGCGCTGATGCGCGGCGACGGCGACCGCCTCCAGCAGGTCGTGTGGAACCTGCTGGCCAACGCGGTGAAGTTCACGCCGAAGAGCGGCAAGGTGAGCGTGCGGCTCCGGCGCATCCAGTCGGATCTGGAGCTCACCGTGAGCGACACGGGCGAGGGCATCGCGCCGGAGTTCTTGCCGCTCGTCTTCGAGAGCTTCCGCCAGTCGGACGCCAGCGCCTCGCGCCCGCACGGGGGCCTTGGGATCGGGCTGTCGATCGCGAAGCACATCGTCGAGCTCCACGGCGGGTCGATCGAGGGGCGCAGCGCGGGCGTCGGGCATGGGTCCACGTTCGTCGTGCGCTTGCCGATCAGCCCCCTCGTCTCGACCACGCTCGGCGTGACGCGGGTGCCCGTGGCCAAGGAGCGGTCGGTGGAGCACGTCCTCCCGAGCGGCGCGGTCGGCCTGCGCGTCCTCGCCGTGGACGACGAGCCCGACGCGCGCGAGCTCGTCACCTACCTCCTCGAGTCGAGCGGCATGGAGGTGCGCACGGCCGAGAGCGTCGCCGCCGCCATGGCGATCCTCGCGGACTACACACCCCACGTCATCATCTCCGACGTCGGGATGCCGGACGACGACGGCTACAGCCTGATCCGCCAGGTGCGCACCGCCCTACCCGACCCGAAGAAGGGCATCCCGGCCATCGCCCTCACGGCCTTCGCCAGCAACGACGACCGGGCCCGCGCCCTCGTCGCGGGGTTCAACGTCCACCTGGCCAAGCCCGTGGAGCCGTCCGCCCTGGTCCGCGCGGTGCTCGAGCTGGCCGGACACGCCGCGCCCCGAGCTTCCTGAAGGTCCGCGGGGCCGAGCAACCACGCAGCTTCTCCGGCATCGGAGCGGTGCTACCTTCCCGCCGCCGTCCGGAAGGGGCGCCACGCAGCATGACCCAGGCCATCGCCCTCTCCAGTAGCGTCGCCGCCCCGGCGAAGATCAACAAGTGGATGATTGCCCTGGCGGTTTCGCTGGGCGCGCTCCTCGAGGTCGTCGACACGAGCATCGTGAACGTGGCGCTGACCGACATCCAGGCGTCGCTCGGCGCGACCCTCAGCGAGGTGAGCTGGGTGGTCTCGAGCTACGCGGTCGCGAACGTCATCATCCTGCCGATGACCGCGTGGCTCGGCGTCCGCTTCGGCAAGAAGAGCTACTTCATCTTCTCGCTCATCGCGTTCACGCTCTCGTCGGTCATGTGCGGCATGGCGACGTCGCTCGCCACGCTCGTCATCGCCCGGGTCATCCAGGGCCTCGGGGGCGGCGGCCTCCTCGCGAAGGCGCAGTCGTACCTCTTCGAGACGTTCCCGCCCGCCGAGCAGGCGATGGCGCAAGGCTTCTTCGGCGTCGTCGTCATCGCGGGCCCCGCCATCGGCCCGACGCTCGGCGGCTACCTGACCACCAACGTCGACTGGCGCTGGATCTTCTTCATCAACGTCCCGATCGGCATCGGGGCCGTCTTCATGTGCCTCGCCTTCCTTCCGTCGAACGACAAGAAGGACGAGAACGCGGCCGTTCCGGCGATCGACTGGCTCGGCATCGGCCTCCTCACCGCGGGCCTGGGCGCCCTCCAGACCGTGCTCGAAGAAGGCCAGACCGACGACTGGTTCTCTTCGGAGTTCATTCGCACGTTCTCGGCGATCGCCGTCGTGGCCCTCTCGCTCTTCGTCTGGAGGGAGCTCACCGCGAAGGCGCCGGTCGTCGATCTCCGCGTGCTCCGCTACCGGTCGCTCTGGGCCGGGAGCATCCTCTCCGTCGTCATCGGCATGGCGCTGTACGGCGCCCTCTTCGCGGTGCCGATCTTCGCGCAGAGCACGATGCACTACACGGCCCAGCAGACGGGCATGCTCCTCTTGCCCGGCGCCCTGGCTTCGGGGGTTGCGTTCCCGCTCGCCGCGCGCCTCCTCGGCAAGTTCGACCCCCGCGTGCTCCTCGCTTCGGGGGCGTGCATCCTCACGACGGCCGTCGTCATGCTCGGCCAGCTCAGTCCTCAGACCGGTGCGGACGACCTCTTCTGGCCGCTCATCATCCGGTCGTTCGGCACGGTGCTCATGTTCCTGCCGCTGAGCCTCGCGACGCTCGGCCCCATCCCCAAGAAGGATCTCCCCGGCGCCTCCGCGTTCTACAACCTGACGCGGCAGCTCGGGGGCAGCGTCGGCGTCGCGCTCCTCACGACCCTCCTCGCGCGCCGGAACGTGTGGCACCACACGGTGCTCGTCGAGAAGCTCGAGACCGGCAACCTGGTGCTCGACAGCCGCTTCCAGGGGATGATCGCGGCGCTGCAAGCGCACGGGTTCGACTACGCCGCCGCGAAGCAGCGCGCGCTCTTGATGCTCGACGGCCTCGTTTCCCAGCAGGCGTCGGTGCTCTCCTTCGGCGACACGTTCCGCGCGACCGCCGCCCTCATCGTCTGCAGCCTCCCGCTCACCCTCCTCCTCGGCAAGCCCGCGGGGAAGGTCGAAGTGTCGGGCGGCCACTGAGCGCCGCGACCTCTCTCGCGCGGCATCGGCCGCGACCCCTGATCGTCCGGCGATCGTAGGCAATCCGCCCACCGCCGGGACCCTCGTGGACAAATGAGGATCGCGGGCGTCTACATCGGCGCCATTCGGGTCTTTGCGCCGCGCCCGGCTGCATCGCCTGCCCCGATGGGCAGGCCAGAGGGGCGGCGCGCCCCCCCTTTTCGGGTGTGGTCCATCAGGCGAGGGCGAGCGTATCCAAGGGTGCATCGTACATGGTACCGCCCGGCAATTCACGGTACCGTCTGCTGGATATGGATCGGAGCGGCTTCGTTCTCACGATGGCCTCTTATTACGGCACACTCGCCGCGGTCCGCTGCCTGGGGAACGCCGAAGTCCCGGTCTTCATGGCCGACGCGGACGCGTACGGCCCGGCCGCGTGGTCCCGCCACGTGACGCGCCGCCTTCGCTGCCCGCCGCCCCGCTCGGTGGACGCCTTCGTCCAGTGGCTCCTCGACCTCGGCGAGTGGGACCCGGGGCACGTGCTCTACGCGACCAGCGACGACCTCGCCTGGATCATCGCCGCCCACGAAGACGTGCTCCGCAAGCACTTCAAGCTCCTCACGCCGCCGTTCTCGGCCATGGCCGCGCTCCTCGACAAGGGCAGGCTCTACGAGGCTTGCCGGGCCGTGGGGATGCACACGCCGCGCACGTGGCTCCCGACCTCGTGGCGCGACGTCGAGCGGATCGCGCACGAGGTCGACCCGCCGGTCATCTTGAAGCCGCGGACGCAAGTGCTCTTCGACACGCAGTTCAAGGGCCGCGTGCTCTGGACCCGCGAGGAGCTTCGCGCCTCCTACGGCGAGTTCCTGCGGACGAACCGCTACGACGCGCGCATGCTCGCGCGCCAGCCCGAGGTCGCGTGGCCCATGTTGCAGGAGTTCTGCGGCAAGCCGGGCGATCCGATCTACAGCCTCTCGGGGTTCTCCGACCCGCGGCACGACGTCTTCGTCGCGCGCGCCACGTACAAGCTGCTCCAGTGGCCGCGCCAGGCGGGCGTGGGCATCCTCTTCGAGGACGCGCCCCTCTGCGAAGACCTCACCGCGCGCGTGCGCCGGTTGTGCGAGACGACGGGCTTCTACGGCGTCTTCGAGGCCGAGTTCGTCGAGGTCGGGCAAGAGCGCCGGCTCATCGACTTCAATCCCCGCTTCTTCGGGCAGATTGGCTTCGACGTCGCGCGCCAGCTGCCCTCTCCGTATCTCGTGTACCTCGACGCCATGGGCGACGTCGCCGGGCTCCGCGACGCCGCGCGCGAGGCGCAGGGCTGGCGGCGGGACCGCACCATCCGCTTCGGCAACCGCGCGGCCCTCCGCTTGACGCGCGCGGCGGAGCGCGTCGTCGGCCAGACCATCGACCGGTGGGCGAACGGCGCGTCCCACGGCGTTCCCCTGCTCGACGCGTCGCTCGACCCCGACGACTGGGTGCCGGGCATCCTCGACGGCGTGCAGCAGGTCGCCTTGGCGATGATCCACCCGAGGGCGACCTTGCGCTCGGCGTTGCGTCGCAACTGACCGGATTCGACCGCGCTGGGGAGCGCGGGGTTTCGCGAGGCTGGGAGGAGAGGCAAAATCGTGCAGGAAACGGACGTAGCCATCGTCGGCTCGGGGCCTTACGCGCTCTCGCTCGCCGCGCACCTCCGCGCTCGCGGCGTCGAGCTCCGCATCTTCGGCCCCCCGATGAAGTTCTGGCGCGACATGCCCGCGGGCATCAACCTCAAGTCGTTCGCGTTCGCCACGAACGTCTACGTGCCCGAGCCGGGGCACTCGTTCCCCGAGTGGTGCCGCGCGCAGGGCCTCGAAGACTTCGAACCCTGCACGATGGCCTCCTTCGCCGCGTACGGCATGGCGATGAAGGATCGCTTCGTCCCGGGCGTGGAGGACGTGCTCGTCCGGCGCGTCGCGATCGCGGGGGCCGGCGGGTTCGGCGTGGAGCTCGCGACCGGCGAGCGCCTGCGGGCGCGGCGCGTGGTCTTCGCCACGGGCCTCTCGCACCTCGAGTACACGCCGGAGGTCGTCGCCAGGCTCCCCAGGGAGCTCGGCACGCACACCGCCGATCTCGTCGACTACTCCGTCTTTCGCGGCAAGGAGGTCGCCGTCCTCGGCGCCGGGGCCTCGGCGATCGAGGCGGGCGCGATGGTCCACGAGGCGGGCGGCAGCGCCCAGGTCCTCGTGCGCGAGAAGGAGGCGGTCTTCCACGGCCGGATGGACACGAACCGGTCTCTCTACCAGCGCCTCCGCAAGCCCGTCTCGGTGATCGGCCCGGGGATGAAGAACCGCATCTTCCAGGCCCTCCCGCTCTCGGTCTTCTTCATCCCCGAGCGCCGCCGCGTACGGTTCGTGAACGGGTACCTCGGCCCGGCCGCCCCCTGGTGGATCAAGGACCGCGTCGACGGCAAGGTGCCCATCCACCCGCGCACGCTCGTCGTCGGCGCCGAGCCGGCCGGCCAGCGCGTCCGCCTCCGGCTCCGCGTGCAGGGGGAAGGCGAGCGCACGCTCGAGGTCGATCACGTGATCTCCGGCACCGGCTACGTGCCGGACCTCGATCGGCTCCCGTACCTCGACCCGGGGCTCCGCGGCCGCATGCGCCGCGTCGAGCGCGGGCCGTCGCTCTCGATGAGCTTCGAGTCGACGGTGGAGGGCGCCTACTTCGTCGGGCCGGTCGCCGCGCTCTGCTTCGGGCCGCTCTTCCGCTTCGTGTGCGGGGCCGACTACGCGGCGCCCGCGCTCGCGCGCCACCTCGCGGGGCCGGTCCCTCGCATCCGGAGGGCGCTCCGCCGCCTCGGGGTCGCCGCGCCTTACACGGCCGCCGCGAGCTGAGTCGCCTGCAGGATGGCGCGCTTGGCGTCGAGCTCGAGGGCGACGTCGGCCCCTCCGATGCGGCGCACCGTGGGCCCCTTGCCGGCGAGCGCCGCCTCGAGATCGCGGAGCGGCTCCTGCCCGGCGCACACCACGACGTGGTCCACCGAGAGGAGGCGCGGCTCGCCGCGCACGCGGATCGCGAAGCCCGCGTCGCTCATGCGCTCGTACTCCACGCCCGCGAGCATGTTCACGCCCTTGTCCTTGAGGCTCGCGCGGTGCACCCAGCCGCTCGTCCTGGCGAGGCGCTTGCCGAGGGACTCGTCCTTGCGCTGCATCAGGTAGATCGTGCGGGCCGCGGGGGCCTTGGCCTTCGCGACGCCCTCGACCCCGCCCGGCGCGCGGACCGTGGGATCCACGCCCCACTCGGCGAACCACGCGTCCGCGTCCAGCGCCGAAGAGCGCTCGCCTGCAGCCAGGAACGTCGCGACGTCGAAGCCGATCCCGCCCGCGCCGACGATCGCGACCCGCTCGCCCACGGGCGCGCCGTGGAGCAGCACGTCCACGTACGAGAGCACCTTCGGGTGGTCCGTCCCCGGGAACCCCGCGCGCCGCGGCGTCACCCCCGTCGCGAGCACGATCTCGTCGTAGCCTCCGGCGAGCAGCGTCTCCGAAGTGGCGCGCGCCCCCAGGCGAAGCTCGACCCCGGTCAGCTCGATCTGCCGCTTGAAGTACCGGAGGGTCTCCTCGAACTCCTCCTTGCCCGGGACGCGCTTCGCCATGTTGAACTGGCCGCCGATGCGATCGGCCTGCTCGAACAGCGCGACCACGTGCCCGCGCTTCCGCGCCTCCACCGCGAACGCGAGCCCCGCCGGGCCTGCGCCGACGACGGCGATGCGCCGCACGCGCCCCGCCGGCCTCGAGACGAGCTCCGTCTCGTAGCAGGCGCGCGGGTTGACCAGGCAGCTCGCGCGCTTCAGCGAGAAGGTGTGGTCGAGGCACGCCTGGTTGCAGGCGATGCACGTGTTGATCTCGTCGGCCCGCCCCGTCGCGGCCTTGTTCGCGAACTCGGGGTCGGCGAGGAGCGGGCGCGCCATCGACACCATGTCGCAGGCGCCGCGCGCGAGGAGCTCCTCGGCCACCTCGGGCCGGTTGATGCGGTTCGCCGCGACGACCGGGATGGTCACCTCGCGCCGGAACCGCTCCGTCACGCGCGCGAAGGCCGCGCGCGGCACCGAGGCGACGATTGTCGGCACGCGGGCCTCGTGCCACCCGATGCCCGTGTTGATGAGCGTCGCGCCGGCGGCCTCGATGGCCTTGCCCTGGTAGACGACGTCGTCCCAGGTGTTGCCGCCTTCGACGAGGTCGAGCATCGACAGGCGGTACGCGAGGATGAAGTCGCGCCCCACCTCCGCGCGCGCCCGGCGGACGATCTCCACGGCGATGCGCGAGCGGTTCTCGATGCTGCCGCCCCAGCGATCGGTGCGGTGGTTCGTGCGCGGGCAGGTGAACTGGTTGATGAAGTATCCCTCGCTGCCCATGATCTCGACGCCGTCGTAGCCGGCCTCGCGCGCGAGCCCGGCGGCCCGAACGAACGCGTCGATCTGCCGCTGGATGCCGCGCTCGGAGAGGGCGCGCGGCGGGAAGGGGTTGATGGGCGCCTTGATGCGACTCGCCGACACGGAGAGCGGGTGGTACGAGTAGCGGCCCGCGTGCAGGATCTGGAGGAGGATTTCGCGCCGCCCTCGTGCACCGCGCCGGTCACCAGGCGGTGCCGCGCGACCTCGGCCCCCGACATGAGCGAGGACGCGAACGGATAGAACCACCCCTCCCGGTTCGGTCCGAAGCCGCCCGTGACGATCATCCCGACGCCCCCCCGCGCCCGTGCGGCGAAGTAGGCCGCGAGCTTGGGGAAGTTCACCTCGCTGTCCTCGAGGCCGGTGTGCATCGACCCCATGAGGATGCGGTTCCGGATCGTCGTGAAGCCGAGGTCGAGGGGCTCGAAGAGGCGCCGGTAGAAAGCGGAAGAAGGGGACTGCGTCGTCATCCTCTTTCCCATATCAGCGTAGCGCCGCGACCGCCGCGGCCACCTTCGCCGCCGAGACCGGGACGGGGGTCTTGAGCTCGGGCGCGAAGATCGCGACCCGCAGCTCCTCGAACGACCAACGCAGGGCCTCGACCGCCTCGCGATCGCGCGCGCCGGCGCGCTTCGCCAGGTAGCTCGCCCAGGCCGGGCCCATCGTGGCGAGCTTGTCGGCGTCCTTGCGCGGGTCCGGGATGGCGCGCTCGAGGCGCACGCGAGCGGCGCGCAGGTAGCGCGGGAAGTGCTCGAGCCGGCCCAGCGGCACCGTCGCGAGGAGGTCCGGCGGCAGGAGCTCGTCGAGGTGCGCCCGCAGGTCCGCGAGGACGAGCTTCGCGCCCGGGTGCTTCGCGGCGCTCCTCAGCGCGGCGAGCACGCCCTCGAGCTCCACCGCGACGCGGGCGATGGCGTCGGCGTACAGCCGGAACGCGACCGCGACGCGCGGAGCCCCGTTCGCGACGAGCTCCTCGAAGGCGCGCTTGGTCCGCGGCAGCGGCGGGCCGCCCGGCCCGAGGGAGAACGCGTCGTCCACGATGCGCGCGAGGACGAGCGCGCGGAAGGCGTCCGCCTCGGCCCGCGAAGCGGGCGCGCCGCTCGGCCGCGCGAACGGGGCCGGGAGGCGCGGCGAGACGGCCGAGAGGGCGCCCCGACCGACCGCCGAGAGCATCAGGAGGCGCCGCACGCCGGCGCGCGTCGCCGCCTCCGCCGCGGCGCTCGACTCGAGGAGGGTCAGGTCGACCGCCGCCCCGCGATCCACGAGCGCCGGGTACGTGCGCACCTCGGCGCCCGCGACGCGGCGGGCGACGAAGGGCAGCAGCTCGCCGAAGTCCCAGGTCGTGAGGCCCTTGCGCTCCCAGCTCGGCGCCGGGGCGCTCTGCTTCCACTCGGCGCGCGCGCTCGCGCCGAAGCGCGTCCAGAGATTCGCGCACGTCCTTGCCCTGGCCGAGCACCTGCCCGTCCGCGCCGACGACGCGCACGCCGAGCCGCAGGTACGCCGCGACCGCGTCGGGCCGGAGCGACTCGAGCGGCACGTCGACGCCGGCCTCTTCGTCGAGGGCCTCGGCGAGCGCGGGCAGCATGGGGCCGCGGAACGCGACGAGCCGCCTGGCGAGGGTGGCCGCCAGCTCCGGGATCGGTCCGAGGTCGCGCCGGGCGGCCTTCGGGAGCTCGTAGAGGAGCGCCGCGATCTTCTCGGTGTGCCAGGCGGGGATGGTCCAATCGAGCTCGCCGGGATCGATCTGCGGCAAGAGGACGAGCGGTACGGTCAGGGTGACGCCGTCGTCCTCGGCCGAAGGGTCGAAGCGGTACGCCGCCTCGAGGCGGGCGCCGTGCAGGGTGATCGCGTCCGGGTAGTCGGCCGGGACGAGGCCCGCGTCGCCCGCGAGCACGTCTTCGAGCGAGAGCACGAGCGCCTTCGGGTCCCGCTTCTCGGCTTCTTCGCGCCACGCCTCGAACGTCTTGCCGTCCACGACGCTCTCGGGGACGCGCCGGTCGAAGATCGCCACGAGCGCCTGATCGTCGGCCATCATGTCGCTGCGCCGCGCCTTGTCGCGAAGGCGCGCGGCCTGCGCGAAGAGCTCCTGGTCGGTCTCGTGGTAGCGACCGCGGGTGCGGTACTCGCCGCGGACGAGCGCGTGCTCGAGGAAGATGCGCCGCGCCTCGGCCGGCGCGACGGTCGCGTAGTCGACGCTCCGATCGCGGAAGACGGGGAGGCCGAAGAGCGTCGCCTGCTCCTTGATGACGGCGCGCGCCGACTTCTCGGACCAGTGCGGGTCGTTGAAGCTCCGCTTGAGGAGGTGCGGGCCCGCCTCGAGCAGCCACTCGGGCTCCATCTTGGCGGCCATCCGCGCGAAGAGCTGGGTGGTCTCGACCAGCTCGAAGGCCATGATCCACGCCGGCGGCTTCCTCGCGAGCGACGACGACGGGTGGATCGCGAAGCGCGTCTGCCGCGCCCCGATGTAGACGCGGTTCTCCGGGTGCCAGCGCCCGATGCGCGACAGCAGGCCGGTGAGCAGCGCGCGGTGCAGGCGGTCCGCGTCCTCGGGCCCGGCCTCGCGGTCGCGCGGCTTGGCGAGGCCGAGCTCGCGCGCGACCTCCTCGAGCTGCCGGTGCACCTCGGTCCACTCGCGAACGCGCATGAAGGAGAGGAACCCGCCCTGGCAGATGCGGCGGAGCTGCGCCTTCCCCTTGCGCTCCGCCTCGCGCACGAACGCCCAGAGGCGCAGGACGCCCACGAAGTCGGAGCGCTCGTCCCGGAACCGGCGGTGGAGCTCGTCGGCCTTCTGCTGCGCGTCGCGGGGGCGCTCGCGCGGGTCCTGCACGTTGAGGGCCGCGGCCACGACGAGCACGTCGCGCAGGCACCCGAGGTCGGCGCCGGCGAGGATCATCCGGGCGATGCGCGGGTCGACCGGGAACCGCGCGAGCTGCTCGCCCACCGGCGTGAGCTCGCGGCCCGGACCCAGCGCGCCGAGCTCCTCGAGCGTGCGGTAGCCCTCGGTGATGGAACGGGAGTGCGGCGGGTCGAGGAACGGGAAGTCCTCGACGTCGCCGAGGCCGAGCGCCTTCATGCGCAGGATGACGCCGGCGAGGCCCGTCCGCTTGATCTCGGGATCGGTGAACGCCGGCCGCGCGGCGAAGCTGGCCTCGTCGTACAGGCGCACGCAGATGCCGTCGCGCACGCGGCCGCAGCGGCCCTTGCGCTGGTCGGCGCTCGCCTGGGAGATGGCCTCGATCTGCAGGCGCGTGGTGCCCGACCGCGGGTCGTAGCGCGAGAGGCGCGCGACGCCCGTGTCGATCACGTAGACGATGCCGGGGATGGTCAGCGAGGTCTCGGCGACGTTGGTGGCGAGGATGACCCGCCGCTGCGGGATGCTCGCGAAGACCCGCGCCTGCTCCGCCGCCGAGAGGCGCGCGTAGAGCGGCTGGACGATGGTGTGACGGAGGTCGCGGCCGAGGAGCTCCTGCTCCGATTCGCGGATCTCGCGCTCGCCGGGCAGAAAAACGAGGATGTCGCCGCGCGGGTCGAGCGAGGTCACGTTCTCGACCGCGTTGGCGACGGCCTCGGGCAGGTCGAGCTCGTCGGCGGGCGGCTCGTAGAGGACGTCCACCGGGAAGGTGCGCCCCTCCACCTCGACCACCGGCGCGCCCCCGAAGAAGTCCGAGAAGCGCTTCGTCTCGATCGTCGCCGAGCTCACCACGACCTTGAGGTCCGGTCGCTGGGGCAAGATGCGCTTGAGCCAGCCGAGGAGGAAGTCGATCGTGAGGCTGCGCTCGTGGGCCTCGTCGATGACGATCGTGTCGTACCGGCGGAGCAGCGGGTCGCCGTGGATCTCGGCGAGCAGGATGCCGTCGGTCATGAACTTCACGTACGTCGTGGGCGAGGTGCGGTCCTCGAAGCGAATCTGGTAGCCGACCTCGGTGCCGAGGGGCGTGCCCACCTCGCTGGCCACCCGCGCGGCCACGCTGGTCGCCGCGATGCGCCGGGGCTGGGTCACGCCGATCATCTTGTGGACGCCGCGCCCCATCGCGAGCGCAATCTTCGGGAGCTGGGTCGTCTTCCCCGAGCCGGTCGCGCCGGCCACGATGACCACGGGGTGCTCGTCGATCGCCTGGGCGATGTCGCGCACGCGCGCCGAGATCGGAAGCTCGGGCGGGAAGCGCAGGGGGGAGGCGCCGCTGGAATCGGCCGTCATCGTCGCTCGAGCGCGGAGAGCCACGCACCTGGTCGAGAGATCGGCGCCACTCTAGCGAAGCCGACCGCGCCGCGCCGACCTGGTACGCTGGAAGCCCAGCGGATGCGCGCACGGAACCTGGCTCTCGTCCTCTTCGCGCTCGGGGCGGCGGGCGCCGCCGCGTTCGTCTACTTCGGGTCGAAGCGCGAGCTGCCGCCCACGCTGGACGGCGCGTACGGGGGCCTCGCCGCGATCGCTTCCTCGGCGTCCGAGGTCCTCGCGCCGGCGCCGAGCGCGCACGCCGCCGAGCCCCCGGACGCGGGCGGCGCCGCGCCGGCCCCGCGGGTCACGCAGGCGGAGCCCCTCTCCAGCGCGCAGCTCGGCGCCCCGCTCGTGCACGGCCGGTTCGTCACCGACTGCGGCGCGCCCGACGACATGAAGGTCGTCGTGAAGGTGACGGTCCGGAAGGGCCGCGCCGTGGCGGTCGTCGTCACGACGAAGCCAAAGAGCCCGGCGGTCGCGGCGTGCGTCCAGAAGGCCACCCGCGCCAAGGAGTGGGACATCAGCCCGGCGACGCAGCACGCGACCGTGACGTACTAGCGTCCGACCTTCGGCCAAGGACGCCCGACCGCGCGGGGAACGCGCCCGACCGCGCGGGGAGCGCGCCCGACCGCGCGGGGAGCGCGTTCGACCGCGCGGCGACCCCCCTTTCCCGAGGGTCGAGGGCGCCCGACCGCGCGGGGAGCACGCTCGCCCGAAGGTCGGGCGCGTCCGACCGCGCGGCGACCCCCCTTTCCCGAGGGTCGAGCACGCCCGACCGCCCGGGGAGCATGCTCGCCCGAAGGTCGAGACCCTCTCCCCGGACCGTGGCCCGCAGTCTGGAGCCTGTAGCCCGCCTCCGCCAGCCGTTTCCGACTCAGTAGCCGAACGTCTTTCGGATTCTCGGCCGGCGAGGTGCGCGAGCGCGCGTTGATCATCACGATCGCCTCGTCCTTGAGCTGCCGCTTGAACTCGTCGAGGCCGGCGCCGTCGAAGGGCTGCTCCGACCAGTGGTCGAGCGAGAGGTGCCGCCCGAAGCCGTAGTGGCCCGACTGCTCGAGGGTCAGCACGTGGTCCACGAACATGCCGTAGAGCGAGTACTCCGAGAAGCGCATGTTGCGCCCCAGGCGGTAGAGCCAGGCGGTGGGGTTGCCGCCGTTCGACACCCGCTGCTGGAGCTTCGTGAGCACGTCGCGCCGCCAGAGCGCCCACGAGTTCACGTACCCGACCGAATACGGCTGCGAGAGGGGCGGCAGGCGCAGGAGCTGCCGGCTCACGACGGCCCACTTTTGCGTGTCGTCGTGCGTCTTGTAGAAGTCCTTCTCCTCGCGGAAAATCGGCACTTTGCCGTCTTGCACGAGGGAGCGGGGGTCGAACGGCTTCACGAAGAAGCAGTCGGAGTCGATGCACATGTACGCGTCGGCGTCGATGCCCTGGGCGATCGACATCTTGACCATCTGCTGCCAGATCCACCCGCGTATCGGCAGCGTGTGCATGTTCACGCGCCAGCGCCGCGCGAACGGCACCCGCCAGAAGCGCTCTTGCACGACCTCCTCCTGCACGAGGACCCTCGTGCGCGAGTCGGCGAAGCCCTTGAACAGCTTGACGTCGTCGGCGCTGACGATGAGGTAATGCTTCACGTCCTCCGGCACATGGCGGTGCACCGACTCGATCAAGATGCGGCAGATGTCGTAGTCGAGATAAAACGACGGCGTGACGAGGGCGAATCGCATGGCACCGAGGGCAGCTAAAAGGCGCGCGAGAGGCGGGCCATGCTAGCACCCTCGAGCTTCGCCGTTGCAAGGGTCCCGGCCCATGGACACGCCTGGCCCTTGCTGCTCTAATCGCCGATGCCGCCGCATGAGGCTGGCGAGCCGCACGAGGCGGAGCTGGGGCGGGAACTAGGGGCGCGAACGAGGGAGAGGGCAGGCGATGGGACGACCGTTCGACGTTCGCGCATTCAGGCGCGCGTACGACGAGTACGTGATTGGTTCGCCGTGGAACGAGGCGCCCGAGTATTACCCTCGGTACCGCTCTCGCTACGAGGCGCTCCTCGGAGCGTACGCGAAGATCATGGGGCCCGACCCTGTCGACGTGCTCGAGATCGGCGGGGGCCAGCTCGCCCTCCTCTCGAAGGTCCTCTGGGGCGACCGCGCCACCGTCGCGGACGTCAACCCCGGGTCGTTCCCGTATCTCCAGGGTCGCGGGGTCGACACCACGTCGTGGAACCTCGTCAGCGGCGCGCAGCCCTTCGAGGGGAAGTTCGGCGCCGTTTTTTTCTCCGAGGTCATCGAGCACCTGCCCATTCCCGGGCACCTCGTCCTCGAGAAGCTCCGCAAGGCGATGCGCCCTGGCGGGAAGCTCGTTTGCTCCACGCCGAACCTCTATCGGCCGCGGAACGTCGTCTACCTCGCCCTCGGCATCCCCATCTTCGACTACTTCCGGTACTCGGACGACAAGGGCCTCGGGCACGTGCTCGAGTACTCGTCCGATCACCTCCAGTTCCAGATCGAGCGGGCCGGCTTCACCGACTGCCAGATCGAGCTGCACCACTTCAAGCACAGCCCCACCCGGCTCGGCGCGCGGGTGCTGTCCTGGGTCGGCGCGCCCCTTTACGCCGTCCCGCGCTTCCGCGACAACCTTCTGGCGACCGCCGCCGCGCCCTGACCGCTTCGTCGTGTAAACGTCGGCGGACTCTGGGCGGAACGTCCGACGGGCGCCGTCGATGAGCAAACGCACCACCCGCCGCGTGGCGATGACCGAGCACGGCGAGCGGCTGCTCGGCGAGTGCCGCCCGTAACCTGCAGGGGCTCTCCTCGGCCCTCGACCGCTTCGGCGATCGAGCGGAGGACCCTCGACGGCCTATCTCGAGCGGGCTCCATCGAGTGGCCGCGTCGGAATTCTCGATATCGACGACGCACGATGCCGCCGCATCGATTCGTAACCTTTTGACCCATTCTGCACCCGAGCCTCTACTCACCACTTGGGGCAGCCCGCGGCCTCGTCGCGTGGTGGAACGGGCCGGGGCAGAACGCCTCGTCCTATCGCAAGTACATCCAGGGGAGACTGGTTCGTCATGAAATATAAAATCGCTGAAGTCCTCGTCGGTGGTGGCCTTTCCAGTGTCCTCGTCTTCGCGCTGCTCGGCGGTGGATGTGGGGGCAGCTCCGGTTCGACGACGATCACCCCGACAGCTCCACGGGCTCGGGCTCCGGGTCGGGATCGGGATCGGGATTGGGATCCGGGTCGAGCGGGTCCGCCTTGAGCGGCTCCGCGAGCGGCTCGGAGGTCGACGACTCGTCGACCGGCTCTTCGGGCGGCGACGCCGAGAGCAGCGAGGACGCGACGAGCGGAGACGACGCGTCGAGCGGCGGCGATGCCTCGAGCGGGGGAGACGCCTCGAGCGGCGGCGACGGCAGCACGAGCGACGCGTCGACCCCGGACGCGTCCACCCCCGACGCATCCGCCAAGAGCGACGCCGGAGACGCCGCGACCTGCCCCGGCACGGCGCCGACGAACCTCGCGAAGTGCACCGACGTGGGAGAGTCGTGCCCGTACACGGCCGGCGGCTCCACGACGAGCTGCGCCTGTACCTCGGTCGGCGGGATGTCGCGCTGGCTCTGCAGCACGTGCCCGACAGCGGCCCCCACCGACGGCGCGACCTGCGCGGCCAGCGCGGCGCCCGCGGCGGGCACCAACACCTGCACCTACGCGGGCGGCGAGACGTGCACGTGCACCGGGGGCGGCGCTCCGGGATCGAAGTGGTCGTGCGCGACCTGCCCCGCCACGCAGCCGGCGGCGGCGGCGAGCTGCACCTCGCAGGGCCTGAACTGCCCGTACTCCGGCACCAACTGCACCTGCCGCGCGACCGGCCCCACCACCGACGCCTGGACGTGCAACGAGACGTGCCCCGTAGCGGAGCCGTCGCCCGGCGACTCGTGCGCGGTGAACGCGGCGATGGCGTGCACCTATACGGCGGGCGCGGTCTGCGCGTGCATCCAGGGCGAGTGGTTCTGCAACTGAGGGAGTTCGCTCAGCCGCGTGCGTAGGACGCCAAATGCGCTACGCACCCGGCTCATCGAGATCCCCATGGCCGAGCCGAAGTTCAGCGACAGCGCGTTGCGGGCGGTGACCGACGACGGCGCGTTTCGCGTCATCACCGTCCGCACGACCGACACCGTCCGCCGCCTCCTCGCCGCACAGTCCCTGTGGGGCGTCGAGGCCGTGCACCTGGCCGACCTGGTCACCGGCGCCATTCTCGTGCGCGAGACGATGGACCCCGCGAACCGCCTCCAGGGGCTCCTCCGCAGCGTGGACGGGGGCTGCCTCTGGGTCGGCGAGTCGCATCCCGACGGCGGGGCGCGCGGCCTGCTGACGCGCAAAGAGAAGAGCGCCGCGCCCTCGCTCCAGGGCGGCACGCTCGAAGTCGTGCGCACCCTCCGCAACGGCGAGCTGCACCGCGGGCTCGTCCAGGTGCCCCTCGGCGGCGCGGTCTCGCAGGCGCTGATGGTCTACTTGCAGGAGTCCGAGCAGGTCGTGTCGATGCTCGCGGTCGCCTGCGTGCTCGGGGCCGACCACGTCGTGGCGGCCGGGGGCTACCTCGTGCAGCTCCTGCCCGAGGTGGGCCGTGGCCCGCTGGCGATCATGGCCGAGCGCCTCCGCGACTTCGAAGACATCGGGCCCCTCCTCACGGAGATCGATGCCGCGCCGTCGCCGCTCATGGACGAGCTCTTGTACGGCATGCCCTTCACTCGCCTCGAAGAGAGCCCGCTCTCCTGGCGTTGCCGGTGCAGCAAGGATCGGGTGCTCGCCACCCTGGCCACGTTGCCGCCCGCGGATCTCGATCTCGCTCAGCGCGGAGGGCAATCCGACCGAGCTGACCTGCGACTTTTGCCGGACCGCGTATGTGATTCCGGCAGAGGAGCTTCGAGCCCTCATCCCGAAGACCTGACTCCTCGTCGAGGTCGCGATCCGGCCTACGATGGTGTGATGGCGACGATCCAGTGCCCACTGCCGGTACGCGTACGAGAACCCGTGATCTCGTCGGCGGTTCCGGTTCCGTCCTCCCGTTCCTCCGTCGAGTGGCACATGGGACCGCCGCCGACCGGCGCGCTCGCGTTCGGCAACTGGATGGCCGCGGTCGTCTGCGCGACGGCAGTCTTCGCGGCGGCACATGACTCCACCGTGAGCTACGCTGATCCCGGGTGAAGTACGCCCTCCTGCTGTCCGGGATCGTCCTCTCCGCGTGCTTGACCGGAACCGCGGACGCCCAGCAGGCCGATGACCAGGTGCGCCGCGGGCTCGTGGTGATCGAGCAGCACGGCGCACCCATCGCGATCGGCACCGTCCTCGGCCGCGACGGGCGCGTCCTCACGGCGCTCTCCGGGCTGGCCGGCGCGGCCGGCGTCGACCTTCGCTATGCCGATGGGTCGAGGGTCCACGCGCAGGTCGGGCGCAGCGACAAGGCCGCCGACCTCGCCCTCCTCATCCCGCAGTCGCTCGCGTGGACCGAGGGACTCGACGCCAGCGACGCCAAGCCGGACAGCACGGACGAGCTCCGAGCGATGCTCCCGTCGCAAGGGCGGCTCGCTTCCATGCCGGCCGAGATCCGCGGCGACGTCGCGGCCCACGGGCAGCGAGGGCTGCCCACGGTCCGCATGCTGGAGGTCAGCTTCCAGGCTTCGCCGGTGGCGGGCGCTCCGCTGCTCGACGCGGACGGGCACGTCGTCGCCGTCCTCGTGCGCGCGTGCAAGGTGATCCCGGTCTACCCCACCCCGCCGGTGCCTGGCGGCCCCGAAGTGCTGCCGCTCCCGCCGCCGCCTTGCGTCCCCGAGCCCCTCGGCGCGCCCGTCGAGGCCATCCGGTCCTTCCTCGTCGAGCCCACGCCCCCGTGGCTCGGCATCCGCGGCGAATCCGAAACGAAAGGGAACGTGCGCGGCGTGCGCGTCCTCGCCACCGCGCCCTCGAGCCCCGCCGAGAAGGCCGGCTTGCGGCCCAACGCGGACGTCGTCGTCGCGGTGAACGGCCAGCCGCTCGAGAGTCCGGAGAGGCTCGCGGAGCTCATTGGCAAGCACGCCGTCGGCGACACGGTGAAGCTCCTGGTCCTCGGCGACTCGGGTTTCCGGGACGTCCCGGTGAATCTGTCGAGCGGACGGCCCGCGAGGTAGAGCGCGGGCTACGGTTCGTCGAGCTTCCGGCGAACGCGCCGCAAGAGCTCCTCGGTGTGGAAAGGCTTCTCGAGGACCTCGGCGTCCGGCGGGAGCCGCGACCGGTAACGCTCGTTCGCGTACCCGCTCGTGAAGATGACGCGCAGCCCGGGGCGAATCGCGCGCATCCGCTCCCACGCGTCCGGGCCGTCGAGCTCGGGCATGACGACGTCGAGGACGACGAGCGCCACCTCGCGGGCGTGCTCGTGCAGGAGGCGGATCGCCTCGAGGCCGCTGGACGCGGCGAGCGTCCGATAGCCCGCGCCGTCGAGCGCCCGGGCGAGCGGTCGGCGCACGAGCTCTTCGTCCTCGGCGATGAGGATCGTCTCGCGCCCGCGCGGGCGGACCGCGGCGCCGGAGACTGTCGCGTTGGTCGACGCCGGTCAATCGCCGGCCGGCAGGTACACCTCGAAGGTCGTCCCCAGCCCGACCTCGCTGTCGACGTGCACCACCCCTCCGTGCTGCTGCACGATGCCGTACACGGTGGCCAGCCCGAGCCCCGTCCCGCGCTGGTTGCCCTTGGTCGTGAAGAACGGATCGAACACGCGCTCGAGCACCTCGCCGGTCATCCCGGCCCCCGTGTCGGTCACGCGGAGCCGCACGAACCGGCCGGGCCGGGCCCAGGGGTGGAGCTTGCAGTACGGCTCGTCGATCGCCGCGTCCTCCGTCTCGATCATCAGCCGGCCGCCGCCCTCCATCGCGTCGCGCGCGTTGACGCAAAGGTTGATGACCACCTGCTCGAGCTGCGTCGGGTCGGCGTTCACCGGGGCGACCGAGAGCGCCGCGCGGAGGTCAATCGCGATGTTCTCCGGCAAGAGGCGCCGCAGCAGGTTCATGAGGCTCTGGATCAGCGCGTTCAGATCGATGGGCACGGCGTTCAAGGGCTGGCGCCGGCTGAAGACGAGGAGCTGCTTGGTCAGATCCGCGGCGCGCCGCCCGGCGCCGGCGATCTCGTAGAGGTACTCCGACACGCCCGACGTCGGGGGCGTCTGCGCGGACGCCAGCTCCGCGTTCGCGAGCACCGCCTGCATCAGGTTGTTGAAGTCGTGAGCGATGCCGCCCGCGAGCTGCCCCACCGCTTCCATCTTCTGCGCGTGTCGGAGCTGGGCTTCCGTCGCGCGCTGATGGGTGATGTCCCGCGCGACCGCGTACACGTCCCCGGTGACCGGATCCGTGGTCGCTCGCCAGGAGAAGACGCGCTGCGTGCCGTCCTTGCGCCGGTAGCGGTTCTCGAAGTCCGTGACCGGGTTGCCGCCTCGGACCAGGTCGAAGGACTCGATCGTCCGCGCGCGGTCGTCGGGGTGGACCCAGTCGAGGAACGGGGTCTCGGCGAGCTCTGCGACCCGGAAGCCGAGCGCCTCGCCGAAGGCCGGGTTGACGCGCTTCAGGCGACCGTCGGGCGTGATGACGACGAGCATGTCGAGCGAGAGCGAGAAGAACCGATCGCGGTCGGCGTGCTCGCGGCGCTGCTCGGTCACGTCGGTGGTGATGACCACCAGCCCGATCACCCGGCCCTGGTGACGAATGGGCCCCACCCGGACGAGCCAGATGAGAACCCCGCCCTCGTCGCGGTACATGGTCTCGAAGTGCGTGCCGACCCCGGTGCCCAGCACCTGGAGGTAGACGTCTCGCGAGAGCTCCTTGTACCCCGGGGGCGCGAGGTCCAGGACGCTGTGGCCGACCACGTTCTCGCGCTTCAGGCTCGGCGCCGTCCAGTTGAGGTACCGGATGACGAGATCGCGATCCATCACCCCGACGACGTCGAGCGCCCCGCCCATGACGTTGTCCAGCGTGGCCAGTCCCTCGCCGCGCAGCCACTGATCCAGCACGTCGTCGGTCGGCTCGGGCATCGTGGTCCGATTATGCCATCAGCCCATGCTCGTCGATGTACGCCTGAGGCGTCTGCAGCGCTTGCGTCCTGCGCGGCGGGGTAAAGCAAGACGAAAAGCAGAGGCCGAACCGAGCTACCACACGCGCGGAACGAGCCGGGCGCGGACCTTCGCGCGATACTCGGCGTACCCGCGCAGATGCTCGAGGAGGAAGCGCTCCTCGTCGAGCAGCCGCCACACGACGACCGCGGCCATGGGGGGCCACGTCGCCAGCCCGGCGAGGGAGCCGAGCCCCATCGGGATCCCCGCCACGAGGACGAGCGCTCCCGCGTACATGGGGTGCCGGACGACCGCGTACGGCCCCGAGTCGACCACGCGCTGCTCGGAGGTTACCTCGATGACGGACGACGTGAACGTGTTCTCGCGGAAGACGCGGAAGACGATGAGGAACCCGACGAGGACCAGCGCGTCGCCCGCCACGACGACCGGCAGCGGCGCCTGCGACCACCAATGACGACGATCGAGCGCCGGGACCACGAGCATCGAGAGGAACGAAAGGCTCGAGAGAGCCTGGATGACCTTCTGGCGAGGTTCTTTCTCGGCGATCGGGCCGGCCTGGACACGGCGCTGGAGGAGGGCGGGGTCCTTGCGCGCGAGATAGACGGTGATCGCGAGCGCGGACGCGGAGAAGAGGCCAAGGAATACCCAGCCCTGCGCCCACCGCACGGTGCCCGCCGACGCGAAGAGGACGACCGCGAGCACGACGACCAGGTTCGCGAGCCCGAGCGCCGCCCGCGTCATGGGGGGCAGTTTCAACGTGGGCCGTTCGTCCTCGCCCGCGTACGCCCGGCCCTCGTTGGCGTCTCCGCACGAGCACGCTCGGCTTCACGATGGCCTGGCCGCGGCAGGGCAGTCTCGGAGACACTGGGGGACGCGGAGCACGAACATGGGATTGTCAGCATGAAGTTCAAAGCGAAGGTCATTCCCTCCGGCAACGCCACCGCCGTCGAGGTCCCGGAGAAGATCGCGGAAGGCCTCGGCGGGGGGGCCCGTCCGCCCATCGTCGTCACGATCAACGGCCATACGTGGCGCAGTCGAATCGCGTTGATGCGCGGGCAGCGCCTCGTCGGGATCAGCGCCGCGAACCGCGCGGCGAGCGGAATCGCCGAAGGCGACCTCGTCGCGGTCGACCTCGAGCTCGACGCCGAGTCGAGGGTGGTCGCCGAACCGCCGGATCTCGCGAAGGCATTGAAGGCCGCGCCGAAGGCCCGAGCGGCGTTCGACCGATTGCCGTTCGGGCTGCGCCGGAAGCACGTCGCCTCCATCGAGGAGGCGAAGTCCGCGGAGACGCGGGAGCGCAGGATTGCGAAGCTGGTGGAGACGATGCGAGTGAGCGGGGGGAAATGAGGATGAAATGCCCGAACTGCCCGACGTCGAGGCGGCTCGCCGCGAATTGAAGCGCTGGCTCGTCGGGGCCACCGTGACGGCTGCGAAGTGCAACGACCCGTACATCGCGCGGCCAGGCCCCGTGTCGCGCTTCGCGAAGTCCCTCGTGGGGCGGACCGTCGAGGGGGTCGCGCGCAGGGGCAAGTGGCTCCGCCTCGAGCTCGACGATGGGGGGAAGGTCTTCTCGCATCTCGGGATGACGGGGGACTGGGTGCGGGTGTCCGCCGCCGCCCCCGTGCGCTTCGAGCGCGCGCGCATCGACGTGGCTCGGGGTGGCAAGCCGTCGAGCGTCCGGTACGTGGACTCACGCCGCTTCGGGCGACTCGTCGCGGCGCGCGAGGACATCGACGATTGGACGGCCCTCGGCCCCGATCCCCTGGCCGACGGCATCGACGTCCCCCGTCTCTCCGCCTTCTTCGCCAGGAGCCGTCGCAGCGTGAAGGAGATCCTCATGGACCAGCGCGTCCTCGCGGGCGTCGGCAACATCCTCGCGAACGAGGCCCTCTGGGTGGCGCGGCTGGATCCGCGATCGGCCGGCAGCGCGCTGCTTCCCGAGGACGTGCGCGCGGTCGCCCGCGGGGTGGAGGCCGCGATCCGCAGCGAGCTCGCCGACGGGACCGCGTATCGGACGAAGCGAGAAGAAAAACGCGAGCAGCGCTTTCACGTGTACGGCCGCGCCGGGGAACCGTGCCCGCGCAGCGGTCACACGCTCGTGGGCACGATCGTGGGAGGGCGTTCGACCGTGTACTGCCCTCATTGCCAGATTCGGCGCTAGAGCAGGAGTCCTTTGAACGGAACGTTCAAAGGACGGACGCTCCCAAACTAGCACTACTCCGCCACTTTTAGATCGGCACGAAGGGTTTCACGAGCCCGCCGCAGGCCGGGCATGGGAGTGGCGCAGCCAGGCGACCGACGAGTGCTCTGCGGATCGCGGGCAGAGTGATCGTCGAGGGGAGCTGACTGCGCCTACGCTTTATTTTGGCGGACTCGCGTGGTCTGGAGGAAAGCGAACGCGATCATCGTAAGCACGGCGTGATGATGGAGGCCGTGCCACGAGCGGCCTTCGAAGTGGTCGAGCCCGAGCTCCTCTTTGAGCTGTTGGTGCGCTTGCTCGCACGACCAGCGAGCCTTGATGGTGGTGGCGAGAGTTTTGAGGGAGGCGGATTCGGGGTGGTTGGTGAGGTGGAATTTGACGTCCCCGTTTCTGCGGCGCTCGCAGACGAGCCAAGCCTCTTCGCCAGGCAGATGCACGTGGTGTCCGGCGTCGGGACCGTCGGCAACACGCACGCGTACGGCGGCGAAGTCGGCGGAGAGCCAGCCCTTAGTGCCGCGACGCCAACGGATCGTGCGAAAGGCCTCTTCGCCGAGTGCCTCGATGGCCTCGCGCACGGAGCGGCGAGAGGCGGTAGGGACGCCGTGTTTGCGCGGACGCCCGGTCGCCGCTCGTGGGAAGCGCAAGCGCACTGTGGTCGGGTAGACGAGTTGCTCGGGTGAGATGCCCACCGCCCAGGTGATCTGCATGGCGGTGAGCGCATGGCGGAACTGGGCGCAGGCGCCGTAGCCCGCATCGGCCAAGACGTCTTTGAACCGAACGCCCGCCTTGCGGATGCGTCGAATTTCATCGAGCGCGATCTGCCACTTCGGCTTGTGGACCGTCTCATCGGGCACCCCTGCGCGCCTGCACCGCGCGCGGTCTTCGCTCCAGGATTGAGGCAAGAACAGACGCAACGCGATGGGGATCGGTACCTCATCGCGAGCCAAGGTTACGGAGACGAGTGACTGGCAGTTGGCCTGCTTGCCGAGCTGGCCGCAGTACTGATGCGCGACGCCGACCGAGTGCTCGCCCTTCTTGGGGATCGCGGTGTCGTCGACGATAAGGTGCGCGTCGTCTCCGCCGAGCAATGCATCTGCCTTGTCGAGAAGCACCTCCTCGATCGCGTCGGTGTCCCAACGCGACGTCGCGACAAAGTGGTGGAGTTGCTCGACGTCGTCTGGCGCGACTCGCGCTGCCAGTGGCTCGACGCTCTTGCGCTCGCCTGGCATCAAGAGCCCGCGGACGTAGACCGGCGCCCACTTCCGCCGAACCTTGTGCCCGAAGGCCGTCAGAAAGGGCTCAAGCCATTGATCGAAGCTTTGCTCCCAGGCGTCCGGCAAAGAGAGGTCGCGCATCGCGCTCCCCTATGGAGCGCATTCTCGGCCGAATGGAAAGAAGAAAGTGGCGGAGTAGTGCTAGCAGGGTGCTGAAAAAGCCTACTGCGTTCACGTCGCGGCAAGGATTTGCTTGTCTGGCTTCACGGTCTTCACGCCGACCACGAGCAGGTACACGACCATCGAGATCTCGGCGACTGCGCAGGGGATGACTACGAAGGCGTGAATCTGCTGGCCGAAGGCGGGGACTAGGAACGCCGCGAGCAGGTCCACGAGGTAGCAGACGCCCCCCACGATGAGCAGAGCGCCAAGCCACCTGGGGAACAGCGCCGATCTATCGGCGAGATACCCTATCGGAACGAGCCACAGGCCGAAGAAGACCTGCGCGCTGAGCGTGCCGTAGTGCTGGGTATCGAGCAAGAGCAGCACCAGGGCGTTCGATCCCGCCGTGCCAAAGGCGGTCGCGTAGGAGCTGTCGGTTGCGACCCGCAAGCCCTCGAACTGGAAGACCGCATTGAGGCAGATGATGCCGGTCGCGAGCGCGACCAGGACCAGCATCGCCCTCGCCACGTTCTTGTTGACGTGCTCAAGTAGGACGTAGAGCGCCATCGCCAGGAACACGAAGAACGTCCCGTCAAGCAGATGAGCGACGACGCTCATGCGGACGAGTCCCGGGCTCGCAACGACGTTCCGCGCCGTGGCCGTCGCGTCGCCCGCAACGTACATCTTGGGGTCCACGAACCCCTCTGCGAAGCCGCCGAAGATGCCGACGAACAGGTAGAGGACACCGGCGATCCTAGCGAGACGCTTGGGGGATGACATGATCCTGTGAAGACCATACCCCGTCGATGGCCGTCACCCGCCATGGTGGCGCTTGCCGACGAGGCGTTGGCGAAGCTGTCGCCGGTGTTCGACGCGATGTACGCCGAAGGTGGTCGACCCTCAATCCCGCCGGAGCGCCTCCTCAAAGGGCAAAATTAGGGGTTCGAACGGCCCCCACACGCGAGATCGAGCTCCGCGCGGAACTCCTGCATCCGCGCGAGCGCGCTCAGGCGCGGGACGACGAGGACCTCGTCGGCGCCGAGGGCGATCGGCAGCGCCCAGCGCGACGGCGCGGTCGCGAGCGCGTCGAGCCAGGATCGTGCGGGTGCGCCGGCGGGCAGGCGCACGAGCGCCGCGCGAGCTTGCTCGCGGAGGCGCTCGACCCGCCCTTCGTCGAGCGTCCCGCCGGCCGCGTCGAAGACGAGCGCGATGGTGCGCGAAGGCTGCGATTGCGCGGCACGGAGCGACCGGAGCAGGGCAGCACGGGAGGTCGCGGGGACGCGCAGGAGCGCCGCGTTCGAGATGCTCCACGCCAGGGCTCGCCCGCGACGGACGAGCGCGTCTTCCGGGTCGGCGGGCGCGCGAAACAGCGGCAGGCAACGCAGGGCGCGGGCCGCGCACGTGGGCCCGAGCGTGACGGAAAGGTCGGGCGAGGTCCAGGGCGCGCCGAGCACGTTCGCGGCCGCCGTCAGCGCGGGGAGGTCGGGGAGCATCTCTCGCACGGCGTTCGAGGGAGGCGCGGAGGCATCCTCCGCGAGCCCGGTGACGTCGAAGAGCTCTGGAGCCGCGCGACGAAGGGCGATGTCGGCCGACTCCTCGAGGCCGTCACCGAGGCGCGTCAGCTCTTCGGGGGGCAGGCCACCGAAGGCGAGCGCGATCGCGCCGGGAAGGACGGCGCTGCGCGCGACGGGCCGTCCCGCCTGCGGTTCGAGACTGTCCTGACGTTCGATGGAGAGAAACGGACCTTCTCGCTGGCCGAACGAACGGTCGTGGCACCCGGCCAGGGCGAACGCCCCGGCGAACCTCAGCACGGGCGCGAGCGGCAGCGCGCGCCTGCGACGCTTCATCACCGCGTCGCGGAGAACTCGGCCCAGCCCTGCGCGGAACCGCTGATGGTGTTCGCGCCGTCGTACGTGAACGAGATCCCGACGAGCGGCGACCCCTGGATCGATTCGTCGACCGCGCCGCCGGCGCAGGTCGTGATGCTGGCGCCCGAGAAATCCAGCGAGCACGGGAACACTCCACCGCCCGCTCCCGACCACGTCCACGAGCTCGTCCACTGTCCGCCGAAGTCGCCGAAGCTCGACGCCGCCGACGCGGTCTTGTGGGTCGTGAAGCTGAACCAAAAACCAGCGGGCGCGAGGTACTGGCACGCGCCGTCGATCTCGGCGATGCCCACGTCGAGCGTGCACGTCACGGAGGGGCTCTCGCCCGTGGGGCCGGCCTGCATCGTCCAGGCGCCGCCGAGGTCGAACGGCACGATGCCCGCGCTGAACGTGCCCGCGCTCTGCGTCGCGGTGAGCACGGCGGCGCCGGCCGGGTCGCCGGGCGTCTGATCGTCGGTGAAGGTCAGCGTGCTGCTGGTGCGGACCGCCGTCAGCGTGAACGAGGGCGACGTGATGGTGAGCGAGTCCTGTCCAATCAGCCCCACCCATGACCCAGCCTACCGTCAAGGGTCACGCAGCGTCTACACCCCCCACCCCGAGAGTCGCACCGAGTGGCGGGACGCACGGCGCGATTTGCAATTTGCAGAACGAACGCCCGCCCGGAGCCGAATCGGTACGTCCCGCGACGCCGTCTGCGCGTTCCACCGACGCGGAAGGATTACTGGTGCGATTCATGCGTAGCTCGAGGCCCCCATGGCTCCAGTCACGCATTTGGCGGGTTCGGGTCTCTCTCTCCCTGTGCCGGCGTCAGCCGATACCGGGGGCGCGCGGGTGCCGCTCCAGGCAATTCCGTCGCTCGCCGTCACCGCCGAGGGCTTGCGCTTTTTGCCACTGGACGCGAAGGCGGCGTACCTCCTGTCGCTCGTCGACGGCCGGAACTCCTTCGCGACAATCCTCGATGTCTGCGACATCGTCCGCGAAGATGCGTTCGAGGTGCTCGTGTCCCTGCTGCAGGCCGGGGCCATCGAGGTCCCGACCGAGTCTGGGTCCGCCAAATGAGACCGAGCGACCGGGCCCCCGTCGGACACGGCCGCTCTGCCTTTCGAATCCCTCGTCAGTGCGACGCCAGGATGATCAAGACCCCTTCGCCGGACCGCCGCACGACGTGCTGACGCTGGAGCTTGCGTTCACGGTGACGGAGAGGCTCACCTCCGCCGTCGTATCCGCCTCGGCGGCCACTCCCGCGCAGGCCACGGCCTTGCCGCTCAGGCCGGACGTGTTCTGGATCAGCGCCGTCCCCGTCGCCACGACGTCCGTCGCCGCGTTCGAGGCCAGCGTCCCCTGACCCTGCACCATGAGGATGACGGCCGGCAGGTTCTTCCGGATCGTCGTGACGAGCGCCTGGAGATCCGCAGGCATCGCGCCATCGGGCTCCGCGGCGTCCTCCGCGACGCCGGCCTCCGAGGCGTCCGGGGCCATCGTCGTTGCATCCGGAGCGCTTGCATCGTCGACCGTAGAGGCCTCCAGCAGGGAGCCGTCGGCCGATAGGCCGCCGTCCGCGACCACGTCCGAGACGGTCGTGGTGACGAGCGCCGCGCCGCTGCACTCGAAGTCCGCGCCCGCGGGCGTGCAGGTCGACGTGACCTCCACGCTGGCCTTGCAGCTCGACTGGCACGTCTGACTGACGTTGCAGGAGGGCGGCGTCACGGTCGTCTCGCACTCGGGCGCGGTGTACGCCACGCTGCAACCGCCGCGGCACGTGACGTTCGCTCCGCAGTTGACCTGCGCGCTCGCCGAGACCTTGCAGTCCGCGTCGCACTTGCCCGCGCAGACGCCGGCGCAGTGCGTTCCCTGACACGGACTCGAATCGCACATTCCGGTGCACTCGCCCGCGCAAGAGCCGGTGCACTGCGCGGACGCCGTCGCCGTTCCTTCGCAATATGCATTCGCATCGCAACTACCGCTGCACTCGCCCGTGAGCTCGGCGGGAGAACACAGGGTCGTGATGTTGCCGGGCGTGCAATTCTCCGCGTTCGTACAGGACTGCTCGCACATGACCTGCTTCGTCTCGTCGACGACGCAGTGAGCGCCGGTGACGTAGAGCGCGCAGTGAGCGCCCGCGTTCGCCGTCAAGATCGCCGTGATCTTGCTCGAGGCCTGACTGCAGGCCTCCTTGAGTTCGGCGTCGGGCGCGCCCGACGAGGGAGCCATCGCGCTCCACGTGTCGGTGACGCCGAGATCCCTGTCGATCGCGGTGCACGCGCCCAGGACGTTCGTCTCGGACGTCGTCGCGATGCTCACGAGGCTCGCGCTCGCGGACACGAAGGCCTTCGTGTCACCGTCGATCGACAAGGCGTCGACGGACGACGTCCCCTGGTTGAATTCGTCGCAACCCGAAGCGAGCTCCTCGGCGTTCGACGCTGCGCTACAGCCCCCGCTGAAAATCGCGACCATCGCCGCGGCGCCCAAGCAGGATCCGGATACGCAGTTGATGCTTTTTCGAATTTTCATTTTAAAAGGTCCCTGTGTCACTTGCTACGAACGCAGGATTGCAACTGTCGAGCCGTCGCGCCGGCGCGAGTTGCGACGCGCCGATCTCGGTCCTCCACGTTGCCCGGCCGAGCACTCGTGGTTAGGGCCCGGGAACAAACAAGACGACCGGTCAAGTGTTCAAGTACCGCGGGCGGACGACGTAGTTCCACTCGCCGCGGAAGTCGTGGGGCTCGATATTCAGGGCGCGCATTTCCTCTAACGGACACCTTCTTTCCGATCGGGTACTTGCGGCGGTCGAGTCGCGCACGGACAACAAGTCCGCCGCGGTTCGTGGTGTTCGAGATGAGGTTCACGACGGTTTCGTACGAGCGGAGCGGACGCCCCCGCCAGTTGATCGAGATGAAGGAGAAGAGTCGGTGTTCGACCTTGTTCCACTTGCTCGTGCCGGGTGGGAAGTGGCACACGTGGATCATGAGACCGAGCTTGTCGGCCACGCGCTGGAGCTCGTATTTCCAGACGCGAGAGCGATAGCTATTGCTGCCGCCCGCGTCCGCCGTGATGAAAATCTCCCGGGCATTCCGATAGCGCTTTGCGCCGACTTGTACCCACCACGCCTCGATCGTGGTGACCGCAAAGACGGGGGTGTCGTGGTCGATGCCAACACTGACGAACCCGTCGTTCGCGCCGACGTCGTAGACGCCATACGGGATGGCCTTGCCCACGGCGTCGCTGGGAAAGTCGTGCACGTCGACCAACTCGGGCTCGCCTTCCGGTTGCCATTCGCGTCCAGAGTTCTTGAAGTTCCCGACCAGCTCCTTCTTCTTCGTGTCGACGGAGAGCACCGGAACGCCGCGTTCGAGGCATTCCTCCGCCTTCGCGTTGATGTGCTCGAACTGGGCGTTCCGATCCGGGTGCTGCGTTCCCTCCACGGACTTGCTTGGCGCCTGCAGGCTATAGCCGTGCTCCTTGAGCAACTTCGCGACGGTCTTGTCGCTGACCCGGATCTCGTGCTGCACGAACAGTTCTCCCGCCAAGGCCTGAGTGCTCTTACACGTCCAGCGCAACGGCGACTCCGGGTCACCTCGGGTCACGGGGGACACCAACTTCTCCAGCTTCGGCCAAACGTCGGGATGCTCGACTTCGAAGCTACGTCGACCCCCGCCCTTGCGTCGAACACGGCCAACGTCCTCCGCGCGGATGCCGGCCCGGACCTCGTCACGTCCCTTGCGTACCGTGCTGATGGCAAGCCCCGTCGCGCGTGCAACGGCCGCCACCCCGCCCCATCCCACCGCGTCCGCCTCGGCCCCCGCCCACAAGCGACGCGCTCGCTCGCTCATCGTGGCCTTCAGCAGGCGCCACTTTCGACGAACCACTCTCTCGGCGTCCACCGGAACCGTAGATCATGACGGCGAGCTTCTGTCGATCCCTTCGATCGACTTGTTCGTCCGTGAGCCCTTAGCTTGGACCTCGCGGAGAGAAACGGTCCCGAGGGCGCACGGCGTCCTCCCCCGGTCCCCGCGCTGCCGAACGCCGGGTCACGCATGGCGCCGACCGGTTTTGGCAAAATAGCAAGCACCGAAAGGACGCGAATTCATGGCCTCTCTCTGGAGTGCCGCCGCCACAGCGGCTGCTTTTCTCACCGCCGCCTGCGGCTCTTCATCGGGAGACGGCGGAGCGCCGGCCGACGCCGGGGCGTCGGGCTCCGAGAGCGCCGCGGGCGACGGGCCGTCGAACGTGAGCGGCGGGGTCGACGCGAGCGCGGACGCCACGCCGGCTTCGGGCGCCGACAGCGCCGTCGTCGACGGCGGTCCGTACACCGGCCCGACGGTCGGCGCGGCCAAGCAGTTCGCCGTCCTCGCGTACGATTCCGTCACCACCGCGGACGTCTCCACGATCGGCGGGAGCATCGGCGTCAGCGCGGCCGCCGTCTCGGTCATCACGGGCTTCGACGGCAGCGCTTATACCAAGTACGGTGACGACTCGCTCGCGCCCAACGCGGCGCTCACGGGGACCGCCCAGGGCGACGTGACATCGCTCGTCGGTAACATCGATCCGCGAGCATGCGACACCGATCTCACCAACGTGGTCGGCGGCCTGACCGGCGACATCACGCTCCACCCGGGCGTCACCTGCATGAATAGCTTCAGCGCGGACGCCCTCGTCAACGGGCACGTGTACCTCGACGCGCGCGGCGACGAGAACGCGTTCTTCATCGTCCGGGGAAATGACACGCTGACCGTCGCCGACGGGGCGCAGGTCGTCCTCATGAACGGCGCCCGGAGCTGCGGCGTCTTCTGGAGGATCAGCGGGGCCGTGACGATCGGCAAGACCGTGACGTTCGACGGCACCGTGATCGCGGGAACGGCCATCACGATGAAGACCGGCTCGACGCTGACGGGTCGCGCGCTCGCGCAGACTGCGGGCGTGCAGGTCGACGCCAACACCATCACGATCCCGGCCGACTCCGATTGTCCGCATCTGCAGTGACGAGACGTCGCCCGAGGCCTGGTCCCCGCTGGTACGCGTCATGCACTATCCCGCACTCATGACAAACAACGAAATGGGCGCCCGCAGCGAAGGCACGGAGCCAACTGGCGCGAAGGCGAACGGCGGCTCGCATTTTCATTGGGGGGCCTTCGGTCGTCGCGCCAAGGATGGTCTCTACGGATTCCCCTCCAACCTGGGAGAGCAGATGAAGAGGAATCCGTACAAGACCCTTGCGCTGGGCGTCGCCGTGGGGTTGGGCCTCGGCGTCGTTCTGGGGTCTCGGCTCCTCCGCGCCGTTCTCGCCAGCACCGTGTCCTACGCGGTCGTCGAGGTCGCGCGGAGCTACCTGCGGGAGCAGATTGGACGGCCGGACGTCTCGGCCGTCGTGCATGCGTCCTAGACGAGGAGTGCGGATGAAATCGACGACGCGAAGGACGTGGATTGCGGCGACGGTGCTCCTGGGAGCGTGGGCGACGGCGGCCTGCGGCGGGAGCGCGGCGAAGAGCGCGCCCGCAGCGGTGGCGCCGAGTCCCGGCCCGGACGACGAGACCGCGGCTCTGATGGAACACCATCGCTACCACCACCATGGTGGCGTGACGCTCCTCATCGCGATGAGCCTCGATACGCTTGGCATTTCGCCCGAGCAGAGACCCGCGGTCGAGAAGATCGAGACCGATCTCCACGCTCGGATGGAGCCTGCGCGCGATGCGGAGCGGGGGCTCACGAGCGCGCTCGCGGACGGTCTGGATGCCGGAATCATCGACCGTGGCAAGGTGGATCTGGCACTCGCCGACCTGAGCGCGGCGGCTGCGAGGGCGGAGGGGGCGTCCGCCGATGCGCTGAACCAGCTTCATGGCGTCCTCACGGGAGTCCAGCGGGGAGCTCTGGTCGACAAGGTGGAGGCCCACTGGGTGGTCTGGCAGGCGGCAAACGACAACGGACCGGCGACGCTCGGGCCGGACCTCGACCTCACCGTCGACCAGATGAACCGCATTCACGCCGCCCTGGGGAACGATGCCGGCGGCCTCCCGGCCTTCGATCCGCAGGAGGTGACGGCGCATCTACGCGCCTTCGGTGACGCCTTCCGCAGCGAGAGGTTCGACGCGAGGGCCAGCGCGCTGGCGAGTGCGGCGAGCACTCCTATGATCGACTGGGGCGCAGGCCGCATGGCGCGCTTCGTCGAGGCGGTGAGTCCCATCCTCACTGCCGACCAGCGTGCGAGTTTCGCGCTGACGCTCCGCGAGCACGCGCGCCACGATCCCAACGTCGCGGTGAGCCAATGAACCCCATCGAGATCCTCCAGAAGTTCGCCGCCGTCGCCTTTCTCGCGGCACTCGTCGCGGGCCCGTCCGCGTGCGACGCGGGTGTCGGGGTCTCGGCGTACCCCGCCGGCTACTACGGCGACTATCCGCCCGACGGCTACGTCGCCACGACCGAGCCGGTCTACTTCGAGGGCCGCGCGTCGTACTGGTACGGCAACCGCTGGTATTACCGCGACGGGGGTCGCTGGGGGCACTACGACCGCGAGCCGGCGGGCCTCTACCAGCGACGGAGCCAGGGGGCCTTCGTGCGAAGGTCGTACGAACCAGCCCGGGGGCGCGCGGTCGGACACGTCGCTGCACACAGCAGCGGTCATCGGTGATCGAGCCGGGACGACCGGT
Organism: uncultured delta proteobacterium; assembly: GCA_963797395.1. Taxonomy (GTDB): domain Bacteria; phylum Myxococcota_A; class Polyangia; order Polyangiales; family Polyangiaceae; genus Palsa-1150. The sequence goes on from CAWCPA010000009.1 coordinate 284,750, forward strand.
GCTCCGTAACCCTCCGGCAACTCCCCTCCCGGTAGCATGGCGGAATGAACTCCCCCGCCTTCCTCGCTGCCCTGGCCCTATCGATCGCGGGGTGCTCGTCGAGCGGGGCCGCGAAGGGATCGCCGCCTGACGACGGCGCCGGGGCCGCCGCGACCGAAGCTGGGAGCCTCGCGGAGGCCTCGGCGGGCTCCTGCACCGGCAGCCCGGCGAGCTGGCTGGACGACGGGACCCTCGAATGCGCCAGCGGCCTCGAGGCCATCCGCAACACGTCGAACGGCACCGACTCGCTGGAGCTCGTGGCGCTCGAGCTCAACGTCACGACGGGCCTGTCGATCATCGTCACGACGAACACCGTGCTCGGAGGCACGTACGACTGCGTCGACGGGCAAGGCTCGATCGTCGAGATCACCTACCGGGACCCCGAGGCCGACAGCACCACCGTCCAGAGCTGCTCGATCACCCTCGACCTGACCCCGCCCGACGCCGGCGTCGTCTACGCGAGCGGGACGTTCTCGGCGTTGCTGACGACCCCAGACGGCGGCGCGAAGAACCTCACGGACGGAGAGTTCAGCGCCGAAGTCATGAACGAGTGACCGGGCCCCGACGGGGGGCCGCGTTCCACTTGCTCACGTCCGCCCCTCCCCACCACGATCCGACCGGATGCGGCGTACGTCGCGCTGGGGAAGGGCGATGGGATGGGGACCTTGGGAGCTCGTCGCCGGGAACGCGCCCGAGAAATCAATACGAAACACTAGACCTGCTAAGAAGACATAAAAGCGGACGCCGCCGCGCAGGGTCCATCGCGGTCGCCCCGTTTCCCGGAGGTGCGGATGGGAGCCTCAATGACGGCGGGTGCTGGCGGAGGTTCGGTCTCGCTTGGAGCCGCTGGACCTCGCGGATATCTCGCGGGCCTCGGCGTCGTCGTCATCGGCGCCTTGTTGTCGATGGCCGGGGCCGAGCTCTTCCAGACGAACGCCTTTGTCCTGGTGTTCCCGTTGGGGGTCCTCGTCATCACGGCGCGCTACGGGCTCGGTCCGGCGGTCGTCACCGCCGTCGCAGGCGTCCTCATGTTCGACTTCCTGTTCGTTCCGCCTGCCCTCGCCTTCGCCCTCCCGGGCCTGAGGGACGGGTTGACGCTGGTCGTCATGATCGCCGTCGCCGGCGTGGCGAGCGTTCTCGCCGAACAGCTCCGGCGCCAGCTGCGGAAAGCATGGCGGCAGACCCAGATCGAGCAGTCGCGCAACGACTTGCTGAGCGCGCTGTCGCACGACCTGCGCAGTCCGCTGAATGTACTCGTGGGCGCCAGCACCGCGCTCTGCGACGACGGGCTCGACGCCGGCCTGCGCAGGGATCTCTCTCGGATGGTGGCCGCCGAAGCAAATCGCTTGAACCGGCTGGTTTCGAGCCTGCTCGGCCTCACGCGGCTGGAGTCGGGGCGCGTGCAAGTGGAACTGACGGCGCAGGCGGTTGACGAGATCATCGGCGCAGCGCTCCTGCGGCTCGAGACACGACTCGAGGGCCGTTGCGTCGAGACACACTTGTCCCGGAGCCTCCCGCTGGCGTTCTTCGATCCAGTTCTCGTCGAACAGGTCGTCGTGAACCTGGTCGAGAACGCGGTACGCCACGCGGGACCGGCGTCGCCGATCACGATCAGCGCGTACGCCAGGAAAGACGCCCGGGAGGACTGCGTGGTCGTCGAAGTCGCTGACCGCGGGCCCGGCGTGCCACCGGGAGACGAAACGAGAGTATTCGAGAGGTTCTACCGCGCTCCAGGGGCTCGGCAGGGCGACGGAGGTATCGGTCTCGGGCTCACGATCTGTCGGGCGATCGTCGCCGCGCACAGCGGTCGCATCTGGTTCGCGAACCGTCCGGGCGGCGGTGCACAGGTCTTCTTCACGCTCCCCGTCAGCGCAGAAGCGCATGCCCTTTCGTCGTCCAACTCCGAGCCCAGACTGGAAAGAGCGTTGCAATCATGAGCTCGGGCGCCGCCATCCTCGTCATCGAGGACGAGCTCAACACGCGCACGCTGATGCAAATGACGCTGCGTCAGGGCGGGTACCAATGCCTGCACGCTTCCACAGGCATCGCCGGCGTCGCCTCCGCCTTGGAGAACGTCCCGAGCGCCGTCTTGCTCGACCTCGGTCTGCCGGACCTCGACGGCGTCGAGGTCACCAGGCGGATCCGAGAGCGGAGCAGCGTCCCGATCATCGTCGTCTCGGCGCGCGGCCGAGAGAGCGACAAGGTCGAGGCGCTCGACAATGGCGCCAATGACTACCTTACGAAGCCTTTCGGAGCGCCCGAGCTTCTCGCCCGCATTCGCGTGGCGCTCCGAAACTCAATCGGTCTCTCCGACCGCTTGCCGGAGAGAGGGACGCTGTCGGCTGGGGACCTCTCGATCGATCTCGACGCCCACTCCGTCCGGGTGTCCGGCCACGAAGTGTATCTGACACCCATCGAGTACCGCATGTTGCTCGTGATGATGGTCGCCCCCGGGCGCGTGCTCACGCATCAGCACATTTTGCGGCAAGTCTGGGGCCCGCGCTTCGCGTCGGAGGTCAATTACCTCCGCGTGTACATGACGAAGCTCCGCCACAAGATCGAGCCGGTGCCCGCGCGCCCGCGCTATCTCGTGAACGAGCCGGGCATTGGCTACCGCCTGCGGCTCCCTACCCAGTTGCGTTAGAGTTCGCTCGTTCCACCCCCTCGAGGAGCGTGAGCCACAAAAAACGAGCCGCCCGGGAGACCGCGAAGAAGCAGGCGGTCCCCGAGCGGGATCGTACCGTCCAGGCGCGGAACGCCTATTCGGCGGCGGTCGCCTTGGCTGCCAACGCGCCAGCCGCAGCGGGCGCCTCGGAGGGAGCCACCGCCTTGATGAACTCGGGGTATCCGAGCGCGCCCATCTCGGGCATGTCGAGGCCCGCAATCTCGACTTCCGCGGAGACGCGGTTCGAGCCGAGGACCTTGCCGACGACGTAGAATATGACGCCTCCGACCACCACGTTCCACGCGATGCAGACGACAGATTCGACCACTTGCGCGACGAGCTGCGAGCTGTCCCCATAGAAGAGGCCTGCCACCCCCTTTCCGGCCACACCCTGATAATCGGTGGCGCCGACGCCGTTCCATCCCTGGCCGTAGGAGCCGTCGGACAGGAGTCCGACCGAGATGAGCCCCCACACGCCGTTGACGCCGTGAACGCTGATCGCGCCGACAGGGTCGTCGATCTTGATTCGGTCGAAGAAGTACACGCTCCAGATGACGAGGACGCCGGCGACCGCGCCGATGATGAAGGCGCCGACCGGGGTCACGAACGCGCAAGGCGACGTGATGGCGACCAATCCTGCCAGCATGCTGTTGCACATCATGGAGGGATCGGGCTTGCCCGTCGTAAACCACATGTAAAGGATGCCGCTCATCGTGGCCGACATGCTGGCCAACATGGTGTTCGTCGCCACGATGCCGATGCGACCGTCGGCGCCGGCGAGCGAGCTTCCGGCGTTGAAACCGAACCAGCCGAACGCCAGGATGAACGTCCCGAGCTGCACCATCGGGATGTGGTGCGGAGCAATCGGATTGATGCTTCCATCCTTGTTGTACTTGCCGATGCGGGGACCGATGAGGAGCGCCGTGATGAACGCGAGCGCGCCGCCCTGCAAGTGCACGACTCCGGACCCGGCATAGTCGACGGCGCCGTGTCCGAGCCCCGAGCGATAGCCCAGCTGCGCGAGCCAGCCGCCGCCCCAAACCCAGCATCCGAAGATCGGGTAGATGATCGACCCGACGAAGAGGCTGAAGATGAAGAAGCTTCTTCATGCTCCAGCGTTCGGCGCACGCGCCGGTCACGATGGTCGCCGTCGTATCCATGAAGACCATCATGAAGAGGAACAGCACGATCGCGGCCGAGTCGTAGCCATTGCCGGAGAGGAAGAAGCCAGTCGTACCGATGAGCCCCCAGCCCGCGTCGCCGTTCACCGACGAGCCGACGGTCAGCATGCTGTGCAGGGTCGGGGTCCCGCCGAGCGAAGCGGGTCCTCCGATGGCGGTCCCGTTGAGCCCTCCGCACATGAAGGCGAATCCGCACACGAAGAACCCGAACATGCCGATGGCGTAGATCATGAAGTTCATCGAGAACGTGTGGGCCGCGTTCTTGGCGCGAATGAGACCCGTCTCGACGAGCGCGAAGCCCGCCTGCATGAACATGACGAGGAAGCCCGCGACCAGGGTCCATACGAAGTTGACCGAGTAGATCCCGTGGGACGCAGACTGCGCGACCGCGTCGACGGCCACCGCGAGGTCTTTCGTCGTGGCCTTGTCGGGATCGGGCTTCGTATAACCCGGCACGGAGTAGGTCGTCGGCGTCGACTGGAACGCCCCGGTCTTGTCAGGAACCGGATCGTCCGCCAGCGCACGGGTGGGAATGAAGAGACTCAGAACCAGGGCGCCGAAGGCGATGAGGCCGAGCCAACGCCCCTGCGCTCGAACGAAATTCAACATGCGTGTACCTCGCTCCTTATATATTGAGTTCCTCAAAGCCTTACGCTCGCCTTGCGGGAAGTCGGCCCGCACTCCCTTGAAACATCCGCTTCAGCCGTGCTCCCCAGACAGCGCCCATCACGGCGCCGACCTGCATGGTGCAGAGGAAGACCGAGGCCACGAACCACTGGCGGGTGATGGCAAAGATCACGATCGTCACCATCGCGATGGCGATCTGCATCCCGCGGAACGTCCGCTTGTAGAGCTCCCACATGTGACCCTCGTAACCTGGTGTGGATATCGGAGCGGTTCGCGCGGCACACCCCTCCCTCGCGGTGGCCGGACTGCCCCACCGCCGAAACATGGCCGTGCTCCCTCGAGCCGGTCACCCTAGTTCCACGACGTATCGTGGTCGTTTCGGGACCAGTTAATAAGGCGTTAACTTCCCATCAAGCTAGGAAGCTTCGCTTCACGCATTCATCGGTCGAAGATCACGAGGACGATCGTCGTCACGATGTGAGCCGGGAGCATCACGGCGAACGCAAAGATCGCATAACGGAAGAAGCTCGGCGTTGGGAACTTGTCGCGCTCTGCGATGGCCTTGATCATCAAGTTCGGCCCATTGCCGATGTAGGTCGTCGCGCCCATCACGACGCTGCCTATGCTCACGGCGGCGAGCTTCATCGGCTCGACGCCAGCCACGAGCTGTCGCCCTTGGACGCTCAACCCCTTCGCGAGAGCGGCGAACGCCGTGTAGGTGGGCGCGTTGTCGAGCACCGACGAGAGAAGCCCCGAGGCCCAGAAGAGCTGCCAGCCCTTCTGGAGCGGCAGGGTCGGGGCGTTGGCGGCCAGCGCAGCCTCGATCGGCCCCAAAGAGGCGAAGAGTCCAGCGAAGATCAAGGCGACATCGATGATGGGGGCGAAGGTGAAGCCGTTGGCGTCGTGCAAGGCGCGGGGGGTGAGGAGCACCGAGGACGTGGCGATCACCACCATCGCCGCCTCTCGGTAGCCCAACGGCAGCACCGCCGCCGGGATGATCGCCAGCATCAAGGCCACGTTTCGCCTGCCCTCGATCCGAATCGGCACGACCTCGAGCCGATCCAGGGCGAGCGCCGCGGCCGGCTCGCGCGCGTAAGCCCTACGATCGGCCACGTAGAGAGCGGCGGCCGTCGAGCCCACGTAGAGCAGCCACGCGGGAAAGAGGCGCAGGGTCCAAAAGAACGGGACGCCGCCGATGTAACCGACGAGGAGCGGCGGATCTCCGAGGGGCGTCAGCAGGCCCCCAGCGTTCGCGACGGCCAGGATGAAAAAGGGGACGAGGTGCGCCTTGTTCTCGCGCTGCCTGTTGGTCCGCAAGAGAGGCCGGATCATCAGCATGCTGGCGCCCGTGGTCCCGACCACGCTGGCGAGCACCGCGCCGACGACCACGAGGGCCACGTTTGCGCCCGGCTTGGCCTCGATATCGCCCGAAATGTGGACCCCGCCCGACGTGACGTAGAGGGCCGTCAGGGTGAGCACGAAGGACACGTAGGACGTGACAGCCTCGGTCACGTCGTGCGTTCTCGACGTGACGAGGAGGAGGCCGAGCACCGGGGCGCCGCACGACGTCACCACCAAGATCTGAAACCAGCGCCGCTCCCAGAAGTGGGGCAGGACGATCGGGAGGACCGCGATCGCCAGCACGAGGGCTGGAAACGGCACCGTCGTCCAGGCAGGGAAACTCTCCGATGACATCCGGATCGTCGAGTGCCTTTACCACGTCGCTGTGTCCACCAGCCAGACGCTAATGTATATAGCGCCGATGACGGTCGCCGACGGCCGAGAGTCCTCGGGAGACGAGGAGGATGAATTTCCGGTCACAATTGTGCTCGCGGCGGTGGACACCTCGTCGCTCGCGAGCCGGCTCGTCCACCTCGCCGCTCAGATGACGCGTCGCACGTGGGCCAGCGCGCAGCTCCACCTCGTGCACGTGTTCCGCGCGGGCCCGTTCAATCGGCCCTCGCGCGCCGGCATTCGCTCGGAGGACCTCGTCGCGGAGGCGAGGAGCTATCTCGAGCACCACGTGCGCATGGCGCGGCGTCAGTGCCCGGCGCCCGTGACCGGCCATTTCGTCGAGGGAGATCCCGCCGACGAGATCGTCCGCGCCGCTCGCTCGCTGGGGGCAGACTTCGTCTTCGTCGGTACGCACGATCGCGTGGGCCTCGAAAAACTCCTGCTCGGCTCGGTCGCCAACAAGGTAGCGAAGCACGCCCCTTGCCCGGTGCTCATCTACCGGCAAAAGCAGCGGCCGTACGTGAAGGCAACCGAGCCGGATGCATAGAGGCCCGGCCGGGCGGACCCGCCGAGAGTCGCGTCCGTCGGCTCAAGGGGTCGCCGACAGAGGCCATCGAGGGGGACCTCGTGGACCGACGATCGCGATCGACACCAGTACCGATCGCGCTTCGCAACCGTCGACGACCGCTTGAGCCGAGGGCAGCGGAATCGCCTCGCTCGGGCGAGAACGATGGCTCGGCGCAAGGCGAACGTGGAGTTAAAAGTTCATTTCTAAGGGGTGCGTTAAAAATCCATTAACCGAAGCTCGCGCGACCTGCACGGAAACAAGCCGGCCACATGGGGCGGGTTACGAGCGGAAAACGCCGTAACTCGGAAGGGGTTCTCGTATGGTCTGGACGTACAGAGCAATTCTCGCGGGCCTTCTGGCCTGCTGCTTGATGGTGACGGGCCTGGCGTTCGCGGACACGCCGCCCGAGCCACCGGCATCGGGCGCGCCATCGGCATCGGCTGCCCCATCGGCGTCGGCTGCCCCTCTGCCAGCCTATTTTTCCGGCGCAAACGACACCACGGGGAAGCCGGCAACCTGGCCCGATCCGACCGGGGGTGCCGCGGGGGTCTGGGCGACACCTGCCGGTGACGGCAAGGGTGACGTGCCCAGCACGCTCTCGGCGAGTGATCTCTACGACCGCATGGCCCACAACCTCTTTTCCATCAACATGGTGTGGGCGCTCGTCACCGGGTTCCTGGTCATGTTCATGCAGGCCGGGTTTGCGATGGTGGAGACCGGCATGTGCCGCGCGAAGAACGCGTCGCACACCATCGCGATGAACTTCATGATCTACCCGCTCGGCTGCTTGGGCTTCTGGGTCTACGGGTTCGCGTTCGGCTGGGGCAACTGGTTCAACGGACCGGTCCCACCGGGCTGGTACTCGTCGCTCGGCCCGGGCACCTCCGTCCTCAACCAGGGCATCGTGCTCGCCGGGAAGTACGGCATCATCGGGACCAAGGGCTTCTTCCTGGGCTCCTCGGTGGCGGACACCGCGGTCCTCGGGCTGTTCTTCTTCATGATGGTCTTCATGGACACCACGGCCACGATTCCCACGGGCGCGATGGCCGAACGCTGGGCATGGAAGAACTTCGTCCTCTACGGGCTGTGGGTTGCACTGCCCTACTGCATCTACGCGAACTGGGTCTGGGGAGGCGGCTGGCTGGCCCAGGGCGGCGTCAACTGGCACCTCGGCCACGGCGCCGTCGACTTCGCCGGATCGGGCGTGGTGCACGGGATGGGAGGCATCATCGCCCTGGCAGGCGGAATCGTCATCGGTCCACGCATAGGCAAGTACGTCAACGGCAAGTCGCAGGTGATCCCCGCGCATCACATGCCGATGGCTGTCGTCGGTTGCTTCATCCTCGCGTTCGGCTGGTTCGGGTTCAATCCCGGCTCGACGCTGGCCGGCACCGATCTGCGCATCGCCTTCATCGTCGTCAACACGATGCTGGCCAGCGTGGCAGGGGCCTTCGCGGCGATGATCTATCTCATGGGGCGCGGCCAAAAGCCCGATCCGGGCATGATGGTCAACGGCATGCTCGCAGGTCTCGTCGCCATCACCGCACCGTGCGCCTTCGTCGCTCCTTGGGCGGCCGTTGCCATCGGCGCGATCGCCGGCGTGATCGTCGTCATCGCCGTCGGTTTCTTCGATCAGCGCGGCGTCGACGACCCGGTGGGCGCGATCTCCGTCCACGGCGTGTGCGGTTTGTGGGGCGTGCTCTCGGTCGGCATCTTTGCGAACGGTGACTACGGCGCTGGCTGGAACGGCGTCGTGCGCGACGAGTACGTCAAGCAATACGGCGCCGACGGGGTGCGCGGCATCTTGTACGGCGACGCCTCCCAGCTCGGGATGCAGGTCATCGACTGCGTGGTGCTTTCGATCTTCGGCTTCGTCATGGCGTACGTCTGGTTCAAGGTCAGTAACCTCATCACCCCCATCCGCGTGAGCGCCGAGACCGAGATCGCGGGTCTCGACATGCCGGAGATGGGCGCCTTGGGCTATCCGGACTTCGCTCTCGTCAAGGAGCCCGCGGCGGACAAGACCGCCGCGTGAACCGACGCCGAGGTTCGCTGGCGAGCTGACGGCGTGGTGCGGATTCAGCGCGGGGAGAGGGGGTCGTTCCGTTGGGCGGCCCCCTCCGCCAGGAGCGCAGTCCCTTGCGAACGCCTTGATTCGCGCCATGCTTAGGTGACCGGGTCCGCGCACGCCGTTGCGTCGGTTCGGCGGCGAGTCCAGCCGTCGCTCTCTCCCGGAAATCCTGTCGTCCGAGGAGGTCGTCGCGATGAGTTTCCGCAAGGGAGCGGTTTCCGCCGCTTTTGGCGCGATGCTTCTCGGTCTGGCGGCGCTGGGGGCTTCCGCCGTAGGGGCCAGCGGCCTGCGCGCTCCCGGGTTCGCGTTGCTCGGCGTAGCCGGGCTCTTGGCGGGGGTCGTCCGATGGCGGACCGAACGGCACGACGTGGACGGCGAAGCCTTGGCCCAGCTCGCAACCGCGCGCGCGGAGCTCGAACGCTCCAATCCGACTGCGGCCGGGTGGGCGGCGTCCAAGGCCGTAGCGGCGGCGGGAACCTCGCGGACGCGCAACCGAGCCCTGACCGCGTTGGCGTGGGCGGCCCTCGGTCAAGGGTATCCGGAGCGCGCCAAGGCCGCCCTCGATCGGGTCCAACCGCAGCACGCGCTCGACGTCTACTGCCTTGCAGCCGTCGAGTGCGCCCGCGGAAGGACCGAGTTCGCGATCCAGGCCCTGGAGGTCGTGCGATCCTTCGGGACCCTGACATGCGACGGCGCCAAGCTGCTCGTCGACTGCTACGCTCGCACACAGGGCGTCGAGCGCGCCGTTCAGGCGACGATCGAGAACCGACGGATCCTCGGCGCGGTGAACTGCGAACAGGTCCTGACCGCGGCGCGCCTCGCTGGAGCGGATGAGGCGGCGGCCGCCCTGGCGTCGGTGCTTCGGCGCGAGATTCCGGCGCTTCCCATCGTTGGCACGCACGCGGGCTGAGCCCGGGTCCGGGCTCGCAGCCTTTTGCGGATGCTCGGTGCGAGCAACAGGGCGCCCATACTCTCTGCGAGGACTTTGACGAGGGCGCGCAGGTGACACCGTGAGGCCACGGCCGGGCTGCCGACGATTCAATCGTCCGCAGAATGGTCCGCTTCGACGCGCCCCCGCGGGGTCACTGAGGAGCGGCCATCTTCCCCAATGCTTTCAAGATGGTGCACGGGAGGGGAGTCGAACCCCTACGCCTCGCGGCGGCGGAACCTAAATCCGCTGCGTCTGCCAATTTCGCCACCCGTGCCTTTGTTCTTCTTCTTCCGCACAGTTGTACCACGCAGCGGATCTTTTGGCGGCGCGGGTTCCGCGGCGCCCAAGGCGCCGCTTTCGACGACCTCACGAAGCTCGGGGATGGCCATCCACAAGGGCAAGAGCTGCGTCGGCCCCTCGCCGATCAGCTCCCCGCTGGTCTGAAGTTCCGCCCAGCCGCCGCGCCTCCACACCTCGCGCAGGTTCTCGGCGTCGCGCCGGTAGTTGCGGAGCTGCCCGGAGGTCGTGTGGCCCGTCCGGCGCATGATCGCGTCCTCGCTCCAGCCGTGCGCGAGCGCGAGCGTCACGAACGTGGCCCTCGCGTCGTGCGCCCGGAGCGGGATCCGGTTGGCACTCTTCTCGTGGTGCGACGGGCGGTCGGCCCCGGCCAAGCGCAGCGCGTCCCGCAGCTGCTTGGCCGGCTTCGACAGCGCCCAGCGCGAGCGAGGCCGGCCCTTCGAATCGGAGAAGACGATGCGCGCCTTCTCGTCGCGGACGTTGAAGATGCGGGTATGGGCGTTGGCATCTGGCGTGGCCCGCAGATGTTGCCACGCTCGAATGGCGAGCGGCGTGCCCATCGCCATCGGCCACTCGCGCCGGGCGTCGGTCTTGTTGGTGTCGAGGCGCATCATCTCGTGCGCGACGTCGCATTGTCCGTCGGTGAGCTGGAGCCCTTCGGTGTCCGGGCGCATGCCTTCGCGGTTCAGGAGGCCGTAATAGAACCGCTCGATCAGCGGGACCTTGCTGCACGCGAGCAGCTTGCGGTCCTCGTCCGGGAACATGAAGCCGCGCGCCTTGGCCTTCTTCTTCTTGGGGAGCCAGCCGCGCGGGCAGGGATTGTGGGTCAGCAGCTTGAGCGGGTAGACGCCCAGCTGGAGGACGCGCCGGACCACCTGCGCGTACTGGCGACGCGTGCTCGTGTCGAGGGGCTTCAAGAGACGCGGCTTGCGCCCTTCGAGCTTCGCTTGGTCGTTCTCGTGCCCCTGGCGGTGCTCCTCGAGACGACTCATGGTCTGGTCGACCACGTCGAGGGTCATGACGCCGTCAGCCATGGGCACGTCCCCCAGCCCACGGGACACCACGACGAGCAGGTGCAAGTCGTCGCCGCTCGTCGTCTTGGCTTTGACATGGTCGGGGAAGCGCTTCGCCAGGTCTCCATTCGTCCACTGCGGCCACACCTCGGCGAACGTTGGCACCTGGCGTGACCGCACCTTTGCCTCGGTCGAGACAACCGGTGAAACCGAGAACGCGAGCTTCGACGCGAAGGCCGTTCCGAGCGCCTCCATCTCAGCTTCTCGTCGCAGGTCCTCGGAAAAGATGCCCAAGTAACGGAGGCGCGGGTCGTCAGCCAGCCGCGGGGTAAACCCCGCCCCGTCCGGCTGGCCGGACGCCACCTGCTGGTCCCGTGCCGCGACGGGCCGCCGCGCGGTGCCAGGGTCACCCCGCGCGGGCCCGCCGTTCGGGCTACCAGCTTTCCTTGCGAAATCGTGGCTCATGCTGGCGGTTTCCCACGCCCCTTTTTTCTAGGATAGCACCCGGATCGGGCCAGATCGCGCGGCGGAGTATGGACGATGGGCGCGCCTTGGGCCGGTTGCTGCGACCCCTGACCTCGGGGCGCCACACCGAGGCGCGCATCGTCAGCGCCTGTCGCGAGGCACGGGGCTGGTGCACCGGCCGCGATCTCGGTGGGGCTCCTGCCGGGTCACCTGGAGGGTCACCCGGGGAGTGACTTGGAGGGTCACCTGGGGAGTGACTTGGAGGGTCACCTGGGGAGGGACTTGGGGGCGGACCTGCAGGTTTGACCTGCAGGTGACCTAGCATCGCCGGGTGGCGTTCCGGTCGCCGCACTCACCACGGACGAGGGTGAGGCGACCGTCTGCTCGCCGTCCCCAGCCCCCGCGACACGACGATGAGCAAGTGCGAGTCGTTGCCGTTCGTCGTCTTGGCCTTGGACGTCGTCGGGGAAGCGGTTCGCAGAGGTCCCCACTCGTCCACTGCGGCCACAGCTCGGCGAACGTCGGCACCCGGCGTGACCGCACCTTGCCGCGGTCGCGACCACCGGCGAAGCCGACACCGCGAGCTTCGACGTGAAGGCCGTTCCGAGCGCCTCCATCTCAGCTCTCGTTTACGTCAATCCCAGCTCGGAGCCGAGGCCGACGGGCAAATCACGGACGCTCCCTGAGCCTGGACCTGCACGTGGCCTGTCCCGTTGCTGTTGCCGTACGCCCATACGATCGCTTCTGAGCAACTGGAAGCCTGGGACTCCACCACCCCACCACTGGCTCCACTGACGATGCAGGTATCGAGGACGGTGCAAACGACTCCGCTGCACTGGGTAGAAGCGAGGTACGCAGCGCACGCCGCACTCGCCTCCGTCTTGTCGTCCATTCCCGTCGGCTCGCAGTCCTGCCACGTCAGATCGTAGACGCCGACCTGGTGCGTGTAGAGCGTGCCGCCGTCGCACGGCATCACTCCGCCGCTGCCCGAATCGTCGCCCGCGCCAGAGGACGACCCGGTGCTCGTGCCTCCCCCGGAGGAAGAACCCGAGGAACCAGAGGACGAGCCGCTCGACGACCCCGATGAGCCGCTGGAGGCGTCGCTGCCCGAACCGCCATCCGGGCCGGACCCGCCGTCGCTCGAACCCGATTCGACCCCCGAGTCGTCCCTGCTCGTAGCGGCGGCGTCGCCAACGCCTCCCTCACTGCCGGTGGCTGCGGAGACCGCCCAGTCGCTCAGGAGCGCGGGACATCCCGTCAGTCCAACCAGCGATGCCACGAGGGCAGCGGCGAGCATCGGCGTACGCATCCTCAGAACCTCCCCCCGATTCCCGCTGTCGCAGGGCCGATCCAGACGCCACCCGTCGTGCTGGTCGGCGCCTTCGGCGTCAAGAACCAGAGCGTCACCCCGCCCGCAACGCCGAGCGCGCCGACGACGTAGCCGATCGTCGAGGCGGTCCTCCACGAGTGGAACGCGTCGAGGTCCGAGGCGTATTGTGGCGCGCAGGTGCTCGTCGTGTTGTCGCACTCGCCCTCGAGCGTCGAGTGCTTCCCGCCAGCCGCGAGACCGGCCGTCGCACCGAGCATCAAGCCGGCGCCGCCGACGCCGAACGCCATCCAAGCGAGATTCGGCGGACCGCTGGCTCGACCCGGCGCCCCTGCCGGCGCCGGGCTTGCCGCCCATCGCGGCGCCTCGGTGGCGCCCAGGACGACCACCTCTTGTCGTAGCTTGACCCCCTCCGGGATCACGAGCTCTCTCTGGGTCTTCGGTAGGCCAGGCGCTTCGAACGCGAAGGCATGCTCGCCGGGATCGACCTCGATCGCGATGCCGACCACACCGGCAGTGAACGGCCGCCCGTCGATGGAGATCTGGACGGCGCGCACGTCGTTGCCGGCCATGTCCTTCACCTCGAAGACGACCGAGCCCGCTTCCTTGGAAACCGCGTCGAGGCGCTGCGAGCAGTCTTCCCGAACCACCGCTGGACACCCCTCGGCGACGCAGATCAACAGCTTCTCGCGCGCTTCGAGTGGCTTGTGTGCCCTCATGAGATGCTGCGCGCCCTCGTTTGCCGCCGCGCATGCTTCCTTCGTGGAGGGGGCGGCCAGTGCGGACGATGACGCGAGGAGCACGACGAGCGCGAGCGATTGAGGAATCAACGGCATGACGTCCAGGTGGCACCTCTCGAGGGGGACTTGACCGACGCGCTGGCGCGCCCACACGACGAGCGGATTGACGAACGCGGTCGCGAGATCTTCATCGTGCTTAGTCGCCACGATCACCCTCCTCTGGACCGCTCGAGTGCTGCCGCACGGCGGATGCGCCAAGTATAACACAAGTCGTCGCTATGTATTCTGTCGCGCCGCCCCCTGGGACCGTTTGGTCCAGTGGCTCGCTACGATCCCGATCGCCTGGTCCGCGACATCGGCCGCCGGGTTGCGGAACTTCGCCGCGAGCGGGGGCTCACCCAGCAGGCCCTCGCGAGCAAGCTCCGGGCGACGATGCAGTGGGTCCAGCAGATCGAGTACGGGGCCAACCTGACCGTTCACTCGCTCGCCCGCGTCGCGAACGCGCTCGACATCGAGCTTGAAGCCTTGCTCGCTCCGCCGAACCCGTCGAGCTACGTCATACGGCCCGGCAGACCGCCGCGAGACACGCCAGGAAAGCCAGTGCGCGGCGAACGCGCTCCCGTCGCCGCCGAACCTCCGAGACGACACCGGCGCGGCAAGCGCGACACGGCGAAGACCTGAGCCCGAGGTCTATCGGCGCCGCCTCTCGGACTTGTCCTCCGCGGCCAGGGCATCCAGGCCCTTGCGCAGAGCCATTCGCAGGACGTCGGAGCGTGTGACGTTGAGGCCGGGGCGGCTGCGGCCGCGCGCCAATCCCTCGGCTTGCTCCAGCCATTCGCCGGGCAGAACGATAGTCACCTGAGAGTCGAGGTCGCTCTTCGGTCGGGGCACGTGCGCCAAGTGTCCCATCCTACGAATCATCATAGCAAGGTATCTAACACCGCGCTACTCTCCGTAAGAGCCCCGGCGCGGCAGCAACCGCCCGGGGCGTGGCCGAAACCCCACCGATTGAGGTTCCGACGATGTCGAACATAGAACGACGTGACTTCCCCGACGAGTTCCCTACGACGCCCAAGCTGGACGTCCCATCGAAAATGCTCGTGCTTCTTGGCCGCATCGACCGCCTCGCCGAGACCGCCCTGGGTACTCTTGGCAGCCTTTCAGACGCCGAGACCGTTGCCATCGCCTGCGCGGCGCTCGTCGAGCTACGTCGCCTTGCCAGCGAGGTGGCACGATGAGCGGGGCTCGGGACACGCTGCCCGACCTCTCTGGCGGCGTCGCGGAGGCCGACGCTATGGTCGCTCACCTCATCGAGATCCGGACGGTCGCCGCCGGCATGGTCGAAGATCTCGACGACCTCATCGCACTCGCTCGACGCCAAGCCGATGAGGCGGAGGACCGCGGCACGACCGAGTGAGGCCGAAACGCCCCTTCGCGCGGGGGCGTCGCACCGTTGGCGCGGTGCCTGACGAGGCCGAACATGCGATCGCGGGCGATGGCCCGGTACGTATGACCGTTGGCGGGGCGATCGAAGTAAGCGAACGAGGCGACCATAGTTCGGCCTTGTCGACGACTTGCAGATCGTTGGACAGAACGCGTCTGGGCGGGAAGAACGGCCGACAAGCCGATGCCGCAGCGACGCTCGCGCGACGCCCCGCGCTCAGATGACACCATTCTGGTGCGACTCGCCCGGCTCGATGCGAGTCGACGAGGCGCCGTAGTGCGTGAGCACGTCCCTGAATCGGCGATTGAGCTCGCGGCCGCCCCCGAGAAGCTGATGCGTGGCGGCCGAGAGATTGTCGCTGCGCCACACCGCCGGCGCCCCGCCGACGGCTGCCAGCGCGTCCTGCAGCCCGCGGACGAGGGCCTCGAACGTCTCGGAGAACGCCGGCACGATCCGCCGAGTGGCTCCCCGTCTTCGACGACACGCTGCTCGCGCAGAGCGCCGTCGACCGCTTCCGCAACAGCGCCTACGACCTCGTCATCGACGGCGAGTCGTATCGCGCGCGGCTCAAACCGACGCTCCTCGCCGACGCGCCGATCTCCGCCGCACCCGTAGTGAAGCGCCCGACCGGCCGACGCCGCAACCTCGTCACCTGACCGAGCACGTCGACGTCCTAACGGACGTCTCCGGACGAGGCGCGTCGGCGTCCTGACGGACGCCTCCGGGGGGGCCTCGACGAACACCCCACGGTGTGCGATCTCCAGAGCCGGTCTTCGTGTTCGTACCCGGCCCCATCACCCTGGCGAGAGGGTGGCCCCATGGGGGTGGCGATTGGCACCGGGCGGGGCGCGAACTCATGCCAAACGCTCGTGCGTCCGCGAGCGCCTCGTTCTCGCGCGATGGACCTGCGTGCGTCGCGTCGAAGCCTGGCCGCATCTCGGACGTAGAGGTGCCCAGACGGAAACGGGGCAGCTCCACCTCGGCGATCGCCTCTTCTTTAGCCTGGCTTCGGCGCGGTGCCTCAATCGCAGTAAAGAAAGGCCCTTGGCGCTCCTCCATACCCTCTGAGCCTCAGCAAGCGCCCGCAGCCGCGCGAGCCGCCGCCACCCATCGTCCCCGGCCTGACGCCGAAGTGGCCACCTACTGTCCGCTGCGCGCTGTCTGGGGCAGCGGGCGCACCACCAACACAGGTCGGTCGGCCAGGTTCACGATCTTTGCCGCCGTCGTGCCGAGGAGGCGGTCCCACCCGCCGAACCCGTGCGACCCGATGACGATGAGATCCGAGTTCGCAGCGCGAGCCTCCGAGCAGACAGTTTGCGCGGGAGAACCGCGTGCGATCCGCACCTCCCCCAGGAGCTCGCGGGGAACAGTTTGCGCTTGAGCCTCGAGATAGGTCGTCGCCTCCTTCCGCAGGGCGGCCTCGAGGTCCGCATCCGACTCCGGCCACGCGAGCGTCAGCTCGGACGGCACATCCCAAGCGCGAAAGAGCACGAGCTCTGCGCCGGTCGAGCGCGCGAGCGACACGGCGTAGCTGAGAACGCCCTCCGCTCGGGGCGAGCCGTCGAGACTCACGAGGATTTTCACAATGCACTCCCTGGGGCCGAGCCAGCCGGAAGAAGGGCGCGCGTCCTGCTCGGTGCCACCGAGAGGCAAGTGGCGATGCGATGCGCGCGTCCAGTCTGGCTGGCGCGGAAGAACCCAATGTTTTTCATCGGTCTCTTCGCGAGTGCATCGCCTGTACCGATCACCCAATCCGCAAACTTTCGCGCAGCTTCGGCGAGGCCGCGCAGGCTCTTCGTAAGGGCGCAAACCCTGCGTCGGGCCGCGAGTCGCAGAATGAGTTCTCGCCGAGGGGTACACGATCTTGGGTGGAACGCCGCGGAGCATCGCATGGCAGGCGCTAAGGCGTGGGCCGGAGCACGCTCCTCGCGGAGGAGCTCCTGGCCGAGCCGTTGCAGGTGCAGTGACTTCGACATGCCCGCGCCCTTGCTCCCTGCGCCCAGTGCGACCTCCCTATCCGGCAGGGTCCGTGGGGCTCTCGCCATTGGCCTCAGTGCCCTCGCCGCCATCGCGGTGGTGATGGCGCTATCGCTGCGGGCGGCGCACCGCATGAATCGGGTGGCCTTGGACGCAGCTCCACGTCCGGTCACGGCCGTTCCGGCGGCGAGCGACATCTATAGAGATTCGCGAACGTTCGTAGGGGCCGTTGCGCCCTGGGTCGAGGCGAAGGTCGGTCCGCAGTACATCTCGGCGTACGTCCAGACGGTGCTCGTGCGACCGGGGGCGGTCGTGAAGCAAGGTGAGGTACTCGCGACGCTGGATTGCTCCAATCCCAGAGCCGCGACTCGCGCCGTCGAGATGAAGGGGCGCGCGCTCGAGGCCAGCGCGCAGGCCGCGCAGGACGAGGCAGCGCGCATGTCGACGTTGCTCGACGGCGGCTTCGCTTCGCCCAACGATGTCGAGCAGAAGCGGGCCGAGAGCTTATCGGAGCAGGCTCAGTTCCTCGAGACCAAAGCCAACTTGCTGAGGTCCTCGCTGGAGGTACGGGATTGCATTCTCCGGGCGCCCTTCGGCGGGGAGATCGCGACCCGCAGCTTCGATCCGGGGGGCTTCGTGAATCCGGGAGCATCGATCGTCTCGGTGATCGATCGTGACGTAGTCCGGGTCACGGTCGACGCTCCCGAGAAGGACTTCGACGCGGTCGCACCGTCCACCGTCGTCGCCATCGACATTGCGTCCGTGGGCGCACACCTCTCGGCTCCCATCGCACGGCGAGCGCCCCAGGCGGACGCAAGGACCCGCACGGTCCGTTTCGAGGTGGACGTGCCGGACCCGACGCGCCGCTACCCGGTCGGCACCACGGCCGTCGTCCGGGTCGACGTGGGGGATGCGATTCCCTCGACCCGGTTCCCGCTCTATGCCGCGACCGAAAGCGAGGGAAAGGCCCGATTCTTCGTGGTGGAGGGAGATGTAGCGCACAGCCGCACGGCCCCCGTGCTCGGCGAAATGGGCGGCGATATCTTCTTCGAGCCCACGTTCGTACCTGCCGGAACCCTCGTGGTCACCGAGGGACGTGCCCTGCTTTCCGATGGGGACCGCGTGGAGGAACGCCCTGACGATCCGGGCCGGGCGTCACCTAGCGCAGGCCAGGCGAGCCGCGGGGGTGGATTCGGGAGGCCGCTTTGACGAGTCTCTCGCTTCGAAACCCCCTCGCCAGCTTGATGCTCGGCATCGCCGTCATCGTCTTTGCGTTCGTGGTCACGCCACGCATGGCCGTGGACACTTTCCCGGACCTCACGCCTCCCGTGCTGGTCGTGGGGACGCTCGCGCCGGGCCTCGCCGCAAACGACGTCGAAAAGACGCTCACCTGGCGAATCGAGAAGTACGTGAGCGCAACCCCCGGGGTGCGCCACGTCCAGAGCGTCTCCCGCAACAACCTGAGCATCGCGTACGTTTGGATGGACTGGGGAACCGACCTCAACGGGGCCCAGACGCTGGTGCAGCAGCAGGTCCAGTTCGCGATGGCTGCGGTCCCCAAGTCGCTTGGGGTCCTTCCGCCGTTCGTCCTTCAGTTCGACCCGACCAATTCGCCGGTTCTGCAGGTCGTGGTCTACGGGCGGGGGGCTGACGGGGCCGCAACTCTACGACTACGCCATGAACTCCATCGAGCCGCTGCTCGAGGGCATTCCGGGGGTCGCGAGCGCCGCCCCGAACGGCGGAACCCAGCGGCAGATCAATGTCATCGTAGATCGGGCGGCGGCGCAGTCGCGCGGGGTGACCGCGGAGGATGTGAGCGCGGCCGTGGCGCAGTCGAACGCGCTGCTGCCCTCCGGGGAGTTCATTGCGCCGGCCTTCGACGCGAACGTCTACACCGACGCGGTGCCGCGGCGGGTGAAAACCATCGCGGATGCCCTCGTGAAGGAGGTCGCTGGAAGCCCCGTGTACATTCGGGACGTCGCGCGCGTCGAGGACGGCGGTGCAGCGTCCACGCAGAGCGTCTCGGTCAATGGCGAGAGCGCCGTGTACCTGAACATCCTGCGCGTCCCAGGCGGCAACACCCTGGCCATCGTCGACTCCGCCAAGAAGGTCATCGCGGGACTGCAGAACCTTCCTCCGGGAATGAGCGTGAGGCCCGTGTTCGACGAGTCGACCTACGTGAAGACGACCTACTCGGGGTTGAAGCGGGAGGTTGTTCAGGCGCTGGTGCTCATCGCGCTCGTCATCCTCGTCTTCCTCCAGAGCGTCCGGGGCACATTCATCGTCGCTGTCGCGATCCCGCTCGCCTTCGCCATCACCCTCATTGTCCTCTACGCGAGCGGGCAGACGCTCAATGCCTTCACGCTGGGTGGGCTAACGCTGGCCATGGGTCGCCTGGTGGACGATGCCGTGGTGGTGCTCGAATCCATCCACCGCCACCAGCGAAAGATCCCCGACCCGTTTCGTGCCGCCCTCGAGGGGACCCGCGCGGTGACGCTGCCGGTTCTCGCCTCGACGCTGACCACGATCGCCGTCCTCTTGCCGGTACTTCTCCTTTCCGGGCTGGCCAAGCGGCTGTTCGCACCGCTCGCGCTCACGGTGGCCGTCGCGATGCTCGCTTCGTACGCGGTGAGCATGTTCGTCACCCCCGTTGCCGCGCGATACGTGCTCGGCAGGAGCCAGCCCCGAGGCATCGCCAAGACGCTCGAGGCGTTCATCGACCGCTTGGCGGACGGATATGCCGGGTTGCTCCGCGGGGCCCTCGCCGTGCGGGGTTGGGTGATCGCCGCGTGTGTCGCCCTGACGGCGGTGGCCGTCTGGGCCACGACGCGATTGCCGATGACCTTCTTCCCGGACATCGACGAATCGATGGAGCGCGTGTACGTACGCTTCTCGCCCGGCATTTCCTTGAGGGAGGCCAGTGCCCGCATCAAGGCCATGGGCAAGATGCTCGCCGAGGAGCTTCCCAAGCAAGACGTGGCTCTCGTCCTAACGAACGAGGGCTCTCCGGAAAACGCGCGCAGCGCGATGACGAGTGCGAACGACGGACCGCACATGGGGTTCATTCGCGTCGCACTCACTCCGCCCAAGGACCGCACGGACACCCAGCGGGAGGTCTCCGACACAATGAGGCGGCTCCTCGCCAAGCATTACCCCGGTGTGGAGTTTCTGCAGTGGCCCGGCGGCCTCGTCGCCAGCGTCTTCTCGAACGGCTATTACGCTCCCATCGCGGTCGAGCTGCAGAACGACAACCTCGAAGCGCTGGAGGACGAGGGTAAGGCCATCGCCAGCGTGGCGCGCACGGTCGGCGGCGTGCGCGACGTGCGCGTCCAGTTGCAAACGGACTACCCCGAAATCCACATCGACACCATGCGCGACCAAGCAGGTATTGTCGGCGTGACAGCGCGTCAGGCAGCACAAGCCACACTGGACGCAACCCTCGGCGACATCAACACGCCAAGCGTGTGGGTCGATCCCCACAACGGGCAGGCGTACTACGTCGTCACGTACTACGACGAGCGCGACGTGCCCGACCTGCGCGCCCTGGCGCAGCTTCCTGCACGCGTGAGCCCCGAGGCGCAACCCGTGACGCTGGGGGCCTACGCGCGCATCACGCGCGCGGCGGGCCCCATCGCGATCGAGCGCGATCACATGATGCGCGTCACCGAGGTGTATATGGCGACGGAGGGACGTGACATCGGAAGCGCTTCCGCCGAGCTCGCGCGCAAGCTCGGCGAGGACCGCCGGACCCGCGGCATCAAGTGGGGCTGGGTCGGGGAGATGGACCTCATGAAGACCACGTTTGCGGGGCTCGCCCCGGCCCTCGCTCTCGCAGTCATGGTGGTCTTCATGATCATGACCATCCAGTTCAAGTCTCTGCGCCTACCGTTCGTCATGCTCTTCACGATCCCGGTCTCGCTGGTCGGCATTGTCCTCGCGCTGATGGCGGCGGGACAGGGGCTGTCGGTCATCGCCCTCATGGGAATCTTGATGGTCATCGGGATCGCCGTGTCCAATGGCATTCTGCTCGTCGACGAAGCAAACAAGCACCTCAGCGACGGGCTATCGGCCGCGGAGGCGGTCGTGGAGGCGGCTCGCGTCCGGTTCGTTCCCATCGCGATGACCAGCCTGGCCACCATCATCGGCTTGGTTCCAACCGCTCTGGGCCTCGAGCGCGGAACGGAATCCAATCAGCCGCTCGCGCTGGCAGTCGTCGGCGGCCTATCATCCTCGACGGTCCTGTCGCTATTCCTGGTTCCGGCGATCTTCACCTTGATCGCGAAGCGAATGCCGATTGGCGATCGCGCCCCCCCCTGAGCGTCCTGCGCCTGTGGTGACGAGAAAGGTATTCGAGGCGGATCGCGAGCCCGGGGCCGGGATACAAGAGCAGCCGATGCGATTCGCCGGTGGCAGCGCTGAGGCGACGCGAGCTTGTCGCGATGTGTACGCTCTGCACGAAGACCCGTACTCGACGGGCGCCGTGGCATGACGCAAGTCGCACTCGTGGACGTTCAGTCAGCGCGAAGCCGGCTGCTCTCGCGGGGCCAGCGGTGGAACGGTGATGCCGCCGGTCTCGACGGCCAGCTCCTTCTGGGGGATGCGCGCGCGGGTCGCGGTCCAGTACTTCGGGGCGAGCTCGAGATAGCGGTTGCGCGGCCAGTAGGGGCACATGGATGATGTCGAGCAAGTAGGTTTCGGGGTCGAGCCGTGCAGCTCGCAAGACGCGATGAGCGAGAGCAGGTTCGCGGCGGCCCTGGCGCGGTCGTCGGAGCCAAAGAACAGCCAGGCCTTTCGTCCGACCGCGACGGTTCTGAGGGGGCGCTCCGAGTGGCTGTTCGTCATGGGCAGGCGCCCATCGTCGAGGAATCGCCGCAGGGCCGTCTCTTGCCAGACGGCATACCCGGACGCGGTGGCGACGAGCCCGCGCACGTCCTTGACGCGCGCGTACTGCGCGGCGGCGCAGGCGAAGAAGTCGTCGACGAGCGGGCGCGAGGCGAGCTGCGTTCGTAGCCGTACGAGTCTCGACGCCTGGACCGGTCGACGATGATCACCGAGCCTTTCGCGCGTGCGATATGCGCGAGTTCTGGCAGGAGCTGGCAGGCGAGGTCGATGGCGGGGCGACGGTCGCGGAGGTCGCTCGTCGCCATCGCGTCCAGCCCGGGACGCTCTCGTGGGGGCGCTGGAAGCCGAAGAAGACCGCGCCCGCCCCCGCCCCGATGCTGCTGCCCGTCGTCGTACGACCCGTCGTCGCCGGGGCTCCCGTGACGAGTTCGATCGAGTTGCAGGTCGATGACCTGATCATCCGTGTCCCGGCCGGCACGGATGTCTCATACGTGGCCAAGCTGGTCGACGCGCTGCGAGACCCAAGCTGGAAGCTCACCTCGAAGCCGATGCGCTCGACCGAGGATCTCCACCGGGCTAAGAGCGCGACGAACACTGGCACGCCTTGCGGGATCATCGCCCGGCCCCGAGCGCCGTGATGACTTGCCGCAGCAGGTCGGGGTCGAAGCCCGCACGGACAGAGACGCCTCATTGCGGCGGAAGAACGAGGCTCGTGCAGGAGGTTCTCAATAGGACTCAACTCGCGTCGATGCGATGCACCTCGTTGCTGGCGCCCGCGGCGCTTTTGCCGGGCTCCCTCGCCAGTCGCCATCGGAGCGCCGGTGGGGTCGCGAGGGTCGAGCCGATGCCCAAGCGACTGGCCCGTTGAGCGCCAGCCGCGAGCGCCACCGCGCGAAGCCGGCGAATCGCTGAAAGGTTTGACGCCACGGCGACCAGGCCTATGGCGATGACGACGGGCCAACATTCCGTCCAGGCTCGGAGTCCGGAACCCGGGATCGCTGGGCGCTTGGCGGCCGTCAGTGCGACGCCTATCCAGAGTACGGCCGCGCGTTCAGGCCGACGCATCCAGCCAGTCGGAACGGAGACCCCGGCCGCCTCCGCCTTGGCGCTCCCATAGCTCACCATAAACGACCCGACGAGCGCGACGAGCGCCAGCTCAAGGACCGGCGCACTCGTGCGAAAGAGCACGGCGAGCCCTCCCAGTGCGAAGGCCTCCTGATACCTGTCCGCCGATGCGTCGAAGAGAGCGCCAGCCGTCGACGCCGTGCGCGTTCGCCTGGCGACGCGCCCGTCCAGCCCATCGCCGACGCACGCGATGAGAAGACCGAACGTCGCCCAGCCGAAGTCGCCCTGCGCCAGGGCGATTCCGGCGGCCCCTCCCGCCACAAGAGCGCAGCCGGTGACGGTGCTCGCCGACACTCGCATCGCAACCAGTGCGTCGACGAGTGGGCGCGTGACCGTTTTGAACGCAGCATGTAGGCGCACGGCCGGGAGGTCGGCGCCGGAGCTCCTTTCCTGCGTCATAGGGCGACCCTCATCGTCTCGCGTGGGTGGCGGGGCTCGTGTGGACGACCAGCACGCTACGGTGCGCCATGTTGACGACGTTGGCCGCCGTTGTCCCCAGGATACGATCGATGCCGTTGTAGCCGTGACTGCCTATGACGATGAGATCAGTATCGAGCTCGTTACCCACTTCGAGGATCACGCGCCATGGTTCTCCGGTGCGGACGATTGGTTGTTGGAAATTTACTTCGGGATTCCGGTCAACGAGCTGTCGAAGAGCATCCACGCCCATGTTCTCGAGGAATGTCGACAGCCCGTCAGGTCGACTACCGGCAGCTGCGACGGGAAACTCGGGCGGCACCGAGACGACGCGAAGGGTATGGAGATTTGCCACAAAGCGGCACGCAATTTCGGCAGGCGCATCGAAGACGCCCTCCATGCGAGCCGAATTGTCGAGTGCGACCAGCACGCGCGCGATCACGCGTGTACCTCCGCCAGCGGCGCTTCGTGCCCGTGCATGTCTGACTCGACAGCTCTCTTCTTTGCAAAAAACAGGAACATCACGGGTACAAGGAAGAGCGACAGGATCGTCGATGACGTGAGGCCACCCACCACGGCAAGCGCAAGCGGCTGGTTGGCCTCGGAGCCGCGCTCGAGACCCATCGCGGTCGGAATGAGTCCGATGACGGTAGCGAGGCTGGTCATCGCGATCGGTACGAACCGCGATCGCGCCGCTGCCACGGTAGCATCGACCTTGTCGGCGCCCTCGTCCTCAAAGCGCCGGTTGGCGTCATCGACGAGCAAGATCCCGTTGGAGACGGCGATGCCGATGACCATCAGGATGCCCATGAGCGCGGTGATCGAGAACCCTTGGCCGGCGGCCATGAGGGCCAGCACGATGCCGGTCAGTGAGACGGGGATCGTGAAGAGCATTACGAATGGGAGCCGTAGCGACTTGAACTGCGAGGCCATGATCATGAAGACCACCATGACGGCCAGCCCGAGCGCGAGGCCGAGCCCGGAGAAGGTGGTCCGCATCAAGTCGACCTGACCGACGAAGCGGTAGTCGACGTGACGGGTCCGGGGATCCGCCTTGAAGTGCCGCCTCGAGGGCGTCGGCGGCGGATCCGATGTCGCGTCCCTCGGTCTGCATCAGCACGTGCGCGACGCGCGAGAGGTGGTTTCTCTCGACGGCGACGGCCCCCACGTCCCGCCGGATGTTGCCGTAGGCGCCAAGGAGGACGGGGTTGCCGCTGGGGCTCACGCGCACGGGGATCGCGCCGAGCGCGCGCGTATCGGGTACCTGAGCTCCGTCGTAGAAGGTGACGACGTAGTAAGACTGCCCGTTGTTCGCGTCGATCCAGACGCCGGGGGTATTGATGTTGCCGAGCGTCGCGTCGAGCGTCGTCTGCGCCGCGTCTCGCACGCTCGTTCCGACGAGCCCCGCTTCCTCCCGATTTGTCTCGACGTGGATTTCGGGATAGTCGATCTGCAGAGACTCCTTGACGTCGCGGATCCCCGGGATCGTTCGGGCGACTTCGGCCACGGCCTTAGCTTCTTCGTCGAGCTGGGACAGGTTGTCGTTGTGAACTTCGACGACGAACGGGGCAGTGTATCCATTCGCGAACACGCTCGCGACGAGTCCTCCCGGATACTGCAGCACCTCGACGCCGGGAAAGTCTCGCGTTAGGATGGCTCGCGCGCGGGCCGCAATGTCCGATTGGGAGAGCGTGCGCTTCTCCGGGTCGGAGAAGGCGATCCGCAGGTACCCGGTGTTGGGGGCAACGTTCGGGCTCACCAGGAGGCTCCGAGCGTTCTGGGGCATTCCGACGTTCGAAACGACCATCTCGACCGTGCCCTCGGGAAGCTCCCGCGTAAGGGCGTGGCCCATCTCGGTCATCTCCTTCGCGGCGTCCTCGACGGAGACACCCGGAGCGAAGCGGACGTAGAGCATGTCCATGGCTTCGTCGATCTCCGGAAAGAAGGTGCTGGGGAGCCTGGCGGCGGCCCACCCGGAGGCAGCGACGAGGACGAGCGCTGCAATCACGACGGTGAACCGAAACGGGAGCACGACGCGAAGGGCGCGCGAATAAGCCTCTGCGATCCGATCAATCACGCCTTCGACAGCTTTGCCGAAGCGACCGTGCTCGGCGTGGCCGAGGAAGAACCGACAGGCAACCGGTGTCACCGCCATGCTGACGAAATAGGACGCGATCATGGCGACGGCCACCGTGATCGCGAGCGGCGCGAAGAGCTTCCGCGCGAGGCCGGCGAGGAGCATTACCGGAAGCAGAACCGCCATCGTCGTCAGGGTGGAAGCCAGCACTGGAAGTGCGACCGCGTTGGTGCCCTTCAGTGCCGCCTCCGCCGTGCTCATGCCCATCCGCTGATGGCGGTGAATCGATTCGAGCACCACGACGGCGTCGTCCACGAGGCGCCCCATGGCGAGCGTCAGACCACCGAGGGTGAAGGCGTTGAGCGTTTGGCCCGTCGAATAGAGGACGATGAGCGTGATCGCGAACGACAGGGGGATCGCAACCGAGACGATCATCGTCCCGCGAACACTCTGGAGGAAGAGTAGGATGACAAGGGCGATGAGGAAGAGGGCCTGGATGATCTCCTTCTTCAGGCCGTGGTAGGCGGTCCTGACGAAGAGCGATTGGTCGAAGTAGACCTTGGCCTGCATGCCCGGCGGCAGGTCGTTCAGGCCTTCGACGACCTTCTTGACCGCGTCGACGATGTCGATCGTGTTCCCGCCCGGAATCCTCAGAACGTTGAGGAGGACGGCGTCGCGTCCGTTCACGGAGACGATCTGGGTCTCGGGAGTTCCACTATCTTCGACTCGGGCGACATCCTTGATGAGGACCGGCTTGTCGCCGACGACCTTCACGGTGGCGTCGCCGATGGTCGCGACGCGCTTCGGGATAGCATTGGTGTAGACGTTGGCGTCGAAGTTTGGCGCGATGAATTCCCCTGAGGGGAGCAAGGCGTTCGATCGCGCCGCAGCCGCCCCGATGTCCTGGGCGGTGACCCGGCGCGCTTGCGCCTTGACGGGATCCACGACGACGTTGATCTGACGCTGCCGGCCCCCGTCCGGTGCGGCGCTCGCCACCCCGGAGATTCCTTCGAGCAGCGGCTCGATGTTGTTGAACGCGTAGTCGTAAAGCTGCGGTCCCGTGTAACCCGCGCCGCTCACGACGACCTGACAGACAGGCGCGTTGGAGGGGTCGTACTGGAGGACGAAGGGAGGAAGGACGCCCAGGGACTTCGGGATGGCTGCCATCGCGAAACCAGCCTGGGACTGCACCAAGGTCTGCGCCGCGTTGAGGTCGGTCCCCCACTTGAGCCAGACGTAGATGACGCTGAAGTTGTTGCGCGAGAGGCTCTCGACGTGGTCGACGCCCGGCGTGGCGCTCACGTACTTTTCCAGGCGCCAGCTGATCGTCTTCTCGACATCACGCGCCGCCAGACCTGGCGCGAGTGTACCGATGATCAACACCGGAGGGGTGAGCTCCGGGAACGTGTCGACCGCCATCCGCGGCGTGACGACGCCGGCGAAGACGACGAGGCCGAGGCAAAGCATGAGGATCGCGATAGGGTTGCGCAGCGAGAGCGAAGTCACGGCTTGACCTCCGCGTGCGCGTCCTTGTCGGCCTCGGAGGCTGCGGTCGGGGCGGCGCCGTGCCCGGGCTCGGCTTCCTTGACGGTCACCCGGTCTCCATCGGCCAGGAGCGCCCGTCCTTCCGTCACGACGCTTGCTCCCGGAGCCAGGGCGGTCTCTAGGTACAGGTTGCTGCCTTCCTCTCCCTGCACTGCGAACGTCTTCTTCCTAGCGACCCCGCCTTCGACGACGAAGAGGGCCGCCTTCGAGCCGGAGATTGAAGCGGCGGCGAGAGGCACCACGGTGGCGGGCTTGGGCGCACCGACCTGGATTCGCACCTCGCCCGTAGTATTAACGGGGATCTCGCGCGTTGCATTGTCCAGGTCGACCTCGACGTGCACCGTTCGCGTATCGGGGTCGGCTGCCGGCGAGCGTCGAGCTACCGCCCCGACGACTTGTTTCCCGGTCGCCAAGACGTCGATCGACACCGGCGTCTTCGCCGCAACGGCGTCGAAGTCGATTTCCGGGACCTCGAAGGTCATCCGAACTGTGTTCCGATCCACGAGTGTCACGAGAGAGGTGCCAGGCCGGACGAAGGCGCCGGGATCGATCGAGCGGACCGAGATCTCGCCGTCGAACGGAGCACGCATGATGCAATCGCCGACGGCCAAGCTCGTGGCCGCGAGCTTCGCCTTTTGCGACGCCAGTTGAGCGTCCTCCGCCGCGCTCTGAGCTTGCTTCTGTTCGGCCTCGTTCGGTGACACGTAGCCACCGTCCAACAAAGTATTGAACCGCGCCGACTCGTCGGCGATGGCCTTCTGTCGGGCATCGATGGCCCGCGCCTCGGCCGCGACGGCCTGGCTCGACGCACTGGCATTCCGGCAATCGAGGGTCGCGAGCACATCATTGCGCCTCGCGATCGCGCCCGGCCGAACGAGTACGGTGTCGACGTAAGCGGAGACGAATTGAGGCCCGACGTTGGCCTCGACCCACGGCCGGAGCGTCCCGATATAGGTGTGCGTCTCGCGATATTGCGCTCCGCGTGCTGCGATGGCGGTTACGGGCTTGGGCTCGGATGACATGGCGATCTTGTTGGTACGGGATTCCGCCCGGTGGACCAGTAGGCCACCCGCGCCGATGATGAGGAGAACGCCCGCGCCGATGCCGATCGGAATCAGGCGCGACCCTCTCGTGATGCCATGCGGGTGTTGAACTGGTTCGTGATCGTGGCTTGTCGAAGGATCGGGCAAGACGGTGTTCTCCATGTCGATCAAAGACCTTCCGCAATGGCGCGCCCAAAGGCCGCGCGAGAGCGCGCGAGCTCGAACAGTCCGAGCGCGAGCTGAATTTCGGCGTCGGTCCGGACCGCTTCGGCGTCGGCCAGCTCGACGGCGTTGCCGATGCCGGCGCGGAAGCGTGCATCGGCCTGAGCACCTTCGATTGCGCCTCGAGGAGGGCTTGCCCGTGACGCTCGTCCAGGGCGAGGCGACGCGGACGATGCTCGAGGATGGGAGCGTCGACCTCGCATGGCTCGCCAACGTGTGGCACGAACTCGACAATCGCGACGCCACCCTGACGGAGATGGCGCGGGTCGTGCGACCCGGGGGTCGCCTTGGGATCCTGGATTGGCGGCCGGATGTCGAGCAACCTCCCGGGCCACCTATCGCGCATCGCGTTGCGGGCGCGGACGTCCAGGCCTCGCTGCGGGCTCGCGGCTGGGAGGTCGAAGATCCAGAGCCCGCCGGGCGCTTCAGCTATCTGGTGCTCGCAACTCGTGCGACCGGCTCGCCCGCGTGAGCGGTTCGTGGCCGCCGGAGTTCACAGCGCGGCTTGCGGGGACTGGATAGGTCTGGCTTCGGCTCCTCTGCGCGCTCGCGGCCGGGGGCAATCGCGTCAAGAATCCGCCGATGAGGTGCGAGGTTTGCGGGGCCGAGAGGAGCTGCCCCGCGTGCCATGGCGCGCTGGGAGGTCGCTACTCGGCCGGAGCCGCCGAGACAGCAACCGCCTCGTGTACGTCAGCCTGAGCTGCTCCCCCGTTCTCGAAACAGGGAAGGGCTCCTCGCCCCACGGAGAAAACCCGCGGAGCAAGGTAGCCGCGCGAGCCGCGAGGCGAAGCGCGGTGAAGGCGAGAGCCTGACGGATGGGTCCGTAGTAGCGGCGAGGCGGGGTAACGCCCGCGGAGCGAAGGGGCCCTGCCGGAGGCATTCGGAGCAAGAGGCAAGGCAGGAGCGGGATGACAAAGCCCACCATCAGTCTGCAAGCGCTTCGCGCGAAGATAGGCCACCGGGCGAAGTCCGCCCCGGCGCACCGCTTTTGGGGGCTGCACGTCCATCTCGTGAAGCTCGACACGCTCGAAGCCGCGTACCTGGAGGCGAAGCGCAACGGCGGCGCCCCCGGGTCCGACGGTGAGACGTTCGAGGGGATCGAAGCGCGTGGTCGCGGAGAGCTCCTCACCGAGCTCGCCGCGGAGCTGCGCGCCGGCACGTACCGCCCCCGGCCGTATCGACGAAGAGAGATTCCGAAGGAGGGCGGCAAGGTCCGCGTCATCTCGATCCCCGCGATCCGAGACCGCGTAGTCCAGGGCGCTCTCCGGCTGATTCTGGAACCGATCTTCGAGGCTGACTTCTCGGACAGCTCCTTCGGAGCGCGTCCGGGACGATCCGCGCACCAGGCGATCGAGAAGGTGCGAACCGGGCTGCGCCAGCGCAGGCACCGCGTCGTCGACGTAGACCTGTCCCGCTACTTTGACACCATCCGCCTCGACCGGATGCTGGAGAGAGTCGCGCGACGGGTAGTCGACGGCAAGGTCCTCGCGATGGTCAAGCAGTTCCTGAAGAGCACCGGCGCCAGAGGCGTGCCGCAAGGCTCGCCCCTGTCGCCCCTCCTCGCGAACCTGGCGCTGAACGACCTCGATCACATGCTGGACCGAGGGAGCAGCTTCATCACCTACGCAAGATACCTCGACGACATGGTCGTCCTCGCACCCGACTCCGAAAGGGGGCGGGCATGGCCGACCGAGCGCTGCAGCGCATCCGCATCGAAGCGGAGGCGATCGGCGTGTCGCTCAACGCGGAGAAGACGCGCATCGTGTTGATGACCGACGCCCGCGCCGTCTTCGCGTTCATGGGCTTCGACTTCCGGTGGGTACCGGGGAAGAAGACCGGGTGGTGGTACCGTTGCGCGACTCCCCGACCCAAGAAGGTCACCGCCGTCCTGAGGAAGATCCGGGACATCCTGCGGCACAGTCGAGGCCAGCCCATGCCGGTGGCCATCGCGCAGGTGAACCCAATCCTCCGCGGGTGGGTGAATTACTTCCGGATCGGGAACTCGAGTCAGGCGTTCGGGAAGGTGAATACTACACCGAATGCAAGGTGAGGCGATTTGCGGCTAAGAAGAGCAAGCGCGCGGGCTTCGGCTGGAAGCGGTGGAGTAGCGCAACCGTGTACGGGACGTGGGGTCTCTTCAAGGACTACCGCCTCCTGCCCGCGGTCGCGAAAGCGCGCACCAGCCGAACGGACGCATAACCCCGGTGGAGGACGCCTCCGCGGCGAGCCGGATGCGGGAAAACCGCCCGTCCGGTTCGATGTGGCGGGGGTCGGAGACGGAGTGATGGAGCGGCGAGTGAGGCACCGTCAACCGAAAGGGACGGAAACAGCTGGGCCCTCCTGCACACCACCGCGCCGGCCCCCGACCCGACCGCCGCGTCGGCCGGTCGAACGGGGGATGGCGCCGGGCTCGAACGGTCGAGGACGTTTAGCGCAAGCGCCACTTCGCGGTAGTACGCCACGCGGATTCGCCGCCCGGCTCTCACGGTCCGGAGCAGGACCTCGGGGCCAGCCTTCATCGCGGGTGCCCGTGTCCCGGAATCCAGGCCCATTCGGGGCGGGTGCCGAGGCGCCGGCCCCCTTCATGTGCCCGCGTGGTGCGCGTTGCTTCGTCCTTGACGTTTGCATATGGTGCACACCCATGGAGTACGCGGCGGTCGAGAAGTGCATGGACGCGACCGAGTTGCTCGCCATCAGCGATGCACCCTTGCGGGCTCGCCTGCGGAACGCTTACGAATCGGCGTTCGCACGATTGTCGACCGACGATGTTCCAGAGGACGCGCGGGCGTCGTTCCTGAAGTTGAAAGCCCGGCTCGAGCGAGTTCCGGACTCGGAGGGTGGAGCAGTGGATGCGAGGCTCCGCGAGGCGACCGACACAGAAGTGATGGAGATCGCCATGCTTGCGTGGGACGTAATCTCGGCTGTCCTCCATTCTGTTACCGCGCACTCGGGGTGAGGATGGTGTCTTCAGTGGGGACTCCCCGGCTAACACCCGGATCAGTAGCCCGATTGAAGCTGGGAGGGTCACAGTCGCGGATGCTGGTCACAGAGTCGCGGATGCAATGCGACGGTGCGTCCCTCGTGAAACAAGCAGCTATGCGTCGGCGCAACCTCGACGCGTGAACGCATTGAGTGCGTGCTGATCGCGAGGGTCGTCTCGTCGCGCCTGAACCGCCGGATCGACTCCTCCCGGAGCCCGAATGGGCCGGCCCTCCGAAGGCCCGCTTGTTATCGAGCTGCTGCCGGCCGTCCAGGAGCGCTTGCGCAGGTCGGGCTCGAGCCACTCGCAGGTGGTCGAGACCGTGACCCGCGCCGCGCGCGACGCCGGGCTCGCCGACCGCGGGTCACGAGCGACGCGAAGCACGTGGAGATCGGGCTGACGGACAAGTCCGACTCCGCGCGGTTCATGTTCGCCGATCTGTGGTCGCGCGGCGTCGGCCCCGGCCTCGTCCTGGTGGCCGGCGCCAGCAGCGACGAGATGGGGCCTCTCGGCGGCCCGCCCGGGAGCGACTCGTTCATGACAATCGGAAGCGTGCGCAACGCAGTCCGTGCGCCGGCGCGCAAGCCGTGCACCGATGCTGCGCGCGGAGATGCACGAACGGCCTCGAGTCGTCCTGGTACATTGCGTGCTCATAGCCCGCTCGGACGTGTGACCATGAGGGAGATTGCGCTCGAAGAGCACTTCACGACCGCGGACCTTGGGACCCCAAGGCCGCGGCCGACGAGTTGGAGCGCGGCGCGTGCAACAGCTCGGCTTCAAGGGCGCGCTAGTCGATTGGTACGGTCGCGGGGAGTATCTGGACGAGGACAAGTTCGGCCCGTTGTGGGATCGGGTGCGGGATCCGCGGTCCCATGGGCGAGACGTTGCCCTACCTTGCCGTGTGACTGCCCGACCCAAAGCCTGTCGTGACCACACTCATTCACAGTCGCTTCCTCGCCGACCACCAGAGACTGGAGACGACCTTGGAGCAACTGCTCGCCGCTTTGGCCTCGAACGACCATCCGAAAGCTTCGCAGGTTTGGGCGGGATTGGAATCGGGACTGCTTGTGCATATTAAAGCGGAAGAGACACGCCTGATCCCCGCCCTCCTGATCGCGTGCGAGCGTGATACCCGCGTTCTCGTCCAAGAGCACCGTCATATCCGGGCGCGGCTGACGGACCTCGCCAGCCGACTCGCTTTGGGAAGCTTGCGCCAAAACTCTCTGCGTGATTTCGTCGATGAAATGCGGGCACACGCTAGGACCGAGGATCGACTCCTCTATCAGTGGGCGGATCTACACCTCGACGACGCGGGCCGCGCTTGGGCGATCGATGGTCTCACCGCAACGCCAACGGCGTGATGGCGGATGTCAATTCGTTAGGGCGAGCACCGCTTCGAGCGCCGTCACGAACTCATCCACCTTCAGCGGCTTCGTCAGGTAGCGATGGAATCCCCCGCGCATGCCCCGCTCCTTCTCTCGCTCCGATGCAGCCGCCGTGAGGGCAATCACAGGGATGTCCTTCGTCTCGGGCGCAGCGCGCAAGGCGCGGAGCGCTTCCATGCCGTCCATGCCCGGCAGGTTGATGTCCAAAATGACGAGGTGAGGACGTCGGCTTAGTGCCAGTTCGATGCCCATCTCCGCCGTCGGCGCCGTGAGCAGGTCGATGTTCTCGAGGGTACTCACGAGGTCATTCATGAACGCGACGTTGGCCGGATTGTCCTCGACGTAAAGCACGAGCCGACGGCCTTGCAACAGGATCCGTCCCGCGATCTCCTCTGCGTTTGGTCCCGGAGGCGAGGTTGAACTCGCGCTGGACGAATGCTGGGGCAAGTCGACCCAGAACTCGGACCCTTCGCCCGGGGCACTTCGAAAACCGACGTTCCCAGTCATCAACTCGGCCAGACGCTTGGTGATGACGAGTCCGATTCCAGTTCCTTGGATGGGGCCCGTCTCTTGCCCGGCCCTTTGAAAGGGCTGAAAGAGCTTCGGTTGCTTCTCTGCAGGAATCCCCATCCCGGTGTCCTGGACGACAACACGCACGCGATCGGGATGCCGTACGGATACCGTGATTGTCACGCTTCCCCCGACGCGGTTGTATTTGACGGCGTTCGATCCGAAGTTCATGAGGATCTGCGCGAACCGCGTCCGATCCGCAGCCACCCTTGGGAGCTCGGGGGGGAGCGGGTCGAGCTGGATGCGGACGCTTTGAAGGGCCGCCATCGGCTCGAGCGTACGCACCAGCTCACCAAGAACCTCGCCGACGCTGACAGGCTCGGGTGAGATCGACACGCCCCCCGCCTCGATCCGCGACAGGTCCAAGATGTCGTCAATGAGGCGTAAGAGGTGCTGGCCGCCTCTGAGGATCTCACCGACGCGTTCCTTGTGACGCTCGGAGAGCGGCTCCCTCTTGTCCCTCTGAAGGAGCTGCGCGAAGCCCAGGATGGCGTTGAGCGGCGTTCGGAGTTCGTGGCTCATCGAGGACAGGAAGTCGCTCTTTGCCGCGCTGGCCGTCTCCGCGGTCGCGCGGGCGTCGCCCAGTTCTTCGGCGAGACGCACGTCATCGGTCAGGTCCCAGATGGTGATGACCGTGCCGCCCTCGGCCGTACGTCGCTCAACGACACGCAAGCTCCGTCCGTCGTTCATTCGGAGCTCGAACGCTGTCGTTGGATTCTGACGTGGCCGCGTCAGGCGCTCGGCGCGAAAGTGCTCGCGCTCGGCCGCGCCGGGAAAGGAGATGTCACCGAGCCAGACGTCCAGGAGCGCTTCGTACGATTGCCCTACTCCAGACCCGGGAAGTGAGTCACCGATGAGGCGACGGTAAGTGCTGTTGCAGAGAACGAGCCGGTCGCCCTCATCGAAGAGGGCGAAGGCGTCCTGAATGCTCTCGACGGCGCTCCCCAGGCGGCCGGCGAGAAGCTTGGCCGCCGCCTCCATTTGCTTTCGGTCCGTGATGTCGCGGATGGCACTCGACACGATGAGCCCCTCATGCGTCTCCAGTGGGCTCAGGCTGATCTCGATGGGGAATTCGGTGCAATCCTTGCGGAGCCCGAACAGCTCAAGGCCCGAGCCCATCGAGCGAGGTTTGGGGTTCACGAAGTAGCCCGCGCGATGCCCCGGGTGCCTCTTGCGGAACCGCTCGGGCACGAGCAACTCCACCCACTGGCCAAGGAGCTCCTCCCGAGCGTAGCCGAACAGCTTCTCGGTCTGGGCGTTGACCAGGAGGATCCTTCCGTCCTTTCCCACGATGACCATAGCGTCCGGAGCGGACTCGAGCAGGCCTTTGAACTTCTCCTCGGCCTTCTTCCGCTCGGTGATGTCTCGGATGGCGCTGGAGACCAGGGTCCCTTCCTCGGTCTCCAGTGGGCTCAGACTGATTTCGAATCGGAAATTCCGCCCCGTCCTTTCGAAGGCCCCGGAGCTCCAGGCCCGAGCCCATCGATCGCACCTTGGGCTCTGCGAAGAATTCGGCGCGATGCTTCGGATGCTTGGGGCCCGGGAACAAACAAGACGACCGGTCAAGTGTTCAAGTACCGCGGGCGGACGACGTAGTTCCACTCGCCGCGGAAGTCGTGGGGCTCGATATTCAGGGCGCGCATTTCTCTAACGGACACCTTCTTTCCGATCGGGTACTTGCGGCGGTCGAGTCGCGCACGGACAACAAGTCCGCCGCGGTTCGTGGTGTTCGAGATGAGGTTCACGACGGTTTCGTACGAGCGGAGCGGACGCCCCCGCCAGTTGATCGAGATGAAGGAGAAGAGTCGGTGTTCGACCTTGTTCCACTTGCTCGTGCCGGGTGGGAAGTGGCACACGTGGATCATGAGACCGAGCTTGTCGGCCACGCGCTGGAGCTCGTATTTCCAGACGCGAGAGCGATAGCTATTGCTGCCGCCCGCGTCCGCCGTGATGAAAATCTCCCGGGCATTCCGATAGCGCTTTGCGCCGACTTGTACCCACCACGCCTCGATCGTGGTGACCGCAAAGACGGGGGTGTCGTGGTCGATGCCAACACTGACGAACCCGTCGTTCGCGCCGACGTCGTAGACGCCATACGGGATGGCCTTGCCCACGGCGTCGCTGGGAAAGTCGTGCACGTCGACCAACTCGGGCTCGCCTTCCGGTTGCCATTCGCGTCCAGAGTTCTTGAAGTTCCCGACCAGCTCCTTCTTCTTCGTGTCGACGGAGAGCACCGGAACGCCGCGTTCGAGGCATTCCTCCGCCTTCGCGTTGATGTGCTCGAACTGGGCGTTCCAATCCGGGTGCTGCGTTCCCTCCACGGACTTGCTTGGCGCCTGCAGGCTATAGCCGTGCTCCTTGAGCAACTTCGCGACGGTCTTGTCGCTGACCCGGATCTCGTGCTGCACGAACAGTTCTCCCGCCAAGGCCTGAGTGCTCTTACACGTCCAGCGCAACGGCGACTCCGGGTCACCTCGGGTCACGGGGGACACCAACTTCTCCAGCTTCGGCCAAACGTCGGGATGCTCGACTTCGAAGCTACGTCGACCCCCGCCCTTGCGTCGAACACGGCCAACGTCCTCCGCGCGGATGCCGGCCCGGACCTCGTCACGTCCCTTGCGTACCGTGCTGATGGCAAGCCCCGTCGCGCGTGCAACGGCCGCCACCCCGCCCCATCCCACCGCGTCCGCCTCGGCCCCCGCCCACAAGCGACGCGCTCGCTCGCTCATCGTGGCCTTCAGCAGGCGCCACTTTCGACGAACCACTCTCTCGGCGTCCACCGGAACCGTAGATCATGACGGCGAGCTTCTGTCAATCCCTTCGATCGACTTGTTCGTCCGTGAGCCCTTGGCCCGAAAAGATTCCGGGACGAGCTTCTCGATGGCCTGACCGAGCAGCTCTTGCCGCGTGTAGCCGAAGAGCTTCTCGGTCTGGGCGTTGACGAGCACGATGCTGCCGTAACGATCGACGATCACGATGGCGTCCGGCGCAGCCTCCAAGAGGCCCCGGAACTTGTCCTCGGCTCGCCTGCGCTCGGTGATGTCACGGATGGCCCCCGACACGAGAAGGCCCTCCCGCGTTTCCAGGGGGCTCAGGCTGATCTCAACGGGGAACTCGGTCCCATCTCTCCTCAGCCCGTAAAGTTCCAAGCTGGAGCCCATCGATCGGACCTTCGGATCGGCGGAAATATCCTGCCCGATGACCGGGGTGCTTGCCTCGGTAGCGCTCGGGGACCAACGTTTCGACCGACTTTCCAATCAACTCGGTTCGCGGGTGACCGAAGAGCTTCTCCGTCTGCGCGTTCAGCAGGACGATGCGGCCCTCGCGGTCGACGATGACGATGGCGTCGGGCGCGGCCTCGAGCAGACCCCGGAACTTCTCCTCCGCCTGCTTTCGGTCCGTGATGTCTCGGATGGCGCTGGAGACAAGCACCCCCTCGGGGGTCTCGAGGGGACTCAGGCTGATCTCGACCGGGAACTCCGTGCCGTCCTTCCGAAGACCGTACAACTCCACCCCGGAGCCCATGGACCTGACACGCAGGTCGGCGAAGTAGTGGGTCCGGTGCTGCGGATGCCGAGCACGAAAGCGGTCCGGGACGAGAACCTCGACCGGTTGCCCCACGATCTCCGCGCGTTCGTAACCAAAGAGTCTTTCCGTTTGAGCGTTGACGAGGACGATGTTTCCCTGGCCATCAACGATGATGACAGCATCCGGCGCGGCCTCGAAGAACCCGCGGAAAAGTGACTCCGACGCTTGATGCTCCCCATTGTTCGGGGTCGCTACGCCGACCTTCTTGTTGTCGGAGTCGGGCATGCCGGCCGCCGCATCCTAGGCACCTTGACCTCGCTAGCAAAGGCTGCAGCGCTCGACTGCGTGCGAAGGAAGGTTCGGAACCGGGCGCCCTAGCTGCCTCGCCGTCGCACCCCTGGGAGCCCAGGCGCGACGTTCGGCCGCGGTAGGCAGCGTTGGCCGAGGCGAAGATGAGCGATGCCGCGCCGTCTAAGTCCTTCCCGGGGGGGAGTCGCTCGCCGCGAAATTCCCGCGCCAACGGGCACGTTCCGCTGCGCTTGCAAAGTGAGGCCGTCCGACGTAACCGTTCGGACGGGGAAGGATTTGTCGCGTAATCCAACGTATCGTTGACGGCGGCCCGGCCCACCGCACGAGCCACCTCCCAAGAGCACGTCGTAGTCGCTCGCCGTAGCCTGGCGCCAGGATCCGCCTGATTCTGTGCAGCCCGGCCCGGTCGGGTGGTTGGCCCCGGATGGACCCGCGACGATCGGCACGATCGCCATCAAAGAGAAGGGTCCGGAGGTGGCACTCCGAGCCCTCGGTCGCCGCGGGTGGACGCGTACGACGACGACGCTGTTGCACGGGACGTTCGCGGGGGCCCAGTTTCCCGGCGGTCACGTGCGGCGCGGGTGGACGAGCTTCGGCAAGTTCAGTGGTTTCGCGATGCCTGCCGGGATGTCGTCTACTTCTGCCGGTGGTGCGATCGGGGCCAGATCTACTGCTCGCGCCGGCGGTGCGGTGACCAGCGGCGCGCGGAGGCCCGACGCGCGGCCAGCGATAAACTTGTGGCGCCAACTACGACGGCCCTTCACACCGTCGTTGCGAACTGTGGGGATGCGCGGCGGCCTCGGTCGCGGCACGTGCCTTCCTACAGGGAGGACCGGCTCCACGCCGTTCCGGTGAAGCGCGCGGACACGCATGCCGAGGAGCCTGCGAGCGCTTCCGTGAGCGTGCCGGCTAGCGCCACCAAAGACTGCCGTGTTCGATCGGGGGCGCTCGACCGAGCTAGCAGATCGAGCTTGCCCGCATCGCCTCGCAGGACGGTGGCCAAGAGTGCCCGAGCTAGCGGTACCCGCCCCTCCAGCGCGTCCGGGCTACCGTCGTCGTTGCAGCTCAACACCGCCCCCTGTGTCAGAGAAGTTGTCGCCCGCCGCGTAGCGGCGTGAGTGCCTCAAGATCAGGGGGCGAGAGCAGCGAATCTCGTGGTCTACACGGATAGTTTCAAGGCGAAGATGGTGCAGCGGATGTCCGCGCCGAACCCGATCTCGGCGATGAGCCTGTCGAAGGAGGTCGGAGTCTCGCAGTCCCAGCTCTCGCGCTGGCTCCGGACGGCTCCTACTCTGGCCTCGATGAAGAAGGAACGCCCATCGGAGCCCGTCGTGCAAAGCGGGAGCGGCCGGTCGGCAGCCGAGAAGCTGCGCATCGTGATGGCGGCGGCAGCCCTCGCCCCTGGCGAGCTCGGTGCGTTCCTTCGTCGCGAGGGCGTGCACGAAGCCGAGCTCGAACAGTGGCGTGCCGCGGTGCTGGACGCGGGGCAGGCAGCTCTCGAGAGCGGTGGTCCGAAGACGTCGGCGCGTGGCGGTGAGAGCAAGAGGATCAAGGAGCTCGAACGCGAGCTGCGCCGCAAGGACAAGGCGCTCGCGGAGGCGGCGGCGCTGCTGGTCCTTCAAAAAAAAGTCCGCGAGATCTGGGGGGACGCGGACGACGACACCGACGAGGGGAACGGGAAGTGATCCTCGGTCTGGTCGACGAAGCGGTGGCGGCTGGTGCTCGTCGCGACCGCGCGTGCGACGTGATGGGCCTTACCGAGCGAAGCATGCAGCGATGGCGCTGTGCCGATGTCGGCGACGACGGGCGCGCTGGTCCACGAAGGCGTCCCGCGAACGCTCTGACGTCGTCGGAACGCGCGAAGGTGCTGGAGCTCGTCAATTCGCCGGAGTACCGCGATCTTCCGCCCAAACAGGTCGTTCCGCGCCTCGCCGACGAAGGACGTTACTTGGCGTCGGAGTCGACGATCTACCGCATGCTCCGAGCCGAAGGTCTCAACGCCCATCGCGGTCGGACCAAGCCGCGCACGGTACGCCATCTCGAGGAGCACATGGCGACAGCGGCCGACCAGGTGTGGAGCTGGGACATCACGTATCTCCTCAGCTCGGTCCGAGGGCGCTTCTTCTACCTCTACCTGGTCGAGGACGTCTGGAGCCGCCGCATCGTCGGCTTCGAGGTCCACGAGGAGGAATCCATGAACGCTTCGGCGGCCCTCGTGCGCGCGACGTGCTCGGCGGAGGGCGTCGATCCGCGCGGCCTGGTGCTCCACTCCGACAACGGAGGACCGATGCGCGGCTCGACGATGCTCACGACGCTCCGTCATCTCGGCATCGTGCCGTCCTTCAGCCGTCCGAGCGTGAGCGACGACAACCCCTTCATTGAGTCGCTCTTCCGAACGCTGAAGTACCGCCCTGGGTACCCCCACAAGCCCTTCGAAACGCTCGACGACGCGCGCGCGTGGGTGACCGGCTTCGTCGCCTGGTACAACACCGAGCATCGTCACAGCGGCATCCGCTTCGTCACGCCCGACGAACGACACGACGGCCGTGAGAGCGAGGTCCTCGCCAACCGCGCCCGTGTCTACGAGCGCGCTCGACGCAGGCACCCGAACCGCTGGTCTGGGGCCACCCGGAACTGGACCCCGGCCCCCAACGTCTTCCTCAACCCGAAACGCGATCAGGAAACCATCGCCGGTGCGCTCGCGCGCACCATCGCCGACTGAAAAAGGCGACAACTCCTTTGACACTCACCGACCGCGTTCTCGACGACGCCTCCGACGCGCTGGATGGAGCGAATGCGGTCGTAGGTGCGCCGCAAAAGCTCGCCGTGGCTCTCGTTGGCCTCCTGCCCCAGCGCCACACAGTCGGCACCGCCACCCTTTATGTGGGCAGGCCACTCGCTCGCGCACTCCATGACGACCAAAACGGTCTTCGTCTCCAGCTCGGATGCGTTCATCGTGTTCTCCGTTCTCGGGGTACGGCTCGCCCAGCAATGCTCGAGCCAGAACGTGTGCCCCGATGGGCGCGCCTTTCGCCCTCGCTCCGCAAACGAGTCCTTCGATCTTGTACTTGGCCGCTTTGCGGCTGAAAACAACGCGTTCACCTCGAAACCGAGGAATCCCAACACGAGGGCACGCTCATGCGACGCCTGGGCGATGGCCAGCAGGTCCAAAAGCGACCGAGCTCTTTCGGGCGGCTCGTGCATCTCTCCCCGTTCGTCGGCGGGGCCGAGTTTCCTTCGGGACCAGCCTCGCTGGGTGCCCACCCACGGACATCTCGACGACTACCTTCCATGGCGCACCTCCGCGCACGTGATGGCGGCCCGAGCTCGAATCGTGAGCGCCGCAAGCCAATCGATGTCTCCTTCCACAAGTTCGTCCGCGAGAACGTGCGCGCAATCCAGCACCGCAGGGGTCGACCATTGCGGATTCTCGAGCAGCCGGCAGAGGCGGTTGGCGACTTCACCACCCAGATGACGCCACTCACCATACGTGCGTTCCCGCTGACGCCGGGTCCCGGCGGAATCCGCACGCGCAGAGATTGCGCCAAGACGTGATCGATGCGCGCCTCGATGGAGGTCCATGCGGGGGCTCCGAGGGCGAAGCGCCATCGGCACCCTGGCCGGGGGCGTGCATTGGTGCGCGCCAGAGGGAAGAGCCATGCGGACGACGGTGGAAGCGATCGAGCGGAACGGGACCGTGTCATGAAGAAGGCGCTCGTCTCTCTCGGGGCGCTCGCCGTCGGCCTGCTCGTGGCCCTCGTCGTGCGCGTCGTGCAGTTGCGCACCGAAGGGCACGGACCTCCCGGTGGCACCGGAGTCGTCGAGGGGCTCGACGTGGACGTCACAAGCCGCCTCGCCACACGCATCACCAAGGTCCTGGCGCGCGAAGGGGACGTCGTCGAACGCGGCCAGCCGCTGGTGGAGCTCGACTGCACCACGGCGCGCGCATCGCTCGAGCATGCCCGGGCGCAGCTGGCTGCGACGGGGGCGACGCTCGACGCGTCTCACGCAGACGTCGCGAGTGCCGCCGATACCGCATCGGCGGCAATCGGAAACCTGGGCACGGCGCGCGCGCAGATCGACGTTCTCGAAGCGCAGGAGCGGCTAGCCCGAGTCGACCTCGAGCGCACCCGGCGCCTCGTGTCGGAAGGAGGGCTCCCTCCGTCGGATTTGGACGATGCGATGGCGCGGGACGACGCCCTCCGCGCCCAGAATCGCCGCCCAGCGGGCCGCCGCGAGCGCGGCCGGAAACCAGGCGGGTGCCGCACGCGGGACCCGGAGGGCAGCCGAGGCCCAGGCCGTCGCGGCGCAAGACCGAGATCGACGCCGCCCGCGCTGCAGTCGACGAAGCCGAGGAGTCGGTACGGGAGTGCACGCTATTCGCGCCTCGCGCCGGGCTGATCGCGACGCGAGCGCACGAGCCGGGTGAGGCGGTCGTCCCGGGGACTGTGGTCCTCACGATCACGGACCTGAGCGACGCGCGTACGCGCTTCTACATCCCGAACGCTGACCTCGCCGCGGCCGTGCCTGGACGGACGGTGCATGTCGTGGCCGACGCGTACCCGGGCCGGGTGTTCGAGGGGACCATCTACTACGTCTCGCCGCGGGCCGAGTTCACCCCGCGCAACGTGCAGACGCGCGAGGACCGCGAACGACTGGTGTATGCCGTGGAGGTCCGCATCCCGAATGCGGACATAGCGCTACATGCGGGGATGCCCGTCGAGGTCACGATCGCCGGACCGACCCCGGCCGCTTCCACGCCGGCGGCCGTGGGGATGCGGTGAGCGAGATCGAGGCGCGCGGGCTTCGGCGCCGCTTCGGGCAGCGGGTGGCAGTCGATGGTCTGTCGCTGCACGTCGAGGCGGGTGAAGTTTACGGCCTCGTCGGGCCGGACGGGGCCGGCAAAACGACCACGCTCCGGATGCTCGCCGGGATGCTCGACGCCGAAGCGGGCAGCGTGCGGCTCGCCGGATGCGATCCGTTTGACGCTCGCGGCGCGAGCCGGGAAAGGCTCGGGTATATGCCGCAGCAGTACAGCTTGTACGGGGATCTGACGGTGGCCGAGAATCTCGCCTTCTTCCGTGAGATGTACGGATTGACGCGCGACGCGTTCCGCGCGCGGCGGGATCGTCTGCTCGGGCTTACGCGATTGGCCGAGTTCCGGGATCGTCCCGCCCTGGCCCTCTCGGGCGGGATGTACAAGAAGCTCGCGCTCGCCTGCGCCTTGCTCCACGAGCCCAGGGTCCTCTTGCTCGACGAACCCACGACGGGCGTCGACCCACTGAGCCGACGCGAGCTGTGGGACCTCCTGCACGAGTTTCTTGCCGAAGGCATGGCTATCGTCATCGCGACGCCCTACATGGATGAGGCTGCGCGCTGCCACCGCGCCGGGATGCTCCACGACGGAGCCTTGCTCCTCGAAGGGGCGCCAGTGGATCTTCTCGCCGCCTTCCGACACCCGGTCTTCGCGGTGCGCGGCCGCCGCGAAGCGCTCGAGGAATGGCTTGAGCGGGACCGCCACGTTCTCGCGTGCACGCCCCTCGGCGCCGAGCTGCGCATCGTCGTCCAGACTGGCCACGAAGCGGATGTACTCGCCTGGCTCGAGGCTGCGGGCGCCGCCGCCGCTCCCGCCGCGGCTTCGTTCGAAGATCTGTTTCTGGCGCGCATGCGGGAGGCACGGACGTCATGATCGAATCGCCCTCCATCTCCGTGCGCGAGCTCGGTCGGAGCTTCGGCAACTTCGTCGCCGTGCGCGACGTCTCGTTCGAGGTCGGCGCGGGCGAGATCTTCGGCTACCTCGGCGCCAACGGGGCCGGCAAGTCGACGACCATCCGCATGCTTTGTGGGCTTCTCGCGCCGACGACGGGGGAGGCGCGCGTGGCCGGGGTGGACGTCGTGCGCCATCCGGCCGACGTGCGGCGTGCCATCGGGTACGTGTCACAGCGCTTCTCGCTGTACCTCGACCTCACGGTGCACGAGAACCTCGCGTTTTTTGGCGGAGCCTACGGCCTCTTCGGCGATCGGCTCCGATCCCGCCGCGACGAGGTCGCCGCCACGCTCGGCCTGGGCGCGCTGGCCGACGAGCCCACCGGCTCACTGCCGGGCGGGCTGCGGCAGCGCCTCGCCCTCGCGTGCGCCATCCTTCACCGTCCCCGCGTGCTGTTCCTCGACGAGCCGACCGCCGGCGTCGATCCCGAGGCGCGGCGCACCTTCTGGCGGCTCATCCGCCGGCTGGCGCGAGAAGGCACGACCGTGTTCGTCACCACCCACTACATGGACGAGGCCGAGTACTGCGACCGGGTCGGCCTGATGGTCGGGGGTCGCCTCGCCGCGCTCGACACTCCCGCAGGGCTCAAGCGCACGTTCGCCCCGGGGCGCATGTTCGAGGTGCGCGGCGCCAGCACCCGCGACGTCGCCGGGGCGCTCCCCGCGGCGGACGTCGAGCCCTTCGGGGCCGGTTTGCACGTTCGCTCCGCGGACGGCGGCCTCGATGCAGAAGGCCTTCGCCGCGTCCTGGCAGAACGTGGGGTGGAGACGAGCGGCGTCGCAGAGACCGAGGTGACCCTCGAGGACGTCTTCCTGCGAGTCGTGGGCGGAGGTGCCGGATGAGGGCCCCGCTCCGCCGCATCCGCGCGATCGCCCACAAGGAAGTCCTGCACATGATCCGAGACGCGCGCGTGGTCTACCTCGCGCTCGGCCTACCGTTCGTGATGCTGCTGCTCTTCGGGTACGGCATTTCCACGGACATCGACCACGTCCCCATCGCCGTGGTCAATCAGGACGGCACGCGAGCCTCCCGGCAGCTCGTCGAGAAGCTGGTCGCCGGCGGAAACTTCGTCGTCCGGGCGCGAGAGGCGTCCGTCGATCGGACGGAGCCGCTCCTTCGCCGCGGCGACGTCACCGCCGTGGCTGTCATCCCGCGCGACTACCAGCGCGACCTCGTCCGCGGCGACCCGACCAGCGCTCAGCTGCTCGTGGACGGCAGCGACAGCATGGTCGCGTCCATCGCGATGGGAGACGCGATGGGCGCGCTCGCGCCGTCGTCATCGGCCGCCATCGATCCTCCTCCACTCATCGCACGCTTCAATCCCGCGATGCGCTCGGCGTACAACTTCGTGCCGGGTGTCATTGCCGTCATCCTCGCCATGGTCTCGTCGCTCCTCACGGGGCTGACGGTCGCTCGCGAGTGGGAGCGCGGGAGCATGGAGCAGCTCTTCGCGACGCCGGTGCGGCGCGGCGAGATCATCGCCGGCAAGCTCCTG
Source organism: uncultured delta proteobacterium (assembly GCA_963797395.1). Classification (GTDB taxonomy): domain Bacteria; phylum Myxococcota_A; class Polyangia; order Polyangiales; family Polyangiaceae; genus Palsa-1150. Next base: position 329,134 of record CAWCPA010000009.1, read on the forward strand.
CCGTACGGTGTGCTCGGGATGCTCCAGACCCTGCTCGTCGTGACCCTGGGATCGTGGCTGTTCGAGGTGCCCATCCGCGGCTCGCTGGCGCTTCTCTTTGGCGGGTCCGCGCTCTTCTTGCTCGCCATGCTGGGCGTCGGGTTGACCGTGAGCGTCATCACGAAGAGCCAGCTCGTCGCGGTGCAGGTGTCCCTGCTCGTGACCATGCTGCCGACGACGCTCCTCTCGGGATTCATGTTTCCAATTGCGAACATGCCGTGGCCGCTGCGTGTGCTGTCGGACCTGCTGCCGGGCCGTTACTACATCACGGCCCTGCGCGGCGTGTTTCTCAAGGACAATGGTCTGGCCGTACTCGCCCCGCAGCTTCTCGCGCTGACCACGTTCAGCGCTCTCGTGCTCGGCCTCGGGATCCTCAAGTTCAAGCGGAGGATCGCGTGAGCGCTCCCGACATCCTCCGCGGGCTGGGCAACGTAAGCCGCAAGGAGCTGCTCCAGACGCTGCGCGATCGACGCATGGTCTTCATTCTGATCTTCGCGCCGATCTTCCAGCTGGTCCTCCTCGGGTACGCCGTCAACATGGACGTCGACCACATCCCCACCGTCGTCTGCGACCAGGACGGTACCGAAGAGAGTCGCGCGCTGGCGCGGGCGCTCTTTGCCAGCGATACCTTCGTCGAGCGCGACGCCATCACCGACGCGGAGGCGGCGCAAGCCGAGCTCGAATCGGGGGAGGCTTCGATCGCGGTCTTCATCCCGCGCGACTATGCGCGTGACCTCGCACGTGGGCACGCCCCGCAGGTGCAGCTCGTCGTGGACGCGACCGACGCGGCGCGTTCGCAGGTCGCCGCCGAGGACGCGAGTGAGCTCGTCACGAGCCTGCGCGCCGGCTCAGCCTTCGTCGCTCCCATCGTGCCGCGCGTGCTCTACAATCCCCGCCTCAAGACGCCCATCTACATGGTCCCCGGCATCCTCGCGACGCTGCTCCTCGCGGTGACGACGGTTGTCACCGCCATGGGCCTCGCGCGCGAACGCGAGACGGGCACGCTCGAGCAGATCCTGGTCACGCCCATCTCTCCCGCCGTGCTGCTCTCGGGCAAGGTGCTGCCCTACCTCTTCTTCGGCCTGGTGGACGTGCTGGCGATCCTCGTCCTCGGCAACGAGCTTTTTGACGTGCCGCTCGTGGGCTCGCTCGCCGTCGTGAGCGTCGGGGCACTCCTGTACGTGTTCTCGACCCTCGGCATCGGCATCTTAATCGCGACGGTCTCCAACTCGCAGCAGCAGGCCATGCTCGGGGCCTTCGGCTTCGTCCTGCCGGCGATGCTCCTCTCCGGCTTCATGACGCCCATCGCGAGCATGCCGGCGTGGCTTCGGCCGGTGACGCTCGTCATTCCGATGCGCCACTTCATCGAAATCATGAGACGCTGCCTGCTCAAGGGCGCAACCTTCGCGGATCTCGCGCCCCAACTTGGCGCCCTGGCCGCTCTGGGGTTGGTCATTCTATCGGCCTCGGTCGCCCTGTTCCGGCGACGGTTGCAGTGACGGCCCGTCTCTCTCCACCTCGCGATCGGGTCCGTGCAAGGCCGCCGGAGCCTCCTCGAGCGAGGCCCCCTCGGCCACCTTCCGGATCGCCCTTCCCACCTCGCCGAGCGCACCGGGCAGTAATTCCTGATGATGTCGCGCTTTAGATTGCGGTCGCTGGAGCACATGCAGCACGTCGCAAGCGGTGGGTCGGCGCTCCGAACCCCCGGTCGAAGCACCCTCCTCGCGGGGCTCGCCGTGTGCGGCGTCTGTGAGGGTCGAATTAAGGCCCACCGGACCAAGCATGGCTCCGAAAACGCTCTCATGTACGTCTGCAAGTGCGCCAGCAAGAGCTGGCAGCCTGCGAGAACAAGTTGAAGCGGTCGATGACCGAGATCGACGTCGAGGTCATCGGGGAGATTCAACGATGGGTGCTCACGACCGAGTTCGTCGCCGCCGTCCTTCGTGAGGCCCGGGTGCGGCTGACCGAGCGCATGAAGGAGGCCGAGAGCGACGACGCTCCGCGGCTGAAGGCCGAAGCCGTGAAGGTGAAGGGGGAACTCACGAACCTCGCCGAGGCCGTGGCCACCGGAGGCGCTGCGATCCCCGTCCTCGTGTCCAACATGAGCGAGCGTCAGACCCGGCTGACCGCCATCGAGGGACGCCTAATTTAGCGGGCCTGCATGCGGTACCATGGGCCCTGCAACTCGAGACCAACCGCCTCGAGAAGGAGATCGGGGCAGCTCTCGGCGAGCTTCGGGAGATCTTCACCGCCCGCCCCCAAGACGCTCGGCGGTTCGTCGAGAAGCTCCTCGACGACGCGTTGACCTTCACCCCGGTCGATACGTGGAAGGGGCGGCGCTACCAGATCGAAGGGTCGGCGAACCTGGGTGGGACGATCCGCCTGCCGCAAACCTTGATCTCTGCGTCCCCAGGGGGCATCTACCCCCTGGCATCGCAGCGGGCCATCCTCGCGCCGGTCATGAAGGCAGCGGCTGAGCTACAGGGACGTCGGCAAGCGGCAAGCATGGTTGACGTCGATCGGTGGGCCCTGACGCATCCGTCGTAGGCAGCGACTTCGACGTGCTGGCTGACAGCATCGGACACCTCAGTCTCGCCGCGGCGTTCGTCTTCTCGGCTCCCGGCCCGTAGGCTGCTGTGGCGATTGAGCGCCCGGTGCGGGTGGGATCGGCCGAGTGATGGGCGTCAGGCCATCCAAAACGACCCGCTGACCGTGATGGAGGAGCTCCAAACCATCGCTCTGGTCGAGGAGGTGGTAGGTTGCAGCCTCGGCGTTTACAGTTGCCCGTAGGCGCTTGCCGTGACGCACGAGCGTGAAGGACATCCCTGTCAGACCATCGGGGAGGCGCGGCGCGAACGACAGCACCGCTCCGTGGTCCCGCATGCCCCCGAAGCCGGCGACGAGGCCGATCCAGGTGCCGGCGAGCGCGGCGATGTGGAGCCCGTTGCGTGCGTTGTGCTCGAGGTCCTCCAGGTCCATGAGCGCTGCCTCCGCGACGTAGTCGAGGGCCAAGCGCAGGTGACCCACCTCGGCTGCGACGACGGCCTGGGTGCACGCCGAGAGCGAGGAGTCCCGGACGGTTATCCTCTCGTAGTAGGCGAAGTTGCGCACCTTCTCCTCGAACGTGAACGCGTCGCCGGAGAGCTGCATCGCGAGAACGAGGTCGGGCTGCTTCACGACCTGTTTGCGGTAAAGGTCGAAGTATGGGAAGTGCATCATCAGCGGGTACTGGTCGCTGCGGGTCTGCGCGAAGTCCCAGAGCTCGTGGGTCGTGAACCCGTCGGCTTGGGGGTGGACGCCGAGGTGCGCGTCGTACGGGATGCGGACGTGCTCCGCCGCTGCCCGCCACGTCGCGGTCTCCTCGGGAGTCACTCCGAGCTCTCGCGCTCGATCCTGGTGCCGCGCGCACGCGTCGGCCGCGCCGAAGAGGTTCCGGCGCGCCATGATGTTCGTGTAGACGTTGTTGTCGGCGAGGGCGGAGTACTCGTCCGGCCCGGTGACTCCGTCGATGCGAAAGGAGCCGTGCACGTCGTGGTGCCCGAGGCTACGCCACAGGCGCGCCGTCTCGACAAGGAGCGCGAGCCCGACGTCGCGCTCGAACTGCGCGTCACCCGTCGCGCCGACGTGGCGTAGCACGGCGTCCGCGACGTCGGCGTTGACGTGAAACGCCGCCGTTCCGGCAGGCCAGTAGCCGGAGCACTCCTCGCCGTGAATCGTGCGCCACGGGAAGGCCGCGCCAGCCAGGTGGAGCGCGCGAGCATGCTCCCTCGCGATGGGTAGCGTGGAGTGGCGCCACCTCAGGGCGTCGGCGGCTGCCCCGGGGAGCGCATGCGTGAGCACGGGCAGGATGAACATCTCGCTGTCCCAGAACGAGTGACCGTCGTACCCGTCGCCGGTGAGACCTTTCGCAGGGATCGCGCGCCCCTCCGCGCGCGCCGCAGCCTGGAGGACGTGGAAGAGAGCGAAGCGGACGGCCTGCTGCAGCTCGACGTCGCCTTCGAGCGAGACGTCCGCCCGGGACCAGAAGTCGTCGAGATACCTCCGCTGGTCGGTGAGGAGGCCGTCCCACCCCGTCAGACGCGCGGCTTCCAGGGCAGCGGCGACTTGATCGCGCATCGCGGGCACGGTGCGGTTGCCCGACCAGCCGTAGGCCACGAGCTTGATGAGCCGCAGGCGCTCCCCCGGCTGCAGGACGTCCGCGACGGAGACCCGCGCAGAGTCGGCGAAGGACTCGGAGGTCACGTGGACGCGCGAAGAGCCCTCGATGAGGTGATCCATCGCCGCCGCGACGTGCAGCCCGCTCCGCCGTGTCCGGTGGACGAGAACGGCCCGGGCACCTGTGCAGGCGCCGTCTGCGGGCACGAGCGGCGACTCGAGCGCGGCGCCCGCGCGTGGATCGAGAGCGGCCGCGGGCAACTGCTCGTTGGCGACGAGCTCGGACTGCACGACGACGTTGACGGGCCCGTCGACAGGCTCGACCTCGTAGGCGATTGCAGCGATCGCGCGCTGGGTGAGAGAGACCAGGCGTACCGACTTGACGCGGATGGTTCGACCGGCCGGTGACGTCCAGTCGGCGGTCCGCTTCAAAGTACCGGAGCGAAAGTCGAGAACACGCTCGTGTGCGCGCAGCGTTCCGTAGCGTACGTCGAAGGGTTCGTCGTCGACCAGGACTCGAAACAGCTTGCCGTTCGTGACGTTGACGAGGGCCTGTCGCCACTCCGGGAATCCGTAGCCCGCTTCGGCATAGGGCTGCGGCTTCAGCTCGTAGAAGCCGTTGAGGTACGTTCCCGGCAACCCGTGTGGCTCGCCCTCATCGAGGTTTCCGCGCCACCCGAGGTGACCGTTCGAGAGCGCGAAGAGCGACTCGCTCTGCGCGAGAACGTCGAGGTGAAGCGCCGTCTCGTGAAGGGACCACGGTTCGACGCGAAACGCCGGGTGCCGGATCATCCTGCCTCGACGAGATCGACCAGGTCCTTCACCACGACGTCGGCGCCGTGGCGTCGGAGCTCCCCGGGCTGGCCGAGGCGGTCAACCCCGACGACGAGGCCGAAGTGGCCCGCGCGGCCTGCTTCGACGCCGGCCAGCGCGTCCTCGAAGACAACCGATTGGGAAGCCTCGACCCCGAGATCGTGCGCGGCGGCGAGGTAGGTATCGGGCGACGGCTTGCCTGCGAGCTTCCTCTCTCGCGCCACGGCGCCGTCGACGACCGTGTCGAACAGATCGCCGATGCCTGCTGACGCGAGGACCAGGCGGCAGTTCCGGCTCGACGAGACTACGGCGGTGAGCAAGCCGGCTCCGCGCACGGCGCGGACGTAGCGTGCCGATCCCGGGTACGCCTCGAGCTTGGTCTCTCGCAGGAGGCGCAGCAGGATCGCGTTCTTCCGCTTCGCGAGCCCCCGCACCGTTTCGGTTGCGGCGGAGTCCTCCGGGGCTCCTTCGGGAAGCCGAATACCGCGGGCCTCGAGGAACGACCGCACGCCGTCCATCCTGGGTCGGCCGTCGACATAACGCTCGTAGTCGCCGACGGCATCGAAGGGCACGAACGCGGACCCCGTGTTGCGGGCGCGTGCGGCGAGGTAGCCGTCGAACGCTTCCTTCCAAGCCGCTGCGTGCACCTTTGACGTGGGCGTCAGCACGCCGTCCAGGTCGAACAGGCACGCTCGGGTGTCCGAAGGGAGCCCGAACCCCATGCGCCCTCTGGGTGCAAGTCCGCGACCTGTGACGAACTCCAGCGGTCTCGCGGAATACCTTCAGGATGAGCGCACGGCGTCGATCGTTATTCTGGGTGGCGTCGCGAGCATCTTCTTGACCTTGCAACTGGCGGCCGCGGTTCGCACCGCGCCCACGTAGGCCTCGGGAAACTCACGGGGTAAGTGGATCGCGATCCGGATCTCATCAAGCTTACCGCTCTGGCAGGCGGTCTGCAGAACGAGGCGGATCCCTGCGGTGGGGATGCCGCGTGCTTGGCAGAAGGCGAGGCCGTAGAAGCCCGTGCAAGTCGCCAGCGACGCGAGGAAGAGTTCGAACGGGTCAGGCGCCGAGCCTTCACCCCCGTGCTCGGAGGGCTGATCCGTGCGAACGACGTGGGCGCCCACGACCGCGTCGACTCGCTTGCCGCCAGGGAAGGTGACGTCGACCGAGCTCATGACCCCTCGGAGGAACCGGTCCAACGCCCGCTGCTCGAGATCAAACCGCGGGGGCGCACGAGCAGAACCGAGCAAGCGGCCGCACGCAGGACCTTTTCGGCGACGCTCCCGAGCATGGGCCGCAAGAGCCCCGTGCGCCCGTGCGTCCCCACTACGATGAGCGACGCCTGGGTCGCCTCGGCCTCGGCGACGATCGCTGCGGCCGCAGGGCGATCGACGATTTCGCACGCCGCATCGATGCCGAGGTGCCGCACCGTCTGGGCGAGCGACCGCCTCGGCTCGTCGTAGTCATCGGCGGAGACGGTTGCGCTCCCGGGTGGGGCGAGCAGGTAGGCCGCCTCGACTTCGAGGAAGCCGACGGCATGGACGACCTCGAGCCGCGTCCTCCGACGCTTGGCCTGATCGGCACCGGCAACGATCGCCGGGAACGATGGTTCCGACAGGTCTGTCGCTGCGATGACGGGGCCGCGCTCCGGCCCAGCCCGGGCCACGAGCACATCGCACTGTGCGTAGCGCACGACGCGCTCCGCCACATGGCCCAGGGCCCGCCACAAGCCGGACAGACCATGACTGCCGAGCACGATCAAGTCCGCTTTCCATGTTTCGGCGCGACCGACGATGGCGGCGTAGTCGACGCCTTGGTCGATGAACGACTCCATCTCGCGCCCGGCGACTCGGGCGACCTGTTCCTGGACCTCGGCGCGAGCTTCGTGATCGGCCGCGCGCTCGAGCTGTCGGCCGCGAGGACCTGGGACGACGCGAAGGACGGCGAGCGTGTCCGAAGGTGATGCGATCGCCACACCTTCCCGGATCGCCGTCTCGGCTCCACGGCTCGTGTCCGTCGCCAGAAGGATGCGCATGGGAAAGGATGGCCGATCCGCTGCGCCAAGCTCGATGGCGCCAGCGGGCTCACAGGCGGCAATCTCCATGCCCCCCCAAGACCGAGCCGAGGAAGCGCTCCGAGGGCGGGAGTCCCTACCGCCGGCACCTGCGCTGTGCGAGGAACGGTGCATGGACGCCAACGCACCGCTCTCGACCGCCGAGCTCGACACCATGGACGCGTACTGGCGCGCGGCCAACTACCTGTCCGTCGGCCAGATCTACCTGACGGGCAACCCGCTCTTGCGTGAACCCCTGCGCATCGAGCACGTCAAGCCCCGGCTCCTCGGCCATTGGGGCACAACCCCGGGGCTCAACTTCCTCTACGTCCACATGAACCGCGTCATCAAGGCGCGAGGTCTCGATGCGATCTTCGTGACAGGGCCGGGCCACGGCGGACCGGCGCTCGTCGCGAACGCCTACCTCGAAGGGACCTACAGCGAGGTGTATCCGAACGTCTCGCGGGACGAGGAGGGGATGCGCCTGCTCTTCAAGCAGTTCTCGTTCCCGGGAGGTATTCCTAGTGCACCGCCGTTGAGATCCGCTTCAGCATTCTGCGGTGTGACTTGATGATGGCCTCTGCCGGCTTGGTCCAGGCAAAGGGTGTGGGGGACTTGTTCCACGACCGCATGTAGGCCCCGATGTGGTCGCGCAGGGCACGCTTGGAGGGAAAGTCCGTGGCGCCGAGCGACTGCTTGCCCAGGATGCCGAAGAAGCCTTCGACCTGATTCAGCCAGGACGCGCTCGTCGGCGTGTAATGGAAGCGCACCTGCGGGTTCGCCGCGAGCCACGCCTTGACGTCCGGCGTTCCGTGCGTGGACGAGTTGTCGAGCACGACGTGCAGTTCCCGCTTCGGGTAGCGCCGCACGACGGTCTTCATGAACGCGAGAAAGTCCGCGCCGGTATGCGACTCCGTCACGCGATGCGTGACGTTCCCCGTCGCGATCTCCAGCGCCGCGTACAGGTCGACCACGCCATGACGCTTGTAGTCGTGCGTGTGGCGCGTCGCACGGCCCGTGCGCAACGGAAGGGGCAGCTGCGTGCGCTGGAGCGCCTGGATCGACGTCTTTTCGTCGACGCTCAGCACCACGGCATGCTCGGGCGGGTGAAGGTACAGGCCGACGACATCGCTCACCTTCGCAGCGAATTCTGGGTCGCGACTAACCTTGTACGTCCGGACCAGATGCGGCTTGAGGCCGTTCTTCCGCAGGACGTCCGAGATGCAGCCGCTCGTCAGATCCAGCTCCTTGCCCAGCAGCCGAGTCGTCCACCGACTGCGCCCCGCGGGTGGCGGCGACATCGCCAGCTGAACGATGCGCTCGACGGTCTCCGCGGGCACCGCGTGGTCCTTGCGTCCCGATCTCGGACGCCGGAGACCACCGACTCCACCCGTCCGGAACCAGGTCCGGACCTTGGATACGTGCTCGGGCGTTAGATCGAGTCGAAGGGCGATCTCCCGCCCGCTGACCCCGAGGGCGCTCAGCAGGATGACCCGCGCCCGTCTCACCAGGCCTGCCTCCTCGGTGGGGCGTCCCACGAGCGCCTCCAGCTCCTGCTGCTCCTCGACGCTCAACCTGATTCTGATGACCCGACCCATGCCCCGTGTAACCCACGGGGACAAGCGTTAATTCCGGATGGACGGCGGTGCACTAGCCACGTGGCGCCCGAGACCCCCGGCAGCATCCACGAGGGCGGCGAGCTCGGATACTCGCTGTCGCACGCCTACGGCGCCGCGTTCGACAATCCGGGGCTCTTCGTCTGCTGCGTCGTCGGCGACGGCGAGGCGGAGACCGGGCCCCTCGCGACGAGCTGGCACTCGAACAAGTTCCTCAACCCGGTGCACGATGGCGCCGTCCTGCCCATCCTGCACCTGAACGGCTACAAGATCGCCGGGCCGACGGTCCTGGCGCGCATCCCCGAGGACGAGCTCGCCCAGCTGCTCAGCGGATTCGGCTACGCGCCCCGGTTCGTCGAGGGCGACGAACCCAAAGAGATGCACCAGAAGATGGCAGCGACGCTCGACGGCGCGGTCGAGGAGATTCCGTCGCATCCAGGCCGACGCTCGCGCGCGGGGCTTCACGACGCGACCCCGATGGCCAATGATCGTGCTGCGCACGCCCAAGGGGTGGACCGGCCCGAAGGAGGTCGACGGGGTCCCGGTCGAGGGGACGTTCCGAGCCCACCAGGTCCCGCTGGCCGAAGTGCGAACCAAGCCCGAGCACCTGGCGATGCTGGAGGCCTGGATGAGGACCTATCGGCCGGAGGAGCTCTTCGACGCCGGAGGTCGCCTAACCGATCGTCTCGCCGAGCTGCCGCCCAAGGGCGATGCTCGCATGAGCGGCAACCCGCACGCCAACGGCGGGCTGCTGCGAAAGGAGCTCCGGATGCCGGACTTCTGCGACTACGCCGTCGATGTGCCGGCACCCGGGACCATCAAGGCCGAGGCCACGCGCGTGCAGGGGAAGATGATCCGCGATGTCATGCAGCTCAATCGGGAACGCCGAAACTTCCGCGTCTTCAGCCCCGACGAGACGGCGTCGAACCGCTGGAATGCTCTCTTCGACGTGACGGGCCGCACTTCCGTCGCGAAAATCCTGCCGATCGACGACCATGTCTCCCCCGACGGCCTCGTGATGGAGATGCTGAGCGAGCACCAGTGCCAGGGCTGGCTCGAGGGGTACCTGCTGACGGGGCGACACGGGTTCTTCAGCTGCTACGAGGCCTTCATCCACATCGTCGACTCGATGTTCAACCAGCACGCGAAGTGGCTGAAGGTGACGCGCGAGCTGCCGTGGCGCCGGCCCATCTCGTCGCTCAACTACCTCCTGACGTCTCACGTGTGGCGGCAGGACCACAACGGCTTCAGCCACCAGGACCCGGGCTTCATCGATCACGTCGTCAACAAGAAGGCCGACGTGATCCGCGTCTACCTGCCGCCGGATGCGAACACGCTGCTCTCGGTCACCGACCATTGCTTGCGCAGCGTGAATTACGTGAACGTCGTCGTCGCCGGCAAGCAGCCCGAGCTCCAGTGGCTGTCGATGGAACAGGCGATCAAGCACTGCACCGAAGGGATCGGGATCTGGGACTGGGCCAGCAACGACGCGGGCGCCGATCCCGACGTCGTGATGGCGGCTGCCGGCGACGCGCCGACCCTGGAGATCCTGGCGGCGGTCTCGATCCTGCGCGAGCATCTGCCGGAGTTGAAGGTGCGCATGATCAACGTCGTCGATCTGATGCGCTTGCAGCCCACCAGCGAGCACCCGCATGGCCTCTCGGACCTCGCCTTCGACGGAATGTTCACGACGGACCGGCCCGTCATCTTCGCGTACCACGGCTATCCGTGGCTGATTCACCGGCTCACCTACCGGCGCACCAACCACAAGAACATCCACGTCCGCGGCTACAAGGAAGAAGGGACGACGACCACGCCGTTCGACATGGTCGTGCGCAACGACCTCGATCGCTTTCACCTGGTGCAAGACGTCATCGACCGGGTGCCAAAGCTCGGCTCGCGATGCGCGCACATCCGGAAGGCGATGACCGACAAGCTGGTCGAGCACGGGCGGTACATCCGGCAGCATGGGGATGACCTGCCCGAGGTGCGCGACTGGCGCTGGCCCACACACGTCTCGTGAGACCTTTCGCGCGGCGCAGCGCCTTGCAAACCGGGCGCAGACAACGGCGTCGAGCCGCCCCGCGTCAGTGTTCGAGGTAGACGTCGACGCGACGGTCGTGCGCCCAACCGGTCTCCTCGGTGCCGCTGGCGTCCATCGCGCCGCGCGAGGTCGAGGAAGCCTGCGAGGTCGCGAGGCCGCGACCGACCAGATAGCCGGCCACCGCGTCCGCGCGGTACTGGCCAAGGGTCATGTTGTAGTCATCGGTACCGCGCGGGTCGGCGTGGCCCACGAGCCGAAGGTGACGCCCAGCGAGCGGGCCGCGCGTGAAGCACGTGGCGAGCTGGTCGAGCGGTCCGCGATCGAAGGCCGCCAGCTTCGCGGAGTCGAACGCGAAGTAGGCGTCCGCATCGGGGATGTCGCACGCGCGGAGAATTTCTTCGGAGATGACCACGTTCGACGCGGTCGGCGTGTTGGGCGCAGGCGGCTGCACGTTGGCCCTGCCGAGGGGCTCCGCGCGCGGCGCCTCTGGGGCGCGCGCTTCGACCTGCTTTGCGCCGCCGCACGCCCCGAGAACGAGCGCGATGGCGACCGCGCTGATCGAACCGACAATGCCTTCACGATGAATGATCGATTTCATGGATTCCTCCAAGACTCTGACCGGGCGCTATTGCATCGCCCGTACCGGAGGCCGCCGCAGGGCAATTGCGCGCTCGCGCGAGAATTTGCCGCGCAGCCTTTGCGACTGCGCGACATCGCTGCGCGTCGTGCGCTTGGAACCGACGAACGCGGCGCCCATGTTCCATCACGGCGCCCACGCAAATCGAGGTGACGGGGCCGCAACGAGCCCCCTCACCAGCGCCGCATGACGAAGTGTGGCGCACCGTTGCGGACGGCGACCCCTGTTCACCGGGCGTCCCGCCCTCGACGGCTACAGCAACCACCGGAAGGCGCGGCGAAGCGCCTCGGTGCCGTTCGCCATTGCGCAGCTTCCGTGGGCTATCACAAGGCGCTCGGGCGCCCATGCAAGCACTCGTGAGATGGCGTCGCGCGCGCCAGCTCGACGAAGGAATGACAAGCGGCCGTCGAGGGGCGTGCCGCCGTTCGCACCGGCGACGCCTCCCAGCGTCAAGAGCCAACGAAGCCAGGCCGACTTGCCTTGTGCCTCGTGCTTCTGGATCAGATCGCCGACAAGACACGTGCTCGACCAGAAGATCAACGAGGCGCGGCCACGCTCGGCGTGAGACGTTGCGCTCGCCCGGGCCCCCTCGATCCTTCGCCGGCGCTGACGAAGCGTCGAGACAGCTCGGCTGATTCCGCGGTCGGGGCGGACGCCAGAGCAAGGAGGCTGGTGCGCCGAGGGGAATACGCGATGCACGACCCACGCTCGATGACCGACGCGGCAGGAATTCGGACGACCGCGGACGCGCCTGACCTCGAACGGGGCCTGAGCGACGAGCAGGTCGAACACGGGCGACAACGCTACGGATTCGAACGCGCTCGAGGCCAAGCGCTCGAGCCCCGTGAAGAAGCTGTTCACCTTCTTCTGGGGCCCGATCCCCTGGATGATCGAGGCAGCGGCGGTCCTTTCGGCGCTCGCGCGGCGCTGGGAAGACCTCGTGATCATCGGCGCTATGTTGCTCATCAATGCCGGCGTCGGCTTCTGGGAGGAGTTCAAGGCCGACAAGGCCATCCAGGCACTCAAGGCGCGGCTCGCGCTGAGCGCCCGTGTTCTTCGCGCCGGACGCTGGCGCGAAGTGCCGGCGACCGACCTCGTTCCGGGGGACGTGGTGCTCGTCAAGCTTGGCAACATCATCCCCGCGGACCTGACGCTGGCCGGCGAGGGGTTCCTGAGCATCGACCAGTCCGCGCTCACGGGAGAGTCGCTGCCCGTCGACCGCAAGGCCGGCGGCGCGGCGTACTCGGGGTCGATCGTCCGGATGGGCGAGATGCGGGGCGTCGTGACCGCGACCGGGATGGATACGTACTTCGGGCATACGGCCAAGCTCGTCGAGACGGCCGAGGTGCGCTCGCACTTCCAGAAGGCCGTTCTCAAGATTGGGGACTTCTTGATCATCGTGACACTCGTGCTGATCGCGCTGATCCTCGTCGTCGCGCTCTTTCGCCACGCACCTCTCATCGAGACGCTGCTCTTTTGCCTCATCTTGACGGTTGCCTCGATCCCGGTCGCGCTGCCTGCCGTTCTCTCGGTGACGATGGCGGCCGGCGCCAGCCGCCTGGCGAAGATGAAAGCGATCGTGTCTCGGCTGGTCTCGATCGAGGAGCTCGCGAGCATGGACGTCCTCTGCTCCGACAAGACCGGGACCCTCACCAAGAACTTGCTCACGCTCGGCGATCCGGTCGTCTTCGAAGCGCGCGACGCCCACGAGGTGATCGTCACCGGAGCGCTGGCGTCACGGGTGGAGGACGCGGACGCGATCGACGTCGCGGTCCGCCAGGCCGTGCGCGAGCCGTCGCAGTTGGACGCCTATCGGATCGCCTCGTTCGAGCCGTTCGACCCGGTTCGAAAGAGGAGCACCGCTCAGGTCGTCGAAGGCGACCGGCGTGCCACGGTCGGGAAGGGCGCGCCGCAGGTGATGCTGGATTTGGCCTGCACCGACGCCGACACCCGGGCGCGCGTGGAGGCGAAAGTCGCGGAGCTCGCCCAGGGCGGGTACCGGACGCTCGGCGTCGCCAAGCGCGAAAGCGGCGGCGCGTGGCGCTTCCTCGGCCTGCTGCCGCTGTTCGATCCGCCGCGCGACGATGCGGCCGCGACGATTGACCGGTCGCGGGAGATGGGCTTGTCGATCCGGATGGTCACCGGCGACCACGTGTTCATCGCGCGCGAGATTGCCAAGAAGCTGCACCTGGGGTCGAACATCGTGCCTGCCACCGAGGCCTTCGACGACGGCGGGAACGTGATCCGTCCGGCGCTCGTCGAGAAGGCTGACGGCTTCGCGCAGGTCTTCCCGGAGCACAAGTTCGCGATCGTCAAGGCGCTCCAGGGAGCCGATCACGTGGTCGGGATGACCGGAGACGGCGTGAACGACGCACCCGCCCTGAAGCAGGCCGACGTGGGCATCGCCGTGAGCGGGGCCACGGACGCGGCCCGCGCCGCGGCCGACTTGGTGCTGACGGCGCCGGGGCTCGACGTGATCACCCGCGCGGTCGAAGAGGCGCGTCGCATCTTCGAGCGCATGACGAGCTACGCGACGTTCCGCATCGCCGAGACGATCCGCGTCTTGCTCTTCATGACGCTCTCGATCGTCGTGTTCGACTTCTATCCGGTCACGGCGATCATGATCGTGCTTCTGGCGATCCTGAACGACTTCCCCATCATGATGATCGCCTACGATAACGCGCCGCTCGCGAAGACCCCGTGCGCTGGGACATGCACCGCGTCCTCACGTTGAGCGGCGTCCTCGGGGTCGCCGGTGTCGTGGCTTCGTTCTCGCTCTTCTGGTACGCGCGCGACTATCTGCACCTTCCGCACGAGACCGTCCGCACACTGGTCTTCCTGAAGCTGCTGGTCGCGGGCCACCTGACCATCTACGTGACGCGCAACACGGGAGCGTTCTGGAAGCGCCCGTGGCCGAACTGGCGCCTCATCGTCGTGGCCGAGGGGACGCAGATCCTCGGAACATTTGCGGCGGTGTACGGGTGGTTCGTCGCGCCCATCGGCTGGAAGTATGCGCTGCTCGTCTGGGCGTACGCGCTCGTCTGGTTCGTCGTCAATGACGCCCTCAAGGTGGGCATATTTCGGCTCGTGCGGCGTGGGCACCCGAGCGAGGAGCGGCACCTGGCCCGCATCGGCAGAAGACTTCAACAGCATCCGGCCTGAGGGGCTCTTTTTTTAGGCCTGGAGGCGTCTCGAGTGGCACACGTCAGGGCGGCTGCCGAACGAGGACCACGATGCTCCTCGAGCGGACCAGGTAGGCCGAATCGTGGATAGGCGGCGCCTGGTCCTCCGAGGCGATGTCGTCGGGCGACGGCAAGCTCGTGTCGAGGACGCGACGCCAATCGGAGGCGCGACCGCGCTGGACGAGCATCGGTAGGTCGTTGCCACCCATGTTGAGCATCACGTAGAGATCCGAGTCCCCCTGGCTGCCGCCCGCGAGGTGATAGGCGAACGCGTGCGAGGCCGGCGAGAGATCGACCGCCCCGCGGGCACCGAACCATTGAATGTCCTCGCGCCAGAATCGACCGCGACACACGGAGGGGTGGCGCTTCCTGAAGGCGATCAGCTCCCGTGTGAAGCGATGCACGTCGCGGTGCATCTCGAGCCGGCGCCAGTCCAGCCAGGTGGTCTCGTTGTCCTGGTTGTACGGGTTGTTGTTTCCCCCTTGGGTCTGGAGGAACTCGTCCCCGGCACGGATCATCGGGATCCCGTTGGACAAGAAGAGGATGGCCAGGAGGTTCCTCGCTTGGCGCTTCCGCAGCGCGAGCACCTCCGCCGGCGCGCCCTCGTCTCCCTCGTGCCCGTAGTTGGCGCTGTAGTTCTCGTCGGCCCCGTCCGTGTCGTGATGCCCATTGGCGAGGTTGTGCTTGCGCTCGTAGGCGACGACGTCGTACAGCGTGAAACCGTCGTGAATCGCTACGTAGTTGATGCTCTGGTAGGGACGGAAGACCTCGGGGGGGCGATCGGGGAACAGGTCGTCGCTTCCGTAGATCCGGTACATCACCGCCGGCACCATGCCGGGATCCCCGCGTACGAACCGGCGCACGTCGTCGCGGAATCGTCCGTTCCACTGGTGCCATTCGATCCCGGGAAAGTGGCGGCCGAGCTGGTACGTGCCGATCGCGTCCCAGGGCTCGGCAATCAGGCGCGCCGTCGCGAGCGCCGGATCACTCGTGATGTCGCCGAAGATCGGGGCCGCGTCCTCGTCGAGAGCCAGACCGCCAGTGGCATCGCGCGCGAAAATGGATGCCAGGTCGAAGCGGAAACCGTCGACGCCGAGCTCACTCCTCCAGTGCCGCAGGCTGTCCAGGATCATCCGCCGCACGTGGCGATTGGCGCAGTGGACCGTGTTCCCCGTCCCGGTGAAGTCGAGGTACGGGCGGTCCGGATCGCCGGAGCAGAGATAGTAGGTGGAGTTGTCGAAGCCCTTGAAGCTGTACGTTGGCCCGAGGTGATTGCCCTCGACGGTGTGGTCGTAGACCACATCGATGAGGACCTCGAGATCGGCGGCGTGGAGCGCGTCGATCATGACCCTGAAGTCGTCGGCGACGCTCTCGGGATGGGAGGCCGAGGCATATCCGGCGTGCGGGGCGAAGAAGCTCAATGGGGAATATCCCCAGTAGTCACCGCTCTGCGGGTCTTGCTGGAAGACCGGCATGAGCTCGACCGCGGTGACGCCCAGCTCGCGAAGGTACGGAATCAGCTCGACGACCGCGGCATACGTTCCGCGCCGCGAGCTCCTCACGGGGCTGCTCGGGTGGCTGGTGAGCGCCCCTACGTGCAGCTCGTAGATCACGAGATCGGCTTCGTGACGGGGACCCGCCGCCCTTGGTGTTCCTCTCGCAAGTGACCCGGTTCGTGTGGAGAGGCGCCCCAACGGCGCCGTACCAGCGTTTGGTCCGGGCAGGCAGGCGGCGGCGCGCGCGAACTCCGGCGGGACGAAGATCTCCTCGGCATAGGGATCGACCAGGACCTTTTCGGGATCGAACGCGTGCCAATTGGGGGCCCCACGATCCCGCGGTCCGTCGACCGAATACGCGTAGTAGCGCGCCTCGGAGAGCTCGGCGCGCGGCACGCGGCAGTGCCAGATGCGGCCGGTGCGATGACGCTGGAGGTCGAGAGCGAGGAGCTTGATCGGCGTGCCGAGATCGCGTTCGCCGTAAAGCAGGAGGCTCACCCTCTCGGCGTGCTTGGAGTAGACGGCGAAGTTGAAGGAATCGTTCGCGGCGACGTAGGAGACCCCAAGTGGGTACGAGGACCCATCGTCTTGCCATCGTCTGCCCACGGGCTCCTCAGGTTTGCTCACGCGCCGGAGGAGGGGCGCTCGGACCGGATCAGTACGGTCGAGAGCATGATGCTGTTGGGAATCACAATCGAGCGACCGTCCTCCGCGCGCAGCCGCGTGTAGCCGAGGGTAAACTCGACAACGGTCCCCGTCTCCTCCTTTCCGGAAGGCGTGAGGACCGACAACGTCTGGTCGAGCTCGAACGGCCGGTAGAGCAGGATCGCGATGCCGGCAACCACTTGCCCGAGCGTGTTCTGGGCCGCGAGGCCGACGACCAGGGACACGATCCCTGCGCTCGCCAGGAAAGCGTTTCCCAGCTTCTGCAGAGCCGGGACGAGGTGCGTGTAGACGGTCCCCGCCACGAGATAGCAACCGACCCTGAGAAGCTGCGCGACGAACGTCGCCGAGGTACGGCTGACGAAGAGCGTTGGATGCGACGCCATTCGTCGGATTCCATCCCGCGAGGAGACGCGAGAGCACCCATGCCGTTGCAAACGCGACGGCGCCGTAGGTGATTTCGCCCGACATCGTCGCCGGGTCGGCAATGCTTTCAGGGAGCAGGCGGGTCATCGGCGGGGAGCTCTACGTCGTCAATCGCGAGTCAGCGCGCGTGAATCTGAACTTCGCTGGCCGGCGTGGTGCTCAGGATGCTGCGCGCCTGCTGGACCTCCGCCGCGGTCCCGTGGGCGATGAGGAGGAACTTGTTGGCCTTGAGGTTGGCCTCGTAACGGATCACGCTGTCCTTCGGGATGCCGAGGCTGGCGAGAGCGGCCGCGAGCGCGCTGCCTCCGCCGCCGACGGCCGCCCCGACTGCGCCTCCTTCGACCATCCCCATCAAGATCGACCCAATGATGCCACCGGTGAGGATGGGTCCGATCCCGGGGATCCAGAAGAACGCCGGCGCGAACAGGATGCCGAAGATGCTGCCCCAGAAGGCACCGAGCTTCCCCCAATACTTCACCCGGTCGCCCGCGTTGTAGAAGCCTACGGCATGCTCTTCCGTGTGATAGTCGCGGCCGATGATCGAGAGCTTCTTCATCTCGAAGCCGCCCTGTTGCAGCGCCCGGACGGCGGCCTCCGCGTGCTGGTGACTATCGAACACTGCGACACAGCTGTTGTTACCGATGTTGTCCATGGGCATGTCTCCTTGAATCCAATGGTTGGAGGGGGGGTATGAGCCTGTGACGTGGGGGCTTCTGGTCCGCCTAGCGTGGCCACGGCCCCTTGACGACGAGGACGCTGCGACCCGCATGGTCGACGACTTCGGCGGCCGTGGTCCCGAGGAGCCGCTCCGCGAAGGAGTGGCGGTGCGATCCGAGAACGACCAGGTCAGCGTCGTATTCCCTGCCGGCTTCTCGTATCTCCGACCACGTACTCGCCCCGTTGCGCGCGCTCGTTCCGTCGAACAGATTGGGCGGGACCAGGCGCGCGTGTCGACCCAGCGCCTTCGCGGCGGCAACGCGGAGCGCAGCTTCCGCGGTGGGGTACTGCTCGAGCATGTCCGCGGGCACGACAGCCGGCATGTCGAAAGCCTGGAACAATCGAAGCTTGCCGTGCAAGTGTCGAGCGAGCTCGACGGCGTACTCGCGGACGACGTCGGCGAGCTCGGAGTCGTCGATCGCGACGAGCATGCGCCGCGTCGGGTGGCGCCAGGCCCGGACGACCAGCGCCGACGAACGGCAATGGTTCACGACGTGAGCGGCCGTCGTCCCGAGGGCGCGCTCGAAAGCGCTGTAGCGCCGGGCCCCGATGACGACGAGATTCTGCGTGGTCGCTCTCTGCGACTCGGCAGATCTCCTGCGATGCGGCGCCCATCGTCGCACGCACCTCGCAGGGGACGGAGGGCGATCGATCTCGAACGAACTCGCGGAGCTGCCCTTCGGCGTTGGCAATCAGTACCTCGTTCGACTCTGGCATCTCGCCCGCCCCTTCGACGACGCGCAGCAGCGAGAGCTTCGCGCCCGTTGCGGCAGCGATGTTCAGCGCCGCGGCGAGCACGTCGGGGGAAGAGGGAGTCGGATTCGATCGCGACAAGGATGCGTTGCATGATGAACCTCGGGAGCGCAGTACCGGAGTGTCGAGACGGAATTACTTTCCGAACGATTGAAGTCGCGCGGCGACGCGGGCGAGATGGCGCGCCTCGGGCCGAGGCTCGAAGCGCATGAGCCGGTACGCGAGCAGCTTGACGCGGCTGTTCACGAGCAGCCACGCGATGGCGTATCCCCAGACGGCCAGGGCCATCGTCCACCCGATCGGAGCCACGAACCACCCGTAGACCGCCGCGAGGGTCCCGAGCACTTGGGTGGCCTCGGTGGCGACGACGAGCTTCCAGCTCGGCCAAGGCTTCTCCCAGAGCGGCCCTGTGTTGCGCGTCAGGTAGATCGTCATGTGTCCGGCCACGAGCAGCTTCAGGAAGATGAGCGTCCGAACGGTTGCAGGGGGCAGGTGCAGGTAGTCGCGCGCGAACCAGAAGAGGCCGAACGACGCAACGACGCCGCAAACGCCGAGCACCGCACTCAGCGTGAGCACACGCTGCATGTCCCAGCGTACGGGCTTCGGTGCGACCGGCGCGTTGTCGTAGGCGATCATCATGATGGGCAGGTCGTTGAGGATCGCGAGGAGCACGATCATCACTGCCGTGACCGGGTAGAAGTCGAAGACGAGGATCGACAGCGTCATGAAGAGTAGGACCCGGATCGTCTCGGTGATCCGGAAGACGGCGTAGCTCGTCATGCGCTCGAAGATGCGGCGCGACTCCTCGACCGCGCGCGTGATCACCGACAGGCCCGGAGCGGTGAGGACGAGGTCCGCGGCCGCACGCGCCGCGTCCGTCGCGCCGCTGACCGCGATCCCCATGTCGGCCTGCTTGAGGGCGGGGGCGTCGTTGACCCCGTCGCCCGTCATCCCCACGATGTGTCCGCGCCTCTGGAGCTCGCGGACGATCGCGAACTTGTGCTCGGGGAAGACCTGCGCGAAGCCCTCGGCCTGCTCGATCGCATCCGGCCTCAGCGCGTGGCCGTGCTCGTCGAAGACGTCCTGGGCCACGACGATGTTGGTGCCCAGGTGGAGCTTGCGCGCCGTCTCGCGGGCGATGGCGTCGTGGTCCCCTGTGACCATTCGAATGTCGAGCCCCATCGATCGCGCGACGTCGATGGTGGCGGCGGCGTCGTCCCGCGGGGGGTCGAACAGGGGCAGGACGCCGAGGAGCTTCCAGCCGTCGCCACTGTCCCGCGCGACGCCGAGCGCGCGGTAGCCACGGGCGGCGAACGCGTCGACGCGCGCCGCAACCTCGCGGCGGCGCGCGTCGTCGGCGCCGACCAGCGAGAGGATAGCCTGGGGAGCCCCCTTGCTCACCCGCCAGGTCGTTTCGCCCCGTCGCACGTCAGCGTCGGCGCGCTTGCGCACGGGATTGAACGGCTCGAAGCGGACGGTGGCGAACTCCTTCACCCGGCCGGGGTTCTCGAGCGCAGAGCGGATGGCTTCGTCGATCGCATCGCCGTCTCCCGGCTTGCAGGTGAGGGCTGCGGCGAGGACGAGGTCCTGTGCGCCGTCCGCGTCCAGAACGACGGGATCGCCCAATGTGAGCTCGTTCTTCGTCAGCGTCCCGGTCTTGTCGCTGCAAAGGACGTCCATCCCCGCCATCTCCTCGATGGACACCAGGCGAGACACGATGGCCTTCATCTGCGCGAGCTTCGAGGCGCCCGCCGCCATGGTGACCGAAAGGACGGCCGGCAGGGCGACCGGGATGGCCGCGACGGTCAGGATCAGCGCGAAGAGAAGCGTGTCGATAAGGGGCGCGTGGCGGAACAGCGCGACCCCGAGGATGAGGGTCACGAGCGCCAGGGTGACGAGGATGAGGAAGTTGCCGATCTTGAGGACCGCCTGCTGGAAGTGCGAGCGCGACTGCGCGGTCTCCACGAGCTTGGCGGTCCGGCCGAAGTACGTGGCCTCGCCGATCGAGGTGACGACGCCGACCATTTCTCCCATCTTCACGACGCTGCCGGAGTACGCCGCATCGTCGGCCTTCTTGTCGACCGGCAGGGATTCGCCGGTGAGCGCGGACTGATCGACGCTGAGGAAGCCGTCGCCGACGAGCTTCAGGTCGGCCGGAACGATGTTTCCGAGCCGGACCGATACGACGTCGCCGGGCACGAGCTCCGCCGCGGGGAGTTCCCGCCAGGTCCCCTCGCGCAGCACGTGGGCGATCAGAGCGAGGCGCGCCTTCAGGGCGTCGATCGCGCGGTCCGCCTTGTACTCCTCGAAGAAGCCCACGCCCGCGTTGATCAGCAGCATCATCGCGATGATCGCGAGGTCCGCCCACCGGTGCGCGAGCGCTGAAAGGACCGCCGCGGCCTCGATCATCCAGGGAATGGGACCCCAGAAGAAGGACAGGAACTTGAGTACCGCGTGGTTTCGGTGCCCGTTGATGGCGTTCGCCCCGTATTGAGCGCGTCGGCGAGCGACCTCCGCTTCGTCCAGGCCTCGCGTCGTGTCGCTGGGGGCCTCGCTGGACGGGGCGCGGGTGGGCGCTTGCAGAGTTGCGGAGGACAGTGCGCTCGTCATGCGCCCGACGGGATGCATCGCGCGGTCCAGTTGCGAGGGGAGCGCCATTTTCCCCGTCATTCGCTCGGGCGAGTGATCGGGCGAGCAAGACCTGCGTTGGTGCGCAGATTTCGCGCGACGGTCGCCCTCGACCTCCTGCACCGCGATCACCCGTGCGGAGCGGGAACGTCCTCACAGCACCGGAAGCCCTGCTGGTAGAACTCGAACTCCGGACCGTGCACGCGAGTCGACGGTCGGCAACGCGTGCGGACAGGTCCCCAATACCCGCCCTTCAGGACGGACGGTCGATCGCCGGGCCGGTCGCCGGCTTCGGTCGACGTCGTCCACTCGTCGACGTTGCCAGTCATGTCGTATGCGCCGAAGGGGCTCCGGCAAAGCGGCCGTGACCCGGACGCTTCGCCCTGCCACAGGCGATCGAGTTCCGCCCGCGTCGCTTCCGCATAGCGGAGGGAGAGCGCCTTCTCGTCGTACGGCGCCAGGTCTTGTCGATGACGCAGGCGTGAGGATCGCGCGCGTAGCCGCACGGGTACGGCAGGGCCTGCTCGCCCTCGCACGCAAACGTCCACTCCGCCTCCGTGCAGAGGCGCTTGCCGTCGCGCGCACAGATTCCGCGAGGCGCCTTCCAGTCCACCATGACCCACGGAAAGGCGCCGCGACGATTCGGGTACTCGAAGCGGTCGATGCAGAAGTGCATGGGGTGGGATCGTCGCCGAGAGATCGCGCCAGCGCGCCTCGTCGAAGCGGGCGCACCGCTCCGGAAACGTGCGCGTGATCCAGTCGACGCAGGTGCTTTGCTGGAGGGCGTCGACGGCGTCGAAGTACCCGGTGCCCTCGAGCAGCATCTCCCCCTGGATCTCCACCATTCCCGCTGCGCATCCGCCCCGCGTCGCTTCGCGCTGGTCGGTGGCCTCCGGCTCCTCGGCGGGATCGGGCGAAATGATCTGCCTTGGGCGTCGTCGATCCGCTGCCACTCGTGCCGGGGCGCGTCGGGGGCTTGCACGGGGAGATTCGGGAGCTCGAGAGCCGCTGCGGCGAAGCCCGGAAGAGAAGCGAGAAGCAAACGACGAAGCACCATCCGGGGGATTGCATCGGTCGTACCGGTCCTACTTGGATTGGCGAGCAGCTGCGCGATTCGCCGGCATTCGCCAACGCGCACGGAATGCGCTAACGTGCATGACGCGCGGGGGACACCTGGGCCGCGCCTTGCATTGACTGCGGGGATGCTTTGGCAGGCTCTCGCAATCGGAACCGACTGCGTTCATGCCTTGTTGATGGCGGCGTGGTTCCTCGGTTTGCCCGTGCTTTTTTGGCATCGGTGGCCGCAGGTCACTCGGTGGTACGGCGTTTACGCCGTCCTCTTCGTGGCGGTGTCCCAGATCTCACAATGGCTGCTCGGTGAGTGCTTTCTCACGGCGATCGCCCTCTACTTCTGGGAACACGTGCCCACATCGGCGCCGGTCTCGCACGAATGGTTCACCGTGCGCCTGGCGCAGTTCGTCTTCCACGCAACTCCCTCGCACAGGTCGATCACGGTCGCATCCGAGGCGATGATCGTCCTCGCAGCAGCGGCTACCCTATCGTCGCTACACCACCCGAATGGCCTTTGTCGTGCCCCCTTCGCCCATTTCCGTGCGCGATGGCGGTGATCTGGGCCCGAGAGCGCGCCCCCCGCGTGCTGCGACGCGCCGTGGTAGATCCGGCGAGTCGGCCGCAGCTCGGCGCGCGCGTTGCAGTCCTCGAGCTTGGTGTCTGGTGAAGAAGTCAAGGTGAGCGGCCCAACGAGGGAGCGTCGCGCAGCCGTCGCGCCCGCGTCCGCGCTTCGAGCTCGTCTCGCGCTGCTTGCGACCGAGCATCCGAACCGGCTGCAGGCGGACGCGCCCCCCGGGCTCGGGCCTCTTGCCTTCGCGGTCGTCGCGGTTCTGCTCGGGGTGGGCGCCGGGATCGGGGCGTTCGTGTTTCGCGCGTTCATCGCGCTCGTCCACAACTTGGCGTTCCTCGGCAGGCTGTCCATCCGTTACGACGCGACCCAGCACACCCCAGCCGGCCCGTGGGGGCATGCGGTCATCCTCGTACCCGTCGTCGGCGCCCTGATGGTGACCGTTCTCGTCAAGAACTTCGCCCCCGAAGCGAAAGGCCACGGGGTGCCCGAAGTGATGGACGCGATCTACTACGGCAAGAGCGTCATCCGGCCCGTGGTGGCCGCAGTCAAATCCGTCGCCTCGGCGATCTCCATCGGGACCGGCGGCTCGGTGGGCCGCGAGGGACCGATCGTGCAGATCAGCGCAGCCCTCGCGTCCTCGCTCGGAGGGCTCGCCCGCGTCTCGAGATGGCAGCGAGCGACGCTGGTCGCGGCGGGGGGAGGGGCGGGGATCGCGGCGACGTTCAACACGCCGATCGGCGGCGTCCTCTTTGCGGTCGAAGTCTTGATGCACGAGGTGAGCGTGCGCACCCTGACCCCGGTAGCGCTCGCGACCGCTACGGCGACCTACGTGGGACAGCGCCTCTTCGGCAACACGCCGGCGTTTGTCGTCCCTGCGGTGCATGCTTCCGCGACGGCGGCCGTCCTCCCGGCCTACGTGCTCTTGGGCGGGCTGATGGCGGTGGTCGCGGTGGCCTTCATCCGCGTTCTGTATGGCGCGGAGGATCTCTTCGAGAGGCTCATCCCGCACCGCGACTACTTGCGCCACGCGGCCGGGATGCTCGCGGTGGGCGTCACGATCGAGCTGCTGATGGTCTGCCGGGGCCACTACTTCGTCGAAGGGGTCGGCTATTCGACCATCGCCGACGTTCTCTCCGGCGAGCTGCGAGACGCCGGCTGGCTCGTCGTCCTTTTCGTGCTCAAGCTCGCCATGACGTCGTTGACGCTCGGGTCGGGCGGTTCCGGCGGAGTGTTCTCGCCTTCGCTGTTCATGGGCGCAACGCTGGGTGCCGCGTTCGGCCACGCGGTCAGGGCGGTGTTCCCAGGCATCCCGTTCGACGAAACGGCCTTCGCACTGGCCGGCATGGCGGGGCTTGTCGCGGGGGCGACCGGCGCAGCGCTGACGGCGATCGTGATGATCTTCGAGATGACGCTCGACTACTCGGTCGTCCTGCCGATGGCCTTGACCGTCGCCGTCAGTCACGGAGTCCGCCGCCTGATGCTGGCGCAGAACATCTACACGATGAAGCTCGTGCGAACGCGGCCACTACATGCCAGAGGCGTTGCAGGCAAACGCGTACCTCGTCCATCGCGTCGGCGAAATGACAATGGCCACCGCCGCGACGGTGCCAGCCGGCGCGAGCGCCGAGATGGTTGGCGCTCTCGAGGAAGCGGCGCACTCCGACTATCTCGTGCTCCTGGATCATGCAGGAGTGGCCGGCGTCATCGCGGGCGATGCGCTGCGGGTTCGGGCCGAGCGCCCACGAGACGTCGGGATTCAGTCCGACCTCGTGCGCCGTGATTTCGTGACGGTGACGCCGGAGACGACCATCTTCGAGCTCATCGCGAGCCTGCAGAGAGCGAAGGCCGAGCTTGCCGTGGTCGTCGCGCCCGAGGCCGGCGAGGGGCCTGCAACTCATGTCCGCGGCGTGGTAACCAAGGCCCACGTGGCCGAGGTGCTCGCGGAGGGCATGGAGATCTTCGAGAACTGAACCCATGTATTCGCGAATTCTGGTTCCTACCGACGGCAGCCCTTGCAGCGATGCGGCAATCTCACACGCCTTGGAGATTGCGAAGGCGATGGGGTCGACGGTCGTCTTTCTCCTCGCGATGGACACGCTGAGCGCCCGCAGCGAGGGGGTTGTCAACGTGGAGGAAGCTCGGGAGGCGTTGGCGGCGCAAGGGGAGCCGATCCTCGAGCGGGCGGTACGGGCCGCGCTCGACATGAACGTGCGCGCGGAACGAGAGTTCGCGGAGGGCGTCCCGGCCGACGTGATCGCACAGAGGGCCGCGGAGTTCAATCTGGTCGTGATGGGAAGTCACGGGAAGGGGCTCTGGAAGCGTCTGACGGTGGGCTCGGTGACGCAGTCCGTCTTGCGTCACGTGTCCCGTCCGGTGCTGGTCGTTCGAGCGGATCCGGAAGCCCGCTCCGCGTAGGCCATACTCCAACCACCCCGCTCCATTTCTTCGATCCGCCTACCCATCGCGTCTACGGTGGGCGCCATGAATCGTCCCGTCCCTCTATGGCAACAGGTCCCGCTCGCCTACAAGAACGAGGCGTTCCTCGACAGCGACGAGGGTCGCCCGCTCCGGATACTCGCCGAATATCTGGAGCCGCTCGCTGCGTTCCGCCGCGAGCACGTCCACGACACCATCGTCTTCTTCGGCTCCGCGCGGCTCACGGAGGACGGGCCGCTCGGGCGTTACTACGGCGAGGCCCGGGAGCTCGCGCGCCTGGTGACGGAGTGGTCCAAGAGCCTCCCGCACGGCGCGCATCGATTCGTCGTCTGCTCCGGCGGCGGCGGGGGAATCATGGAAGCCGCCAACCGTGGCGCCTCGGACGCCGCAGGAAAGACGATAGGTCTGAACATCGGCTTGCCGCACGAGCAGAGACCCAACCCGTACATCACGCGCGAGCTCCTGTTCGAGTTCCACTACTTCTTCATGCGAAAGCTATGGTTCATGCACCTGGCGCGCGCCCTGGTGGCGTTCCCGGGCGGCTTCGGGACGTTGGACGAGCTCATGGAGACCCTCACGCTCGCGCAGACCCGCAAGCTGCACGGGAAGATCGTCATCGTCCTCTACGGTTCGAGTTACTGGCGCGAGGTGCTGAACTTCGACGCGCTCGTCCGGCACGGGACCATCGCCGAGGAGGACCTCGATCTATTTCAGTTCGCTGACGATCCCCAGTCGGCGCTCGGGATTCTCCAGCGCGGACTGAACTTCGAGGCGGCCGAGAGCACGCCCGCGTTCGCGAAGTCCCGCACGGGACTAAGCCAGGGAGGCGTGGAGTAGCGACCCCGTGCGAGCAGGCACGTAGCGTGCTTCGGGAGGCGGCCCCAAGAGGACATCCATGTCAAGCGCCGTGCCCGTGAAAGTCGTGACCATCGTCGTGCCGTGGGAAATGGTCGAGCGCGTACTGACGGAGATGCGATCGCTCGGCGTACGTGGGTTCACGAGGGTCCGGTCTTCCGGCCATGGCACCCATGGACCACGGGTGGGAGGCATCCTCGATACCGGGAACGAGCGGATCGAGACGATCGTCTCGCCCGCCGTCGCCGAACGGATCCTCGACCACGTCGACACGAAATACGCCGGCTATGAGGTTGTCGCGTTCGCCTTCGACGCCGTCGGAGTCCCGCGGTCTCGGTTTTCGAAATAGGACCTCGAACGGCAATCCCCGCACGCAGGCGCAGAAACTGCGCCGCTGAGCTCGGATCAGGCAAGGGGAAGCCAGAGGCGCCGTCGATTGTTGCGTCTTCAACGGTCCCTCTCTGCCGGCATTCGCGATGCAGAGGCGAATGACATCGCGGACACCGACCGCTCTCTCCCCAACCATCCCAAAGGCGAACGTCATGAACTCCGCATCGGCCCCGGCAACTCCCGTGAAGCCCCTCGTCGTCGTCGTCGGCCTCGACTTCACGGACGCCGACGGGCCGGCGTTCGACCAGGCCGCCCGAATCGCGCAGCGAACGCCCAAGAGCGAGCTGCACCTCGTGCACGTCTTCGACGTGGCCCCGTCGCCGGAGCGCTCGCGCAATCTGGCGGCGCTCCTCCGCGCGTACGTCAACGAGAAGGCGCCGCTGCTTGGAGGGCTTGCGGGTGTCTCGGTGGGCGTTCATCTGCGGTCCGGCAAGGCCCCCGATGGAATCCTTGTTCTGGCCAAAGAGGTCGCGGCGGACATGATCGTCGTCGGGTCCCATCGCGGCTTGCACCTCAAGGAGTGGCTCGTGGGCTCGACGGCCCACCGGCTGATCGGTCGGTCGGCTTGCCCGGTACTCGTCGCGAGCCCGTGGCCGAAGGAGCCGGCGGAGCCCCGCGAGCCGGTCATTGAGCCTCCGTGTCCCGACTGCGTGCGCGCCCGTGCTGCCAGCGGAGGGTCGCAGTGGTGGTGCGAGCGCCATTCGCATCGCGCCAACGGAGCTCATACCTATTCGTACCAGCGCGAGGTGCCGCTGACGTCACACGACGGCGCGGTCTTCCCGACGGGCATCGACTACTGAATCGAAACCATGCAACTTCGTAAGGAGGCCATCGTGAAGGCGAAGACCACGGATCCCGGTGTGGCAGACGATAGGCACGAGCGTCGCGTGGTGCACGAGCTCGAGGGCGGCGCGGCCGGCGCAGCGACGGGGGCGATCGTCGGAGTGGCGGCCGGGCCAGTGGGCGCGGTGGTCGGCGCCGTCCTCGGCGCGGCGGCGGGTGCGGCGGCCGGGTTTGTCGTCGATGCCGACGAGGAGGCTCAAAGTCAGCGAACGCGGGAGCTCGACGCGGACATCGGCGTCAGCGGCGGAACTCTCGGCGCGCCGAATCTCGCGCACCCTGAGGCGAAGCGCGGCACCTACTCCGCCGCTTCGTCGGGCGCGAGCGAGGCGAGCGCCAGTCCCGCGGAAGGCGGGATGCAGACGCCGGAGGAGTAGCCGCGCATCGGGCTCCGGCGGTGTCCGGCCTCTGACTCGAGCTCGATCGCGATGGTCGGCGCGGGTGGCGTCGCTCTGTTTCGGCGGCGCGACGGCGCGCAGCAGGCCTTCGCACTGGCGCGGGAGGCGCGCTCGACGACCTCCTGCCGGCGCTCGACCGCTCCGCCCATTGCCAACGAGGTGCAGGGATGCGTGGTGGACGAACGGACAGGGACAGAAGGCTGCAAGATGATGAAAACGATCGATCAGCTCGGCGATGGCATCGTCGGGATCGAAGCGCACCGAAAGGTCACGCGCGAAGACTACGAGAATGTCTTGATTCCCGCGCTTGACCGCGCACTGAAAGCCCACAAGAAGATCCGCTTTCTCTACCACGTGGCGCCTGACTTCTCGGGATTCACCGGCGGTGCTCTTTGGGACGACGCCCAGGTCGGTATCCGCCATCTCGGGGCCTGGGAGCGAGTCGCCGTCGTCACCGACGTGACCTGGATAGCCGACGCCGTGAAGGCCTTTCAGTTCGTCATTCCTGCGAAAACGCGTGTCTTCCACGACGCCGAGGTGCAGCTAGCCAAGGACTGGCTTCGAGAAGGGAGCTAGGAGAATCCGGATCTTTGGGGACCACTGGCAAGAGGCCCGGGAGCCTAGCTCCGTGCTCTACAATCAAGCTTCGCGGCATGGTCCTGCTCACCGGCGGCGGAATCGCAATGACCCTCGGTGCGGACGTAGCGCTAGCTGGGTACGGGTCTGGTCGGTGGACTCTGGATTGCCTTACGGGACGGCACGACGCCGGGTCGGAGCCCACCGCTCTCGCGCGACCCGCTGGGCCTCGCGCCCCCCGGGAGGACGCGAGGGGACGCGTGTCTTGGCCGGCAAATCGTGCCATTCTCGTTTTCATGGCGGCTCTCGCGATCGCCATCCTGCGGCCATGCATCGGGCTCGCCGCAGGCCGCCACTGGCAACGCAACCCTCAGGACCCGCGATGGGTTCAGGGGCAGCTCGATGTCGCGGCAGCCGCTCCGGACGTTTGGCAGCGAGCGACCCACGTGGAGGGCTGGTGCACGATCTTCTCGGACATCGCGTCCTTCTCCGTCCGGTCCAGATCGCGCGACGGGATGCGCTGGGTGGTCAGCTTCGCCTCCCGAATCGTTGGCCATGGTGTCCACGATTTCGGCGTGACCCTGGACGGGAACACCTGCTCCGGACATGTCGTCGTCAACGCTCCGGGTGTGATGGCGGCGGTTTATGCGAGCGTCGCCCCGCTCGACGCGCGCCGCTCGCGTGTCACCTACTCGGTCTTCGCCGACCGATCGGGGTTCCTTGGTCTCTTCATTCCCGAAGCAGCCCTGCGCTCCGACGAGGAACGCGTCATCGAGCAGGTGGCGCGCGATCTCGAGCGGACATTTGGAACCCCGGCGCCCTAACTTTTAACGTCGATAGCCGTTGGAAGGACCGTCGAGAGGAGAGACCCGGTGGACCGTCGTATGCATCGGACGGGATGAATGACGACTGCAGCGACCCATCGCGAGCCATCGAGGCCCTGTCCAGCGCGCGAAGCGCGGGAGTCCGAGGGGCCGAGCGAAGCAGTCCGTAGTCTCACAGAGACCGAGGACCAGCACCGAGCTCGTTATTGGGGGCGACGGATGGACCTCTTCACGCGCGACGTGAGCAACGTCTCCACGACGGTCGCCTATTCTCTTCACGAACGGCTCTCGGCCCGCACCCGTTGGGGGACCGAGCCGACGACAGGCACGCAGGCCTCTGACCCTCGCGAGCCGGTTCGCGCACGAAGCCCAGCCGCGCCCCGAGGTTTGCCAATGCCGCTCTCGGCGCGTGGCTCGTGGCGTCGGTGTTCGCCTGGCCTCGCACAGCCAGCCAGTCGATCAACGTGGGCGCAATCGGCGCGATCTCTGTTCTCATCGCACTTCTTGGGACCCGGCTTCCCTCGGCCCGCTACGCGAACTCCGTGCTGGCGCTCTGGTTGCTCGTCTCGGCCTGGGCGAGCCCAGTGGCGACGCTGGTGACCTCCTGGAACGCTACCCTAGTCGCATTTGCCATGTTCGCGCTGTCACTCGTGCCGCTCGCCCCGACGCGCACGCCCTGAACGACGCAGCCGCGACCGCGGGCGTCGTCGGGCCCGCGGTCCCCCGACGGCACTGCTCCTCGCAGCGACGGGACTGCCCGGCTGAGAGCTCGCGGCAGGACCGGAGTCGTGGGGGGCTCGACGTCGACGCGGGCTCACACCCATCGGATCGCTTTGCGACGCAGAATGTGCGTCGCGATGATGCAACCCATTCCTTGCTCCGCTCGACGTCCTGCTCTCGCGCCAGTCCCGCGGAAGGCGGGATGCCGACGCCGGAGGAGTAGCGCGCGCATCGGGCTCCGGCGATGTCCGACCTCTGATTCGGCCCGAGGGACGCGACAAGGCTCCGCGGTTGACGCATGATGCCCGCCCGATGAAGGTACCCATCGCGACGGTTCTCGGGGCGATCGCGCTGCTCGGCGCGGGCGGCGTGGCTCTGCTTGGATCGGGCGACGGCGCGCGGGAGACCTCCGCACCGGCGCGGGCGGCCCACCCGGACCCGGGGCCGGATGAAGTGCCCGCCGCGCCAATCGGGCACGGCGCGGGAGGCGCGCTCAACGAGCTGCCGCCGAACCATCCGCCGCTCCCCGGAGCCGTCTCGCCGCACGGCGCCGGCGCTCTGCAGACCGCAGACGAGTCGCCCGCCATCGCCTGGACCGTCCCCAAAGGTTGGCAGACAGCGGCCAATGCGAGCGCGATGCGCATCGCGACGTATCGACCCACTGCGAACACCGAGCTCACGGTCGTCCGCGCGGGCGGCATGACCGACGCGAACATTCAGCGGTGGATCGGCCAGTTCGACGAGCCGGCGCGAATCCCAGCGGACGCGAAAGGTCGTTGGGGGCCTGCCCGTCGAGGTGGTCGACATCGGGGGCACCTATGCGGGCGGCGGCATGATGCCCGGCGCCGCTGCAGAACCACACTCGGGCTGGCGTCTCCTGGGGGCGGTCGTCGAAACCGCCGGCTCCCATTACTTCTTCAAGATGGTCGGGCCCACCGCCGAGGTGCAGGAGGCGCGCGCGTCATTTGACGCCCTTGTCGCGAGCATCCGGCCTCTCCAGGGGAGTGCGTCGGAAAGGCCTTAGCTCTCTCGCAACGACGTAAAGGTACGCGACAAACGAGAACGTGCCGATCGCTTGCCCGATTGACATCGCGGCGATGACGGGCAACGGACGCGGATCGAAGAGCGACCACGTCATGAGGCCCAGCGCGAGCAGCGCGCACACGCAGGCTGCACGCAAAACCGAAGAAGAAGCGAGTCGGATCACTTCGGCGGCTCCGGGGGACCAAAGAACGGGTGCGCCTTGCCGTGGCAGCCGGCGCTCGCGCAGCTGACGCGCCCTGCGCGCACGTCGTCGAGCGCCGACGCGTGGTCAGGCACCTTCAACCAGAGTTCGTTGCGCGTCGAATGGCACTGCATGCAATTGCCGTTCATCTTCCCCGGCTCTCGCAGGTGGATCGTACTCTTGGCCTCCGCGAGCGTGGTGTCGCGGAACGCCGTGAGGTTCATCCAAACGTGCCGCATGCCGCCCGCCTTGGTCACGATGGTCCCGAACATCCCGTAGTCAGCGTGGCACACGTAGCAGTTCTCGCCCCCGAACATGGGGTTCCGCGCGTGGCGCGCCGCGAGCGATCGGCTGAACGGATCGTTCGAGTCCTCGGCGTGTAAGGACATGAGGTGGCAGGAGCCGCAGAACGTTCGCTCCTTCGTCGCCTCGAAGCCCTGCACGTTCCCTGCAAAGGCGGCCCCGATAGGGAGTATACCCAGCCCGAGGAGCAGCCAGATCTTGGTGGCGCGGACCAGGGGCGGGCGGATGGCCAGGTAGGCGACGAGGATGACGGCGGAGAGCACGGCAAGTCCGAGCGCCACGATCGCCAGGGGTGAGGTGGGAAAGGTCATGCGTTGGTGGGGGCGCCGGGCCCGAAGGTTCGCCTCGGCCGCCGCTCTTCTCGTCGTATCCGTCGCGAATGAGGCCGTCGCCAATCCGCTCCGTCTTCGCGCCGACGCGCTCGCGGAAACGGAAGGCAGCTCGTCGCCCGTGGGGCTCGTGGCCCTGCAAGGCCAAGACCCGATCCGACCCTGGCTCGACGCGGAGGCGCTCGTCTGGGCGGGGGCGAAGCCATCGTGGACCGGCGACGTGCTGGTGCTCATGGTGCGCTTGCACGAGCCTCATGGCTACGGCGAACTGCGCCTCGGCCGCTTCGTCCTCGCGACGGGGGCGGTTCACCCGGTGCAGATCGACGGCGCGCACGCGATCGCGCGCTGCCCCGGCGGTTGTACGATCGAGGCGTTCGGCGGCGTGCCGGTCGTGCCCCGATTCGGGTGGCACGAGTATGACTGGATCGCCGGGGCGCGGGCGGCGCAGACGCTCGCCTCGGCCGCGACGCTCGGCGTGTCCTACGTCCAGCGCCGCGAGGGCGGCGAGATCGCGGGCGAGGAGCTCGGCGTGGACCTCGCGACCGCGCCGGCGCGGTGGCTGGATCTGGCCGCCTACGGTTCGTATGACCTCATCAATCCGGGCCTCGCCGAGGCGCGGGCCTCGGCGGCCGCGCGGTGGGACGCCTGGCGACTGGAGGTCTTCGCGTCGCAGCTCGCGCCGGGAAGGCTCTTGCCCGCGACCTCGCTCTTCTCGGTCCTCGGCGACATGCCGTCGCAGACGCTCGGCGCCACCTTGCGGTGGCGCGCCGCCCCGCGGCTCGATCTCCTCGCGAGCGGCGCGGGGCAGGACGTCGCGGGGCAGACCGGCGGAAACGGGTGGGTGCGGGGCACGCTTCGCCTCGACGACCGCGGGGACGGTAACCTCGGCCTCGAGCTCCGCCGCGTCGACATTCCGGGCGCGGCGCAGTGGACCGGCGCCCGCGCAATCGGAGCATTCCCGCTGGGCAAGGGGTTCCGGCACTCGTTCGAGCTGGAGATCGTCGTCCCCGACCACTCCGACGGGCGCGGCGCCGCCTGGCCGTGGGCGCTCTCGTCGCTCTCGTGGAAGTCCCGCCAGGGCTGGGTGGTGGCGGCAGCCGTCGAGGCGTCGTCGAGCCCTCTGCACCGCTACGAGGCGAACGCGCTGATGCGCCTCGCGGCGCCCCTGGGAGATCCGGTGAACGTGCGCTCGACGTGCACGTGGTCGCTCCTCCTGGCAATCCTTCTCGTCGGGTGCGCGAGCGTCTTGGGTCTACCGCGAGAGCCACCTTCGCACCCCTTCGAGCACCGCGCGCACGTGCTCAAGGGCATCAACTGCGTCGTGTGCCACGCGGGGGTTCAGGACGCCGGCGACACGACCGCCGTTCACATGCCTTCCGACGCAAGCTGCACCGGTTGCCACACGAAGCCCCACGACAGCCGCTCGTGCCGGATGTGCCACGGCGAAGCGTACGTGCGCGACGCCGTGGACCTCGCGCGCGGCCACCTGCGCTTCGCGCACGACAAGCACATGCTGGCGGCGGAGGGCGACTGCGTCCGGTGCCACGTGGAGGTGACGGAGGCGCGACCGGACGCGGTGTTGCCCAAGATGGCGACCTGCTTCGGGTGCCACCAGCACCGCGACCAGTGGGCCCTGCGCGACTGCAACGGCTGCCACCTCGAGGTCGCGGCGGAGGCGACGCTCCCGGACGACCACATCGTCCACGACGGCGACTGGCTCCGCGAGCATGGGACCCGGGCGGCGAGCGCGCGCGACCTCTGCGCGAGCTGCCACTCGGAGCGGCAGTGCGCCTCGTGTCACGGGGAGGGAACCGTCCCGGCGCTGCCGTCGAAGATGGCCTTCGACGAGGTGCGACTCTCGGGCTTGCATCGTGCGGGGTTCGCGGCGCGTCACGCGGACGAGGCCCGCGCGGACCCGGGGCTCTGCACGACCTGCCACACGGAGAGCTCGTGCGTCGACTGCCACACGCGCGAGAACGTCAGCCCCGAATCGCCCGGCGCCCGCGACCCTCACCCACCCGGCTGGCTGACCACGAGCGGCGGCGATCACGGAGTCCAGGCACGCCTCGACCCCGAAGCCTGCGCCGGGTGCCACGGCGGCGCCGGCGAGCAGCTCTGCGTCGGCTGCCATCGCGTGGGAGGCCCCGGCGGCAACCCCCACGGCCCGGGCTTCTCGAGTCGCAAGGACGAGCACCACGACCTCCCTTGCCGGGAGTGCCACGGGGTCGGGCCATGACGGCGCGTCGATGGCTTCGGTTCGGGACGGCCGCGCTCCTGCTCCTCGTCGCCGTGCTCGGATCGCTGATCGTGTGGTGGCCTCGAAGCCCGGAGGAGACCGTACCGGCCAACGTCCCGGCGTCCTGGGCGGAGTACCGCACGAGCCCGGGACACCGCGAGCACGTCGAGCGACAGCACGTCCCTTGCGGCGCATGCCACCGCTCCGAGCAGGACGGGTTTCGCAACCCGGGGACCGCGGGGTGCGCGAGCTGCCACGCGAAGGAAGCCTCGGTGATGCACCGCGGCGGTCCGGGGCCCGAGGCAACCAGCTGTCTCACGTGCCACGCGTTCGCGCCGAACG
This sequence comes from uncultured delta proteobacterium, assembly GCA_963797395.1. Lineage (GTDB taxonomy): Bacteria > Myxococcota_A > Polyangia > Polyangiales > Polyangiaceae > Palsa-1150. The sequence goes on from CAWCPA010000009.1 coordinate 363,475, forward strand.
CGCCGGCTCCGGCCTGCATCGGATGCCATGCCAAGCCGCATGGCGCGGCGCAGGCCGTGGTGCAGCACGCGAGCACCGACTGCACGCGGTGCCATCGCGTCCACGAGTCGCCGTCGATCGTGCCGGCGCCGTGCACGAACTGCCACGAGGAGCGCGACGAGCGGCACGCCGCCCACGCCGGGTCGCTCGGTTGTGCGGATTGCCACCGCGGGCACGCGCCGGCGTCGGCGGCGATCGCCATGTGCTCGACATGCCACACGGAGCCGGCTGGGCCTCGTCCCGCCAATCACGACTCGTGCATCGGCTGCCATCGGCCACACGACTTCGTCGCGGGCGGCGCCCAAGCATGCGTCGGGTGCCACGGAGAGAAGCCGACGCTCGCCTCACTCCAGGTGCCGGTCCACGCCGTCTGCACCAGCTGCCACACGCCGCATGCTCCGGCGGAGGCCGCGGCTTCTTGCACGCGCTGCCACACTGGAGTCCAGGTCCAGCACGGCGGCCACGGCGCGTGCGTCACTTGTCACGAGCCCCACGCCGAGGAGCCGCGGCCCATCGCCCTGGCCTGCACGACCTGCCACGCGCGCGTCTCGGCCTTCGAGACGGGGGCGCACGCCGGCGGCATCGCGTGCGAGGCATGCCACAAGCCTCACGGCTTCTCCGGGCTCGACGCGAAGACGATCTGCGAGGGCTGTCACCAGCGGGAGATCACGCGGGTGTCGTCGAACCCCGGTCACCAGGACTGCCAGGCGTGCCACGGCACCACGCTCGCCCACGCGCTGGCCAAAGCCCCGGCATGCGGCTCGTGCCACGCGGCCGAGGAGAGCAGCGCGCCCGCGGGCCATCAGGCGTGCCAGAGCTGCCACGATCCGCACGCGGGCCAGCCCACGCCCGCGTGCGCCACTTGCCATCAGAACAAGACCGGCGGTCCTCACGACGCCGTTTCGGGCGGATGCGAGACCTGCCACCGACCCCACGGGCCCAAGGGCGTCGCCGCTCCGCCGACGTGCGGCGCCTGCCACGCGCGGAGCTCCCTTCCGGCGCTCCACGCCGCATCGGGGCACGCCGACTGCGCCGAGTGCCACAAGGCGTCGCACGAGGCGCCGCACGACAATCGCGCGACGTGCACGGCGGGCAACTGCCACGCGGACCGCCGCGACCACCAGCCGCAGGCGCAGGTCTGCAGCGGGTGCCACGTCTTCCGCCGCTGAGCCAGGGTTGGCGTCAGCGCGCGGACTCGATGATCCCGTCGACGTGCAGCGCGCGCCCCGCGGCCGTGATCGAGGGCGATCCATTCGCGTCGATCGCGACCTCACCGCCGTGACAGTCCGCGCGGTCGCAGTCGGTCGAAGGAGTGTGGTTCGTGGGAGGGATCCCGTGGCAGGCGCCGCAGGCGGCCTGGGTCATCGTCGTATCGCTCCACGCGGGTGTCGCCGCGGGATCGGCCAGGTTCGCGCCGTGGCACGCGACGCCCGCGCACGTGGTCCCGTTCCATGTCGGGGAGGACCCGCGCGCCACGGCGAGCTCCGAGAAGGTAACGTGCACAGTGCCGTCGAGGTGCACCGGATCGAGGATCGCGCTCGGGACGACGTGGCAGTTGGCGCAGTCGAGAGGAACGGTGAGCGTCGGGTTCTGGTGCGCCGGGTGAGCCGCCGTCGAGGGCCAGGGGCTATCGCCGGTCCCGTGACAGGCGCCGCACTGGCCGCTGCCGTTGCCGAGGTCCACCTTGCCGTTCAGGTGCAGCGGGCCTCCGGACAGGGCCGTCCCGGTGGCGTTCGCCTCCGCGTGGCAGTTGTTGCAGGGCCCCGGGTAGTGGCCGCTCGGCGGCGAGCGGTGGCAGTCGCCGCAGCCGACCGGGGTGGTATCCGTCCACTGCAGTCGAGCCCGTGCGCCCCCCTGATCGTGACAGCCGACCGCGCACGTCTTCGTGTCGCGGTCGTAGCTCGCCTCGTTGCCGACGACGGCCGTGTCGAACACGATCTCCACCTGGCCGTCGCCGTGGAGCCCGCCGATGACGGGGTTGCCCGGGACCGGATGGCACGCCGAGCAGGCGAGGCCTCCCGCGAGGTCCTGCGACGGCTGCACGTGCACCGCGTGGGCGCCGCCGTTGGGCGCGTCTTGAGGAAAGAAGCACGCGTCGCGCGGCGGGTAAGCGACGGATCCCGAACCGTGGCACGTGCTGCACGCGAGCGCCCCGCCGGGCTGGCTGTGACAGCTCGTGCACGAAGGCGCGCCCGGCGCCGGAGAGGTCACGCCCGCCGGCGTGGCGGGTGCGCCCTCGTGGCAACGACCGCACGCCTCGGGGCTCTGGGGATCGAGCATGGGCCCCCAGTGATCCGAGCGAAGGGCCGTTCCATGAAAGGCGCTCGACCGCGGATCGGCGAAACCGGGATGGTGGACGCCGTTCCGGAACTCCGGCGTCCCGCCGTCCACCCATTGCGCGAGGGTCGCCTGCTCCGACGACGAGAGCAGGCCCACGTGGGGAGGGGTCGCGAGCGCGGCGAGGATCGGCGCGGAGGCGTTCGCCGGGAGCGTCGCCGGGGCGTTCGACGGATTGGTGCACGCGATCGCGCCGAGAAACGAGGTTGCACTCCATCCTGCCTCCGGCGCCTGGTCGCCGTGGCAGGAGACGCAGCGGGCGGTCAGGATGGGGGCGACGTCGTCCTCGAAGTCCGCAGTCTCCGGCGGGAGATAGCGATCCTGCACGCACGACACGAGGGCGCACGCGCCAATCAGGCTGCGCAACAGCCGCCGCATCGTGCCGGTACCTTACGGTCGCCCGCTCGGGAAGGTCGGCGGCGGGCTGCCCGTCACGGCCATGTACGAGTCGTAGAGGAGCTCCTTCTCGTAGAGCGGGTTGTGCACGCCGTACGCCCCGCCCCGCGCCACGAGCAGGTAGTTGTAGAGCGCGCCGGCTAGCGCCGCGGTGAGAGTCGGGCCGGGCATGGGCTGGTCGCTCGACCACTGGCCGTCGCCGACGTTGCCGCCGCCGCCGTCCGGATCGGTGAGCGGCGCGTACGGCGCGGCGGTGGCGCGCGTGAGCCACCCCTGGTCGTTCAGTGCGCGCTCGAGGTCCGTGAGCTCGCCCTGCACGGTGGACTCGCCTCCCGAGACGTTGAAGGTCGTCGGCGCCGGCACGTGGCACCCCGAGGTCGCGCAGACGCTCAGCTGCGGGTTGAACGTGTGATCCGGGACGTTGGCGTTGTCGGCGACGTTGGGCATGTGGCAGTCGACGCAAGAGAGCTTCTGCTGATGCGTCGAGGTGCCGTACGTCTGGCCCGGGTACTGATAGCCGCCCTGAGCGGTGAAGATGTCGGCCTGCGGCCCCTCGTGCGGACCCCAGTACGAGCTCGTGATCTTGGTGGGGGCCGTGATGTAGTTCGTCACGTCGACGCGCGAGCGGTGGCACCACATGCAGGTGTCGCCGGGCCCGTAGAAGCCCGCGTCACTGCCGGTCACCGCGCCCGCCGTCGGGCTCTTCTCGAGATAGATTGAGCCGGCGTCGGGCGACACGACGAGCGGGAACGATCCCGGCGTCCACGGGATGCCCGTGACGTGCGGATCGTTCTGGTTGGTCACGGCGTGGCAGGTCGTGCAGTAGACCTGAGCGACCGTCGCGGTGCCCGCGTACGTCGCGTAGTTCGGCTTGCCCGTCGTGGGATCGAGGTACTGGAGCTCGCCGCTCGCCAGGTTGACGACCCCCGCGTCTCCGTCCGTGCCGACGTTGCCGGCCGCGCGCTGCTGGAGGCCGTCGATCGCGTGGCAGTTGCCGCAGGCGTCGCCGGGCGCCGTCCACTCGGCGGCCGTCGTCGTGTCGACGTTGGCGAGGTACACCATGTAGTGGGTGCTGCCCTGGTACTGCGTCACGACCCCGTTGAAGCCGTGGCAGGGCGAGAGGCAAGAGACTGGGATGGTCGAGAGGCCTCCGTCCGCGGTGATCGCCGAAGTACCGGGCGCACCGGCTTCGCCTGTGGGGCCTGCGGGTCCCTGAATGCCTTGCGGGCCGGTGGGTCCTGCCTCGCCCTCTTCCCCCTCCGGGCCCGTCGGACCGGTGCACGCGGTGGCCAGTGACGCGAGCAGAATCGGAAGCACCTTGAAGAGCGAACGCATCGAGCCCCTCTCTCCTGAATGGAACAGAGGAGACCTTATGCGAGGCGCGCGCCGCGTGACCAGTCTGCGATGAGGACGATGGAACGTTTTCGTCCTTTGGACTGAAACCGATGGTTGAACACGCGATCGCTCCAGGCCCTAGCGCAAGCTTTGCGTCGCCATGCAGTCCTTGCCGGTTCCAGCGTCGCGACGGCCTGGCGGCGCCATTGCGGGGCTCGATGACGATCCCCTTGGTTCGGTTGGTGCACTGGGCGTGAACGCGATCCCCGAGCGTGAGGCAAGGTCATGGCAGAGGAGACACGGAATCAACCGCCGGCGCAGAACCCCGGCCCCAAAACGGGCTCGGAGTCCGGGTGGAGGGTGCTGTTACTCCTGGCCTGGATTCCCGTGGTCGTCGCGATCTGGAGCACCTCGCAGTCCAAGGACGCGAAACCCGCCGTCGACTACTCGGTCTTCTACAGCTGGATCGAGGCGGGGAAGGTCACGTCCGTCGTGATCGACGGCCCCACCATCGAAGGCGCCCTCCGCGCTCCCGAGAACGTCAGCGGCGCGTCCATCTCGGTGTTCCAGACCGTGCGGCCGGACGACGACCAGGCGCTACTGCCCCTCCTCCGGGAAAAGAACGTTGGGATCCGGGTCAAAAATTCCCAGCCGCAGCTCTTCACGCAGGTTTTGCTGACGCTGCTCCCGTGGGTGCTCATCATCGGGGTCTGGGTGTGGATGTCGCGGCGAACAGCCAGCACCATGGCAGGCGGTGGGCCGCTCGCCGCGTTCCTCAAGACCAAGAGCCATCGCCTCGAGAAGAGTCGCGGGGTCGTCAAGTTCGACGACGTCGCGGGTCTCCAATCGGCCAAGCGCGACCTGCAGGAGATCGTGCAATTTCTCAAGGAACCAGCCCGCTTCCGTCGCCTCGGGGGAAAGGTGCCCCGCGGCGTCCTGCTCATTGGCCCCCCGGGCACCGGAAAGACTCTGCTCGCGCGCGCCGTCGCCGGGGAGTCGGGTGTTCCGTTCTTCAGCATCAGCGCGTCGGAATTCATCGAGATGTTCGTCGGTGTCGGCGCGGCGCGGGTGCGCGATCTCTTCAAGGAAGCCAAGAAGGAGGCGCCGGCCATCGTCTTCATCGACGAGATCGACGCCGTCGGGCGATCGCGAGGCGCAGGCCTTGGCGGCGGCCACGATGAACGCGAGCAGACGTTGAACCAGCTTCTCTCCGAGATGGACGGGTTCGAGCGCGACGACCTGGTCATCGTCATGGCGGCGACCAACCGCCCGGACGTCCTTGACCCTGCGCTGCTCCGGCCCGGTCGGTTCGACCGGCACGTCGTGGTCGACCGGCCCGAGCGCGACGCGCGGCGGGCAATCTTGCAGGTTTACGTGAAGAACAAGCCCCTCACGAAGGATGTCGATCTCGACGCGCTGGCGCGGGACACCCCCGGCTTCTCGGGCGCCGATCTCGCCAATCTCGTCAACGAGGCCGCGCTGCATGCGACCCGTCGCGGCGCGGACGCGGTCGACAAGTGCGACTTCGCCGAGGCGCACGACAAGATCGTCCTCGGCGACCCGCGCGAGACGAAGCTCGGGGAGGCCGAGAAGAAGCGCGTCGCCGTCCACGAATCGGGGCACGCGGTCGTCGCGCGCTTCTCACCCGACGCCGAGCCGCTGCAGCGAGTCACGATCCTGCCGCGCGGCATGGCCCTCGGCGTGACGCAGCAGGTGCCCCAGGAAGACCAGCACCTCATGACCGAGCCGCAGCTCGCGTCGCGATTGAGCGTCTTGATGGGCGGGTACGCCGCCGAGCGCCTCGTGCTCGGCCAAGTCTCCAGTGGTGCCGAGAACGACCTGAAGGAGGCGACGAAGCTCGCCACGCGAATGGTCGCGCAGTACGGCATGAGCCGCGTGCTCGGCCCGGTCTACTACGAGCACGACATCGAGCACCCGTTCCTCGGCCGGCGGATCGCGGAGGGCACCGCGAGCGACGCCACGACTTTTGCCATCGAGGAAGAGGCGAGGAAGGTCCTCGCGCAGGCGCTCGAGCGCGCGAGCCATCTCGTGGAGGAGCACCGGTCCGAGCTCGACCGCCTCATGCGGGCGCTGCTCGAATGCGAGACGCTCGAGGGCCCCGCGTTGAATGCGGTGCTCGAACTGCCGGCGGCGGCGTGACATCGCCAGGAGACGCCATGAAACGAGTCGACATCGGGGTCCGTAACGCTCGTGCCCAGGCCGCAGTCCTTCGCACGCTCGCCAACGAGGTGCGACGCGGTCACGGACGCGACGAGACGGAGGGCTTGCGGGCGCAGGCGATCGAAGAGTCCGCACGCCTCATCTCCGCGACGGAGGGGCTGGTCCAACCCGGTCCCCGGGCGCAGCCGAGCGACCCGCCGAGCGACGCTGCGCGCCAAGACCCACCTTTTCGTATCCTCGTCGTCGAGGATGACGACGCGGCACGACTCGCCATCGCACGCGGGTTAGCGCCAGACTACGCCGTGGTCGTCGCGAGCGACGGCGTCGAGGGGCTCGAGACCGCGTCGCGCCTGCCTTTCGACGCGATCGTCGCGGACATCGCGATGCCCGGGCTGGACGGGATCTCCATGGTCCAGCGCATCCGGGACGGCGAGAAGGGCCCGGCGATACCGGTGGTCTTCCTCACAGGAGAGACCGCGCCCGAGCGCATCGCCGCCGGGTTCTTCGCGGGCGGGACGTCGTATCTCCCCAAGCCCGTCGACCTCGAGTTGCTCGACGAGGAGTTGCGCCGCGTTCTGACGCCTCGGGCCGAGTGAACTCGTGAAACCTCGAAGCTTCCCCGCGCCGTCGACGATGCGTTTGCACTCACCGTCGCGTCGATGGCTATTCCATTCGGCGCCGGAATAGCCAGGCCGCGGCGGTGAGCGTAAAGGTCGCGATGCCGAGAAGCGGCAGCGTGCTGCGCATCACGTCGACGACCCCCATGTCCTTGAGGAACACGCCGCGGGTGACGACCAGGAAGTAGCGCAGCGGGTTCACCAGCGTGATCGGCTGGAGCCAGGCGGGCATCTTGGCGATTGGCGTCGCGAAGCCCGAGAGCAGCACCGCCGGCGCCATGAACAGGAACGCCCCGAGGATCGCCTGCTGCTGCCCGGCGCCGCGCCCAGTGGGCGACGACGCCTTGCACGTAGCCGTTCACCAGGGCGGCGGTGTTCGGGTCCGCGCCGTCGACGATGACCTGGAGCTCGGGTGCGACGGAGCGCTTCCGCAGATCGGCGTCGAAGGTCGACGGGATGACCACGAGGCATTCGATTGTCCCGCGAACGAGGGCGTCTTCGAACTCGCGGCGATCGGTCCCCAGGCTCGCGACGAAGTAGCGCGACGCCTGGAACGCCGAGGCGAGGGCCCGCGTCGACGGGCTCGGGGCCTGCTCGCGCCTGCGAACGCCCGTGAGGCCGTAGACCGCCCTCTCCGGCATGCCATAACCGCGGCTCGAACGCGTGGCGCGCGACGAACGGAAGCCACAGCACGCGCGGCGCGCCGACACGAACCTTCCCAACCCTCGCCGTCAGCTTGTCGTACGTGACGGGCGATGAGGCCGGCGAACAGTGCGTGAATGGTCCCATCTTCCCGTGGCGCAATCGATGGAGGAGGAGACCGTCGAGAACGTCGCAACGCTGGCGTGGGGGTTGCTCTGCCCTTCCTCATGCATGAAGGACTTGGATCGCCGACCCCGTGGGGGAATGCTCAGATTCAGAGGTCAGAGCAAAGGCTCGAGTCGTCGACCACATCCTCGTGGCCATTGACTTCGGCGACGCTTCGCGAGGGGCGCTGAATCTCGGCGCGGCCATGGCTGCGCAACTCGATGCGAAGCTCACAGTACTGCACGTCTTTGCCTTCTCGATCTCTGGATATGGTTACCGCCACGGCGTCGTGCGCCCAATCGAGGATCTCGAGCGAGAGGCCCGAGCTGAGCTCGCCGCTGCGACCGCGACAGCCAAGGCGGGCTGGCCTCGGCTCGAGTGCACTGTCGCGAGTGGAGAGCCTGGGGGAAGATCCTCGAGGAAACAGCTATTAGTAACGTCGACTTCGTCATCGTCGGGACCCACGAGCACAAAGGGCTTTCGTATGCCCTTCTCGGCAGCGTGGGCGCGAGAGTGCTACGGATGTCATCCGTTCCGGTGTTGGTGTGCCCGAAGCAATGGGCCCGGTGAGCTGATCGCGCTCCCTCACACGATGCCGCCGGCGGACTACCGCCATCTCAGGCCGACGTCGTCACGAGAAAGCGCGAGCACCGCTCTTTCGGAAACCGAGCGTTGCGCCACGACCGCAAATGGCACGGTCCCTTAGGACGGTGTCCTGCGCGAAATGCGTACACCTGTGGTAACTCCAGGGCTTGGAGCGTCACCTCCGGGGCCTTCTCGTTTACGGTGTCCAGGCGACCACTGCGGCCCCGTCCGTCTGCGGCCGACTACTCCACGAGGGCAGACCACACCACATTTGCAATGGTATCACGGCGCAATCGATATCAAGAAGTTGGGACCGCGGTTACGGCTCCGGCGTCTCCGCGGCCAGACGAACCGCGCCGTCGAAACGAACGTCTTGGGCCCTACGCCTATGCGAAATTTTGCCTTCGCCAGGAGCGCACGGCGGGATGTGACCGCGAAGAGGACTTCCACCACCTCCGCGGTTACAAGATTCGGCGCCGTTGGCAATTACGTCGCGCAAACGCCCCGGTTCGATTTGCGCGCCACCGAGTGCGGGAGCGCTCGCAAGGCCGATTTCAGTCTGCCCGCAGCCGGCGCCCGCCAGCAACAGGATTAGCAAAGCAGCGTTCCGCATGACGGCTCCTCATGCCCGCGCGCGATCGAGATGCGTGTCGCATCGGCGGGTCCAGCGTACCCGACTGCAACTTCGGAGCCATCGGCACGCGAGCCCAAGCGACCATTCTTGGACCGGCATCCACGGCGGAGGCGCCGGACTGACGGTCGCCTGCGAGTGATGCTCCGGACGACCTAAAATTTGGCAACGTCCGTGGTTGGAGTCGAGCACTCCCTCTGAAGACGGACTGCCCTCGGTCGCGCAACACCTGCGCCGTGACGCAGAACGTGCAGCGAGTGCCTCGAACCTCCGATGGGCGCCCTTGAATTTTGGGCGTTCTCGTTAGGGGAGTGGATGCCCGATCGCTGCGGTCCCGCTTGCAAAACTCGTGATGGCTCGAGAGCAAGAGCCCTCAACGAGTCGCCTGTCCTGCTCGGCGGCGCGTCTGCGAGCGCATCCGGGGGCGCGTTCGCTGGGGCACGACGCCCGCATGGATCGAAGCTGGACCCATGGACCACGGGGTTCGTGGAGTTCTTCGCAAACGCCAAACTCGCCGGGCTGGCCGCGACAATCACCTACGTCCGCACCTGGGAAGGCTGGCTGTACCTAGCGGTCGTCATCGACCTCTTCTCGCGTCGTATCGTCGGTTGGGCCATCCCGACACCTGCGTACGGGCTGGTCGCCGACGTGAGAAGCTTCGCGGCTTGCTCGAGGATTGCTGCGGAATCGCCCTCGACGCTCGTGGGCGTGTCATCGCCTGTGAACCGCGGTCAAACGGACAGCAGCCCGCCGACTGTTGCTGCGACGGGCGCGGACCGGTGGAGCGAGGATGACCGACCGGCAGACAGCTCCTGTAGGCACGATCCTGCAGACCCCGGCGGCTTGGCGGGGGAGGGACCTGCAAGCCAGTCGGGAGTGGATTTACGAGCTCGACGAACGCGAGCGAGACGAGCTGAAACGCGCCCGTGGTGCCGCGCGCTCTCACACGGGCGATCTCGACTCGCTCGCGCGGGGCGTCTTTCGCTTCGAGGTGCTCACCTCGGGCCTTCAACGTTGGCGCAGGGATCTCCGCGCGGGTCGTGGCTTCGTCCTGGTCCGTGGCGTTCCGATCGAGGATGGGACTTCGGGGGTGTCCACGGAAGCGGTACGGAAGCGGGGGAGGATCAAGCTCCGTCGTCGCGGGATTAACCCGAGCTCGCCCGAGTAGCGGGCTACTCCGGCAGCGCGGCGATGAACGCCTTCAGCGCCCCGACGGCGCTGATCGCGGCTTCGATCGTCCCGGCGCCGCGCCGCCACTGCACGATGCTGTCGCGCGCCCGTGCGTTGAGCCGCTCCACTCGGTCGGTCAGAGCTTGGAGCTCGCGCCCGAGACGCTGGATCGAGTCGACCGGCGCTTCTTGCACGGTGGTCACCACTTCGTTTGCGGGCTGTTCGGGCATGATGCCGGCTGCAGCCAGCCGCCAGGCCTTCGTCGGACACGGCGCGACGAGGCCCTCCCTGCGGAGCGCAACGTACAGCCCGGGCCCGCGGATCTGGATGTCGTGCTCGGACCGCAATACACGCGCAAACTCATGGGCGGAGAGGTGACGGTAGCGCTGACGATAGAGCTCCACCGCGTACTTCACTTGGGGCGACGGTTTGGCTTGGATCCGCTTGCGGCGATGCGCGCCGAAGCCGGCGCGAGTGGTGGGCCGCGCGCGCATCCAGGCGATGATCTCGCGCTCCGCGACGCCGGTGATCCGCGAGGCTTCGGTCACCGTGAGCTCGCGTCGCAGCGTCTTCCCAAGGACTTCGCGGATGTCCGCCAGCCTGCCCGCGTCCGGCTCCTCCGCTCGTGCGCGCTTCATCCCGCCAGCCCCCCGTGCCGGCTACGCGTGACCACGCGGACCGCGATGCTGAACACCGCGACCAGGAGGACGAGCACGAGCGCCCCCGCCCACGCCTGGTGATGCCAGTCGTCATACGGAGCAATCGCGTACGTGTAGACCTGCACGGGCACGCTCGCCATGGGCTGGTCGAGAGCCACCGAGAGGAAGCGGTTGTTGAAGGCAGTGAACAAGAGCGCCGCCGTCTCGCCGGACGCGCGAGCGATGGCGAGCATCACGCCCGTGATCACGCCCGGCGCGGCGGCGCGAAGGACGATCTGCAAGGTCATCCGCCACTCCGGGACGCCGAGCGCTAGGGCCGCTTCGCGAAGCGAGCGAGGGACGAGGCGGATCATCTCCTCGGCCGTGCGCGTGATCGTGGGGATCATGAGGACCGCGAGCGCCACGCTGCCGGCCACGGCAGAGAACTGTCGCGTCTCCAGGACGATGAGAGTGTACGCGAACAACCCGGCCACGATGGACGGCGTCGCATTCAAGGTGTCGTTCAGGAACCGCACGGCGCGAGGGAGCCACCCCGTTCCGAACTCCGCCAGGTAGATCCCCGCGAAGATCCCGACCGGAATGCTGATCGCCGATGCGACGCCGACCATGATGCCCGTCCCGACGAGCGCGTTGAGGAACCCTCCTCCGACCTCGCCGACGGGGGCGGGCAGGTTCGTGAAGAAAGACAGGTTCACGAACCGCGCGCCCTGCACCAGCACGTACCCGAGGATGAACGCCAGGATCGCGAGCGCGATGACCGTCGCGCCCACGCAGGCTCCCAACATGATCGAGCCCGTGACCTTCCGCCGACGGGAGATGCCCACCGCAGGGACCGGTCGCTCGCTCATGTCCTTGCCCCCGCGCCGCGCGACATGCGCGAGATCAGGAGCGTCGCGATGCCGTTGACGATGAAGGTCACCACGAAGAGGAGCAGGCCCAGCTCCGTCAAGGCAGACAGGTAGAGCGGTCCGGAGGCCTCCGAGTACTCGTTCGCGATGACCGACGACATCGTGTAGCCCGGCTCGAACAGCGAGGCGACGATCTGGGGGTTGTTGCCGATGACCATCGTGACCGCCATGGTCTCGCCCAGCGCCCGACCGAGAGCCAGGATGACGGCGCCCGCAACACCCGCGCGACCGTAAGGAAGCACGACCCTCCAAATCGTCTCCCACTTGGTCGCGCCGAGCGCGAGCGAGCCCTCTCGCTGGGCGCGCGGCACCGAGGCCAGGACGTCGCGCGACACCGATGCGATGAACGGGAGGATCATGATCGACAGGACGATGCCGGCAGTCAGCATCCCGACCCCGTGCGATTCACCCGAGAAGATAGGGAGGAAGCCGAGGACGGCGTGGAGCACGGGTGCGATCACGTCGCGTACGATGGGGGCAAGGACGAACAAGCCCCAGAGGCCGTAGACGATCGACGGAATCGCCGCGAGGAGCTCCACCAGGGCGCCGACGACGGCGCTCAGCCGTCGTGGAGCCATCTCGACGAGGAAGATCGCGACGCCGATGCCCAGGGGGACCGCGATGAGCAGCGCGATCAGCGACGTGACGAGCGTGCCGTACACGAACGTGGCCGCCCCGAACTTCTCGACGACAGGATCCCAGACGGTTTCGAATACGAAACTGAGGCCGAAGCGGCCGAGGGAAAGGGCGGAGCCCCTGACGAGCTCCAGGACCACGGCCGCGAGCAAGGCGATGAGCGCCAGCCCGAAACCGGCGCACGCCTTACGAAAGAGGGCGTCCTGGCTGGTCCAGCCGTGAAGGGCAGGGGGCCCCCAGCGGCGAAGGGAGCGCGCCTTCGCGGCCGAGGCCTCTGCGGAAACCGCGTTCGAGTTTGCAGCCATCACGGCCCCGTCACTTCTTCGCGGGTTCGATCGCGTCGAGCTTGGGTTCGACGCGATGAATGAGCTCGGGAGGCAGCGGGGCGTAGCTCAGCGGGGCACAGAATTGCTGCCCCTGGTCGAGGGTCCACCGCAAGAAGCCGAGCAGCGCGGTGCGCGCGGGACCGGCTGGCATGTCCTGGTAGATGACCGCCCACGTCGTGCCGCTGATCGGGTACGCCTTGTCGCCCGCGGCGTTCGTGATCGAGTAGCGAAAGTCGTCCGGGATCGAGGCGAGCGAGCCGGCTGCGGCGGCCGTGACCGATTCGATCGTCGCGTCGATGAAGTTCCCGGCCGAGTTCTTGACCGCGCCGGCGGGCATCTTGTTCTGAACGGCGTAGGTGAGCTCCACGTACCCGATGGCACCGGGCGTCTGCTTGACCGTCCCCGCGACGCCTTCGTTGCCGCGGCCGCCGAGACCGACGGGCCAGTTGACGGACGTCGCGGTGCCGACCTTCGTCTTCCACTCGGGGGACACCTTCGACAAGTAGTCCACCCATACGTAGGTCGTTCCGCTTCCGTCGGAGCGGTGCACGACGACAATCGGCGTCGAGGGCAGCTTGAGGTCGGCGTTCGCCGAGGTGAGCTTGGGGTCGTTCCAGGCCTTGACTTCCCCGAGGAAGATCCCGGCCAGTGCTTCCGGAGTGAAGTGAATCGGATGAGGAACGTCCGGAAGGTTGTACGTCGGCACCACCGCCCCCATCGCGAGCGGAATGTGAAGGACCGGCGATTGAGCCTCTTTCAGCTGGTCGTCCGTCATCGGGCCGTCGGTCGCGCCGAACTGGACGGTGTGCGCGATGAGCTGCCGGATTCCTCCACCCGACCCGATCGACTGGTAGTTGACCTGCACGTTCGGAGCGACCTTCTGGTACTCGCTCGACCAGCGGGACATCAGCGGATAGATGAACGTCGAGCCGGCGCCGTTGAGCGTCATCGCGGAGCCGCTCGCGGTGGTCGCCGGGGCGGTCGTCGAGCCGCCGTCGGCCGCCGACTCGCTCGAGGAACCCTTGCAGCCGGCCCCCGCCAGCCCAAAGAGCGCAATCGTGGCAACAATCTGTAGACGAAGCATTCGTGTCTCCTGTTCTTCCTGAAACCCAGAGCTGCCCTTTCGGGCGCCTAGACCTGCGGGTCGGGCGGCGGCCGCGTTCGCACGTGGCGAACGTCGTCGCCCCTCACGACAAAGATGACTTCCTCGGCGATGTTCGTCGCGTGGTCCGCGATGCGCTCCAGGTACTTGGAGACCTGGATCACGCGCATCGCTTCGGCGACGTGTTGCGAGTTGTCGGTCATGTACTGCGTGATGGTCTCGACGATGCGGCCGTAGAGGGCGTCGACGAGGTCGTCGCGCAACAGCACCTGCTCGGCGCCGGCGGGCTCGCTCTGGACGAACGCGTCGAGCGCACCGCGGAGCATTTCCTGGGCGTGCTCGGCCATCGTCCGAAGCTCTTCGCGCGCGGTGTCCAGCGCGGGCCCGGACCGAGTCCGCGCGCGCTCGGCGATGTTGACTGCCTCGTCTCCGATCCGCTCGAGATCGGTCGCCAGGCGCATCGCGCCGGTCAGAAGACGCAGGTCATAGGCCACTGGTTGGCGGAGGGCGAGCATCCGTAGGACGAGCGCATCGATGTCCATCTCGTCGCGGTCAATCAACCGGTCGAGGTCTTCGACCTGGGAGGCGAGCTGCGGCGATCCTGCCCAGAAGGCCTCCAGCGCAATCTGGAGCGCCCGCTCGCAGCGGGCCCCCATGGCGAGGGACTGCGCGCGAAGTTCGCGGAGCTCGGATTCGAAGTCGCGGCTCGTGTGCGCTTGCGCGAGCATCGTCCGGTCGCTCATCCGAACCGCCCCGTGATGTAGTCTTCGGTCGCTTGCTCCTTGGGGCGAGTGAAGATGGTCGCCGTGTCCCCGACCTCCACGAGCCGGCCCATGTAGAAGAAGCCGGTGCGCTGGGAGACGCGCGCGGCCTGCTGCATGCTGTGGGTGACGATGACGATCGTCAGGTGCACGCGGAGCTCCGGAAATGAGTTCCTCGATCTTCGCCGTTGCGATCGGGTCGAGCGCGCTCGCCGGCTCGTCCATGAGCAGGACCTCTGGTTCGACGGCGAGGGCACGCGCGAGGCACATGCGCTGCTGCTGCCCGCCCGAGAGGCCCTGCCCGGGTTCGTGCAGCCAATCTTTCACCTCGCGCCAGAGATCCGCCTGCCTCAGCGCGCGCTCGACCCGGTGCGCGACGTCCTCGCGCGCGCGCGTCCCGGCGACCCGCAGCGGATAGGCGATGTTGTCGAAGATGGAGCTCGGGAAGGGCTGCGGTTGCTGAAAGACCATCCCGACCCGCTTGCGGACTTGAACCGGATCGACGTCCGCTCCGTAGATCGACGCGCCATCGAGCTCGACGTGGCCCGACACGGACGCGGTTGGCACCGTGTCGTTCATCCGATTCAGCGAGCGGAGGAAGGTGCTCTTTCCGCAACCGCTGGGCCCGATAAGAGCGAGCACCTCGTTCGCCCCGACCTCCAAGCTGACGTCAGCGACCGCGATGGCCTTGCCGTAGCGAACGGTGAGGCCTCTCGACCGCATCTTCGGCTGACCCCGGTCTGCCAGAGGCGCTCCCACGGCTGCGGGTAATACGTTCATCGGCGATGGACGATAAAGCACAGCTCGTTCCGCGTGTCTTCGAATTTGTAGCCGTCAGGTGACGGGCGAGCTGAGGCGAGGCGGTTTCGGGCACGAGATGCGAGGATGGTCACCGTTGGCGGTGAGGAAGGCGACAGCCCGCAGCAGCCCTGTGCTAACGATGATCGACGATGCGCGGTGGAAGGAGCTCGGAGCCTTGTACGTGCCCTGACGACGACGCGCTCGACCTCCGTCCGGTCGAGGGACGGGAGGCGGAACAGGAGCTGGCGAACTACGCGAAGGCGCTGGCCCACCCGGTTCGGGTCAAGATTTTGCGGCTCCTCGTTCGCAAGAACGCCTGCGTCTGCGGGGAGATCGTCGACGTCGTCGACCTGGCGCAGTCCACGGTCTCCCAGCACCTGAAGACCATGAAGGAAGCAGGTCTCATCCGCGGCGACGTCGACGGGCCCCGAACCTGTTACTGCGTCGAACCGAAGGCGCTCCGCCGGCTGAAGGCGCTCGTCGGGATGCTGTGAGCGGCATGTGCCGATAAGGGCACATGTTTTTGACGGCGGCGCGTGACCCCCCCTCTCGAGTGGGCCGCCGGAAGCGCCGATTCATCGGCGACTGCCGATGGCTCCGAACCCCAGGGCTCGCCGCCGCAGCTACTTCGCGGACGGTTCCAAGGCGTTCAGTTTCGCATCTGCGCGCTCCACGAGTTGCGGGGGCAACGGCACGTAGTCGAGGGGCAGGCAGTATTGCTGCCCATCGTGCAGCGTCCAGCGGATGAACCTGATCGTCGCGCGTCGCTCCGGGTCGGAGGGCGCCGTCTTGGGGACAACCGCCCAGGTCGTTCCGCTGATCGGCCACGCGGCCTCCGCCGGCGCGTCCGTCACGGAGTACCGAAGATCGTCCGGAACGTTCGACAAGAGGCCGGTCGTCGCAGCCAGGACGGAATCGGTCGTCGGTTGAACGAAGCGTCCTGCCTTGTTCTTGACCGAGCCGACCGGCATCTTGTTCGAGAGTGCATAGTTCAATTCGACATAGCCGATGGCGCCGGGCTTCTTTCGTACGATGTCGGCCACGCCTTCGTTGCCGTGGCCAGACAGGCCCACGGGCCAGTCGACCAACGTCGCGGCCCCCACCCTCCTCTTCCGGTCGGGCGAGACCTTCGACAGGTAGTCGGCCCAAACGTAGGTCGTGCCGCTACCGTCGGATCGATGGACGACCGCGATCGGCGTCGGTGGCAACGGGAGATCGGGATTGTCGGCCGCGATCTTCGGGTCGTTCCAGACCTTGACGGTCCCGAGATAGATGCCAGCGAGGACATCCGGCGTGAACCTGACGGGGTGCGCGAACTGCGGCAAGTTGTAGGTCGGGACGACCGCGCCCATCGCGACGGGGATGTGGACCACGGGAGTCTTCGGATCGGTCAGCTCGTCGTCGTTCATCGGGGCGTCCGTCGCCGCGAAATTCACGGTCTGGTCTCTGAGCTGGATCACGCCTTCGTGGGAGCCGAGGGGCTGGTAGTCGACGTCCACCAGCGGGGCGGACTTTGCGTATTCGGCCGACCATCTCGACATCAGCGGGTAAATGAAGGTCGAGCCGGCCCCCTCCACCACGACCTTCGACGGCGTCGTCGACGTGGGGGCATTCCACGCTTGGATCTCGGGGTTCCCGTCGTGGGCTCGCTCTTCCTTGCAAGCGCCGGCCAACAGTCCGGCCAGTGCCAGGCACAGCGTGACGATCTGCATGCGCTCCATGACAGCCTCTGCCGTCGACGGATCTTCGACGCGAGACGACGGCGTTATTCATCGTCAAACGGCGATGCGATATCTCGCAACGCGCATGCCTTGGGGTCGGTGAAGGCACGCCATTGCCAGCTCAACGCCGACGATGGCCACGCGCAACGGCGAATGCATATCGCCCATCGACGATGCAATCGTCGGCATGCACTCTGCTTGCCGCCGGGTCAGCCGTTGCGCTCGACTCGGCTGAGTCGAAGATTCTCTTTCGGCTGAGGGCTCGGGGTCGCCGGGCTCTGAGGCAAAATCGCATCGTGGATTTGCCGAGTGGGCCCGAGCCGACGATGCGACGGGCGCGTGGTCACAAAGAGAGCGAGAGGCAAAACGCCGACGAAGGGCAGGCACCAGCGAACTCGGGGCATGCGGCCAACCGCGCCGGGACTTGCGTCCGGTCCGCGGGGGCGAACCCCAGCTGCACGAAGTAGTCGTTCGCGGTCGTGGTCAGCAAGTACACCGCATCAAGCCTCCGGGCCCTGGCCGCGTCGACTCGGTTCGCCACCAGGGCGCGGCCGATCCCGTGGCCCTGGTGCTGGGCCGAGACCGCGCACGAGCGAAGGAGGCCAACCGGGCCGTAGGTCTCGAGTGCGGCGCAGCCCACGACGGCGCCGAGCTCGATCGCGACGACGTAGGCCACCGGGAACTGGTCTCGGACCCCGCGGTGGGGAGACGGCACCCCATCAGGAGCGCTTCGATATGCGCGCGATGACGGTCGGAGGCGGCTTCGATCTGCATCGACCCCTCACTCGGCCTCGTTCGCCGCGAGCCAGCGCTCGGCGTCGAGCGCCGCCATGCAACCGCTGCCGGCGGCGGTGACCGCCTGACGATACGTGAAGTCCTGGACGTCGCCGCACGCGAAGACGCCGGGGACGCTCGTCCGAGTCGTGCCCGCCGTCGTGCGGATGTAGCCGTTGTCATGGAGCGCGAGCTGGCCGGCGAACAGATCGGTGTTCGGCGTGTGCCCGATGGCGACGAAGAAGCCCGAGCACGGGACGTCCATCGTCTCGTTCGTCTTGGTGCTCCGCAGGCGAGCCCCGGTCACCTCGCCCTTGCTGACGTCGAGCACCTCTTCGACGGTCGCGTTGCGAACCACGCGGATCTTGGGATTGCGAAGGACGCGCTTCTGCATCGTCTTGCTGGCGCGGAACTCCTCCCTCCGGTGCACGAGCGTCACGCTCCGGCAGAGGCCCGCGAGGTACGTCGCCTCTTCCATCGCGGTGTCGCCGCCCCCGGCGATCACGACGTCAGCGCCGCGGAAGAACGCTCCGTCGCACACGGCACACGCGCTGACGCCGCGGCCCCGGAGCGCCTTCTCGCTCTCGAGACCGAGCCACTTGGCCTGGGCGCCGGTCGCGATGACGAGGGCGTGTGCGTGGTGCTCGAGCATCTCTTCGCCCGTCCAGACCTTGAATGGTTGCTGACGGAGATCGACGCGTTGGACGTCCTCGGTGACGATGTCGACGCCCTGCGCCAACGACTGCTCGCGAAACGCCTTCATGAGATCCGGTCCGGCGATCTTCTCTGGGAAGCCGGGGTAGTTCTCGACGTCGTTCGTGATCATGAGCTGCCCGCCCGGGATCCCGCCGCGGTGCAGGCCCTCGAACATGAGCGGGGCGAGGTTCGCCCGCGCGGCGTAGATCGCGGCGGTGTGCCCTGCGGGGCCGGAGCCGATGACGATGACGTTTCGCGCGCTGGAATGGTTCATGGATCTCTTCTGGGCCTCGCGCGGCCTACTTCTTTTCGTCGACGATGACGAGGAAGCGGATACGCTGCGATAGCGCTGCGAACACCTCGTCGAAGGCGCGCTTCCGCGACCCCGGGTCCTCGATCGCGGCCGGATCGGAGAACGTCCAGTGCATCGCCTCCGCGAAGTCGAAGTGTGGGCAGTGTTCGCGCGCGCGGTCACACAGCGTGATCACGTAGTCGAAGCGCTCCCCCGCGAAGCGGGCGACGTCCTTCGTGGAGAGGCCGCCGACCGGGATGCTGTTGCGCCGCAGCGTCTGAATCGCGTCCGGGTGGACGATCTCGCGCGGCGTCGTTCCGGCGCTGAAGGCCTCGAAACGTCGGCCCGCCACGTGACGAAGGAGGGCCTCGGCCATCTGGCTGCGCGCCGAGTTGCCCGTGCACAAGAAGAGCACGCGCTTCTGTGGTCTGTCGGAGGGGCCCATGTTGCTTGCACTCCTGTACTGCGAAGGGATCGCCTCAAGCCTTTGCCCACCCCTGCTCGCGCAGCAGGTTGGCCACGCGGTCGCGTACGTCGTCGCGGATCTCGCGAACGCGCTCGACCGGCTTGCCCTTCGGATCCTCGAGGGGCCAGTCCATGCGCCGCAGCCCCGGGACGACAGGGCAAGCCTCACCGCATCCCATCGTCACGAGGATCGAAGCCGTGCCCGCGAGCTCGTCGGTGAGCTTCTGCGGCCCGATCCCTTCGAGCTCGATGCCGACCTCTCGCATCGCCGTCACGACCTCCGGGTGCACGCGCGTGCCCGGCTCGGTTCCCGCAGAGATCGCGGCGGCCTTGCTTCGATCTGCGAGCGCGTTGAACCAGGCCGCGGCCATCTGCGATCGCCCGGCGTTGTGGATGCATGCGAAGAGAACGGTCTTCATCGTCTTCCTTCCAGGTGCGAGCCCGCCCAGTCCATGCAGCTCGCTTGGACGGGGTCCCACGGGCTGCTGAGCGGCGGCGTGTATGTGAGGTCCAGGTGCTCGACGGCGTCCACCTGCATGCCGTGGAAGATGGCCGTGGCGAAGACGTCGACGCGCTTCGAGATCTCGGCGCCGTACGAACCGAGAACCTGGGCGCCGAGGAGTCGCCCCGTGCGGCGGTCGCCCGTTACGCGGACGCGGACTTCCGTGGCGCCCGGGTAATAGGCCTTGTGGTCCCAGGCCGTCGTCTCGGTGGTGAGCGGGTCGAAGCCGTGGCGGCGGGCCTCGTCGTCGCGGAAGCCCGTCCGGCCGACCACCAGCCCAAAGACCTTCACGGCCTGCGTACCGAGGCTGCCTTCGAATCGAGCGCTTCCCCCGACGGCGTTCTCGCCGGCGACGCGCCCCTGCTTGTGCGCGGTCGTGCCGAGCGGCAGGTACGTGGGCGCCTCCGTCAGGCGATGATGCGTTTCGACGCAGTCGCCGGCCGCATACACGTCCGGGAGGTTCGTCTCCATCGCCCGACTGACGCGGAGCGCGCCGCGCTCGCCTGTCGCCGCGCCTGCGGCTCGGGCCAGCTCGACGGAAGGGCGCACGCCCGTCGCGACAATCGCGAGGTCCGCCTGCAGGCGCTTTCCCTCGCCATCCACGACCGCGATCCCATGACCGTCTCGCTCGATGGCCTGGATGGGAACCCCCAGGCGCACGCGCACGCCGTGATGTTCCAGCTCCTTCTGCACTCGCCGGCCAAGCTCCGGATCGACCGTCTGCAGCACGCTGGAGACCGTCTCGAACACGTTGACCTCCAGACCCCGATGTCGGAGGGCGTCCGCCATCTCGAGGCCGATGTAGCCGGCGCCCACGATGACCGCCGATCGCGGCGCTCGTGAGGCCAGGTGCTCGTGCACCGCAAAGCTGTCGGCCATCGTGTGGAGCAAGTACACGCCAGGCGTCTCGAGCCCGCGGATGGGGGGCTTCGCAGGCGCCGCGCCGGTACTGATGACGACGCGGTCGTAGGTCAGGTCACGGAGCGCTCCGCTCGCGTCACGGACCGCGACCAGGTGCTCCGCGGGATCGATGCGCTCGGCGACAGTGTCGAGGAGGAGCTCGATGCCCTTGTTCTCGATCTCGGCGCGCGTCCGGTGCGCCAGGCTCTCCCACCGCGGCGTCTCGCCGCTCAGGTAGAAGGGCAAGCCGCAGATACTGTAATTGGGGAACCCGTCGGCGACGACCAGGCGGACGTGCCACCCCGGATCGACTTCGCGCGCACGCAGCGCGGCGCTGATTCCCGCGTCACTCCCTCCGATGATCAGCAGCTCCGGCATGGGACCCTCGCTCGTGTGCGTTCACGCGGGCTCCTCGTTTTGTTCAATCTCGGGAGCGCGGTCGACGACCCGCGGCGCGTAGGCGGGCAAGCTCGGGACGAGCCAGCGGAAGAGCGCCGTCGATGCGGCGGCTCCGAGGAGTTGAGCGACGATGAATCCCGGCGCGTCCACGGGCCGGATTCCCGCGAACGTGTCGCTCGCGGCCCGCGCGAGCGTCACGGCGGGATTGGCGAACGAGGTCGACGACGTGAACCAGTAGGCCGCCGTGATGTACGCGCCGACCGCGAACGGCACGACCGCGGGCCGCCTTCGCACGCACCCCCAAATCACGGACAGGAGCCCGAAAGTCGCCACGAACTCGCTGACGAGCTGGGCGACGCCCGACCGCTCGTGCTGCGAAGCGAAGAAGAGCGCCGGCTGCTGGAACATCACGTGCGCAACGGCCACGCCGGCGAAAGCGCCCGCGATCTGGGCGCCGATGTAGGCGGGGACGTCTCGCCAGGAGAGGCCGCCCTGGCTCGCATCCGCCAGGGTCACTGCAGGATTGAAGTGCGCGCCGCTGACCGGCCCGAAGGTCAAGATGAGCGCCACGAGGCCGGCGCCGGTGGCGATGGTGTTGGCCAGCAGCGCGATGGCGACGTTCCCGCCCGCGAGCTTCTCGGCCATGATCCCGGAGCCGACGACCGTGGCGAGGAGAAGGGCCGTCCCGACGAACTCGGACACGGCGCGGCGACTAAGGGTCGGCGAGGTCACGGCGAGACCTCCACCTGTTGCGTTGTCATCTTCAGACGAGCTCCTTCGAGAGCGACGTGCGGATCCCAGGGAACGAGGGCCGAGCGTTGCGCCAGCTCGGTGACCTCGCGCAGATAACGAGCTTCCTGGGCCTTGCGTTGCCGCAGAACGCGGTCCGAGACCGCGAGCGGCGACAGGCTCTGGTTCACGACCCACGCGAACGGTTCGATCTCCGCGCGCTGGAGGTCGCGCTGTAGCGCCGCCGCCTCGTGCACGGGGGTCGCCTCGGGAAGGGTCACGAGCAGAATGCGCGTGAAGCTCGGATCCCTCAGGCGCGGAAGCAGCCGCCGCACCTCGTCGGGCGCGTTGCCCGCGGTCCGGAGGACCTCGCGGTGGTAGGCCTCGGCCGCGTCGAGCAGGAGCAAGGTGTGGCCGGTCGGGGCCGTATCGATGACGACGAACCCGCGCTCGGCGTCGTCGACGACGCGCGCGAAGGCTCGGAACACCGCGACCTCCTCGGTGCACGGCGATCGGAGGTCCTCCTCGAGCAAAGCGCGGCCGGCCTCGTCGAGCGAAGCACCCGCGGCCCGCATCGTCTCGGCGACGTAGGCGCGTG
This sequence comes from uncultured delta proteobacterium, assembly GCA_963797395.1. GTDB lineage: Bacteria > Myxococcota_A > Polyangia > Polyangiales > Polyangiaceae > Palsa-1150. The sequence continues at coordinate 385,842 of CAWCPA010000009.1, forward strand.
TCTCGGCCTCCGGGTCGATGCGACTGACGTGCAGATTCGCCGGCGCGGAGCCGAGGAAGGCTTCGACGTGCGCAGCCGGATCGGTCGTCGTGAGCCGCACCGGGTGCCCGCGCTCGGCCAGGGCCACGGCCACCGCCACCGCCACGCTGGTCTTGCCGACTCCACCCTTGCCCATGGTCATCACGACGCCTCGCCCGGCCCGTTCGAGCTCGGGCAACAGCGCCTCGAGGGGGGCGATCGATGGCGCGCGCGACTCGTCGGTCGGCGTCACGCTCGCGCGTCCACCGTCGAGCAGGGCACGCACGGCCTCGATGCCGACGAGCCCGAAGGGAAGGAGAGGGAGCTCCGTCCGGGTCAGCGACGACAGACCGAGCGGCATCTTCTCCACGGCGCGACGCCCGCGCAGCTCCAAGGCGGCCGCGATGGGATCGCGGTCGTCCTCGGCGACGAACAACCCGTTGAGAACGAGCTCCTGCCGCCGGACACCGAGCGCCGAGAGCTCCGCGCGCGTCCTCTCGGCCTCCGCGAGGGCCGGGATGTCGGGCCGGCTCACGAGGACGATCGCGGTCCGGTCGGCGTCGACCAGAGCGCGCCGCGACGCATCGTAGATGGCTTGCTGCGCCTTTAGTCCCGCCAGGGGGCCGAGACACGACGTGCCGCCCGCGTTCGACTCGAGGAAGCCCGTCCAGGCGGCCGGGAGCTCGAGGAGGCGCAGGGTGTGCCCGGTGGGCGCCGTGTCGAAGACGACGTGGTCGTAGCCGGACGTCGCCGCCGCGTCGCCCAGCAACTTCGAGAACTCGTCGAACGCCGCGATCTCGACGGTGCACGCGCCCGAGAGCTGCTCCTCGATGCTCCGTACCGTCGCGTCGGGCAGCACGCCACGGTAGGGCCCCACGATTCGATCCCGGTAGGCGCTTGCCGCGGCCTCCGGGTCGATGTTGAGCGCGAACAGGGTCGGGATTTCCCCAATCGGTGTGGGGGTCGGCCCCAGCGTCGTCCCGAGGACCTCGTCGAGGTTCGACGCAGGGTCGGTGCTGACGAGGAGCACACGCCGACCGCGCTCCGCGAGCGCGATAGCTGTCGCGCACGCGACGGATGTCTTGCCGACGCCACCCTTGCCGGTGAAGAAGAGGTGACGTGGAGCGCGGTCGACCAGGTTCACGAGAATCCTCAGCAGCAGCTCGAGCCGCTCTTGTTCCCGCTCTTCGTGCTCGGGCCGCAGCAGCCGCTCGCGGCCATCGGCGCGGCCTCGAGCTTGCGGACGACGACGCCCGCGAGCGCCGCGAGGGTATCGCGCGAGGGGTAGGCGCCTTCGACCGCGACGCGGCCGTCGACCAGCACCATGGGGAGGCAGCCGTTTCCCTTCGCCTTCAGCGCGACGCTCACGGCGATGTCGTTTGCAAACGCGCCCGGCTGCTGGGAGAGGTTGTAGCGCTCGACCTGGACGCCCTGCTTCTTGAGCCAGTCGAGGTCCGCGCTGAAGCGCGCGAGCTCGGGGTCGACGGAGGGGCCGCAGACCCCGGTGGAGCAGCACATGGGCGGATCGAAGACGCGAACGGTGGGCATCGCAGTTCCTTTCGTATGAAGTGGTTGGCCGAGCGTGTGCTCAGCAGCACTTGGTCTTGCCGCGCTTGCAGCAGTCTTCCCAGAGGTAGTCGGTGAGCGCGCGGATGGCTGACAGCTCGGGCGCGTAGAAGTTGAACGTCCCCTCTTCGCGGGTGCTCAGGAGGCCGGCGCCGACGAGGCGCTTGAGGTGGTGGCTCAGCGTCGACGCGGGGAGATCGACGTGCTCCTGGATCGCGCCGGCGGCGGTTCCTTCAGGACCGCCCTGAACGACGAACCTGATGATCTTCAGGCGGATCGGATGACCGAGGGCACTGAGCTGCTCCGCGTGGCGGTCGAGAACCGAGGGCACGCCATTCTTCTAACAAATTGGAACAAGGTGGCAAGCGACTTCTTCGAAACGGTTGGAAGAAGGCTGCCGGGCCGCCCGCGCGACCGTTGCGACGGTTCGCGCGCTAGTCTGCGCGGCTCATGGAACGAACGGGCGGCACTTGAAGGCGATCGAGCGTCATGCGGAGGAGCTCGGGGCCCTGGGGCACGTCTCTCGCCTCTCGGTCCTGCTTGCGCTCGTGACGGCAGGCGACGAAGGGCTGACCACGACCGAGCTGCAGGAGCGCGTGGGCATCCCGTGGACGACGCTGAACCACCACCTCAATCGCCTGGTAGACGCGGGACTGGTCATCGCCCGACGAGAGGGCAAGGCGGTCTTTCACACGACCGACTACGCCGCCCTTCGGGGGCTGACGGAGTACCTCTGGGAGGACTGCTGCAAGCGCGGCCCGGACGGGCTGAGGCGACCGCGGTGAGCCGAGCTTCGGTGACTGGCTATTGGACGGCCCTGGGGAGCTACATGTGCGAGTGCTCACGCGCGAGGGCCGCGAGCTGCTCGTGATGGAAGCGTCAAGCTTCAAGTGCAGCAAGCCTTCTCACGAAACGCAACTCCAGTCATCGCGCTCTTGGCCTCGACCTGCGCGTGCCGCGGGGAAGGAATTCAATTGGTGTCAGGAAGATTCGAGACGACGGTTTCAGAGAATCCTGTCGAACTCCCACCCGACGATCGCCTTCAGGACGAGGCCCGCGCTCGCCTGGGTCAATCCTTCCCCAACGCCCGCGTTGATCTCCAGCCGGTCCACGGACCAAAGGTCGACGACTTCGAAGATCTGCTGCTGTTGTTCGCGCCAGGGCAAGGGGTTGGTGAGTGGCCCGAGCGTCGCGTAGTACTCGATCCCGAGCGCCACCGGCCCAGCGCGGCGAGCGATCTTGAGCGCCGGTTCGAAGGATGGCCCCTGCGCCGCGCCGCTTCCCGCGAGCGCCTGGTCCAGAATGGGGTTGAACGCGAAGAGCCAATCCGGATCGTGCCAGGCCAGGATGGGGCGCACCTCGCTCCCCCAGCGATCCGCGTCGTACACCGGCAACGAGTACGAGACCTCGAGGTTTACTCCTAGGCGCCAGTGCGGGTCCCAGTCCGGTGGGGTGACGAACTTCGACCTCAGCTTGACCGCGGCGAAGCTGGCCACGCCGTCGTCTGTCCTCACGGCGCCCTCGAGATACGCGCCCAGCTCCCAGAACGGCGTGACCCCAATCGATGGCTCGAGCGTCGCGTGGAACTGTCCGTTCAACGGCGCCATCGGCGGCTGCGCCTCGCGGTTGCCCGTCGCCCAGTCGTTGAGGTGCAGCTCGAGTCCCGGGACGCCGGGCGCGTCGGCCGTCCCATCGTAGACCTGGATCTCGAAGGGGTCGTTCGCCATGGCGGGCGACGAGACCAGCACTGACGCAAGCACGAGCGCGGCTCGCAGTCGATGAGCTCCGACCATCACGGGAAGGGAGCGTACTCGACCCGCGCGAATCGACTTGCGGCGCGATCCCGATTTCCGCCGGAGCGTGACTGATTTCTCGCGGGCCGGGGTACCGTTGCCCCGATGCATTGCAGTCCGCGAGGTCTTTGCCGCCGAACGTTCTTGAAAGTCATTACCGGGGCCGCTGCGATGGAGGCGTGCTCAAGCCCGGCCTCCGGACCGGCAGACGTCGGCGACGTGTCGGCGGGGAACGTCGCGTCGTTGGCGGAGGGTTCCCTGGCAGCCGTGCCGGGCGCGCCAGTCTGCGTCGCGCGCGATGCGAAGGGCGTCTACGCCATGACCCTGACGTGCACGCACCAGGGATGTGACATCGGCCTGCACGGCGTCGTCTCCGCCAGCGGAATCGTGTGCGGTTGCCACGGCAGCGAGTTCGACGCCGACGGGAACGTCGTGCGCGGGCCCGCGACGGCCCCGCTCGCCCACTTCGCGGTCTCGGAGGACGCTTCGGGGAATCTCACGGTGAACACCGGCAGCGAGGTCGACCCGAGCACCCGGCTTACCGTCGGATGAGGCGACCAACGTCACTCGGCATCGACGAACCACGCGAGCTCATCGCGAGGTCGGAAGGTCCCGGAGATAAGGCTCGCTCTCGCCAGTCTATCCAGAGACCACCCCGAACAGGCTACCCAGAGACCACCCCGAACAGGTGGCCAATCCTGCGGTAGCGGCCATCGCGAGTGCGCCGAGGCCACGCTTCTCGTATTTGCTACGAAGAACCTCGCGAGCGCGGATCGCGCGCGAGCGGCGGGGCCGGCAATCTCGGTGGCGAGCCCGCGCCCAAGGTCCCGAGCGGCACTCTGTGATCAAACGCGCATCGCTCGGGGTGCGGCGCGGCTACACCCCGCGCCGCACCCGCGTGCGCCCTCGATCAGAACCGCGGACCGGCGAAGAGGTCGCCCATGACCGAGACGTTCGCGTCGCACGCGTGGTCGAGGCACGGCAGCTGGAGCCCGGCCTCGACCGACTTGAGCAGCGAGAAGTGCGTGTAGAACGCGTTGCTCTGAACGCCGTGGACGCCGTAGTTGGTGTCGACCGTTAGAAGCACGCGGTTCGGGTTCGGCGCTGCGCTGTAGTCGTTCTCGTCCCACACGATGACGATCGCGTTACGGCCGGCGACCCACGCGGGGGAGTCGTGGATGGCGGCGACCAGCGTCCGGAGCGTGAGGTCGCCCTGGTAGATGAGCCCCGGGTTCAGGCCGTTCAGCGTTCCATTGTCGTTCGGGTCTTCGAAGCACGCCGCCGACGCGTTGTTCTGACCGTGCTGGTCATTGCACTGGTTGGGGACCACGAACGAGTAGGCGGGCAGGTTCCCGGTCTGAAGGTCGTCGAAGAGGCCGTGTGCACCCTGGAACCCGACGACGTTGTCGAGCCCGATGCCCGAGTGCGGCGCGCCTTCCTGCACGCTCTGGAAGTACGCGAATGGGTCGTGTTTGACCGCGTAGAGGTGCACGATGTTCGTGGCGCCCGGGAGCAGCGTCGCGAGGTTCGACGTGTTGTCGAAATAGCCGTCGCTGTAGTCGACGAGGTTCGCGCCCGTGTACGTCAGGCTCTCCTGGTACGACTTCCAGCGCTTGCCCGCGCCCACGAGCTGGTCGGCGATCGTCTCCCCCGTGATGTTCGTCGCCGCAGAAATCGACATCTTGCCATCGATCTCGGTTACGGCCGTGATGGCCGGCGGGCTCGTCTCGTTCGACGTGTCGATGACCGGCGTCGCAGCGTCGGTGCCGACGCCCCAGATTGGGCAGACGTTCCCGAAGTTCGAGTTGTCGAAGGCGGTTGTGCCGCTGATGATGTTCGGCGTGCAGGTCGCGTTGTGCCAGTCTGGCGAGTTGTCGTTGAGGACGCCGAAGTTCGAGCCGCCGGCGACCTCCAGGTAGTTCGTGAGGCTGGGGTGAGCGACCGCGTAGTAGTTGCTCGCCGCGTTGACACGCGTCGCATAGACGTTCATGAACGGAGCGCTCGGGTTGCCGATGATCTGGTTGTACCCGTGGTTCTCCATCATGATGACGAAGACGTGGTCCAGGTGCGGCACGCCGTTCGGAACGGCGCCTTCCGAGGCGAGAGCGGGGGTCGCGGCCGACAAGGCGGACGCGAGCGCGGCGATCGAGCCGATCCTCGTGATGGACTTCATGGCGATTTGTCTCCTGACGCGAAGCCGTTGGCTTCTTGCTCACCGGTGGGGTCGACGACCGGCCGCCATCATCGACGTGCCGGTTACGACGCCGACGTTAGCGACGGTGAGTGACGCGCTTTCGAAACCGCCGTGACGTGCTCGCTGCCAATGGCGACTTGGGTCGGCACGATTCAAAAAAACGATCATCGCGCGCAGGGCATGCGCCGCCGACGATCCCGGCGGTTCCGCAGGAAGTCCAAAGAACGCGAGCTGTATGGGGCGCGTAAGTGTCGGGGCGGAGCTCCTTGTGCGGGCGGAAACGCTCACACGTAGTCGAATAGTGCCATGAAGCCGAAATCCATATGGAGCTGCTGGTGGCAGTGGAAGAGGGTCAGGCCCGGGTTGTCGGCCACAAAATCGAATTCGAGCTCCTGAAATCCGCCGAGCATGACGACGTCCTTGATGACGCCGGCGGTGGGCTTGCCGCCGACGCGAGTCAGTTCGAAGCTGTGGCGGTGCAGGTGAAGTGGGTGGACGTCATCGCTCGCGTTGCGGAACTTCAGCCGGTAGCGGCGACCCCGATGCAGAGGGTACTTGGGCTTCATCGTCGACATCGAGAACGCGTCGCCGTTGAGCGTCCAGACGTTGAAGCCTTGCGCCGCGGCGTTTTGCTTCACGATGGTCATCTCAATCGTCTCGTCGGGCGTCGACGACGAGGGTCCCGCCGTTTCGAACTGGGTGTAGTCCCATTGGAAGGGCTTCGGTTTGGCCCATTGCGGCTTGCCGGTCTTGCCGGCGTACTCGACCACCAGGCCCATCCCGTGCTCGCGGTCGTCATCGGCCAGGTCCCCGAGGATCCAGACCCCCGGGGTGTTCATCTCGACGATGGCCGAGATGCGTTCTGCGGTGCCGAGCCAGAGAACGGGCACAGTCGCGGGGGTCGGGACCGGGTTGCCGTCGAGCGCGACGACTCGGAAATCATGACCCGGCAACGCCAGGCTTCGGATCTCCGAGGCGCTCGCGTTGAGAATGTGAAGGAGGACCCGCTCGCCTTGCCGCACGCGCAGGGGTTCGCCGTGTCCCAGCATGCGCCCGTTGATGGCGAACAGCCTGTAGTCCACCTCGAAGCCCTTGTGCGACGTGTCGGCGTGGCGCCTGGCCTCCTCGCCGAGCTCCTTCAGTGCCTGAAGGGGAGCGCCGACCAGCATGTCCATCGCCATGTCGCCGCCGCGGCTGAAGGAGGGCTCGAACTCCTTCAACACGAGGAAGACCTCGCGATCGTAGGCGCCGGGGTTGTTCTTCGGCTCGATGTACACCGGGCCGGCCTGCCCCGTGTAAGTCCCGCGAGCCAGGTCGGACCCAGCGGGGACGTGCGTGTGATAGAAGCGAAAGCCCGACGGCTTCGGGACGAAGGAGATGCGTCGCGTACCCCTCGCCGGGACGAAGGGTGTACCCTCTTCGGACGCGCCGTCGACGTCGCTCGGGATCATCTGGCCGTGCCAGTGCACGAGCTCCGGGGTGTCCGTGTCGTTGTGAACGTCGACGGTCACGCGCTGGCCTTCGACGAGGCGCACGAGCGGGCCGGGAAACTGCCCGTTGTACAACGTGGTCGAGACGATCTGGTCGTCGGCCAACTCGACCAAGCCTGTCGCAATGCGCAGCTCGAAGTCCGCCTTGTCCACGGGGGCGGTCGCAGTCGGCGCGGGGCTCGGAGGCGGGGCGCTCCCCGCAGGTGCCCGCTGGGGCGCAGACGGGGAACGCGGCGTACATGCCTCGAGAGCAAAGCTGGCCCCGAGCCATGTCGAGCGTGAGAGAAAAAGGCGGCGCGACGGATTCATGGGTGACCTGTGGTCGCACTCGAGCGACGGCTTACCAGCAGGAAGAAGGGGAGCGCCGCGACCTCCAGCACGAGGCAGAACGCGACGGTCGCCTTCAGCGAGACGTCGTACAGAACGCCGATGGCCGCGCTCCCCGGAGACCAGAAGACGCCGTAGGCCGCCGTGAAGAGGCCGTACGCGGACGCTCGCCGTTCAGGCGCCACCATCGGAGCGACCGCAGCCGGGATGATCGACTCATGGACTCCGGTTCCGAGGCCCCAGACGGCCGCGCCTGCGAGCGCGGCCCAGAACCCGCCCAGAAACATCAGCGGTGCGAACAGGGCGGACACCACGGTCAATGGCACGAGCACCACGAGCCCGTACTTGTCGAAGAGCCGGCCGAGCAGTAGGGATCCGAGCCCGCTCACGCCCATCGCAACGGAATAGAAGACCGCGATCGCGCTCTGGGATGCGACGTCCGCTCTCTGAAGGTGGAACGCGATGAGGGGAAAGTCTGCGAATCCCGCGCCCACCAGCGCCGCGCCCGCCAGATAGACCCAGAAGCTGCGCGGGAGACCCGTCGTGCGCACGCGGGGCTGCGGCTCCATCTCCTCGGGCCTCGGGTAGAGGACGCGTGCGACGGCCAAAATGCAAAGGGTGATGACCGCGGGCGCCGCCAGGACCGCGAACGCGGTGCGATAGTCACCCCGGCGGGCAAGGACCAGCGCGACGACGAGCGGACCGCCGAGGGCGCCGAGCTGATCCAGCGCTTCGTGCAAGCCAAGGTCCACCCGAAGCCGCCCATCTCATGCCCCGCATGCGAGAGCATGACGTCGCGCGGCGGGTTACGAATGGCACGACCCGCGCGCTCGAGCACGAGGAGGACGGCGACCATCGGCCAGCTCCCAGCGAGTGCGAGCGCGGGGACGGCCGCCATCTGTACGACGTACCCGGCAATCGTGATCGGCCAGTACAGGCCCGTCCTGTCGGCGGCGCGGCCCGATACGAGACGCAGCGCGTAGCCCACGAACTCCCCGAACCCTGTCGCCACGCCCACCGCCGTCCCACTCGCCCCGAGGAGCGCGAGGTAGGGACCCAGAACGCCGCGCGCGCCCTCGTAGGTGAAGTCGGCGAAGAAGCTCATGACGCCGACGATCACCACGAAGCGCAGAGCTCGCGATCGGCTTGAGCGGGTCGCCGAGTCGGTCATGGCAGGCGCTCCGCGAGCCGGTCGTGCGCGTTCTCCCGCCAGCGCCAGGTGTCGCCGCGTTCGAGGCTCAAGGCGACCTGTTCGCCTTGAGCTCGCGTCAGGATGGCGAGCAGGTTCGACAGCCACGTCCCGTCGCCAGCGGGGCTCATACAGGCGGATGGACCATGGTCGTCGGCCGCCGCGAGGACAGTCCTGGCTTCGAACTCGTCCTCATCGAAGGACGCGAGGATCGTGTCGAGCCGCACGCGAGGTACGCGCCAGGACTTCCGAGCGAGCCGCGTCCGCAGGCTCATGATCGCACGCCGCTGTCAATCGGTGAGCTCGAGCTCGCCCATCACTTCGTCGAGATCCGACGAGAGAGCGGGGCTCGACACCCTTTCCGCCGCAAGCCGTCCGTGAGCGGAGTCATCCAAGGGCTCGAGCGGCGGGCCGCGAAGGAGGGTCCTCAACTGGCTGCGCAGAGGCCGATCCAGAACCACGTGCAGCGCGTTCAACGTGTCGCGCTCTTTCGCGACGTGCTTCTCCATCGCCTTCTCCAGGAGGGCCTGCCCAGCGCAAAGTCTGGTCGCGTCCGTCCGACCGGAGCGGATCTGGGCGGCGACGCCGGCGCGGATGTTCCGGAACAGCGTCGCCGTCTCCGCCTGGTTCCATGCGAGTTCGTCATCGAGCCTGCGGATGGCGTACCGCGCGGAGAGCTGCGTCTCCGGAAGCCGAAGCCGTTCAGCGGCGTGCAAAAAGGCGTTGGTGAGGTCCCAGTATGGCGCAGCGCCGAGGGACGTGACCGCAAGCGCGGACGCAGGTGAGGCCGGTTCCGCGATCGACGGGGCGCTCGAGTCGCTTGGCGGCGCGCTCCCGCTGGCGCGCCGCTGACAGGCCGAAGGTGTGCCCGTCAGCACCGCGATCAGGACGAGGGCGTGGGCGACGACGAGACCCGCTCTACGCACGTGGAAGCCGCGCGGCCCCGCGGCCGGCTCGGCCACGAGCCGCATGGGGCGCAACAGGACGCGACGGCGGGAAGCGTTCATGTGCCTTCTCTCGGCTCGGGGACTATCGCCTCCCCGATCTCACGACGGTCACGAAGAGCTCGATCCGCCGCCGGATTTCGACGAGCGTCTCGCGAAAGACGTGCACGTTCGAGTCTCCGCTCTTGAGCGGGTCCGTGATGTTCCAGTGGATGTTCTCGAAGCTCGCGCTCATCGTCGCGCAGGCCGCGCGCGCCTCGTCGCAGAGGGTGACCACGTAGTCGAACGGTTCATCCCTGTAACGCTCGATGGACTTGGTCAGGTGCGTGGAGATGTCGAGGTGGATGGCGCTCAGCACACGGGTCGTCAGCGAGTGGATGCTGTCGCGCGGGCGCACGCCCGCGCTGTGGACCTCGAAATCGCGCCCGCCCATGCTGCGCAGGAGGGCCTCGGCCATCTGGCTTCGCGCGGCGTTGGCCGCGCAGACGAACAAAACGCGCGTGGGCATGGTTCCTCCTTGGCCCAAACGTGTGGGCCAGGGATAGTCTTTGGCGCTCGCTGCGAGCGGGATCTATAACGAAACTCGATACAGAAACGCAAGACGAATGGACGACCCGTACCTCTACTCCGGCCTGGTCCGCCTCCACGTGCTCCATCACGCGGTCCACGAGCCCCCGGTCTTCGGGCTCGGAATCATTGAGGAGCTTGGTCGCCACGGCTACAAACTGAGCCCGGGCACCATGTACCCGATCCTGCACGGGCTCGAGCGCAAGGGGTACCTGAAGTCCAGCGAGGAGCGAGAGGGCAAGGGCCTGCGGCGCGTCTACCGGGCGACCGCGAAGGGCCGGAAGGCGCTGGAGGAAGCGAAGGGGAAGGTCCGAGAGCTGTTCGGAGAGCTCTTCGAGGAGGACTAGGAAAGGTGAGCGCGATCCTTCGTCTCTGCGCGGACGGTCGGGGGGCTCCTGCGAACGTTCTGGTGCGCTTCCTCGTGGGAACGGTCTTCCTCTCCGAGGGCATCCAGAAGTTCCTCTTCCCTGAGGCCCTCGGCGTCGGTCGGTTCGCAAAGATCGGAATCCCTCTTCCGCAGCTCAGCGCGCCCTTCGTCGCGGACGTCGAGATCGTCGCCGGCGCGCTCCTGATCGTCGGCCTGCTGACGCGCCTCGGGGCTGTGCTGCTGCTCGCGGACATCGTGGTCGCGATCGCGACGACCAAGTTCCCCATGCTGGCGTCGAAGGGCTTCTGGGCGACGGCGCACGAAGCGCGCACCGACTGGTCGATGCTACTCGGTCTCCTGTTCTTGCTTGCCGCCGGAGCGGGACCCCTCTCTGTCGACGCGCGCATCGCACGACGGCGCGCGTGAAGGAGCTCGCGCTCGCCTTCCTCAGGCTCGGCGTCACCGCGTTCGGCGGGCCCGCCGCGCACATCGCGATGATGGAGGACGAGTTCGTGCGTCGGCGAGGGTGGCTCGACCGAACGCAGTTCCTCGATCTCGTCGGGGCGGCAGGATTGATCCCGGGCCCGAGCTCCACGGAGGTGGCGATCTACATCGGCTACCGGCGAGCGGGTTGGCGTGGCCTCGCCGTCGCTGGCGCGTGCTTCATCTTGCCCGCGGCCTTGATGGTGACCGCCATCGCCTGGGCCTACGTCCGCTTCGGTCGCCTCCCGGCGGTCGGGGGCGCGCTCTACGGCATCAAAGCGATCATCATCGCCGTCGTCGCGCAGGCCTTGGTCGCGTTTGCTCGGAGCTCTCTGAAATCTAGGTGGCTGGCTCTTCTCGCCGCGGCGGCTGCGGTCGCCAACGTACTCGGGACACCTCCGATCGCGGTCCTCGTTGCTGCGGGCTGCGCCAGCGCCTCCGTACGCGCCGCCCGAAGGTCGCGATCGGGCGCTGCACTTGGCGTGTGGCCCGGATTGGCGCCGTGGGCCGTTTTCGGAGGGACGAGTGGACTCGGCAAGCTCTTCCTCGTCTTCGTGAAAATCGGCTCGATCGTCTTCGGCAGCGGCTACGTCCTGCTCGCATTTCTCCGCGCGGACCTCGTCGCCCGGACGCACTGGCTCACGGAGCCGCAGCTGATCGACGCCGTCGCGGTCGGCCAGTTCACGCCGGGGCCCGTGTTCACGACGGCGACGTTCATCGGCTACCTCGTGGGCGGGCTGCCCGGCGCGCTCGTGGCGACGATCGGGATCTTCCTTCCTTCGTTCGTGCTCATTGCGGCGAGCGGCCCGCTCATCCCGCGGTTACGGCGCTCGGAGCTGGCGGGCGCTTTCCTCGATGGGCTCAACGTGGCGTCGCTGGCGCTCATGGCCGTCGTCGGCGTCCAACTCGAGAGGTCGGCCTTGATCGACGTTCCGACCATCTTGCTCGCGATAGCCAGCGGCGTCGCGCTCCTTCGCTGGCGCGTGAACTCGGCGTGGCTGGTCCTCGGCGGCGGTCTGATCGGGACGGTCGTGCACCGTCTCATGGGGTGACGTGCTCGAGGGCGCGCTATGCCGGGGCCGGCCTATCGGATGGCCAGCTTGGCTCGAGCCGTCGGTCCGTCGGGCGGTCTACGCATGGGTGTGCTCGCGGACCGGCGCCGCGGACACTTGCTCGGCAGGAATCTCGAGCACAATGGGGTCGGCCCCGCCGGATCCCTCAACCTGCACCCGTAGCAACCTGCGGCCCCCGACCCCGAGCAGCCCTCGGTCCTCGACAACCTTCGCCACGACGCGGCGGCCGCCAAACGAGAAGGCGACGTTCGACCCCACCGGGAACTGCTTGGAGGAGCGCTTCGCCATGCCCACAATCTATCACCAGGGCCGCGCTCCGACCAGACGCCCCAGCTGAGCCCCCATGACGTCGTCGAACTCCACGGCGAGCCCAGCGCACGCCGCGCGCCATGACCGAACCGTTCCGAGCTGCAGCGCGCCAGAGCCGGCGCCGAAGTCGATCAAGCGTCCGTCAACGCGCGTCGGACTGAAGTCCTGGTGGGCGATGGCGTTCCGGCACGCGTTCAGCTCGTCCAGACGAACGCGCCGGCCGCGGTTCCGAGGGCTGGCGGCGTAGACGGCGTCCCAGAAGCGCATCCCGAAGCGATTGAAGTCGGAGCCGATGTGGCCGGGGTTCGGGTTCCCGAAGTCCAACTTGCGCCCGTCGACGAGGGTCGCCCGGAGAACGTCGGCAACCAGGGGTGGTTGCGTCGCGTTGGCCACCACGTCGACGCAAGCCGTGTGGAGCGCGCGGCAGAAGCCCTGGAACTGGGAGGACACCATGACGGTGTACGCGTGGTCGATCTGGAGGGTGGCATACCGGCGCCCGCGCCCATGCCCTCCAACGGCGCGATGCGCGTCCGCGATCTCGTCGAGGGCGCGCAGACCGACCTGCTGCCATTGCAAGAGCGCGGGGGAGGGCATCGGTGACCTTGTCCTGAGGCCAGCGGTCGTGCCCCCGGGTTCTTCGACCCAGGGGCACGGCCACCGGACGACGCGTGCCTTACCGAACGCGTCGCGCGGGCGCTAGACGGTCGATGCACCGCGCCACGCCTCGACGCGCCGCATGAGCATGAGCTCCGCGCGGCGACGAGCGAGCGTGCCCACGACGGTCAACAGGGACCGCCGGATCGCTCGCACCTTCCAGTACGACGACCAGATCGTCGAGGAGATGCGAGAACGTCTGAAGGAACGTGTGCTCCTCGGTCTCGGCGGCGCAGAAGACCTCCACCTCGCGCAGCCGGGACGGGACCTCGGCCCGGCGGGTCTTTCGCGTTCGCGGCCTTCTCATGGCGAAGGCCTCGGTTCCTCCCCAAGGGTGGCGGTCGCGTCGAGGGCGCGCGCGATGCCCATGGCAAGGGCCTCGAGCCGGTCGAGCGCCAGCGCGGCCGCGCCGACGGCTTCGCGAAGCACGATCCTTGAGGCGCTGAAGCGCAGCGGCTACCCCTTCGAGATGGAGCTGATGCGCGACCTCGACGCCGAGGGGCTCGATCCCGTCGCCGGCTTCCGGCTCCGGGTCGCCGAAGGCACCGCACGGCCCTTCAATGGCGACGAGGATGATGTCGGCAGCGTCGTGACGCGCGAGGTCGACGTCATGAGTCGCGTTCACGTCTCCGATACGGTCCGTTCCGAGGGGAAATCATCGGCAGCCTGAGCCTGCTGCTCCTCGCCCTGATCGAGGCGAAATCGCTCCCTTCCTCCAGCGCCTTCGTCGGTTTCACGTTCGAGCCGTCCCTCAAGTCGTTCGACGCCAGGGCCGCTCGCACCCGGTTCGGCGGCGTGCCGTCCTATGGCGTGATTGAAGGATCGCAACGAGGGCGTCGGCTTCGCCGAGTTTCGGTCGACGTGCTCGACCCGCTGAATGTCGGACCGGTCTGTATCCAATGGGTGATCGTCGAGGGCGAGGGCAAGGAGGGCAAGAAGCCGCCTGCACCGCCCGGCCACCCGCCGAAGTTCGCTGGCGGCCTTGTCAGAGGAGAGCGCATCTTCGTGCGCGAAAACACGGAGGTCCAACTCGCCACCTTCAAGCAGCAGGCGCGCGTGGACATCGTGCAGCCCACTCTGTTCATCAAGACACCGACCCTTTACGTCTACGATGCCGCGAAGGACAAGCTAACGGAAACGAACCGAAGCCAAGGAGGACAAGCCCGCGCTCACACCGTGAGCGCGACCCGCTCCGGACCACCGGGGTGGGTCAATTCTTCGTCGCCAAGGTGGGTCAGTTTCTGGTGGCCATTGACACCCGCTTCGCGACGAGACGCCGCCGGCAGTGAAGGACGTCGCGGTGGGCACGATGCACCGTGCGAAAGGGCTGGAGTTCAAGGCGGTCGCGGTGGTCGGGTGCGATTACGATGCACTCCCCCCGGCGCATGTCCTCCGCGAACAGGCGGACGACGCCGATCGCGACGAGCTGATCGAACAGGAGCGGCAGCTGCTCTACGTCGCGGCGACACGGGCGAGGGAGAGGTTACTGCTGAGCCACTCGGGGAAGGCCACGCGTTTTCTCCGCTGAGGGGACCGAGGCTCTCGCTCATGTGAAGAAGCGGAATCTGGACTGGACCGCTCGGCCTTCGGAGATGTGCTTCAGGATGTCCCCGACGCGGCGTGCCGCGCGGATCGTGATCGGCTCACCGCCGTCGAACTGCGTGTTGTTGAAGTTCAGTTTCGAGAGCTCCAAGATCTCGCGAGCCAGAACGAGAGGCGTCGCCTCACCGTCCGCGCGAATGAACTCCAAGCTACTCGGCACGTACATGCCCGGGTAGGTTCGGAATTGGGGCACGCTCCCACGCAGGTAGACGAGGCCGCTTGATTCGTCGAACGCCAGCATCGTACCGCGAAGCGCCGGATAGGTGCCCGCGCGGTACAACCGCGCGCCACCCCGTCGGAGGCTTACCAGTTCGAGCAGCTCGATGCGGGCCTCTTCGGCCGCAGCGCGGCAACCATCGAGCTCCACCCGATCGAACGCGGACGTCTTGTGAACGACGAGGCGCGCTGGCGCCGTCTTGTGCTCGCGTCGGTAACTCGCGATGGCGTTCACGAGGAGCTGACGGGCGTCGTCGGCGTTGAGATGCGGAGTGCGATCCTCCTTGTCGATTCGCGCGTTACCCCCTTGAACGACGACTCCTTCGCCACGTTCATTGAAGACCTGTGCAACGCTTGTAAGGAGCCGGTCTCTTGCTACGCTCTCGAAGAACGCCAGCCCGACGTAGCAGCTCGTGAGCTCCTTCGGGTCGCGAACAAGGCGCCACGGCACGCCGCCGGCCTTGTAGTACAGGGCCGTGTGGAAATTCCACGCGCGCGTAGCCTCGTCCTGCAACGATGGCTGTCGGCGGCCTGCGCGTCGCGTGGACCCACCACCGTAGGTATCCGGGCGGACGATTTGGCAAGGAACCGTGAGCTCGAGCGCGCGTGCTTTGAACACGTCGTGAAAGTCCGGTTGGTCCTTCTCTGACACATCGCTCTTCTCTTCGCCGACTCCCGCCGCCGCAGGATCTGAGATCGCGAACACCTCGACTGGAGGCGCGATGACAAGGACGTCGATCCCGCCGCGAGCCGCGACATCGCGTGCATGCTCGAAGAAGACATTGACGATCTCACGGAGCGGGTCGGACGCCGCAAGCGCATCCGAGAGTTCTCGCCGAGTGAGCGCGCGCGTGGCCGCCTGCTTAAGCTCCAGCGTCGTGCCGAAGATCTCCGCGGTCATGCCCGGAAACTTTGGCCGCAGGTCGCGCAGTTTGCGCTCCGTCGAAGCGATTCCTTTGGAGCAGACATCGAGCCACCCGGCAACTCCGTCGGCAGATTCCTGGGTTCCCACTAAGCCAACGCGGATCGGGACGGGAAGAGCAGCGTCGCCGCGATCGAGCGTTCCGAAGGAGCCGATGCCGGCACGAACGTCGACGTGCGTCCCGTCCGCGAATTGGAGCTCGGGCTCCTCAATGAACGAGAGCTTCACGCGCCACTCTCGCCGCTCGGTGTTTGTGCGAAGAGCGGAAACTCGGCTCCGGCCGGCGCGGCAGGCGAATCGGATGCTTCTCCCCAGTCGGCATCCGAGATGCCGCGGTCGATTTGGAACTCGAGGAGCGGACCAAAGGTGAGCAGGGGCTTCCGTGACGAGAAGAGTGAGGGCTCGGGACAAAGCACGTCGTTCCAGAGCAGCACCTGACTCAGCACCGCGCGGTTCCCTTCTAGGCGCTTGATACCTTGTAGTTGATCCTCGTGGAACCGGTACTTGCAAATACCGTCGGTCGTGAAGCGATACGTGGGCAGAACCTCGAGATACCAAGCTCCCCCGAGGAAGCGGAACCTTCCCGAGAAGGCGCTGTGACGAAGGAACGGGAACTCACGGCCGTCCTTCGCGCGGGAGACGTAGCGCTGGACGACCGGGAAACCGGGCGACATCATCGTGCTCGTGGATTCCCTGCTCCGAGGATGGCCCTTCGGCTCCCTGCTCGTCTGGGATTACGGGCAGGATCGTACCCGGACCGTGGAGATGCCTCATCGCCGCTTTTGGCGAGAGGTCGATCGAACGGATGGCGACGGCGGTACGGACGTGCCCGCAGCGTCACTGACCTGACCCCCGAAAACTGGGCCATCGATTCCGTGTCGAGATACGGAGGCACGGAATGGGTCGGAAGAGCAAAGTTTCAGAGGCGGACATCATCGGCGCCATCCGCGAGATCGAGGGCGGAGCGGCGCAGACCGAGAGGCCGGTGGGAACGCGCTACGCGCCGACCGCGACTTCGGAGCCTGGACGCTCACCCCGTTGAAGCTCACGTCTGCCGCCCTCTCGCCGCCAGCGTCCGCGCCAGCTCGGCGACCACCGGCCACTGCCCCGCGTCGGCCGCCAGCCGCAGCGCCTGCGCAAGCGCAGCCTCTACGTCGGCGGGCGGCCCGGCTTCGATCGCTGCGTCGCCCTCGTCAGGGAACCTAAATCCGCTGCGTCTGCCAATTTCGCCACCCGTGCGGTGAGTTTAAGGGGAATTCGTGGGGTAAACCTAGCCGTTCGTGCACCATCCGCCAGTTCAGGGATCAGGTCATAGAGCGGCCCCAGCTCGCCAAGGTTCCAGGTCCTCGCCTTGCGGCGGTACCTCTCGATCATCGTGTGCCCATCGTGCCCCGTGCGATCGGAGACCCACGTCTCCGTCCTACCCGAGGCGAGCGAGATGGTCACGAAGGTCGCGCGCAGGTCGTGGGCCCGGAAGCGCTGCCGGGTCCCCGTGGTCTCGAAGAGCTGGGGGCGGTTCACACCGACGCGGCGCAGGTCGTTGCGGATCTGCTCGGACAGGTGCTCCACGTTGAGCGGCACGCCCTCTTCTGCGAAGACGCGGTCGTCCGGCTCCACGTGCGGCTTGCACCGATGCTTCCAACGCTCGAGCGCCTCGACCACGTCGCTCCGCAGGTCCCAGTCGCGCGGATCGTCGGTCTTGTCCTTCTCGAGGTTCACCCGGCCGTGCTCGAGGTCCACGTCGCGCCACCGAAGGTTGGCCATCTCCTCGGTGCGCATGCCTTCACGTGCCAGAAAGCCGTACGCGAAGCGCCGCAACAGCGGCACGTCGGGCAGGGGGCCTTCCTTGCCCGTCTCGGTCGACTTGCCCGCCAAGAGGCGCGCATCCTCGTTCGGGTAGAGGCACTCCTTGGCCTTGGGCGGTGGGAGGGAGGGAAGCCATCCGCGCGGGATGGGGCTCGCCTGGCGAAACTTGCCCGGGTACACGGCAAGGCTCATCAGGCGGGACATCACCTGGGCGACGTGCCGCCGCGTGGCCGGAGCGAGCGGCTTGTTGCGATGGCCCGCCTGGGGAAGGCTCGCCATGACGACCTCGGCGTCGTGGAGTTCGAACTCGTCCACGCGCACATCGCTCACGTGCGGAAGGACGTAGAGCCGCAAAAGCTCCTCGTCGCGGCCCGACGAGCGCTTCTGCCGCACGTGGTCCGGGAACAATCGTGCGAGCTCGCCGCTGGTCCAGGCCTTGGCAAACGCGCTGAACGTCGGGATCTCACGATCGCTCTCGGCGTTGCCCGAGCAGAGCACCTCGACGGCTGCCACGACGGTGTCCCAAGGCCTGCCCGGCCGGGCCTTCGCGGCGGTCCCGATCAACTTCTCGATCTTGTCCGCGTGCCCTGCCTGGCGCAGCCGCGCCGCCATCCGGGCCAGCGAGATCTTGCGCTCCTCGGCTTCGACGGCGCTGAGGCCGGCGGTCAGCGGAAAGTCGCGGCGTTCGCGGCCGCGGATGGTGATCCGCGCGGCGAAGCCGTTCGCTAGACGACGGAGCTCTCCTGCGGCTGGGCGAGGCATCGGTCCTCCTTCTATGCCTGCGGTCGTCGGCGCGCGCCATCTTGCGCGCGCGGCTTCACTTCATCGAGCGGCCCTCCGGCGCATGCCCACGCTGGCGAGCACCGCCTCGACGCTCGTAGGCTCGGCAATGGCCTCGCTTGCCGCCACATCCGGGGTTCCCTCGGGGCTGGTTGGAATTGCTCGAAGCGCGGCCTCGGCAACGTCCAGCGGGATCAAGATGGTGCGACCGACGCGAATGGAGTCCTTGCGGCACCTCGGCACCAGTACCTCGAGGAATTTGCGCGCGGAGAGGCCGAGCAGGGCCGGGGAGCTATCTTGGGACACGAAGGACGCCCGAACGACAACCGGCGGACGTGGCTTGCGGACGCGCGGTTCGGACATTGCGTCGATGACCTCCTGCAGGTCGTACTCGAGGGGGAGACGCAGGCAGCTTCGACGGCCCAGCAGTGAATGGAGCGCGCGCGAGATGCCGATCGCGGGCGGTTCGCGGATGCCTTTCGATCGGATCATGGGCAGCGGGCTTCCGAATGTGCGGCCTGAGCGCCGCTTTCGGTCGAGGCCGACGAGAAGGCGCATGCGCCAACGGCAGGCCGGGTCGAGGGCCGACGGATTGCCGGTAGGCTCGAAGCCATTCCGACAAAGCGATCGGCCATCGTCCTCAGCGAGTGTCGACAAAAACGACATGGCACGCGGGTGACGCCTGGCGCCAGACAAGGACTACACGTCCTTCCGGCCCCGCCCCGGTCACCAGGACCGCCGGTTCCTGCCTCGCCGGTGGCTGCCAGTTCGCACCCTCATGGGACCACCGCGTTCGCAGGGTCATGGGACCAGGGAGGCGAATCAAGACGAGCGGCCGGAAGGGTGCCGCGTATCGACTACGGCGTCGATCGATTTTTCACGGTGCCGACCGGCAGTGGGGGGCCCCGGCCGGCGCGAGTGGCGAGCCGGCCGGGGCGGGAAAGCGGAGTTGCGGATCTCGCGCGCTCGTGAACGCCGGGATCGCGGACACGTGAACGCGCGGATCGCCGCCATGTGAACACCGAGATCGGCGGACGTGAACGCCGAGATCGGAGCCGTGAACACCCGGATCGCTCAGCCGTGAACACCGGGATCGCCCTGGTGTGAACGGGGAGGACGGGGACCCGTGAACGGCAGAGATCGGGCGAAGTGACGAGCTGGGTCGCTCCTCTTTGACTGCGGGCTCCGACGAGGAGGTCCGCGAAGCAATGGAGCGGCTGGCGATGAGCAAGGTGCGAGAGGTTTTGAGGTTGCGATGGGCGCTCAAGAGAAGCGTCCGGGAGGCGTCGCGCGCGGCGGGGGTGAGCGTCGGCGTCGTGTCCAAGACGGAGCGGCGCGCCGCCCGGGCGGGCCTGGATTGGGCGGCGGTGGAGGCGCTCGACGACGGGGGCCTCGAGCAGCGGATGTACGGCGGTCCGAAGCATGCCCGGCGCGACGAACGGGCGCTGCCCGACCCGGGGTGGATGCACGCGGAGCTGCGGCGGCCGGGCGTGACGCTCGAACTGCTGCACTTGGAGTACCTGCGCGAGCACCCGAACGGCTTCCGGTACACGGCGTTCTGCGACGCGTACCGCCGCTGGATGGATTGCCGTGGGTTGGTGATGCGCCAGAACCACAAGGCGGGCGACAAGACCTTCGTCGACTACTCGGGCAAGAAGCCGCACGTTGTCGACCGCACGACCGGAGAGGTGATCGAGGTCGAGCTCTTTGTCGCGGCGCTCGGTGCCTCGAACCTGACCTACGCCGAGGCGACGCGAACGCAGACGATGGGCGACTTCATTGCGTCGCACGTACGCGCCTTCGCGTACTTTGGCGGCGCGACGCGCATCGTCGTCCCCGATCAGCTCCGGAGCGCCGTCCGCGTGCCGTGCCGCTACGAGCCGACGGTCACCCGGACGTACGCGGAGCTCGGTCGGCACTACGGGACCGCGATCGTGCCCGCGCGTCCGGGCAAGCCACGCGACAAGGCCAAGGTGGAAGTGGCCGTGCAGGTCGCGCAGCGGTGGATCCTGGCGCGACTGCGCAACGAGACCTTCTTCTCGATCGAGACCCTCAACGAGCGGATCGCCGAGCTGCTCGAAGACCTCAATGAGCGGGCGATGAAGAAGCTCGGCGGCATCAGCCGCCGAGCGCTCTTCGAACGCGTCGAGCGCGCCGCGCTTCTGCCGTTGCCCGCGCAGCCCTTCGAGCTGAGCGAGTGGAGGCGGGCGACGGTGAACGTCGACTACCACGTCGCGCTCTTCGACCACTTCTACTCGGTGCCGTACACGCTCGTGCGCGAGGAGGTCGAGGCGCGCATGACGGCGACGACGGTGGAGATCCTCCACAAGAATCGCCGGGTCGCCAGTCACGCTCGCAGCTACGTGCGCTTCCGCTTCACCACCGACCCCGGGCACATGCCCGAAGCCCACCAGAAGCACTTCGCCGGCGGCGACGCGGTCATCGCCTGGGGCGCCTCGGTGGGCCCGATGACCGAGGCGATGGTGCAACGACTGCTCGACGCCAACCCCGTACGTGAGCAGGGATGGCGATTGGCCAAGGGGTTGCAGCGGCTCGTCAAGAAGTACGGCGAGGCGCGGGTCGAAGCCGCCTGCGCGCACGCGCTGCACTTCGGCGCCCGCAGTTACAAGCCCGTCGAACGGCTTCTCGAGCTTGGTCGCGAGCAGCTTGAACTTCCCGGGACCCACGAGACGACGGCCCCGGGCACGCACGAGAACGTGCGTGGCCCTGGCTACTACCACTGAAGAAAGGAACGAGACCCGTGCTCAAAGAACCGACTCTGGAGAAACTGCACGCATTGCGACTCGGCACCATGGCCGACACCTGGCAGGCGCAACAACGCGACGCCACCGTCGGCGCGTTGTCCTTCGACGAGCGCTTCACGATGATCGTGGAGGCCGAGTACCTCGCCCGGGACAACCGGCGCCTCGCTCGGTTGCTCAAGGACGCCGAGCTGCGGATCCCGGGCGCGTGCCTGGAAGACGTCGACACCTCGGCGGCTCGCGGCGCCGACCGCGGCATGCTCCGCCAGCTCGCGACCTGCACGTGGATCGGAGAACACCTCAACGTGCTGGTAACCGGTGCGACTGGCGTAGGCAAAAGTTATCTGGCCTCCGTGCTCGGCCAGGCGGCATGCCGTCGCGGACTGCGCGTGCTGTACCGGCGGGTGCCGCGCCTCTTCGACGAGATCGCGCTCGCGCGCGCCGACGGCTCGTACGCTCGACTGCTCGCGCGGCTCGCGAAGGCGGACCTGCTCGTGCTCGACGACCTGGGGCTGGGAACGACGACCGAGGCCCATCGCCACGACCTTCTGGAGGTCCTGGAGGACCGGTACGGCCGAACGTCGACGGTCGTCACCAGCCAGGTGCCGGTGACCAAGTGGCACGAGTGGATTGGTGACCCGACCGTCGCCGACGCCGTCCTCGACCGGCTCGTCCACAACGCATACAAATTGGACCTGAAGGGACCCTCGAAGCGGAAGGAGAAGATCACGACGACGGCGAACGGTTGACCTGCGACCCAGAGACGTCGCTTCGCTCCGATCACATGGCGATCTGCGTGCTCACGTCGGCCCGAAACGGGTGCTCACGTCGCGCGAAATCCGCAGGAGGGGCGTCAGCGCCGACGCGAGCGCGGATGCGGTCGCGTCTTGTTGGCCGGAGCGGCGGGCGGAGTGTCGGCGGCGTCGAGGGTGGGCTTGAGCCTGGGTCGATACGACTCGCCCTCGATGACGAAGTCGTAGGCGGCGTTCTTGAACCGATCGACGGCGCTCTGCGCGAGCAGCACGTCGTCGAACATCGCGAGCCACTCGGCGGTGTCGCGATTGCTCGTGACGATCATCGACGCGTGGCCGGTGCGTTCGAGGAAGAGCTGGTAGACGTCCTTGCTCTCTTCCTTGCTCATCGCCTCCAGGGCGAAGTCGTCGACGATGAGCAGGTCGACCGAGGTGAGCGCGATCATCTCGGCGTCGCGCGAGTTGTCGAGTCGACTTTGTCGGAGCGTGCGCAGCATGGCGTCGGCACGTGTAAAGCGCACGTTGTATCCGTGACGGCAGGCGATGTGGCCGAGGGCCTGCGACACGAACGTCTTGCCCACGCCGACGGGCCCGAGCACGACGATGTGTCGATGAGCCTCGAGGAAGCGCAGGCTCACGAGCTCGGAGAGCATGCGCTTGTCGAAGGTGACCTTTGCGGTCTTGTCCCACTGCTCCAGGCGCATCGACGGATCGAGTCCGGCGCTGCGTGCGCGGTGGTCGGCGGCGGCGCTGTCGCGTCGCGCGATCTCGTCGGTGAGCACGAGCAGCAGAAGCTCGTCGAGCGACATGTCCTGCTTGTCGGCGAGCACGAGTCGATCGGGAAGGGTGTCGAGGATGCGTCCGAGCTTCAGACGCTTGAGCGCGGTGACGAGCTCGGGGTTGATCGCGAGGGCGGCGGCGGTCATCAGACGCCCTCCTTCTTCTTGGACGAGCGCGTTTCGAAGTGCTGCTCGGGCCGCGCGAAGCGTGGCAAGGGCAGCTGCACGACCTTGCCGTCGGCGCGCTCGGGCGATGCGGGTTTGGCCGCGGTCTTGAGCATGCGCGTGATGCGCGCGACGTCGACGACGTCGAACGCGAGCGCGCTCTGGCAGACCGCTTCGACGCGGCCGTCTCCGTACTTGTCGCAGAGGCGCAGGAGCGCATACGCGGCGCGCATACGCGCCCAGGGCAGCGGACCACCGAGCAGGCGCTCGGCGTAGATGCCGACGTGCGTACCCTTGTTGCGCGCGCGAGCTCGGAGCGCGTCGACGCTACGCAGCGCGTAGTCGGCCTTGCCGCTCGGATAGTCGGACGGATCCGTCGAGCGACCTCCCGGCCGCTGACGAGCGGTGCATCTTGATGAGCTCCGTACCCAGGTAGATCTTGACGCTCGTCCTGTCGGCGCGGGCGCGCACGCTCTTGTTGCGGTGGATCGAAGGGACCGAGTACAGCGCGCGTGCGACCTGGATGTGGTGATCGGGATGCACCTTGGCCTTCTCGACCCAAAGCGGTACGTCGAACGGCTCGGCGGGCGCCGGCAGCATCGCGGGCCTCTCGGTCGACTCGAAGAGCTCGCGAGGGACGGCGCGGGTGGTGCCGTGCACGCGGGCACCGGCGATGTCGCGGCACCACGTCTCGGCGCTGCGGCGTGCGTCGTCGAGGTCCGCGAAGGTCTCGCCGTCAAACCAGCTCTCGCGCACGAAGGGCACTTGGTTTTCGACGCGAGGCTTGTCCTTGGGAGCGCGGATGCGCGCCGGGTCCACGAAGAGGCCGCGCGCCTGCGCGTAGTCGAGGAACGCGGTGACGAGGGTCGGGCTCAGCGCGTCGGCGGTCTTGACGATCGCCTTCATGTTGTCGGGCACGATCGTGCGGATCATCGCGGCGAAGAACACCCAGGCGCGGTCGAGCCCCTCGCAGACGGTCTCGGTGGTTTGCACGAACGTCGGCCACACGAACTGGTAGCGGCTGAACGACAGCGTGACGATCAGGGCCCAGAGCGAGCGCACGCGGCCCGCGACGGGATCGAGCATCGGCCCCATCTTGCCGAAGTCGACCTGCGCCTCCTGGCCGGGGGGCGGATCGTCGACGCGGACCGTCGGTTGTTTCTGGCGCCACCCCAGCTGCTGGGTGGCGAAGCGACGGAGTGTGTCGTAGCTGACCTCGAGACCGTGCTCGCGCACCAGCAGCGTGTGCACCTTGGTCAGCCGCAACGGCCGCTTCTTGGTGAGCCACGCCTCGATGCGCTCCCTGTGCGTGGCGACGGCTTGCCACTCGGCGCTCGGGTCGGGCAGAGGGCGCGACTGCACGCGCTGCGCGACCTCGTGAATCTCGTCCTCGGTCGGCTCGCGGCCCTGAGGCAACGAGCAACTATTTGCAGCATGCACGTAGCGTCGGACCGTCTTGCGGTCGACGCCCGTCTCACGCGCGATGCGGTGGAGACTCTGCCGCGCCGACCAGCGGCGCAGCACCTCTTTGATGTCGATCATCGTCAGCTCCCGGTAGGGCATGGGCACCTCCCGACGGCGACCCGCGCCGTCGTCGGAACGAACCCTGGCTCACTTCCCGGTCGCTTGAATCGTGACCCGCCGGGGGGGGCCAGGACTGCTGGTCCCTTCCCCCTGCAAATCGGCCGGTCCCATGAGGCTGCGAAAACTCCTCACCCCTCCCTCGCGGGTGGTCCCTTCTGCCTGCAAAAGGGGTGGTCCCATGACCCTGCGAAAAACTCAGGCCGGCTGGTCCCATGAGGCTGCGAACCGGCAGGTGGCTCCACTTCGCGCAGCCGCTGGGTCCGCGTCGGTCTCCCGGGTCGACGCCGCATCCAATGACCACGCGTCGGCGCGCCCCCGCGCCCGAGCCGTGGGAGCCAACTGGTCCTTTACCTTCCAGCGTTCGCCGCGCCGCGCGCACCGGCGATATGCGTTCGGTTGCGGACCGCGGACCCCGCTCATGCCGACGTCGCCAGCTCGGGCAGCTACACGCGGCGAAACGACCGCTTCCGCGCTCGGAGGCCGGCCGTCGGAGCGGCCCAAAAGATTGGCCAAATCGCGAGCGTCAGCCATCGTGGCTCCAAGGATTTCTTCGCGAGCCCGCAGGTTTGACGGAATCGTGACTCCACCAGCCCTTGGCGTGGCTCCAACAATTCGTAAGAAATTTCCAAACTGTAGCTTCGAACTGGCTCCAGTCCTTTATCTTGCCCTCCGCTTCGCTCCGGGTTTCCTCCATTCCTGAACCGCTCCCCTCATGGTCACGACGCTGCCCACCAGGATGAGCCGCGGGCTGGTAACGGCGCAGTAGCGGTGCCGGCCGCGTTGTCGGCCTGAGGCCGCGCCCGAGGCCCATGCCGAGGCTGACTACGGTGTTCGCCATCGAGCGCGCATCGGGCAACTCCGTGGACGGCCTCCTCGTGACAACCATCGAAAGCTCTCACGGAGACCAAGGTGCCCCCAGGCCTCCAACGAAGACGCCAGCGGGGACCATCCTGCGCATGAAAACCGGGCCGAGCTCAGAAAACGGCAGGAACGGCCACTCGTGTGGCTACCGTGGCGGCCTCGGTCTTACCCTCTCACCACGCGTCGGGCTCTGAGGAGGCTGCGCGCGGGACGCATCCCAACGAGACCCTCAAAACGCGTCCCGTGCGCAAGTAGAGCAGAAACGTGAGCGGTCACGATGCTGCCAGCCGGGACGAGCCTCGTGCTCCCAACCATCCTCCATGAGATCTGTCGCCGGCCTTCACTTGCCTGATTGCCAAGATGAGCGTCGTACTCCTCACGGAGCGGCCGCTCGGACGCTCTCCAGTGATCTCTGCAACGATATCGAGGACTCTCCGGTTGATTTTCCGCGGGTGGCCGCCGGCGAGGACCTGAGGTTGCCAACGGGGCTGTCTACCGTTCGACTCAGGAATCAGCGCCGATGGGCAACCGGGGTCCCTCCCGGTGGGGCCACCGGCACGACAACCGGATCCATCCGGCGCGAGACCCGCGCCTCAGCACGCGCATCACCCAGTTGGCAGTGCCGCTCTTACGGTGGTGAGACCATCGGTTGCGGTCGGGTCTGTGCCTGGTCAAACGGAGAGCCGCCGTCGAAGACGACAGCCTCGACTTCGGCGAGGTCTTCGTGGGGCGCGCCAGGCAGGTCTGGGGTCTTCGGGCAGGGACGATGCGCGACGATGGGCGGCACATCTCGGTTGGTGCGTGACGGTCGGCCCCGGACAATCGCGAGCCGAGAGCCGGCGCCATACCGCTCCGTCGTCTCGAGCGACCGCGTCGCTGGGGTCCGACGGGTCTGGGCCCGACCAGGCTGAGGTTTCATCGCATCTTCCTGCTGGCTTTACGCCGCTCGCGATTACCAAGCGCGCGGGCGGTAACCAGGACGTCATGGAGGCCGCGCCCGACGACAGTGGGCCCCGGAGGTCCGTTCCAAGGTCCGGTGTAGCCTCCGATGTCAGCGATCCAGCGAACTACCTGAGCGAGGGAGAGAACCGCGTTGGGGTCGAGGTTCTTTGGCTCCCTCAGTGCGAGGATGGCATCGAGTTCGAGGTCCGAGAACTCTTCGGTGGCCGGCAGATCAGGCTTGTCGCGGGCCAGGTAGGTGATGCGCATCGCGCGTGCCGCCACAGCGGAGAGGATAACCGCCCACTTGAAGATCGCCTCGCGAGAGCGAAGCTGCGTCTGCTCGACGCAGCACAAGCCACGCTTCCAGGTCCTGTGGAACTCCTCGATGCGCCACCGCTGGGCGTAACCGTCGACCACGCGCAGAGCGTCCTTGCGCGTCCGGACGGGGCTCGTCGTAAGCAGCACCCATTCGAGCGGATCTTTGCCGGGACCGCGCCCTTTCTCGCGGACCATGACGACGTTCATGGTGACGACGTCTTGGCGTTTGGTGCGCCTGTCGCTGCAGGCAAGCTGGACGCTGCAAGCGCGAATGGCGACCGTTGCGACGCGCGCCGGTGTCGCCGGCACCGGCACAGAGATACGCCTCCGGTTGCCAATGCGTTTCTTTCGCACCCTGGCCGGTCGCGCGGGAACCTCGATGCGCCGAGTCGCAAGCACGGGCGCACGCTGGACCTTCGCCCACAGCTCGCCACCGTCGGCGAGCTTTCGGCGATACGCGGCACGAACGGTGACTCGCAGTTGGAGATCTTGGGCATGGCGCAAGACATCCACGGCGTCCGCCCCGCGATCCAACTGGAACCAAGGGGTGCATCGCGGCGCGTACTGTTGAAACGCCTCGTAGGTGGCCGACAGCGCCCGGAGCCAGTAGCGCGTCTCCTTCTTCTCAACGGGATCCTTCTGTCGGCCCTTGGAGCGCTCTTGGCGAACCCATAGGTCCTGCGCACAGACCCCGAGGGGCACGCCGCTCTCGCTGACCGCAAAACAGGTCATCGCTTGGACACCGCGGGCTCCTTCCTTCCAGGTCCCGACGCCACCCAGCTCCCCGTTGGGGTCCCTGAGCGTGATGGAGCTGCCATCCACTGCGATATAGACGAGCGCCTCCTGGGCGCAGCGCTCGAAGGTGCGCCCGTGGCTGGCGCGTCCTACTGCCTCATGGCGAACGGCACGATTTTCGAGAAGTCGAAACGCCCCCTCACGAGATGCGCTCGACGCGAGCGCGTGGCTCACCGTTGGCGCCGGCCGCCGCGCCACCTCGGCCGCTGTGCTCACCAACCGCCGCGTGCGGCGCGCATCCCCAAGCTTGGCATGACCGAACTCCGCTGCAGCCCAAGCGTCGATGTCGTGCATGCATCGCTCGACGAGCGGATTCCGTTGCAAATTCAAAGTCAGATGCGATCAAGCCGGAGCCGACCAGGGCCCAGTCAAGCCGCGCCCATAGGGCCACGACCGGGCCGGCTGCCGGCCGCACCAACGGCCGTGCACCAAGCTCCATCCCTTCCTCACCGCCCTCACTCACGAGTGGGCGGGAGGCCATGGCCTTCGGGTGCCGTCGAGCCGTCGGGGGAGAGGATGTCGGTGTAGCCGGCGACGGCGTCGAGAGCGAAGGGTGCGCCCGTGTGCGCCTGGCGGGGATTCGGTCTGTCCCGCATCCGCCGCCCTGCACGTTCGAGCGTACTCGTCACGCTGGCGTAGAACCAAGTGGATGCCGTCGCGGAGCCAGATCCCGCCGTTTGCTGCAAGACGGGTGGGGTTGTTAGTTAGCCGGACTGCGCCATCTCTGATCGTGCAGTCACCCCCTTGGATTGTCCGCCGGGTCGGGCCGCCAACGACGACTTCCGCGAATGGGGTGGGAGAGCGCAAACCAGACGCGATCGAGCCGTCCGCGGCACGCCGGATGCGTAGGCGGTAGTCTGGAGGGGAGGACCGAAATGAGAGCAATCCCGTCGCCCTTTCGATTCGTGGGGACGTTCGCATTATTCCTGACGCTTCCGTTCCTGGCGGGCGCGGACGGCAACGGATGCGGCGGGAAGATCGCCTCCCCGCCGGTCGGCGACGACGCGGGGTCGTGCGTGTGCGCGCGGCCGGCTCCGAGCACGCCGATCTCCATCTGCCCCGATGGTTCGACGGCGGGCCCGGTGTGCGTGACGGCGGCGGACGACACTTGCGGATGGGAGATTCGATCGTGCTCGACACAGCTGTGCCCGGCGCTCGGCTGCTTCCCGAACTGTCCGAACGGAGTCCTCAAGGACAGCCTAGGCTGCGATACGTGCCAGTGCGCTTCGGCCGCCGATGCGGGCAACGCCGGGTCGACCTGCAGCGGCGACACGGATTGCGCGATGGGAAGCCTCTGCGGCTTCCCGATCGCCGACGCCTGCACGGCGACCGGGACCTGCTTCGTCGCCCCGCAGGTCCTTTGCAACGCAGCCTCGCCCGGATGCGCGTGCGACGGATCGGAGGTCAACATCGTCTGCAACGGGCTGCCGAGCGGGTATGCACCGGCGCCACTGCTCCATCAGGGCGCCTGCGGGGACTCCGGCACGGCGGTCGCTCCGGTCGATGGTGGCGCCTGCTGCCCGGCCGGCTGGGATCTGTATTCATGCACCTACGCTGACGGGGGCGCTGGATCCGCGTGTCACAACCCGCAGCTCGGTTGTGCGTCGTCATTGACGTGCGGGCAGGGGTGCGATCAGGTCGTGAGCGGCCGGTGCGGGCCTTGATGTCATGTGTGTCTCTTGCTCGAACGCGCGAGCGAGCATCCCGATCCGTGACGGGCTCGGGGCGCGCCGACGCAGGGACGGAATGGAAAATCGAAAGTAGTCGCGCCGTCGCCCGAGCCATGCTCCCCCAAGAGGCGCCTCTGGCCAGCGCAGCGCGTCGAGATAGCTGAACGTCAACAAGCCGCTGCCGCTCAACACTCCGGTGGACATCGCCGTTCCGGCCGGCGACGCGAAGACGTACGCGTTCGCGTGCGGGATGGGCATGCACCCGGGGAAAGTCGTCGTGCAATAGCGCCACATGGTCTGCTCCGTGGCCCCAACGGGCGACCGGCCTTCGAGGCGACGCGCGGTTGCGGTGCAAACCCGTGAATGATAGGGATTTCTTAGGGATCGTGATGCGTCCGTTCGCCCGGCATAGTCGTCGAATCCTGCCGCGGGCGGCGCTCGCGAGGGCTTCGTGCTTGCTCGTAGCGATCACCGTTCTCTTCGGGATCGCGCAGGCCGGGGCTAGGTACTTCTACTGCGAGGGGCTCGGCCTCTCCGCAACCGACCCCTGCGCGCTGGGGGCCGCGCGCCACTCGCCTTGCCCGCTCTCATCGTTCGATCGGAGTCCGTTCGACTGCTGCCAGGTCCTCACGATGCGTTCGATGCCCGAGGGGGCTCGATCGATTGTGCCCGTCGTACCCTCCGCCGGGCTCCTCGCGATCCTGCCTCTCGTCCTCCGGGCAGATGCATCGTCGTGGAACGGACGGTTCGTCGTCGCGCGGGAGGGCGAGCGCGGGCGCGCGCCGCCATCGTCTTCCAGCGAACGGCGCGCGCAATTGATGGTCTTCCTCACATGAGAGAGCCTGCGAGGCTCTTCGTCGAGCCTCGCCCTCCCAGATAGGCCGTTCGCCGACCAGGCGACGGTCCCGGGCCTCTCCTTGTGAGGCGCTGCGTGCGGGCACTCGCCCTCGCGAGCGCGAGGAAGATCACGATGAACAGCTATACCGCGGGGCGGACCTTGTGGTTCGTTCCCACGCTTCTGTCGATGGGTTGCGCGACGTCCGGTCGCAGCGCGTTCGGCTCGACGACCCCCGACGCCGCCATCACGGCCGATGAAAGCGCCGTTGGGAGCGCCGACGACGACCAGGCCTTGAGCGGTCCGGTGCTCGATCGCGCGGCGTACGTACGCGCCGTGCTCCGTCGAAGCCGCTCGATCGAATCGGCCCGGCAGGCCTGGCGCGCCGCGATCGCGCGGGTGCGCCAGGCGGGGGCGTTCGAGGATCCGATGGTGTCGCTCGAGGTGGCTCCGCTATCGATCGGATCCTCGAGCGCTCGCCTCGGTTGGAGCGGGATGGTCAGCCAGCGCCTGCCGTGGCCCGGCAAGCTCTCGCTCGAAGAGACGGTCTCCAAGGCAGAGGCGGACGCCCAGCGATGCGACTACGAGGCTGCCCGCCGTGAGCTCGCGCTGACGGCGTCGCTCCTCTACGACGACTACTTCGTCGCGACGCGGTCGATCGAGAATCAACGCGCACCACGTGGAGCTCATGCGCTCGATGCACGCCGCGGCGATTTCGCAGTTCGAGGCGGGTCGCGCATCGGCCCAGGATCCGCTGCAGGCCGAGTTCGAGCTCACGCACATGGAGCACGACACGGTCATCCTGGCTTCCCAGCGCGACGTGACGATCGCCCAGATGAACGAGCTGCTGCACCGGGATCCCGGGCTTCCGTTGCCCGCGCCGCCGAAGGAGCCGCCCATGCCGGTGGCAGCCGACGTAGCGGCCCCCGCGCGCCTCGAGAGCGAAGCGGTCGACCGTCGGCCCGACATCGCGGGCGCGCGGCAGCACGCGCGCGCCGAGGAGGCGCGGGCCGAGCGCGCCGAGCGCGAGTCGTACCCCGACGTCACCGTCTCGACCTCGTACAACTCGATGTGGGACACGCCCGAGCACCGCTGGACGGTGGGTCTCAGCTTCAACCTTCCTGTGCAGCTCGGTCGACGCCGCGGCGCCGTCGACGAGGCGAACGCGATGCGCGCCCAGTACGAGGAGGATGCCGCCCGCATGAGCGACATGGCGCGTACGCAGGTCGTCGTCGCGCTCAAGCAGCTCGAGGAGGCGGGCCACGTCCTGCATATCTTCGAGGAGCGCTTGCTGCCCATCGCCCGCCAACAGGTCGACGCGGCCCGCGCGGCGTTCATCGCCTCGCAGGCACCATTTGTCTCGGTGATCGACGCCGAGAAGAACCTGCGCGGGGTCGAGCTCGATCAGCAGGTGGCCCAAGCCGACTACGACCGGCGGCGCGGCGAGCTCGATCGCGCGCTCGGACGCATGCCCGGCCTCGATGGAAAGGATGACGGACGATGAACGCCACCCGCGAGGCGGCGCGACGCCGCATCGTCCCGATCGCGGTCGTCGTGTCCCTCGTCGTGCTCGCCGCGGTATTCCACAGGCAGCTCATCGCCTGGTTCTCGGGCGAGAGCTTGACTGCTTCCGCGGGCTCGAGCGTGACCGTCCACGCGTCGGGCCTCTCGTTCTCGGCTTCGCTCGATCCCGATCCTCCACGAACCCAAGGCAACACGCTCGTCATCCAGGTCCGAGATGCGAGCGGCAAGCCGATCGACGACGCGGATCTGGACGTCTCGTACGACATGCCGGCCATGGGCGCGATGGCCGAGATGAAGGGGGGCGCTCGGGTCGATCACGGAAAGGACGGACGGTACCGCGCTCACTTCGATCTGCCGATGAACGGCACCTGGACGCTCAAGGTCGGCGTGCACGCGCTGGCGGGCGTCGCGTCGCAGCGCTTCTCCCTGACCGTGGGAGCGCCGGGCGTGTCGCCGGTGGGTGGCGTGATGGGAGAGACCGCCCCCATGGGAAGTGGTGCAGCCCCGGAAGGCGGGACGCCGGGCGAGGTCGACCACTACACCTGCTCGATGCATCCATCCGTCAAAGAGGCCGCGCCCGGCACGTGCCCCATCTGCGGAATGGACCTCATCCCGGTCACCAAGGAGCAGCAGCAAGCGGGCGTAGTCATGATCGACGACGCGCGCCGCCAGCTCATCGGCGTGCGCACCGAGCCGGTCGTTCTCGCGCCGATGCGCAAGGACTTCCGCGTCGTCGGTCATGTCACCTACGACGAGTCGTCGCTCGCGGACGTCAATCTCAAGGTCCACGGGTGGATTACGAAGTTGTACGTGAGCGAGTCGGGTCAGAAGGTCACGCGGGGTCAGACGCTTCTCTCGCTCTATAGTCCGGAGCTCTACAACGCGGAGCAGGACTTCATTCTGGCGACGCAGGGCGCCGCGACTCCGTCGCTCTCGCCGGGAGGTGGCCCGGGCCGGGTCGAGACCCTGGCGCGTGCGGCCCGCCAACGGCTGCATTTGCTCGGTCTGGAAGACGCGCAGATCGACGCGCTGATCAAACAAGGTGCGCCGTCGGAGAGCGTCCCGATCGCCGCGCCCGCGAGCGGCTTCATCATCGAGAAGAACGTCGTCGAGGGCGCGTCGGTGGACGCTGGCACGCGCCTCTATCGGATCGCGGCCCTGACCAAGGTGTGGATCGAGGCCCAGGTCTATGAGGCCGATCTCGCGCACGTCCATGCGGGTCAAACGGCGACCGTGACACTCGACTACCTCCCGGGGCGAACCTACGACGCGAAAGTCGCGTACGTGTACCCGTACCTCGACCCGCAGACGCGCACCGCGCAGGTCCGTCTCGAGCTCGCGAACAAGGATCTCGACCTGAAGCCAGGGATGTTCGCGAGCGTCACCCTCGGCGCCGATCTCGGGCCACGGGTCCAGGTTCCCTCGGCGGCCGTGGTCTATACGGGCCCGCGGCGCCTCGTCTTCGTCGACCTCGAGCAGGGTCGCTTCCGCCCTGAGGAGGTGGCCGTCGGTGCCGAGTCGAACGGGATGTACGAGGTGCTGTCCGGGCTCAAGCCCGGCGATCAAGTGGCCACCTCGGGAGTCTTCCTCATCGCCGCCGAGGCCCGCATCAGCACGGCCTCGAAGTACTGGGACAGCCCGGAATCGCCAATGGAAGGGGGCGCAAACCCGATGCCGATGCAGGAGCCCGCGCCGATGCCGGCGCCAGCGCCCCCGCCAGCTCCAAGGATGCAACCCGCTCCCAGTCACGCCGCGGGGCCGTCACCGACGCGCCCGGCGCCAGCGAGCCCACCGGCCATGCCGGGCGCACTGGCTCCCGCGGCCGCCCCCACTCCCGCCGCCGCACCGTCGGCGCCGCCGCCGGCCGTCTACAGCTGCCCGATGCATCCCGAGGTCACGAGCCCGGCGCCTGGCAAGTGCCCCAAGTGCGGCATGGACTTGCAGCCGACGCCGAAGCGGAGCACCCCGTGAAGGTCGCGCGCAAGCCTCCCGAGAGCCTGGGGTGGATCGCGCGTCTCATCGGGGCAAGCGCCCGCAGCCCTCTGCTCGTCATATTGTTCGTCGTCGCCGCGACGGCCTGGGGCATCGTCTCGCTCCGGCAAGCGCCGCTTGATGCGATCCCGGACCTCTCCGACGTGCAGGTCATCGTCTTTACCGAGTGGATGGGGCAGAGCCCCAACCTCGTCGAGGACCAGGTCACGTACCCGATCTCGTCGGTGCTGATCTCGGCGCCGAAGGTCCAGGCCGTGCGGGGGCAGTCGATGTTCGGGATGTCCTTCGTCAACGTCATCTTCGACGAGGGCACGGACATCTACTGGGCGCGCAGCCGCGTCCTCGAGTATCTGAGCTCCGTTCGCGCGAAGCTCCCGCAAGGCGTCAACTCCATCCTCGGGCCCGACGCGACCGGCGTCGGCTGGGTCTTCGAGTACGCGCTCGTCGACCGGACGGGGAAGCACGACCTGCAGGAGCTTCGCTCGATGCAGGACTGGAACCTTCGGTACGCGCTCGGCAGCGTTCAGGGCGTCGCCGAAGTCGCGAGCGTCGGCGGCTTCGTGAAGCAGTACCAGGTCAACGTCGATCCGACGAAGTTGCTCGGATACGGCATCGGCATGGACGACGTAGTCAAGGCCGTGCGCGCGTCCAACCAGGAAGTGGGCGGGCGGGTCCTCGAGATGGGCGGGCACGAGCAGATCATTCGCGGCCGTGGCTATGTCAAAGCCCCCGACGACATCGGCCGCAGCCCAATCCGGGTCGTGAATGGGACGCCAGTCCGGGTGCGGGACGTCGCGCAGGTCAGCATCGGTCCCGACATCCGTCGAGGGCTCTCGGAGCTCAACGGGGAGGGGGAGGCGCCCGGCGGCATCGTGATCATGCGCTATGGCGAGAACGCCTTGACGGTCATCGAGGCGGTGAAGGAGCGGCTTCGCGAGATCAAGCCGAGCCTTCCAAAGGGCGTCGAGATCGTGCCGACGTACGATCGATCGCAGCTCATCGAGGAGTCGGTCGCGACGCTCAAGCACACGCTCATCGAAGAGATGATCGTCGTCAGTGTCATCATCTTCGTCTTTCTGCTGCATGCGCGGAGCGCGCTGATCCCCATCCTGACCTTGCCCGTCGGAGTCCTGCTCGCCTTCGTGCCGATGTTCTACCAGCACCTGACGGCGAACATCATGTCGCTCGGCGGCGTCGCCGTGGCGATCGGCGCAATGGTGGACGCGTCGATCATCATCATCGAGAACATCCACAAGAAGCTCGGCGAGTGGGATCAGGCGGGCCAGCGCGAGCCGCGGACCGACGTGATCATCGCCGCGATGCAGGAGGTCGGGCCGTCGATCTTCTTCTCGCTGCTCGTCATCACGATCTCGTTTTTGCCCGTCTTCACGCTCGAGGCCACCGAGGGCCGCCTCTTCAAGCCGCTCGCGTTCACCAAGACGTACTCGATTGGCTTCGCCTCGATCCTCGCCGTCACCCTCACCCCGGCTCTGGCGGTCCTCTTCATCCGCGGCAAGGTCCTCGACGAATCGAGGAACCCTCTCAACCGATGGCTGACGGCCGCGTACACGCCCGTCGTCCGCTTCGTCTTCGAGCACCGGTGGATGGTCGTCGGCCTGGCGCTGCTGACGATGGTCCTGACGGCGCCCGCGGCGCTCCGCCTGAGCAGCGAGTTCATGCCGCCGCTCAACGAGGGGGTCATTCTCTACATGCCCACGGCGCCCCCGGGCATGTCGGAGAACGAAGCCTCGGTCATCCTGCAGTCGATGGACCGGGAGCTGAAGAAGTTCCCCGAAGTCGTGAGCGTCTTCGGCAAGATGGGTCGCTCGGAGACGGCTACCGATCCAGCGCCGCTCGGAATGGCCGAGGTGACCGTCGTCCTCAAGCCGCGGACGGAGTGGCGCCCTGGGCTCACGTGGGACGGTCTCCTCAAGCAGATGGACGACAAGCTCCACTACCCTGGAATGCCGAACGTCTGGTGGATGCCGATCCAGACGCGCACCGAGATGCTCGCGACGGGCGTGAAGAGTCCCCTCGGCATCGAGGTCTACGGCGACGACCTCGAGGCCATCGAGAAGGCCGCGATCGCAGTCGAGCACGCGGTCTCGAAGGTACCAGGAACGCGGAGCGCCTTCGCCGAGCGCTCGACGGGCGGCTTCTACATCGACTTCCAGGTGGACCGCGAGGCGGCCGCGCGCCATGGCTTGAGCGTCGAGGACGTCAATATGGTGGTGGCCCAGTCGATCGGCGGCGAGAACGTGTCCGAGACCGTCGAGGGCCGCGAGCGCTACCCGATCAACGTCCGCTACGCGCGCGAGTTCCGCGACGACCCCGAGCTCCTCGGTCGCACGCTCATCGCCACGCCCGACGGCGCGCAGATCCCGCTGTCGCAGGTCGCGAGCGTCCGCGGTGTCCTCGGGCCGCCGATGATCCGCAGCGAGGGAGGCAAGCTCGTCGGGTTCGTCTTCGTCGACACCGACCGTCCGATCGCCGACTACGTGGCGGAAGCGAAGCGCGCGGTCGCCGGCGGCGTGCAGCTGCCGCCCGGGACGCGGCTCGAGTGGGTCGGCCAGTTCAAGTACTTCGAGCGCGCGAAGGAGCGCCTGGAGTGGGTCATCCCGCTGACGCTCGGTCTGGTCTTCGTGCTCCTCTACTTCAACACCAAGTCGATCGTCGAGACGGTGATCGTCATGCTGGCGGTGCCGTTCTCGCTCGTCGGCGCCATCTGGCTTCTCTATCTCCTGAACTACAACGTTAGCGTCGCCGTCTGGGTCGGCATCATCGCCCTCGCCGGCCTCGACGCCGAGACCGGCGTCGTGATGCTGCTCTACTTGACGCTGGCCTACGATCGCACCGTGCACGAAGGGCGACTTCGATCGCGCGAGGACCTCCGCGAGAGCATCGTCGAAGGCGCGGCGAAGCGACTGCGTCCCAAGCTCATGACGGTGGCCACGATGATCATTGGCCTGGTGCCCGTACTCTGGAGCACCGGCACGGGCGCCGACGTTATGAAACGGATCGCGGCGCCCATGATCGGGGGGCTGGTGACATCGTTCTTGCTCGAGCTGACCGTGTACCCGGCCATCTTCGGGATCTGGAAGGGACGCGGCCTTCCCGAGCGCACCGAGGACGCCCTTGCGGCCGGCGCGCCGGGCGCCGCGACGTAGGCCGGAGCATTGAGCACGCCGCGCCGCCACGTCCCAGCTTGACCCTATACCGTGGTGCGCTCCCGGTCCTTCGAGCGAACCGGCGCAGCTTTCGATGGCCGAGGCGTCCGCCGTCGGGGTTCCTTATCTCACCGCGTGGTCGGGCGCTGATCGACGCAGCGGCGATGCAGGCCGGGGAGACCGCGCTGATCACCGGCGCGCTGGGAGCCGTCGGCCGGGCCGCGATCCAGATTGCGCACTGGAAGAAAGCGAGAGTCATCGGTGCCGACAGGCACGACGGCCCCTCGGATGCCGATGCGTTCGTCAACCTACAGAGCAAGGATCTTCTCGTCGAGGTGAAAGGCTTGACAGATGGGAGGGGCGTGGACCTCGTTCTCGATACCGTAGGCGGCCCGCTGTTCGAGCCGTCCCTGAGGTCGTCGCGTCCCGGCGGTCGCCAGGTGGCCATTTCGAGCGTCGGCAACGGACGCGTCGAGTTCAACCTGGTGGACTTCTATCACAAGAGCGGGCGGCTGATCGGCGTCGACAGTGTCAAGCTCACCGGCGCCGAGATTGCCAAGATCATGGATGAACTGCGAGTCGGCTTCGACGACGGACACTTGCGACCACCTCCGATAGAGACGTGGACGCTGGACCGGGGTGTCGAGGCGTACGCCGCGGTCGCGAAGGGAAAGACGTCGAGCAAGCAGGTTCTTCTACCTCGGGACTCTTGAGCCGACCGGCAAACCGTCGCCTGAGGTCACTGTCCGCGAACGGGTACGCGCCTCGCATCGCGCAACGTCGAGAGATGTCGAGATAGGGCGCACCGTATGGCGAGCACGTCGTCGGAGCACCGGAGGGAGCGCTCGCGATGGTGAAAACCGGACTCGGAGTCGTGATCGGTCTTCTCATTGGCATCGGTTGCCGCTTCTTCCAGATTCCCCTCCCGGGGCCGCCCGCCATCCTGGGCGCGTTCCTGGCCGTGGCGATGGCGACGGGATACACGGTGACCGACAGATTCCTCGCCGCCCGCGCGCGCGTCACGATTGAAGCCCCGCCGCGGAGCCCCACGAGGACGCCGTAGGTTCGGCCGCCAAGGCCACTCGGCCGCCTGTGAGCCACCGCCGCAACCCCGCCGCTTGCGCGATGCTCAGCGCCGTCGGAGCGCTCGTCTGGATGGGCTCGCGGCCGGCGGTGGCTCAGCAGCACATCGCCCTCCCGCCGGTGAACCTCGGAGAGACGAGCTTCCTGGACGGCGAGGGCGGCCCGGGCTTGCTCACGCACGAGCCGGTAACCCTGTACAAGGCGGCCCGTGCCGTCGGGCCGAGTGGGGAGACGCTCCCCGGACGCAATACCACCGTCACGCTGTCGGCGCTCACCCACGTGGCCTATTCCCCGCCCGTCCCCGTGTTCGGCGGCTACTGGGGCGTCGAGATCGTTGTTCCCGTCGTCTTCCTCGACGTCGCGACGCCGACGGCCGAGGCCAGCACCGCGGGCGTCGGGGACATCATCTTCAGCCCGCTCGTATTCCAGCTGCCCGACGCGACGGTCCTCGGCGGGGCGCTCTTTCACCGACTGGACGTCGACGTGATCGCGCCCACGGGGGAATACGACCGCGACGCGCTCGTCAGCGTGGGAAACCACGTGTGGGGTATCAACCCGTACTATGCCTTCACCTGGCTGCTGCTGTCCGACCGCCTCGAGACGAGCTGGCGCATCGAGTATCAGTGGAATGGCGTCAACGGCGCACCGGGACCGGGCTACTTGGCGACGACCATCCAGCCGGGACAGGCCTTCTTCTTCAACGCCGCCTCCTCCATCGCGGTGACGAAATTCCTGCGGGCCGGCGCGGCCGGGTACTTTCTCCAACAGACCACGGACAGTCGGGCCGACGGTCGCCCCATCGCCGGCTCCCGGGAGCGCGTCGCCGCACTGGGCCCCGGTCTCTTCGCCCTGGTGGGGTCGACGCAGCTCATCGCCAACGCTTACTGGGAGTTCGCGGTCGAGAACCGACCGGCTGGCGCGCGCCTCAACGTCAGCGTGCTCCACGTGTGGTGACCTTCGCGAGGCCGCGGCTGAGACCCACGCGGCGAGCGTAGGACCGTTGGAACATGCCGTGCTCGCAGCGGATGGCGCTCGCGAGTCGACGAGGAGAGCTCTCATGGCGAACTGGATGACCCACATCGCGGTCGTGGTCGGCGCCGGTGCTTGCGTGGCGACCTCCCTGGCGATGGCCGCGCATGCGACAACGGCGCAGCCGATTCCCCAGGCCCAGCAGCCACCACCCTCGAGCGAGGTGCCCGTCGCGCCATCCGGTGTCCGTGCGAAGCTCATTGGGCAGCAGGGCGCCACTCGAACGTACCAACTCGTCCTGGCGCCGGGGACCGAGGCCATGGCAGCCATCTCCGAGTTCGTGGTCGCCAACCACATCCGAGCGGCGCACTTGCAGGGGTTGGGCGCCTGCACGGACGCGGTGCTCGCGTACTACGACCCCGACTCGCACGCGTACCAGAAGACCACGTACCGGCAGCAAATGGAGATCGTGTCGATCATCGGCGACGCGGCGCCGACGGCCGGTGACGACGCGGGGCTGCACGTTCACATGGGTGTGGCGTTCGCGGACGGCACGATGCACGGCGGGCATCTCTTCGAGACGCATGTGTCGCCGACCATGGAGCTCGAGCTCACGGCCTCGCCAAACCCGATTCATCGCGAATACGACGAGACCTTCAAGGCCTGGCTACTGAAGCCCTGAAGGCCGGCCGCCTCCCCCCTTGCCAGCCGGTGCCGGGCCAGGCATGCAGCGAGGGACGGAAGGAGATCCGAATGAAAGCGATGCTCCTCGAAAAGCCGGCTCCGATCGACACCGATCCGCTCCGCCTGGCCGAGCTGCCCGTCCCGGAACCCGGGCGTGGGGAGGTCCTGGTGAAGGTCGCGGCGTGCGGGGTCTGCCGGTCCAACTTGCACATGATCGAGGGCGACTGGGTCCGTAGCGGCGTACCGGCCAAGCTTCCGATCATCCCGGGCCACGAGATCGTGGGCCGCATGGCCGCTGTCGGCGAGGGCGTCGAGGGGATCGCCATCGGGACGCGCGTGGGGGTGCAGCCGCTCTGGACGAGCTGCGAGCGCTGCGAATACTGCCTGACCGGGCGCGAGCAACTCTGCCCCTACAAACAGATCACCGGCGAAACGGTCGATGGCGGGTACGCCGAGTATCTCGTCGCCAGGGAACGACACGTTTACATCGTGCCCGACTCGGTTTCCGATGCCGAGGGCGCGCCGCTCTTCTGTCCCGGGATCACGGCGTTCGGCGCCGTCGCGAAAGCGCGGCTGGCACCGGGGAGGGCGCTGGCGCTCTTCGGGTTCGGTGGGGTGGGGCACATGGTGCAGCAGCTCGCGCAGCTCGCCGGCGCGGAGGTGACCGTCGTCGCACGCTCCGCGGGGCACCTCGCGCTGGCGAAGGAGCTCGGCGCCGCGCGCACGATCGACTCGTCGAAGGCCGACGTGGTCGCCGTGCTCCGCAAGAGCGGCGGCGTCGATGCGGCGATCGTCTTCGCACCCTCGACGGAGCTGCTGAGGGGGGCCATCCGCGGGACGAAGCCCGGAGGCGTGATCGTCGTGGGCGCGCTCGCGGACGTGGGAGAGCTGCCGTTCGTCGAGGAGAAGACGGTGGTCGGGACGCTGCTCGGCACGCGCCAGCAGATGCACGAGCTCTTGCGGTTGGCGGGCGAAGGGAAGGTCCGCGCGGTGGTGGAGACGCTTCCGCTGGAGCGTGCGGGAGAGGCCCTGCGGCGCATGAAGCGCGGTGGTGAGATCGAGGCGCGAGCCGTCGTGGTTCTGTGAACCCAAGCATGCTGGGGCGCACACCTTGCAATCCCCCCGTGACGCGATGCCCAGCGACCGAGCTCCGAGCCGACGGACTCGCCGGCAATTTCTGACGATCACCACCGCGGGTGCTGGCATTGTGCTCACAAGCCGCGGCGGTGCCCAGGCGGAGGGCAACCCGATCGGGCCGCAAGTGAGCCCCGTTGGCCCCACTTCACCCAAAGTCGCGCCTTCCGCCTATGCGCCGATTCCCCGGCGAGTGCTCGGCAGGACCGGGGCCCAGGTGTCCATCCTGGGCCTCGGCGGCTCGCATCTCGGCGAGGTGCCCGAGGAGAAAGAGGCGATCGCCATTGTCCACGAGGCCATCGACGCCGGGGTCAACTTCTTCGACAACGCCTGGGAGTACCACGACGGTCGGAGCGAGGAGATCCTGGGTCGAGGGCTCGCTGGTGGCTGGCGCGATAAGGCGTTCCTGATGACCAAGGTGTGCACGCATGGCCGCAAGGCCGACGTCGCGATGGCGCAGCTCGAGCAGTCCCTGCGACGCCTGGGGACCGACCACCTCGACCTGTGGCAGATCCACGAGTGCATCTACTACGACGACCCCGAGCTCCATTTCAACCGGACGGCGTCGTCCTTGCGCTGCAGAAGGCCAAGCAGCAAGGCAAGGTGCGCTTCGTCGGCTTCACGGGGCACAAGGATCCGGCCATTCACCTGAAGATGCTGTCGTACGGGTTTCCCTTCGACACCGTGCAGATGCCGCTCAATGCGTTCGACGGGAGCTTCCACAGCTTCGAGCAGCGGGTCCTGCCGGAGGCGCACCGCCGGGGGCTTGGCGTCATCGGGATGAAGAGCCTGGGCGGCGTCGGCGACCCGGTCCGCCAGGGCGCGGTCCTCGTCGAAGAGGCGCTGCGCTATGCGATGAGCATCCCTGGCGTGTCGACGACCGTGAGCGGGGTCGATGGTCTGGACATCCTGCGACAGAACCTCGCCGTCGCGCGCGGCTTCCAGCCGATGAGCGGCGAGGAGATGCAGGCGCTTCGCGAACGGGTCCTTCCGCTCGCTTCCGACGGACGACTGGAGCTGTACAAGACGACCAAGTACTTCGACGCCAAGGTCGGACGCGAGCAGCATGGGTATCCGCCCGAGCAGGAGCTGCCCTTATGAACGCCATGCCGCGCCGCCCGCTCGGCAAGACTGGGCTGCAGGTCTCGGTGCTCGCGCAGGGCGGCCACCACCTCGGCGACGCCGTCGAGTTCCCCGTGGCCGACCAGATCGTGGGAGAGGGGATCGACGGCGGGATCAACTTCTTCGACAACTGCTGGGAGTACCACAACGGTCGCAGCGAAGAGTGGCTGGGGCGCGCGCTGTCGACCGTCGGTCGGCGGGACAAGGTCATCTTGATGACCAAGGTGTGCACGCACGGGCGCGACGGGACTCTCGCCATGAAGATGCTCGAAGAGTCGCTGCGGCGGCTTCGCACCGACCACCTCGACGTGTGGCAGGTGCACGGCGTCGTCTTCGACAACGACCCGGAGCTCGCGTACCGAAGGGGCGGCGTTCTCGAGGCCCTCGACCTTGCGAAGCGCCAGGGCAAGACACGCTTCGTCGGTTTCTCCGGCCACAAGAGCCCCGCCGTGCATCTCGAGATGATCCAGCGCGGCTATCCGTGGGATACGTGCCAGTTCCCGCTCAACCCGTACGACGCGCACTTCTTCAGCTTCGCGCAAGCGGTCCTACCCGAATGCAACAAGCGGGGCATCGCCGTGCTCGGCATGAAGCCGATGACCGGCAAGGCGGGTCCGATCGCCAGCGGGATTCTCACGCCCGAGGAGATGCTCCGCTACGCCATGA
Organism: uncultured delta proteobacterium; assembly: GCA_963797395.1. Lineage (GTDB taxonomy): Bacteria > Myxococcota_A > Polyangia > Polyangiales > Polyangiaceae > Palsa-1150. The sequence continues at coordinate 427,946 of CAWCPA010000009.1, forward strand.
GCCTTCCCGTGGCGACGACCATCTGCGGGATGGACAAGATCGAGAAGCTTCGCGACAACCTCCGGGTCGCACAGGGCTTCGAGCCGATGGGCGCCGATGAGATGCAGCGGGTCCGCGAGCGGTGCGCTGCGACGGCGGCCGACGGCCGCTTCGAGCTGTACAAGGTCTCGCTCGCCTTCGACAACCCGCAGGCGCGCGAGGCGCACGGCTTCCCCATCGACCCTGTCCAGATGGAGGTGAAGGAGGAGCTCCAGCACGCTATGGGTACGGACCCCGCGAATCCGAAGTAGTGTCCTCGGACTCGTGGGCTTGGTCCACGAGTTGCTCGAAGTGGCCTTGCTCGCAATGCCCTTACGCCCGAGGCTGATGCCGGGCGAACGTGGTCGGAGCAGGCGTTATATGCGTCGTACGTCGCCGGCACCGTGCTGAAGCCGAAGCCGTATCTCGTGCCCCCCGACGTGTCGAACGACGCGTTCCCGTTGTCGTTCTGGCTCGGGAAAAATCGTGTCGCTCACTTGCGCGTAGGGCGGGGGCCGGCGGCCGACGTAGCTGACCCCATAGCCCAGGACTGCGCGAACCGGCTTGTGCGCGATCGGGTCACCGTCGTCGCTGATGGTCATGTTTCGAAGGTGGACGTCGCCGAGTCCGCGGGGCCCGACCTGGACGAAGCGGCCATCGGCTTTTTGCTGACCCTCCCAACTCGCTCGGTCACCCTTTCCCACCGCCCTCCCCACTTTGGGCGCAGTGAGCGCGTTCGGCTCCTCCTCCGTGTACGTCTCGTGCTCGGAGGTGTCGAACGCCGGAATCCCCTCCGCCGCGTCGAACGGGAGGCGTCGGCGCGAAGCCTCGCGTTCATCGACTTAGGAGCCCGGCGGAAATAATCGATCCCGCGATGGAAATAGGGGTAGGGACGGCGTTGTTCATCGCCCAGGATGGGGCAGGTGGATCAAATCCGGGCGAAGTACGAGCGACTGCGGCACGCGATGGGCGAGCGCCTGACGCGTCTTTGGGCGGCCGCAGAGGCCGAGGTGCTTGGGCATGGCGGTATCGCCGCGGTGGTCGAAGCAACCGGCATCAGCAAGAAGCGGGTGCGCGCCGGGATTCGCGATCTCGACGAGATGTCGCACAACCCTCCAGCGGCTCCGCCCCGCGAGCAGCGGGTTCGCCGACCGGGCGCGGGCAGGCCGTCGCTCGTCGACACGGACCCGACGCTGATGGAGGACCTCGATGCGCTGGTGGATCCGGTGACGCGCGGCGACCCGGAGTCTCCGCTTCGGTGGACTTGCAAGAGCAAGGACAAGCTCGCCGCGGAGCTTCGCGGCATGGGGCACAAAGTCAGCGCGACCACGGTCGGCCTGCTCCTGCGCGACCTCGGCTACAGTTTTCAGGTCGTCCGCAAGACACGCGAGGGGCAGCAGTCTCCGGACCGCAACGCGCAGTTCGAGCATATCAACAAGGCCGCGGCCGATTTCATGGCGCGAGGCCAGCCCGTCGTGTCGGTCGACACCAAGAAGAAGGAACTGATCGGCGACTTCAAGAACGCCGGCAAGGAGTGGCACATCAAGGGCGAGCCCGAGCCGGTTCGTGTCCACGACTTCATCGACAAGGAGCTCGGCAAGGCGATCCCGTACGGCGTCTACGACACCGCACGCAACGAAGCCTGGGTGAGCGTTGGGGTCGACCACGACACCGCGGAGTTCGCCGTAGCGACCTTGGAGCGCTGGTGGCGAGAGATGGGCAAGAAGGCTTACCCGAAGGCCACCGAACTGCTGGTCACCGCCGACGGCGGAGGCAGCAACGCGCCCCGCTCTCGGCTGTGGCGCCTCGAGCTTCAACGCTTCGTGGACCAGACCGGCCTCGAGGTGAGCGTCTGCCACTTCCCGCCGGGCACCAGCAAGTGGAACAAGATCGAACACCGCCTCTTCTCCCAGATCACGCAGAACTGGAGGGGGCGCCCGCTCGTGAGCCGAGAGGCCGTTGTCGCCCTGATTCAAGGCACCACGACCAAGACCGGACTTCGTGTTCGCGCGCGACTCGATAAGCGACGCTACCCAACCGGAAAGAAGGTTGCTCCGGAGCTTATGCGTCGCGTGCGACTCGTACCGAAGCCCTTTCGCGGCGACTGGAACTATACCGTTCGCAAATCTTGAAAAGGACCGGTAATTTCGATCGGGCTCCTAAGGAGCCCGGCGGAAATAATCGATCCCGCGATGGAAATAGGGGTAGGGACGGCGTTGTTCATCGCCCAGGATGGGGCAGGTGGATCAAATCCGGGCGAAGTACGAGCGACTGCGGCACGCGATGGGCGAGCGCCTGACGCGTCTTTGGGCGGCCGCAGAGGCCGAGGTGCTTGGGCATGGCGGTATCGCCGCGGTGGTCGAAGCAACCGGCATCAGCAAGAAGCGGGTGCGCGCCGGGATTCGCGATCTCGACGAGATGTCGCACAACCCTCCAGCGGCTCCGCCCCGCGAGCAGCGGGTTCGCCGACCGGGCGCGGGCAGGCCGTCGCTCGTCGACACGGACCCGACGCTGATGGAGGACCTCGATGCGCTGGTGGATCCGGTGACGCGCGGCGACCCGGAGTCTCCGCTTCGGTGGACTTGCAAGAGCAAGGACAAGCTCGCCGCGGAGCTTCGCGGCATGGGGCACAAAGTCAGCGCGACCACGGTCGGCCTGCTCCTGCGCGACCTCGGCTACAGTCTTCAGGTCGTCCGCAAGACACGCGAGGGGCAGCAGTCTCCGGACCGCAACGCGCAGTTCGAGCATATCAACAAGGCCGCGGCCGATTTCATGGCGCGAGGCCAGCCCGTCGTGTCGGTCGACACCAAGAAGAAGGAACTGATTGGCGACTTCAAGAACGCCGGCAAGGAGTGGCACATCAAGGGCGAGCCCGAGCCGGTTCGTGTCCACGACTTCATCGACAAGGAGCTCGGCAAGGCGATCCCGTACGGCGTCTACGACACCGCACGCAACGAAGCCTGGGTGAGCGTTGGGGTCGACCACGACACCGCGGAGTTCGCCGTAGCGACCTTGGAGCGCTGGTGGCGAGAGATGGGCAAGAAGGCTTACCCGAAGGCCACCGAACTGCTGGTCACCGCCGACGGCGGAGGCAGCAACGCGCCCCGCTCTCGGCTGTGGCGCCTCGAGCTTCAACGCTTCGTGGACCAGACCGGCCTCGAGGTGAGCGTCTGCCACTTCCCGCCGGGCACCAGCAAGTGGAACAAGATCGAACACCGCCTCTTCTCCCAAATCACGCAGAACTGGAGGGGGCGCCCGCTCGTGAGCCGAGAGGCCGTTGTCGCCCTGATTCAAGGCACCACGACCAAGACCGGACTTCGTGTTCGCGCGCGACTCGATAAGCGACGCTACCCAACCGGAAAGAAGGTTGCTCCGGAGCTTATGCGTCGCGTGCGACTCGTACCGAAGCCCTTTCGCGGCGACTGGAACTATACCGTTCGCAAATCTTGAAAAGGACCGGTAATTTCGATCGGGCTCCTTAGCGAGCGGGTCGGGACCCCCGGGAAGTCCTGATCATCGACGCACCGGCGTCGGGATCGCCGAGTTCCTCGGAATGCACCGCCAGGCTCATCGAGCCTTGCAGGTCTCGCCGCTACGCTAGGGTCGGACGGGGCTGGGCCCGACAGGCTCCGGCTTGATCGCATCTGACTTTGAATTTGCAACGGAATCCGCTCGTCGAGCGATGCATGCACGACATCGACGCTTGGGCTGCAGCGGAGTTCGGTCATGCCAAGCTTGGGGATGCGCGCCGCACGCGGCGGTTGGTGAGCACAGCGGCCGAGGTGGCGCGGCGGCCGGCGCCAACGGTGAGCCACGCGCTCGCGTCGAGCGCATCTCGTGAGGGGGCGTTTCGACTTCTCGAAAATCGTGCCGTTCGCCATGAGGCAGTAGGACGCGCCAGCCACGGGCGCACCTTCGAGCGCTGCGCCCAGGAGGCGCTCGTCTATATCGCAGTGGATGGCAGCTCCATCACGCTCAGGGACCCCAACGGGGAGCTGGGTGGCGTCGGGACCTGGAAGGAAGGAGCCCGCGGTGTCCAAGCGATGACCTGTTTTGCGGTCAGCGAGAGCGGCGTGCCCCTCGGGGTCTGTGCGCAGGACCTATGGGTTCGCCAAGAGCGCTCCAAGGGCCGACAGAAGGATCCCGTTGAGAAGAAGGAGACGCGCTACTGGCTCCGGGCGCTGTCGGCCACCTACGAGGCGTTTCAACAGTACGCGCCGCGATGCACCCCTTGGTTCCAGTTGGATCGCGGGGCGGACGCCGTGGATGTCTTGCGCCATGCCCAAGATCTCCAACTGCGAGTCACCGTTCGTGCCGCGTATCGCCGAAAGCTCGCCGACGGTGGCGAGCTGTGGGCGAAGGTCCAGCGTGCGCCCGTGCTTGCGACTCGGCGCATCGAGGTTCCCGCGCGACCGGCCAGGGTGCGAAAGAAACGCATTGGCAACCGGAGGCGTATCTCTGTGCCGGTGCCGGCGACACCGGCGCGCGTCGCAACGGTCGCCATTCGCGCTTGCAGCGTCCAGCTTGCCTGCAGCGACAGGCGCACCAAACGCCAAGACGTCGTCACCATGAACGTCGTCATGGTCCGCGAGAAAGGGCGCGGTCCCGGCAAAGATCCGCTCGAATGGGTGCTGCTTACGACGAGCCCCGTCCGGACGCGCAAGGACGCTCTGCGCGTGGTCGACGGTTACGCCCAGCGGTGGCGCATCGAGGAGTTCCACAGGACCTGGAAGCGTGGCTTGTGCTGCGTCGAGCAGACGCAGCTTCGCTCTCGCGAGGCGATCTTCAAGTGGGCGGTTATCCTCTCCGCTGTGGCGGCACGCGCGATGCGCATCACCTACCTGGCCCGCGACAAGCCTGATCTGCCGGCCACCGAAGAGTTCTCGGACCTCGAACTCGATGCCATCCTCGCACTGAGGGAGCCAAAGAACCTCGACCCCAACGCGGTTCTCTCCCTCGCTCAGGTAGTTCGCTGGATCGCTGACATCGGAGGCTACACCGGACCTTGGAACGGACCTCCGGGGCCCACTGTCGTCGGGCGCGGCCTCCATGACGTCCTGGTTACCGCCCGCGCGCTTGGTAATCGCGAGCGGCGTAAAGCCAGCAGGAAGATGCGATGAAACCTCAGCCGACAGGGCCCAGTCAGGTCGCGCCCAGAACGCCACGAGTGAGCTGGCTGCCGGCCGCATTGACGGACGTTCTCGACACCGCAGTCCCTCCCTTACTGCCGAAGAGGGGGGGCGGCATGTGGCCGTGTAAGCACCACCTGGTGGTTGCGTCTTCGCGTGCGGGGGAGGGGAGGTGAACGAAGGAATGCCAGCAAGGGGAACGTGGCCAGTGACGAGCGTAGGACGACCGAAGGCGGTCGCCCGGCAACGCCGTTCACGTAGCCGTCGGGGCTGATCCGGCGAAACGGAACGGACGCGACGTGCGGTTCGACGGGCGCGTCGTGGCCGTTGACGAAGGGGGGCCCGAGTACGAATATCGTCCGACGAGCTTCGTAGATCCGCGAGACGGGCACGTCGAGAGGGCGGGCCTGGTCCGCAGCACTGTCGATCGCGGGCCGTGATCAGACCTGGTCGATGGTGCTGCCGCCGGTAGATTATGACTGCTCACTGAGGGACCTGGTCGTGGACCTCGCCAACCGTCTGGCGCGCTCGCGGGCGCCTTCGAGGCGTGAAGCTGGAGCACGAGAACGCGCAGCTGAAGAAGGCGGTGCGCGGCGCGCGCAGCGAGAAGTCGAAGATGCGGCGCATCAAGACAGGTGCGTTGGCGACGGCCGAGGAGCAGCAGAAGACGCGGCGGGAGCGCGCGGCCGTCAAAGCTCAAGCTCTAACTTTGAGGGTGGAGCACAAGGTGCCCGACGCCGCGCGCGGCAGCGCCACATGTGGCAACGCGAAACTCGACCCGCTCGGCGACGGGAGCTTCCAACTTAAGGTGACAGCGATAGAGCTGGGCCATCTCGAGGTAGGTCGGGTTGATGTCGGGCTCTTACCGATCCGCCGGGGGAGCGCGCAGCGTAGCTGGTCGGGGACACGCGTCTCCGGCTCCGCGCCGAAGTACTCGAACGCCCGGGACCGTCGATCCGACGAAGTCGCCGCGCTCTGAGCTGGCGCACCAAACAACGCAGTCCGCCGAAGACCTGATGGAAAGACCTCGAGCGCGATTGGCTCGATCGCGAGCTCGACGTCGCCTCATGCCTGAAATCTCACTCCAGCCGTGACCGCCGCCATCCACGATGGCTCCTAAGCCCGCGTCCTGCTCCCGGGGAGCGAGCGAAAGACAAGCTCGTCCAAGTCTCCTCGAGGCGCCGCGTCGTAGGCCTGCGGGCGACCCGCGAGAACACGGAAGGGACGGAGGCGCCATGAGCACGATCGTGACCAGGGACGGTACGAACATTTTCTACAAGGACTGGGGGTCGGGAAGCCCCGTCGTCTTCTCGCACGGATGGCCCCTGGCGTCCGACGCCTGGGACAACCAGATGATGTTCCTCGGCTCCCGCGGGTACCGCGTCATCGCGCACGATCGGCGCGGGCACGGTCGCTCTGACCAGCCGTGGAACGGCAACGACATGGACACATACGCGGACGACCTCGCGGCCTTGCTCGACAAGATCGACGTTCGCGACGCGGTGCTCGTCGGCCACTCCACCGGCGGCGGCGAGGTGGCTCGGTACATCGGGCGGCACGGCACCGGGCGCGTCGCAAAGGTCGTCTTGCTCGGCGCGGTACCGCCTCGCATGGTCAAAGGGGACCGCAACACCGAGGGCACGCCCCTCGACGTGTTCGATTCGATCCGCGCCAATGTTCTCACCGATCGCTCGCAGTTCTTCAAGGACCTGACGATCCCCTTCTACGGGTTCAATCGCCCGAACGCGAAGAGTTCTGAGGGCCTGCGGAGCTCGTTCTGGCTCATGGGGATGCAGGCCAGCATCAAGGGCGCGTTCGACTGCATCAAGCAATTCTCGGAGACGGACTTCACCGAGGATCTAAAGAAGATGACCGTCCCGACGCTCGTGGCTCACGGCGATGACGACCAGATCGTGCCGTTCGGCGCGTCGGCGAAGCTGTCAGCCAAGCTGGCTCCGAAGGCGACCCTCAAGGTGTATGCGGGGGGGCCGCACGGCATGGCGCAGGTTCGGCCCGAAGAGTTCAACGCCGATCTCCTAGCCTTCATCAAAGGGTAACGCGCGCAACCAGATCCAAGTCATGGACGCGTGCGAGGCCGACAATCGCCCCACGATGACCGACGGGGCGAAGGAGAACGCGGTGACTCGGGAGGCGATCCTGACCCTGCTCAGCGACGCGGAGATCGCGAAGGTCAGCCGGGCGGAAGACGCGCCACGGCTCGTCGAGGGCGACGAGTACGTCGATCTCGAGAACCCGGGAGCCGGCGTGCGGCAAGTGCACGCCGGCTCGCACGTGCACCCGGGCCACGTGCTGCCGCGCAGCGCCGTGTCCGGGGCGACCTGGGACAAGGTCGTGCGCGCGGTCGGCCGCTGATCGGAGCGATAGCCATGACGCCCAGGCGCATCCGCAAGGTGGTCAAGAGTCACGCGACGCTGGAGGGAGCGGGAGTGCACCTCCACCGGGCGATCGGACTGGGGAAGCCAGAGGAGTACGACCCTTTCCTGCTGCTCGACGACTTTCGCTCCGACACGCCAAGCGAATACGCGGCAGGCTTTCCGTGGCATCCGCACCGGGGAATGGAGACGATCACGTACGTGCTGCGCGGCACCGTCGAGCACAGGGACAGTCTGGGCAACAGCGGCGTGATCGCCGCGGGGGGTCTGCAGTGGATGAGCGCCGGCAGCGGCATCATCCACCAGGAGATGCCTAAGGGTGACGAGCGGGGCGCGATGTACGGCTTCCAGCTCTGGGCCAACCTACCGGCAGAGAGCAAAATGTCCGAGCCGAGGTACCGCGGTATCGACAGCGACGACATCCCCGTGGTGACCGATGCCGATGGAGCGACCGTGCGGGTCGTCGCGGGCACGTTCGGCGGCATCACGGGGCCGGTGCGCGACGTGGTCACCCGCCCCGAGTACCTCGACGTGACCGTCCCCGCCGGCGCCACGTTCGTTCGCGCCACGCCGCGTGGGCACACCGTCTTCGTGTACGTCATTGGCGGCCGGGCACTCTTCAATCACCAGGAAGATCCGTATGCCTACGAGGCCGAGGGTGACATGTACTTCGACGAGGAACGGGAGCGGCTCCTGGGGGATCGTCACCTCGTCCACTTCGAGGACGGAGACTCGATCGAAGTGAGCGCCGGAGAAGAGCCCCTGCGCTTCCTGCTCGTGTCGGGCAAGCCAATCGGCGAGCCGATTGCGTGGCGTGGTCCGATCGTCATGAACACCCAGGACCAGCTGCGCACGGCGTTCGAGGAGCTCGATCGCGGTACCTTCATCAAGCACGGACGGGGGGCGCGCTAGGTGCCTACGCCGACGGAAATGACCGTCGCCTCGGCCCGAGTGCAGGAACGGGGCGAACGCTACGCGCAGGACGTCCGGGTGGGGTCCCACGCGCTCGCAGCCGACGAGCCCTCGAGCCGCGGCGGCAGGGACGCAGGCCCGAGACCGTACGAGCTCCTCCTGTCTGCGCTCGGAGCCTGCACCTCGATCACGTTGCGTATGTACGCCGACCGGAAGAAGTGGGACGTCGGGCCCATTTCCGTGTCCTTGCGTCTGTTCAAGGACGGCGAGAGCGATCGCATCGAGCGCGCCCTCTCGTTCGGCAACCCGCTCACGGAGGAGCAGCGCAGCAAGCTGCTCGAGATCGCCGGAAAGACGCCCGTCACGAAGACCGTCCTGCACGGAGCCGCGGTGACCACCACCATCGAGGACAGCCCGTGACGCTCGACGCAGACCTCGTGATCCACAACGCGCGCATCGCGACGATGGATGTGAAGACGCCCAGCGCGACCGCCGTCGCGGTCCACGGAGATAGGATCGCCGCGCTCGGTACCGACGACGACATTTTGGGGCGAGTCTCGGCGGGCACGCAACGGCTCGACGCGAGGGACCGGCGGATTGTCCCGGGCATCATCGACTCGCATCTCCACGTCATCCGCGGCGGCCTGTCGTACAACATGGAACTCCGGTGGGACGGCGTGCCGACCCTTGAAGAGGCGATGCGCCGATTGCGCGCCCAGGTGATACGGACGCCGCCTCCGCAATGGGTCCGCGTCGTCGGGGGATGGTCGGAGCTCCAGTTCCGCGAGCGGCGGATGCCGACCCTCGACGAGATCAACCGCGTCGCTCCCGACACCCCTGTCTTCATCCTCCACCTGTACAGCCACGCGCTCCTCAACGCGGCTGCGCTGCGAGCAGTCGGATACACGAAGGACACCCCGGATCCGCCGGGCGGGACGATCGAGCGCGACCGACACGGCAATCCGACAGGGCTGCTCGTGGCGAAGCCGAACGCCGCGATCCTCTACGCGACCCTCGCGCGCGGTCCCTTGCTGTCGCGGGAGGACCAGGAGAACTCGACGCGCCAGTTCCTTCGCGAGCTCAATCGCCTCGGCGTGACGGCGATTGGCGACGCCGGTGGCGGCTACCAGCGGTATCCCGACGACTACGCGGTAGTCCAGGCCCTGGCGGAGCGGGGTGAGTTGACGGCTCGCATCGCGTACAGCCTGTTCACGCAGCGGCCCGGAGCCGAGCTCGAGGACTTCCAGCGCTGGACACAGTCGGTCGATTCTGAAGGGCGGGACGCCGTCGTACCGATGTAACGGCGCGGGCGAGATGCTCGTCTACACGGCGGCCGACTTCGAAGACTTCCTCGAGCCTCGGCCGGAACTGCCCCCGAAGATGGAGGAGAGCCTGGAGCACGTGGTCGAGCACCTCGTGCGCAGCCGTTGGCCTTTGCGCCTGCACGCGACCTACGACGAATCGATTGGGAGGATGCTCGACGCCTTCGAGAGCGTGGACCGCCGGGTCCCGTTCGAGGGGCTTCGGTGGTCATCGATCACGCTGAGACGGTCACGCCTCGGAACATCGACCGCATCGCACGCCTCGGCGGCGGGATCGCGATTCAGCACCGGCTGGCGTACCAAGGGGAGTACTTCGTGGCCCGCTACGGCGAAGAGGCCGCGCGGCATGCTCCTCCCATCAAGCGCATGCTCGCCGCCGGGGTTCGTGTGGGCGGTGGAACCGACGCCACGCGTGTTGCCAGCTACAACCCGTGGGTGGGCCTGTGGTGGCTCGTAACGGGAAAGACCGTCGGCGGTACGACCCTCAATACCCCCGACGATCGGCTGTCGCGGGATCGGGCCCTGCGCCTTTACACGTGCAACAACGACTGGTTTCTCGGCACGCCGGGAGAGGTGGGCACGCTCGGCGAGGGCAAGCTCGCGGACCTCATCGTCCTGTCCGAAGATTACTTCGAGGTGCCCGAGGATCGCATCCGTCACATCGAGTCCCAGCTGACCCTCGTGGGTGGCCGAGTGGTGCACGCCAGCGGCGAGTTCGGCGGGCTCGCTCCACCACCTCCGCCTGTGAGCCCGGGCTGGGGACCGGCTTCGCTCGGCGGGTACGATGCGGCCGTCCCGACCGCCTCTGCGCAACGCCGGCTGCGCAGCGGTTGCGCCTGCGCCGTTTTCTGACCGCTCGTTCGGATGCGTTCACCTCGTGGATTGGCGTTCGCCTCGTTCGGCTTCGTTGCGCTTGCTGCCATGGCGTTCCTTTCGCGTCCGGCGCGCGCCGACGACGCGTTGGGGCCCGACCGCAGCTATCGCCTCATCCGCGACCAAGAGAATTGGGCCTGGCTGCGCGACGCGCCCGCAGCCGACTTCTGGGATCCAATCAAATACATCCGCCTCGTCCCAGGCCGCGACGACCTCTATCTGACGCTGGGCGGCGAGGCGCGCGAGTGGGTCGAGGGCTACGAGAACGAGCTCTGGGGTCAGACGGGGCATCCCACGAACGTCTACCTCCTCCAGCGGTACATGCTGCATGCGGACGAGCACCTCACGCGGTACTTCCGCTTCTTCGCGCAGCTCAAGACGGGGCTGGAGTCGTTCCGTCTGGGGGGACCGCGCCCGATCGACGAGGACCAGTTCGACCTCAACGCGTTCTTCGGCGATGTTGCGTTCGTGCCGGGGGCCACCCTGGACGAGCCGGGTCGCCTGGTGCTCCGTGTCGGACGGCAGGAGATGTCCTACGGGAGCGGTCGGTTCATCGACGTGCGGGAAGCGCCGAACGTTCGATTCGCGTACGACGGCGTGCGCCTGCTTACCCGACCTGGACCCTTTCGAAATCGACGCGTTCGCCGTGCGGCCCGCGCTCACGAACCCCGGCGCGCTCGATGACTACACGGACACGACACAGGCATTCTGGGGCGCATGGGCCACATACGAGGTGCCTTCGCTGATCGTCGACGCATACTACCTGGGCCACGAGGTCGACTCGGCGCACTACGAGCGTGCGACGGGAAGGGAGCTTCGCGACACGTGGGGCAGCCGGGTGAGGGTCCGATCCCAATTCGTCGAAGGAGAACTCGAGGCGGCATACCAGTTCGGCTCTCTGGGCAACCTCGACATTCGGGCGTGGACGGTCGCGGGCGAAGTCGTCGCCGTCGATCGCCATCTAGCGCTGCAGCCCAAGCTCACGGTTGGCGGTGGCATCACGAGCGGAGACGGCGGAGCCGGATCGTCGTCCTTCGGGACGTTCTCGCCGATGTTCCCTCGAGGAACGTACTTCGGCCTCGTCTCGGCCAACGGACCCGCCAACAACATCGGTCCGCACGCTGCGCTCGCTCTCTCACTTCCGGGGTCGATCACGTTCACCAACGAATTCTGGGCGTTCTGGCGCGAGAGCGTGGGGGACGGCGTCTACAACGTGCCGGGCATCCTCGTGCGGCCTGGAAACGCGCAGCAGGGGCGCTACCTGGGATGGCAATACGAGACCTTCGTCACCTGGGCTGCCACCCGGCATTTGACTCTGAACGCGACCGTGGCTCACTTCGGGACCGGCACCTTCTTCGAGAGCAGCGCGCCCGCCAAGGACATCACCTATTCGGCCGGTTGGGTCGCATACAAGTTCTGACGACGCCGAGCGAGGCCCCTCGCAGCGACTTCGGCTAGGTCTTCGGCGTCGTGGCCGCGTCTTCCGGCGCGCGGTGCGGTTCCAGCGTCCCCAGGATGGGGGGCCCGCACTGCTTCGAGATCCACGATGAAGTCACGCTCTTTCCCGAGAACGCACGTCGCGCGACGCGACGCCCTGCTCGCCGAGAAGCATGCCCAGGAGTCCCAGCAGGGCGATGACGGGGGGAGCGGGGGAGCGAACACCAAGGACGCCGTAGATGGCGCCCACCAGGACTCCAACGCAAAGCGACAGCACGTAGGCCTTCATGGCCTCCAACAGTCGCGCCACCTGCCTCCATTCGGCTTGGACGACCTTGCGCATCGGAGCGCTCGCGCCGCAATGGCGTCCAAGACCGCGCGGGCCAAGAAAGGGATCCTCGCGTCCGATGGAGCCCAAGTTCACCCTCTTTACGGCGCAAGATGTTGCGCTGGTCCTCGTGGACCCCCAGCCGGGCCTCTCGTTCGTGGCCCAATCGATGGACCACCAGACGCTTCTGTCCAATCTCGTGGCGCTGGCGAAGGTCGCCGCCGTGTTCGGGGTGCCGACGGTCGTCACGACCTCGGCGAGCGCCAAGTTCAGCGGGCCCTGGTTTCCCGAGCTTCGGGCCGCCTTCGGCGGAAAGGTGGAGTCGATCGAGCGCACGCCGCTCGACGCTTTCGAGGACGCGAACGTGCAGGCGGCGGTTCGCGCCACGGGGCGCAAGCGGCTCCTCCTCGCGGGACTGCTCACGGAAGCCTGCGTCGCCTTCACCGCGATCCACGCGATGCAAGCTGGATACACGGTCCACGTCGTGGTGGACGCGTGCGCGGCCTCCAGCGAGATCGCCCAGCAGACGTCACTGCGCCTGCTCGAGAGCGCCGGCATGGTGCCGCGAACGTGGCTGCAGGTCCTCCTCGAGCTGCAGCGCGACTGGAGCCACCATGAGACCTACGCGGGAGCGGCGGCGATCGTCCGCGAGCACGGAGGCAACTATGGAATCGGCCTCACCTACGCGGCGTCGATGTTTGCGCACCCGCAGGCGACGAGCGGCGCATCGAAGCCGGAGCATCGCGGTCCGTAGGCGATGGCGAGGTCGCGAGATCGATGTCGGGGATGGTTTTCGCCACTACGGTGGCGATCGCGCCGAGCACCGCAAGTGCGCCGAAGACCCAGCGGAACGATGCCTGCACGCGCTCGTGGTCGGTGAACCCCGGCGTGACGATGGCGTCGGGCACGAGGAGCCGAAGTGCGACGACGAGAATCGTCGACGCGACGGCGGCTCCGAGGACGCCACCGATCGACCGTGCGAAAGACAGGCTGGCCGTGGCCGACCCCAATCGCGCCGTTCCCCCGGCCCATTGAACCATCGTTTGCGCTGCCGGCATGGTCGTTCCGAGGCCGACGCCCACGAGTACGACCGCCGCGCCGATGACCCAGAGCCGCAGGGACAAGGCCACTACGAGGAGAAGGAGGCCGAGCGCCGCGGTTGCGAGGCCCGCCACCAGGACGCCGCGCGGACGGCCCGTCCGCGAGATCCACGAGCCGACGGCGGTGGAGGAGGCCACCTGAGCGAGCGTCAGCGGCAAGAGCATCAGGCCCGAGGCGGACGCGCTTGCGCCGAACCCTTTCTGGAGGAGGAGCGGGAGCTCGACGATGAGCGCGAAGAGCTGCGCCGCGAACAGCAACACGCAGACGCCGGCACGCCACACGATGGGCAGCGCGAGAAGCGGCGGTGGGAGGAGGGGGTCTCGGCTCCGGCGTTCAACGGCAGGCAAGGCCGCAAAGCCCGCCCCTCCCGCGACGGCGAGGCCCCCGATTGCGACCGACGTCCACCCGAGTGAGCTCCCGAGATTCAAGGCGAGCAGTATCGAGACCGTCGCGATCACGAAGAGCAGCGTTCCCACGACGTCCGGCACGAAGGTGTTGGTCCCTCTTGCGGGCTGGAGCCGCATCGCCGCCGCCGTGGCGGCCAGGCCCAGGGGAACGTTCACCCAAAAGATGGATCGCCAACCGAGGTGCTGCGTGAGAAACCCGCCGGCGACGGGCCCGAGCGTGCTGGCGAGCGCGAAGACCGCGCCGAACCACCCCTGGAAGCGCCCTCGCTCCTTCGGGCTCACGGCCTCGCCGATGAGCGCCTGGGCGAGGGTCATCAAGCCGCCCCCGCCGAGTCCCTGGAGCGCACGAGCGCCGACCAGCAGGCCGAGCGAAGGGGCTTCGGCGCAGGCCGCGGAGCCGAGGAGGAAGATGACGAGGGCCCAGAGCAGAACGCGTCGCCGACCAAACGCGTCGCCGAGGCGCCCGTAGATCGGCGCGGCGACGGTTGCGCACAGAAGGTAGGCGGTCACCAGCCAGGCGACGTTCGTCAAGCCCCCGAGGTCGGCGGCGATCGCGGGCAGCGCGGCGGCGACGATGGCCTGATCGAGGGTACCGATGAACACCGCCGGCGCGACGTCGAAGAAGACCCTCAGGAATCGCTGACGCTCGTCCGCGCTGGGCGCGCGGTCGACGTAGGGAACGGGCAGTACCAGGGGATCCATGTCAGGACCGCGCGCGACGGTACGTCAGGGCGCGCTCGCGTGGATCTCGGCGACGTATCCGCCCGGGAAGGCCACCAGCGACGCCTGTCGGTGATCGCCCGCGTAGGGCTCGACGAGCACGGTGGCGCCTGACGCCTTGGCCCTCGCGAGCGTCCCCGCCAGGTCGGTGACCTCATAACCCATGAGCTCGTGCCCGTAGGGGTAGGGCAGGTGTCCGTCGGTCACCAGGACGGCGATCTTCCCGAACGCAGACTCCAGACGGACCCGCCGGAACGTGTCGCCGGGTCGCCCGATTTCGACGCCGGGCGCGTGGGCGTCATCGGAGACGAGCGTGCCGTGCGAGAAGCACAAAAAGCCCGCCACGAACGCCGAAATGCGATCGGGCGACAGGTAGACGCGGCTCTCCGGCACCGTCTGCAGCGCCGCGTATGCGGGCTTCGTCGTGTGCCAGTACAGCTGCATGTTCACTCCGCCGGGCCACTGGACGACGGCGTCGCGCCCGAATCGGATCGGGGAACGGGGCGACGAGCCCGTCGGCCCCACAGTTGCGCGCGGCTTGCACGGCCTCGTCGATGTCCGTGACCAGGTAACCGGTGCGCTCGAGGCCGAACGGATACGGGATGGGGGTCTTGAACCCGAAGAGCGAGAGGGTGCCGACCGGCGTCTGCAGGAGCTGCGACGTCGTGAGGCTCGGCGTAGGGGTGACAGTGGCTACGACTTGCTTCGTGCTCTGGCCGCCGAACGTCGCGAGGAAGCTCTGGGCGAACCGGTCGACGTCCCCGGGCGCGACATAGACATGGGTCGTGTCGTACTGGGGACCCACGGCCACGAGGGGCGCGACCGCCGGGACGGCGGAGGGAGGAACGGTTGCGGGCTGCGCCGGGGCGCATGAGCCGAGAGTCGCAAACGCGGCGAGCCATGCCATGCGCACGTTCATGGTGTTGGCGCGCGATGCTAAGCGGCCGCGGGGGGCGCCGCTTGGACGACGTTGTGCCGCGCGACGCCGATTGCGGGGCAACGACGTCCAAGCCCTGGTGAGAGTCGCTCGTCTAGACGAGGTGCATGGTTCGCGGTCTCTTGAGCATGCTGGTGGCTCTGACGGCCTGCGGAACGCAACGATCCCAGGCGGGTGTCGTCGAAGCGTCCGAGTTTCGTTTGCTCGACGGCGAGCGGACGCGCGCGCGGCTGGCCATGGAGGGCGGAGCGCCGGTCCTTGCGCTGCTGGACGAGGCCGGCCGGCCTGCGCTCCGCTCGGAGCTCGATGGCAAGGGCAGGCCACGGATCACGCTCTTCTCTAACGAACCGGTCGCGAGACCCATCGCCGTTCTCGAAGGCGACGAAAAGGGGGCGCACGTTCTCTTCCACGGAGCCGGCGCGCAGCAGAGCTACCTCTTTCAGAAGAACGACGGAACCTCCGGGCTCGTGCTCACGGGGGCCGGCGGCGCGCATCGGGCCGAAGTGAAGCTCGACGCCAGCGGCACGGTCGACATTTCCCTCTTCGACGATGGAGGCAAGCCCTCCTTCGAGCTCTCGGTTTCACCGGATGGGCGCATCCGACAGGGTTCTCCGCAGCCCTAGACCGTGCCATCCTCAGCACCCGTGTCATCGCGAGACGCAGCGATCCTGGGCGCGACGCTCGGCTTCGTCGCCGGCTTCGCGGACGCCGCCACGTTCGTCGGCGCCGACGGGGTCTTCTGCGCCCACGTCACGGGCAATTTCGTCGTGCTCGCCGCGGACCTCGCGCTGCGCGTGCGCGCCGACGAGTGGCTCAAGCTCTCGACCTTCCCCGTATTCATCTTCGCGGTCGTTGGCGCGACATGGCTCTATCGGCGCATTCACGTTCGCCTGGGACTCGCCACCGTACGTCGCCTGCTGCTGGTCAAGGCGGCCCTGATCGGAAGCGCGGCGATCGTGGGCATGGCGGGACACGCGAGCGTCGCGGGCCCGGCCCGTGCCGCCATTGTCGCCCTGTTGGTCACGGCGATGGGTATCCAGAACGCCTTGCACCGTTTGAATCCGGCGCCCCTCGCAGCGATGACCACCGTGATGACCGGCAACGTGACGCAGTGGCTCGCCGAGTCGGTGATGCCGCCGGCCACGCAGGACCTCGCGAAGCATCGCCTGCTCGGCGTCATCATCGGCTCGTTCGCGGTCGGATGCGCCGTGGGGGCATGGGGCGTGGCCTGGCTTGGCTTCGGAGTGCTCATCGTGCCGGCGGCCGTCGTCCTCTTCGCGCGGTCGCGGGTCCGCTGACGGCGCCGAACGCCGCGGCGTACGACCCCGGCGTAACGCCGACGGTCCTTCGAAACCAGCGATTGAGGTGGCTCTGATCACAAAAGCCGCACGCATGCGCGACATCGATGGGGCGCCCGCCCTCGGCCAGAAGGACTCGCGCTCGCGCGACCCGCAGGTGCATCAGGTATTCGAACGGCGACAGTCCGTAAGCGCCCTGGAAGGCGTGGACGACGTAGGTACGGCTGAGCGAGACCTCCCGCGCCAACTCGTCCAGCGAGATATCGTCCGCGACGCGGTCATGGAGGATCTCCCGGATCCGGCGAACGCTCACTTGCGCGCCGGGCAAGCGACGCGGCGTGCCCGAGACACGACCAACGCGACCAAGCGCTTCGACGACGTGCGTCGCGCAAGTGGCGAGGCGCGTCTGGATTTCGAGCGAGGTCGCGTTTTCTTCTACAGCCGCGAAGACAGAGGATGCCGCCGCAAAGAGCTCCGGGTTGGACGCATACAGCAGCACGCTCGCAAGGTCGCGAGGACGCAAGTCCGCGGCCTCGCACGCCTGCGCAATTTCGGACTCGCCGATGGCGAGGACGCGGATCCGTGTGTCGGCGACGTGTCGCCGCACGAGTTTTCCCACCTCATACGGAGAACGGAGCCCCAGGGAACCCGTATGGATCCGCTGGCGCCGCCCACGGTGCTCGACCGTCTTGTCACCGAAGTCCACCAACGTGACCTCGAGCAAATCGCGCAGGTCCGGAGGTGCCGCGCCTGTCGACGTGTGGACGTAACTGAGCTCGCATCGGCCCAGTGCGGGAAGCCGAACGTACCGCGCGCTCCGGAACGGCTCCTTACCTGGCGAGTTGGGCATGGGCCCGGATAGCCTAGCCGCCGGCGATGATCACGCCGCCCGGAAAGTGATCCAAACGCCGCTCGGAAACGGATCCACCCGGCACCAACATCGTGGGTACGCCCGCGAGGAGGATGCTGCGGATGGATCAGGTTCACGCAATCCGGCACAAAGTGCTGCTGCGGGTGCCGCTCGACCCGCGTCGGCGCCACCCGCGACAGGTAGCGCAGCACCGTGTTCCGCGAAACGCCCATCTCCCGGGCCAATCGCCGCGCCAAAAGGCCCTCCACGCGGTCGGCCGGTCTGGGAGAAGGCCCGGGCTCGACTGGAGGCACTGCTGGCCGAGTCGCCGCAATGGACCGGGCGCAGACCGTCGTCCGCTACCGTCGCCTGCTCCTTTGCGTGTCCCGTAGGTCGAAGACCAGGACCTCCGCGTCCGTCTTGCCGACAATCTCGATGGCGTCTTCGCCCGCGACCGCGAGTCCGTCCCCGTTCGACATCATCACCGCTTCCGCCTTGCCGCGCACGTCCACCGAGCCGCGGGCAACTTGAAGCCACGCGACACGACCAGGGCGCAGGGCCAGGCGCACGGACGCCTCGGGAGCCAGCGAGGATGTGTAGAGATCGACGTCCTGATGGATCGTAACCGAGCCGTCGCGGCCGTCCGAGGAGCCGATCAAGCGAAGGCGATTGGCTCGCTCGGTCGTCGGGTACGCCTTCTGCTCGTAGCTCGGCGGCAATTCGAACGTCCCCGGGACGATCCAGATCTGCAGAAAATGCAGGGGGTCGGTCTTCGAAGGGTTGTATTCGCTGTGCGCGATGCCCGTGCCTGCAGACATGCGCTGTACTTCTCCGGGCCGTAACACCTCTCCCGTTCCCGTGCTGTCCTTGTGCTCGATGGCGCCATCGAGCACGTACGAGATGATCTCCATCTCCTCGTGTCTGTGCGTCCCGAAGCCCTTGCCCGGTGCGACCCGGTCTTCATTGATGACGAGAAGATCGTGGAAGCCGACGAACCGGGGATCGTAGTAGCCGGCAAATGAGAACGTGTGGCGGCTGTCGAGCCAACCGTGCTGGCCGCGGCCTCGGTCTTCGGATCGGCGAAGGGTCAGCAAGGGATCACCTCTCGAGAGCCCGGAGCTTAGGCCGGACCCGCAGTCGTCGCTTGGATCGGATTGCTTGGCTGCCGGTCGTCAGACGCGGCCGGGCGCGGGCTAGAGGCGGCTTGGACCGCGCTTCGGGCGGAACGGGTGAACGTTGTTCATTCCCGCGAGGCGGCGAGCCTCGAGCTCTCTCGCAAGCTGCGCGACGACGTCGAACCGACCCGCCGTCGCGGCCGCCTCAATGGCCTTTGCGAGAGAGGCCTCCACCGCGTCCTGATTGCCCCACGATTGCCCCACGGCCCCCTCCACTGGGGTCTTCTCGGGCTTCGTCGGCTCCGCGATCAGGCTTGTTTTCCCGGCTGCCGTGAATTGTGGCTCCGTGCTCTCGGAACCTAAATCCGCTGCGTCTGCCAATTTCGCCACCCGTGCCTTTGTTCTTCTTCTTCCGCACAGTTGTACCACGCAGCGGATCTTTTGGCGGCGCGGGTTCCGCGGCGCCCAAGGCGCCGCTTTCGACGACCTCACGAAGCTCGGGGATGGCCATCCACAAGGGCAAGAGCTGCGTCGGCCCCTCGCCAATCAGCTCCCCGCTGGTCTGAAGTTCCGCCCAGCCGCCGCGCCTCCACACCTCGCGCAGGTTCTCGGCGTCGCGCCGGTAGTTGCGGAGCTGCCCGGAGGTCGTGTGGCCCGTCCGGCGCATGATCGCGTCCTCGCTCCAGCCGTGCGCGAGCGCGAGCGTCACGAACGTGGCCCTCGCGTCGTGCGCCCGGAGCGGGATCCGGTTGGCACTCTTCTCGTGGTGCGACGGGCGGTCGGCCCCGGCCAAGCGCAGCGCGTCCCGCAGCTGCTTGGCCGGCTTCGACAGCGCCCAGCGCGAGCGAGGCCGGCCCTTCGAATCGGAGAAGACGATGCGCGCCTTCTCGTCGCGGACGTTGAAGATGCGGGTATGGGCGTTGGCATCTGGCGTGGCCCGCAGATGTTGCCACGCTCGAATGGCGAGCGGCGTGCCCATCGCCATCGGCCACTCGCGCCGGGCGTCGGTCTTGTTGGTGTCGAGGCGCATCATCTCGTGCGCGACGTCGCATTGTCCGTCGGTGAGCTGGAGCCCTTCGGTGTCCGGGCGCATGCCTTCGCGGTTCAGGAGGCCGTAGTAGAACCTCTCGATCAGCGGGACCTTGCTGCATGCGAGCAACTTGCGGTCCTCGTCCGGGAACATGAAGCCGCGCGCCTTGGCCTTCTTCTTCTTGGGGAGCCACCCGCGAGGGCAGGGATTGTGGGTCAGCAGCTTGAGCGGGTAGACGCCCAGCTGGAGGACGCGCCGCACCACCTGCGCGTACTGGCGACGCGTGCTCGTGTCGAGGGGCTTCAAGAGACGCGGCTTGCGCCCTTCGAGCTTCGCTTGGTCGTTCTCGCGGCCCTGACGGTGCTCTTCGAGCCGGCTCATGGTCTGGTCGACCACGTCGAGGGTCATGAGGCCGTCGGCCATCGGCACGTCCCCCAGCCCCCGCGACACCACGGTGAGCAGATGCACGTCGTCGCCGCTGGTCGTCTTGGCTTTGACGTGGTCGGGGAAGCGCTTCGCGAGATCTCCACTCGTCCACTGTGGCCACACCTCGGCGAACGTCGGCACCTGGCGTGACCGCACCTTCGCGTCGGTCGCGACAGCTGGCGAAGCCGACAACGCGAGTCTCGACGCGAAGGCCGTTCCGAGCGCCTCCATCTCAGCTTCGCGTCGCAGGTCCTCGGAAAAAATGCCCAGGTACCGGAGGCGCGCATCGTCAGCCAGCCGAGGGGCAAACCCGGCTCCGTCCGGCTGGCCGGACAGCGTCCGCTCGCCCGATGCCCCGCCGGGCTTCAGTGCGGTGCCAAGGCCACCCCTCGTAACCGCGCCGCTCGCGCGACCAGCTTTCCTTGCGAAATCGTGGCTCATGCTGGCGGCTTCCCACGCCCCTTTTTTCTACGATAGCACCCCGGGTCGGGCCAGCTCGCGCGGCGGAGTCTGGACGATGTGCGAGCGCGGGGCTGATTGCTGCGACCCGCGACCTCGGGGCGCCGCATCGAGGCCGCGCATCGTCAGCGCCGTCGTAAGGCACCGGGCTGGTGCACTTGCCGCGATCTCGGTGGGGCTCCCGCCGGGTCACCTGGGGGGGGCGCCTGGAGGCTAACCCGGGGAGTGACTTGGGGGCTAACCCGGGGAGTGACTTGGAGGGTCACCTGGGGAGTGACTTGGGGGCGACCTGCAGGTTTTACCTGCAGGTGTGCCAATCGCCGCGCTCATGGGGCCAGCAACGGCGGTTTTCGCCACCCTCATGGGTCCAGCTAATCGCCAGGGTCATGGGGCCACCCGCAGGGTGACTGGACCCAAATTCGCCAGGGTCATGGGGCCACCCTCTCGCCACCCTCATGGGGCCACCCCCGGAGGGGGGCGACGAGGAGCCGATCACGACGACCGAGAGCAAGGGCACGGTGCTGCTCGACGACGGCGCGGGACGCCGTCGGGGAGCACCGATGAGCTTTCGGGAGTTGAGCATGATCGACATCAGGGAAGTGCTTCGCCGGCTGCAGGCGGGGCAGAGTGCACGCCAGGTCGCACGCGATGGCGTGGCCGATCGGAAGACGGCCGCGCGGTACTTCGCGGCGGCCCGGCAGTGCGGGCTTGCCGCCGGGACGCCGCTCGACGACGGGTTGGTGGCGGAGATCGCGCAACGCGTTCAGGCGCGTCCAATGCCGCCGACGTCGGAGCCGTGGACGGTGCTCGAAGCGCAACGCGTTCGCATCGAGGCCTGGCTCCGCGGTGAGCGGCCGCTGCGGCTCGTGCGCGTTCGCGAGCTGCTGCTTCGCGAAGGCATCGACGTTAGCTACACCACGCTCCGTCGCTTCGTTCACAAGGAGATGGCCTGGCGCGAGCGAGCGCCGACCGTACGGGTCGACGATCCGCCTGCCGGCGACGAGGCGCAGATCGACTTCGGGCATGTCGGACATCTGCATGTCGACGGCGTTCGCAAGAAGCTCTGGGCACTCGTCATCACCCTCACGGTGAGCCGGTACATGTTCGTCTGGCCGCTGCTGCAGCAGACCACCGAGGCCCTCTGCGAGGGGCTCGACGCCGCCTGGCGATTCTTCGACGGAGTCCCCAAGCGCCTCGTGCCCGACAACATGTCGTCGGCCGTCGTGCACGCGAGCGCGACCGACCCCACGCTGCAGCGCAGCTTCCTCGAGTACGCCCAAGCGCGCGGTCTCTACATCGACCCGGCTCGCGTTCGCCGTCCGCAGGACAAGCCGCGCGTCGAAAACCAGATCGCCTACGTCCGCGAGCGCTGCTTCGACGGCGAAGCCTTCGACCACTTGACCGCGTGGCGGCGACACGCCGAATCGTGGTGCCGCGATGTCGCCGCACGCGCGTCCACGGCACCACGCAGCTCGTTCCGCGTGACGCCTACGAGCAGGGCGAGAAGCCGCACATGCAGCCCGCGCCGGTTGCGCCGTACGACGTACCAACCTGGTCGCAGCACAAGGTGCACCCTGACCATCACGTGCAGGTTGCACGGGCTCTTTACTCGGCGCCGACGCGCTTCATCGGCCAGCAGCTCGACGTCCGCGTCGACCGTACCAGTGTCCGCCTCTACCGCGGCGCCGAGGTCGTCAAAGTGCATCCCCGCGTCGCGCCCGGAAAACGAAGCACCGACCCGGGCGACTATCCCGTGGGCAAGGCAGACCACGCGCTTCGGAGCGTCGACAGCATTCGGACCCGCGCTCGCGAGCGTGGGCAACATGTCGGCACGTTCGTCGACCGCCTCCTGGAAGGACCGCTGCCCTGGACCAAGATGCGGCAAGCCTACGGTCTGGTCCGCCTCTGCGATCGGTACGGAGCCGACCGCGTCGACGCCCTCTGCGCACGGGCTCTCGCGTTCGACGTGCTCGATGTCCCGCGCATCGATCGCATGCTCAAGGCCGCGACGCGCGTTGAGTCCGAGGCCACGCGCGAGGGGTGTTGACGATCGCTTGATCCCGCGGGAATTCGGTGAAGTTCACCGGTGAAGGCCGCGGCTCGCGCCGGTGAAGTTCACCGGTGAAGAGTCTTCCGAAGGCCACAGCGCGACGTGGCAATGTCGCCAAGTCCCGCGTAACCTTGCCCGAGCAAATTGCAGGGAGACGGCGACCGCATCCGAGAAGCGAAGGCAGCTCTCGAAGTGGCTCGGGCAAGGGTTGAAGCGATGGTCAAAGAGGGCGCAGTTCTTGGCCGTCTTGACCAGTTTCGCGCCGCCTCCGAGATCGTCCTCGCCTGCGAACGAGATCTCGCGGACGCGGAGGGCGTCGAGGCCGCACACCTGTGTCCATGGGACGTTCCCTGGAGCGGGGGTGCACCCTGCCCGGTCGTCGTCGCGGATGGGTTGACTGTCCACGTGGCCTACTACGCAAAGGGAGGATGGCGGCCGCCTCCGAACATCCTGCGGCCGGGCGACCCAGGAGAGGTCGTGGGCATCGCGGCTTTCCGACGCTGTTTGGCGCACCGTTTCGGTCCGCCGAACGACGAGGCACTCGAGGGCCATCCGCTCTACGGCCGAGGGCTCGAGATGTACGGCGCTCATCTGGTTGCCCGCTCGTCTTGGATCAGCGAGCTAGAGCGGCGAAATCGCGTGCACCGCTCTCACAACCCCGAGCTCTACGCGAACTGGAAGCACTACGTGTTGTGCTTCCACGACGAGACCTTCGAGTGCATCGCCGAAGGTCATTCCATCGAGGTCGTGGAAGGCGTGCCGTCGGTCCTACTCTCGTGGCTCGCGTCGAAGCGGCCCCAGACCGTCTAAACAAGGGTTCGTGTCACGGCTTCTTGGATCGACGCTGCCTGGTGCGGGCGGCGCTGAGCTCCTTGGCCTCCTTGAGCCGGTAGCTCTCGGCGTCAATCTCGATGACCTCGGCGCGGTGGATGAGGCGGTCGACGAGGGTGACGACGCAGGCGGCGTGGGGAAAGACCTCGCCCCACTCGGTGAACGCCTTGTTGGTGCTGAGCAGGACGGGGCGCTGGGCGTCGTAGCGCCGCGTGACGACCTCGAAGAGGAGGTCCGCGTAGCGGCTGTCGTACGAGAGGTAGCCGACCTCGTCGACGCACAGAAGCTGCGGCATCGTGTAGCGCCGGAGGCGGCGGCCGAGCGCCGCGGAGGACTCCTGCGCGGCGAGGTCGGCGAGCATGTCGCTGGCGGTGGCGAAACGGACAGTGTGGCCGCGAACGACCGCCTGGTGCGCCAGATTCTTGAGGATCATCGTCTTGCCGACGCCGTTGGGTCCGACCAGAACGGCGTTGTGGCCGGACTTGATGAAGGCCAACGTGAAGAGCTCGTCGATCGCCTCGCGGTCGACCTTCTTCGGCCACGACCAGTCGAAGTCCGCCATGGGCTTGAACGCGGCCACGCGGGAGTTTCGGATGCGGCGTTCCAGGCTGCGCTTCTGACGCTCGCGCTCCTCGATGGCAAGCACCTCGGGCAGCCAGGGCTTGTCGACGATTTGGTCGGAGCAGGCGAGCAGGCCGAAGAGGCCCAGCGTCTTGAGGCGATTCTTGATCTCGGCGGGATTGAGGGTGGTCATGCGTCCTCCTTCGTGAGGGCGTCGTAGGTGGAGAGCGCGTGCGGAGTGACGACGAGCTCGGCGTGCTCGCCTCGGGTGACGGGGATGGAGACGGGCGGCGGAAGGCCGCGGCCCGCGCGGCGCCGATCGACGACCTGCCGAACGGCGCCGACGTGAATGGCGTTGCTTTGGAGGACCTCGCGGATGGCTTCCTCGAGCTCGGCGGCGCCGGCGGCGTCGAGGAGCTGCAGGAGCCTGGCGGTCGTACTGCCGATGTTGTCGCCGCGGTCGGCGACGACGCGAAGGAACGCCCGGCTACTGCGGACGGCGCGCGTAAGGCGATCGAGTCCGCGGTGCTCGCGGGCGCGCCGCTTCTCGTCGGCCAGCCGCTCGAGATGATCGGCCTGCTCGATCTGCTGGCCGCGGTCCCAGGAGCGTGGGTGCGTGGCGACGACCTCGTTGCCGTCGACGATCCTCACCTCGTCGAGCGTGGCGAAGGCGACGAGGGTCCGCCGGGTCCGGTCGTGGGGGATCGAATAGTCGTTGAGATCGAACCGGACGTACGGCGTCTTTCCGACTTCGACCTCGAGGCGCTCGTGCGCAGGGAACGGCTCGGCGGGGAGCGGGAGCAGGACGCCGCGCTCGTCCTCGAACGCCTGTCGAACGGTACGCGCGCGGTCTTCGACCCAGGAGCAATCGGTGGCCGCAGAGGCGGTCCACGCTGTCGCCTGCCGATTGAGGTCGGCGAGATCCGTGAAGCTCCGTGCCGCGAAGAACGCGTCGCGGACGTAGCGAATGGCGCGCTCGACGCGTCCCTTTTCGTTGCCGCGCGCCACGGCGACGGGGCGCGGCTCGAAGCGGTAATGCGCCGCCATCGCGAGGAGCGTGGGATGGAACCGGATCGCGTCGCCGTGCCGCTCGAGGACGGCGCTCTTCAGGTTGTCGTAGAGAAGGACCCGGGGCACGCCGCCGAAGTCGGCGAAGGCCTCCACGTGGCCAGTCACGAAGAAGGGCATCGACGCGCCGGGGGAGAATCGCACGAACAGCCGGCGCGAGTAGCTGAGGACCATCACGAACGCCCACAGCGGGCGCTCGGCGCGACCGACCTCCAGTTTGCCGAAGTGCGCCCAGTCGACCTGCGCCTGCTCGCCCGGCATCGTCCGAAGCCGCTGGAACGCCTCCGCGGCCTTGCGCGGCCGGAGGCGGCCGACGAGACGCCGGAGATGATCGGGCCCGCCGGGATAGCCGCGCTCCTTGATCATGACGAACAGCCGACTCGCGCGCAGGCCCGGATACTTCTCGAGTTGTTCGACGACGAACGGGACGAACGGGTCGATCATCGACGGCCGTGGCGCGACGACCTTCCGGTCGACGCCCGTCTGCCGCAGCACGCGCTGGACCGTCGTGTGATGGATGCCGAGCTGGCCGGCGATCGTGCCGATGGGCCATTTCTCGCCGTGATACAGGCGGACGATCTCCGCCTCGGTCTCCTTGGGGATCATCGGTCAGCCCTCCGCTTCCGGCGGCCCACGGGGAACGCGCGGCGCCCGGCGAGCTCGCCGTCGCGGCGCCCGGCGTCGGGGTCGGGCCCAGGCGGCGAGGCGCCCGCCGCAAAGCGAGCAGCGCGCCACGTCTCGAATCGAATCGTCATCGTCGTCCTTCCTGCCGGCGGTGATCTCCGGCGTGAGGGATGACGTCGGCGATGACGCGGCTTGCGTCACCGTGTGATGCGTCACTTTCTTCTCCACGAAGTTGCCCCGGAGACGATTGCGGTACCGGGCCTGGCGCACAGACTGCAGACGCCGAGCCCGGGGCTTCACCCGGTAGGCGGCAGCTGCTCGACGCAGCGACTCCCGTCGGCGCGCCGGCCGACACGCCGAGCAGAGACGTTGCCCGCGCTCGCAGCGGCCGCAGAACCGAAGCTGAACTCGACACCGCTCGCAGAGGGCAAGCCGGTACTCCTCGGACAACACGAAGCTCCATGCCGCCGCTTTCTGGACACGGAGCCCGAGCCGTGATGAACCTCACGGCCTCCCGACACAGGAGACTCCTGAAGGCCCGGGGTTGGCGCCCTGGGCCTTCGCTTATTTGGCGGACCGCGCCTCTACGCTGGCCGGGCCGCGGAGGCCCAGATTTCGCCGGTGAATGGTGAACGGGGCGATCGCGCCGCCGCGGCCTTCACCGATCCGCCGCGGGTCCTCGAGATCGCCGACAAGGGGCGCGTGGTCGCTCTTCCTCGAGGGCGCTTCGCCCGCGATCCCGCCGCGTTCGCGACCCGATCGCGCTCGTCCGATGGCGAGGGAGGTGCGCGATGAGCCCCCGTCCGATCTCCCCCGAGTTGAAGAAGGCTCTCCGCAGACTCTGCCTCGGCAAGATCGCCGAGACCCTCCCGGAGCGCGTCGCTCTCGGCGAGGCGCAGTCGATGTCGTTCGACGACATCTTGCTCACGCTCCTGACCGACGAGATTCAGCGTCGCGACGCCGGCGCCTCCGCGCGCCGTGCCGACAAGGCCGGGCTCGATCCGGACATGGTCGTCGAGCGATGGGACAAGGCAGCGAAGGTGCACTTCGACCGTCGACTGTTCCAGGAGCTCGTGAGCCTTCGCTTCATCGAGTCCAAGCGCAACGTCGTCGTGCTTGGCCCCGTCGGCGTCGGCAAGACCTTCCTCGCCTGCGCGCTCGGCCACCTCGCGTGCCGAGCGGGCTTTCATGTCCGCTTCCAACGCGCCGACGCGTTGCTGCGGATGCTCCGGCAAAGTCGCATGGACAACTCACGAGAGGCCCTGCTGACAGAGCTCTGCACGATTGACCTGCTCATCATCGACGACTTCGCCCTCGAGCCGATGACGCGCGACGAGAGTCGCGACGTCTACCAGCTCTTCGTCGAGCGCAACGCGCGCGCCTCGACTATCGTGACGAGCAATCGCGACACCGCCGAGTGGCTCGCTGTCTTCGACGACACGCTGCTCGCGCAGAGCGCCGTCGACCGCTTCCGCAACAGCGCCTACGACCTCGTCATCGACGGCGAGTCGTATCGCGCGCGGCTCAAACCGGCGCTCCCCGCCGACGCGCCGATCTCCCCCGCACCCGTCGTGAAGCGCCCGACCGGCCGACGCCGCAACCTCGTCACCTGACCGAGCACATCGACGTCCTGACGGACGTCTCCGGACGAAGCGCGTCGGCGTCCTGACGGACGCCTCCGGGGGCCTCGACGAACACCCCACGGTGTGCGATCTCCAGAGCCGGTCTTCGTGTTCGTACCCGGCCCCATCACCCTGGCGAGAGGGTGGCCCCATGGGGGTGGCGATTGGCACAGGTGACCCAGGGTCGCCGACAACCGGCGAAGCGGCGAAGCCGACTCCGGTCGAATGGTCGTTCGTGAGACTTTGAGCTGGTGTCGTCGGGCCGCGTTTGGGGATGCCAGCCAGTGCCGCGAAGTGCTCACGGTCAGTCAGGCCGAAGTAAACGCATCCATCGCGCGGCCGCGTGTCGGCGTCTGGGACGACGCTTCCGCGAGGCGTAATGCGCGACGGGCTTGAACGAGGCGAGTTCGTAGACGGGGATCTTATAGCGGGAGGTTTGCGGGGGTGGGTTCCACGGGGCACCTCCGGCCGGATTGCTCCGCGCATGGGCGCGCGCGGGGCCTCAGACACGGTCGCCCATGAGGTGCCGTTCCAAATGAGCCAGAGGGCGCCGCTCGTGGCGACTTCGCCTTACCCTACCTACGCCTTTTCCTCAGGAACGCTTCCCGCCATCTTCTTCAGCAAGTCCAGCAGCATGTCCTCGCGTTCCGACGGAGCGACCTCCTTCAGCCCTTGGAATGAGGTCAGGAGGGTTTTCAGTTGACCCTCGACGAGGTCTGGCTCGTCGACGAAGCGTTGCAATAGCCTGACGTGGAGGGACGCCTGGTCGAGGAAGAACCCGTTGAGGTGTTGAGTCTGTACCGCGAGCATCTCGCTGATGCGTTCCTCGGGGCCGACAAACCGGCCGTTCACGAAATCAACGTACAGAGACGCATTCTTATTGTCGTTCCGTTCACTATGGAACGCCTCCTGCTGACGCCGAAAGAGTTCTCGGGCTGTATCCCAATCGCCGGTCTTGCGAGCGCTCCGCTCGGCATCCGTCGCGCTCATGAAATACGCATTGTTGTAGTTTTTGACCTTGTGCTGCGCCATCCGTTTGGTGAGCTTCTCCAAATCGATCGGCTTGCCGAGCAGCATGGCGGTGGCGGCGGCGCCCAACAGGTCAACCTTGCTGCATTCCTCCATAGAGATCTGATGGAGGTACAGCGCGCGAGCGAAGTGCCCCTGCATACCCAGCACCTGCGCTTCGTTGTAGAGCGCCTCAGCATTGTCGAAGAGCAGCTTCGCCCCACACACGATTTCGGCGAGGAGATTTCTGTCGGACTGATCCATCCAAAAGGCTCCTGAGGATTAACTCGCTTACAGCGAGAGCGGGGGTGATGTCTAGCTCGGGGCCGGTTGCTGCGCACCGCACGTAGGTGCGTGACAAGTGACGATCTCCCGCGAAAGACATGGGGTTGCGACTTTACGCCCCTCCCGCCATCGCCTCTCGCGATGCTTTAGGTCCTCTGAATATCGCGCTTGCCGCGGTCGGTCTCACGGCGCTGGTCCCGCGGCAAGCCACGTCCTTCCGTCAGCATTCGCCGCGAGCGCGCTGGAGGCGTCCCCCCATGGCGTCTTGACGGAGCCGGCCACGCGGGTCTGCGTCCGTGACGGCTTGGATGGCGACCCGCGATCGTCGCGTGCGATGCGGACAGGGGACGGAGGTCGAGGCATGGTGCGTTCAGGAGGCCTGGAAGAAGAGCGGCTAGAGCCTCGAGGGATACGGAACCTTGCAGTCTGCTTGACGGTCCACTTGCTCAGGCGCCCGCCGCATCGACGTCGACCTGGCGGCCCGCGCCCTTGGGCGCGGGCCGTGCGCTCGAGGAGTCGATCTCGTCGTTGCCAATGACGTTGCGCCCGCGCCACGCGATCGTGCGATCGCGTCTCAGTGTCAAGACGCTCCCGGCAACGTGCACGGCGTCGTTGGAACCAAGGGCTCGCAGTGCAGGTGCCCGCGCTCGCACTGCCGAAGCTTGGACCGCAAGAGCCGAAAGGTCTCCGCGGCATCATCTGTGCGCCCGAGAACGAATTCGACGATCGTGTGCGGGTAGTCCCGATAGACGATCATGATGCACGCCAGGCGGGCGGCCCAAAGCTCGGTCGCGACTAACGATTGAACCGTCGCCGTGGTGCGCCGCGATGGCACTGCGAGCCCGGCGTCCTGGCTCGTGTCGAGCAGGACGACCCGAGGCCCAGGGACGTTCTTGAGCTGATGCGAGGCAAGTTCTAGGTCGTCCTTCAAACGCATGCTGTTCTCGTCCTCGTCGGTCACGACGAAGAAACCATCTACAGAAAGCCCCCCGAACCCGTCTTGACGTGGACGGAGGAGCACCTCACACCCACTGAGCAAGCTGAAGCGGCCCCGCGTTGGCCCGAGGGCCCGGCGCACCCTAATCATCGACGAGAATGCCGCCGCCGCATGGCGAGCGCGTTCCTCCACTCGACACGCATCTTCAAGCCGATCTCCCAGGCTGTCGAGGAACGATTCCGTTGGTCGCAGAGTCGCCCACAGGCCTTCACCCTTACGAACGTCTTCGCCGATGCCGCCCAAAAAAGCCGACGTGAGCTGTGCGCCCCGGACCTCGCGAAGGTTCGCTTGCTTGCTGGTTCGAGGCAGCTTCGCCTCGACGTAGACGCATCCATCTTGCCAAGTCGCACGCCAATCCGGACCCGACGGTTGCTCCGACTCTTTAACCCCCTCCAGGCGCGCAGGCTCGTGGAGGAGATCCGCACCCATCTCCAGCAGTAGAGCGCCTCCGCGAAGTTCCTGTCGGAGGCCAAGGTACTGTCCCGACTGGCGCAGCTTGTTCATCCCGTGGCAGCGGACTTTGACGAGGACTTGCCCTAGCTCAAGCAAAGGGATGCGGTGCGTGCGAAAGGCGCAGTCGACCTGGATCGGGTGGTCCAAAGCTGACAGAGACCACTTCGGCGAAAAGTGTTCGCGTAGTCGAGCGAGCCAGACGAGCCCTGCCTCGGGGTCACGCAGCTCAGTGACGATCGAGCGCCACGACGTATGCCTCAACCACTCACCGTTCTGTGCCGGCCCACGGCCTTATGATCGCGTTCGTTCCGCAGGTCTTGCAGCGACAGTCGAACACGTCGTACTTGGTCGCAAGGGGATCGGAGACGCAGCTCACCTCCAGCTGTCCGTCGCACTCGGGCGTAGGGCAGGCAACCGTCCGGTGATCGCCGAGGCGGAGAGGTCCCGTGCGACGCAGAAGGAGCATCTGTTCCTCGCGTCCGTACCCGGTCGCAACGGCAGGCGTGCAGGCTTCACCCATGGGTTCGGAGGGTAGCTCCGTTTGCCGGGAGCGCGACACCCGGTCACGCAGCACCCCCCCGCCCTTGGCGCCATCTCCAGAACCCCGTCCACGCCGGCGCAACGACGGCGACGAGCAGGGCGACCCCCCCCCCAGGTCATCGCCTCGAAAGATCCCTTCGGCAAGCGCGCGTGCCGTCTCGGGGGCTCGATAAACTCCGTGCCAACCGGGTGCGTGGCCACGACGACGGCGCCGTAGCCGGGCAGACGATTGTGGCGAGGTCCGACAAGCTTATTCGCGTGCCCGTTCACAACGCTTCTGCAACACGTGACCGTTGACCGGCTCCGAGACGCGTTTCCTCAGCGTCAAAGGAAGGCCGCTCCCGGCGTCGACGCTTGCGGCCAAGGACCGAACCCGTCGCGGTACCCGGAAGACAGAGACGTTCAACTTCCTCCGCTTCACGCACATCTGCACGAAGACCAGGGCGGGGAGGGGGCCGCGCCAGGTGTCATATTCCGTCTGTGACGATCGACGCCAAGTCGACAACGTGCGGTCCCGGAGACTCGGCGGGTTCGAGGTAGTCGTCTGGGCGGCACGTCAATACTACGATTTGCACTCCCGTGCTTGCCGTCTGGCGTAGGGCGCGCCGGAACCAGCGTAGGCGCTCGAGATCGCTTTGAACGAGCTGATCGTCGAGGAGGAGCGCTGACCCCAGCCTCTCAGCCAGGCAGAGCCGAAACAGGGTCGAGAGCTGCTCTCGCGTGCCGATCGACAGCCGGTCCAACGCGCGCCGCGCGCCGCCCGCTTCGACCCCGTCGAGGCCGAGGTGCGGACCGAGCGCAATGCCGTTATAGCGCTGACCGGCCAGAGCTTGAAACCGAGCCCCGAGATCGGGTGCGAGCACGTTTCCCAGATGAGTAGCCTGCGCGCGCTCAGCGTCCTTGAGAGTGTCGCTCAGCAGCCTCCACGACTCATAATCGTCCTCGAGAGCGCTCTGCCTCTCGTGGGCACGCTGGAGCGCTGCTTCGACATCGTGGAGGCGCTCGTCCGCGGCCGCGCCGCCACTCGCAAGCAAAGCTCCCTCAGCCTTGCGCAATTCACCCGTGAGCGTCTCGTTTCGCGTCTTCGCATCCTCCTCGGCCGCGCACGCGCCGACGATAGTGGCTTCGTGCACCGGCGCTCCGTCGTCCCGGGCAGCGGCGCGAGCAGCGTCCTCGGCTCTCTGAAGGGAAGCAATGTCGATCTTTGTGGCAGCGGCGCGCCGCTCCTGCAGTCGGGCGCCCCAAACATCGCGCTCACTCGTCGCCGTCGCCGTCCGGCTCACCGCCTCATCGAGAGCCAGCTTCGCCACCGAAACTGCATTCTCGAGCGCATCGCGCCTGCCAGGTGGTGCATCGAGCACACCGCGCGCCTCAACGAGCTTCCGTTCACGACTATCGAGGTCCTCCGTAGCGGCTCCTATGGCCTTCACTTCAGCGTCCAAGTCACCGATGGCATCACCAGCCAAGTCCGCCGCCGCGCGCTCCCGGAGTGTGGCCTCCTGGGCACGAAGCGTTGCGAGCTCCTGTCGCTTCGATTCGCGGCCAGTAGCCTTCTTGGTAAGAACTGCTCTCACCTGCACGCCGTATGCACTCGCCGCGGACTCGACAAGAGCCAGGTCGACACCCTCGAGGCGAAGCGCCAGTTCGGCTATCCGCTCCTCGTACCGCTCCCTATCGGCGTTCGAATCCCCGAGGGCGACCCGCTGCGAATCCGTCGTAGCAGCTTCACGCTCGAGGTTTTCGGCCCGCGTCTTCCGCTCCGCGTCCAGACGGCAGGTCTCCTCAAGGGCGGCGAAGTCAGTGACGCCGACGGTCGCGAAGAGCGACGCCGTCATGTCGTTCCATTGCTTGCGCCGGCGGTCCGCGTCTTCGCGCTCAGCGAGCCTGCCGCCTCGGACAAGAACCTCAACGCCATCCACGAAATTGAGGCGCGCCGACGCCTTCGCCTCGACAGAGAACGGTGACGTCCTTTCCTCCGCTGCGGCTCCGTCTAACGATACGGAGACGGATCGCGGGCCGCGTACCTCGACGCAGAGCCCGACGTGGAGCTTCGCCTCGGCCACGTCGAGCCCTTGGCGCAGCTCACGCAACTGCACGACACGTTTGGCGTCGGGAAGCAACTTCGAGTCAGCGGAAGGCCACTCTTGGGCCGCTCGAGAGCGCAGGTCGGTGGCCTTCGCGAGAAGTTCGGCCGCAGCCGCCGCGCGCTGCGCCGTCGCCTTGAGCGAGGTTCGCGTTCTCCCGAGCTCGGTCCAAGATTCCACTGCGTCGAGCGACTTGATCTCGTCATCCAGCGTCTTCAACGCTTCTGCAAGCTCGTCGCCTTGCTCGCGCAAGGTCTCCGCCTTGCGCAAGGCGAGCGCTGCCTCAAGACGAGTTTGCCTGCTGCGCAGGACGCCACGCTCGCGTAGGATTGCCGTCTCCTCCAGCGCAAGTTCCCCCCTTTGCCTGTCACGCGAAGCGGCTGCGTCTGCGGTCGCTGCTTGGAAGATTGCCCGTGCTTCTTCTTCGGCCTCGCGCAGCATCGGAATCCGCGGCTGAAGCTCCTGAAGCACTCTCTCGGCGGTCTGGACCTTGTTCTCCGCCTCGGTCACCGCGTCGACGAGTGCCTGGCCCGTGTTCCTTGAGGCCGTGGCCGTTGCGAGGGCGAGCTGCCTCGTACGCCTCTGCTCGAGCGCCACGCGTTGCTCGGTCGCCTCCTGAAGATTCGCCTCGGCAGTTGCGGCCTGACGCTGGAGTTCCTGTACTCGCTGCGCGAGCAACCGCGCGGCACCGGCCGCTTGCTCCGCCTCATCGCGCTCACTCTGTCGGGCGGCAATGTCGTCAGCCATCTTTTTGAACGGAGTGCCTGTTCCGCGCTTGCGGTCCCCTTTTGGGCTGAACGCTTCATCGACTCGCGCTTGGGCCGCTGCAAGCACCGCCTTGAACAGCGGATCCTGTGCCATTGCCTGAAGGGCCGCGCGAATTCGCGAACGCCCCGAATCAACGCCGTCGTTCTCGAGGGTTTGGTCGAAGATGCTAGCCACCTCGTGTTGGTCTGCGAGGAGTGCGCTTGCGAGGAAGCTCTCGGGCAACCCCTTCTGCGCTTTCGGGCCCGGCTCGGCGATGCCCCACTCGAGCAACGCACGCAGCTTCGCCTCGACCTCCCTGGCACGCGCTAGACCCACCCAGCCGACGCCGTCGGAAGATCGCTCGAGCGACGCCGTGCTCGTGCCGAAGACCTTCTTGACGCGGAAATACTCCGTCGACCCCTTTCTAAAAACCAACGTGACAGCCGGGTCGCCGCCACCATGCCACGGCACCCATGGTTCGACCGCGGTCGATGAGGCCGGGAGGAGCAACGCGAACCGAATGGCACGCGCTATCGACGACTTGCCGACTTCGTTGGCGCCGTGGAGTACGTTCAGCCCGGGCTTGAAGCCTATGCTCGTCCTCGCCACACGGCCGAACCGTTCGATCTCGAGCGAAACGAGCTCCATTAGCGCGGGCTCCGCACCTGAGTTAGCGTCGAAAGTTTGTAGAGCGCAATCCGCGCGCGCCTTGCGGCATCTGGATCGGAACCACCTGCAATCGCATGCAGGCTGTCGACAGCGCTCTGCAACACGGGCGGCAGGTTCGGCGAGAATGCGCCGGTGACCGTGTCGACACGGATGCGGATGCCGGCGCGGTCGGCATCAAGAATGCCGGCGCGTCCGGGTCTCGCTTCGTTTCCCGCGAGGTCGTCGAGGATTCGCTCGACTTCGTCGCGCTCTCGCAGATCGACTTCGATGTCGAAGGACAGCCGAAGGACAGTGGAGAGCAAGTCTTCGGTGACAAGCGAACGTAACGCGGCCAAATCACAGATCTTCTCCTGCCGCCATCGCCACCGCGCGACCGGCAGCTTTCGGAGGAGCGGACGACCGCGCGTTCGCGAGAAGCACACGAGGACGACGTTTCCGGGATCGACTTCGCTAAAGGCAGTGGGTTCGGGCGCTCCCGGGTAAACGACGGGCGGGTTGTCCTGAACGACGCGGTAGCCGTGCGTATCGCCGATCGCGAGGTAGTCGAGCCCGCGGGCAGCGGCGCCCCCTGCGCGGATCGGGAAGTGCATCTCGTAGCCCGCCACGTCGAAGGTCGTGCCGTGCGCAAGGCCCACACGGACGCTCTCGTCGCCATGCGACCGCATTGGGATCTTCTCCACAGGATCGGAAGCGCCTGCCCTCCACAGGCATGGCACGGCATAGAGGACAAGGCCCGGCTTTATTTCCTCGTGGAAGTCCTCGCGATCGACGACCCGCACAAAGCTCGGGAGGCCGGCGCGGAATTCGTGTTGCGGGGCCCAGACAGAATTCGACAGCAGCGGATCATGATTGCCGGGCAAGAGGAAGACGGGTGGAAAATCACGCGGCAGTCTACGGAGGATGTCGAGTGCACCGCGCCACCAGGCCGCACCAGGGTCTGGCTCATCAAAGAGATCCCCTGCGCAAAGGACAGCGTCTACGGCGCTGCGTGTGGCGGCGGCGAAGACCTCGCTCAGAACATCAAGGCGGGCGTGCTGCAACTTGATCTGCGCCGCCTTGTCAAAGGACGGAAAGCGCTTCCCAAGGTGCCAGTCCGCCGTGTGTAGCAGCCGGAATGCCACGTCGTCCTCCCCGCTCATGAAAACTCGACGCCCACATCGACCAGCCGTTCTACGGAAGGGCCTGGGGAACGCCGATGCGTAAGAGATTCGCGCCGCGCACGATATTCCTCCTCCGTCCGGTGTTCTAGCTCGACAAGCGCCATCTCGACCTCCGTGCCCTCCCCATCAAGTTTCCTCAACGCTCGCTCTGCGGCTTCGCGGGCGTCGACAGAGAGGGCTCTATCTCGTTCGGCCGCTGCGCCCCCCTTCCTCGCCTCGACATCAGCAAGGCGGCGTCGCAGGATGAGGACGCGATCCTCCACGGATCGCTCCAGGCGTGCGAGCGCGGCATCGAATCGCGCTCGCTCCCTTGCTTCCACCTCGTCTTGGTCAAGAAACACGGCCTCGTCGAGCGCATCCTCCATCAGTTCGTCCTGAACGCCCGAGTGTATCGATGGCGCGGGACCCATCGGGAGGTCGAGGACCTCTCGTGCCAGCCCCGCTTCGAGCAACTGTCGCTCCGTGGCTGCCAAAATAATCAGTCGGTCGACCGGCTCGAACCCCACGTAGCCGACCTTCGCAATCACCAGTCGACCACGCTGTCCACGAAGCGCGCGGAGTCTCGGCGAGGCATGCGCAACATCAACTCGGATGGCGGCCAAGCCGGTGCTCGCTTGGCGGGCGTCGTCAATGGCCGCCGTGACCATCGAATGACCGAGGTGCAACGGCTCGACGCCCTCGACGCCCTTAGCGCTCCCGATAACGAATCGCGACCCATCGACCTCTACCAGGATCCGCGAGTCCTCTTCGGTGCGCCGGTAGGGAATGCGCCGCGCCTCGAGATAGGCGGTGACCACGTCGTCGACGGCTCGATCGACCCCCGCGAGGCTCTCCGGCAGGCTGTCTCGTATGCCGCGAAAGACGCGCTGAACATCCTCGTCTAGCCGGCTCTGGATTAGGCCTGCGGCCCGTCGCCATCCGTCCTCGACCGAGCGTCGGCGTGCATCCACTTCGTCCCGCAACCCCTCGAGTTCGCGCACGATCTGTTCCTGGGAGTGCACCCGCTCGTGGATCCGCTTCAATTCGCGCTCCACGGCGACACCAAGCGAACCGACGATCGCTTCGGGTGCATCGGTCGTTGGCTCATGGAGCACGTGATCAGAGGCGTCCAATACCCGCCCAAAAAGATCCAGTTTGCGCGCAAGGATCTCGAAGGTGAGTCGGTCCGCGTCATTGTCTGACGAGATGAAGTTGACCACTGTAACGGGATGCTCCTGACCGTAACGGTGACAACGACCGATGCGCTGCTCGATGCGTTGCGGGTTCCAGGGGAGATCGTAGTTGATCACGACGTTGCAAAACTGGAGGTTCAGTCCCTTGGCGCCCGCCTCCGTTGAAATCATCACGCGTGAGCGCGTCTTGAACTCGTGTACGAGCGCAAGGCGAGTAGCAATGTCACGACTCACCTTCTCTCGCGGTGGGTTCTCGATGAGCCACCGGTCAAGCGCCTCTTTGGCGCGAGGCAAATCGTTCGTCCCACGAAATAGAGTCACTTCGGCCGGAGAGAAGCCGTTCGACACAAGCAGTTTGAAGAGGAAATCCTGGGTAGCGATCGATTCGGTGAAGACCAGCACCCTGCGATCGCCGACCTGTTTGATCGCTTGGAGCAGCGCCGCGGCCTTCGCGCCGGAGCCGAGCCGACGCGCGCGCGCCGCGAACGTGCGGACTCGCTCGAACTCGGCGCGAGCTCGCCCGGGGTCGATTGGCGGCGACGGCGTGGCCGAAGGCGCAAGATCATAGTCGTCCGCATCCTCCTCAAGATCAGAGAGGATCTCGCGTACCGCGAAATCGCCGACATCCTCACCGCGCACGATGCCGTCGAGGCGCTCGCAGACGCGCTCCAGGCTGGCGGCAAGCGCCGCCGTCGAGGATGCCATGCGTCGGTGAAATCCGAGGAGCAGCAGGTGACGGGCGCCACCCGCGAAGGCGACCAAGTTCGGCTCCAGCAGCCAGCGCGTCACGTCCTCGTAGAGCGCGCGCTCATCGGGCGCCATCGTGTACTCGAATAGTCGGCAGTGCCTTTGTGCGAACGGGCGTTCGAGAAACTCCTCGGCCTGGCGCCGAAGCGTGCGCTGACAGACCGATGACATACGCCGACGAAGTTCGTCGTCCTGCCCCTCGGCGATCGTCGCGTCATCGCCGGGGCAGAAGACTTTGCGGAACGTATCGAGGTTGCCAAGAAGGGTGCCCGTCGGTTCGACGTACTGCACGAGCCCCCAGAGCTCCGCGAGCGAGTTTTGGATCGGCGTCGCAGTGAGGAGGAGGACGGGCGCGGCGCCGATCGCTTCGCGGACGCGCTGCGCAATGAGCGCGTCCGTCGATTCGTCTTTGTGGCCGCCGTGCTTGTCGTAACGGCGATAGATCCCCGCGAAGAGCTCATGAGCCTCGTCGATCACAACGAGGTCGAACGGCTCGCCGCCCGTGAGGAGGTGCGAGACGGCTTCGGTGCCCGCGAGCTCGCGCCCGACGAGGAAGACCCCCGGGCCATCGAAGGCGCCCGGACGGGCGCTGCCGATCCGGGTGTCGATGCCGAACAGGTTGAAGAGCTCGTCCTGCCACTGGCCGATGAGCGGCTTGGGTACAATGATGAGCAGGCGACGCTTTCCTTCGGCGCGCAGCTGCGCGAGCACGAGGCCAGCCTCGATCGTCTTCCCGAGGCCGACCTCGTCGGCGAGGATGCAGCCGCCCTCGGGGATGCGGCCGAGCGCGAACATGACGGCGTCGATCTGGTGAGGGTTTGGGTCTATGCGGCCCTGACGCTGGGACGAAGCCGTGCGAGCCTGCTCGTCGGAACGACGCCGGCGGACGAGATCCTCTGCTGCGAATCGGCGCTGGATCGGATGCGTCACGTTTTCACACGTTCAGTTTAGGTTCGGGCTCAACGGCGGCATCGGATAAGC
This sequence comes from uncultured delta proteobacterium, assembly GCA_963797395.1. Classification (GTDB taxonomy): domain Bacteria; phylum Myxococcota_A; class Polyangia; order Polyangiales; family Polyangiaceae; genus Palsa-1150. Next base: position 466,300 of record CAWCPA010000009.1, read on the forward strand.
GGGCCCCGATGCTGGCGGTGCCTCCCGGCCGGCGACAGCGTCCGCTGCCTTCTGGACGCTGACGATGGCAGTCACGGGATCTCGGAAGAAATGGGGTGCCCAGAGCCGCACGAACTCCCATCCCTGCTGCTGTAGGATCGCAGTTCGAAAGAGGTCCCACTCGACGGGGTCTTCCGCCTTGTCGTAGCGAGATCCGTCGCAGAGAATGCCGATGGTGACGTCCTCGGGACGGGTCGGATGGTGAAGCGCGACGTCAACGCAGAAGCCGTCGTTGCCCCAGTGAACGTCGGACGAGATGCCGTGCTCGTTGCCGAGGTGATTGGCGAGTGCCTCCGCAAACTGCGACGGACAATCGGACTGCCGCACGTTAATCGTCCCTTGAGCGGCGACGGTGGCGCGCGCGAGCCGCTCTCCCTCTGCCGCATAGAGGGCGGCCAGTTCCTCGGCGTATTGAAGGTACCTGAAGAGCAGCCACGCGCCGTTTGGCGTGCGGCCAGATTCGACGGGCGGGAGGGTCGAGTACACCTCCTTAGGGATCGAGGTGACAAGATGGACGACTTGTCTCGCCCGCGTTACGAGGACGTTCAAGCGCCGGCCTCCGCCTGCAAGCGCGAGCGGGCCGAAGCGACGGTAGAAGCGCCCTTTCAAGTCCGGGCCGTAAGTCGTGCTGATGATCATGTGATCCCGCTCGTCGCCCTGGACGTTCTCCAGGTTCTTGACGAACAACCCTTCGAACGATGCGGCGCCTTGCCGGCTCCGTGCTCTCGACAGTCGCCCCGCAAACTCCGGATCAATAGCCGCTGCCTCGTCGAGGGCGGCGCTGATCGCGTCGCGCTGCACGAGGTTGAAGCAAGCGATCCCGATCGATGGCGGCGCCTCGCGGGCAAGAAGCTCGCGCACGATCCGTAACACTTCTCTCGCTTCGGCGGTGTTGGCCCGCTTCTCGTACACTCCGTCCACTCGGGCGAGTCGAATCGGCGGATGTCTCTCGCGATTCTTCGGATGGCCCGGGATGGGCTGCAACCGTTTATCGTAGAAACTCTGGTTCGAGAACTGGATGAGACCAGCGTTCTGGGAGCGGTAGTGAACGTCGAGATAGCACTGCTCGATCTCGAGGTTTAGAGCAGCTCCCAGCAGGTCCTCTACGTCCGCCTGCTGCTCTTCGAAGAGCCCTTGCTCGGAGAGGTCTTGCTCGTCCTCCTGACTCTTGGTCAGAGCCGACTCGAAGAATCGCGTCGGCGGCAGCTGCTTCGGGTCACCCGCAATGACGACGCGACGTGCGCGTACGAGCACGGGCAGAGCCTCCTCGAGGCGGCACTGCGACGCTTCGTCGAACACGACGACGTCGAAGAGCGGCTTGCGGGGGAAGATCTGGGCGACCGTCTCGGGGCTGGCCATCCAAACCGGTCGCACATCGAAGAGCGGATCCCCATCGGCGATCTCGCTACCCGCGGCCACCACCTGTCGCACGCGCATGGCGTGTTCTCCGCGGAGAGTCAACCGCCTCCGCAGCTCGGCTCCCGCCGAGTTCAAGCGTGACCCGGTGGTGGCCAGCAGCCGCTGACGTTGTCGACCAATCCACACATGCTGGACCAAATCTCGCACGAGGGCCCTGCGTCGGTCCTCCAGCGCGCGATACCGCTCATGCGTGGCGCGAACCCGCTCGGCGTCAATCTCGACGAGCTCCGGGCTCTGCTGATGGCGCGAAAGGATCTCGCCTGCGATCACCGCCCGTCGCATCAGCGACCACGCAATGTCCACTGAAACCGAGTACGCAGCCATCTCGGTCGCCGCGTTCGCGATCGGGAGCGGAAGCGTCGCCAGGGTGCGCTGGATTCGGAGCAGGCCCTCGATGTCGCCGAAGTGCTGCTCGAGAGGCGCGATCCGCGTGAGCACTGTCCCGCCCCCTCGAAGGGATGAACCGACTTCGGCTAGCCAGGGCGACCCGAAGAGGCGCGACGATGTCAGGGCGAGCTCAAAGTTTACAATGGCGCGTGCGCGCCGAGGGGAGGCTCTCAGTCCTTCGAGAAGTGCGGCGTGCTGCGTGCGATCGGTAAGCAGAGTGCGTATGCGAGCCGCAGGGGCACCGAGCGGACTCGACCCTTCGAGCTCACGCAGGATCACGAAGAGGGCGCCGTGGGCCCGCACGACCCTGGTCAACTCGGCGTCCCGCTCTCGGACACCGGGACCGAGCCGCAGCGTTGTCTCGGCGAAATCCTGGAGAATTCGTCGGGCTCGGACGCCAGCGAGAAAGTTAGAAACACGCTCGGCGCTTCCTGCCGTCAAGGCCAGCCCGAACCGTTGCATCACAGCCCGCGCGTCTCGGTTCCGCCCGAAGAAAAGGAATCGGTACCATTTTCGCGCGATCAGCAAGTATGCGGCCACCCGGGCCAACCACAAGGCGAGTTCACTGGCGTTTGTGGTGGCCGGCCGCACGACGACGGCGAGCTCTGGGTCCAATCCCGTGCTCTCCACGGTCGTCACTTGCGGCGTCACCACGTCAAGCTCTCGCGTAATTTGGGCGACGGCGGGCCCGGCTTGGGAAGCCCATCGCGCCACTGCGTCACCATCGCGCTCAAGGAGCGGCGCAAGCCGCTCGGCCAATCCTGCCCGCGCTTCGCCCTGCATTGCGACGTCTATGGTCGGGTCGAACGGGAGGATGGATGGCTGTACAGCTTCGTCGACCGCGCGCGCGGTTCGCCGAATCTCCTCCATCACATCACGCCAATGCTCGACACGCTGCGCGAGGTAGTCCTGAAGGTCTAGCCCGAGGGCCTCGCACCACGGGTTGTTCGGGAACTTCGTTAGAGCAGTGCGTTCGAGCATCTCCCGCACGTGCCGCTCGAGGGGGATGAGGGCCGGAGCCTTCACGCCTCGGATCTCGTTGATCGCGGGAACCCCGTCAGGCACATCGATGGAGAACCATTCGCCGGTGAGCTCGTGAAGAGAGGGATCCGATTCATCCGACGGCCGCCGAGAGATCGCGGCGTGGTGGGTCGTGAGCTCGGCATGAAGCTTCGCTAGCTCGGCGTCCACCGCCCGGAGTTCCGCGACAGCGGCGGCGTTCGTCCGCGCTTCGGGCAGCCCTTCGAGCTGCTCGCGGATGCTCTTATAGAGCTCCCTCTGATCCCGCTGGGCGTCGTGAACGATGGCGCAAAAGGAACCTATCCCGAGTCGGTCGAGCCGGTGATGAACAACGTCGAGTGCCGTTCGCTTGTCGCATACGAATAGGACCCGCTCCCCACGCGCAAGGTGATCGCCAATGATGTTCGCGATCGTCTGCGACTTTCCGGTCCCTGGTGGACCATGCACCACCAGGCCCGTGCTCTCGCGCGCAAGACGCACCGCACGCGCCTGGCACGGGTCCGCCTGGCTGATCAGACGGTCCCCGGCGACATCGCGGGGACCGACAGCGGCGACGCTTCGTCCGAGTCCCACTCCGGCGCGCAGGAAGCTCTCGATGGGCCCTCGTGCGGGCTCGCCATCGACGAGTGCCTCGAGGTCGCGGAGCAAGCCCTGGTTCGAGACGGGAAAGAGTCCTAGTACGGCGCTCGAGAGGATCCGGGGAACCGACACCTGCTCGTCTTCGTTCTTCGGCACCGCGCGGACTTCGGAGGAGGGTCCGACGTCCGAAGGAGCCGGGATCTCCAGCGCCTCGCAGACGCGTCTGACCAGCTCTTCAATCTCCCGCCAGGGTTGCGTTCCCTCCTCGTCGAGAAAGAGGCCCTCGACCTTCTTCCCCGTCTGCTGTTCGAGCCAGGCCAGCAGAGCGGCGTTCGCGACGACGCGGTCCGCGCCGTCCTCGGCGCAGGAGAGCGTGACTGTCTGCGGACGTTGGGTCTTGATCGCGAGCTTCACCGGCACAAAGGCGATCGGGGCGACGACGCGCTTCGTGGCGCCAAACCGGCCGCTCCGCCGTGGGTCTGGAGGTACGCTCAGGAGGGGGAAGCCCACGAAGAGCACTTGCGCACCCGTATCTTGCTCGTACGTTTTCGCGTCCTCGGCGATCGTACGCAGCTTGGAGAGGAGCGCCTGCTGATCGTCCCAAGGCTGATGGGCAGCCTCGGCGCCCTGCGAGTCGGAACGGACAGCGGGCGGAGAGGCCTTGCCGGCGAGCTTTGCTTCGCGCTCGGTCCCGAGGAGCTTGGCGATCAGGCTCGCAGCGGAACTATCGTCGAAGCGCGCGAGAGCGGCGAGGTCGATGCGCTGCCTGCTCGAATGCGGGCGGCAGTTCATGACCGGGCCTGAGGTGAGCGACGCATAGAGCCGCTCGAGCATCGCGATCAGGATCTTGTTGGAACCGTCGGTCATTGGCGTAAGAGGTGGAGGTGGCAAAGCCTGCCTGGGGTGCGCGCAGCGGCTGCCCGAGCGAGGGCGTTGACCCGTCGCGCTAAGCAAGCATGCCCAGACGCCGCGAAGACCATGCCCGTTCGTGCCAGCGTACGACAGGCGCTGGGTGCAGCAGAAGAGTGAACGGAGACCGGTCTAGCGTTGAAGAGCGCCCCTGGGGGAACGGGACCTGGCCGGGGCACTCTGCCGCGAGGCATCGGCCCCTCGACGCCGCCGAGGGGCCCTCACCCGCCAGGATTTCCGGCCTCGGCCCTGCAACCGCTCGACAACGCCGTCACCAGGCCAGCGCTCCCGCATCGTTTTGTGATCGACTGCGATAGTCGGAGCTTGAGCCTCACTAGAGCAGCTCCTTGTGTGGCCTGAGTACAGCTAGTGGGCGTTCCACTGCGCCGCTTCGAGATAGCCGGGGTTCAAAGAGGTGAACTCGTGCCGATTCCGGACGACAGAGCGATGCTCGGGAGCCTGCAGGTCGAGATCGATCACTTGGTGCACGGGGCCACCGTGGAGTAGTCGGAGCACCTCGGCCAATACGAGGCTGGCCGCGACAGCTCCAACAAATGGTGCACCGACTGCCTTGCCTGCGAGCAGAGTGACGCCGCACTGGTCCATGCCTTCCGCCTGAAGCCTTCGATAGGCCGGCAGGTCTACGGGCGCCTTCCGAGTCCCGTCACCACGCCACAGGTCGGACGCTGGACGCGAGCCCGGAAGAGTGTGGACACGAAGCGTTCGAAAGTCGTCGTAGCCGCGGCCGAGACCGGCTTCGACGACGAGGTCGAATCCCGTCCTGTCCAGCGCGCGCCGAGCGAGTGCGTTGTCGACACCACATAGCGCCAGACCGGGTTCGTCGTTACGTCGCACTGTGGTTTCGTCAAATGGCCTCTCGCAAACTACCGTTTCAAACCCTCGGCTTTCGGCCCAACTCGCCATCGCGCGTGCCTTTCGCTGGCCCACAAGCGAGGCGTCGGTGAGAACAGACGTGCTCTCAGTGGACGGGGTGATGCTGTCGATGTCCTGCAAGAGCAGGAAGGACTGGGGAGCAGGTCGTGGGTAAGGAAGAAGGCCAAGGCCCCAGAGATAGGCTTGTCCCAAGTGGCCTAGACCGATGAGCCACAGGCGTGAGGGCAAGAACTGCAATGGGGGCCCTTCTACGTCGTTGCCGCGCAGCCAGTCCTCCTGAGGCTTCCAGAGCGAAAGCCCGACGTCCCTATGACCCGGAGCTTCGCCCTCGTTTCGGGCATACGCGAAGGCCTCGCTTACCGCGAAGGCGGCGGCGACCATCGACGCCAGGGGCATAGCCGACGCGTCATTCGGTAGGTCGAAGGCCGACGGAACGACGCCACCGCACCACCCAGCGAATGCCGTGCGCACGTCGAATCTGGCGGCACTCTTGCGAGCGCGACCACCGATTGAGATGTGCGGAATGTCGCGTGCAGCATCGTCAGTCGTTCCGACGACGCCACCTAGTGATTGAACCGCAGACGCGAGCGTATCGACGCCAGGCAGTCGAAGCACGAGCGGAACGTCGAGGACACCGTTCACGTAGACCCCGCCCAAAAACACGCGCCGGGCGACAGTAACGGCAGTCAAGAGGGCGGCCTGATGCGTCGGCGAGCAACTCTCCACCGCGCCGATACTGATGGAAAGCTGAAACCCGCGGAGCACGCGCTCAGCAGTGGCGAGACTGTCGGCCTCGCCTGAATCCAACATCTGCTTCACGAGACGGTGCATATGGTCTTCAGCGGGGAACGTCTTCATGGCGTCCTCTCAGAGTCCGATGTGAAAAAAGCGACGACGTTCTTCGAGGGGCACTTCGTGCCATCGCTTTGCGCCGAGGTAGCGATAGATCCCGATGTCCTTCGCGAGGGATGCGGCGCGTGCGAACCGAGGCACAATGATAGCGATGTGATTGGGCTGGCTGATCATCGGGTGGTTTTGATCGGAGCAACTCTGTTGTGGACTTCCAGGATGCGTGTGCACGTCGGCGAGCACGGTCGATCCGGACTTCCGGCAATGTTCCCAGAGCCGTCCAAAATGGGCGCCATCGAAGCGAATAATTCCGGTATCGAGAGCACGCGGGTCCAGATCGTCGTAGAGGATGAACGTGTCGATACGCGCGGGGCCTTCGAGCGATCGGCGCCCGAGAAGAAACGCCCCACTCTCCTGCACGTATCGCCCGCGAGCCCGCAGTCCGGCGAGAAGCCGCCGCCAAGTCCACCAAGAGCATGACAGCTCATGATGCGGCGCGAGCAGGCGGCGCATAGTCCCGGCAATGGAGAAGCTCATGAACCAGCTCCAGGTAGTGGACGATTCCCGTCGATGGTTGCCAGATCTTCGACGGCTGGTCGGTCTTCCAGCCGTCGTGGCCGGCGACTGCTTCGCGATCGCACGGTAGGTAGAGCGCAGTGCCGTTCTTCCAATCGTGTCGGAATACCGCCCCCAAGCGCCCGCCGGCTGCACTCCTGGGCCAGTGTTCGAGTGGGAGCGGGGCATCCCGCTCTACGCTCCAAAGGCGAGCTGTCGGCGGCGATGCGGGATAACCTGTGCACTCAAACCGCAAGACGTACTCATTGCCATCCTTCGCGACAACGCCGATGAGCGCTCCCGGCCAGACGACACGTATCAGTCGCCATCGCCCGTCTACGACGCCTGCGAGGAACAGCGGCTTGGCGACGTCAGCTCGGAAGGCGCGCTCATCGGGCGGAGACCTGGCGCTCACGACGAGTAGCCGTTGACGCGCTGGTCGGGCACGAGGTCGAAGCTGACCGAGCACGTGGGGCACTGCGCGAGAGTCCCGACGTGGGTGTTTGGCCGCGGTCGCGTCGTGGATCCCGTTAGCTGCAGGACGTGCTCGCTCGCCTCCTCCGGGCTCATCTTCAGCTCGTCCTCGGCTGCCCAGCGTTTGATGCGCGCGATCGTCGCGCCGGGCGCGAACGCGCGCTCCAAGGTCCGGTCGGCGAAGTGACCACCACGTTCACTCGACGGCAACGGTGGATGTGAACCTTGACCCCGCGCGGTCCAGCGATCGAGTCGATTGTCGCGTCCTCGCTGATTGCTTCGTCAGCATCCTCGGGGAACACCAGAGCTTCAGGTTCTTCCCCGTGCTTCGCGCCGATCGCAGCCTTCAGTTTTGCAATGCTCAGCGCGCTATCGATTTCGAGGAAGTCAATGTCGCCGCCGCCTTCACGCTGGTAGAACACACCTATGGTGGCCATGACTGCTCCGCTTCTCGAGGCGCCGCGCCGGGCCATCCCCTGCGTCGTGCCTCTAAGAGCTCAATCGAGACCCGACGCGAAAGCCGGAAGCAAAATCGTTCGGCGCCTACCCGGGCTCGGAAACCTCAATGGTTCCGCCGGGTGCCGCCGAACAAATAAAGAAGTGGGGGCACCGTGGACACCGGAACGCGTCCGGTTCGGGCGGGTACAGTCCGGCAGCGAGTTGTTCAAGGATGGCGTCGGCGCGGTCCCTCTGGTTGGAGAGGACCCTATCCGTCATCTCGACGCTTTCGACGACGTCGCTGGCGAGATGGACCGCCTCCGTACGCGCTTTCGGCCCGAACGCGAGGCGCGCGGCTAGTCGATGGAGCGCGTAGATGAGACGTTCGTACTCGGTCGCACGCCGATGTCCGGGACGTATGTGACGCACTACCACCGACCCGTCCGGAGACTGCGAAATCTCGTGCGGCTCAACTAGGATCGTGCCCGCACTAAGCTTCAGCGGAAGCGGCGTAGGTTCCTGGTAGCGGCCAGTAGCAGCATGCCGAACTAGTGCGTCCGCCAGCCGTTCTGCGATGCGGCGATATTCGTCCGCAAAGGCGTGGTCCGCCGGCCCCCGTTCCTTCCAGATGCGGTCGAGCTCTAGCCTGGCGTCGTCGGCGCCGACCTCCCTTCTTGCACGTTCCGCGACGATCCACTTGATCAGTTCGAAGAGGCAGTCTTGCGCTCGTGAAAAGGGTGTCGGCGTCCGCGCCGTGCGGAGCCCAAGAACGTGCGTGTAGAAGAAGCGGCGCGGACATTTCTTGAAGAGGTCGATCTGGTCTGCGCGAAAGACGTGATCGCTCGGCCACCTGACCGCGATCGCGGCAGATTCAATCGAGGGTGACTTGGTTGTAGGAACGTGGGCGGATTGGGTGATCGGCAGGCTCTGGAGGAACGGGGACGGACTGCGCGTCCGCCCGTTATCTAGCTTTTGCGCCCGGTAGAGCCGGAGCCAGGTCTTCGCGCGCGAGAGCCCCACGAAAAAGAGACACTCCTCCTCCTCGATGTGCGCTGCCCGTCGTGTGTCTGGGGAGTTAGCATCGGCTACGGTCTCGATGAGACCCTCCACGATTGGGAAGGAGGGGGCGCGATTCGACGACGGGATACTCGTAACCGTCAGGCCGGGAATGTGGACGGCCGTGAACTCCAGACCCTTGCTCGCGTGGATGGTCATCAGTCGCACTGCGTTCATGTTCAGAGCCACCGCAGGCACGTGACGGAGGTCTCGGTCCTCAGCGAGGAGGACCAATTGTCGAACCTGGTCCAAGGTTTGGCGGATTGGGACCCCCTGGGCTTTGGGCCGCCGCTCACGAAGGAAGTTCAAAAGCTGCCAAAGAGCGACGCCGCGCGTGCGCGCTTCGATGTCGTCTCGAGCTGCGAGCTCCGCAACTAAACGCGTCTTGTCCAAGACGTAGCTTGCGAGGAAGTCCCACGGCGAGGTGCCAGCCGAGAAGTCCTCAAGGTCTGCTTGAAGACGCTGGAGCGACGCGCGTCCCGACACGGAGAGGCGTTCATTGGCCGAGATCTTGTGGAGGTTGTCGCGGGCGGCGCCTTGTTCTTCCTGGCTCAGCACGCGTGTCGCTGCCGCGACATCCGCGAGAGTAAGCGGGTAGCGTTGTGACGCGCCGACCCTCGTAAGGCCGGCCCCGGTCCTATCGACGAGAAGGCTCATTAGGGCGAGCGCATCGCGCACATCTTCTCGCTCGAAGAAGCTCCCGAGATGCAACACCGGGATCCCTTGAGCTTCGAGCTCGGTCGCTAGGTCGTTGACGCGGCGATTCGTGCGACAGAGCACAGCTTGCTCGCGCATTGGCACGCCCGCGGTCTCGAGCCCGCGGATGCTTTCGGCGATAGCCGCGCTCTCCTGCTCAGGCGTTTCCACAACCCACGTCTCGGGCGGCTTTCCTGAGGCGCCCGGGGCCGATGCCAAGTCGAGCGGCTGCGCACCACTCGAGGCGGCCATCGTACGTGAGAAGGACGTGAATGTCTCGATCACCTCGGAACTGGACCGATAGTTCACCGCCAGCCGCGCGCCTGTCGCTTGCGGGTACTCCGTAGGGAAGCGACGCATGTTCTCGGATGAGGCGCCCCGGAATCGATAGATCGATTGTCGGGCGTCTCCGACAACCCATAGACGTCGCCCGTCGCCAGCGACGGCCTTGAGCAGCCGCGCACTCGCACGGTTGACGTCCTGGTATTCGTCGACGAGCACGTGCCGGTGGCGCATGCGAATCTCCTCGCGAACGGCAGCGGTCGATTCGATCAGCAGCGTCGGCCGCATGATGAGATCGCCGAAATCGACAGCTCCGCGTTCAGCGAGTGCGGCTTCGTATTGGTCGTAGACGGTAGCTATCTCGAGACATTTTTCGGCGTCCTCTTTCGCGTCCGCGTCCCTGGCGCGTGCGACCATCGCGGTTGCTAGTTGTCGGTAACGTTTGGCATCGACGAGTTCGTCTTTCGCCCGCGCGATCGCATTAACGATGTCCTTGAGGTCGAGAAGCGGATCCCACAGGTTCCGGTAGTGAACGAGACGGAGCGTAGGCAGAAGGTCCTGAAGTACCTCGATGGCGTCGCTTCGATCAAAGAGCGGAGGGTCAGAAGGAAGCCCCAGCTGGTCGTGGTAGCGCCGAACGATGTCAAGACCAAACGCGTGGAAGGTACCTATCCAGATCTTTGACGCGCTGGGGGTCGCGTCCGCTAACCGTTCGACCAACTCGCCAGCCGCACGGTTCGAAAACGTCAGAATGAGAAGAGCCGAGGGATCGCGCTTCTCGCTGAGCAGCGATAGAACCCGCGTCACGAGCGTTCGTGTCTTTCCTGTCCCAGGACCCGCTTCGAGCAGCAGGGCGGACCCACCGTGCGACGCTGCAGCGTCCTGGGACTGATCACTCCTCGTCGGGGGCGTGACGGCGGGCTTCTCTTCTTGGGCGCCTTCCTCGGGCAATAGGGCAGCGTCCAGAATCTGTTGCCGCACGAGGTCACGTGGAAGCTGGACCAGCGCGGCGATCTCGTGCGCGCTGAGACCCTCGTCTAGGTGGAGCCGACGAGCGTAGCTGCGCGGAAGAAGGAGCTCCCGCGCGAAGACATTCGCCTGGAGCTCCCGTCGCTCTCGAGCTCCATAGCTGTCGACACGCTGAAGGCCCACCTGGGGGCGCTCCGTCGGACGCGACGCATCGATGTCGTCCCCCGCACAGTGGCTCGAGGCCGGATGGAGGATCGAATGCCCAGCTTCGTGGGCGATTAGCACGGCCTGCTCGCCTTCGTCGGCGGTGGTCTCCGCGCAGATCTCCCGCAACTGTTCGTCGAATAAAGCTCGCGCGCCCGCAAGGACGGAGCTGCCCGGGGGAAGAAGCGTTAACGAAATATCGAGCCGCTCGAGTAGTGCTCGTACAACGGCTCCACACCTAGCCCGTACGTCGAGATTGAGACGATCTCGCTCCGTTGCAGCGGTTCGCCGTATCGCTTCAAACGTGTTCATGCGATCACGTCGTCATTTTCGTCTGAGGACAGCCTTCTGTTCTGGCGTGAGACCCGATGTTTCGATTGCTTCCTCAAAGGTCTCCTTTGTCGCAACCTCCGGCTTGCGATCCGCTTTGAACCTCGTCTCATCTGGAATCCGGGCCGGGGCGGAGAAGTGGGCGCGGAGGACGTCAACAGGCACCGAGAGTTCATGCGCGAGAGTTCCGCAGAACCATCCGGGAATTGTGCCCGCTTCAATCCGTCGGTCGCGAAGCTTGAGCATGAACACATTGTTGATCTGCATGCGCAGGACAAGCTCTCGGAGCTCGCTCGTCGAGCATGACGCGATCGGATTCGCGACGCTCGGGGGTGCGGTCACAGCCGCCGGCGTCCTTGTGCGCGCCTCAAACTTTCGGTTCTGGAACCGGCTCATGGCGCGCATCGCCAGCGCGGAAGTCGCTGGCGTCGGCGCTGCACTCGAGGATCGTTCAATCGCGGCTTCGACTGCGAGGTCGATGGCGTATGACGTCAACGCCTCGGCATAGTGGGGGAACCGACGCGTGTACTCATCGAGGAGTGCGGCGTCGGGAATGTCTTGGGCAAGCGCTAGCTCGGTCAGCACGTCATCGAGCGGAACGGTTTTCTGATTGTCGGTGTTCATTTCTATTTCTCCATGAATTTCCTGAGCAACGACATTCCCTCTGCAAGACGAGCGCGAATCGTCCGTCCGCTCACCTTGCAGGTCGTTGCTGCTGTTGTCTTTTGTGGATCGGTCGATTCGATCTCGTAGTCCATGAGGTGGACCAGTACGACGGCACGGCTGAGGTGCGGAGGAAGCCGCCAGGCGGCCTGAGCGAGCTCCTTGTTCGAAAGGATCGTGTCCGGCGTCGCAGCTTGGGACGGGACCTCCTCCGCGCTCTGATCGGCCTCGACTGACACCTTGTCCGCTTCAGGCTTGTTCGAGCGGAGGGCGTCGATGCGAAGCATGCGGAATGCTCGCGCGAAGCGGACCTCGAAGATATCGAGCGCATCTGGGGGAACGTCGTCCACGAACTTGTCAACGAGACGGTCCATGACGTCTTGCCGCAAGTCGGCCGCGCGCTGCGAGCGCGCGGGTGAGATCGTTGCGCCGAGCATTGCGGAACATCGCGCGAATAGCGCGTTGAGGAGCGGATGGCTCAGTTCCTCGTCCTCCTGTTCGAGCGCCCTCCGGATGAGGTGGACGAGGCACTCGGGAGGCAGGAACTCGGGGTCGCGCTGGTCTGGGATGGGTGCGCGACGAAGGAGAGTCCCCCGATCGAGCAAAAGGGCGGCAGCGATGGCGGCCTCGATTTCGCGGGGCCGCGTGTAGAGCTGGCCGTTCACCTTTCGCTTCGTAAGTGGTCGAACCATGATCCCTCGTCTCTGCGGCGCTCGCGGCCGTCAGGGGCCAAATCGCGGCTAGTCGACCAAGCCGGAAGGAGAAAATGTGGCCCCCCCTCCCCTCGTGTAGGGACCAGAAGAGCAGGATTCGAGCGCCATGTCATCCCTCGGACAACGCGCGCGGCCGCATGCCGCGCGCGCCGCCAAGGGACACCACTCGTCCACTTCCGCGTGCCGGCATCGGCCGGATATGGAGGCGCACCAAACTGTTGAACCAGGAGCTCTACAGGCGCGATCTCCGGCAGTACTAGCCGCTACCGCCGGTTCCGCGGGGTTCGCTCCGCCGGCCGTTTCCGGTTGGGCTGTAAGAGCGCGCTTTCTCCTTGTTTTCGGGTGCGGGTTGAAGTGTCCCGGGACGCGTCCCCCGCGCGTCGCGAGCGCAGGTGGCCGTGTTCTCCTGGAGCAGGAAGGCCACGCTTGGCGTGCCCGGCGTACCCCAAAAGAAAGCCCGGCAAACGCGGGAACCCTTACCGGGAGGGACGCGCACCACTTCGCCCACTACTTGGGCGTGACCGGTTGGACGCTCCGCAACGCCGCGGTGTCGGAGTTCCCGGCGAAAGTGCCCCTTGGGGACCCCCCGTGAAGGCCGTCGCGACGTTGAGGCGGTACGGGTCGTGGGTTCGCCGCTCGGCTCGACCCGTACCTCCCTTATCGCCGTGTGGATGGTAACGCCGTAACGTCACGGAGCTATCTGACCACGTTGGAGCGGGTTTGCTACTCCTCCTCGTCGTCAGCGTCGCTGTCGTCGTCGTCCTCTGCGTCGTCGTCATCATCGCCTTCCGCGTCGTCTTCCTCGTCATCGCCGCCATCGACGTCGTCGATCAGGTCTTCGATGTCTCTGGCCGTGAAGATGTAGCGGCCGCCTACGAGGGCCACCCCGTTCTCGGCCGCCCACGCGCGGACCTCCTCATCGCTCAGTTCGAGAAAGTCAGCCACGTCCACGGTGCTCGCGAGCCCGCCGCAATCGCTGATGAATCCCTGAATGTCTGTCGCCATGATTTCGCATCACCTCCGCGCCCAGAAGCGGTCGCACGCGGATCCTGACGTCTGCCTCAAAGTAAATCCCTCACAGGACGCCTCCAAGCGCCGCGGAAAACGCCGTCAAGTTGGCGGGTGCGCCGTCATTGTCGGTCGATCTTCGCGTCAGATCGCCACCACTTCGGCCACCCGCGCGCGTCAACAGGGCGTCAAGCCCGGTTCAATTAGAGCAGGGAATGTGCGGCGGCTGCGGCGGACGGGAGGTGACAACGCAGGGGCCACTGGCGGCGACGGATGGCAATCTCGTCGCTCCACTCCTGGGCACCGGCGTCAAACGCGCGGTTCTGCACCTCGCACCAGGGAACGCGCTGTCCCGTTGGCCACAGCCCCGGGGCCCACTCGACGATGGTTGCCGGGACCGGTTGCGGGACTTGTCCGAGCCCGGCAGTCCAGCCCGCGCTGCGCACGACTGGCGTCGCCACGCCCCCTCCAAGCGCCTGGCCAAAGGTGTACTCGTGGACGTTCGTCCGGGGCAGGTAGATCGGGGATGTCACCAGATACCACGACGGCAGGTCCTCCGGGCGCAGCTGCTCTATCTGGTAGCGGCGTTCGAGGGCGATGCGATCCCGCGGCTCGGCCGCGATCTCGTCCGCGTAGACCACGGTCGGTAGCCCGAGCGAGGCCAGTTCCTCGAGGCGTTGGGCGAGCCATCGCACCCGCCACGCGCGCACGAGGAGTTCAATCTGCCGCTCCATGCCTTGGCATTCCGGAGGGATTGAACCCCACGGAAACACACCCTCTTGCAAGGCGACCCGCTTTTCCGGCTCGTACATGAGAAAGCCCATCGCGTAAGAGAAGTGCCCCTCCTTGTGGATCGCCGTCCACCACCGCCCCGTTCGCGGGTCGAACTGCGCCTGCCGGTACCGGCCGCGGTAGACGTCGGCGGGGAGCACGACGTGCGGGCAGGTTGACGAGGCCCACCATGCCTTCGGGATGCGCGCGATGTCGCCCGTACAGATGTACGAGACCATGCGGCCCCACCCGTCGGACGTGGAAGAGAGGACCTCGCCCATGACAGCGGGGATTGTCGCCCGCACAAGCGAGATCTCGTCGGAGGCAACTTCCACCGGTCCTGGCTCCGTCGCTTGCCCGACTGCCGTCGCCTCCGCTTTCCCGCCATCCCGGACGGCGCCCGACGGGCAGCCTGCAGCCTTCCAGGCGATGACCCGCTGGACGTCCCGGTACGAAAGGCGCGGATCCGGTGGCGGCGTCGGCGTGATGACGCCGACCAGGCGGGCTCGCAGTAGGTCTTTCGAGTCGACCCTCGCAGTCCGTGCGTCGGCGCGGTCGAGGACATCCACCTCGCGTAAGCCCTGCCAGGTCTCGACCGCTTCCCGGGCGTAGAGCCAAGTGCCGGTCGAGTTGTCAGCCTGGAGGTCGGCCCGGTGGTTGTAGATCGTCCCCTGGGAGACCCCCAGGAGGGTCCTGACCTCGTCGGTCGTGAGTTTGTCGGCGGGCATGCTGGGCATGGTCATGATGGCTGTCTCCGATTGTCAGAACGCGCGCTCCGGCGCCTTGCCGCCGGATTGCCAAGGGGCGGCAGCGAGCCGCGCGAAACGCCCGTGCCTCGGAGCAGCGCGCGACCACGAATCACGGCGCGGCCTTCCGTCTGGACTGCGACCGAGACGCGACGGCGCGCGCCAACGTGCGCACGGTTCGCCAATCGAGGGCGGCTGTCGCCTCGCGCAGCGCGCACGCAAGCGCGGCGTCTACATCATCAACGGGGCCGACTTCGGTGGCCGCGGCGCCCTCGTCAGGGAACCTAAATCCGCTGCGTCTGCCAATTTCGCCACCCGTGCGGTGAAGTCGCTGCCCATTCGCTGCCCAATCAAGGGGGCTTAGCTCCGGGATCCGCTCGTGCAAGGGGGCTAGCTCCCCCACATTCCAGGTGCGCGACCGCCGCCGGTAGGTTTCGATCATCGCGTGCGATCGGTGGCCCGTGCGGTCGCTGATCCACGTCTCGGTCTTACCCGTCGCGAGCGAGACCGTCACGAACGTTGCGCGCAGGTCGTGAGCGCGGATGCGCTGCCGACCCTTCGTGTTCTCGTGCAGCTGGGGCCGTCGCACGCCCACGCGCCAGAGGTCGCGACGGAGCTGGTTGGCCAGATGCTCGACGTTGAGGGGGACGCCGCCCTCCGCGAAGACATAGTCGTCCGCCTCGGTGTGGGAGGCACAAAGCTTCTTCCACCGGGTCAGAGCCAGCACCACGTCCGGCCGCAGGTCCCAGTCTCGCGGGTCGTCGGTCTTGTTCTCATCGAGGTTGACCCTCCCGCGGTCTGAAATGACCGATCGTAATTCTCGAACGGGTTTCATGCGGCGCGCCGGGCAACAGGGCGCTCGATGGCTCGTCGCCATCGGTACCGGTCCAGGTAGTGGCGCGCGGCGTCGAGCAGGCGGCCCATGGTCTTGCAGCGATGGTTGCGAGTGACGTTCGCGTGCAGGTCCTGCCAGACGCGCTCGATGCGGTTGGCGTCGGGGCAATAGGGCGGCAGGAAGTGCAGGACGATGCGGCCGCCGAGGGCAGCGAGCACCCTGCGGGTGCTCCGCGCCTTGTGGATGCCGTAGTTGTCGACGATCAGATGGATGCGCTCGGCGCGTCGATAGCGGCTGGCGAGCAGCCACGGCAGCTGACAGAAGAGCGCGGCGTTCTTTCGTGCGGTCCCGGTCGTGTGCAAGGCGCCAGTGCGGACATCGAGGGCGCCTGCCAGGTAGAACTTCTCGTTCTTGCCCGGCGTCACGATCCGACGCTGATGGCCACGGAGCATCCAATCGCGGCCGATCTTCGGATTGAGGTGGATGTCGACCTCGTCGCCGTAGAGCACGGGCTCCTCGGCGCTGGCGCGCGCTTCCAGTCGGCGAATCGCAGCCAAAGCACGCAGCCGCTCGTCGCGAGGCCACGGGCAGAGCACGATCGGCTTGGGTGCGCCGAGCCGGGCGTCAATCCGCGTAAGGGCCCGCCCCATGGTGCATACGGCGACCGCGGGAAATCCTTCGAGCTTCATCTGCAGGCACAGCAACTCGCGCGTCCACGTAGGCCGCTCCCACCCGAAGTCCTCGGGCGTGCGCCTCAGTACGCGGACGAGGACGCGCTCGAATCGCTCGCCCGTCTTTCTCGCCCCGTTGTTGCGCCGCTGGTCGTACAGGCCTTCGACGCCCGCGCTCAGGAACCGGTCCGCGGCTCGCACCACCGTCGACGTTGCCAGGTCCAGCGGACACCTGCGGCGTGCTGCGACCCGTGGCCAGACGCGCAACGGCTTGGAATCGCAAGGCCGTGTGGGGATCGCCGCTACGGCGGCCCAGACGGATCAACTGACGTCGCTCGACGCGACCCATTCGCGCTACCTTCACGGCGGGCGCTCCTTCGGCTTGGGTGAGTTTGGCGACTTCCAAACCGCGGGGAGCACCCGCCTATTTCCATCGGGCACCGCTATGCGTGATCGAGGATCACGCTCGGTGATTTAGCAGCGGGCGCGGTGCGCGGCCTCGGGCTCGATCCACCGACGGGCTGAACGCGAGTGCTGGACGCCGACTCGAAGAACCTCCTTCACCTCCACCCGTCGAAACCCAAGATCTCGGTCAGAATCCGGGCGCGCTTCCCCAGAAACCGTTGGATGAACGCCGTATGGTGCGGCGTCGCGAGGGGCAGCGCCCTCTCAAACAGCGCGCCCGTCACGGCGCCCGCAGCTCGGGATCGTGTCGGGGGTCCCGAGAGCGGGCGCCACGCCGGGCTCGCGCTCCGGCCCCTCGATCACGCTTCCCGACTTTCGAGAAGAGCGACAAAAAGACCCTTCCCGTTCCACCGATGGAGAACCGCTTTAGCGCGAGCCATGCTCTCGCAAGACCTCGCCCGCACGGGGCACGACGCTCGTACGGCGCCTATGCGAGGAGCAGCTCCAGAATCCTCGCGCGTCAGCCCACCCAGGGCAGCGCCGCCCTCACCGAAGAGGGCGTCGGCCAGCTCTCGCTTTTGCGACTGCAGGAGCGCCACCTTCTCCTCCACGGTGGCGCGCGCGATGAACCGGTATGCGAGCACGGTCCGCGTCTGGCCGATGCGGTGGGCACGGTCGATCGCCTGCGCCTCGACGGCGGGGTTCCACCAGGGGTCGAGCAGGAACACGTACTCCGCGGCGGTGAGGTTCAGGCCGGTCCCGCCGGCCTTGAGGCTCAGCAAGAATACGTCGCAACGCCCGTCGGACTGAAAGCGAGTAACGCAGCGCGCGCGGTCGGTCGTGGCGCCGTCGAGGTACTCGTAGTCCACGCCTCGCTCTTCGAGGCGGTCGCGCACGATCGAGAGGAGGCTCGTGAACTGGGAGAACACGAGGGCCTTCTGGCTCTGGGCGCGCACGGCGTCGAGGTGCTGCAGCAGGGCGTCGAGCTTTGCGCTCGGCTCGGCGCGCCGTTTGTCGTCGATGAGGCCGGGATGGCAGGCCGCCTGGCGCAGGCGAAGCAGGGCCTCGAGGATGTGGGCGGTCGACCGGGCCACGCCGTCGCGCGCGACGCGCTTCTTCAGCGATCGACGGAAGTGCGCATGCAGCTCGTCGTAGAGGCGGCGCTGCTCGCCTTCGAGCTCGCAAGCGATCGTCTGCTCGAATCCGCTCCGGGAGCTCGGGCGCGACCTGGCGCTTCGTTCGGCGCAGGAAGAAGGGACGCACGGCGGCGGCGAGGACGTCGCGGGTCGCGTCGTCCAGGCTGTTCTTTCCCTGCGCCAGCGCCGACAGGGCGGTCGAGGCGCCGAGCAGCCCGGGGTTCAGGAAATCGAGGAGCGCGGCAAGCTCGCCCAGATGGTTCTCTACGGGCGTACCCGTCAGCGCCAGCCGGTGCCGGGCGCGCAACCCGCGCGCGGCCTGGGCCGTTGCGGTGCGGGCGGTCTTGATGGCCTGCGCCTCGTCGAGGATGACGTAATCGAAATCGATGCGCGACAGCGCTTCGAGATCGCTGCGGAGCAAACCGTACGTGGTCAGCACCAGATCGTGGTCGCCGAAGTGCTCGCCCGGCTCGGCCCGCGCCGGACCGTCATGTTGCAACACCCTGAGGCGCGGCGCGAAGCGCGCTGCTTCGGCGGCCCAGTTGAAGAGGACGGAGCGCGGCGCAACGACGAGCGAGGGTCCGGGCAGCGGGCGCTCCAGCCGGCGCGCGTCCAGCATCGCGAGCACCTGGACGGTCTTGCCGAGGCCCATGTCGTCGGCCAAGCAGCCTCCGAAACCCAGCTGACGGAGGGCCTCGAGCCAGCCCAAGGCGTGCCGCTGGTACTCGCGGAGGCTCCCTCGAAAGGTGCGCCGCGGGTCGAGCGGCTTCACATCCGCAAACGCGTGGAGGTTTCGGCGGAGCTCGGCGAACGGAGCGTCGAAGGTCGGCTGCGGCTCGCTCTCCGCGAGCGCCGTGACGAGGGGTGCCTGCGCCTTGTGAAAGCGCAGCGCCCCGTCTTTCGGTGTGGCCATGGCGGCCCAGCGGCGCAGTCGGTCCAGTTGCTCGTCCGAGAGCTCCCCAACGGAGCCGTCGGCCAGGACGATGCTGCGGCGCTTCTGTCGGAGCGCCGCGAGGAGCTCCGGGAACGGCGCGTCGAGCCCCTCGAAGCGGGCCTGGACGCGCACCTCCAGCCAGTCGATTCCGGTGGTGACGGAGACCGCGAAGGCACCCGCCGCGCGCCGCGGGCGCCCGTCCACCTCGACGCGCCAGCCCGTGGCGACGAGCGCGCGCGCGGCCGCCTCGAGCTTCCCGAGGGCGACCCGGTGAGCGCAGCGCCCCGCCGTCCGGCGCCGCCATTCGGTGAGCGGCCGGACTCCGGCCGCTTCGAGCTGGCTGCGGGCCGCTTCTTCGGCGCCGGCGTCGCGGACAATCAGGCGCCTGCCCGCGCAATCGAGGGCCGCTGAGCCCCGGATGTCGAGCAGAAGGCGAACCCCGTCGTAGTCGAAGCCCGCTTCGACGAGCTGACCACCCTCGACGGCCGCCTCCCGGCTCGTTCGCAGGAGGACGTAGGGCCTTCCGGGGACGCGAACCTCCGGCAAGCTGTGCTCGGCCGGGAGGTCGAGTCGGGGAGGATGCGGGGAGCGCAACAGTTCTTCGATGAAGTCGTCGACCTCCGCCGCGGGAAGGCTGGCAGGGCGCCCGCCCCTCTCCACCGACATCCACGCGAAGTGGCCTCCGTCGTGGAAAGGGGCGACGCGATCCGCCCAGAACGCGAAGCCTTCGGCGAGAACGAGCTCCGGGTCGGAGGCATGCAGCCGTTCGTCGCCCCGTTCGAGCAGGGCGCGCACGCAGAGACCGCGCCCTCGATCGGGCGGGCGCACGGCGAGGGCGAGCGCGTAGGGCTCCGCGTCCCAGCGGAGCGTGGGGCCATCGGGGTCGCCGAGGCAGGTCCGGTCGCACTCGATGAGGCGCCGGAGAAGGTCTCGCGATACGCGCGCGAGGGTGAAGGTCCCCACTCCGAAGGTCCCGTAGCCAAATCCGTAGCCACCGCTGGCCTGACTGACTGCCTCGAGCATCCCCAGCAAGATGGCATCGGACTCGCTCGCGTAGTTCGTCACAGGTCGTCCGAGGCGAGCGGGACGCCAGACTTCGGCGTCGCGACGGCCGCTCCGCTCCATCACTCGCACGACCAGCGAGCCATGAGCTTTGGTGGCAGCCGGATCGATGACGAAGCGGAGCGGCTTGCGACGGGATTCGTCAGGTCGAGTGGATGGTGCACGGGCAGCCAGGACTTCCCGCCATTTCGGTGCGGAACGAGATGACGGCGCCGGATGGACGACGACCGACGAAAGGGGCCGCGCCGTTCCTGCCTCCTCTTCGCCTTCCATCTCGTCCCACCCTTTGTCCTCGTCCCCGTCCATCCGATCTCCCGCGGACGCGTCGAGCACGATGGATCGCAGCGCGTTGCCGCCGGGGAGCTTTCGATCGCGATCCGCGATCACGAGGGTGGCCCACAGGTGTTTGCAGGCGTCGCCGCCCGAAAAATGCGGACAGGTGCAGCTCGCCGACAGCACTCCGCCGGCGGCGTGAAGCTCGACGTCGTAGTGCTGCTGGCCCCGCACTTCGGCCACGACGGCTTCGCGCGTGACCCGCAGGATCCGGACCTTTCCCCGCGCCGCGTAGTCGATGCCGCGGGCGCGAGTCGTGGGCGAGAAGACGGGCTCGAAGCGGCGGAGCGCAGAGGGAGCGGCGGCGAACGAGCTACGAGGCACGATTGGGGCCGACACTGCTTCGGCCGGCACGACCAGGCAAGCGAATTCTCGGCCCGTGGTGTCGTCAGCGCACCGCCTCGAGCGTCACAAGCTGCCCGTAGTTGTTGGCACGTCGCGGCGCCCGAGCGTCCCGGGTGGTTTCCTCGGTCGCGAGAACGCAGCACCGCTTGCACGGATCCTCCACGAGGTGGGCGTGCACGCCCGCTGCGTGAGGATAGTGGGCGCCGGTCCCTATCCTCTGAACAGCCCGACCCGCTCCGCCTCTGGCAAATACGGCGCCTGCAGTCGGACAGGATTCCCGAAGTCCTTGTAAAGCAGGTCGCCTCGCAGCGTGAGGCGCTCGGCTCCGGACGCGCCGAGGATCATGTTCGACTCGATGGGGCTCGTCAGCGTGAGGGCGACGCGGCATTGCAGGTTGGTCTGGATCGCGCCGAGATCGTCGCGCGGCTCGGCTGCTGCGTCGCGAGCACCAGGTGGATGCCGGCGGCGCGGCCCTTCGCGCCCAGGAGGGTGACCGCGTGCTCAATCTGCTTCTTCTCGTCCTTGTTCTGGGCGACGAGCGCGAAGTATTCGTCGCAAACGCACACGATGCGGGCGAGCGGCTTGCCCGTCTTCTCCACGTGCTCGGTCAGGTTGTCTGCGCCGGTCTCGCGCGTCATCCGATAGCGGCAATCCATCTCCTCGACGAGCTCCTCGAAGATCTCACTCGCCAGCGGACCCGTCCCGGGGATCCACCATGAGGACTTCTTCCAGAGGAACCGGCTCCTTTCCAGGTCATTGAAGGCTGCCAGCTTCGGATCGAGAGTCACGATGCGCAGGGTGTCGGGGGTATTCGCGGAGATCAGGCCGGCGAGCATCATGCGGAGCCATTCGCTCTTTCCGCTCCCCGCGGTCCCCGCGGCCAGCATGTGCGAATCGACCCGAGGCGCCAATGTCCACGAACTGCAGGCGGCCCCCCGCATCGACCCCGATGGGTACTCTGGACGACCCGCGGAGCGCGTCAAGCTTCGGCAGCTGCGGCGCGACCGCCGAGAACAGGACCGCCTCGGGATCCGGGCGGGCCAGATCGACGTAGAGGTGCCCTGCGTCCTGCGAGACAATCGGCTCGAACTCGAAGTTCAACCGAAGCTGCACCTCCTTACTCCGCTTGCGGAGCCCATCGAGCTTCGTCCCCGAGGTGAGGCGGATGTCGAACCTGAGGAACCGGGGCCCGGCGATTGTGCGGTCCCGAAGCTCGATGTGCACGCCGTGCTCGCGGTAGGCGCGCACGAGGCGCTTCCCAAGGTCCTCGTAAGGATCGTCCTGGGAGCCGGCGGCACTGCCCGAGGCGGCGGGCTGCGGCTTCGGATTGACGCGGTCGCCCTGGCCGGCGTCCCCCTTCGGTGGAGCAGGGCGATCGGCGGCCGGGGGGCTCCCGACGGGCGTAACGCCGGTCAGTCGCCCGATGAGCTGCACGAGGAGATCTTGAGCCGCCGTGAGCTGCTCGCCACGCACGACAATCTCCTCGAGGTCGGGCGAGAAGCGCATCAGGGCGAGGCTGGAGCTCGCCTCGCTCTGGCCCGTCCGGGAGACAATGAGGTGGTAGAGGGCGGCCTGGCCTAGGTCCACGGGCGGCGTCGCGCGCCCGAGTTTGAGCTCGATGGCGCAGTAGTTCGCCTTCCCAGGTACCCGGAGGATCGAATCGGCGATGCCGACGAGGCGCACGGGTTCGGTCCAACCGGCCGGGCGGAGCTCGCAGACGAGGGGCACTTCTGCCTGAAGGAAGCTCGCGAGTTGATGAGAGGAGGCCCGGGCCTCCGGGCTCTGCGCGAGGAGCTCGACGACGACCGCCACCATCCAGCGGCAGAGGTTTCGAACCGCCTGCCACAAACCGAGAACGGCTTCGCTCGACGTTTGCAGCACCGCGGCGTGACGGCGCAAGCGAGGACCGACGAGGCGTCGCCAGACGTGCTCGAGGAGCTGCTCGACCCGCCGAGCGGGGTCAGGACCGGACTCGGCGATCAGCTGCAATCCGCTGATCGACGGATCGGCGCTCACAACATCGGCGAAGACCTCGTGAAAGATACGCCCCAGGAGCATCGTCGCGGGCTCTCCCGAGCCGGCGTGAGCGGAGCCGCCGGCCTGCATCAGCGCGACGCGCACCTCGCTCACCGAGATCTCGATGGTCATCTCAGGCCCCCACTTCCGCGGCGATTCCCGCTACGTCGACGAGGACCGAAGGCGGGCCTTCGAGCACGAGGAATCGTGACGGACTGCGACGGGCGATGTCGAGCAGGCGAGCGGCGTCGCACCCGAGCTCGCGGCTCACCACGTCGAGGGCAGCCACCCGCTCCCGGCCGAGGAACGCCGCGAGATCACGCTCCTCGGCCCCCGGCCCTTCGCCATGCGGTCCGGTGAGGAGGGCGTCGACGAGCTCCTGCACGGGCTCGAGTCGGAGAATCGTCACGCAGGCTTCGCAGCCACTTCAGGACGTCGCCTGGGCCCACGGCCTCGCCCTCGTTGGCGAGATCGCCCGACTTTGCGTCGGCGATCAGCGAGGAGAGCGCCTCGAGCGCGGCCAGAGCTTCGACCGTCGGTTCGAGGAGGGTCGCGCCCGTGCCGACGAGCCAATCGAGGGTCTCGCGTGTCTTGATCGCAGACTTCGCGATAGGGAGCCGCGGGTCGCGCAGGATGACGAGCCGCGCCCCGTCCTTCCTGGGCAGACGGCCCGCGAGGGCCTTGAGCTTGGGGCCCAGACTCCTGCCGTCGGGTTCGTTCCGGAGGCTGACAGCGACCTTGTTCCGGCCGTTCACCACCAGAATCGGCCCCCTCCTGGTCGCGATCGGACACGGTCGCCTCGGCGATGGTCGCGAGTACCTCGATGCCCTTGAGGACGATGGCCGTCGTCTTGGCGGGGCTCTGCGCCGACTGCCGCACACGAACGCGCTCCTCGAAAGTGGCTCCGAGGAACTCCCTGCCCTCGAGGCGCCTCGGCGCCCGTCCGTTCTGGCGCTCTTCGAACGCGCGGGCGCACTTCGCGAGCACCCTGCGCGGAACGACGGGGGCGTCCTGCGAGAGCCCCGCCACGAAGGAGGCGCCCAGGGGGAAGTATGCATCCTCGGATGCGGCGTGCCGAGTCGCGAGCTCCGGGACCGAAGCGAGGCGCGCGCCGACGAGGGCGTCGACTTGAGGCGGCGTGAGCGGCGTGAGCACGATGCGGCGCTTCGCCAGCCGGTCCATGTCCGCCTGGCGCACGGCGCGTACGAAGCTCTCGAACAGGCCGCTCTGCAGGCAGGTGATCAGGAACGTATTCGCGCTGGCGTCGTGCAGGTCGCTGGCGAGCCGGCCGAACTGGAAGAACGCCTCCTGGTCATCCGGGGCTCGCTGCAGGGCCTCGACCTGGTCGAAGCAGAAGACGATGGGCAATGTCTGCCCCGCGAGACGGGCAAGCGCCGTGACGACGGCTCGCGCTTCCTGCTCCGGAATCTTCCGGCGCCTCGGGGCCCAAGTCGAGCTGCGCGAGGACTCGCTCGGGAAGGCTTTCTCCCATGAGCCAGGCCGACGCGTCGCGCACTCCGCGGTTGCAGAGCAGGTGTTCCAACACCACGCACAGATCGCGCGGCACGCCGAGGGCCGCCGCGACCTCCGAGAGGTGGCTCGAGACCGCCTCGTGATCCTCTTTTCCCAGGACCCGGAGCTGGCGCACGGCCGCCCGCGGTGATGCGTTCGTCCGGATCGCGATCTGGTGCGCGACGAGGCGCTGGAGCTGGGTCAACCCCTCGTCCTGGCGCATCAAGTCTCTCGCGAGGCGCCGTCGCACGTGCTGCCAGAGGAGCTGTGGGCTCGTCTGCAGGCGCACGAACACGAAGACGCACCGGAGGACGCGATCGGCCGCTTCCTTCGACGTCTGCAGCAGGTGCCGCTGAAAGCGCGTCAAGAGGTGCGTCTTCCCCGAGCCAGCGCCTCCGTAGATGAGGAGCGAGTCGGGCACACCGCGCGCGGCCGAGCCGACGCCGGCGACGCACGCCTCGAACACGTCGGCGTGGATGTCCACGACATCGGTCGGCGTCTGCCAGGCGTCTTGAACGACGTTGTCCTGGAACGGATTCGATAAACTGGATAGAGAAGAGAGCTCCGTCACGCGTCCTCCCTCATCGGCTCTTCAGAGCAATCCCGACATAGTAAGTCCCGCCCGGGTCGCGAACGAGCTTGTTCCGGTCTTCGGCCACGAGGCTCGCCGGATAGTCGTGATGGTGTAGGACGACGGTGCCGTCTCGCGCGAGCGCGATGGCGGTCTCATCGAAGTGGACCTTGTCGAGCGCGAGGCGGCTCCTCAGGTCGCCGACGGGGAGCAGCGTACCTGAGGGGTGCATGGATGCGAACGCTCGCAACTCTCGCAAGAAGGCCTCTCGATCGTGGGCGGGCGACGAAGGCGCGGGGTCGGGCAACCCCAGTTCCTCCCATAGGACCGCAGCTGCACGCTCCCGTGCGATACCTTTCGATTCGAGGTCCTTCAGGCCCTTCTGTACGGCCGCGACAGCGACCTTGAGAGCGACGCGTAAATCCGGCTCCAGGGCTAGGTGCTTGGTCTTGGCACTGGTCCCGATTTCGAACAGCGTGTTCCGAGCGAGCGCGCCCTTCTTCCACTCGGAAAAGCACTCCTTCGGGACGCTCGTCTCCGCCGTGAGCCGTCGCTGGAGCGCGTCGGCGGCGAGCGGCCCACCGGCGAGCGCAGCTCGCGCCGCCTTCTCGAGCGCCGCGACCGGCTCGGAGGCGAAGAACCACTCGGACTTGCCCTTCGCCCAGCGGTACAGAGCGCCTCGTTCGACCAGGCTGCGTGCGACGGCCAGGGCATCGGCTTCTTGCGCCTTGTTGGTCTTGGGCAGCGCTTTCTTGAACTCCGTATGCTTCACCGTCGACGCCTTGGCGACCGTGTCACACACGAGGGATTCGAGTTGCTCTCTCGACAAGGGTGTAGGCGTTGCCTTCTTTGGGCTGGCCATGGCGCGCCCATGCTAGCCGGGAACGCGGTGCGCCTCGATGAGCTTTGGTTCGTCGACGGACGCAGAGGAGGACCGAGCACGTCTGCACGGAGATGGGCTGGATGGATCTTGCTGTGTGGTCGGTCGCCAGGCTGCGATGATGAGGGCTCGCGGCCGCGTTCTACCCCGGCGTGTTGCCTCCAACGTGGCCTCGAGCAACGGGATCACCGCGAGGTCCTTCGCGCGCCCGGCGGCGCGCTTCGTTCGCGACGAGCCAATCGAGCGGCAGGACCCTCACGGGGTGACCGCCGACTTCGAGATCGATGACCCCTGGCACCACGTCGTCATAGCCCCCAATCCTGCTCATCTCGGCGAGCAGGTCGAGGTCCTCCCCCTCTAGGGAATGCCTTCCGGTAGGTCTCGCAGCTTCGGACGGAATGGCCGCAGTGCGGACGCCATGCGCCGGACGTTGTCCGGGGTGCGCCGATAACAAAGGTTCGAGGTCCTGCGTCACCACGGGGACGCCCTGGAGGACGGCGCTCAAGCCGCCGCCGCCGACGAACTCAACGCAGGCTTCCCTCAGGGCCTTGAGTTCTGCATCTTTCAGAGCCTTCCGCGCGAAGAGCCGCCAAGACTCGTGCCTGCGAAGCCGTTCCGTCGGCGTCAGGCGCAGCATCCTTTCAATCTGCGTGACATCGACATCGCCCTGATGGCCGAGGTCGGTCCCGGCTGGGGGGAAGGGACGGTCGGCATGACACCCCCCACCATAGCCGGCCGCGCCTCATTGCGCCGGCCCGCGCCCGCTCGAGCCGCTACCAACGCAAGACCGGCGGAAGAACCGCGGTTCGCCTTCTCGGATGCACAGTACGTCCCGTACTTGAGATCCGACCGCCGCGGCGGAGTGCGTCCTGGCTCGCACGCTTCCTGGACCCGCAGCGCCTGGGACCGATGGCGGCGAACAGGAGAAACGATGCTTCTCATCTTCGTCCGACCGATGCTCGCACGGCGTGTATCTCACTCATCAAGCGCCTTTCCTCATCGCTTGCTACCTCCTCCCAGTCCGACCCCACCCGTCGCAGCCAACCGACGCGCCTCGAGCTCGCGCGCAAGCTGCGCGACAACGGCCCACTGTGCCGCCGCACTCGCCTGCACGACGGCGAACGCGAGCGCCTCCTCGACGCTCCCCGGAATGGGTAGCGAATGGCCGGCGCCGTCCCGAACTCGCTCGATCTCGGAACCGCTGGGCTCCGAATCGAGCCGTCTTCCCCGGTCCCAAGAGTTCCCGGCTACGCCGTCAGGCAACCTAAGTCCGCTGCGTCTGCCAATTTCGCCACCCGTGCTTTTGTTGCTGTTCTTCCGCGACGTTGTAGCACGCAGCGGAACTTTCGCCCCCGTGGGTTCCGCGTCGCCCAAGACCCCGCTCTCGACGACCTCGCGAAGCTCGGGGATGGCCTGCCACAACGGCAGAAGCTGCGTCGGTCCCTCGCCGATCAGCGCCCCGCTGGTCTGAAGTTCCGCCCAGCCGCCGCGCCTCCACACCTCACGCAGATTCTCGGCGTCGCGCCGGTAGTTGCGGAGCTGCCCGGAGGTCGTGTGGCCCGTCCGGCGCATGATCGCGTCCTCGCTCCAGCCGTGCGCGAGCGCGAGCGTCACGAACGTGCCCTCGCGTCGTGCGCGCGGAGCGGGAACCGGTTGGCACTCTTCTCGTGGTGCGACGGGCGATCGGCCCTGGCCAAGCGCAGCGCGTCTCGGAGCTGCTTGGCCGGCTTCGATAGCGGCGAGCGCGAGCGACGCCGGCCCTTCGAATCGGAGAAGACGATGCGCGCCTTCTTGTCGCGGACATTGAAGATGCGGGTATGGGCGCTGGCATCTGGGGTGGCGCGCAGATGTTGCCACGCTCGAATGGCGAGCGGCGTGCCCATCGCCATCGGCCACTCGCGCCGGGCGTCGGTCTTGTTCGTGTCGAGGCGCATCATCTCGTGTGCGACGTCGCACTGTCCGTCGGTGAGCTGAAGCCCTTCGGTGTCCGGACGCATCCCTTCGCGGTTTAGAAGGCCATAGTAGAACCTCTCGATCAGCGGGACCTTGCTGCACGCGAGCAACTTGCGGTCCTCGTCCGGGAACATGAACCCGCGCGCCTTGGCCTTCTTCTTCTTCGGAGCCAACCGCGTGGGCAGGGATTGTGCGTCAGCAGCTTGAGCGGGTAGACGCCGAGCTGGAGGACGCGCCGGACCACCCGCGCGTACTGGCGACGCGTGCTCGTGTCGAGGGGCTTCAAGAGACGCGGCTTGCGCCCTTCGAGCTTCGCTTGGTCGTTCTCGTGGCCCTGACGGTGCTCCTCGAGACGACTCATGGTCGTCGCGGTCTTGAGCATCCGCTCAATCCGTTCGACGTCGAGGACGTCGAACGCGATCGCGCGAGCGCACAGCGCGTCCACACGTGGCGCGCCGTACCGATCGCAGAGGCGCAAGAGTCCATAGGCGGTACGCATGCGCGTCCAAGGCAGCGGGCCGGCAAGTAGCTGGTCGACGAATTCGGCGACGTGAGCGCCCTGCCCGCGAGCCTGCGTGCCGATGCGCTCGACGCTGCGGAGCGCGTAGCCGGCTTTGCCCACCGGATAGTCCACCGCGTCGGTGGAGCGCTTGCCGGGCGCAACCCGCGGATGAATCTTCACCAGCTCGCTGCCACGATAGAGACGGACACTGACGCGATCGAGACGCACGTCGAGCTGCTGTCCGAGGTACGCGGTCGGGACGGAGTAGAGCGCGTGTGCAATCTGCACATGATGATCGGGGTGCACCTTGGCACTCGTCCACGTCGGCACGTCGAAGGGAGCCGTTGGCGCGGGGAGCATGAGCGACTTCTCTTCTGCCTCGTACACCTCGCGTGGAACGCGGCGCGTGGTGCCATGCACGCGGGCACCGGCGACGTCGCGACATCATCGCTCGGCGTGAGCGCGAGCCTCGTCGAGGGAGGCGAAGGACTCTCCGTCGAAGCAGCGCTCGCGGACGTAGGCGACTGGTTTTCAACGCGCGGCTTGTCCTGCGGACGCCGTACACGCACCGGGTCGACTTTGAGCCACCTTGCCGATCGTGGAGGCCGGAGTAAGTTCTTGGGCAAATGCCGACCACCCTCCGCAATCAGCTCCAGGCCTTCGCCCACACTTTCGTAGACCAGGTGCTCGGCACAATCCAGGGGGCGTCCCTCCACGAGATCGCCGGAACGAAGGGTAGCGGCCGCGTGATCGGAGGTGGCCGTTCGGCCCGAACCGTTGCCGCGAAGACGGTCGCCGCGGCGCCGAAAATGGCATCCGTGAAGGCTTCCGGCCGCCTGGCCCGCCGCACCGACGAAGAGATCCAGGCGATGCTGGGCAAGGTCGTTCTCCTTGTGAAAACCCACAAGGAGGGTATGCGGGCAGAGCAGATCCGCTCCACGCTCGGCATGCTACCCAAGGAGATGCCACTCATCTTGAAGCAAGGCGTCTCCACCAAGAAGCTGATGACCAAGGGCCAGAAGCGGGCGACGACCTACTTCGCAAAGTAGCAGGATGCTTCTTGCCCGCGCCCCCTCGGGTTTGCGCAGGAAACGCCTGGGTCCGGGGCGGGTCGTGCCGCAGGCTGGCTCGGCACGTCGCGGCCCGCGAGGACGACGGATCTGCGGAGCGCACGGGCGACGCCGTCCCGGCTGAATGCGTCGCCGCGTGAGGTACGGAGCGCGCCCCTCCCGTTGCACGGCCCCATCGAGGCCGGATGCAGGGACATCCGGGCAGAAGCCCGCCGCAAGGCAGGCCCCCGGCGGGTCGACATCCCGTGCGTTACGCGCCGATGACCGGGTTGATCGTGGCGCTGTCGACGTACTGATCGAAGCGGACGATCTTGCCGTCGGAGATCTCGAGAACGTGGGCGACGGCTGCGCGCACGCTCTTGCCCGTCGCCTTGCCCTTGCCGACGTAGTGTCCCTGCATGACGACCACGTTCCCCGCGTCGATCAGCCGCCCGACGTCGATCGAGAACGACTCGAAGTCGGCCTGGATCTTCGCGAAGACGTTCTCCGGTACGGCCTGCGGGCTCCGGTAGACGCCGCCGTACTTGAAGCCGGCCGTCTCGGTCCAATGGATCTGCGGGTGCATCGCGCCGAGCACTTTCGGGACGTCCCCGACGCCGAACGCTGCGTACACGCCTTTCACGAACTCCACGTTGCTCATGGTCATCTCCTCGGTGCTGGAGCGTCCACGAGGGAGGCGTTCGTTCTCCGTCCGTCCGCGGTTCGTTCGTGCTCGCAGTTGTCGATCAGGAGCAAGACGTCCCGGTCGGTCAACCAGTGGGCGAGCGCATCCCTCGTAAGACTGTCCACCCGACCTCGGCAACCCTAGTTGCGCGGCCACCTCGGCGGCGACGAGCTCCGCGGATCGCAACGACCCGAGCCATACGACGGTCACGCCGTCAGGAAAGTCCCGGGTGCAGGCGGCGACGACCGCCATGGCCAGCGCCGTCTTGCCGACCCCTCCAGGTCCGGTCAGCGTCGTGACTGGCGCCGACGCGACGCTCTCGGTGACGTCGCGGAGCTCGGTGTCCCGGCCAATCAACCGACGCGGACGTAGCACGGGCGGCCGCGCGTTCGGTGCATTCGCGCGGCCCGCATCGAGGTTTCTCACGCACCGGTTATCGCCGATAGGGCGACGCAATGGCAAACGGTGCCTCGCACCGGAGGGCTCCCAGGAAAGGCACTCGCCGCTCCGTGAGCTCGTCGAGCAGTGACTGCATCTTCTCTTCGACCTCCGCGTAGCAGCGTTCGAGCACCGCCGGATCGTCAGCGTCATCAGGGGAGAGCGCCGGCCACGCCATGGGCCGCCCGAAGGCGACCGTAGTCTGCGCGGGCAGCGGGAGGTAGGGGACGAAGCCGGACGTCACGCCCCAGGGCAGCGCGAACACGATCGGGCACACGGACGTCCTCGCCCAGCGATGCATTCCGAGCAGCGTCGCCAGGCGATCCCCGCGCGTGAGGACGATCAGCTGCTCGTGCGTCCCGGCGCTCACGACGGGGACAATCGGCACGCCGGCTGCGAGCGCAAGCTTCAGAAAGCCTTTGCGGCCCCCGAGCACGATCCGGTTGCGGGCGCTCCACGGGCGAAAGGTGTCGAGATCCGATCCCGGATACACGAGCACCATATCGCGGCGCGCGAATGCGCGGCGGGCGCCGTCGTGTCCAGCCCGAAGGATGCCCAGCCTCAGCGCATAGCGACGCAAAGTCGGGTCGTGAAAGAGCAGGTCATGCGCGAGCGCATAGACCGCGCGGGACGGACCGAACCGATCCCAGATCGCGAGCGCCGTGAAGAACCCATCGGCAGGCAAGAGCCCGGCATTGTGGTTACCGACGAGGAGCACCGGCCCGGCTGGCGGGACGTTCTCGACGCCGCGCACCTCAAGGCGGAAGTAGTAGCGGCCGACCATCCGGAAGAAGTCGAGGAGGAGACGTACGAACTCCGGGTCCCTTTCCGAGGGGTCGTCCGCGGCAAGGTCGCGCTTTCGGCGTGTCAGCCCGTACCGGACGAACTTCTCGACGAGAAGCGGGGGGCTGAGCAGCTCGATGCGATCGCGGAGCGGCACGAGACGTCCCGCGCGCCGAAGCCACTCTGCCGCGCCGTGTCGGTCCGTCGATCCGGGCATAGGCCTCTGGCTCTCAGCAACCGCCACACCAACGCCCGCATCGGCGATGTTGGCGAGCCGTCTCCGCGATCCGTTGCCTGTCGATGCAAGTTCGGCGGAAGAGCGCACCAACTGCGCAGCGATTCCCGTGCGTACCGCCCGTAATTCCGCGATCGCCCCGATCGCGCCCGCCGGTACGCGAGCTGCAGAGGTGCCGCGTCAGACTCGGAGGTCTATCCCATGACATCGCAAGTTCGCTCCATCCATCTTGCTTCCATCGTTTCGACGACCATCGCGGCGCTCGTTCTCAGCGCCTGCGGCGGCGCAAAACAGGTCGCCGTGAAGGCGCCGGCCCGGCACGCGGAGCCGATCGGCCTCGCGAACATCCAGCCGGTACCCGACGCGCCGACAGCGGCCACGGTAGTCATTTCCGACGAGATCCTCCGTGCGTGCAACATTCCCGATGCGGACGCGTACTTCGCCTTCGACTCGGCGAAGTTGACCTCGCTCGACCTCGATCCTCTCGGCGAGCTCGCCAGCTGCTTCACGCAGGGGCCTCTCGCGGGACGCCACATGCTCCTGGTCGGCCATGCCGATCCGCGCGGCCCGGCGGACTACAACATGACGCTGGGCCAGGCGAGGGCCGACTCCGTCGCCGCTTACCTCAGGGCGCACGGACTCGACAAGCCACAGGCGTCGACGACGTCTCGCGGCGCGATGGACGCGACCGGCCAGGATGAAACCGGATGGGCGCACGACCGCCGGGTCGACGTCTCGCTCGAGCACTGAGCAAACCCCTGCTCCCGACTCCAGGGGTGCCTCGTCCGCACGGCTG
Organism: uncultured delta proteobacterium; assembly: GCA_963797395.1. Taxonomy (GTDB): domain Bacteria; phylum Myxococcota_A; class Polyangia; order Polyangiales; family Polyangiaceae; genus Palsa-1150. Next base: position 498,442 of record CAWCPA010000009.1, read on the forward strand.
ACGCGAGCAATGCGCGGATGGCTTGAAACAGGCCGTGATCTCCGCGAGGCTCGACTCGTGATGTCTCTCCCCAAACGAACACCCACGATTGAGCAACGGCAAGACGTCTTCGGGTCGCTCGTGAGCAGCGCGCTCGAATTCTCGTGCGCTCAGCTCAGGAGCTCGAGACCGAACAGAAGTTCGCCGTCGCGCACTTCGCGACGGGACTGGAACTGGTTCTGAAAGCACGCCTGTTTCACGAGCATTGGACCCTGATTGCGACGGAGCCGCACCGGTGCCCCTGGACCAGCCTCAAGGACGGCACGGTCCGGACATTTCCAGCCTCTGATCTCTGCGGGGCCATTACGGTAACAACGGGCATTGCGCTTAGGGCTCACGGACGAACAAGTCGATCGAAGGGATCGACAGAAGCTCGCCGTCATGATCTACGGTTCCGGTGGACGCCGAGAGAGTGGTTCGTCGAAAGTGGCGCCTGCTGAAGGCCACGATGAGCGAGCGAGCGCGTCGCTTGTGGGCGGGGGCCGAGGCGGACGCGGTGGGATGGGGCGGGGTGGCGGCCGTTGCACGCGCGACGGGGCTTGCCATCAGCACGGTACGCAAGGGACGTGACGAGGTCCGGGCCGGCATCCGCGCGGAGGACGTTGGCCGTGTTCGACGCAAGGGCGGGGGTCGACGTAGCTTCGAAGTCGAGCATCCCGACGTTTGGCCGAAGCTGGAGAAGTTGGTGTCCCCCGTGACCCGAGGTGACCCGGAGTCGCCGTTGCGCTGGACGTGTAAGAGCACTCAGGCCTTGGCGGGAGAACTGTTCGTGCAGCACGAGATCCGGGTCAGCGACAAGACCGTCGCGAAGTTGCTCAAGGAGCACGGCTATAGCCTGCAGGCGCCAAGCAAGTCCGTGGAGGGAACGCAGCACCCGGATCGGAACGCCCAGTTCGAGCACATCAACGCGAAGGCGGAGGAATGCCTCGAACGCGGCGTTCCGGTGCTCTCCGTCGACACGAAGAAGAAGGAGCTGGTCGGGAACTTCAAGAACTCTGGACGCGAATGGCAACCGGAAGGCGAGCCCGAGTTGGTCGACGTGCACGACTTTCCCAGCGACGCCGTGGGCAAGGCCATCCCGTATGGCGTCTACGACGTCGGCGCGAACGACGGGTTCGTCAGTGTTGGCATCGACCACGACACCCCCGTCTTTGCGGTCACCACGATCGAGGCGTGGTGGGTACAAGTCGGCGCAAAGCGCTATCGGAATGCCCGGGAGATTTTCATCACGGCGGACGCGGGCGGCAGCAATAGCTATCGCTCTCGCGTCTGGAAATACGAGCTCCAGCGCGTGGCCGACAAGCTCGGTCTCATGATCCACGTGTGCCACTTCCCACCCGGCACGAGCAAGTGGAACAAGGTCGAACACCGACTCTTCTCCTTCATCTCGATCAACTGGCGGGGGCGTCCGCTCCGCTCGTACGAAACCGTCGTGAACCTCATCTCGAACACCACGAACCGCGGCGGACTTGTTGTCCGTGCGCGACTCGACCGCCGCAAGTACCCGATCGGAAAGAAGGTGTCCGTTAGAGGAAATGCGCGCCCTGAATATCGAGCCCCACGACTTCCGCGGCGAGTGGAACTACGTCGTCCGCCCGCGGTACTTGAACACTTGACCGGTCGTCTTGTTTGTTCCCGGGCCCTTACCCACGAGAGAAGCGCCTTCAAGGCGGTCTTCGACCACCGGAACCGCGTGCTCCATTGGACCCCGCAGGACGATCTCGCGGCGACCGTAGCCGAGCAGTGTCTAGCCTGGCACCATCTCCGCGCGCTGTTGGCGACTCCGTGGGCTGACGCGTTCGGCGGGTTCGGGAAAGAGATCGAGCAAGTCGAGCAACTGCTGCGCAAGCACCGCGCCTATCTCGCGGTCGGGTTTCGAGAGCTCGAGCCGAAGTGGAAAGGGCCCGAGAGCGCTGGACTGATCGTCGTCTGCCCGGCTTGCGAGTTCCGAGCGGGAGTCGCGAAGGGTGCGCGAGGCCGAGTGCTGCCGTTCGAGTGCCAGGTGTGCGGGTACGCGGGCACGGCCCTCCGCAGGGAGGCCGGCGTGCTTCAGCACCGTGAGCGCTCGGAAATCCTCGACGCGCTCGATCCGATGCCGATCATGAGCCCGAAAGAGGCGTCGATGTATGAGCCGGATCGAGGCTACTGCGGCGAGTGCGGCGCGCGCTTCGAGCCTGGGCCCTTGTCGGCATGCGAGTGGTGCAATCGGCGGTGGTTCGGATGGGACTCCGACGGGAGTCCACTACACCGGCTGCGAGCATTGCGAAAGCGCCGGGGATGGGCAGTGACGCGACTGTACGACTAGCCAGGGCGGCGGCGCCGCCCGGTCTTCAGACCTCCCCGCCCAGCGAAGCGACGAGCGCGCGCAGAGCATCGACGGTCGTGAAAACGCCGAGGACGTGGGTGCCCTCCGCGACGACCGCGCAGCCATACTTGTGGGTCATCATGGCGGCCGCAACCTCGCGGAGCGGGGCATCCGGCGGGACCGCGTAGACGTCCGTGCTCATTGCGTCGTCGACGGTGTTCGTGTCCGCGGTGACGCCAGGGAGGCTCTCGACCAGGTACGCATCGCGCTGCGAGAGGACCCCCGCGAGCCTGCCGGCTTCGAGGACGGGGAGGTGCCGGATTCCCTCTTCGCGCATCCTTTTGAGGGCGGCGGCCAGGGACTGCCGACGGCCAATCGCGAAGGGTGCGGGGGTCATGAAGTCGCGCACCATCGGCTCGTACGGCCGCGCTTGGGCGGTTTCGATTCGATGAGGGGTGGGGTTCAGGCCGATCGGGTTCATGTCGAACTCCCTGAGCAAACTCGTGGCCAGGTGTCCCGGGCAGGGGATCGCGGTACGAGATGGGCTGCGCGCCGGCAAGGCGTGCGTCGACGCGCAAATTCAGCGTCTGCGGTTTGAGCTGGGACGAGGTCCCCATTGCCGAGGAGCCACCTTTCGAGGTGCACTGGTAACGAGAGCGCGCGACCGCCTCTGTTTGGTCTAGGCGTGGTCCCGCTCTTGCGACGGGAGGGGCCGCGCACATGGTTGAAGCACGCCGCATCGCCATTCGCGCGACCGCCCTGGCCAAGAGATACCGGATGGGCGAGGTCGAGGTGCAGGCCCTCCGGGGCGTGGACTTCGATCTGCATGTCGGCGAGATCGTCGTCCTGCTTGGCCCTTCCGGGAGCGGCAAGTCGACGCTGCTCAACATCCTGGGGGGCCTCGACGCACCCTCCTCGGGCACCCTCGTCTACGGCGACCGTGACCTTTCGGATTCGTCCGAAGACGAGCTGACCCAGTACCGGCGGCGGCACATTGGCTTCATCTCCCAGTTCTACAACCTGACTCCGAGCCTGACGGCCCAGGAGAACGTCGCGCTCGTCGCGGACATCGCGTCGAATCCGATGTCGTCCGACGACGCGCTGAGCCTCGTGGGGCTCGGTCATCGATGCGACCACTACCCGTCACAGAATGTCCGGAGGTGAGCAGCAGGGCGTCGCGATCGCGCGTGCGGTCGTCAAGAGGCCGGAGATCCTTCTCTGCGACGAGCCGACCGGGGCCCTGGATGCCGCAACGGGCAGGCTCGTCCTCGGCGTGCTCGATCGAGTGAACCGCGACCTGGGGACGAGCGTGGCCATCGTCACCCACAACGCTCCCATCGCGCAGGTGGCGGACCGCGTCGTTACGCTCGCGGACGGACGGATCGCAACGGAGCACACGAACGCGGCGCGGCGCGCGCCACAAGCGAGGTCTCCTGGTAAGGACCCTCCGGCGCAAGCTCCTTCGAGACCTCTTGCGTCTGCGCTACCAGTGCCTGACGACCGCCCTCCTCGTCGGTTGCGGGATTGCGAGCTTCGTGGCCGCAGTCTCCGCCGCCGCCTCGATGCACGCGTCGCGCGACGCCTTCTACGCCGAGGCCCGCTTCGCCGACGTCTTCGCGCACCTCAAGGCCGCGCCGCGCCCCGTGCTCGATCGGCTGCGCGAACTGCCCGGCGTCGCCACGGTCGAGGGACGGGTCGTGGGAGACCATCGCGTCGCCCTTGCGGGCAGCGACGAGCCAGCGGTCCTACACTTCGTGTCGGTCAGCGGCCCGGAAGAGGGCCGCCTCGAATCGGACGATGATCCGCTCGGGCCGGCAGGTCGAGCCGGGCAGCAGCGACGAGATCGTGCTGAGCTCCATCTTCGCCGAGACGTGGAATCTCCCCCCAGGGTCCAGGTGGGCCGTGTTCGCCGTCACCGGGGAGCGCGCCTCCACGCGCGACGTACGGGTGGGGCAACGGGGAGCGCTCAAGGCCGAGGTCCTCGCCGGTCTCACCGAGGGTGACGCCGTGGTCATCCATCCAGGAGCGTCGGTGCGCGACGGGAGCAGAGTCGCGTCACGGTTCGTTCCCTGACCGCGCGCTCTTTGCGCGTGCGCGCATCTTGTGCGCAGCCCTGGGTCTGCGTCTCCGCTGTCTCGGCGCCAATCGGGCTTGGGCATCGAGGATGCTAAGAAAGCATGACCGAACGAGGGGCCCATGGCCACGCTTCCTTCCTGAACCGACGCGCCGCAGACCGTTCCGCATTGGCGCTCGCGCTCCTCGCGGCGGCCGCCTGCGCGTCCACGGCGCAGACGGTGCCCTCCGGATCGAGCGCGCCCGAATCCAGGGCTGCTCTGCGTGCGGCTTATGCCCGGCGAGAGGCTGCCATTCGCACCGGCATGGAGGGGCACGAGAAGATCGCGGACGCGGTGCGTGACGCCGTCGAACGCGGAGACCTCGAGAAGGCCAAGGCCGAAGCGAGGACCCTCTCGGAACGACAGTTCGACGGATCGACGAGTGAGCTCTGGCACGAGAAGACCGGCATGATGCGAGATGCCGCTTCGGAGATTGAGAACGCGCAAGACCTGAAGGAGGCGGGACGCGACGTCGCCATCATCGCCAGGGTCTGCGGCGGTTGCCACGAGGAGTACGGGCGTCCGGACGTCCTCGTCGACATCGAGAGCTCGAACGCCTCCGGGGCTCGCGCTTCCATGCAGCAGCATCAGTGGGCCGTCGAGCGGCTCTGGGACGGACTTGTCGTCCCGTCCGACACCGCCTGGAGCGCCGGGGCCCAAATTCTGTCCGACAATCCTCTCGTGCTCGGCCTGCCGACCGACGGCGCGCCGTCGATGCGAAGAATCGGAGAGTTGGTCGCGCTCGTACACAAGATCGGAAGCAAAGCCGTCAAGACCAATCAAGCCGCCGACCGCGCGGAGCTCTTCGGGCAGCTCCTCGTCACCTGCGCCGAGTGCCACGAGTGGGTCGGGGGGACCGCCCGTGCTCGGGTCCCCGTAAATTGCGGTCAGACCGCAGTGGCCGGTACGGCGAGCACGGGAATGGCCGACGTCCGGAGCACCTGCTCCGCCACGCTTCCGAGAAGGGCATGCGAAAGTCCCCTGCGTCCACGGGTTCCGAGAACGAGGAGATGGGCGCGTCCGGCGGTTGCCGCCTTGAGGATCCTCTCCGATGGCTCTCCGCTCGCCACGGCGCACGCCAGCCACGGGCAAATCGTCCTCGCCGACGCGGTCGCGGTGGTCAACTCCGCCCGCGCTTCTCGTTCGAGAGCGTCGATGGGGCGCATGAACCCGTTGCCGTAGCCATAGCCGGAGATCGAAGGGGCGACCACGTGCAGTACGGTGAGCTTTGCGTCGAGTCGAGCCGCCAGCGCCGCGCCGAGATTCAGCGCGGCCCGCGACGCGTCGCCGAAGTCGGTGGCGACGAGGATATGCATGGGACCCTCGAAATCCACGCTTCGACGATGCCGACCAGGACGCGCAAGGCGTCGGTCGTCGTGAAGATGCCGAGGACGTGGCCGTCGCGGGCCACGATGGTGCAGCCAAGCTTGGATTCGACCATCTTGGCGGCGACCTCGCCGACGGGCCGCTCGGGCGGCACCACGAAGGGCGCGTGCGACATGGCGTCTTCGACCAGACCGGCCGATGGAGCGACGCTCGGCAGCGCGCTCGCGAGGAGCAAATCGCTCTGCGCGACGATGCCCACGACCTTTCCTCCGTCGACGACCGGCAAGTGTCGGAAGCCACGCGCGCGCATGCGCTCGGCGGCCACCGCGAGGAGCTCGTTGCGGTCGACGCAAAGGGGCTCCGGCGTCATGAAGCGCGAAATCGGGGAGTGGACTTGCTGTTCCATTCTCCGTGGCTTCAGCAAGGCGCGCGCCATTCGTGAACTCGATGTCACGTGTTCGCGCTCGGAGCTCAAGGATCGAAGAGGTTCGCGTCGCTTCGAAGTGCCATGACCGCCGCGGCGCAAACCGTGCGTCCTGGCGCATGCCATGCGGAACTTCGCGGTGATTCGCGACCCGGTGCGCACCTCGAAACACGTGGAGCAAGACTTGCTCGTCGGGCAGCAGGAGCCACCACCGTGAACAACGACGACAACGCCCGACGAACGGCCCGTGCGCAGACCGCAATCGTGCGCGCGCTCACCAGCGAGATGCAGCGCGAGGGTCGAGGGCACCAGGATGTCGAAGACCTTCGCGCGCAAGCGCTCGAAGAGTCGGCCCGCCTCGTCGCGGCCGCCGAGGGGTTGACCAGCGTGCGGAGCTCCCGGCCTCCTCGGTCTCCAGAAGGTGCAGAGAAGCCGTCGACGACTGGCTCCCGCTGGCCGCGAGTGCTCGTCGTGGAAGACGACGACGCGACTCGCATCGCCATAGCGCGCGGGCTGGCTCCGGAGTACGACGTGGTCACGGCGGTCAATGGCCAGGAGGGACTCGAGATCGCGTCGGAGACCACCATCGACGCCATCGTCGCGGACATCGCGATGCCCGTCATGGACGGGATCACCATGGTCGACCGCATCCGGCGAGCGCGGGGGCAGACCGTCCCCGTCCTGTTCCTGACGGCCGAGACCGCGCCCACGCGGGTCGTCGAGAGCTTCGCCGCCGGCGCGACATCGTATCTGGTGAAGCCCGTGGACCTGGAGCTCCTCGACAACGAGCTTCGCCGAGCGCTCGCGAGTCACGACTAACGGTGGTGCGCGCCCTGCTTCATGCCGAAGCATGAAGACGACGAACTCGATGATTTGCGCGCTGCTCTTCGCGACGGCGTGCGTCCCCGCAGGGAAGTACGACGACGCCGTTCACACGGCCGACGCGGCGCGCGCGCAACTCGCAACGGCCCGCGCCCATCTCCGCGACGCAGAGATGGGGCGAGGCGAGATGCAGAAGAAGCTCGATGACGCCACCGCGGTCGACGAGCAGCTCTCGAACGAGCTCGAAAAGCGCGGCGAGGACACCCAGTCGCTGCTCGCCACGAACGGTGTGCCCAAACAGGCCCTCCAGAACTCCCAGCGGCGGCTGGAAGAGCTGAGGCGCGCCCAGGCCGCCGCCGACGCGCGCGCCGCGCTCTACCGGGACCTCGCAGTCAAGCTGAAGGGAATGATCGACGCCGGCGATCTCGCGATCACTCTTCGAGATGGCCGCATGGTGCTTCGCATGTCGAACGACGTGCTCTTCGACTCGGGCAGGGCGTTCCGTCGGAGGGCCTGTCCGCTGCCGGCTACGGGGAGTTCAATCCCCTCGAGTCGAACGGGGCGGAAGAGGGTAGGGCGCACAATCGACGCACGGAGGTGACCATCCAACCCAATGTCGACGAGCTCGTGTCGGTCCCGGCCGAGAGCCCGTAAGCGACGGATGCTTGCTCGTCGAGATGGCTCACGCAACTCCTTCGCCCGCGCGCGAACCTTGCGTCACCCGGCCGCGCGCGACCCGCGATTCCCCCGCATCCCCGAGCAAAGCTGGCGCGGGCCACGCCTTGCAATGGGGCAAGCAGGAGGCGTCATGATCCAATTCAAGCACATCCTCGTTCCGGTGGACTTCGAGCCGTCGTCGCTCCGAGCGCTCGACCAGGGCATCAATCTCGCCAAAACCTACGAGTCGCAGCTCACCGTCTTTCACGCATGGGACATCCCCACGTATGTCTATACGAGCCCCTTCGTCGCGGGGGACGTCTGGGCGCTGCTCGAGGAGGCGGCCAGGGCGCAGCTCGAGAAGACCATCGGCGAGGTCCGCAAGCGTCTCCCTCGGGCCCAGTCGGACCTGGTGCGCGGGCCGGCGGGGCTCGAGATCCTCAGCGCCGTCCAGAGGCTCGAGGCGGAATCTCGTGATCATGGGCACCCATGGCCGGCATGGACTGAGCCGATTCGTCCTCGGCAGCGTCGCCGAGAAGGTCGTCCGCGGCTGCAGCGTTCCGGTCTTGACCGTGCGCGCGCCGGACGAGGTCTGACGGTCAATCGCGGCGAAGAGCGACTCCAGCGCCGCCATGAGTTCGTCGAGCTTGATGGGCTTCGTCAGGTACCGGTAGAAACCCGACTCCAAGCCGCGCAGACGATCTCGCTCGGACGCGGCAGCGGTCAGCGCAATCACCGGGATCTGCGCGGTCTCCGCGCTCGAATCGGAGCACGCGCAACGCGTCGAAGCCGCTCATGCCTGGCAGGTTGATGTCCATGAGCACGACGTCGGGTCGTCGCTCCTGCGCGATGCTGATCCCCATCTCGGCGGTCGGCGCCGTGACGAGGTCGACGTTCTCGAAGGTGTCTGCCAGGTCCCGCATGAAGGCGATGTTCGCGGGGTTGTCCTCCACGTAAAGGACCGTTCGGCGCCCATGGGGGGCGAGGGCCGCGGCGGCCGCTGCCGCAAGCGCGATCGGGGGCTTCGAGGACGTGCGCGCAGGCTGCGCCGGCAGGTCGACCCAAAACATGGAGCCCTCCCCGGCGACGCTTCGGAAGCCGACGTCGCCGCGCATCATTTGGGCCAGCCTCCGTGTGATCACGAGACCGATGCCCGTTCCTTCGATGGGACCGCTCTCCTGGCCGGCTCGCTGGAAGGGCTGAAAGAGCTTGTCCTGCTTGTCGGCGGGGATGCCGATTCCGGTGTCCTCGACGGTGACGCGTACGACGTCGCGAGCCGGGAGCGACACCGTGAACTTCACGGAGCCCGCGGGCCGGTTGTACTTGATCGCGTTCGAGCCGAGGTTCATGAGGATTTGCGCGAAGCGCGTGCAATCGACGGAGACCATGGGCACCTCGGCGCCGGCCGGGCCGAGGGCGATCTGGATGCCCTGGCGCGCCGCCATCGGCTCGAGGGTCCGGCGCACCTCCACGACCACCTCGGTAACGGCCACGGGCTCCACGGAGATGGAGACGCCGCCGGCCTCGATGCGTGACAGGTCGAGAATGTCATCGATGAGGCGCAGCAGGTGCCGGCCGCCGTCCAGGATCTGCGTCACGCGCTCCTTGTGACGGTCTGACAGCGGCTCCTTCTTGTCCCGCTGGAGGAGCTGCGCGAAGCCTAGAATGGCGTTTAGCGGCGTCCGGAGCTCGTGGCTCATCGACGAGAGGAACTCGCTCTTCGCCGCGCTCGCGGACTCCGCGGCGGCGCGTGCCTCGCGAAGCTCTTGCGCGCGGTGCTCGTCCTCGGTCACGTCCCAGATGGTCTTGACGATCCCTCCCTCGGCGGTCTTGCAATCGATCACGCGCAGGCTTCTGCCATCGCTCAGGTGAACGTCGAACGTCACCGTGGCGTCGGAGCGGCGGGACATGCGCTCCTGTCGGAACCGCCCGCGAGCGGCGTCGTCCACGAAGGCGACGTTGTTGACCCAGGCCGCGAGGAGCTCCTCGTAGGAGCGCCCGACGAGGCTCCCCGGTAGCGCCTCGCCGATGAGGCGACGGTACACGCTGTTGCAAAGCACGAGGTGATCGGTCGCGTCGAAGAGCGCGAACGCGTCTTGAATGCTCTCCACGGCGCTGGCGAGGCGCTCGGTCGTGAGCTTGGATTGCGCTTCGAGTCGTTTGCGTTCGGTGACGTCACGGATGGCGGCCGAGACGGTCATCGTGTCGCCGGAGCCGAGAGGGCTGAGGCTCACCTCGATGGGGATGTCGGTCCCATCCTTGCGGCGCCCGAAGAGCTCCAGCCCTGCGCCCATCGGGCGACTCAGTGGACGGGCGAAGAACTGCGCTTGGTGGGCCCCATGCCCCTCGCGAAAGCAATCGGGGATCAGGAGGCTGAGGGGGCGCCCGAGGAGGTCGGTCCGCGAGTACCCGAACGTCGTCTCGGCCCGGACGTTGACGAAACGAATCGTCCCGGCGCGGTCAATCACGACCATGGCGTCAGGAGCGGTGTCGAGGAGCTGGCTGTAGTGCTCCTCGGCCTTCCGCGAGAGCTCACGGGCCTGCGACTCTTGCGCTCTGAGCCGCTCCGCGTCCGTCACGTCCTCGACGCTGTGGATGACGTAGAGGACCTGCCCGTCGTCGCCCAGCACGGGTGTGTTCAGGGGGCTCCAGTACCGTTCTTCGAAGGCGGCGCCCTCCGACCCGGGCCGCCGGATGTCGTATCGCTGGATCGGCATGGCATCGCGCCGCCGATTGGAGAGGACGCGGTCGAGCGAGGCGCGGAGGTGCGCTACGCCCGTAGCGGCGGGGTCGTCCGGATTGTCCGGAAATGCATCGAAGATGTTTCGTCCGAGGAGATCCTCGCGTCGAGTCATCGTGGCGCGCAGGTACGCGCGGTTGGCGGCGACGATGGTGAGGTCCGGGGCCAGCACGAGGCAACACCCGGGCGAGTCCTCGAAGACTCTCTCGAAATCGGGGCTCATGGGGCTCATGCCGCGACTTGACCTTTGCTCGTCGCGACCGCGACACATGGCTTCACGGAGCCGCGGCGAGTCGAGCGCCATGGTCTACCATCGGCGAGCGTCCAGCGTCCACGTCGGGCGTCACCTCGTACGCTTTCGCAGAAGCGTACGGGAGACCAGCGTGAACTCGGATCGGATCAGCCCGAAGGCGACCGGGGCGGCCTGGTCGACTTTCGGCGCAGAGAGCCTCGCGCAGACATTGCGCCATGACGCAATGTCCACGTCCGTCCCGGGACCCCTTCGCGCGAAACCTTCGCGCGAAAAGCGAGAAGAACCCGCAGTCTCATGGGAGGAGCCCGCTGGGGTCCGGGCGCGCGGGGTCGGCATCATGAATGCTATGGGAGCATGGCCGAACTACGAAAGGTCCGTGGCTACGCGACACTCGAACGACCCTACGGGGCGGTGAAGGCCGCACTCCATCGGCTCGTGTTCTCAGTGCCCTCGGGCCCCGCGGTGCGCATCCGCGGGATTGACCACCAGGAGCACCCCGCCGGACTCCTGCCGCTCACCCGGGTGACACTCGGCTGGGAGTCCGTGGCGCCATGCGGGCACCGGCACACGTCGTCGGCCGAGATCTACGCCGCGGAGGCCTCCGCATCCAAGACCCGGTTCGAGATCGAAGTGCACTGGACGGACGAAGAGGGAAACGTCGATCCCGATGCCGAGAGGTGCGTTCAAGCGCTGCTCGAGGCCGTCGTCGAGGTGTTGCGTGAAGAAATCGACGAGCCAGCCGGGAAGCCATCCGCGGCTTCCGCGCGACGCGTGCAGACGGGTGCGAACGACGCGCCTGCGAGCCGCTGATCAGGTCGGCGAATCGATGGCCTCCCTATCCGTCCTACGTCTTCCGCGGCCTCGCAGGTTCACCGGCAGGTCGTGCGGCGAGGCGCTGCGTTTGCGCGAGACCGTGCGAGAGCTCGACAGCAAGCCGCTCTCGAAGCAGATCCTGTCCGATGTGCTCTTCGCCGCGTGTGGCACGAACCGGCGGAGTGGCCCGTTCGCAGGGCATGGGCTGACCGCCGCGTCGGCGAGCAACTCACAGGAGGTCAGCGTCTACGTGGCGCTCCAGGAGGGCGCATACCGATTCGACTCGGAGCGCCACGCGCTCGAGCTGGTCGTCTCGGAGGACGTCCGTCGTCTCGCTTTCACACCGGGTCAGCCCCTCATTTCGCCCGATGCGCCCGTCCAGCTGGTGTTCGTCGCCGATCTCGACAGGCTCGAACACACGAGGGGCTTCGAGGAGCCTCGCCTGCACGACCCCGAGGTTCAGAAGTCTTACTACTTCGTCGACACGGGGATGATCGCGGCGAATGTCTACCTGTTCGCCGCATCGCAGGGTCTGGCGTGCTGGTTCCACAATTGCGATCGCGCCGGCCTGCACGAGAAGCTGCAGCTGGGAGAGGCGCAGCGCGTCCTGTTCGCGCAGACCGTCGGCTATCGGGTTGCGAAGGGTCACGCCGCGCGGCGCGTGTCGGGCGCGTGAACCGTCAGGACCGAGCACGGCGCCGTGCGGACCACCTTCTCGGCGACGCTCCCGAGGAGGCCGCGCGCCAGGCCATGACGCCCGTGGGTCCCCATCACGATGAGGTCGAAGGCGCCCTCCACCGCCTCGGCGTCGATCTCGCACCAGGCGCGTCCCACGCGGACCTTTGCGGAGAGCTCGACGCCGTCGCCACGCGCGCGAGCGGCTAGGGCCTCGAGCGCGCCGCGGGCCAGCACGAATCGACGTTTGGCTAGCTCCGGCAACAGGTCGTGGACGAGTTCCGCCGCATCGTCCCCTCCCTCTGACGGATCCTCGACGGCATGCAGCATGGTGACGCCTGCCCCCACTGCGGCCGCCAACCGGACCGCGTAGGTCAGGGCGGACGAGGACGACTCGTCGAAGTCGTATGGAACGAGGATATGGCGGATCGAAGGGGAGGCGTTCATCTTGCTTGTACGTTCTCCGTGCCCCACCGCACGTGTTCCCAGAACCGCTCGTGCACGAAGTACGCGATCGTCGTGTAGACGTTGCTGACCAGCATGAAGCCGAAGGCGAGCCGCGGCTGGCCCGTGAACAGATCGATCGCCACGAAGTCGAGGCACACGATCAGCGCGCGATAGGTGGCAGCCTTGACGAGGGAACGCGTCTTCGTCGAAGCGCTCATCGCACCGCCGTACCGAATGGTGGTCGCATGGCGAACCCAGAATGCAAGAGCAGAGCCGTTCGATTGGAGTAGCGTTTGCTCTGCGGAAGCCGGCACGCAGGACGAGCGCGACGGAGGAACCGATGATCGACCTAGAGAAGGTGCCCGATTGGGAGCGCGAGTATCACGCGCGGGTGGACCCCCATGGCGGCGCGAGCGCGCTGTCCGACGTGATTCTCGGGGGACAAGACGGCATCGTGAACCTGCTCGGCGCCCTCCTGGGAATGTCCGCCGCGGGGGCGCCCACGCGGCTCGTGCTTGCCGCGGGGGTCGCGGCGGCTTTTGCCGAAGCGATCTCGATGACGGCCGTGGCCTATACCTCGAGCGTCGCCAAGGCCGATCAGTACAGGAGCGAACGCGCGCGCGAGTACCGCCACCTGCGCGCCGTTCCGGCGTTGGAGCGCGAGGAGGTCCGCGAGCTCTACGCGCGAAAGGGGCTCCGCGGAGAGCTGCTCGACAGGGTCGTCGATGCGATCACGGCGGACCCCGACGTGTGGGTCGCCGTGATGATGGCGGAGGAACATGGTCTCGCCCCGTTCGACCGGGTCCGTGCGCTGCGCTCGGCGGCCATTGTGGGCCTCTCCACCCTTGTTGGCGCACTCGTTCCGATCGGGCCGTTCGCGGCGGTTCACGGTCCAGCGGCCCGATGGGCCTCCGCTGCCGTGACCGCGCTCGCGCTGCTCGCCCTTGGCGCTTACAAGGCGAAGCTGACGGTCGGGAGGCCCCTGCGCTCCGGGCTCGAGCTCGCTGCCATCGGAATGGCGAGCGCCCTCGCAGGGTGGGGCATCGGGGCTCTGCTCGGGGCTTCGGGCTAGGGCAGGCATTGGTGCGCCCGTTGCTCAGCGGGCGAACATGCAACTCGCTGCCCCGCTTCCCCGCGACCTACGTCCTGACCTCGATCCCGAGCGCGCCGCCCTGGCGTGCGTCTCGCGCGACCTTCGAGCGGTCGAAAAGCGCGTGCAACATTTCGAAGGAAGGATGCGCGAGTTCGTCGAGCAAGCACCTCGCGAGCGGCGCGAGAGCGTCCGCAACCTCATTCACTACATCGCCCTTCGCCAGCTCGACCTGCGGCCGCTTCAGGGGCGCCTCGCGGACCTGGGACTGTCCTCGCTCGGTCGCTCGGAGAGCTGCGTGCGCGCGAGCCTGAGGCAAGTCGCAAGGCGGGTGGAGGAGGGGCTGTCCGTGCGTGGCGGCCCCCCGGGCGTACCGTTGGACGGTCAACGTGACCGCGCCCTCCCGCAGCTCACCTGGGAAGAGGCGCGAGGGCTCTTGCGCGACAACACCCGGAAATCCCTGGGCCCCGCCCCGAGGGCCGCGTCGCCCACATCATGGTCACGGCGCCTTCTGCGAGCGAGGCGCACCCCGACTGGATGGTGAAGATGCTGAACGCGAACGTGGACGTGCTTCGCGTGAACTGCGCTCACGAAGGTCCGCGCGAGTGGAGCAGCGTACTTGCCGCCTTGGCGGTCGCGCGTCGTCTGACCGGAAAGTCCTGTCGCGTGCTCATGGACCTCGCAGGGCCCAAGATTCGTACGGGGCCGATTGACGGGAGGCGCGTGGTGACATGGAAGGTGGAGAAGAACGAGCTGGGGGCCGTGACGAAGCCTGCATGGGTGCGCTTGTGCAGCGAGGGGGCTCCGCCTGTCGCCGGCTCGGAGCCCACGCTATCAATCGGGGGTGAAGTCCTTGCCCGTGCCCGCAAGGGCGACGAGCTTCGATTCCGGGACACTCGGGGGAGGAGCGGTCGCTCTCGGTCCAGGGAATCGAGGCCGGAGGGGGGCTGGGATGCACGTCGAGCCGTCGAGCCTATGTCATCGACGGCACCGCCGTTCGACTACGCCGGCGAGGCCGGACTCGTCGCAACCGCCGCCTTCGCGGTCGGAGGCCAAGGTGCCCCGGTCGATGTGCGCGAAGGCGACGAGCTGGTTCTCAGCCGGCATCGCCGCATCGGGCGTTCGCCTCGACGCAGTCCCGAGGGTCGAGTCGAGCGCCGTGGGGTGATCACGTGCACCCTTCCGGCCGCCTTGAGTAACCTAGCGGTCGGCCATCGCGTGCTGTTTGACGACGGCAAGATCGAAGCGGTCGTCAAGTCTGCGGCGAAAGGGCCCAGGGGCGAGGGACGCGCCTTCATCCTCTGCGTCACGCGAACGCAGAAGCCTACCGTCAAGCTGCACGAGGAGAAGGGCATCAACCTGCCGGACACGCGCCTCGACCTTCCTGCGATGACGGCAGAGGACCACAAGGCGCTCGCGTTCGCGGCCGAACACGCCGACGCGGTCAGCCTCTCGTTCGTTCGCGATCCGAAGGACATTCGCGAGCTGCACGAGGCGCTCGATCGACTGAAGCGCCCGGACATGGGGGTCGTCCTGAAGATCGAGACGCGGGCGGGGTTCGAGGCGCTACCGCGCTTGCTACTCGAGGGCCTGCGACACCCGGCGCTCGCCGTGATGATCGCGCGCGGAGACCTCGCGGTAGAGGTGGGCTTCGAACGCCTCGCCGAGCTGCAGGAGGAGATCTTGTGGCTCTGCGAGGCCTGCCACGTCCCGACGATCTGGGCGACGCAGGTCCTGGATACGCTCGCTCGTACCGGGACGCCGTCGCGCGCGGAAGTGACCGACGCCGCCGCGAGCGCCGGGGCCGAGTGCGTGATGCTCAACAAGGGGCCACACGTCGACGAGGCCGCGAAGGTGCTCGACGAGATTCTGCGGCGGATGGAGGGGCACCACGACAAGAAGCGGAGCCTCTATCGTCGCCTGCGGAATCTCGGGTTCCCTCGAATCAATAAACGGTCCCCCCCGGGCCGCGGCCCCGGGGATCGAAGAGAATGCGCGACCGCGCAGGAACTGCGCCGCGCCTCGAAGAATGCAGGGAGAAGCGAATCCTAGCCGCAGGTTCGCACAGGCCGGCGAACGGTACGGCCTCTGCAGAGTCGACCCTTCGTGCTGGGTATCATCCGTATCGCCTACAGGCTCCTCGTCAACGACAAGGGCAAGTTCATCGCGCTTCTCATGGGGATCACGTTCTCAGTGTTCCTCATGATCCAGATGACGTCGATGTTCGCCGGGATGATGAAGAAGGCCTCGGCGACGGTCACCAACACTGGCGCCAAGGTGTGGGTGATGGACCCCGCGGTCACGAACGTCAGCGCCGCGATCCCACTGCCCGACTACGTGCTCGACGCCGTGCGCAGCATCAAGGGGGTGAAATTCGCGGTGCCGATCTATGCGGGCGCTGCGCTCGTGCGTCTGAAGGACGGCACCTACCAGTCGGTCACCGTCCTGGGCCTCGACGACACGAGCCTCTTCGGCCGCCCTCAGCTCGTCGAGGGCAAGATCGAAGACATCTACGCCGAGAACGGGTTCCTCGTGGTGAAGGACGAGGAGTTCCCAAAGCTCGAGAATCCCGAAAATGGGCACGGAGTTCGAGCTCAACGACAACCGCGGGGTGATCGTGGGCGTCGCCAAGGTTCCCGCGAGTGGGCTCTTCGGCACCCCGACGCTCTACACCACCTTCAATCGTGCCGTGCAGTACATCCCATCGATGCGGTACACGATCTCGTTCGTCCTGGTTGAGCCAGAGACCGCGGCAGATGTCACGCACATTCGCGAGGAAGTAGCGCGAATCGGCTACATGACGCTGACCGAGCAAGGTCTCATCGATCGCATCACGGATTGGTACATGTTCCACACAGGAATGGGCACGAACTTGCTGCTCATGACGGCGATCAGCTTCTTGGTCGGCCTCTCGATCTCGGGCCAGACCTTCTACACGTTCGTCCTCGAGAACATGGATAAGTTCGGCGCGCTCAAGGCGATGGGCGCGAAGGGGTACGAGCTTGTGGCGATGATCTTCTTTCAGGCCGCTCTCACCGCGCTCGCGGGGTACGGCCTCGGCATCGGCCTCTGCTCGGGCCTCATCGCCCTCGCGAAGCTTCGCGTGCCCGACTACGCGTCGATCATCACCTACGGGAACCTCGGCCTCGCGCTGGCCATGGTCCTCGTGATCGCCGGGTTCTCCGGCTACATCGGCGTCCGCCGCGTCCTCCGCATCGATCCTTACGACATCTTCCGAGGCTGACATGCAAGACGTCGCAATCGTCGCGAACGGGCTCTCCAAGTGGTTCGGGGAAGGCGAGGCGAAGACCTATGCCGTCCGCGAAGTGGCCTTCGAAGCGCGTTTCCAGGAGATGCTTTATATCGTAGGCCCCTCGGGTAGCGGAAAGACGACGCTCCTCAGCATCATCTCCGGCATCCTCCGTCCCGACGCCGGCAAGGTCCTGGTCGAGGGCATCGACGTGTGGTCGCTCCGCGAGAACCAGCGCGCCGACTTTCGGCTCCGCACTATCGGCTTCGTGTTCCAGGACTTTCACCTCTTCCCGCACCTGACAACCCTCGAGAACGTGGCGATTCCCCTCGTCCTCAAGCGGCAGGCGTGGAGTGCAGCGATGAAGGAGGCGGCGAAGTACCTGGAGGTCGTCGGCCTCTCGGCGCGTGCCAAGCTGAATCCGACGCGTCTGAGCGGGGGAGAGCAGCAGCGCGTCGCCATCGCCCGTGCCCTCGCGAGCGGGCCGGACGTGATGATCTTCGACGAACCCACCGCGTCGCTGGACGGCGACACGGGCAAGCGGATCGTCGAGTTCGTGAAGGCGGACGTGTTGACCGAGCGCCGTTGCATCGTGGTCGTCACTCATGACGACCGCATTTACGGATATGCGGATCGCATCCTGCATATGGAAGACGGTCGCGTGGTCGAGGCCAAAGGAGCCCAAAGTGCGTAACAAGATGATCTTCGCGCTCGTCGTCGTCGGTGTCTTCGGGGCCCTCTGGAGCGCGTACGTCTACGCCGTGCCGAGCCAGTCGCTGCCGCCGGTCTTCAACCCGGCGCCCGATCCTTATTCTCAGGGCATCTACGCCAACGGGATCGTCGAGAGCGATCAGTCGAACGGCGAGAACATCAACATATATCCAGAGGTTGCCGGGTCGATCACGCAGATCCTCGTGAGCGAGGGCCAGGCCGTCGCGCGCGGCACGCCGCTCGTCGCGATCGACGACACGGTGCAGCGAGCGATCGTGGAGCAGCAGAAATCGCAGGCGGATGCGGCGCAGGCGCTGCTCGACGAGCTGCACGCGCAACCACGCAAGGAGAACCTGGAGGTTGCGCGCGCGCAGGTCGACATGGCGCAGGCGGCGCTGAAGAGCGCCCAGGATCAGCTCGACAAGCAGCAGCGCTCGTACGACATCGCGCCCGAGTCCGTGAGCCGCGACGCGCTGGACAATGCGATCAACGCGCAGCGAGTCGCGAAGGCGAACGCCGACGTGGTCGGTCGCCAGTACGAGCTTACGAAGGCGGGGGCCTGGGTCTTCGACGTGCGCAATCAGGAGAAGCAGGCGGAGGCGCTCGCGAAGGCGTACGCGTCGTCGAGCGCACTCCTCGCAAAATACACGCTACGCGCGGCGGTAGACGGCGTCGTCATGTCGGTGGCCGCGACCGCAGGCAGCTACGTCTCGCCGCAAGGAGCCTACGACGCGTACACGCAGGGCTTCGGGCCGGTCGTCGTGATGGGGACGTCCAACAGCACGCTGGCCGTCCGGTGCTACATCGACGAGATCCTCATTCCGCGACTGCCCGCGGCCGACAAGCTGCAAGCCCAGATGTTCATTCGTGGCACGAACACGAAGGTGCCCCTCGAGTTCGTTCGTATGCAGCCGTACGTGTCTCCGAAGATCGAGCTTTCCAACCAGCGGCAGGAGAAGGTCGACCTCCGCGTCCTGCCGATCATCTTCCGCTTCCATCCGCCGCCGGGTGCGCAGATGTACCCGGGGCAGCTCGTCGACATCTACGTCGCGGAGAAGAGCTCGTGAAGCCCTCTCTCCTGGGCGTCCTGGCGGGCGCGGTCCTCGCCTCGGGGTGCATGGTCGGGCCCGACTTCCACCCGCCGGTCGCGCCTCCCAAGAGGGCGCTGCCCGCGGAGGCCGCCCGCGATACGAGTGTCGCGGATGGGAAGGGGCAGCGGTTCGTCGAAGGGGCGGCCGTGGCGGGGACCTGGTGGCG
The DNA here is from genome assembly GCA_963797395.1 of uncultured delta proteobacterium. Taxonomy (GTDB): domain Bacteria; phylum Myxococcota_A; class Polyangia; order Polyangiales; family Polyangiaceae; genus Palsa-1150. The sequence goes on from CAWCPA010000009.1 coordinate 517,365, forward strand.
GATCCTTGGGTGTCCCGCCCTCGATGCCATCGTGTCGCGCGCGGTGGCGGCAAACCCGGGGCTCGACGTCGCCCGAGCCACCCTGCGACGGAACCAGGACGCGCTTCGCGCCGGATACGGAGTGTTCTTTCCGCAGGTCGACGCGAGGGCGGGCGCGAGCCGGGAGCTCTACAACCCGGCGCCAGGGACACTTCCCAACAATGCGTTCAACCTCTTCACGGTCTCCGGAACGGTGAGCTACACGCTCGACGTCTGGGGCGGCGCGCGCCGGCAAACGGAAGTCCTCGCTGCAGGCGTCGATGCCCAGCGTTATGCGCTCGCAGGCGCCTATATCATGTTGACCAGCAACGTGGTCGACACGGTGATCGCGCAGGCGGCATATCGCGCGGAGATCGACGCCACGCAGGACATTCTCGTTCAGCTGCGAGAACAGGTTCGGATAGCCGATGCTCAGGTCGCAGCGGGAACGGAGCCCTATTCGACCGTGCTGAGCCTGCAGAGCCAGGTGGCCGCCACGGAGGCCTCACTGCCGCCGCTGGAGCAGAAGATCGACGAGGCCACGGATCTCCTCGCCGCCCTCAGCGGTGCGATGCCCGCCGACTGGAGCGCTTCGCCGGTCGCCCTCTCGGACCTGCAGCTCCCTTCGGCCGTCCCCGTCTCACTCCCTTCGCGGCTCGTGCAGCAGCGTCCGGACATCCTCATGGCCGAAGCCGAGCTGCATGCGGCGACAGCCGGCATCGGCGTCGCCACCGCGGCCATGCTTCCGAACGTGACCCTGAGCGCGACGTACGGCCTGAACAATACGACCGTGGGAGATCTGTTCAGCGCAGGGAGCGCGTTCTGGAACCTCGCGGGCGGCCTCACGCAGCCCATTTTCCACGGCGGAACGCTCTACTTTCAGCGGAAGGAAGCCATCGACGCGCGCGACGAAGCCGTCTCGACGTACCGCCAGACCGTGCTCACCGCATTCGAGCAGGTCGCCGACACGCTGCGCGGATTGCATCACGACGCCGACGCGGTGAAGGCCCAGAACGAAGCCGTCGATGCCGCAGCAAAAGCGCTGGCCCTCATCCATGCGAACTACCAGGCAGGGATCGGCACGTACCTCCAGGTGCTCGTCGCCGATACCCAGTACCTGCAGTCGAAGGTCGGGTACGTGCAGGCCGCCGCGCAGCGGGTGCAAGATACGGTGGCTCTCTATGTCGCGCTTGGGGGCGGCTGGTGGAATGTGCCGGACGTGGTGAAGGACTGACCCGACGTTGAGAGACGCCGGCGTCTGCGACCCCGTTGTTCCCCCGGGCCGATCGTCCCCCGTTCGTCCTGGGCACTCCGGGTGCTAAGAGGGGGCATGAGCCCCGTCTAGCGGTGGGGATTGCGCTCCTCGCGGCCGCTGCCTGCGCGGGCACGGCCCAGACGGTGCCATCCGGGGTCGGCGAGCTGGTCGAGCCCGAGATCGGGCGCAGAGCTCTGAAGACCGACGACGTCGCCGATCGTGCGGAGCTGTTCGGACGGCTTCTCGCCACCTGCGCGGAGTGCCACGAATGGCTCGGCGGGGGGCCGCCGGTGACGCGGGTTCCGTAGGGTGCGGTCAGGCCGTCGCGCCCGGCACGAACATCACCGGAACGGCCGATAGGCGCCCCGTGGAACCGCTCGTTTGTACCATGCCATGATACAAGCGCTCAATTGTGCTCGGGACCTTCTTGGTGATCGCGAGTCTCACGCCGGACGCGCCCCTTACGGCGGTCCCGCGCGATGCGCTCGACCTTGCACTGGTGCTCGCGCTTGCCTTCTTCATGGGCATCGAGCGCGAGGAGCACAAACAGCAGGAGGCCCGCTATGCGTTCGGGGGGGTCAGGACGTTTCCGCTCATCGGGCTCGTCAGCTACGCGCTCGCGCTGATTGCGGGCCCCGCGCTGATACCGTGGGCGGTTGGCTTCGTCGTCGTGGGTGGCTTCATGCTGCTCTCGTATCGCCGGAGTCTGTCCGCCGATACGAGTGCCAGCTTGACCACCGAGATCTCGGCCCTCGCGACGTACGTGGTCGGGGGTCTGGTCCAGCGCGAATTCTACTGGATCGCGACGACCATTGGCGTTCTTTGCGTCCTTCTCCTCGAACTGAAGAGAGGGCTCGAAGGTCTCACGAAGTACATCGCCTCGACGGAGATCGTCACGGTCGGCAAGTTCTTGATGCTTTCCGTGGTCATCCTGCCCATCGTCCCCAACCGGGATCTCACTCGTTTCCACCTGAACCCGTTCAAGACGTGGCTCGTGGTGGTGGCCGTGAGCGGTATCTCGTTCGGCAGCTACCTACTTCAGCGTCTGCTGAAAGAGAGAGGCGGCGTGGTCCTCTCGGCGATCCTGGGGGGCGCCTATTCGTCGACGCTGACGACGGTGGTGCTTTCGAGGCAAGCGAAGGGCGTGTCGCGACCGAACCTGTTCGCCGGCAGCATCCTCTGCGCATCGGGCGTCATGTACGCGCGTCTCGTGCTCTTGCTCTCGCTCTTCAACCCAGCGCTCGCGCGCGAGCTCACGCCGACCTTCGCGGCGCTCGGTATTCTGGGAATCAGCGGCGGATTGGCCTTCTCGCGGCGACCCGACGCTACGCAAAAGAGGCCCGCAGGGGTCCCCGAGAACAAGAACCCACTCGAGATTGGGGCGGCGCTGTTGTTTGCCGTCGCCTTCGCCGGCGTCCTGGTCCTCACGAAGCTTGCGCACGAATACCTGGGAACCGGCGGGCTCTACTCGCTGGCCGCCGTCATGGGAGTCACGGACGTGGATCCCTTCATCCTCGGGCTCGCGCAGGGCTCTCCCACGATGACGACGACCCTCGGAGTGGCCGCTTCCGCCATCCTCATCGCCGCCGCGAGCAATAACGTCATCAAGGCGATCTACGCGTATGCTCTTGCGGATCGCGTGACCGGTCGAAGAAGCCTGGCACTGCTCTTGGCGTTCGCAGCAGTCGGGCTCCTGCCGTTGCTCTGGCGCTGACCGCGTGCGCGTCGCGTTCAACGAGCGGCCGCGCTCGGGGGCCCGGCGAAGTACTCTCTCGGCGACGCTCCCGAGGAACGCGTGCGACAAGCCCTTGCGGCCGTGAGTGCCCAAGACGACGAGGTCAACGCCCCAACCGCCGCCGCCTTCGCCGACGCAGTCGCTGCGGCCAGCTCCGCGCGCGCCTCGCGTTCGAGGTCCTCGATGGGCCGCATCACGCCAAGGGCAGTAGCCGTAGCCCGAGATCGACGGAGCGAAGACATGTCGCACGTCAGCGCCGCGCGAGCTCGGTCGACAGCGGAAGGCCGAGTCCCAGCGCTTGCCTCGAGGCTTCTCCGAAGTCCGCGGCGACGAGGACGTGCCCCACTTCTCGCGGCGACCTCTGAGGACCGTCTCCCCGGGCCCCCTGGAACGTGTTCCGGCGCCATGTGTTCCATTCCCCGTCCAGGAGCAAGGGACGGGTCCGGAGAGACGCCGGAAGCGGCTGAGGCGATTCGTGTGCGGACCGTCCGCAGAGTCGAACTCCGACGTGCAGAGTCTGCGCCCACGTGCAACCGCTTCGCCGCCCCCCCCGACCACGTTACGCGCGCCGAGCAGCGAAGTCCCGCGCGGGATCGGGAGGCCAGGCCTTGAAGGAGGCGGCCTGCAACTTGCGAAGTGCCTGTTCCGACGCCATGACGGTTCACTTCTTCCAGCCCGTGCGCCTCATGTTGCTCGGCGCGAGCCTGGCGGCCGCACATGCGGCGGCGGTCGCGCACTCGGCGCGTCTCTACGCGAACGGCGGGGTCGGGGTTGCATCGCTCGGCGCGCATGCCCTCCGAATCGCGCTCCTCGCTCCGGTCTTGTTCGCCGTCGTGCTGCGATGCGGAGCGGGGCTACTGACCGTCCTGCCGGCCTTCGCCGCGACCGAAGGCGTCATCCTCGCCGTGGTCGCGAGGCGGCCATGAGCTCGCCGCTCACGGAGACGCCGCTCTTCTACGTCGGGCCCGTTCCGGTCCCGGGTTCGCTGCTGACGAGCTTCGGGATCACGGCCGCTCTCGCGTCGACGAGCTTCATCCTCACGCGCCGGCTGGCGCTGAGGCCGAGCCGCAGCCAGACCGTGATCGAGATGCTCGTCTCGAGCATCGACTCGCAGATCCACGACGTGGTGCAGTCCGATCCGAGCCCGTACACGCCCCTCATCGGGACGCTCTTTCTGTATCTGGTGGTCGCCAACTGCGCCGACGTCGTGCCGCTCGTGCACTCGCCGACCGCTCGGCTCGAGACGACGATGGCGCTCGCCCTCGTCGTGCTCTTTGCCGTGTACTTGTACGGGATACGAGCCAACGGGCTGCTGGGATATCTTCGACACTTCGTCCAGCCAACGCCGCTCCTCGCTCCGATCCACCTTCTCTCGGAGGTGACGAGGACCTTCGCGCTCATGATGCGCCTGCTCGGAAACATCATGAGCCACAGCCTGGTCTTGGCCATCGTCGTGTCCTTGGCCGGGCTCCTCGTGCCCGTGCCGGTGATGGCGTTCGGGCTCTTCGTCGGTCTCGTGCAGGCCTATATCTTCGCGATGCTGGCCGCTGTCTACGTGGGCGCGGCCGTCGAGGTGGGGACACCCAAAGTGCAGGAGTAGTCGTCATGAGCGTGCAGGCATGGAGTATTCTCGGGGCGGTCTTCGCCGTCTGCTTCGGCGCGATCTGTCCCGCGCTGGCGGAGGGGCGCGCGATCGCGTCCGCGATGGACGCGATCGCGAGGCAGCCCGAAGCCGGGGGCGCCGTCTCGCGCACGCTGTTCGTGGGCCTCGCAATGATCGAGGCCATCGCGATCTACTGTCTGGTCATCGCCCTCGTGCTCCTCTTCGCCAACCCCTTCGTGCATTGAGCCATGCACATCTCGCTCTGGAATGTCGCGCTCCAGACGGTGAATTTCCTCGTTCTCGTCTGGCTCCTCCAGCGCCTCCTCTTCAAGCCCGTGCGCGCCGCGCTCGCCAACCGGCAAGAGACGATCGCTGCGGCGCTCCGGGAGGCGGACGAGAAGAAGGCTGAGGCGGAGCGAGCCGCAGAGGACTACCGACGGAGGTTGGCCGGGGTGGCGGAAGAGACGGCCCGAGTGCGACGGGAGGCCGTGGCGGCCTCCGAGGACGACGCGCGCAGAATTCGCGAGGAGGCCGTTCGGCAGGCCCAGATCGAGTCCGACCGAGCCATGGCGGCCCTCGAGCGCGAGCGGGTCGCGGCCATGAAGATCGTCGAAGGGCGCGCGGCGCTGCTCGCAGGTTCACTCGCCGAGCGACTGCTGCGCGAGGCGCTGCCCGACTCGGACGCGCCGTTCCTGTGGCGAACGACCGCCGCCATCGACGCCCAAGATCCGCGAGGGCGAGCGGCCACCGCGCAGCGTCTCGCGAGCGGTCCGGTGGAAGCCGTCTCCTCGCGCCCGCTCGACGCCGCGACGCGCGAGCGGTTCGAGCGCTGGCTCTCGACGCTCACGGGAGCGCCCGTGGCGGCTCGATATCAGGTGGACGAAGCCCTCATCGCCGGCGTCGAACTCCGCCTGCCGAGCGGCACCTGGCGCGCGAACTGGAAAGACTCACTCGAGCGGATGACGATGGAAATGGACGCGCATGAAGTCATTGCCTGACGCCATCGGCGAGTGGTTCGTCGCAGCCGGCGCGCGCGCGCTGGGGGCCGACCTGCGCCCCGCGCACGAGGCGGTCGGGCATGTCGTCCGCATCGCCGACGAGGTGGCTACTGCGGGGGGGCTGCCGGACACGCGCCTCAACGAACTCCTGGTGTTCGCGAATGGCACCCGCGGCATCGCGATCCTCCTCGAGGAGGACTCCATCGGTTGCATCCTGCTGGGTCCGCAGGCCGGCATCGGGGCCGGGTCGGCGGTTCGAAGCACCGGAGAGGTCGCCCGGGTGCCCGTCGGCCGCTGTCTGCTCGGCCGCGTCGTCGATCCGCTCGGTCAGCCCCTCGATGGCGGCCCGCCGATCGAGGCGACGGAGACGGCACCCGTCGAAAAGCCCGCCCCCGCAATCGTCGACCGGGCGCCCGTCGTCGAGCCGCTCTTCACGGGGACCACGGCGATCGATGCCATGCTGCCGCTCGGCCGAGGCCAGCGTGAGCTCATCATCGGCGATCACGCCACGGGCAAGACCTCGATTGCCGTCGACGCGATCCTGCGACAGCGCGATTCCGACGTCATCTGCGTGTACGCGGCCATCGGGCGCCAATCTTCCTCCGTCGCATCGGCGGTCGACGCCATCCACTCCCTCGGTCCAAAAGACCGGTCCATTTGCGTGGTCGCCTCCGGCGACGCGGCCCCGGGCCTCCAATGGCTCGCACCGTTCGCGGCCTGCACGATGGCGGAGTACTTCGCCGAGCACGCCGGGCACGCGCTCCTCGTGCTCGACGATCTGACCAAGCACGCGGAGGTGCACAGGCAGATCGCCCTGCTCCTGCGCGAGCCACCCGGTCGCGAGGCCTACCCTGGCGACGTCTTCTACCTCCACTCGCGCCTGCTCGAGCGAGCAGCGCGGCTCGTCCCCGAGCTCGGGGGTGGAACGCTCACGGTGCTGCCGATCGCCGAGACCCAGGCGGGCAACCTCAGCGCGTACATTCCCACCAACTTGATCTCGATCACCGATGGGCAGATTTACCTCGAGCCACGGCTCTTCAACGAGGGCATCCGGCCGGCCATCGACGTCGGCAAGAGCGTGTCGCGGGTTGGCGCGCGGACGCAGTCCCCAGGGATGCGCGCCGTCGCCGAGCGGCTGCGCCTCGAGTACGCGCAGTTCCTCGAGCTCGAGCTCTTCACGCGCATCGAGGGGGGAGCCGACGAGACCACCCGCCGGGCCCTCGAGCGCGGGCGCCGCGTCCGTGCGGCGCTCGTTCAGCCGGTCCGGGCGCCCCTCGCGCAGGGCGAGCAAGTCGCGTTGCTCTGCGCCATTGAGAGCGGCGCTTTGGACGACACGCCTGCCGCTCACATTCCTTCGATTCGGGCGGGGCTCCGTCGGGAGCTCGAGAGCCGCTGTCAGCCTCTCCTGGAGCGGATTGACGCCGGATACCCGCCCTGCTCGCCGGAGCGGGAGCTCCTCATCGCCGTCGCGCTCGACCTGGCCAAGCGAGCCAGCACGGGGGTGGAACATGGACGCGAGTGACGTGTCCGCCCGCACGAGGACGGTCGCGCAGCTCGCCGACGTCGTGCAGGCGATGCGGACGCTCGCCGGCGCGCAGCGGCGGCAGGCGCAGGAGCGTCTGGCCGCGCTTGCGCGATACGCCGCCGGAACGCGTGCTGCGCTGGGTGCGGCCCTCGCCCTCATCGAAGAGAGCCGGGAAGGATTGCCGGCGGGCCGGTGCCGTATCGCCGTGCTGTTCTCGGAGCACGGCTTCGTGGGCAGCCTCGACGACGCCCTCCTGGCGCGAGCATCGGCCTTGCGGGCTGAGTGTGGCGGGGACCTGGTGGCGGTCGGGACCCGCGGTCGCCGCCTGTGCCTCGAGAAGGGCATCGCTGTCTCCGACGGCGGCGCGATGCCCACCACGATCGCGGCGGTCCAATCGACGGCACAGCGTCTCACGGAGACGCTCTTCGGCGAGGTCGCAGAGGGGACCATGGGGGAGCTTCATCTCGTCTTCGCGGCTCACATTTCGGCCGCGACCTGGGCGCCGCGCGAGGAGCGCATTTTCCCTCCCGATGCGAGCCCCACGGTGCCTGCGAGAGGAGTGGCTCCCCTGCACACTCTCGCGCCTCGCGTCCTCGTCGCTCGCGCCATGGAGGAGTATGCGTTCGCCCAGGTGAACTGGGCCGTCGCGGAAGCCTTCGCGACGGAGCGGGCGGCGCGGTTCTTGTCGATGGACGCGGCTCGGCGTCACATCGACGACAAGCTCTCGGAGCTCCGCGCCCTCGAGAGGGAAGTCCGGCAGGAGTCGATCACCAGCGAGATCCTAGAGATCGCGGCGGGAGCCGAGTCCGCGGGAGGCGCGCCGTGACGTCCTCGGGGACGGTGTTTCGAATACGGGGCTCGGTGGTGGACGTCGAGTTCCCCGAAGGGACGCTGCCGGGCCTCGACGAGGCGCTTCGGGTCGACGCGGGCGCCGGCCGAGTCATCACCCTCGAGGTGCAGCAGCACCTCGATCCCCGTCGAGTCCGGGCCGTCGCGCTCGCGTTCACCGAAGGGCTGCGCCGTGGCGCGGCCGTCGAAGCGACGGGAGCGCCAATCACGGTCCCGGTGGGCGAGAGCGCGCTCGGTCGACTCGTGGACGTGCTCGGGAGTCCGATCGACCACCTGGCACCCCTCCCGGACGATGCTCCGCGACGGCCGATCCATCGTCGCGCCCCGGCCCTTCACGAGCACACGCACACTCGAGAGGTCTTTCAGACCGGCATCAAGATCGTCGACCTGCTCACTCCTCTCTGCCGCGGAGGAAAGGCGGGCCTGTTCGGTGGCGCCGGTGTAGGCAAGACGGTGCTGCTGACCGAGCTCATTCGCGCAACCGTTCAGCGACACCGCGGCATCGCGGTCTTCGCCGGTGTCGGCGAGAGGTCGCGCGAGGGCAACGAGCTCTGGCTCGAGATGCGTTCCTCGGGGGTCCTCGAGAAGACCGCCCTCGTCTTCGGGCAAATGAACGAGCCGCCCGGCGCGCGATGGCGCGTCGCGATGACCGCGCTCGCGCACGCCGAGTTTTTTCGCGACGAGCGACATACGGACGTGCTCTTGCTCGTGGACAACGTCTTTCGCTTCGTCCAGGCCGGCGGCGAAGTCTCCGGGATGCTCGGTCGCATGCCCTCGCGGGTCGGGTACCAGCCCACGCTGGCGAGCGAAATCGCCGACTTCGAGGAACGCATCGCGTCCGTGGCCGGCGGAGCGGTCACGTCAATCCAGGCGGTCTATGTCCCGGCCGACGATATGACCGATCCGGCGGTCGCCCAGCTGTTCACCCACCTCGACGCGGCGCTCGTCCTTTCGCGACAGCTCGCGGCCCAGGGGATTTATCCGGCGATCGATCCGCTCGCCTCGACCTCCAATCTGCTGGATCCGGCGGTCGTCGGTGACGCCCATGTCCTCACGGCGGAGCGCGTCAGAAAGACCCTCGCGCAGTATCGCGAGCTCCAAGACATCATCGCAATGCTCGGCCTCGAGGAGCTTTCCGCGATCGACCGGCGCACGGTGGCGCGCGCTCGGCGCCTGCAGCGATTTCTCACCCAACCATTCCTGGTGACCGAGGCGTTCACCGGCACGCCCGGGAAGTCGGTCGCGGTCTCGGACACCATTCGTGGATGCGACGCGATCCTCTCCGGTGAATGCGACGGCTGGCCAGAGGCCGCCTTCTACATGACCGGTACGATCGAAGACGTGCGCTCGCGAAAGGCCGCGCGATGAGACTGGTCATCGTTTCTCCGTACGCCGTCGTCGTGGACGAGGACGTCGTGCACGTCCGCGCTGAGGACACCTCGGGCGCCTTCGGCATCCTCGACCGGCACGCGGATCTCTTGACAGCGCTGACGGTCTCGGTGCTGACCTATCGACGGAAGGACGGCAAGGAGTGCTTCGTCGCCGTGCGCGGAGGTCTGCTGACGGTGAGCGGCCGGGATCGCGTCGAGGTCCTGACGCGCGAGGCGATGTGGGGAGAAGAGCTCGGGCAACTGAAGGGCGAGGTGGTCGCGCGATTCCGTCGAACGGCCGCCGAGGAGGAGCGGGCGCAGCGTGACGCAAAGAAGCTCGAGGGCGCGCTGCTCCGCCGGGTCTCCGACTTCGTCCACGATCAGCGCCGTCGCCGAGAGCGGAGGCTCGTCCCATGAAGCGCAGCGACGGGCAGAAAGCGAACGAGGCGATGCGCGAAAGCATCGCGCGCCTCGAGGAGCGTCGGCGGCTCGGCAAGGGCGAAAGGCGCCGAACGCTCGCGACGGTCGCCGCGGTCGCGGGGATGGGGTGGTCGATCGTCATTCCGGCCCTGATCGGGTTCGCCGTCGGTCACTGGCTGGACTTACGCTCGGGCACGGGTATTGTCTTGAGCGCCGGGCTCGGCCTGGTCGGGCTCGCGTTCGGCTGCGTCGCGGCCTGGAAGAGGATCGCGCGTCTCGACTGAACCGGCGTGCGACGTTGGCTCGCCCGATGCTCCGGTGGCTCGCCTCCACCGCCGAGAGATGGCGGCGGTCAATGAAAGGAACAGGCGCATGAGCGAGTCGAGCAGGTCCGATCCCGACATTCTCGGGGACGTGCGTGAAGAGTTATCGTGGGACACGCGCGTCGACGATTCCGGAATAGAGCTCGCCGTTTCCAATGGAGTGGTGACGCTTGCAGGGACTGTCGGAAGCTGGAGCGCCCGCCTTGCCGCTCTGGAGGCGGCCCACCGAGTCCGCGGCGTACTCGACGTCGTTGCTGACCTCGTCGTCGTTCCGAAAGCAGGGGACCGTCGCCGAGACGCGGATATCGCGCGAGCGGTTCGCGAGGCTCTCCAGTGGAACGTGGGCGTTCCTGACAGCCGTATTCATAGTACCGTCTCTGAAGGCGTCGTCACCCTAGAGGGTGAGGTCGACTTTTGGTCGCAATACGAAGACGCAGCCCGCGCGATTCAGGCTCTCACGGGCGTACGCGAAGTCCGTAACCTCGTCATGGTTGGACACGACGAGAAGGCGCCGTCTCCGGACGCGCTCCGCGCCAACATCGACCACGCCCTAGCCAGGCACGCAGCCCACGCCGCAGCCCACATCGACGTCCAGGTCGAGCCCGGACGGGTCATCTTGAGGGGAATGGCGCCGTCCTTGGCCGAGCGGCAGGTCATCGAAGGCGCGGTTCGCAGTACACCTGGGGTCTCGCGCGTCGAAACGTACATTTCGATCCGTTGACGCTTTTTTGCGAGGTCGGCGGGGAACGAACACCGACGTCGCGCGCCCCCTACAAGGTCGGGACATCAAGCCGCTGTCGGCAGGTCGAGCGCAGCGTTCAGCTCGCGGCCCTCTAGCGTCTCGCGCTCGAGCAGCGCGTGCGCGAGGCAGTCCAGTTCATGTCGGTGATCCTGTATGATGCGGCTTGCCCGCCCGAGCGCCTGCGCGAGGACTTCCTGCGTCTCTTCCTCGATGGCGTGAGTGGTCGCGTCGCTCGCGGTGCCCTCCGCGATCCTCCGGCCGAGGAACGGGTGCTCGACGTCGTGCTCGTAGTAGACCGGGCCGAGGGCGCGGCTCATGCCGTACTGCGCGACCATTCGGTCGCCAGCTTGGTCGCCTCCTTCAGAGGCGAGCTGCGGCTCGGTCACGAGGTGTTGATTTTCCCACGGGGCCTGCTGCGTCACCCCCAGGGCCTGCCGCGCGGCAGGATCGTGGCTCGTTGCGGCGGCTCGGCGTCGGGCGAGAAGCGCGCGACAATCGCGTGCCCCGATTCGTGGACCGCGACCCGCTTCTTCTCGGCCGGTCCGAGCTTCGTCTCGCGCGGGTCACCGAGGACGATGTTGTCGTGCGCCTCGGCGAAGTCGGACTTGTCGATGGCGTCCGCGCCGCGCCGGGTCGCGTGCAATGCGGCCTCGTTGACGAGGCGTCGAGGGCGTCCTCCATGCTCCGGAGAGCATGGAAGGCGCGTCGAGCTCGGGGTTCCAGACCGTCCGACCCGACGCCGACCAAGCGCTGCTGCCCCTCCTTCGCGAGAAGAACGTCGGGATCCGCGGTGGACCCGTCAATGACGACCGATGTGACCTTCCCCGACTCCACCCAGCCGTAAAACGTCGAGTAGTCGACGGCGGCCATCGGATTCTTGGGCTGCGCGGCGCTCCAAATCGCCGCGACCATGGGTATCCAGGCGAGAAGGAGCAGGAGCCTCCAGGGGGATTCCGAGCCCGCTCCACGCACTGACGGCAAGCGCGGCGGCGCTCAGTGAAACGATCGAAACAGAATGGACCGACAGAATCTTGGATGACATGAAAGTAGACCTCCGAGTCTGAGGAGCCATCTCCGCACGTCGCGTACCGACGTATTCGACGGGGGCAATCGCTGGAGTGGTGCGCGCGCGGTCACGAGGTGCAGGTCCGTCCACTACTGCGACCGCGCGCCCACGCTCGGCACGACCAGGACGGGCATCGGTGCCATTCGAACGACCTTGTCGACGATGCTCCCGATCAGTGCGCGAGAGAGGCCCTTGCGCCCGTGGGTCCCCATGACGACGAGGTCCGCGTGGACCTGCTCTGCGGCGCGGACAATCTCCTCCCACGGCCGGCCGATTCGAAGCTCGACCGAGACCAGGACCCCCGCGCGGGCCGCGCGCCGGGCGACCCCCGCGAGCGCCGTTCTCGCGTCGGTCTCCCTCCTCGTATCGAACTCGACGTCCGCGACGAGCGACGGCGAGTCGCCCGACGAGCTGGGCGCATAGGCATGGAGGATGGTCACTCGGGCCTTCAGCCCACGCGCCAGCTCGAGGGCGCAGGCCAGCGCCGGCTCGGCGCACTCGGTGAAGTCGTGGGCGACGAGGATGTGTCGAATGCTCGGGTCGTTCATGGTTCTTCCTCCGTGTGCTCGTGCTTCTTGCAAGCGAGCGGCCCCATTGCGTGCCCGCCCGCGGGGCGACCTACCGGGCCCCCTCGCGCCCCCGCCTCCCGAATGACGCCGACCGCATTGCATCCGCGCCGCGTCCACCCCGACGCAGGAACCGCCGGCGTCGCGGCGAGAACTCGGAGAGTGGGACGTCGAACGGCAAGTCCCGCGTGCTCGCGCAAAGTATGCGTTCGCGGCTTCCGTCGGCTCGAAAGCCGCTTGACGTGAACCCGGTACGCATCGTTCCTGAGTGGCGCAAGACCATGAGCCCGCACCGCCACGTCACCATTTGGATCGACCACTCGGAAGCCCGCTCTTTTTAGTGCGCCGCCGTCGATGTGGCCTTAATGGTCGCGTGAAGGCGGTGCACTAGCGAACTCGCGGGAGCGAGTTCGGGGTCCGGGCGAAGCCCAGGAGAATCGTCTAGTGCGCCGCCACCTCGCGAAGCGAGGCGGTCGCTCGCGACCGTTGAGCGCAGCTCAACGGCGGTGCACAAGTGATCCAGGCCGGATTGCACGCGGAGGGCGTCTTTCGCCGGGCCCGCGCGGCCGGCACGCGGACCGCTCCCCGAGGTCGGGGCTTCAGTGGGGCTGGCGAACGATGACCACCGGGACTTTCGACGTCCGAACGATGGTCTCGGCGACGCTGCCGAGAAGCGCGCGAGGGAAGCCCGTGCGGCCGTGCGAGCCGACGACGATGAGCCCTGCATCGCGAGCGGAGGCGAGTTCCGGGATCGTGACGCGCGGATCTCCCTGGCGAAGCAGACCCTCGACATCGCCCGTCACGGAGCGAGCGCGAGCGACCTCCGCGTCGAGCCGTGCTTGGGCCTCGTCGGACATCCGAGCGGCGGTCTTGGCGGCGACCATGAAGCTGCCGTCTGGAACGCCGACCAGCGGGAGGTCGTAGACGTGCGCGACAATCAGTCTCGCGCCGAGATCCTTGGCCAGCCCGGCGGCCCAGTCGATCGCGACGCGGCTCGTGTCACCGAAGTCGGTCGCAGCGATGATGAGGCGAATCGTCATGAAGAATCCTTCCCTGGTGGATCGACGCAAGGCTAGCCGCTCAGGGCCGAATGGCGACCTTGAGGACGCCCCGTCGCCGGTTCGAAAAGACAGGCTGACGCCGAGCGTGCGGAGCATCACGTGTGCGCGCCGGCCGCGGGTGCGGCCGCCCCCTCCCACGCGCCGCGCCGCGGATGATGCTCGTCTTCAACGCGCTCATGGTCAGGCCGGAGAGCCTCCCGTGTTCACCGCCCTCTTTCGACGATGCCTACCAACACGCGCAAGGCGTCGGTCGTCGTGAAGATGCCGATGACGTGCCCAGCACGGGCCACGAGGGTGCAGCCATGGCCGCTCTCGACCATCTTGGCTGCGACCTCGCCGACGGGGCGCTCGGGCGGGACCACGTAGGGGGTGTACGACATCGCGTCCTCGACCAGACCGGCCGACGGGCCGTCGCTCGGCTGCGCGCTCGCGAGGAGCACATCGCTCTGGGAGACGATGCCCACGATTTTCCCTCCGTCGAGGACCGGCAAGTGTCGAAAGCCATGCGCGCGCATGCGCTCACCGGCCACTGCCAGGAGCTCGTTGCGGTCTACGCAAAGTGGCTCCGGCGTCATGAAGCGTTCAATCGGAGAGTGGATCTGATGGTCCATGTTGTCATTGGCTTCAGCAAGCTGCGCGCCATCCGGCGGAACGGGACGTGTCAGCGCCGAATCCCTCGCCTGGACGGGCGCGCGACTCCCGTCACTCTGCCCGGGGAGGTGGAGGTCCATGATGAACGGCACGCGAGTCATCGGCTTGCGTGCGATCGACTTGCGCGGGTAGCCGACGCGCCGAGCGCACGTAGCCGGTGAAGCGACCAGAGTGTGCCCGCTGCCGTTGCGACGATGATGGGCTCAGACGCCCAAACGATGGCCCGATGGGACGGCGCCAGGTGAAAGATGGCCTGCGCGACTCGCACCGTGAACCACTCCGTCGAGACCGGCGCGGAGGAGGGCACTTGCCTCCAGAATGAGAGGGCGATGTTGGTCAGGAAGCACTCACCGAGAAGCCACTGCGAGAGCTGTGACACCACGACGAAACCGACCGCATAGACGGCGTAGATGCGCGTCGCGCCGGGCCAACGATGCCAGAAGAGAAGGGGCAGCCCTCCAATCCATGCCGCCATGAGCATCGCGTGGACGAAGTCAGTGGCCACTGCGAACGCCTGCGGCATGGACGGCGCGCGAGTGCAAAGGCCAAGCCCGATTCGCCCGGCGCGTACGCGTCGCCAGGTCCCCTGGGCGGCGCCGGAGAACTCGCCGCTCGGCGTCGCACGACCTGGCGGCCCGCGCGAGATTTGCGTGCATGCGCATGCCTTGCGCGCCGGGGCCGACGTATATGACGTGCGGGTCATAATGGAGCCGGCAGGAGCGGGCCGGTCGACCTCCCTCGATTGCGCTCGTTGAACGGTATAAAAGTAGCTACCCGATGGAATTCGTTCACCGCGGTGGCGAGCCCGGATCTGGCTGGCGTATGCTTCTTGCTGTACATAAACTAACTGAACGGTCATAAATATGAACCCTGACCGAGTCAAAAAATGGGAGCGTCGGAGCGGGGCACGACCCGCCGAGCTGATCGAGGCGGCGCTTCGCTGCTTCTCCGAACGGGGCTTCGCCGCCACCCGGCTCGACGACGTCGCGGCGCGCGCCGGCGTGAGCAAGGCCACGGTGTATCTCTACTTCGAAAGCAAGGAGAAGCTCTTCGAGGCGGTCGTCCGGGCGTCGGTGACGCCGCGCCTCGACCAGGTGAGCGCCCTCGTCGACGGTTTCGAGGGGCCGACGCCCGAATCTCGTCCGCACCTTGTTCGTCATCTTCGAGACCGTCCTCGACGGACCATTCCCGGCCATCGCGAAGCTCGTCGTCGCCGAGTCCGGGAACTTCCCCGAGCTCGCGCGGCTCTGGGGCGACGTCGCGATCCGCCGGGGCATGGCGATGGTCCAGCGGGTGGTGGAGAGAGGCGTCGAGCGCGGCGAGTTCCGCGCGGTCGACCCGCAGACCGTGGCGCCTCTCGTCATGGCGCCGGTCGTGATGTTGGGAGTGTGGAAGCACTCCTTCGGTCAGCACACCGATCTGAAGGTCGACCGGCACGCCATCCTCGCCGAGCACGCCGAGACGCTCCTTCGAGGCCTCGCCCTCGCCCATGCGACTCCACAGCGGAAAGGAAAGCGATGAAAGCCGCCCGAAAGGTCATCGTGTTCGCGCTCTTAGCCGCCATGGCGGGAGCCGGCGCCTGGCTGCTCCGGACGGGCCAACTAGGCCCGAGGTCAGCGCCGTCCGGGCTCGTCACGCTCTACGGGGACGTCGACATCCGGCAGGTGGAGCTGGGCTTCCGCGTCGCCGGCCGCATCCAATCGATGCAGTTCGAAGAGGGGCAGAGCGTGACCGCGGGGACCGCAATGGCCGCCCTCGATCCGCGACCCTTTGAGGACGAGCGACGCGCCGACCAAGCGGATGTGGCGGCGCAGGATGCAAACGTCGCGAAGCTCGTCGCCGGCTCGCGCCCCGCCGAGATTGCGCGCGGGAGGGCGGCCCTCGACGAGGCCCGGGCGGAACAGGTCGACGCGCGCGTCGAACTCGCACGAACGGAGAAGCTGGTCAAGGACGGGGCTCTCCCCCCCGCGAACTACGACAACGCGCTCGCCACGAGCCAGCAGGCAGATGCCCGCGTCGCCTCTGCCGAGGAGTCGCTCCGGCTCCTCGTGCAGGGCAGTCGCTCCGAGGACATCGCCGCCGGTCGGGCCAACCTCGCCGTGGCGCAGGCTCGCGTCGCCTCCGCCCAGACGGCGCTCGATGACACCCGGCTCCTCGCACCCGCCGACGGGGTCGTCATCTCCCGCGTGCACGAGCCGGGCGCCATCGTGGCGCCCAACGATATCGTGTACGTCCTCTCGCTCACCCACTCCATTTGGGTGCGCGCCTACGTCTCGGAGTCCGAGCTCGCGAGGTTGCACCCCGGGCTGGAGGTAGACGTCTTCTCCGACTCCGCCCCATCGCACCCGTTCCACGGGCACGTCGGCTTCATCTCACCGACCGCCGAGTTCACTCCCAAGACGGTGGAGACGCCCGATTCTGCGGACGGATCTCGTCTACCGGCTGCGGGTCATCGTCGACGACCCCGATCCGCGCCTCCGTCAGGGCATGCCCGTGACGGTGCGGATCGCAACCGACGGAGCTTGAGCCATGTCCGAGGTCCTCGTTCGCATCGATGGCGTCACGAAGCGCTTCGGCGACGCCGGCCCGCCCGCGCTCGACGCCGTATCGGGCGCGATCGTCGGGGGTGCCGTGACGGGACTCGTGGGCCCCGATGGCGCCGGGAAGACGACGCTCATCCGGATCATCGCCGGGTTGCTCGCGCCCGAGCAGGGCCGCCTCGAGGTCCTCGGCTTCGATCCGACTCGGCAGCCGGAGCGCGTGCACGCCGCGATCGGCTACATGCCGCAGCGATTCGGCCTGTACGAGGACCTGAGCGTGGCGGAGAACCTTCGCCTATACGCCGACCTTCGAGGCCTACCCCGTCGGGAGCGCGCCTCGCGCTTCGAGCAGCTCCTCGCGTTCACCGATCTGCAGCCGTTCGCGTCGCGGCGGGCGGGCAAGCTCTCCGGCGGCATGAAACAGAAGCTCGGGCTGGCCTGCGCCCTGGTTCGCAAGCCGAGCCTCCTGCTCTTGGACGAGCCTTCGGTGGGGGTGGATCCGATCTCGCGTCGCGAGCTCTGGCGCATCGTGAGTGGGCTGAAGGACGAGGGCGTCGGCGTCGTCTGGTCGACCTCGTACCTCGACGAGGCGGAGGCCTGCGACCACGTGCTCCTCCTCAACGGGGGCCACCTCCTCTTCGGCGGACCCCCGCGCGATCTCACTCGCCGCACTGACGGCCGCGTTTTCCGGATGATCGGGATCGAGGGTCGGCGGCGCCCCGTCCTCGCTGCCGCGCTGGCGGAGCCCGAGGTCATCGACGGCGTCGTCCAGGGGCGGGCGATCCGCCTGGTGGCGCGCGACGCCGCGAACCTTCCGGTCCCGCCGCCCGAGGCGGGGGCGTGCGCGGCCCTCATCCCCGCGACTCCTCGCTTCGAGGACTCTTTTATCGACATCCTCGGGGGCGGTCCCGGCGGGCGCTCGGCGCTGGCGGAGTCGATGAGGACCATCGAGGGGTCTGGCGAGCCCGTAATCGTCGCCCGTGGGCTCACCAAGCGCTTCGGGGATTTCACCGCCGCATCCGACATCTCGTTCGACGTCGCTCCGGGCGAGATCTTCGGTCTGCTCGGACCCAACGGCGCCGGGAAGTCCACGACGTTCCGCATGCTCTGCGGGCTGCTCAAGCCGACCTCGGGCGAGGGCCGCGTCGCCGGCATCGATCTGCGACGGGATACGGCTGGCGCCCGGAACCGGCTCGGCTACATGGCGCAGAAGTTCTCGCTCTATGGCGACTTGAGCGTCGGGCAAAACCTCGCGTTCTTCGCCGGCGTCTACGGCCTCACCGGTGCGCGCAAGCGTGAGCAGATCGACAAGATGACGGGCATCTTCGGCCTCGGCGAGCGCCTGAAGATGGCCTCCAAGGAGTTGCCCCTTGGGTACAAGCAGCGCCTGGCGCTCGCCTGCGCCGTCCTGCACGAGCCGGAGGCACTCTTCCTCGACGAGCCTACGTCGGGGGTCGACCCCATCACCCGGCGCGAGTTCTGGACGCACATCAACGGGCTCGTCGAGAGGGGAGTCGCGGTCGTCGTCACGACGCATTTCATGGACGAGGCGGAGTACTGCGACCGGATCTCGCTCATCTACCGGGGGTGCTCGATTGCCCTCGGCTCCCCCGACGACCTGAAGGAGCGCGTGACGACCGCCGAGCGCCCCGAGCCGACGATGGAAGACGCGTTCATCGCGCTCGTGAAATCGCAGGCTCACGCGAGGACGGCCGCGTGAGCGCGCCCGGGACGCCCGGCAGGGCCAGCGACGCCTTCTCCGCGGAGGCCCGGGCGCGCCGCCTGCTAGCCCTCATGGCGAAGGAGGGGCGGCAGATCGTGCGAGATCCGAGCAGCATCCTCATCGCGTTCGTCCTTCCCCTCATCCTCCTTTTTCTCTTCGGTTACGGCGTGTCCCTCGACACGACTCGGACGCCGATCGGCATCGTTCTCGAGTCCCCGAGCCCGTCGAGCCGCGATCTGGCCTCGGAGTTCCAGGCGTCGCGCTACTTCGACGCGCGCCTGGGGACCGACCGCCGTCAGTTCGAGGACGCCTTCGTCCGCGGGACAATCGGAGGCCTACTAGTCATCCCGTCGACCTTCGACACCGACCTGAGGAAGCGCCCGACGGTTCCGCAGCTGCAGCTCATCGTCGATGGCGCGGACCCGAACACGGCCGCGCTGGTGCAAGGCTACGTACAAGGCGTCGTCGCCGACTGGGCGCGGCGCCGCGCCATCGAGTCCGGCCGGGGCAGCGCGTCGACCGGCCAGGAGGAGCGCGTCTGGTTCAATCCGGAGCTCACGAGCCGGTTCTTCCTCGTGCCCGGGTCGATCGCGATCGTGATGGCGCTGGTCGGCACCCTGCTCACCGCTCTCGTCGTTGCGCGAGAGTGGGAGCGGGGGACGATGGAGGCCATGATGGCGACGCCGGTCACGGCCGTCGAGCTGCTCCTGGGGAAGGTTCTCCCCTACTTCGCCCTTGGCCTTGCCTCGATGACCCTTTGCGTGCTGGTGGCGATCTTCCTCTTCGGCGTGCCCTTCCGCGGATCGGTCGGCGCGCTCTACGCGATCTCGTCCGCGTTCCTCCTGCCGTCGCTAGGACAGGGGCTCCTCATCTCGGCGGCGACCAAGAACCAGTTTCTCGCGTCGCAGCTCGCCCTGCTGACTTCCTTCCTGCCGACCTTCCTGCTCTCCGGCTTCATCTTCGAGATCGGCTCGATGCCCAAGACCATCCAGTGGGTGAGCCAGATCGTGCCGGCCCGTTGGCTCCTCCCGAGCCTGCAGACGGTGTTCCTCGCGGGCGACCTCTGGCCCCTCTTCCTCCGGAGCATCGGCGTCCTCACGCTCTACGGGGCCGTCTTCCTCTTGCTCGCGGTGCGCACGACGCGAAAGCGGGTGGCGTGACGTGTGGACTCGACTGCTCGCGCTCATTGTGAAGGAGCTGCTGGTGGTGCTTCGCGACCCGCGGAGCCGCGTCATCCTCGTCGCCCCGCCGCTCGCCCAGCTCATCATCTTCACCTTCGCCGCCACGCTGGAGGTGAAGAACGTCGACCTCGTAGTCCTGAACCAGGACGAGGGCGCGTCGGGGGTCGAGCTCGTGAGGCGCGTGGAGGGCTCGCCCACCTTCCGAACGGTCACTCCGGTGCACGACCCTGCGGAGTTGCGGAGGGCAATCGACAGTCAGCGGGCGATCGCGGCGATGGACATCGGGGCGAGCTTCTCGCGCGACCTCGCGGCCGGTCGACCCGCGAGCGTTCAGATCCTTCTCGACGGCCGCCGGTCGAACGCGGCGCAGATCGTCGACGGCTACCTGGGCGAGATCTTGGACGCGTACGTCGCCGACGCCGATGCGGGCGCACACCGCCTTGCCGCCGTGCCGCGGGTGGTGACGCGGAACTGGTTCAACCCGAACCTGACCTACCGCTGGTTCACGTTGCCCGGGCTCATCGCGATCATCGCGTTGCTGATCGGGCTCACCGTGACGGCGCTCTCCGTGGCGCGCGAGCGCGAGCTCGGGACCTTCGACCAGCTCGTGGTGGCGCCGCTGCGCACGCACGAGATCCTGCTCGGCAAGATGCTGCCGCCCATGGCCATCGGGTTCGTGCACGTCACCCTCTACGTGGTCGTCGCGGTGTTCGTCTTCGGCGTGCCGCTCCGCGGTTCGCTGGCGCTGCTTTACCTCAGCGCGCTCTTCTTCCTGGCGGCGGTCGTCGGCGTCGGCCTCTTCATCTCTGCGCTCTCCGCCACGCAGCAGCAAGCGATCCTCGGCGCGTTCCTCTTTATGGCGCCGGCCGTGCTGCTCTCGGGCTTCGCGACGCCGATCGCCAACATGCCGGCGTGGCTCCAGCCCATCACGCTCTTGAACCCGCTGCGCTACTTCCTGGTCGTCACCCGCGGCGTGTTCCTCAAGAACATGGGATTCGCTGACGTGATGCGAAACACGCTTCCCCTCCTCGGGCTCGCCGCCTTCACCCTCACCGCCGCGGCCTGGCTGTTCCGGCGCCGGATGGTGTGACCCGAGGAATTGCGTGGCGGCGCAGAGTCTGCGCCCAAAACACGCGCCGGCCCGGCACATCGACGCACCGTACCCGGTCTGACGCGTGGCCCGCTTTGCGCAACGGCGGGCGGTCATGCCCCCCTCTCGATCCCGCCTGCCGACGGCCGCGGTCCTGGACGCAGCTCTCGCCGTCATCGATCGTGGCGGTCTCCACGGACTCACGATCCGAGCTCTGGCTCAAGAGCTCGAGGCGCCGCCGATGAGCCTCTACGCGCACTTCGGCTCCAAGAACGAGCTACTGGACCTGACGTTCGAGCGCCTGCTGTCGAAGATCGTCCCCGAGCCGTGCTTCGACGCCTGGAGGGCGGAGCTCGAGAGCATGTGCCGCGAGATGCGTCGCCGCTTGCTCGAGCACCCGCACTGGGTCGCCTTGCTCGCTCGGGTGGCGGCGCCGGAGCCCGCGATTGGGATCTACGACCACCTGCTCGCGCTGATGGCAAGGGACGGGTTCGAGGCCGAAGCTGCGATGTTTGCCTTCTCTTCGGCCATGTCGCTCGTCATCGGATCGGTCTTGGTCGAGCGGATGATGGCAGGGAGCGGTCGTTCCGTCCCCGCCCAGCGCCTCGCGCTGATTAAGGACTTGCTGGTGGGCATGCCCACCGAGCGGTATGCCCACGTCGCCGACGCCTCGCGGTGCTTCGAGCGCTGGAGCTTCGACGAGGTATTCGAGCTCGAACTCCGGTCCATGCTCGGGGGGCTGGAGGCGCTTGCCAGGCAGCGTGACAGGTCGGACCGACGCTCGGCGTGACGTCCCGCGGCCGTCGCGGTCGAGCTCCGGCACGCTTCGAGCACAACATCATATCAACGTGTCCGACACACCCGCCGAGACGGTCCCGAGCGCCGGGGCGCGGGCTAACAAGGCGCTCGTCCTCGTGGTCGAGGACGAAGCGGCCATGCGGAAGCTTCTCCGCGGCGAACTCGTGTCTCACGGCTACCGCGTGGTCGAAGTCGAGAGCGGCGCCGAGGCCCAGCGACAGGCGGTAGCTTACATGCCGGATGTCATCTTGCTCGACCTCGGCGTCGAGGATATCGACGGCATCGCCCTGATCAAACGGCTCAGGGAGTGGGCAAAGATGCCGCTCGTCGTCGTCTCCGCGCGTGATGAGGAGCAAGCGAAAGTGGAGGCGTTGGACGCCGGCGCCGACGACTATGTCAGCAAACCCTTCGGCATCGACGAGCTCATGGCGCGGGTTCGGGTGGCTCTGAAGCACGCGTCGCGGGCCGAGGTGCATCTGACGCCGATTCAGTACAGGCTCCTCGCGTTGCTCATGGAGCACGCGGGCATGGTCATGACCCGTAGCCAGCTCGAGGCAGCTGCGCCAAAAGCTCGAGCGAGACGTGACGCGTCCCCGCTACCTGCTCACCGAGGCCGGCATGGGCTACCGAATCCGATTGCCGTGAGCGAGACCGTCTCCGACCGTATTCGCCTCGCGCTTGGGGAACCGCGCACCTACCTGCAGGAATCACGCGCTGACGCAATCTCTGCGCCTGTAGGGAGCGGATCGAGGCCCCCAACACAGCGTTCGGAGCCCTCTTTCTTGACGGCATTCGCGATGCATAGGTCGGGACTCGCGAGCATCCGCTCGCGCAAGGAGGCCGTCGTGAGATCAAAGACCCTCGATCCGAACAAGGCAACCAATGCGCGCGACCATCGACGGGCGCGTGAGTTCGAGGGCGGTGCGGCGGGTGCCGTCGCCGGCGCCGCCATCGGCGCGGTCGCCGGGCCGCCGGGCATCGTCGTAGGCGCGGTCCTCGGAGTTGCGGCGGGCGCTGTGGCCGGCGCCGCGCTCGACATCGACGACGCGACGCAGATTCAGCGAACGCGCGAGCTCGATGCCGAGATCGGCATCACCGGCGGATCGCTCGGCGCTCCGAACCTCGCTCATCCTGCGGCGACACGCGGCACCTATTCCGCCGCCTCGGCCGGTGCGAGCGAGGCGAGTACAACTCCGGCCGAAGGAGGGATGCAGATCGTCGAGGAGTGAGTCGCGCCGGGACCTGCGCGGTCCTCGATGCGCAGCTCGATGCACGCGACAATGCCAGGCGCTTCACGCATCATGCGCGACATGAAGACACCCATCGCGACGCTCCTCGCTTCCGTCGCGTTGCTCGGCGCGGCCGGCATCGCTCTCTTCCGTCCCGCGGAGAGCGCGCAAGCGACCCCCGTGCCGGTCGGGGAGCCCGAATCGTACCGGGGCGCCGAGGACCTACCGGGTGCCCCGTCGCAGCTCGGGCCGGGCGCCCTCGCGGGACCCGAGCAGCTGCCACCGAACCATCCGCCGATCTCCGGAGGATCCTCGCCTCACGGCGGCGGCGCAGCTCCTAGTGCGCCCGACGAACTGGCCGCCATCGCATGGACCGTCCCCAAGGGCTGGCACACGGCGTCCAACCCGAACGCGATGCGAATCGCGACGTACCGCCCCGCCGAGAACTGCGAGCTCTCGGTCGTCCGGGCGGGCGGGACGACCGACGCGAACATCCAGCGGTGGATTGGCCAGTTCGACGAGCCGGCGCACTCTCAGCGGACGCGGAAGCTCGTACAGGGCCTCCGCGTCGAGGTGGTCGACATCGGTGGAACGTATGCCGGCGGGGGCATGATGCCCGGCTCGCCCGCCGAGCCGCACGCGGGGTGGAAGCTCCTCGGCGCGGTCGTCGAGACGCCCGGCTCGCACTACTTCTTCAAGCTGGTCGGTCCGAGCGCCGAGGTCACGGCGGCACACGCGTCATTCGACGCGCTCATCGCGAGCGTCCGTCCTCTCCAGGGGGCCGCGCCGGAGGGGCCTTAGGTCCTTCGCGATGACATAGAGATACGCCACAAACGAGATCGTGCCGATGGCTTGCCCGACCGACATGGCCGCGATCACGGGGAAGGGACGCGGATCGAAGAGAGACCAGGTCATGAGGCCCAGCGCGACCAGCGCGCAAATGCAGGCGGCGCGCAAGACGGACGAGGTCGTGGGCCGGTTCACTTCGAGGCCTCGGCGGGGCCGAAGAACGGGTGGGCCTTCCCGTGGCAGCCTGCGCTCGCGCAGCTCACACGGCCCGCCCGCACATCCTCGAGTGCCGATGCGTGGTCGGGGACTTTCAGCCACAAGTCGTCGCGGGTCGAATGGCATTCCATGCAGTTCCCGTTCATCTTCCAGGGCTCCCGCAGGCGAATCTTGGTCTTGGCTTCCTCGAGCGACGTCCCCCGGAACGCCGTCAGGTTCATCCAGACGTGCCGCATGCCGCCGGCCTTGGTCACGATGGTCCCGAACATCCCGTAATCGGCGTGGCACACGTAACAGTTCTCGCTCCCGAACATGCCGTTCCGCGCGTGGCGGGATGCGAGCGACCGGCTGGAGGGATCATTCGAATCTTCTGCGTGCAAAGACATGAGGTGGCACGAACCGCAGAACTCGCGCTCCTTCGTCGCCTCGAAGCCCTGCACGTTGCCGGCAAAGGCGGCCCCAATAGGTAGGATCCCGAGCCCCAGCAAGAGCCAGACCTTCGTCGCGCGGACGAGGGCCGGGCGGATCACCAGATAGGCGACGAGGATGACGGCGGAGAGCACGGCGAGTCCGAGCGCCACGATGGCCAAGGGGGACGTGGGAACGCTCATGCGTCCCGCGTGCCCGTGCGTCCGCGCTCTCGCCCTTGCCGTCGCGGTCTTTTCATCGCCCGTGAACGAGGCTCTCGCAGACCCGATCCGTCTGCGCGCCGACGCGCTGGCGCAGACGGAAGGCAGCGCGTCGCCCGTAGGCCTTGTCGCCCTGCAGGGGCAGGACCCCATACGTCCCTGGCTGGACGCGGAGGCACTCGTCTGGGCGGGGGCGAAGCCATCGTGGACCGGCGACGTGCTGGTGCTCATGGTGCGCCTGCACGAGCCGCATGGCTATGGCGAATTGCGGCTCGGCCGCTTCGTGCTCGCGACCGGGGCAGTCCACCCGGTGCAGATCGATGGCGCGCACGCCATCGGACGCTGCCCCGGAGGCTGCACGATCGAAGCCTTCGGAGGCGTGCCGGTCGTGCCTCGATTCGGCTGGCACGAGTACGACTGGATCGCAGGCGCCCGCGCGGCGCAGACGCTCGCTTCGGCCGCGACGCTCGGGGTGTCTTACGTCCAGCGGCGCGAGGGTGGGGAGGTCGCGGGCGAAGAGGTCGGCGTGGACCTCGCGACCGCGCCGGCCCGATGGCTGGATCTGGCCGCTTATGGCTCGTATGACCTCATCGATCCGGGTCTCGCCGAGGCGCGGGCCTCCGCGGCGGCGCGCTCGGGCGACTGGCGGCTCGAGGTCTTCGCCTCCCAGCTCGCGCCGGGAAGGCTCCTGCCGGCGACATCGCTCTTCTCCGTCCTCGGCGACATGCCCTCGCAGACCCTCGGCGCCACGGTGCGATGGCGCGCCGCGCCGCGGCTCGATCTCCTCGCGAGCGGCGCGGGCCAAGACGTCGCCGGCGAGATCGGCGGCAACGGATGGGTGCGGGGCACGCTCCGCCTCGACGACCGAGGCGACGGGGACCTCGGGCTCGAACTCCGGCGGGTCGACGTGCCGGGCGCCGCGCAGTGGACCGGCGTGCGGGCCATAGGCGCCTTCCCTCTGGGAAGGGGCTTCCGGCACTCGTTCGAGCTGGAGGTGGTCGTCCCCGACCACCCCGATGGCCGCGGCGTCGCCTGGCCCTGGGCGCTCTCGGCGCTCTCCTGGAGGTCCCGTCGAGGCTTGGAAATAGCCGCAGCGATCGAGGCTTCGGCGAGCCCCTTGCACCGCTACGAGGCCGACGCGCTGATGCGGGTCGCGGCGCCCCTGGAGATCCGGTGAGCGCGCGCGCGCGATTCACCTGGCTGTTGCCCCTGGCGATCCTGTTCGTCGGCTGCGCGAGCGTCCTCGGCATTCGCCCGGACCCCCCGTCTCATCCCTTCGAGCACCGCGCGCACGTCCTGAAGGGCATCAACTGCGTCGCGTGCCACGAAGGCATTCAGGATGCGTCGGACACGGCCGCTCTCCACATGCCTTCCGACGCGAGCTGTGTCCAATGCCACCAGAAGCCCCACGACACCCGACCGTGCCGGACCTGCCATGGGGAGACGTACGTACGCGACGCCGTGGATCTCGCGCGTGGTCGCCTGCGCTTCGCGCACGACGAGCACATGCTGGCGGCCAAGGGCGACTGCGTACGCTGCCACGTCGAGGTGACCGAGGAGCGACCGGACTCGGTGCTGCCCAAGATGGCGACGTGCTTTGGGTGCCACCAGCACCGCGACCAGTGGGCCCTGCGCGACTGCAACGGCTGCCACGTCGACGTCGCGGCGGAGGCCACGCTGCCCGACGACCATGTCGTCCACGACGGCGACTGGGTTCGTGAGCACGGCGCCCGAGCGGCGAGCATGCGAGACCTGTGCGCGAGCTGCCACTCGGAGCGGCAGTGCGCTTCGTGCCATGGCGAGGGGACCGTCCCCGCGCTGCCGGCGAGGCTGGCCTTCGACGACGTGCGGCTCTCCGGCCTACATCGCGCCGGGTTCGCGGCGCGCCACGCCGACGAGGCCCACGCCGACCCCGGGCTCTGCACCACTTGCCATACCGAGAGCTCGTGCGTCGACTGCCACACCCGCGAGAACGTCAGCCCCGAGTCTCCGGGTGCGCGCGATCCGCACCCGCCCGGCTGGCTGACCCCGGCCGGAGGGGATCACGGCGTCCAGGCGCGCATCGATCCCGAAGCCTGCGCCGGTTGCCACGGCGGCGCCGGCGAGCAGCTCTGCGTCGGCTGCCATCGCGTGGGAGGCCCAGGGGGCAACCCCCACGGTCCGGGCTTCGCGAGCCGCAAGGATCAACACCACGATCTGCCGTGTCGCGAGTGTCACGGGGCCGGACCATGAAGGGGCGATGGCTTCAAGGCGGCGCCGCGGCTCTCCTACTCCTCGCCTTTGCGGTCGGAGCGTTGATCCACGAGTGGCCGAGCAGCCCCAGCCAGACTCTCCCCGCGATGGTCCCGGCGTCGTGGGCCGAGTATCGCACCAGCCCCGGGCACCGCGAGCACGTCGAGCGCGATCACGTGCCCTGTCGCGCCTGCCACCGCTCCGAGCAGGACGGCTTCCGCGACCCGGGGACCGCGGGGTGTGCGGCATGCCACGCGAAGGAATCCTCGGTGATGCATCGCGGGGGGACCGGGCCAGAAGCCACGGGGTGCCTCACCTGCCATGCGTTCGCACCCGGGGCTCCAGCGCCGGGGTGCATCGGCTGCCACGCGAAGCCACACGGCCCGTTCCAGGCCGTCGTGCAGCACGCGAGCACCGACTGCGCGCAGTGCCATCGTGTGCACGAGTCGCCTTCCATCGTGCCGGCGCCCTGCAAGAATTGCCACGAGAAGCGAGACGAGCGCCATGAAGCGCACGCGGGGTCCCTGGGCTGCGCCGACTGCCACCGCGGGCACGCCCCCGCGGCCGCGGCGATCGCGATGTGCTCTACCTGCCACACCGAGCCCGCGGGACCTCGGCCCGCGAATCACGACTCGTGCATCGGCTGCCATCGCCCGCACGAGTTCGTCGCCGGCGGCGCCCAGGCGTGCATCGGCTGCCACGGAGAGAAACCGACGCTCGCGTCCTTGCAGACGCCGGCCCATGCCATCTGCACGAACTGCCACACGCCGCACGCGCCCGCGGACGCCGCGGCGTCGTGTGCGAGGTGCCACACGAACGTCCAGGTGCAGCACGGCGGCGGCGCGTGCGTCACCTGCCACGAGCCCCACGCCGAGGAGCCGCGACTCGTCGCCCTGTCCTGCACGACCTGCCACGCGCGCATCGCGGCTGTCGAGACCGGAGCGCACGCTGGCGGCATCGCCTGCGCGGCTTGCCACAAGCCTCACGGCTTCGCCGGTCTCGACGCGAAGACCCTCTGCCAAGGCTGCCACGAGCGGGAGATCGCGCTCGTCTCATCGAACGCCGGTCACCAGAACTGCGAGGCGTGCCACGGCGCAGCGCTGGCCCACGCGCCAGCACCGGCTCCCGCTTGCGGCACCTGCCATGCGGTCGAGGAAGCCAGCGCGCCGGCCGGCCATCGCTCGTGCACGAGCTGCCATGACCCGCATGCAGGGAAGCCCGCGCCCGCGTGCGCCACGTGCCACCAGAACAAGACCGGCGGCCCTCACGACGCCATCGCCGGCGGCTGCGAGACATGCCACCGCCCGCACGGGCCCAAGGGCCTCTCAGCTCCGCCGTCGTGCGGCGCTTGTCACGCGCGGAGCTCCCTCCCGGCCCTCCACGCGGCTTCGGGCCACGCCGACTGCGCGGAGTGCCACAAGTCGTCCCACGAGGCTCCCCACGACGACCGCGCGACGTGCACCGCCGGCGGCTGCCATGCCGACCGACGCGATCACCAGCCGCAGGCGCAGGTCTGCAGCGGCTGTCACGTATTTCGTCGCTGATCGCGGACGTCAGCGCGCCGACTCGATGATGCCGTCGATGTGCAGCGCCCGACCCGCGGCCGTGATCGAGGGGGCGCCGTTGGCGTCGACCGCCACCTCGGAGCCGTGACAGTCCGAGCGATCGCAGTCGGTCGAGGGCGTGTGGTTCGTGGGAGGGACGCCGTGGCATGCGCCGCAGACCGCCTGGGCCATCGTCGAGTCGCTCCACGCCGGCGTCGCCGGAGGGTCCGCCAGGTTGGCGCCATGGCATGCGACGCCGGCGCAGGTTGCACCATTCCACGTGGGTGAGGACCCGCGCGCCACGGCGAGCTCGGCGAAGGTCACGTGCACCGTCCCATCGAGGTGGACCGGATCGAGGATCGTGCTCGGGACGACGTGGCAGTTCGCGCAGTCTAGGGGAGTGGTCAGCGTGGGGTTCTGATGGGCGGGATGGGCCGCCGTCGAGGGCCAGGCGCTGTCGCCGCTGCCGTGGCAGGCGCCGCACTGGCCGCTGCCATTGCCGAGATCTACCTTCCCGTTCAAGTGCAGCGGCCCTCCCGTCAGGGCCGTGCCGGTGGCGTTCGCCTCGGCGTGGCAGTTGCTGCAAGGCCCGGAAAAATGGCCGCTCGGCGGCGAGCCGTGGCAATCGCCGCACCCCACCGGGGTCGTGTCGGTCCATTGCGGTCGGGGTCGCGCGCCGCCTCGATCATGGCAGCCGACGGCGCACGTCTTGGTGTCGCGATCGTAGCTCGCCTCGCTGCCTACGACCGCCGTATCGAACACGATCTCGACTTGCCCGTCTCCGTGAAAACCGCCGATGACCGGATTGCCGGGGACCGGGTGGCACGTCGAGCATGCGAGCCCGCCTGCCATGTCCGGCGACGGCTGCACGTGCACCGCGTGCGCGCCGCCGTTGGGCGCGTCCTGCGGAAAGAAGCACGGGTCCCGCGGGGGATATGCGACGGACCCCGAGCCGTGGCAGGTACTGCATGAGAGGGCGCCGCCTGGCTGGGTATGGCAGCTCGTGCAGGGCGTCGCGCCGGGGGCCGGAGAGGTCACGCCCGCGGGGGTGGTCGGGGCCCCCTCGTGGCAGCGACCGCAGGCCTCGGGGCTCTGAGGATCGAGCATCGGCCCCCAGTGGGCCGAGCGCAGAGCGGTCCCGTGAAAGGCGCTCGATCGCGGATTGGCGATCCCGGGATCGTGGACGCCGCTGCGAAACTCCGGCGTTCCACCGGCAACCCACTGCGACAAGATCGCCTCCTCCGACGCCGAGAGCAGGCCCGCGTGTGGGGCCGTCGCTAGCGCGACGAGAATCGGGGCGGAGGAGTTCGCGGGGAGCGTGGCCGGCGCGATCGACGGCGCAGGACAGCCGATCGCGCCGAGGAAGGATGTCGCGCTCCATCCCCCCGCCGCATTCATGTCGCCGTGACAGGAGACGCAGCTAGCGGCAAGGATGGGCGCAACTTCGTCCTCGAAGTCTGGCGTCTCGGCGGGGACGTAGCGGTCCTGGACACAAGAGACGAGCGCGCACGCCCCAATCAGGCCGCGCAGGAACCTAAATCCGGCTGCGTCTGCCAATTTCGCCCCCGTACGTTTGCTGCTGTTCTTCCGTGAAACTTCTACCATGCAGTCAAAGATTGGTTGACGTCGGATGCTGTGGTCTCGCCTTTTGAGTAACGCGATGCGCACCGCATCGCCGCCTCCCGCCAACCCGGGCTGGAATTCAACGTCGCGAGTTGGGTACTCCGGGCGGCCCTTCGGAGGACGCCACCCGGCGGCCGCCTAGGGACGCGTAGGCCGCGCAGGCGAGAATCGCCACGGTGGGGAGGAGCATCGTCGCTAGCCGGAGCCGAACGACCACGAGCGCGCCCGCGAGGGCGGGGAGGGTCTCTCCGGCGGGTTCCGTCCGAGTGAGAGCTTCAAACCCACCAGCTCCGACAGCGAGCCCCGCCACCAGCGGAACCAGCGTGCCGCCTCGATGCCGAGGTCGGTGACGACGCCGGTCAGGGTGGGTCGTGCGAACGACCGCTCCAGACAACCGCGTGACGAGGCTGTTCTGCATACCCGTGGCGCCGCATAGCAGCGCAGCCTCGGCGTCTCGAACGTGGGGATGAGACACGACCGTGAGGCGCGAGATGATCGTGAAGAGCAAAAGGAGCGTCGACTCTCCGAGTAACGCGACGGCATAGGCGTTGGCGGTTCGCCCGAAGACGTCGCTCTCGATAGCCATGCTCGCGAGAAACGCCCCACCGAAGAAGGCGGCGACCAGCGGCAGCGTCGTCGCAGCGCCCTCGTACTGGCGATAGGCTAGGTCGTTCGCCAGACGCCCGACGTTTCCCGTGACGTGCGACGTGAACGAGCCGATGAGCACGTACCCAGCCGAGTTGACGAAGCCACCCACGAACGCGAGGCAGCCTGCAACAATCCGGTTCTGTCGATCTGTGCGCCATGGGCCTTGGTGTTGAAACATGCCGTCGAGCCCTCAGCCAGGTAGCCAACCGTTGCGATCATCGCGGTTCACGAACGGTTAGCACCGGACACGGTGCCGCGCGGATAAGGCCTCCCCCACGCACCTTGTTCGCGATTGCCAAGCCCGAACCTTGGACGCTCGCTGCGATCATCTCCAGAGCGTCGTGGGCCGCGACGGCGTTACGGTCGGCGACTTCCGGGCATCAACTCGCGCACGAAAGCCGCCGCGTCGCGCCGGCTTGGACACCGGCTGGCTGTCGCAGCCCCTGCGTAACGGGTGCACAAACACAGCGTCCAAATCACCCTGCGGCCCGGCTTCCCTAAGGTCGCCCGCTCGGGAAGGTCGGCGGCGGGTCTCCCGTCACCGCCACGTAGGAGTCGTAGAGGAGCTCCTTCTCGTAGAGCGGGTTGTGCACCCCGTAGGCGCCGCCTCGAACGACGAGGAGGTAATTGTAGAGAGCTCCGGCTTGTCCGGCGGTCAGTGTCACGCCCGGCATCGGCTGGTCGCTCGACCACTGCCCGTCGCCGACGTTGCCCCCACCGCCATCCGGATCAGTCAGCGGCGCGTACGGAGCCGAAGTCGCGCGGGTGAGCCAGCCCTGGTCGTTCAGCGCTCGCTCGAGATCCGTCATCTCCCCCTGGACGGTCGACTCGCCGCCCGCGACGTTGAAGGTCGTCGGCGCCGGCAAGTGGCACCCCGAGGTGGCGCAAACGCTGAGCTGCGGGTTGAACGTATGGTCGGGCACGTTCGCGTTGTCCGCGACGTTGGGCATGTGGCAGTCGACGCAAGAGAGCTTCTGCTGGTGCGTCGAAGTGCCGTACGTCTGGCCCGGGTAGTGGTAGCCACCCTGGGCCGTGAAGATGTCGGCCTGCGGCCCCTCGTGCGGGCCCCAATACGAGCTGGTGATTTTGTTGCTGACGGCGATGTAGTTCGTCACGTCGACCCGCGAACGATGGCACCACATGCAGGTGTCGCCCGGGCCGTAGGAGCCCGCGTCGCTGCCGGTCACCGGGCCGGCCGTCGGGCTCTTCTCGAGGAAGATCGATCCGGAGTCGGGCGGGACGACGAGCGGAAACGATCCCGGCGTCCACGGGATCCCCGTGACGTGCGGATCGTTCTGGTTGGTCACGGCGTGGCAGGTCGTGCAGTAGACCTGGGCGACCGATGCGGTACCCGCGTACGTCGCGTAGTTCGGCTTGTTCGCGGTGGGATCGAGGTACTGGAGCTCGCCGCTCGCCAGGTTGACGACCCCCGCGTCCCCATCCGTTCCGACGTTGCCGGCCACTCGTTGCTGGAGGGCATCGATCGCATGGCAGTTGCCGCACGCGCCGCCCGGCGCCGTCCACTCGGCAGCCGTCGTCGTGTCCACGTTGGCCAGGTAGACCATGTAGTGGGTGCTGCCCTGGTACTGCGTGACGACGCCGTTGAACCCGTGACACGGCGAGAGGCACGAGACCGGGATCGTCGCGACGCCTCCGTCGGGGAGGATCGCTCCGCCCGCAGGCCCCGCGTCGCCCGCAGGCCCCGCGGGTCCCTGGATGCCCTGCGGGCCGATGGGGCCAGCCTCACCTTCTTCTCCCGCGGGGCCCGTCGGGCCGGAGCAGGCGATGGGCAGCGCCGAGATCAGGACCGGAAGCATCTTGCAAACCGAACGCATGGACACCTCGTTCCCGAGTTGATTTCGGACACACTATGCGAACTTTGCAGCCGGTGGCTAGCGTCGACGGCTGGCGACGACTGTCTGAATGTCTGGGTGCACTATTTGCGTCGAGACGCACGTCTTGCAGATGGGTTGTCGTGTGGGGGGGCTGGCGCAGTGAAGCAACGCGACCGCGAAACTAATTTCGGCGCGCCTTGGGTCGCGAATCCGGAATCACACTGAAGAAGGCGATGACAGATGCCATGTATGCGCATGCGAAGAGAGCCGCGGTGAACGAACTCATGATGAATGCTCCTTTGAGAAGACCGCAGTGCATCGAGCGCGCCACCGACTCGTCATGGCTCGCGCGAAGTGGTGATCACGGCGCGGGCCAACGAGCCCATCGCCCCGAAGCCTCCCCGAAAAGCCCGAAGATCGCGGCGGACCCCTGATGGTCACCCAGAAGGCCGACGAGGGTCGGTGGCGGCGACGCAAGCATTGCGTGGACACGCGGCTTCTGCGTCGGGAGGCGACTGCGGGTCAGATTCCCAGTGCGAGTCAATCCGGCATAGAGGCTGCTCTCGTCCACTCCCATGACCAAGCCCATTCCGACGGTTCAGAAGTTCATGACTGTGACCCCGCATTCCATCGGCGCCGAACAGACGCTCGCGCGCGCGAGCACGGTCATGGCCGAGCATGGGATCCGGCACCTTCCGGTCCTTCATGGCGGCGAGCTCCTCGGCGTCGTGACCGATCGAGACCTGCATCTCGTCGAGTCGCTCAAGGACGCGAACCCTGCGCTCGTCACCGTGGCCGATGCGATGTCCGAGAGCGTGTACGCGGTGGAACCGGACGCCCCGCTCGACGATGTCGTGATGACGATGGCCGAGAAGAAGCTCGGCTCCGCGGTTGTCCTTCAGAACGAGAAGGTCGTCGGGATCTTCACGACCGTCGACGCGTGCCGTGCCCTCGGCGAGCTGCTCCACTCGCGCCTGGCAAAGTAGCGACGCGGTTGCGGGGGAGGCCCGAGGCCGCGAGGCGTCGGGCCTCCGAACATTGGTTCGCGCTTGCCCAGGCGACTCGAGGATGCCGCATCGGCCACCCCTCGTGCGCGCCCATGCGCGGCGGCCGTACCACTCGTTCAGGGGTAGGGCATGCCCGTGCGTCGAGCGAGCTCGCTTCCTATGAGCTCATGCAGCGCGCCTTCGACCTGTCGGCGCAGCTGGTCGATGGCGTGCGGCGCGTCGGGGTCGACGTTCTCCACGGAGACGGCGTCGCCCACGTGATAGCGGAGCGGAACGAGGTGGGGGATGGGAAGGATGCGAGAAGGGAGAGGGACCGGAATTCCCGTCGTGCGAAGCCACCTCCTGCCTCGCGCGTAGGGGTCTCCGACGAAGTCAAAGAATTCGTCGGCGCCCGTGCATGCGAGTGGAACGATGGGCGTCCCGGTTCGAACGGCGACCTCGACGAAGCCGTATCGGTGGCCCCAGAGGAGCTGGTAACGAAGCTCGCGCGGCTTGACCGCCTCTCGCAGACCGCCGGGGAGCACGACGACAATCTGGTCGTCGCGCAGCAATCGGACGGCCACGTCCCGGCGTCCGTCGACCACCCCAGCGGCGGCCGCGACGCTTCTGACGAGAGGAACCTTCCACCAGAGATGCTCGCCGAGGACCCAAACAGGGCGGCCGGTCGCGCGGGCGATCGCGTTCATCGGGAAAGCGACGTCGAAGCCAAAAGCGTGGTCGGCTACGACGAGCGCCCGGCCCGAAGGGAGGCGGTCGAGCCCGTCCACCACGACTCCGAGGCCTCGTGCGAGGGCGTGTACGGCCTCCGAATAGACTCGGGCGATGCGAGGAAACCCTCGACCGGTCCCGTCGGCAACGGCGCTGCAAGGCATGCCGGGGTACCATGCAAGACCGTCGCCGAGGCAAGGAGTCGCCGTCAATCCGGGCCAGCGGGGTCCTGCCGATAGAAGCCCCGGAGCTGCTCGTACAGAGCCGAGTGCTTCTGCCGGAGAGCGCGCGGGCTTCCGAAGAACGCCTCGGTCACGACCGCGAAGAACTCGGCGGGACTGATCGCGCCGTATCCGTCGATTGACGTCGGACGGCCATCACGAACGTCCTCCGCAAGCCTTCTGAACTCGTCTCCCAGGATGCGCGCCCAGGGCCCGAACTTCGCCGGGTCTCCGAGCTTGGGCGCGCCGTCGGCGCGGCCGTCCTCCTGATCGAGCGCGTGTGCGAAACACGCGAGCACGACGACGCCGTCCTCCCAGGCCTCGCCCTCGCGGGCTACGTCGTCGAGCACGATGCCGTCCCGACAAAGCTCACTCGGGGCCTTGTAAACCGATGGATAGACGAGCACCGAGAGGACCGTGGGGAAGACGTCATCTTCCTCGAGGTGAAGGAGCAGCAGACACGCGTACCCCGCGACGGTGACCCGAATTTCATCGGTGAGCTCGAGGCCTCCGCAGCCTTCGAAACGTTTCTCGGCCAGGAAGACGCGAATCTTGTCCTCGAGATCCAGCCGCTCTGCGGGCGCCCGCGTCGGACTCCGTCTCCTCTAACAGCCGTCACGTTTGGACTTGCGTCCAGCCCCTATCGTGATCCGCCCGCCGTCGTCGCGAGGCCGCGGGCATCCGCCCTCGATGCGTTCTTCGGCGGATTGTCGGGCGCCGTGGTTGCGTGGGCCAAGGGAAGACCCGCGGCGGCAACGAGCGCCAACGCCATCACGCAGGTCCGAGCGCCGCTGAAGGTTGTCATCGAAGCCGGGGGGGCATCCGGCGTACCTCGCCAGAACGTCGCGAGGGGCGCGTTCTGAGCATCCCAAGAGGTGTGCGGAACGCGCCGACGGCATTGCGGCGTGCGAGAGCAGGTGAAGTGCGTCCGTCGCGTCGTCGAGGCTGCGCGACCGGCGCACGGCAAAGCGGCGCCGGCCGAGCGCTAACCCGTGGCATCGGCTCGGCCGAGGCCCGCCTTCCGCAAACCCCCGAGGAGCCGCTCGCGTCGCTCCGCGCCCGCGAACACCCGGAAGCCCGGGAGCGAGAGCTCCCCATGGCCGCCGAGCCTGCGCAGATTCGACAGCGCGTCGCGAGCGCGCGGCTCCTGCCCGAGCTCTCCCGCCGCCGCTGCGATCACCCACCAGGTGAACTCCCAATCCGGATGGATTGCCACGGACTCCGTGCACAGGTGCAGCGCCTCCATCGGCTCATCGAGCAGCAGCCGGACACACGCGAGTGCCGTGACGAACATGAATGCCGCGGGGTCGGACGGGCTGAGGCGCCGGACCCGTTCGAGCTGCCGGCGAGCCTCGTCGAGGTCGCCCGCGAACAGATTCGCCGTTCCGGCCAGGTTGGCGACCAGCGCGTTGTTGGGGTTGCGGACCGTCGCGCGCCGCAGGGCCGCGAGGCCCGCGTCGTGATCGCGGCCCACGGTCGAGAGAACGAAGCCCGCCAGGCCGATGGTGTTCGCGTCGTCGCCCGCCCCGCTCAGGGCCTGGCGCGCCAGGGAGATGGCGATGGGTCTCTGGACCTCGGAGGCCCCAGGCCACCCCCGCGCGAGCGCCTGCTCGTAACCCCACGCGAGGTGCGCCTGCGCGGCGGCGAAGCTGGGCTCGAGCGCGAGGGCGCGCTCGAGCAGTCCCCGGGCCGCGGAGTTGTCGTCGGGGCGCGTGGCGTAGAGGTGGGGCAGCGCGCGCAGGTACAGGTCGTAGGCCGCGAGGCTCCCGGGGCGGGTACGGCGCGCCTGCTCGATCTCCGCCTTGCGAATCGCAGGCTCGATCGCGGAGGCCACGCGCGCCGCGATGTCGTCCTGCACGTCGAAGAGGTCGGCCAGGGGGCGGTCGAAGCGCGTGGCCCAGAGCTGTGTGTGGGTGCTCGCCTCGACGAGCTGCACGCTGATGCGGACCTGGGTCGCCAACCGGCGCACGCTGCCCTCGAGGACGTAGCGGACACCCAGCTGGCGGCACGCGTGCTGCGCGGCGACCGCGCCGCGGCTGCCGAGGCCGAAGCTCGAGCTCCGCGCGATCACCACGATGGACGCGAAGCCGGACAGCGCGGTGAGGATGTCCTCGGCCACGCCGTCGGCGAAGTAGTCCTCTCCGGGATCGCCAGACAGGTTCGTGAAGGGGAGCACCGCGATCGAAGGCGCGTCCGTGCCTGCGGCAGCCCTTCCACCCGTGCTCTCGCCGTCCTCCGTCACCTCGAGCCCGAGCTGATACCCGACCCCCGCCACGGTGAGCACCGCGTCCGCGCCGAACGCCCTGCGCAGCGCGGTGACCTGGGCGCTCAGATTGTTGTCGATGACGGCGGAGCCGGGCCATACGGCGTCCATCAACTCGGCCTTGGTCACCACGCGACCGCGGTGGCGGACCAGGCACACGAGCAGGTCGAAGGCGCGCCCCCCAAGGCTAACCGGCGCTTCGCCCGCGAGCACCCGGCGCGAGCCGGGCAGGAGCGTCCAGTGGCCGAAGCGGATGCGCCCTTCCAACAGGCGAGAGCATACCCCGGGGCTGCCGACGCCAGCCCCCTGTTCTTCACGACGTTTCACTTCGATTCACGGGTTCCTTCAGGACGTGGCCAACCCCGCGCGTCTAAATCCGTCGACATCGACGGAGCCTCTTCCGGAGAACAGCATGTCGGAGAACGAAGGGCTCATCCTGAGATTCATCGACGAGATCTTGCGGAAGGCGGACTTCTCAGCCGTCGATCAGTATGTATCCGGATCGCGAACGGAAAGGTCGCGGAAGAATGGTCGAGCGGTGACCGGCTAGGACTGCTTCAGCAGCTCGGCGTCTCTTCCGACTGATGTGCCCGACGACGCCGAGCGTCGCCCGGCAGCAAGTGCGCGGGAGCATAGAGTGGGGACTCAAGGCGCTAGCGAGGCAAGGCGACGACGGGAACCGAAAAGGCGTCGGGGCGGACTACTGGCGGTACGCCTGGTAGCAGCGCCCCCGGGCGGGCTAGCGCGGAGCTGGCTCCAGTTCGGGCGCCGTGGGGTCGAGTGCTGCGGGAATCGTGAAGAAGAAGGTGCTTCCGCGGCCCGGCACGCTTTCGACCCAGACGCGGCCGCCGTGGGCCTCGACGATGCCCTTGACGATGGGGAGCCCGAGCCCGGCACCTTGTCGGCGGGCCTTGCGCGCTTGCCAGAACCGGTCGAAGAGGTGAGGGACGTCCTCGGGCTCGATGCCCGGCCCCGTGTCGGAAACCCGGAAGAGGACCTGGCTGTTTTGCCGCGACACCCCGACCGTGACCCGGCCTCCCGGCTTCGTGAACTTCAGCGCATTCCCAATGATATTTTCGAGGATCTGGAGCAACCGATCGGCATCCGCCCAGACTTCGGGAACGGCTTGCTCCACATCCGGCCGGAGCTCGATTCGAGGACGAGGACGCCAGCGGCTTCTGGCTCTCCAAGACATCGGAAACGAGCTGTCTCGGTGACAGCGGGCTTGGCTCTATCGAGAGGCGGCCGGCCTCGATACGTGTCACATCGAGGAGATCCTGAATCAGGCGGTTCATCCGCTTTGCGGCCCGCCCGATCACCTCGCTCGGCTTCCGCGCTGCCTGCCCTATTTCGGATTCTAGGCGCTGCAGAAACCCGGCTTGTACCAGAATAGCTCCGAGCGGGTTGCGAAGGTCATGCGCTACGATGCCGAGAACGTCGTCCCGGACTTGGACGGCCCTCTCGGCGGCGTGATAGAGACGCGCGTTCTCGATCGAGAGCGCGGCTCGTTGCCCGAGCTCCTCGGCCATCCGGAGATCGGCTGGCCCGTAGTGGCGTGTCGAGGACATGAGCACCACTAGGCCGAGGGGCCTTCCGTGGGCTCGCAGGGGCATCGCGATGATGGACTTCGGGGCGACGCCGCGGATCGCTCGCCGGTGCTCCTCCTCGTCGACCCAGGAGCCGAGCGTCTCCGGTGTCACTTCAGGTATCACGA
Organism: uncultured delta proteobacterium; assembly: GCA_963797395.1. Lineage (GTDB taxonomy): Bacteria > Myxococcota_A > Polyangia > Polyangiales > Polyangiaceae > Palsa-1150. Next base: position 555,537 of record CAWCPA010000009.1, read on the forward strand.
ACGGGGCCTCGGCCTCGAGAACGCGCGCGAACGGCCGGGGGGGTTCTCGATGGGGCGAAGGGCGGATGAGAGCTTCGCAGACCCATGCGGCCGAAGGGTCACGGCTGACGACCTTCGACCAGCGGACCTCGCCCTCCGCATCGAGGACGTCCACGATACAGAGGTGCGCAATCTCGCGCACCGCGAGCTGGGCCAGCCTCGACGCGGTCTGTTCGTCATCGAGACCGGTCGCCAACAGCGGTCCCGCCTCTGCGAGGAATCTCTGCTCGTTCTCGATCCGTTTCGCTTCCGTAATGTCGCGGAGAGCGACAGTGAGGATTCTCTTGCCGTCGATCTGCAGCTTGGAGATCGCCGCGTCGGCGGGGAACTCGGCGCCATCCTTGCGAAGACCAAAGACGGTCGCGGTGCGTTCGCCCATGCGGCGGGCGCCCACGTCATCCTCCGCGAATCGGGCAAGGTGTCGGCGATGAACCGAGCGAAAGCGTTCGGGGAGCAGCAGGTCGAGGGGGCTCCCGATGGCCTCCGCCTTCGAGTAGCCGAAGATCTTCTCGGCACCCTCGTTGAACATCGCGATGCGTCCGTCCTCGTCGACCGAAATGAGTGCGTCGGCCGAGATGGACAAGATCCCCGACGACCGTGCTTCGGAGAAGCGCAGCGCGCGTTCCGCACGGTTCAGGGCAACGGCCGTGACCGTCAGGGAGACGAGAGCCACCAGGACCACGAGGCTCGTCATGCTGGCAACGACGAGCGGGATGTCGTGCTCGATACCTAGGGCAATCGACACGTGCACGACCGCGAGCCCCAGGAGGACGGGGGTCAAGATTGCCGGCAACAGAAGGCGCCGTAGCAGGACGCCACCCGAGCCCGGCGAGGTGGCCACGCCCATGAGGCCGACGGTCGGACGTTCGAGCAAAAGCCCCGTGGACGTAAGGAGCAGACTGACCGCGGTCGGCAAGGCGACGCCAATCATCGGTGCGGTCGGCATGCGATAGAGCCGGCCGGCACCGAAGACGAATCCAGTCAAGCCGACAAAGGCGGCGACGCCGGCCGACAAGACGAGCCACTCGGGCGGGCGGGCGCGCGCCGCGGGGCGCACATCGAAGATGAGGAGGGCTATCGCGAGGAAGGCGAGTGCCAGGGCGGTCGGCGGCGATGGGCGGCCGGGGTAGGGGCCCCCTGCGGCGACGAACAGAAGCTGATCGATGCGGAGGTCCAGGGCCAGCGCGTACTCGGCCAGCGTTCCGGCCGCGATAGCGAGCACGACGAAGGCTGCGAGCCGAGACAGCGCGAGTGGGGCACGTCCCGGGTGGCGCGGCCGGCGCAGCGCCCCGGCGGCTCCGGCCATGAGCAACCCCAAGGCGGTGTTCGGCATCATGGGCGGCTGACCGGGCAAGACCGAAATGAGGGACGTTGCCCCGACCGTCCGCGCGAGAAGCCCGACGGTGCCCAAGAAAGCTCCCCCGAGGCACAGCCACTGCCCTACCCTCGCAATGCGCCGACGGTTCTCGGAGGCATCCGGAGCGACCTCGTCGCCCCCGATCGGGCTGCCGCTTCCTGCGCTGCGCGCCCCCAAGACGAAGTCGCGCCGCGCGTCCGTCATGTCCCCCCCAGCTGCGCGCCCGTGTGCCCTGAGCCTCGAAGCGTAGCATCGATTCACTTCGCAGATCAGTGGCGCCGCCCTCCAGATCGCCAGATCCTTCCTCCTTCCAACGCCTCGTTGAGCTTGTGGGTCGCGGTCCGCCGAGCCCGGCATGCATCGCGTATGTCCTTCGGGCGCCGGACCAACGGCGGGAGGTCACCATGACGATGCCTCAAACGAGCGACGGCATCCGCGAGGTCGAAGGAGGAGTGGGCATACTCCGTCGGCCTGCAGAACTACGTTTTCGGGCTCCCGCACGTCATCTTCGAGCGGGAACGGCGGCTGCGCCTCGATCCGGCCGCGCTCGCGAAGGCTCAGAAGTTCGCTCCGGCGGCTCCGATCAACGAGATCGGCCATATGAAGAGCCTCGCGACCGCGGACGACGTGATGCCCTACACCCCGAACAACGACACCCTGTACAGCGGCGCCCTCCTCGAGCTCGGCGGGCGGCCCAGTCATCCTGACCGCGCCCGACATCCGCGACCGCTACTGGTCGGTAGAGGTCGCCGACTGTTACACGGAGAACCTCTTTTACATCGGCACGCGCGCAACGGGCGGCAGGGGCGGCCACCATGCCCTCGTGGGGCCGAGCTGGAGAGACAAGCTGCCAGAAGGTGTCACCGAACATCGGGTTCCCTACGACAGCGTCATGTTCGCTCTTCGTATCGGGGTTCTTCCCGAAGACGCATCCGATCTGGAGAGGTCCGCGAGCTCCAGAGTGAGTTCGCCTTGACCTCGCTGAGCAACTGGGGCGACAAGGCGCTGTTCGGGCGCGCGCATGTCCCCGAGCTCCGCGAGCGCCCGCACCATGACGGTGAGCTCTCGTTCTTCGAGACGCTCGCCAATCTTCTCGTTGAGAATCCCCCGTCCGCAGCGCACGCGGCGGCGGTGGCGCTCCTCGGCCGCGGCGGCATCGTCATTGGCCGCCCCTTCCGCCCGGAATCGTTCGACGAACCCACGCCCAGGGGGGCCGCACGCGCCGAGAGTGACGGACCCGAGGTGATGCGATGGAAGGTCAAGCAGCGTGGGACTCCCTACCCGAGCCGCTGGAACAATCTGCGGCCGGGTACGTACGGTGTGGACTACCTCGATCGTGCGGCGGGCGCCCTCGAGGGACTGTTCGTGCACGACCGCGACGAGGCCGTCTATTTCAGCACCTACGAGGACGGCGACGGCGAGCTTCTCGATGGGAGACGAGCTCCCGAAGACACAGGCGAACGGCTTGTGGTCCATCACGATGTATGGGGCGAACTTTCAGCTCGTGAAGAACGCGATTGGCCGATTTTCGCTCGGCGATCGGAGTCGCTGCCTGCGATACAACGACGACGGCTCGCTCGACATCCGTGTCCAGAGCGGGGCGCCGAAAGGCCATGAGGGCAATTGGCTCCCGTCTCCTGCGATGGGCCTCTTTCGCCTGAACTACCGCATCTACCTTCCAGTCGAGGAGGTGAGAAGCCCTGCCACGCTGGCGAAGTTCATCCCGCCTCTGCGGCGGTTCGGAAAGTCATGACTGTGCGGCAGGATCCTGTCGATAGAAGCCCCGGAGCTGCTCGTAGAGCGCCGGGTGCTTCTGTCGAAGGGCACGCGGACGGCCGAAGAACGCCTCGGTCACGACCGCGAAGAACTCAGCCGGACTGACCGCGCCGTACGCGTCAATCGAGGTCGGCCGTTCCTCGCGAACGTCCTCCGCGAGGCGCCTGTACTCGTCCCCTAGGATGCGAGCCCAGGGTCCGAACCTAGCCCGCTCTCCAAGCTCGGGCGCGCCGTCGGCTCGGCCGTCCTCCTGATCGAGCGCGTGTGCGAACTCGTGGAGAACGAGGTTGTGCCAGTGGTCGTGCGCCGCGCGAAGGACCTCGTCCCACGCGAGCACGACGACGCCGTCCTCCCAGGCCTCACCCGCGCGAGGTACGCCGTCGAGCACCATGCCGCCCGGTCGTCGCTCACGCGGGGCCTTGTAAGCCGACGGATAGACGAGCACCGAAAGGACCGTGGGGAAGACGTCGGCTTCCTCGAGGTGAAGGAGCAGCAGGCACGCGTACCCGGCGACCGTGACCCGCATCTCGTCGGTGAGCTCGAGGCCTCCGCAGCCTTCGAAGCGCTTCTCGGCCAGGAAGACGCGAATCTTGTCTTCGAGGTCTCGCCGTTCTGCGGGCGTGAGCTTCGAAACGAAGGGGACGTTCTGCACGAGGACGCTCCTCCACGCGTCCGGGAAGGGACCCTCGAGGAGGCGGGCGCGCCGCCGCTTCTTCCACCAGCTGACCATCGTCAGAGTCGAGGAGGGAAAGGCGGGATGTACGGATCGGGAATAGGCGTATAGCGCAGCGGGTCGTGCGTGACCTGCAGGCCCAGGCGCCCGGCTTCCACGTCCGACGCGGAGCCTTCGAATTCGAGCCGCCCGACGACGTCGTACTGGCCGGGCTCGGTCGGAGCACAGGCGAGCGGGACGCGAAGGGTCGCTACGGCACCGGGCATGATGGTCTCGGGGTAGCCAAGGTCTTCGGCCTGGCCCGAACACGCGAGCGGCGATCCGTGCTTGTACACGGCGAACCGCATCCGCGCCGACCCCGCGGCTACCGGGCGAGGCCCGCCGTTGATCGCCCCGACGACGACCTCATAGGCGCCCCGAGCCCAATCCTCGGGCGACCACGGCTCCGTCTCTCCGTTCCCGGTCAGGAGCACGAACAGACCGGGGCGCCCGGGGTACGGCTGCGGCACGGCGCGGCCGCTCTCGACGAGCAGAGGAAACGAGCTCACGAGCTGCGCCGGCCGAGTACCGTCGCTCGCCGTGTGCAATAGCACGCCGATCGTGTACTGGCCCGGCAGCGAGAGCGCGCAGTCGATGTGTCGCTCGAACGTGAAGGAGCCTCCCGGACCCAGCCATGCCGGCTCGCGATCGGGCATCGCGGGGGTCGCCGACTCGTCGCAAGGAAACGCCACGCCCTCGCGAACCGCAGAGAACGAGACCTCCACGCGTCCGAGTCTCATGGCGTGAGTGTCGGTATTTTCGAGCGTCAGGGCGACGGGCCCGGGCTCACCGCGCAGCGCCGTGGCGACGTACACCGACGGACGCGGAGCACGCAGCGATACGTGAAGCGGTGCGTCCTCGGCTCGCGCCGACGCCAGGCTCAAGGCGACAGTGAGCCCGACGCCCAGCGCGCCGGCGGCGCCCATCCGGGCTCCAAAGCGGCCGCGGTTCGCGCTCATGGCCGAATCGCCACTTTCAGCACGCCGTTCCGGCGATGCGCGAAGAGGTCGTAGGCCTCTTCGATCTGCGCGAGCCGAAACGTGTGCGTGAGCAGAGCGGGAAACGGGAAGCGCCTCGATTGCACGATGCTCATCAAGCGTCGCATGCGCTCCTTGCCCCCGGGGCACAGCGTGGTTCTCGACCGTATGATCGCCGAGCCCGGCGGCGATCGCGTCGAGGGGCATCGTGAGGTGGCCGGAGTACACGCCCAGGCTCGAGACGGTCCCCCCGGCCCGCACGCTACGGAGGCAGTTCGTGAACGTGTCTTGTGTGCCGAGTGCCCCGATCGCGACGTCCGCGCCGCCACCGGTCAGCCGCTTGACCTCGGCGACGACGTCTTGCTGCGTCGGGTCGACGATGACGTCGGCGCCCATGCGGCGGGCCATCTGCTGGCGCTCGGGGACGCTCTCGACGCCGATGACGAGCGAAGCGCCCATGAGGCGGGCCCCAGCGCTAGCGCACAGACCGATGGGGCCCTGGGCGAAGACGACCACCGCGTCGCCGATGCGCACGCCGCCGCTCTCGGCTCCCGAGATGCCGGTCGACATGATGTCGGGGCACATCAGCACGTCCTCGTCCGTGAGCTCCGCCGGGATCTTCGCGAGGTTCGCCTGGGCGTCGGGGACCAGGACGTACTCGGCCTGGCATCCGTGGATGGTGTTGCCGAAGCGCCAACCTCCGATGGCCTCCACGCCGTCGCCGCCGTGGTCGCACTGGGCGCCGTCGTTCGACAGACACGCCCGGCACTGACCGCACGGCGTGATAGCGCCGACGATCACGCGGTCGCCCTTCGTGAAGTTACGGACGCCGACGCCGACCTCCTCGACCACACCGACCGGCTCGTGCCCCACGATGAGGCCTTCGCGCACGGGGTACTCGCCGCGCAAGATGTGGACGTCGGTCCCGCAGAGGGTCGTCAGCGTGACCTTGATGACCGCCTCGCCCGGCCCGGCGACGGGACGCGGAACCTCCCGCAACGCGATCTTCCCTTTCTCGACGAAAACCGCGGCGTGCATGGTCTTCATGACGCATCTCCTCCACGAACGGTCAGAACCGGGACGTTCGACCCCCGAACGACCTTCTCGGCGACGCTGCCGAGAAAGACGCGGCTCATGCCGTGACGGCCGTGGGTTCCCATGACGATCAGGTCGGCCCCGAGCTTCTCGATCTCACGCAGGATCTCGTAGGCGGCCGGGCCGCACACGAGGCGCGTCTCCGCTCGAGGCAGCCGCTCCCGAGTCGTCGCGAGCCTGGTCTCGAGGCGCCGCTTCGCGGACTGCTCGATGGCGTCCCAGACGGCGGGCGATACGTAAGCTCCGGCGTACACGACCGCGGGCGTCTCCCAGGCGTGGAAGAGGGTGAGCTTGGAGTCGAACTTCAGCGCCAGGTCGATCGCGACCTCCAGCGCTTTCTGAGACGAGGGCTCGAAGTCGATGGGAACGAGGATGTGTCGATAGCTCGTCATGGGAGCCTCCGCGTGTCCCGTAGTGCAAGGCGCTGACCGTGCACCGCGGGCGAGCTGTCGTCGGCGATTGCGCCGTCGACGACGGGCGACATTCGATGGGAGCGGCGCAAAAGGTGCGAAGCGCCGAGATTCTTGCGCGGGTGCCCGACGCGCGATCGACGGCCGATCCCTGGCGCGCGGAGTGCTTGAGGCGCGGCCATGTCCGAACGACCCGCCAGGCCGCGCAAGCCCTCGAAGCTCTCGGTCCCGCTCCTCGTCTTGCCCGCCCTGGCCTCGTTCGCTCTATGGGCGGTGCACTCCCTCGGAGGGCCCGAGCCTCGCCGCGCTCCGTACTCCGAGCTCCTCGAAGACGTGCGGGCGGGGAGGGTGCTCGAGGCGCGGATCAAGTCCGATGAGGTCGTCGCGAAGCTCCACTCGTTCAATCAGGGTCCGGGGGAGACCCTCGTCGTCTCGCGCGTCCCCAACGTGGACGAACGGGCGCTCCTCGACGCCATGGAGCAGCAGCACGTGGTGGTCACCGGGTTCCCGGAGTCGTCGTGGTGGCCATCTCTCCTCGGCGGCATCGTGCCGATGGTCGTCTTCGTCCTCTTGCTACGATCGAACCTCGGAGCCGGCGGGAACCCGGCGGCCCGTGGGCGTCCCATGACGTTCGGGCGCACCCAGGCGAAGCTCTACGACCGCAGCGCCGAGCGCGCGACGACGTTCGAGGAGGTCGCCGGAGTGGACGAGGCCAAGGCGGAGCTCGTCGAGGTCGTCCAGTTCCTGAAGCAGCCCGCCAAGTATCGGGCGATCGGAGCGCGGGTTCCCAAGGGCGTGCTTCTGGTGGGGCCGCCGGGGACGGGCAAGACGCTCCTTGCGCGCGCGGTGGCCGGAGAGTCCGGCGTGCCCTTCTTCTCGCTCAGCGGCTCCGAGTTCGTGGAGATGTTCGTCGGCGTCGGGGCGAGCCGCGTCCGCGACCTCTTCGAACAAGCAAAGCAGCGCGTCCCCTGCATCGTGTTCATCGACGAGCTCGACGCCGTCGGGAAAGTGCGTGCGGGTGCCGGGCGGTTCGCGGCGAACGAGGAGCGCGAACAGACGCTGAATCAGCTCCTGGTGGAGATGGACGGCTTCGACGCGGGGTCGGGCCTCGTCCTCATGGCGGCGACCAACCGGCCCGAGATCCTCGATCGCGCGCTCCTGCGCGCCGGCCGGTTCGACCGGCAGGTCCTCGTCGATCGCCCGGACGTGCGAGGGCGAGAGGCGATCCTGCGCGTCCACGCGCGCCAGGTACAGCTCGCTCCCGACGTCGACCTATCCACGGTCGCGAAGCGGACGCCCGGGATGGTCGGCGCCGATCTCGCGAACGTCATCAACGAGGCCGCGCTCGCGACCGTGCGGCGAGGCGCGACGGTGGTGGCGGCGCGGGACCTCGAGGAGGCGATCGACCGCATGCAGCTCGGGCTGCGGAAGGAAGGCCGCGTGATGACCGACGCCGAGAAGCGTCGCGTCGCCGTCCACGAAGCCGGGCACGCGCTCGTCGCCTTGACCGTGAAGAACGCCGACCCCGTCCATCGGGTCACGATCATCCCCCGGTCGATCGGCGCACTCGGCGCCACGCTGCAGCTCCCGACGCACGAACGGTATCTGATGGGCCGCGAGGAGATCCGAGATCGGCTCTGCGTCCTGCTCGGCGGCAGGAGCGCCGAAGAGCTGCTCTGCGGGGACGACTCCACGGGCGCCGCGGACGACCTCGAGCGCGCCACGGACCTCGCGCGGGAGATGGTCTGCCGCTTCGGAATGACCGAGGCCCTTGGCCCCGTCCACTGGGCCCGCCAACCCGCGACGTTGTTTGGCTCGTCGGGCGACCTCTCCGGGGGGTTCAGCGAGGAGACGGCCTGCGCCATCGATCGCGAGGTCCGCGCCATTCTCGAGACCGAGCACGACCGGGCGCACGCGGTGCTGTCCGGACGCAGCGCGGCCCTGGAGGCGATCGCCGCCGAGCTCCTCGCGCGAGAGACGCTCGACGGACCCAGGTTGGAAGAGATCGCGCGCGAGCACTCGGGCGCATACCCCGCGGCCTCTTGCTGACGGCGTCGCGCAGCGCATGCGCCGCGGCGCAGGAAGTGCGAGAGCCGCGCGGCCACCCGGCGTCTCCTTCGAGTGGCACGCCGGCTGCTCCCAGTCGAGCCATCCAGGAGAACGCAGCCATGTCCCTCTCTCGCTTCAAGCGTCCGGTCGCGATGATCGGCGCCAACGAAACCGTCGAACGCGCGGCCGCCCTCATGCGCGATCAGAGGGTTGGGTGCCTGATTGTCACCGACAAGGGGCACCTCATCGGGATCGTCACCGATCGTGACCTGGTGGTCCGAGGCCTGGCGGAAGGCTACGGCGCGAGCACGGTGGTCGGCGACTTGACGACGTACGGGCCGCTGACCGCCAGCATCCACGAGAACATCGAGACCGTGACCGACCGCATGCGGGTCCACGGCGTGCGGCGGCTACCCATCCTCGACGACACCGGAAACGCCGTGGGCGTCGTCACGGCGGACGACCTCCTGGTCATGCTGGGGCGAGGGCTCGCCGACGTCTGCGAGGGCATCGAGAACCGGTCGGACGCGACCGAGAGCCGGTGAGGACATCATGAACCTACGAGACGTGATGCGTACGGACGTTTTGACGGTCCCCAGTCATCAGGGCGCAGCCGAAGCCTGGACGACGATGTGCGCAACGGGCGCAGATTACGTGGTGATCCTCGAGGAGGGGGCGGTCGTCGGAGTTCTCTCCTGGCACGATTCTGTCCGGACCCGCGGGCGGCGGCCGCCGCCGAATGGGTCGAGCGGTCGGGGAGCTCATGCACCGAGATGTCGTCACCGCGACTCCCGAGACCACCGTCGCGCGGGCCGCCGCAACCATGCGAAAGCGGCGCGTGGGGTGCCTGCCGGTCCTCTCGAGAGGGAAGCTCGTCGGGATCGTGACGACTTACGAGATGCTCGGCCTGCTGACTGACGACGGGAAGCGTGTGCCGAGGGGACCAGCCTTGACGCGCGCTCGCGCCTAGGCCGTCACTCCTTCTCGGTGTTCTTGCAGCACCGGAATCCGAGGTGGTAGTTGGCATGGCTCGCGTGGTCGAGGACCTGTGAGCCGTGCCAGTCGGGCGCGCGCCATCGACAGTCGTCGGGGTGCGCTTCGAGACTCGCGAAGATGAACCAGCTCCCCTTCATCTCCGTGGAGCCGTGCCCGCCGCGACTTGCCAGTTCCTCGGGACGCAGCGGTAGATTCATGTGCTCGGCAGCGTTGCCGTGGAGGTCGTACGCGCCGAACCGACTCACGCAGGCCGGAAAGGCGCCTGCTGGATACGTGTTGGAGCCGCAGACGTCGTAGCCGCTCCCCGGGCAACCGGCCGTCTTGAAGCTCCCGGTCGCGCACTTCGCCTGGTCCATCGAGGCGCCGTAGGACCAGACGATCTCCGCGTGCGTCGTTGTGCAAGCGTCGCATCTCCTCGCGGGTCCGCCCCCAGGCGTACTCGCGGTCGGGGTCGCGGACGGCGCCAGCGCATGCCCCTTCCCACTCGTGGGCGTCGCAGATGCGCTTTCCGACGGCCTCGCAGAGAAGGACCGCCTCGCGCGCCGTCACGTGGACGACCGGGTACTCGCAGGGGATGTCCGGAAACTCGTATTGATTGACGCAAGCCTTCGCATCGTCGGCGGTCTCGCCCGACTCCGGGTCGTAGATGGGCACCATGTTCGCGGCGCGGCAGCGGGACGGGTCGCCGACGACGACCGGCTCGGAGGCGCGGATCGTCCGACACGCCTCGCGGGTCATCGGGTGGACGCTGACGGCCGGATTGCCTTGCCCGAGCACCGTCGAGCCGGCGAAGACCTCGCGGACGGCCGCCATCTGCGCGCCCTCGAGGCCGAGCCCCGTGCTCATGGCCGCGAAGAGCTCCTCGCGCTGCGCGGTCAGCGTCTCGGGGGAGACGTAGGGATCCGAGCCGGCGGCGAGCACACCGAGGCCCGTCACGGCGAAGAACGTCACCAGGTGACGGCGAGCGATCATGACGGAGTCGTTCGCAGGGACCATGCCGCGAGCGGGTCCAAGGGTTGCTTGGGACACTCCGCATGTCCCTCTCTCTCTCGATTCCCTCGTCCACCGTTTGCGGCTTGCTCCTTCTCGGCGCGTGCGTGAAGGTCCCTGTCGTTCCCGAAGAGAATCCGATTTCGACAGCACCAGCGGACGCCCTCTCGGCGGCCGCCCCCGCCGGACCGAGCGGGGTCGCGTCGAATCAAGGCGACGGGCCGCCCCGCATGGCGCACGTTCCGGGCGGCACCTTTCGAATGGGGTCGGAGACCGGCGAGCCCGACGAACGTCCTGCGCACTTGACACACGTTTCGCCGTTCGACTTGGATGTGACGGAGGTCACGGTGGCCGCCTACGCTCAATGCGTCGCCGCGGGCGTCTGCCGTCGGGCGCCGACGGTCGTTCAGTTCCCCGGCGTGACGCCAGACGACCAGCAGATTCAGGACAGCGAATGCAACGGCGACCGCCTTGATCGCCAGGATCACCCGGTGAACTGCGTGGACTGGAAGATCGCGAACACGTACTGCGAGTGGGTCGGGAAACGCTTGCCGACCGAGGAGGAATGGGAGTTCGCGGCTTGCGGAGGTGACTGCGACAAGGTCGCGAGCGACCACGCCGGCGCGGCCTTGGTGCTGCGCGGCGAGCGATGGCCCTTCACCACGCCGGTCTACGCCGGGCCGCCGGGCCCCTTCGGCCTCTACGGGATGTCCGGCAACGTGTGGGAGTGGACCGCGAGCGCGTATTGTCCCTACGACCATCCGGGCTGCAGCGATCCGCGGCGCGTCGTCCGCGGGGGGAGCTGGTCCGTCGTCGACTACGTCTTCGTGCGCCTGACCGATCGCGCACCCGCCAATCCGACCACGAGGAACACGAACGTCGGGTTCCGCTGCGCGGGGGCTCCGGGTTGAGGCGCGAGCGCCCGCGCGAGCAGGCGGCCGGACCTCAGATGCGGTGGCCGCCGCAGACATGCGGCGGCTCGGTCGCCGACGCGACGAGCGCGCCGGCCGAGTGAACCATCTGGACGACCCCGAGCGAGACGACCACGACCCCCGCCAGGATCCGAACCTCGCGGACGGCCACCGCGCGCGCGACGACCGTTCCGGCCGACCCCAACGCAAGGAGCATCGGCAAGGTCCCGAGCCCGAAGGCGAGCATCGTCGATGCCCCGGCAACCGCGGACCCCGCCGCCACCGCCGCGACAAGGGCGCCGTAGACCATGCCGCAGGGGAGCCAACCCCAGAGCAATCCGAGCCGGAACGCGCCGGCGTACGAGCGGACGGGGATTGCGCGCCGCGCGAGGGGCGCCACGAGAGCCCATAGAGGTGCACCCGCGCGCTCCATCCAGCGAAGCGCGCGCGCGACGCCCGCGACGTACAGGCCGACAGCGATCATGATGACGCCGGCGAGGAGCCGCAACCCGAGCTGGGCACGTTCGACCAGGCCGATCGACGCGCCGAGGGCGCCCGCGATCGCGCCAGCCGTCGAGTAGGAAACGATCCGTCCGAGGTTGTAGCTCAGGTGGTGCCGCAGCTGCGCGCGCAGGCTCGGTCGCTGCAGTCGCGGCAGCGCCGAGCAGGCCATGGCGACGACGCCCCCGCACATGAAGGCGCAGTGCGTGCTGCCGAGGAGGCCCATCAGGAACGCCGCCGCGAACAGCGAGAGGCTCATCGGGCGGGTCCGAGGAAGGTGCCCGTCACCACTGTCGTCTGGTCGCTCGCGTGCGAGGAGGCGATTCGCACCGTGACCGGGAACTCCGTGTGAAACGCGTCTCGTGGCACGTCGAGGAAGAGGGGCACGCGGACGTCCCCGAGCGCATCGACTTCTACGGACGGCATGGGGATCACCGCCGTCATTCCGTTCGCTGCGTCGACCTCGACGCGATACTGGACGTGCTCGCCGCGCTTGTTGACGATGTGCACCTGGAAGGCGTTGCGCACCTCTCCCGCGTCCAGCGCGTATGGCTCTCCGGGGAGACGGAGCAAGGCCGCCTCGAACTCTGTGCGCCGGCCCGCTGCGAGAAGCGCGACGACGAGCCCCACGACGAGAAGCACCGAATACAGGACGAGCCGGGGGCGCAGGATGCGCCGTGCCTTTCCGGCGAGGCCGTCGATCGAATCGTAGCGAATGAGGCCGCTCGGGCGCTTCAAGAGGCCCATGACCTCGTCGCACGCGTCGATGCACGCCGTGCAGGCCAGGCACTCCATCTGGACGCCATTGCGGATGTCGATGCCCGTCGGGCAGACGGCGATGCACCGCTTGCAGTTCACGCAATCGCCGGCGCCTGGACTACCCTTCTTGCCGCGAGGCTCGCCCCGTCGCACGTCGTATCCGACCACGAGGGATTGCTCGTCGAGCAGCGCCGACTGAAGCCGCCCGTACGGACAGAGCACCACGCAGAGCTGCTCCCGGAACCACGCGAAGTCGAGATAGAGCACGGCCGTCACAATCACCACCCACCCGAACGCCTCGGCGTGGGCTGCAGGACTCTGCCGCATCATCGCGAGGGTCTTCGGCAGCGATGCGAAGTACGCGAGGACGACGTTCGCGAGGAGGAAGGACACGGCCGCGAACGCGGCGTGGCTCGCCGTCTTCCGGAGGCCCTTTTCCACGGTCAGGGGACCCGCGTCGCGTCGAATTCGAGTCTCGCGCGCGCCCTCAATCCATCGCTCGATTTGGCGGTACACCCCCTCGAGAAACACGGTCTGCGGGCACGCCCAGCCGCACCAGACGCGCCCCGCCAGCGCCGTCGCGTAGACGAGCGCGAACCCCACGCCGGTCAGCAAGAAGAAGAGCAGCCACGCGTCTTGCGGGTTGAACGTCAACCCGAAGAGGTAGAGCTCGTGGGCGTCGACGTCGATGAATACCGCAGGGTGCTCGCCGACGCGCACCCAGGGGAGCGCGGCCCAGACGGCGATGAGGAGGGCGAATACCATCTGCCGCCGCCGATGAAACCTTCCGCGCACGTCGGCGGGGTGAATACGCTTCCGCTTGCCGTCGGCCGGAAGGGCCGCGGACGGTAGCTCGGAAGCGGCGACGGGCAGGCGGACGGTCATCGGCCTACTCCTCGCGGACGCCTTGCGGAGCCTTGCCGCCGGGAACGTTCGTGTCACGGATGGAGAGGACGTACGCGACGACCGTCTCCACGCGCTGATCGCCGAGCTGGGGGCCCCAAGTGGGCATGCCCTTCGAGGGCACGCCGTCGTGGACGCAGTGGAAGATGTTCGTCGGCTTGCTGCCGTGAATCCAGTACGCGTCCGTGAGGTTGGGGCCGATGTTTCCGCCCGCATCGGCGCGGTGGCACGGCGCGCAGGTCGTCGCGAAGATGGTCTTCCCGTCTGCGACCGTCGTGGGATCGCGCGCCAGCGTCGCGAGGACGCCATCGTCGATAGTCCCCAGCTTGCGCGCCGCCTCGGCTTCGGCGGCGCGCTGGACCACCATCTCGCGCGCGTACACCTCGTTTTGGGAGGGGATCGCGTCGAGGCGCCGCCCGAACCAGTAGACCATCGCGAAGAGGACGCCCCCGTAGAGCGTGAGCTGCCACCAGAGGGGGAGCTTGTTGTCGTGCTCGACGATGCCGTCGTACTCGTGACTGGCGACGTCGTCGCTGCCTTGTGCCCCGGGGGCCTCGGTGGGGTCAGCGAGGCTCATGGTCGTCTCCCAGTGGCAGGCGCGCGGCCTCCTCCATCTCGAGGCGCGAGCTCGTGGTCGCGCGGATGGCCACCGCGACGAACACCGCGAGGAAGAGGAACATCGCCACGAGCGGCAAGACGAGCAGGGGCGATTGCGCGAAGAGGTCCTTGTACATGATGGTCCGTCACTTTCCGTGAATGGCACGAGGGCGGTTCAATGGGTCAGCGCGGCGACGTCGGGTCCGCGGGCCGGCTCGGGATGCTTGCCGAGGCGCTGCAGGTACGCGATGACGGCGACGACCTCGGACCGGGGATCCACTCCGGCGACGCCGTCCGCTTCGAGGTTCTTGGCGATCTCCTCGCCCTGCTCTTCGGCGTCGGTCTGCGCGGCGTCAATCTCGGCGTCTTGATAGGGGACGCCAATCGACTGGAGGGCTCGCATCTTCACCGAGGTCTTCGCCACGTCGACGTCGTCGGTGCCGAGCCGAGGGAAGGGGGGCATGTTCGAGCCGGGCGACACCGAGCGGGCGTCAATCATGTGGCGGTAGTGCCAGAGGTTCGGGTACTTGCCGCCTTCGCGCGCGAGATCGGGGCCTGTCCGCTTCGAGCCCCACTGGAAGGGGTGGTCGTAGATCGACTCGGACATCGTCGACGCCTCGCCGTACCGCTTCGTCTCGAAGGCGAAGGGCCGAATCATCTGGGAGTGGCAGAGGTAGCAGCCCTCGCGCACGTAGATGTCGCGGCCCTCGAGCTCGAGAGCGCGGTACGGCTTGGCCTCGGCAAGGACGTGCGGATCGCTGGGGGTGACGAGCAGGGTCGGGACGAGCTCCGCGATGCCGCCGGCAAGGACCGCGATGATGGTGAACGAGGCGAAGAGGAGGGCCCGTCCCTCGAGGAGCCGGTGCCACCGGGGCCGCGAGCGGTCCACGGCGAGGTGGAGCGCCATCGTTCCCAGGACCGACGTCATCACCACGAACGATGCCAGCACGAGGCTCGCCTCGTTGTTCACGACGGCCATGCTCGTCACGAACACCGCGACCACCCCGACGAGGATGACGGGCTTTCCGAAGAGCACGTCCTCCCACGGGATCTCCCGCTCGGGCGTCCGCTCCACGACCACGGTGGCCTCGCCGTCGACGGCGTGCCCCGCGAGCGCCGTGCGCGCGAGGTTGTAGGCCATGAGCAGCATGCCCAGGAGGTACATCGAGCCGCCGATGAGCCTCATCCAGTACATCGGGCGAACGGCGTTCAGCGTCTCAATGAAGTTCGGATACAAGAGGGCCCCCGTGGCGTCCGTCGCGCGCCACATCAAGCCCTGGGTGATGCCGCTCACCCACATCGAGACGATGTAGAGGAGGATGCCGAACGTCCCGATCCAGAAGTGCGTATCGGCCAGCTTCTTCGACCAGAGCTCGCGGCCATAGAGGCGAGGGACCATCCAGTAGAACATCCCCGCGGCCATGAAGCCGTTCCAGCCGAGCGCCCCGCTGTGGACGTGCCCGATGATCCAGTCGGTGTAGTGCGCGAGGCCGTTGATGCTCTTGAAGCTGAGGAGCGGGCCCTCGAAGGTGGCCATGCCGTAGAACGTGACCGCGGCGGCGAAGAACTTGAGCACCGGGTCGGTGCGGACCCGCCCCCACGCGCCCTTGAGGGTCAGCAGACCGTTGAGCATCCCGCCCCAGCTCGGCGCCCACAGCATCACGCTGAAGACCATCCCGAGGGTCTGCGCCCAGTCCGGCAGCGCCGTGTTGAGCAGGTGGTGGGGCCCCGCCCAGATGTAGACGAAGATCAGCGACCAGAAGTGGATGACGCTGAGGCGGTACGAGTAGACGGGCCGCTCCGCCGCCTTCGGCAAGAAGTAGTACATGATGCCGAGGACGGGCGTGGTGAGCACGAACGCGACCGCGTTGTGCCCGTACCACCACTCCACCAGCGCGTCCTTCGTCCCGCCGAAGAGCGAGTAGCTCTTGAGACCGAAGACGGGGATCGCCAGCGAGTTGACGATGTGCAGTACGGCGACCGTGAGGATGGTCGCGATGTAGAACCAGATCGCGACGTAGAGGTGCTTCTCGGTCCGCCGCGCGAGCGTCCAGAAGAACTCGACCGCGAAGACGATCCAGACGAGGGCGATTGCGATGTCGATCGGCCACTCGAGCTCCGCGTACTCCTTGCCCTGCGTGTAGCCGAGCGGCAGGGTGATCGCGGCGGCCACGATGATGGCCTGCCAGCCCCAGAAGTGGATCTTCGCGAGGAGGTCGCTCGGCAGCCGCGCTTTGACGAGGCGCTGCGTCGAGTAGTAGATGCCGGCGAACAACATGTTGCCGACGAACGCGAAGATGACGGCGTTCGTGTGCAGCGGCCGCAGGCGACCAAACGTGAAGTAAGGCGGCAGGTTTGCCCGCCACCACGCCAGCTGCAGCGCCACCAGGACGCCGACGAGCATGCCCACGATGCCCCAGACGACCGACGCGCCGACGAACCAGCGCGCGATCGAGTCATTGTAGACGATGCGTCGCGTCTCGACCCGGGAAACCTGCGGAACTTGGGGAATCTCCTCGTCTCCGAGGTTCGGGGAGGCGGAGGGGGAAAAGGCGGCGGTCATTGGTCTTGGTCCTTCTCGAGCGGGAGGAGGGCGAGGCGGTCGGCGTGGTCGAAGTCGCGCTGTCGGCAGGTGAACGCGAAGAGCAGGACGGACCCGGCGACGAGGAGCAGACTGACGAAGACTTGAAGGATCACGATCTCCACAGGCGACTCCTCGGAGAGAGCGCCGCGACGGTCGCGGCGATCGTGGTGAGTGAGCTCGCAGGCATGAGCACCGCGCATGCCAGAGGCGACATTCGCCCGGCGAGGGCCAGTCCCACGGTGAGCGCGTTGTATGCGAGGGCGATCGCCAGATCGACGCGCACGACTTGCGCCAGCACGCGAGAACTGCGGAGCGCCAGGCGCACGGGCGCGAGGCCCGGCGTCACGAAGAAGAAGTCGCTCCGTGCGGGGACATAAGGACGGTCGACGGCCGGAGTCCCCGAGACCAGCGCGCGGTCGAGGGCGAGCGCGTCGTTCACGCCGTCGCCGACGAACAGGGTGTGGTCGCCGTCGTGCTCCTCGAGAAAACGCGCCTTGGCGTGTGGGTCCTTCTCCCCGAACGCTCGGTCGCCAGGGAGCCCGCAGGCGGCCGCCATCGCGTCTACCCGGCTTTGCGCATCGCCGCTCAGGAGGGAGACGTCGTAGCCGTCGGCTTCGAGCGCAGCAATCTCGTGCTTCGCGTCGCTCCGCAACTGCTCGGCCGTGCGGAACCCGGCGACGAGCCTCCCGTCCCTCGAGAGAACGAGGTCGAACGAGCCGCATTCGCCGGTGGCTCCGCTCGCCCACCGCGGATCGCCAAGGCGCCAGGAGGCGCCGTCTCGCTCGAGCTCGAGGCCGAGGCCGACGCGCTCGACGACCTTGGCGGCGGGATCGATTGCGCCCCGCCGGCCGAGGGCCCCCAGGAGGGCGGTACTCTTCGGATGCGAGCTGCGCGAGGCCATGTCGAAGAGGGCGCCGCGGGCCTCCGCGCTCAGGGCGTCGACCGCGCGGAGGTTGGCGACAATCAGGGCGCCGGTCGTCAGTGTTCCCGTCTTGTCGAAGACGACGTGACGCACTTCGCGGGCCCGGTCGAGGAAGCTTGCTCGGCGCACGAAGAGGCCGCGACGCCGGAGCCCAGCCTGCACCATCTCGTATGCGAGCGGCGTCGAGATCCCGAAGGCGCAGGGGCACGTCACGATGAGGAGAGAGGTCGCCACTGACAGGGCGCGCGGGAGGTCCCCGGTGCAGAACCACCAGCCGAGGAAGCCCCCCGCCGCGACCAGGAGGACGGACTCTACGTAGAAGCGCGTCAGTCGCTGCCACCACCGACTCGTTCGAGGGCCCTCCGCGCGATCCACGGGGGAGCGCAGGAGCTCCCGGAGCGAAGACTCCGCGAAGTCGGTGGCCGCTTCGACGACGCGGGCCTCGGCGTCCACGAGGAAGGCGCCCGCGGGGACCACGTCCCCCGGCAGGTAGGTTCTCGGTGTGCTCTCGCCGTTGATCCAGTCCAGCGAGAAGGACGCCGGCGCGCGCATCAGTCGGGCGTCGACGGGGACGAGATCCCCGGGCGCAATCAAGAGCCAATCTCCCTCTCTCAGGTGGACGCAGCGAATCAGCTCCGATCGGTCTGCCTGCAGGCGGCGAGCGAGGAGGCCATCCGTCCCATCGCTCGCGAGGAGCCACGCGCGGTTGCGCTCGACGACCCGCTCCTGCAGCCAGCGGCCGACGAGCATCAGCGTGATGAAAACGTCGAGCGTGTCGAAGTACGAAGCCCCGGAGCGGCGCGCCCAGTACGAGTACATGGAGCCCGCGAAGGCGAGGGCGATCCCGAGCGCGATCGGCATGTCGAGGTGCAGGACGCCCGCGCGCGCCGCGCGCCACGCGGAGCGGAAGAACACCGTTCCGCCGACGGCGACGGCGATGGTGCCGAGAGCGAAGTTCAGCGTGGTGAAGAGCTCGAAGATGGGTCCGCGATCGAGCCCCGCGTAGAGGGCGATCCCGAAGATCATCGAGTTCATCGCGATCGCGACGCACACGCCCGTGCGCCAGAGCAGGTCGTTCGAGGCGGCCCGTGACTGCTTGATGGGTGGGCCGAACAGGTATCCGAAGCGCTCGACACTGGTGACGAAGCCGCGGAGGTCGAAGTCCTGGCGGACGACCAGCTCGACACGTCCGAGCGAGGGGTTCACCGCGATGTGTTCGCCGCCGGCGGCGCGCGCGAAGAGCTTCTCGACGAGCCACACGCACGCGACGCAGTGCATGCCCTGAAGGTCCAGGGTGACGCGCGTGTGGCCCGCGCCGCCTGCTCGAATCCGCGAGACCAGCGCATCGAGCCACTTGGCGTCGCGCCAATCGCTGCGCCGGTCCGAGACCGGCACTCCATGCGCGCCGCGGAGTTCGTAGTAGGCGTCGAGCCGTTCATCGCGCAGGAGGCCGTAGACGGCCTTGCACCCAGCGCAGCAGAACGCGCCGTACGTCGCATCGGCGACCGGCAGGCCGCAGTGGAGGCAGGCGGCGCTCTCGCGGGCGCGGGACGAATTCGAACGTGACCTGTCGGCCGAAGGGGCGGGGACGACCATCTCGAGGGCCGCCGTCGCAACCCTCGTGCCTCGACCTCGCCGGAGCAGCGGAACGCTTCTTGGATTGGACGACCGCCAAGCGAGGTCCCCCGCCATGAACACGTCTTCGTCCCAAGTGCTTGCTCCAGACTCTTACTCGCCGCGCGTCGAGGAACGGCGCCGGCGTGTACTCGCGTACATCGCGGAACACAGCACCATGACCGTCGCCACGCACGGCCCCGAGGGCGTGTGGGCGTCGACGCTCTTCTACGCGAACGTCGGTTTCGACCTGTACTTTCGCTCGAAGCCGTCGACGCGGCATGTGAGAGACATCCTCGCCAGCCCGCAGGTCGCCGCGACCATCCACCGCGATGCCCGGGACTGGGTCGCGGTGCAGGGCATCCAGCTCGAGGGCGTCGTGAGCGGCGTCGTCGATGGGGACGAAGGCCTCGAAGTCATGAGGCGGTTCGTCGGGAGATTCCCGCTCGTCGACACGCTCTGGGGCCTGGACGAAGACAGCGCCGAGCTCTGGACGAGCGATCGGGCGGCTCGGTCGCTCTTCCGGCTCCGACCGAGCCGGATCCGATTCCACGACCACGAGTACGACAATCGTCCCGCAGACCTGTCGCAGCCTGAGCTCCGCCTTGGCCCGCTCCCTGCTCAGAGGGAGCCGAAGGTACCGAAATGACGACCGATTCCGACAGTTGCAATCGAACCGTTGCGCAGGAGCTGCATGGAAGCGCAGATTCTGCACCGGAGAGGCTCATGACCGAGACGGGCAAGCGAGAGGGGCGGGGGCGCGTCCTCGTCGCCGACGACGAGGAGGCCGCGCGGAAGGGATTGGCCTCGCTCCTCCGTCGCGAGGGGTTCGAGGTGGACGTCGCGGAGGACGGGGTGCAGGCGCTCGCGCGGCTGGAGGAGACGGCGCCCGACGTGCTCGTGACCGACCTCCACATGCCCGGCCTCGACGGGCTGCAGCTCCTCGAGAAGGCCCGCGAGGCGATTCCCGAGCTCGTGGTCGTCATGGTGACGGCGTTCGCGGACGTCGACACGGCCGTTCAGGCGATGCAAAAGGGCGCCGAGCACTACCTGACCAAGCCCGTGCAGGTCGACGAGCTCCTCGTCGTCCTCAATCGCGCGCTCGAGCGGCGCCGCCTCCAGAGCGAGACCACGGAGCTGCGCGCGCGCCTGAAGGAGCGCCTCAGCTTCGGGAACATCATCGGCTCGAGCCCTGCGATGCAGGCGGTCTTCGACGTCATCGAGCAAGTGGCGCCCACCAAGGCGAGTGTGCTCATCACCGGCGAGAGCGGGACCGGCAAGGAGCTCGTCGCCCAGGCCATCCATCAGAACGGCCCCCGGTCGAAGGCCCCGTTCGTGAAGCTCCACTGCGCCGCGCTCGCCGAGACCATCCTCGAGAGCGAGCTCTTTGGTCACGAGAAGGGCGCCTTCACCGGGGCCGTCGGCCGTCGCGAGGGACGCTTCAAGCAAGCGGACGGGGGATCGCTGTTCCTCGACGAGATCGGTGAAATCTCGCCGGCCATTCAGGTGAAGCTGCTGAGGTTCCTGCAGGAGCGGACCTTCGAGCGCGTCGGCGGAAACGAGACCGTGAAGGTCGACGTCCGGATCATCGCCGCGACGAACCGCGAGCTTCAGGCCGAGGTCTCGGCCGGGAAGTTCCGGGAAGACCTCTACTATCGCCTCAACGTCGTGAACATCGAGATGCCGCCGCTGCGCGCCCGGCCGAGCGACCTCCTCCCGCTGGCGACTTTCTTCGTCGAGCGCTTCGCGAAGGAGAACGCCAAGCCCATCGAGGGCTTCGCCGACGATGCCGTCGAGCGCATCACATCGTACCGCTGGCCGGGCAACGTTCGCGAGCTCGAGAACGTCATGGAGCGCGCCGTCATCCTCTGCGACGGCAAACGCCTGACCGCGAGGCACCTGCCCGCGGGCGTCGGGCCGTCCACGCGGTCCGGTATTCGCATCCCTGGCTCCACGATGGACGAGATCGAGCGCCACGCGATCGTCTCGACGCTCGAGGCGTGCGGCGGTCGTACCAACGCGGCCGCGCAGATGCTCGACGTCAGCATCCGGAAGATTCAGTACAAGATTCAGGAGTACGGGCTCGCGTTCGAGCGGACGACGGTGAAGAAGCCGTCGGACTCTTGAGGGGCCGCGTGCCGTCGTGGTCGCCCTCGATTCGCTCCAGGAAGACCTGCGTCGCCCGGAGGCGTTCCGCCCGGTTGCGCAGACGACGACCGTCGACCTGATCGAGACGCACATCTCGCTCGTGTTTCTCCTCGACGGAGACGTCTTCAAGATCAAGAAGCCGGTCGATTCTCGGGTTCCTCGACTTTCGGTCTCTCGAACGAAGGCGCGGTGCGTGCGAAGACGAAGTCCGCCTGAACTCGCGGCTCGCGCCCGGCGTCTATCTCGGCGTCGTCCCGATCGCCCGGTCGCCGGGGGGATCTCTCGTCGTCGGGGGAGAGGGGGATCCGGTCGAGTGGGCGGTCCACATGGTCCGAGTGCCCGACGCCGAGCGCGCCGACGAACTCTTGCGGACCGGGGCGCTCACGAAGGAGACCCTCGATTCGATCGCGATCCGGTTGGCGATGTTCCACCGCTCGGCGCCGACCGACGAGAAAATTCGCGAATACGGTCGCGCAACCGCGGTCGCGCGCAACGTCGCCGAGAACTTCGCCCAGACTCGCCAGGACCTGGACCGCTACCTGCTGGCTGCCGAGGTCGACGAGATCGTGCGCTGGCAATCTCGCTTCGTCCGCGACGAGGTCGCCCGATTCGACCGCAGGATCGCGCAGGGGCGAGTTCGGGACGGCCACGGAGACCTCCGGCTCGAGCACGTCTACCGCGACGCCGAAGGCGGCATTCGCGTGCTCGACTGCATCGAATTCAACGAGCGGTTCCGCTTTGCCGACGTGTGCGCGGATTCTCGCGTTTCTGTCGATGGACCTTGCCGCCCACGGCAGGTCGGACCTCGCCGAGTCGCTCCTCGCCTGTTACGCACGCGAGGCGGACGACTACGATCTCTACGAGGTCGTCGATTTCTACGAGAGCTATCGGGCGTTCGTGCGGGGGAAGGTCGCGTGCATGCTCGCCCGTGATGACGGGGCTCCCCAAGAGGCGCGGGAACGTGCCCAGAAGGAGGCGCGCCGGATGTTCCGGCTCGCCCTCTCGTTTCATCGTCCGCCGGTCGTCTCGCCTTCGCTCGTGGCCGTGGGAGGCGTGATTGCGTCGGGCAAGAGTTCGGTCGCCACCGGTTTGGGCAGCGCGATGAGCGCGCCCGTCCTGGAGGCTGATCGGACGCGCAAGGCCATGCTGGGGGTCGATCCCCTTGGGCGTCTTTCCGAGCCGGCCTGGCGGGGGCCATACGACCCTGCCTTCAGCAAGACGGTCTACGCGGAGCTCTTCCGGCGCGCCGCGATCGTGTTGGCGAGCGGGCGGCCGGTGGTCCTCGACGCGTCCTTCCGGTCGGCGGAGCTCCGGGCCGCAGCGCGCGCCGTAGCCGCCGCGCACGGCGTCCCCTTCCGGTTCGTCGAGTGCAGGGCGCCTCGGGACGTCTGCCTGGCGAGGCTCGCGGCACGCGAGGAGCACCCGAGCGTGAGCGACGGGCGGCGCGCCATCTTCGACGAGTTCTGCGCGCGCTACGAACCCGTCCGCGAGGTCGTGGGGAAGGAGCCGCTCTCGATCGACACGACCCTCCCGCTCGAGACGAACCTCGCCGCGCTGCGCCGCTGGCTCGACGTGTGGCCGGCGGGCTTCACGGGCTAAGAAGAAGGTCGGACCTCAGCCACCCTGGCGCTGGCGGGCGATCAATCGCAGCGCATCCACGTCGCTGAGAACGCCGACGACGCGATCGTCATCCCGGACCACGGGCAGGAATCGGGCGTGTCTTCGGACCATGCAGTCCACCGCGTCCGTCAGCGACGCCGATTCGCGGATGCTCGGCGCAGCACGGCTGAGACCACCGGCGCGCTGTCCATCGGTAGAAGTGGCCGCGACCTCGCCGTCGACCATCCCCAGCAAGCGGTCGCCGTCGTCGACGACGAGCGCCGGCCGGCCCGGCTCGTTCGCTAGTGCTCGCGCGACATCCGCGGCCGGCGTTTCTGCCAGCGCGCTGACGTGGTGCCCGCCCATCGCTTCACCGACGAGGATGTCGTCGCCGATTCGCACGGCCTCTCGATCGTGGTCCGTTCGCTCGTCGTGCGGAGTGCACCGGACGGCGTCATGCTTCATCCGGACTAGCAGCGGGCATCCACGACACCAGTCGACCCCGACCGACGTTCGCTCGGCCGGGCAGAAAACGGTCGCATCCGATCGCCGCCCGCCCTGTGCGAGAATCTCTCGCCGATGGACGGTCAGCGTCACCGCATGGGCGTCGCTCGCCAGGGCGGGGGCGAGCTGCAAGGCTCGCGATACCAGATACTCGGCCTCCAGCCGGATGCAGGTCCGCTCTCGTCGGCTCCAAACAGCCAGAGCCGCATAGAGTCGTCTTTGCTGCTCCGTCGCGTGGGGCGGGCAGGTGAAGCTGGCCGTGAGCCGGTCCGCGAACTCGAGGAGCCCGAGGAGGTTCTCGTGTCCCGCGCGCAGCTCGCGGAGGAGCCGGGCCAGCCCGGGGGTCATTCTCGTTCGGGGCTCGTCGTGCTCCTCGGCCAACCTTGCGAGCCCCGTCGACAGGTGCCCGCTCGTCGTCCGATGCGCGCGGAAGGCGTCGCGCAAACAGGCGACCACCGCGTCGAGCGTATGGATGGGAAGGGGCGCCGCGTTGCCGTCCAGAATCAGGCGAGACAGGCGCTCTCCGACCTCGTCGAGGTCACGAGCCTGTGATTGCTGCGCCTCCTCGAGTTGCCCGAGCAGCGATAGAGAGGCGGTCACAACTCGCCTCCGACGCTCGCCTTCCGGACGCGCACGCGCGCATCGACGGCCACCACCCCGCGTCCGGGCTCGAGCGCCAGGAGCGGATTCAGGTCCAGTTCCACGACCTCGGGGACCGCTTCCATCAATCGGGACACGTTCGCGATCGCCTTGGCCAGGGCCTCGCGATCGCCACGCGGTCCGCCGCGGAATCCGTCGAGGAGCTTGCGGCCCTTGATCGACTCGATCATCCGCCCGCCCTCCGCCGCCGAAACGGGTCCGACGCGCACCGCGATGTCGTTCCAGAGCTCGAGCTGGACGCCGCCGGTTCCGAAGGCGATAGCCGCGCCGAAGGCCGCGTCCCGGGTCGCGCCGAGGAACATCTCGACCCCTCGCGGCGCCATTGGCTGGACGAGGATCCCGTCGAGGTCGCCCTCGAGCCCGGCCTCCTTCATCCGCTGTCGGAACTTCGCGATGGCGGCCCAGACCCCGTGGGCGTCGTGGACGCCCAGGACCACGCCGCCCATGTCGCTCTTGTGCAGGACCGCCTTGGAGGCGATTCTTGAGCGCGATGGGCCAGCCGGTCGACTCGGCCGCCAGAATCGCGTTCTCGCCGTTCCGCACGACCTCCGACGGGAGCAGGTTCACGCCGAACGCGCGGAGCAAGTCGGCCGTCTGATCGGGCGCCAGCCAGCCGTCGACCGCTCCGACGAACGACGGCAGCTTGGGCGCCTGCGGGACCGTGTTGGCGACAGCCTGCACGAGCGAACGCGTCTCCGCGTGCTCGGCGCCCACGCGAAGGGCAGCCGCTGCGGACTCCGGCAGATCGTAGACCGGGACGGACGCCTTGCGCAGCGTCTGCCGCGCCTCCTCGACCCCGTGCTTTCCGAGGATGCACGCGACGATCGGCTTGGTGTGATAGCTGCGTGCCGCGGCGATGACCTTGGCAACCTGCGCCACGTCCGTCGAGGTCGTCGGGACACACTCGACGACGACCTCGTCGATCCCCTCGTCGCCGAGGACGAGAGGGAGGACCGCGTCGAAGCGCTCGGCCGTCGCTCCGGCTAGGAGATTGAGGGGATTGTGAGGCGCGACCTCTCGAGCCACCTCCGCCAGCGCGCGTGCGGTTCGAGGTTGAAGTGCGGGGACCGAAAGGCCGCGCGCCTCGCACGCGTCCGCGGTGAGGATCCCGGGTCCCCCCGCGTTCGTCACGATCGCGACGCGCCGGCCGAAGTTCCTCTGTCCCGTCGAAAGCAGCGTCGCCGCGTCGAACAGCTCTTCGAGCGTCGAGACGCGCGTGACGCCGGCTTGCTTCAGCACCGCGTCGACGAGTACGTCCTTGGTGGCCAGCGCGCCGGTGTGCGAGCCGGCCGCGCGCGCCCCCGAGATGCTGCGCCCGCTCTTCACGGTCACGACGGGCTTCGACGCAGAGACGCGACGAGCGACCTCGAGGAATCGGCGCGGGCGGGGCAGACTCTCGAGGTAGAGCAGAATGACCTGCGTCCCGTGATCGCGCTCCCAGTACTCGAGGAGGTCTTCGGCGCCGACGTCGCCGCCGTTGCCTAGGCTGACGAAGTGCCGAATGCCGATGCCGTGCTCGCGCGCTTCGTCGAGGAGGGCGATTCCGAGTGCCCCGGACTGCGAGGCGACCGAGACGTGGCCTGCGGGCGGCCACTCGGTCGCGAAGGTGGCATGAAGGGCGACTTCCGGATCGGTGTTCAGGATTCCCAGGCAGTTCGGCCCGACCACCCGCATCCCCGCCGACCGGGCGACGTCGAGCATCCGCGTCTCCGCGACCTTTCCGGCGTCCCCCGACTCGCCGAAGCCCGCGCTCACGATGACGACGGCTTTGGTGCCGGCCGCCGCGCACTGCTCGACCGCCGCAGCCACGCTGGCTGCGGGGACGGCGATGACGGCGAGGTCGACCGGAGCGGGGAGCGCCGCGACGGTCGGGTACGAACGCACCCCCTGGACCTCCGAGGCCGTCGCGTGCACCGGGTACACGGTGCCCGCGAAGGGACGCCGGAGGAGGTTTGCGAAGATTCTCGCCGCCGACGCTGGTTCGGGAGCGGGAGGCACCGACCACCGCCACGGTCCGGGGTCGCAGGAGGCCATCGAGCGAGGAGTGCATGACGACCCTAAGAGCATGGGATGTGCCCTCGTCCAGAGAAGGCCTCGCCCATGATTCTCCGGAACTTCTCGGCTGCGGCTCGCGCAGGCTTTGCGTCGCGGCGCAGAGCCTACGTCCGCGTGGCCGCGAGCCGCCCGCCCCGAATGAGGTACCGCTTCGCCGCTTCGACGGCGCCCAGATAGGCGGCGGTCGCGACCGCGACGAAGAGGAGATAGGCCGGCGGGAGCGGCACGAAGCCGAGGAGGGGCGCCATGGGAGTCGCCGGAATCACGAGCCCGAGGACCGCCACGCCGATGACCGTCGCGGCGAGCGCCATGCTGGGCCGGCTCTTCCAGGGCCGCTCGTACGTGCGGATCACGAACAAGACGAGCGTCTGCGTGCAGAGCGACTCGACGAACCACCCGGTCTGGAAGAACGCCTGATTCGCGTGGAAGACGCGCAGCAAGACGAAGAACGTGAGGAAGTCGAACACGGAGCTGATCGGGCCCACGAAGATCATGAACCGCCGCACGAGGCCCATGTCGGAGCGGTGGGGCTGGTGGGTCCAGCTCTCGTCGACGCGGTCGGTGGGGATCGTGACCTGCGAGACGTCGTAGAGGACGTTGTTGAGGAGGATCTGCGTCGGCAGCATCGGCAAGAAGGGAAGGAGCAGCGACGACACGGCCATGCTGAGCATGTTCCCGAAGTTCGAGCTCGTCCCCATGAGCAGGTATTTCATGACGTTCGCGAAGGCGCGCCGGCCGGCGATGATTCCGCCGTGCAGGACGTCGAGGCCGCGCTTCGTGAGCAGAATGTCCGCGGCGTCGCGCGCGATGTCGACCGCGCCCGGCACCGAGATGCCAACGTCGGCCGCGTGGAGGGAAGGCGCGTCGTTAATGCCGTCGCCGATGAAGCCGACGACGTGCCCGAGCTTCTTGAGCGCGAGCAGGATGCGCGTCTTCTGCGCGGGGGAAGTCCTCGCGAACACGGTGGTGCGCTCGGCGATCTTGCCCAGCGCCCCGTCCGTCATCTTCTCGATGTCCGCGCCGAGGACGACCTCGCCGATGTCCACGTCGAGCGCCCCGCAGACGTGCGCGGCCACCGCGGCGTCGTCGCCGCTCAGGATCTTGAGGCTCACGCCGTCGCGTCGCAGCGAGGCCACGGCCTCTCGCGCCTCGGGGAGGAGGGGGTCCGAGAACGTGATGAAGCCCTCCATTGTCAGCTGGCGCTCGTCGTCCCTCGACCAGTCGCGTCGTTCCTCCACGGCCTTGCTCGCGACGGCGAGGACACGCAAACCCTTGGCGCCCGCCGCGGCGATCCACGCGTGCCAGGCCGCGCGCGCGGAGTCGTCCCCTTCACACACGGCGCATATGGAATCGGGGGCTCCCTTGGTGATCATCACGGCGCCCGAGGGCCCCTTCACCACCACCGAGAGCCTCCGGCGCTCGAAGTCGAACGGCAGCTCGTCGAGCTTCGTCCACTCCGGCCCGGCGCTTGGCGCATCGGCGAGGATGGCCGCGTCGAGCGGGCTGCGGATTCCCGTCTCGAAGCGGCTGTTCAGGCGGGCCAGGTCGAGCGCTCGATCTCCGGCGACACCGGCCGCGTCGAAGGAGCCCTCGACGCGCATCTCGCCGCGAGTCAGGGTCCCCGTCTTGTCGCTGCAGAGGATGTCGATGCTCCCGAGATCCTGGATGGCGGAGAGGCGCTTTACGATGACGTTCTCGCGCGCCATGCGCGCGGCGCCCTGCGCGAGCGTCACCGTGGTGATCATCGGAAGAAACTCGGGCGTCAGCCCGACCGCGAGCGCCACGGCGAAGAGCAGCGACTCGAAGGCGGGCCGGTGCATGGCGAGGCTCGCGGCCAGGATGACGAGGACGAGCACCATGACCGTGCGGGTGATCAGCAAGCCAAAGTGACGCAGGCCGCGTTCGAACTCGGTCTCCGGGGCTCGAGCCTGAAGCCGCGCGACCACGTCGCCGAACTGCGTCGCGCGGCCCGTCGCGACCACCTCCGCGGTCGCGGTCCCGCTGACGACGGAGGTCCCGAGCCAGACCATGCCGGCGGAGTTCCCTTCGGGAAGGCCAGCCTGCTTCTCGGCCGGCAGAGACTCGCCCGTCATCGCGGCCTCCTGAACGTGCAGATCGCGCGCGTCGAGCAAGCGAGCGTCGGCGGGGACGAGGTCGCCCGCGCAGAGCCGGACCACGTCCCCGGGCACGATCTCGCGGCGCGGGCGCTCCACCCACTCCCCGTCCCTCTGGACGGTCGCGGTCAGCGCGACCCGTTTCCGCAACTCGTCCGCGGCTTTCTGCGAGCGCCACGTCTGGAAGAGGTTGATGGCCACGCTGAACACGACCATCGAGGCGATGAGCGCCGCGTCGATCTTCTCGCCGAGTAACGCCGAGAGGCCGGCGGCGACGAGGAGCACGAGCGCCAGGGGATTGCCGAGCAGCGGGAGGAGCTGCGCGAGGGGCGACCGTTTGCCGGCGGCGGTTTCGTTAGCCCCGACCTCGGCGAGACGGGCCGCGGCCTGCGTGTCCGTGAGGCCCCGGCGGATTCGTTCGAGGTTGGGGGCATCCATGCCCGGCCGTTCAGCACGACGCATGCCGGTCCGGCGACGGCGACGGCTTTGCGCGCCGGCGCAGACGCTGCGTCGGCGACCGCGCGAGGCCCGCGGCACGAGCCATGCTCTGGTCCATCCCATGAAGATCCTCGCCGCCCTCGACGGCTCGCCGCGCTCCGAGAATGTGCTGACGACGGCCATCGCGCTCGCTCGCGGGCAGGGAGGCCGTGTCTTCCTCGTCCGCGCCATCGGTCTCGTCGGCGAGAATCCCCAAAGATTTGTGGAAGTCGACGGACGAGCCACTCCTCGACGTGCTCGATCGTCGCGCCTGCGACTACCTCGCGGCCTGCCGGGAACGCATCCCTGCCGAGTGCCGTGGTGAAGCGCGCGTGGCGATTGGCTCGCCTTCGGATTCGATCTGCGAGACGGCGAAGAGCCTCGGCGCTGACCTCGTCGTGGTCGGCTCGCATGGGTACGGCACGCTCGAGAAGCTCCTAGGGACGACCACGACGAAGGTGGTCAATCACTGCCCCTGTTCGGTGCTGGTCGTGAAGGAGGCTTAGGGGCTTCGATGTCTTCGAAGCTCCCCCGCGCGCCGCTCGCGTATCGAAACGAAGAGTTCCTCGACGCCTCCGAGGGACGTCCGCTCCGCATCCTCGCGGAGACCTCGAGCCGCTCGCCCGTTTTCGCCGCGAGCGGGTCCACGACATCATCGTGTTCTTTGGGTCGGCGCGCCTGCGTGAGGACGGGCCCCTCGGGCGCTACTACGCCGACGCGAGGGAGCTCGCCCGCCGCGTCACCGAGTGGTCCATGACCTTCCCGCCTCCGCACCGCTTCGTCGTGTGCACCGGCGGGAGCGGCGGGATCATGGAGGCGGCGAACCGAGGCGCGGCCGACGCCGGTGGCGGGTTCGGGACCCTCGACGAGCTCACCGAACTCCTCACCTTGGCGCAAACGGGCAAGCTCGGGCGTCGCCTCCCCGTGTTGCTCGCAGCGACTACTGGGCGGAGATTCTGAACTTCGACGCGCTCGTGAAGTACGGGATGATCGACGCGGACGACAACGACCTGTTCCGAACGGTCGACGATCCGACCACCGCGTTCGCCGTCCTGAAGGCGTCGGTCGAGATGGACCCCGTGGTCGAAACCACGCCTGGCTTCGCGCGGACCCGCACTCAGGGACGTCCCTGACCGACGCGCACGCGTTGCGCTTCGACGCAAGGCCTGCGCCGGCCGGACCGCCGCTCGCGAGCGACTTTGCGGAGACGCGACGGACGAGCAGTTGGCCAGGCCATTGCACCAGGGAGCGACCATGAACTCCACGCAACCCATCCAACACATTCTGGTCGCTCACGATTTTCAGGAGAACTCCGACGCGGCGCTCGACTACGCGCTGAGCCTCGCGAAGAAGCTGGGCTCGCGAATCACCGTCCTGCACTCCTATGAGATCCCGTCGCTGGGGGCCCCCGAGGTCCTCGTCCTCGCGACCGACTGGCCGAAGCAGTTCGGCGTGGTCGCCCGCGAAGCGCTCGAGAAGGTCGTGGGCCGTGTCTCCGGCTCCGGCGTCGCCGTGCAATCCGAGCTCCGGCAAGGGGCGGCCTGGCGCGAGGTCGACGGCTTCGCCAAGGAGAACCAGGTCGACCTCATCGTCGTCGGCTCTCACGGCCGGCATGGCGTTCCGCGCGCGCTCCTCGGGAGCGTCGCCGAGAAATCGTCCGCACGGCGCCTTGCCCCGTGCTCGTCGTCCGCGGCCCCACGCAGCCCGGCTGAGCGCGGTCTACCGTGCGTCGGGGATCGACGTGACGAACACCGCGCCCGGCTTTCCGTCTTCGATGGTGATCGTTCCCCCATGGGCCTCCACGGCCCGCTTGCAAAACGTCAGGCCGAGGCCGCGCCCGCCGCGGCTCGGGGGCAGCCCGCTGGCGTCGAGCTGCACGAAGGGGTCGAGAATCTGCGCCCGCATTTCGGGGGGAACGCCGGGCCCCTGATCGCTCACGCGAATCTGCGTGGTCGCTCCGTTGCGGACGCTCTCGAGCCGCACGACGCTCCCCTTCGGAGCGTGCCGAACGGCGTTTTCCGTGAGGTTGACGAGCACCCGGAGGAGCAGATCCTCGTCTCCCTCGAGCTGCGTCGCGTCTAAGGCGACTTCGAGGTGTACGGCGCGCTCGCGGGCGGCGACGTCAATCTCTCCGGTCACCTTGGCGAACATCGCCGCGAGGTCGATGGGGGCTCGCTTCGCGACGAGCTTGCCTTCGTCGGCCTTGCTCAAGTCGAGCAGGTTCAAGAATCATCCGATTCAAGCGCACCGCAGCGACGCGAATCTCTGCGGCCGACTCGCGAGCGTCGGCCGGAAGGCTCTTGTCCCGGACGAGGAGCTGCGCGTGCAGGTCCATCGCGTTCACCGGGTTCTTGAGGTCATGGACGACGAACGCCATGAGCCGCTCCTTCTGGAGCTGCAGGCGTAGGAGGTCGTCCCGCTGGTGCTTCAGCAGGTCGTAGTGTTCTCGCAGCTCGGACCGGAGCTGCCGGAGCTTCAGCGCGGACTGGACGCGGATCACGAGCTCGGTCGGCCGCACGGGCTTCGTCAGGAAGTCGTCACCGCCGGACCGCAGCGCCTGATCGAAGGTGTCCACGTCGCGGAGCGCGGTGAGGAAGACGACCGGCGTATCGCCTCCCCGCGGAAGAACCCGCAAGCGCTCGCAGACCGCGAAGCCGTCGAGCCCTGGCATCCGGACGTCCAGGAGGACGCAGTCCACCCGTTCCCTCGAGAAGACGGCGAGCGCTTCTTCCCCCCCTGTCGCGAGCAGTACCCGGTAGCCCTCGTCTTCGAGGGTGTTCTGCGCCAGCGCGCGATTGGCCTCATTGTCATCGACGACGAGGATCGTCTGCGAAGGCGATGTCTCCGAGGGGGGCGGCACGGGGTTCGTGCGACACCTTAGGACGCCCAGAGGACGTACGGAAGCTCGAGTGGGCCGAGCGCCTCGGGGCAAGCAGGCACGACGCGCGGCGTGTAGTGGTGCGCGGGCCGTTCATCGGGCACTTCTGCGACGAAGGTGAATCCGCGTGCACCGATGAGAGCTCCGGCCCGATGCATCGGTACGCGCGATCCCGGCCTCGGGCCGTCGGCGTCGGCGTAAAGCTCCATGGCCACGGCGTCGGGATCGACGTCGTCCATGTACAGGGCGGCGACGAACTGGTGTTGCCCGGCTTCCGTGCGGACTCGAACGTCCCCGAAGCGCAGGCCGCTCCAGTGAGTCTCCAGCATCGTGCGCAGAGCGACGAGCGCAACCGCCCGTGCGGCGCCGGCTGCGCTCCTCCGCGAGAACGCCTCCGCGGCGCGAAGGTAGTACCGCTCGCAATACTCGCGAACGGCTCGATTCGCAGAGTAGAGCGGGGTCAGCTCGCTCATGCTCGCGCGCATCTTGGCGACCCAGCCTCGGGGGAGCCCTTCGGGGTCCCGATCGTAAAACGCGGGGATGACCTCCTCTTCGAGGAGCGCATAGAGCTGGGAGGCGTCTTCGGCGTCGTCGCGTCCGCAGCGAAGGGGGGCCCAGCCCACCTCCGGCTTGTAGGCTTCGTCCCACCAGCCGTCGAGGAACGACAGGTTCAGACCCCCGTTGACGAGAATCTTCATCCCGCTGGTGCCGCAGGCCTCCCACGGAGGGAGCGGCGTGTTGATCCATAGGTCGACGCCTTGAACGAGGCGCTCGGCGACGCGCAGGTCATAGTCCGCGAGGAAGACGACGTGGACCCGGACCTCGTGGCGGCGGGAGAATCGCACCCATTCGGCGATCAGGCGCTTGCCTTCCGTGTCCTGAGGGTGGGCCTTGCCCGCCACGACGATCTGAACGGGGCGACTCGGGCTTCGCAGCAGACGCGCGAAGCGCTCCGGATCCTGGAGCAGGAGCGTCGGTCGCTTGTACGTCGCGAACCGTCGCGCAAAGCCGATCGTGAGCACGTCCGGGTTGAAGATGGTGGCGACTTCCTCGAGCCGTGCCCCTTCGATGCCCGCCGCCGCCATCTGACGCCCGAGGCGGTCGCGCACGAACGTCACGAGGTGACCGCGAGCCTCGCCGCGCAGCTGCCATAGGTCGGCGTCCGAGCAGGCGGCGATCGCCGGGCCCACCGACTCCATCGTCCCGCGCCAGCGGTCGGGACCGCATGCCTTGGTCCAGAGCGCATCGGCCTGAGGCGAGTCCCAGCTCGGGACGTGGACACCGTTGGTCACGTATCCAACGGGGACCTCCGCTTCGGGCCAGCGTGGAAACAGGGGCGCGAAGATGCGCTGGCTCACGCTGGCGTGCCGCCGGCTGACCGCGTTCACCGCCCCGCTGGCGCGCGCGCCGAGCCAGGCCATGTTGAACGACTCCGTCGAGTTCCCGGGCGAGCGACCGAGGGCCAGGAACCAATCGAGGGAGAGCCCGAGCTCGTCGCGCGCATACGCGCCGAGCTGCGCTTCGACGAGCTGCGGCGAGAACCGGTCGAAGCCCGCACTCACGGGCGTGTGCGTCGTGAACACGTTCCCCGCCCGCGTCGCCGCCAGCGCCACGTCGATGGAGACCCCGAAGGTCTCCTTGAAGTCGCGCGCACGCTCCAGGGCCACGAACGCGGCATGCCCCTCGTTGAGGTGGCACACGGTCGGCGAGATCCCGAGCGCGCGGAGCATCCGCCAGCCGCCCAGGCCGAGCGTCATCTCTTGGAGGATGCGAACCTCGGCGTCGCCGCCGTAGAGCTGAGAGGTGATGCCGCGGTCCGCGGGCAGGTTTTCGGGGTCGTTCGAGTCGAGGAGGTAGAGCGCGATCCTTCCCAATCGCGCGCCCCACGCTCGCAGCCAGACGGGGGGACCGGGTCTTGGCAGTCGCACCCGGATCCATTCGCCGTGCTCGTCCCGTACGGGGGCGACGGGGAGGAGGCGCGTGTCGTTGAAGGGAAAGAAGTCTTGCTGCGTCCCGGCGGCGTCGATCGCCTGCCGGAAGTAGCCCTGCTGATAGAGGAGCCCCACGCCCACCATCGGCACGCCCAGATCGTCGGCCGCCTTGAGGTAGTCGCCGGCCACGTTGCCGAGGCCGCCCGAGTAGAGCGGCAACGCTTCGGAGAGCGCGAACTCGAGGCTGAAGAACGCGACCGACTCCAGCGGCGATTCCGCGTGCCGAGCCTGAAACCAGGACGGTCTGCGGCGCCACGATTCGCGTTCGGCTCGGATGCGTTCGACCGTCTCGCGAATGCTCGCGTTCCGCCAGACCTCGGCCAGGCGGTCGCGCGAAGCGCTTTGATAGACGACCCAGGGGTTTCCGGTCTCGCGCCATAGGTCCGGGGCGATGCTCTCCCAGATCGGGTCGGCCTCGTGGTTCCACGCGGACCGGAGATCGAAGGCGAGCTCGGCGAGCGCCTCGGCTCCTGGGGGAGCCGCGGCGACGAGGCTCGTCGGGTCGGGGAGCGACGTCCGAAGCGCCTCAGGAGAGCTCAAAGCGCCCGGTCCGTTCGAGGATGCGGATGCGATAGAGGACCGTCCGAACGACGCCGGCCCTGCGATGGATGTCCTCCTTTCGATCACGCGTAGGCGCACCGGGTGGCGCCCATGCGAACTTCCCGGCGAGGAGGTCCATCGCGCGCTCTTCCGCATCCGGGCCGAGCTCCTCGAACATG
Organism: uncultured delta proteobacterium; assembly: GCA_963797395.1. Taxonomy (GTDB): domain Bacteria; phylum Myxococcota_A; class Polyangia; order Polyangiales; family Polyangiaceae; genus Palsa-1150. The sequence goes on from CAWCPA010000009.1 coordinate 589,874, forward strand.
CCCAGGGCGATCACGGTGCGCCAGCTCGAGACGCTCCGGAGCTGCTCCACCTCGAAGCAAACCTGCGCGTTCTTGCGCATGGAGTCGATCTTCTGTCCGTTCGCCGAGTGCGAGTACACGTATTCGCCGCCGTCGTACACGTACGTCACGGGTACGATCTGCGGCCAACCCTTCGCCACGTAGGCGATGCGGCCGACGATCTCCGTGCGCAGGACCTCTTCGATCTCCTCGGCCGTCAGATTCCCCATCATGGCGTCACCTTGCTCGTTTCTCTCGATTGTCCCATGTCAGAAGGCCCCAATCTTCAGGGCGATGCCCCCGGCCAGGCCGCTGACGGCGACGCCATCGAGCGCAGCGAGGCCCGAAGGCGCGACGTATCGGTAAGAGCCCGAGAGGGCCAGCCGCACCATCGACGCCAGGTTCATCTCCGCCTCGACCTCCGGCTCCAGCGCCAGGACGACGGCGCCGCCGCCCTCGTCAACCGCTCCGGACATGTCGCGGGTGGTCGTGCTGACGCTGGCCAGGCCCGCGAGGGTGGAGAGCGTCACGTGGAACCGTACGCGAGGGAGGATCACGTAGGCGGCGCGGACGCCGCCGTACGCGAGGTGGAGCGCAGAGGGCGTCGCTCGGAGCTCCGCGGCATCCATCGTCGACGCGAGCCCGTAGCCGGCGAAGCCGAGCATGACGTGCGGGTCGAGCGTCCATCCTGCCTGGCCTCCGACGAGCAGGCCGCTGCCGCCGGCAATCGTCGTGATCTTGGTCTCGAACCCGGCGTAGGTCGCGCCGACAAGGAGAACGGGCTGGAGCTGCTCGTCGAGGGTCGGCGTCGTGCGATCGGCGTCGTCGGAGCTCACGGGCGCTGGCTGCAGGACGCCTGCGCCGGGGAGCCCATCGTCCGCCATCGCAGGGTGGCCCGCGAGCGCGAGCGCGGCGACGGCGCGCAGGCCGAGCTTGATGAGGTTCGGTTTCATCACGACACCTTCGGGAGCTCGCGGCGGATCTCCTCGATCACGTCGTTGACGAAGCGATGAACCGCGGCCTCGGCCACCCGGTGGCCGACGACTGCGTCCACCGCCTGGCCGGCAATCGCCAGTGGCGGCCGATAGGTCCCCTCGAACTCGACGCGCGTCTCCGCGAAGGTCATCGGCGAGACGGCCAGGTCGGCCGACATCGACGGGAAGAGCGCGGCTTCTTCGTTGGCCTTCCATGTGATGCCGACGTGGGTGATGGGCGGCAGACCCGCGACGCCCCGCTCCTCGGGTGCCGGACGCACCTCGATCCGGACGTCCACCCCGACGTCAATCCCCGCCGCTCCGACCTGCAGGCGCGCGACGATCCCCTTGGCGCGAACGCTGGCGGTGTTCGTCGCGCGTTGAAGGACCTCGTCGGCGCGCGATCGCAAGAGGCTCCGGACGGCCTCGTAAGGACGGTCGACGTACCCGTAGAATCGCAATCGGTGACTGGCGCTCATGGCAGAGGACCCAAAGCACTTCGGGTGCCATCCGTGAGCGAGCGCGAAACGCCGGTGCCGCCGATTCGCGCACGTGCAAGCTTTGCGTCGAGGCGTTTTCCTTGCGGGGTGCCGATGGAATCCGAGGCCTTTCCGCCTGTTTCTGCGCTTCCTGAAACCGGCACCGATGTTGCGATGGCGTCACGCAATGAGCGCCTCGCCTCCCCCCATCCCAGGCCACTTCGCCATCGAGAAGCTCTACGGCGAAGTCCTCGTGGCCCTGGAGAGCCGGGAGACGGTGCGCCTCCTCTCGCTCTGGGAGACCTTCGAGGCGGCGCTCTCCGCGCACTTCGAGGGCGAAGAGCAGACCTCAATCGCGGATCTCCTCGTGGCGCGGCCCCGCGAAGCGCGGATCATCCTCGAGGAGCACCGCTACCTCCGCGGACGGCTCGCGGAGCTCCGGAGCGCGCTTCCCGCCCTGCCTCTGGGGCCGGCGCGGACGTTCCTCGACGAGCTCCGGGCTCACGGCGACCACGAGGAGCGTGTCCTCTATCGATGGGCGGAGGCGAACGCCGTCACCAAAGTGGAGAAACCGGCCGTCTGAGCCGCGCTGCGGCGATCAGCCGAGCGCGAAGATGTCTTCCAGCGCCGCCAGCAGCTCGTCGACTTGCACGGGCTTCGTCAGATAGCGAGAGAAACCTGCCTCGAGCCCGCGCCTGCGTTCTCGCTCCGAAGCCGCCGCGGTCAGCGCGATGACCGGGACGGTCGCGATGGACGGCTCCTCGCGAATGCGCGCGAGGGCTTCGGTGCCGTTCATGCCCGGCAGGTTGATGTCCATGATGACGAGATCGGGGCGGCGGCCGAGCGCGAGCTCGATGCCCATCTCTGCCGTCGGCGCGGTCGTCAGCTCGACCCCCTCGAAGTCCCCGAGGACGTCGCGCATGAAGCTCACGTTGGCCGGATTGTCTTCGACATAGAGAACGAGACGGTGGCGGTCGTCGCCCAGGCGAGGGCCGCGCTCTCCGCGATCGCTCGCGGCATGCACCTCGAGCGAGATCGGCTCCGCGGGCAGCTCGACCCAGAACTCCGAGCCTTTCCCCGGCGTGCTGTGAAACCCGACGCGCCCGCTCATGAGCTCCGCGAGCCGCTTGCTGATCACGAGGCCGATGCCGGTCCCCTCGATCGGCCCGGTCTCCTGCCCCGCGCGCTGAAAGGGCTGAAAGAGCCTGTCCTGTTTGTCGAGGGGAATGCCCATTCCCGTGTCGGAGACGATCACGCGGAGCCGGCGCTCCGGCGAAGGGCGAACGCTCACGGTCACGGAGCCGCCGGGGTGGTCGTACTTGATGGCGTTCGTCGTGAAGTTCATCACGATCTGCACGAACCGCGTGCGGTCGGCGCGGACGCGCGGCAGGCCGGCCGAGAGCGGAGCGACGGCGAGGTGCACGCCCGCGCGGGCGGCGGTGGGCTCGAGGGTCGTGAGGATCTCCTCGAGCGCCTGGTGCACCGACACGGGCTCGGTGGAGATCGAGACCCGCCCAGCCTCGATGTGGGAGAGATCGAGGATGTCGTCGATGAGCCGGAGCAGGTGCTCGCCGCCCCGTAGGATCTGGCCGACGCGCTCTCGGTGGCGGTCCGACAGAGGCTCACGCTTGTCTCGACCGAGGAGCTGCGCGAAGCCCAGGATGGCGTTGAGCGGCGTGCGCAGCTCGTGGCTCATCGACGAGAGGAACTCGCTCTTGGCCGCGCTGGCGGCCTCCGCGGCGGTGCGCGCGCTTCGCAGCTCCTCGGCGAGCAAGACGTCGTCGGTGAGGTCCCAGATGGTCTTCACAATCCCGCCGTCGTCCGTGCGGCGGTCGAGGACGCGAAGGCTTCGTCCGTGCCGGGTGCGCACGTCGAAGGCTCCGTTCGGATCGCGCCGGGCGGTCAGCCTCTCGGCGCGAAAGGCCGCTCGCTCCTCTTCGCTCCCGAAGACGAGCGTGGCCATCCACAAGTCGAGCACATCCTCGTACGACTTCCCGACGGGGGCCTCGGGCGGCACGTTGCCGAGGAGCTGCCGGTACGGGCTATTGCAGAGGATCAGGCGGTCCGCAGGGTCGAACAGCGCGAGCGCGTCTTGCATCGTCTCGACCGCGACTCGAAGCCGGTCCGTCGTTACCCGGACCTCGGCCTCCATTCGCTTGCGTTCGCTAATGTCACGGATTGCCGCGCATACGCTCATCCCCTCGGGGGCTTGCACGGGGCTGAGGCTCACCTCGATGGGCAGCTCGCTCCCGTCCCGGCGGCGTCCAAATAGCTCGAGGCCGCTCCCCATGGGACGTCGAGTCGGGCTCGCGAAGAACCGGCGGATATGGGCCCCGTGACCACCGCGGAACCGTTCGGGGATCAGGAGGTCGAGGTGCTGGCCGATCAATTCCTCGCGCCGGTACCCGAAGAGGTGCTCGGTCTCGAGGTTGGCGAACGTGATCCCCTCGTTCGCAGAGACGACGATCATCGCGTCCGGCGCGGCGTCGAGAAGCTCCCGATATCGATCGGAATGCCCGTTCGCAGCGTCGTCGCTCGGCATCGGGGGAGCGTGCGCCATCAACCGGTCCAGGTCCAGTTCTGGATCTCGGGCAGATCCTCGAAGTGCTCGCGGATGTACGCGCGGTGGCGAGCGATGGCCTGTTCGCACGCGAGGATGTGTTCGGCGCGCCGTCGGGGCGGCCGCCGGCTGCGCTTCAGCGCCTCGATGGCGAGGTCAAAGCGGCTCATGTGGTCGAAGACGACCATGTCGAACGGGGTCGTCGTGGTGCCCTCCTCGGCGTAGCCCCGCACGTGGAAGCGTTCGGGCTTGGGGCGGCCGTGGAGCAGCTGGTGAATGGCGCCGGGGTATCCATGGAAGGCGAAGACGACGTCCGTGTCGTCGGTGAAGAGGTCGCGGAAGGTCTGCGCGTCCATTCCGTGAGGGTGCTCTTCGAGGACGGGGAGGCGCATCAGGTCGACGACGTTGACGACCCGGACGCGCAGGTCGGGATCGGCGGCGCGGAGCCACGCAGCGGCCGCCATCGTCTCCAGAGTCGCCGAGTCTCCGGCGCAGGCGAGCACGACGTCGGGAGGACCGTCGTCCGTCTCCGTCCCCGCCCAGGACCAGACCGACGCGCCGAGCGCGCAGTGGGTCTTCGCGGCCTCGATGTCGAGCCACTGGAGCTGCGGCTGTTTGTCGATGATCACGAGGTTGATGTAGTTATGGCTTCGCAGGCAGTGGTCGGCCACGCTGAGCAGGCAGTTGGCGTCGGGCGGCAGGTAGATTCGGGCGACCGTCCCCTTCTTCGAGAGGATCGTGTCCATGAAGCCGGGGCCCTGGTGGCTGAAGCCGTTGTGGTCGTTGCGCCAGCAGGTCGACGTCAGCAAATAGTTGAGCGACGGGACCGAGCCGCGCCAGGGGAGGGAGAAGCTCGTCTCGAGCCACTTCGCGTGCTGGGTCGCCATCGACGCGATCACGAGCGCGAAGGCTTCGTACGTCGCGAAGAGGCCGTGGCGGCCGGTGAGCGTGTAGCCCTCGAGCCAGCCCTGGCAATTGTGCTCGCTCAGGACCTCCATCACGCGACCCCGAGGGGAGACGTGGTCATCTCCGGGCAGCACCTCCCCTTCGAAGCAGCGGTTTTCGACTTCGAACACCGCGCCGAGCCGGTTCGAGTTCGTCTCGTCGGGGCAGACGAGCCGGAAGGTCTTCGGGTTCTCGACGTAGAGGTCCCGAAGCATCGCGCCGAGCGCTCGCGTGGACTCCTGGCGTCCTGCGCCAGGGCGCGGCACGTCGAGCGCATAGCCGGAGAAGTCGGGGACGCGGAGCTCGACCTCGGGCGCCGTCGCGTTCGCGATGGGGTTGGCGCCCATGCGCTTCGGGCCCTGGGGACCCACCGCGAGGACATGCTCACGCGGTTGGCCGCCGCCGTCGAACAGGTCCTGCGGTCGGTAGCTCCGCATCCACTCTTCGAGCATGGCCAGCTGGCGGGCATCCGAGCGCACCGCGCCGAGGGGCACCTGGTGTGCTCGGAAGGTCCCTTCGATGGGCACTCCGTCGAGCGTCTTGGGGCCCGTCCAACCCTTGGGCGTGCGGAGGACGATCGCCGGCCAGCTCGGCGTCGCGGAGTCCTTGACGATGCGCGACCCCCCCTGGATCTCTTCGATGCGGTCGAAGCTCGAGTCGAGGGCCGCAGCGAGTTGACCGTGCACTTCCATCGGATCGTTGCCCTCGACGAAGATGGCGTTGTATCCGTGCCCGCGTAGGAGGCTGCGGACCGTGTCGTTGGACGCGCGCCCGAGGACGGTCGGGCCTGAGAATCTTGTAGCCGTTGAGGTGCAGGATAGGCAGGACGGCCCCGTCATGGCGCGGGTCGAGGAAGCCGACGCCCTTCCAGGACCCCTCGAGCGGCGCGGTCTCCGCTTCGCCGTCGCCGACGACGGCCACCGAGACGAGCTTGGGGTTGTCGAACGCGGCGCCGAAGGCGTGCGTGAGGACGTAGCCCAGCTCTCCGCCTTCGTGGATCGAGCCCGGGGTCTGCGGCCCCACGTGGCTCGGGATGCCCCCCGGAGTCGAGAACTGGCGAAACAGCCGGAGCATGCCCGCGCCGTCGCGCGTGAGGTGCGGATAGATCTCCTGGTACGTCCCCTCGAGCCAGACGTTCGCCACCACCGCAGGACCGCCGTGCCCGGGGCCCGCGAGGAAGAGCACGTCCGCGTCGCGCTGCTGGATGATGCGATTGAGGTGGGCGTAAATGAGGCTCAGCCCGGGCGACGTCCCCCAGTGGCCGAGGAGCCGGGGCTTGATGTGCTCCGGTCGGAGCGGCTCGGTCAGCAGCGGGTTCGCGAGCAGGTAGATCTGCCCGACCGTAAGGTAGTTCGCGGCGCGCCACCAGTCGTGGATGCGGACCAGGTCGTCGTCGATCGCGTGAGGCATCGTCGTTCTCCGAAGGCGGCGGGGTCGATCGTTTACGCCGCGCACTCTCTGCACCGACCGCGCCGAGGGGTGCTACGCGTGAAATCGCGGGCCGCGCGGACACGGCGACGCATTCCCTGCGAGCCGACGCGAATTCTGCGCCTGAAGGATCCGGGTCTCGCACGGATTCGGCGCGGGACCGCGTGCGCTGGGGCAAGCAAGGGCTGGCCTCGCTCTTGCGATGAGCTGCTCGCGAAGGAGATCGTAATGTCGACCCGCGGTTCTTCCGACTGTCGACGCGCTGTGCTCCCCGAACGAGGAGCGGCTGGATCGCGAGCTGCGGCTTGCGACCGTTCGAGAGCAAGCGGCCATCGTCCGAGCGCTGACGGACCAGGTCGCGCGCTTTGCCGAAGTCCCCAGCAACGCGCCGATCGCGCAGCTGGCCGAAGAGATGTCGCGCCTCGGGCGGTCTGCGCTCGCCGTGGCCTCGGCCCTCGTTTCGACGACGACGGCGCGGTGAACGCGCCCTCACCCACTCTGAAAGGAAAATCGCCATGAATGAGACACATGCCGAGAGAGACGTCTTCGCGATCGTGCTGGGCCTCGACCTGTCCGACACGGACACCAGCGGCTACGCCTTCGACCAAGCGGCGCGTATCGCCGCTCGCATCGGGCCGAGCGAGGTGCATGTCGTCTATGCCTTGCCGAAAGACTGCGAGCTCGCGTTGATCGACAACGCGTCGGGCCTCATGAGCCGGTACATCGTCGAGAAGCTCGCGGCGCTCGGCATCTCAGGCCCGACTTCACCCACCTTCCTCACCCACGTCCGCTGCGGCGACGCCGCCAGCGAGATCGCGCAGACGGCCGCGGACGTCGCTGCCGACATGATCGTGGTCGGTACTCACAAGGTGCCGCGGCTCAAGACCATCTTCGTCGGATCCACCGCCGGGCGCGTCATGGCGAACACCACTTGTCCCGTCGTGGTGGCCGGTCCGCGCCCCAAACCCGAAGCCTCGCACGTCATCGTGATCGAGGGGCCGTGCCCGGAATGTGTCGCCACGCGTCGAGCGACGGACAACCGGGTCTTCTGGTGCGCGCGCCATTCGGAGCGCCACCACCTCGGCCGCCACCACGTTTACTCGTACGAAAACGAGAACTCGTTCCGCGTGCCGGACATGTCCGTCGATCCGCGCGGCGGCTGAAACGCGAACGCTTCGCCCGGCCGTGAGCCTTGGGGTAGCGGAGCCTGTCAACGAGGGTGAGACAGCGAGTGGGAGAATTTACTGAGCTTCCGTCGTGACGAGGTGGTCGTGTGGGAAACGCGCCGAGGATCGAGGTCGCCTGAGGGGAGCAGAGCTCGGCGCGTTGGCTCGCAATCGAGGCAAGCGCGGTGGAGTGCGGTGGGGGCATCGGGCGGCAAGGAGAGCGCGGAAATCGGTCCGGACCAGCGAGCGATCGGGCCAGACGCTCTTCCGGTCGCGACCCGAACGCCTTCGGTTCTTCGACCATCAGTATGCGGAAGGGCCCGGAGAACTCGTCGGATCCCAGCTACGTCCCGGCGAGCAGTAGCCGGGGCGAGGCTTGCGGGTCTCCCAGATCAGCGCCGCGCCGGGAAGCTGTTCATTATGGCCGCGACTCCACGGCGGAGCCGCTCTTCGTCGAAGTGATCGGGATCGATGAACGCGCGAGCGGCGCCGTGCCAGAGCAAGGCGCCGCTCGCGCGGTCATACACGTCGACCACGAGGGCGCCCTCCAGAATCTCGTCCGCCTCATTCTCGCGAAACCACGGGTCCGCCGGCGAACTCCCCGGTGCCGGCGCGGCCAGCGGGAAGGGCATCGCTTTCCGGCGGATCCCGGCAGCGAGCCTCACGACGAGGTCCGGAGGCGCAGCCGGTCGATAGCCCTTGCTCTGCAGGATCTCGGAAACGAGCGCCTGGGTGCGGAGCTGGGCCTCATCCGTGCGCTGCGCCTCACCGTAGTGAGCGGACACCGCCTCGGGCGGGCCGAAGCCGAAGGTCTGGTATCGGCTGAAGTCGGCCGCCGGAGCCGTGTTGGTGTGGACGTCGATGGCGTTGCCGCAGCCCGCACATCCCGCGGCACCCACGAGCGCGAACATCACCCGAAGGAGCAGGATTGGCTTGCTCAGCGTCATGGCGTGCCGACCGATTGCGTTCGCGTCGCCGGGATGGTGAGCACGGGCACGGGCGAGGTACGGACCACCTTCTCCGCGACGCTGCCGAGCAGCGCATGCTCCAACCAACGCCGTCGCTGCGTACCGATCACGACGACGTCGGCGCGCTCCGCTGCGATCGCGGAGAGGATGTGTCGCCACGGCACCCCCGTCGTGAGAATGGCCTTGGTGGTCGGTACGCGCGCCCGCGCGAGGCGAAGCTTTTCGTCGAGGCCGCGGCGGGCAGCCACCTCGAGGACCCCGAGGGTATCGGGGCTAGGTAGGGCAGCGCCGAAATTGGCGTACGCATACGGAGGAAGCTCCACCGTGTGGAGGATCGTCAGCGACGCGCCGAAGGTCTGGGCGAGGTCGATGGCCGCTTCGAGAGCGCAATCCGACGTCTCGTCGAAATCGATGGGCGCGAGAACGTTTCGAAAGATCATGGTCTCTCCAGTCTGCATCGAGGGTGACCTTCAGGGGTTCACGGGTGCCTCCGAAGCGAGACCGCATGGCCCGACGGATCGCGCACGAGGTCATTCACGGACACCATCCCGACCAAACGCTGTTCGGACAAAACGGGGAGGTGGCGAACCCGCTGTTCCCGCATCAAAGCGACCGCGCGCTCGACGTCGTCGGACGCCCCAACCGTGACCACGTCTCTCGTGCAGATCTCTCCGAGCATCGTCAACGCGGGGGGGCGGCCTTCGGCAAGCCCTCGGAGGACGATGTCGCGCTCGGTCACGATGCCGTAGAGCTTGAGGCCATCCGTCCACTCGGTGAGGGCGATCGCGCCGACGTCGAAGCGACGCATCTCGCGCGCGGCCTCTTCGACCGTCGCAGAGGGAGGCAGAGCCACCACCTGTTCGGTCATGATTTCACTGACCTTCGTCATGGGCTGTCCTTTGCTCTCCCCTTTGGGCCAGCTAGCGCAAGTTCGATGCCCGCCGGGATCCTTCACGGCCGGGCGGTTACAGGCGGCCTATTGGCATGAGAAGCGACGCTGCCGCTTCGCAAATTCTGCGTACGGGCGCTGGTTTGGCATCCGACGCTGCCGGCCGACGAGCTGCCAGGGTTTCGCGCCACGCCAGGGCCGGACGGAGCGTGAAACCACGATGGATTTGCCTTCGCACGTCCCTTTCGGCATCTTCCGTGGCGTGCGCCCTCTCTCACTCAACGCAGCGTCTCGCGCAGCCGCCGGGCCGCCTCCGTGACCTCGACGACGGCCGTCCGCGTGGCATCCGAGATGTCCCTCCCGGCCTGCTCCAACGTGGCTTCGAGACGCGGCTCGAGCCGGCGCCATTCGTCCTTCACTTCCATGGCGCCGAGGTGCATGTGGACGCGCAACTCTTCGCCGAGCTCGCGCAGTAGGTTGGCGCTCTTCTCGAGCTCCGACTTGATGTCCTGGGTGGCCTTGCTTACGGCGGGGTTCTTCATGGCGACGATCTCCTCTTCCTCTCGGTCAGTTTTCTTCTCGGTCAGTGACTCAACGCGTGCGCACGACCCTCCATTCGGTCCTCTGCGGAAAAATACTTCTTCGAATAGGCGACCAGCTGGCGGTCGGTCGGATGGTCCACGGTCTCGATTCCGACGAGCCGCGGCTCAAACGAGCGGTCGTGCTTGAAGGCATAGCGAATGAACTGGAGCTTGGCCGTCGACGGACCCACGACAAGCACGCGCTCCGCGCCTTCGAGCTCGTGCGCCACGGCTTGGAAGAACCGGTGCGCGTCGTCCGGGTGGTTGTGTTCTGCGGTGGGCCCCTTCGGATGGCGGTGCACATGATGCGTGGGCGCCAGCAGGGTCCTCTCGTCGAGCATCGTGGAGTCGACGTGGAAGATGCGAGCCTCGGAGTGGTCGATCCAAACGGTGACGTGGCGGTGTGAGCTCATGGTCTTGCTCTCGATAGAGCATGGCGCGTGCCTCGCTCGCGGACGCGCCAATCGCGCAGTTCGAGAGGGTTGTCCTGCAGGCGTTGCGTCGACGCGCAAGACTTGCGCAACGCTGACAGGAGCTCCGCGCCACCTTCCGAACGGCTTGGCGGTCCGAGCGGCGCGGTGCTCGTCGTTCACGCGCTCGGCGGGCCTCGAGATTGCTCGGCGGCTCGACGGGCGACGCCCTGCTGCGGTTCAAGGAGCTTCTCCTCGGGCGGCGTGCGCCCTGTAGGCAGCCACCAGTTCCAGCCGCGAAGCGACGCCGAGTTTTCGCCGGGCTCGTTGGAGGTCGTTCGCGACGGTCCCCATCGCGACGCCGACCCTCTCTGCCAACGTGCGTGAGACAGCTGCCCCGCCCGAGATTAATGTAGAGGGCGAGCAAGCGAAGGCTGCTCGTGACCACGTCATCGAACCATGTCCCCGTTCGCCCTCGCCCCCCGACGGAAGTGACGTCCAAGGCAAAGAGGCGGTTCTTCACCGCCGAGTACAAGAAGCGGATCCTGCAGGAGGCCGACGAGTGCGCCGAAACCGGCCAGATCGGCGCACTGCTGCGGCGCGAGGGGCAACTGGTTCGCGACGCCGGTCCGTCGTCGCTGCCAGTCTGCACGACGGCCAGCCCGCCTGCGTCCAACGTACTTTCGGAGGCTACTCCGGGACGTAGCCCATTCCTCTACCGTTCTCGCCAGACGAGCCCGCGCCACTCCCCTCGCTCGTACACCTCGGGCCGCGCGCCCCCGAGCAGCGCCGCGTACTTCGCGCCCACCTCGGGCACGTCGGTCGAGACGAGGCCCGAGAGCACGAGCGTCCCACCGGGCGCCCGGTGCCGGGCCAGCGGCTCCGCATGGGCCACCAGCACCCCGCGGAGGATGTTCGCGACCACGAAGTCGAACGGCCCCGCGGCTTCTCCCAGGGACGGCACCTGCCGCGCGGCCCCGGCCACTCCATTCGCTCGCAGGTTCCTCTCGGCGTGCGCGACCGCCAGCGCGTCGATCTCGACCGCGTCGACCGTCGCGCCGAGCAGCGCCCCCGCGATCGACAGCACGCCCGACCCGCTCCCGAAATCGAGCAGCCGCCACGCGCGAGCTCGAGGGGCGAGCGCCGCGAGCGCCTGCAAGCAAAGCTGCGTCGTCGGGTGCCGCCCGTCCCCGAACCCCGGCCCCTCCGCGAGCCGGATCGCCCGCACCCCCGCGTCCGGGCTCGCCGACGCGACGGCGTCCTCGGTCAAGATCTCCCAGCGCGGCGGGACGAGGATCCGACCTTGGCGCGTCACCCGAAGGTGGGTATCACGGCGCGATGGAGCGGGTTCGGTTCAAGGGTCGATGGGTCCTCGTCACCGGGGCCTCGGGCGGGCTCGGGCAAGAGCTCGCGCGCCGGCTCGCCTACGACCACGGCGCGAACCTCATCGTGACGGCGCGGCGCGAGGCCCGGCTCCAGGATCTCAAGGTCGAGCTCGAGTCGCGGGCGGGCATCGAGGTGCGGGTCCGGGCCTGCGACCTCGCGAAGCTGGCGGACGTCGACGCGCTGCTCGAAGAAGCCACGCGCGGGCCGAAGCTGTACGCCGCGATCCTCAACGCGGGCGTCACGCACTTCGGGGTGCACGAGGCGCTCGGCTGGTCGGACTTCGAGGCGATGCTGCACACGAACGTGACGAGCGTGGTGCGCGCGACGAACGCGCTCGTCCCGCACCTCGAGGCCCACCCCGGCGGCGCGCTGATGCTCGTGTCGAGCATGGCGGGGATGATGCCGATCCCGTATCAGACCGCGTACTCCGCCACGAAGGCCTTCCTCGTGCACTTCGGCGTGGGGCTGGCCAACGAGCTCGCCGGGCGCAGCGTCTCCATCACGACGTTCACGCCCGGCGGCATCGCGACCGAGATGACCTCGGGCAGCGCGTTCCACACGCTGCGGGGCTGGCTGGCCCCGCCGGACCGCGTCGCTCGCGAGGCGCTCGACGCGATGATCGCCCGCGAGCACCTCCACGTGCCGGGATGGCCCAACCGCCTGGCCGCCGCGGCCTCGGGCGCCCTCCCGAACTTCGTGGGCCGGCGCCTTGCGGCCGCGTACCGCAAGGCGCTGGTCGCGTCCGGTCACGTGGCCCGGAGTTAGACGAACGGGGCTTCGGCGGTCTTCGCCGCGGCGCTCGGTCTCGTGGCAGGGGGCGCGGCGGGCGCCGCCATCGGGGCGATGCTCCCCGCCGTGCCCTGAAATCGGCTCGCGTCGTTTTCTCGGAATAGGTCGCGCTCGAGCTTCGTTCCGATCACGCCGAGAGGGATCCCCAAAGACTCGGTAGCGCCCCCGCCCGTGCGTACGCCGCACGCGCGGGGGCGTCCCTTTTCCGGGCCCGAGCGCTTTGCGGGCCCGAGCGCTCGGCTCAGCGCATCACCTGGCCGACCACCACCGAGAGGCTGTCGCGGTGGCGCAGGCGCCCGCCCTCTTCGGCCACGTGACCCGGGAACGGCAGCTCTTCGCCGAAGAAGCGCCGGCCGTGGCGCGCGAACGCCTCGGGATCTCCCGTGCACAGCACACGGAGCCCGCCCGGTCCGGCCTCGTCGAACTCCGGGTGGCGCACGAGCCAGTCCTTCAGGCGCTCCGCGGCGTAGGGCGCCGGGTCGAGGACGCGCGCGCCGCTGACCGCCTCGAACGCCGGCAAGAGCAGCGGGTAGTGCGTGCACCCGAGGAGCAGCGTGTCGACGTGCTCGAGGCCCTCGAGGTACCGGGCCACGGCCTGCCGCGCGATGTCCGTGCCCTCCCAGCCCTCCTCGACGAGCGCCGCGAGCAGGGGCGCGGCGCGCTGGGTGACGCGGTGGGGGCCGAGCTTGGCGATCTCCTCGACGAAGGTGTGCGAGGCGACGGTGCGCGCGGTGCCGAGGACGCCGATGTGCCCCGCGCTCGCGGCGACCGCGGCCTCGGCCGCCGGGATGGTCACGCCGAGGACGCGCCGCGTGGAGCGCGGGCCCGCGTACCGGCGCTGGAGGTGCCGCAGGGCGACGCACGAGATGGTGTTGCACGCCACGACGACGAGCCTGCACCCCTCCTCGAAGAGGCGCTCCACGCACTGCTCGGCGAAGTCGAGCAGCGTCTCCGGGTCGCGGCCCCCGTACGGCGCCCGGCCCGAGTCGCCCAGGTAGAGGAGCTCGCGCTCGGGCAACGCCCTCCGGATCTGCCGGAGCACCGTGAGCCCGCCGAAGCCTGAGTCGTACACGCCGATCATCGAGGTCGAGCCACGGACGACTATACCCCGACTCGACTACTCTTCCGCCAATGACGAAGGGGCGGCTAGAGGCGTTCAGCGACGGCGTGCTGGCCGTGATCATCACCATCATGGTCCTCGAGATCAAAGTCCCCCACGGGGACGATCTCGCGGCGCTCGGCGCGATCGTCCCGCCGCTCCGCGCCTACGTCCTCAGCTTCGTCTACGTGGGGATCTACTGGAACAACCACCATCACCTCTTGCACGCGACGCGGAAGATCAGCGGCAGCGTGATGTGGGCGAACCTGCACCTCCTCTTCTGGCTCTCGCTCGTCCCGGTGGCCACCGCGTGGGCGGGCGACTCCCCGTATGCGCCCTGGCCGGCCGCGCTCTACGGCGCGGTCCTCTTGATGGCGGCGCTCGCGTGGCTGGTCCTCGAGAACCGCATCATCGCGTGCAACGGCCACGACTCGGAGCTCGCGCGGGCGGTGGCGCACGGGTTCAAGGAGAGGGTCTCGCCCGTGCTCTACGTCGCGGGCATCGGGCTCGCGTTCGCGCGGTCGTGGATCGCCGCGGTGCTCTACACCGTCGTCGCGCTCCTCTGGGTCGTGCCCGACCGGCGCATCGAGCGCCGGGCCGGCGAGGGCGGCGAACACGAAGCGTGAGGGTCAGGTCTCCCGTGCGGCCTTGCTGCGCTTGGGGCGGGGGCTCGGGGGCGGGGGCTCGACGGGCTTCGCTTCGCTCTTGGGGGCCGGGGGCCCTTGGCCGATGGTCGTGGCGAAGTGCGTCGCCGCGCCCCGCATCGAGTCGCGGGTGGCCGTCTCGGCCCGGGTGGGGTCGCCTGCGGCGATCGCCGTGGCGACGGGGATGCGGAACTCGCTCCGGCGGAGCTGGTAGGAGGTCCAGTGCTCGGCGAGGGGACCCTTCGCGGCCGCCGCGCGCACCATGGTGTTGACCGCGAGGCGGTAGGCGATGTTGTTCGCGCCGTCGGCCAGGCGCTCCCAGAAGACGACGTCGAGGCGAAAGAGCTCCTGGTCGGTGGCCGTGTCGCTCTTGGCCCGCATGTCCTCGGCGAGCGCCACGAGCTCCCGCTTGAGCTCGGGCGTCGCGCGCTCGGCGCAGAGGCGCGCGAGGTCCGCGGTGATGGCGGCCTGCATCTCGAGGACGGCGAGCCAGATGGTGGCGACGTTCTCGCCGCCGCGGGCGTGCTCGGACATGATGGCGAGGAGGTCGAGCCCCGCGTGGCGCTGGAAGTCGAGCACCTTGGTGCCGCCGCCCTGGGAGACCTTCACGAGGCCGATCTGCTCGAGGCGCTTGAGGGCCTCGCGCACGACGTGGCGGTTGACGTCGAACACCTCGGTCAGGGCCCGCTCGGCCGGAAGATGGGACCCGGGGGCGTACCGCCCCGTGATGATCTCGGCCGCGAGCTGCTCGAATACCTGTTCGGACAGGGAACGCGACCGGATGGCGTGAAGCGGCATATGCCCGGAACCTTGTACTTTCGGCCGGCGGAGACCGAGCTGCCAGCCGAGCGTACCTCGACCCTTAGCACAAGCTCGGGCGCTCGGGGCTTTTCAGCCCGCGTCCGGGTGCGCTAGTAGCTCGGGGCCATGCCCCAACGCGTCGACGCCGCCACCCTGAAAGCCGCCCTGCCTCACTGCCTCGGGGAGACCGATTTCCCGAACCTCGGGGAGAAGTACGAGGGCAAGGTTCGCGACAACTACACGACACGCGACGGCCGGCGATTCATCGTCGTGACGGACCGCATCAGCGCCTTCGATCGCGTGCTCGGCACGGTGCCCTTCAAGGGGCAGGTGCTGAACCGGCTCGCCGCCTGGTGGTTCGACAAGACCAAGAGCGTCGTCCCGAACCACGTCCTTCGCGTGCCCGATCCGAACGTGCTCGAGTGCGTGGAGTGCAAGCCGATCCTCGTCGAGATGGTCGTGCGGGCCTACGCCACCGGCACCACGTCGACCAGCCTCTGGACGCACTACGAGCGCGGCGTCCGCGAGTTCTGCGGCCACAAGCTCCCCGACGGGCTGAAGAAACATCAGAAGCTCCCGGCCCCGATCCTCACGCCGACGACCAAGGCCCCCAAGGGCGAGCACGACGTCTCCGGCTCCCGCGAGGAGATCCTCGCGACCGGCATGGTCACCGCCGGCGACTTCGACGAGGCGGCCACCGAGGCGATGAAGCTCTTCGCGGCCGGGCAGCGCATCTGCGCCGAGCGCGGTCTCATCCTGGTCGACACGAAGTACGAGTTCGGCCGCACGCCCGACGGGCGGCTCGTCGTCATCGACGAGGTGCACACGCCCGACTCGTCGCGCTTCTGGCGCGCGAGCTCGTACGAAGAGCGCTTCCGCAACGGGCAGGACCCCGAGCCGCTCGACAAGGACTTCGTGCGCCGCTGGTACATCCAGCAGGGCTACAAGGGCGACGGCGTCGCGCCGGCCATGCCCGACGAGGTGCGCGTCGGCGCGGCGGAGCGCTACATCGACGCGTACGAGCAGATCACCGGCGAGGGCTTCGTGCCGGACGTCGAGCCGCCGCAGACCCGCATGCAGCGCAACCTCCAGGCAGGCGCGAAGTGAAGGCCACGGTCGTCGTGAGGCTCAAGCCCGAGGTCCTCGACCCGCAGGGCGACGCGGTGAAGCGCGCGCTCGCCAAGCTCGGGTTCGAAGGGGTGAAGGGCGTGCGCGTGGGCAAGATCGTCGAGATCGAGCTCGAGGGCGCGAGCGCCACGCCCGAGCTCGCGGAGCGCCTGAAGAAGATGGCCGACGAGATGCTCGCGAACCCCGTCATCGAAGACTACGAGGTCGAGGTCTGACCGGGTCAGGCCGAGGAAGATCGAGAAAATGGAACAGGGAGGGGAGGAGGGAAAGGAGCAGAGAAAAATTTTTCTCGTCTCGTGTTCCTCGGCTCCGTCTCCTTTCCCTCCTCCCCTCCTTCTGAATTTCAGGCTTCGCTCGCGTGCTCACGGCACGAAGGGCGTGGGCATGAAGAGCAGGACGAAGAGCGCGAGGGTCACGACCGCCAGCACCGCGCGGCCGAGGGAGAGGCGATCGTCCCCCGTGGACGGGTGATCGACGAGGTGGCTGTCGGGGCGGAGCGCGCCCCACTTCGCTTCCATCGCCAGGAGCAGGCCCAGGCCCGCGAACCACGCGAGCCAGAGGACCGGCGAGGTGCGGTCCTCCAGCACCATCGCGAGGACGGCCAGGCTGACCGTCGCGAAGAGGCGCGTCCGCAGGTCGAGGGGCGTCGCGCTGGAGGCGTCGTCGCCGTGCGGCGCGGCGACCGAGCCGAGCGCCGCGAGGACCTCGAACCACACCAGCCAGAAGATGACGCAGGTCACGTGGTGCCCGAGGTGCCAGAGGCCGACGCCCGCGCGCACGTCCCGCGCGACGAAGCTGACGAGGCTGACGAGCGCGAAGACGAGCAGCGACTTGTGCACCCACCGCGCGATGCGGTTCTGGCGCGGGCCGAAGAGCGAATACGCGACGTGCCCTCCGTCGAGCTGACCGAGCGGGAGCAGGTTGATCATCGTGACGAAGAGCCCGGCCCACCCCGCGAAGGCCACGGGCGACAGGTACAGAATCGAACCCGGCCGGCACGGCGGGCGCGAAGAAGTGGTCGAGCGCGCGCGTGAGGAGCGACTCGCCGAGCGAGCCGTCGCCCTCGATCGACGCGAGAGCCTTCACCTCGGAGTGGGCCACGCCCCACGCGTAGAGGGGGATGGCGAGCGCCAGGCCGGCGAGCGGGCCGGCCGCGCCGATGTCGAAGAGCGCGCGGCGCGAGGGGATGAGGGACCGCATGCGGATGACGGCGCCCATCGTGCCGAACGGCGAGAGCATCGGCAGCGGGATGAAGAACGGGAGCGACGCGTCGACCTTGTGCACGCGGGCGGCGACGTAGTGCCCGAACTCGTGCGCGAGCAGGATGGCGAGGAGGGCCACCGTGAACTGCGCGGAGTGCGCGAAGGCGGCGGCGTGCGTCTCGGAGGGGTTCCACTGCGTGACGAAGACGCTGGCGACCGTGACGAGGAACAGCCACGCGTTGACGCGCCACGAGAGGCGGCGCCGCGGGAGCTCTCCGAGCTCCCCCCCGGCCCGGCCACCGCCCTCAGCGGAGGGCGTGACGGAGGGCGGAGGCGAGTCGCTCGAATCGGGGGGCAAGGCGGGCATCGATGGTTCCAAGGTCGGTGTGCAGCCGGAGCTCTCCGCGCGCAAGCGCGCCGTCGCAGCGTACCTCGACGGACTCGAGGTCGAGGCCTTCGTGGGTGAGGCCCGCGAGCCGCGCGCGCAGCTCTTCCGCGTCGATCGGATGGGCTTCGACGATCGCGCGCCTCGCGCCCCGCGCCTCGTCGAGCACCCCGCGCGCGAGCCCGGCGATGCGCCCCGGGTCCATCGCCAGCGCCGCGCCGAGGAGCCGCTCGGCGAGCGCGACGGCCATCGCCACGACGCGCTCGCTCTCGCGCCCGACCGCGGCCTGCTCTCGCTCGCGCAGCGCGATCCACCGCGCCGCGAGCTCGGTCTCCGCCTCCTGGCGGGCCTCGGCCGCGGCCGTCGCGACGGCATCGGCGGCGCGCGCCCGGGCCTCCGCGAGGAGCTCCGACGCCTGCCGCTCCGACTCCCGCCGCACCCGCTCGGCGGTCAGGCGCGCCTCGGCCTCCTCGCGCACCACGCGGCGGTGGCCCGCCGCGCTCGGCCCGGGCGCCAGCAGCGGCACCGCTCCCGTCGCGTCGGACGCCGGGACGACGCGCGCCTTGCCCGTCACGGTCCCCTCGTCGCGTCGACCGCGCGCGCGATCTCCGCGGCGACGCGCGCCAGCGCCCGCGCCCGGTCCTCCCGCGAGGGAGACGCGAGCGCCCGGACCACGGCCTCGGCCCTCGCGCGCCCGTCCTCGCCGAGCGCGCCCGCCATCGCGGCCGCCGGCTCGCCGAGCAACACGCCGGTCGCGACGAAGGCCGCCTCCCACGGCAGGTCGTCGGTCACGACCTCGCCCCCGGCGGATACCGGCCCTCGTCGGCCAGCTTCTTCAGGTGCGCCTGCACGCTGAGGAGCGCGATGGGCAAGAGCGCCGCGGGCACGTCGTCGTACGCGTCGACCACGACCTCCTCGGCGCTCGGCCGGGACGACCCCGCCGCGCGTCGCGCCTCGAGCACCGCGACAATCTTCGCCTCGCGCATCTGCCTGTGCGCCACGTACCGCCGAAAGAGCCCGGTCGGGCGGTCGATCGGCTCCCCGTGGGCCGGCAGCGCGAGCCGCGCCTCCAGCCGGGCCAGCCGCTCGAGCTGCTCGAGGTACGCGCGCATGTCGCCGTCCACCGGGTCGATGAGGATCGTCCCGACGCTCGCGACCATGTCACCGGCGATCACGGCGCCCTCGTCCTCCGACCAGAGGCACACGTGCCCGGGGGCGTGCCCCGGCGTGTGGAGCACCCTCCAGGCTTCGGGCACCACGCCGTCGAGCACGAGCGTCTCCCCGTCGACCAGCCGCCGCGCGACGGGCGCGTCGATGCGCGACGCGGTCTCCGCGTGGGCCCAGAGGGGCGCGCCCAGCGCATCCGCGAGCTCCGGCAGGCCGCCCACGTGGTCGGGGTGGTGGTGCGTCGCGACGATCGCCGCGACCCTCCGCCCGCTCGCCTCGAGCCCGCGCGCCCACGCGATCCACGCGCGCTGCTCGTCGTCGTACGGGGTCGCGGGCTCCACGAGGAGCACCTCGCGCGAGCCGAGGGCGTAGCTGTTCGTGTGGGTCGCGGGCGGCAGGGTCGGCGTGCGCGCCGGAAAGAGCGCGATCGACCGGGAGAGCTCGCGAGGCCGGAGCACGCGCCTCAGCGCTCCACGACGAGGGCCAGCGCTTCGCCGCCGCCGATGCAGATGCTCGCGAGCCCGCGCTTGTCGCCCCGGCCCTTCATCGCGTGGAGGAGCGTCGTGACGATGCGCGCGCCCGACGCGCCGATGGGGTGGCCGAGGGCCACGGCGCCGCCGCGCACGTTCACGCGCTGGGGGTCGATGCCGCTCAGGCGGCTGCACACCATCGCGACGACGGCGAACGCCTCGTTGATCTCGTAGAGGTCGATGGCGTCCTTCGCGATGCCGAGGCGCGCGGTGGTCTCGTCGATGGCCTTCGCCGGCGCGGTGGTGAACCACTCGGGGGCCTGGGCCGCGCTGCCGTAGCCCACGATGCGTCCGAGCGGCTCGAGCTCGTGCTCGCGCACGGCCTTCTCGCTCGCGAGCACCAGCGCCGAGGCGCCGTCGTTGATGCTCGAGGCGTTCGCGGCCGTGATCGTGCCGTCCTTCGAGAACGCGGGCTTGAGGGCCCCGAACTTGGACGGGTCGCCCTTGCTCGGCCCCTCGTCGGCCTTCACGACGAGCGGGTCGCCCTTCTTCTGGGCCACGCTCACGGGCTCAATCTCCGCGTCGAAGAGCCCCTCCTTCTGGGCGGCGAGCGCGCGGCGGAAGCTCTCCTTCGCGAACTCGTCCTGCTCGGCGCGCGACACCTTGTACTCGGCGGCGCACTTGTCGCCGCAGTTGCCCATGTGCACGTCGGAGTACGGGTCCCACAGGCCGTCGAAGATCATCCCGTCGACGATCTTCCCGTCGCCCATGCGGTAGCCGCTCCGCGCCTTCTCGAGGTAGTAGGGCACGTTCGACATCGACTCCATGCCGCCCGCGACGACGAGGTCCGCGTCGCCCAGGGCGATGGCGCGGGCGCCGAAGACGATGGCCTGCATGCCGGAGCCGCAGACCTTGCTTACCGTCGTGGTGGGCACCGTGTCGGGGATGCCGGCGCCCAGGGACGCCTGGCGGGCCGGGCCCTGGCCGACGCCGGCCGAGAGCACGTTGCCCATGAAGACCTCCTGCACGGCGTCGGGGGGCAGGTGGGCGCGCGTCAGGGCGCCGCGGATGGCGGCGGACCCGAGGGCGGGGGCGCGAAGCGCCGACAGCGAGCCGAGGAAAGCGCCGATTGGGGTGCGGGCGGCGCTCGCGACGTAAACGACGGGACGCGGCATGCCCTATCTTGGGGTCGCCTCGAGCCCCAAGTCGAGGGGCGCGGGCCCCGAAAGGCCCGGAAAAGGGCGGGGGCGGCGCCTTGCGGAGACCCCGTCTCTCCGGTAGTTTGCGCCCCCTTTCGAGCCGCTCGCTCTAGTCACTCCGAGGAATTCCCCATGGCCGAGACGAAGTTCGCCCAGTTCATCGCCACCAAGAAGCTGGATCCCCGCCGCATCCTCATGGTCTCGCACGAGCTCGAGAAGCTCCGCCCCGAAGACCGCGCCATCAAGCTCACCAAGCGCCTGGCGAAGATGGGCGACGCCCCCGCCGAGGGCGCCGTGAAGGAGACGCGCAAGCCGCGCTCGGGCCGCCCGGTGACGCCCCGCGCCATCGACGCCGCCGTGTCCGGAAAGAGCGTCAGCGGCCCCACGAAGACGCGCCTGCTGAACGCCGTGAACCACATCCTCGAGCTCAAGAAGCAAGAGAAGGTGGGTCTCCGCGACCTCTTCTGAGAGGCACGCAAGGCGGACGCACGGCCGACGCAAGAAAGTGGGCCGTCCGGGGCCTGCGCGGGCAACCTCGGGCGCATGCTCATCGTGGCCTCCGCCGCCGTGCTCGCGCTCCTCGTGTTCGACCTGCGTGATTTCATCAACCGGCCCCGCACCGGCTGACGCGAGAGTCCGGTCCCACACGTGGCGCCGCGCTCTTCCGGCGCCTCGCCTCGCCCTTTCCCGAGCGGCTCCCTGAATGAGCCGAAGGAGCAGGCATCCAACATAGGGCAGTGGGTGCCACGCTTCCCGTCGAGATGCCTTCCTCTTTTGCCCTGTTCGCCCGCCAGGCGAACCAGGTGAAGCCACGCATGTCGGACGAGGAGAAGCTCATCGCGAGCGCCGCCGACGACGACGCGGCCGCCTTCCGCCAGCTCTACGAGCGCCACCGCAGCGACGTGGCCCGGCTCGTGTACCGCATGCTCGGCGGGCGCGGCGACCTCGAGGACGTCATCCAGGAGGTCTTCGTCCAGGTCCACCGCAGCCTGAAAGACTTCCGCGGGCAATCCAAGTTCAGCACCTGGCTTCACCGCGTGACCGTGAACGTCGTCCTCATGCATCGCCGCTCGGCGCGCAGCCGCCCGGTGTTCGCCGACGAGCCGCTCGGCGAGGGGCTCGTGCTGGCGCGCGAGGCAGGCCCCGACGAGGACGCCGAGCGTCGCGAGCGCGTCCGCGCGTTCGGCCGGCTGCTCGACCGCCTCGCCGACAAGAAGCGCATCGTCTTCGTGCTCCACGAGCTCGAGGGCCTCACGCCGGGCGAGATTGCCAAGATCGTCGGCGCGCCCGTGCTCACGGTCCGCACGCGGCTCTTCTATGCGCGGCGCGAGATCGAGGCGATGCTCGCCGAGGAGCCTTCGCTGGCCGGGCTCGAGCTTCGCTTCTCGAAATCCGAGCGGCCGACGGCGCAAGGTTCGGGGCAGGGACGGGGGGAGCCATGAGCGATTCGCGCAAGCAGGTGGATCTGCTCGGCGAGGTCCGGCGCGAGCTCGGCACCCGCGAGTCCCGCTCGGTCGACTGGAAGGCGGTCGACGAGCGCCTCTTCGCGCGCCTCGAGCGCGAGCGCAGCGCCGAGGTCACGCGCGTCGCGCCGTCTCGCCGTCGCGGCCTCGTGCTCGCCGCGGCCGGAGCCCTCGCCGCCGCGGCGGTCGTGGCCGTCGTGGTGGGAAGGACGCGCGAGCCGGTCGACGGCGAGCTTCACGCGATGGCCGACGTGCCCGGCACGCTGGTCGATGTCCTCGGCGGCGGCTCGGTGCTCGTCGACGGCAAGCCCGTCGGGCGCGGCGCGTCCCTGCGGCTCGGCGACACGGTCGAGACGGGCGACGCGCAGGCCACCGTCGAGCGGCCGGGCAAGCTCACGCTCACCATCGAGGCGAACTCTCGCGCGGTCGTCACGCACCTGCACGGCGCCATGGTGCTGTCCCTCGAGCGAGGCGCGGTCGAGGCGCAGGTGGTCCCGGTCGCCGCGGGCGAGGCCTTCGCCGTCGACGTGGGGAGCGCCCGCGTGGCCGTCCACGGCACGCACCTGCGGGTCGCGCGCGCGAACGGCCGGGTCGTCGTCGACCTGAACGAGGGCGTCGTCGCCATCGGGGAGGCGCCGCGCTTCGGGTCCGTCGTGGGCACGCTGATCAACGCGCCCGCGCACGTCGAGTTCGATCCCGCGTCCGCCGACCTCGCGGCCTCGCTCACGCAGACGCACGACCCCAGCGCCGTCCGCGCTCCGATCGCCTCGGCCTCCACGGAGCCGGCGCCGGTCGTCCTGCCCCGCGCCGACGTCCCGCAGCCCGCGCGCTCCACGGCCGTCGAGCTGCTCCGCCCCGAGGCGCGCCCCGTGGCCGGCGCGGCGTCCGCCAGGGCGCCGGCGGCGGCCCCCGAGGTCACGTCCGAGTCCGCGGTCGCCGAAGCCGTGCGGGCGTGCATGGCCGAGCGCCCGCGCGTCGACAACGTGACCGTCGTGGTCAACACGACGCTCCACCTCGACCTCGGCGACGACGGGAGCGTTCGGGCCGCCCGCTTCGATCCCCCCGTCGCCCCCGACGTGAACGCGTGCGCCGCGCAGGCGATCTACCGCGCCCGCTTCGCGCACGGCGGCGCCGCCGCCATCGTCATCGGCTTCACGAACTGAACGGTCGCCGCCCGAAGAGAGAACGAACAGGGAGGAAAAGGAGGGGGAGGAGCAGAGAGGGAGAAAAGAGAGACGCTTGCTCTCCTTCTTTCTCGACCTCCTTTCGCTCCTCCCCTCCCTGTTTCTTTCGCTCTACGTTCGCGTCAGCGCGGTGATGGCGTGCGTCTCGCGCGCGCCGACGAGACCGAACTGGATGCCCATGCCGCCGTCGCGGGTCCACCGGACGACGCCCGGCAGGGCGAAGGGGGCCTTCGCCGCCGCAGCCGCGGAGCCGGCCGCGGAGGGGAGCGTGATGTAGACCACGAGCTCGGAAGAGAAGGGCAGCGGCGTCGCCGTCTCGATGAACATCCCGCCGAGCGAGATGTCTTTGGCGCGGCCGGCGATGCGCTCGGACGAGCCTTTCTTCACGAATTCGACCGGAGCGTCGAGTACGGCCCGGTTGTGCTGGCGATTCTCGATCACGGTTCCCCTTTTCGCGGTGGTGAAGCAAGCATAGCATCAGCTCGTAGTGATAGCGGACGGCCGTTCCCGTCGGGCCGAACTTCGAGACGCGCTCCGGCTCGCGATCATCCCCGTAGGTGTGGCGGTGCTCTTCGGAGTCTTGCTCCTTCCGCGCCGCTCCATGCCCGACGACGTCCCTCTGCCGATCCCCAGCGGAGTCGCGCTCGAGCACGCCCGCGCGGCCGACCACGAGCTCGCCCTACGTACGCAGGCGGAGCCGCTCTCGGCGCCGGTACGCGCGCTCGGCTCCGCCATTCGCGAGTATCATCGGCTCGAGGCGTCCGCGGGCGCGACGGACCTCGCCCGGGCGCGCGGCGCCCTCGACGCGGCGCTGGCCGACGTGGCCCATGGGGCGAGCGAAGGACGGAACGACGGCGAAGGGGCGCTCCTTCGCCTCCGCGCCGTGCAGCTCGAGGGCTTCCTCGCGGAGCTCGCGCGCTTCGAGGAGACGGGCGTCGAGTCGGACGAGCTGACGGCGCTCTCCGGCCGCTTCGTCGCGGCCATGAAGGAGGCCGGCTGGTGCGAGGGCCACGCGATCGAGCCGGACGACGACGCGCGGCGCGCGATGTTCAAGGAGATGTGGAACACGCTCCTCGGCTTCGCCGGCAAGCCGGCCTTCGACCCCTCGCTCGACGAGCAGCGCGCCCTCTACGCGTTCTACCTCGAGCACCCGCACCCCTCGGCCTCGCAGCGCGCGGCGCTCGCCGCGGCGAGGCGCGGCGCGAAGGACGCGCGGAGCTGCGAGAGCGTCCGCGAGGCCGAGACCGCGGCCGTCGAGACCTGGCGCCTCGAGCGCATCGCGCGGCTCGCGGCCATCGACCCCGCCTACCCCGGCGCCTACGCCCGCGGCGTCGCGAGCTACCGGCGCGGGGACATGCACGCCGCGGCGCGCGCCTTCCGCGACTGGATCGCGGCGCACCCCGAGGGGCCGCTCGCGCTCCGCGCGCAGGCGTTCCTTCGCGAGGCCGACGCGGCGTCCGGCGGGCCCGGCGCCACTTCCATGCAGGCTCCGTGAGCGGACCATGCGCGCGCTCCTCGTCGACGACGACCACGAGCTCGCGCGGCTCTTGCGGGAGTACCTCGGGCCGCACGGGGTGACCATCGATCACGTGGACGACGGCGCCCGCGCGATCGATCGCATCCTCGGTCCCGGCGAGCCGTTCGACATCGTGCTGCTCGACGTGATGCTGCCGGGCATCGACGGGTTCGAGGTGTGCCGCCGCGTCCGGGCGAGGCACTCGGTGCCCATCGTGATGCTCACCGCCCGGGGCGACGACACCGACCGCGTCGTGGGCCTGGAGATCGGCGCCGACGACTACCTGCCGAAGCCCTTCAACCCCCGCGAGCTCCTCGCCCGCATGCGCGCTGTGCTCCGGCGCACGCAGCCGGCGCCGGCCGCGTCCCCCGGCGGCGAGGCCGACGCGGTGGACGCGCCGGGGCCCATCGCGCTCGGCGACCTGGTCATCGACGTGCCCGCCCACCGCGCGACGGTCGGGGGCCGCGAGCTGCCGCTGACGTCGTTCGAGTTCCGGGTGCTCGTGGTGCTGGCGCGGCGCGCCGGCGAGGCCGTCACGCGCGAGGAGCTCGCCAACGCGGTCCTGCCGAAGGGCGACAAGTACGACCCGAGCGTGGACCGCTCGCTCGACGTCCACGTCTCTCACCTCCGGCAAAAGATGGGCGACGGCCCCCGCGAGCCGAAGCGCATCCGCACGGTCCGCGGCATCGGCTACATGCTCGTAAAACCCTCGTAAACGAGTGCCCAGACCGGGCGCGAGGCGCCAAGATGGCCAGATGCGCCGACCTCACCGGCCCCTCTCGCTGCGGTCCCGGCTCTTCTTCTGGTTCTTCGGCGCGATCCTGCTGACGATGGCCACGAGCGGCCTGGTGGTGTCGACCACGCGTCCCGATCCGGCGTCGGGCACCGAGGCGCTCGCCCGCAACGTGTCGGCGCGGCTCGCCGCGTCCTGGGACGACCCCGTCGCCACGCGCGCCTTCGTGGACGAGGTGCGCGACGTGACCGGGTTCGACGTGCGCCTCGTGCGCGACCCGCACAAGCTGCCGGGGCACGTGCACCGGGTGGCCGCCCGGGGCGGCGCGATCGCGCCCGACGGGGTGGAGCACATCTTCGTGCCCGTGGTGCGCGACGACAAGCTGGCCGGGGCCCTCGAGATGGAGCGCTTCGGGCCGCGGGTCCTGCCGTGGGCCTGGTGGAGGTTCGCGCTCGGGCTGGCGCTCGTCATGGGCGTGCTCTCGTCGATGGCGGGGGGCGTGGCCAACCAGCTCGCGCGGCCGCTCGAGGCCCTCGCGCACGCGGCCGACCGCTTCGGCGGCGGCGACCTCGCCGTGCGCACGGACCTCGCGGGCGGCCGCCGCCGGTGGGTCGCGTCCGAGGTGCGCGAGGTGGCCGTGAGCTTCAACCGCATGGCCGACCGCATCGAGGCCATGGTGCGCGGCCAGCGCGAGCTCCTCGGCGCCATCAGCCACGAGCTCCGCTCCCCTCTGGGACGGGCGCGCGTGGCCCTCGAGATCGCCCGCGAGCGCACGGCCGCGCCGCTCCCGGCGCTGGACGATCTCGAGAAGCAGCTCGGCGCGGTGGACGCCATCCTCGGCGACCTCCTCGACGTCGCCCGCACCGGCCTGGCCGATCTCCGGAAGGAGACGCGCGGGCTGGTCCCCTGGCTGAAGGAGCGGCTCGCCGAGGAGCCGTCCCCGCCGGCCATCGAGCTCCACACGGACGGCGGGGACCCGCTCGCCCTGCCGTTCGAATCCGGCCCTGCTCGGCCGGGCCGTGCAGAACCTCTTCGTGAACGCCCGCGCGCACGGCCACGCGGACGGCCAGCCCATCGAGGTCCGCGTGTCCCGGAGCGAGGCGTGGGCGCGGGTGGTCGTTCGCGACCACGGGCAGGGCTTCCCCGAGGGGGTCGCCGCGCGCGCCTTCGACCCGTTCGTCCGGGGGGACTCGGCGCGGTCGCGGCCGGCCGAGGGGGCCGGGTACGGCCTGGGGCTCACCCTGGTCCGGCGCATCGTCGAGGCCCACGGCGGTCGCGTCTTCGCCCGGAACGCCGCGGACGGCGGCGCCGAGGTGGGCTTCGAGTTGCCTGCGCCCGCCTCGTCTCGGTAACGTGGACGTTGGCCCAGGGAGAGGGCCGGCCGGCATGCTCAAGCTGCTGACGTGGCTCTTCGTCTTGCTCGCGGCGCTGTCGGCGTGCCTGTACTTCTTCTTCTTCGACGTGTGGGTGGTGCCCGGCGACGACCCGCTCCTCTCGGCGTCGATCCAGCCCACGCTGGCGCCCGGCGACGTCGTCATCCTCTTCCGGCACTCGAGCGTGGGCCGCGGGGAGCTGCTCCGCTGCGACGACCCGGAGGCCCCGGGCCGGTTCATCGTCGCGCGGGCCATCGCGCGGTCGAACGAGCGGATCGCCTTCGACGGCGAGGTCCCGGTCATCGACGGCCATCGGACCGTCAGCCCCCGCGCCTGCGAGGAGCCCACGACGGTCGTCCGCGACCCGAACTCGCAGGAAGACGTGGAGCTGCTCTGCTCGGTCGAGGGCTACGGCGAGAACGACTTCGGCGCCCTCCGCGCGGCCACCCAGAGGGCCGATCGGGACCCGGGGATGACGGTCGAGCCGGGCACCTGGTTCCTCGTCAGCGACGACCGCCACATCCACCTCGATTCGCGCGACTTCGGGCCGATCGAGCCGCGAACGTGCCGGCACATCCTCTTTCGCGTCGTCGGGGCCTCGGGCCTGGGCGACGCGCGGACGCGCTTCAGCGTGATCTGGTGAGGGGCGGGCCGGCGATTTCTTGGTAGGCTCGCCGCCAGGCCTCGATGGATTTCCAGCTCGGCGTCGCGTGTGGCCGGTGCGACCGGTACAACGTCCTCGGGTCGTCGGCGTGCGCGTGCGGTCAGGCCCTCGCGCTCGCCGGGCCGGGCGAGGCCCCCGTCGCCCCCACCCGGGCGGCGGCGGCCGCCCCGAAGTCCAGCCCCAAGTCGCCCCCCGCCGCCTCTCTGTTCGAGAAAGACGAGCTGAAACCCCGCTGGGTCCCGAGCGCGCCAGCCGCCGGCGGCCCGTCGGCCGTCCCTCGACCCCGCCCCACGGCGTCCGCGGTCCCCCGTCCTTCGTCCACCGCATCGGTTCCGCAACTCGGCGGTTCGGCGGTATCCTCGCTCGGCCCGACGCTGGAGCAGGTGTCGCCGGGCGTACGGGCGGTCGGGCGCGCGGCCGAGCCTTCTCAGGAGGAGCTGATGGAACAAGCGAAGAACTACGTCTGCCGGTCGTGCTCGACTCCCGTGCCCCTCAGCCACAAGTTTTGCGGGCGGTGCGGGGCGGCCATTCCGCCCGAGATCATGAACGCGCGCACGCAGTTCTTCGGGCAGCTTCAGACGCCCGGGAAGGCGAAGCTCATTCTCATTCGCGGCGAGGGCGTCGAGGGTCTCAGCTACCAGCTCAACGCCGAGCAGCACCTGGTCGGGCGCAACGGGCAGCTCGTGTTCCCCGACGACCCGTACGTCTCGCCGCGCCACGCGAACCTCTTCTACCGGGGCGGGAAGCTCATCGTCCGCGACGAGGGGTCGCTCAACGGCGTCTTCTGGCGGGTGCGCGGGGGCATCGAGGTCTCGGCGGGCGACATGTTCCTCGCCGGCGAGCAGCTCTTTCGCATCGAGGGGTCGCCGCGCCCGAACGACGGCCCCGCGCCCGACGGCACCTACTTCTACACGTCGCCCAAGCACCAGACGCAGTTCAAGATCACCCAGGTCCTCGAGGGCGGCGCGACCGGCATGGCGGTCTGCGCGCGCGGCACCGTGCTCCAGATCGGCCGCGAGGGCGGCGACCTGAACTTCCCGGGTGACCTCTACATGAGCGCCTCGCACTGCAAGCTCGAGGACGCGGCCGGCAAGCTCACGCTCACCGACTTGAACAGCCGGAACGGCACGTACGTCCGCCTGAAGACCGAGCGGGAGCTCGCGAACGGCGACTACCTCTTCATCGGCCGCAAGCTGCTCCGCGTCGAGATCACGCCGAACTGACCGCGCGTCCCCCGGCCGGCCGGCTCAGGGCGAGCTAGTAGCTAAGGGACGCATGCCGAACCGCCTCGCCGGCGAGACGTCGCCGTACCTCCAGCAGCACGCGAACAACCCCGTCGACTGGTACCCCTGGGGTCCCGAGGCGCTCGAGCGGGCGCGCCGCGAGGGCAAGCCGATCCTGCTCAGCATCGGGTACTCGGCTTGCCACTGGTGCCACGTGATGGAGCGCGAGTCCTTCGAGGACGCGGCCATCGCGGCCCAGATGAACGAGGCCTTCGTGAACGTGAAGGTCGATCGCGAGGAGCGTCCGGACCTCGATCAGGTCTACCAGCTCGTCGTGCAGCTCATGGGCCGCAGCGGCGGGTGGCCGCTCACGGTGTTCCTCACGCCCGACCAGCGGCCGTTCTTCGGGGGCACGTACTTTCCGCCCTCGGACCGGTACGGGATGCCGGGCTTCTCGAAGGTGCTCGCCGCCGTGCGCGACGCGTTCCAGGGGCGGCCCGAGGAGGTGATCGCGCAGGCCGAGGAGCTGACGCGCGCGATCCAGCAGGTCTCGGTGGGCAGCGCCAGCGAGGGCGAGGCGGTCTCCCGCGAGGGCCTCGGTCGCGCCGTGAAGAAGCTCGCCGCGCGCTTCGACGACAAGCACGGCGGGTTCGGGCAGCGGCCCAAGTTCCCGAACACCATGTCCCTCGACCTCCTGCTCCGGGCCGGCGACCTGCCGCGCGTGCGCAAGGCGCTCGACGCGATGCGGGCGGGCGGCGTCTGGGATCACCTCGGCGGCGGCTTCCACCGCTACTCGACCGACGAGCGCTGGCTGGTGCCGCACTTCGAGAAGATGCTCTACGACAACGCGCTGCTCCTCCGGCTGTACGCCGACGCGTGGCGCGCGACCGGCGAGCCGCTGTACGAAGAGACCGCGCGGGCCATCGCCGCGTACGTCGCGCGCGAGATGACGGCCCCGGGCGGCGGCTTCTACGCGACGCAGGACGCCGACAGCGAGGGCGAGGAGGGGCGCTTCTTCGTCTGGACCCGCGCCGAGGTGGACGCTGCGTGCGGCGCGGACGCGGAGGCCGCGCGCGTGGCCGAGGCGGCGTTCGCCGTGACCGACGAGGGCAACTTCGAAGAGACCGGCTCGACGGTCCTCTCGATGCCCGAGCCGATCGAGGCGGTCGCGGCGCGGCTGGCGATGCCCGCACGCGAAGCGGAGGCCGCGCTGTCACGCGCCCGCGCCCGGATGTTCGAGGCGCGCGAGCGGCGCGTGAAGCCCTTCCGCGACGAGAAGGTCCTCGCGAGCTGGAACGGCCTCATGGCCGGCGCGCTCGCCCAGGCCGGCGCGGCGCTGGGCGACCGCGACATGGTGGACGCCGCGGTGCGGGCGCTGACGTTCGTCTCGGAGGCGCTCGTCGTTTCGGAACGGCTCCCGGAAGGGAGCGCCCGCGCGCGCGTCCTGCGCCACGCGAAGGACGGGATCGTGAAGGGCCCGGGCTTCCTCGACGACCACGCCTTCGTGGCCGACGCGGCGCTCGACGTCTACGAGGCCACGGGCGACGTCCGCTGGGTGGCCCTCGCGCGCGCGATCGCCGACGCCATCCTCGCGCACTTCCACGACGCCGCGACCGACTCCTTCGATTTCACGCCGGACGACGGCGAGGCCATCCTCGTGCGGCCGAAGGACCCGTTCGATCACGCCGTGCCCGGCGGCGCGTCCACCGCCTGCAAGGTCCTCTTGCGCCTCGGCGCCCTCGCCGACGAGCGGTACACGGCGCCCGCCGCGCGCGCGGTCGAGAAGCTCGCCGCCGCCGCGATCGACAACCCGTTCGCCATGAGCGTCACCGTCGCCAGCGCCGATCGCCTCGCGCGCGGCTCGGTCGACGTGGTCCTCGTCGGCCCCCCCGGGGAGGCGCGCGCCGCCCTCGCGGCGGTCGCCTCGCGGGCGTACCTGCCCGATCGGGTCCTGGCCTTCGTCAATCCGGCCGATCCGGCCTCGCTGTCCGCCGTCCGCGCGCTCGGCGAGGGCAAGGGTCCGCGGCCGGCCCCCGTGGCCTACGTGTGCCGCGACCGGACCTGCTCGCTCCCCATCGCGAGCCCCGCGGACCTGGCGGCGGCGCTGGCTTACTCCGCGCCGCGCCGCTGACGGTGGCCGCGGACGTCGCGATAGCCGCCGGCCGGACGCGACGACGACGCCCCGCGGCCGCCCGCGACGACCACGTGCCCCGCGCGCATCTTGTGCACGGCCTCGGCCGACCGGCCCGCGGCCAGCAGCTCGGCCTCGAGGACGTCGAGCGCCGGCACGATCAGCTCGGTGCGCGCGAAGCGCCCGGCCTTGCCCACGGCCAGCCGGGGGAGCACGGCCGCGATGCGCCGCACGCCGTCGGCGATGCGGCGGGGCACCGCGACGCGCTCGATGACCGGATCGAGGAACTCGGCCGCGGCGTGGACCTTGTCGCGCTCGCCGGCGCACGCCTCGTCGAGCGGCTCCTTGAGGACGAGCGTCCAGAGGGCGATGTCGTCGAGCGGCTTGCCGCGGGACCGGGTCATCGCGTCGACCGCGTCCAACGTGCGGAAGAAGCGCGAGGCCCCACCCTGCGTCGCCTCCTCGTCGTCGAGGAAGGCCGCGAGCTCGGGCAGCATCACGGACATGGCCCCGGTCTCCCAGAGCAGCCACATCGAGCGGTGCGCCGCGCCGCCCCGGAGGAGCCGCAGAATCTCCTCGAAGAGCCGCGGCCGGGCGGCCTTCGCGAGGTCCTCGCGGGTCGAGACCATCGCGTCGTACACGTCCGGGGCGATGCCGACGTCGAGGCGCGCCGCGAACTTGATGGCGCGGAGGATGCGGATCGGGTCCTCGCGGAAGCGCGTGATGGGCTCGCCGATCGTGTGGATCGTGCGGCGCCGCACGTCCTGCATGCCGCCGCACCAGTCGAGGACCTGGCGGCGGTCGAGATCGTAAAAGAGCGCGTTCATCGTGAAGTCGCGCCGCAGCGCGTCTTCGTGGGCCTCGCCGAAGACGTTGTCGCTGCGAATGAGCAGATCGTCGAAGACCTCGCTCGCCTCTTCGTCGGGCGGCTCCATCGCCGGGTTCCGGCGGAAGGTGGCGACCTCGATGACCTTCCCGCCGCCGAAGAGGATGTGCGCGAGGCGGAAGCGCCGGCCGATCACCCGGCAGTTTCGGAAGAGGGCGCGGACGTCCTCGGGGCGGGCGCTCGTCGCGACGTCGAAGTCCTTCGGCTTGCCGCCCAAGAGGAGGTCGCGGACGCACCCGCCGACCAGGTAGGCCTGGTAGCCGCTTCGCTCGAGGCGGCGGACCACCTTGGCCGCGTCGGGGTCGATGCGCTCGTCGTCGAGGAGGACGCTGTGCCGCACGAGACCCGTGCCGGCGTGCCGTTCGAGGGCCTCGCGGTGGCGCCGCGACTCTTGATTCGTCGTATCGACGACGTCCTCGACCGTGTACGAGGGGAGGTCGGGCGGGGCGGGAATATGGTCGTCGGGAGGGGGCATAAGGCTCGCGCTCGGCCGCGACTGCGTCGCAACTTACCACAGCGTAGAAGGGGGCTCCAGAGGGGATGCTCGCCTGCCGTGCATCGGCACCTCAACTTTCATGCCGTTGACGCCGCAACCCCGGTGGTCAGGTTGGCTTCGCGTCGCACGAACCGCCTTGATGGGAAAGAGCATTTCAGTCTCCGTCCGCGTCAGGTGAGGCGCTGCGAAGCACCGACAAACGGCGAGCTCGGCCTGGGGAGGCCGGGCTACGAAGCTCTACCGTCTACCGCGAAAGGCTCCGGAGGCAAGCGACCATGGGCAAGATCATCGGCATCGACCTCGGTACGACCAACAGCGTGGTCGCCATCATGGAGGGCCGCGAGCCCAAGGTGATCGTCAACGAGGAAGGCTCGCGCACCACGCCGAGCGTCGTCGCCTGGGACGACAAGGGCGAGGTGCTCGTCGGCCAGATCGCCAAGCGGCAAGCGGTCACCAACCCCGAGAACACCGTCTTCAGCGCCAAGCGCTTCATCGGCCGGCGCTTCGAGGAAGTTCAAGAGGAGATCAAGCGCGTCCCTTACAAGGTCGTGCGTGCGAACAACGGCGACTGCGCCTTCGTGGTCCGCGGGAAGAACATGACCCCGCCCGAGGTCAGCGCCAACGTCCTCATGAAGCTGAAGAAGGCGGCGGAGGACTACCTCGGTGAGAAGGTGACTGAGGCCGTCATCACGGTCCCGGCCTACTTCAACGACTCGCAGCGCCAGGCGACGAAGGACGCGGGGCGCATCGCGGGCCTCGAGGTGAAGCGCATCGTCAACGAGCCCACCGCGGCGGCGCTGGCGTACGGCCTCGACCGGAAGAAGGACGAGGTCATCGCCGTCTACGACTTCGGCGGCGGCACGTTCGACATCTCCATCCTCGAGGTCGGCGACAACGTCGTCCAGGTCATCTCGACCAACGGCGACACGCACCTCGGCGGCGACGACATCGACAACCTGATCATCGACTGGATGGTCGCCGAGTTCAAGAAGTCGAACGGCGTCGACCTCCGCAACGACAAGATGGCCCTCCAGCGCCTCAAGGAGGCGGGGGAGAAGGCCAAGATCGAGCTCTCGGCCGTGCAGGAGACGGGCATCAACCTCCCGTACATCACGGTCGGCGCCGGCGGCCCGATGCACCTCGACATGCGCCTCTCGCGGGCGAAGCTCGAGCAGATGATGGCGCCGCTCGTCGAGCGCTCGATGGACTCGGTCCGCAAGGCCCTCGCCGACGCGAAGAAGAGCCCGAAGGAGATCGACGAGGTCGTCCTCGTCGGCGGCTCGACCCGCGTGCCGCTCGTGCAGGAGACGGTCAAGAAGTTCTTCGGCAAGGACCCGCACCGGGGCGTGAACCCCGACGAGGTCGTGGCGGTCGGCGCCGCGGTCCAGGCGGGCGTCCTCTCCGGCGACGTGAAGGACCTCGTCCTCCTCGACGTCACCCCGCTGAGCCTCGGCGTCGAGACGCTGGGCGGCGTGATGACCGCCATGATCCCGCGCAACACGACGATCCCGACCCAGAAGAAGGAGATCTTCTCCACGGCGACCGACAGCCAGCCGAGCGTCGAGATCCACGTCCTTCAGGGCGAGCGCACCGAGGCGCGCTACAACCGCACCCTCGGCAAGTTCCACCTCGAGGGCATCATGCCGGCGCCGCGCGGCGTGCCCAAGGTCGAGGTCACCTTCGACATCGACGCCAACGGCATCCTCAGCGTCCACGCCAAGGACACCGCGACCGGCAAGGACCAGAAGATCACCATCACCGCGAACTCGGGCCTCAACGAGGCCGAGATCCAGAAGATGGTGAAGGACGCCCAGGAGAACGAGCGCGAAGACAAGGAGCGCCGTGAGCAGATCGAGCGCAGGAACAAGCTCGACAACCTCTGCTACACGATCGAAAAGACGCTCAACGAGAACAAGGACAAGATCCAGGGTCAGGATCTCTCCTCGCTCGAGGGCCTCATCAAGGAAGGCCGCGACGCGGTCGAGAAGCAGGACGACGTCCGCGTGCAGGACGTGATGGGCCGCCTCGAGAAGGAAGCCCATCGCCTCGCCGGCATGATGTACGGGGCCAGCGGCGGTCCCGGCGGCCCGAACGGCGAGCCTCCCCCCGGTGGCGGCGGCGCGGCTCCGGGCGGCGGCGAGAAGAAGGGCGGCAAGGACGGCGGCGTGATCGACGCCGAGTTCGAAGAGACCGGCGGCTGATCGCCGGCCTGTCCCCACCGCAGTAGTGCCCGTGCCCGGTGTCCTCCCGCCGGGCCTCCAGACGCCCGGCCCTCCCGATGAGGGGCCGGGCGTCGTCTTTTTAGGACGCCGCGTCGTCGCGGGCGTCGTGCCGGCGGCGCGCGTGGAGGATCTCGTCCATGTTCGCCTCGGCCCAGCGCTTCAGCGGACGCACCTGCTGCTCGAGGTCGCGCCCGAGCGCCGTGAGCGCGTAGTCGACGCGCACCGGCACCGACGGCGTGACCTTCCGCGTGACGAGCCCGTCGCGCTCGAGCGCGCGGAGCGTCTGTGTGAGCATCTTCTGGCTCACCCCGGCGATGCGCGCCGCGATCGCGCTGTGGCGGAGCGGGCCGCCCTCCAGCGCGGTCAGGACGAGGCACACCCACTTGTCCGCGAGCCGGTCGAGGAGCTGCCGGCTCGGGCACCGCTCGAGGTAGGCGTCGTACGCGATCTTGGCTTCCCGGCGGCGCTGGGATGCGGTGCGGACGGGCATGAGGTCTCCTCCGGGTGAGCTAGGCACTATTGGGTACCTGCCTTGCTGCTGGTGCCCTGCAATCCAATAGTGCTGGGCCAAGGAGAACGCCAATGCGAGCCGTCATCGTCCGTCAGCCCGGGGGATTCGAAGCGCTGGAGATCGTCGACGTCGAGCGCCCCGTCCCGATCCCGACCGAGGTGCTCATCAAGGTCCGCGCCGCCGGCACCAACCCGGTCGAGGGGTTCATGCGCGCGGGCAAGGTCCCGTGGGCGAAGCCGCCGCTCGTCCTCGGCTGGGACGTCGCCGGCGTCGTCGAGGACCTCGTCCCCGGCGTCACGCGCTTCCGCGTGGGCGACGAGGTCTTCGGCATGCCGATGTTCCCGCGGCCCGTCGGCACCTACGCCGAGTACGTCGCCGCGCCGTCCCGCCAGCTCGCGCTCAAGCCCAGGTCCCTGAGCTTCGAGGCCGCCGCGGCCCTCCCGCTCGCCGGTTTGACCGCGTGGCAGGGCCTCGTCGACGCGGCCAAGGTGCAGCGCGGCCAGCGCGTCCTCGTCCACGCCGCGGGCGGAGGCGTCGGCCACCTCGCCGTGCAGATCGCGAAGTCCCTCGGCGCCCACGTCGTCGCCACGGCCAGCGCCGCCAAGCGCGACTTCGTCCGCGGCCTCGGGGCCGACGAGATCATCGACTACAAGACCGCCGACTTCACGAAGGCCACCGGCGACATCGACGTCGTCTTCGAGCTCGTCGGAGGGGACTACGGGACCCGGTCGATTCAGGTCCTCAAGAAGGGCGGCATCCTGCTCACCGCCGTCGAGCGGATGAACGCGGAGCTCGCCCGCCGGACCGAGGCCGCCGGCCGGAGGTTCGTGGGCATCACCGTGGAGCCCGACGGCCCCGCGCTCGAGAAGCTCGGGGCGCTGGTCGAGTCGGGCAAGCTCAAGGTCCACGTGAGCGAGGTCGTGCCTTTCGCGGAGGTCGGGCGCGCCCATGCGCTGCTCGAGGCAGGGAGTGCGGCGGGGAAGATCGTGTTGAGGATGTGAGGGGCCGGGCGGCGCGAGCCACGGGCGAGGGGCCTCACGCCGTCCCACCGCCGCATCGAGGGCGAGGGGGGCGTCTCTCGTGCGGAGGGATGGGGCTCCCATGGTCGATGCGCGTGGCTCCTCGCTTGATGCGCGCATCTCCCATCGTGGAGGGATGCATCTCTGAGCGGGAGGGGCGGGCTTGTGAGCGGCTCCCACGGGCGCCTCGCGTGGAGGGGTGCGGTTCTCTCGCGGAGAAGTGCACTCCTCACGTGCAAGGGGTGCGGCCTTGAGCGGGAGGCGCGCGTGCGTCGCGCGGACGGGCGTCGTCCTCATCGTGAGAGATGCGTCTCTCACGCGGAGAGGCGCGGCCCTCGCGGGGAGGGATGACTTCGTGAACGGCTTGCGTGGAGTTCTCTCGCGGAAGGAGGCGTCCCTTCGGCGGAGAGAGGCGTGCGTCCAGATGAGAGGTGCTTCTCACAGGCGGGGAGCTGGGCGCCTTCGCGGGAGGGGGCCGGGGCTCGCGTGGGAGGGGTGGAGCCCTTCGTGTGAGAGGCGCGGCACTCGACGGGGGAGACGCGTCCGTCACGGGCGCGGGGGCAGGGGAGAGCGGCTGGGGCCACCCGAAAATCGCGAGAAATTCACACAAGATGCGTAGGGGTCTTGCCCGACCCTCGCGCCCGTGCGACAAAGCCGACCCCCACACGCGTCCGTAGCTCAGCTGGATAGAGCGACGGCCTCCGGAGCCGTAGGTCGCAGGTTCGAATCCTGCCGGACGCGCAAAAGCCCGCTACGCGGTCTTTTGCTTGCCGGCGAGGATTCTAGCGGCAAGGGCCCCCGAGCCTTCGGCTCGGCGCCCTCGGCGACGAATCCTGCCGGACGCGCCAGCGGATTCGCCGGGATTTCCGCGGAATCCGAACGCCGGTCTGCACCCTGTTCTGGGGGCTCCGCGTCCTCCTGGACCACGGGTGGACCAAGCCGTGCGTTCACGACCACCTTGGCCGCCTCGGGCACGGGCTCCTTGGGCGCCGCCGCGAAGAACCGCAAGCGGTCGACCTGCGACATCAAGTAGCCCGGCGCAAGGTGCCCGTAGACCTCGGTGGTAAGCCGCGGGTCCGGGGGCGCAGGATGCGCTGGACCGCAGCCGTGATCGCGCCCGCCATCATCAGGAGCGATGCGGTGGTGTGCCGGAGGTCGTGGAAGCGGATGGCGCGGACGCGCGCCTTCGGCCAGAGCTTCATCTTGTGCTCTGGGCAGCGACGCAGGTTCGCGTCCGCGGTGACCTCGCGGTATGGGCAGCCCTTCTTGCGGCGCACGTGCTCGTAGTCCCAGGAGCCGGTCACCGTTCCATTGACGCCCTGCTTCTTTGCCCACGCGCGCAGCGTCTTCCCCCGGGGCCATCGCCGACAGACACGCGTGGGCGTCCTCTCATTCGCCCGTCGCCTCACGGCGCTCTCGCGGCGAGCAGCTCCGCCACCTGCTTACCCAGCGTCGTGATTGCGTCGTTCGCATCGAGGCCCCTCTCCCGCCGCCCGGAGAGGACTGCCCACGCCTCGCCGAGCGCCAGGATGCGCTGGTCGATGTCCAGCGGGATCCTCGGCGACGCGAGCGGGGACAGCCGGCGGCCCTCGTGGCGCGCCTTGAGCGTCGCGATTGCCCTCTCGATGTGCTGCTCCATCCGGAAGAGAAAGGTCGACGAAAAGACCGTGCCCTCGAACGCCGTGTCGCTCCCGTCCGGGGACCGCCGGAGCGAGATACGCACCGACCACCGCGTCGCGCTGTCGGTGTGGACGTGGATGTCGAGCGGTGAGGGCAGGCCCGTGACGGACGCCGGCACTTCCCAGAGCCCCCCGTGCCCCGCTTCCAACGAGGCCTCGATTTCCTCGACGACGTCTTTCACGGTCAACTTCACGATAGGTCCTCGCCCTTCCCCTCTCCGACGGGACTGCGAGCCGCCTGAACAGGCTGCGGTTCGCGTCCGCGAAACCTTGAAACCGGCGCGAGGGGCGCTCGGCCGCATCCCTCACTCGTCGCGGCCCTTCCCCCGTCGCCGCGACGGTGGCGTCCGAGAAGAATGTCGCGTAGGAAGGCCCCGGCGACTCGCCCTATCCGCGGCCCTGCCGTAATGAACAGACGCACTGCAGCTCTATTCGCCATTCTTTGTCTCGCGGGCACCGCCTGCGCGAAGGATGAAGCGAGCGGCCCCTCGGGGGGTCCCGACGGGGCCGGGCCCGAGCCGGAGACGTCCGCCACGCCTGCCACGTCCATCTCGGACGTAGCCTCTGCCGCGCCCACGCCGGAGGCGATGCCGGCGCCGCCGGACGTGGGCGCTGCGCCCGCGAGCGCGAAGAAGTCGGCGTCGGGCCTCGCGTGGATCGTCCTGACACCCGGGACCGGCCACGACCACCCCGGCACGGACGACCGAGTGAAGGTGGACTACACGGGATGGACGAAGGGCGGCGCCATGTTCGACAGCACGGTCCTCCGCAAAGAGCCCCTCAACGTCGGCGTCACCGGCGTCATCCCGGGATGGACGGAAGGCCTCCAGCAGATGGTCGCTGGCGAGAAGCGCCGCTTTTGGATTCCGGCGGCGCTGGCCTACGGAGATCACCCGCGCATGGGCGCCCCCGCTGGTGACCTCGTGTTCGACATCGAGCTGCTCGAGGTGATCGCCCGGCAGAAGCCGCCCCCCGTACCGCCGGACTTGAAGGCCCCGCCGGCGAGCGCCACGAAGACCGCGTCCGGTCTGGCCATCCGCGTGCTCGAACCGGGCACCGGGACTGCCCATCCCTCGGCCACGAGCACCGTCATCGTGAACTACACCGGGTGGACGAGGGACGGACGGATGTTCGACAGCACGATCGCTCGGGGCGAACCGGCGCGCTTTGGCCTCGACCAGGTCATCAAGGGCTGGACCGAGGGCGTCCAGCTCATGGTGAAGGGCGAGAAAGCGCGGTTCTGGGTCCCGGCCGGCCTCGCCTACGGTGACAAGCCGCAGCGGCCCGGCACGCCCGCGGGGCCGCTCGTCTTCGACATCGAGCTCGTCGACCTTCTGTAACGCGCCCGGCTCAAAGGGCGGCCCGGACCTCCAGGAAGAAGCTGTACGTGTTGCCCCGGGTCGTCCCGAGCGGGAACGTTGCCGGCACGAGCGCCCCGTAGGGTTGAGCGACCGCCACATATCCATGCGCGGGGAGCATGTTGTTCTGAAAGAGCTCGACGGTTCCCCCGTCCGAATTGGAGCAGTTGCCTCCGACCCAATACGTATCGCCAGCCGTCAGCGTGGCGCTGGCCGCCGGTGGGGCGCCGCTGGGCCCGGCGACGACGTTCACCGCCAGCTGGTAGGCGACACGCTCATCCGGTTCCCCGTTCTTGTCGGAATACACGTAGAGGTCGCACGCGCCGCCGGCGACCCTGCCGATGACGCGCAAAGAGACGATCGTCGCGGCCTCGGGCGGCACGATCGTCGTGAGGAAGACCGTGTCCGGCGCGGTCTCGAAGTCGAACCAGGTGTCGTCGACGGTCTGGTTGCCGATGTCGTAGGGGCACGCGCCGGTGCACGCGTCGTCGGTGTCGGCCTCGGCGTCGAACGCCGCGTTCAGAGGCCCGACGTCGGCCCCCGCTTCGAGCGCAGCGGCCTCGAGGTTCGGGTCGTCGCCGTTCGCGTCGACGCTCGCCTCGTCGGCGCTCGCCTCGCGGACGGCAGCGGTCTCGACGTTCGCGTCGGCGACGAGCGAGTCGCGGCTTGCGGCTTCGGCGGCCACCTGCCCGCAGCCCACCCCGCCGAAGGGAAGGGATGCCGCCAGCCATGGCCAGAGCGCCGGGTGGACGCGATGGGCGCGACCCGTCATCGCGGTGGCCGGACGGTCGCCGGGGGCGCCGAAGGGGGCGGGGCCGCGTCGCCGGACGCGAGCGACCACGTCAGGTGATCGAGCAGTGTCGTGGAATCGAGGATGTTGTCGCCCGCGTCCCAGATCGCGAAGCGGAGAATGATGGTCTCGCCGGGCACGACGCTGGCGCTGCTGGTCAGCCAGCCCGTGGCGCCGCCCGACTCGTACGACGTCCCGTCCCCGTTCCCCATCGCCTGCTGGACCGCGGTTCCATCGAGCTGGCTCGGACCCAGAGGGCACGTGTAATCCACGCCGTCGTAAGTGGTCGGCGTGCAGACCTCCACGAGCGCGCTGTCGACGTCGACCGGCTCACCCATCGAGTCGAACGATACGTTGTGGTTCGCCGGCGTGCTCGTGGCCTTCGACCAGAGAAGCGCGACGAACTGGTCATTATACCCGTACATACTGCAAATTTCCTCGGGGAACTCCGTCGAGAAAAAATTGAAGTCGAAGCTCAGGCCGCTCGCGTTCGTGGGCACCTTGACGTGAAGCTCGAGCGCCATGCCGTCGTAGGCGACGGGATGGTTC
Organism: uncultured delta proteobacterium; assembly: GCA_963797395.1. Lineage (GTDB taxonomy): Bacteria > Myxococcota_A > Polyangia > Polyangiales > Polyangiaceae > Palsa-1150. The sequence goes on from CAWCPA010000009.1 coordinate 630,359, forward strand.
GGCATCGAGATGACGGGGGCGCACGAGGGCGAGAGCACGGGAAAGCCGGAGGGAAACGCGCTCGCCGTACACATGATGCCGGCCTGCGGAGACGTGCCGGAGCCCGGCGCGGGAATGTCCGTCTCCCCGGCGCGAGCGGCACCCGACGATATGGCGAGCATCGTGCTCCCGTCGCGCGGCTTGCCGTTGGTGCCGAAGGAGGTCAGAAGACCGTGCGAGAGCGGATTGGGCGGGCCCATCGCGGGGCACCCGGGGAGCGTGGCGGACGCGCTCGTGCCGTCGGGGAAGACCCACGCGGCGCTGACCAGCCCCCAGCTCTCCCCCGATTGCTTCCGGCAAATGCCGATGGCATTGGCCGCCAGCGTCGCGTCCGTCGCGTCGATGGCGAGCCCCACGTCGCAGCCGGTGGGCTCGTCGTCCGCAACTCCGTCGCAGTCCTCGTCAATCCCGTCGCCCGGGACGTCGTACGCCCCGGGGTTGATGTCGGGGTCGCAGTCGTTGCAGTCGCCCTGCGCCCCCGTGAAGCCGTCGTGATCGCCGTCGATGTTCGGCGGGTTGGTGCACGGGCCCGGAGTCGAGTCGCCCTGAGAGGAGGCGTCTCCCCCCGACCCGAAGGTCCCGCCCGAGCCCGACGACTCGCCCGTGCTGCCGTCGGGGGTGCCCGCCTCCGACTCGCCTTGCGCCGTGGAACTCGGGGGCTGGCTGCTGCAACTCCCGAGAACGACGACCAGGACGAAAAGAAGGAGCGAAGATCGCAAGGAGGCCCCCCGAAACGGTATGCCCCTACGTTACTCGCAGTTCGCCGCGAAGGGGAACAGCTGGCACGTCCGGTTGCCGGACGGCGTCAGGGCGAGGGGAAGCTCCTCGGCGGTGACGCCCGTCTGGATGAGAGCCTTGCCCTCGTTGGGGATCTGCAGGTGGTAGGTGTTCGGACCGAGCGAATTCACCGGGATCGGGCCGGCCGTACCGAGCCCGGTCGTGAAGCCGTAGAGCGCCCCGTCGTGCGAGTAGTAGTTGCCGAACGAGTTCATCGGGCTGAGGACCGAGAACGTGCGCCCGTGGATCGTGAACGTGCGGCCCGAGTCGTAGTAGACGTGAACTTCGAACGTCGGCCACGCCAGCTTGAGCTGCTGGTCGGTCGTCAGGCTGTCCGCGAGGGGGTTCACGGCCTGGATCAGTCCGATCGCCGCGCTCTTCAGCAGATTCATCAAGAGCGAATCGAGGACGATGAGGTTATTGCTGAGGGCCGGCATGTTCCGCGTGACGACGTCGATGTAGACGTCGCGCGGGTTGCTGTTCCCGAGGAGGGCCTGAAGGCCTTGCACGGAGATCGTCGCAGGAATGATCTTCGTCGAGAGCGACTCGAAGCTCATATTCCGGAAGACCGACGCCGTGCCGATCGCGGTGTTGTGGAACGGCGCGTTCGTCAGCTGAACGAGCATGCACTGGTGCGGGTTCGCCGGAGGCGGGAGCGCGCAAACCTGGCCGCCCGTGTTTTGCGGGCACGAGAAGTTGAAGCTCACGGCGCCGCCGATCGCGCCGGTGGTGTTCGTGACCGCCGCGCCGTTGGGGATCGTGACCCACCCGGCGTCGGGATCGCCGACCTGAGCACCCCAGTCGGCGATACGGAACCGCGCGTTCAGCGCGCCGGTCGCCGGAGACGCCATACCCGACGGCACCACCGGGTTCGCGAAGAACGAGTTCGTCGCCCCCGCGTCCGTGTTGATGACCGTGTTGGTGGGATCGTTGTTGCCGCCGATCTGCAGGTTGTTCGTGAAGCCGACCCCCTGGGTGCACCCGGCCGCGAGGGTCGAGGCCGCGAACCACTGGCCATTCTGGTCGGACGGAACGGTCGTGTTCGGGATCACCGCCGGGGCGGGAGTCACGAGCTGCGGCAGCGACACGTAGACGGGCTTCGGCAGCCCGCTGTCCGATTTCATCATCGCCGCGTAGATCTTGATCTGCGTGTTCGGCCCGATTCCCAGAGAGGTCAGGTTCACCTTGAACTGGATGGCCCAGTCGGCGCCGCCGCTCGCGACGGGCGAGTGGGTCCACGCGGCGACCGAACCGTGCGTGACGAACGTCGGGTAGTCGTCGGTCTCGCCCGACCACGCGTTGGTCGGCGTGGAGCCGAAGTTGTACGTCCAGTACGACATCTCGCCGCCGCTGTAGACGTAGGGGTCCGTGGTCGACCCGGCGGTCCAGGTGACGGGCACGAACATGACGCCGGCCTTGCCGCCCACCGCCGAGATGCCGAACCAGATGCCGTCTCCCCCGCCCTCGGGGGTGTTGTCCGCGTCGTCCTGGAACGAGACGCTGAGCTCCGTCCCGTCCGGATCCACGATGAAGTGCATGTTCCCTTCACCCGTCGACGAGTTGCCGTTGTCCCCGGGGAAGTTGAAGCCCGGTGACGCCGACCATCGCGGCTCGTTGAGATCCGTGCGCGTCGGCGTGCCGACCGCCATGTTGGGATCGTTGAACCACTCGGGCGCCCCGAAGAGACCAGGGACGCCGATGGGCGCCGGGAAGCAAATGGCCGGATTGTCGGCGGCGGCGCTGGCCGCCCACGCGACCCCGCCCGCGAGCGCCAGGACCGCCAGACCTCGACGGGAACGTCTCGTCTTGGAAAAAAGCATCGTCGACTCTTCTCTCGCCGGAACTCGGCGCTTCAGGGAACTGTCAAGACTTCGAGAAAGAAGCTGTATGTGTTGCCGCGCGTGGTTCCGGTAGGGAATGTCGACGGCACGATGTCGCCGAACGTCTGGCCGCCCGCGACGTAGCCCTTCGCGGGCAGCGTGGAGTTCTGATAGAGCTCCACCGTGCCGCCCGGGTTGCTGCAGATTCCACCGACCCAGTACTGCTGGCCCGCCGTCAAGGTCACGTTCACCGAGGGCGCGGCGCCGTTGAACCCGGCGAGCACGTCCACCGCGAACTCGTACGTGAGCCGCTGGTATGGCGTACCGCCGTTGTCGGAGTAGATGTAGAGGTCGCACGCGCCGCCGGTGACGCGGCCGTTGACGTCGAGCGATACGACCGTGGCGGTCGTGGGCGCGGTGAAGTTCGTCAGGTAGACCGTGCCGGGAGCCGGCTCGAAGTCCTCCCACGTCGAGGCCGAGACGTCCGAGTTCCCCACGTTGATCGGCGTATTGGCGACGCAGCTCCCGCTCTGACAAATATAGGGAGAAGAGGTCGGGCACGCCCCGGTCGACTGCCACGTTCCGTCGGATTCGCATTTCTCCGGCGAGCGGGGACTCCCGTTGTCGCAGGCGAGCGTGCCGGGCACGCAGCCCCCACTGCAGGCGCCGTTCAGGCAGCCCTGAGTCGTGTTGGCGCAGTTGGTCGTGTCGCGGAACGTGCCGTCCGCCTGGCACGTCTCGACGTTGTCGTCGCCGGTGTCGCACGCCAGCGAGCCCGGCACGCAGGTCCCGTGGCAGGCGCCGTTCGAGCATCCTTGGCTCGAGCTGGCGCAGTTCGTGCTGTCCATCCAGGTGCCGCTGGGCTGGCACGTCTCGACGGAGTCGTTGTTCGGGTCGCACTGGACCGCCCCCGGCTTGCACTGTCCGCCGCAGACCTTCGCGACGCAGAGGTACGGGCAAGTGATCGCGTTGCCCCACATGCCGCCGGACAGGCACGACTGCTGGACGCCGCCCGAGCACTCGGTGTCGCCCGGCGTGCAGGCACCGATGGTGATCGTGGCCGTACCGCTCTGCGTCGCGCCCGTCGCCGTCGCCTTCACGGTGACGACCACCGTGAAGCTGCCCGACCCGCCGTACGTGTGAGATCCGGAGACGGTGAACGAGCCGCTGCTCCCCGCGATCGTCCCCGTGGACGAGTTGCCGTCGCCCCAGTTGATCGTGGCGGTCAGCGATGACGTGGTGTCGCCCGTCACGATGTCCGAGAAGGTCGCGACCTGGCCGGAGAAGCCGACGTTCTGCGTCGCCGAGAACGACGTGACGGAGACCGCAAACTGCGGGCGGCACGTGGAGGAGACGCAGATTTCGCCGGTGGACGCGGGGCTGCAGGCACCGTTGCACGAGCCGCAGTTGGAGTTGTCGCTTGTCGTGTTGACGCAGGCGGACCCGCAGATCTGGTAGCCCGATTGCGTGCAGGCGACGGTGCAGGCCCCGTTGCCGTTGCAGGTCGAGGTGGCTCCCGTGACCGACGTCGTGCAGTTCACGCACCCGGGGCCGCAGGTGTTCGGCGTGGGTGAGGTGCACGTCAATCCACACGTGCCGGAGTTGCACACCGCCTGGCCGCTGCCCGTCGTCGGGCCCTTGCAGACCTTCCCGCACGCGCCGCAATTGTTCACGTCCGAGCCGTGGACGTTCGTGCATCCGGAGGAGCAGAGGGTCTCCCCCGACGGGCATGCGCAGGCCGACGACTGGCAGATCTGACCGCCGTCGCAGTCGTGCGCGGGGCCGCACCCGCCGCAGTTCGTCGCGTTGGTCGTGCTGTTCGCCGTCTCGTTCACGCATGCGCCGCCACAGACGGTCGGCGTGCCGGCCGGGCACGACGAGGCGCAGGCGAAATCGCGAGCTGCGGCGTCGCCCTCGGGCGCGCAAAGGTACCCGGCCCCGCAAGCCGTCCCGCAGCTGCCGCACGTGGCCGCGAGCGAGAGATCGGCCGCGCATGCGCTCCCGCCGTCCTCGCCGGCGTCGGCGCAGTCTGCGAAGCCGGGCGAGCATGCGTAGGCGCATGCGGCGGAGTGGCACGCGACGCTCGCCGAATCGACGTGGGTGCCGGTGAAGCGCGCGACGCAATCCACCGCGCAGGCCCCGCACGCGTGCGGATCGTCCTCGAGATTGCGGCAGCCGCCGACTCCGCAATAGGTCCATCCGGCGCCGCAGTCCGGGCCGGAGTCCTCCGGCGCGAGGGCGTCGGCTGCGTCGCTCGCGTCGTCGCTCGACGTGCCGTCGGGCAGGGGGGGCATCGCGTCCTGAGCGCCTTGGGCGTCGTCGCTCGAGAGCGTGGCGTCGTCGAGCGGCGATGAATCTGGATTTTCTTGCGCCAAATGCAGATCGCTGACCCCGGAGACAAGCTCGCAGCCGCTCGTGGCCAACGCCAGCGCGAAGACGAGACGAAGACGTGCGACGAGCCTGCCAGCCGAAGGGCGAGCCGCGGACGCGATCTCCCGCTTTCGTCGCGTTCGGGAAAAGTGGATTGAATATTGGTGCATCGAAATGGAGCACGAGCGCGGGGATGGGAGAGCGCTACCCCGCGCACGTCCCCCTCACCGCGATCGCGTCTACCGCACCTTACACCCCGCGGCTAGGCACAGATCGCGCGGTGGAGTTTACGCGTCTTCGACGGGATACCCGTCGAAGAGACAGGCGTTATCAGAACGTACCGGCGATTCCGAGGTCGCCTGGGCCGATGACGGCGTGCCATGCGACGCCCGAGGGCGCCACGTCGCTCGACTCGGAGCTGGACGGATGCCCTGCAAGGAGGCCGTAGATGCCGACGCCCACGCCGATCGCGCCGACCGCAAACGCGATGTCGGAGACGGCGGCCAGTGTCTTCGCGTCGGACGTCGGCGACTGGTAGCCGTTCTTGCACGCCGTGCCGCCGCCGCAGTAGTCGGTCTTGACCTTCGACACATCGGCAAGCTGCACGAGCCCGGTCGCCACGCCCGTCACGAGCCCCACGCCACCCGCGGCGAAACCGATGTAGACGAGCGGAGACGTCTTGCGCGGCGCGGAGACCTCTCGCGCGCCAGCCGCCTGCGAGGGCTTCGCAGCCACCGAACGCGCTTGCGGGAGCGGGACGAGCGTGAGCTTCGCGTTGATCGTGTCGCCCTCCGCGAGGGTGAACTCTTGGGTCGCATCGGCATATCCGGGCGCGGAGGCATGCAGCACATGCTTGCCCGGATCGGCCTTGTACGGCAGCGACAAGAGAGACGGCAGCACTGTGGCTCCGTCGAGGGTGACCGCGACGTCCACGCCCGCATCGAGGCCGGAAATTACGATTTGTACCGAGGGGATGCGATGCTCGATGTCGCGGGCGAGGCGCTCGGCGTCCGCGTGGGCCTCGACGAAGGGCCGCGGGCCGTTGGGCGAAAGCGGGATGCGTGTGACGAGGACGGCCTTGTCGCGAGCCTCGACGAGGAGGCCCATGCGCTCCTGCACTTGAGCGACCGCGTCGCCGGTGCTCGGCACGTGCATGATCGCGTCGGCGCCTTCGTACGCTTTGAGCGCCGCGGCGAGATCCTTCTCTGCGAGCCTTCGGTCGCCCAGGTTCATGAGGGCTCGCGCAGTCTCTCGATCGGACGCGGTCGGCTCGGCCTCCGCCGCGGCGCAAGCGAGGAAGCAGGCCGCGGTGACGCTGGCCGCGGCGGCGACGCGTCGCTGGTCAAAAGCCATGATCGACCTCGGCGGGTTCTGGGGAAGGTGCGTTCGCAGGAGCCGCAGCCGCGGAGGCTGCGGGCCTCGCGTGCTGTACCACAGCCGGGAGATGGGGGGTGGGCGTGAAACGGTCCAGCTTCGTGCGAGCCGAGGCCGCCATGGGAACCCCGCCGTCGGCGAGGACCGGACCCGGCGCGTTGCCATCGCCAGTCGTCGAGGGCAAAGGAGAGGGCGCCGCGACGAGAGGCGGCAATGGCGCAAAGGTCGGACCCGCCTGTGTCGTGGATACGCTGGCCGCCGCCGTCGCGGATTCCGAGGAAGGGCTCGTGCTCTTCGTCGTTCTCGTCAGCGCGAGCGCCAAAGTCACGGCGAGGCCTGCGACCACGATCCCCCCGGTCACCACGAGCGCGCGCGCGCCAGGTCGGCGCGGCTCGGACGGCCGGGTGTTCCCGACGGGGCCCAGGCTGCGTTCCGCGCCGCTCGAGGCGCCGAGGCGCGAGCCGATCTCCGGCACGTCGGCCGCCATGGTCCCTGAAGCGCGCGGGGCATACGCGAGCGGATTCCAGCCGCTCGCCGGCCCCTGCGCGAATGGCCCGATCGCCGCCTGCAGATCCGCGACCGTCCCGAAGCGACGATTGCGGTCCTTCTCGAGACACTTGAGGATGGTCGCCTCGATCGCGTCGGGGATGTCGGGGCGCGCCTGCCGCAAGGACGGCACGGGCTCGCTGATCACCTTCAGGCAGACCTCGGGCAGGCTCGAGCCCAGGAAGGGCACGCGCCTCGCCAGCAGCTCGTAAAAGATGCAGCCGAGCGCCCAGATGTCGGCGCGCGCGTCCACGTCGCGCGAAGAGTTCATTTGCTCGGGCGCCATGTAGAGCGGAGTGCCCATGATCGCTCCCGTCCGCGTCATCGCCACCGCGGAGTCCTCGTCGCCGGTGGAGACGAGCTTCGAGATTCCGAAGTCGAGGACCTTGACGAACGGCCGTCCCTCGGAGCGCCGCACACAGAACAAATTGGCGGGCTTGAGATCGCGGTGCACGATCCCGCGTTCGTGCGCGTCGCGAACGGCCTCACACACCTGGAGCAGGAGATCGACCGCCAGTTCCACCGAGAGCGGCGGCTGATTCTGCAGCCATTTGTGCATGTCTGCGCCTTCGAGGAACTCCATGACCATGAACGGCGCGCCGGTGTCGAGGGTCCCCACGTCGAAGACGCGTGCCACGTGCTCGTTCGTCAACCTGGCGACCGCGCGCGCTTCGCGCGCGAAGCGCGCGACTGCATCCTCGTTCGCCAGCATGCTGGGCAAAAGCAGCTTGATCGCGACGCGACTGTCGAGAGAAAGGTGTTGCGCCTGAACGACGACGCCCATGGCGCCGGCGCCAAGGACGCGATCCACGCGATACTTTCCCGCGAGCACCGTACCCGGCTGCACTCCGGCGGCGATCGCGTTCAAGAGGGTAACGGTGGCCCGTTGACGTGCGCGCTCGGGTCGCCCGCCGACGATCGGACGGACGTAAACGCGTCGCGCTCAGGGCCCCCCCACGCTCGGAACATTACTCCTTTCGGGATCTACGGGCCGGCCACGGCGTTGTCAACGCGGCCCAGTCCCGCGGGCGCGGACGACCGGCTCGGGGTGAACCGGGGCTAGGAAGAGGCAGGGGGCCCACCGGGCCGCTGCCTCGTGGAGACGGACGCATGTGGAGCGCGGTCCGACGCGCTCAGGGTCGTACCTGAGGCAGCGCCTTCACGCTCACCGAAGGGATGCCGCTTGATGCCGGCGGAGGTCCGACTTTGGCCACGGAGGCCGGTGCCGCTTTTGCACCAGAACCGCCGTCGACTTCGGGGTGCCCCGTCGTCCGCGAGCTCTGCGCACGGGGCGAACCGAGCGATCGTGCTCATGCTGCACGCCGAGTTGCAGACCACGACCGACCTAGCCGACCGGGTTCAGTCGATCACTTCGGGAAGTAGGTCGTAGCCCGCTTCTGGCCCTTGGTCGCGAGCTTCCTCGTCAAGATGCCCTGCTTGAGAATGCGGGGCATCTCCTCGGCGATAAGCCCGAGCTGCGAGCGGGTCTCCTCGGCCCGCATGCCCTCCTTGTGCGTCTTCACCACGAGGACGACGCCCTGCTACTCGAACGCCGACCGCGCCGCGGGGAGTTATTGTCCGGACGAAACATCGCGTGAAGGCGACGCCGTAGTCCTTGCGGACAGCCGCCGCGCGTGGGGCTCCCTTCGCGGACGGAGGTCCACGCGCGGCCGGTTGGCCGTTGGCTTCGGAAGTGGCCCGGTGCTACTTGTTCATCGCGTCGACACCCCGGGTGTGGGGAAGTGCGGCGCGTCGAGGACGAGGCCATGCGACGTCTTTTTCGAGAGTCCGCGCGCTGGCTCCCGGCCTGGCTCGCCCTTGGGGGGTGTGGCGGTCCGTCGACGTCCGGCGCGGCCTCCGCGGCTGGTATCCCCGGTTACGTGCATACGCTGGCGAAATCGAGATTCCAGCTCGGGACCGTCGTGTCGACGGAGGTCGAGGGCGGCGTGCGGCGGGTCGTCGGCACGGACGGCGTGTTCGCGACGCAGCTGGTATCCCAGGCCGCTACCGCGATACCGAGCGACACGGTGCAGATGTCACCGGACTTCGGCTTTCCGGGCGGCGCCGATGCGCAGAACGCCGCCGTGGTCGCTTACTTCACGGGAGCGGGCCTGCCTGCGGACCAGGTCTCCGGAGTCAGCGCGGACGAGACCGGGTATTCGACGATGACGGGCGGCATCAGCGACCCGCTCGCGCTGGGGTGGTTCTCGACCCTGCAGCGCACGTACGAGGGGACGCCCATCGAGGACTCCACGGCGTGCGCGACGCTCGGTTCCGACGGGGCGTCGCTGGAGGAGCAGGTCTTCTGGCCCGCCATCGGGGCCGATGTGGTGGAGCAGGTGCAGGCCTTCGAGGCGATCCTGAACGATCCCGACCGGCAAGCCGCGTTCTTGGCGACGCTCCCCGGCGGGCTTCAGGGAGGGAGCCTCGTCATCCACCACACGGGGTGGATGTGGCAAGGAACCTTCGTGGCGGTGGCCTGCTACCGAGCCACCCTCGGGGGGACGACCGTGTACTTCGATGCGACGGGACACGCCGTGGAGCTCCCCGATGAAGTCTCTGAAGACGGTGCGGAGACCTTGGTCGAATGTCCGTCCGGGTCCCCGACGGTGCCTCCCAGCGGCGCGTGCGTCGGAGCGGGCACCTGCACGTTCGAGCTCACGGCGTCGTGCGGCCCCGGGATCGCCTACAGACCGGTCACGCCGCCGGTCTACGACTGCAGCTGCAGCTCGGGGACGTGGAGCTGTCAGGTCGTGGGCGGGGGGCTGGGATTGATCGCTTGCGACGGCGGGTCGTGAGGGACCGGGCGTACCCGCGGCCCCTTCAAACGAGCACCCCACCGCCATCGACCACCGGGGTCTGACCGGTCGTGAACGTGTTCTCCATCAAGTAGCAATAGGCTTCGGCGAGCTCCGCGGCCTCACCGATGCGCTTCGTGACGAGCTTGCTCCCGGCCTCGCGAAAGAGCGCTTCACTCAGGGCCCGCAGTGTCCGAGCAGCACGCTCACGGTGTCCGATCCGTTGACGACGACGGCGTCGGGAAGACCGTCGCCGTTCAGGTCGCCCGTCGCGAAGGCCCCGGCGGCGTTCGGCACGCCGAAGAAGATCTGCGGCTGGAAGGTGCCGTCGCCGTTGCCGAGGAGCACGAGCAGGTCGGGCGACGAGGTGTTCGTGGCGAGGAGGTCCGGGTGCCCGTCCGCGTCGATGTCGGCAATGGCCACGACCCATGGGTCCCGGTTCGTCGCGAAGGATGCCTGGGGCTGGAAGGTGCCGTTCCCGTTTCCCTCGAAGACGCTGATGCTCGAGGTGCCGGGGTTCGCGACGGCGAGATCGAGCTTCCCGTCGCCGTTCACGTCCGCGATCGCGACGGAGCTGGGCTCGGAGACGCAGCACGAGTCCGTCGCGGTCGGGTAGGCGACGGGCGTGGCGAGCGCGCCGCCGCCGGCGCCCAGGAACACGTCGACGTCGTACTCCCCGTCGGCCGTCACCAGAATCGGCGCGGCCGTCGCCGTTCAGGTCCGCCGCCGCGACCGCATCGGCCGCGGCGTTCGCGGGCGCGGCGATCGAGATCGGAGCGCCGAAGCTGCCGTCGCCCTTGCCCATGAGGAGGCTCAGGTTCGGCGTCGCGTCGCTCGCCAGGGCGAGGTCGAGCGCGCCGTCGCCGTTCAGGTCCGCGACGGTCAGGGACAGCGGGTACGGGTTCGTGGGGTAGCTCTTCGCGGGCGCGAAGGTGCCGTCGCCCTTCCCGAGCAGCACGCTCACGCTCGCCGCGGGCGCGGGGGTCGAGTCGTTCCCCCCGCGATCGACGACCGCGAGATTGAGGATCCGATCCCCGTTGAAGTCGGCCGCCTCGATGGCCCATGCCCCCGGCCCGACCGCGTAGTCCACGCGCTGCCGGAACGTCCCGTCACCGTTCCCGAGGAAGACGCTCACGACGCCGTCCTCCCACGGAACGACGTCCGTCGACCCGACGAAGTCGGCGACGGCGAGATCGGGCCGGCCGTCGCCGTTGAAGTCGCCGATCGTGATCCCGAACGGGTTGTCGTCGGTCGTCAGGTTCTGGCCGGGCTGCAGCGTCCAGCCGCACCCGCCGTCCGCGGCGCGAGTCGAGGGCGCGCCGGCGTCGGGGGCCGAGGCGTACGCCACCACCTGCGAGCCCTCGGGGACGACGAGGAGCCCGCCGGCGGCGGCGAGCGCCGGGGTCGCGCTCGAGTCCCCGGGGGGGGCATAGGCCGGCGCGGGGTCCGACCACACGGGCTTTCCCGTCGCCTCGTCGAAGGCCGTCACCTTCTGGCTCGAGTCGAACGTGTAGACGTATCCGCCGGCGATCAGCGGCGGCATCTGGAAGTAGACCTGGTCGTCCTCGCCGTAGGTCCAGGCGGTCAGCCCGGTGCTCGTCTGGATCGCCGTGAGCTGGGTACCGTCCGCGAAGACTCCATAGGTGCCGTCGAAGGCGGGCGGCTGGCTCGCGGCGAAGGTCCCGACGGAGGAGCCTGTGACTTCGTTCAGGACGACGTTCGCCATCGGATCGGGGACGAACACCTGGCCGCCCTGCAGGACGGGTACGTCGGAGCCTCCTCCTCCGCAGCCCGTCGAGTAGTGCCAGAGCGAGGCGCCCGTGAGTCGATCGTACGAGTACGTCTGCTCGCAGGCGTACGCGACGACGAGCCCGTGATCGTCGAGCGCGGGCGGACTGCCGTCGCCAAAGTAGGGGCTGTAAATGGTGAAGATCTGGGCGCCGGCGGCTTCGTCGAACGCGAAGAGCGTCCCGCCGGTGCCGTCCGCGCTGGTGTAGAGGACCCCGTCGTAAGCGGTCGGTATCGTCGAGTAGTCGGTGATGTCGACGCCGGCCATCGATCGCGTCCAAAGCACGCTGCCCGTCGCGGCGTCGAAGGCCGTGACGCCGCCGGCTCCGTCGACGGCGAAGACGCGGCCGCCGTCGTAGGCGTGCGCGGCGAACGACGCGGCGAGGGGCTTCGACCAGACGACGTCGCCGGTCTGCGCGTCGAGGGCGAACAGCGACGGGCCCGCGATCTCCGTCCCCGACGCCGTCCCGCTGTTCGCGGACACGACGAAGACGCGCCCGCCGGCGATGAGGGGATACGACGCGGCGCCCGGGAGCGTCGCGCTCCAGACGCGCGCCAGGGGCGGACGCAGCGTGGAGGCGGGCGCGAAGCCCGTGTGCGCCGGGTCGATCAGATACGAGGTCGCGACCGGGCCCTGCGATGGGTTGCCGGTCGCGTCGCCGTCGGCCCCGCCGGAGGCGTCGTCGCCTCGCGCGATGCGCAGATCGTTCCCGCCCGGCGCCGTCGCGTCGGGACCGGCGTCGACGGCCGAGTGTGCCCCGTCCGACGATGCGCCGGAGGACCCGCCGTGCGAGCTCTCCGCGACGAGATCGACCTTCCCACTGCAGGCAACGAGCACGAATAGAAGCGCAAGAAGACGTCGCGGCATGGTGTCCCCGTGCGCACGTTATCGCGAGCGCCGCCGGTTGCAACGGCGAGCGCGCGCCTTGACGAACACCGTTCGGTACGAATACGGATTGCCCGTGGCCACCCGGAACCCGTTCGAGGCGTCGAAGGTCGTGAGCCGTCGCGGCGGTCCCGCGAAACAGCCGCTGAGCCGCGACGCGATCGTGGCAGAGGCCCTCAAGCAGCTGACCCGTGACGGGCTGGACTCGATGAGCCTTCGAAAGGTGGCCGCGGCGCTCGATACGGGCCCGGCCTCCCTCTACGTCTACGTGAAGGACCTCGACGAGCTTCAGGCTCTCGTCTTCGATCGCGCCTTCGCGCGCGTGGGCGTCCGCGGCGCCAGGCAGTCCAAGCAGCCCAAGCAGAGAGACTGGCGAGAACGCGTCAAGGGCCTGCTCAAGGGGTACCACCAGGTGCTGGTCGCCAGCCCGGGGCTCGCGCAGCTCGCGTTTCGGAGGGCCGCCGTGGGCCCGAACGCTCTGCGCTTCGTCGACGCGCTGCTGGGCGAGTTCGCGGGGGCCGGGGTCGACCTTCGAACGGCCGCATGGTCGGTCGACGTGCTTCTCCTGTACGTCACCGCCCAGGCCGCCGAGCAGGGCCAGCGGGGGATCCACTGGGAGCTCGATATCCACAATCCCGAGGGGGCGATCGCGCGCGCGATCCACGGAGTGTCGGCGAAGGAATATCCGCACCTCCACGCAGCCCGCGAGGAGCTGATGTCGGGCCCCGGACAGCGAATGGCGTGGGCGATCGATTCGATTCTGAGCGGCGTGGTGAGGAGGGGCGACCGATGAGTCGCGAGCTCGAGAGAGAGGACACCTTGGTTCATGACGTGATCATCGCGGGGGCCGGCCCGGTCGGCCTGTTCCTGGCCTGCGAGCTGCGGCTCGCGAAGCTCTCCGTGCTGGTGCTCGAGCAGCTCGGAGGATCCGCGCTCGCCCCTGAAGCGCCTCCCCTTCGGAATGCGAGGACTCTGGGGTCCGAGCATCGAAGCCTTCTACCGGCGCGGACTGCTGGAACGGAATGGCGTCGCAGCCACGGAGGCGACGAGGGCGGCCCCGGCCAGCCGAGGCCCGGATCCATGGCGTCCGGACCCCAGCGCCGCGGACCGGCCGGCCACTTCGCGGGCATCCAGTTCGACTACGGCAACATCGATTCGTCGCGGTGGACGTACCGGGTCCCGGGCCCGGCCGACACCCATGCTGGGGCGCGAGATGGAGCACCTCGAGCGCGTCCTCGCCGCTCACGCGCTCTCCGTCGGAGTGGAGATCCAGCGCGGGCCGCGGCGTCGAGGGCTTCGAGTCTTCGAACGACGAGGTCACCGTCCGTTCCGGCGAGCGACGCTTTCGTGCCCGCTGGCTCGTGGGTTGCGACGGCGGCCGCAGCACGGTCCGCAAGCAGGGTGGCTTCGAGTTCGTCGGCACCGAGCCCGAGTTCACGGGATATTCGGTCCAGGTCGAACTCGCCGACCCGTCGAGAAGCTGCCCCTGGGCCGTCATTGCACGCCGACCGGCATGTACACCCAGTGGCAGCCCGGGACGATCGGGATTGCCGACTTCGACGGCGGCGCATTCCATCGCACCGGACCGATCACGCGCGAGCACGTGCAGGCGGTCTTGCGGCGCGTCTCCGGCACCGACGTGACCCTCGAGGCGTTGACACGTCGCCTCGACCTGGACCGACCGCTCGAAGCAGGCGACGACCTACCGCAAGGGACGGGTGCTGCTGGCGGGCGACGCCGCGCACATTCATTCGCCGCTCGGCGGACAGGGCCTGAACCTCGGGACTCGGCGACGCGATGAACCTCGGGTGGAAGCTCGCGGCGACCCTCCGAGGCGATGCCCCCGATGGCCTGCTCGACAGCTACACGACGGAGCGGCATCCGATCGGGGCGCGCATCCTCGATTGGACGCGCGCCCAGGTCGCGGTGATGCGCCCCATCCGCTTCCCGCGCGCTCGAGGCCATCGTCCGCGACCTGATCGATACGCGCGACGGCGCGACCTACTTCGCGGAGCGCGTCTGGGGCGTGTCCCTCCGCTACGACCTCGGCGAGTCAGCACCCGCTCGTGGGTCGGAGCTGCCCGGACTTCGAGCTGGAGGATGGAACGAGGGTCGGCGCGCTGCTCCGGGATGGCAGCGGTTTGCTGCTGGACTTCGCGGCGGTCGCTCCAGGCGCTCGGTGACCTCTGGGGCGACCGCGTCCGATATGTCGGTCGCGACGCCAGGGATCGCCTCGGGTTGAGCGCGCTGCTCGTGCGTCCCGACGGGTTCGTGGGATGGGCGAGCGATACGGCTCCCAGCCCCGACGAAGTCAGGCGCGCCGCGGCGAGATGGTTCGACCTCCGGATCGACCTCGACTCCTCACGGCCCGTGAAGGCCGCCATCCTGCCGCTCACAAAGCAGGAAGCCCGTCATCTGCGCCCCGTTGCAGCTCGTACCGGCGAAAGAGAGGACGAGCGAGGTGCCTTCGAGCGCGAGGGTGCTCGACTGGACGGCCAGCGTGGCCGTCTGCCAGAGACCCTGCTCGGCGCCGGGGCTGAAGCACGACGCCTGAATCATCTCGCTCGACGCCGCCTGGACAGCCGCGTTGTCGTTCGTGGCCTCGAACTCCAGAGACCCGCTCACGGCAGTATCGTTCGCGTAGTCGGCGGCGAGCACGCCGCCGGTCTGCGTGACGGTGAGGATGCCCGAGCCGACGTTGCTCGATTCGACGGCCCCCGGCTGAAACTGGCTCTCTTCGGACGCGCACGTGTAGACGCCCGCGAAGCCACTCCCCAGGCCGCCCGCTCCCCCATCGGCCAGGCCGAGGCCTCCGTCAGGCACCGAGTCACCGCCGCACGTGACGACGAACCCGACCGGGCCACCGGGATAGTTACAACCCGCGTCCGCGCCGAGCGGCTCCGCCGTGCCGAGCACGGAGAGGAACAACGTCCCGTTGTCATAGGTGAGCGAGCCGGTCGAGAGCTGCGCGAGGGTCGGCGCGGACTCCAGAATGGGGCACCCGACCTGTATGCCATCGAGCCGCTGCCCCTCGACCAGGGTCGCCGAGTTCGGCGAGGTCGGCGTGAATTCGAACGATGCGTCGAGATACCCGCCGTCACCGCCGTAACCGACGGTCAGCGTCGAACCGCTCTGGTCGAGGACGATGCCTCCTCCGTGGCCCGTGTCCCCGCCTCCGCCCGGCGTCTGGACGAAGGTGTCGAAGGCGCAGTTGTCGTAAGCGCCGAGCGGAAAGCCGGGTTGCCCCGCGTCGATTGGGGCGGCTTCCGGGCTCGCGTCGCTCGGACCGGCGTCGGGGGTCGAGGCGTCGCCGCCGGAGTCGTCCGCGGCACGGCTGCCGCACCCCGACGCCGCCGCAAGGAAGGTCACCGCCAGGGCTCCCCTGGCAAGAAGGTGACGAAGCATCGAAGTGGGCATGATCGGGATCACCTCGCGTCGTTGAAGCTCGCGTCGAGCGGGGGCGCGCAAAGGAGGGAACCGGTCAGCTGGGCCCCGTAGCAGCCGTTACCGGCGAAGGAGAGGACGACGGACGTGCCGTCGCGCGTGAGGGTGGTGGATCGGACGACCTGCGGGATCTGCTGGCTGGGATTGGAGCCGTCGAAGCACGTCACCAGGATCGTCTCGTTCGTCATCTCCTGGGCAGCGGCGTTTCCCGCCGTCGCCACGAACCCCAGGGACCCCTGCACGAAGGCATCGTTCGCGTAGCCGGCGGTGAGCTGGTCGCCGGTCTGGGCGATGGTGAGAGTGCCCGAGCCGCTGGTGCTGGCTTGGATGTCTCCCGGCTGGAACTGGTTCACCAGCGACGCGCAGGTGTAGACGCCCACGAAGTCGCTCACCCCCCCGTCCGGCCCCGACTCGGCTTCCCTCGCGCCTTCACTGGGCGCCGCGTCGCTGCCGCACGTGACGACGAACGCGACCTGGCCGCCGGGATTCGTGCAGCCCCCGCCCGCGTCGAGCGCCTGCGCCGTGCCGATCACGGAGAAGAACAGCGTCCCGTACTCGTAGGTGAGCGAGCCGGACGCGAGCTGCGCGACGGCCGGCGCAAACTCCAGCGGAGCGCACGAGACCTGCACCCCATCGAGCTCTTGCCCCGCGACCAGGGTCGCCGAATTCGGCGAGGTCGGCGTGAACTCGAAGGAAGCGTCGAGGGCACCGCCGTCACCTCCGTAACCCACGACGAGCGTCGAACCGGTCTGGCTGACGACGAGGGTCCCGCCGTGGCCCGTCGACCCTCCCCCGCCCGGCGTCTGGAGGAACGTGTCGAAGGAGCAGTTGTCGAAGGCGCCCAGCGGAAAGCCGCTGGGTCCGATGACGATCGGGGCGGCTTCCGGGCCTGCGTCGATCGGGTTGGCGTCCAGGCTGGAGTCGTTGTCCCCGGTCGACGCGTCACCGCCGGAGTCGTTCGCCGCGTGACTGCTGCACGCGGACAGCGCCGCAAGACAGGCCGTCGCCAGCGCTGCCCTGGCGGTCACGTGACGGAGGATCCCATGGGACATGACGATCCGTGAGCACGCGCCGAGCCACGTCCTGCGAACCTGATTTCCCCGCAATGCGGGCCCTTCGCGTGAGTCAGACTGTGCCGCCCTACGTCCCGTCGGTCAGATCGACTTCGGTCTGGCGACCCTACCCGAACGTAGCCGCGGTAGAGCACGGCCTTCGATGCAATCGAGCTTACGCCTCTTCGGCATCGGGCTCCTCGTCCTCGCGCCATTCGGCTGCGCCTCCACGCCGTACCCTCCGCTCGCGTCGGAGCCGCCGCCGCCCCCGGCCGCGCCTTCAGCGGCGACCCCACCCTTTTCTCGCTTTCGCGACTGCTACGACGCCGGTCTCGCGCGCGATCGCGATCATCGCCTTCGCGGAGCCGTCTGCGTAGGTCAGGCGCGGCGGACTGCGGATTCGCGGGCGCGGTACCAGTCGACCGTCGACGCGAGCGCCTCCGCCAGCGGCGTGGCGTGGACCCCGAAGGCCCGCTCGAACGCGCGCGAGTCGACCACGAACGGCCGGTAGAGCTGGTAGCCGACCGCGCGCACCTCGCGGACCAGCGGGTTCACGCACGCCAGCACGGCGATCAGCGCGGGCGACAGGGCGGTGACCCTGGCCTTCATGCCCGCGAGGTGCCCCGCGCGCCCGAGCATCTCGCGGGTGGAGTGGGTCTCGACGGAGGGGAGGTGCCAGACCCGCCCGTCGGCGTCGTCACGCTCGCCGAGCGTCGCGAGGGCGCGCGCGACATCGGGGACGTAGGCGTAGCTGTGCGGCGCGTCGGGATCGCCGATCACCCGCACCGTCTTGCCTGCGACGAGAGGTCCGAAGGCCCGCTCTCCGAGCTGGCTGGCGAGGACCCCCGGTCCGAAGAAGTCGCTGGCGCGGCCGATCGCCACGCGCACGCGGCCGCTGCGGTGCGCGGCGAGCAGCGCCTCGCTCATCTTCGACCGGGTCACGCCCTTCGCTTCGGTCGCCGCGTGCGGCAGCGCCTCGGTGAGCGGCCCGTCGTGCGGCCCGTACATGTACAGGTTCTCGAGGACCACGAGCTTGCACCCGGCGGCCTCCGCGCCCGCGAGCACGGCCTCCTGCAGGGGCGGGAACTCCGCCGCCCATCGATGGTAAGGGGCGTTCAGGCACAGGTAGACGACCGCCGCGCCGGCGCACACGGCGCGGCAGACCTCGGGACTCGCGGCGTCGCCGGTCACGTGCTCGACGCCTTCCAGCACGGGGCCCCGACCGCTCCGGCTGAGCACCCGGACGTTCCTGCCTCGCCCCGCGAGCTCGCGCGCGAGCGCCTGCCCGACCTGCCCGAATCCGAAGATCACATCCGTGGGCGGCGCCATCACGAGGCCTCCAGGACGATCTTGCCCCGGACGGTGCCGGTGGCGAGGAGCTCCAGCGCGCTGCGGGCCTGCAGGAGCGGAAACGTCCTCGTGATCATGGGGTCGAGCTTCTTCTCCGCGAGCAGCGCGAAGACCTTCGGCAGGTCCTGCTGGAAGCTCGTCGGATCCTTCCGGTAGAGGGCGCTGATGCCGTAGAAGCTCCCGCGGCGACCCCGGAGGCGCGACCCGAGGAAGATGTTCGCGAACATGGCAGCCGTAGAGAGCCGGCCCGTGGCGCCCATGAAGCCGTACGCGACCAGGTGGCCGCCCCTGCGGAGCGCCCCGATGCAGGGGCCGATCGTCGCCCCGCCGATCCCGTCGAACACCAGGTCGACGCCCTCCGGCTCGAGGGAGCGCACGAGTCGATCGAGCCGGCCGGCCCGAGAGTCGATAGGAATGGCGCCGAGCGCGCGGAGGGTGCCGTGCTTGCCGGCCGACGCGGCGCCGTAGGTCTTCACGCCCGCGAGCCTCAGGAGCTGGAGCGCTGCCGTACCGACCCCTCCCGCGGCGCCGGTGACGAGCGCCGTCTGGCCGCTCCTGGCCCGGGCCACGCGGTGGATCGCCTGGTACGCGGTGACATGGTCGAGGATCACGGCCGCGGCGTCGCGATCGGAGACGGCGTCGGGAATGGGCAAGAAGTGAACGGCGTCCCGGACGAGCATCTCGCCGAAGCCGCCGTAGACGGTCAGGGCCGCCACGCGCTGCCCGACACGAAAGCCGCGCACGCCCGGACCCATCGCGTCGACCTCGCCCGCGATCTCGTAGCCGGGGACGAAGGGGATGCCGGGGCCGTAGCGGTAGGAGCCGCCCACGGCCATGAGGTCGGTCGAGCCGACCCCCGCGGCGCGCACGCGTACCCGGAGCTGGCCCGGCCCCGGTTCGGGCGTCGGCAGATCCACGATTTCCAGGGCGTCCAGCGTCTTCGGCCCGCATTTGCGGGTGACCATCACGGCGTTCATGAGAAGAACATGAGCCCTTCGCCGGCTGATGACGATTGTCCAAATGCGTTCACCGGTTCATAACAAATGGATGAAGGCGCCCGCCGAGGCCTCCGCCCTTCTCTCCTGGGATCTGGTGGGCGCGTTTCTGGCCGTGATGCGCGCGGGCAGCCTCTCGGGAGCGTCGCGTAGCCTGGGCGTGGCGCAGCCCACCGTGCGACGGCAGATTCGAGGCGCTCGAGGAGGTCCTCGGAGGGGCGCTCTTCACGCGGTCGCAGGCGGGTCTGACGCCGACGGAGCTGGCCGTGGCGACGCTGCCCTACGCCGAGTCGATGGCGGGCATCGCCGAGGCGCTCGTGCGCTCCGCCTCCGCCCTTCCGGACGCCGAGCAGGGGTCGGTTCGCGTCACGTGCAGCGAGGTGGTCGGGGGCGCGGTGTTGCCGCCCATCCTGGCGACCCTGTGTCGGGCGCACCCGCGGCTGCAGATCGAGCTGTCGCTGTCCAACGCCAACGAGGATCTCCTGCGGCGCGAGGCCGACGTGGCGGTGCGCATGGCGCAACCGACGCAGGCCGCGCTCGTCGCGAAGCGGGCCGGCGTCGTGAAGCTCGGCTTCTTCGCGACCGAAGGCTACCTGGCCGACCACGGGGTCCCCCGCTCGGGCGCCGATCTCCTGCGAGGCCACGCCCTCCTCGGCAGGGACCGCGACACGTTGTTCTTGCCGGCGCTCACGGCTGCTGGACTCTCGTTCGAGCGGAAGGACTTCACGCTGAGGACCGATGACGACGCCGCCTACCTCGCGTGCTTGCGCGCGGGCGTCGGGATCGGCCTCTGCCAGGTGCCTCTCGCGGCGGGCCCTCCGCGCTTGCAACGGGTGCTCCCCAAGATCGCGTTCGAGCTGCCGGTCTGGGTCGTCACCCACGAGGACCTGCGGGCGTCGCGGAGGGTGTCCCTCGTCTTCGAGCACCTCGTCGAGTCGCTCACGAGATACGTGCGCTCGTCGTAGGTCCTCTTCATCAGGTCGGCGACCCCGACCGCGAGGTTCAGCGGGACCGGCGTTCCCGGGCTTCCTCTTCCTGAACGGTCAGGAGGGCCCAGGGAATGATGCGCAGCCGGCCGAAGCCGATCGGCTCGCCGGACTCCTCGCTCACGCCGTACGTGCCGTGCTCGAACTTGGCGAGCGCGCGGTCGATCGCCTTGCGGATGCGCTCGTTGTGCTCGGAGAGCACGTGCGACTCGGCCTCGGTGACCGCATCCGTGGCGGCATCCATCTCATCGGCGTGATGCTCGGGAGCCTCGCTCTCGCGGACCCGGCGGCGGACCTCCAGCGAGCGCCGCTTCTCGAGGAGGATCTCGCGAAGCTCGTCCAGCTGCTGGGGGGTCAGTTCTTCCGGGTCTTCCGCGATCCTCTGCATGTGGGGGACGACGGGTAGCATGGGCGGGGGGTGGAAGCACGCTGGACGGGCGAGCCGCGCTCGTCTTCGGGCTCACGCTTGTGTCGTCTCTTCGAAAGGCGGGACGAACGGCCTCACGAGCTCCTCGCCGAAAGAGCCGCGGCGGCCAGAGCAAGGCAAAGCACGACGGGAAAAACAATGCGGCTCCACAACGCCGTACCGAAACGGAGAACGTAGCGTAGTCGTAGTCGGGTGCGCCAGGATCCCATCGGAACGACCGGGTTGAATGCTCGAAGTTGAGACCTGGCAAGACTTGCCATGCGGCAACCTGGACTAAAACATCGTCGTCGAGTCCAGCAATCGCCCTCTCGTCGTAACGAACGTGAGAAGTCGTGAATTCCGCGTCCGAGAGTTCGAGAACGAGCGCTTGCTGGTCGAAAGGAAAAGTTCGAAGGTTGAAGGGCGTGCGGAGGATTGAATGCAGCCGACGCGTCCGAATGCACTCGCCCTCTCGAAGCTCGGTGGTGTCGAACTGAACGGCTTTGCGTTCGATCTCGTTCACCACTTCCGTCTGCGGAACAAAGTCGGGAGCAGGCGCCCAATTCTCATAGAGATAAAAGTCGGCTGTCCAACTCGACGTTTTCTCGCTGACTTCATAAATGCCGATGACTACGGCACCAACACGAACCTGGTGCATCCCCGTCGACGAAAGGTCAACTCGCGACGGACAGCACTCTGGCGGGCCGCTGCAGGTCGATAGCCCCTCGTTTGACGCCCGCGCGGGGCTTCCGACGAGAACCGCGAGGATGAGCGAGATTAGCGCACATGCGAGCCTGCTGGCGTATCCGCGCTGTCGAAGCACCCCCACAGGTACGTCATCGTGCCTGCCCGCGTCTCGTAACGTCAACTCATATCCACGCGCTAACAGGCGGGCTGAAGTGATTTTCGCCGCGATTGATCTCTCTCCCCGACAGGGGGTGGGAGGCCGCGACGAGGTTGATCGTTCGCCCGACACCGGTAACGTTGATGGTTCCAGCCAAGTGGTTGGGCAGGAGGGGATTCATGGCCATTCTCGATGGTGCGGCAACGAGCGCTCCGGTCGTCAGTCCGTCAGAGGCGCCCTCGCCGGAGGCATGGGACACGGCCATCCAAGTGCTGCGCGAGCTCCTTCAGCAATCGGGAGGCATAGTCAGCAGCCGCGCTCTACGAACAGCGCTCGAACAACGAAAGGTCCCCGATCCCCGGCGACTTGTCGTGAGCCTGAAGTACTTCGACTTCGAGGCGCCGGAGGATGGCCGGGTGATGCCGCCGTTCCGCTGGCGGAGCCACGCGAAGAGCTTCTATACGGAGGAGCGCTACGCGAAGCTTCAGAATGTGCAGGAGCAGAACGCGACGCGCGCCGAGCAGGTCGTCGCGGTCGATAGCGAGCCTACGGAAGAAGAAGAGCCGGATGCGCCGCAGAAAGAGCCGCGGCGATATCGTCAGGAGGAGCGACGTCTCGGGACCTACGTGGTCTCCACGTTGGAGAATCTCTACCAGTCGGAGTGTGCACCCGAGGAGACGCCGTACGTCTTCGATGTCCACAATGATCGCCCTGGCAGCGAGTTCGAAAACGTTGACGTCATGGGTGTCCACTGGCGCTCACACAAGGTCGTCGAACTTGTCACGGTCGAGGTGAAGCTCGACTTCACCGCTCGGCTGGTTCAGCAGGCAAAGAACTACGGTCGCTTCTCCGACCGCGTCTGGCTGGCCGTCCCGGTCTTGGCGGAAGCGGCTGACGCGGCCGGGGCACTCCGGGAGTTTGATCCGTTGCTCTTCGAACACGTCGTCGATGAAGGTCTCGGAATCTTGGCGTGTCGACGTCGGCCAGGACGGAGCTACGAGGTACTGCCGGTGCATTGGCCCAAGCGGACGCGCCCCGATCCGGTGGAGAAGGAGGCCTTCCTCGAACGGTATCGGCGAACCTTTGAGCAGGCCGGGGTTCTTGCTCCGCGCGGAGGTCACCGATATCCGGCGTTTCAGTAGGCTTCAGATGCTGGCCGGGGAGTCCCCGTGCCCGCATCAGAGCAAGGGCGGCGCTGGGCCCGAGTTCCGAGCCCCACCTCAGCCATTCGCCCCGACCCGCTAGAGCCCGGCCCGCCCTTCGCATACACCCCCACCATGCCCCGCTCCCGGGACCGCAAAGACTTCGTCCGCGTCACCGGCGCCCGGGAGCACAACCTCAAGAACGTCGACGTCGAGATTCCACGCAACGCCCTCGTGGTGTTCACGGGCGTCTCGGGCTCCGGCAAATCGTCGCTCGCGTTCGGGACGCTGTACGGCGAGGCCCAGCGTCGCTACCTCGAGTCGGTCTCGCCGTATGCGCGGCGCCTCTTCGATCAGATGTCCGCGCCGGACGTCGACGAGATCGAAGGTTTGCCCCCCGCGGTGGCGCTGCAGCAGCAGCGCGGCACGCCGACGACGCGCTCGTCGGTGGGGAGCGTCACGACGCTCTCGAACCTGCTCCGCATGCTCTATTCGCGGGCCGGCGCGTATCCGAAGAACCAGCCGCTCCTCTACGCGGAGTCGTTCTCGCCGAATACCCCCGAAGGGGCCTGCCCCCGGTGCCACGGGCTCGGTCGCATCTACGAGGTGACGGAGCGATCGATGGTGCCGGATCCTTCGCGCACCATCCGCGAGCGAGCCGTCGCCGCGTGGCCGCTCGCGTGGCAAGGCCAGAACCTGCGCGACATCTTGACCACGCTCGGCTACGACGTCGATCGACCGTGGCGCGAGCTCCCGAAGAAGGACCGCGACTGGATCCTCTTCACCGACGAGCAGCCGGTGGTCCCCGTCTATGCGGGATACGACGCGGCGCAGGTCCGGCGCGCGCTCCGCCGCAAAGAGACGCCCAGCTATCAGGGGACGTTCACGAGCGCCCGGCGCCACGTGCTCCACACGTTCGCGACCACGCAGAGCGCGCTCATGAAGCGGCGCGTCTCCGAGTACATGCTGAGCACGCCGTGCCCCGAGTGCGGGGGCAAGCGCCTGCGGCGCGAGGCGCTCTCCGTCACGTTCGCGGGCCTCGACATCGGCGAGTTCTCGAGCCTCCCGCTCCGGCGCGTGGCCGACATCCTGCGTCCCCATGGAGATGGCAGCGCCCCGTCCCTCGCCGCGCTGGCCGCCTCGCATCCCGAGAAGGCGCTCGTGACGCGCAAGATCGCCGGGGACATGGTGGCGCGGCTCGGCATCCTGCTGGACCTCGGGCTCGGCTACCTGAGCCTCGATCGAATCACGCCGACGCTGTCGCCCGGCGAGCTGCAACGGCTCCGGCTGGCGACCCAGGTGCGGTCGAACCTCTTCGGCGTGGTCTACGTGCTCGACGAGCCGTCCGCGGGCCTCCACCCGGCGGACACCGAGGCGCTGCTCCGCGCGCTCGACGTCCTCAAGGCGTCGGGCAATTCGATCTTCGTCGTGGAGCACGAGGTCGACGTGATCCGGCGCGCCGACTGGATCGTCGACGTGGGACCCGGGGCGGGTCAGCACGGCGGTGAGGTGCTCTACAGCGGCGAGCCCGAAGGACTGCGGCACGTCGCGGCGTCGGAGACGCGTCGCTACCTCTTTACGGAGGCGGGCGCGCCTCGTTCGTCTCGTTCGACTCCCCTGCGCCCGAGAGGCTGGCTGCGCCTTCGCGGCGTGACGCGCAACAACCTCGAGGGCCTCGACGTGGACCTCCCGCTGGGCGTGCTCACCAGCGTGACCGGCGTCTCGGGGTCGGGGAAGTCGACGCTCGTCAGCCAGGTGCTGGTGTCGCTCGTCGCCGAGGCGCTCGGCGTGAAGCCGGCGGCCATGGAGCCCGAGGGCGAAGAGCTCGAGCGGCCCGAGGAGGCCGCCCTCGAGGGGCGGATCGCGGAGCGGCATGGAAGGCGTCGGACGCCTGGTTCAGGTCGATCAGAAGCCCATCGGGCGGACCCCGCGCTCCAACCTCGCGACCTACACGGGGCTCTTCGACGGGGTGCGCAAGCTCTTCGCCGCGACGAAGGCGGCGCGGGCACGCGACTACGACGCGGGCCGCTTCTCGTTCAACGTGGCCAAGGGCCGCTGCGAGACGTGCGAAGGCGAAGGCTTCGTGATGGTCGAGCTGCTCTTTCTCCCCAGCGTCTACTCGCCGTGCCCCACCTGCCACGGCGCCCGCTACAACCCCAAGACGCTGGAGGTGAACTACCGCGGAAAGAACATCGCCGAGGTCCTCGGGATGACGGTGGACGCCGCGTGGGAGTTCTTCGCCGGAGAGCCCGGAGTGCACCGGGCGCTCGGGGTCCTCCGGGAGGTGGGGCTCGGATATCTACGTCTCGGCCAGCCCGCGACGGAGCTCAGCGGCGGCGAAGCGCAGCGCATCAAGCTGGCGACCGAGCTGCAGCGCGTCCACCACGAGCGGACGCTCTACGTGCTCGACGAACCGACGACCGGCCTTCACCCCGCCGACGTCGATCGGCTCATGACGCAGCTACGCGGGCTCGTCGACTCGGGCGCCAGCGTGGTCGTCGTCGAGCACGACATGCGGGTCATCGACGGAAGCGACTGGGTCATCGACATGGGCCCCGGCGCCGGCGAGGAAGGCGGGCGCGTCGTGGCGGCCGGCGTCCCCGCGGACCTCGCGCAGTCCACCGTCAGCCGGACGGCCCCCTACCTCAGGCGCTTCGCGGCGGACGCGGGCGCTACGGCAGCCCCGCCTGCGCCTGATCCTCCCACGCCGGATCGCCATCGATCTCCGGCGCCGGTCCGCGAAACACCAGGCCCGCCACCGCGTCCCCGGCGAGCTCGTACCGGAGCCAAGCCGTGATCGGCCCGAGGTAACCGCTCGGGCCGACCCCTGCGCACCCGATCCCGACCGAGCACGAGTCCTGGATGTCGTTGTGGTCCGCGCCGATGAGCGTCGCCTTGGCCCGCGGCGTCGCGGCGGGCGTGGCCGCGTAGTACGCGGCGACGGACTGCTCGCCCGTCGTGCCCGAGCTCTGCGTCGGCGGGGCAATCAGCAGATCCTGGCTGCCATCGACGAAGAACACGGACCCGTCCTTCAGGCTGTCGGAATCGAAGGACTGCGCGGCGGCGCAGGACGGATCCGAGCTCCCGAAGCACGTCCACTGCTGGCCGGGCAGCTCGATCGTGAGCAGCGTCTCGATGAAGGCGTGGCCCGATCCCGGCGCATCCGCACCCAGGAGAGCGTGCGCCGCGCCGTCGGCCCCTTGCGAATGGCCGATCGCACCGACGTTCGCGACGTCGATCTTCCCGTAGAACGGGCTCGAGGAGTCGGCGGCGGCGGCGACGAGGTAGTCCTCCGCGGCGAGCATCTCGGCCCCCGTGCCCGTGTTGGGGTTCGTCGACGCCACGACGACGAAGCCCCACGAGGCGAGGTGCCGGAGGAGAACGCCGTACTCGATCCGGCGCCGCGCCGGTCCCGTTCCCCCACGTGAGGAGCGGCGCCGGACCGGTGAGGGAGGCGGGGTAGAAGACCTCGTAGAGCGCGGATCCCGCGTCCGATGAGGGCAGACACGCCGCCCCGGCCTGGGCGACGGCGCACGTGTCCGTCGCGAACGGGCCGGCCGCCGCGTAGAACGCTTCCCCGGCGTCTGCAGGGACGGCGATGGCGGCATCGGGAACGGTCGCGGCGTCGCCGAGCACCGCCGCGTCGTCGGGAACGGTCGCGTCATCGCCGGTCGTCCCGGCATCCGGGATGCCGACGATCCCGGCGTCCGGCATGGGTAGACTCGACCCGGGACCTCCGCAGCCCATGGCGAGCAGCCCGGCGAACGCGACCGCGGCTTCAGGGAGATTCGCGAGCGCGACACTGGACATAGCTTACCCCGGCACCGCCCGTGAGGACGGCGATCCCTCAGCTCCCCGCTTTCCGCAGCGCCTTGGGCTTCTCGAACGGCTGCCCGCGGCCGCTCTCGATCAGACCGCGCAGGCTGTCGTTCATCAGGAAGCCCCACGCGCCCGAGCAGTCGCCATAGCACTCGACCTCGGGAAGCAGTCCGACGTGCGTGAAGCGGAGCTCCGTCCTTCCGTTCTTCTTCCCGATCTCGAAGACGATCTCGGTTCCGTCCCACTCCGCCTTGTCCTTCACGAACTGGAGGTGGCTCTTGGAGACGCGCCATACGATCTTCTTGTTCGGTACGAACTCGGTGATCGTCTGCGTGCTCCTGTGGATGTCCTTGTAGCGATAGTCGAACTCGGCCCCCAGCTTGTCGGTGCGGCCCTCGATGGTCCCCGACCACCAACCACGGACGTCGTTGACGGCGGCGAAGACCGCCTCGGGTGTGGCCTCGACGAGGATGGAAACCGTGAAGTTCTGCTTGTTCATGACCTTCTCCTCGCGCCGCTGTTTCAGGCGCAGAAGAATCATGGCACCGGCTCCGCGTCCGAGTGAGTGACATCCTTGTCGCGAATGGCCGACCGCATGCGTGACGTCGCGAGGCCTACTTCGAGCCGCCTCCGGCGCTCTTGAGCACCTCGAGCAGCTTCGGTCCGACGCCCACCACGAACATGCTGCCCGGGTTGGTATATCCGGAGTTCCCTGCCAGCGCGCGGACGTCTGCCGCGTACGCGTACCCGAGATAGACATAGCCATCGAGATCGACGATCCCGCCCAGCGATCCGGCGGACAAGGTGTAGTTTCCGCTGTTCGTGCCGTCGGTCTTTTGCGGGGCGATGGTCCAGTCCAAAATGATCGAGAGCCCCAGGTAGTTCGTTCCTGAAAAGTTGTATTGCCCTCCCCACGCGACGCCCACCGGCAACGCGGCGAGCGTGATCCCATCGCTGTTCGCATGGAAGTCGGTCCCGAAGAGACCAATCGGAATCCAGAAGCCCGACGCGTTGCTGGCCCAAGATAGGGGCTGGGTGAACCTGCCAAATCGGTGGTAGTCGGTCGTTCCTGCCGTCACCGCCACGTCGATGGTGTCATTCTGCGCCGCGTCGGGGAAAGACACCGTGAAAGGCTGGGTGCTCGCGGCGCCCGACTCGATCCAGCACGGCCAGAAGTAGCTGTTGGCCAGATTCGGCGACGCCGTGCTCCCGCTGTCCGCACACGTGACCTGAGTGCCGGTCGGCTGATTCGGCGGATAAACGGACACCTTGATGGCCGAGACGCCCGCCGCGCCGAGCGTGCCGCTTCCATCACCGACGTACACCAGCAGGAGATTCCCGCTGCGAACGCGAGGTTGATCGCCCGTCTCCTGCGCGTACTGGGTCGCGAGGTGGTTCGTGCAACTCGCGAGCGTCGCGGCCCCGAGGGGCTGTGTTTGACTCACGAGCTGGTAGCTGGGAGGAACGCAGACACGAATGTCCGCTGGGAGTGGAGGCGCGTTCGAGGGAGGGGCGGCCGCCGGCGCCGCTGCGCTGCCGGGGGTAGCTGATGCCGGCGTGGTCGGAGGTTCCGGCAACGCCGACGCGGGAGCATGGATGAAGGCCGTTGTGGTCGTGATGAGGATAGCGAGGACCGCCGAGGAGACGCGCATGCATTGCTTATGAACACGCCGGACGGGAAGGTCGCTATAGTCTTTCGTTTATGCGCGTAAAACGTAGATTCCTCATCCCTTTACGAGACGCCCGAGCTCCGCCGCGACCGCCTCGAGCGGCCCGGGGCCGCCCTCCGCGCGGCAAAGCACGAGGCCCCCTTCCACCGCGGCGACGGCCATCAGCGCGACCGAGCGCCCGCGCGCTCGCGGCATCCCCGACGCCGCGAGCTGCTGCGCGAGCAGGGCGCTCCATGCGCGGAACGCCCCGCGGACGGCCTCGAGGAGCTCCGCCTCCGCGACGCCGGTGTCGATCGCGATGCCGACGATGGCGCAACCGGCCGCGCCCTTCGATTCGCGCGCGACTGGGCGGGCAATCCCGGCCTCGCGCAGCGCACCTGGGTGCTCATCAGCGAGTCGCCCGACGGCGGCTGGGGCATCGACGGGCACGCTGATACGAGCGTCGAGATCGCGGAGCAGGCCCGGCGCGAACTCTCGGGGACGTGACGCGCGGAGATCGCGAACTCGGCCCCCGATGGGTACCCTCCGTCGCTGTCCATGAGCGACCTCGGTCCGACCATCACCTGGGTGCCCTTCGCCAGCCTGGCGCGTCTTCTCCTCGCCCTGCTGATCGGGTTGTTCGTAGGTCTGGAGCGCGAGTGGCGGGGCAAGGAAGCAGGGCTCAGGACCCATGGCCTCGCGTCGTTGCTCGGCGCCATGGGAGCCATGGCGGGCACGCCCTACGCCCTCGTGTGCCTCGGCCTCGTGGGCGTCCTGGTCGTCCTCCTCAACGTTCAGAGCATGAGGACCGGGCAGGGGACGGAGCTCACGAGCTCCGTCGCCCTCCTCGTCACCTGCCTTGCGGGCGTGCTCTGCGGCATCGGCCACACCATCACGCCCGTCGCCGTGACGGTCGTCACCGCGGCGCTGCTCTCGTGGAAGGAGTACCTGGCGAAGTTCGGCCACAGCCTCACGGCCGAAGAGATCCGCTCTGCGGTGCTGCTCGGCATCCTGGCGTTCGCGGTCTATCCGGTCCTTCCCGCCCGCTCGGTGGATCCGTGGGGCCTCATCGAGCCGCGCGCGGCGTGGCTGACGGTGGTGCTCATCGCGGCCATCGGGTTTGCCAACTACGTCCTCTGGAAGCTCTTCGGGACCCGCGGCATCGAGTTCGCCGGGTTCCTCGGCGGTCTGGTCAACAGCACGGTCACGGTGAGCGAGCTCTCGTCCAGGGTCGGCGAGACGGGGGGCGCCCTCATCGACGTGGCCTATCGCGGCGTTCTGCTCTCCGTCGCCGCGATGACGGCGCGCAACGCTCTCCTCCTCGGGATCTTCAAGCCCGCCGCGCTCCTCACGGCCGCGGCCGCGCTCGGCGTGATGCTCGCCGCGAGCGTGGGGCTGGCGCTCTCGATGCGTCGCCCCCCCGCGCACGCCGGTGAAGAAGCCGCTCGCGCTCGAAATCGCCGTTCTCGCTGCAATCCGCGCTCAAGTTCGGCCTGATCTTCCTCGTTCTCCAGGTCGCCGGGACGCTCGCCCAGTCTGCGTTCGGTCGCCTGGGCTTCTACGCCGTCAGCGTGATCGGCGGTCTCGTCTCGAGCGCCTCCGCCGTCGCTGCGGCCGCGGTGCTGGCTTCCCGCGACATGATCCTCCCCTCGGTCGCCGGGATGGGGGCGGTCCTCGCTTCGCTGGCGAGCACCGCCGTCAACGTCGCCCTCGTCGCGCGCTTCTCGGGCTCTCGCTCGTTGACCGCGAGAACGGCCGTCGCGACGGGGATGGTCATCCTACTCGGCGGGGCCGCGGCCCTGGTGACGATGCACTGGATGCCGTCGGCCGGGTGAATCAGCCGCGCACGAGCCCGTCCAGCGCCGAGAGCATCGTGTCGCGATACCTCGCGATGTCGACCTCGGGCTCCCACGCCAGCTGGAGCACGAACCCCTGGATGAGCGCGAGCATGACCCGCGCGAACCCCTCGGGGTCGAGGCGTGCGGCGATCTTCTTGCGGCGCTGGACGCTCCGCACCGCGCGCGCGCGTCGAACAGCGTCGGCGTGCCGACGGCGCCGTCAGAATCGATCGCCGCGCGCCCGCCGAAGACGTCGATCGACGGGACCATGTGACAGATGACGTGGGGTCGTTTGGGCTCGCGCTTCACTCTTCGCCTCGCCGGCTGTTCCCACACCAGCTCGGGGTTTCCCGCGCCGTCGAGGCCGCTGGCGCGTGGATTGCGAACGGAGCGGGCCCATGGCGGGACGTCGGGCATCGCTCGGCCTCGGCTTGTGGGCAGCCCTCGCGCTCGCGCCCGCGTGCGTGACCGGCGCCGGTTACTACAACGGCTACGGCAACGTCACCGTGGGCGGCTCGGAAGGCAACGGCAGGATGCCGCCGGTCGGGTACCAGTGCTATCCGCGCTACCGCGTCCGGGGCGGGTACGCCTACGACGTCTACGGGCGCTACTACAAAGTGCACGACGGCAACTGGAGCGCAATGCGGGGCGCCCCGGCTGAAGTCCGGTACGAGACGCCCGTGGTCACCGGAGGTCAGGGCTGCGGAGCGTACCCGCCGTGAGCGTTCACCTGGCCGTTCGCCACAGTGTGCCGCTGCTCGGGACCACCATGGCCGAATCGGCGCTCGAGCTCACGAGGGTGCCGGCGCTGATCCATAGCGCGTAGCCGCCCCCGACCGTGATCGCCTCGGGCGTCGCGGCTCCGTTGACGATGGTGCCTCCGCCGGTGCCATCGATGAAGACCTTGCCGATCGCGCCGTCGTGCGGCTTGGTCCCGCTACCAAAGTCGGCCCAGTAGATCGTGCTCGGGGTGGTGAGGGTGTTGAGCGCGAGCGAGACGGGCTGCTGGATGCCGTCTTGGAGGGGCGTGACGTCCAGCGAGGCCTTGTCCAGGGAGAAGATCTGGGTGCCCTGGCCGTAGTAGACGTTGGGCGTGTCGTTGGTGATGCCGTACGGCACGCCGCTGTTGGTCGACGCGGCCGCGACCATCGTCGGATTGCCGCCCGTGATCGGCACCCGGTACAAGTTCGAATCGAAGTCTTCGATGTAGACGTTCTTGCTGTCCACGGCGGGTTCGGCCACGTCCGCCGGGACGTAGGAGCCGCCGCCGTCGTAGATCGTCAGCGTGGGGACCGGCGGGGCGGTGTCCGTCGCGAGGCGATACACGCCGTTCGTTTGCGGATCGGTCCAGTAGACGTACGTGCCCGAGGCCGCGAGGCTGTACGGGTTGACCGACGACGCGAGGCGCGTCGGCGACCCCGTGCAGCCCCCGAGCGGGCACGACCAGATGCCACCGGTCGGCTGGAGCCCGGCGTCGGTGCGGGTGTCGCTGGTCGACCAGTAGACGTTGACGCCATCGAGCGCGATGGCCTTCGGGTTCATGAGGTTCGACGCGATCACCTGCGGCTGCCCGTTGCAGCCCTTGATCGCGCACGACTTCACCGAGCCGTTGCCCGCGCCCAGCGCGTCGCCGACCTCGACCCAGTACACGCGCGTCGCGTCGGCCGCCATGTGCAAGGGGTTGTCGAGCCCCACGACGAGCAAGCAGGGGTCCGCGTCCGCGCCGCCCTCGAGGCAGACGACGCCTTCGCTCGCTCCCGAGTCGGGGATCGCCGTGCCCTGGGCGTCGCCGCTCCCTCCGTCGGGTCCGCTCTCGGCATCGGGCCCGCTCGATGACGCGTCGGGACCGGGACTCCCTGACTCGGGGAGCCCGGGCATCATGCCCGCTTCGCCGCCCGCGTCGTCGTCGAACGCGCCGCGATCTTGAATGCCGACGATGCTTGCGCACGCGGCGACGGCAGCCGCGACGCCGATCACGGCGAGCCCTGCCCAGACCCTCGAAGGCAGGCGCCCTCCCGGCTTCATGCCGCCAGTGTAGAGCCCCGATGATATCCTGTCTGCGTCTCCGCATGGATGCCCCCAGAAGCCTCCCGACGCCGGGCGTGCCAGTCGTCGGCGAGATCCTCGCGGGCAAGTACCGCGTGGAGCGCGTCCTCGGGGCGGGTGGGATGGGGGTGGTCCTCGCGGCGACGCACCTACAGCTCCAGCAGCGCGTCGCGCTCAAGCTGATGCTGCCGGAAGCGCTCGCGCGACCCGTCCTCGCCGAGCGGTTCGCGCGCGAGGCTCGCGCGGCCGCGCGCCTCAAGAGCGTCCACGTGGCCCACGTCTTCGACGTCGGGCAGCTCGATTCGGGGCTGCCTTACATGGTGATGGAGTACCTCGAAGGCAGCGACCTCGCGTCGATGCTGGAGCAGCAGGGGCGCCTCGAAGTGGACGCCGCGATCGACTGCCTCCTTCAAGCGTGCGACGCCGTCGCCGAGGCGCACGCCATGGGGATCGTGCACCGCAATCTCAAGCCCGGGAACCTCTTCGTCACGGTTCGCAACGACGGGCACCGGCTCCTCAAGGTCCTCGACTTCGGGATCTCGAAGCAGGCCTCCGATCTCTCGCTCGACGAGCACGACGGAGATTCATCGGCTCGCCGAACTACATGTCCCCCGAGCAGTTCCGGTCGGCCCGGCTCGCGGACGCGAGGAGCGACATCTGGGCGCTCGGCGTCATCTTGCAGGAGCTCCTCTCGGGGAGCCGCCCCTTCGTCGGCGAGACGCTCACGGAGCTCGCGACGAAGGTCCTCTCGGATCCTTCCGCAGCCGCTGTGGATCCCGAACGATGGGGCGACTGCGGCGCTCGCGCGCGTCGTGTCGCGGTGCCTGCAGAAGGAGCCCGCGCGCCGGTTCCAGAGCGTGGCCGAGCTGGCGGCCGCGCTGGCGCCGCTCGCGCACGGGGAGGCCCGCGGGCTCGCGGAGCGCGTCGCGCGCATCGCCCAGGGCGGGACGGCGGTGATCACCGGGAGCACCGTGGATCAGCCCACGAGCGTGGCGGTCGCCCGGACGAGCCGCTCCACGTCCGGACGGCGCTGGGGCCTCGTGGCGGGGATCGGGGTTCTGGGAGCGGCGGGGCTGACGTTCGTGTCTGCGCGACATCGCATCCTCTCGTCCCCGGGCGACGCCGAGACGCACGCCTTGCCTGCCGCGATGACGGCCGCGGAGCCTCCGGCGCCCGCGTCTGCGCCCTCGCTGCTTCCCGCGCCATCGCCCGAGCCGGTCGTCACTGCGCCGGCGCCGACCGCGACGGCCTCGAGCACCGCGTCGTTCGTGGACGCAGGCGTCGCGCACCCTCCACGGCCGCAGCTTCACCCGCGCCCCGCCCCTCTCGAGGCGCCGGAGCCGCCGCCCACACCGGCGACCGGCGAGCCGCCGAGCCACAGGACGAGCTGGTGACCACACCCCTGGCGGAGCCGTGGCCTTCCGCGCGAGACTGGGCAGACCGATGGTGAGGGGCTGGACTGGGTTCGTGGTGGGCTGCGCGATCACCGGCGTCGCCGCTGGGCGCGTGGGGGCAGCAGGGGACGGGCGCCGAGGCCGCGGCCACGGCCCTCTTCGACGAGGGGCGCAAGCTCGTCGTCGAGCGCCGCTTCGCCGAGGCCTGCCCGAAGTTCGCGGAGAGCGAGCGCCTCGCTCCGAGCGGCGGCACGCTCATCAATCTGGCCGAGTGCTACGAGCACACCGGGCAGACCGCGAGCGCGTGGCTCTCGTGGCGCGACGCCGCGGCGCGCGCGAACGCCGCGGGCAAGGCTAGCGTCGAGAAGACCGCGCTCGCGCGGGCCGCGGTCCTCGAGCCGGACCTCGCGCGGCTGACGATCATGGTGGCGCCCACCAGCGACGTGCACGGCCTCGCGATCCGGCGCGACGGCGTCGCCGTCGGGCGCGCCGAAGTGGGCATCCCGATCCCGGTCGACCCCGGACATCACGTCGTCGAGGCCAGCGCGCCCGACAAGAAGCCCTGGTCGGCGGAGGTCGACATCGGCGCGCGCAACACCGACGTGCTGACCGTCGCGCTCGAGGACGCGCCAAAGGCCGCGGCGCCCCCGCCGCCCGAACCCGTGCGTGCGTCCGCGCCCGTGGAGGTCCCGCCGCCTGCTCCGCCCTCGCAAGGGAGCGGATGGAAGACCGCGGGCATCGTCACCGCGGCCGCCGGCGTGGTGGGCCTCGGCCTCGGCGCCGTCTTCGGGGTCGAGGCCGTCTCGAAGAACAATCAGGCCCTCCAGCCCGCGAACTGCCCGACATCGTCCGCGTGCCGCCCGAGCGGCCTGGCGCTCACGAACGACGCGTTCACCGACGCGACGGTCTCCACGATTGCCTTCGTGGCCGGGGGCGCGCTCGTGGTGGGCGGGGCCGTGCTGTGGCTCACGTCGCCGTCGCCGCGCGCGACCGGGCTGCGCGTCGTCCCGCAGGTGGGGCTGTCGTCGGGAGGCGTGAGGGTCGAAGGCGCGTGGTGATGGCGCGCGAGCGCCGGCAGGCCGCGAGCGTGGCAGTGTCGCGCAGCGGCCTGCCCCGTGTGTCGAAATAGGCGAAGGAGCGGGATCGCCACGCCCATGCGTGATGCACCGGTCGTACCGGAGCCCATCCGGCCGCCGCCCGGGTGCGCACGCCGCGCGCCAGTTGCGGCTCCGATTCTTGCAGGGACGGGCCCCCGTGAAGAACCACACGAAGAAGACCGACGACGCGCACCTCGGCGAGGGCGGCGAGCTTCACCAGACCGCCGGGCGCCAGCACCCCCCGCTGACCACCAACCAGGGCGTGCCCGTCTCCGACGACCAGAACTCGCTGCGCGCCCACGCTCGCGGCCCGACGCTGCTCGAGGACTTCGTCCTTCGAGAGAAGATCACCCACTTCGATCACGAGCGCATCCCCGAGCGCATCGTCCACGCCCGCGGCAGCGCGGCGCACGGGCACTTCGAGCTCACGAAGTCGCTCGCGAAGTACACGACGGCGAAGGTGCTCACCGAGGTCGGGCAGAAGACGCCGGTGTTCGCGCGCTTCTCGACCGTGGCGGGCGGCGCCGGCTCGGTCGACACGCCCCGGGACGTCCGCGGCTTCGCGGTGAAGCTCTATACGAAAGAGGGCAACTGGGATCTGGTCGGCAACAACGTTCCGGTCTTCTTCATCCAGGACGCGATCAAGTTCCCCGACCTCATTCACGCGGTGAAGATGGAGCCGGACCGCGGCTTCCCGCAGTCGGCGACGGCGCACGACACGTTCTGGGACTTCATCTCGCTGACGCCCGAGTCGATGCACATGGTCATGTGGATCATGTCCGACCGGACGATTCCGCGATCGCTCCGGACGATTGAGGGCTTCGGCGTCCACAGCTTCCGGCTCGTGAACGCCGACGGCGGCTCGACCTTCGTCAAGTTCCACTGGCGCCCGAAGCTCGGCCTGCAGTCGATGGTCTGGGACGAGGCGGTGAAGGTGGCCGGCGCCGACCCCGACTTCCACCGGCGCGACCTCTTCGAGGCCATCACGAACGGGCCCCCGGCCGAGTGGGAGCTCGGCGTCCAGCTCTTCACCGAGGCCGAGGCCGAGCGCTTCGATTTCGATCACCTCGACGCGACGAAGCTCATCCCGGAGGAGGTCGTACCGCTGCAGATGGTCGGGCGGATGGTGCTCGACCGCTGGCCCGACAACTTCTTCGCCGAGACCGAGCAGGTCGCGTTCTGCCCGTCGCACGTCGTCCCGGGCATCGACTTCTCGAACGACCCGCTCCTCCAGGGCCGGCTCTTTTCGTATCTCGACACGCAGCTCTCGCGCCTCGGGAGCCCGAACTTCCACAACCTGCCGGTGAACGCGCCGAAGTGCCCGTTCGCGAATCACCAGCGCGACGCCCACATGCAGACCCAGGTGCCCAAGGGGCGCGTCGCCTACGAGCCGAGCTCCCTCCAGGCCGACTCGCCGCGCGAGGTCGCGACGGGCGGCTTCCGCAGCGCCAAGGTGCGCGACGAAGGGGAGCGAGGGCGCGTGCGGGCCCCGAGCTTCGCGGACCACTACACCCAGGCGCGGCTCTTCTTCCGGAGCCAGTCGGCGCACGAGCAGACGCACATCGCCTCGGCGCTGGTGTTCGAGCTCTCGAAGGTCGACGCCGAGCACGTGCGCGAGGCCATGGTGGGCCACCTGCGCCAGATCGACGAGACGCTGGCCAAGCGGGTCGCGGACGGCCTGGGCGTCGACGCCCTCCCGCGGGCGGCCCATGCGCACGCCGCGGCTCGCGACGTGCCGAAGTCGCCTGCGCTCCAGATCATCGCGCGCATGAAGGACACGCTGGAGGGGCGCGCGGTCGGCATCCTGGTCGCGGACGGCTCGGACGTGAACACGGTCTCCGCGATTCGAGAGGCGGCCACCGCGGCCGGCGCCACGGTGAAGATCGTCGCGCCGAAGGTGGGCGGCGCGAAGCTGCGCGGCGAAGCGCGCCTCCCCGCCGACGGGCAGCTCGCCGGGACGCCGTCGGTCCTGTTCGACGCGGTGGCGATCGTCCTCTCGGCGGACGGGGCGAAGACGCTGGCGAAGGACGCGGCCGCCCTCGAGTTCGCGCGCGACGCCTTCGCGCACTTGAAGGCGATCGCGGTGGACGCCGGAGGCCGCGCCTTCCTCCAGGCGGCCGGGGTGCCCTCGGACGGCGCGGTGATCGACGCGATCGACCCGAAGCGGTTCGTCGCGGCGGCGAAGACGCGCGCGTGGGATCGCGAGGCCTCGGTGCGCATGCTCGCCTGAGGGGTCTCTTCGGCCCTTCGCGCCGGCTGCCGGACCGGCTAGGACGCCCCGAACGGAACTCAGCGACCCAAGGAGACCGCCATGCAGCTCGTTCACGTGTATCGGAACTTTCCCGGCACCACCGAAGAGGCCTTCAAGTTCTACGAGACGGTCTTCGGCACGAAGATCGTCATGATGCAGACGTTCGGCGACACGCCCTTCGTCCAGGGCGCCCCCGAGAGCGCGAAGAAGAAGATCATGCACGCGCAGCTCCCGATCACCGAGGCGGTGCACCTGATGGGCAGCGACGTCGTCGAGGGCTTGAGCCCCGAGCCCCTCCGGCCCGGCAACGACTTCCACGTCTCGATCGTCGCGAACGACAAGGCCGAGGCCGACCGCGCCTTCGAGGCGCTGAGCCGCGGCGGGAAGGTGAACATGCCGATCGCGAACGCCCCGTGGGGCCCGTACTTCGGCATGTGCGTGGACCGCTTCGGCGTGCAGTGGATGGTGAGTCTGCCGCACCCGGTTTGACGGGAGCGAGGGGACGGCCGGCGCGCCATGGACGGCTACGTCGGGACCCTGTGGTGGGTGCGGTTCGCCGTGCAGCGCGGGCTGGCGGCGATCTATCTCGTGGCGTTCCTCTCGGCCTGGAACCAGTTCCGCCCGCTCCTCGGGGTTCGCGGGCTCCTACCGGTGCCCGAGTTCCTCCGGGGGACGACCTTCGCGGAGGCGCCGAGCCTCTTCCATTTTTGCTACGGCGACCGGCTCTTCGCGTGGGTCGCCGGCGCGGGCGCGCTGCTCTCGCTGGTCGCCCTCGTGGGCCTGTCGGACGCCGGGCCCGCGTGGCTCTCGATCGGCGTGGGACTGGTCCTCTGGGCCCTCTATCTGTCGATCGTCAACGTCGGTCAGGAGTTCTACGGCTTCGGCTGGGAGTCGATGCTCCTCGAGGCGGGGTTCCTCGCGAGCTTCCTCGGGCCGGCGCACATGCATCCGCCGGCGGTGCCGATGCTCCTCCTGCGGTGGATGCTGTTTCGCGTGGAGTTCGGCGCGGGCCTCATCAAGATGCGCCACGACCGGTGCTGGCGAGAGCTCACGTGCCTCTACTACCACTACGAGACCCAGCCGCTGCCGAACCCCCTCAGCTGGTGGTTCCACCGGCTGCCGAAGCCGGTGCACAGGTTCAGCGTGCTGTTCAGCCACTTCGTGCAGCTCGTCGTGCCGTTCGGGCTGTTCGCGCCGCAGCCCGTCGCGTCAATCGCGGGGGGCCTGGCGATCGTGCACCAGCTCCTCCTCGTGGTGAGCGGCAATTACTCCTGGCTCAACGGGCTCACGCTCGTCCTCGGCTTCTCCGCGCTGAGCGTCCCCGCGGCGCCGCCGTTCCCGCTCGACGCGTGCCCCGAAGCGTATCGCTCGTTCGCGCTCCTCCTCGCGGGCGCCGTCATCGCGATGAGCGTGAAGCCCGTGCAGAACCTCCTCTCGCGCCGCCAGGCGATGAACCTCAACTACAACCCGCTCCACCTCGTGAACACGTACGGGGCCTTCGGAAGCGTGGGGCGCGAGCGCTTCGAGGTCGTGCTCGAGGGGACCGAGAGCGAAGACTCGCGGGCCGAGTCGGCGACGTGGGTCGAGTACGAGTGCAAGGGCAAGCCCGGCCGCGTGACGCGCAGGCCGCCGGCAGATCGCGCCGTACCACCTCCGGCTCGACTGGCAGCTATGGTTTCTGCAGTTCGCGACGCGCGTGTCGCCCCTGCGAGGCGTCGTGACCCGAGGCTACGAGCGCTGGTTCCTGCGGCTCGTCGAGCGCCTGCTCGAGGCCGACGCGCCGACGCTCCGCCTCTTGCGGCGCGACCCGTTCGACGGTCGCGCGCCGCGGTTCGTGCGGGCGCTCTATTACCGCTACGAGTACACCGACTGGAGCGAGCGGCGCCTCACGGGGGCGTGGTGGCGGCGCACGCAGCTCGGCGAGTACCTGCCCGCCGTCTCGCTTCAGGGCGTGCGCGAGCAGCTCGTGGACTGAAAAGTGTCGCCCGCGAGCACGCGGGATGCACGCTGCCCAGCACAACGACCGGGGAGCAACCATGCGAAGCTGGAGCAACGTTCGAGGTGCCGTGCTCATCGTGCCTGCGCTCGTCCTGGCCGCGGCCACGACCCGCGCCGGCGCCGATACGAAGGGCTCGCGGGTGGGCCCCGACAAGGCCGCGGCGCCCGAGGCGACGGTCGACGCGCAGGCGAAGGAGGCCCTCGTGCGCATGAGCGACTACTACAAGTCGCTCTCGACGTTCGGCCTGCACGAGGACGTCAGCCGCGAGCAGGTCATCAACAGCGACCTCAAGGTGCAGAAGACGTCGACCGCGGACATCCTGATCAAGCAACCCGACCACATGAAGGCCGTGGTCGACGCGGACGACGGCCGTAGCCACTCGCTCTATTTCGACGGCAAGACGTTCACCATCCTCCTGGCCGGCCAGGACTACTACGCGCAGATGGACGCGCCCGGCAGCACGGCCAACGCGATCGACATGGCGGAGTCGAAGTACGGCATCCAGATGCCCACGCCCGACTTCTTGCGCATGACGTCGAGCGACGAGTTCACGCGGGACCTGACCGCGGCGGGCTATGTCGGCAAGAGCCGCGTGGGCGGGGTCGACACCGACCACTACGCGTACCGCACCGGCGAGATCGATTACCAGGTCTGGATCCAGACCGGCGACAAGCCGCTGCCGCGGAAGCTCGTCATCACGTCGAAGAAGCAGCCCGCGCAGCCGGAGTACACGGCGGTGATGACGTGGGACCTCTCGCCGAGGATCGACGACACGTCGTTCGCGTTCGCGCCCCCGGAAGGCGCCTCGAAGATCCCCTTCGCCACGGCGGCGGCGAAGAACCTCGGCAACAAGGCGCCGGCGCAGAGTCCCCCCAAGTGACGCCAGAAGCGGCAAGGAGCAGGTTCATGAATCGCAGCACTCGTCGCAGGATGATCGCGGTCGCGAAGGGCCTCTTCGGCGCCTCGCTCCTCCTCTCGAGCGCCGGCCCCGCGTCGGCGTACGTGCGCGGCGGCGCCGCGCGGCCGGCGAACGTGCAGGAGGCTCGCACGAACGTCGCGAACCACAACTATGGCGACAACCATAACTACAACGCCAACCGCAACGTGAACGTGAACCAGAACGTGAACGTGAACCGCAACGTGAACGTGAACGAGCACGGCGGGTACTACGGCGGCGGCTATGGCTACGACGGCTGGGGCCACCCGGTCGCGGCGGCGGTCGCGGTCACCGCGACGGCGGTGGCCGTGGGCACGATCGCGTCGGCGCTCCCCTCGAGCGGGTGCACCGGCGTGTCGGTCGGCGGCGTCGCGTACCAGAAGTGCGGGCCGAACTACTACCAGCCGCAGGTCGTCAACGGCGGCACCCAGTACGTCGTCGTCAGCCCTCCGTGAGGGCCTGAGAATCTCCCAATAGCGCAACTAGTTGGGAGTATCCGTCCTTTGAACGTTCCGTTCAAAGGACTCCTGCTCTAGCGGTCGTGGTGCGTGCTTCGGCCGGCCTGGGGCGCGAGGAAGGGTGCGAGCGCGACGAGCTCGAGCCGCGAAGCGACGCCGAGCTTTCGGAAGACGCTGGCGACCTGGTTGGCCACGGTGCGCGGGCTCGACCCCCGGAGCACGGCGATCTCCGCGTTGGAGCGGCCGGCCACCAGGTGCGCCATGACCTCGGACTCGGACGGCGTGAGACCCGAAGCATCGCCGCCCACGAGGCCGAAGCTCAGGACCACGAAGTCGCCCTCCTCGCTCTCGAGGACGCGGAGGTCCGGCGGCGGGTCCGAGGGCGGGGGCCGTCGCTCGAGGGGACGCTTCTTCATGGTCCGCGTCCATCGTACCGCGGCTAGCCGAGCGAGCGGAAGAGGTCTCGCCCGTACGGCAGGAACGGCCATGGAATGCTCGCGAGGATCGCCAGCAGCGCGACGGCGACGCCGGTGAGGACGCGGCGCTGGCGCGTAGCATCGTCCGGGCTGCGCTTGCCGCGCGCCCAGCCGACGTGCGCGGCCGCCGCGGCGACGAGCATGCCGACGACGTGTTCGACCGCGAAGAACCGCAAGGTGGGGACGCGCATGAAGGTGCCGAAGTCGGAGAACGACTTCGGGGTGAGCGGGCTGAGGACGAAGTAGAGGAGGAAGCCGAGGAGGATTTGCGTGTCGAGGGCCGCGAGGAACGCGGCGCCCGCGCGCTGCTCCGTCGGCCGCCAGGCCTCCTTCCGGGCGAGCCCAGCCCCGGAGCGCGCGAGCACGATCGCGCCGGTGACGAGGACCAGCCACCGGAGCCACGAGTGGATGACGAGGATGAACGCGTAGAGCATCGGATCCTTGGCGGGGGCGGCCGGTTGGGGGCCGCATGAACCCTCGAGCGCGCGGTAGGGTAGTGCGTATGCTTCGGGTTCTCACCTCGGAGTGACGTCGCGCGCGTCGTATGCGCCCAGGTCGGCGCCGTAGCGGAACGCGACGCTGATGCGCGCGCCCGCGCGGGGCACCTTGAGGATGGCGTGCTCCCACGCGCGCTGCGCCGCGCCGCCGGTGACGAGGAGGTCGCCGTGGCCAATCGGGAACGCGCGCGACGGGCCTCCGCCGCGTGGCCGGAAGAGGAGCTTGCGCGGCTCGCCGAGCGACACGAGGGGCACGACCGGGTGATGCACGGCCTTGTGGATGCGGTCGCGGTGCCACGCAACGCTGTCTTTGCCGTCGCGGTAGAGGTTGAACCCCGCCGAGTCGAAGACGACCCCGTAGCGCGCCGAGAGCGCCTGGCGCATCCGTTCGAGGGCCGGTGGGTCGAGCGGCTCGCCCGACCCGAGCGTCCACCGCGCGGTCATGCGCGGCTCGAGGACCTCGCAATCGTACATCCAGCGCGTGCGCTGCCCCCACGCGCGCGAGCGGGCGAGCTGCTCGAAGAGGCGGTCGCTCCCCGAGACCCAGCCGGGGACGAGATCGATCCACGCTTCGTCGTCGAGCGAGACTCGCTGGGCGGACGCGAAGGCGGCGTCGAAGCTCGGTTCGACCGCGGTCGCGACCGCTTCGAAGAGGCTCGGCTGGTACTGCACGCCGGAACTCTCGCGGCTCACGGGAGCGATGGATAGCTCGGTCGCGGGCGAACGCCCGGGGGCGCTGCCTATGCTCAGGTACTCGTCCGTGCGCGCGTAGCGATCGGTCTTGTTCGAGACGTCGCCGTCGCGTGCCATCTCCTCGCCGGCCCCGCCCGTGATGATGTGCACCGCGACGCGGCCGGCGCTCAGGCGGTCGAGCGTCGCGAGCTGGCGCGCCGCCAGCGTGGGCTGCGTGAAGCCGGGGCGGTGCGCGACGAGGAAGCCGAGCTTCGTGGTCACCGCGGCCGCGTGGGCGGCGACGATCGGGCTCTCGGGCGAGGACGAACCGAACGGAATCAGGACGCGGTCGAACCCGGCCTTCTCCTGCGCGATCGCGGTCGCCTCGACGTGCGCGCGGTCGAGCTCGCGGCTTTGATCCTCGTGGATCTCGGAGGTGTCGTTGAAGCCGATGTATCCGATGAACTTGGCAGTCATGGTCTCCTCATCCCTGCGCTCACACGACGAAGAACCCGTGGCTCCCGTCGCGCGCGAGCTGCGCGACGAGTCCGTGCTCCCAGGCGAGGTAGGCGCGCATCGCCGCCTCCCGGTGATCGCTGCCTTCGTAGGGGCGCCGGTAGCGGCCCTCGGCCGGGCGGGGACGCGCCTCGGGCGCGCCCTTGATCAGCGGCCCCTCGAACTCGCCGAGCACGTAGGCCTCCCAGCCCATCTGCGCGAGCCATGACGCCGTCGTGTCCGCGCGCGCGACGAGCGGGTCGGACAGGACGACGCGCGCTCCGCGGACCGGCGCGTACACGTCGGTCTCCTGAACGAGCTGGCCGCCCGGCGCGTGCGAGAAGCCGGGGGCGTGCCCGGCCGCGTACTCCTCGCCGGAGCGGACGTCGAAGGCATAGAGCGTCCGCGTCCGGTCGGCGCGGAGAGCGTTGCAG
Source organism: uncultured delta proteobacterium (assembly GCA_963797395.1). Taxonomy (GTDB): domain Bacteria; phylum Myxococcota_A; class Polyangia; order Polyangiales; family Polyangiaceae; genus Palsa-1150. The sequence goes on from CAWCPA010000009.1 coordinate 673,038, forward strand.
TCGCCCTTCCGCAGGACCCGGACGCCGGCGCGGTACGCGACGTCGCGTGCGTTGCGCCGCGCCTCGGCGGCGTCTTCTTCGCGCGGCGCCAAGACCGGCGCGACGCGGCCGGACTCGAGGGTGCGCTTGGAGAGCACCCAGCCGATCGTCCCGTTGCGGAGCGCGGCGACCCGGTTCGGGACTCCGGCGTTCAGGAGCGACTGCGCGCCGATGATGCTGCGGGTGCGGCCCGCGCAGTGGACGACGACGAACGTCTCGGGGCGGGGCGCCGCGACCTTCGCGCGCAGCACGAGCTCCGCGCCCGGGACGTTGCGGCTGGTGCGAATGCTCATCGTCGCGAACTCGTCGGGCCGGCGCGCGTCGAGGAGGGCGACGTCGGCCCCCGCGTCGAGCAACGACGCCAGCTCGTCGGGGCCGATGGACGGCGTGCCGCGGCGCGCCTCGACGAGCTCTCCGAAGGCCTTGCTGTGGGAGTTCACGTCCTCGAAGAGCTCGTAGCCCGCGCGTCTCCACGCCCCGAGGCCGCCCTCGAGTGCGCGGACATCGGTGTAGCCGAGCGCACGGAACTGTTCGGCGCCTCGCTCCAGCTCCGGCTCGAGTCCGTCACCCGCGCCATAGAGGACGATGGGCACGTCGAGGCGCGGAGTGCGATCGCGGGCCTCGATCGCGATGCGCCCGGCCGGGAGCTGGGCGGCAAAGAGCGGGTGGCCCGTCGCGAAGGTCGCCTCGTCGCGGAGGTCGAGGAACGCGAGCTCGCGCCGAGCGATGAGCGCCGTGCGGACGGCCTGAGGCGAGATCGTCTTCACGGCGCCCCCGACCGGTCCCAGAGGTTGGGCAGGGAGCGGTTCGCGTACCCCGAGACGAAGCGCTTCGGCTGGCCCTCGGCGTCGTACGTCGAGCGCTCGACGGCGCCGATGTTGGCGCCGTAGACGTGGATGCTGATCGACGGGCGCTCGTCGAGGGCGTTGCTCACGCGGTGCACGTCGCCGACCCGAGGCGACACGACGCCCACGTCGCCCGGTCCGAGCAGCGCGGCGGGACCTTCGGAGACGAGCGCGCCGGCCTCGTCGCGACCGAACCGCTCCTCTCGCTCCGCCCCACGCAGCACGCCGACGATGCCCCAGACGCGGTGGTCGTGTACCGGCGTCGACTGCCCCGGCCCCCACACGAAGCTCACGACGGAGAACCGCTCGCGGCTGTCGCAATGAAGGAGAATACTGCCGATATCGCTCCGGGTCGTGTGCCGCGAACTCGCTTGGCAGCCAATCGTCGCGACGCACGAGGTGGGCGAGGAGCATGCGGCCCGCGGCGAGGATGGCTCGCTCGTCCGGGCTGGACTCGAGGAGCGCGGCGAACTCGCCGACGAGCGTGCGAAGCGGCGCGGTGCTCGCGGCGAGCGGAGTGGAGCTCTCGGCCATGGGGTGACGGAGGGTCGAGCGTTCTCTGGATATCGCCCGATCGACGGAATTGCCGTGTCGTTGATTTCGAGTAGTAGTCGCCCGAAACTCGAGTGGCCAACGATTAATGGTGCGAGTGACGATGACGGACTCTAATAAACGAGCGAGAACGAGAGCGAGCGTCAGAGCTCGCGCACCGACGCCGCGATCAGCTGTCCCAGCCGCGCCGTGCGCGCGTCGAGCTCGGTCGCGGTGGCCACCACGCACGCGACGGAGGGCAGCGCCGGGAGGGTCCCCGCGGGGAGCTCCCGCAGGTTGGGCGTGAACAGGTGCGTTCTGCACGCGACCCCGAGCTTCGCCTGCACCGCGGCGCGCAGCGTCGACAGGTTGGGCGTCTCGACGGAGATGCGGTACCGGAGCCCGGCGCCTTCGAGGCTTGCGATCGCCGCTTCGCGGAAGCGGCACGGCTTCTCGAGCACTGCGAGCGGGATGACGTCCTGGTGGGCGAGGCCGGCGTCGCCGTGCCAGACCATTGGGGCCGTGCGGACCGCGCGCGGCGCGTCGACGGCGTCGAAGCCGACGATGATGTCGAGCTGGTGCCGCTCGAGCATCGTCAGGAGGTCAGCGGTGCCCGCGACGCGGGCGAAGACGCGCGAGCTCGGGTGCCGCTCGGCGAAGCGCGCCAGCGCTCCCGCGAGCACCGTGTCGGCGACGTCCTGGACCATCCCGACTCGCACGGGGCCGGAGTAGTCGCGGGCACTCACCGCCAGCACCGCCTCGTCGTGGAGGCTTAGCATGCGGCGCGCGTAGGCGAGCAGAACTTCCCCCGAGGGAGTGAGGGCCAGGCGCCGGCCCTCCCGGGTAAAGAGCGTCTGCTGGACGAGCTCCTCGAGCCGGCGGATTCTGGAGGCTCAGGGCCGATTGCGTGACGAAGACCTGCTCGGTGGCGCTCAGCATCGAGCCCGCGTCGACGATCGCGACGAAGCTCCGGAGCAGGTTCGTTGGGAGGTTCACCGTCATCGTGCGTTCTGCCGGAGGATGGGGACGCAAAGGGGCGACTGCGGACGGGGGGAGTGCGGACATCGCGCGACCTTCCTGGACCCCGGAGTAGCAGAGCGTTGTCTCCGTTACAAGACGTCGGGGTGAGCGCGAAAGCACGTTCTCGCCGATGGATTGAAGGGCGGAGCACCGGAGTTCATGTCCACTATGAGAGATTGTGGTCTTGACGGAGAGACCATGGGCGGCACAATGCGCCCCCGAGAGAGGGGCGCGTCATGGCAATGACGGACTTCGGAGGCGCTGCATTTCGACCCGTCGAAGGGGGCCGGACACGACGGTCCGTCCTCGCGATCTTCGGCGCTTCGATGGCGCTGCACCTGGCGATCGCCTGGAAGGCGCACGAGCAGGCGCCGGCGCCAGCCGCCGTGCACAAGCGCTCGCGGGCGGAGATCGAGTTCGTGCGGCGCCCGCCCCCGCCCACCCCCATGATCATTCCGCCCCAGGCAGCTCAGCCGCAGATTCCCAAAGCCCTCCAGGCGCCTCGGCCCGTCAGCGCGCCTCGCATCAGCGCGCCGCCGCCCGTGCAGGCCGCACCTGCAGCAGAGCCGGCTGACCCGCCCGCGCCCTCGCCGGATCCCGCTCCGGCGGACGGTGTGCCGGGCGGCACGGGAACGGCGGATCCCACTCCCGTCGTCGCGGCGCCGCCCCCGCCGCCTCCCCCCGCTCCGATCGTCGAAGCGCACGAGGCGGCTTACTTGAAGAACCCACGGCCGGCCTATCCGAGCATCGCGCAGCGCGAAGGCTGGGAGGGGACGGTGCTCCTGCGGGTGCGCGTCTCGCCGAATGGCAGGGCGGCCGGGGTGACGGTGCAGAGATCGAGCGGCAGGACGGCGCTCGACAACGCCGCGGTGGCCGCGGTGTCCGGCTGGACGTTCGTGCCGGCGACCCAGGGTGGGAGCCCGATCGCGGGCTGGGTGAACGTCCCGGTCGACTTTCGTCTGCAGTGACTCGCTCCCGGCCCGCCCGGGAGCGCCCATCGCGAGCCTCGACGTGGTGGCCGGGCCGATCGGCGAGGCGCTCGTCGCGACGGGCATCGGCATCGCGGTCGCGGTGCCCGCGGTGCTCGCGTACAACTACTTCATCCGGCGCAAGGGCGTCGGGCACGAGCTCGAGGACCTGGCGAACGGTCTCGTCAACCACGCCATCGTGGGCCTCTATCGCGGCGATGCGCCCGCCGAACGCTCGAGCCCGGACAGCGCCGACCGTCACCTGGTCCAGCACTCGGTCTCCGTGCCGCAGGAAGCGAGCGCCTGATGACCGTCCAGCTTCAGGGAGACGCCGACGACGTGGTCAGCGAGATCAACGTCACGCCGCTCGTCGACGTGATGCTGGTGCTGCTGGTCGTCTTCATCGTGACCGCCCCGCTCCTGACGAACGCGGTCAAGGTGAACTTGCCCCAGACCAACACGAGCTCGCCGATCGAACCGAAGCGCAACGTCAGCGTCAGCGTGGACGCGCAGGGAAAGCTCTTCCTCGACAAGGCCGAGGTGGACCTCGCCTCTCTCGAGGGTCGGCTCGGAGAGCTTCACCGCGCCGATCCGGAGCTCGCGGTCCACCTCAACGCCGACCAGGCCGTGAACTACGGGCTCGTGGCCAAGGCGATGAGCGCCGTCGACCGCGCCGGGGTCACGAAGCTCTCGGTCCTCACCGCCAACGAATGAGGGGTTCGCCCGCCATGACCCAATCTCCCCAGGTCGAAGCCGACACCCACCCGCGACGGATCCCCGAGGCCGAGGTCGACGCGCTCTTCCTCGAGCGCTGGTCGTCGCGCGCCTTCTCGAGCGAGCCGCTGGGGGCCGCGCAGGTCCGGTCGCTCTTCGAGGCCGCGCGGTGGGCGCCCTCGGCCTCGAACCTCCAGCCGTGGCTCTTCGTGTGTGCGGACGACGCGGCTTCGCTCGCTCGCTCGCGGCCCATCTTGCGGGACGGGAACCGGCGATGGGCCGACCGCGCGCCGCTCCTCGTCTTTCTGTTCGCGCGCCGCGCCGACCCGAAGACCGGGCAGCCCAACCACCTCGCGGCCTTCGATACGGCGCCGCCTGGATGTCGCTGGCACTGCAGGCTGCGAAGCAGGGGCTGGTGGCGCACGCGATGGGCGGGATCCACCCCGACCGCGCGCACGCGATCCTCGGCGTGCTGAGTGACGAGTACGAGTGCCTCGTCGGCGTGGCGATCGGCAAGCGGGCCGCGCCCGAGGATCTCCCCGACGATCTGCGTGCCCGCGAGGTCCCGTCGCATCGCCGCCCGGTCGCCGAGTTCGCGCACGCCGGCGGGTTCCGGCGCGCCTGAGCCGCCGGGCCGACTCGACTTATTCCTCGACGAACGACTTGAGGCGGGCGAGGGCCTCGTCCCACTGCTTCGAGATCCGATTGAGGCAGCGCCGCGCCTCTTCGAGTCGGCGCGTCTCGAGCTCCCACACGCTCTCGCGCCCGCTCCTGTGCGCCCGGACGAGGCCCGCGTCCTCCATCACGCGCAGGTGCTTCGTGACGGCCTGCCGTGTGACGCGGCAGCCCTCGGTGAGCCGGGTGATCGAGAGCGGGCCACCCTCGCAGAGGCGGGCGACGAGGTGCAGCCGCGTCTCGTCGCCGAGCGCCGCGAAGAGCGGGGCCTCCTTGGCGCCGAAGGCCTGGGCGGACGACTCAGCCGACCTGGGCAAGGTACTTCCCGACGAGGGTCGTCTGGATGGCCCAGCCGCCCTCGTTGGCCGCGAACGCCTCGGCGCGTCGATTGATCGGGATCGCGTCGAACCCGGACTCGGTGACCGTGAGCAAGACGCCGCCCGGCGCGTCGGCCAGCGCGAACGTGACGAGCGTCGTCGGCTCGGTCGAGTAATCGACCTTTGGGTCGACGGCGTACGGGTGCCAGCGGAACGAGAAGACCTTCTCCGGTTCCATTTGCTCGATCACGATCGTCAGGGCGAGGCCTTCGTGCGGCGCCTGGAGCTTCGCGACCTCCGGGTCCACCTGGGTGGGGACGATGACGCCGCGCATGGTCGCGCCGGGCGCGAACTGGCCTTCGATCTTCATGCCGAACCACTTCCCGAACTCTTGCGCGTTCGCGATGGCACGCCAGACGCGCGCACGGGAGGCGTGGAGTACGACCTTCTTCTCGATGCGATCCGTGTCGGTAGTCATGTGCAACCTCTAGGTTGCTTATCTCTAAGACAGCGACGGGGTCGATGCAACCCAAGGGTTGCATATTTGGACGCCTCCCGTGAGCCGCTACCGCCCGCGCGGCGAGCCCGGGGGGGAGCGCGCCGAACGTGCCGATGCGGTCCGAGGTGAGACGGTGGTCCACGAGCTAGAGCCGCTGGGGATGTAGGTGACGATGGCGACCGTGTCGGAGTCGTCGAGCGAGACCTCCTCGGCGAACCATATACAGCGCGTATACCATGCGGTGCGCGCAGGCGCCTGAGGGCCCTATTTCGCGGGCGGCGGCAGCACGGGAAGCGCCGGGACCGTGTCGCTCGCCGGGGCCGCGACGGTCGCGAGGACGATGCGCAGCATCACGCGCTTCGCGCGTTCGAGGTCGAACGCGCCGTCCGCCGACTCGGTCTTGAGCATCAGCGAGACGTCCTCGAGCGCGACGAGCAGGCCGTGCGCGAGCAAGGGATCGACGCGCGTCCCCGTCGCGCGCTCCATCTCGTCGCTGACCATGCCCGCCATCGTCTCGAGGAAGGCGCGGCGCCTAGGGCCGAGGGGAGAGCCCGCGCGCATCGACTCGCCCTGCACCACGGCGATCACGCGGGCCAGCCACTCGATGGGCGCGCCCGGCTGCGCGGAGACCTGGCGCGCGGCCCCGATGAGCATGTTGCAGCCGATCTCGATGGAGGGCGTCGAGGACGTTCTCCTTGCTCTGGAAGAAGCGATAGACGGTGCGCCGCGAGACGTCCGCGGCGCCGAGGATGTCCTCGACGGTCGTGTCGGCTGCGCCGCGCTTGCCGAAGACCCCCGCCGCGTTGCCGACGATCCGTGATCGAAGGGCGTACGCGTCGAGCCGCTTGCCGCCGCTCGGCCCCGCCGCCGTCCTTGCTCGTCGCGCAGCCATCGATTCGGTATACGCCGTGTTTACTGTGACATCGACGCGCTCGGCACGCTTTGCAGGTCTGGGGCGCGCCGCCCCGTGGAGGCGGATCTGGCGCCTGCGATCGCGCTCCACGAGGGGCCCACCATGCCGACCCATACGACCTCCTGGGGGCGCGAGGCCCTCGCGTGCGTACAGACGAAACGAGGCGTGGGGGGCTCGGGCCCGCCTCAGGTCGAAGGGCGTGATTTTTCAGGCGAGCGCCGCTGGGGGCTGTACGCCTTGGAGGCTTCAGCCCATGGTATGAATGAGCAGCTGCATGAGCCGGAGCGCGTCGAGAAGGGTGCGATGACCGAGCCTGCGAGCGAGAACCTTTCCGCGGTGTTGACCGCGGGCGCGGAGGGCTCACCCCAGGCGGCGGCCCTCGAGGCGCCGGCCATGGCGCCGGCGCTCGCGCCGGACAACACCGGGGCGACGGGCTCCCTCGTCCTCAAGAACACCCTCTTCCTGGTCGTCGCGCAGATCATCGGGACGCCTTTGAGCGTCCTGGTGAACGCGGTCGTGGCGCGGCGGCTGGGGCCCGAGGCCTTCGGCACGATGTACCTCGCGCAGACGTTCGCGTCGCTCGGCTTCATCGTCGTCGAGTGGGGCCAGAGCGGGACCCTCCCCGCGATGGTCGCGCGCGATCGTCGGCGCGCCGGGGACTTCGTCGGCAGCGGGCTCGCCTCGCGAGCCCTCCTCCTCCTCCTCGTGTACCCGATCATCGCGGCCGGTTGCTGGGTCGGCGGGTACGGGATGACCCTCCAGGTCGCGCTCGCCTTGGTCTTCGTCAGCGCCTCGGTGCTGTCGGCGACTGCGGCCGGCACGGACACCGTGCTCGGCTTCGAGCGGACCGACATCCGGGCCTACTCGATGGTGGGCCAGCAGATCATCACGGCCGCGGTCGTCTTGCCGACCGTGTTCTTCGGCGGCCAGCTCCGCGCCACGCTGGTCGCCATGATCGGCGCGACGCTGGTGCAGAACGTCCTCGTCTGGCGCGCCGTCATGAGGACGGGGCTCCCGCGCATCAGCGTGCATCGGGAGACGATGCGCCTCCAGTTCAAGGAGGGGGTGCCCTTCCTCGCGCTCGGCATCATCCTCGCTCTCCAGCCCAGCGTCGACGCGCTCCTCCTCGCCCGGCTCGGCACGCCGGAGGCGGTCGGCTGGCACGCGGCCGCGCGGAAGCTCATCGGCGTTCTCATCTTCCCGTCCGCGGCTCTCACGAATGCGCTCTATCCCACGCTGTGTCGGGTGCTCGCGGAGAACCCGGCGTCCTTCAAGCGCACGGTCGGCAGCGCCCTGCGCACGGCCACGGTGCTCGTGGTCCCCGTGGCGCTCGGCGCGGCGCTCTACCCGGACATCGGCATCCGAATCTTCAGCCAGGCCTCGTTCGGGCCGGCCGAGGACAACCTGCGCCTGCTCTCGATGTTCCTCTTCCTCGTGTACTTCTCGATGCCGCTCGGCTCGGCGCTCGTCGCCGCCGGCAAGCAGCGCACGTGGGCGGTGGTGCAGTTCGGGTGTGTCATCGTGAGCGCGGTCGTCGATCCCATCCTGGTGCCCTGGTTCCAGGCGCGCACGGGCAACGGCGGCCTGGGCGTCTGCGTGGCGACGGTCGTCAGCGAGATCTTCATGGTGGCGGGCGGCATCTGGCTCGCGCCGCGCGGCATCTTCGACCGCACGGTGCTCCGCGGGATCGCGCTCGCGGCCCTCGCCGGCTGCGCCATGGCGGCGACGGCGCGGGCGCTCTCGGGGCTCACGCCCTTCGTGGCGGCGCCCATCTCGGTGGTCGCCTATGTCCTGTGCCTCGTGCTCACGGGGGGCCTGGACAAGAAGCAGATGGCGTCGGTGCGCGAGCTGATCGGCCAGAAGCTGGAGCGCTTCAGGGGAGCTTGAGCTCGGCCTCGGGCTCCGGCGTCTCGGAGCCGCCGCCCATCGCCCACGACACGAGGGCCGCGACGACGACGATCGCCGACCCTGCGAGGGCGCGGCGGCCCACCGGCGTTCCTCCGAGCGCACTCGCAATGGCGAGCGCGATCGGGAGCTGCACGAACACGAAGGGCGCCGCGGCGCTCGCGGGCGCGGACTCGGTGGCGACGTCGATCGCCAGGAGGGACACGAACCCGACGAGGCCGATGGCCATCATCACGAGGAGATCGGGCAGCGACGGCGTGATCCACCGCCCCGGCTGGAGCGGCGCCAAGACGAGCGCGACGCCGAAGGCCGTGTAGAAGAGGTTCGATCGCCGCGTCTCGGTGCGGAGCGACCGGGTCATCACGACGTAGGCGCTGAAGGTCGCCGCCATTCCGAACGGAAAGAGCGCCGCGCGCATCGACGGCCACGACTTCACGTCCAGAAAGAGGAGCGCCCCCCCGTACGCGGCGACCGTGGCCGCCCAGGTCGTCAGGCCCGGCCGCTCGCGCAGAAAGACGCTGGCCAGGACGAGGAGCAGCACCGGCGAGAGCCAGAAGACCGAGAGCATCGAGCCCGGGTCGACGCCCGTCTTGAGGGCGAACGCGTAGGACGCGGGCATCCCGACCATGAGCATCGAGCGCGCGATCTGGAAGACCGGGCGCCGCGTGCGGACCAGCGACCTCGGATCCCGCAGACCCCACACGAGGCCCATGAACGCGAGGTGCGTCGCGTATCGCACGAAGACGACCTGGACGATCGAGTATCGCGAAAGCTGGTCTGCGAGCGCTTCGGCCGTCGCGAACGCGACGGCGAAGCCGAACATCGCCGCCATCGCGCGCTGGCGGCGACTCAGCGATTTCACCGGTACTGCTCGAGGCGGGCGCGGAGGCGGGCTTCAATCTCGGCGTCGCTGAGCGCGTCGAGATCGTCGCTGGGTGCCGGCGCTTCTTCCGCGGGCGCGGGGGGCGGGGCCGGTGCCTCCTGGGCGGGCGGCGCGAGCTCTGCGTCGAGGAACGACGCGAGGGCGTTCACGCTGGGGTAGTTGAAGGTCAGGGTAGACGGGAGCGAGCGCCCCGCGACGCCCTCGAGCCGCTTGCGGAGCTCGACGGACATGAGCGAGTCCATCCCGAGCTCGAAGAGGCCGGTGTCGAGCGGCACGGAGCGGTCGACGCCGAGGCCCAGCACCGCGCCCACCTCCGCGAGGATCAGCTCGACGAGGACCTCGCGCCGCATGCCGGCGGGAGCGCTCGCGAGGCGCTGCGCGGCCAGCGCGGAGGAGGAGGCGCGCACCCCGTTCGCGCGCTTGGGCGCCGGAGCCGGCGCCGCGCCGAGGCGGGCGAGCAGTGGGCGCCGCCGCCGCGCCTCGTGAACCGGCTTGAGGACCGACCAGTCGACCCGACCCACGAGGGCCTGCGGCGCCGTCCCCGAGAGCAGCTGGCCGAGCGCGCCGCACGCCTCGGCCGCCGGCATCGGCTGAAGACCGCTCTCACGGAAGACGCGCTGAGCCTCGGCCGTCGCCCTCTTCATCGTGTCCCAGGCGCCCCAGTTCACGGCGAGGACCCGCCGGCCCGGTCGATTCGAGGCCTCGGCGAACCCGTCGAGGAACGCGTTCGCGGCGGCGTAGTGCGCTCCGCCCGCGAGGCCGAGCACCGACGCGGCGGACGAGAAGAGCGCGAGGAAGTCGAGCTCTCGAATCTCGCGTGAGTCGGTCGAGCAAGACGGTCCCCAGGACCTTGGGCCGCAACATGCCGTCGATCTGGTCCTGCGTGAGTGCGCCGATGGCCGCGGAGCTCACGGCGGTCGCGAGGTGCAAGACGCCGCGGAGGGGCGGAGGGCCGCCCTGTGACCCGAAGGTTTGGATCGCGGCGGTCATCGCCGCCTCGTCGGAGACGTCGCCGGCGAGGCAGTGGACGCGGGCCCCGAGCGCCTCGACAGCACGGACGCCCTCGGCCCCGGCATCCGGGTGCCGGCCGAGGAGCGCGATGTGGCGCGCCCCGTGTTCCGCCAGCCACCTGGCGACGGAGAGCCCGAGGCCGCCGAAGCCACCCGTGATCAGATAGGCCCCGTCGGCCCGGAGCGGGATGGAGGACGCCGCTGGCGTCGGGGTGGGGACGAGGCGCGGCACGTACCGCGCTCCGTCGCGCCAGGCGGCCTGGTCCTCGTCGTCCATGACGCGGGCGCGCGGGTCGATCGCGAGGTGGAGGGTCTCGGCGAGCGCCTCGGGCGTCCCGTTCGCGGGCAGGTCGACGAGGCCGCCCCACCTTCCCGGCTGCTCCAGCGAGAAGACGCGTCCGACCCCCCAGAGCGGCGCCATCCACTCCGAGCCCGCCGCCAAGGGAGCACCGGCCACCCGCTGCGCGCCTTGGGTCACCAGCCAGGCGCGCCCCGCCTTCTCCTCGCGCAGGAGGCGCGAGAGCCACTCGATGGGTGCCTCGCAAGCGAGGTCCTGCGCGCGCCGCGCGGCCCCGAGATCGCTGTCGCCCACGAGATCGAGCGCCCCGAGGTACACGACCTCGTCGCCCGCTTCGAGCGCGGACGCTGGCGCGTTGGCCGCTACGAGCGTGACTTCGTCTCCATTCGCCGCGAGGCGGCGCGCGAGCGCGGCGCCGACGCCGCCCGTCGCGCCGACGATCGTGAAGCGACGCGGGCGGGCCGGGGCCCGGGCGACGAGAAGCGCCTGCGCGCCCGCCCGCGCCGCCCACGAGTCGTCGGGCACTGCCGCGGCGAAGGTGAAGCCCATGCGGCCCAGAAGCTCGATCCAGGCCTTGCGACCGAGGAGGGCGTACGACGGCCGCAGCGCGAGGTCGGTGAAGCGCCACCAGCCCTCGGTCATGCCGAACGTCAGGTCCGCCCAGCGCTCGCGCGCCACACCTTCGAGCAGCAGGAGGAGCCCGCCCGGCGCCAGGAGGTCGCGCACGTGCTCGACGGTGCGGGCGAGGTCCGCGGTGGCGTGGAGCACGTTCGCGGCGATGACCACGTCGTACGCGCCGGGCTCGAACCCCTGCGTCCGCGGGTCGCGCTCGACGTCGAAGAGCGCGCGCTGCATGAACTTCGTGCTCGCGAATCGCTCGGCGGCCCGCTCCAGGAAGAGCGGAGAGACGTCCGTGAAGGTGTACTCCACGCGGTCCGCCGGCAGGTGCGGGAGCACGTAGGTGGTCGTGCCTCCCGTGCCGGCGCCAATCTCGAGAACGCGCAACCGCGCGTCCGCCGGGAGCTTCGCGACCGCGGCACCGAGGGCCTCGCCGAGCGCGCCGCTGTACGCGCGCGCGAAGGGGGAGTCGAGGTAGAGCTTGCGCGCCTCCGCGAGCTCGCCGCCGGGGAAGAGCAAGGCGAGCGGGTCTTGGTCGCCCCGGAGGACCGGCGCGAGCTCCTTCGCCGTCCGTTGGAGGACGGAGAGCTCGCCGTCCGTCGTCCCTGCGAAGCGCGCCAGGCGATCGGCCCATGCGCCGGGCGCCGCGCCTGGGGGCAGGGGAGCCGTGACCTCGTAGCCGGCGGCGTGCGCGCGAAGCACGCCATCCTCGACGAGCATCTCGAGGAGCCGCGCAAAGAGGCGCGCGTGGCGCGAGGCGATGCCGAGATGTTCGGCCTCCATGGTCGCCGTGAAGGCGCGGCCGATCGTGTCGTCGAAGCGGAGCTGGCGGAGGGCGTCCGCGACGTACTCGCGGCTCGCGCGATCGAGCTCGGGGAGCAGCGTCTCGTAGACCGAGAGCCCGTGCTCGCGCGCGAGCGCCTCGAAGCGCTCGCGCGCCCCGGCCACGAGCCCCGACGGGTCCTCGAAGGATCGCGCGGCCGGCGTGGAGACTTGCGCCTTCTCCCAGGTGATGCCGTAAACGATGCCCTGCGATGCGCGCGCGAGAGACTCGCGCGACGCGCGGCGAAGCCGGACGCCGAGCAAGACGCCCAGCACGCCGCCGTCGAGGCCGCGCAAGACGACGTCCGCGCGGGTCTCGCCGGGCGCCTCGTCGCTGCGCCCGCGCAGGCGCGCGTGGACGCGCACCTCGCGGGGCAGGGGAGCCTGGATCTCGACCCGCTCGATCCCGGCGAGCAGTTGCAGGTCGTCGGACGCGGGGAGCGCGAGCTCCGCGGCTTGGATCGCCGCCTCGAGGACCGACGGGTGGACCCACGCGACCGGGTCCGAGGCGCGCTCCGGCGGGAGGGCGATGGTGGCGAGCGCTTCTCCGTCGCGCCGTCGTGGGTCGCTCAGGGCGCGGTACTCGCCGCCGAGGTGGACGTCGAGCGCCTCCTCGAGCTCCGCCATCGGCACCGTCTCGGCGGACCGGCGATCGAGCTCGCGGGCCGCGACGAGCTCGCCCGTCGCGTGGAGCGTCCACCCATCGCCGCCCTCCGCGGGCCGGCCGTACACGGAGAATGCGAGCGCGCCGTCGACCCCTGGAGCGAGGTGTGTCTGCACAGTGGAGCCCGCGTCCGGCAAGACGAGCGGTTCGCGGACGGTGAACCCGGTGACCGCCCGAGCCGCCTGACCGGCGTGCTCCTTCGCCGCGGCTTGCGCCATCTCGAGCAGCAGGGCGCCCGGTACGTGTGGAGAGCCCGCCTCGGGGGCGAGCGTCGCCTCGAAGATCGGGACCGCGGTCTGGAGGCGCTCCCCGGCGAGCGTGAGCGCCCTGGTGGAACGGTGCGCGCGCCGAGGCCCCGCGTCTCCCGGCGCGATCCAGAAGGCGCGGCGCTGGAAGGGGTACGTCGGCCAGGGGACGTGCTGGCTGGCGCGATCGCGCGCCACGCCGCTGAAGTTGACCTTTCCGCCGCGCACGTAGAGCTCGGCGAGGGCGCTCTGCATCTCTTGCTCGTCGTCCTTCCCGCGGCGCAGCGAGGAGAGGAGGAGCTTGCCCTTCGCGCCGTCGGGGAGCGCGTGCTCGGCGAGCGCGATCAGCACCGGGTGCGGGCCGACCTCGAGGAACGCGCCGTACCCCGCCAGCGAGCCGATGCACTCGGCGAAGCGGACGGCGTTCCGAAGCTGCTGCTTCCAGTACGACGGGTCGGGCGCCAGGTTGGGGAGTGGCGCGCCGCCCGTCAGGTTCCACGCGATCGGGATCGTCGGCGCCCGCATCGGGACCGTCGCCGCGACGGCCTCGAGGCCGTCCATCGCGGGCGCGACGAGCGGCGAGTGTCCTGCCGTAGGGACGAAGAGGCGATGCCCCTGGACGTTCTTCCGTGCGAAATCGTCGAGGACGGCCTGCACCGCCTGCGCCTCGCCGGAAATGACGGCGCTGTCCTTCGCGTTGTAGGCGGCCACCGCGACGCGGTCGGACACCTTCGCGACGGCCGCGGCGATGTCTTCCACCGGCGCGAAGAGCGCCGCCATCGCGCCGCCGGGTGGCAGTGCTTGCAGCAGCCGCCCGCGCTCGGCGATGAGGCGCACGCCGTCCTCCAAGGAAAAGACGCCTGCCACGCACGCCGCCGCGTACTCCCCGACCGAGTGGCCGATGACGGCCGCGGGCTCGATTCCCCACGAGCGCCAGACCTGCGTGATCCCGTACTCGACCGCGAACATGGCCGGCTGCGCCCAGGAGGTCTCGTAGACGGGCGCGCCCTCCGTGGGGCCGGGCGCCAGCACCGTCTTCAAAGTGCGGCCGTCCTTGTCGGGCCCGAGCGCCGCGTCGCACCAATCGATGACGTCGCGGAAGACGGACGAGGTCTCGTACAGCCGCTTGGCCATCCCCGGGTACTGGGAGCCCTGGCCCGTGAACAGGAACACGACCTCGGGCGTCGCCCCCGCGACCGCGGTGCCGCGATGGAGCGCCGGGTGGTCGGCGCCCTCGGCGAGCGCCCGGAGCGCGGCGCGGGCCTCGTCCTTCGTGCTCGCGACGATCGCCGCGCGCTCGAGGAAGTGCTCCCGCCCGGCCCCCGCCATGCGCGCGGCTTCGGCGAGGGAAGTGCCGCTCGCGCCCAGCGCCTCCTCGCATCGCGCCGCGAGCGCGCGGAGGGCCTCTTTCGTGCGCGCCGAGAGGGGCAAGCAGTGGACCTTCGGGGCTTCCGGTCCGGGGGCCCCGGCGTGGGGAGATGGCCGCGGCGCCTCTTCGATGACCGCGTGCGCGTTCGTCCCGCTGAAGCCGAAGGAGCTGACCCCGGCGAGGCGGCGGCGCGCGCCGCGCGGCCAGGTCCGTCCCTCGGCCGCGACCACGACCGGATACTCGGACCAGGGGATGTGCGGGCTGGGGTCCTTGAAGTTCAGGTGCTTGGGGATGTGCTCGTTCTGGAGCGCGAGGATCACCTTCATGACCCCGACGATGCCGGCCGCGGACTCGAGGTGCCCGAGGTTCGTCTTCACCGACCCCAGGACGAGCGGCGCGTCCGCCGGCCGCCCGGCGCCGAGGGCGTTCGCAACCGCCCGGACCTCGATCGGATCCCCGAGCGACGTGCCGGTGCCGTGCGCCTCGAGGTAGTCGACTTCCGCGGGCTGCACGCTGGCGTCGGCGAGGGCGGCGCGGATCACCGCCTCCTGCGCGGGGCCGCTCGGCACGGTCAAGCCGCCGCTCTTGCCATCCTGGTCGACCGCGCTGCCGCGGACGACGGCGAGGATCCGGTCGCCGTCGTTCGTCGCGTCCGCGAGGCGCTTGAGCACGAGGACGCCGCACCCCTCGCCGCGCGCGATGCCGTTGGCCGCGGCGTCGAACGTCTTGCACCGCGCGTCGGGCGCGAGCGCATGCGCCTTGCTGAGCGAGATGGACGTCTCCGGGGAGCACATCAGGTTCACACCGGCGACGATGGCGACCTGCGACTCCCCTCGGCGCAGGCTCTGGCAGGCCAGGTGGAGCGCCACGAGCGACGACGAGCACGACGTGTCGATCGACATCGACGGCCCGTGCAGGCCGAGGAAGTACGAGAGCCGGCCCGCCGCGACGCTGAACGCGTTGCCCGAGGCCACGTACATGTCGATCGCCTCGTGGCCGCGCCCCAGCGCGCGCTGGAAGTGGTCGCTCGCGCAGATGCCGACGAAGACGCCGGTCGAGGATCCGGCGAGCGAGGACGGCGCGATCCCCGCTTCTTCCAGCGCCTCCCACGTCACCTCCAGCAGCAATCGCTGCTGCGGGTCCAGCGTCTGTGCCTCGCGCGGGGTGATGCCGAAGAACTCCGGGTCGAAATGGCTGATTCGATTGAGGAACCCGCCGGCGCGCGCGCACATGCGGCCGGGGGCGTCGGGGTCGGGGTCGTAGAGCGCGTCGATGTCCCAGCGCTCGGCGGGGACCTCCCGGATCCCGTTCCGGCCATCGCGAAGGAGCTCCCAGAACGCCTGGGGATCCTCAGCGCCGCCGGGGAGGCGGCAGCCCATCCCGACGACCGCGATTGGCGCGCGCGCCCGCTCGGCCTGTGCCTGGACCTGCGCGTTGAGCTGCGCCGCGAGGAGCGCGAGCCGCTTGGGGGTCAGCTTGCTGATCTGTTCGAGGAATTCGGAGCTCATCGGACTCTCGGGCTTTAGCGTGCGTTCGAGCTGGCGAGCGCGCCGAGCTGCCGTTCGACCTCTTCGTCCGACAGCTCCTCGATGGCGCCGACCAGGTCAGAGGCCTTCCCGGCGAGCGGGCCCGCCGAGGCGGGCACCACCTCGAGCGAGTCCTCGTGGACCCCGAGCGCGTCCTCGAGAATGTATCCGGTGAGCGCGTCGAGGGTGGGGCAGTCGAAGAGGAGCGTGGCCGGCATCGGCCGGCCCAGCGCGGTGCTGAGCGTGTTGCGGAGCTCGACGGCGAGGAGCGAGTCGAGACCCAGCTCGCCGAGCGGCATCGCGGGGTCGACGGCGCGCTCGGGGTCCATCCCGAGCGCCCCGAGCGCCCGCGCGCGCACGAACGCGCCCACCGTCGGGCGCCACCGACCCTGCGGAACGCCCGCGAGCTGCGCGCGCAGATCCACGGGCCGCGCGGCGCTCTGCGCCGGCGCGCCGTCCTTGGCAGCCGACGACGCGGTCTCCGCGCCGAGGAGCTCCGCCAGCAGAGGGCCCGCGCCTCCCGTGGCCTGCGCGAAGCGGCGCCAGTCGCCCGGCATGACCGCGACCTGCGCGGCCCCGTCGTCGATCGCACGCTCGAGTGCCTTGCGGCCCTGGTCGGGCGTGAGCGCGCCGAGGCCTTGCGCCGCGAGGTGCTCGACGACCCCGTTCCGGGCGGCCATGCCGACCTCGGTCCACGCGCCCCAGTTGATGCTCAGGCCGGCCAGCCCGCGGCTCTTGCGCTCGCGAGCGAGCACGTCGAGGAACGCATTGGCGGCCGCGTAGTTGGTCTGGCCCGGCGCGTTCAGGATCGACGCGGCCGAGGAGAAGAGCACGAAGAAGTCGAGCGCGTCCCCGCGCGTCAGCCGGTCGAGCGCCCAGCCGCCACGCACCTTCGGCGCGAACACCGCGTCGAACTTCGCCGGGTCCTGCTGGAGGAGGCTCGCATCCTCGATCACACCCGCGCAGTGCACGACACCGCGAAGGGTGGGGCCCTCGCGCCGCACGCGCTCGAGCACCCCGCGGAGCGCGCCCTCGTCCGAGACGTCCGCGGCTTCTGCGACGATCGCGGTCCCGCGGCCGCGGAGCGGCACGAGCGCGGCGTCGACCGCGGGCGTGAGGCCGCGTCGGCCCATGAGGACGACCTTGCCGGCGCCACGGGCGACGAGCCACTCGGCGACCGCGAGCCCGAGGCCGGCGAGGCCGCCGGTGACGACGTACGCGCCGTCGGCGCGCACGCTCGCGGACGGAGGCGCGCCGTGGCGCAGCACGATGCGCCCCACGTGCCGCGCCTGCGCCATGAAGCGGAAGGCACGGCTCGCGTCGTCGAGCGCGAAGACGTGCCGCGGCAGCGGCGCGATCCGGCAGGCGCGCAGGTCTTCGACGAGCTTCTCGAACAGGCCCCGGATGAGCGCGGGCTCCTTCTTCGCTTCCACGCTCCAGTCGACGATGGTGTACGCGTGTCGCCGGCCGAGCGCCTTCACCCAGGCTTCGTCCTTGATGCCGCGCTTGCCGATCTCCACGAACCGGCCGCCATCGGCGAGGACGCGGAAGCTCGCGTCGATGAGGTCCCCGCTGAGCGAGTTCAGGACGACGTCGACGCCGCGCCCCCCGGTCGCCCCCTCGATCGCGTCGGCGAACGAGGCGCTGCGCGAGTCGAGGACGTGCTCGACCCCCATCGCCTTCAGCAGGTCGCGCTTCCAGGGCGAGCCGGCGGTGGCGAAGATCTCGGCGCCCGCGCGCTGCGCGACGCGCACGGCGGCCATGCCGACGCCGCCCGCCGCGGCGTGGACGAGCACGCGCTCGCCCGCGCGGAGCTTGGCGACGTGGTCGAGGCAGAAGGCCGCCGTGAGGAAGGCAATCGGGAACGCCGCGCCTTCCTCGGCGCCGACCCCGGCCGGCCGCTTTTGCACGAGCGGCGCGTCGGCCACGACATGCGACGCGAACGAGCCGCCCGCCACCGCCATCACCTCGTCGCCCGGCTTCACGTGCGTCACGCCGGGACCGACCGCGACGACGGTGCCCGCGCACTCGCCGCCGAGAGGACCCGCGTCGCCGGGGTACATGCCGAGCACGTTGAGGACGTCGCGGAAGTTGAGCCCCGTCGCGTCGACCTTGATCTCCACCTCGCCCGGCCCCGGGACGCGGCGCTCGAGGGGCTGGCGCTCGAACGCGTCGAGGGAGCCCCGCGTCACGGGAGCCAGCCGGAACGGCGGCCTGGCGCCGGCCTGTCCGCGGCGCACGGTCCGCACGAGGCGCGGCACGCGGCGGCTGCCCTTGCGTAGCGCGATCTCCCGGCTCCTTGTCGCTCGCGTCGAGCTCCGCGACCACCGCGTCGATCGCGCCGCCGTCCGCGGGGTCGACGTCGATGCAGACGCAACCGAGCTCGGGGTGCTCGCGCCGCGCCGACTTCCCGAACCCCCAGAGCGGGGCCTGGGCGGGATCGATCGCCCGGTCCTGCGCGTCGGCCGGCTGGGCTCCGCGGGTGAGGATCCAGAGGCGCGGCCCGGGGCTCTCGACGACGAGGGCCTGCGCGAACCGCAGCGCGCTCACGGCGCCGCGCGCCTCGGCCGAGGCGAGGTCCGCGGCGGTGGTCGCTTCCCACGCGCCGCCGTCCAGCGCCGAGGCATGGATGACACCGTCGAGCGGGCGGCCCGAGGCGCGGAGCTCGCGGAGCAGGCGGCGCGGACCGTCGGCGGAGGTCACGTCGACGCGGTCCTGCGCGACGACGGTGCACACGTCGCCCCGCGCTTCGAGGCGCTGGGCGAGGCTCGAGGCGAACCCTCCGTGATCCGCGAGGACGAGCCAGTGCCGGCCCGCCTTGGCGGGGGCGCTCGAAGGGAGCGCGACCTCACGCCAGGCGACCTCGTAGAGGCAGGCGTCGAGCCAGCGGTCCCCGATGCGCTCGAGCGCCGCGCGGGTCGCGCGCTTGAGCTGCACGTCGCGGAGATTGGCGAGGAGCTCGCCCGCGTCGTCGAGGACGCGAATGTCGGCGCGGCGCGTCTCGCCGCCGCCGGGGTGGACGACGACATGGCTCCAGCAGCGGGTGCCGAGGGGCCGGTGGCGCGTGTACGTCCCGACGCCGATCGGCAGGAACACCGCGTCGTCCGGGAGCGCGGCGGCCATGACCTGGAGGCAACCATCGAGGAGGAGCGGGTGGACGCCGTACGCGGGCGCCTCCTTCTGCGCGGGCTCGGACAGCTCGACGAGGCCGAGCGCCTCGCCGTCGCTGCGCCGGAGCTCGCGCAGCACCTGGAAGCTCGGACCGAAGTCGAGGCCCCGCCGCTCGAAGCTCGCGTAGTGCTCCACGGAGGTCATCGTCTCCGGGCAGCGCGCGCGGAGGGCGTCGAGCGACGGCCCTGGGGCGGGAGGCGCGCCGGCGGTCGCGACCTGCGCCGACACGTGCAGGCTCCACGCGTCGTCGGCGTCGGCGCCCTCGGCCAGGCTCGACACCGAGGCCGTGCACGCCCCGTCGCGGCGCGGGCCACACACCACCTGCATGACCCGCGGGGTCCCGTCGTCCTCGAGGATCATCGCCTCGCCGACGGTCACGTCGCGCACGCACACGGCGTCCGTGCCGAGCGCGCGACCGGCGGCGCCGAGCAGCGCCTCGAGGTAGGCGGTCGCCGGCACGATCACGCGTCCGAGCACGCGATGGTGCCGCACGAAGGCCGGAGCGTCCGCGCCGACGTGCGCTTCGTACACCGTGTCGGACCCCGCGCTGCGGAGGCGGGTCCCGAGCAGCGGGTGCCCGGTCGCGCGGCCCTGCGACGCGCGCGCCGCGGGCCGCGCACGGAACCAGTAGCGCTCACGCTGGAAGGGGTACGTCGGGAGGTCGACGATGCGGCGGGCGCCGTCGGCCGCGATCGCGCGGAAGTCGAGGTCCGCGCCCGCCAGGTACAGGGCAGCGGCGGCCTCGAGCATCGGCGCGGCGTCCTGGCCCTTGCGCAGGCTCGGGACAAGGGCCGGGCCGCTCTCGCCGTAGACCGCCTTCGCGAACGCGAGCAGGGTCGGGTGCGGGCCGATCTCGATGGCCACGTCGGGCCGAAGCGTGCCGAGCGCCTTGAGCCCTTCGCCGAACCGCACCGCCTCGCGCACGTGGGTGCGCCAGTACGCCGCCGTGGTGACCTCGGCGCCGTCCGCCAGCCGCCCGGTCACGTTCGAGACGAACGGCAGCCTCGGGGGCGACAGCTTCACCGCGCCCGCCTCGCGCTCGAACGCCGCGAGGATCGGCTCGACGAGCGGCGAGTGGAACGCGTGCGACACGACGAGCGGCTTGCAGCGGACGCCCTGCTCGGCGAGGGCGCGGGACGCGGCCTCCACCTCGGCCGCGGCGCCCGACACGACCGTCTGCTCCGGCGCGTTCACCGCGGCGATCGAGACCTTCGCTTGGTGCGGCGCGATCGCCTCCGCCACGCACGCCTCGGGCGCGAACACCGCCGTCATCGCGCCGCCCGCGGGCAGCGACTGCATCAGCCGGCCGCGCTCGGCGATGAGCCGGGCGGCGTCCTCGAGCGACATCACCCCCGCGAGGTACGCCGCCGCGAACTCGCCCACCGAGTGCCCGACCACGACGCTCGGGGCGACGCCCCAGGACCGCCACAGCTCGGCGAGCGCGACCTCGAGCGCGAAGAGCGCCGGTTGCGTGTACTGCGTCTCGTCGAGCGGGGTGGGCGCGCCGGGCGCGGGGAAGATCACCTCCAGCAGGGGACGCGGGAGGCGCGGGGCGAGCAGCGCGGCGACCCGATCGAGGGCGGCGCGGAAGACGGGCGCGCTCTCGTAGAGAGCCCGGGCCATGCCGGCGTACTGGGCGCCCTGGCCCGTGAAGAGGAACGCGACGCGCGGCGGGTCGCGCGGCGCGAGCCGCGGGCCGAGCACGCCCTCGGCCGGCTTGCCCTGCGCGATGGCGCCGAGCCCGGCGACGAGGTCCGCCATCGTGCACGCGACGACGGCGGCGCGGCACGCGAGGTGACCGCGGCCTGCGCCGGCCGTGAAGCAGGCGTCCGCGAGCTCGCTGTCGGACCGCCCGTCGAGGGCCGCGCCGTATCGCGCGGCGATGGCGCGCACGCCCTGCTCGTCCCGGGCGGAGAGGACGAAGAGGCGCGGCGCACCGGAGGCCGCCGCGACGGCGGGCTTCGCGGGCGCCTCCTCCAGGACCACGTGCGCGTTGGTCCCGCTGAAGCCGAACGAGCTCACGCCCGCGATGCGGCGGCCGCCGATCGGCTCCCATGGGCTCATCGCGGTCGGCACGCGGAAGGGGAGCTCTGCCCAGGGAATGTGCGGGCTCGGCTCGCGGAAATGGAGGTGCGCGGGGATCTGCCGGTGCCGGAGCGACAGCACGACCTTGATGAGCCCCACGACGCCCGCGGCAGCCTCGAGGTGCCCGATGTTGGTCTTCACAGATGCGAGCCAGAGCGGCGCCGTTCCCTCGCGGTCCTGGCCGAAGACGGCGCCGAGCGCCTGGACCTCCAGAGGGTCGCCGAGCTGCGTCCCCGTGCCGTGCGCCTCGATGTACCCGACGTCCCGGGGCCTGACGCCCGCGCGGACGAGCGCCTCTCGCACCACCGCCTGCTGCGCGGGGCCGTTCGGGGCCGTGAGGCTTCCGCTCGGGCCGTCCTGATTCACGGCGCTCCCGCGGATGACCGCGAGCACGCGGTCGCCATCGGCCTCGGCGTCGCGCAGCAGCTTGAGCACCACGACGCCGCACCCTTCGCCGCGCGCGAAGCCGTCGGCGCTCGCGTCGAACGTCTTGCAGCGCCCGTCGGGCGAGAGCATCCGCGAGCGCGAGAGCGCGATCGAAAATCGGGCGCGAGCATCAGGTTCACGCCGCCGGCAAGGGCCATCGTGCAGTCGCCGCTGCGGAGCGCCTGGCAGGCGAGGTGGATCGAGACGAGCGAGGACGAGCACGCCGTGTCGATCGTCACGCTGGGCCCCTGCAGGCCGAGCAAGTACGAGATCCGCCCCGAGGCGATGCTGTGGGCGATGCCCGACGCGAAGTGCGAGTCGAGCAGCCCCTGGTCGTGGCTCTTCAGCTCCATGTTCGCGTAATCGCCCGCGGCCAGGCCGACATAGACGCCGGTCGGCGTGCGCTCGAGCCGGTTCGGCGCCTTGCCCGCGTTCTCGAGCGCCTCCCACGCCACCTCGAGGAGCAGCCGCTGCTGCGGGTCCATCCCCTGCGCCTCCCGCGGCGCGATGCCGAAGAGGCCTGCGTCGAACCGATCGATGGGGATCTTCAGGTAGCCCGCGCGCCGGGCCGCGATGCGGCCGGGCGTCTCGGGGTTCGGATCGAAGAGCGCGTCGCCGTCCCAGCGGTCGGCCGGCGTGGGCCCGACCTGCTCCTCGCCGCTCTCGAGCACCCGCCAGAACGCCGTGGGATCGTCCGCGCCGGGCACGCGGCAGCTGGCGCCGACGATGGCGATGGGAGCACGGGCCGCGCGCTCCAGCTCCGCGACGCGCGCCTCCGCGGCCTCGAGGGCCAGGAACGCGCGCTTGAGCGGCGATAGCGCAGGGGCCTCTCCCGGCGGGGGCGGCGAACCAGGCTGGCTCATCGCCCCTCCAGCCGCTTGAGGAGCGCCGCCTCGACCTCGTCGTCGCTCATCGCGGCGACGGCCTCCGCTCCGAGCATCGGCGCGGGGAGCCCGGCTGCCGCGGGTGTCGCGACGACCGTAGGCGCCGGGGCGAGGAGCTCCGAGAGCCGTCCGGAGAGGGCGTCGATGGTCGGATAGTCGAACATGGTCGTCGCAGGCAGCGGTCGGTCGAAGCCCAGGCCCTTGCTGAGCGAGTTGCGGAGCTGCACGGCCATCAACGAGTCGAACCCAAGGTCCATCAGTCGGTCGTTCCTCCCCGGCGTGCGATCCGCGTCGAGCCGCAGGATCGCCATCACCTGCCCGCGCACGAAGTCGCGGAGGAGGGCGAGCCGCTCGCTCGGCACGGCGTCGAGCAAGCGCGCGCGAAGCTCGGCGGACGGCGCCCTGGGCGCCTCGCCGCCGCGGGTCGCCGCGGCGGGCGCGGTGGTCGCCATGGCGGACGTCGCGACGGCCGCAGCGTCGCCCGCGACGCGCGCCACGACGACGTGCTGGCCGAGCGCGTTCGCGCCGGATGCCGCCTCGGGCCACGCGCCCGCCTCCTCGAAGCCCGCGTCCTTCAGCGCCGTCTTCCAGGTCTCGGGCGCGAGGAGAGGATTGTCCGTGCGCAGGTCGTCCGCGAAGTGTTGCCACCCCTCGATGAGCCCTGTCGTGATGTCGAACCATGCGAGGTGGACGGTGCTCTCGACGAGAACGAGCACCCCGCCCGGCGCGAGCAGCTCGCGCAGACGGCGCAGCGCCAGCCGGAGATCGACGGTCGCGTGGACCGCGTTGGCCGAGACGATCGCATCGAAGCTGCCCGGCTCGAAGCCCTGCGCGCCGAAGTCCTTGTCCGCGTCGAAGCGACGGCACTCGACGAAGGGGTACGCGCGGAAGCGCTCGCGTGCGCGATCGAGGAAGAGGTCCGAGACGTCGGTGAAGACGTACTTCGTGCGATCGGCCGGCAGGATCGGCAGGAGCGAGCTCGTGGTGCCGCCCGTCCCGGCGCCCACTTCGAGCACCCGCAGCGCGCGCCCCTTCGGCGTCGAAGCGCCCAGCGCCTCGAACGCCGCCGCGGCCAGCCCGTTGATGTACCGCATCGTGCTCGACCGCTCGTAGAGGCCCTCGGCGAGGTCGAACAATCCGCCGGGGAAGAGCGTCTCGAGCGGGCTCTCGGCGCCGACGAGGATCTTCCCCGCGAGGCCGCAGCAGTGGCGGAAGTACGCGAAGAGCGGCGCGTTGTCCGCGAACGCCCGCTCGCCTTCCTCCCAGAGCGCCAGGAGATCCACGGCGCCGGCCGAGCCAGGAGCGCCGAGCGGCGCGGGCGCCGTGAACGACGCGCCATCCGCCCGGAGCGCGCCCTTCGCGACGAGGCGCTCGAGCCACCGCTGCACCAGGTGCTTGTAGCTCGCGCGGATGCCCGTGGCCGCGAGGACCTCGTCGAGGGTGCGGGTCTCGCCCGCGGTGGCGAAGGCGCCGCGCTCGCGCAGCACTTCGAGCGCGTTCGCGGTGGTGAGCCGCTCGAGGAGCGACCACTTCTCCGTGTACGACGCCGCGTTCAGGTCGAGCGGGCCGCGCTCGGCCTCACGGGCGAGCGCGGAGGTCACGCGCGACCAGCGCTCCGCGGAGCTGACGGGGGCGGCGGCCACGGCCTGCGGCTGCGACAGCACCGGGGACCAGTGCCGCCGCTTGCGGAACGGGTACGCGGGCAGCGCGACGCGGCGTCGCGCGTGGTCCCGAATCGAACGCGGCCCAGCTCACGTCCGCCCCGTCCACGTAGAGGCGCTGCAGGCTCTCGAGGAGGTCCGACCAGTCCGGCCGGTCGCGCCGCAGCGAGGGCAGCCACTCGTAGTCGCCCGACACGCACTCGGCGCCCATCCCGAGCAGGACCGGGTGCGGGCCGACCTCGACGAAGTGGGTGATGCCCTGCCTGGCCATCGCCTGCATCGACTCGGCGAACCGCACCGGCTGCCGAAGGTGCGAGAGCCAGTACTCCGGCCGCGCGAGCTCCGAAGGAGCGGCGACGGCCCCCGTGACGTTCGCGACGATGGTCGCCCGGGGCGCTTGCCATTTCACGGTCTCGAGCGCCCGGCGGAGGGCGGGCAGCGCCGGCTCGACCAGCGGCGTGTGCGACGCGTACTGAACGCGCAGCATCTTCACGCGCGTGCCCTTCGCCTCGAAGGCCCCGAGCACCTGCTCGACGACCGGGCGGTGGCCGCTCACGACCACGTGCTCCGGGCCGTTGAACCCGGCGATCCACACCTGCCCCGGGTGCTTCGCGAGCTCCGCCTCGACGACCTCGCGGGTCGCGAACACCGTGCCCATCGCACCCCCGGCCGGGAGCTCGTCGTTCACGCGCCCGCGCTCGGCGACGAGCCGCGCCCCGTCTTCGAGCGAGAAGAGGCCCGCGACGCACGCGGCCGCGTATTCGCCCAGGCTGTGCCCGAGCACCGCGACCGGCTCGAATCCCCCACGAGCGCCAGAGCTCCGCGAGCGCGACCTCGATCGCGAACGTGGTCGGCTGCGCATAGGCGCTCTTGTGGAGCGTCGCCTCGTCGCCCGTGAACATGACGTCGAGAAGACGGCGCGGGAGCACGCCCGCGAGCGCCGCGTCGCATGCGTCGAGCGCGCGTCGGAAGACCGGCGAGGTCTCGTAGAGCCCGCGGCCCATCCCGACCGACTGCGCGCCGTGCCCGGTGAAGAGGAACGCGACCTGCGGGCGCGCCGTCCCCTCAATCTTGCCCTTCGCGACAGCCGGCGCCGCGGCGCCCTTGGCGTGGGTCGCGAGGCTTTGCGCGAGGTCGACCGCGGTGGCGCCGACCACCGCGAGGCGGTGGTCGAAGTGCGAGCGGCCCGCGTTGGCGGTGAAGCAGAGGTCCGCCACGGGCTCGGTCGCCTCACGGAGCCGCTGCTCGTAGGCGGCGGCGAGCTCGCCGAGCGCCGCCTCGTCGCGCGCGGAGATGCCCAGGAGGTGCAGCGGGCGATCGACCGTCGCGGGGCGGGCCGCGGGCGAAGGGGCCTCCTCGAGGACCGCGTGGCTGTTGGTGCCGCTGAAGCCGAAGGAGCTGACGCCCGCGAGCCGCCGCCCGCCGATCGAGGCCCACGGCGTCACGGCCGTGGGCACCGTGAGATGCGCCGGCCAGTCGATGAGCGGGTTCTTCGCCTTGAAGTGGAGGTGGGGCGGGATCTCTTTCTTGCAGAGCCCCAGGACGATCTTGATGAGCCCCGCGAGCCCCGCCGCCGCCTCGAGGTGCCCGAGGTTGGTCTTGACCGATCCCACCGCGAGGGGCGCGCTCGTGTTGCGGTCCGCGCACAGGACCGAGGCGAGGGCGCCGACCTCGATGGGATCGCCGAGCGGCGTCCCCGTGCCGTGCGCCTCGACGTACCCGATGTCCTTGCCGGTCACGCCCGCCGCCTCGAGCGCGGCGCGCAGCACCGCCTCCTGGGCCGGGCCGTTCGGCGCCGTCAGGCCGCCGCTCCGCCCGTCCTGGTTCATCGCCGACCCGCGGACGACGGCGAGGATCCGGTCGCCGGAGGCCAGCGCGTCCGAGAGGCGCCGCGCGATCACGACCGCGCAGCCCTCGCTTCGCACGTAGCCGTCGGCCGCCGCGTCGAAGGTCTTGCAGCGCCCGTCGGGCGCCATCATGCGCGCCTTCGAGAAGTTGATGTTCATCTCGGGCGTGAGCACGAGGTTGACCCCGCCGACGAGGGCGAGATCGCACTCGCGCAGGCGAAGCCCCTGGCAGGCGAGGTGCAAGGCGACGAGCGACGACGAGCAGGCCGTGTCGATCGACACCGCGGGGCCGTGCAGCCCGAGGAAATACGAGAGCCGACCCGCGGCGACGCCGAGGGCGTTGCCCGTCCCGACGTAGGCGTCGATCTCCGCCGGGTGCGCGAGCAGCGCACGCCAGTAGTCGCTGTTGGCGATGCCGACGTAGACCCCTGCTTGCGTGCCCGCGAGGGAGCTCGGCGCGTGCCCCGCGTCCTCGAGCGCGTGCCACGCGACCTCGAGGAGGATGCGCTGCTGCGGGTCCATGCTCGCCGCCTCGCGGGGCGAGATGCCGAAGAAGTCGTCGTCGAAGCGGTCGACGTCGTCGATGAAGCCGCCGTAGCGCGTGATCAACTTGCCGGGCGCGTCGGGGTCGGGATCGTAGAAGGCGTCGAGAGACCAGCGCTCGCGCGGGATCTCGCGGATCGCGTCCGTTCCGGTCCAGAGGAGGCGCTCGAAGCCGGCCGCGTCGTTCGCGCCGCCGGGGAAGCGCATCCCCATGCCCACGATCGCGATGGGCTCCCTCGCGGACTCGCGAGCGCGCGCGAGCTCCGCGCGAAGCTCACGGATTTCCATCAACGCTCGCTTTACGGGAGAGAGTGCCTCCCCCGCGCCATCATGCGCCATGAGTGCTCCGGAATGCGCCTGCCTCGAGCTCCTCGAGGAGGAGCGCTTCGGCTTCTTGGTCGGAAAGCTCGGCGAGCCCGTCGACCGCGACCTTCGAGGACGCGGGCTTGGGCTCGATGCGCTCGGCCTGAGGATCGGCTGCGAGCGCCAGGACGCGAATCAAGTGGTCGGCGAGCGCGTCGAGGGTCGGATAGTCGAAGAGCAGCGTCGCCTGGAGCGGCTTGCCCACCGCGCGCGCCAGCGCGTTCCGTAGCTCGACCGCCATCAGCGAGTCGAGGCCGGCTTCGCGGAGCGGCGCCTTCGGCGACACCGGCGTCGACGGATCCTTCCCGATGACGTGGAGCGCGCGCTCGGTGAGGAACGCGATCATCCGCGCGCGCCGCTGCACTGCCGGAGTGGTGCGCAGCTCCTCGACGACGGTGGGCCCGGTCGCGGCGGCCGCCGCAGTCGCGGGCCGCGCCCGCTGGCCCTGGTCCTCGAGCGCCGCGAAGAAGGAGCGATCCGCCTCGGGTCCGAGCTGCGCGAAGAAGCGCGGCCACTGCATCGGCATGACCGCCGCGTACGTCGCGTCCTCGCGCAGGAGGCGCTCGAGCTGCGCGAACCCCGCCGCGGGTTCGATCTTCCCGAGCCCGCGCGCGGCCCATACGTCCGGTCCGCGCGAGGCGAGGGCCGCGGCCATCCCGACGTCGGCCCAGGCACCCCACGCCACGCTGAGCGCCGGCAGGCCGAGCCGCTTGCGCGCGAGCGCGAGCGCGTCGAGCTCCGCGTTCGCGGCGGCGTACGGGCCCTGGCCCGGCGCGCCGAGGAGGACGCCTGCGGCCGAGTACAGGACGAAGAAGTCGAGCGGCAGATCCCGCGTCAGCGCATGCAGCACGCGCGCTCCATGGGCCTTGCCGCGGAGGACGCCCCGCGCGCGGTCCCACGTCTGATGCACGAGCACGGCGTCGTCGACGACGCCCGCTGCGTGCACGACGCCGCGCAGCGGAGGCAGGGACGCGACGATGTCGTCGAGCACCGCGCCCATCGCCGCCGCGTCGCCTGCGTCGGCGGCGGCCACGCGGACCTTCGTGCCCGTCGCCTCGATGGCGCGGATGGCGTCGCTGGCAGCCGCGGAGGGCGCGCTCCGCCCGGTGAGGACGAGGCTCTTCGCGCCGGACTTCGCGAGCCACTTCGCCGTCTCGAGCCCGATGCCGCCGAGGCCTCCGGTGATCCAGTAGGTGGCGGCGCTCGAGACCAGCGGCTCCTCCGGCGGGACCGTGGCGCGCGGGCGGACGACGACCTTCCCCACGTGTTTGGCCTGCGCCATGAAGCGCATCGCGTCGCTGGTTCGTTCGAGCGGGAACACTTGGGTGGGCAGCGGCTGGAGCTCGCCGCGTTCGAGGCCGGCGAGCAGGGCGTCGAGCATGGGCCGGAGCAGCGCGTGGTCCGCGTGAGCGGCGGCCCCGAGATCGTAGAGATGGTACCGCACGTCGGGGCGAGCCCGCGCGGCCTCTTCGTCGGTCATGACGCCGCGCTTGCCGATCTCGAGGAACGCGCCGCCGGCCCCGAGCACGCCGAGGCTCGCGGGGATGAAGTCGCCCGCCAGCGAGTTCAGCACGATGTGGACGCCCAGGCCTGCCGTGATCTCGCGCACCTGGTCGGCGAAGGCGAGCGACCGCGAGTCCATCACGTGGGGCACGCCTAGCCGGCGCAGCATCTCGCGCTTCTCGGGCGAGCCCGCCGTGGCGAAGATCTCCGCGCCCGCCTGCCGGGCGAGCTGGACGGCCGCGAGCCCCACGCCGCCCGCGGCCGCGTGGATCAGCACACGCTGCCCGCGCGCCATGCGCGCGAGGCGGTGCAGGCCGTAGTATGCTGTCAGGAACGCGACCGGGATCGACGCGGCCTGCACCGCGTTCAGCCGAGCCGGCAGGGGCGCGAGGAAGGCCGCGGGCACCGTCGCTTCGGTGCCGAGGCTCTTCGGCGCGTATCCGAACGCGCGCGAGCCCACGGCGAACCCGGTCACGCCCGGCCCGACCTCCGTCACGACGCCAGCGCACTCGACGCCGAGCGGCACGGGGTCGCCCGGGTACATGCCGAGGGTCACGAGGACGTCGCGGAAGTTGAGCGCCGCGGCCTGCACGCGCAGGCGCACCTCGCCCGGGGCGAGCGGCGCGCGCGCCGCGGCCTTCAGCTCGATGCCATCGAGCGTGCCCGGGCGAACCAGCTCCACGCGCACGGGGCCTGCGCTCGTGGAGGCCTTGTGCCGCTCGAGGCGCGGCGCGGACCACGCGCGCGCGCGTAGCGCGGCGCTCCTCGGGCGCGCTCCCGAGGACAGGAGCTCGGCGGCGAGCGTCGCCGCGTCGTCGCTCGTTCCCGCCGGATCGACGTCGATGTGCCGCACGGCCAGCTCGGGGTGCTCGAGCGCGATGACCGACGCGAGCCCGCGCAGCGCGCCCGCCCGCGGTCGAAGCGACTCCCCCGGCTCTTCGCCGCTCACGACCTCCGCGCCGCGGCTCACGAGCGCGAGGTGCGCGCCGGACGCCCTGCGCGCCAGCGCCTGCACCAGGTGCAGCACGGAGGCCACGCACAGCGCATCTTGCGGCTCGTCCTGCGCTGCGGTCGCCGCCTCGAGCGGGCTCGCGTCGAGGCTCCACAGGTGCAGCGCGCCGCGCAGCGGCTCGCCGGGCGCGCACTCGGCGAGCACGCGCTCGAGGTCCGACGGCGAAGCCGCATCGACGGTCCACGCCTCGTCGCCGGTCCGCGCGAACGTCGACCCAGCGGCCACGCGCACCGAACGGCCGCCCGCGGCGTCGATCGCCCGCGCGACATCGTCCGCGAAGCCACCTCGGTCCGCGAGCACCAGCCACGCGCCCTTCGCGCCCGCCCGGATCGCGGCAGGGGCGAGGGGACGCCACGCGACCTCGTACACGTCGTCGCGGTCTTGCGCGCGCGCGGCGAAGGCGCTCGCGTCGGCGCGCGCGAAGTGCATGCCCTCGAGCGTGGCGACGCGGGTGACGGCCCCCGCGCCCTGCAAGTCTGCCGCCTCGAGCGTCACGTCGCAGGTGATCGACGAGCCCGTCGTGCCGCCGGCCATGCGGGCCCGGGCGATCAGCGCGCCTCGCGGGCGCGAGGAGAGCCCGAAGCGATCGACGCCGACAGGGAGGTAGATCCGCTCGGGGACCGCGGTCGTGGTCGCGCTCGAGGCGACGAGATTGCAGAGCTGAAGCGCGGCGTCGAGGAGCACCGGATGCAGCGCATGGAGATTGGCCTCTTCAAGGCCCTCGGGAAGCTCGACGCGGGCTTCCACCACTCCCGGCCCGCGCCGCACGTCGCGTAGGCAGCGGAAGAACGGCCCGAACTCCACTCCCAGCGCACGCATCTGCGCGTACACGGCGTCCGGTTCCACGGGGTCCACCGCGGGCGCGCCCCCATGGAGCGTCGCGGGGGCTGCCGGCTCCGCGGTCGCCTCCGCGGTCGCGATCGTGCGCCACTCGGGGGAGGCGTCCGGGGTCGCCAGGTAGAACGTGAGCTCCGCGCGCCCGGGCCCGGGGGCGCTCACGACCGTCTGCCAGCGCGCCGCGGGGCCGCCCCCCTCGGGAAGGAAGAGCGGCTCTCGCATCGTGAACGCCCGCAGCTCCGCGCTCTCGCCCAGCGCGTCGCGCGCGGCCACGAGGAGCGCCTCGAGTACCGCGGCGGCCGGGATCGGGGTGCGCCCGAAGATGCGGTGGTCCGCCAGCCAGCTCGCCGCGCGCTCCGACGTCCCCTCGAAGATCCGCTCCGCGACGCCCGCGGCAGGCACGCGATGGCCGAGGATGGGGTGGCCGCCGGCCCGCTTCGCGGGCGCCTCGCTGTGGGCGCGGATCCAGTAGCGCTTGCGCTGCCACGGATACGCCGGCAGCGCGACCAGGCTCCCGCGCCGCTGGAGCGCGGGGAAGTCCGGTGCCCAGCCGGCCTCGTAGAGCTTCGCGCACGCGGCGAGCATCGTCTCCCGCTCCGCGCGGGCCCGGCGCAGAGAGGCGAGGACGAGCGGCGTCGTCGGCTTCGCCTCGGGATCCTTCGCCTTCCGGGCCTCGAGTGCCTCGGAGATCGACGCCGAGAGCACGGGGTGCGGGCCGATCTCGACGAACGCGTCGACGCCGTCCGCCGACATCGCCTCGATCGCCCCGAGGAACCGGACCGGCATCCCGACGTTCCGCCCGAAGTACGCCGCGTCGAACCGCTCCTCCGAGGCCAGCGCGCCCGACACGGTCGAGTACGTCGCGATCGCCGGCCGCTCGGCGCGAACCGCGCCGAGCGTCGTCACCAGGCGCGCCGCGAACGGCGCCATCTGCGCGCTGTGGAACGCGTACTTCACCGGCAGCATGCGGTGCGCGACGCCGCGCGCCGTGAGGGCCGCGAGCGCCTCGACGAGGGCCGCCGACTCTCCGGAGAGCACCGCGGTGCGCGGGCCGTTGATCGCCGCGACCGACAGGCGCTCGCCGTACGGACGCGCCACCTCGAGCGCCTCGGCTTCGGGCAACGACACCTGCGCCATCTGTCCGAGGCCCGTGGCCTCTTGCATGATCTTCGCGCGGTGAAAGACGACGCGAATGGCCTCCGCCAGGTCGAGCACCCCGGCCACGTGCAGCGCCGCGATCTCTCCGACGCTGTGGCCTGTCACGGCCTCGGGGGCGAGGCCCCACGACCTCCAGAGCGCGGCGAGCCCGACCTGGATCGCGAAGAGCGCCGGCTGGGCGACCTCGGTCTGATCCACCCGCGAGGCCTGCTCGGACGCGCCGAGCTCCGCGAGCAGGGACCACCCCGCGAGGGGCTTCAAGAGCGCGTCACACTGCGCAACCGCCTCGCGGAACACCGGCTCGACCTCGAAGAGCTCGCGACCCATCGCGAACCACTGCGGCCCCTGCCCGCTGAAGACGAACGCGACGCGCGGCGGCGCGGCGGCCTGCCGCCCCAGCGGCGCCCCCGCGGCCTCGGCGAGGCGCTCGGCGAGCCGGGCGCGGAGCTCCTCTTTCGTGGCGCCCGCGATCGCGAGCCGCCAGTCGTAGTGCGACCGTCGCTCGGCCGCCGTGTAGCAGAGGTCTTCGACCCGCTCGTCCGGCCTCGCGAGCACCTCGTTCCACGTACCTGCGAGCGCGCGCAGGGCGTCGCTGCTCTGCGCGGACAGGGGGAGGACATGGCCCGCGAGCGGCGCGTCCTCCTCGGGGGCGGGGAGCTCCGGCCGCTCTTCGAGGATGACGTGGGCGTTCGTGCCGCCCACGCCGAAGGAGCTGACCGCGGCGCAGCGCGGCTGGTCGCCCCGGCGCCACGGCGTGAGGGCGCGGGGGATCTCGAGCCGCGTGCCCTCGAGCGACATCAGCGGGTTGAGCTTCGAAAAGCCGATCTGTCCCGGCACCGCGCCGTGCCCGAGGGCGAGCACCGCCTTGATGACGCCGACGACGCCCGCCGCGGCCTCGAGGTGCCCGATGTTCGCCTTCGCGGCCCCGAGGAGGCACGGCCCCGCGCCGGGCGCGGGCCTGCCGACGGTCGCCGCGATCGCCTCGACCTCGATGGGATCGCCGAGGGCCGTGCCCGTGCCGTGCGCCTCGACGTAGCCGATGCGCGAAGGCGAGAGCTGCGCGTTCGCGAGCGCTTCGCGGATGAGGGCCTGCTGCGCCTGGCCGTTCGGCGCGGCGAGGAGGGTCGAGTGGCCGTCCTGATTCACCGCCGACCCACGGATGACCGCGAGCACCCGGTCGTCGTCCGAGATCGCGTCGGCGAGCCGCTTGAGCACGAGGACGCCGCATCCTTCCCCGCGCCCGAACCCGTCGGCGCGCGCGTCGAAGGTCTTGCAGCGCCCGTCGGGTGACATGACCCCGAACTTGGAGAGCGAGATCATGAGGCCCGGCGTGATCATCAGCGACACGCCGCCCGCGACCGCGAGGTCGCTCTCGCCCGTCCGCAGGCTCTGGCAAGCGAGGTGGATCGCGACGAGCGAGGACGAGCATGCCGTATCGATCGAAAGGCTCGGGCCGCGCAGATCGAGGAAGTGCGAGAGCCGGTTCGGGATGACGCTGTGGAGGGGCCCGGTCAGCGTGCGCGAGTCGATCGTCTCGAGGTCGGCATACTGGAGATGCGCGTAGTCGCTGTGGTAGCTCGCGACGAAGACGCCCGAGCGGCTGCCGCGGAGGCGCTCGCGGGGAATGCCCGCGTCGTCCAGCGCCTCGATGGCGACCTCGAGGAACATCCGCTGCTGCGGGTCGATCTTCTCGGCCTCGCGCGGCAGGATGCCGAAGAAGCCCGGGTCGAAGCCGTCGATCGGCCCGACGAAAGCCCCCCACTTGGTCGACATCTTCGCGGGTGCGGCGGGCTCCGCGTCGTACCAGGCGTCCGCGTTCCAGCGCTCGGCCGGCACCTCACGCACGGCGTCCTTCCCGCCCGCGAGGAGCTCCCACAAGCGAGCCGGATCGTCCGCCCCGCCGGGCGCGCGGCAACCCATGCCCACGATGGCGATCGGATTCCGCGCCAAGCACGGCCTGGGCCTCGGCGCGAACCCGCTTCGCCATGAGTGCGAGCTTGAGAGCGGACATCTCGCCGAGGCGAGCGCCGGAGGAGCTCATCGCGCTCCTCGCGAGCGGCCCGCGCGCAGGGTTCGCGCGACGGCCTCGTCCGAGAGCTCCACGATCTTGCGCGCCTCGTCGTCGCCCTCGATGGGCACGACTTCGCCGATGGGCGCGGCGACTGCGGGCGCCGGGGCGTCGTCGCCCGCGAGGTACTCCACCAGGGCCGTGACGGTCGGGTAGTTGAAGGCGAGCGTCGCGGAGAGCGAGCGGCCGAGGCTCGCCTCGAGCCGGTTGCGCAGCTCCATCGCCATGAGCGACGTGAGCCCGAGCGCGCCGAGCGCCTGCCGCGAGTCCACGCGCGACGCCGCGATCCGGAGGACGCCCGCGATGCTGTCCTTCACGACGCGCTCGAGGATCTCGGCGCCGCTCGGCCCCCTCGGCGCGCGCGAGGCGGCCCGCGAGCGCCGAGCCCTGCATGCCGGACTCCGCGGACGCGGCGCCCGCGAGGTGACCGTACACCGAGGCGCCGCGGCCCATGCGCGCGCGACGGAACGCGGGCCAGTCCATCGGCATGACCGCGACGGCCGGATCGCTCGAGGCGCACAGCCAGCCGAGGAGCGGCGTCGCGCGCTCGGGCGTGAAGCCCAGCATGCCCTGGCGCTCGAACTCCTTGACCATGTCCTCGTTCACGAGGCCGGTGTTCTTCCAGATGCCCCACGCGATGCTGGTCGCCGGCAGGCCGCGGGCGCGCCGGTCTTGCGCGAGGGCGTCGAGCGCGGTGTTCGCAGCGGCGTAGTTCGCCTGGCCGGCCTCGCCGAGCCAGCCCACCACCGACGAGAAGAAGACGAAGACGTCGAGGTCGGGCAGGAGCGTGTCGAGCAGCTTGGCCGCGCGGACCTTCGGCGCCATCACCGCGTCGAACGACTTGCGGTCGGTGTCCGCGGCCAGACGGTTGTCGAGCACCGCGGCGGCGTGGAAGATGCCGCGAATGGGCGGCCAGGCCTCGGCCGCGTACCCGTCGAGGAACGCGCGGAGCTCGGTCTCCCGGCTCGCGTCGACCGCGGCGAGTTGAACGGCGACACCGAGCGCCTCGAGCTCTCGCACCGCGGCGACGCGCTTGCCCGCGGGGGTCGCCGGATCGACGCGGCTCCACTCGCCGCGGGAGGGCAGCGGCGTGCGGCCCATCAGGACGAGCCGCCGCACGCCGCGCGCTGCCAGCGCCTTCGCTACGTGCAGCCCGGCTCCGCCGAGCCCGCCGGTGATGAGATACGCGGCGTCGGCCCGTCCGCGGAAGGGTAGAGCGGACGCGTCCCGCGCGTAGGGGGAGAGTCGCAACGCGAACCGCTCGCCCCCGCGCCAGGCGGACTGCTCCTCGCCGTCGGGCGAGACGAGCGCGCGGCCGAGCGCCACGCTCTCCTCGCTCGAGGGCCCCGCGGGATCGAGATCCACGAGGCCGCCCCAGCGATTGGGGTGCTCCTCGGCGATCACGCGCCCCGCGCCCCACACCGCCGCCGCGTCCACGGCGACCCGCGCGCGCGCGTCCGGGGACACGACCTGCGCGCCGCGCGAGACGAGCCAGAGGCGCGGCTTCGATCGCGGCATCCCCGCGAGCAGCCCTTGCAGCGCGCGCACCGCGAGGAAAGGCGCATCCTCGCGATCGGGCGCGAGGACCACGAGGCCGCGCAGCGACCCGTCGTCGTTCGTCCGCTGCCGCGCGAGGGCCCCCTCGAGCGCCTCGAAGGTCACGGCCTGCGCCCGAGCGCCGGCGGCGCTCAGCCCCTCCGCGAGCCCCGTGCCTGCCGCGGCGTCGACGCCCGCGACCAGCCAGCTCCCGGGGGCCTCGCTCGCCTTGCTCTGGCCGAGCGGCGCCTCGGCCCACGTGAACGCGTGCAGCCAGCCCAGCGACTCCTCGTCGGGCCGCGTCTCGGGGGTCCGGTCGCGCGCCCCGGGTCGAACCACCTCTGCGCCGGCGACCCAGTGCCGCTCGCGCTGCCAGGGGTAGAGCGGGAGCGGCACGTTGCGACCGCCCTCCGGCGTCCGCGCTTCGAGGGCCACGGGGGTGCCGTTCGCCCAGAGCGCGCCGAGCGCCGTGAGCATCATCGTCTGCTCCGGCTCCGAGCGCCGGCCCGAGACGACCGCGGTCACCTCGTGCCGCGAGGACTGCGCCTGCTGCTGCACCGAGGGAACGAGCACGGGGTGCGGCCCGAGCTCGACGAAGGCCGTCGCGCCGTCCTGGAGAGCCTCGGCGACCGCGCGCCCGAAGAGCACCGACTGCCGCAGGTTGCGGCCCCAGTAGGAGGCGTCGAACTCGTTGCCGACCGCGCGCCGCCCGAGCACCGTGGAGTAGATCGGGATGCGCGCTTCGACCGGGACCATCCCCGCGAGCTCGGCGCTCAGGTCCGCGGCGGCCGGCGCCATCTGCGGGCTGTGCGAGGCGACGTCCACCTTCACGAGGCGGCAGAAGATCTTCTCGCGCTCGAGCTGCGCCAGGATCGCCTGGATGGCCTCCGGCTCGCCCGAGAGGATGCTGGCGCGCGGGCTGTTGTTCGCGCCGACGGCGACCCGGTCGGCGACCGGGGCGATGCGCGCTTCGGCCTCCTCGAACGAGAGCTCCACGAGCGCCATCGCGCCCTTGCCCGACGTCCGGCGCATCAGCGCGCTGCGACGGCAGATGATCTGCATCGCGCGGTCGAGGTCGAGCACGCCCGCGAGGTACGCGGCGCCCACCTCGCCCATGCTGTGCCCGATGACGGCGCTCGGCTGGACGCCGAACGATTTCCACAGCTCGGCGTACGCGATCGCCAGCGCGACGAGCATCGGCTGGATCACGTCGATGTCGCCGAGGCGGTACCCCGGCGCACCCGGATCGAGCCGGAGCTGCTCGAGCAGGCTGAAGTCGGCCCAGCGCCGGGCAGCCTGATCGCACTGCTCGAGCGCCGTGCGGAACGCAGGCTCGCGCTCCACGAGCTCGCGGCCCATGCCGACCCACTGCCCGCCCTGCCCGGGCAGGACGAACACGACCTTCTCGCGCGGCGTGAGGGCCTGACCCTCCGCCGACGCCGGCTCGCCGCTCGCGAACCGGCGGAGCGACGCCGCCATCGACGCGCGGTCCGGCGCGACGAACGCCGCGCGGAGGTCGAGCGGCGCGCGCCTCGTGGTCGCGCTCCAGCAAGCGTCTTGGAGGGCCGGCGCGGAGGGACGCTCGAGGAGCTCGGCGTACGCGCCCGCGAGGGCGACGAGCGCCTCGCGGCTCTTCGCGGAGATCGGCAAGAGCGACGTCGCGCGCTCCTGGGATCGCGCCGCCACGGCGGGCGGCGGCGCCTCTTCGAGGACGACGTGCGCGTTGCTCCCCGCGATCCCGAACGCGTTCACGCCCGCGAGCCGCGGGCCCTCGCCCTGGGGCCACGTCGCGCGCTCGCGCGGGATGTCGAGCGGGATCTCCCCCCATGCCACGCGCGGGCTGGGGTTCACGAAGTGGAGGCTCGCCGGGATGGCGTCGTGGTGCAGCGCGAGGGCCGCCTTGATCAGGCCCGCGACGCCGGCCGCCGCCTCCATGTGGCCGAGGTTCGTCTTGACCGAGCCGACGAGGGCTCGCTGCCCGGGAGCGCGCCCTTCGGCGAGCACGCTGCCGAGCGCCGCGAGCTCCACGTGGTCGCCGCCGCGCGTGCCCGTGCCGTGCGCCTCGACGTACCGGACGCGCGCCGGGTCGACGCCCGCGTCGCGATAGGCGGCGCGGAGGAGGCCCTCCTGGCCGGTGCGGCTCACGGTGCCGATCGAGCGGGTGCGCCCGTCTTGCGCGATCGCGCCGCCGCGGATGACGGCGTAGACGCGGTCTCCGTCGGCGAGCGCCCGATCGAGCCGCTTGAGCACCACGAGCCCCGCGCCCTCGCTGCGCACGTAGCCGTCCGCCGCCGCGTCCCCGAACTTGCACTGGCCGTCGGGGGCCATCATCTTCGCCTGCGAGTAGGCGATCGTGATGTACGGCATCAAGATGAGGTTCACCCCGCCCGCGACGGCGAGGTCGCTCTCGCCGCTCTGAATGCTCTTGGCGGCCAGGTGCGCGGCCGTCAGCGACGCCGCGCACGCGTTGTCGAGCGTGAAGCACGGGCCCCGCAAGTCGAAGAGGTACGAGATGCGGCCCGAGGTGACGTACCGGCCGCCGCCGAGCGACTTGTAGAAGTCGAACGACTCGGGGTCGCCGAAGAGTCGAGCCTCGAAGTCGCTTTGCCACTGACCGATGAACACGCCGGTCCGCGTGCCCGCGAGCTTGTGCGCGTTCTGCCCGGCGTCCTCGAACGCCTCCCACGCGAGCTCGCAGAGGATGCGCTGCTCGGGGTTCACCCGCTCGGCCTCGCGCGGCGAGATGCCGAAGAAGGCGGCGTCGAACTCCTCGAGGCGGCCGAGGTAGCCTCCCTTGCGGGACATGATGCGCCCCGGCTGGGCGGGGCGCGCGTCGTAGTAGTAGTCCGCGTCGAAGCGGTCGGCGGGGATGTCGCCGATGGCGTTCTTGCCCTCGGCGAGCAGCCGCCAGTAGCTCTCTGGGCCGGTGATGCCACCCGGAAAGCGGCACGCGATTCCGATGATGGCGACCGGGGCTCGGTCGGCCGGTGCGCTCCCCGTCATGCCGCGACCCCCGGTCGCGCCAGCCTGGTCGTCGAATCCGACGGCATTTGGACCTCCCCCTCTGCCGCGCGCAGGCAGGCTTCGAGCTGCGCAGCGAGCACTTGAACGTTCGGTTCCAGCGTCAACGAGTGGTGGTCGCC
Organism: uncultured delta proteobacterium; assembly: GCA_963797395.1. Lineage (GTDB taxonomy): Bacteria > Myxococcota_A > Polyangia > Polyangiales > Polyangiaceae > Palsa-1150. Next base: position 711,136 of record CAWCPA010000009.1, read on the forward strand.
CGGGACCTCGTGCGACACGATGCCGTCGAGCGCATACGGCGCCCAACCGAGGTCGGGCGGCACGTCGACGGCGAGCGGGCTGACCTCGCGCGCGCGCAGCACCGTGATCTTCCCCGCGTAGGGGCGCAGCGTGTATTGGTCGAGGGCCTGGAGGAACGAGACCTGGAGCCAGTGGTCGCGGAGCTCGTACGGCACGCGGCTCCCGCGCGACAGGTGATAGAGGAGGCGCACGTTGCGCAGCGCCACGCCGACCTCGCGCTCGACCTTCGCCCGCGCCTTCTCGAGGAGCACGCCGATGCTCTCCCGCTGGAGCGTGCGCGCCCAGCGGCGGCGGCGGCTGTCGATCACGACGACCCCCGGCCGATAGAGGTCGATGAGGACGAGCATCGCGACCTGCTCGCCCGCCTCGTGCAGGCGCTGGGCGATCTCGTACGCGATCATTCCGCCGCCGCAGTAACCGCTCAGGTAGTACGGCCCTTGCGGTTGGATGGCGCGCACCTCGCTCAGGTACTTCTCCGCCATCTCCTCGATCGTCTGCATCGGCCGGGTCATCCCGTCGACGCCCGCCGCCTGCACGCCGTAGAAGGGCCGGTCGGGCGAGAGGTGCCGCCCGATGTCGCGGAAGTTCAGGACGTTGCCGCCCGCGCCGTGCACGCAGAAGAGCGGCGCGCGCGACCCTCGGGCGCGGATCGGCACGAGATACGAGAGGGTCCGCTCGGACGGGACCTGGGCGCGCGCCTCGTTGCGGTGCTCGCGCACGCAGTTGGCCAGGTGCTCGACGGTCCCGTTCTCGAGGAGCGTGGCGAGGGCGAGGGCGACGCCGGTCTCCTGCTCGATCCGCGCGAAGAGGCGGACGGCGAGAAGCGAGTGGCCGCCGATGTCGAAGAACCGGTCCTTGACGCTCGCGACGCGGGTCTCGAGCACGCTCTCCCAGATTGCCAGGATCTTCGCCTCGAGCGCGTCGCGCGGAGGGACGCGCTCGGCGTCGTCCTCGGCCTGCGCGTCGGGGGCGGGGAGCGCCTTCGTGTCGGTCTTGCCGTTGGGGGTGAGCGGGATCGACGCGATCTCGATCCACGACGTCGGCACGACGTCCTTCGGCAGCTTCCGCTGGCACAGCTCCCGGAGCTCGCGCGCACCGAGCGCTTGCGATCGCGCCACGTAGTAGCCCACGAGGCGCACGTCGCCGGGCGCGAACTCGCGCGCGACGACCACCGCGCCCTCGACCAGCGGGTGCTCGCGCATGACCGCTTCGATCTCGCCGAGCTCGATGCGGTGCCCGCGGATCTTCACCTGGTGGTCGAGCCGGCCGAGGCACTCGAACACGCCGTCCGCCCGGAGGCGGCCCGCGTCGCCCGTGCGATACATGCGTCCGCCCCTACCCGCGAACGGGTCCGGCACGAAGCGCGACGCGGTGAGCTCCGGGCGCCGCAGATAGCCGCGCGCGACACCTGCGCCGCCGATGTAGATCTCACCCGTCACCCCGTACGGAACGAGCTCGCCCTGCGGGTCGAGCACGTAGACCGGCGTGTGGTCGACCGGCTTGCCCACCGGCACGATCCCTTCTTCCGCGGCGACAGGGTGAACCGTGGACCAGATCGTGGTCTCGGTCGGCCCGTACATGTTCCAGACCGATCCCGCGCGCGTCAGGAGCTGGTTCGCGAGCTCCCGCGACATGGCCTCGCCACCGCATAGGATCTTGAGGCCCGGGCTGCCCCGCCAGCCCGACTCGATGAGCATCCGCCACGTGGCCGGGGTGGCCTGCATCACGGTGGCGCCTGAGGTCTCGATGAGCCGCGCGAGGCGCGCGCCGTCGACGGTCACCTCGCGCGGCACGATCTGGACGCACGCCCCGGTGACGAGTGGCAGGAAGATCTCGAGCCCTGCGATGTCGAACGAGATGGTGGTGACCGAGAGGAGCCGGTCCTGCGCTTCGAGCCCCGGCGTGTGCTGCATCGAAGCGAGGAAGTTCGAGAGGGCGCGGTTCGGCACCTCGACGCCCTTGGGGCGTCCCGTGGAACCAGAGGTGTAGAGGACGTACGCGATCGCGTCGGGGTCGGGCTCCGGCACGATCGGCGCGTCGCCGCCTTCGCTCGCGAGCGCGTGCGGGTCGACCACCATGATCGAAACCTGTTCCGGCACCGGCAGGTGCCCGCGAAGCCCCTCCTCGGTGAGGAAGACGATCGGGCAGGCGTCCTCGAGCACGTAGACGCCGCGCTCGGGGGGATAATGCGGGTCGACCGGTACGTACGTGGCGCCCAGGCGCAGGATCGCGAGCAGCGATACGATGACGGCGCACGAGCGCTCGAGGCTCACGGCCACGTGCTGCCCCGGTCCCACGCCGAGCGCCTGCAGCTGCTTCGCGAGCGCGTTCGCGGCGCGATCGAGCGACCGGTACGAGAGCGCGATCGTCCCGTCGATGACGGCGGTCGCGCCGGGTGTAGCCTGCACCTGCTCCTCGAAGAGCCGGATGACCGGGGTCTCGCGCGGCGTCCCCACGCACGTGGCGCGGCACCGCGCGAGGAGCTCGGCGCGCTCGGGGGCCGTGAGGAGCGGGACGCGCGACACCCGCAGGTCGGGCTCGTCGGCCAGCGCGCTGACCACCGTGCGGTAGTGGCCCGCCAGGCGTCGCGCCGTCGCGGCGTCGAAGATCGATGCGTCGTAGTCGACCGCGACGCTCGCTCCCTGGTCGCTCTCGACCACCGTGAAGAGCAGCTCGCACGCGTCGCCGGTCGCGACCGACGGCGCGGACGGGCCGGAAACCGCGAAGCGCACCGACGGCGCCCGCGCGCCAATCGCCCCCCGGGCCCGCGCGAACGCCGCCTCGAGCTCCGCGTCGTGCTCGGGCCGCGCCTCGAGCTCGGTCAGTGCGGCGCCCGTGGCCTGGAGGAGCGCCCCGAACGGCGCGTCGGGGTTCACGCGGACCCGGACCGGCAGGATGGGGGCCGTGTGCTTTCGGGGGGCCGTGCCCACGAGGAGGTCGAGCTGCCCGCTCTCGCGCGAGAGGAGCACCCCGAGTGCCGCGAGCAGGCTCGCGTTCGGCGGTTGGCCGGCCGCACGCGACGTCTCCCGGAGCACGACGAGCGCGGCGCCCGGGAGCGGGGCACGCTCGAGCCCGCGCGTCGCGGGGCGCTTCGCCGCCCGCGGGCGATCGACCGGCAACTCGAGCGAGGTCGAGCCGTCGAGGACCTTGCGGAAGTGCGCCGCCGCGTCGAGGAGCAAAGGCTCGGGCAGCGCGCCGAGCGGCAGGTACGGCTGGCGATCGATGGCCTCGAGGAGCGCGAGGTAGTCCATCGCGAGCCGCTCGATGGTCGACGCGTCGAAGACGTCGGTGCCGTACTTGAACGTGCACCCCCCGCGCTCGGTCATCCAGAGGGAGAGATCGAACTGTCCGTCCTGCTGGCTCACCCGGTAAGGGGCGACGCGCACGCCGCTGAGCTCCCAGGGCTCGTCCGCCTCGGAGCCCTGGAAGAGCTCTGCGACGCTCTTGGGCTGGTCCGAGCGCTGGAAAGAGAAGAACGTGTCGAAGAGGGGCGAGCGGCGTGCGTCGCGGTTGAGGTGCAGGCGCTGAACGATGAGCGGCAGCGGGAACTCGCCTGCGTCGAGCGCCTCGTGCACGGTCGTCTTGAGCTGCACGACGAGATCGCTGAACGCCATCTCCGGCGAGAGCCGCCCGCGGAGCGGCACGGTGTTGATGAAGTCGCCCGTGATCTGCATGTACTCGGCCTTGTTGCGGCCGAAGGTCGGCGTGCCGACGATCACGTCCTCCGCGCCGGTGAGCCGGAAAAGGAGCGCCTGGAACGACGCGAGGAAGAACACGAAGGGCGTCGCCCCGGTGGCCTGGGCGTGGCGATGGAGGCGCGCGACGAGCGCGGGGGGGATCGCGAGGTCGCGCGACGCCCCCCGGAGGGTGTTGACGTTCGGCGCTGGCCGGTCGGTCGGGAGCTCGAGGCGCGCGCGCGGCGGCGCCAGCTTCTCCCGCCAGTAGGCCCAGAGGCGGTCGCCCTCCGGGCCCGCGAGGTTCTTCTCCTGCCACGCGGCGTAGTCGGTGTACTCGTGCGCGCCGCGCGCGAGGTTGGCCGGCGGGCCGCCCACGGCCTCGTGGTGGAGCTTCAAGAGCTCCTCCGCGAGCATCAGCATCGACCAGCCGTCGACCGCGATGTGGTGCACGACGAGGAGGAGGACGAGATCGTCGGGCCGTCGGCGATACAGGGCGACGCGCACGATCGGTCCGTGCTCGAGATCGAACGGCCGGCGGTAGTTCGCTTCGACCGCCGCGCGCAGCTCCTCGTCGCTCGCGCCCGACGCGTCGTGCACCTCGAACTCGGCGCGTGATGCGCCCGCGACGCGCTGGAACGGCGCGGTCCCGTCGAACCCGTACGTCGTGCGCAGTGTCGCGTGGCGATCGACGAGCGCCTGCACGCCCTGCGCGAGCGCCGCGTCGTCGATCGGCGAGAGCACGCGCGCCGACATCGCGGCGTTGTAAGCCGCGCTCTCCGGCGCCTGCCGGTGCAGAAACCAGAGGGACTTCTGGGCGTACGAGAGGGGGAAGGTCTTCGACGATCGCGTGGCCTCCTCGCGGAGGTGCGCGAGGATCTCGGGCTTGCGCGCGACGAGGGACGCCCTCTGCTCGGCCGTGAGCGCACCCTTGGGCGCGCGGAAGCGCAACCGCTCGCCTTCGAACCAGAGCTCGATGCCCTGCTCTTCGAGCGCCTTCAGCAACTCGGAGACGCTCACAGCGAGCCCTCCTCCCAGACCTCCGCCGCCGCGGCGGGGGCGGCCGCGAGGCGCGGGGCGACGTTGGACATCGCTTCGAGCATCGACGGCAGGAGCTCGTTCAGGCTCGGACCGTCGAGGAGCCGGATCATCGGGACCACCACGCCCAGGTCGGCTTCGAGCTGGTTTTTGAGTTGAACGGCCATGAGCGAATCGAATCCCATCGAAGAGAGGGGAGACGCGGGATCCAGCGACTCTACCGCCATGCCGAGTGTGCGCGCCGCCTCCACACGAAGATATGCGACGAGCCGCCCCGGCAGGTCGGGGCCCGATGCCTCGCGCAGCGTTATCAAGGCGCTGCCGAGCCTCGGCGCGGGCGCCACGACCTTGGCGTTTCCGACCAGCTGGGACATGAACGGGTCCTTCGCCAGGCCGGGGAAGGTGCGCGCCAGCTTGGCCCAGTCGACCTGCATGACCGCGGCCTGCGTCGCGCCCGAGGCGACGAGCGCTTCGAGGGCGGCGAGGCCGCGCGAGTTCGACATCGCGCCCAGATCGGCCAGTACGGTCCCATTCTTCGCCGTCTCGGTCGCCATTCCGACCTCGCCCCAGGCGCCCCAGTCGATGCTGAGCGCGGGGAGCCCGAGGGCGCGCCGGTGGTGCGCGAGCGCGTCGAGGAACGCGTTCGCGCCGGCGTACGCGCCGAGGAGCGGCCAGCGAACGAGCGCGGCGGACGACGAGAAGAGCACGAAGAAGTCGAGCGGCTCCCTCGCGAAGGTCTGGTGGAGCCGCCAGCCGCCTTCGAGCTTCGCCGCCATCGCGCCCCGCAGGCCGTCGATCGGCTGGGCGGCGAGCGGCACCATCTGCACGACGCCCGCCGAGTGCATCACGCCGCGCACCGGCGGCTCTCCGCGAGCCCGCCGGGCCTCGAGGCAGGCCTCGAGCGCGCCGTCGCGGGAGACGTCGATCGCGGCGATCTCCACCTGCGCGCCCATGGCGTCGAGCTCCTGGAGCGCGGCGATTCGCTTGCCGAGCGCAGTCGAACTCGCGCCCAGGCCGTTCCACGCCTCGCGCGGCGGCGGCGCGCTGCGCCCGAGGAGCAGGAGGTGCCGCGCGCCGCGCTCGACCAGCCACCTGGCCACCGCGAGGCCGATCCCGCCGAGCCCCCCCGTCACGACGTAAGTCGCGTCGGCCCGCGCGCGGACCTCTGTCGGGCCCGCGGAGGCCGCCCGCCGCGACAGCCGAGGCACGTACCGCTCCCCGCCGCGCAGCGCCATCTGGTCGTCCGCGCCGCCGCCGTCCACCTCGCGGATCACCTGCTCCGCGACGCGGTCCGCCGGATCGGCGCCCCGCACGTCGATCAAGCCGCCCCAGAGCTCCGCGTGCTCGGCGGAGAGCGCCCGCCCCAGCCCCCACAGCGTCGCGCCGAACGGCTCGCTGCACGCGTCGGACGCGATCGCCGGCTGCGTGTCGGCGGTGAGGAGCCAGAGGCGGGGCCGGCGCCCGCCTGCGGCGAGCAGGACCTGGAGGAGCGCGACGACGCTCTCGGGCCCCGCCGCGAGCGCCGCCTCGAAGGGCGCGGCCATCGAGGCGAGGTGAAGCACCGCGGCGGGCGCGGGGACCTTCTCGAGGAGCGCGCGCAGGTCGCCCGGGTCCGCGAGCCGCACCCTCGCGCGATCTCCCTCGAGCGCGAACGAATCGCCCTCCGTCACGAGCACGGTGCGCTGCGCGGCGCCGGCGCGGCGCGCGCGGATGGCCTCCGCGATCCCGCCTCGATCCGCGAAGACGATCCACGGCCCGGCCTCGGCCGCCCGCTCGCGTCCGCCGCTCGCGCCCTCGCTCAGCCAGCGGACCTCGTACTGCGAGTCTTCGAGGGCGATGGCCCCCGCCCCCTCGGCGGCCGGTTCGAGGCCCACGATGCGGGCCCCGAGGGCCTCGTTCATCAGGCCTCGCTCGTCGTACGTCCGGAGGTCGGCGACGAAGGCGCGGTCGTTTCCGCGGACCTCGCCCCGGAAATGCGCGTGGACCCAGAGCGTGCTGCCCGAGGGTGAGCGATGGAACTTCACCTCGTCGATGCCGCCGCCGACGAAGGCGCCCTCGCGCGTGAGCGACGCCGCGGCCACGAGCACGTGGCCGCAGGCGTCCGAGACGGCCGGGTGGAAACGGTACCGCCCGACCTCGCCCGCCAGCGCGGGCGCGACCCGCACTTCTCCGAGCGCCTGGTCGTCGCCGAGCCAGACGCGCTGAAGGCCCTGAAAGCGCGGGCCCCACTGGTTCCCCTTCTCGGCGAACGAAGCGTAAAACTCGCTGCCCTCGAGCACCCGCGGGCAGCCCTTGCGGATCGCTTCGAGATCGGGGGCGGGCGTGGCGACGCTCGACGAGCCGTCCGCCGCGACCTCCCCCGTCATGTGCGTGATCCACGGCCCGCCGGGAGCGCGGCTGTGGACCGTGAAGCGACCGAACGCCCCGTTGCCGATCTCCGCTCCACGGTCGGCCGCCGCGACGAGCGACGTCTGCACCGTGCGCGACTCGCCTTCGCGAAGGAGGAGCGGCTTGAGGTTCTGAATCTCCCGGATCGCGAGGTGCGCGCCGGTGTGGATCTCGGCCGTCGCGGCCAGCGCCATCTCGAAGTACGCCGAAGCCGGCAAGACGACGGTGCCCTGCACCGCGTGGTCGCGCAGCCAGGGGTGCGTCTCGAGGGAGATCGTCGTCTCCCAGACGTGCGTGGCCGCGGGCGTCGCGAGCTCGCGGTGCTCCCCGAGCAGCGGATGCCCCGCCGCCGCGCGCGCGGTCATCGCCGGCACGTCCTCGGCGAGCCAGTGCCGCTCTCGCTGGAACGGGTACGTCGGCATCGCGACGCGGCGCCCGCGGGTCTCGCGATGCACGCTGTCCCACGCCACCGCGGCCCCCCGCACGTAGAGGAGCCCGAGCGCCGACAGCATCTCGCGCCGGTCGTCCCGGCCGCGCCGCAGCGAGGCGGCGGTCGCCCACGTCGCCTTCGGGGCGCTGCGCGACGCGAGCCCGAGCAGCGTCGGGTGCGGCCCCACCTCGAGCAGCCCGGTGATGCCCGCCGCCCTGAGCGCCTCGATGCCCGCGGCGAACCGCACCGCCTCGCGCGCGTGCCTCCGCCAGTACGCGCCATCGGGCCTCTCGCCCGGCGCGAACGCCGCGCCCGTGAGGTTCGAGACGAGCGCGATCCGCGGCGGCTCGACCGCCACGGCGGCCGCGCGCTTCTCGAGCGCGTCGAGCATCGGGTCGAGCAGCGGCGAGTGGAACGCGTGCGACACCTGGAGCGGCTTGCACTTGACTCCCTCGGCCGTGAACGCCGCCACGAGCTCTCCGACGGCGCGCGCGTCGCCCGAGACCACCGTCTCTTCGGGGCCGTTCACCGCGGCGATCGCGAGCCGGGCGGCGCGCGCGACGCGCGGCGCCACGACAGCCTCGCTCGCAAAGACCGCGGCCATCGCGCCGCCGGAAGGCAGCTCCTGCATGAGGCGCCCGCGCTCGGCGATGAGGAGCAGGCCGTCCTCGAAGCTCATGACGCCGGCGACGGCCGCCGCCACGTACTCGCCCACGCTGTGCCCGATCACCGCGGACGGCGCGATCCCCCACGCGCGCCACTGCTCGACGAGCGCGTACTCGAGCGCGAACAGCGCGGGCTGGGTGTATCCCGTCTCGGAGAGGGGTGTCGGCTCGCCCTCCCTGGGGAACAGCACGGAGAGGAGCGGCTTCGGCAGGCGCCCCTCGAGGACCTTCGCCGCGCGGTCGAGGATGCTCCGGAAGACAGGCTCGCTCTCGTAGAGCCCCTTGCCCATACCGGCGTACTGCGCGCCCTGACCGGTGAACAGGAAGGCCCACCGGGGTCGCTCGCCCGGCCGCAACGTGCCCTCGGACGCGGTCGGCGGCGTCTGGCCCTCGGCGAAGGCGTGGAGGTCGCGCGCGAGGTCGGCCTTGGTCTCGCTGACGAACGCGACGCGCCGGGCGAGATGCGCGCGGCCCGTGGCTGCCGTCAGCGCGATGTCCTCGAGCGCGACGTCGCCCTCCGCGAATCGCGCGAGTCGCCCCGCCATGGCGCGGAGCGCCCCGTCTTCTCGCGCCGCGAGCGGGACGACGAACGCGCGCGGCGTCTCCAAGTGCGGCTCGCGGGGAAGCGCGGGCGCCTCTTCGAGGATGGCGTGCGCGTTCGTGCCGCTGACCCCGAAGGAGCTCACGCCGGCGCGCCGCACCCGGGCGCCGCGGGCCCACGGGACGGGCTCGGCCGGGACCGCGAGCGGCAGGTCGCTCCAGGGGATCCCGGGGTTCGGCTTCGAGAAGTGCAGGTGCGCCGGGATCATCTCGTGCCGGAGCGAAGCCACCACCTTCAAGAGCCCCGCCACGCCCGACGCGGACTCGGCGTGCCCGATGTTCGTCTTGATCGACCCGATGTAGACGGGCCGATCCGGCGACCGACCCCGGCGCAGCGCCGCGCCCAGCGCCTCGACCTCGATCGGATCCCCGAGGGACGTGCCCGTACCGTGCGCCTCGACGTAGTCGATGTCGGCCGGCTCGAGCCGCGCGCTGGCGAGCGCCTTCTGCAGAAGCGCCCGCTGCGCCGGCCCGTTCGGCACGGTGAGGCCGCTGCTCTTGCCGTCGGAGTTCATCGCGGTGCCGCGAATGACGGCCAGGACGGGGTCCCGCGCGGCGAGCGCGTCGGCGAGGCGCTTGATGGCGATGACGCCGCAGCCCTCGGCGCGCACGAACCCGTCGGCGGCGGCGTCGAACGTCTTGCAGGCGCCGTCTGGGGCCATCATTCCCCACCGCGAAAAGAGAATCATCGCGTAGGGCGACAGGATCACGTTGACCCCGCCCGCGAGCGCGAGAATCGCTCTCGCCCGATCGCAAGCTCTGGCAGGCCAGGTGGAGCGCCGAGAGCGACGACGAGCAGGCCGTGTCGACCGCGACGCACGGTCCCTGGAAGCCGAAGGTGAACGCGATGCGGCCCGCCGCGGCGTTCAGCGTGCTTCCGGTGGCGGCATAGAGATCGGCGTGTTCGGGACCCTGGTTGACGATCTTGGCGCCGTAGTCGCTCGTAGTGATGCCCACGAAGACGCCCGTCGCGCTGCCGGAGAGGCTGTCCGTGGGGATCGCCGCGCTCTCGAGCGCTTCCCACGCCGTTTCGAGGAGGAGGCGCTGCTGCGGGTCCATCGCCGCGGCCTCGCGGGGCGAGATGCCGAAGAGCTGCGGCTCGAAGCGATCCACCTGCGAGAGGAAGCCGCCCCGCTTGCTCGACATCTTGCCTATCGCCGCGGGATCCGGATCGTAGTACTGTTCATGGTTCCAGCGGTCCCGCGGGATCTCGGAGACGGCGTCGACGCGATCGCGAAGCAGGCGCCAGAGGCCCTCCAAGTCTTCGACCTGTCCAGGGAACCGGCAGCCCGCGCCCACGATGGCGAGGGGCGCGTGCGCAGCCTTCTCGACGTCTCGGAGCCGGCCTTCGAGCCGCTCGATCGTCGCCAGGGATTCGCGGAGCAGGTTCCCTTGCGCGGTCATGGGCGAGCTGACCCAGAATGCTCGTCGAATCGCGTGGTTACGCGCTCGCTAAGGAGACTCCCTCGCTTGGAGGGGACGCCCCCCCAGCGCCGGTCTACCTTCATGCAATGGTTGCCTTGAACGTTGGCCATCGGCGTGGATGCAAGGGCTCTCGGGAGCAGAAACGGTGACCATTGAACATAGCATGTATCCTGTCGAGCTAACGAGACAAATCGCCCCGCACAGACCCCTTGCCGGACCGGAATGACGCGCCCGCCCTCGACGCCCGAACGGCGACGAGAGGGGGGCCCGAAAGCGGGCCGAAACGAGGTAGTCGGAACTGGGCCAAACGACGACAGCGCCCGGCCCTGGTCGCGAGGCGACGACGTCTCGTCATCGGCAGGAGAAGATGCGTGAAGCGTACATGCACCGCCGCTCGGCGCGGTCGCGATATGCGTCGGTCGCCCGCTCTTCCGGGCTTCGGCAGGGGACGGGCATGCGTAACGCCGCTTCATTGGCCATTGTGCGCCGAATTCGAACGACGGCGCACGACCCACGTTACGCGTCCGGACGCTCTCGTAAATCAGAATTTCTTTTCGCCCGCCCCGGTCCAAACAGCCTCTCCGGCCCGCGGCCCTCGCGCCGGGGCGGACGCGTCCAAAGGCCTTCTTTTCCGCCGAAACGTCCCCGACTGGAGGATCCTCGACGAGGACGCGGCGCCGCCCGCCGCGAAATCGCAACGGTCGAGCTTGCACCTCGGAAATCGACGTGTTCGCCAATTGCCAACGATTGTGATTGGCGACCGGCTCTTCGGGCCGCCTCGCCACATCTCGTCCGACGGCGTCGTGTGCCCGTCGACGCGCCCGCGCAGGCGGCTCCCGGGTTTGTCCCCGTTTGTTCGCGTTCCACCGCCTTTCCCCGCGTCCGCGGCATGTGGCTTGCTCGGCCCTACTGGGTCCGAAGCTCCAGCGCACACGGAGGCTCCAGTGAAGCAAGCGATTCGGCGATTTCCTGCTGAGGCGACTCGAGGAAGCCGGCGTGCGGCACCTCTTCGGGGTCCCCGGTGACTTCAACCTCGAGTTCCTCCAGCAGGTGGACGAGCGCGGCCGGCCCGCGTGGATCGGGAACTGCAACGAGCTCAACGCCTCGTACGCCGCCGACGGCTACGCGAGGCTCAACGGGCTCGCGGGCCTGGTCGTCACCAACGGCGTCGGGGCCCTCAGCGCCATCAACGGAATTGCCGGCGCTTATTGCGAGCATGTGCCGGTGATCTGTATTTGCGGTTCGTTGCCCCGCAAATCGGTCGATCGCCGGATGATGCTCCACCATACTCTGGCCGAGGGAGGCCATCGCGACTTCTTTCGTGCGTTCGTGGAGGTCACCGCCGCCCAGGCGCAGCTCACGCCCGCCAACGCCGCCGGCGAGATCGACCGGATGATCAGGACCGCGTGGCTCACCAAGTGCCCCGTGTACCTCGAGCTCCCCTCCGACATCGCGTACCTCGACGTCGAAGTGCCCGAGGCCCCGCTCGCCCTCGCCCTGCCGGGGAGCGACGAAGAGCGCCTCGAGGCCTGCGCCGGCGCGATCGCCGAGCGCCTGGCGAAGGCGGAGGCCCCGGCCGTCCTCCTCGACCTCGACGCCGACCGCTTCGGCGCCCTCGGCGCGATCGCGGCCCTCGCCGACAAGCTCCAGCTTCCGGTGGCCACGGTCGCGAGCTCGAAGGGATGCTTCTCCGAGCGCTCGCCCCACTTCGCGGGGGTCTACGTCGGCGCAGGCAGCGGGGCGAACCTGCGCAAGACGGTCGAAGAGAGCGACTGCCTCTTGATGGTGGGATATCGCCGGGTCGACACGAATACGGGATTTCTCACCGACAACCTCCCCGCCGACGCCATTGCCCTTCACGCCTATTCGGCGGACGTCGGCGCGGTGAACTACCAGGCCGTCACCCTCGGCGAGGTCCTCGCGCGGGTCTCCGCCTCCGTGCCGCCGGCGCGCGGCGCCTTCCGGGCGGCTCGCGCCGAGGGGCGCGAGGCGCGGGAGGCCAAGTCCAAGCCCCACCACGCCGGCGCCGCCGTTACGCTCACCCAGAAGGCCTACTGGCGCGAAATGCAGGCGTTTCTCCGGCCCGGCGACGTGGTCGTCGCCGAGGACGGGACCTCGTCGGCCGGCGCGTCGTCCCTCGTCTTGCCCGAGGGCTCCACCTTCGTCACCCAGGCCCTCTGGGGCTCCATCGGCTACACGATGGGCGCGCTCCTCGGCACGATGCTCGCCGCGCCGGGCCGCCGTCACATCCTCTTCATCGGCGACGGCGCGCTCCAGTGCACCGTGCAAGAGCTCTCGACCCTCCTGCGCCAAGGCCTCGCACCGCGGATCTTCGTCATCAACAACGGCGGCTACACCATCGAGCGCGCCATCCTCGGCAAGGACGCGAAGTACAACGACATCGCGAACTGGCGCTACGCCGACCTGCCGAAGGCGTTCGCGCGCAAGCCGAGCGCGAAGACCTTCCTCGTCGAGAACGTCGACGAGCTCCGCGCGGCGCTCGAAACGAGGTACGAGGGGCTCGTCCTCGTCGAGGCGATCCTGGACCGCGGCGACGTGCCCGCGGGCGTCGTGCGCGGCGGACGTGCGATTGCCGAGATGGACTACGGCCCCCGCGGGCCCCAGTCCGATCCCGACGTGCAGCTCCCGATGCCCGCTCGCGAGCGCTGACGGCGCCGGGGCGCCCATCGCGGATGCGGCCGGTTCGTGTTCACGCTCGGGTGCCCGCGCTCTCCCGCCTGCGCTGGCTGGTATGCAACTTGTAAGTCACGAGCTCGATGCCGACTCCCTGGCAAACTGGGCTCGCCCGCGTCACGCGCCTCTACCCCTTCTTGAGCGGGAGGGGCACGATCGTGAACACGGCGCTGTACCGCGCCCTCGCCGGTGAGGCCTCCGAGCTCGCGTGGGCGCAGGTGCCCGGTGGGCGCGTGCTCGCGCCGCTCGGCGACTTCGTCGGTCGCGCCGCCTTCTACGCCGGCGACCTCGATCCGAAGATCTCGCGGCTGTGCCGCCGGCTCGTGCGGCCGGGGGACACGGTGCTCGACATCGGGGCGAACGTGGGCACGGTGACCGTGCTCCTCTCGTCGCTCGCCGGCAAGTCGGGGCGCGTGCACTCGTTCGAGCCGAACCCGCGCCTCTGCGCGCTCTTGAAGCGCGTCATCGCCGAGACCGACCTCTCGAACGTGACGCTGCACGAGTACGCGCTCGGCGCCCAAGAGGGGCGCATGCCGCTGTCGGTGCCCGCGCGGAACTGGGGCTCGGGATCGCTCGTCCGGCGCGCGAGCGACGGCGCGCGCTTCGAGGTGCCCGTGCGCACGCTCTCGTCCGTGCTGAACGAGAACAAGGTCGGGCGCGTGCGCCTCGTGAAGATCGACGTCGAGGGCTACGAGGCGCAGGTGCTGGCGGGCGCGCGCGACTGGTTCAAGGCGCACCCGCCCGACGCCATCCTCTTCGAGCTGAACGACACCCAGGTGCCGAGCCCGGCCCACCCCACGATCGCGGCGCTCCGCGAGCACGGGTACGTCTTCTACAGCATCCCGAAGGCGCTCCTCCGCCTCCGCCTCCGGCGCTTCGTGCCCGGCGAGTCGGGGTCCGTCCGCTCGAACGACTACCTCGCCGCGCGCCGCCCGTCCGTGGTCGAAGCGATCACCTGAAGCCTGAGGTGGTATTCCCATGGCCATCGCCGAATATTCCGTCGTGCGCACGCGCGTCCCCAAGCGTGACGACCACGGCGCCTGGGTTCCCGCGGGGGCCGAGGGGACGGTCGTTCACGTCCCGCCTGCCCAAGATCGCTCGGTCGAGGGGACGGCGCCGGTCCAGTTCTATATCGTGGAGATTCAGGCCCGCGGCGCCACCGACCTGCCGTTCGCCACGCACCTCGTCGAGGTCGTAGAGAGCGAGGTCGAGGTCGTCGAAGCGCTCGCCTGACGCGCATGTCCAAGTACGCCGTCGAGAAAGTCTCCCCGAACCACTACGTGCTCCCGCGCACGGGCCGCATGAAAGTGGAGGCGCACGCCTTCCTGTCGGAGGCGCTCTTCGAGGCGTCCGAGGAGCAGGTCTGGCAGCAGATCGCGGCGGGCGCGAGCTACGAGGGCGTCACGGGCGCGTACCTCATGCCCGACGCGCACCCGGGGTACGGCGTGCCCGTGGGGAGCGTCATCGTCACGGACGGGACGATCATCCAGGGCGGGTCGGGCTACGACATCTCCTGCGGCGTCCTCTACATGAAGACGGGCCTCGGCGCGGGCCGCGTGGCGGACAAGCACGATCGCGCGCGGTGGGTGCGCGAGGTCGAGCGGCGCGTCGCGACGGGGAAGGGGAGCCACCGCCCCGACCTCATGCCCAGGTTCACGCGCAAGCAGGCCGACGAGATCCTGCGGTTCGGGGCGAAGGCGCTCGGCGTCCGCGGCGAACTCTGCGAGCGGCAGTACATCCCCGTGCCCGACGGGATTGACCTCGACAAGATCGAGCGCGCGCACGCGAGCGTCGTGCCCCAGCTCGGGAGCGTGGGCGGCGGCAACCACTTCGTCGAGATGCAGGTCGACCGTGACACGGGCGAGGTGTTCGTGATGGTCCACTGCGGAAGCCGGGGCTACGGGTGGCAGACCGCGAACCACTTCTTCTTCGAGGGCGCCAGGCTCCGAGGCCTGCCGAAGAACCGCCGCGAGGACTCGTGGCTCGGCGCGGACGAGCCGCTCGGCAAGGAGTACTGGGCGCACCACAACTCGGCGGCCAACTTCGCCGTCGCCAACCGGCACATCATCGTCGACGGCGTTCGCGAGGCGACGGCCGTGGTCTTCCGGGCCGACGTCGAGGTGTACTACGAGATCAGCCACAACCTCGTGCAGCAAGAGTCCCTCGTCTTGCCCGACGGCACGACGAAGAAGGGCTTCGTGCACCGCAAGGGGGCGAAGCGCGCCTTCCCCGCCGGCCACCCCGCCCTGGCCGGGACCCCCTGGGAAGCGACCGGCCACCCGTGCCTCGTGCCCGGCTCGATGTACGAGGGGGCGGCGATCCTCTTCGCCGGCGAGGGCGCCTACAGGAGCGCGTGCAGCGTGAACCATGGCTCGGGCCGCGTGCTCTCGCGCGGCGAGGCGAAGCGCAAGCTCGAGCGCGAGCAGCAGCGCGTCGACGACGAGATGGCGACGGTGAGGCGCACCTTCGCGGGCGTCCCCATCGAGGGCATCGTCGGCAACCACCGCCACGTCCCGCTCGACGAGTGCGCGCACGTCTACAAGGACCTCGACGCCGTCCTCGCCGTGCTGGAGGCCGAACGGATCGCGCGGGTCGCCCACCGGCTCTATCCCGTCGCCAACCTCAAGGGGGCGGACTGAGATCCAAACGGTATTGGATCGCGGGCTTCGCGCCGCGCATCGTGCCCGGGTGCGCATCGAGATTCACGGGCCGAGGGAGATCGAGGGGCTGCGGAAGGCGGGGGCCGCGGCGGCGGCGACGCTGGCGCGGGTGGGGAGCCGGCTGAAGGCAGGGGTGCGGACGTCGGAAATCGACGCGTGGGTGCGGGAGCACACGCGCGAGCTCGGGGGGACGCCGAGCCAGCTCGGGTACGAAGGCTTCCCGAAGGCGGTGTGCACGAGCCGGAACTCGGTCGTGTGCCACGGCATCCCGCGGACCGACGAGGTGCTCGCGCCCGGCGACATCGTGAACGTGGACGTGACGACGAATCTCGGCGGCTTTCACGGCGACACGTCGGCCACGTTTGCCATCGGCGAGCCGGCGGCGGAGGCGCGGCGCCTGGTGGACGTCGCGCGCCGCTGCCGCGACGCGGGGGTCGCGGTCGTTCGCGAGGGCGGGCGGCTCGGGGACATCGGTGCGGCGATCTCGGCGCTGGCGCGAGAGGAAGGGTGCTCGGTGGTGAGGGAGTTCGGCGGACATGGGATTGGCCGCCAGATGCACATGGCGCCGCACGTTCCGCACGTCGGCACGGCAGGCTCCGGCCTCCGGCTGCGCGCCGGGATGGTCATCACGATCGAGCCGATGGTGAACCTCGGAGGCCCCGAGGTTCGGGTGCTGGACGACGGGTGGACCGTGGTGACCTGCGATGGATTGCTGTCCGCGCAGTTCGAGCATACCGTGCTGGTCACGAGGGAGGGCTACGAGATCCTGACGCCAGTCCCTCGCGGGGGAGGGTGCTGAGTCGCGCGATCCATCGGGGACTCTCTTACGAAGACCGGCTGCGAGCTCCGTGACGTACCGCGTCCCGCGCAGCGCGGACCCCTTTGAGGATGCCCTTCGCATGCTCGAGGAACACGGTGCCCGCCTGGGAGAGCCTCATCCCGCGAGGCGTCCTGACGAACAGCGAAGCGCCCAGTTCATCCTCCAGCATTCGGATCTGCCGGCTCACCGCGGGCTGCGCGATACGAAGAGCACGCGCGGCACGACCGACGTGCTGCTCTTCGGCCACTGCGACGAAGTACTCGATCTGCGACAGGCTCACGGCCCCATCCTACGCAAGAAGAAGCGTTTCGGATGCGTCTCTGGCCCGCCAGGAGTCCTGGAATGTCCTTCCTGGACTCGAACGGCGTGTCAGAGTCGCGGCGGTGGTAGGGGATTCGTTCTCGCAGCGCGCGCGGGTTGCGGGCGCGTTCGGGCTCGCCTGGGCCGTGGGGTGCAGCGGGGGTAACAGCACCTCGACTCCCATCGTCGGACAGACCGGGGACGCCTCCACGAGCCCGCCCTCGTCGGACGACACCTCCGAGGCCGGCACGATTGCACTCTCGGGTGACGACGGCAGCTCGTCCGTCTTCCAGCAAGACTCGGGGCCGGGCCCCCTCATGTGCACCGCCGGCACGTACGCCGGCGGCTACAGCGGCATCAACGACAGCTCGAAGCTCGGCGGCCCCTCGGACCTCCCCGTGTCGGGGCCGCTCTCGATCGTGCTCGTGCAGACCGAGCACCAGGCCGGCGAGTTCCTCCAGGTCGGCAACGACGGCACCTTCGACGCCGTCTGGGGCGGCCTCACCCTCGATGCCTCCGCGGGCCTCATCGTCGTGCAGGCCAACCTCAGCGGCCAGCTGAATTGCACCGACGGCGACTTCTCCGCCATGGCCAGCAACGCCGACTGGACCATCCTCGACATCCCGGCCGGCGATGCGACGGTCGTCTTCACCGGGACCTACGATCCGTCCAGCCAAAGCATCAGCGGGAACTTCAACATCACGTCCGCCCTGGCGACGTCGACCGGGACGTGGAACGTAGTGCTCCAACCCGGCGGCGACGACTGAGGCAGCGCGCGCGCGTCCGGGGGGAAAGCCGCCGCATGCACCCCGATCGCGACACGCACGCCGAGCAGATCGAGTACTGGAACGGTCCGCAGGGTGAGCGCTGGGCGCGCGAACAAGAGCTCCTCGATCGGGCGTTCGCCGCGTTCGGGGAAAAGCTCTTCGAGCGGGCCGCGCTGCGGCCGGGCGAGCGCGTGCTCGACGTGGGGTGCGGCGCCGGCTCGACCGCGCTGACCGCGGCGGACGCGGTCGGATTCGAGCGGGAAGGTCGCGGGCGTGGACGTCTCCGCGCCCATGATTGCGCGCGCCAAGGCGCGCGGGGCCGGGCGACCGGACCTCTCGTCTACGCTGTCGTTCACGCTCGCCGACGCCTCGTCGCAGGCCTTCGGCGAGACTTTCGACGCCGTGATCTCGCGCTTCGGCGTCATGTTCTTCGGCGACCCCGCGGCCGCGTTCGCGCACCTGCGGGGCGCGATGGCGCCGCGCGGGCGGCTGGCGTTCGCGTGCTGGCGTCCGACCGCCGAGAACGAGTGGGTGCGCGTGCCCTACGACGCGGCGATCCCGTTTCTCACGCCGCCGCCGCCTGCGGGCCCCGAGGACCCCGGCCCGTTCTCCTTCGGCGATCGGCGGCGCGTGGAGCGGGTGCTCCGCGAGGCCGGGTTCGCCGGGATTGACATCGCGCCGTTCGACGCGCCGGTGCTCCTCTCCGGGTCGAGCCTCGACGAGGCCGTGGCCTTCGCGACGAGCCGCGGGCCGCTCGCGCGGCTGCTGCGCCAGGCGCCCGCGGAGGCGGCGCCCCGCGTCGAAGCGGCGATCCGCGCGCGGTTCGTCGAGCGCTTCGGCGACGGCGGTCCGTTCCGCCTCGGCGGCGCCGTCTGGATCGTCAGCGCGACGAACCCGGCATGAGGGAGCCCGGGTCGGTGTCGAGCGCCTTGGGAGAGGGCTTTCAGGCAGTCGCGATGGCGCCGAGGCCCTCCAGCGCGAGGCTGCGCGGGTAGTGCAGCACGTCCGGCGGCATGCCCGTGGCCTCGACTTGCCCTGCGTTCGCGAAGAGCACTGCGTTCGCCACGTTGCGGGGCGCGAGCTTCGCATTCCCCGTGTCGTCCATGTGACATTGCGCGGCCGCGAAGCCCCAGTCGCGCTCGACGCACGCGCGCGCGAAGTGCGGCCACCCGCCGCCGAACGCGGGACCCATCACCCAGGCCATGCTGAGCAGACCGAGCTGAGCGTCGGCCGGCCACGACTCGAAATCGCGGAACGTACGCTTCAACGTCTGCTCGAAGCTCGTGAGGCGTTCGGCCGTGAGGCGCTCGAGCGCCGGCGCGGCGAGCTGCAAACGTGTGAGCGACGCGAACGCCGCGAGCCCCTGGAGCTGGAGGTCCGAACGAGCCTTCACCGCGGCCCACTCCTCCTCGATCTCCGCGGGCGATGCGGCCACGGCCGGATTGCTCTTGAGCACGAACGGCAGGGCGAGCGCCGAGCCGACGGGATCGATGAGATTGCCGTATCCGATACTGACGAGCCCCTTCACGTCCAGATACATGGAATCTCGAGGACCCTCGAATTCCGAGGTAAACGCCGCAAAGCCCGCCCTGACGCTGGCGTACATGACCCTGTTACCGCCTCCTCCTGAAATTGCCGTGGGCCCCATTGCGGCGGTACCACTCCATTTCTCGAGAGTCGATCCCAAACGATTCGTTAATTGCGGATTTCGCTTGGCGATCGCTGCCGAGCGTACGCCTGCCCTTGAGGACTGCTGAAGGGTATGTCAACAAGCAGCATGCCCATCACCGAGTCCGATCGCCGCGAATTTGCCGAGCGGGTGCGTGCGAACCCCGTGGTCCTTTTCATGAAGGGGAACCGCCGCTTTCCGGCGTGCGGCTTCTCCGCGACCGTCGTGGGCATCCTCGAGAAGCTCGGGGCTGCTTACGAGACGGTCAATATCCTCGAAGACCCGCGTGTCCGCGAGGGCATGAAGGAGTACTCGAGCTGGCCGACCTTTCCGCAGCTCTACGTGAAAGGCGAATTCGTCGGCGGCTGCGACATCGTCAAGGAGATGTACGCATCCGGGGAGCTCCAGAAGATCCTCGGCGCCGAGCCCAGGACCGAGACGGCCGGCGCGTCCAAGCCGGGGACGCCCCCGCGCATCACCATCTCGTCGTCCGCGGCGAGGGCGCTCTCGGAGGCGGCGCCCGAGGGAGGCGATGAGGTCCTGCGCCTCGAGATCGATCCCGACTTCAACCCCGACCTCCACATCGCCCCGAAGCGCGAGGACGATCTCGAGGTGACCTCGAGCGGCGTGCGCCTTTACGTGGGCCGTGCGTCCGCGCCGCGCGCCGAGGGCATCGCGATCGACTACGTGCAGGCGCCGGGCGGCATGGCCTTCAAGATCGACAACCCCAACCGGCCCGCGCACGTGAAGGGCATCGGGCCCAAGGAGCTCAAGGCGATGCTCGACGCGGGCAAGGTGCACCTCTTCGACGTGCGCCCGGGCGCCGAGCGCGCGCTCGCCTCCATCGCGCAAGCCAGGTCGCTCGAGGGGGACGGCGAGCGCGCGCTCTTCGCGCTGCCGCGGGACGCGGCGATCGCGCTCCACTGCCACCACGGCATGCGCAGCCGCGCGGCCGGCGAGCGGCTCCTCTCCGAGGGCTTCACGAACGTCTACAACCTCGAGGGCGGCATCGAAGCCTGGTCACGCGACGTGGATCCGACCGTGCCGCGTTACTGAGCCGTCCCGGGCCCCCTTCGGGTACAGCGCTTGCGTCCGGCCACGCGACGCATGGCACCCCATCGATCGATCGCCTCGGCCGTCTCGCTTCGGCGCCTGCTCCGGGGCGCGCTCGCGGTCGGGCTCTTCTTCGGCGGCTCGACCGCGCTGGGCCAGTCGCTTCCGTCCAGCGACACCACCACCAGCGACAGCCAGACCATCCCCGCCACACAGGGCGGCGCGGCGACCGCGCAGGGCGCGAGCAGCGCCCCGAGTACGAACGTCGCCACGCTCCAGGGAGGCGCGCCCGTGCCCACCGCGGCCGGCAACGCGCTTCAGAGCGCCGGCGTGACCGCAGCCGCCAACCCCGGCGCGAGCACGCTCGGGGCGACGCCCGCCACGCCTCCGAGCTTCAACGGCATCCTCGGCACGGCGACCCTGGGCGGCGGCGCGAGCTACTCGGGCAGCCCCATGTTCGGCGGTCCCGTCACGCCCTCGAGCAACATCGCGGGTGCGACGACCCCCGGCAACGCCGTCCCCGGGGCGCCCCCGCCGGGCACCGCCGGCAGCAGCGCGTACATCGACGGCGTCCTCGGCGTCCCGGGGCTCTCGCTCTAAGCTCGGACGGCGTGAAGCCGCCCCGCGACTGCCCTTGCCACTCCGGCGCCCGGTACGCGCAGTGCTGCCGACCGCTCCACGCGGGCGACCGCGCCGCGCCCACGCCCGAGGCGCTCATGCGGTCGCGCTACGCGGCGTTCGCGCTCGGTCTCGGCGAGTACCTCGTTCGCACGCTCGCGGCCGGTCACCCCGATCGCGCCCAGGACGAGGCGGCGCTCGCGCTCGCGCTTTCCCGCGTCAAGGAGCGGCAGCGCTTCCTCGGCCTCACCATCCTGGCGGCGTCCGAGGACGGGGACGAGGGACGCGTGACCTTCCACGCCCGCATCTTCGAGCGCGGGGCCGACCGCTCCTTCACGGAGCGATCGCGGTTCGTGCGCGAAGGCGGGGCCTGGCGCTACGAGAGCGGAGAGGCCGGCTAGCCCCGAGCCCGGCGCTCAGGTCCGGCGCGAGTTCCGCTTGAGCGGCGGTCCGCTCTGCCCGCCGCGCCCCGCGGGCGCGTCCGGCTTGCGCGGTACGACGTGGCGCCGGACGGGCACGTGCGGCGGAGCCTGCGGCGGCTGCGACGGGTGCTCGCGGGGGGCGTGCGGGGGACCGGCCGGCCCGTCGGCGCGCGTGATCCGCACGCGGGGGTCGCGAGGGTCCGGCCGCGCGGCGTCGGCCTCGAAGCGGTCGGCGACGGGGCGCGCGACGTCGACGAGGGAGTGGGCCGCCTCGATGCGGATCGCGCCGACGTCGCTGCCCCGGATGTTGCCGCGCCGGCACGCGACGGCGAGCAGCCTGCGGGCGTCGGCGCCCTGCTGGCCGCCCCAGGTGACGCGGAAGGTGACCCACGCGTCGGCGCCGCCGCCTCTTTCGCCGCTACCGCCGCCCCTCGCGTCTCGCCCTCCCCTTTCGTCTCGCCCCCGGCGGGCGTCCGGGCGTCGCTCGGGCGGGCCCTCGCGCGGCGGCGGAATGACCCGCACGTCGCGCGCCCGCGTCGGCCCGTGCAGCCCGGCCTTCTCGATGAGCCGCGCGATCGCCTGCACGGGCGAGGGGCTCTGGAGGATGCGCTCGGCGATGGAGAACGCGTGCGGGTCGATGGTCTCGCCGTCGCCGTCGCGCGCGAGCCACGCGACGAGCTTCTCCTCGCGCGCCCGCTGGATCGCGTCCGGCCGCGGGATCGGCTCCACCACGTGCGCGATCTTCGCGCGGCCGAGGCCCCGCGCGATCACCGGGTACTGCCGCGGCGTCACGAAGAGGACGCTCGTGCCCTGACGGCCCGCGCGCCCCGTGCGCCCGCTCCGGTGCGTGTACGTCTCGACGTCGGTGGGCGGCTCGATCTGGATGACGCGCGCGATGTCGCGCACGTCGATGCCGCGCGCCGCGACGTCGGTCGCGACGAGGGCCTGCACGCCGCCCTGGCGGAAGGCGGCGAGGGCGCGGTCGCGCTCGGGCTGTTCCATCTCGCCCGAGAGCGTGCGGACGACGAACCCGGCCTCGGCGAGCGCGCCGGCCACGTGGGCCACGTCGGCGCGCGTGCGCACGAACACCAGCGACTTGGCCTCGTCGTCGGCGAGGAGGAGGTTCACGAGGGCGTCGATGCGATCGCTCGGCTCGACCAGGTGCACGACGTGCTGGATGTCCGTGTTCGCCTCGCCGAGGCGCGTGCCCTCGACGTGCACGGGGTCGTGCTGGAAGCGATCGGCGAGCGCCACGACCTCGCGCGAGAACGTCGCCGAGACGAGGTGGGAGCGGCGCTCGGCCGGCAGCTTCGCGAGGATGGCGTCGAGGTCCTCGCGAAAGCCGAGGTCGAGCATCGAGTCGGCCTCGTCGAGCACCACCGCCGCGAGGCCCGTCGCGTCGATCTTCCCGCGCTCGAGCGCGTCGCGCAGGCGTCCCGGTGTCGCGACGACGACGGCGGGGTTCGACGAGAGCGCGCGCTTCTGGTCCAGGTAGCCCGCGCCCCCGGTGACCGCGGCCACGCGCACCCGGAGCGGCGCGAAGAGCCACCCGAGCTCGTCGGCCACCTGCTTCGCGAGCTCGCGGGTGGGCGCCAGCACGAGGACGCGCGGCCGGGCCGGCCCCCCGAACGAGGTGGTCAGGTCGTCGAGGAGGTCACGGACGGCGAACCCAATCGCGAGCGTCTTGCCCGAGCCCGTCTGCGAGGTGATGCGCAGAATCGCGGCTGCCGAGCCCGTCGTCCAGCACCGCCTCCTGCACGGGGGTGAGGGTGTCGTAGCCCTTGGTAGCGAGGGCCGACGCGAGCGCGGGGCCTACGAGTTGCGTGAGGTCGGCCCCGGTCATGGGGGCCGCGCTCTAGCACGCTTCAGGGTTCCACGCCGAAAACGTCACGAAGGCGGCGCAGCGTGTCCTCTTTGACGCTCGGGCCGCCGAGGCCGATGCGGAGGGAGGTCGTGATGGCATCGCCCCACGGCCACCAGAGCCCGTACGCGAAGCCGCCCGCCGGCGACGAGCCGCTCGTGAAGATGAGCTGCCCCGCGCGAAGCCCCCCGCTCCGCTCGGCGATGTCGCGCAAGACCGGCTGGGCGCTCTGGATGCTCACCGACGTCCACTCGTTGCCCATCGCGGCCGCGACCGCCGCGCGGGCCTTCGCTTCGGCCTCGACGTTGAACGACGACGTCACGCACGTGAGCCGCGTGTCCCAGCTCCACCCCCGCGAGGGCCAGGCAAGGCGCAGGTTTCTGAGCGCGCTCAAGACGTGCGACCACGAGTCCCCTGCGGCTCCCGTTGACATTGGAATGTCAGGGTAAACCGGGAGTGCGACAAAAACGAGCGGTGCGCAGGCCCGCCAGCCCCCCCCGGCCAGGGGGGCGAGGGGGCGATGGGGACGAGCGGTGCACGAAGGTCGTTCTTCGTCACGAAACGCAATCGGAAACCTTGGCGAGCGCCCGCCGGCGTTCGCGGTATGCTTGTCGCTTCCCTGGATTGATCCTGATGAGCGTAGCGTTCCTGACCTTCGCCTGTTGCCTCTGGATGCTCGTGGCCGTGACGGCCAGCCACGAAGGCTCGTGCCCCCCGGAGCCCCCCTCGGAGCGCCGCCCCGGGCGCCGCGAGCCGGTGCTGCCGGCCCTGGCCGTCGCGCGCGTCCCGGTGCGAGCCGCGCGCTCCGGCCGGCGCCGCTAACCGCGCGCGAAGGTCTTCTGGATGCGGTGCGTCGCGCCGCGAAAGGCGATCGCGCAGGCCGCCCCGTACGAGACCTCGAGGAACCGGTGCAGGGCGATGACGCTCGGCGGGGCCGTCCGCGGGACGAGCGTGATGAGCGTGACCGTCACGGCGCAGAGGCGCGAGGCGGTCCCCACGCGAAAGAGGAAGCAGAGGAACACCGAGAGCAGCACGAAGAGGCCGTAGACGGCCAGGTCCTCGTTCCAGGTCGCGGCGCACGCCCAGCCGGTCAGGCCGCCGAGGATGGTCCCGAAGAACCAATCGACGCCCGCCCTCCACGTCGCGTCCGGATCCGGGTAGAGGACGACGACGGCCGTGATCGGCGCCCAGTACGCTTCGTGGAGCCACGGGACCATGCTGGCCGTCGAGTACGAGAACACGGCGACCAGCGCGGCGCTGGCCCCCTGAAAGAGCGCCTCGCTGGCCTGGAAGCCGAGACGTGGGAACGCCACGGCGGCACTATGCGCGTATCCGTCGCCCGCGCGAAGGGGATGGGTTAGGACTGCACCCCGAATGTTCGAGGCCCTCGGCGCGTTCGCCTTCCGCTTCCGCTGGGCCACGCTCGTCGCGTCGGCGATCTTCCTCGCGCTCTCGATCGCCGTCCTCGTCCGCGGCGGCGACCTCACGTCGGGCGAGATCCTCGGGCTCGAGTCGCAAGACGCGAAGCACCTCGTCGACTCCATCACCGGCCACGCGGCCGACACGACGCTGGTGGTCCTCTTCCACAAGGACGGCATGGATGGGAGCTCGCCGGCCTTCGCGGCCGCGATGCACGCGGCGCTCGAGCCCCTCGTCTACGATCCACACGTCGAGTCCGTCCTCACCCCCGCCGTCCTGCCGCCTCTCATGGCCGAGACGATGATCGACGGGCCGGGGGGCGCGTCCTACGCGCTCGTCACGCTCAAGGGCGACTTTCGAGAGGCGCTGCGCACGTACGGGGCGGTCCGCGAGGAGCTTCGCTCCGACGTGCTCGACATCCGGTGCACGGGCCGTGTCCCGTACATGCACGACCTCAATCGCACGCTCGAGCACGACCTCCTGCGCGCCGAGCTCGTGTCGATGCCGATCGCGCTCCTCGTGCTCCTCTTCGTCTTCCGCACGGCCGTCGCGGCGGCGCTGCCCGTGGGGGTCGGCGGCCTCTCGGTCGTCGGCGGGATCGCGCTGGTGATCCTGCTCTCGCACGTCACCGACATCGCGCAGTACACGATCAACGTCTGCTCGCTCATCGGGCTCGGCGTGGCAATCGACTACTCGCTCTTCATCGTGAGCCGGTACCGCGAGGAGCTCGCGCGCGGCCGGGAGGGGCGCGAGGCGCTCCGGGTCGCGATGGGGACCGCGGGCCGCGTGGTGGGCTTCTCCGGCGTCGCGGTCGTGACGGGGCTCTCGGGGCTGCTCTTCTTCGAGGGCTCGTACCTGCGCGCGATGGGCATCGGCGGCGTCCTCGTCGTGGCGCTCGCGGTCGTCTTCGCGCTGACCTTCCTGCCCGCGCTCCTCGCGGTGCTGGGCAATCGCATCCACGCGGGCCGCGTGCTCGCGCCGGCCGAGCAGCGCGCCAACGGTCTCTGGCACCGCACGGCGGTGCGCGTCATGCGGACGCCGGTGCGGTTCCTCCTGCCGACGCTCGCGCTGCTGCTCTTCATGGGCGTCCCGTTCCTGCACATCCGGCTCGCGGCGGCCGACGTGCGGGTGCTCCCGTCCTCCGTCGAGGCGCGGGAGGGGTACGATCTGCTCGCGCGGCACTTCCCCGATCAGGCCGCGAACCGCATCGCCGTCGCGGTGCACTTCCCCAGCGCGCCCGCGCTCACGCCGCAGCGCATCGGGGCGCTGAGGGCGCTCGAGGCGCGCGTCGCCGCGCTCCCGCACGTGCACAAGGTCGAGTCGCCGCTGTCGGGCCAGCCCATCCCGGTCGGGGCGGACGCGGTGGTCATCTTCGCGGTGAGCGACGCGCGGCCCGAGAGCGAGGAGGCCGCGTCCATCGTCCGGACCATCCGGCAGGACCGGGCGGTCGCCGACGGGACGCTGGTCGTCGCGGGCGAGACGGCGAACAACGTCGACACGACCGCCTACGTCCTCGAGCGCGCGCCGAAGGCGGTAGGGCTCGTGGTCGGCGCGACCATCCTCGTGGTGTTCCTGCTGCTCGGGTCCGTGGTGCTGCCGATCAAGGCGGTGGCCATGAACTTCCTGTCGATCACGGGCTCGTTCGGGGCGCTGGTCTGGGTGTTCCAGGACGGGCACCTGCTCGTCCGCGAGGCGCGGCCGGTCGAGCCCTCGCTGCCCATCCTGCTGTTCTGCGTCTTGTTCGGGCTCTCGATGGACTACGAGGTCCTCATGCTGTCGCGCATGAAGGAGTCGTACGAGCGGACCGGCGACAACACCGAGGCCGTCGCCGACGGGCTCGAGAAGACGGCGGGCCTCATCACGAGCGCGGCGGCCATCATGGTGACCGTGTTCGCGGCGTTCGCGCTGGCGCGAATCGTCATGATCCAGGCGGTGGGGTTCGGGATGGCGCTGGCCGTCGCCCTCGACGCGACGCTCGTGCGGGTGCTCCTGGTGCCCGCGACGATGCGCCTCTTCGGCGACGTGAACTGGTGGGCGCCGAGCGCGCTCGTGCGCCTGCGGCGCCGGCTGCACCTCGATCACTCCCACTGAGGATCGGGGGCCGCGCTCAGCGCGCGAGCTCGAATCGTGAGCGTCGTCGTGGCCGCGCCGCCGGGCGCGATGCGCGGCGCGGTGCCGTCGGCGAGGCCCCCGGGACGGGCGCGCCACGGCTCGACGCACACGAAGTCGCGGCCCGGCAGGGTCCAGACGACGAGCAGGCCCTGATCGTCGCCGAACGCGAGGCGCACCGCCGGCAGCCCCGGCCGGTGGAGCACGGTGCCCCGCGGGTGGTGATCGAGGAGGAAGAGGTCGACCTCTTGCCCCGCGAGGGCGATGGGCTGCT
This sequence comes from uncultured delta proteobacterium, assembly GCA_963797395.1. Taxonomy (GTDB): domain Bacteria; phylum Myxococcota_A; class Polyangia; order Polyangiales; family Polyangiaceae; genus Palsa-1150. The sequence continues at coordinate 738,062 of CAWCPA010000009.1, forward strand.
TCAGCGGTCCCTCCTGCGCGGTGCGGTTGTCGCGGGCGCGGGTCGCGTCGGTGTCGACGCGCACCTCGGCCTTCGTCGCGTCGGGCACGAAGAAGTACGGGTGGAGGCCCGGGTGCGCGGGCATCGAGACCGCGCCGCGGTTCTCGAAGCGCTGCTCGAGCGAGAGCGCGCCGCCGCGCAGGCGGTAGGTGAATCGGAGCGCGAAGTCGAAGGGGTACTGCGCCCGCGTCGCGTCGCTCGCCTCGAGGCCCAGCGTGACGCTCGCGCCGTCGTTCGCCGACTCCCCGAGCACCTTCCACGGGAGGTTGCGCGCGAAGCCGTGCTGCTTCATCGCGTAGGTGCGGCCGTCGACCTCGTAGCGATCGCCCGGGAGCTTGCCCGCGATGGGGAAGAGGATGGGGATGCCGCCGCGGACGTTCCCGGACCCGGCGAGGGTGGCCTCGTCGAGGTAGAGCACCGGCGCCCCGCCCACCGAGAAGCGCGTCACCATTCCTCCGCGCGAGGGCGCGATGGAGACGGCCGCGCCGGTCGCCTCGTCCTCGAGCCCGTGGGATTCGAGCTCGTCCCCGGTGTGGATCACCTTCGGCATGCGAGCGAGCGTATCGCGTCGGCGCGGCGGTGCTAGAGAGACCGGCGATGCCTTTGCGCGTGCTCGTCGATGGCGCCGCCTTGCCCGAGGCCGACGCCAAGGCCATGTGGCAGCGCTTCAGCGCGTGGATGGACGAGCACAAGGGCGACCTGGGCGGCTTCGCGCGCGCCGAGGGGCTCGCCAGCGTGCACCCCGAGCTCCACGGCGGCGAGCCGGTGCTGGTCGCCAGCCGCACCGCGACCCAGAGGCCGTACACGAGCGCGCCCACGGCCGTGACGGGCAAGACGGGGCGCAAGGCCAAGCCGCCTCCGCGCCCGCGCCGCCGCTGAGGCCCCCCGAAAACTCGTTGGCTCGGCCGGAGAAAGTCGGCGGCGTCCCCCGAATCGGGCGGTTAAATTGGCGCGCGCAGCACCATGAAATACCGAAGCTCCGACCCATGCTCACGTCGCTCGCGTCGCTCTCGTCTCGTCGCGGCCGCGCTCTCCGGAGGGGCCATCGTGGCGGCTCTATCGAGCACCGCGGCGGCGAACACCGCCGGGCAGATCCCCAGCGCGCTCGTCATCACCAAGAGCAGCAACAAGAACGAGGTGAACTACGCCGTCGAGGTCGACGACGCGTGCGAGCCGGTCGGGCCCGCCCCGGTGCACCCGTACTGGCGCATGATCGAGCGCGGGGAGGGCGTCACCCAGGGCCTGCGGTCCGACGAGCTCCGCGTCCTCGGCATCGCGCACCAGGAGATCGGGCCGGGCTTCGTCCGCCTCTCGATACGCGGGATGCCCAACCGCGACATCGTCATCCACACGTGGCGCGCCGCGAACGGCGCCTGCGAGACGAGCGCCGACACGACGATCGCCGGCGTGCCGGCCCGCATCGCGAACGTCTACGTGCGCGAGAAGATGTTCGGCATCGCGTACGTGCAGCTCACCGGGTGGGCCAGCGGCGGCACCGTGGTGCGGGAGCAAGTCAAGTAGCGAACTGGCGCTTGTACGCGGCCTCGTCGAAGCCCACGAGCACGTCGGACCCTGCGTCCACGATCGGTCGCTTCACGAGCTTTCCGTCGGCGGCGAGGGCGCGAAGCGCCTCGTCCTCGCTCATCGTGCGAAGGCGCTCCTTGAAGTTGCCGGCGCGGTAGCTCTCGCCCGAGGTGTTGAAGAAGCGCGCGAGCGGGAGCCCCGAGCGGCGGTGGAGGTCCTTGAGGGTCGCGAGCGGGATCTTGTCGGCGACGAGATCGCGCTTTTCGACCGCGACGCCGTGGTCGTCGAGCCAGGAGAGCGCCTTCCGGCACGTGCTGCATTTCGGGTACTGGTAGACGACGTTCGCCATCGCGCCGGATGAAAGCATGAATGCGGCAGCAATCTCCTGTCCGGCCGCCGCGGACAAGGCCACCCAGAGCGACTGCCCGAACGCCAACGAGTGCCCCTGAGGCCGGGCTGAACCCCGCCGAGCCCGCTCCGGCTCCCGCTGGAGGCGGGGCCGCTGGAGCTCGGCCCCCGCTGGAGCCCGATTGGGCGGGGGTGCGGCGTCACGCAACCCCTACCGCCGGCGCCCGCGGGCGGTTAACTTGGCGCGCATGGAATACGCAGGCAGAGCGCCCTTCCCCGCGGAAAGGGCCAACGACTACGCGACCGACGCGCTCTGGGCGACCTACCGGTGGATGTCGCTCGGGCTCGCCACGACGGGCGTCGTCGCCCTCGCCGTGGCCCACTCGCCGGCGTTGCTCGCGGCGCTCGTCGCGAACCGCATCGTCTTTTACGTGCTGCTCTTCGCGCAGCTCGGGCTCGTCGTGGCGTTCAGCTCCGTGGCGATGCGCGTGAGCACCGGCGTGGCCGCGCTCATGTTCTTCGGGTACGCGGCCCTGACGGGCGTCACGTTCTCGACGCTGTTCCTCCTCTACACGGCGTCGTCGATCGCGGCGACGTTCTTCGTGACGGCCGGCTCCTTCGCGGGCCTCTCGGTCTTCGGCCTCGCCACGAAGAGAGACCTGAGCGCCGTCGGGAGGTTCGGGCTCTTCGCCGTCATCGGCATCGTGATCGCGTCGATCGTGAACATGTTCCTGCACAGCAGCGGGCTGGAGTGGATCATCACGTTCGTCGGCGTGCTCGTCTTCGCGGGGCTCACCGCGTACGACACGCAGCGGCTCAAGCAGCTCTTCCGCGAGGCCGGCACCGGGGCGAACCTCCCGCTGGTCGGGGCGCTCACGCTCTACCTCGACTTCATCAACATGTTCCTCTTCCTGCTCCGCATCTTCGGCGACCGGCGCCGCGACTGACCGTCGACCTCGTCCGACCGCGCGCGCCCAGGGGCGGCAACCACCAGCCGGAGCGTCCTTCGCTCCGGCTTCGTCTTGACGGACATATGATCATGATCATATTACGTCTGTACGACGACGGTGGCCCATGAACGCCAAGGCCCTCCAGAAAGAGCGCACCCACGAGACGATCCTCGAGTCGGCCGCGCAGCTCCTCCGCGCGCGCGGCATCTCGGGGGCGCGCGTGGCCGACGTGATGAAGGGCGCAGGGCTCACCGTCGGGGGCTTCTACGCGCACTTCGCCTCCAAGGAGGCGCTCGTCGACGACGCGCTCCGCAAGACGGCCCGCGAGCTCCGCGCACGCCTGTTCGCCGGCCTCGACGCGAAGCCCGCTGCCGACCGCGCCGAGGTGGTGCTCAAGCGCTACCTGTCGCCCGCCCATCGCGACGAGCAGGAGGCGGGCTGTCCGTTCCCCGCCGTGGTGGGCGAGGTCGGGACGACCGCGCCGGAGCATGGTCCGGTCGTCGGCGAAGAGGTCGAGGCCTTCGCGGCCGAGCTCCAGGCGCACCTGCCGCCCGTCGACGACCTGTCGCGGCGGCACGCGGCGCTCGCGCTCGTCGCGCTCATGGTCGGGGGGCTGAGCCTGGCCCGCGCCCTCCGGGGCACGCCGCTCTCCGACGAGGTGATCCGCGCTTGCCGCGCCTTCGGGCGCCGGCTCGCGCGCGGCAGCGCGGCCCCGAACGAGGCCCCGAACGCGAAGGAGCAAAGACGACCATGAACGCGGCGATCAAGGCACCCAAGACGGCCCAGCACCTCGAACAGCTCCGCGCGCTCGCCGCCGGCACCCAGCCCGAGGCGCCCATCCAGCGCCTCGTCGGGATGAAGCTCGTCGAGATCGACGTCGGCCGCTCCGCCGTGGCGATGCGCTCCGAGGCGCGTCACGCCAACCCCATGGGCACCCTGCACGGCGGCATCCTGGGCGACCTCGCGGACCTCGCGATGGGCATGGCGATGGCGACCACGCTCGAGGACGACGAGAGCTTCACCTCGCTCGACCTCAGCGTGAAGTTCCTGAAACCCGTCTGGGAGTCCGACCTCCGCGCGACCGCGCAGGTCGTGAAGCGAACGCGCACCCTGGGCCTCCTCGAGTGCGACGTCGTCGACGACACCGGCAGCCTGGTGGCCCGGAGCTACAGCACCTGCATGGTGCTCCGGGGCGGGGAGGCGAAGGGCCGCTGACGCGTTAGGCTCCGGCCCATGGCCAACCAGCGCGCGGTGAAGCTCGGTTCGACGGGTCCGGCGGTCTTCCCCATCGGCTTCGGCTGCATGGGGATGTCGGGGGTGTACGGCGCGACGGACGACGCCGAGAGCGTCCGAGTCATTCAGGCCGCGGTGGACCGCGGCGTGACCCTCTTCGACACGGGCGACTTCTACGGCATGGGCCACAACGAGCTGCTCGTGGGCCGCGCGCTCGCGGGCCGGCGCGACCGGGTCGTCCTGTCGGTGAAGTTCGGCGCGATGCGCGGCCCCGACGGGAGCTGGCTCGGGACGGACGCGCGACCCGCGGCGGTGAAGAACTTCGCGGCCTACAGCCTGAAGCGGCTGGGGGTCGAGGTGATCGACGTGTACCGGCCCGCGCGGCTCGATCCGGCGGTGCCCATCGAAGACACGGTGGGCGCCGTCGCGGACCTGGTGAAGGCCGGGTACGTGCGGCACCTCGGGCTGTCGGAGGTGGGCGCGGAGACCGTCCGGCGCGCGCACCGGGTGCTTCCCGTCGCCGACCTCCAGATCGAGTATTCCCTCGCGAGCCGCGGGCCGGAGGGGTCCATCTTCCCGGCGCTCTCCGAGCTCGGCGTCAGCGCGACGCTCTATGGCGTCCTGTCCCGCGGGCTGCTCTCGGGGCGCAAGCCGACCGGCAAGGGCGACATGCGCGCGTTCCTCCCGCGCTTCGCCGGCGCCTCGCGCGATCGCAACGAGGCGCTGGTCGGGGCGATCGAGGGCTTCGCGCGCGATCGCGGGCTCACGCCGGGGCAGCTCGCGATCGCGTGGGTCCTCGCGCGGCAGCCGTCGTTCGTGCCCGTCATCGGCATCAAGACGCAGGCGCAGCTCGAAGAGGCGCTCGCGGTGGTCAACCGGCCTCTCTCCAGGGCCGACACCGACGCCCTCGAAGCCCTGGTCCCCGCCGGCGCGTTCGCGGGCGACCGCTACGCGCCCGAGCAGATGAAGCACCTCGACAGCGAGCGGTAGCGCGAGCGATCAGAGCGCGAGCTGGGACGCGATGGCGCTCGCGGGCATCGCGCCGGTGAGCCGGCGCGCCTCGGCGCCGTTGCGGAAGAGGATCATCGTGGGGATGCTGCGGATGCCGTACCGGCCGGCGACCGCGGGCAGCGCCTCGGTATCGACCTTCGCCACGACCACCCGGCCCGCCTTGTCGCGCGCGAGGTTGGCGAGCTCCGGCGCCACCGCGCGGCAGGGCCCGCACCAGTCGGCCCAGGAAATCGACCAGCACCGGCACCGGCGACGCGCGCACCAGGTCGTCGAACTCTTCGATCGAGCGAACGGCCACGGGGCGCGCGAGCGGAAGGAGAGGGGTCTTGCACGCGGCGCAGCGCGCGCGATCCCCCATGCGGCCCACCGGCACGCGGTTGGGCCGACCACACTGACTGCATTCGACGTTCACGCTTACGAAGGTGTGGCGCGCCGCACGATCGTCAAGGGCCTGGCCGGCAGGTGCCCGCGGGGCTCAGAACCCGATCACGCCTGCGTCGAGGTTCGGAAACGACGTGAGCACCGAGTCGGCGATGCAGAACGTGCCGACGCACGTCGTCCCGCACGACGTCATGGCGCGGCACACGGCGCCCGTGCTGGACGTGAAGCCGGTGAGGCAGCAGATGTCTCCGCCCGTGCAATTGGCGCCCGACCGACACTCGACGGGCGTGCCGCTGCAGCTCCCGCGATCGGTGCAGGTGCCGCCGCCCGCGCTGTAGCAGCAGACCTGCGAGGTCACGTCGCACGTGGTGCCGCCGCAGAGGACGGTGCCCTTCGTGCCCGCGTCGTTCGTCGTCCCCGCCTCGGGCGTCCCGCCGTCGGCGGCGCCCGCATCGGCGACGCCCGCGTCGGACGTGCCCGCTTCCGGCGCGCCGCCCTCGCTTCCGGCATCGGGCTCGCCGCTGCCGCCCTCGGGCGTCGCGCTCCCGGAGTCGCCCGCGCCGCCCGAGTCGCCCGCGTCGGACCCCTTGGCGCCCGCTTCGACGCTGCTCGCGTCGCCCCCGTCCGTCGCCTCGCCGCTGGCGTCGCCTGCGTCGCCGGCGCTCCCGCTGCCGGCCTCCCCGCCGTCGTCGCCGCCTTCGTCACCGGCCTCGTCGAGCGTCGCGTCGGGCGAGGCATCGTCCCCCGCCGAGGTGCTCCCCGAGCCGCTGGAGGTCCCGGTGCTGCCGACGCCGTCCCCGCTGGAATCCGCTCGTCGCGTCGCCTCCGGAGCTGGCGTCGTCGCCCAGGTGCGACGTCACCGAACCGCTGCTTCCACACGCCACTGCGACGCCCCCGATGGTCAGCAGGGCGAGCGCCCCGAGCCCGAGACGCGCGCGACCGATCCGGATGTCGGAGACCGTCATGCGCGCGAGTCTACGATATCTCGCTCTCGACGGTCTGAATGGATCCAGCGCTCGGCCGCTCGCTGGGGGTTGCGCCGTGAGGCTTCGAACGCCGGCGAGGCGTGAGGCCGCTCAGGGAGCCACCGAGGAGGTGGAGGGTCACCAGCGCCGCGGCGCAGGCCAGCATGACGATGTTCTCCGTTGCCATGACCACCTGCAGGGACACCGTAGACCGGAGCAGTTTCTCGTACGTTTCAACGTGGTCACCAGGAATGACAAAGAGACGATTTCTTTACAAATCGTGTTTCGCGCCCAACCCGAGGACGACGGCCGGAGGCTCCCGGGGGGCCCGCCAACGGAGGTGCGAAAGCAGGAATGACGAGAAGAGCAGCGGAGTGGTCAGGTAGAGGGCCCCGGTGACCGCCTCGGGGAGGCCTCCGGACCATTGCTCGAAGGCGCAGAGGAGCGCGATCGGCAGGAACGCGCCGAGCAGCCCCGCGGCCGCAGACCCGAACGCGAGGCGCGATTCGAGGGGCGAATCCCGCGCTTCCCGCAGGCCCCACACCCAGAGCTCCACCGGGAAGGTCGTCGCCGGCACCCAGACGATCTCCACGCCGAGCCGGCGGGCCGCCCGCCGCTGGAGGCGCGGATTGATCTGCGCGCGGAAGAACCACGACCAGGCCGCGTACACGCCGAAATAGGCGAAGCCCCACATCCAGTCGGAGCTCATGGAGACGACGGCCCAAACATCAAAGCCGCCTTTATGTTTTATTAATGTCTGTTTCGAGAAGATGTCCTCGGCGCAGGAACTCGAAGCGTCAGGCCACGCTACGAGCGACGACGTCGTCTGCGGCGCGATGGGCCGCGCAGCGCTCGACGAACTCGCGCGTGGTCTTCGGCATCGGGACGCGTGCCCGCGTGATGTACGAGATGATGTTTTTCGCGTCGGTCACGAGCCGGAGCCCCCGCGCCGCGCGCTCGGCGTCGCCCGCGCTCGCGTCCGCGCACGCGGGGGCGAACCCGAGCATGCGCTCGCCCGCGACGACGAAGGAGGTCCACACGTCGAAGATGTCCTCGTCGGTGCGGAGCGTCTCGCACTTCACCCGGGCGGCCCGCGCGAACTCGTGGGCGAGCGCCCCGAAGCCCGCGAACGCGCGCTGCCGCGAGAGCGCCTCGACCAGCTCGTCGCGGACCGCGTCGATGGCCTCCATGCTCTGCGCGATCTTGATGTATCGGCTGTTGTAGAAGTCCTCGATGGGGAAGCAAAAGGCCTTGAACGGCTCCCCCCAAAGCTCGTCGAGGCCCTCTTCGCCGCTTCGGTGGAGCACGAGCCGGCCGAGCGTCAGGGCCTCTTGCAGGTGGTCGCCGCACTCACGCATCAGCTCGTTCTCGGGCCCGATGCGGACGCCGAGGGCCTGGAGCTCGACGAGCTTCTTGAAGATGTCGGTCGCGCGGTTGAAGAGGCAGCCCGCGAGCATGCCGCCCTTCACGCGCCTTCGCTCCGGATCGTCCTCACGATCGTAGGCGCGGCGCGCCTCTTCGAGCCGGGGGCCCGGCACGTTCAGGCCGTGCTCGACGTGGTTGAAGAGCCTGCGCGTGAGCGCGTCGATGAGGCGCTTCTTCTCGAGCAACGTGTCGGCGGGCGCCGGGTACGCCTTCACCCAGTAGCCGTAGTAATAGACCCGCAGCTGCCCATCGATGATTTCCTTCTTGCCGAAGGGGATGGCGTTGCTCATCGCGGCACCTCTCCACGCTTTTGCGCGGACACTAGGCCGGGCCGCCCCGCGGCGCATTCTCAAATTCGCGCCGGGCGTGGAAGAAACTACCGATTAACGATCGTGAAACGGGAGTGACACGCCGGCCCCGCCGATGAGCGCCAGCGCCCGCGGCAGCACCTCGCCCAGGCGCGCGTCGAGCCTGAGCGCGAGGGCGAGGTCGTCGGCGCGCGTGGGCCCCTGGTTCACGACGGCGACCGGCTTGCCGTCGGCGAAGGCGCGGCGCACGAACCGAAAGCCCGAGTACACGGCCAGCGACGAGCCGAGGACGAGGAGGGCGTCGGCCTCCTCGAGGAGGCCCCACGCGGCCGCCAGCGTCGCCGGCGGCACCGACCCGCCGAAGAAGACGACGTGCGGCTTGAGCGCCCCCCCGCATCGCGCGCAGTCGACCACGCGGAAGTCGCCCACGCGATCGGCCTCCACCTCCGCGTCGCCGTCGGGGGCGGTGCGCGCGGCGCCCGCGAGCCAGCCGGCATTGGCCGCGAGGAGGCGCGCGTGCACGTCGCCCCGGGCCTCGAGGTCGCCGCAGCCGAGGCACACGACGTCGGCCAGCGCGCCGTGAAGCTCCACGATCCTCCGCGTGCCCGCCGCCTGGTGGAGGCGATCGACGTTCTGCGTGATGACGCCGACGACGTGCCCCCGCGCCTCGAGCTCGGCGAGCGCCTCGTGCGCCGCGTTCGGCCGGCAGCCCGCGAACCGCTCCCACCCCACCGTGGCCCTCGCCCAGTACCGGCGGCGCACGTCGGGGCTCCGGGTGAAGGCGTCGTGCATGATCGGGCTGCGCGGGCGCTCGGGGCGCCCCTTGCCGCGGTAGTCGGGGATGCCGGACTCGGTGCTGCACCCGGCGCCGGTGAGCACGACGACGCGCCGGCCGCGGAGGAAGGCGCCGAGCCGTTCGTGGGGATGGCCGAGCACGAGGGCAAGTGTCGTCACGACGAAACGAGCGCGCAACCTCCAGGCGCCCGTCGTGCGGTTACCTCAGCCTCACGGAGGCTTCGATGAGCGGTTCAGACGCAACGCCCGCCGGCGCGGGATTCCTCTGGGAGGCCACGGACACGCGCCGCATCATGGCGCCGGAGCTCTTCACGGAGGAGCAGCGGGAGATTGCCCGCGCCGCGCGGAAGTTCGCGGCGAGCGAGATCGTCCCGCGCATCGCGCAGATCGAGTCGAAGAAGGCGGGCCTCGTGCCCGACCTATTGCGCAAGGCGGGCGAGCTCGGCCTCCTCATGGTCGACATCCCCACCGAGTACGGCGGCCTCGGGCTCGACAAGACGACGAGCATGATGATCGCCGAGGAGTTCTCGGTCCTCGGCTCCTTCGCGGTCTCCCTGGGCGCGCACACCGGCATCGGCACCATGCCGATCCTCTACTTCGGCACCCCCGAGCAGAAGGCCAAGTACCTCCCCGACCTCGCGACCGGCCAGAAGTTCGCGGCCTACGCGCTCACCGAGCCGTCCTCGGGGTCCGACGCGCTCGCCGCGAAGACGCGGGCCGACCTGTCGAACGACGGCTCCCACTACCTGCTCAACGGCACCAAGCAGTTCATCACCAACGCCGGCTTCGCCGACGTCTTCACCGTGTTCGCGCAGATCGGCGGCGACCGGTTTTCCGCGTTCATCGTCGACCGCACCTCGCCGGGCCTCACCGTGGGCCCCGAGGAGCACAAGCTCGGCATCCGCGGCTCGTCGACGTGCGCCCTGTCGTTCGAGGACGTGAAGGTCCCCGCCGCGAACCTCCTCGGCGAGATCGGCAAGGGGCACCGCATCGCCTTCAACATCCTGAACGTCGGCCGCATCAAGCTCGGGCTGGGCACGATCGGCGCGGCGAAGTGCGCCCTCGAGGTCTCGGCGAAGTACGCGAAGGAGCGGCAGCAGTTCGGCAAGCCGATCGGCGCGTTCGGCCTCGTCGCCTCGAAGCTCGCCGAGATGGCGATCGGCATCTTCGTGGGCGAGAGCATGGGCTACCGGACGACGGGGCTCATCGACGAGCGGTTCGCGGCGAGCCCCGGCGAGGACGCCCACGTCGCGGCCATCGAGGAGTTCGCGGTCGAGGCGTCGATCATCAAGGTGCACGGGTCCGAGACGCTCGATTACTGCGCCGACGAGTGCGTGCAGATCCACGGCGGCTACGGCTTCATCGAGGAGTACCAGCCCGAGCGCCTGCTCCGCGACTCGCGCATCAACCGCATCTTCGAGGGCACGAACGAGATCAATCGCCTCATCGTGCCCGCGACCATCCTCAAGCGCGCGATGAAGGGGCAGAACCCGCTCATCGAGCGCGCCGCGTCGATCCGCGCATCCCTCGCGAAGGGCGAGGTGCCGCGCGCCGCGGAAGGCGAGTTCGGCGAGGCCACGCAGGTCGTCGAGTTCTGCAAGTGGATCGCGACGTACGTGCTCGCGGTGGCGGCGGAGACCTATCACGTGCACATCGCCGACGAGCAGGAGATCCTCGGCGAGCTCTCGGACATCGTGGCGCACGTGTACGCGCTCGACACCGCGGTCTCGCGCGTGAGGCAGATCGTGCTCGAAGGAAAGAGCGAGATGAACAAGGCCGTCGCGCGCGACCTCCTCGCCGCGTTCGCGCCGCCGGCCTACAGCTTCTGCGTCCACACCGCGCGGCACGTGCTCATGGACGTGTGCGACGCCGGCTCGCTCCCGCAGCACCTCGACGCCATCGGCAAGCTTCGCATCGACTGGCCGAGCAAGGTCATCGCCGCCAAGCGCCGCATCGCGCGGGCCGTGCTCGAGGCCGACGGCTATCCGCTCCAGCGCGAGGGCTGAGACCGCAATGTGACGCCGGCGCTCGCGCGCTCTGCGGGCCACCGCGCCGCTCCTTCGGGGCCAGGACACGCCCGGGAACGCGACGGCGATTCGTCGGCGCGGGTGAATCGCAAATGCGCGGTGGACCGTCGCCGGGCCGAGGTGCGAAGTTGCGACGCCGAGGAGGTGTTGCAGGATGCATGGAGTCGACCAGCGGGCGAGAGGTGGTTGGGCGGGGCGCGGCCCGTGGACCGCGGGCGTCGCGTCGCTCGCCGCCGCCTTCGCCGTCCTGGCGTCGTGCTCGACGAGCCCCTCGTCCCACCCGTCGGAGACGCAGAGCCCGGACGTCCAGAAGGCCATCGGCCTGCTCCAGCAGAGCGACTGGGCCGACGCGCTCACGAGCTGCCTCGCGGCCGAGGCCGCGGACCCGAACGACTGCGACGGCAAGTACTGCGAGCTCGTCGCCCGCTCGATGCAGGTGGTGAACGAGATCAACACGTTCCTCCTCCCGCGCTACCGCAAGCCGCTCGCCGAGATGCCCGGCGACCTCGAGAACCTCACGACCACCGAGATGCTCCTCACGGAGGCCAACACGGCGGCCGAGGCGGTCGCGAACGCGAGCTGCGAGTTCGATCTCCCCACGCTCCCCTTCGTGCTCGGCGACGCGCAGGACCCCATCGTGAACGGCGAGGTCCGCGGGCGCTGGACGACGCGCGACGCGCACGTCCTCGCCGCGCTCTTCGAGAGCATCTCGTACGGCCTGCAGGCCGAGTTCACGCCTCAGGCCGTGCCGCCGCCGCCCGCGGGCGACACCGTGCCCGCGCTGCCGCCCCTGCTCGACGAGATGCGCCAGCACCTCCTCGCGCAGGACGCGCTGCTCCTCTCGGAGCCCGCCGACCCGTCGATCCCGCGCGGCGGCTGGCTCGATCGCAACGGCAACGGCGTGCCCGACGGGCCCGACGAGCTCCTCGTCGACATCTTCGAGCCGGGCAACGACACCCGCATCTTCGACTACTCCGACGCGGAGTTCGTGCACGGCGAGTCGCTGCCGATCGGCCCGCTGACGCCCACCGCGAGCCTGCCGCCGGCCAAGTGCAAGTACCAGCAGTTCCACTTCGCCGACGTCGCGACCGGCGCGAACGTCACCACCACCGACGGCATGGGCTTCAGCCCCGACGACTCGCAGATCGTGTTCCCGCTGCTGGTCGACGGCAAGACGCAGATTCACACCGCGAACCCCGACGGCTCGAACCCGAGCTGCATCACCTGCACGCCCGACAACGACAACGGCAACAACGACGGCGTGCGCTGGCGGCCCGGAGATCCCGGCACGATGATCTTCATCTCCGATCGCGACCACCCGTACGCGACCGGCAACGCGGGCGGCGGCTTCGGGCAGGAGCTCTACGCGATGCACGCCGACGGCTCGCAGCAGACGCGCCTCACGACGAGCGACGCGTGGGCCACGAACTACCACGTCAACTGGTCACCCGACGGCCAGCACGTCGTCTGGGGCCGCACCGAGTCGCGCGCGTGGGACGTCATGATCGCCGACTTCGTGTCCGACGAGCTGGGGATGCGCCTCGAGAACGAGCGCCGCCTCGTGCACGACACGACCTGGTGGGAGACCCACGGCTTCACGGCCGACAACAAGTACGTCATCACCACGAACACCCGCGCGGGCTTCAACTCGACCGACATCTATGCCGTCGACGTCCAGGACGGCACGCGCATCCGCCTCACGAACGATCCGCGCTGGGACGAGCACGCGCACCTCTCGCCCGACGGCCGGGAGCTCGCGTGGATCTCGGGGCGAAACCACACGGCGTCCGTGCAGCGCCTGAACGACGGGTCGCTCGCGCCGACGTTCGACTTCCTCTGGATCATCCCGGGGATCTTCTTCGAGTTCCTGAACCCGCCGGCCGGCTATTCGAGCGAGCTCACCCTCGCGGACGCCGACGGCTCGAACCTCCACAACATCACGAACGATCAGCTCGTGGTGGCCGACAACGAGTGGAGCTTCGACGGCACGAAGATCATCTTCCGGCAGAGCGATCCCACCGGGCAGACGACGCGCATCCGCACGGTCACGTTCGACGACTGTCAGTGACCGCGGCGGCGGGCTTCGTCCCGACGCGCGCCGCGATGACCTCGCGGAGCGGCGGGAAGAGCTCCAGCTTCAGCGCCGCCTCCGGCCTCCACCACGCGGCCTCGACGACCTCGCGGTGGTCGACCGCGACCTCGGGGCGCGACGGCAGGTCGACCGCGAAGATCTGCACGTGGTCGCGCTTGCCCTCCCAGTCGTGGGTGCGATCGAGCACGAGCGAGATCGCGCTCGGCTCCGCGGCGATGCCCACCTCCTCGCGGAGCTCTCGCACGACCGCGTCCCGCGCTTCCTCCCCGCTCCGGATGTAGCCGCCGGGCGCGGAGTAGTACGGGACGTACGAGTTGCGCACGAGGAGGATCTCGCCTTCGTTCCACAGCGCGATGAGCGTGCCGTGGGTGGTCGGCCGGCGGACTCGCCAGTACGTGCGCATGGCGCGATACGCGCACACGTACGCGAGCTGGAAGCCGCGGTCGACGAGCGTGGGCTCGGTTCGCTTGCTCATGGCGCGCCGAGGATAGACCCCACGCCCGCTCTCCGGGCATTTTCCTTTTCCCCGTTACTGGAGCGTGACGGCCTGCACGCCCCAGTAGCCGCTCGAGAGGTAGAGCGTGTCGTCCTGACGCGAGAGGGAGTTGATCCCCCAGCCGCGCGTGAGCACGAACTGGTCGTACGCGGGCGGCGCGCTGGCGCTCAGCTTGTAGATATCGAGCCCGTCGTAGCCCCAGCCCGACGTGACGAGCGCGCGGTCGCCCTCCACGTCGATCAGCCAGCCCCACCCGTTCGGACCGCTGGCGACGCGGTCGACCGGCGCCGAGGGGTTCGAGAGATCGATCTGGTGAAGCTCGAGGTTCGGCGTGTTCGGCTGGTAGTCGTCCGGATAGATCTCGGTCGACACGTACGCCGTCGTGCCGCGCACGATGACGTTGCCCGTCCAGCCGTCGAGGCGGGTGCGGCTCTTCAAAGTCGCGCGGTTGGCCGAGAGCTGAATCGTCGTGAGGTCGTTCCGCCAGGAGTTGCCCTGCCAGCCGTAGTCGATCGTGTAGAGCACCGGGTTCGTCGCCGCGCCGTCGCCCCCGACCACGACGCCCGGCACGTTGATGCTCGTCTCGATGCGGGGGTGCGCGATGTCCCCGAGATCGATCCGGTCGAGGTAGTAGCGCACCGTCGGGTAGGTGACGTCCTGGCCGTAGCTGACCCACTCGCTGTGCGTCGTGTAGAGCGTGTCTCCGATCATCCGCATGTTGCCCCACCACGCGGTGCGGTCGGGGGTCACGACCATCGAGGCCACGCCCGGCGCGTCGGGGTTCGAGAGGTCGACGACGAGCAGGTCGCTCGCGCCGTCGACCCAGGGGCTGCTCGCATCGTAGTTCGGCTCCCAGCGCCGGAACGCCAGCGCGGTTCCGTTGACCTGCACGACGTCGGCGCCCGAAAACCAGTCGTCGTAGTCGATGCCGTACCAGCCCCACGAGTACCCGTAGTAGTAGGGGTCCCGCGGCAGCATGACGCTCCCGCGGAGCTTCGCGCCGCCGTTCGACAGGTCGACGACCTGGACCTCCACCTGCCAGGTCTGGCACTGGGCAGGCCCGCTGCCCTGGGCGGGCAGCTCGCCCGACCCCGTCGTCGAGCAGGGCACGGTCTGGGCGACGTCGGTCACGACGTAGTCGAGCGAACCGTTCGAGAAGACGCGCGCGTTCACGCCGGGGACGGGCGTGTCGAGGGCGGACGACTCGTCCGCGTTCTCCTCCGGGTCGGAGAGGGGCAGGATGCGCACGTCGGAGTGCGTGTTGTCGTTGCCCCACCAGTCGGAGGAGATCTCCGCGATTGTCGAGGTCGCCGGCTGCGCGGTGACGACGTTGCGCGCGAGCGTGAGCTCGGCGGTGACCGCGGGGGTCTGGGGGTTCGTGTAGTCGACGACCGAGAGCGCCAGGTCGCTCAGCGAGACGACGCGCTTCTTGCCGGAGCCGTCGGTGACGAAGATGCCGCGCTCGACCCACCCGTGGGAGTGCGCCGCGCCCGCCGTGGTCACGCTCGTCGGCGTGAACTCGATGAGCTGAACGCCGTTGTTGTAGGCGCCGCTCGACGCGTCCCACCCGCTGAAGGGCAGGACGACGAGGCCCTGGGTCGGGTCGACGGTGAACGCCTTGAACGTCCCGAGCGCGGGCGTGTACGCCCAGCCGTCCCCGAACTCGGACGTGCCGAGGAGCTTCGGCGCCGTCGCGTCGGAGACGTCGAGGTAGTCGAGCGCGACCTGCGAGGAGTTCGTCGACTCGTCGTTGCCCAGGGTGAAGAGGCGCTGGCTGTCGGTCGACGTGGCCAGATCCGAGGGGATCATGATCCACATGTTCCCCTCGATGTTCGTCTGCCCGGCGAGCACCGGCGCCTTCGGGTTCGAGAGGTCGAAGACCTCGAGGGGCGTCGTCGCCCCCGAGGCGCCCGACCCGTAGTCGTACGTGGCGTCGGGCGCGAGGTACATGCGGCCCGAGTCGAAGCGCGCCGTGGGCGTCCAGTTCGTCGCGGCGATCGGCAGCGCGGCGTCGAGCGCCGGCGCGTCGGGGTTCGAGAAGTCGCCGATGGAGAGGACGTAGCCGTCGTTCCCGCTGTTCGTGTAGGGGGCGCTCGCGACGATGTGCGCCGTCTGGCCGTCGGCGAAGTCGAGGCTCCAGCGGCCGTTGTCGGCGCCCGACGACTCGACGACGCCGCTGACGTTGAGCGTGCCGCGCTGGACGATCTTGCCGTTCGGGTCAGAGATGTCGAGGTACGTGAGGTCGGTCGTCGTGACCGCCGTGGACCCCTGCGGCGGCTGGTGCGGGTGCGCGACCATGATCGCGTTCGGCGTGACGTTGAAGACGCCGCCGTAGCCCGAGAAGGTCTGCGAGCCGACCGCCTGCACCTGCCCGTTCGCGAAGTTCACCGACGAGACGATGACGTTGCTGCCGCCGATGGGGGAGCTGACGCCGTCGACGGCCCCGTAGCCCCAGCCGTACGTCCACCCGTAGTCCTGGCTGACGGCGTAGATCACGTTGCCGACCACGCGATCGTCCTGCACCCAGCCCCCGAGCTTCGCGTCGCCGAGGACCTTGATGTTCGTGGGGTCCGTCGCGTCGAGGCCGCGGACGATGGAGCCGTGGAAGGGCGAGCCGTCGTCGAGCTTGCCGTACCAGTCGCCGACGACGACCGTGGCGATTCCGCCGTTCACGACCATGTCGACGGGGGACCCGTAGATGGGCGAGCGCCCGAGGTACTTCGGCTGGTCGACGTTCGTGATGTCGAAGACCATCAGGCCCCGGTACGAGTTCAGGTAGTAGAGGCGGTTGCCGTCGACCCGATAGAGGTCGGTCTCCTGTACGGTCCGGGGCGTCGAGGCGGACGTGGCCGGCGCGCTCTCGTTGCTCGCGCCGTTCGAAGGACTGGACGCCGCGCCGCCCGCGGCCGCGGCGAAGTCGCCGCCCTGGCTGGCCTGGCCCATCCCGCCCGGGGGCGCGGAGACGAAGTCGCTCTGCCCCGTGTCGAAGAGCTGCGCGCCCCCCGAGCACGCCCCCAGGCCGCCGGCGACGGCGGCGGCCACCACAAAGGAAAAGGAAGTCGAGCGCGTGACGAGCCTCATGGACAGCCTCCCACCGGGGCCGTTCGCACGGAGGGTGCCAGACTGGCCCACCGGCAAATGGGCAATCCTTTCAGGGCAGTCGCGGGGGATCCGGCGCGTGTGCCGTGACAGCGAAGGCGGGGTCCTCCTCCCGCTGGCACAGTGTGCCACGGCGCCGGAGCAGCACCACGAGCCAGGCGATGACCCCCGCCCAGGCCGCGAAGGCGAGGGCCAGGGGGACGAGCACGTACCCGGGCCGGAAGCGGAGCTCCACGACGTGCGCGCCCGCCCCGACCTCCAGCGCCTGCATCATGACGTTCGCCGGGACCACGCGCGCCGGCCGCCCGTCGACCTCCGCGACCCACCCCGGGAACCAGGCCTCGTTCACGACGAGGTACCCGTCGGCGGGGGCGTCGACCGAGAAGCGCAGCGACGAGAGCGTGCGTCCCTCGAGCGTCGCGTCGACGCGCGGGGCGCGCGCGGCGCGGCGCGCGGGCGGCACCGGTCCCGTGTCCTCCTCGGCCAGCACGAGCTCCCCGCGTCGATCGAGCTCCGGCAGGCGGCGCAGCGCCGCCGCGACCGTGGGCTCGACCACCGCGCCGCCGACCCAGTACGCGTAGGGCGCGCGCGGCTCGATCTCGTAGACCGCGCCTTCGCGCCGGACGATGCCCGGGACGCCGTCCGCGCTCTTGACGAAGTTGTGCGAGAGGCCCTGGTACGGGTGGCCCGAGTGCAGCAGCCAGCGCACGTTGAAGAGGCCGAGGAGCGCGGGCGACCTGGCGATGGCGGCGTACACGTCGAGCACGCGCTGCTCGGCGAGCGGCTCGAGGTACCCGCGCAGATCGCGGAGCGCGAGGCGGTTGCCCGCCCGCCACGCCAGACCGAACTCGGCGAAGACGCGCGACTGGTCCGTGTCGGCCTGGAGGCGGGCGACCCAGGGGGCCGAGACGCCCGGCGTCGCCGGATCGAAGCGGCCCGGACGCAGCGTGCCCGCGCGTGACGCCGCGGCGCCGAGATCGGCCGCGACGAGCGCGGCCACGAGCGCGCCCGCGGCCCCCGCGAACCTCGGACGCCACACCGCGAGGGCCCCGAGCAGCACCGTCGCGCCCGCGGCGAGCCACCCGTCGCGCACGTCGTCCGCGAGCTCCGGCGACGCGCGCCAGGGGTGGACGCGCGCGAGCACGAGGAGCCCGATCGCGGCGACCACCGGGAGCCCGACCGCGAGCGCCGCCGCCCGCAGCCCGGCTCGATCCGGCGTGCGAAGGCGCGGGAGCGCCTCGAAGCCCTGCGCCGCGAGCACCGCGACGGCGGTCTGCACGACGAAGACGTACCGGACGCAGATGCGGAAGAGGCGGAACGGCGGCGCGTAGTCGTAGAGGAAGTGGAGGAGCGGGGTCGCGCGCCCGAGCATGAGGAGCGCGCCGAAGACCGCGAGCCCCGCGAAGGTCGCGGCCTCGGCGCGCGCGCGCCAGCGGAGGGCCCCGAAGATCGCGAGCATGCAGGCGGGGACGCCGAGGTAGACGTGCACCCCGGAGCCCGCGCGGAGGAAGAGGCCCATCCACTCGGCGACGGGCAGCGGGCTCTCGGCGACGTACTCGAACGAGCGGACCGCGCGCTGCGAGGACCGCATCGCCTCGTACGTGCCGCGCACGCTGGGGTAGCAGGAGAGGGCGGCGAGCGCGCCCGCGACGAGGAGCGGGACGCCGTACCGGCGCAGCCACGGTCTCAGGCCGTCGCGGCGCGCCTGCGTGGCGGCGCGCACCGCGAGGTAGGGCGCGGCCACGAGGACCCCGTAGTACGCGGTCGGCGGGGAGCCGGAGACGACCATGAGGTACGTGGCCGCCGCGGTGAGCATCGCGGCGGGCAGGGCGCCGCCCTCGAGCAGCCAGTCGGTCGCGAGCATCACGAGCGGGAGCCACGCCTGCGGCCAGATGAGGGCGAAGTGCGCGTTGCCCGTCGTGTAGGGGCCGAGCTCGAAGATCACCGCGCCCAGCGCGGCCGCGCCGGGGCCCGCGCGCCGTCGCCGCAGGAACGCGAACATGGCGATCCCGCCGATGGCCATGTGCAGGCACTGCTTCACCTCGATCATCGCGAAGGGCATGCCCCCGCCGACCGCGGCCAGCGCCGCGAGCCCCCAGTTCAGCGGGTACAGGACGCCCGCCTCGGGCTCGCTGAGCATCGAGACCCCGCCGCGCTCGAACGGGTCCCACAAGGGGAGCTGACCGTGCACGAGCGCGTGGTGCAGGAAGACGAGGTCGGGCCAGTACAGGCCGTTCGTGTCGCCGTAGAGGTGCTGGGCGCGGGGGCCGGAGACCCAGAGCCGCCAGTAGACGCCGAACGGCAGGAGGCCGACGAGGAGCGCCCCGAGCGCATCGCGCAGCCGCCGGATCATGAGCCGACGCATACTGCCGGAGCGGCCCCCGCCCGGCAAACCGGGCATGCGCCCCGCGAGACGTGCTCGAAACCGAACCGGGCCTAGCGTTACGGCCGAGACACGATGGAACCCGCGCAATCCCCCAAGCCCAGCCCCGTCGTCCTCGAGATCCCCGGCTGGATCGATGAAGTGGTCGCGAGCTACGGCGGCGCCTTCGAGACGGACGAGGGCCGCATGGCGCTCACCGTCGAGCTCTCGCGGCACAACGTGGAGCGGGGCGGCGGGCCCTTCGGGGCCACGGTCTTCGCGGGCTCGCGGCTGGTGGCGGCCGGCGTGAACCTCGTGCTCGCGTCGGGGTTCACGCTGGCGCACGCGGAGATCGTCGCGATGCTCCGCGCGCAGTGCGCCCGGGCCGCGCCGAGCGGGGAGGAGCTGACGCTCGTGGCGAGCACCGAGCCGTGCTGCCAGTGCTTCGGGGCGCTCGTGTGGTCGGGCATCACCCGCCTCACGTGCGGCGCGAACACCGCCGACGCGGAGGCGATCGGCTTCGACGAGGGGCCGAAGCCCGAGGCCTGGGCGCGCACGCTCGAGGAGCGCGGCATCTCGGTCACCCAGGGGGTGAGGCGCGAGGACGCGCGCGCGGTGCTCGAGCAGTACGCGCGCCGCGGAGGCGTGATCTACGGGCGCACGGCCACGACGCGCAGCCGCACGTAGTCGAGCACCCAGCCGTCGTTCGCCCGCAGCCGCTGGGCGCAGGCCGCCTCGACCTCGCGCACGAACTCCGGCCACCCCTCGCCGAGCGTCGGCTCGAGGCGCGGGAGGAACGTGCGCAGCCACGCGGCCAGGCCGTCGTCGCCCTCGACCGGCGTGGGCCGCTCGAAGAGGTGCGCGTAGCGCACGTCGAACCCCGCGTTGGACAGGACCGTCACGTACTCCGCGACGCTCGGGAAGTACCAGAGCAGCCAGGCCACAGGGTCCTCGCCGCGCCGGACGAGCGCCTCGCCCACCGCGTCGCGGACCGCGGAGATGCACCCGCGGCCGCCCATCTCCGCGACGAACCGCCCGCCGGGCCGCAGCGCGCGGGCGACGCCGCGCGCGACGTCGCTCGCGCGGAGCATCCAGTGGAGCGCGGCGTTCGAGAACACCGCGTCGAAGTCCTCCGTGTAGGCCAGCGCCTGCCCGTCGGCGACCACGAAGTCGAGGTCCGGCGCGCGCCGGCGGGCGGCTTCGATCATCGCCGGGGACGCGTCGGCGCCGACGACCTTCGCGCCCGCGCCGGCGATCTTCGACGTGAGCTCGCCGGTCCCGCAGCCGAGGTCGAGCACCCGCTCGCCGGCCCGCGGCGCGAGGAGGTCGACGAGGTCGGACGCCATGCGGTGCACGAACGCCGCCCGCGAACGGTAGAGGTCCGGTTGCCAGTGCTGGGCGGAAGGGGATCCGGTGGCCATGGGCTCAGCGTGGAAGCATCGGGCGGGCGCGGCCAATGCCGGGCGCGAATAGCCCTCATCGAAGCCCCGCATGGCGCGCCTGCCGCGATACCGTGGCGCATGACCGCGCCGCGGGACGAGACGGAGCTCCTCGCGCGGGCGCGCGCGCTCGCCGGAATGCCCGCGCTCGAGCTCGCGCGGCGGCTCGGGGTGGGGATCGAGGGCGCCTCCGTGTCGACCAAGGGGAAGGTGGGCGAGCTGCTCGAGCGCGCGCTCGGCGCGACGGGAGGGTCCGCGGCCACGTGGGATTTCCCGGAGCTCCGGGTGGAGCTCAAGACGGTGCCGGTCGACGAGCGGGGCGCGCCGCGGGAGTCGACGTTCGTCTGCGCCGTGTCGCTGCTCGACGCGGAGCGCGCCGAGTGGGGCGAGTCGTGGGTGCGGGCGAAGCTCGGCCGCGTCTTGTGGGTGCCGATCGTCGTGCCCGGCGACGGCGAAGGCGCGGGGCGCGAGCGGCGCATCGGCGAGGCGCGGCTGTGGTCGCCCACGGCGGAGCAGGAGGGCGTGCTCCGCGACGACTTCGAGGAGATCCTCGGGCGCATCGGGGCGAGCGGGGTCGAGGGCGTGACCGCGCACGTGGGGCGCTGGCTGCAGCTCCGGCCGAAGGCGGCGCACGGGCGCGTGCGCACGCGGGCGCCGGGCGGCGAGGGCGGCACCGTCGACACCGTGCCGCGCGGCTTTTACCTGCGGGCGCGCTTCACCGGCGCGATCTTGCGGGATGCGGCGGCGGTCCCGTGATTGCATGAGCCCCTGCCATGGCCGCTCGTCGCTCATCCGCTCCTCGCAAGGCCGCCCCGCGCCGCGCGCCCTCGACCGCGACGCCCTCGAACGACCACGAGGCCCCGAGGCCCCGCCGCGCGATCTGGACGGGATCGGTCGGCTTCGGCCTCGTGCAGATCCCGGTGCGCGTCTACCCGCGCGAGCGCCCGAACGACATCGCGTTCCACCAGATCGACCGGCGCGATCGCGCGCCCATCGGCTACGAGCGGATCAACAAGGAGACGCACGAGGCGGTCGACTGGCGCGACGTCGCGAAGGGCTGGGAGGTCCGAAAGGGCGAGTTCGTGATCGTCGACGACGAGGACTTCGAGAAGGCCAACGTCGAGGCGAGCCGCACGATCGAGATCCAGGACTTCGTGCCCGCGACGAGCATCGAGCCCGCTTACTACGACCGGCCGTACGTGCTCTCGCCCGACGGCCGCGGGAACAAGGCGTACTTCGTCCTGCGCGACGCCCTCGCCAAGCGCGAGCTCGCGGCCGTGGGCCTCGTGGTGCTCCGTACGCGCCAGCACCTCTGCGCCGTGTTCGCCGACGGCGACGCCCTCTCCCTCGAGCTCCTGCGGTTCGCCCACGAGCTCCGGCCGGCGCGCGAGGTGGGCGGGGTCGGCGAGCCGCGGGTGAAGGCCACGCCGAAGGAGGTCGCCCTCGCCGAGCAGCTCATCGACCGCATGGTCGTCGACTGGGACCCCGCCAAGTACCGCGACAGCTACCGCGACGAGCTCCTCGCCGCGCTGCGCGAGAAGGCGAAGACCGGCAAGATCGAGCCGCGCAACGTCCCGGCCCGCCGCGGCCCGGCGCCGCTCGACCTGGCCGCCCTCCTCGAGAAGAGCGTCGCGGGCGCCCGCAAGAAGAAGAACAAGCGCGCCGCCTCAGCCCACCGGGCCCACCGAGCCCACCGAGTGGCTACAGGCTTACGGGCTACAGGCTACGGCCAGAGAACGGGGCACACGTGCCTATGGCGTCGCTGCTCGCAGCTCTCTCTTTCGGTCGCCGCGTGTGTATGTCTCTCTCTCTGGCCTGAAGCCTGTAGCCCGTAGCCCCTCTGTTCCCGTGGAGCCCGGGCAGGCTCGGTTAGATCGAATCGCGGCCGCGCGCGTCGGAAAGGACATGCGCCTCAGCCTTCGGTCCCTCGCCCTCGCTCTCCCGCTCGTCGCCACGCTTGGTGCGAGCGGCCTCCACTGCGCCTACGCCGACACGACCGCGCAGCCCCCCTCCCGCGCCCCGAACGCCGACCCCGGCGCGCCGGCCCCCGCGCCTACAGGTCTCCACATCGAGCTCGTCGACGAGGGGTCGGCCGACCTCCCGACCTATCTCCAGTCGGGCCGCCGGTTCGTCCTCGGGCAGCTCGGGCAGCGGTACCGAATCCGCATCGTGAACCCCACCGGGTCGCGGGTCGAAGCGGTCGTCTCGGTCGACGGGCTCGACGCGATCGACGGCAAGCCCGCGAACCTGAACAAGCGCGGGTACCTCGTCGGCCCGTACGACTCGGTCGTCGTCGACGGCTTCCGCACCTCCCTCGACAGCGTCGCGACCTTCCGGTTCTCGTCGGTCCACGACTCGTACGCCGACCGGACCGGCCACCCGCGCAACGTCGGCGTCGTCGGCGTCGCCTTCTTCCGCGAGCGCCCGCCGCCCCCGCCGCCGCCCGTGGCGCGCGTCGCGCCGCCCCATCGCGTGGCCCCCGACGCGCCGCGCGCCGCCCCGTCGCCCGCGCCCGCGGCCGAGGGAGCCGGCGCCGCGAGCGAGAGCCGCCGGGCGTCCAGCGCGCCGGCGGACGACTCGCTGTCGAACGACCGCCCGGGCCTCGGCACGCAGTTCGGCGAGGCGCGCGAATCGCACGTGATGGAGGTCGCCTTCGTCCGCGCCGACCGCGGGCCGGTCGCGGTCTCCGAGCTCCGGTACGACGACCGGGACGGCCTGCTCGCCCGCGGCATCCAGCTCGACCCGCCGTGGCGCGACCCGCGCGAGGTCGAGAACGACCTCCGCGACTCGGCCCAGGCCTTCCCGACGTCGCGCTTCGCTCAGCCCCCTCCGTGAGCGTCCGTCGAGTCAGCGCCCAGGCACATGGGCCGTCCGTGGCCAGCCCCGGGTCTCTCTCTACGGGGACGGGCCCTACCGCAGCCACGCGAGAACGACCGCCGCGACGGCGCACGTGGCCGGCGTCGCCCAGAGGCCGGCGCGCACGATGGCCCATCCCGAGACGCCCTGACCGCGCTCGCGCGCGACGGTGAGCACGAGCACCGTCGCGAGCGAGCCGAAGGGCACCAGGTTGGGGCCGACGTTGGTCCCGATGAGGACCGGATAGAGGAGGGCGCGCGTGTCCGGGACGTGACCCAGGGCCTCGCGCGCCAGGAGCGCGGCCGGCAGGTTGTTCACGACGTTGGACGCGGCCGCCGCGAGGGCCGCCGCCGCGAGCGCCTGGCCGAGCGCCCCCGGGGCGCGCCCCACCAGCTCCGCCGCGGCCCCCGCGAGGCCCAGCCCCGCGAGGCCCTGCACGACCACGAAGAGGCCGATCACGAAGGGGACGACGCCCCACGAGACCTCGCGCACGAGCGCCGGCCCCACGCGGCCCGCGCGCACCCCCGCGACCGCGAGCACCGCGCTCGCCGCGAACGCCACCGCGTACGGCTCGATCGCGACGACCGGCGCGGCGAGGTACCCGACGAGCGCCGCCGCCAGCACGGCCGCCGTGGCGCGGAAGTAGCCGCGATGCGGGACGACCTCCGCGGGATCCACCGCCACGCGCGCCGCGTCGAACGCCGCGAGGTCGCGCCCGAAGTGGAGGCGCAGCGCGGCGAAGGTCAGCGCGAGGACGAGGAGCTGCACGGGGAGCATTCGCGCCACGAAATCGGCGAAGGGGACCGAGGCCGCCCCGGCCAGGATGAGGTTCGTCAGGTTGCTGACGGGCAGCGCGAGCGACCCGGCGTTCGCGACGAACGCGCACGCGACGACGTACGGGCGCGCGGGCACGTCGAGCCGGCGCACGAAGGCGAGCACGATCGGCGTCAGCAGCACGGCCGTCGTGTCGAGCGAGAGCGTCGCCGTGACGAGCGCGCCCAGCACGAACACGTTGCGGAAGAGCGCCCGGCCCGATCCGCGGGCGCCGCGCGCCGCCTGGAGCGCCGCCCACTCGAACAAGCCGCTCCGCTCCACGAGCGCCGAGAGCACGAGCAGCGCGACGAGGAAGAGGATGGCGCCCCGGCTCGCGGCGTAGATGGCGCGGAGGTCGGCCGCGTGGACCGCGCCGATGGCGCCCATGGCCCCCGCGCCCGCGAGCGTCCACACCGCCTCGTGCACCCGCCAGGGCTTGAGCAGGGCGAGCACGAGCGTCGCGCCGAAGATGGCGACGACCGCGATCGCGTGCGCTGACGTCACGGCCGTGCGCCCGTGCGCCCGGTCCGGGGCGAGCGGCGTGGCGTGATGGCCGCGACATGGGCTTTCCCGAGCGCGCGCTCGGGGCGCGCGGGCGTTGGCGCGATCCCTGCTGCTGACTCTCCCGTACGGAGGTCACCCATGTCGATCATCGGTTGGATCGTGTTCGGACTCATTGCCGGCTTCGTGGCGAGCAAGATCGTGAACAAGACGGGCGAAGGCGCCCTGCTCGACATCGTCCTCGGCGTCGTCGGCGCGGTCGTCGGCGGCTTCCTCTTCAACCTCGTCGGCGCCGCCGGCGTCACGGGCTTCAACATCTGGAGCATGGTCGTCGCCGTCGTGGGCGCCGTCGTCTTGCTCGGCATCTACCACGCGATCATCCATAGACGCTCCATCGCCTGACGCGGCGCGCGGGGCGTGAGCTCGGCTCCGCCCCGCGTCACGCCCCCGCTTCACGCCACTTCGAAGAGGCCGGCCGCGCCCATCCCGCCGCCGATGCACATCGTCACGACGACGTACTTCACGCCGCGCCGCTTCCCCTCGATGAGCGCGTGCCCGACCATGCGCGCGCCGCTCATGCCGTACGGGTGGCCGATCGCGACCGCGCCGCCGTTCACGTTGAGCCGCTCGTCGGGGATGCCGAGCTTGTCCCGGCAGTAGATCACCTGGACCGCGAACGCCTCGTTCAGCTCCCACAGGCCGACGTCGCCGAGCTTGAGGCCGTTGCGCTCGAGCAGCTTGGGGACGGCGAACACCGGTCCGATGCCCATCTCGTCGGGCTCGCAGCCCGCGACCGCGAGGCCGCGGTAGATGCCGAGGGGGGCGAGGCCGCGCTGCTCGGCGACCTTGCGCTCCATCACGACGCACGCGCTGGCGCCGTCCGAGAGCTGGCTGGCGTTGCCGGCGGTGATGGTGCCGTTCTCGCGGACCGGCTTGAGCTTGGCGAGGCCCTCGGCGCTCGTGTCGGGGCGGTTGCCCTCGTCCTTGCGGAGGGTGACGTCCTCGTAGGTGACGGCGCCGGTGGCCTTGTCGGTGTTCGCCCTGGGGCAGGTGACCGGGATGATCTCGTCGTCGAACTTCCCGCTCTCCTGCGCGGCGGCCGTGCGGCGCTGGCTCTCGAGCGAGTACACGTCCTGGGCCTCGCGCGAGATGCGGTAGCGCTTCGCCACGACCTCGGCGGTGTCGAGCATCGCCATGTAGAGCTCGGGCTTCGTCTTCATGATCGTCGGGTCGGCCGCGCGGAAGCCGTTCCGGTGCTCGTTCTGCACGAGGCTGATCGACTCGAGGCCGCCGCCCACGACGATGGGCATGCCGTCGACGACGACCGCCTTCGCCGCGGTGGCGATGGCCATGAGCCCCGACGCGCACTGGCGGTCGACGGTCATGCCGGACACCGTGACCGGCAGCCCGGCCGCGATCGCGCACTGCCGGCCGAGGTTGTACCCCGTCGTGCCCTGCTGCATCGCGGCGCCGATGACCACGTCGTCGACCTCGCCCGGCTCGAGCTTGGCGCGACGGACGGCCTCGCGGATGGCGTACGCGCCCAGCGTCGGGGCCTCCAGGTTGTTGAAGGCGCCGCGGTACGCCTTGCCGATGGCGGTGCGCGCGGTGGAGACGATGACGGCTTCTCGCATGGCTTCCTCTTCGACCTCTGGACCTTCGACCTACGACTTCGCGGCGTCGACCGACGCGAACGTTCCGTTGGGGGTGCCCGCCAGCTTCTCGAGCAGCGCCGAGGGCTTCCACACCGGGCCGTGCTTGGCCTGGAGCTCCTTCAGCTTCGCGTCAATCTTCGCGAGGCCCACGGTGTCGGCGTAGAACATCGGGCCGCCGCGGTGCGGGGGGAAGCCGTAGCCGTTGATCCACACCGTGTCGATGTCGGACGCGCGGAGCGCGATGCCCTCGTCGAGGATCTTCGCGCCCTCGTTGATCATCGAGTAGAGGCAGCGCTCGAAGATCTCCTCGTCGCTCACCGGGCGCCGCGCGATGCCGAGCTCCTTGGCGACGGCCTCGATGACCGCGTCCACCGCCGGATCGGGGATGGGCGCGCGGCTGCCGGCCTCGTACTTGTAGAAGCCGGCGCCCGTCTTCTGGCCGAAGCGGCCCATCTCGGCGAGGCGATCGGCCACCGCGCCGCTGTACCGCTCGCCGGGCGGGGGCTTCGGCTGCTCCTTGCGGATGCGCCAGCCCACGTCGATGCCCGCGAGGTCGCTGGTCGCGCACGGGCCCATCGCGAAGCCGAACTTCGTGATGACGCCGTCGACCTGCGCGGGCGACGCGCCCTCCTGGATGAGGAGCTGGGCCTCGCGGAAGTACGTGTGGAGCATGCGGTTGCCGACGAAGCCCTGGCAGACCCCGACGACCACGCCCACCTTGCCGATGGTCTTCGACAGCTTGAGGCACGTCGCGAGGACGGTCTTCGACGTCTGCTTGCCGCGCACGATCTCCAGCAGCCGCATCACGTTCGCGGGGCTGAAGAAGTGCAGGCCGATGACCTGCTCCGGCCGCGACGTGGAGCGCGCGATCTCGTCGACGTCGAGCGTGGAGGTGTTCGTCGAGAGGATCGCGTCCTTCTTGCAGAGGCGATCGAGCTTCCCGAAGATCTCCTTCTTGAGGTTCATCTCCTCGAAGACCGCCTCGATGACGAGGTCCGCGTCCGCGAGGCCGTTCCAGTCGGTCGTGCCGCCGATGCGGCCGACGCGCGCGTCCATCTCGCTCTGGGCGAGCTTTCCCTTGCTGACGGTGGCCGCGTAGTTCTTCGCGATGATGCCGAGGCCCTTGTCGACGAAGCCCTGCTCGCGATCGACGAGGACCACGGAGATGCCGGCGTTCGCGAACACCATCGCGATGCCGCCGCCCATCGTGCCGGCGCCGAGGACGGCGACCTTGCGGATGGGCAGGGTGGGGGTGTCGGCGGGGACGTCGGGGATCTTCGCGGCGGTGCGCTCGGCGAAGAAGACGTGCCGGAGCGCGGCCGACTCGGTGGACTTCACCGCCTCCTCGAAGAGCTGGCGCTCGCGCGCGAGGCCCTGGTCGAACGGCAGCTCGACCGCGGCCTTCACCGCCTCGACGCACCGCACGGGCGCCTTGCCGCCGCGGGCGCGGACGGCCGCGTCCTTCGCGGCCTTCTCGAAGAAGCCCTCGGGGATCTTGGTCCTGTCGACGGCGCGGTCGCGGATGCGCGGGATGGGCCGCGTCGTCGCGACGCGCTCGGCGAACGCGATCGCGCCGGCGAGCAGATCTCCCTCCGTCGAAGGCGATGCCTTCGCATGGACGAGCTCATCCACCAGACCCAGCGCCTTGGCCTCCACCGCGCCGACCGGGTCGCCGCTGACGATCATCTCGACGGCCTTCGGCACGCCGACGACGCGCGGCAGCCGCTGCGTGCCGCCCGCGCCGGGCAGGATGCCGAGCTTCACCTCGGGGAGGCCGCACTTCGCGTCGCGCACGGCCACGCGGTAGTGGCAGGCGAGCGCCAGCTCGAGGCCGCCGCCCAGCGCCGTGCCGTGCAGCGCCACCACGATCGGCTTGGGGCTCGCGTCGTACCGCTCGAGCACGTCGCCGAAACCCGGGGCCTTGGGGGGCTTGCCGAACTCGGAGATGTCGGCGCCCGCGACGAAGGTGCGGCCCTTGCCGATGAGGACGATGCTCTGCACGTCCGCGTCGGCGAGCGCCGCGGCGAGCGCGTCGAGGAGGCCCTGCCGCACGGCCTGGCTGAGGGCGTTCACGGGCGGGCTGTCGATCGCAATGACTCCGACGTGCCCGCGCTTTTCGAACCCGACGATCTGGCTCATGTTCCCGTGAGCTAGCCGGTCGGCAGAGGGTCCGTCAACGGCCGCCAGGATAGCCCGCTGAGCGCGGGGCATATACCGGGGGACGGGCCGTGTCCGCTTGCGACGGCCGACCTCTCCATTCGCGTCAAATCTCGTTGGGCGCCGGGCAAGGCCGCCGCCGACGAGACGTACGACATCGTGCCGGGCCATCCGGAAGAGTCGATCCTCGTCTACCGGATGCAGTCGACGCAGCCGTCCCACGACCGTGAACCGCCCTACGCGCTCGGGCACCCATCTCATGGGCGTCTCTCCGCGTATCTTTGGGCGTCAGGAGGAAGGTCCGCCGCTGCCGGCCTTGACGGGGTTGACGCGTCGGCTCATCTACTTGGGGCGATGAACGGCGAAACCTGGGCCATCGCGATTTGCGCCGCGATCACGGCGATCTTTCCTCCTCGCGATCGTGGTGTCGCGCACGGCGCGGCGCGTCCTCGTGACGGCGTCGGTCGGGCTCCGCGCGATGTTCTCGGCCCTCGGGGCGCGTCTCCGCGGGCGCCGGAACGTCGGGCCGGTGGTCGTGCGGACCGCGTTCGAGGATCTCGGGCCGACGTACATCAAGCTCGGCCAGCTCGTCGCGTCGAGCCAGGGCCTCTTCCCGGAGCCCTACTGCCTCGAGTTCCGCAAGTGCCTCGACCGCGTGCGGCCGTTCTCCTTCGAGGAGGTCGAGGGCATCCTGCGGGCCGAGCTCGGGCGCGACACGAAGGAGGTGTTCGCCTCCATCGACGCGACGCCGCTCGCCTCGGCCTCGATCGCGCAGGTGCACGCCGCCAAGCTCCTCGACGGGCAGGACGTCGTCATCAAGGTGCAGCGCCCGAACATCGGCAAGGTGGTCGAGGCGGACCTCCGCGTCTTGAAGGTGATGGCGCGCGTGATGTCGATGATGCCCCTCGGCGACCTCGCGAACCCGCGCGGCATCGTCGACGACTTCGAGTCGAACATCCGCGAGGAGCTCGACTTCCATCACGAGGCCGCGAACATGACGGAGTTCAACCGCATCATGGTCGAGCACGGCCAGACGCTGGTCTCCGCGCCGCGGCCCGTCGACGCGCTGACCACCCCGCGCGTCCTCGTGATGGAGCGCTTCTTCGGGCATCGCGTCGACGACGTCGAGAAGCTCCGCGCCGCCAACGTCGACGGCGAGACCACGCTCCTCACGGGCATGCGCGCGTGGTTCCAGTGCATGATCATCCACGGGTTCTTCCACGGCGACGTGCACGCCGGGAACCTCATGGCCCTCTCCGACGGGCGCATCGGCTTCCTCGACTTCGGCATCGTCGGGCGGTTCGCGCGCGAGCGCCGCGAGCAGGTCACCGACTACCTGATGGCGTTCTCCACGGGCGACTTCAAGAAGCTCGCGGAGGTCATGTCGGCCATGGGCTCCGTCGACGCGAAGGTCGACCTCGACCACCTCGCGAGGGACCTGGCCAAGGCCTACCAGCCGATGCTCGACAACGAGCTGGCCGCCATCAAGTACGCAGACGTCATCCCGGCCATCATGCGCACCGCGGTGCGGCACGGGCTGCGGATGCCGCGGGACTTCGTCCTGGTCGTCAAGCAGATGCTCTACTTCGACCGGTACGCGAAGGTCCTCGCGCCGAACCTCAACGTGTTCCGCGACCCGCGCATCGTCACGGCGCTCATGAGCGACGTGATGCAAGCGCGCATGCAGGCCGCCTAGAACGTCCGTGGCGCCTTTCACGGGCGTCTTGCGCGTTCGGCGACGACCCGATGCGCCACGGGCGGTGATGTTGTGCCTTCGGCGCGGGCTCCATGGCGCTTGCGTCCGACCGCTGGCGCCATGACGGCTGGAGGTTGGCGCCTTTGGGCGAGGACATGGCGCTTCGTCCGGCATCCGGCGGCGGGACGGAGGGGCGCATGGCGCCTTGCCGGTCTGGATTGACGCGTCGATGGCGGCATCGGAGCGCCACGCGTCGTCGCCGGGTCGCCATGTATCCCGAGCGAGGCGCCATGGTCGTGATAGGGTGGCGCATCCATGGCGAACGTTGCGGCCCTGGTCATCGAAGCCCGACGCCACCTCGCGGTGAGCCAGGGCAAGCTCGGGACGATGCTCGGCAGCTCCGCGAGAACGGGGCAGCGCTGGGAGCGCGGCGGCATGCCACCGGCCCCGCAACAGCTCCACCAGCTCGCCGCGCTCGTGCACCCCTTCGACCCGGAGCTGGCCGCCCGCATCGCGACCGCGGGGGGGAGCACGCTCGCAGAGCTGGGGATCGCGCTGCCGCCAGCGCCCGCGCCCGGCGCGGGGATGCCCAATCCCACCCTCATGGTCGACAGCGTGGTGTGCGCGGCCGCCGACGCGATGCAGCTCGTTCCGGAGGCCGTGCGTCCCGCGCTGCGCGCGGCGTTCCGGCGCGCGAGGCTGGCGGGGCTCAGCGTGGAGGCCGTCGACGCGGCGCTCCACGGCGTCGAAAAGGAAGAGGCGCGGTGAAGCTCTGCCGCGGCTGCGTCGAGTGCCGGGCCCTTGCGCTGCCCGGACGAGGGCTCCACGTTTCGAAACGATGAGTGCTCCCCAGACGGAAGGTCGCATCGTTCCGAGTGGTGACGCGGAGTCCGTGGGCGCGCGGGGAAGACCTGAAGAAGCAGCTGCCGTTCGAATCGGCTGCTCGTGCCCGTCGACTTCTCGTGGGCCTCGCGCGAAGCCTTCCTGACGGCGATGCGGCTCGCCGACGCGTGGCACTCGTCGGTCGTGGTGTTCTACTCGCCGGGCGGCGACAACAACGACGAGTACCTCGACTACACGGGCGTGCCGTGGGGCCGCGGCGACGTGATCGGCGAGGCGCACGGGCAGCTCAGCCGGTTCACCGAGACGGTGTTGCCGGGCTGCGCGGAGCGCATCTGCCTCGACGCGGTGCCCGACGACGATCCCGTGCGCGCCATCGCCGACGCGTGCCGGCGCCACGAGCCCACGCTCATCGTGCTCGGGAGCACCGACCGCGATCGCCGGCGCTGGTCGCGCTCGCGCGTGGAGCGCATCGTCCGCGCGGTCGCGTGCCCGGTGATGATCGTCCGCGCGCAGCACGAGCCGCACGTCGACGCGGATTAGAGGCTCTAGCGCGACGCCTGCGTGCACGCGGCCATCGCGCTGCAGCCCGCGCAGCTCTCGCAGGCGTTCGAGCACGCGCTCACGCACGTCGTCTGGGCGCGGGTGCAGGTGGTGCGGCACTGGCTGCCGGTGCAGCGGCCCGCGCAGGTGCGCTCCGTCTGCGCGCAGTCCGATGCGCAGGACGTCGCGGTCGACAGGCAGCTTGCGGCGGGCGTGCAGGCGCCGGCGTCGTCCGGCGCGGCGTCGCTCTCGGGCGCCTCGTCCGTCGCGTCCTCGGGCTCGCCGCCGTCACCCCCCTCGGCCTCGCCGCCGTCGGCCGGGACGCTCGCGCCCGCGCAATCGAACCGGTCGAAGTCCAGGGAGCACGCCGCGACCGCGCTCGCGAACGCGAGGACCGCGAGGCGCGCGTGCGTCACAGCGTCCCCCGCACGCCGGCCCACGCCGGGCCCACCACGAGCGCCGCGCTCGGGCCCGCCTGCGCGTGCCGCAGCGAGAGGACGAAGAGCGTCGCGCCCGCCGCGACGCCCACGAGGCCCACGACGAGCCCCACGTTCGCGACCGACTCCTGCGTGCGGCCCGACGAGATCTCGCCCGACTTCGAGGCAGGGCACGGCGCGCCCCCGCACGCGGCCTGCAGGTCGTCGTAGGACGAGTGCGCGAGCGCGCCGAAGATCGCGAGCGTCGCGAAGCCCGCGAGCCCGACGCCGCCGGCCACGTACGCATACGTCCGCAGCGGCGGACCCGCGCGCGCCGGCGCGGCGTGGTCGGACGCGATCGCGTCGGGCGCGGCGCCTCCGGTCGCGCCGGACGCCGCGTCGAGGGTGATCGAGGCCGTCGTCCCGGCGGGCACGTCGAGATCGCGGGTCACGTCCGCGTGCCCGGGCGTCGACACCACGATCTCCGTCGCGCCCGCGAGGACCGGCGCCGGCTCGCCCCACGCGGCCCTCCGCAGCTCCTCGCCGCCCACGACGACGCGTGTCCCGTCGGCCGCGTTCTGGAGGGCGAGCGCCACGAACCCGAGCTTCGGCTGGAGCTCGGCGCGCTCGGCGGTGGCCGCGTCGAGCGCGCGGTCGTAGCGGTTGTCCTCCGTGCGGAGCTCCTTCGCTTCGACGGCGGTGCGCCCGAGCTCCGCGTACGCGTCCACGAGCCTGCCCATCGCCTGGAGGCAGCGCGCGATCTCGAGGCGCGTGTTGGGGCTCGCCACGATGTCGTGCGACGCGCGGAACTCGTCGAGCGCGCCGGCGTACTGCGCCTTCGCGAGCAGGTCCTTGGCGCGGAGGAAGCGCGCTTGCGCCTGCTCTCGCTGCACGGCGCTCGCCTGGGCGGGGAGGACGCCGTCCGCGAACGCCGGGCGCGCGGCCGCGAGGGCGAGCGCGGCGACGGCCGTCCGGAGGAGGAGAGAGGCGCGCATGGTTTCAGATCCCCTGCGGGTCGTAGCCGCGGCGCGCGCGCGGGCGGGGCGGGGGGGGCGCGTGCAGGGCGGGCTTGGCCGGAGCGGGCTCCACGGCGGGCGGAGGGGAAGGAGCGCTCGCGGGTTCGGGCGCGGAGGGGGCGGAGTCGACGGCCGGGGGCGGCGCGGGGCGGGGGACGGTCGCGGCCGCGGTCGCGGTCGCCGGCATCGTGTTCGCGGGCGCCGCGGAGCGCGTGTCCGGGCCGCGCGACGCCGCCCACCACGCTCCGAGCGCCACCACGACGACCGCGGTCGCCGCGATCGCGACGCCGAGCGGTCCGCGCCTCCTCGGGGCCGGCGTCGCGAAGGGCGGCACGAACGGCAGGTCCATCTCGGGCGCATCCGGAGGCCCCGGGAGCGCGGGCGGCGGGACGGTGGGCGCGTTCGGCGCGGGCGGCGGGACGGTCTGCGCGTCGTGCGCCGCCTGGGGCGCGGCCTCCGGCGGGGGGCGCACCGGCCGGGCCCCGCGGATCGACACGTCGCTCGCGCGCACCTCGCCGCGCTCGAGGTCCGCGCGCCGCGCGCGGATGCCTTCCCCGAACGCCTCGCGCACCGCCCCCGCGATCCGCGACGTCGCCGTGACGCGCGCGCCGCCCGCGCGCCGGACCTCCGCGGCCATCGCCGCGGCCGACGGGAAGCGCTTCTCGGGATCCGCGGAGAGCGCGCGCTGGACGATCGCCGCGACCGCCTCCGCCCAAGGCGCGTCCGGCGGGACCGTCACGGCGGGCGCGCGCCCGCTCAGCAGCGTGCTGACGATCGCCGACGGCTGCATGTCCGGAAGGAACGGCCGCCGGGCGATCGCCTCCCAGAGCAGCACGCCCACGCTGTACACGTCGGCGCGCGCGTCGGCCGAGTCGTCCTCGAGCAGCACCTCGGGCGCGAGGTGCGCGCACGACGCGCCCGCCTGCGCCGCGGACGCCGACTGCGGGCGCGACGCGCCGACCACGCGCGCCACGCCGTCGAGCCCGACCACCACCTCGTCGGGGCCGAGGGCGCCGTGGATCAACGGCGGCGGCGTCTTCCTGCCGTCCCGGAGCCCGTGCAGCGCGCTCAGCCCGGCGAGGACGTCGAGCGCCACGCGAAGGGCGGACTCGAGCGGCGCGGAGGCCGAGTAGTCGCGCCAGGTGACCCCGTCGACGAAGTCGCTCACGACGAGCACCTCGCCCTCGCGGATGACCACGTCCCGCACGCGCGCGACGCTCGGGTGGTCGAGCGCCGCCATCCGGCGGGCGTCGCGGATCCAGTCCGCGATCTCCGCGTCGTCGAACGCCCCCCGCTCGGCGCGCTCGACGATCACGAGCTGCGTGCGCCCGTCCGCGCCCGTCTCGAGCGCCGCCCACGACGGCACCGCCCTCGCTCCCAGCTCGCGGAGCAAGCGAAGCCGTTCGGACGACCGTCCGCGCGCGTCGGGCCCGGCAACCGTGGTCGGGAGTGCGGCCACTGCAACTGGAGCGTAACACCCGGCCACGCCCTCGTTGCGGACAGCAATCACCGCCGCGTCCCCTCCGGGGGCGAGCCGGGCAGACAGAGGGAGAAATGTAGGCGCGCCCGGGGCCCGCTGGCCCGGCCGCGGCTCGTCGGCTATTGGCAGCCGCGATGACGCGCGTCGCGAAGTTCGCCTGGGGCCTCCTCGGGTACGAGATCCTCGTCGTCGCGTGGGGCGCTTACGTGCGGGCCACGGGGTCGGGCGCGGGGTGCGGCCGGCACTGGCCGATGTGCAACGGCGAGGTCCTCCCGCGCGCGCCGCGCGTCGAGACGCTCGTCGAGCTGTCGCACCGCCTCTCGAGCGGCGGGGCGCTCATCGGCACGCTGGTGCTCGTCGCGCTGGCCATCCGCGCCTACCCCGCGGGCCACCGCGTGCGCCGCGGCGCCTACACCACGGCGGCGCTCATGGGCGTCGAGGCCCTCATCGGCGCGGCGCTCGTCCTCTTCGAGCTCGTCGCGCACGACGCGTCCATGAAGCGCGCGCTGAGCATCAGCGTGCACCTCGTGAACACCTTCTTGCTCCTCGCCTCGACCGCGTTCACCGCGTGGTGGGCTTCGGGGGGCCGGCCGCTGCGCCTCCGGGGGCAGGGCCTGGTGGCCGGGGCGCTCGGCGCCGTCCTCTCGGCGATGATCTTCGTGGGCGCGATGGGCGCGGTCACGGCGCTCGGCGACACCCTCTTCCCCTCGCCCTCGCTCGCCGCCGGGCTCGCGCAGGACCTCGCCCCGAACGCGCACCTCTTCGTGCGCCTGCGCTTCATCCACCCCACGCTCGCGATGTTCACCGCCGGCGCGATCGTCATCGCGATGGGCCTCGTGCGGTCGCTCCGCCCGTCCCGGGAGGTCGCGGTCGTGTCGCGGGCCGCGTCGGCCCTCGCGGTCCTCCAGGTGGGCGCGGGGCTCCTCGACGTCTTGGCCCGCGCGCCCGTGTGGATGCAGCTCGTGCACCTCGTGATGGCGGACCTCGTCTGGGTGAGCCTCGTGCTCACCGCGGCCGCCGCGCTCGCCGAGGCGCCCGAAGCGCAAGCCGCGGCGGGCGAGCCGCAGCTCGCGGCCTGAAGGACGCTCTCAGCGCTCTCAGTACGAGGTGTCGTCGGGCCACTCGTCGGGCCAGCCGGGCGGCGGCGGGAGGGTCTCCTCGCGCTCCTCGATCGCGTCGAACCCGTCTTCCGCCTCCATGTTCATGAACTTCTCGTCGGGCGCCCACGGATAATGGAGCGTCGCGAAGTCCCCATAGGTCGTGCGAAACGCCTTGAGGAAGCTGTCGACGAGCCCCGTGGCCTCCAAGCAGTCCTCCGGGTTGTACCAGTGGTACCTGAGCGACCCTCCGCCGAGCGCGCTCTCCACGGCGAGCTTCGCCCACCCGCTTCGGCGGAAGTAGTAGATGGCCCGCGTCACGCGCTTGCGTCCCGGCGGCGCGAGCTTCACGAGCTTTCTCCGACGATCGCGCGGGTCGATCGTCCGCGTGATGCAGCCCAGGTCTTCGAGGGACTTGAGCATCCGACTCACCGTCGCGCCGCACACCCCCAGGACCTGCCGCAACCGACGCTGCGTCACGCCGCGACGCCGATAGAGCTTCACCGCGTAAAGCAGGTCGAAACGCGCGGGCGTCAGCCCCAGAGCCGCCAGCTTGTCGCGCGTGATGGACAGGACGCCGTGGTGCGCACGCTTCAACCCGAAAAAGACGGCATGCATGCCGAGACCAAGAGCACCGGCCATGCCCACGGCCATCGAAGGTCGCCGGGGGCCCCGTAGAGAGAGACCGAGGTTCTCCAAAACCCCCCAAAAAACCCGAACCCGTACGCTTGCGAACGAATTTGGAGATTTTGGGGGGGTCCGAATCCGGCCCGGGGGTCTTTTTGGACGGGGCCCCGATTGGGTGTCGCGGTCGGCTTCGGGGGTGTCCACGGACACCGTGCGTCCCGCGCGCATCTACGTCTCGCGGAGGACCTCGGATGGCTTGCCCGCGGCCACGATGCGCCCGTCGCGCATCGCCCAGACGCGGTCCGCGAGCTCCTCGGCGAGGCGCATCTCGTGGGTCGCGAGGACCATGGTGAGGGCGCTCTCGCGCGCGAGCGACCGCATCACCTCGCGGACCTCTTCGCGCATCGCGGGGTCGAGCGCGCTCGTCGGCTCGTCGAGCAGCAAGACGCGGAGGGGCATCGCGAGCGCGCGGGCGATCGCGACGCGCTGCTTCTGCCCTCCCGAGAGCTGCGAGGGGTAGGCCCCGGCGCGGTCGCCGAGGCCCACGCGCGCCAGGAGCTCGCGGCCGCGCGACTCGGCCTCGGCGCGCGTGCGGCCCGCGACGACGCGCGGCGCGAGGGCGACGTTCTCGAGGGCCGTGAGGTGCGGGAAGAGGTGAAACTCCTGGAAGACCATGCCCACCGCCTCGCGCAGCGCGCGGGCGCGCGCGAAGGGGCGGCCGGGCGGGAGCGCGAACCCCGCGACCTCGAGATCGCCCTCGTCGAACGGCGTCAGCGCGTTGAGGCAGCGGAGCAGCGTCGACTTGCCGCACCCGCTCGGGCCGACGATGGCGATGCACTCGCCGGCGCCGACCTCGGCGTCCACGCCGTCGAGGGCGGCGCGCCCGGCGAAGCGCTTACGCAAGGCGCGGATGCGGATCATTCTCCAGCCTCGCTTCGAGCCTTCGGGAGAGCTGCGAGAGCGGGAAGCTCATCGCGAAGTAGAGCGCCGCGCAGAGGAGGCCCGGCCCGAGCCAGCTCCGGATCTCGACGGCGGCGATCGTCATGCGCTTCGTGAGCTCGACGACGGTCAGCACGCTGACCAGGGACGAGTCCTTGAGCAGCGAGACGAAGTCGTTCGTCACGGCGGGCAGCGCGGTGCGGATCGCCTGCGGGAGCATCACGTGGCGGAGGGTCTGCCACGGGCGCAGGCCGAGCGCCGCGGCCGCCTCGATCTGTCCGCGCGGCACGGCCGACAGGGCGCCGCGGTACACCTCGGCCTCGTACGCGGCGTAGTTGAGGCCCAGGCCGAGCGTCGCGGCGGTCATGGGGCCGAGCTTGAAGTACGGCGCGAGCCCGAAATAGAGGACGTAGAGCTGGAGGAGCACCGGCGTGCCGCGCAGGACCTCGACGTACGCGGCCGCCGCGAAGCGGAGCGCGCCCCCGCCGGCCATCCGCGCGGCGGCGAGCGACATGCCGAGCGGCATGGCGATCGCGAAGGCCGCGACCGAGAGGAGCACGGTCACCGCCGCGCCTTGCAGGAAGAGCTCGAACTGGTGCCCGTCGACCGACGTCGGCCCCGCGGGCAACGCCCCCGCGCCTTCGCGGCCCGCGATCTCGCCGGCGTCGCCCGTCGCGAGGGCGGGCTGCGCGTCGTCCCACAGGTGCCACGACTCGAGGATGCGCCGGAGCTCGCCGCTCGCGACGATGCGACCGAGGGCCGCGTCGACGGCGGCCGCGAGGGAGGCGTCGGCCCTGCGCATGCCGATGATGTACGCGCCGCGCGGCATCCCCTCGCCGATGCACGTGATGCCGGCGAGCGGGCAGCCGTACCGCTCGGCGATGATGTGATCGAGGAAGACGGCGTCGACGCGCCCGGCCTGGAGGTCGAGGTACGGCTCCTCCTGGCCCTCGTAGAGCACCGGCTCGACGGGGCGGGCCTGGAGCAGCTCGAGCGCGTACGTCTGGTTCAGCGTGCCGACGCGCTTGCCCTTCAGGTCGTCGAGCCCCCGGTACGGCGCGCCGCTGCGGACGGCCAGCACCTCGTGGAACACGAAGTAGGGCCGCGAGACGAGGAGGCGCCCGCGGCGCTCGGGCGTGTCTTCGAGGCCGTTGAGGGCGAGATCGATGTCGCCGCGCTCGAGCGTCGGCACGAGGTTCGACCACTGCACCTGGAGGAAGCGGGCGCGCCGGAGGCCGAGCTCGCGCGCGAGGGCCGCCGCGATGTCGACCTCGAAGCCCACGATGTGCGACGGGTCGCGCGGATCTTCGAAGACGTACGGCTCGCCGCCCTGCAGATCGCCGCCCCAGACGATCTCGCCGCGGGCCCGGACGTCGGCGAGGGTGTCGGCGCGCGCCGCGAACGAGACCGTGGCGAACGTGAGCCCCACGCACGCGACGACCAGCGCGGCGAGGAGGCGCATCGGGCGGCTCAGTGCGGGGGCCGGCCCGCGCGCTCGTCCTCGTCGGCGAGGGCGGCGAGGCCCGCAAGGTCCGCGAGGCGCGCGGGGTGGAAAGGGGGGCGCGGCGTGATGGGGAGCGCCGCGCTGCCGCCTCGCTGCGCGAGGAGCCCGGCGCAGAGCGCGACGCACCCCTTGCCCTGGCACCAGCCCGTGCCGAAGCCCGTGTACCGCTTGAGCGACTCGATGTCGCGGTAGCCGCGCGCCACGGCGTCTTCGAGGTCGTGCAAGGTGACGTCCTCGCAGCGGCACACGAGCGTCTTCATCGGCCTTCGTACTCGCAGCGCGCCTCGCACGTCTCGTGGACCGTGACGCGGACGAGGGGCGGCAGCGCGGCCTTGAGGCGGCCCCACACCCACGCGGCGAGGTGCTCGGACGTGGGGTTCTCGAGCCCGGCAATCTCGTTCAGGTAGTTGTGATCGAGCTGGTCGTGAAGCGGCTGCCAGGCGTGGTAGAGGCGCTGGTAGTCGATGAACCACCCGGTGGCGGGGTCGACCGGGCCTTCGACCGCCAGCTCCACCTTGAAGCTGTGCCCGTGAAGGCGCGCACACTTGTGCCCGGGCGGGACCTTGGGGAGGCGGTGGGCAGCCTCGAAGCGGAACTCGTGCACGAGCCGAACATTCATGGTAGATGGGCGGGCCGCAAACGACGCGGAGAAGGTGCTCGAAGCCATGTACATCGTCCTTTCGAAGCAGCCGCGCAAGGCGAATCGGAACAAGAGCAAGCGGTATCGCGCGAAGCTCAAGGCCAAGGACAAGGGCCGCCGCTCGCGCGTTTACCAGCACTCCAAGCTCTGAGAGCCGAGGAGCGCGACCGCGATCGCGCAGCGAGCCGTGGCGCCGCAGAGCGCGGTACCATGGCTCGATGCGCGATTTGTTCTTCCTGACCTCCGGCCGGCTGGGGGTCCCCACGGCCCTCGTGCGCCCGAAGGGCCAGCGCGGCGTCGGCCGCGCCATCATGACGAACACGGTGGCGGTCGCGGTGCGCGACGACGGCGACATCGTGCTGGTCGACGCCGGCTGGTCGGCCGAGGCGTGCGCCGACCCGGGCCGTGCGGTGGGCCGCATGAAGGCGGGCCTCCTCGGGATGAAGCTCCGCCCGGACGACGCGGTGGTCGCGCAGCTTCGCGGGCTGGGGTTCGACCCGGCGCGCGTGCGGACGATCGTCGCGACGCACCTCCACACGGGACACGTAGGCGGCGTGGTCGACTTCCCGAACGCGGAGGTCGTGGTCTCGCAGGCCGAGCTACGCACCTACTGGGACGCGCCGCCTTCGACGCGGACGACGTCGTCGCCGTACCGGGCGCGCGACCTCGCGAGGGCCGGGCGCATTCGCGCGGTGCGCCTCGACGGCACGCCGACGTACGGCTTTCCGGGCAGCTTCGACGTCTTCGCCAGCGGCGAGGTCGTGCTCCTCGAGGCGCCCGGCCACACGGGCGGCAGCGTGGCGGTCGCGCTCCGCTCCCCGCGCGGCACCTATGTGCACGCGGGCGACGCGGTCCTCCAGCGCTGGGAGTTCGGGCGCTCGCCGCCCGGCCCGTCGATCTTCGCGCGCCGCTCGGTCTCGGGCCGCCGCGCGCGGCGCGAGCTCGAGCGCACCTACGAGTCGCTCCGCAACTGCGAGGCGGACCCGCGGCGCCCGACGATCGTGCCGTCGCACGACGCAGAGGTCTTCGAGACCCTGCCGCAAGCCCCCGGCCACGCGCGCGCCGGCTGAGCGGGCGCGCCGCGAGCGCCCCTCCTCAAAGCGCCGCCCCTTAGCTGCTGCTGCCCTTCTTGAGCTCCGTGAGGACGAGCTTGGCGACGGCCTTCAGCGTGTCGAAGACGCCGACGCCGGTGCGGGCGACCGCATCGAAGTCGGGCACGTTCATCTTGTTGAGGAGCTGGCGGAGCTCGTCGCTCGAGGCGACGTTCGGGAGATCGCGCTTGTTGTACTGGATGACGAACGGCAGCTTCTCGAGCGAGTAGCCCTGCTCGGCCAGGTTCGTGCGCAGGTTCTCGATCGACTCTTCGTTGGCTTCCATGCGCTCGATCTGCGAGTCGGCCACGAAGATGACGCCGTCGACGCCCTTCAAGATGAGCTTTCGCGAGGCGTCGTAAAAGACCTGACCGGGCACCGTGTAGAGGTGGAAGCGCGTCTTGAACCCGCGGATTTCTCCGAGCGACAGCGGCAGGAAGTCGAAGAACAGCGTTCGTTCGGTCTCCGTCGCGAGCGAGATCATCTTCCCCTTGTGGTCGGGGTTCGTGCGCTCGTAGATGTACTGGAGGTTCGTCGTCTTCCCACAGAGACCGGGCCCGTAGTACACGAGCTTGCAGTTGATCTCGCGGGCCATGTAGTTGATGAAGCTCATCGGCTGCCTCGGGAGCGGAGCGCCCGCGTCTTGTGGGTTGCCTTCGGTCATTGAGCCTCAGTCGTTGAAGAGGTTGTCGATGTCTTCGTCGGTGATCTCCGCGAACGGAGAGTCGGCGCCGGGCTCCTGCACCTTCTTCAGGAGCGACTCGAAGATATGGTTCAGCTCTTCGCTGGCCTTCTTCACGCGGAGTCGGACGAGACCGAGGCTCGACTTGGAGTCGAAGATGACCACGAGGATGACGCGGTTTCCGACGAGCTGGATGTGGATGTTCGCCTTCTCGCCCTCGTGGAACTGAGTGGCAAACTCCTGCTCCTTGAGGAGCTTGGCCATGCCGCCCGTCGCGGCGATGTTGCCGGCGGTGAGCGAGGCGAGACTCGTGGTGTCGACGTTGTCGATGTCACCGGCGGCTGCGATCAGCTGGCCGTTCTTGTCGACGATGAAGACGACCTTGGCGTTCGCATCGCGAACCAGGCGGTCGACGACCACCTGGATCTGATTGAACTCCTCCTCGTACATCACCATCTGCGGGTTGACCATTTTCGCGGCCTCTAACGGAAAGCGACAGAGTTCTACCGATAGCTTGTAGCGGCAGCGGGGAATTAAATAAAGACGCGACGCGGCTGCCGCGCGCTCGCGCATGACAGTGATCGGCGCGATCGGCGGCCTTCGGCGCGCCACGGCCCGTCCACTCGCCCTCCCGCCGCGTGTGCTGACACGAAGCGCACGTGTGTGGAGAAGCGCGAAAGCTCGTGACTCGCGTCGTGATGCGCTCGAAACAAAAGCGGCTCGCTCACTCGGGCTTCGCGCCCGGCGCGCCGGGTTTGAGTTCGTGCTTCGGGACGAAGCGCACCTCGATCTCGAGCTCGTCGTCGGGGTGCTTGCCGCGCGAGACCGGGACGGCCGTGAAGCCGGGGGCGCCGCGCAGCTCGCCCATGATG
Organism: uncultured delta proteobacterium; assembly: GCA_963797395.1. Classification (GTDB taxonomy): domain Bacteria; phylum Myxococcota_A; class Polyangia; order Polyangiales; family Polyangiaceae; genus Palsa-1150. The sequence goes on from CAWCPA010000009.1 coordinate 779,981, forward strand.
GCCCGAGCGAGGCGCGGCTGGACGCTCCGTCGCCAGGCTTCGAGCCAGGCGTAGCCGTCGTCGTCGCCCTCGTACTCTTCGCCGAACTCGGCGGAGAGGTCGATGCGCACGCAAAACGATCCTTCCTCCCGGTGAACGGCCATCCAGAGTGCATGATAGCCGCAGTCGCCGTGCGCTTGGGAACCATCGCCATGCATGCGCAGGCCGCGCGCCTCCCCGCGCGCGACCTCGGCGCACATTCGCTCCGTGCCCTGGACCGGCGTCTCGCGTGCCCGGGCGAGCTCTGGGTGGCCGTGGCGGCCGACCGGGCGACCGTGCTCGGCGCGTTCCAGCGCGCGGAGAACGGGACGGTCGGCGGCGCGGGTCCGGCCGTGCGGCGCGGATCGGGCGGGCCGGCGGTGCTCGTCGGGCCCGGCACGGTGCACGTCGCGCTCGCTCTCGCGAGCCCGGGGGCGATCGTGCCCTGCGACGAGAAGCGCATCGTCAACCGGGCCGTACGACCGCTCCTCAAGGCCCTGACGAAAGCGGTGGGGCGCCCGGGCGTCGTGGCTCACTATTTCGGGCGCGACTGGGTGAGCGTCGGGCACCGGCCCGCGGCGTGGGTCGGCTTCGGCCACGACGCCGGCACGCGCCGGACGCTCTTCGAGGCGTTCGTCGCCGTGAGCACGCCATTCTCCGAGGGGCCGCGCCCGTCGCTGCTCGACAAGGCGCCCGCGACCCTGGAAGAGCTGGCGGGCGCGCCGATCGCACCCGAGCGCGTGGCCGAAGCCATCCTCCAGGCGTACGTCACGAGCTGGCCGGTCGAAGCGCACCCGCTGCCGCCGCCCGCCGCCGCCGCCGCCGCCGCCGAAGAGCCCGAGCCGCCCTGGGCCGCCACCGTCGACGAGGCCATCGGCCCGATCGGCGCCGGCCCGGATCGCCGCGGAGCCTTCCGCGTGGGCGGGGATCTCCTCGTCTCGCGGGACGCCCTCGCCGCCCTCGAAGCCGCCCTCGACGGAACCAACGACGACGAAGTCGGCGCCCTCGTCGACGCCCGGCTCGCGAGGCCCGGCGTCGCCCTCGACGGCGTCCGGTCCCTCACCAGCGTCCGCGACGCCATCCTCAGCGCTCGACGGCGATCCCTGCCCGCTCCCACACCTTCGCGTCCTTGAAGATGCGGACCAGCTCGGGGTCGAGGTGGCCGTCCTTGACGCTGAAATCGAGGATGCCGAGGGCCTTCTCGACGGGGACGGCCTTCTTGTACGGGCGGTCGCTGGCGGTGAGGGCGTCGAAGACGTCGGCGACGGCCATCATCTTCGACTGCACGGGGATCTCTTCGGCGCGCAGCCGGTTGGGGTAGCCGGTGCCGTTGACCTTCTCGTGGTGGGCGCCGGCGATGATGGGGACGCGGCTCAGCGCCTTGCCCCACGGGATCTGCGAGAGGAAGCGGAAGGTGTGCGAGACGTGCGAGCGGATCTCGTCGAACTCGCGCGGCGTCAAGGTGCCGCGGTTCACCTTGAGGCAGGTGGTCTCCTCTTCGTCGAGCAGGCGGCGGACCTCGCCCCGCAGATCGACGAACGTCTCCTTCGAGAGCGCCTCGATGCGCTGGAAGTCGCCGCTCGAGAGGACCGTCGGCTCGTTGGCGCCGACGACGGCCTCCCACGCGCCGTCGAGGTCCGCGCGGCGCTGCGCGAGCTCGCGATCGAGCTCCTCGAGGGCGGCGCGGGTCCCGCCGCTCTCGTACACGCGCACCTTGCGCGCGAGCACGTCGGCCTCGATGGTGCGGGCGACGTAGTCGAAGCGCGCGCGCACGAGCTCGAGCTGCTCGTCGTACAGCTTCTTGGCCTTCACGAGCACCTTCTCGCGCACGCCGATCTTCCCGAAGTCGTGCAGCAGGCTCGCGTACTCGAGCTCGCGCAGGTCTTCGATGCGGAACGACGCGCCCGCGAAGGGCCCGCTGGTCTCGGCGTCGACGATCTTGGCGAGCGTGACCGAGAGCTCCGCGACGCGGCGCGAGTGGCCGCTCGTCGTCGGGTCGCGAGACTCGATGGCCTCGACGCTCGCCTTGACGAACCCCTCGAACATCCTGCGAATCTCCGCGTAGAGGAGGGCCGTCTCGAGCGAGACGCCCGCCTGCGCGGCCAGCATGCCGAGGAGCTCTTCGCTGCGCTCGTCGAAGGGCACGACCTGCTCGTCGATGTCGGCCCGCGTGACGAGCTTGTGCGCCGGGTCGCGCTTCTTGTTGATCAGCTGGATGACGCCGATGACCTCGTCGCGCTGGCTGATGAGCGGCGCGACGAGCATCGAGCGCGTCACGTACCCGGTGCGGCGGTCGAAGCTCGGATCGAAGTTGAAGGTCGCGCCCGCGGGCAGCGCGTACACGTCCGGGATGCGGAGCGACGCCTTGCCGAGGGCGGCGCTCCCGGCGATGGAGCGATCGCTGAGCGGCAGCGTGAACTCGCGCGAGTCGAAGCTGACGCTCTCGTTCTGCGTGAGCTTGAACCGGAGGAGCGGCGGCCCGTCGCTGTCGTGCGATGCCGTCGCATCGACCTGGCCGCGCTCGACGATGTAGATGCTGCCGGCGTCGGCGCCCGTGACGAAGCGGCTCTTCTCGAGGATGACGCCGAGGAGCTTGTCGACGTCGCGCACGGTCGTCATGGCCCGCGCGATGTCGAGCAGCTCGCCGAGCTCGTACCGGTACCGGCGCAGCGAGCGGCCGCGCGCGGCGGCGCGGGCCTTGGTCTCGAGGAGCTCGAGGGCGCGGTGCGCGGCGAGGAGCAGGTCGTCGGCGCTCGCGCCGACGGGGACGACGCTGGCGAGGCCGCGGTTCACGGCGTCGGCGTGCGCGAGGCTCTCGGGCCGTCCGACGAGCACGAGCAGCAGCGTGCCGTCGGCCAGCCGCTCGGCCAGCGGCGCGAAGAGCTCGCGCGCGTGGTCCCACACCGCGCCGGGAGCGAAGACCACGCCGACCCGCTCCTGCGTGCGCCCGTTCGGCGCCGCGGGCACGCGCCAGATCGCGACGAGCAGCGGGTGCAGCCGCGCCACCGAGTCGCCCCCGCCCGAGCTGCTCGCGGGCCCGTTCGCCTCGACCGCGCTCGCGTCGCCCGGGGCCTCGCGGCGAAGGATCTCCTCGACGCGATCCATCGACGCCAGGGCGCCGGTCGCCAGCTCGCGCTCGAGCGCGGGCGGCGGCGGACGGGAAGAGGGGGCCGCGCTCAAGCCTTGCGCTCCCGGTCGCGCGCCTCGTAACGGACGATGATCTTCTGCACGAGCGGGTGGCGCACGACGTCTACCTCCGAAAAGTGGCAGAACGCGATGCCATCGACGCCGTCGAGCAGCTCGCGCGCCTCGGCGAGACCGCTCGTGCGGCCCTCGGGGAGGTCGACCTGAGTGATGTCGCCGGTCACGACAGCCTTGGCATTGTAACCCAGCCTCGTCAGGAACATGCGCATCTGCTCGCTGGTCGTGTTCTGCGCCTCGTCGAGGATGACGAAGGCGTCGTTCAAGGTAGACCTCGCATGAAGGCGAGCGGCGCGACCTCGATCTGCGCGACTGCGCTCGGGCGCTTGGTAGAGGTGTCGTTCGGCTCGACCGACCGGGGCATACAGCCGCGCGATCCTAGCGCGATCCGTCCGCGCTTACTCCTCCGCGGGGTTCGCGAGCTTTCGTGACCAGACGATGGCGTCCTTCCGCTCGCCCCGGACGACCAGGTGCTCGAGCAGGAGGCCCGTGCGGCGGAAGCCGTTCCGGAGGTACACGCTCGCGAGGGCCACGTCGTCGCTCGGCGCGAGCGCGAAGCAGGTGACGACCTCCTCGCTCGTGAGCTTCTCGCAGAACGCGCGGAGGGCCGCGGCCGTGCCCAGGCGCTCCGCGGGGGTGCGCGGGGACTGCAGGATCTCGAAGAACGCGTTGCCGAAGCACGCCTGCGACTCGATCGACGCGTGGAGCTCGAAGCCGCCGCGCGCCGTGGCGAGGAAGTGGCGGCGCTCGACGTCGCGCCCGAACGGCTCGAACGCGGTGAGCGCGCGCCCGCTGCGGAGGGCCGCGGTGACGGCCTTGCGCGTCTCGGCCGGGTCGGCGGGGGCCACCTTGGCGTTGCGGGACAAGGCGTGCGGAGCCTCGGCGAGCTCCTTCAGGGCCTTCTTCGCGGCGAGGATGGTGCGCTCCATCCGCGCCTGGGCGGCCGTGAGGGGCGGCGCGGCGCCGGCGAGGGTGATGCGCATCTCGCTCTGGACCGGGGCGTCGTCTTCGTCCCTGGGGTCGGGCACGGGGCCCGGCGCCCGCGCGGAGCACCCGAGGAGGAACGCGTCGCTCCGCTTGTAGAAGCCCGGGATGTTCCCTTCCTTGGCGAACCCCAGCTTTTGCCAGGTCTGCACCTCGTCGCGCTCGACCAGCGTGTAGACCTTCGAGACGCCCTCGCGCTGCGCGAGCGACAGGACGAAGAGGCGCTTGGCCGGCGTGGGGCCCGCGCGGAAGTCGACGACGCGCATCGTCCGCGCGCGCCGGTTCACCAGCAGGCAGAGCGAGACCGCCTCGTTCTGGAAGAAGATCTCCTCGACCGGCTTCTGCTGCGTGCCCCAGGTCTTGGCCGCCATTCGCTCACCCCCAACTCCCCCGCCACCCCTCGTCAGAGCCGCGTTGCAAAGTTGCAATGCCGTTAGCATGCCGAAGAATTCGGGGTCAACACGAACGCGAAGCGAATCGAGGGCTTGGGGTGGATTGCAAAACGGAAACCTCATGGTGGCGACCGTGGGGCAATCGGGCCCACCCGCGCACACGCCCCCGTCCCCCCCGTCTCATTCCCGGCCTGCTCAGAGCGGCAGATCGGAAACGCCGAGCTTGTCGAGCGCCTCGGCGAACCGCTTCTTCGGGATCGAGATGAGCGTGGGCATTCCTCCCGAGAGGCCGAGGAGCTCGAGGAAGCTCACGCCGCTCCCGTAGCGGGCGGCGAGGGTCACGGTGTCGAGGTCGAGGACGATCGAGATGCCCGCTCGCTCCTGCCCGATGAGCAAGAGCTGCGTCTTGTCGTACTTGCCGTGGTGGGCCGTCGCGTCGACGAAGGCGACCGATCGGATGTTCGCCGGGACGCCCGCGGCGGGCCGCGCGTCGACGACCTGGTAGCCCTCGGCGATGCGCCGCGTGGCCGCCTCGATGGGCGCGAGCTCCGCCGCGGCCTGGTCGATGCGCTCCCACAGCGACGCGTCGGCCAGCCCGTCGGCCAGGTGCCGCACGACGAGCCCGAAGAGCGCCGTGTCGCGCGGCCGCGCGCGGAGCGCCCGGTCGAGGCGCTGGCCGACGGGGCCCGGCACCGAGGTGCGCGTGTCGATGGCGCGCGCGTCGTCGTCGGCGCCCGGGTACGGCTCGGCGCCGCCTCGCAGCCACTTGGCGGCGCTGCAAAGGCCGTCGAAGTCGGTGTGGCAAACGATCGTGTCGACCTGGCCGATGCGCGCGATGACCTCGGGCGTGACCATCTCGGGGCAGGCCCCGTGCTCGGCCTTGGTGGCGAGGACGAACCGCGGGTCGGCCGCGTACTGCGCGTGCATCACGTGGTCGTGGTGGTCGACCCAGCCGGCGAGGCGAGGGCCGAGCTGCTCGATGAAGGGCAGGGTGATCTTCTCGAAGCCCCCGGTCGCGGCGTCGGAGGCGAAGGCGACGTCGAGGACGACCACGCGCCCCTTGACGTCGCGCGCGCGTGGGAGCTTGCGCGGCGATGCGAAGGCGAGCTCCGCGCGGCTGGGTTTCGGGGGCGGCGGAGGGGACTGCATGGCGGGTTACGTAGCGCGGCGAACGGGGCCGTGCCGGTGTAGGCTCCCGCGCGATGGCGCTTCCTCCGATCAAGTTCGATGCGCAGGGGCTCGTTCCGGTCGTCGTGCAAGACCACCTGACGGGCGAGGTGCGCATGTTCGCCTGGGCCTCGCGCGAGGCCGTGCAGCAGACCCTCGCCACCGGTCGGGCCACGTTCTGGAGCCGCTCGCGGGGCGAGCTCTGGGAGAAGGGGAAGACGAGCGGCCACGCCATCCACGTGCTCCGCGTCCTCGCCGACTGCGACGCCGATTGCCTCCTCTACGCGGCCGAGGCCGAGGGACCCTCGTGCCACACGAACGCCCCGAGCTGCTTCTTCCAGGTGGTCGGCCCCGAGTCGCTCGCCGACGAGGGCGAGAGGGCCCGGGCGGCCGCGCCGCGCGTCGAGCCGCCGCAGACGCTCCTCGGGACGCTGGAGGCGGTGCTCGAGGCGCGCAAGCGCTCGACCGGCGAGAAGAGCTACACCAAGAGCCTCTACGAGGCCGGCGCCCCGAAGATCGGCGCGAAGCTCCGCGAAGAGGCGGGCGAGCTCGCGCAGGCGCTCGAGAGCGAGGGTGACGACCGCGTCGCGAGCGAGGCGGCCGACGTCCTCTACCACCTGATGGTCGGGCTGCGCTGGCGCGGCGTGGCCGTGCGCAAGGTGCTCGCCGAGCTCGCGCGCCGGTTCGGCAAGAGCGGCCACGAAGAGAAGGCGTCGCGCGCGCCCGTCGCGTGAAGATCGCGTTCTTCGGGCTGCCGCTGGCGGCGGTGCTGCTGGCGCGCGACGGGCACGAGATCGCGTACGCGGCCGCGTGCCGGCGCGCGCCCGGGCTCCGCAGGCTCTCGCGGTCGATCGCGCCCGGCCGCACCCACGTGCGCCCCGACGTCGAGAGCGCCCGAACGCTCGCGCGCGTGAGGGCCGCGGCGCCCGACCTGATCGTGAGCTGGTTCTGGACCACGCGGCTGCCGGCGTCGATCCTCGCGCTGGCGCCGTCGGTCGGGGTGCACCCGTCCCTGCTGCCGCGCCACCGCGGGCCGGATCCGATCTTCTGGGCCATCGACGCGGGCGACGCGGTGACCGGCGTGACGGCGCACCGGCTCGGCGAGGAGTACGACACCGGCGACGTCCTCGCGCAGCGGGAGCTCCGGGTCGACCCGGGCTGGAACGGATGGCAGCTCGCCCGCGCGCTCGACCGGCCGAGCCTGGGCCTCCTCCGGGACGTGGCGCGCGCGCACGCCGAGGGCCGGCCGCCCACACCGGTGCCGCAAGACGAGTCGCTCGCCACGGCGGCCCCCGAGCTCGACGACGAAGCGATGGCCATCCGCTGGACCTGGCCCGCGGCCCGCATCGAGCGCCGCGTGAGGGCCGCGGCGCCCTGGCCCGGCGCCTGGACGGAGGTGAGCGGGCGGTTCGTGACCCTCGTCCGCGTCCGGCCGACGGGCGACTACCCGCGCGCGCTCGAGCCCGCCGAGGCGGCCGTGCGCGCCGACGGCGTCGCGGTCGTGCGCGCGGGCGACGACGCGGTGGAGCTCCTCGAGGGGCGAAGCGAAGACGCAGACGGAAACGAAACGGTCCTCGGCCGGCGCGACCTTGCCGACCTCGTTTCCCATTGCGTGGAGCGTTAGGCTGCGGTTCGATGAGCACTGGAGATCAACCCACCGTGTCCGACGCCGTCACGCTCGCGCGCATCGCTCGCGAATCGCTCGCGCGAGGCCTGAACGCCCTCCAGGCCGATCCCAACGTGCCCCAGCGCTTGCTCGAACTCGCCGCGCCCATCGCGCAGGCCATGGGCGCCCTGCATCAGAATCGAGCGCTCCGGCGGCGCCGCGCTCGCGCAAAACGCGCCGAACGCGCTCGCCCACCTGCAGATCGCGGTCGCCGAGCTCCAGGCCCAGCCTCCGCAGTACCCCGCGGTCGCCACGGCCCTCGAGGCGGTCGCCTCGGCGCTCGGCGGCGTACACGCGCTGAACCGCGCGGTCACCGCGCCGGCCGCGCCGGCGCCGGCTCCCGCGGTCGCCCCGGCCCCCGTCGCGGCCCCGGCTCCCGCGCCCGCCCCGGCTGCCGCCGGCCGCGCGGCGCCGCGTCCCGCCGCCGGTGCAGCCGCGCCCGCGGCGCCGGCGGGCCCGAGTCGCATGAACGCGGGACCCGGCCCCGAGATGGGCGTCACCACCGCGGAGCTCGGGGCGCACAGCCCGAGCAACTTCTACAAGGGCCTCTCCGGCAACGACATCATCGAGCACGGTGGGCTCTTCGTCTCCACGTACAAGCTCCCGAAGATCGGGCAGTCGGTGCGCTTGAAGATCTCGCTGCCCGGCGGCTACGAGTTCGAGGCGAACGCCGTCGTGCGCTGGCGCCGCGAGCCGAGCGACGCCGGCAACGACGCGCCGCCCGGCTTCGGCGCGCAGTTTACGGAGATCACGCCCGAGGCCCGGCAGCTCGTCTACCGCTACGTGCGGAACCGCGAGCCGCTCTTTCACGACGACCTGTAGTCTCCCGGAGACGAGCCGCGTTCGCGCGCGGGATCGGTCGACGCGACGGCGTCGCAGGAATACGAGAGTCGTAAGCTGAGCATCGGCTGACTCGAGCGCGATTTCGGCTCGCGGCGCCCGCCATTTGGAGGCGGGTGGCGACGAGCGCCGGGTACACTGGCGCCGCTTGATCCGTCGCTTTGCTTCGCTCGTCGCCTTCTGCGTGGCGTCGATGGCCTTCGTGCCGTCTGCGCTCGGCGCGAACGATCCGAAGCTTCAGTGGAAGACGATCGAGACCGCCCACTTTCGCATCAACTACTACTCGACGGAGGACTCGGTCGCGAAGCACGTCGCCGACCTCGCCGAGGGCGTCTACCAGCGCCTCCTCCCCGCGGTCGGGTGGGCGCCGAGCGAGAAGACCGAGGTCGCGCTGCGCGACCAGACCGACGCCGCCAACGGCTCGGCCACCGCGCTGCCGTACGACGCGATCCAGCTCAACGTGACCGCGCCCGACGACATGTCGGCCCTCGGCGACGTCGACGATTGGTACCTCGAGCTCGTCACGCACGAGTTCACGCACATCCTGCACACGGATCACATCCAGGGCATCCCGGCCCTCATCAACAAGATCCTCGGCAAGACCTTCGCGCCCAACCAGGTGCAGCCGCACTGGCTGCTCGAGGGGCTCGCCGTGTACGAGGAGAGCGCCCGCACGAGCGGCGGCCGCCTGCGCTCCTCGATGTGGAACATGTGGATGCGGGCCGACGTCCTCGAGGACTCGGTCGCGACGCTCAATCAGTTCTCGAACATCCCGCGCCGCTGGCCCCAGGGGAACATCTGGTACCTCTACGGCTCGTTCTTCATGCAGTGGATCGCCGAGACGTACGGCGAGCAGGCGATCCGCGCGATGATCGACGACTACGCGTACCAGCTCATCCCGTACGCCATCAACCGCTCGATCCGCCGCGCGACGGGGCGCACCTACGAGCAGCTCTACGCGGCGTGGGTCGACTCGATGAAGCGGAGCTTCCACGCGCAGGCGAACGAGATCCTCGCGCGCGGCCTCCGGGAGGGCGTCCGCCTCACGCACGGCGGCAACACCGCGGAGCACCCGCGGTGGATCCCGTCGAACGCCTGGCCGGACCACGCCGGGGATCTCCTCTACTACCGGGACGACGGCCACACGACGACGGGGCAGTGGGCCATCCCGCTCGTGCGCGACAATCGCGGGCGCATCGTCGGGGCGCGCGAGAGCGACCGCGAGCTCCTCGTGCGGGTGAACGGTCCGGGCGCGTCGTCGTGGATGCCCGACGGGACGTTCACGTTCAGCTCGAGCGACGAGTACGAGAACCTCTTCTTCTACGACGACCTCTTCGAGCTGGCGCCGCACGAGAAGAGCCCGAGCGGTCTCGACGACAAGCGCGTGCGGTGGAGCAACGGGTGGCGCGCGCTCGACCCGGCGATGTCGCCCGACGGGCGGCGCGTGGTCTTCACGACGAACCACCGCGGCACGCAGTACCTCATGATGGCGGACGTCGTTCCGTCGCCCGAGCGCGCCGGGGCGCACGTCCTCGCGAACCCGCGGCGCATCGCGCCCACGCAGGAGTTCGACCAGGCGTACACGCCGCGCTGGTCGCCCGACGACCGGCACGTGGCCTACAGCGTGTGGCAGCGCGGCGGCTACCGCGACATCCGCATCGTCGACACGCAGGACGGCTCGTTCGTCGACGTCACGCACGACCGCGCGATCGACGGCGACCCGGTGTACTCGGCCGACGGCCGGTATCTCTACTTTCACTCGGACCGCACCGGCGTCACGAACGTGTACGCGTTCGAGCTCTCGACCGGCCTCCTCAAGCAGGTCACGAACTGCATCAACGGCGCGTACCAGCCCGAGCCCTCTCCCGACGGCAAGTGGCTCGCGTACATCGGCTACACGCACGACGGGTACGACCTCTTCGTCATGGCGCTCGATCCGTCGGCGTGGCTCGACCCGCTGCCGTACGAGGAGACCCGCCCGGCGCCGCCGCCCGAGCCCGCGCCGGTCGCGGTGCACCCGCAGAACTACAACCCGCTCGTCACGCTGGCCCCGCGCGCCTGGTCGGCGCAGATTACGCCCGGCAACTTCGGCCAGGCGAGCATCGTCACCGCCACGGGCAGCGACATCGCCGGCATCCACACGATCTCCCTGCAGGAGACGACCGAGTTCGAGCACCCCGAGGTCGAGGGCAACGTCACCTACACGTACGGGCGCCTCCCGTTCGACGTGAGCATCTCGGCGTTCCGGACAATCGCGCCCGAGACGAACTACACGCTGGGCTCGAACACCATCACCTGGGTGCAGGAGACGACCGGCGTGACGACGGGCATCGGCTACAGCCTGCCGCGGGCCTTCGACTCGCAGTCGTTCAACCTCTCGTACAGCTTCACGCGCTACGCGGGCGAGCTCCCGCTGCCGGCGGCCGACGTCGACCCGGTGAACTTCCCGAAGCTCCCGACGAACCGCGGCACCCTCGCGAGCGTGCACCTCGGCTGGAGCTACAGCAACGCGCTCGGGTACCTCTGGAGCGTCGGCAACGAGACGGGGCTCACCGTCGGCGCGAACCTCGACATCTCGGACCCCGTGCTGGCGAGCGACCAGACGGGCTACGCGGCGAGCCTGGGCGTCGCGCAGTACTTCCGCATGCCGTGGCTCCAGCATCACGTGCTCGCGCTCCACGCGCAGCTCGGGGCCTCGGGCGACAACCGCGGCGGGCGCGGCCCGTTCTACGTCGGCGGCTTCATCGACCTGCCGGTCGTGAACGTCGTGCGAAACTCGCTCATCCAGGGCGGCGTGCAGCTTCGCGGGTACCCGGTCGTCTCGGAGGTCGGCAACTACGAGACGCTCTTCAACGCCGAGTACCGCTTCCCGATCGTGAACGTCGACCGCGGCCCCTCGACGCTCCCCATCTTCCTGAACCGCGTGAGCGGCGTCGCGTTCGTCGACTACGGCAGCGCGTTCGACGATCCGTCGCAGGCCCAGTTCAAGACGGGCGTCGGCGGCGAGCTGTGGTTCGACTTCACCCTCGGCTACATCCTGGGCTTCACGTTCCGGGCGGGGTTCGCGCGCGGGCTCGCGAGCGGCGGCATCAACAAGTCGTACTTCGTCGCCGCCGTCCCGTTCTGAGACGAAACTCGCCCGCGAACTTGGCCCGCGCGCGCCGGGCGTGATGTCGCAGGAGCATGCGCTGCCCGATCGCCGTCCTCGCCGCCGCGGCCCTCGCGGTCCCCGCGTGCATGCCGCCCTCGTCGGGCCTCGCCTCCGCCCAGCAAGCCGCGCAGGACCTGAACGTCGACGAGCGCTTCGGCCAGTCGGAGATCGCGATGGACCACGTCGCCCCCGAGGCGCGCGACGCGTTCGTCTCGCACCACCGGGACTGGGGCCACGGCGTTCAGGTCGCCGACGTCGAGCTCACGGGCATGCGCGCCCACGGCGACAAGGACGTCGACATCCAGGTGCGCTTCGCCTGGTACCGCGCGAACGAGCAAGAGCTGCGGTCGACGACCCTCCAGCAGAACTGGAAGGACAAGAAAGGCTGGCAGCTCGTGAGCGAGAAGCGCCTGGAGGGCGACGTCGGCCTGCTCGGCGAGCCCGTGGTGTACGAAGCTCCGCCCGAGGTCGAGCGCCCCCCGGCGCAGTTCCCGACCGTGCGCCTGGGTGCCGAGAACTAGCCGAAAAGCGGTGGAGGCGCGCCAGGCGCGCTTCAGCTGGTAGGCGCGGTGCCGGTCGGCGTCGTTGGAGGCGGGGCCGACTGCGGACCTGCGCTCGACGCCGCGGACTTCTTGCTGCGCGGCGCGGGCTTCTTGGTCCCGGCGGTAGCGGCCTTTCTCTCCTGCGACTGGCGCTTGACCCGCGCCTTCTTCTTCACCTGCGCCTTGCGGCGCTTCATCTTCATCGAATTGCGGCTGTCGTGCTTTCCCACGGCGCGCACCATGCCCAATCCCCCTCGGGCCCGTCAAGCGGGCGCGCCGTCGAATACAACGGGAGACGGAGAGCGGGCTTCCGCGTCCGGGACGCGCCTTGCTGCCCCGCGCTCGCGCTTGCGATCGGCCGAAAAAACTCCCCCTTCTCCCTGCTTCCCTCCTCTTAAATCTCGTTTGCCGTCCCGCCGCCCGTGCGGTCGCGTTGGGAAACGCTTTGAAAGTGCAAGGTTTTTCGGCGGGTGGCATGGGGCGTAAATGCCGTGCCGTGGCGTTTGCGCGGCCTGGGAGACGCCTTGCGCAGTTTTCGTTCAGCCGGGGGCCGGTGCGAGTAGACGAGGGCGCAGACGATGCTAGTTTGATGGTGTGGACGTCGTCTTGCGTAAGCTCGGCAAGGGCGCCAGGGCCGTAGCCGGCCGGCTGGTCCGAGCCCCACGCAAGGGGTCCGTGGTGGTCATCGAGTTCCCGGACGGGATGCACGAGTACGTGACCACGCCGGTGAAGCGCGTCCTTCGCATCGCCGGGCGCGAGGTCTTCTACATCGAGACAATCAACAGCCGCTACCGGCTCGAGGTCCGGGGGCGCGAAGCCGCGGCCGCCGAGGGCACGGGCTGACCGGCTGAATTCGCCCGACGCGCACCGTTTCCATCCGCCTGGCCGCCCGGCCCCGCCCGGCGTCGGCTGGATCGAGGTGGTCTGCGGCTCGATGTTCAGCGGCAAGACCGAAGAGCTCCTCCGCCGCGTGAAGCGGGCGCGGCTCGCCCGCCAGCAGGTGCTCCTCTTCAAGCCGCGGGTCGACAACCGGTACGACGCCGTGAAGGTCGTCTCGCACGAAGGGGTCGACGCCGACGCCATCCCGGTCTCCACCGCCGCCGAGATCGTCGAGCGCGTGACCTCGGACACCGCGGTCGTGGGCATCGACGAGGTCCAGTTCTTCGACGACGCGATCGTCGACGCGGCCGACTCGCTCGCCGGGCTCGGCGTCCGGGTCATCGCGGCGGGGCTCGACCAGGACTGGCGCGGGCAGCCCTTCGGGCCCATGCCCCGGCTCATGGCCGTCGCGGAGTTCGTGACCAAGCTCCACGCGGTCTGCGCGCAGTGCGGCGCGCCGGCGACCCGCTCGCAGCGGCTCGTCGCCGCCGAGGAGCAGCTCTTCGTGGGCGGCGCCGCCGAATACGAAGCGCGGTGCCGCGCGTGCTTCGTCCCCGAGCAGATTCAGCGCCGGGGCTGAGTCGCCCGGTCGGGCGTCAGAGGCTGCCGCCCTTCGCCAGGCAGGTGAGGAACGACGACTGCGCTTCCCGCGCTCGGCCCATCGCGCGGAGCGCGCGCGCCCGCTGGCATTCGGGGCCGTCGTAGCGGCCGGGCTGCTGCGGGTTGTACTGCGACGCGGGGCGTGACGGCTGCTGCTGCAGGAAGGGCGGCTCGGCGTTGTTGTTGTTCGCCGCCTGCTGCGCCGCCGCCTGCGCGGCCTGGGCCGCTTGCTGCTGCGCCGCGAGCGCCGCGCTGTTCGACGTCGTGTTCGAGGGCGGCGCCTCGTGGGGCGCGACCGTCGCGGGGGAGGCGGACGGATGCGTGGCCGGGTGCGCCGACGCCGGCGTCGCGGAGCCGGGGCCCGACGTGTTCTTGAGCGGCGGCACCTCGGCGCCCGCGGTGTCGGTGGGCGCGGGGTTGTTGATCGCCTCGGGCGCGAGGGAGGTCTGCGGGGCGGGCGCCTGCGCGCTGCTCGTGTTGTCGAAGACTACCGCCTTGCTGCTCGCGCCGCCCTTCACGGCGAACGCGATCGCGACGACGCTGACGGCGGCGATGACGCCCGCGACCGCCAGGAGCGCCTTGCGATTGCCGCCGCCCGTCTCGCGCGGCGGCGCCTGCGGGATGGCCGCCGGCGTGGGGAACGCGACGTTGCCCGCGGCGGGCGTGTAGCCCTGCGGCGGCATGCCCGGCGCCATACCGGCCATCATGGGCGGCGCGCCGGGGTTCGACGGGGAGGGCCCGAACGCGGCGGCCACGTCGAGCGGCGGGCCGACCTCCGTCCGCTGCTGCGGCGCAGGCCCGACGCCCGCGCCCGAGAACGCCTCGATGTACTCGTGCACGTTCTGGAACCGCTCGTCGGGGTTCTTCGCGAGCGCGCGCCGCAGCGCCGCGCGCATGGCCTCCGTCGTGCGCGCCCCCTGCGGGATGGTCTCGATGGGGATCGGCGGCTGGGTCATGTGCTGCGTCGCCCACTCCCACGCGGTCGTCGCCTTGAAGGGCAGGAGCCCGGTGAGCATCTCGTACGTCATCACGCCGAGCGAGTAGATGTCGCTCCGCGAGTCGATCGGCCGGCCCGTGAACTGCTCGGGGCTCATGTACGGGGGCGTGCCGAGCACCATGCCCTGCTGCGTGAGCTTCTGCTCTTCGTTGTCTTCTTCCTTCGATCGCTTGGCGATGCCGAAGTCGAGGACCTTCACGAAGTCTTTCTTGCCCGCGCGCTCGACGAGCACGACGTTGTCGGGCTTGAGGTCGCGGTGGACGATGCCCCGTCCGTGCGCCTCTTCGAGCGAACCGCACACCTGCTGGAGCACGTTGACGACGCGCTCGGGCGACATCGGGCCCTGCTTCTCGAGCTCGCCCGCGAGGCTCCTGCCCTGGAGGTACTCCATCACGATGTAGAGGATGCCCTCGGGCGTCGCGCCGAAGTCGTGCACCTGGATGGTGTTCGGGTGCTCGAGCTCCGCGACGGTGCCGACCTCGCGCTCGAAGCGCGCCTTGATCTTCGGGTCGCGCGAGAGGTGCGGGTGCAGCGTCTTCACGGCGACGCGGCGCTTGGTCGTGCCGAGGGGCTGCTCGCCCTCGTAGACCGCGCCCATGCCGCCCTCGCCGATGAGGCGGAGGACCTTGTACTTGCCGCCGAGCAGCTGCCCAATCATCGGGTCGACCTGGGCCTCGAGGGCCGCGCCGCAGCCCGGGCAGAAGCGTTGGGACGGATCGGCGGGCGTCTGGCACGAGGGGCATTGCATGGGTTTCAAGCGGAATCGTCGCACAACTTGGGGCGGTGCGGCATTCCCCGATGAGACGAACGAGCCGACCTTAAAGTCTAGCCACCCCCGCGTCGGCCGGACCCGCAGCCGGGGCGGGCGGCCAGGGGAGGGACCAGCGGCGGTTGGTCGCACGGTCCCAGAGCTCGAGCCTCGTCCCCCGAGACGTCGCAGGGAAGACCACACCGATGCGCGTCCGCAGCTTCTGCGTGAGGGTCGGCGCGGCTCCCCAGCCGCCGTCGGTCACTTCGGGCGCTCCGAGCAGCGGGAAGTCGAAGCGCACTCGCTCGAGGAGCGCCGGCCCCTCGAAGAGCTCGAGCGCGAACCGGCCCATCACCCGCGGCGTCTCGCGCGGCGCGGGCAGCTCGAGCGGCTGCGTGCCGAGGAGGAACACGTCGCCCTTGTCCCACCGGAGGTCGAAGACCCATTGCGACCGCTCGAGGAGGGGCGCCGGGTCGGGGGGCGTCGGCGTGATGACGATGTCGCCCGTGCCGGGCAGCCAGCCCGCGTCGAGCGCGCGGCTCGCGTCGATGTGGCGCCCGCTCTCGTTGGCGCGCGCGGAGAGCGCGCACGCGGCCGCGAGGGCGCACGCGATGACGGCGCCGGCGGCGAGGGCGCGCGAGGCGCGGTGGATCAGTCGATGGCGCATGTGGCCGCAAGCTCCCACGCCGCGGGGTCGCCGCCAAGCGCGGACCACAGGGCCTCGAGCTCGGGCGGGACCGGCGCCCGCGCGACCAGCGGCGCCCCGGTCGCCTGGGGGACCTCGACGCGCGCCGCGTGGAGCGCGACCCGCCGCAGCTCGAGGACGCGGCCCGTGGGCAGCGTGAGGCGCGCGGCGCCGCCGTAGTCGCAATCGCCGAGGAGCGGCGCGCCGGCGTGGCTCGCGTGCACGCGAATCTGGTGGGTGCGGCCCGTCTTCGGCGCGATCCCCAGGAGCGACGCGCCGAGCGACGGGGCGCGCGCGGCCACGCGATAGCGCGTCTCGGCCGCGGTCGCGTCGCGCCCGTTCACCGCGCGCCTTCGCGGGTCCCGCGCGCGACCGATGGGGGCGGTCCAGGCGCCCGCGTCGGGGGACGGCGCGGTCGCGGCGATCGCGAGGTAACGGCGCACGTAGCGGCCCTCGGCGCGGGCGGCGGTCATGCGCTCGGCGGCGGCCCTGCCGAGCGCGAAGACGACGACGCCGCTGACGTCCCGATCGAGGCGCGACGTCGGGTGCAGGCGCGAAGCGTCGACGCCGGCCGCGCGGGCGGCGGCGGCGACGAGCGCGTGCGCCGAGCCCGCGTGGTCCGGGATGGTCGGCATGCCCGCGGGCTTCGCGACGGCGAGGAGGTCGTCTTCGTGGAAGAGCACCGGCACGTCGGGCGCCGGGGGCCGGGGGTCCGCGATCTCCACGACGTCGCCGGCCCCCACGCGCTCGCTCGCGTCGCGCGCGCGCCGCCTGCCCACGAAGACCCGCCCCTCCTCGAGGGCGCGCGCGTCGGCGCCGGCGCGAGCGAGCGCCTCGCCCAGCGTCGGGCCGTCGCCTTCGCGGATGGTGAGCCTCACGGGCGATGCCGTCGCCTCGACTCACATCAGAAGTAGAGCGTGAGGCCGCCCGTGAGGAGGGCGCCGCCCGACGTGTTGGTCGTGCGGCCGTCGGAGCTCGTGAACTCGGGCGGCGAGTTCTGCGCGTTCGTGCGGCCGCGGATGAAGCCGCGCACGTCCGTGTTGAGCGCGAAGTTGCGCGTGAGGCGGAGCTCGAGCCCGACGCCCGCCTGGCCGCCGAAGTAGCTGTAGTCGTTGGGCGGCGCGCCCGAGTCCCAGTTGACGTGCGCCGCCGACCAGCCGAACCCGGCGAGGAGGTAAATCTGCGCGCGCGACTGCGGGTTCAGAAAGAGCAGGCCGTTGAAGGTGAGGGCGACCTCGCTTCGGTTGCCGCCCTGGTAGTCGTGCCCGCCGAGCACGTCGACGTCGGTCTCGATGCCGAAGTGACGCGTGGGCTTGTAGCGGAGGCCCACGCCGCCGCCGCCCATCCCGGCGTCGCCCTGGCTGCCGGAGCCGATGGACGCGCCTTCGATGTGGAGGTTCAGGCCCCACTCCGAGTGATGGACGTGGTCGGGCGGCGGGGGAGGCGGGTAGGGCGGGGCGTCCTCCGGCGAGGGCCGGACGACGACCACGGGCGGAGGAGGAGGCGGCTGGTACACGACCACCGGGGGCACGCCGTCGGCGCCCGCGGGGGCGCGGTAAATGATGGTCCCGCGCGGCCTGCGCGCCGGCGGGGGAGGGGGCGGGGGCGGCTCGTCGGGATCCGGAAGCGGATCGAGCTGCGGCTTCACCGGCTGGCCCGCGGGCGCGGGCTGCTGCTGCGCGTCCTGTGCGCAGAACCAGCTCCCCGGTGGGCACGCTCCGGCCCCATCGCCCTGCGCGGCCGCGGTGCCGGAGAGCGCGAGACCGAGGGCCAGGACGGCCGAGGAGACGATCGGCTTGATCATGACGAAGGGTTCCTTCTGACAAGCGACTTGGTGCAACCGAAGTGCCACCTAGCTTGAGCTCCGGCCCCACGAAAAGCAATGCGACGGGATGCCGGCGTTCGGCCGCGGCTCGCGCCGGTGTTGTAGCCGCTTGGCACCTTTCGGCGGGGCGACCCAGGGCTCCGGAGTCGGGATCGTGTCGCCGGCCGTTCACGCCCCCTCAGTAACTCGTCGACGCCGACCCGTCGCGCGCCTATGACCCGATGCCCATGCCTACGGTGCGACTCAAGCCCGGACACGTGCAGCCGGTTTGGACGGGCCACCCGTGGGTTTACGCCCAGGCCATCGACGCCGTCGACAAGGGTACGACACCGGGCGACGAAGTGAGCGTCATCGATCCGCGTGGCAACCTCCTCGGGCGCGGCTTCTACTCTCCGGGGTCGGCGATCCCGGTGCGGCTCCTCGTGCGGGACGCGAAGACGCCGATCGACCTCGCGTTCTTCCGCGAGCGCTTCGAACACGCCCGCGCGCTCCGCGAGTCGCTGGGGCTCCCCGCCGCGGACACCGACGGCTTCCGCGTCGTCCACGCCGAGGGCGACGGCGTGCCCGGGCTCATCGTCGACCGCTATGGCGACACGCTGGCCGTCCAGTTCGGGACGGTCGGGGTGAAGCGGCGCGAGCCGATGATCCTCGAAGCGCTCTCGTCGGTCTTCGCGCCGCGCGCGATCGTCGACCGCACGAGCGCGCAGACCGCCAAGATGGAAGGCTTCGAGGCGTCCTCCGGCGTGCTCACGGGAGAGGCCGTCCAGGCGCTCGAGTTCGCCGAGCGCGGCCTGCGCTTCCGCATCCCGCTCGAGCTCGGTCAGAAGACGGGCTTTTACTTCGATCAGCGGCCGCTTCGCGCGCGCGTCGAGCAGCTCGCGCAGGGCAAGCGCGTCTTCGACACGTACGCCTTCGTCGGCGCGTTCGCGCTCGCCGCGGCCCGCGGCGGCGCGCACGAGGTGATCGCGGTCGACGAGAGCGCGGCGGCCGTCGAGGTGGGGGCGGCGTGCGCGGCCGCGAACGGGCTCGCCGATCGCGTCACCTTCACGAAGGACGACGCGCGCCGCGCCCTCGTCGACGCGAAGGCCTCGTTCGACCTCGTGATCGCCGACCCCCCGCGGCTCGCGCCCACGCGCGGGGCGCGCGAGCAGGCGCTGCTCGCGTACGCGAAGCTCGCCGAGAACGCGTGCCGCGCCGTTCGCCCGGGCGGGCTGCTCGTCCTCTGCTCGTGCTCCGCCGCGGTGGACCTCGTGGCACTCACGCGGGCCCTCGCGACCGGCGCGACGCGCGCGTCGGTGCAGGCGACGGTCCTCGAGCGCTGGTTCCAGGGGCCCGACCACCCGGTGCCGGCCGCGTTCGGCGAGGGGCTCTACCTGAAGGCGCTGGTCTCGCGGGTGGATCCCCGGTGAGGGCGCTCGCGGCGCTCGATCCCGAGGAGGCGCGCCGGCTGCGCGGCGTGCTCTTCGATCTCGACGACACCTTCCTCTCGCACGGCGTGCTCACGCGCGCGGCGTACGACGCGCTGTGGGATCTGCGCGACGCCGGCCTCGCGCTCGTCGCGGTCACCGGGCGCCCGAGCGGCTGGGGCGAGCTCCTCGTGCGCCAGTGGCCGGTCCACGGCTGCGTCGCCGAGAACGGCGCGGTGCATCTCGTCCGCGAGGGGCGCCGCGTCGTGCGCCACGACGCGTGCTCCCCCGAAGAGCGCGAGGCCAGGAGCGCGCGCCTCGCGCGGCTGGTCGAGCGCGTGCGCGAGGTCGTCCCCGAGGCGCGGCTCACCGACGACATGCCCTTCCGCGTGACGGACGTCACCTGGGACGTCGGCGAGCACGTGACCCTGCCGCACGAGCGCGTGCGCCTCATCGTGGACGAGATCGCGCGGGCCGGCGCGAGCTCCACGGTGTCGAGCGTGCACCTGCACGCGACGTTCGACGCCGATGACAAGGCGACGGGCGCGGTGCGCTTCGTGGCTCGCGAGCTCGGAGAGCACGACGCGGGTGCGATCCTCGCGCGCTACGCGTTCGTCGGCGACAGCGGCAACGACGCGGCGTGCTTCTCCGCGTTCCGCACCACGTTCGCCGTGGCCAACGTCCGAAACAGCCTTGCGCGCCTGATCCTCACGCCGAAGTACGTCGCCCCGGGCGCGATGGGCGAGGGCTTCGCGGAGATCGCGCTCGCCATCCTCCGGGCGTCACGACCTCGAGTCGACGCCGTCGCGCAAAAGTAGCGAGGGCTCGAAGCTTCGTGATCGGCGCGCGCGGCACGGCGCGGCGGGGTCTTCCTCGCTCGCCTTCGCGGCGTGGGGCCAAAGTGGCCACGTCGAGCGTGCTCACCTTCTCGCGCTCCGCAGCCTGTCCTCACGTTTTCCACAGAGTGATCCACACGCTGTCCCGCTACACGGCCGGTGGCACCCGCGTGTCGGATGACGGCGAGCACGAAATGATCAGAGACCTCTCGCCCGGCAAGTGATAACGGCTTGGGGCAGGAAGTTTCCGGTCGCGGAGGGTGCGGCATTGGAAGGGGGGCGCATGCTGGAGACACGCGATGGGTATCAGGCCCTTTGCCTGAGCTGCGGGCGGCCCGTGGGCCCTCCGATCGACCTCTTGCCGCGCGCTCGCCTCACGGTGAACGGCAACGGCGATCTGGTCATGCGGATGATCGTCAGTGATGGCTGTCTCGCCTGCGGTACGAACGACGTCGAGATCGTGGTGCGGCCGCGCCGTTCGGCCTGAGCACGGCGTTCCGCCCGAGCAGGGGTCTGTGCTAGGGCCTTTCGAGGCATGGCGACGAACTCCGAACTCGCGGCTCTGGCGAAGCAACGGCTCTACCCCAACTACCGTCAGCCTCCTTTCGCGCTCGTTCGCGGGCGCGGCTGCGAGCTCTTCGACGCCGACGGGCGCCGCTTGCTCGACCTCTGCGGGGGCATTGCGGTGTGCTCGGTCGGGCACGCGCATCCGGCGCACGTGAGGGCCATCGCCGATCAGGCGGCGACGCTGATGCACGTGTCCAACTACTTCTACAACGAGCCGAACATCCGCCTCGCCGACGAGCTGTGCCGGCGCACCGGCTTCGCGCGCGCGTTCTTCTGCAACTCGGGCACCGAGGCCAACGAGGCGCTGCTCAAGCTCTCGCGGCACCATTTCTTTGGCCTGGGGCAGAAAGAGCGCGTGCGGGTCGTCGCGTTCGAGAACGCGTTCCACGGGCGCACGCTCGGGTCGCTCTCGATAGACGCCGAAGTACCGCGAGGGCTTCGGGCCGCTCGGCCCGGCGACGCACGTGCCCTTCGGCGACGCGGCCGCGGTCGAGAAGGCGATGGGGCCCGACGTCTGCGCGATCATCTACGAGGCCATCCAGGGCGAGGGCGGCGTGATGCCCGCGCCCGCCGGTTTCCTCGCGAAGCTGCGCAGCATCGCGGACCGTCACGGCGTCTTGCTCCTCGCCGACGAGATTCAGACGGGCGTCGGCCGCACGGGCCGCTTCCTCGCGAGCGAGGGCACGGGGGCCAAGCCCGACGCCGTCGTCGCTCGCCAAGGGGCTCGCGGGGGGCTTCCCAATCGGCGCGATGCTCACGACCGAGAAGCTCGCGGGCGCGCTCCCTCCCGGCACGCACGGCTCGACGTTCGGCGGCAACGCGCTCGCATCGGCGTCTGCGCTCGCGGTGCTTCGCATCCTCGACGACGAGGCGCTCGTCGACGGCGCGCGGACGAAGGGCGCGGCGCTGAGCGCGATGCTCGAGCACCTCGTCGGGACGATGCCCGAGGTCCTCGAGGGCGCGCGCGGGCAGGGCCTCCTCTGGGGGCTCGTCATGCGCAAGGGCCTCGTCGCCCGCGAGGTCGTGCCTCGCGTGCAGGAGGCCGGCGTGCTGCTCACGGCCGCGGGCGACAACGTGCTGCGCTTCTCGCCGCCGCTCACCGTCTCGATCGCCGAGCTCGAGGAGGGCGTGCGCGTCGTCGGTCGCGTGCTGGCCGAGCTGCCCTCGCTCTAGCGGCGGTGGGCATCGCCGTCCGCGTCTTCGGAACGCCGGCCATGGCCTGAACGCGTCTTCAGCGCTCGCCGGCCCCGAATCTCGGGTTCCGCCAGTATTGGAAGGTGGGAGGACCGGCGGGTCGGCCGCACGGCATTCTTGACAGCCCCGGCACCATGAGTGGTGATGGGGCCCTCGTATGCAGAACGTCCGCCCGGCAGGCTTCGACGGAAACGGCGCGCGTTCCATCGCGTCGTCCCTATGCCCGGGCTGTGGACAAGCTGTGGATCCGCTCCGCGCCGGGCACGTCGCCGCGCTCGAGGGTCGAGGCTTCCACTACTTCTGCGACGCGGCCTGCAAGCAGGAGTACCTGCGCGCCAGCGGGCGGCCCCTTCAGGAGGACGTGCCGACCGCGGCGCCTCCCGAGGTCGCGTACGCCGCGCCGGCCGTTGCATCGACCGCGGCGGCCCGGCCCACGCTCCCCTCCGTCGGCATGCTCGAGGCAGTGGTGGAAGTCGATGCGACGGCATCGCGCTCAATCGATGCGACGGCATCGCGCTCGATCGATGCGACGGCAGATGCGACGGCATCGCCACTGGTCTCCGACGGTCCCGCGACCCCTCCTGCGGATCCTCCCACTTCGGGCATCACCATCGCGCCGGCCTCGCGCGATCGGCGCACGCCCTACGTCTCGCTCACGCCGCAGCGGCCGTCGCCCCTCGAGTCCGTCGAGGTCGAACCCGACGCGGGCAGCCACGCGACCGCGTTCCTCGACGGGCTGGGCCTCGTGTCGGGCGCCTTCGTCCCCGCGATCGGGCTGCTCGGCTCCGTCGCCGACGTCGCGCGGCTCCCGCTGGCCGTCGTCGCGTGGGTCGCCCTCGCCTTGCGGGTCCAGCGCACGGGCCGCGACCCATCCGACCCGCACCCGCTCGTCGTCCTGGCCCCCACGGGCGGCGCGATGGTCGCGGCGTGCTGGGCGCAGGCCGCGTCCGACCCGCGCGCGGTCACCATCGCGATCTTCGCGGGCCTCGCGTCCGCGGCGGCGATCGCCGTCGAGGCGATCGTGGGGCGCGCCCGCGTCCGGGTGCTGGCGGCGCGGCGCAAGGTCGAGCGCGCGCTCGACGCGCGCGTGAAGGCGATCCAGGGCGACGACACCCTCGAGCTGCCGGCTTCGGACGTGCGCGCCGGCGAGGCGATCGTCGTCGAGGCGGGGGAGCTCGTCGGCGTCGACGCGATCGTGACCGCGGGCGAGGCGCGCGTCGTCCCCTGGCTCGGCGCGACGATCGAGATCGTGAAGCGCGACGGCGAGCCGCTCGTGGCGGGGGCCCGCGTCGTCTCCAGCCGCCTGCGCATGACGACCACCTGGTCCGGGCGCGAGCGCGCGTGGGTCAAGCTGCTCTCGATCCCGTCGGCGCGCGTCGACGTCGCGGCGCCCACCGTGAGCCTGCTCCGGCACACGGTCGAGCGCGGGGCGCCGGTCGCCGCCGTCGTCGTCGGGGTCGCGGCGTACGCTTCGAATGCGTCGCCGGCGCACGTGCTCGCGGCGGCGTGCGCGGGCGCGATGGCGTTCGGGGGCAAGGCGCTCGTCTCGTTCGCGGCGCTCCACTTCGCGCGGGCGCACCTCGAGGGGCTCGCCAGCGGCATCACGTACAAGGACGCGAGCGCCTTCGAGCGCGCGGGCTCGGCGAACGTCGCGGTCTTGAGCGCGCGAGGCACCGTACTGCTCGGCGAGCCGGAGAATCGTCCTCGTCGAGCCGATCGGCTCGCCGAAGTCGGGCCGCCGCCCGGACGCCGTGCCGGACGACGAGGTCGCGCGCGTGCTCTCGCTCGCCGCGGGGGCCGAGACCGCCTCCACGCACCCGTTCGCCGCGACCATCCTGCGGGCAGCCCGCGCCCGCGCGCTCGAGCCCGACCCCGTGCGCAACGCGACCGTGCACGCGGGGCTGGGCGTCACGGCGCTCGCGTCGACCGGCGAGCGCCTCGTGGTCGGCGGTCGCTCGATCATGCTCGCGGAGAAGATCGGCGTGGCCGTGGCCGACGCGCGCGTGACCGAGCTCGAGGGGCAGGGCCGCAGCGTGCTGCTCGTGGCGCTCGGCGATCGGATCGTGGGGCTCATCGCCCTCCAGGATGGGCTCTGCGCCGGCGCCCGCGGCGCGGTCCAGCGGCTCCTCGACGCGCGAATCGAGCCCGTGCTCCTCAGCGGCGAGGCGCGCGACACGTGCGAGACCATTGGCCGCGCGCTCGACATCGAGCACGTGCGCCCGGCGGTGCTCCCCGCCGACCGCGGGCCCGAGGTGCGCGCCCTCGCCGAGGGCGGCAGCGTCGTCGCGGTGGTCGGTCACCCGGCGAGCGACGACGGCGCGCTCGGCGCGGCCGACGTCTCCGTGGCGATGGGCGCGGCCGGGTCGAACCCGGGCGAGTGGTCGGTCGCCCTCGCCGGCGACGACGTGCGCGACGCGGCGCTCGCGCTCGCGCTGCCCCACGCGGCCCGGGCCCGCGCCCGCGTCGCGGTGACGCTCGGCGCGGCCCCGGGGCTGGTGGCCCTGCTGGCGGTGTTCTTCGGCGTCGCGCCGCTCGCGGTCGCGCCGCTCGCGGCGCTCCTCGGCGCGGTCGCCGTCGCCGTGCACGCGCGCGAGTCGCGCTGACGGGCGCCGCGGCCCGTCGTCCGTTCAGCCCTGGATGCCGCGGGTCGTGAAGCCCGCCTTCTCGATCGCGCCGGCCAGATCCCTCTCGCGCGATGCCGTCGCATCGACGTCGCCGGTCGGCGCGTCGACCGCGACCTGCGCCGACCCGACGGCGACCTTCAGCACGCGCACGCCGGGCAGGCGCGAGAGGACGCGCGTCACGCTGGCGACGCAGCCGTCACACGACATCCCGTCGATCTCGATCGACAAGGTGCGCTCGGACATGACTCACTTCTCTCCTTTGCCGTGATCCGACACCGGTGAAAGTTCGATGCCTTGAGGGTCGGACGCGTCGCTCAGCCGCTCCCAGCGGCGCTCGAGCGCCTTGCGATCCACCCCGATCATCCGCGCGGCCGCGCTCTTGTTCCCGCCGCACGCCTCGATGGCGTGGTGCAAGATGGCCCGCTCGATGACGTCGAGCTTCGACCCGAGCCGGTCGGGCAGCGCGAGGAGGGAGCGCGCGATGCGGTCGATCTCCAGGCGCGCGTCGCTCGCGGTCGGCGGGTTCGCGAGCATCTCGAGGATCGGCACGTCGATGGTGTCCTCCTCGGCGAGCAGCGCGATGCGCTCGACGACGTTCCGCAGCTCGCGCACGTTGCCGGGCCACGGCCGCCGCGCGAGCCAGTTCATCGCGCTCTCGGTGAACCGCAGCTTGCGCGGCAGGTCCGCCGAGAACGCCGACACGAGCTCCGGGATGTCCTCGACGCGCTCGGCGAGCGAGGGCACGTGCAGCGTGACGACGTTGAGCCGGTAGAAGAGGTCCTCCCGGAAGCGCCCTTCCACGATGCGCCGCTGGAGGTCGACGTGCGTCGACGCGACGATGCGCGCAAGGAGCGGCCGCTCCTCCTCGGCGCCGAGCGGGCGGAAGCGCCGGTCTTCCAGGACGCGCAGCAGCTTCGCCTGCAGGTCGATCGGCATCTCGGCAATCTCGTCGAGCAGCATCGTGCCGCCGCCCGCGAGCTCGAGCTGCCCGCGCGTGCGCCGCTCGGCGCCCGTGAAGGCGCCGCGCTCGTGCCCGAAGATGAGCGACTCGATGAGCGTGCCCGGCAGCGCCGAGCAGTTCACCGCGACGAAGGGCTCGTTGCGGCGCGTGCTCATCTCGTGCAGGGCGCGCGCGACGAGCTCCTTGCCAGTGCCCGTCTCGCCGCGCACGAGCACCGTCGCGTTCGCGTCCGCCACGCGGCGGATCATGTGACGAACGGTCTCGATGCCGCGCGAGTTGCCGACGATGGCCGAGAGCCCCCACGAGCGCTCGACGCGCTCGCGCAGGCGCGCGACCTCGCCGCGCAGCGCGAGCCGCTCGCGGAACGTCCGCACGATCGGCAGGAGCATCTCGGGGCAGAGCTCGTCCTTGAGGACGTAGTCCTGCGCGCCGTTGCGCATCGCCTCGCGGATCTCGGAGAGCTCCACGAGCGACGTCACCATCACCGCCGGCACCGACGACCCGGTCGCGCGGAGCTTCCGGAGGAGGTCGAGGCCGCCGCGATCGCGCGCGTCGGGCGAGAGGCGGATGTCGAGGAGCAGGAGGTCGGGGGGCGACTTCTGGATGAGGGCGAACGCCTCGTCCATGCTCCCGGCCTCCACCACCTCGACGTCCTCGAGGGTCGCCAGCATCGTGCGGAGCACGCGCCGGGCGCTGCGTTGGTCATCGACGATCAGAATCTTCATGTTCACCCCCACGTGCGGTCAGGGTCAGCGGCTCGGCCGCCGAGATCGGCTCCGAGACGGGCTCGTTGACGATGACGTCCGACATCGGAATCGTCACCACGAACTGCGTGCGGCCGTCGAGGCGGACGGCGTCGATCTGCCAGGCGTGCGCGCGCACGATGCGCTGCGTGATGGCGAGCCCGAGACCCGTCCCGCGCGGCTTCGTCGTGAACCAGGCCGAGAAGAGGTGCGAAGGGTCCGCCGAGAAGCCCGGCCCGTCGTCCCACACCACCAGCTCCGCGCCGTCCTCGTCGATGCTCCAGTCGAGGCCGACCCGGCCGCGCGGGCCGCTCGCGTCGATGGCGTTCGCGACGAGGTTCACGAGCACCTGCGTGATCTGGTCCGAGTCGCAGCGGAGCGCAGGGTCGCCGACGACGTCCACCTCGAGCGCGCGACCCGACAGGGCGTCGCGCAGGAGCATCTCGGCGCGGGCCGCGAGGTCGGTCACGGCCATCACGCGGCGGTCGATGCGGTGACCGACCATGCGCCGGAGGCCCGAGACGAGCCGCTCGAGGCGATCGACCTCCTCGCACCCGATGTCGATCTCCTCGGCGTCGAGCGTCGTGTTGCCCGCGTCACGGCGGAACACCGAGCGGAAGAAGTTGATGGGGTACCGCACCTCGTGCGCGATCTCGGCGGCCACGGTCTCGACAAGCGCGAGGCGCTCGGTCTGCCAGGCGGCAGCCTGTTGCTGGCGGCGCTGCTCGAGCTCCGCGTAGCTGCGCGCGTGCGCGAGGGCGAGGCCGGCCTGGTTCGCGATCGTGCCGAGGAGGTCGATGTCGTCGGTCGTGAAGAGCGCGCCGCCGCGCTTGCGCCCGACCGACAGCCAGCCGAGCGTCTTGCCGCCGAACGAGGCCGGCACGCGCAGCTCGTCGTCCTCCCGCGCGGTGCGCGGCAGCCGGGGGGCCGAGCTCTCGTGGCCGGGGTCCTCGAGCGACGAGACGAACTCCACGCGCTCGCACGGCAGCCACCGGCGCACCGTGCGCTCCACGGCCAGCGCGACCTCCTTGCGGTCGGTGATCGAGGTGAGCTCCTCGCTGAGCTGCTCGATGGTCGGCTTGTACTCCGCCACGGCCGGGAAGAAGCGGCGCTCGACCAGGCGCGTGGCGAAGTACACGAGGGGCGACGACAGGAGCGCGCCCAGCGAGGCCCCGACGAGCGCCCCCGGAACGGGATCCCGAGCGACGCGGCGAACGCCGCCCCGATGCCCACCGCGACCACCGCCGCCACGCCGCCCGTCATGAGCCGCGCGAGGACGCGCGAGAGGACCGCGCGGCTGCCCCACAGGTCGTGACGCGCGAAGGCCACGGCCGTCGCGACCGGCGCGAGCGTCATCACCGGAATGGCGAAGAACGCCGTGGTCGCCGCCCTCGAGCTGAACCGCGCGACGAGCACCCCGAGGCCCAGGACGACGTACGGCGTCGCCATCGCCCGCACGAGGACGCGCATCGTCTCGCGCCGCGCCCCGGACGCGAGGAAGAAGCGGGTCGCGAGGATCGCGACGAAGGCGATGAGCGAGCACCCGAAGTCGAGCGTGCAGATGTTGAGCTGCGCCGTGCCCGAGAGGCCGAGCCGGTCGCCGAGGACCACGAGCACCGCGATCGAGAGGCCGCACGCGTCGAGCGCGCGGAGGACCCACGGGTGCTTCGCGATGAGCGCCACGTCGTCGGGCAGGCGCAACGCGAGCGCCGTGAGCGCGAAGGGCACGTACGCGTACGCCGCGAAGAAGAGCGGCACCATCGTGCGCGTCGTGTGCAGATCGAAGAACGTCAGGATGAAGACGGCCCCGCCCATCGCCGCCTTGGCGAAGGTCTGGGCCAGCCCGCCGGTGCTCGTCCCGGTCGCGATGATCGCCGCGAGCGTCCAGAGGACGCCGCAGAAGATCATGCTGCCGCCGTACAGCCACCAGCTCGTCGAATCGAGCCGGTCGAGGCGCAGGTCGACCTCCCGCTCGCCCGTCTTCGTCTCGAAGCGCACGTGGACCGAGTGCCTGCCGGCGCGCCACGCGGACTCGAGCGCGCGATCCCATCCGTGGATGCCCGAGCCGCCCTCGGAAGCAAGGTCGGCGCCGTCGACCGCGAGCGGACGGTCCGGAAAGCCGATGCCCTGCGAGATGCCGCTCCACGTCGGGAGCCCGATGCTCGAGACGATGCCCTGCGGACTGAGGAGCACGCCCGCGAACGGGTGCTGGTAGTAGAGGACGGCCTGCTGGAGCGCGGTCGCGGCCACGGAGAGCCCCAGCAGAGCGACCATCCACGCGGTGATGAGTCTTCGTTGCAGCGGTCGAGGCATGGAGGGGTCAGGGCAGGGCCTGGCCCCGCTAGACTGCGATCGAGCGTCCGCGACCGATACCGGCCCGTAGGTCGGGCCGAGGGGTTCTCGGCCCCAGTCTGGGAAGATTGTCA
The DNA here is from genome assembly GCA_963797395.1 of uncultured delta proteobacterium. Classification (GTDB taxonomy): domain Bacteria; phylum Myxococcota_A; class Polyangia; order Polyangiales; family Polyangiaceae; genus Palsa-1150. Next base: position 808,433 of record CAWCPA010000009.1, read on the forward strand.
TTGCAATCCGGTCGAGCGCGACCGCCCCCGCCCCGTCGGCTGCGTCGACCGTGGCGAGGGCCTTGCACAGGCGGTCGAGCTCCCGCGCGACGAGCGCAGGTGGCCGCATTCGCCCCAGTTCGCGCGAGATGATGCCGGCCTGGCGGGCGAACGCCTCGCGGGCGTGGGAGAGTTCGCGGCCGGGCTTCCCCGTCACGAGCCGCACGTGGCGGGCGAGCGCGCGGACCGCGTGCTCCACGTCCGGCCGGGCCAGGAGGGCGCGGACGGCCCATCGGGCGGTGCGGCGCGAGTAGGGCCTGGCCGGGCGCGCGCACCAGGCCCGCGCGGCCTCTTTTTCGCCGACGGCGAGCAGCGCGAGCGCGATCGGGTCCCGGGCGCTCATGCACGCGGCGGACGCGTCGAGCCGGCCGTAGCCCGTCTTGGCGTTGTGCCCGTCCCGGTCGTGACCGAGGGGGAGGAGATCCGCAGGATCGGCAATCGGCAGGCCTTCAATCGGGGCCTCGGGCCGCTCGACCGTCCGCGCGAGGAGCGCGTGGAGCTCGGGCAGCCGGAGTCGGGGGTTTTCGGCCAGCACGAGCAGCGCGACCCCGGCCGCGATCGCCGAGGCGCCGCTCGACTCGGCGTGGAACAGCCGGTCCCGCAGGCCGAACGGGTACTCGAGGTCGTCGCCCGGCGCGAGCCACCGCACGGCGGGGCCGCGGTTCGAGAAGGGCCGGAGCCTGCCCGCGGCGCCTTTCCACAGGAACCACCACCCTCGCGGCCGCCGGGTGCGACGCAGTGTACGCGGGCGTCGCTGGCGGGGTCGTCGAGGCCCAAAGACAGGCTGGCATGCAAAGAATCGCCAGGGCTCGAGGTCTCGCGGCCGGTGGGGAGCATCACGAGGGTCCCGCGTCCCCGCCGGCCCAGGTGCACGGCCACCTCCAGGGCGTCGTCGAGGAGAGGGCTCGTCGCCGACCCGCCGAGATACGTGGCGCAAACGATGACGTCCGCGCCCGCGAACGCCGCGCTCGCAATCGCCACGGGCAGGGAGCACACGTCGATGCCCGGCTTGGGGATGCAATACATGCGCACCGTCGCATCGGGGGCCACCCCCACGAAGCGCTCCCCCGAGGAGCGTCGCGCCGACGTCGCCCAGCTCACCATCAGGGCCGAGTGACCGGACGTGGCCGGGGCAGCGTCGATGCCGATGGTCACGAGGCTCTCGAGCTCGACATGATCGAGATCGGCGATCTCGTCGTCGATCACCGCGAGCCGGGTGCCGGCTCCGGTGCCGCATACCCGGCGGTCGACGTTCACGCCGCCCCCGCCGCCGTGGAGGAACCAGTCCCCGCTCCGGGTCGGGCCGCCCTGTGTGGGCCGGCCCCGCCGCGCGCGCCACCCGTCGGCCCTCGCCGCCGGAGCGGCGAGAAGGTCGAGCGCCGGCGCGAGCGCCATCGACGGCGCGCCCGCTGGCGTGACGTAGCGATACCGCACGCCCGCCGCCCCGAGCCGCGCGGCCAGGTCCTCGGCCGAGAGCGGCGAAGACCCGCGAACGCGCGCCCAGAAGAGGGGCGCCCGCGCGACGAGCGGCGTGACCTCGAGGGGCGCGTCGCCGCCCGCGAGCGCTCTCTTCGCCGCGTCGAGCCCCGCGAGGTCGTGCGCCGCGACCACGGAATCGGCGGGCGCGCCGGTCACGTCGGGCGCCGGACCGTGGGGACGTTCGTAGCCGAAGTCCCACGCGTGCCGTCGCGCTTTCATCCCAGGACCTCCGAAGCCCACGCCGCGAGCGCCCGCGCGCGCACGGCGTAGCCCGCGCTCTTGATCTCCGCCGCGGCCAGCGATTGCAGCCGCAGCTCTTGAACGGTCGCCCACCCCGCGAGCCGCTTCGCCCCGACCGCCGTCGCGCGCCTGCGGGCGCGCCGCATGTGGATGCACGCTCGCGAGAGCATGATCCCGAGGACCCCCGACTCGAGCACCTGCGCGCGCATCGAGTCGCGCCGGCCCCGGCGGTCGATCTCGCCGCTCACCGGGTTGCCGCGCATCAGGCAGACGGCCCACGCGCCCCCGCGCTTCAGATCGTCTTCCCAGTCGACGACGTCGTCGTGGAGCTGGAGGGCAATCGCGATCGACTCGAGGATCAGTCGCACCGTCTCGCAGCGCCCGGCGTCCCACCCGGCCACGTGGGCGAGCGCGATGCTCGCCAGCACGCCCGCGCGCTGCTTGCCGAGCGACTCGGCCTCGTACATGTCCAGATCCACGGGCCGCCCGGAGAGCACGATGCTCCTCTCGTTGCGGACCGCGCGCGCCGTGATGGCGTCGGCCAGGCGGAAGTCGCAGCCCTCCGGCCTCCGTTCCCCCACGAAGACGCGCGTCAGCGCGCGGTCCCGCTCCTGGCGCGCCCGGCCGAGCACCGCGAACACCGCGGGCGACGCGTCGATCTGCTCGTCCTCGATGCGGTCGGTGCCGAACGCGTCGATGACGGCCAGGAGGTGCGCGAACAAGGCGTCGCGTAGGACGTTTCGATCGACGTCCGGCATCGCCTCGCCGAAGAGGGCGGGCGCGCCGAGCGTCACTTCGTGCGAGAAGACGCGGCTCCAGGGTACGGCGGTGGGCGCGAGGGAGAGAGCGCGCGGCAGGTCGCGCGCGCTCTCGCCGAGTGGGCCGCCGATCCCATCGGCGAACGCTTCGTAAAGCTCGTCGACGAGGTCGTGGACGTTCATCTCAGTAGACGTTCGATTCTTTCCACGGCGAGAGCGAGATGTTGAATCGCTCTTCGACCACGATCGCCCGCCACTGCAGCATCTGGAGGGCGCTCAGCCCCCCGAACGAGTCGCCTACCCATGCGCGGATGCGATCGTTGAGCTTCTGCCGCGTGGCCGCGGCGTCCGCCGGCTCTTCCTCGAGCGTCGTGGGATCGAAGCTGTACAGCGCCAGCATGCGCTTGAACTCGTCGAAGTAGTCCTGGCTCGAAAGGAGCGCCTGATAGAGAGCGCGAAGCTGTGAATGGGGATCGTGAGTGACGTGTTGAGCGGCCATGGTGGTTTCCTCCTATGCGCGTGTCGAGCGGCCCTGGTGCACGGCGCGTGCTAGGCGGGCTCTGCGCGAAATCGCTGAGGAAATTCCGAGTCCAGGTCGCTTGCTTTGCCCGGATTCGACCAAGGCGTGCCCTAAACCGACCGCCGCTCGACTTCGAACGTCGAGGCCGCGAGGCCCGCGGGAGCGCGGGCGGCTCAGCGCGGGTTCAGCGCGAGCTGCCGGTCGTGCGCGCGTGCGCGCGCACCGCGTAGCCGGCGCTGTCGGCTTCGGCCGCGACGAGCGACTCGAGCAGCGCCTCTTGCGCGGCTGCCCACGAGGCGATGCGACGCGCCCGCAGAGCCCACGCGCGCCTCCGCGCCGCCCGCATGTGCGAGCGCGCGCGGGAGAGCATGCGCTCGAGCACCCCGGACGCGAGCACCTCGCTTCGCAGGTTGGAGCCGCGCGTCGCGTGCTTGCCCGAGTACGGCGGCGCCATCGCGCCGCGCATCAGGCAGTTGGCCCAGGCGCCCCCGCGCTGCAGGTCGCCCTCCCAGTCGACGACGTCGTCGTAGATCTGGAGGCTGATCGAGATCGACTCGAGGGTGGCGCGCACCGCGCGGCATCGGCGCGGCCCCATCCCGGAGATGCGCGCGAGCGCTGCCGTCGCCAGCACGCTCGAGGAGCGCTTGTCGAGGAGGGTCTGCTCGTATCCTTCGAAGTCGACCGGATGACTCGCGCGCAGGATCGCCCGCTCGCGCCGCACCGCGCGGATGGTCATCATGTCGGCCGTACGGAAGTCGGTGTCCGCCAGGGGCGTGCGGCTGAAGAGGCGGAGCATCGTCTTGTCGCGCTCGCGCCGCGCGTGGCCGAGCACCGCGAAGACCTGCGGCGAGGCCTCGATGCGCTCGTCCTCGATGCGCGCAGTCCCGTACGCGTCGATGACCGCGAGCATGTGCGCCAGCACCGCGTCGCGCAGCGTGCCTGCGGGGACCCCGACCAGGGCCTCGGCGAAGAGGGCCGGCGCGCCGAGCGTGATCTCGTGCGCGAAGACGCGGCTCCACGGGACCGCGGTCGACGCGAGGCGAAGGACTCGGGGGAGGTCGCGTGCGGTGGGCGAGAGCTCGGGGCCTGCCCGGTCGGCGAAGCCTGCATAGAGCTCGTCGACCAGATCGTGAATCGTCATGAGTGCTCGCCCTTCAACACGCCGCCACGTGCGTCTTCCCCCCGTCGTGTGATGCGCGCCGAAGCAAGAAGTGGAGCACCCCCGTGCTCTTGGCCCCAGCAAGGAAATGATTGATGAAATCAGGTCAAAGGGCAAGCGGCTCGCCCGTTTTCGACCATCGATTGCCCGATTTCGACCGATCGGGGAAGAAAATCAGGCCGGCACGTCCGCTCTATCGGGAATTGGGCTCGATTCGCCGTTCCGAGGCGCGTCGCCCGCCAAGGTGGAGGGGAGAGGCCGATTCCCGGCGGGTTCAGCGGGGAGAGGTGCCCCGGTGACGGCCTCCGGAGCCGACCGGGCCTCCAAAATCGGGGCGACCGGCCCCTGTAGACGAACCGGGTACCCGGTGACGAGCCGGGCGCCGCGCCTGTAGGTGACGTAGGACCAGGCCCAGACGATGAGGACGACGAGTCGGTTCTTGAACCCAATCAGGTAGAAGATGTGGACCGTCAGCCAGGCGAGCCAGGCGACGAATCCGGTGAGGTGCATCCGGTTGACCATCCCGATCGCCCGCCTGCGCCCGATGGTCGCGAGCGACCCCTTGTCGAGATAGGAGAACGTCGCGAGGTCCTTCCCGAGGAGGGCGCGCCGGATCTGCTTGGCGACCAGGCGGGCCTGCTGCATCGCCACCGGGCTCACGCCGGGCAGGGGCTCTCCGTCGGGCCCGTCGAAGCGCGCCGCGTCGCCGATGACGAACGCCCGCGGGTGGCCGGGGATCGTCAGGTCCTTCTCGACGACGACCCGCCGCGCCTTGTCGAGCGGAACGCCGAGCGTCGTCGTGAGCGACTCGGCCCGCACGCCCGCGGCCCAGAGGACGACCGAGCACGCGATGCGCTCGTCGCCGAGCCGCACGGTGCCGGGCTCGATCGCCGTCACCCGCGCGCCCGTACGGACCTCGACCCCGAGCTCGTGCAGCTGCGCCACCGCGCTCGCCGACAGATCGGGCGTGAAGGTCGGCAAGATGCGCGGCCCCGCCTCGAGGAGCCGCACCTTGGCCGAGGACGGATTGATGCGCCGGAAGTCGCGATCGAGGACGAACTTCGCCAGCTCCGCGAGGGCCCCCGCGAGCTCCACGCCGGTGGGGCCGCCGCCGATGACCGCGAAGCTGAGGAGCTCCTCGCGGCGGCGCGCGTCGCCTTCGCGCTCGGCCTCCTCGAACGCCACGAGGACGCGCGTGCGGATCGCCACCGCGTCTTCGAGCGATTTGAGGCCGGGGGCCTGCACGCGCCACTCGTCGTGCCCGAAGTACGAGGTCTCCGCGCCGCACGCGAGCACGAGGAAGTCCCAGGCGATGGCCTCGCCGTCGTCGAGGTGCGCCTGCCGCGCGGCGAGGTCGATGCGCGTGACCTCCGCCATGAGGACCGTGACGTTCGCCTGGCTGCGGACGATCGCGCGGATCGGCTGCGCGATGTCGGCCGACGAGAGGCCCGCCGAAGCGACCTGATAAAGGAGAGGCTGAAACGTGTGGCGGTTCGTGCGATCGACCAGCGTGACCCGGACCGGCGCGCCCGCGAGGGCCTGCGCGGCGGTGAGGCCGCCGAAGCCGCCGCCGACGATCACCACGTGCGGCCGGGCGTCGGCCGCCCGTTCCATCCGCGTCATGGCAGGAATCTAGGGTGCTGCCCCCACAGCGTCGAGATGCCGTCGAGGTGCGGGGAGCGGAGGCGCTTCGCGCGTGGTAACAATCGGGCCCCCGACGGCCCGTGCCGATCCCTGCACCCCTGACGGTCCCCCTGCAAAGATGACCGAAGACGAGTCCGCCACCCATGGATCCACACCGAGTGCGGTGCGCGAGTTCGTCGTCCCTGCCTCGTTGCAGGGTGCGCGTCTCGACAAGGCCGTCGCGCAGCTCGCGCCCGATCTGAGCCGCGCGCGCGTGAAGCGCGCGATCGAGCTCGGCGCCGTGCGCGTGAACGGCAGGCGCATGCCGAAGGGCGGCTCCCTCTCCGAGGGCGACAAGGTCCGCATCGACGTCGGGCAGGTCGTCGACCTGCCGGCCATCGCCACCCCGGACGCCCCGCTCAAGATCGTCTTCGAGAACGCGCAGGTCGCGGTCGTCGACAAGCCCGCCGGGCAGCCCACCGCGCCGCTCCGCCCGGCCGAGACGGGCACGCTCGTCAACGCCGTCCTCGGGCATTACGCCGAGCTCGTCCCCGAGGGACCGGACACGTACATCGGGCACTCGGCCCGCGAGCCGGGCATCATCCACCGGCTCGACACCGAGACCAGCGGCGCCGTCGTCGTCGCGCGCACGGCCGCGGCCTTCGAGACCCTCAAGAGTGCGCTCAAGGCCGGCCAGCTCGACAAGCGGTATCTCCTCGTGTGCGCGGGCCAGGGGCTCGCCGACGAGGGGGCCATCGAGTTCCCGCTCACGAACCACCCGAAGGACCAGCGCCGGGTTTACGCGTGCATCGATCCGCGCGACGTCACGCGCTACGAGCCGCGGCCCGCGTGCACCCGCTATCGCGTGGTGCAACGTGCAGGCAATTGGGCGCTCGTCGAGGTCTCGGTGGGCAAGGCGCTGCGCCATCAGATCCGCGCGCACTTCGCGGCCATCGGGCACCCCCTGGCAGGCGACGAGCTGTATGGAGGTCCGGTGATTCGTGCACTCGGCCGCCATGCGCTCCACGCGGCGCGCGTCGCCTACCCGGGCGGCGACGGGGTCGAGGCCTTCGCGGCCGAGGTAGCTCTTCCGAAGGACATCGCGCTGCTGCTCGAGGCGGGCGCCGCGGGCGAGGTCGACGGTGCGGTCGAGTCCGAGCCGAGTCCTGCCAGCGGCTGAGCCGCGCACGACTTCGCGCAGTCGATCCCGGCCGAGCTACTTAGGCGAAGGTCCGTATCCCGCGGGTTGGCCCACCCCTGAGCCTGCCCTCTCGGCCAGTTAGATCGCGGATACGCAAGCACTATCGTCGAACGCTCCCTGGGCGCGCCTGCGCTGGATGCGATGGGCGGTGCGTGCTTTCGCTGTGAGGGCGAGCGCACGCGACGGGAGGTCGCCTGGGACTGCTGTTCATGGACTGGGAACCCATCGTCTCGAATCTCGCGCATGCTCGCCGGCCCGCGCTCATCGTCGATGGCGTCGGTCGAGTGCGCTTCGTCAACGGCGCCATGGAGAAGCTCCTCGGCCGCAGGCTCGACGAACTCTCGGGGTCGCGCTGGCTGGCCAACTGCGTCCAGCCGGGCGGCACCTCGAGCGTGCGTCACCTGCTCGGGGCCGGCATCCGCGGCGAGGCCACGGGCGGCGAGCTTCAGCTCGTCACGCGGGAGGGCCGCCGCATCACCATGCACGCGGAGCTCTCGCGCGAGGTGCGCGGCCGCCGCCGCGCGCTGGTCGTCGTCGCCCAGGACGTGCAGGACGCCGAACCCGCCGCGTCGCACGAGGGTGACTGCCTGATCGACGTCACCAAGGGCGCCGAAGGCGGGACCGTCCTCTCCGTGCGCTTCCTCGATCCGAGCCGCGACTCGCTCATTTACATCGGGCATCCCGTCGAGGAGCTCCTCGCCATCCTCGGCTCCGCGCCCGCGATGCGCTGGGTGGGCGAGGTGATCGCCGAGCGCGAGCTCCGCGCGAGCGAGGTCCTCTTGCCCGAGGCCGACGAGGCCTTCCGCATCGTCACCGCCGAAGCCGTCGCCGAGATGGTCCGCATCACCGTCCGCTACCTCCCGACGCGCGTCCTCCCGGAGCTCGTCGACGCGAAGGCCGCGCGCACCGCGGGCGACGGCGCCCTCTCCGAGCGCGAGCGGCAGGTCCTGACCCTCCTCCTCCGCGGCCGCGGCGTCGAAGACATCGCCACCATGCTCGAGATCGCCCCGCGGACCGTCAAGTTCCACCAGGCCAACGTCCTCCAGAAGCTGGGCGCCGACTCCCGCCTCGACCTCCTGCGCGTCGTCCTCTAGCGGTCCCGCGCGTCGCCTTCGGTCACTCGTAGCGCAGGCCGTCGACGGGCCGGAGCTGCGAGGCTTGCTTGGCGGGGAAGACGGTGGCGATCGTGCAGATCGTGAGGGCGGCGACGGTGACGATGCCGTAGTCGAAGGGGCTCACGTTGATGGGCAGCCGGTCGATGTAATAGACGTCCGGATCGAGGCGCAGGCCGAACCACGAGAGGCCGACGCACAGGGCGACGCCGGTCGACACGCCGAGCAGGGTGCCGATGCCGCCGATGAGGATGCCCTCGGTCATGAAGGTCCGCATGATGTCGCCGTCGCTCGCGCCGAGCGCCTTGAGGATGGCGATCTCCTTCGCCTTCTCGGCCATCATGAGGAGCAGCGTGCTCACGATGCAGAAGCTCGCGACGATGATCTCGATCGAGAGGATGAGGAACGTCGCGATGCGCTCGAGCTTCAGCGCGCTGAAGAGGTTCTTGTTGATCTCGCGCCAGTCGCGCACCGAGAGATCGGGCCGGCCGATCGCCGCGGCCACCGCGGGCGTCAGGCGGTCGGTGTTCTCGGCCTCGTCGACTTTCACGTCGATCGTCGTGATCTGCCCGGGCGTGCCGAAGTAGCTCTCGGCCTCGTCGAGCGTCGTGTAGACGTGCGTCGCGTCGTACTCGTACATGCCGCTGTAGAAGATGCCCGCGATGCGAAACTTGCGGGTCTTCGGCATCACGCCCATCGGCCCCAGATCGCCGAGCGGCGAGACGAGCGTGACGTCGTCCCCGACGTACACGTGCAGCGTCTTGGCGAGCTCCCGCCCGATGACGAGCCCGGGCCGGAGCGGCGGCGCGCTCAGCACCTCGCGCACCGCCGGGTCGAGGTCGTCGCCGAGCTGCGGCAGGTCCGGGCCCTTCGTGTATTCCTCGCCGCCCGCGCCGATGCCGATGACCTCGTCCTGCGGGATGTGGCGCATCAGCTCGGGGTTCTCGAGGAACGAGAGCTTGTCCTCGACGAGCACCGGGGCCTCGATGTTCTTGCGGAGGTCGATGACGTCCCCGATGGTCGCCGGCTCGATGCCGTGCACGATCACGCCCGCGAGGTTCGACGCGCTCGACGCCATCACCTCGCCCTGCGCCACCGGGGTCGCGGCCACGACGCCGCGCACGGCCCGCACGCGGTCGAGCACCGGCTGGTAGTCGCCCCACGGGGCCTGGCTCGCCTGGTCGATGACGATGTGCGCGTTGTTGCCGAGGATCTTGCGTTTCAGGTCCGCGCTGAACCCGCCCATCACGCTGATGGCGCCCGACAGGGAGAACGACCCGAGCGCCACCGCGAAGATCGACAGGCCGCTGATGAGCGTGAGAAACCCGCTCTTCTTCGCGCGCACGTGCCGCGCCGCGATGTACGTCGAGAACGAGCGCCCCTCGAGCCGGTCGAGCACCCAGGGCAGGAGCGCCATCGACGGTGCCGACGAGGAAGAGCACGCCCGTGAGGATGCGCCCCCGCCCGCACCGCCGCGTCGCGCAGCGTTCCACGCCGAGCCGCGCAGCGTCGGCAGCTTCTGCGGTCCAGAAGGTGAGGCCGAGCGAACGTCGCGCCCAGCGCGGCGCAGAATCGCCTGGAGGATCGCCCGCGCGCGTCTCCTTGCGCCAGAAGTCGGCGCGGCGCGCGCGAGCACGAGGAACGCGCATCGCGGCGAGCGATCGCGACGACGCCCGCGACGATGGCGGGGAGCGGCAGGGGCTTCACGTGTCGCTTTTACCTGGGCCCGCCTCGGGCCGGAGCAGCGGGAACAGGATGACGTCGCGGATCGACGCCGCGTTGGTCAGCGCCATGACCAGCCGGTCGATTCCCATGCCGAAGCCGGCGGCCGGCGGCATCCCGTGCTCGAGCGCGCGAATGTAGTCCGCGTCGTAGTCCATGGTCTCTTCGTCGCCCCGCGCCTTGCGCTCGACCTGGGCGCCGAAGCGCGCGGCCTGATCGTCCGGATCGTTCAGCTCGCTGAACGCGTTGCAGAGCTCCCGCCCGGCCACGAAGAGCTCGAAGCGATCGGCCAGGTCGGGCCGGTCGTCGTTGCGGCGCGCGAGCGGCGAGACCTCGAACGGGGTAGTCCTTCACGAAGACCGGCACCGAGCGCTTCCCGTCGCGCGTGCGGTAGTCGTCCGCGAGGAACGGCTCGGCCAGGTACTCGTACAGCCGCGAAGAGCCGCTCGCCGCGGTCTCGCACTTGGTGAGCGCCTTGCGGAAGTTGCTCCAGTCGATGGCCTTCGCGCGCGGCGACGCCTTCGCCCACTCCTTGATGTGCTCCCCGAACGACGCGTCCAGCCGCTTCACGAGCGCCGCGCCGCCGCCGGCCTCCACGGCCGCGACCACTCGGGGATCGCCGTGCGCTCCGCCGCGACGGCCACCGCCCGGTCCATCGGGACGCGCGCGAACGGCTCGTCGAGCGCGAACGGGCGCGCCTCCGCCACGCGACGTGCGGCCCGGGCATCGCCTCGGACGAGGCGCGCGTCGATGCCGCGAAGGAGCACCTCGGTGAAGTCCATCAGGTCTTCGTACGTGGCGTACGCCTGGTAGAACTCGAGCATCGTGAACTCCGGGTTGTGGCGCGTGCTGATGCCCTCGTTCCGGTAGCAGCGGCCAATCTCGTACACGCGCTCGAGCCCGCCCACGACGAGGCGCTTGAGGTAGAGCTCGGGCGCGATTCGCATGAAGAGCCGCATGTCGAGCGCGTTGTGGTGCGTCGCGAACGGCTTTGCGGCCGCGCCCCCGATGAGCGAGTGCATCGTCGGCGTCTCGACCTCGAGGAACCCGTGCTCGTCGAGGATGGCGCGCGGCGCGCGGACGATGTGCGTGCGCGCGCGGAAGACGCTCTGCCACCGGCGGGTTCGCGATCGAGGTCGACGTACCGCTGGCGGTAGCGCGATCTCGACGTCGGTCAGCCCGTGCCACTTCTCGGGCAGCGGGCGGAACGCCTTCGTCAGCAGGCGCACGCGCCTGGGCGCGATCGAGAGCTCGCCGCGCTTGCTCGCGGTCAGCGGCCCCTCCGCCTCGACCACGTCGCCCACGTCGAGCTCGCCGAGCCGCCCGTACGCCGCGCCGAGCGCCTCTTCGCTCACGAGGAGCTGGAGCTCGCCGGTGCTGTCGCGCAGGCGCAGGAACGACAGGCCGCCCGTGGAGCGAAACGCGATGACCCGGCCGCGCACGTGCACGAGCGCGTCGCCCGCGGCCGCCTTCACCTTGGCCTCGTCGTAGCGGCCGTTCGCGTCCATCGCCGGCGCCGCGATGGCGCGCGCCGCCGCGACGTCGAGCGTGCGCCCTCCGAGCTGGGGCTCCACGTCGTTCGCGAACGGACGGTCGCCGCGCTCGCGGACGAGCGCGCCCTTCGCGCGCCGCGCGTCGATGATCGCCTCCTCGGACGAGGCGTGCACCTTGGGATCGCCGGACATCTCTCAGGCCTCGGCTTCCTCGGCGACGCCGCCTTTTTTCAGGGTGCCGCCCGCCGCGGCGAGCAGGTACGCCTCGATGAACGGGTCCAGGTCGCCGTCGAGCACCGCGTCGACGTTGCCGTTCTGGTGGGAGGTGCGGAGGTCCTTCACGAGCCGGTACGGCTGGAGGACGTAGCTGCGGATCTGGTTGCCCCAGGCGATCTGCGTCTTGCTCGCCGCCGCCGCCGCCGCCTGGTCTTCCCGCTTCTGCATCTCGATCTCGTAGAGCTTCGCCTTCAACATCTTCATCGCGAGGCGCCGGTTCTGGTGCTGCGAGCGCTCGGCGCGGCACACGATCATGATGCCGCTCGGCAGGTGCTTCAGGCGGACCGCGGTCTCGACCTTGTTGACGTTCTGCCCGCCCTTGCCGCCGGCGCGCATGGTCGTGATCTCGATGTCTTCGTCTTTGACCTGGATGTCGATCTCGTCCTCGATGTCGGGCGTCACCTCGACGGCCGCGAACGCGGTCTGCCGGCGGGCGTTCGCGTCGAAGGGCGAGATGCGCACCAGCCGGTGCACGCCATTCTCGCTGCGGAGGTACCCGAAGGCGTGGTCGCCCGTGACGCTGAAGCTCGCGCCGTCGATGCCCGCCTCGTCGCCCTCCTGGTAGTCGATCATCTCGGTCTTGTAGCCGCGGCGCTCGCACCAGCGCAGGTACATGCGCACGAGCATCTGCGCCCAGTCCTTCGCGTCGTTGCCGCCGGTGCCCGGGTGGATGCTGACGATGGCCCCCGCGTGGTCGACGGGCCCCGAGAGCATGCGCGCGAGCTCGGCCGCGCGGACGCGCTCGTCGAGCGCCGGGAGCTGAGCCGCCGCCTCGGCGATGGCCGACTCGTCGTTCTCGGAGGCGCCGAGATCGACGAGGACCCCGGCGTCGTCGACATCCCGAACGAGCTTCTCCATCGACCCGATCTGCTGCTCGAGCCCGGAGCGCCTGCGGTTGACCGCCTGCGCCTTCTTCTGGTCGTCCCAAAACCCCGGCTGGAGCGTCAGCTTCTCGAGGCGATCGACTTCGGACTTCAGTTTGGGGAGGTCAAAGATGCCCCCTTAGCGCCAATAGACGCCTTTGGAGGTCGGCCAGCTTTTCACGGGTTTCGGTGAGCATCTGTACGAGCCACGGTAGGTAACGTTGGCACCGGTTCGGGTCAAGGAGCGTCGCGGGTGGAGACCACCCGCCCGTCAGCACGTCGAGCGTCGCTTCGGCCTCGGCGGCCCGGAGCTCCGCCGCGGCCTGTTCTTTCGGCGTCGCCGTCCCATCGGCGCGCGCGCCGCCGGCGCTCGCCGCGCGATCGCGCTCCCAACCGAACAGGACCTCGAGGGTGCGCGTGGCGAGGCGGGCGCGGGCGTCTTGCCGCTCGAGGCGGAGGCGCTCGAACGTCGCCTCGTCGCCCGCGTAGATCAGGCGGTCGAGCCGCCAGGTGAGGCGCACCTCGAGGACCAGGTTCGCGCCGACCGCATCGTAATAAGACGTGTCGGCGGTGGTCGCGACCGTCGTCGCGTGGGCCGCGTCGTCCCACAGGCGCATCGCGCGGAGGCGGGTCTCGGGCAGGAGCGCGCTCGACCGGGACCGCCCCGCGATGGCGTCGAGCCGCGCGTCGTCGGTCCCCAGGCCCGCCGTCCGCCAGGCCGCGGCGACGCAGCGCCGGGCGAGGGCGGGCAAGCCGGGCGCCGGCGGCGGGGGGCGGGCGGCGGCGCGATTGTCCGCGGATTCGCCTGCGTCGTCGCCGATGCGCCGCACCCGCCCCTGGGCCGCGCAATCGAGGGCCAGGCCGACGACGAGGATGGCCCCCAGGTCGCTCTTGCCGCTGAGGAGCGAGCGCTCGAACCCGACGACGCTCACCCAGCTCTCGTCGTGCACGTCGGACGCGCCGGCCCCGCGCTCGCCGCCTCGCGGCCGCGCGCCGGAAGGGCCGCCCCTGCCGGAGTCGCCCGCCAGAGCGTTCACGTCCTCCTCGTCGAGGTCGCCGCTCTCGAACGCCTCCTCGAGCGCCGCGTCTTGCGCGTCGAACCAGGGGGCCGCGCGGGCGGGCGAGGGGAGCAAGGCCGGCGAGAGGAGGGCCGCGAGGGCGGCGAAGGCGAGGGCGGGGCGCATGACCGCCCTTCATCAAGCTCCGTGCCTCGAGCGGCTCGAGGCTTTTCCCGGGCCCCGGTGCCCCTCGGGTCCGTCCCCGGCCGTCCCCGCTCCGTCCGCGGACAGGGGGGCACGCCGTCGCGTCAGCCGCCGTTCGACCAGCGCCCGGGCACGAGGAGCTGCGCGTACCGCGCCGGCGCGCGCACGCCCTTCTCCCGCAGCGTCGCCTCGGCCTCACGCGCCATCGCTTCGCCTTCGGGGCCGCCGAGGAGCGCGCCGAGCTGCCGCCGCGCCGCCGCGGCGTGCACCGCCATCTTCACCTTTTCGGCGAGGTCGACCGCGCTCCGCAGCGCCGCGGCCGCCATCTCGTCGTGGCCCGCGGCCCGCTCGGCCCACGCGCGCAGGATCTCGGCGAGGGGGGCCGCCCACGGGAGCCCCTCCCCGGCGAGCGAGCCCTGCGCCTTCCGCACCTCCGCGAGGCGCTGGCGGCGCCCGTCGTCCGTCACGCCGTCGAGCATCGCCGCCGAGACGCGGCCCTGCAGGTCGTGCGTGAAAACGCGAATGAGCTGCGCGGCCGAGAACATGCGGCTCCGCTTCAGCGGCCGCGCGTCGCGCGCGATGCGGTCGGCGGCGCGGGCAGGCTCGCCCGCGTAGAGGTCGGCCTGCGCCTCCCAGAGCATCGCCTGCCAGTGCTGCACGAGGTACCGGCTCTTGCTCCACGACGCCATCGACTCGCGGAGGTGGCGGCGCGCGCCCTCGACGTCGTCGTCGGCGAGCCACGCGGCCATCGGGTGGCTCGCCCGGAGGTTCACCGCCGTGTAGAGGTCGCCGCGCTGCTCGGCCTCCGCGAGGAGGCGCGTCGTCCGCGCCTTGACCTCACGCATCTCGCCGAGGGCGCTGAGCGCGTACACGCTGTACACGCTGGCGTTGGCGTTCCACTGGCGCATCGCCGCGAGCTTCGCGCACGTCGGGTCGAGGACGTCGACGGCGGCGCGCCAGTGGCCGCGCAGGTAGAGGCTGCACCCGTGCGTGATGAGGTAGAGGCCGTAGCCGGCCTGGTCGCCGGTCGACTTCGAGAGGTCGCGCGCGATCGTCCAGAGGCGCTTCTCGAGCTTGCCCTCGGGACCGCCGCGGGACGCGAGGGACGAGGCCTGCGCCGCCGAGGCCCGGATCACGTGCATGCGGCTGCCCGTGCGAAACGCGTCGGCGAGGTAGCGCGCCTTCACGTACAGCGCGCTCAGCGGGTCCACGACCGCGAACGCCCGCTGGATCGACTGGAGCGCCTCGAGGCGCACGAGCTCCTCGGGCGAGAGCTCCCGCGGCTCGACGAGCGTCTTGCGCGCCATCACCACCGCCGCGACGACGCGGTAGACGACGACCCAGAAGATCGTCGCGAGCGGCGAGTCGGGGATGCGCCGCCCGACCGCATCCATGACGCGCCGGCACACCGCCGCGCCCTCGTCGATGAGCCCCGCCGCGATGAGCTGCGCGGCCGCGGCGCGTTCGAGGTCGATCCGCTCCGTTCGGGGCGCGGACTCCGCCGCGAAGAGGTACGCGCGCGCCGCCTTCTCGGCGTGGCCGGCCCACTGGGCGGTCTCGGCCAGGCGGCGCGCGAGCCGCGGCGCTTCGGCCGAGGAGCGCCCGAGCGTGTCGAGCGTGAGCTCGTAGAGGCGCGAGGCTTGCGCGAACGCGAGCTTCGCCACGGCCTGCTCGGCCGCGCGCTCGGCGTAGTGGGCCGCGCGCTCCTTGTCGCCCGCGCCGAGGAGGTGGGCGGCGATCGCCTCGGGATCCGCCTCCGGGGTCGCCTCGAGGACGCGCGCGAGGTGCGCGTGATGGCGCTGCGCGACCCCGGACGCGAGGCGCGCCACGATCGTCTCCCGGACGCGGCCGTGGCTGGCCTCGACCATCTCCGTCCCGTCGCGCAGCCCGACGCGCACGAAGCGCCGCGCGCGGAGGAGCGCCACAAGCTGCGCCGCCCGCTCGCCGGAGTCGGCCGCCGCGCCAATCGTCGCGACCGGCAGGGGCCGGCCGCCGACGGCGACCACCTCGAGGAAGCGCCGGGCGTCTTCGGGCAGGCGCGCCGCGCGGTCGCCGAGGACCTGCTCGAGCGTGACGCTCGCGCGCTCGGCGATCGCGTCGCCGAACTCGATGCGGTGGTAGGCGCTCACCGTGCGCGCGAGCTCCTCCACCAGGAAGGGGCTGCCGCCCGCCTCCTTCGCGACCGCGTCGGCGCTCCGCTGGGCGGCGGGGTCGTCCGCGCCGATGTGGGCGAGCGCGAGGCGGCGCGCGGCCTCGTGGTCGAGCGGGGCGATCTCGATCTCGCGGACCTCGGCGTCCTCGGGCCAGCGCGCCCGGATGTCGGCGAGGAACGGGCTGGTCTCGGCGTCCTCGGACCGGTGCGTCGTCACGAGGAGCATCGCGGGCGCCGCGGGCGGCCGCATCAGCTCGACGAGGAGCGAGGCGCTGTCCGCGTCCCCCCACTGCACGTCGTCGATGAAGACGACCACGGGCTGGCGCTTCGCGAGCCGATGGAAGACCTCGCGAAGGACGACGAACGCGCGCTGCCGCACCACGATGGGGTCGCCGACCGAGGCGGCCGGGATCTCGTCGATGCTGCGCACGCGCCGGAGCACCGGGAAGACGTGTGCGAGCGCCCAGACCTCCGCGGGCAGGTCGATGGCCTCGGGCCGGTCCTGGCGCTCGAGGAGGTGCCGCGTGAGCGCGTCGACGACGCTGTCGACGGCCTTGTAAGGCACCGACTCGCGCTCGTAGGCGCGGCCGCGCAGGACGACCGCGGCGCCCTCGCGCTCCACCGCGTCGAGGAAGTGGTGGACCACGGCCGACTTGCCGAGCCCCGACCGCCCGGAGACGCGCACCGAGACCGAGGCGCCCCGGCGCACGCCGTCGAGCGCGGCGCGGAGGTCGCGGAGCTGGCGCTCGCGGCCGACGAGCGCGGTCGCGGGCGGCGCGTCCGTGGTGCGAGGCGCGGGCGCGTTGTGGCTGGGCGCGGCTGCGCCGAGCCGGCGGAGGATCTCGTGCGCGTCCGGCCGGCCTTCGGGGTCGGACGCGAGGAGCGCGATGCAGAGCGCGTCGAGGTCGTCGGGCACGCCGTCGACGCAGGCCGAGGGAGCCAGCGGGGTCACGGTGTACTTGAGCGTGAGGACCTCGAGCGCCGAGCCCGTGAAGGGCGGCCGTCCGACGAGGGCCTCGTAGAGGAGCGCGCCGACCGCGTACCAGTCCGACGCGGCGGCGGGCGCCTCGCCCGAGGCCTGCTCGGGCGCCATGTACGCGACCGTGCCGACAATCTCGTCGTCGTTCGGCGCGTCGCTCGCGCGGCGGCGCATCTCGGTGGCCACGCCGAAGTCGAGCAGGACGACGCGCCCCTCGGGCGTGACGCGCACGTTGGACGGCTTGATGTCGCGGTGGAGCTTGCCGGCCAGGTGGAGCGCGCGCACGCCGTCGACGAGCTGCCGGAGGGCCGGCCGGAGCTTCTCGAGGTCCGCGGGCGTCGCGATCCTCGCGGGCGGATCCGCGGCCGGGGCGTCGCCCGGCGGCTCGTCGGCGCGGCGCGCGAGCCGGACCTCCGAGTCGAGGGCCACGACGCGGGTGTGCTCGCCGGCGCGCGCCGTGCCCGGGTGGTGCACGTGCTCGAGGAAGTCGGAGCCTTCGACGAGCTCCATCGTGAAGAGGAGCTCGTCGCGGTCGCTCGCCACGAGCTCGTGGAGGTGGACGAGGTTCGGGTGCAGCACGTCGGCGAGCGTGCGGAACTCCTGCTTGAAGCGGTACAGGCCGGCCGCGTCGAAGCGCCGGAGCGTCTTCAGCGCGACGCGCTCTCGCCGCTGCCTGTCGAAGACCTCGTAGACGATGCCCATGCCGCCGCGGCCGAGGCAGCCGAGGACTTCGTAGCGGGCGGTGCCTCGGAACTCGTCCTCGCGGGCCGGCGCCCCGGCCAGGTACGGCGTCTTGCCATTTGCCATCGGTCCGCTCCCCGGGCGGGCGAGCCACCGAAGGGCCGCCCAACCTCTCACGGTAGCAGACGCGAGGCTTTGCCCCGGCCTTTCCGTCCCGGCGGGATCAGTCGGCCACGAAGCCCTTCCAGTTCCGCATGTACCCCGCGAAGGTGGGATTGAGTCCGCGCTCGAGCAGCTCCGCGATGGTGAGCGGAGGGCGGCGCGGCTCCCACGCGGGGTCGGCGACGCGCGCGGCCCACTCGGGGTTCGCGATGGCGGCGCGGCCGACGGCGACCGCGTCGGCGCCGTTGGCGAGGACGGCCTCCGCGTCGGCGCGCGTCCACACGTTCCCGGCCGCGACGAGGGTGACGTCGCGCGGCAAGACGGCGCGGAAGAGGGGCAAGGGGTGCTCCTCGGGGCGCTTGGCGGTGTTTCGCGTGTAGTCCCAGAGGGAGGCGTGGATGAAGTCCGCGCCGTCGTCCGCGAGCCAGCGGGCGACCTGCAGCGACTCGTCGAGGTCGAGGCCGCGCGCGGTGAGGCGGTCTTCGGGTGAGAGGCGCACGCCGACGACGAACGTCTCGGGCACGGCGCGCCGCACCGCGCGCACGGCCTCGCGGACCAGGCGCGCGCGGCCCTCGAGCGCGCCGCCCCAGCGGTCGGCGCGCTTGTTCATCGTCGCGCTGAGGAACTGGCCGAGGAGGTAGCCGTGGGCGCCGTGGAGCTCGACGCCCGCGAAGCCCGCGGCGTGCGAGCGCGCCGCCGCGTCGCGGAACTGGGTGATGGCGCGTTCGATGTCGCCCTCGGTGGCCTCGCGCGAGGCTTCGGCGTTCGGCGGCGTGACGACGCTCGCGCTCCAGGGCTGCTGCCCG
This sequence comes from uncultured delta proteobacterium, assembly GCA_963797395.1. Lineage (GTDB taxonomy): Bacteria > Myxococcota_A > Polyangia > Polyangiales > Polyangiaceae > Palsa-1150. The sequence goes on from CAWCPA010000009.1 coordinate 826,900, forward strand.
GTGACCGCCGAGGGGGCGCGGAGCCCGCCGTGGAAGATCTGGACGAACCCGAGCGCGCCGTCGGCCGCGAGCGCGCCCGCGAGGCGGCGAAGGCCGGGGAGGAGCGCGTCGCCGAAGACCCCGAGCTCCCCGGGCCAGCCCTGCCCGTCGAGCGCGATGTGGGACGCGCACGTCTCGATGACGGAGAAGCCGCCCGCCGCGCGGCGGGTGAGCCAGCGGAGCTCGTCGTCGGAGAGCGTGCCGTCGCCGTGGCTCTGCGAGTTCGTCATCGGGGCGAGCCACGCGCGGTTCCGCGCGCGGACCCCGTTCCGGAAGGTGAGGGGTTCGAGGAGCACGACGCTTCCTTACCTCATCCCCGTTCGCCCCGCCCCTTGCCGAGCACCGCGATGTCGCGCGACGATGGAGGACCATGCGCCCGGCCAATCTCCTCGCCCAGATCCAGCTCTTTCAGGGGCTCGCCGACGAGGATCGCGAGGCCCTCGCCGGGCGCCTCGCGGAGAAGTCGTTCCGCGCCGGCGACATCGTGTTTTCGCAGGGCGACGTGGGCTCCTCGATGTACGTCGTGCAGTCGGGCGCCGTGCAGGTGTACCTGCCGAGCGCCGACAAGAACGCGCCGCCCGTCGTCCTGAAGGACCTTCGCACGGGCGAGTACTTCGGCGAGCTCGCGCTCTTCGACGACAAGCCGCGGAGCGCCAGCGTGCGCGCGCTCGTCGACACCGTCCTCCTCGAGCTCACGCGCGAGCAGCTCGCCGAGCACCTCGGGAAGTCGTCGCGCGCGGCGATGACGATCTTGAGCGAGATGGGCCAGCGGCTCCGCGAGACCAACGCGATGCTGAGCCAGCGCGCCGCGAAGGACGCCACCAAGGAGTTCGAGGAGAACCTGACCTGGAGCCAGCGCCTCGCCGACAAGGTCGCGGAGCTGAACGGAAGCTGGGCGTTCATTCTCGGTCTCCTCGCGCTCACGACGACCTGGTGCATCGTCAACATGCCTGCGGTGGCCGAGCGCGTCGGCCTGTACAGCCGCGACGACGCCGGGCACGTCACTGGCTTCGACCCGTTCCCGTACATCCTCTACAACCTGGTCCTCGCGATCCTCGTCTCGCTCCAGGGGCCGCTCATCGTCATGAGCCAGAACCGGCAGACGCTGAAGGATCGCGCCACCGCCGACGTCGACTTCCGCGTGAACCTGAAGAACGAGCTCGGCATCGAGAAGATGCTCGCGGAGCTCGGGGCCATGCGCGCCGAGATGGGCAAGCGGCTCGAGGTGCTCGAGCGCGGGACCCGGGCCGACCGGGTCCGGGCCGAGGTGCCCGCCAAGTCCCCCGGCGGGCCACTGGCCTGAAGGCAGGAGTCCATGAGCCATCGCAGACTCTTCGTGGCCTCGGTGGCCCTCGGGCTCGGCGCCGCCGGGTTGGGCGGCGCCGCCTGCGGAACGACGCACGCAATCGTGTCCCTCGACGCCGGCGACGCCGGCTCCGACGCGTCCGCCCCTCCGTCCCCCTGCACCAGCAAGGCGGACTGCAGCGGCGGCGAGGTCTGCTGCCTGACGGACATCGTCTCGATGACCTTCTCCTGCCAGGTGACGTGCCCGGTGCTCCCGATCGTGAACCTCGCGGCGCAGCTCTGCACGAGCTCCGCGGAGTGCGTGGACCCCGGAGACCAGTGCGACACAATCAGCGCGTTCGGCTCGACGTACCACTTCTGCGGCCCGCCGCCGCCCGAAGGGGGCGAGGCCCCCGACGCGTCGCCGGACGCTTCCACGCTCGAGGACGCGTCTCCCGACGCCGAAGCCGCGCCGGACGCCGCGACCGACGCTCCGCCCGACGCCGCCGTCGACGGGAGCGCCGGGGATGCCGCCCCGGACGGAAGCGACGACGCGGGGCCGACCGGAGACGCTTCCGACGCCGGGTGATGCTAGGAGGGGCAGCGGGATCCCCCATGCTCGACATCCAGTTCATTCGCCAGAACGCGGACCAGAATCCGCGCCGCCATCCGGAACAAGGGCCAGAGCCTCGACCTCGACGAGCTCCTCGCCGCCGACCGCGAGCGGCGCGACTCCACCACCGAGCTCGAGCAGCAGCGCGCCCGCAAGAACGAGCTGTCGGCCGCGATCCCCAAGGCCTCGAAGGACGACCGCCCGCGCCTCGTCGAGGAGGCCAAGCAGGTGCGCACCACGATCGAGCAGCTCGAGCCGAAGCTCGCCGAGATCCAGAAGCGCTACCAGGACCTCATGCTGCGCGTGCCGAGCGTGCCGCGGCCGGAAGTGCCGATCGGCAAGGGCGAGGAAGACAACGTCGAGATTCGCCGCGTCGGCGAGCCCCGCAAGTTCGACTTCACGCCGAAGGACCACCTCGAGCTCATGACGAACCTCGGGCTCGTCGAGTTCGACGGCCCGCGCCGCTTCGCCGGCCAGCGGTCGTACGCGCTCGTGGGCGACGGCGCGCTCCTCGAGCTCGCGGCGCTGCGCCTGGCGGTCGACACGCTCATCGAGCGCGGGATGAAGCTCGTCACGCCGCCCGTGATGGTGCGCGAGCGCGCGATGACGGGCACCGGCTTCTTCCCGCTCGGCCGCGAGGAGGCGTACGCGATCACGGCGGACGAGCTGTTCCTCGTCGGGACCAGCGAGGTGCCGCTCGTCAGCATGCACTGCGACGACGTCATCGACGAGGCGCGCCTCCCGCTGAAGTACGCCGGGATCTCGCCCTGCTTCCGGCGCGAGGCCGGCGCGCACGGGAAAGACACGCGCGGGCTCTATCGCGTGCACCAGTTCATGAAGGTGGAGCAGGTCGTCGTGTGCGTGCCCGACGAGGGCGTCGCCGAGAAGATCCACTACGAGCTCCTCGGGAACGCCGAGGCCATCCTCTCCAAGCTCGAGATCCCCTACCGGGTCGCCATCGCGTGCACGGGCGAGATCGGCCTGGGGCAGACCCGCAAGCACGAGATCGAGTCGTGGATGCCGGGGCGCAGCGCCTACAGCGAGACCCACTCCTGCTCGACCCTCGGCGACTTCCAGTCGCGCCGCTCGAACATCCGCGTCCGCACCCCGGACGGCTCGCTGGCGTACCCCTTCACCCTCAACAACACGGCGATCGCGAGCCCGCGCATCCTCATCCCGCTGCTCGAGAACCACCAGAACGCCGACGGGTCGGTGAATTTGCCGGATGCGCTCGTGCCCTACATGTTGGGGAAGAAGCGTCTCGCTCCGCCCTCCACCGGCTGAGCTCACAAAATCCGGTCCGATCGCCGAGCTCGCTTCTGCGCGAAATCGCAGGCATTATTGCCACGAGGAAGCGTGCCGCCGAGGCACCGGACGAAACATAGTACTTGACGCGACGCACAAGTCCCTTCACGCTTCTCCCCGAGATGGCCGCCTCTCCCACATCGACTGCTCCGCTCGCCTCGGCGCCCCCCTCGGGCGCGGGAAGCGTCGACGCGTCAATCGTGGTATTTGGCCTCAGCCTTCCGCTCGGGCGCCTCCTCCTTATTGCGCTCGGGTGCGGGCCGCCGAACTGAGGCAACAGCCTCCCAGCTTCGGCCCCCGTACCCGGAAAGGGAGCGGGGGTTTTTTTTCATCTTCTTCTCCGCTTCCCCTCGTTCTTCGCAGCCGTTTTCGCCCCCCGTTGCCGTCATGCCAAACGATCCGTTGAAACACCGTTCCCGCAGCCCCTATGGGCGTGGCCCCCGGAGGAGGTCATGAACGAAGGCGGCGATCGCGAGAACGGCGAACGAGGCGGCGGCAGTCGGACGCGCGCCGCGGTGTTCGGGTACGGCCCGGACGCGCGCGAGCAGGCGCTCCGCCTCCGGGCGATGGGGTGGGCGGTCGACGTCGTCGTTCGCTCCGGCGGCATGACCTGGATCTATGCGGTGGCCGACGGCTTCCGCCCCGTGTCCGCGGCCCAGGCGGCGATGCGGGCCGACGTCGTGGTGGTGCACCTGCCCGAGGCCGAGCAGCCGGCCGTCTGGGCGTACGGCCTGGGCCCGTACGTGGCGCCTGGGGCGCTGGTCGTCTTCGCCCACGGGAGCGCGCTGTACTCGGGCGCGGTCGATCCCGACCCGCGGCTCGACGTGGTGCTGGTGACGCCGTGCTTCGCGCGCGACGGCGAGCGGGTCTGTCGGGTGGCGGTGCACCGGGACGCGACGGGCCACGCCCTCGAGCGCGCGCTGGCCTTCGCCCGCGCCGTCTTCGGCGCGAGCGCCAGCGCGGTGACCTCGCCCATCAAGGTCGAGACGACGACCCTCGACTCCGAGGTCCGCGCCGACCTGTCCGAGCGTGGGGCGAAGCTCGGAGGTTTGCCGGCGCTGATGGCCGAGTGGGATCGCGTCCTGGCGAGCCCCAGCCACGAGCCCGACGAGGCCACGCTGACTTATTACGAACGGCTGCGCGCGACCGTGCTGGCCGGAGGAAGCAAACGAGGAGCCGCATGAGCAGCAGCGACGACGACAAGCGTACCGGCGCAGAGATTCTCTGGGAGACCCTGGCCCGCGAAGGGGTCGAAGTGGTCTTCGGGTATCCCGGCGGGGCGATCATGCCCGCCTACGACGCGATGCTGAAGTCGTCGGTACGGCACGTCCTCGTCCGGCACGAGCAGGGCGCGGCGCACATGGCCGACGGCTACGCGCGCGCGTCCGGCAACGTCGGCGTCTGCATCGCGACCTCGGGCCCGGGCGCGACGAACCTCGTCACGGGCATCGCGACCGCGATGCTCGACTCGATCCCGATGGTGTGCGTGACCGGGCAGGTCTCGTCGCAGTTCATCGGCAGCGACGCCTTCCAGGAGACGGACATCACCGGCGTCACGCTGCCCATCACGAAGCACAACTACCTGGTCACGCGCGTCGAAGACATCGCGCCGACCCTGCGCCAGGCGTTCTACGTCGCGCGCTCGGGCCGGCCGGGCCCCGTCCTCGTCGACATCACCAAGGACGCGCAGCAGGCGATCGGGCAGTTCGTGTGGGACGACGGGCCGGTGCGCCTGCCGGGCTACCGCCCCGAGCACCGCCCGAGCGCGCAGGACCTCCAGCGCGCGGCGGAGCTCATCGACAGCGCCGAGCGGCCCATCGTCTTCTGCGGGCACGGCATCGTCGCCGCCGGGGCGACCGGCCTGCTCCTCGAGTTCATCGAGAAGACGGGCATCCCGGTCGCCTCGACCCTCCTCGGCCTCGGCGGCTTCCCGGCCACGCACCCGCTCAACCTCGGCATGATGGGCATGCACGGCGAGGCGTGGGTCAACACCGCCATCCAGGAGTCGGACCTCATCATCGCGCTCGGGATGCGCTTCGACGACCGCGTCACGGGCAAGCTCGCGACGTACGCCAAGCGCGCCAAGAAGATCCACTGCGAGCTCGACCCCGCGGAGATCAACAAGAACGTCCGCGTCGACGTGCCGCTCATCGGCGACGTCGCCGAGACGCTCCGCGCGCTCATGCCCGTGGTCCGCCGCGGCGACCGCAACCCCGACCGCAAGGGCTGGGTGCAGAAGGTCCACTCGCTCAAGGGCGACTCGGCCGTCCGCGACATCCAGACGATGCCCCACAGCGGCCACCTCTACGCGGCGCACGTGATGCACGATCTCTGGCGCATCACCGAGGGCAAGGCGCTCGTGGTCACCGACGTCGGGCAGCACCAGATGTGGGAAGCCCAGTATTACAAGCACGACTACCCGCGGAAGCTCATCACCTCGGGCGGCCTCGGGACGATGGGGTTCGCCCTCCCCGCGGCCATCGGCGCGAAGTTCGCGCGCCCGCAGGAAGAGGTCTGGGTCATCGTCGGCGACGGCGGCTTCCAGATGACCGCGGCCGAGCTCTCCACCGCCGCGCAGGAGGGCATCAAGGTGCACGTCGCCGTGATCAACAACGGCTACCTCGGCATGGTGCGCCAGTGGCAGCAGTTCTTCTACGGCGGCCGCTACGCGGCGACGCCGCTGAAGGGGCCCGACTTCGTGAAGCTCGCGGAGGCGCACGGCCTCTTGGGCCTGCGGGTCACCGAGCGCGAGCAGATCGAGGGCGTCGTCGCCCAGGCGCGCGCCGCCGAGGGCACGGTCGTCATCGACTTCCGCGTCGAGCAGGAAGACAGCGTCTACCCGATGGTCCCGGCCGGGGCCGACCTCCACGACATGATCCGGCGTCCGAGCCCGATCGTGGAGACGGCGCAGGACGAGTAGCGCTCCCCCGGGGGCGTAGAGTTTCGGCTTCACGAGTACGAAGGCGTCATCATCCGAGGAAACGAGTCATGAGCATGGCCACGCTGCGAACGTTCATCGCATACGTCGAGGACCTCCCGGGCGTCTTGAACCGGGTGACCTCGCTCTTCCGCCGGCGCAACTACAACATCGTGTCGCTCACGGTAGGCGCGAGCGAGCGGCCGGGCGTCTCGCGCATGACGGTCCAGCTCGAGGCCGACGAAGACGCGGCCCGCCGCATCGAGGCCAACCTCTACAAGCTCGTCAACGTCCTCTTCGTCGAGGACACGAGCAAGGCCGCGACGATGATCCGCGAGCTCGCCCTCATCAAGGTGCGCGCCGACCCGACGACCCGCGGCGAGGTGATGCGCCTCTGTGAGGTCTTCCGCGCGCGCGTCATCGACGTCGGGCCCGAGGGGCTCGTCGCGGAGATCACCGGCGGCGCGGACAAGATCGACGGCCTCGTCGACGTCCTCCGGCCCTTCGGCATCGTCGAGATGGTGCGCACGGGCGCGGTGGCGATGGTCCGCAGCGCGGAGGCGACCGACGCCGACCGCATCCCGCTCAGCGTGCCGCCGCCGCCGCCGTCGCCGCCCTCGGGTGACGTGAAGGCGGCTTGACTGAACGAGCCCCAAGTCTCGCACGCAGCAAATCCAAGGAACCGACAAGGACGCGATTGATCATGGCCAAGATTTTCTACGACAAGGACACGGACCTCTCGCTCATCCGCGCGAAGAAGGTCGCCATCATCGGGTACGGCTCGCAGGGGCACGCGCACGCCCTGAACCTCCGCGATAGCGGCGTCGACGTCCGCGTCGGGCTCGCGAAGGGCAGCAAGAGCGTCGCGAAGGCGACGTCGGCCGGCCTGAAGGTGTCCTCGGTCGCCGAGGCGGCGGCGTGGGCCGACGTCCTCATGGTGCTCGTCCCCGACACCACGCAGGGGCGCCTCTACCGCGACGAGATCGAGCCGCACCTCGCGCCGGGCAAGACGCTCATGTTCGCCCACGGCTTCAACATCCGCTTCGGGACGATCAAGCCGCGCCCCGACATCGACGTGAGCATGATCGCGCCGAAGGGCCCGGGCCACCGGGTCCGCGGGACCTTCGAGGAGGGCGGCGGCGTGCCGGCGCTCATCGCGGTTCACCAGGACGCGTCGGGCAAGGCGCACCAGCTCGCGCTCTCGTACGCGGCCGGCATCGGCGCGGCGCGCGCGGGCGTCCTCGAGACCACCTTCGCGGAGGAGACCGAGACGGACCTCTTCGGCGAGCAGGCGGTGCTCTGCGGCGGCGTGAGCGAGCTGGTGAAGGCCGGCTTCGAGACGCTCGTCAAGGCCGGCTACCAGCCCGAGGTCGCGTACTTCGAGTGCCTGCACGAGCTCAAGCTCATCGTCGATCTCGATGTACCGCGGCGGCCTCCGCTACATGCGCTACTCGATCAGCGACACCGCCGAATACGGCGACTACGTCTCGGGCCCCCGCGTCATCGACGCGCACGCCAAGGAGACGATGCAGAAGATCCTCGACGAGATCCGCTCGGGCACCTTCGCGAAGAAGTGGATCGAGGAGAACGACACGGGCCGGAAGTGGTTCGACGGCGCACCGCGCGTCGGAGCGCGACCACGTGATCGAGAACGTGGGCGAGAAGCTCCGTGAGATGATGCCCTTCCTCGATCCGGTGAAGAGCGAGCAGACGCGCGAGTAGCGCCGGACCCCCCTCAAAGCAGCGAGCATCGCCATGGCCAGCACGACGGAAGGCTACGTACGCATCTTCGACACGACGCTTCGCGACGGGGAGCAGTGCCCCGGCGCGACGATGACGTCTGCCGAGAAGCTCGAGGTCGCGCGTTCGCTCGCGCGCCTCGGCGTCGACGTCATCGAGGCCGGGTTCCCCGCCGCGTCGCCCGACGATCTCGCCGCCGTGCGGTCCATCGCGGAGCACGTCGGGAACCCGTCCGCCGACGGGACGCCGGGGGCCGGCGCGCCGCCCATCATCTGCGGGCTCGCGCGCGCCGCCCGCAACGACATCGATCGCGCGGCGGAGGCCGTACGGCCCGCCGCGCGGCCGCGCATCCACCTCTTCCTCGCGACGTCCGAGCTTCACATGAAGCACAAGCTCCGGATGACGCCCGCCGAGGTGCTGGCCCGCGTGAAGGAGATGGTCGCGTACGCGCGGAGCCTCTGCGCGGACGTGGAGTTCAGCCCGGAGGACGCGGGGCGCAGCGAGACCGCGTTCCTCTACGAGGTCGTCGCGGCGGCCATCGCCTCGGGCGCGACGACGATCAACATCCCCGACACGGTCGGGTACACGACGCCCGACGAGTTCGGGGCCCTCATCCGCGGCATCCGCGAGAACGTGGCCGGCGCGAAGGACGTCATCCTCTCCGTGCACTGCCACAACGACCTAGGGATGGCGACCGCCAACGCCCTGGCCGGCATCCTCGCGGGCGCGCGGCAGGCCGAGGTCACCATCAACGGCATCGGCGAGCGCGCGGGCAACACGTCGCTCGAAGAGGTCGTGATGGCCATCGCCACGCGCAGCGCGAAGTTCGATCTACGCACCGGCATCGACACGACGCAGCTCTTCCGCGTGAGCCGCCTGGTCAGCACCGTCACCGGCATGGTGGTGCAGCCGAACAAGGCCATCGTCGGCGCGAACGCGTTCGCCCACGAGTCGGGCATCCACCAGGACGGGATGCTCAAGCACCAGGCGACCTACGAGATCATGCGCCCCGAGAGCGTGGGCGTGACCCAGACGAGCCTCGTGCTCGGCAAGCACTCGGGCCGGGCGGCGCTCGCGGCGCGGCTCGTGGAGCTCGGGTACAGCTTCGACGACGCGGCCCTCAGCCGCATCTTCATCCGCTTCAAGGCGCTCGCCGACCGGCGCAAGGCCGTGGCCGACGCCGACATCGAGGCGCTGCTCCACGACGACGCGAAGCCGCAGGACGAGCTCTTCTCGCTCGACGGCCTCCAGGTCGCGTGCGGAACGCAGGGCATGGCCACGGCGACGGTCCGCCTGCGCGCCCCCGACGGCGCGGTGCGCGTGCACGCGGCGGTGGGCACCGGCCCGGTCGACGCGGCGTACAAGGCGATCGACGCGCTGGTCGACGCCCCGGCCGAGCTCCTCGAGTTCTCGGTGCGCGCGGTGACCGAGGGCATCGACGCGCTCGGCGAGGTGACGGTCCGCGTGCGCGCCCTGCAAGAGCGCGACTCGAAGAACGCGCAGCACGAGGTGGCCACGGCGCCGGTGTTCCACGGGAACGCCGCCGACACGGACATCATCGTGGCCAGCGCGAAGGCTTACCTGAAGGCCCTCAACCGCCTCCTCGTCGCGTTCGAGACGCGACCCAAGGCGAAGGAGCGGGCCGGCGAGATCACGACGAGAACGGCTGCGCCCGCGAGCGCGCGAGCGGCGCAGGGAGGACGATCATGACCGAGGCGAAGACTCTTTTCGAGAAGGTGTGGGGGGAACACGTCGTCCGCGAAGACGCGGGGGCGCCGGCGGTCCTCTACATCGACTTGCACCTCGTGCACGAGGTCACGTCGCCGCAGGCGTTCGACGGGCTCCGCGCGCGCGGCCTGAAGGTGCGCCGCCCCGAGCGCACGGTCGCGACGATGGACCACTCGATCCCCACGCTGCCGCGCGGACTCGCCGTGGTGGACGCGCAGGCCGAGGCGCAGCTCGCGAAGCTGAAGGCCAACTGCGCCGAGTTCGGCGTCAAGCTGTACGACCTCGACTCGAGCGAGCAGGGCATCGTCCACGTCATCGGGCCCGAGCTCGGCGTCACGCAGCCGGGGTGCACCATCGTCTGCGGCGACAGCCACACCTCCACGCACGGCGCGTTCGGCGCGCTCGCCTTCGGCATCGGCACGAGCGAGGTCGAGCACGTCCTCGCGACGCAGTGCCTCCTCCAGCGCAAGCCGAAGACCCTCGAGGTCCGCGTCGACGGCGCGCTCAAGCCGGGCGTCGGCGCGAAGGACATCATCCTCGCGCTCATCGCGCAGGATCGGCGTCGGGCGGCGCCACCGGCCACGTCATCGAGTACCGCGGCGGGGCGATCGAGGCGCTCGACATGGAAGCGCGCATGACCGTCTGCAACATGTCGATCGAGGCCGGCGCGCGCGCGGGCCTGATCGCGCCGGACGAGACCACGTTCGGGTAGCTCGAGGGCCGCAAGTTCGCGCCCCAGGGCGACGCGTGGGACCAGGGCCGTCGAGCACTGGAAGACGCTGCCGACCGACGACGGCGCGAAGTTCGACGCGTCGGTCACGCTCGACGCCGAGCGCGCTCGAGCCGATGGTCACCTACGGCACCAACCCCGGCATGGGCATCCCGATCACCGGCACGGTGCCCGCGCCCGGGTCCGCGGGCAGCCCGGCCGACAGCGCCGCGCTCGACGAAGGCGCTCGCGTACATGGGCCTCGACGGCGGGCCAGCGCCATCGCGGGCCAGCCGATCGACGTGGTCTTCATCGGCTCGTGCACCAACTCGCGCCTCGGCGACCTGCGCGCCGCGGCGCAGGGCTGTGAAGGGCCGCAAGGTCGCGCCGAACGTGCGCGTGCTGGTGGTGCCGGGCTCGCAGGAGTCAAGCGCCAGGCGGAGGCCGAGGGCCTCGACGCGGTGTTCCGAGGCGGCGGGCGCCGAGTGGCGCGAGTCGGGCTGCTCGATGTGCATCGCCATGAACGGCGACCAGCTGCGCGCCCGGGCAGTACGCCGTGAGCACCAGCAACCGCAACTTCGAGGGGCGGCAGGGGCGGGGAGGGCGCACGCTCCTCGCGTCGCCGCTCACGGCCGCCGCGGCGGCCGTCACGCGGCCGCGTCACCGACCCGCGCGCGTTGCTATGACGGCATCGCACAAAGGGAACGCATGCATGAAGATCGAAGCGAAGGAGCCGTTCACCACGCTCACGTCGACGTTCGTGGTGCTGCCCGTCGACGACGTCGACACCGACCAGATCATCCCGGCGCGCTTCCTCAAGGTCACCGACAAGAAGGGCCTCGGCGACAGCGTCTTCTGCCGACTGGCGCTAGCTCCCCGACGGCGTCGCTCGAACGCCGATTTCCCGCTCAACCGGCCGGACGCGGCGGGCGCGCAGGTGCTCGTCGCCGGGCGACAACTTCGGCTGCGGCTCGTCGCGCGAGCACGCGCCCTGGGCGCTCGTGGGCTGGGGCTTGCGCGCCATCGTCGCGCAGTCGTTCGCCGACATCTTCCAGGGCAACGCGCTGAAGAACGGCCTCCTGCCGGTCGCGGTCGACGCGGCCTTCCACGCGCGCATCCTCGAGGCGCGCCGGGCGAACCCCAAGGCGCAGATCGCGGTGGACCTCCCGGCGCAGACGGTCGCGCTCGTCGGGCAGCCGCCCGTGAAGTTCGAGATCGACCCCTTCGCGAAGGAGTGCCTCGTCCACGGGCGTCGACGAGCTCGGGTACCTCCTCGAGCGCTTCACCCGACATCGCCCGCTATGAATCCCAGCGCGCCTAAGCCTGGGCTCGTACGCATCTACGACACCACGCTGCGCGACGGGACGCAGCGCGAAGGCCTGAGCTTGTCGGCGGTCGACAAGCTGCGCATCGCCCGGCTGCTCGACGGGATGGGCGTCGCGTTCATCGAGCTCGGGTGGCCCGGCTCGAACCCCAAGGACGCCGAGGCGTTCGAGCGGGCGCGCGACGTCCAGTGGGCGCACGCCGCGCTCACGGCGTTCGGGTCGACGCGGCGCGCCAGGCTGCGCGCCCGAGGCCGACCCGCAGGTGGCCGCGCTCCTCGCGACGGGCGCGCCGGTCTGCGCCATCTTCGGCAAGTCGTCCGTGCTCCACGTGCGCGACGTGCTCCGCATCTCCGAGGAGGAGAACCTGCGGATGATCGCCGAGACGGTCGGCTACCTGGTCGAGAACGGGCGCCGCGTCGTGTACGACGCCGAGCACTTCTTCGACGGCTGGCGCGAGAGCCCCGACTTCGCGATGGAGACGCTCCGCGCCGCGGCCGGCGCGGGCGCCGAGACGGTCGTCCTGTGCGACACGAACGGCGGCTCGCTCCCCTGGCAGATCGAGGAGCGCGTCGCGGCGGTGGTCGCGGCCATCGACGCGCCCATCGGCATCCACGCGCACGACGACACGGGCTGCGGCGTCGCGAACTCGATCGCGGCGGTGCGCGGCGGCGCCGCGCACGTGCAGGGCACGCTGAACGGCTACGGCGAGCGGTGCGGCAACGCGAACCTCTGCTCGATCGTGCCGAACCTCGAGCTCAAGATGGGCCGCACGTGCCTGCGCCCTGGCGCGCTGGCCGAGCTGACGCACGTCGCGTGGCAGGCCGCGGAGATCGCGAACCTCGCGCCCGACCCGCACGCGGCGTACGTCGGCCGCAGCGCCTTCGCGCACAAGGGCGGCGTGCACGTCGCGGCCATCCGCCGGAGCGCGCGCTCGTACGAGCACGTCGACCCGGCGCTCGTGGGCAACAAGACGCGCGTCGTCGTGAGCGAGCTCTCGGGGCGCGGCAACCTGCTCGCCAAGGCGGAGGAGTTCGAGGTCACGCTGGAGGCCGGCGCGACGACGGCCGTGCTGCGCGACCTGAAGGAGCGCGAGGCCCGCGGCTTCGCGTTCGAGGCCGCCGAGGCGTCGGTGGCGCTCATGATGAGGCGCGAGTCGGCGGGGTACGTGCCGCCGTTCGAGCTGGTGGACTACAAGGTCATCGTCGGCCAGCGGGCGCGCGAAGAGGCGTTCTCGGAGGCCACCATCAAGCTGCGCGTGCGCGGCGAGATCGTGCACACGGCCGCCGAGGGCAACGGCCCGGTCGGCGCGCTCGACGCGGCGCTCCGCAAGGCGCTCATGGGGGCGTACCCGCACATCCGGGGCATCAAGCTCGAGGACTACAAGGTCCGCATCCTCGACAGCGTGGGCGGCACGTCGGCCATCACGCGCGTCATGATCGACACGACGCCTCGGCGAGGAGCGCTGGTAGACGGTGGGCGCGAGCGCCAACGTGCTCGAGGCGTCTTGGCTGGCCCTCGCCGACGGGATCGAGTACGGGCTCAGCCTGGCGCGTGCCTCGCGGCCGCCGCCGGGCTTTCCGAAAGAAGCGTCAAGCGAAGCTCCGGAAGCTCTGGATGCTCACGAAAAAGGTGCAGCGTAGATGAAGAAGGCGAATCTGGTTCTCCTCCCGGGCGACGGCATCGGGCCCGAGGTCGTGGCCGAGGCGAAGAAGGTGCTCGACCGCATCGCGAGCCGCTTCGGGCACTCGTTCTCGTACACCACGCACCTCATCGGCGGCGCGGCCATCGACGCCACGGGCGGCGCGCTTCCGCAGGAGACGACCGACGCGTGCATGGCGAGCGACGCCGTGCTGCTCGGCGCGGTGGGCGGCCCGAAGTGGGACGACCCGCGCGCGAAGGTGCGGCCGGAGCAGGGGCTCCTCGCCATCCGCCAGGCGCTCGGGCTCTTCGCGAACCTGCGGCCCGTGCGCGTGCACCCGTCGCTCGCCGCCTCGTCGCCCGTGAAGGCCGACCGCATCGAGGGCGTCGACATCCTCTTCGTGCGCGAGCTCACGGGCGGCCTCTACTTCGGCAAGCCGCGCCTCCGCGAGAAGGTCGGCGACAAGGTCCGCGCGGTCGACACCCTCGAGTACACCGACGTGGAGATCCGCCGCGTCGTCCGCCTCTCGCTCAAGCTCGCCGCCGGCCGGAGGAAGCTCCTCACGTCGGTCGACAAGGCGAACGTCCTCGAGTCGTCGCGCCTGTGGCGCGAGGTGGCCGTCGAGGTCGCGAAGGAAGACCCGAGCGTGAAGCTCGAGCACCAGCTCGTCGACTCGTGCGCGATGCGCCTCATCACGGCCCCGCGGTCGTTCGACGTCATCGTGACCGAGAACATGTTCGGCGACATCCTCACCGACGAGGCCGCGGTCCTCGCCGGCTCGCTGGGGCTCCTGCCGAGCGCCTCGCTCGGCGAAGGCACGCGCGGCCTCTACGAGCCGATCCACGGCTCGGCGCCCGACATCGCGGGCAAGGGCATCGCGAACCCCCTCGGCACCATCGCGAGCGCGGCCATCTGCTCCGCCACTCGCTGGGCCTCGAGGAAGAGGCGCGGGCGGTCGAGCGCGCGGTCGACGCCGCGGTCACCGCGGGCGCGCGCACCGCGGACATGGGCGCCGACAAGCCCATCTCCACGAGCGCCATGGGCGCCGCCGTCCTCGAACGCCTCGGCTGATCGCGCCCGACGGTTGGCCAGGCGCGCCCGACCGGCGGCCAGGCGCGCCCGACCGGCGGCCAGGCACGCCCGACCGGCGGCCGAGCGCGCCCGACCGTCGACCGGGTGCCCTCGGCGGGCGTTCGAGTGCCCTCGGCCGGCGTTCGGGCGGGCTCCGCCGAGATTTGAGCGCGCTCGGCCGACCGTTGGGCGCGCTCGGCCGACCGTTGAACGCCCTCGGCCGACCGTCGGGCGTGCCCGGCCGACCGTCGGGCGCGGCCGAGCGTCGGACGTCCTCGGCGAGGTTTAGAACGACCCCGCCAGCGTGAAGCCCCCGCCGCCCGGCGCCGCCCAGAAACGCGGCGCGAGGCGCGGGGGCGCCGCGGCGACGTCGTCGTAGCGGTGCGGGTCGTCGGCCGTCGCGAAGAGGACCGCGCCCACGACCGCCGCGGCTGCGCCGACGCCCACGCCGATCCACCCGGCGATGTCGCGCGTGTTCGCGTCGTCGACCTTCGAGCTGGCGGCGCTGGTCGGCGCGGCGCAGGTCATCTCGTACACGGTGCTGAGCTGGCCGGGATCGCAGGCCTGGCCGCTCCCCTTCATGCTCTCGGACGCGAGCTTGGCGAGGGTGCGGTTGCCGTCGTTCCGCTGGCCGGCGTCGACGACGAGGATCACGGCGCCCCCTGCGGCGACGGCGGCGCCCGCCACGATGCTCGCGATCCCCGCGGCGCGCTGCGTGCGGGCGCGCGACACGAACGCGGAGCGGTACTCGGGCGTGGGCACGAGCTTCAGCTTGAGGGTCAGCGACTGCCCGGTCTCGATCGTGAAGTCCCGGCTCGCGGGCTCGAAGTTCCCTCGCTCGACGAGCAGGTCGTGGAGGCCCGGCTCGAGGCGGATGGGCCCCTGGTACACGCCGCGCAGGCGCCCGTCAATCGTGACCGTGACGTCGCTCTGATCCGCGGCGAGGACGAGCTGGCCGCCGGTGGTCACGACCGCCTCGTGGTCCTCCTCCGGCTCGAGGGCCACCTCGCCCGTCGCGCCGTCGCCGAGCGTCAGCTCGACGCGGGCGGTCGTGTAGCCCACGCGACGGAGCTCGAATCGCGTGCGAGCCGGGCGTCAGCGGCACCGAGCTCGCGAGGGGCGTGCTGCCGATGCGCTGCCCGTCGGCGAAGACGTCCGCGCCGGGCAGGTGCGTCTTGACGACGAGGTGCGCGAGCCGGCCCTGCATCACGACGAGAATCGAAGCGCAGCGCCTGCGCCTCGCCGGTGGCGATCGTCACCTCTTTGCGGAGCGGCGCGTACCCCGCGGCGACGACGCCGACGACGTGCGTACCGCTCTTCACCCGGAGCGGCTTCTCCAGCGGCAGCGTCGCGGCCTCGACGCCGTCCACGTCGAGGGTCGCGCCGTCGACGCTCGCCGTCACCGTGATCTCCGCGGTGCGCGCGGCCTGCTCGGCGCGCGTCTGCCGCGCCATCGTCACCCGCTCGGGGTTCAGGCCGCGCGGGTCGGCGAGGACCTGATCGAGCGCGTCGGTGGCCTCGACGGGCCGATCGAGCCGCGCGTACACGAGCCCGATGTTGTAGAGGACGATGGGGTTCGGGATGAGCGCATACGCGCGCTTGAACTCCGCGAGCGCGGCCGCGGGATCGCCGGCGTTGAAGAGCCGCAGGCCGCGGTCGAAGCGGTCGGCCGCCTCGGTGCGCGCGGCCGTCGTGGGCTCGGGCGGAGCGGGAGGAGGAGGGGCGGCAGGGGCGGCGCTGGCGGCTGCGGGCTGGGCCAGGCAGGTGCGTGGAACGAGCCACGCTGGACCGCCGATCCACGACGCCGCCGCAGCCAGAACGAGAAGCCGCCTCATAGAAGGCGTGTAACACAAGGTCGAAGAAGGTAGGCGGCTTTCGGCGATCAGCCTTGCTCGCTTTTCGGGCCGGATCCCTGGCCCGGCAAGCACCAGCGGTAGCCGTTCGAGCGGACGGGCACGTCGAGCTCCCCGCAGACCTCGGCGATGACGTCGGGCGTGAAGAAGTAGTTCCGGAGGCGCGCCACGCGATCGCCCACGACGTCGACGCGCGTCAGCGCGCGGACCGCCTCGCCGTCCCCGTGCGCGTACCAGTGCACGAGCACCCAGCCGCCGCGGTGGGGCCGCGCCTCGACGCGGGGCGCGCTCGCCACGACCTCCTGAACGAACGCGGGATCCATCCTGACGCCCGCCGCCATGCGCGTCACGCCGAACAGCATGCCCCAGAGGACCGTGCGCCTCGCGGCCTCCGGGCCGTACTGCGTCGTCGCGCCGACCACTTCGACGCTCGCGCCGTCGAGCAAGAGGGCGGTCAGCCGCTCGATGTCGCCCGCGTTGAACGCCGCGCAGAACGCGTCGAGCACGGCGGGCGGCGGCGCGCTCGGCTCTTCCTTTGCCGGCTCGACGAGCTTTCCGCGCGCGCGGTGGAGCGCGGTCTTCACCGCGCCGACGGCGGTGGAGAGCGCCTCGGCCGTCTCCTCGAGCGAGAAGTCGAACACGTCTTTGAGGACCACGGCGGCCCGCTCTTGCGGCGAGAGCTGAGCGAGGAGCGTGCCGGCGGCCTCGCGGGCCGCGCGCGGATCGCCCGCCGCGCCTCGCTCGAGCGGGGGCGCCCCGGCGTCGCCTTCGAGCCGGGCCTCGCGCGCCACCTGCGCGTGCCTCAGGCGATCGATCCACAGGTTCGACGCGACCCGGAAGAGCCACGCGCGCGGGCTGGGCGGCGCGTGCCCCATCTGGCCGAGCGTGACGAACGCGCGGGCGAGGGTGTCCTGCGCGAGATCCTCGGCGTCCCAGGGGCTCCGCGTCAGGTGCCGGCAGTACCGATAGAGGTCCGTGCGGAGCGGCTCGAAGCTCTGGAGGAACTCGTTCCAGGACGACTGGACGGACCGCGGTAGCTCTCGAGAAGCGCTCATACCCGGATCGACGGTCGACGCCTGCCGAAGGATACCGGTTTCGGCCCCGGTTTTCTTCCGCCGGTCTCGGCCCCGGGGTTCCTTGGCGCGGCGCCGCGCCGTCCGGATCGCTTTGTCAGCGGCCCTGGGTTGTGGCATGTTCCCGGCCCCCGCGCCCTCGAAGCGGGACCTGTCAGTGGTGCGGTAGCCAAGTGGTTAGGCAGCGGATTGCAAATCCGTTACACGTGGGTTCGACTCCCATCCGCACCTCTCGCTCGACTCCGTCCGCTCAGTTCTTCGCCACGCGGTACACGGCGCCGGTGCCGGTCATCGTGCCCTGGTCGGTCCAGTAGACGTACGTGGCGTCGAGCGCGATGGAGTTGAAGGCGCCGCCGCTGCCGAACGCCAGGCCCCCCTCCTTCGTGCGGATGTTGACCGTGTAGCTCGCAAGCGTGGTGATCGCGCCGCCCTTCACCATCTTGCGGATGCGGTTCTGGTCGACCCAGTAGACGGCGTCCGCGTCGGAGACAATCGCCGTCGGAACCTGCTCGGTCGTCGAGAGGGCCGTCGCCGCCCCCCCGCCGATGGGTGCGGAGTACACGGTGTGCGTGGCCGAGGGGCCGCCGTAGTAGCAGGTGAAGTAGATGTTGGTCGCGTCGACCGTGATGCCCTCCACCGGGTCGAGCGCGGTGGTCACGAGCGACACCGCGCCGCTCCCGTCCGTCTTCTTCGCGCGGTAGATCGAGGCGGTGCCCGCGGTCGCGCCCTGATTGGACCAGTAGACGTACGTGTCGTCGACGGCGATCGCGGTCGGCGTGTCGAAGGGCGTCCCGGCGTCCGTGGCGACGCCGAGCTTCTGCGGCACGCCCGTCGCGATGGGTGCAGACTGCACCGCGTCGCGCTGCACCCAGAACACCGTCGTGCCGTCGTTGGTGATGGCCGCAGGCACGTTCGCGCTCGCCGTGAGGGTGCTCAGCATGCCGCCCGCGGCGGCGACCGAGTCGACCGAGGTCGGCGAGACGGTCCAGAAGAGCTTCCCGCCCCCGAGCGTGAGGGCGGTCGAGTTCTGCAGGGAGACGGCCGGCGTGATCACGGTGCTCGGCGCGCCGCCCGCGAGCGGCAGCGCGAGGATCCCGCGCGTGTCCGCCGCGACCGCCACGTAGACCGAGCTTCCGACCGCGATGCCCTCCGCCGAGTCGAGGCCCGACGCGAGGATCCTCGTGCAATGCCCGGACGTGCACACGTCGTCGCCGCAGTCGTTGCCGCAGGAGCCGCAGTTCTTCGCGTCGTCGCTGAAGCCGGTGGTGACGCACGACGCCGCTTCGGGAGCGGCGTCGGAGGCGTCGGGGCCGGAGGCGACCGAGGCCTCGGACGCGTCCGGCGCGCCGTCGGTGAGCTCCTCGGGCGCGTCGGCCGCGGCGTCGGTCGGCGTCCCGGAGCCGCCCTCGTCCCCCGAGCCGCTCGAAGTGCCGGAGCCGCTCGAAGTGCCCGAGCCGCCCGAGCCGCTCGAAGCGCCCGAGCCGCCCGCGTCCGAGGTGCCGTCGTTCCCGCCTTTCCCTCCACACGCGGCCGCACACGCCGCACCCAGGGACAGGAAGACGACGAACCTCGAAAAATGCATCCGGGCAGAGTGTCACGCTTCGGCCGGGCGCGTCACACCCCCTCTTCCGGGGGGGGGGCGGGGCCTCGCGCGCGCCCGATGCTACGTTAGGCCCCGCCTTTTTCGGCGAAAGGACCCGACCGATGATCATCGACGAGATCAAGGCCCGAATGACGCGCGCGATGCGCGACCGGGACGAGGTCGCGCGGAACATCCTGGGCCTCGCGGTCGGGGAGATCCAGACGGCCGAGGCGCGCGCCAACCGCGCGCTTCGCGACGAAGAGGCGATCGCAATCCTCCGCAAGCTCCTCAAGTCGAACGAGGAGACGCTCGCGCTCTCGGGCGCGGGCGACGCGCGCGTCCCGGCCCTCCGGCGCGAGATCGAGACGCTCTCGGCGCTCCTCCCGAAGTCGATGTCGGTCGACGCGATCGCCGCCGCAATCGCCCCCGTCGCCGACGCAATCCGGGCGGCGAAGAGCGACGGCCAGGCGATGGGCGTCGCGATGAAGCACCTCAAGGCCGCGGGCGCCGTCGCCGAGGCCTCCGACGTGCAGCAAGCCGTCCAGAAGGTGCGCACGCCATGAGCTTCCTCCCCGCCAACGAGCCCGGATGCAGCGTGCCCGGCGAGAGCCCCATCGAGCTCGTCGTCACCGGCCGCCCGCGCGACCTCGGCGGCTTCTCCGTCGCGCGCGTCCTCCCGTCGATGCAGCGGCGGCTCGTCGGGCCCTTCATCTTCTTCGACCACATGACCCATCACGTGCTCGCGCCCGGGCACGGGATGGACGTGCGGCCGCACCCGCACATCGGCCTCGCGACCGTCACGTATCTCTTCGACGGCGAGATCATCCATCGGGACAGCCTCGGCTCGCGCCAGGCGATCGTCCCCGGGGACATCAACTGGATGACCGCGGGGCGCGGCATCGTCCACTCCGAGCGGTCGAGCGACGACCGCAGGCAGAGCGGCGGCGCGATGCACGGCATCCAGTCGTGGGTCGCGCTCCCCACCGCCGACGAGGAGATCGCGCCCGCCTTCGACCATTACCCCGGCGCGACCCTCCCGCTCGTCCGGCTCCCCGGCGCCACGCTGCGAATCCTCGCGGGGCACGCGTACGGCGCGCGCTCGCCAGTCGGGGTCCGCTCGCCCACGCTCTACGTGCACGCCGAGCTCGAGGCCGGCGCCGAGTTCGCCCTCACGGACGAGCACGAGGAGCGCGCTGCGTACATCGTGTCGGGCGCCTTGAAGTGCGCCGGGCAGGATTACGCCGAGGGCTCGATGCTCGTGTTCCGACCGGGCGCGCCGGCGCGGCTCTGTGCGCGCGGCAAGACGCGTCTCATGCTCCTCGGCGGCGCGCCGCTCGACGGCTCGCGGCACGTGTACTGGAACTTCGTGTCGAGCTCCAAGGAGCGCATCGAGCGCGCGAAAGACGAGTGGAAGCGCCGCGCGTTCCCGTCCATCCCGGGAGACGACGCGGAGTTCATTCCGCTTCCGGACTGACCGCGATTCCTCCACCGACCTACTGCTCCGACATCCCGGGTGCCCTCGCGGATCGCCGCAAAGGACCGCGGCCCGGTTCGTCCGTGCCGATTCGTCCGTTAGGGAGGCCCGTTCGTCCGCGAGAGGTGCTCGCCCATGGGGCCTTCGGTCCTATATGTTCTGGTTGGCGGCTCGTAAGCCACGCCGCCCGAGGAGACTCTCGTGGGTCATCGCTTCTCCGCGTGCTCGCTTCTTTGCGTCGTCGCCGTTGCGTCGGCCGGCTCGGTCGGCTGCTCGTCCACCCATACGGACAACGATCAAATCGAGGCCCCCGATGCATCCGATGCGTCCGTGCCCGACGCCACCGTCCCCGTCGAGGCCGGTCCCGACGCGCTCGCCGAAGCCGGCGACGACGGCGCCGCCGACGCCGCCGACGCGGACTCGGGCTGCACGCTCGACACCTTCGGCGAGCCGACCGAGCTCCGTTGCACCGGCCTCTACTCCGACTGGCCCACGCGGACAATCTCCTCCAACGTCACGCTCTACGACCCCGGCCTCCACCTCTGGAGCGACGGCGCGGTGAAGACGCGCTGGGTCTATCTGCCGCCCGGCACGAAGATCGACACCTCCAACATGGACGAGTGGAATTTCCCCGTCGGCACCAAGTTCTGGAAGCAGTTCGTCGTGAACGGCGCGTTCATCGAGACCCGCATGATCCACAAGCGGGGCGAAGGCGACTGGTATCTCACGACCTACCACTGGTCGGCCGACGCCTCGAGCACCTTGGAGCTCCCGAACGGCGCGCTGAACGTGAACGACGCGGGGTACGAGAATCCCCAGCCAGCCCAAATGCAAGGAGTGCCACGAGGGCCGCGAAGACTACGTCCTCGGCTTCGAGGCCGTGAGCCTCGCGTCTCCCGGCGCAAACGGCCTCCCGCTAGGCACGCTGATCTCCAAGGGCCTCATCACCGACGCGCCCGACGCGTCGCTCGCCATCCCGGGCACGCCCGTCGAGGCCGCGGCCCTCGGCTATTTGCACGCGAACTGCGGAACCACCTGCCACAACGACGGCAATGGCTACGCGGCCCCGACTGGCTTCTTCATGCGGCTCAATGTGGGGGAGCTCGGGAGCGTCGGCGCGACTGACACCTACACGACCGGCGTCGGCCACGCGACGACCAACTTCCATCAAGTGACCGAGCGAATCGCGAAGTGCGATACCGCAAATAGCTGCGTCTTCGTTCGAATGAGCCAGCGCGACGGGATCGGTGGCGTGGCGAGCGGCACTCAAATGCCTCCGATCGACACCCACATGGTCGACGTCGACGGCGGACTTCCGATCGTCGCCGCATGGATCAACGAGGGCTGTCCACCCGACGACGCCGGCGCCCATCCCGACTCGGACGGCGCGCCCTCTCACTGACGTGTAGGTCGCTGGCGTCCCGCGGCTGCGGCTGCGGGGCGGCGAAATATTTACCTATTCCACGAGGGCCCTAGCGGGGTATGTCTCGATGCTGGGCCTTGTGTCGTCTGGCGACGATTTCGCCGGACTCGGGGAGAGGGAAACGAATGCGCTCTGCGCCGGCCGTCGGGCCACTTGGATTGAGCCGTCTATGGATCTTGGCTTCTTTGCTGCTGGCCTTGGCGGGGCTGCACTGCAACGGCTCCGGCGCGGCGCCGACGCCGACGAGCGGCTCCGACGCGTCGATGATGGGAGGCGAGGTCGAGGCCGGCCCCATGCCGCCCCCGGTCTTCGGCGGCGTGACCTCCGCGACGCCCGTGGACCAGGTCCAGGTCGCGCTCACGTGGGATCCCGCGACGGGATCCACGGCGCAGGGCTCGATGGTGTACCGCGTCTACGCGGGGACCGCGGCGGGCGGTGAAGACTTCGCGCACCCGATCGCGACCACGCCCTCGGGCGCCACGGGCGGCGTCATCGGCGGCCTGCGCGCCGCGACGACCTACTTCTTCGTGGTCCGCGCGATCGACGGGCACGGCGTCGAGGACGCCAACACGACCGAGAAGTCCGCGACGACCACGGACACGACGCCGCCGGTCTTCGCGGGCATCCAGTCGCTGACGGCGATCGACCGCGACAAGCTCGTCGTCACCTGGAACCCCGCCACCGACAACAGCGGGGCGCCCTGCTCGTATCACCTCTTCTACAGCACCACGCAGGGCGGCGAGAACTTCACCAGCATCGGCGCGAGCGCGCCGGCCGGCTCGACGCAGCTCACGCTCACCGGCCTCTCGGAGGCCACGCAGTACTTCGTGGTCGTGCGCGCGGTCGACTCGAGCGGCAACAGCGACCTCAACGTGCGCGAGCTCACGGCTCGCACGCTCGACAAGACGCCGCCGGTCTTCGCGGGCGCGACGACCGCGACGACCCTCGGCACCACCATCACCGTCGGCTGGTCGCCGGCGACCGACGCCGTGGACCCCCAGGGCGCCCTCGTCTACGACGTCTACCTCACGACGACGTCGGGCCAGGAGGACTACACCAAGCCGACGTTCTCGACCGTGCCCGGCGCGACCTCGTACGCCGCCGTGCACCTCGAGGTGGCGACCAATTACTACTTCGTCGTCCGCTCGCGCGACACCTCGAAGAACGAAGACGACAACACGGTCGAGGTCTCGGCCAAGACGGCGAACTCGCCCGACGTCACCCCGCCCACCTTCGCCGGGTTGACCTCCGCGACCGGCCTGACCGACCAGAAGATCGATCTCGTATGGGCGGCCGCGACCGACGACTACTCGGCGGCCAGCGCCATCACCTACGACGTTTACGCGTCGTCGAGCCCCGGTGGCGAGGACTACACCTCGCCCCTCTGGACCAGCCCCGCCGGCGTGACCCAGTACACGGTCGCCGGCCTCGAGCCCAACCAGAACGAGTACTTCGTGGTGCGGGCGCGCGACCAGGCGGGCAACGAGGACGCCAACAAGGTCGAGCGCCTCGGCACCACCCTCGCCGATACCGTTCCCCCGACGTTCGCCGGCCTTCTGCCCCCGGTGCCGCAGTCGCCCACGAGCATTCTCCTCACCTGGGCGGTGGGCTCGGACGACGTCTCCGCGTCGACCGCGCTCTACTACCGGATCTACCAGGGCTCCGCGCCGGGCGCCGAGAGCGCGACGCCGATCGAGACGACGCCTGCGGGCGCCACGAGCTTCGTCGTCAACAACCTCGCGCCCAAGACGACCTACTACTTCTATGCACGCGTTGTCGACGAGGCGGGTAACCCCGACACGACGACGCCGCCCGTCGAGGTCTCGAGCAAGACACCGGCCGACGTCACGCCGCCCACGTTCGCCGGCGTCACGCAGCTCGTCTCGACCGACCCGCTGACCCTCACCGCGAGCTGGGCGCCCGCCACCGACGACGTCACCGCGCCGTCGGCCATCGTCTACCGCGCGTACATCTCTCCGGTGAGCGGCGGAGAGCTCTCTACGACGGCCGTGACGACGGCGCCGGGCGCGACCACGGTCACGTTCTCCGGCCTGACCCCGGCCACGCAGTACTACGTCATCGTGCTCGCCGTCGACCAGGCCGGCAACGTCGACGCGAACGACAAGGAGGCCGCGCAGTCGACGCAGGCCGACACGACCCCGCCTGTCTTCGCGGGCGCGAGCGCCGTGAGCGTCGTCAGCGACACGAGCCTCAAGGTCTCGTGGCTGGCGGCGAGCGACCACGTCACCCCGGCGAGCGCGATTCGCTACCTCGTCTGCATGACGCCGACGGACGGCGGCTGCAACGGGAGTTCGTTCAGCGCCACGGCGACGGTGACGGGCGGCCTGACGTACACGGCGACGAACCTCGCGCCGGGCACGAACTACTACTTCGTCGTGCAGTCGGTCAATCAGGCGAACAACGACGACGGGAACAACAAGGAGGTCTTCGGCCAGACGGCGGCCGACAAGACCGCGCCGAACTTCGCCTCGAACGAGACGAACCTCGTCGCGACGTCCCTCGGCGACGCCTCGATCAAGCTCACGTGGACGGCCGCGACCGACGACGTCACCGCCCAGAGCCAGATCGTCTACGACATCTACCAGGCGACCGGCTCGAACGGAGAGCTCTACTCCAAGCCGACGTACACCTCGGCCGCGGGCGCGACGTCGTACACGATCGCGCAGCAGTTCCCGCCCCTGCTCTCCCCGAGCACGCAGTACTTCTTCGTCGTGCGCGCCCGCGACCAGGCGGGCAACGAGGACACGAACCAGGACGAGGCGAACGCCACGACGGCGCCGGACAAGTCGCCCCCGAGCTTCGCGGGCGCCACCATCCAGACGCCGAACTCGCTCACCCAGCTCACGCTGAACTGGACCGCGGCGAGCGACGACATCACGGCGGCGTCGAGCCTCGTCTACCAGGTGTGCTGGGCGAAGGACAACTCGTGCGCCACGAGCTTCGTCATCGACGGCACGGCCGCGGTGGGCGCGCTCAGCTACACGATCACGGGCCTGACCGCGGCGACGGGATACAACGTGCTCGTTCGCGCGGTCGACCAGGCCGGCAACCCGAGCACGAACACCGCGCTCGCGAGCGCGAGCACGCTCGCCGACACGACGGCGCCCACGTTCGCGGGCGCGACGGGGTGCTCGAACGCCTCGGCGACGTCGCTCACGGTGAACTGGAACCTCGCGACCGACAACTACTCGGCCCAGTCGTCCCTTCGGTACCTCGTGTGCATGACGCAGTCCAAGACGGGCTGCGGCGGCGCGGGCGGCGCGTTCAGCGCGAACGCGACCGTCACGAACGTCACGTCGTACCAGTTCAACTCCCTGTCGCCGACGTCGACGTATTACTTCGTCGTCCGCGCCGAGGACCAGGCCGGGAACGTCGACGGCAACTACGCCATCGTGTCGGGGCAGACGGTCGTCGACACGACGCCTCCGACGTTCGCGGGCCTCACGGGCGCGGTGCCGGCCTCGGGCAACCTGGGCGACGCCAACGTGACCCTCTCGTGGAGCGCCGCGAGCGACGACGTCAGCCTCCCGTCGCAGATCGCCTACGACATCTACCAGGCGACCCAGTCCGGCAAGGAGGACCTCACGACGCCGACCTACTCGGCGCCGGCGGGCTCGCTCACGGACACCGTGCCGCTCCTCGTCACGGGCCTCCTGCCCAATACGACGTACTACTTCATCGTCCGCGCGCGCGACGCAGCCGGCAACCGGAGCGCGACGCCCTACGTCGAGCTGTCGGTCACGACCAACGCCGACAAGATCGACCCGACGTTCGCGGCGGGCATCACCGGGCTCACGGCCTTCAGCGACACCCAGCTCACGGCGACCTGGAGCAACACCGTCGCCACCGACGACACGACGCCGCAGAGCCAGCTCGTCTACGACGTGTGCTGGAACCTGCACGGCGCCGCGAGCCCCTGCACCACCAACTTCGTCGCGATGGCGACGACCGCGGCGAACGCGACGTCGTACACGAACGCGGTGAAGGCGCTGACGCCGAGCACCTCCTACGACGTCGTCGTCCGCGCGCAGGACCTCTCGGGGAACGTCGACACGAACACGGTCAGCATGACGGCCTCGACGAGCGCCGACAAGACCGCGCCCGTCTTCGCCGGCGCGAGCGGCGTCTCGGGCGCGACGCTCACGAGCCTCACGGTCAACTGGCCGTCGGCGACCGACGACGCGACGGCGACCGCGAACATCGTCTACGACGTCTGCGAGACCACCACCCCGGGCGGCTGCACGGCGTTCACGGCGAACGGCGCGACCGGCGTGTCCGGCACGTCGACCACCTTCACGGGCTTGTCCGACAACACGACGTACTATTTCGTCGTGCGCGCCCGCGATCAGGCGGGCAACGAGGACACGAACACCCAGCAAGTGTCGGGCATGACGTCGAAGGACACGACGCCGCCCTCGGCCGGCGCCATCAAGCCCGTCGGCACGGCGACCGTCACGTCGCTCGCCCTCAGCTGGGGCATCGCCACCGACAACTACAGCTCGCAGACGAACATCTCGTTCAGCATCTACGAGGGCGTGGGCGGCGCTCCGTCGTCGTACACGAGCCCGATCGACTCGGGGATCACCCAGACCTCTGGGTCCACGAACACGTTCACGGTCACCGGCCTCCAGCCGAGCACGACGTACTGCTTCGTCGTCCGCGCGACCGACCAGGCGGGCAACCAGGAGACCAATACGACCTACGCCTGCGGCACGACGTCGGCCATTCCGGTTCCGACGTTCACGACGCCGGCCGGCGTGTCGGCGGGCTACACGTCGCTCACGGTCTCGTACCTCGCGACGGTCACGCCCACCTCCGGCATCACGTACAAGGTCTGCTACTCGACGTCGGCTACGGCCTGCCCCTCGGGCGGCACGACGGTTGTGCCGACCCCGAACACGAGCACGAGCTGGTCGCTCACCGGCCTCACGCCGAGCATGACCGGCCTCACGTATTACTTCCTCGTGACCGCCACCGACAGCAGCGGGTCGACCACCAGCTCGACGAGCGGCACGACGACCGCCGACACCACCGCGCCGAGCGCACCCACCAACTTCACGCTCTCGCCCAGCACGTCGTACCCGGGCTCGATGACGTTCAACTGGACGGCGTCGACGGACAACGTCTCCGCGGCGAACGAGATCACCTACGAGCTCTCGAACACCGGCGAATCGAACACGTACACCATCGTCGCGCCGGGCGGCTCGAGCCCGGCGACGACGAGCGGGTACCTGGGGCAGGGGAGCCCGACCCACGGCAGCGTGCTCACCACGAACGCGAGCCAGACCCTCTGGGTTCGGGCGGAGGATCAGGCCGGCAACTGGTCGGGCTGGGTCAGCGCCACGGGGACGACCGACGCGTCGTATGCGAACGACATCGCGCCCGTGCTGAGCAACTGCAACGGTTGCCACAGCGGGAGCGTGCCGTCCGAACCCGGGCCCTGGAGCTACTCCTTCTGGTTCAACCCCAACCCCGTGCACGCCTCGAGCAGCGGCGATTGTTCGACGACCTACTACTACGTCACGAAGGGCTCGCCGAGCGCGAGCCTCATCTACCTGCGCATGTCGCAGTCGAGCACCACGGGCTGCCCCGCCGAGCAGATGCCGCTCGGCGGCCCGTATACCAACGCGCCCATCATGTACAACTGGATCGTGCAGGGCGCCAACAACAACTGAAACGGACGAGGACTCGATCGATATGCGTCGATATGCCTATTTCTTCGGTGCCTTGGTGGCAGCCACCGCGGCCGGTCAGGCGGCGTGCAGCAGCAGCAGCAGCAATGGCAACAACATCCGTTGCGGCGCGGGTACGACGCTCGACGCCAGCGTCTGCTACGCGTCGGAGACCGTCGACGATGCGAGCATTCCGGCGAATGACGCCAGCGACGCGCAGCCGTCGCTGACCTTCGGCGGGGCTCAGGGCCTCGCGCCCGCGTCGACCACGGCGCTTCTCGTCACGTGGGATCCCTCGACGGTCACGGGGGAGGCGGGCGCCACGTCCACGTATCGGGTCTACCTCGCAACCTCGCCTGGCGGCGAGAACTATGGCGCCCCGACCGTGACGACGGCTCCCGGCGCGTCGTCCGTCGTCATCGCCAGCGGCCTTTCGCCGAACACCACATACTACGTGGTGGTCCGGGCGGTCGACGCGAACGGCCAGGAAGACTCGAACACCGCCGAGCAGTCGGCCATGACCCAGGCCGACACGACGCCGCCGACCTTCGCGGGCGTCACGTCGGTCGCGTCGGCGCCCGAGGCTGGCCTCACCGTCTCCTGGGCGGCCGCCAAGGACGACCTGACCGCGACGCCCTCGATCGTCTACGACGTCTACGTCTCGACGACGATGGGCGGCGAAGATTTCAACGCGCCGACCGCCGTGAGCGCGCCCGGCGCGACGAGCATCACCATCTCGGGCCTCGCCCTGGCGAGCGCCACGTACTACGTGGTCGTCCGCGCCGTGGACGCGGCGGGCAACGTCAATCAGAGCCCCGAAGACAGCATCGAGATGTCGGGCATGTCGGGCGCCGACGACCAGGCGCCCGTCTTCTTCGGGTGCACCTCGGCCACCACCGTCGACGCCCAGTCGATCGCGGTCACGTGGCAGAGCGCGACGGACAACTCGACCCCCGCGATCCAGATCGCCTACGACGTCTTCGCGTCGACCACGCCGGGCGGCCAGGACTTCAACAGCCCGACGCAGACGTTCACGGCCATCGGGCCGAGCGTGCTCACGGGCGGCCTCGTCGAGGGCCTCAAGCCCGGCACGACGTACTACCTCGTCTGCCGCGCGCGAGACCTCAGCGGCAACGAAGATCAGAACTCCTTCGTCCGGGTCTCCACGACCGCGGTCGACACCACGCCGCCGGTCTTCGCCGGTGTCGGGGCCGTCCAGTCGGTCACTCCGAACACGGCGCAGCTCACCTGGAGCACGCCCGCGACCGACAACGAGACCGCGACCGACGAGATCGTCTATGCCGTCTATCAGTCGGCCACGGCGGGGGGAGAGGTCTTCACCTCCGCGCCGGTCGCCGTCTCCGATCCGGGCGCGACGAACGTGACCATCACGAACCTCGCGTCGGGCTCGACGTACTATTGGGTCGTCCGCGCCGAGGACCGCGCCGGGAACTTCGACACGAACACGGTCGAGATCTCCGCGACGACGCTCGTCAGCTTCCAGAATGACGTCGTCAACAAGGTGCTCGCCGTTCACTGCGCCGTCCAGGGCTGCCACGTCACGGGCACGGCCCCGTTCGGCCTCGTGATGACACCCGGAGTGGCGTACGGGAACCTCGTCGGCGTTCCGGTGGGCGAGATTGCGGGGTACACGCGCGTCATTCCCGACGATGTCGCGCAGAGCTACCTCTACCTCAAGGTGTCCGAGTCGGCGCCGCCCCACGGCTCGCAGATGCCGCCTGCAGTGACGAACGACGTCCTGACCCCGGCACAGATCCAGTTGATCAGCGACTGGATCACCCAAGGGGCTCTCAACAACTGACGCCGGCCGCGCGAAAGCGCGGAAACGTCTTCACTCTTCGATCCTCACTCGGATAAGCTCCGATGGCACTCATGCATAGTCGCCGGCTCCTGGTGCTCGCCGCGTTGGCCGCGCCCGCATCCTTCATCGGTTGTTCGCTCGTCTACACGTATGGCGACGTCAAGCAAGACGAGACGAGCGACGACGAGGGCGGCATGCCCCCGGGGCCGGACTCCTCGATGACGAC
This sequence comes from uncultured delta proteobacterium, assembly GCA_963797395.1. GTDB lineage: Bacteria > Myxococcota_A > Polyangia > Polyangiales > Polyangiaceae > Palsa-1150. Next base: position 856,416 of record CAWCPA010000009.1, read on the forward strand.
GTCGAAGGACGGCGGCTCCGACGGGCCCCTCCAGCAGCAGCAACCCGACGCCGAGGCCGGGACAGTCAAGCCTCAGGCGGGCGCCCTCGTGGTGAGCGGCGTGGTGAAGAGCGAGGACGGCGGCTACCAGTACGCGCTATCCGTGCTCGATCCGACGAGCGGCACGGAGCTCTCGCGCACCCTCGGGATGGCCATCGTGGGCATCGCCTACGACGGAGCGCGCGACTACTGGTACCTGTTCGAGGACAAGACACCCCCGGAGCCGACCAACCTCGCGCCGTTCCCGCCCGCGGCGACCGACCCCGTCGTGCTCCACGTGAAGACCCTGGACACGAACGGGGGCGGCTGGACCACCGTCGCCGACATGAACGTGCCGACGCTCTACGCGCCCAACTTCATCGCGCCGCTCGTGGACCGGCTCGCGTACCTCTCGTTCCCGGCCGCGGACGCTGGGACCGCGGGCGACGCGTCGGCGCAGGTCGTGCTGACCGTCATCGACACGACGACCCCGGGCTCGCCGACCATCGACACCCAGGACCCGCTTCCGTTCGTTCCCCTCGCGATGACCGGCGCGCCGCCGAGCCTCTCGGGCCCGGGCGGCGACGTGACGCTGCTCCAGAACACCGCCTCCGGCTTCTCCACGCCCGGCGACTTCCAGACGTATACCGCGAAGCTCACGGGCGCGAACCTCACGCTCAACACCGCCGCCGCCACCGTGCTGGCGCCCTCGCAGAGCTCCGTCGAGACCGTCGGCCTCGGCACGTATACCAAGAACGGCATCGTCGGGCTCGCGGCGATTCCCGCGACGGCCGACGCGGGCGCGGCCATGATCGAGTACGAGCCGTCGACCGGCGCGGTCACTTCGTCGAACATCCCTTCTTTCACCAATCTGCAGGCGCGCTTCCAGCCGATCGCGATCTCGCAGTGCTTCGGCGTCGCGTTCGTCGGCGAGGTGTTCCCGGGCACGGACATCTTCGCCGTGCCGCTCACGGGGGGCGGCAACGCCGCCGACTTCGGGATCGGCAACAGCATCTCGAACGTGCGCTTCGAGCCGTACACGAGCACCCTCTTCGCGTCCTTCAACGGCGGCGGCGGGTTCGAGCTCTACGCGCTGTCGCTCGGCGGCACGCTCTCGGGCGGCAACGACACGGCGCCGTCGCTCAACCAGCGCTCGGCCCTCAACCAGACGCTCCCGTGGTCGCCTCCGCAGGACCTCCTGCCGACCCTGATCGAAGTGAAGACCCCGACCAGCTCGTCCTTCCGCTGCCCGACGACCTTGCCGCAGTGAGCGGGCGCGGGAGCGCGAAGGCAGAACGCTCGCGCGTGCTCAGAGCTCGGTGCGAACGGTGCGGCCCTTGATCGTCGTCTCCGACGACGGCGTCGAGGCGGCCGGCGCCGCAGGAGCGGCAGCGACGGGGGCCGCAGCGACCGCGGGCGCGTGATGCGCCGGGGCCTGGGCCGGCGCGACGGGGCGAGGCGCGGCGGTGTTCGCCGGCCGCGGGCGCGGCTCGTCGGAGGCGGAGGGCTCCGGCGCGAGCTGCGCGGACGCCGCGGGCTCGGGGGCGGGCGCGGGCGAAGGCGCGGGCGCCGCGGCGACTTCCGCCGAGGCCGCGGGGGCCGGAGCGACCTGCGGCGCCGCCATGGCGGCGGCCTGCGGCGCCTGCGGCGCGGCGCTGCCCCTCATCTTGAGGACGCCGAAGCCCGCGGCGGCGACGACCACCACGGCGACCGCGGCGACCGCCGCGATCCCTCCGCCGGACTTCTTGCGCGTGGCCGAGGCCGACTGGTTCAGGACGCTGCCCGACGCCGTGGTCTTCTCGAGCGCCATCGTCGCGGCCTGGACGGGCTGCTGCGGGTTCGGCGTGCCGGAGAAGTTCTGCGGGTTCGGGGTGTGCGTGGCGCCCGGCTGCGACCCGTGCGGGACGTTCGAGTAGTTCTGCGGGTTCGGCGTGTGGTTCTGCGGGCCGGGCGTGTTGTAGGGCGACGAGGTCGACGGCGGCCGCGGGAAGGCCGTCATCACCGAGCTTCCGATCTGCACGCTCGGCGACGTGACGTTGGCATACTGCATCCACCCGGCGATGGCGGCCGCGAACTCCGGCGCCGTCTGGTACCGGTCGCCGACCTCGCGGGCCGCCGACTTGCGGACGATCTTCGCGAACTCCGGATCGAGGCCGGGCACGGCGACCTGGGGGTCGAGCGGCGGCTCGAGCGCGATTCTGAAAATGAGCTCGTTGAAGGTCTCGGCCTCGAACGGCAGCCGCCCGGTGACCGCCTCGAAGAGCACGATGCCCGCCGAGTAGAGGTCCGAGCGGTGGTCGACGTTCTTCTGCCCCTTCACCTGCTCGGGGGACATGTAATACGGCGTCCCGACGACCGCGCCCGTGCGGGTCATGCTCATGCCGGAGCTCGAGCCGCCCGAGAGCTGGCCGAACTTCGACACGCCGAAGTCGACGATCTTCACGAAGTCGTGGCCGCCCTTGGCGCGCTGGAGGAACACGTTCTCCGGCTTGAGGTCGCGGTGGACGATGCCAGCGTCGTGCGCCGCGCCGAGGCCCTCGAGGAGCTGCAGCATCAGCGGCGCGACCTGCTCCGGCGTCATGCGTCCGAGGGTCTGGATGCGCTGCGAGAGGGGCTCGCCCGCGAGGAACTCCATGACCATGTAGCGCGCGCCGCTCGGCAGCTCGCCGAGGTCGAAGACCTCCACGATGTGGTCCGACCCGATGCGCCCGGCGGCCTGCGCCTCGCGCTCGAAGCGCTCGCGGGCGCCCGTGTCGGCCGCGATGTTGGGGTGCAGGACCTTGATCGCGACCCGGTGGTGGATGCGGACGTTCTCGCCCTCGTAGACGGCGCCCATGCCGCCTTCGCCGATGATGCGGACGATCTTGTACTTGTTGTCGAGGAGCTGCCCGATTTCGATGTCCATCGCACACCTGCTTCGAGCCTCGCGGCCCGGAGTCCTTTCAGAAGCTTCCCTGAAGCCCCAGGCCCGCGCTCGACCGACCCACCTCGGGCGCGACGACGATTGCGTTCTGCGCGTGGGCTTGCCCCTCCGGAACGGTGGGGCGTGCGAAGTAAAGGATGGCCGTGACGCCGGCGGCCACGATGGCGCCGCCCAAGCAGATGTCCGAGACGAGGTTGAGGGTCTGGCCGGAGCTCTTGTCCGACTGCGCGGCGTTCATGTCGACGCCGTTCGCGCTCTCGAAGTCGTTGTGCTTGCCCATCGCGAGCACGCCCGACACCACGGTGCCGGCCGCCAGCAGGCCCGTGGCCGCGACGCCGACCCAAACGCCGGCCGGGACGGGCCGGCCCATGACCGGCTCGGGCGCCGTGGCGGCCGCCGGGGCCGAAGCCGGCGCGTACGCGACCTGCGCGGGCGCCTTCACGAGCGTGAACTTGTGCGGCGGGAGGTCCTGGCCGCCGACGATCTCCACGTCCCAGGTCTGGTCGGGGTAGCCCTCGAGCCGCGCCGTGAGCTGGTGCGTGCCCTGGTGCAGGCCGAGTCGCGTCGGCTGCGCGATCGTGCCGTAATCGTTGAGCACGCGGTCGCCGCGGACCGGGATGCGCGCGTCGAGGATCTCGGCGCCGGGCGGGTCGCTCTCGACCATCACGTGCGAGACCGCGGCCTTGAGCGTGGCGAGGTCGGCGCTGATCTGCTGGGTCTCGGCGCGCGAGAGGTCCTTGCCGCCCTCGGTCAGGTACTTCTCGTACGCGGCGATGGCCTCGTCGTCGCGCTCGAGCTTCATCGCGCAGAGGCCGAGGTTCCCGAGGATTCTGTAGACCGGCGAGGCGGCGTACGCGGCCTTGAAGGCGCGGTACGCCTCTTCGTAGCGGGGCCCTTCGGGGTCGGTGAGGAGGTTCACGCCGACCGTGAACTTGGTGCGGGCCTCGTCCGAGATTGCGGGCCCATCGGCTCGCGCGGCCCCGGGGAGGAGCGACGACGCGGCGACGATGGCCACGGCGGCGGCCCAGGCCCGAGCCCCACGCCTCGTACCCCGCGTCTGGATGCGACCCGACGACCCTCGCGCCCCCGGCGCGACGCTCACGATGGACCCACTCATCGTCCAATACGATATCACGAGCCTTCCAGCGCGAGCGTTTAAGCCTCACCCGCGGCGCATGGAATGGCAGGCAGGCGCGCAGCTCGCCTTCCATGGTCGTCCATGCGGTTTCTCCCACCCGACTACATGCGCGTTGAGCCGCAAGGGCGGGGTCGTGGCACCTACCCGGCGATGCCCCCGCCCCGCACCCCCTTCGGCCGCGGCCGTTCGATGGCCGCCGCGGCGGCACTCGCCTCGCTCGGCTCCTTCGCCTCCGCCTGCTCGGGCGGAGGAGGGCAACGTGGAGGGCAAGGTGGGGGCGCCGCCGCCGGGGGCGACAGCTTCAACGGGGACGACCAGACGGGGAGCTTCGAGGGGCCGGGCGGCGGGGAAGACGGCGGCGACGCCCGCGCCGGGCGCCCTCGGCGCTGCGACGACGCGGGCCACTGCTCCTGCTTCAACGTCGCCTCGATCGGCCAGCCCGGGCACACGGGCTTCAACGGCGACGACAACACCACGGCGTTCACCGACTACCTGAACGCGGAGAGCAGCGCGCGGGTCGACATGTTCACGACGCGGCCGACGCTCGACGCCGAGTTCCTCGATCAGTACGACGTCATCATCCTGCAGTGGCTGGTCGACGGCTACTCCGGATACGACGGCTCGGGCTACTGGTCGTTCTCGGCCGACGAGCTCGCGGCGCTGAAGGCGTGGGTGCAGGCGGGCGGCGGCATCATCTCGCTCTCGGGCTACGACGGGAGCTCGCAGGAGGTGACGCCGGAGAACCAGCTCCTCGGCGCGGTGACCGACATCTCGTACGGCACGGCCGACGTCCTCGGGAACTCGTCGAACTACTGCCTCGGCGGGAGCGAACCGCTGAGCGGTTGGGTGCAGACCACACCCATCGGCCAGCACATCGACGAGGTGGGCGCGTTCCACGGGCGCCCGGTGGACGCGGGCCCCAAGGCCACCGTCGACTGCACCGACGGCACGACGGTCTACGCCGCGCACGAGGACGTGGGCAGCGGCCACGTCTTCGTGTTCACCGACGAGTGGGTCACGTACACGACGCAGTGGTTCGGCATCGACGCGGGCGCGTCGTGCACCGGGCAGTCGCCGGACGTCGTCTACCAGGTGCCGCAGTTCTGGTACAACGCCATCACCTACGCGTCGCAGGCCACGATGTGCCCCTTCACGCTGACGGGCCCCGTCACGCGCTGACCGTCGCTCTCGATGCGGCCGAGCGGGCCAATCCTCAGGGGTGCTCGTTCTTCTTGGCGCGCTCCTCGGCCTCGCGAAGCTCCTTGCCTTCCGGCCCTTCGAGCGCCTCTTCCGCGTCGTCGGCCGCCTTCTTCACGTGCGCCGGGTCCTTGGCCGCCTTCTCGGCGCCCTTGTCGTAGCGGCGCGCGGCGGAGCGGCTGCCTTCGCCCTCGTTCTGGAGCTCGGGGTCGTTCTTCTTCGGCTGGGCTGCGTCGGTCATGCGAGCCTCCTTCTGGCGTTGGGAGTTCCACCCGAGCCCAGCAGGATTCGTGCCTCGCGTGATGGCCTTGCGGATCCACGCCTGTGGCGCGTCGTCGTCGTAGGCGACGCGTCCGTCGGGGCCCAGCGCGACCCCGAGGGCCCGCTCTTGCGCGGCCAGGTCCACGGCGCCCGGCCGGTCCGCGAGCTCGCCCGTCAGCTCGTGCAGCACGGACGTTCCCGTCGCCGCGTCCCCCGCGGCGAGCGCGCGCCCGAGGTCCACGCGCTCCGCGTCCCCCGGCGCGAGCGCGGCGATCGCGCGGAGCGCGTCGTCGAGCGAGCGCTTCCCCTGCGTGCGGCTGCGGATGGTCACGTCCGCGACGAGGCAAAACAGCGCGCCGCCCCAGTACGTGCGCCCCCACGTGTGCGTGCTCTCGAGCCCCTCGTCGCCCGGTCCCGGCAGCCCGTTGGGGAGGCCCTCGAGCAGGTCGTGCCACATCGTGTCGGCCGGCAGCGCGCCCGCGCGGACGCGGGCCACGGGCTCCACGTACGTCGCGACCCCCTCCTCGAACCACTCGTGCGGATAGCCGAACGACGGCAGGTTGGCGTGCACCAGCTCGTGGGTCGCCACCCAGCTCTCGCTCGCGTCCTTCGCGGTCACCTCGGAGCCGACGTGCAGCAGCACCGAGACGCCCCCGATGCCGAGGGTCCTGCCGTCGATCGCGGTGCCCTCGCCGGGGACGGCCTCGCCCGGAACGACCAGGACGAGCGGTCGCTCCGCCGCGAGCCGCCCGAAGTATGCCGCGAGGGGCTCCGCCGCCCCTGCAATCCAGCGCGCGGCCTCTTCGTCCGTCAGCCCGCGCACGCCCGGCGCGACGCCGACCTGCATCGTCTGCCCATCCACGGTGACCTCGCGCGTGCGCCAGGCCCCGAACGCCGAGTAGGGCGCGTCTTCGAGGCTCGTGTCGCGGGACGCGAACGTCTCGACGCCGGGCGCGGGGGGCGCGCCCGACAGGAACACGCCGGGCCCCACCCCGTGAAACACCACTCTCCGCGCGGCGCCGCGCCGCGGCCGCAGCGCCCACGTCGACGCGGGCGCGACGATCGCGCCGCCGAAGTCCTGCGCGACCTCCGCGTCGTTCGCCTCCGCCGCGGCCTCGCCGAGCCGGAACTCGTAGCGCACGACGCAGCCCGACCCGCACGCCGGCGCCGGCCCCGCGGGACGCCACCCCGCGCCGTCCCGCATCTCCACGTCGTGCACGAACGCGCGCGCGCCATCGTCGACGTCGAGCGGCGCGCGCACCGGCGGGAACGACGCCTCGACGCGCAGCGTGCGGCCGTCGGCCGACGGCGCGACCTCGTACGACCAGGTGCCCGAGGGCGGCTCCGCCTCGGGCGCCGCCGGCGCACGGCACGCCGCCGCGATCGCCGCGATCGCGAGCTCAGGCCGGAGGCGCGATCGCAGTGAAGACCCCGCTCTCGACCCAGTCGCGGAACCAGGCGGTGACCATCGCGCCCATCGCGCCGGCATCGCCTGCCGAAATGGCGCGCTCGAGGGCCTCGCCGAGCGGCGTGCCCGAGAAGAGCGCCTCGAGCAGCGCGGCCATCGGCGGCGTGAGCTCCGTGCGCGTCACGATCCACCCCGGACGATGGATCAGAATCGCGCTCGCCGCCGCCCGAGGGACCGCCGGCCCCTCGTCGCGCCGGAACGCCGTGAAGTACCCGCTCACCGGGTAGGCGAAGCGAAGGACGCGCGCCGCGGCGGCGGGCACGAGGGCCGCGGTGGCCCACTGCTCGGGGGCCAGGTGCTGGAGGCGCTCGAGGGTGAGCGCGGGGCTGGGCGCCGCGTGGATGGTCTCGACGATCGCCCACTCGAGCCGCGCGAGATCGACCGCGAAGCGCGCGGGCACGGCGCCGGGGTCGCGGGCGAGGAACTCTTCGAGGAAGTCGGGCATCGCGCGGCCGAAGGCGTTCAGGCTGGGCGACCGCGACGGATACGCATCGATGTAGCCGCGCGCCGCGGCCTCGAAGGCATCGGCCCCAATCGCGGAGCGCACCGCGGCGTAGTCGTCCGCGAGGCACTCGACGAGCCGCGCGCGATAGCCGTCGCGGTAGATCTCGACCCGCTCGGCCGCGCCGAGGCGCGGGCCCGGCGTGACGAGCGCGCCGTCCGCGGGGTGCGCGCCGGTCACGGCGTCGGCGAACGCCGTCTGCTGGGCCCTCAGGCGCACGACGCGGCCTCCGCCATCGGCTCGCGGCGCGAGCGGGCGGCCTCGATCGCGTCGCGGGCGCGGAGCGCCTCGGCGTGCACGGCTTCGAAGGGCGGGATCTCGGCGTCCCACTCGAGCAGCACCGACGCGCCGCCCGCGCGCCACCACGCTTCTCCGAGGAGGTCCCAGACCGTCTGCTCGACCGGCCCGATGTGCGTGTCGACGATGTGGGTCGCGTGCCGCGTGTGGCCCGCGACGTGGAGCTGGACGACGCGGTCGAAGGGCACGGCGTCGAGGTACGCGCGCGCGTCGAAGCCGTGGTTATACGCGTTCACGTAGATGTTGTTCACGTCGAGGAGGAGCGCGCAGTCGGCCTCGCGGGCGACCGCCGCCAGGAACTCCCATTCGGGCATCGAGCCGCCCGCGAACTCGGCGTAGGTCGACGGATTCTCGAGGCCGATCGGGGCGCCCAGGAAGTCTTGCACCTCGCGCACGCGCTGCGCGACGTGCCGCACGGCCTCGTCGGTGTACGGCATCGGCAGGAGGTCGTGCGTGTTCTTGCCCGCGACCCCGGTCCAGCACAGGTGATCGGTCACCCAGCGGGCGCCGATCGCGTCGCGCAGGTCGCGGAGCTCGCGCAAGTAGTCGAAGTCGAGGGGGTCGGTGGACCCGATGGAGAGCGATACCCCGTGCATGGCCACGGGGTATCGCGCCGCCACGCGATCGAGGACGAACCGGGGCCTCCCCGCGGTCTGCATGTAGTTTTCGCTGATGATCTCGAACCAGTCCACCGCGGGCTGGTGGTCGAGGATGTGCGCGTAGTGCGTCGTCCGGAGGCCGACGCCCACGCCCAGATCAGGGAAACCGAAGCGGTTCGCGCGGTTCGTCATCGCGGGCCATCAGCCGTGGCAGCCGCCCTGGCCCTTGCAGGCGTTCTGGCCCTTGCACGCGTGCTGCTCGGTCTTGCAGCCGCCCTGGCCCTTGCAGGCGTTCTGGCCCTTGCAGGCGTGCTTCGCGGCGGCCGCGTTCGCCGAGTCGTCGGCGGCCGGCGGGGGCGGGTTGCTGGCACAGGCGACCGCGCCCAGGGAGATACCGGCCACAGCGGCCATGATCAGGTTCGTCGTCTTCATGATCGTTTCCTCGGTCTTCTGATGCGTTGAACGTGAACGGCACGCCCGAGCGTGCGATTCGATTGCACGAGCTTACGTGCTGGCCCCCCCGGCGGTTACGGCAATCTCGTGTCGAAAACTGCATGAAACGGGTTCGGCCGGGCGGCGTACGGTGGGATCATGAACGTTCTATCGTCCGTCGCGAAGCTCGGCCTCGGCCTTGCGCGTCGCCTCGAGCCCGTCGCCCTGCTCGTCGCTCGGCTGACGGTCGGTGTCCTCTTCGTGTCGACAGGGTGGGGGAAGGTCCACAACCTCGCGAAGGTCATCGAGTACTTCGGGGAGCTCCACATCCCCATGCCGGCCTTCAACGCGGTGCTCGCGAGCTACACGGAGCTCCTCGGCGGCACGCTGCTCGTCGTGGGGCTCGCCAGTCGCCTCGCCGCGCTGCCCCTCATGGTCACGATGACCGTGGCCCTGATCACGGCCAAGGCCGACGAGATCCACGGCCTGCCGGACCTCTTCGGCGAGATCGAGTGGACGTACTTCGCGCTGCTCTTCGTCATCGTGATCTTCGGCCCGGGGAAGATCTCGCTCGACACGATCGCGCGAAAGCGCGTGCCCGGGCTCGCGTGAGCGCTCAGCCCTCGCCGAGCCAGGACATCTTGCGGAGCTTGGGCCCCTCGGTGAACCCGAACTCGCTCATCGCGCGCTCGCGGATGTGCTTCACGGCTTCCTCGGGGGAGTCCGTGTAGAGGAAGAGATCGGCGTCCTCCTTGCCGATGGCCTGCGCGTCGAGGAGGCGCCCGCGGATCATGTCGCGTAGCGGCGCCCAGTAGTCCTTGCCGAGGAGCACGAGCGGGAAGTTGGCGATCTTGCCTGTCTGGATGAGCACCGCCGTCTCGAAGAGCTCGTCGAGCGTGCCGAAGCCCCCAGGCACCGCGATGAACGCGTACGAGTACTTCACGAGCATCAGCTTGCGGACGAAGAAGTACCGAAAGAGAAGCCACCGATCCAGGTAGGGGTTCGGCGCCTGCTCGACGGGCAGGCGGATGTTGCATCCGATCGAGCGGCCGCCCGCCTCCTTGGCGCCGCGGTTCGCGGCCTCCATGAGGCCCGGCCCGCCGCCCGTCATGACGGTGAAGCCCGCGCCCGCGAGGCGCCGGCCGACCTCGCGCGTGAGCGCGTAGTACGGGTGCCCGTCGTCGAAGCGCGCCGAGCCGAAGACCGTGACGCACGGCCCGACGAAGTGAAGGACGCGAAACCCACGCAGGCACTCGGCGAAGACCTTCACCGCCTGCCGGAGCTCGTGCCGCCGCTTTTGCGGGCCACGAAGGAAGAGGCGCTCCTCGCCGTCGCTGCTCGTGGGGTCGACGCCCGGCGTGGGCTCGAGCGTGGCGTGCCCGTCGGTGTTCTTCGCGGCTCCGTGGTTCACGGCGCGTGGCTTACCACGAACGGTGCTAAAGAGGCCCCGTGAGCACCCACGCGTTCGACGCCGCGACCCTCGCCCGCATCGCCGAAGACGTCATGCGGGAGGCGAAGTTCCTCACGCACGTCCCCGCAGACGCGCTGCGCCAGGCGGAGGTCGCGCCCGAGACGCCGTCCTCGGCGGGCATGCGCGACATGCGCGACCTGCCGTGGACGTCGATCGACAACCCCGAGTCGCGCGACCTCGATCAGATCGAGGCGGTCGAGGCGGTCGAGGGCGGCACGCGCCTCTACGTCGGCATCGCCGACGTCGACGCGTACGTGCCGAAGGGCTCGCCCATCGACCGCTTTGCCGTCGAGAACACGACGAGCGTCTACACGGGCGTCCGCACCTTCCCGATGCTCCCCGAGCGCCTCTCGTTCGACGTGACGTCGCTCGTCGCGGACCGCCCGCGCCTCGCGATCGTCTACGAGACGGTGATCGACCGCGACGGCGCGGTGGGCCCGGTGAAGATCGGCCGCGCCCTCGTGCAGAACGCGGGCAAGCTCGACTACCCGTCCATCACCGCGTGGCTCGAGGGCAGCGGTCCCGCGCCCGCCCCGCTCGCCGGCAAGCCGCACCTCCAGGAGCAGCTCCGCGCGCAGGACGCGCTGGCCCGCACGCTCGCCGCGGCCCGGAAGCGCGCGGGCGCCGTCGACGTCGACACGGGCGAGACGCGCCCCGTCGTCGAGGCCGGCGAGGTCGTCGCGCTCGTCCCCGAGAAGCAGACGCGCGCCGGCAGCGTCATCGAAGAGCTCATGATCGCCTCGAACCTCGCCGTCGCGCGCTCGCTCGACGCCGCGGGCGTGCCGTCAATCCGGCGGGTGGTGAAGCAGCCCGAGCGCTGGGCGAAGATCGTCACGTACGCCTCCGAGCGAGGGGTGAAGCTGCCGGGCGAGCCCAGCTCGCTCGCGCTCTCGAAGTTCATCGAGGCGATGCGCCAGGAGCGGCCGGACGAGTTCTCGGAGATCTCGCTCTCCATCGTGAAGCTGATGGGCCGCGGCGAGTACGTCGCGCACGCGCCGGGTTCGCGCGAGATCGGCCACTTCGGGCTCGCGACGCTCGAGTACACGCACTCCACCGCGCCGAACCGCCGCTACGTCGATCTCGTCACGCAGCGGCTGGTGAAGGCCGTGGGCCACGGGAAGGCCTATGCCTTCGAGGAGCTCGGCGAGCTCGCCTCGCACGCGTCGGAACGCGAGGCCGCGGCCGAGAAGGTCGAGCGGCGGGTGCGCAAGTCCGCCGCGGCGAGCTTGCTCGGCACGCGCATCGGGCAGCGGTTCGAGGGCGTCGTGACGGGCGCCTCGGACAAGGGGACCTACGTGCGCACCTTCGAGCCGCGCGCCGAGGGGAAGGTCGTCGAGGGCGAGCGCGGGCTGCGGGTCGGCGACCGCGTGACGGTCACGCTCCGCGCGACGAACGTGCAGCGCGGGTTCATCGACTTCGCGGTGTGAGCGGAGCTAGGCGAGGTAGCGCGTCTCCGGGTTGTCGCGGCGCCATACGACGCTGTCCATGAAGAAGTGGTGCACGTTCACGAACGTGTAGATCGCCGCAAAGTACGGGGTGGCGCCGAGCGCCGACGGCGCGGCTCGTCCCCGGCGAGCGCCGGGGACGAGGAGGTCGTCGAGCAGCGACGGCGCGCCGTGGAAGAGCACCCACCCGAGGAGCAGCGCCGAGACGGCGAGCCCGCCCACGCGGACCCCGGCCGATCGCTCGAACCAGGGCGGCCCCTCGCGCTCGCGCGCCTCGCCGCCGCGGAGGAGCCACACGAAGTAGAGGTACTGCACCGAGTGGAGCGCGGGGATCACGTACACGACCAGCGGGTCGGCGCTCGAGTAGATCGACCACGACCAGATGCTGCAGAGGAGCGCCGCCAGCGGCGTGAGGATCGGCAGGCGCCCCTCGCGAAGGCGCTTTCGAACGAGGACCACCAGGAGCGCCGCGGCGGTCGCGAGGAAGATCGCGAAGGTCGCGCGCTCGAGCCAGAGCGGGTGCGCAATCGTCGTGTAGACGACGCCCTTCTCCTCGACCTCGGTGCCCGGGTCCGCGGGGCTCGCCCACGCGTAGGCCCACCCGGCGAAGGCGTGGGAGAGGAGCGCGATCCGCTCGCGCGGGGCGAAGCGAACGCCCCGCCGCGCGGCGAGCACGATCATCACGCCGAACCCCTGCTTCACGTAGTGCCAGCCGACCGTGAAGAACATGAGCTGGATGAAGAGGCCGAGCGCCGCCGCCGACTTCGTCGCGATCGCCGCGGCGGCCCACGCGCCGAGCGCCACGGGAAGCGCGACGCCCGCGGCGAGGTAGCGCGCGCGGAGCGCGGCCGGCCACGAGCGCCCGAGCGCCCGAGCGCGAAAGTCCCGATAAAAGAGGAAGTACGTGACCGAGAAGTGCGGGTCGTTGATCACGAATGCCGCGTGAAACATGACAAAGCCCACCGCGAAGTCGGCCGCGTCGAGGCCGAGCGCCCGCCGGAGGGCCCACGAGAGTGGGAAGAGAACCGGGGTGATCCCGCCGACGAGGAGGAACTCGGCCAGCGTCGACACCGTCCAGGACTTCGCCGCGCAATTGTGCGTGCGCGGGAGTTCGAGCGCGGCGACCATGGGAGGGCCCGGGGAGTCTACCGCACCACGGCCGGCGCCCGTTCCAACCTGGATGCACACCAGAGGACGCCACCCCTTCCCGGCCCGGCGCACTACCCCTAGAACGCTTTGTCGCGTAATGTGGCTATTCGGCCCGTAGCAGTGGGAGGAGTCAGGTGTCCGGCGATAGTGACCTGGACTCGGCGAAGCAGAGAATCGGTCAGGTCATTCGGGGGAAGTACCGAATCGACCGCGTCCTCGGCGACGGGGGCATGGCGACCGTCTTTGCGGCAACTCACCGGAACCAGAAGCAATTTGCCATCAAGATCCTCCACCCCGAGCTGTCGCATCAGGCCGAGATTCGCACGCGCTTCCTCCGCGAGGGCTACGCCGCCAACTCCGTGAGGCACCCGGGCGCCGTCGCCGTCCTCGACGACGACATCACCGACGACGGGGCCGCGTTCCTCGTGATGGAGCTCCTCGAGGGCAAGACCGTCGAGGACCTGGCGGAAAAGACCGGCGGGCGCCTCCCCGCGGTGAGCGTGCTCGCCATCGCGCACGCGCTCCTCGACGTCCTCGCGGCCGCGCACGCGCAGGGCATCGTCCACCGCGACATCAAGCCCGCGAACGTCTTCGTCACGAACGACGGGCAGGTGAAGGTCCTCGACTTCGGCATCGCCCGCGTGCGCGACGCCGCGTCCGGCAACGCCAACGTCACGGGCACGGGGCTCCTCCTCGGTACGCCCGCGTTCATGTCGCCGGAGCAGGCCCTCGGCAAATCGACCGAGATCGGCCCCCCCACGGACATCTGGGCCGTCGGGGCGACGCTCTTCACGGTCCTCACCGGCACGCCGGTGCACGCGGGCGAGACCGGCCAGCACATGATGATCCTCGCGGCGACCCAGCAGGCGCGGTCGCTCGGCGCGACCGACCCGAGGATGCCGCCGCCCATCGTCGCCGTCGTCGATCGCGCGCTCCAGTTCGACCGCGAGAGGCGCTGGCCCACGGCCGAGTCGATGAGGGACGCCGTGCGCGACGCCAGCCTCTCGGTGTTCGGGCGCCTCCCGCTCCGCGACGCGCTGCTGCTCCTGATCGGCGCGCGACCCGACCCGCTCGCGCCCACCCGCTCGATCGAGGCGATGACCGCCCCGATGCCCGCGACCTCCCCCACGGCGCCGCCGGGCATGGCGTCGACCGTCCTGCCGGGCGCGTCCCCCACTCCGCCGCCGCCGGGTCCGGGCCGGCTCTCGTCCCCGCCGGTGCAGCCCACGATGCCGATGGCGGCGATTCCCGCGAGCGCGCTGGGCGGGACCGACGCCCGCTACGGGATCGGCATGACCACGTCGCAGCCGGTCTCGAACGACGCGCCCATCTCGCTCCCGGCGGGCGTGCCGCGCTCGCGCGGGCCGGTGCTCGGGCTCGCGGCCGTGGGCGGCGTCCTGCTCGTGGGGGGCGCGGCGATCTTCGGGCTCCGCGCGATGAGCGCGCCCGCGCAGCCGCCCGCGACCGCCGCCGAGACCACGCCCTCCGCGCCCACGACCGACCTCGCCGTGCTCGCGCCGTCCTCGGCCCCCGAGCACGAAGCGCCCGCGCCCGAGGCGACGCCCGCGCCGCACCCCGCCATGGCCGCGATCGCGGCCCCGGTCCCGGCGGCCGCCAACGCGACGGCGGCGCGACCGGGGCACCCGGCGGCCAGCGCCTCGGTCGCGCCGCCCGCCCCTCCGCCCCCGGTCGCCAGCGCTGCTGCCCCGCCGCCCGCGGCGTCGGCCGCTCCCGTCTGCCGCCTGGTCAGCTTCTTCGACAGCGACGGAAACAAGCACTTCAAAGAAGAGTGCCACTGACAATGACGACGATGCGCGCCCGGCCCTGGCTCCTCCCGCTCCTCGCTCCGCCGCTCCTCGCGCTGAGCGCGTGGGCTCACGACGTCCGCGCCGACGACGGCGTGTCCCAGTGCATCGCCGCGAGCGAGCAGGGCCTCGAGCTCCGCAAGGCCGAGAGGCTCATCGACGCGCGCAAGACGCTCGCGGGCTGCGCGACCACCCGGTGCCCCGACGAGATTCGGACCGTCTGCGAGCAGCGCATCAACGACATCAACGGGGCGCTGCCCACGGTCGTCTTCGACGTGACCGACGGAGCCGGCGTGCCGCAGGCGCTCACCAGGCTGACGGTCGACGGCGCGGTCGCGACCACGCCGCTCGCCGGGAAGGCGGCGCCGTTCGATCCGGGGCTCCACACCTTCCGCTTCGAGGTGGCCGGGCAGCCCCCGCTCGAGAAGAAGGTGCTCCTCAAGGAGGGCGATCGCGATCGGCACGAGAGCGTCGTCATCGGTCCGCTCGCGCCGGCCGCGACGGCCGTGGCTCCCCCGGTCGCGGGTCCAGCGCCGGAGGCTCCTCCGCCGGCGCCGCCTCCTTCCGCTCCCCCGGCGGCGACGCAGGGCGTGGGGCACGGGCAGCGCATCGCCGGCGTCGTCGTCGGCAGCCTGGGCGTCGCGGGTCTCGCGGTGGGCGGCGTCTTCGGCGTGATGGCGAGCAACAAGTGGTCGAACGCGCAGAACAATTGTCGCAGCGGCTGCGGGCCGAACTCGTCTGCGCAGCAGGACAAGAACGACGCGAGCTCCGCGGCCACCGTGAGCACCGTGGCCTTCATCGGCGGCGGGGCCCTGGTCGTCGGCGGGCTCGTGCTCTTCCTCACGGCGCCGTCGGGATCCTCGACGGGCGCGATTCAGGTGGTGCCCTCGGCCGGTCCCGGCGAGGCGGCGCTCTTTCTGCGTGGAGGCTTCTGATGCTGGCGCGGTTCCCGTTCTTCGCGAGCACGTCGCTGCTCGTCCTCGCCGCCGCGGCGTCGGCGGTGGGGTGCAGCGCGATCATCGGCATCAAGGACCTGCCGCCACCCGAGGACGACGGCGGGGGCGGCAGCGGATCGCAGACGTCGGGTTCCGGCACGAGCTCGGGCGCGTCGAGCGGCACGTCGAGCGGCACGAGCTCGGGCACGTCGAGCGCCGGCACGTCGAGCGGCACGCTCAGCCCGCCGGGCAGCGGAAGCTCGAGCGGCTCGAGCAAGGACCTCTCGGCGTTCATCGGCGACTGGATCCCCACGTCGAGCACCTTCACGCTCAGCGACTGCGACCCCATGAGCTACGACGGCCCGCAGTCGTCGACGCCATTCGACCTGACCATCGGCCAGGGCACGACCAGCGATTCTGGTCGCGACCTTCGCGGGCGAGTCGTGCGTGACGACGCTCACGGCCACGAGCGACACCGAGGCCGTCGCGCAGCCCAGCGGGCAAACGTGCGAGTACCAGAACCCGGAGAGCGGCGAGACCCAGGACACGGCCGAGTCGACGGCGGTCTTCACGGTGAACGGCAACACCGCCGAGCTGCGGCTGACCGGCGAGATCGAGCTCTTCACCTCCGGGGACGTCGAGATCTTCGACTGCTTCCTCACCGACGTCGTCGATTACGACTTCGACAACTGACGGCAGGTCGTCACGTCGCCTGATCCAGGCGGTCGATCGCGCGGACCTCGGGGAAGAGCAGCGTGTAGATCGCCACGACGGCGATCGTGCCCGCGCCGCCGAGGACGACCGCCGGGATCGTCCCGAAGAGCGCGGCGGTCAGCCCGGACTTCATCTCGCCGAGCTCCGCCGACGCCGAGATGAACATCATGTTCACGGCGCTCACGCGCCCGCGCATCGCGTCCGGCGTCTGAAGCTGCACGATCGTCGATCGCACGACGACGCTCACCATGTCCGAGGCGCCCAGCACGACCAGCGCCGCGCAGGAGAGCGCGAAGCTCCGCGACAGGCCGAAGACGATCGTCGCCGCGCCGAACACCGCGACGCACGCCAGCATCGTCGGCCCCGCGCGCCGGACCAGAAGCCGGTAGGCGAGCGTGAACGCCATGGCGGCCGCGCCCACGGCGGGCGCGCTCCTCAAGACGCCGAGGCCGAGCGGCCCCACGTGCAGCACGTCGCTCGCGTACACGGGCAAGAGGGCGGTCGCGCCCCCGAGCAGCACCGCGAAGAGGTCCAGCGAGATCGACGCGAGGATGACCCGGCGCCGCCGGATGTACGCGAAGCCCGCGAGGACCGTCTCGAACGAGAAGCCCTTTCGCTCGCCGGACGGGGGCTGCGGCCGGATCGCGCTCATCGCCGCCGCGGCCGCGGCGAGCATCGCCGCGCTGACCGCGTAGACCCACCGCGCCTCGTGGAGCGCGCCGTACAGCGCGCCGCCGAGCGCGGGCCCCGCAATCGTCGAGACCTGCCAGACCGTCGAGCTCCACGTGACGGCGTTCGGGAAGTCGGCCGCGGGCACGAGGCCCGGAACGAGCGACTGCCCCGCCGGCCCGCTGAAGGCGCGCGCGGCCCCGACGAAGACGAGGATCGCGTAGATGGCGCCGACCCCCGCGCCGCTCGAGGCCACCGAGAAGAGCGCGGCCGCGCAGAGGCCGAGCGCCAGATCGCACGCCGCGGCGATGCGGCTCCGGTCGAGCCGGTCGGCGGCGTCGCCCGCCAGGAGCGAGAGCCCGAAGGCCGGCACGAACTGCGCGAGCCCCACGTAGCCGAGGTCGAGCGGTCGGTGCGTCACCGCGTAGACCTGCCACCCGACCGCGACGCCGAGCATCTGCGCGCCCAGGTTCGAGAGGAAGAACGACCCCAGGTAGAGGCGGAAGTCGCGGTGCCGCAGGGCGGCCCGGGGGGCCGGAGGGGCGATCGGTACGGCGGGCATCGCGGGCATCGAGGGGAAGCGTAGTGACCCGCGCGGTGAAGATCAGCTCACGTTTGCGCGGGCGTGGCGCGTGCGTCCCGCCGCGGCGCCGCGACGGGACGTCGATGCCTGGCTCACATTCCCGGTCACGCGAGCGCGTTCAGCCCCCGCTCGGCGGGGGCGGCGGGTGGTCCGGGCGGCAGGCCAGCCCGCCGTCCGCGAACGGCTCGCACGTGCCGCTCATGTCGTGCCCGCCGAACGACACGGTGCACGCGTCGCCCTGCGTCGCGCTCGCGCACGCCGTGAACGCCTCGGGCGGCGGCCCGTGGTGCGGGCACGACGGCTCGGGGTCCGCGCTGGCCACGGCCGCGCAGACCGGGAGCAACGCGACGGCGATCAACACTTCGGTCCAGATCTTCTTCATGACGACCTCCAACGATCTTCATCCTGGACGTCGCGTGCGAGGGGGCCGTTGCCCGGGCGTGTCGAATTGTTACGGCGCGCGAGACGGGACGACGACCGTCACGCGCGTGCCGGCCCCGTCCTCGCTGCGGACGTCGATCGCGCCGCCGTGCGCCGCGGTGATGCGCTGGGCGAGCGTGAGGCCGAGGCCGACGCCGCCCGTCCCGCGCGACCGGCTCTTCTCCGCGCGGAAGAAGGGCGCGAAGACGCGCGGCAGGTCCTTCGCCGCGATCCCCATCCCGGTGTCGATCACCTCGAACGAGACCCCATCGTGCTCGCCCTCGTTCGCCCGCGCGACGTGGAGCCGGACCTCGGACTTCGGGTCGGGCGAGTACTTGTCCGCGTTCTCGAGCAGGTTGTCGAGCACCCGCCGGAAGAGCATCGGGTCGGCGCGCACCGCGGGGAGCCCGTCTTCGATCGCGACCTCGAACGGCCGCCCGGGATGGTGCGAGCGGAAGCGCTCTTCGGCCGCCCGCGCGAGCCGCTCCGGCTCCACGTCCTCGAGCCGGAGCGCGAACCCCGGCTTCGCCTCTCCCGCGGCCACCTCGAGGCGCGCGGCGTCGAGGACGTCGTCGAGCAGCGCCTCGAGCTCGGCGAGATCCATCCCGATGTCGGCCATCGCCGCGCGCGCCGCGGCCGCGTCCCCCTCGGCCGCGAGAATCGAGCGCGACCCGGATGCGCGCGAGCGGCGTCCGGAGCTCGTGCGACACGTTCGCCAGGAGCTCCTTCTCGGCGAGCAGCAGCGCCTGGACGCGCTCGGCCATCTCGTCGAAGGCGCGGCCCACGTCGCCCAGCACGTCGTCGTTCGCGAGGTCGGCGCGCGCCCGCAGGTTCCCCGCTCCCAGAGCGCGCGCCGCGCCCGTGAGGCGATCGAGCGGCCGCGCGATCCACCGCGCCGTCAGCAGCGCCCCCGCGCCCACGACGGCCAGCCCCGCGAGCAAGGTGAGGAGCGCGGGCCACTGGCCCTGCGAGCGGCGGTCGAAGCACACGGCGAGCAAGAACGGCCGGCCCTCAATCTCGATCTGCTCGTAGATGGGCGGCCTGGCCGGCGGACCGCCGAACGGGTGCCCGGGTGGCGGGCCGTCGGGCGGTGGACCTTCGGGCGGCGGGCCGTCGGGCGGCGGACCCGGGGGACCCCGACCGCCTTGCCAGGGCGGCAGCGAGACGGGCGGCTCGACGTTCGAGGCGACGAGCTTCCGGTCCGCGTCGTAGACCGAGAGCCGCGCGTGCTCCTGGTCGCGGAGCTCTTCGAGCACGGGCGCGAGCGCGGACGCGTGGGCCGCCGCGAGCCGGTCGGTCACGCGCGGGAGGTCCATCCGGCCGGGCAGGCGCGGCACCACCGCGGCGATCGCGAGCGCCGCCGCCGCGACGAGCAGGAGCTGCACGAGCCCCACCGCGTAGAGGCGGAAGACGAGGCCGCGCGTCCTCGGCAATCGCCCCTCAGCACCCATCTCGGGTCAGCGGCGTCAGCACGTACCCCACGCCGCGAATCGTCTTGAGGAGGCGAGGGTTGCGCGGGTCGTCGCCGAGCTTGTGGCGGAGGCGGGAGACGTGCACGTCAAT
Source organism: uncultured delta proteobacterium (assembly GCA_963797395.1). Lineage (GTDB taxonomy): Bacteria > Myxococcota_A > Polyangia > Polyangiales > Polyangiaceae > Palsa-1150. The sequence goes on from CAWCPA010000009.1 coordinate 876,005, forward strand.
CGAGCGGTCGAACGCCTCTTCCGACGACCCGTGCATGATCTCGAGGAGCCGCTCGCGACCGAGCACCCGCCCGTTCCGCTCGGCCAGCGCGCGGAGGAGCAGGAACTCGTACGTCGTCAGCGCCAGGCGCTCGCCGCGGAGGGTGGCCGTCATCGTCGCCGTGTCGACCCGGAGGTCGCCCACGTCGACGACGGACGCGCTCGGCCCGGCCTTGCCGCGGGCGCGCCGCGTCTGTGCGCGGATGCGCGCCAGGAGCTCGCGCGGCGAGAAGGGCTTCGTCACGTAGTCGTCCGCGCCGCCCTCGAGCCCCATGACCCAATCGGCCTCCTCGGCGCGCGCCGTGACCATGATGATCGGCACGTCGAGCTGCTCGCGGATCCTCCGGCAGACCTCGAGCCCGCTCGCCCCCGGCAGCATCACGTCGAGCACGACGACGTCGGGCCGCACGCGGAGCACCTCGGCCAGCGCGAGGTCGCCGCGCGCCACCGCGACCACCTCGACGGCGTGCGAGGCGAGGTACTGGGCCGTCAGCCGCGCGAGGCGCTCGTCGTCCTCGACGTAGACGACGGTGGCGCCCTCGCTCGCGTCGCTCGACGCCGGGGCCTTCGACCCGAGACTCATGCCATCGAGGATGGCACCGCTCGCCCTTCCTTGCGAACGCCGGCGTGTTTCGGATTGTTACGGGCGGGCCGCGTAGGGATACAGGCGGCCGGCTCAGCCGCCGCGCATGCGCGCTTCGAACCCGTCCGCGAGCCGCGTGAGCTGCTCGGCGCACTGCACGTTGGTCGACGACCCGTGCATCACCGCCAGCGTGCGCGGCGCCAGGGCGGCGAGCTTGCGGATCGTCGGGGCGACGAGCGTCGAGGGCGCAGTGGCGCCGAAGAGGTCCTCCGCCGCGAACGCGAGCTCCACGAGGTCTTCCTGCGTCATCGCGGGGCCGTCGCCCGTGTGCGTGAACAGGTCGCCGCAGAAGAGCGTCTTCGTGGTCTCTTCGAAGAGCAGCCGCGCCTCCCAGTTGTGGGGCACGTGCGGGGTGTCGATGTGGCGCACCCGCTTGCCGCCGAGGTCGAGGACCTCGCCGTCGGCGAGCGCGCGCGGCGTCCGCTCGCAGAGGTCGTTGAGCGAGACCATGCAGCCGACGGATCCGTGCGCGACCTCGGCGTGGGGCGCGGCGGCGAGGAACTCGTTCATCGCGCCGCACTCGTCGGACTCGACGTGGCCGAACGTGATCCACCGCAGCTTCGCGAGCGGCACTACCCGCGAGATCGCCTTCGAGACGTGATCGAACATGTGCCGCTGTCCGGTGTGGAAGAGCAGCGGCTGCTCGGCGCGGACGAGGAACTGGTTGAACGTGAAGCCCCCCGGCGCGGCGTTCTGGATGCAGGTCGAGAAGCGGTAGATGCCGTCTGCAATCTCGTGGGTGAGCGTTTCCATGCCGTTCTCCCAAGATAGCAGACCGTCGGGCAAGGCTCCGACGGAACTCGGTCCGCTCAGCCCGCCCAGCCCGCGAGCCGGCCGCCGTCGATCGAGAGCACCGCGCCCGTGATGAACGACGCCTGGTCGGAGCAGAGCCACGCCACCGCCGCGGCAATCTCCTCGGGCCGACCAATCCGCCCGAGCGGCACGGCCCGCGCGATGGGGGCCCGGTGCTCTTCCGGCAGCGAGGCGATGCGGTCGTTCATGACGGGGCCCGGCGCGACGACGTTCACCCGCACGTTTCGCGCGGCGTAGTCGAGGGCCGCGCTCTTCGTCGCGCCGATGACGGCGTGCTTGGCGGCCGAGTACGCGCCGAGCCCGCGCGCGCCCTGCAGCCCGGCCGTCGACGCCATGTTCACGATGGCGCCGCCGTGCCCGGCCATCGCCGCGAGCTCGAACTTCATGGCGAGCAGCGTGCCGCGGAGGTTCACGCGCAGCGACTCGTCGAGGTCTTCCGTCGTCATCTCCGCGAACGGCGTCGGCCTGTGCCCGGCACCCGCGTTGTTGAAGGCGACGTCGAGCCGGCCGAACGCCGCGACGGTCCGCTCGACGAGCCGCGCGAGGTCGCCCTCTTCGCGCACGTCGGCGCGCACCGCGATCGCCTCCGCCCCGCCGCCCCGCAGCTCGGCCGCCACCGCCTCGAGGGCCGCCACGTCGCGCGACCCCAGCGCCACCTTCGCGCCTCCGGCCGCCAGCGCCCGCGCCGCCGCCGCGCCGATGCCGCGGCTCGCCCCGACGACGAGGGCCACCTTCCCCTGCAAGAGACCCGCGCTCGATGCCGCCCCGGGAGACCCAATCGTCTGGTTCATGCCCGTCTTCGATGCATCATCTCGCAAATCGTTCTACTCGTGAACGATTTTCAGCCCTTCACGGGTCGCACCCGAGCAAAGCCGGGGTGCACGCCCGGGGCGAGCCCCTGCTCGTCGGCGATCTTGCCGAGCAGCGCCGCGAGCTGCTGCCGCTCCGCGGCGGTCAGCGCGGCGCACGTGGCGTCGTCGTGGGCCTTCGCGACGCGGCCGACCTCGGCGAGGAGCTTCGCCCCCTTCGCCGTGAGGTGGAGGGCGTAGAGGCGGCAATCCGCGGCGTTGTCGCGCCGCTCGACGGCGCCGCGCTCCTCCAGTTCGTCGAGGAACGGCACGAGGCGGCTCGGGAGCATTCGCAGAGATCGAAGCCAGCTCTTGCTGGCTGATACCCTCGTTGCTCGCGAGGACACGCAGAATGCCGGCGTGCGGGGGCGAGAGGTCGAGCCCGGCGAGGCGCTCGGCGAAGCGGCCGGCGGCGTGCGCGCCGATCTGCGCGAGAAGGAAGGCCGCCGAGGGGCCGCCGAGCGCGTGCGGAGGGCGCGTGGTGGGGGGCGCCATGGTGGCGACACCTTAGGACTCCGGAGTTCGAACGACAAAGCGAGGGACTCGTCCGTACGGCCCATTGCCATGTATGTCGGTACACACATACTCCGACTTACCATGTCGAAATTCCGCTTGGCTTTGGCTTTGGGCTTCCTGTCCGCGACAGGAGTGGCTTGCGCGTCCAACCCGCCCGATTCGAGCACGGAGACCTCCACGTCCCCGCTGGTGACGACCGCGGCCGGGACAATCCCCGCGGGGCTCCCGCAGCACATGGAAGTGGGGCTGTTCGAGCAACCGGGCGCCGACTGGATGACGACGAGCGGCGTCCCTTGGGACGATCGGTACGCATATTTCACCTACGGGTGGGCCGACAACTTCGGAAATGGCGCCCACGACGGATCCCTCGCCCTCTCGTATTTCAACGAATCGTCGTCGGAGGGCTTCACCCCCACGGTGGAGTACTACTGCATCAACGGCGAGCCCGGCAGCGCGCAGAGCTCGGTGCTCACCAAGGCGCAGACGCCGGCGACGATGAGCGAGTACTTCAGCGACTTCAAGCTGATGCTCCAGCAGATCAAGGCGTTCGGGAAGCCCGTGCTCGTTCTGGTCGAGGCCGATGGCTTCGGCTACCTCGAAGAGGGGACCGGCGGCGTCTCGACCACCTACGCGGCGGTCGCCGACAGCGGGTTGCCGGAGCTCGCCTCGCTCCCGAACACAGTCGCCGGGTGGGGGCTGGCCTTCCTCCAGCTGCGGAACGCCGTGGGCGCTTCGAACGCGGTCCTCGGCATGCACGTCTCCGCCTGGGGCACCGGGAATGACATTGCGTACTTCCAGGTGACGATTCCCCTCCAGCCGCAGGTGGAGACGGAATACTCGTTCCTCGCGCCGTTCGGGCTCGCGCCGAACCAGACGGGCTCGACCTACAATCTCCTCGTCGGGGACCCTCTCGATCGCGACTCGGACTACTACCTGCTCGCCCTCGGCCAGAACCGCTGGTGGGACGCGAGCGACACGGCGTCGGTGAACAGCGAGAGCTTCAACCGCTACGCGGCCTGGCTGGGGCTCTGGAACCAGATGGCGCAAAAGCGGTGGATTCTCTGGCAGATTCCGAACGGGAACTCGAACGCCCTCGACGTCTGCAATCAGTACGTGATGCCTTCGCAGGGTTACAAGGACAACCGGCCCGAGTATTTTTTCGGCACCGAGAGCGCGCAGCACCTCGCCGCGTGGGCGCAAGACGGCGTCATCGGTCTGCTTTTCGGGCCGGGCGACTACTGCCAGAGCGCGTATCTGAACGACGTCTACACGGACGGCCAGCTCTTCATCAAGAGCCGGGTCGGCGCGTTCTACGCGAACGGCGGCCTGCCGCTGATCGGGTCGGGCCCGGGCGGTGCGGACGCGGGCGAAGAACCGGACGCGAGCGAGGGCACGGACGCGGGCACCCCGGACGCGAGTACCCCGGACGCGGGCACGAGCGATGCGGGCACCCCGGACGCGGGTCGCACCGACACCGCCGAGTACAACTTCGAGACCGGCCTGCAGGGCTGGGCCGCGGGCTCGGGACCCGTGACGGTCACGACGACCACGGCCGAGGCCTTCGCGGGCACGCACTCTCTCCAGGCGAGCGTGGCGCTGACGGGCGCGAGCAGCGTCGCGGTGGCGATCGCTTCGCCGTCGACCCCGGCGGGGGCGACCGTCACGTTTCACGTCTTCGTCCCCGCGGGCACGCCGATCACCCAGGTGGAGCTCGAGGCCGCGCAGGGCGGGCCGACCGGGTACGTCTACACGACCTCGACGTTCGCCATCGCGAGCCTGCAGACCGGGGCCTGGAACACGCTCACCCTGACCATTCCGGCGAACGCGACGACCCCGCTCGCCGGCATCGGCGTCGTGGTCTTCACGAACGCCGCGTGGTCGGGCACCTTCTACGTCGACTCCGTCGGCTGGTGATCGGGGCCGCCGAAGCCCCGCGGGAGAGAGCCTGACGGCTGCATCCTTCTCGTCAGCTCCTACTCTCCCGCCGTCATGACGCCGCTGACCGGGACGGGCTGCCTGGGGGCCGGCGCGCGATCGATCTCCGTGAGGTCTTTCTCGCCCCGGTCCTCGGGCTTCTTCGAGCCGAAGCGCCTCTTGGTCCACGCCGCGGCGTCGTCGAAGAGCGAGTAGGCCACCGGCGTCGCCAGCAGCGTGAGCGCGAGCGACAGCGTCTGCCCGCCGACGACCACGCCGGCCGTCGCGCGGTTGAAGCCGGCTCCGACGCCGCGCGACGTGATGAGCGGGATCATCCCCGCGACGAAGGCGAGCGTCGTCATCAAGATCGGGCGGAGTCGGTCGCGGTTGGCCTCGAGGATGGCTTCGAGCCGCGGCATGCCCTCGGCGCGCAGGTGGTTCGTGTGATCCACCTGGAGGATCGCGTTCTTCTTCACGACGCCGAAGAGCACGATGATCCCGAGCATCGAGAGGAGCGACAGCTCCTGGTGGAAGAGGAGCAGCGAGAGGAGCGCGAACGGCACGGTCAGGGGCAACGACAGCATGATCGTGATCGGGTGGAGCCACGACCCGAACTGCGCCGCGAGGACCAGGTACATGAAGACGAACGACAGACCCACCGCGGCGATGAACCCCTTCACGGCGCGCCCGGTCTCCTTGGTGAGGCCGGCGGGCTGGGCGTGGTACTCGGGCGGCAGGTGCTGGTCGGCGATGATCTGCACGAGCGCGTCCGAGACCTCGCTCTGGCCCACGCCGGGCCCGACGTTGGACGTGATGGTCACCTGGCGCTGCCGCGCGAGGCGGTTGATCTGCGAGGGCCCCGTCGTCCGCACGATCTTCACGACCGAGGAGAGCGGCACCGGCTGCCCGCTCCTGCTCTCCACGGTCATCGCCGAGATGCCCGAGAGGTCGTCGCGGTACGCGGCCTCCGCGCGGGCGCGGATGTCGTAGTCGTTCCCGGCCTCCTCGTACGTCGACACCTTGAGGCCGCCGACGAGGAGCTCGAGCGCGTTGGCCACGTCGGCCACGTTCACGCCCAGGTTGCCGGCCCGGTCGCGGTCGACCTCGACGTGCACCTCGGGGTTTCCGATGATGAGGTTCGAGTCCACGTCCACCGCGCCTCGGGCCTTCCGGAATCGGTCGAGAATGCGATTCGCGTAGACGGCAAGCTGGCCCAGATCGGGGCCGCTCAGCGTGTACTGCACCTGCGCCTGCGACTGGCCGCTCGAGATCTGCGCGGTCTGCGAGACGTCGATGCGGAGGTCCTTGGGCTGGCGCGGGAGCACCTCGTTGCGGATGCGATCCATGATCGCGAACTGGTCCTCCTCGCGAAGCCGGGGGTCGGTGAGGTGCACGAAGACGTTCGCGAGGTTCCGCGTCACGGAGGCGTCGTTGCCGATCGTGACGAGCGTGTGGTCGACCCCGGGCACGGCGCGGATCTCGCGCGCGAGGCGCTCGGACATGAGGCGCGTCTCGGCCAGGCTGGTGCCCTCCGGCGCCCGCATGTTCACGTCGAACTCCGCGACGTCGTTCCGCGGGGTGAAGCCCTTCGGCAGCGCGCCCCCCAGCGGGACGCACGAGCCGAGGGTGAGGACGGACAGCGCGACGACCACCCACCGGTGCCCCATGACCCACCGCAGCGCGACCATGTAGACGGACTCGATCGGGCGGTAGAAGCGGTCGACCAGCCGCTCGAGCAGCGACTTCTTCGCGTGGCCGCCCTCCGGCGGCGGACCCGGGAGCCAGCGGGCGCCGAGCATGGGCGTGAGCGAGAAGCTGACGAAGAGCGAGACCAGGATCGCGAACGCCATCGTCAAGCCGAAGCTCTTCAAGAAGCGGCCGACGATCCCGCTCATGAACGCCACGGGGAGGAACACCGCCATCAGCGAGAGGGTGGTCGCGAGGACGGCGAGGCCGATGTCGCGCGTCGCGAGCACCGCGGCGACGAAGGGCTTCTGCTTCTTCACCTCGATGAACCGGACGATGTTCTCCAGCACGACGATCGCGTCGTCGATGACGATGCCGACGGCCAGCGCGAGCGCGAGCAGCGTGATGATGTTGAGCGTGAAGCCCATCGCCCACATGAGGGCGAACGTGCCGATGATCGACACGGGGATGGCGAGCGCCGCGATGATGGTGCTGCGCCAGTTGCCGAGGAAGACGAGCACGATCGCGGCGGCGAAGAGGGCCCCGAGGACCAGGTGCTCCTTGACCGCGTTGACGCTCGTCCGGATCGGCGCCGACTCGTCGCGCACCGCCCGGAGCTCCGAGCCCGGCGGGAGCGACTTCTGGACGTCGTCCAGCCGGGCCCGCACCGCGTCGACGACCGCCACGGTGTTCTGGCCCGATTGCTTGCGGACCGAGAGCACGATGCTCTCCTTGCCGTCCTCGGACGCGTAGGTCTTCTGCTCCTCGACGCCGTCGTCCACCCGGGCGACGTCGCCGATGCGCGTCGGGTGGTTCGCGCTCTCCTTGATGATGATGCGGCCGATCTTGGCCACGTCGTCGACGCGCCCCTGGACCCGGAGCGCGAGGCTCTTCGGGCCCGTCTCGATCTGGCCGCCCGGCACGCTCAGGTTCTGCTGCGCGAGGGCGGCCTCCACGTCGACGGCCGTCAGCCCCGCGGCCTGGAGCTTGGCGGGGTCGAGCCAGACGTTGATCTGCCGCTTCTTCCCGCCCAGGATGGTGACCTCGCCGACGCCGTTGATGCTCTCGATCTGGCGGCGGACGCGCTTGTCGGCGAGCTCCGTGACGTCGCGGATCGTGCCCGGGCTGCTCAGCGTGACGAGGAGGATCGGCGAGGCGTCGGGGTCGACCTTCGACACGACGGGCTGATCGATGCCCTTGGGGAGGTCGGGCAAGACGTTGTTGATGTGGTCCCGCACGTCCTGCGCGGCGACGTCCGGGTCCTTGGCGAGGTCGAACGTGATGATGACGAGCGAGACGCCCTGGCTCGACGTCGACCGGAGCTCGTCGATGCCGCTGATCGTGTTGACGGCGCCCTCGATCTTGTCGGTCACCTCCGTCTCAATCTCCTCGGGGGCGGCGCCGTTCTCGGTCGTCGTCACGACGATGGCCGGGAAGTCGATCTTCGGGAACTGGTCGACGCCCAGCGACGAGTACCCGAAGATGCCGATCACGATGAATACGAGCATCAGCACCCAGGTGAGGACCGGCTGCCGAACGCACAAGGCTGCGAGCCACTGCATGTTTTCGTCCTTCCGCGGCTGAGTCGCGGCTAATCGATCTGGACGCCGTCGGCGGCCCCGGGCGGCGGCGACACGACCACCTGCTCGCCCTTCTTCACCCCGTCCTCGATGGCGACGACGTCGTCGACCTTCGGCCCGAGCTGCACCACGCGCTCGACGAGGTGCCCGTCGACGACGACGAACACGCTGCGGGTCTCGTCGCGGGTGACGAGGGCGCTCTGCGGGACGACCGGCAGCGTCTCCTCGCCGATCGGGAGCTGCGCGGCCACGAACATCCCCGGCAGGAGCGCGTGATCCGGGTTCTCCGTGACGGCCTCGACGACCAGGTCTCGCGTGGCCTCCCGGATCTCGCCGCCCAGATACTTCACGGTCGCCTGGAAGGTGCGGCCCGGCATCGCCACCGTGTCGAAGGTGACGGTGACCCCCGGACGCACGCTGCTCACGTTCGCCTCGGGGACGGTCAGGTCGAGGCGCAGGGGATCGTCGACGAGGAGGGTCACGACCCGCGTGTCCGCGTGGACGTAGTCGCCCACGTGGACGAACCGATCGGCGATGACGCCGGCGAAGGGCGCGCGGATGAACGAGTCGGTGAGCGATTGCGTGGCCTCGGCGGCCCGCACGCGCGCGGCCTCCGCGCTCGCGGCCTGGCTCTCGCAGCTCGTGTGCTGCTTGTCGTACTCCTGCTGGGTGATGGCCCCCTTCGCCAGCAGCCCCGTGTACCGCTCGCAGTCGGCCTTCGCGCCCGCGAGCTGCGCGGACGCGCTGGTCATGTTGGCCTCGGCCTCGTCGCGCGAGAGCACCGCGGAGCGGGCGTCGAGCTGCGCGAGCACGGCCCCCGCCGCGACGTGATCGCCGCGCTCGACCAGCGTCTTCACGACGCGGCCCGTGGCGTTCGCGGCCAGGTCGGTGCGCTCGTTGGAGGAGAGCTCGCCGGTCAGGCGAAGGAGCTTCGGGACGGCGCGCTCGGTGACGGGCACGCTCTCGACGTGGACCTTGGGGGCGACGGTCGCGGCCTCCTGCGCGGCGTGCTGCTCGTGCGAGCAGCCGGCCGCGCTGCTCCCCACCACGGCGAGGGCGAGCGCGAGCGAGAGTCGGGTCTTCGGGAAACTCATCGGGTTTCTTTCGTGAGCTGGCCGGCGTCCAGCCGGAGCGCCATGCGGGCATAGGCGAGATCCGCGTCGGCCTGGATGCGGGCCACGTCCGCCGAGAACGCGTCCTGCCGCGCCTGGAGCAGATCGAGCTGCGTGGCGATGCCGCCGGTGTAGCGGTCCTCCGCGAGGGTCGCCGCGAACTTCGTCGCCTTCACCTGGGCGCGCGCGGACCGGGCCGACTCGATGTCGGCGCGGATCTGCTGCCAGTCGCGAAAGATGGCGTCTTCGGCCGCCTGCCGCGCGCCGTCCTCGTTCGCCCGCGCGGCGGCGACGGCCGCGCGCTCGGCCCGGAGCCCCGGCACGATCGTCGCGTCGAGCTTCCACGTCGCGGTGAGCTGGAGGAGGTACACGGCGGAGTGGCCCCCGATGAAGGCGGTCGCGTTCGTGAACCGCTCCTCCCCCAGCCCGGCGACCGTCGGGAGGATCGCGGCCTTCGCCGCGCGATAGTCGTCGTCGGCCCCCTGGACGTTCGCGGCGGCGCTCTGCACCGAGGGCACCGCGCCGGCCTTGCCGGTCCAGCCCTCGAGGGCGCCTTCTTCGTGCAGATCGTCCTCCGGGAACTCGCTCGCCGGCTGGGCCTCGAGCCCCGAGAGCGAGTAGAGATCCCGCCGGGTGTTGTCGACCGCGAGCTGCGCGGCGGTCACGTTCTGCTCGGCCTTCGCCTGATCGGCGATGGCGCGCTGCGCGTCGAGCTCCGAGCCGGTCCCGCCTTCCTTGCGGTCGAGCGCGAGCTGCACGTTGTGCCGCGCGACGTCGACGTTCTGCTTCGCCGAGGAGAGCACGCCTTCGTCGCCGATCAGGGTGAAGTAGTCGCGCAGGACGTTCTTCTCCACGGTGATCTGCGTGTTCTTCTCGTCGGCGCGCGCGCCTTCGAGCGTCGACTTCGCGGCCGCCCGCCGATCCCACTTGCCGACGTCGATGAGCGGGACGTTCAGCTGCAGGCTCGCGTCGAGCTGGTTCTGCGGCTGGATGACCGTGTTGGGGAAGCTGAGGCCGGGCGGCAGCGACCCGGCCGGGATGAGCGCCGCCGTCGTGACGTCGTACTGGTTCCTCGTGTACTGGCCGGTGGCGGTGAAGTTCGGCAGCAGCTGACCGGTCGACACGTCCACCTCGGCGTCCCGCTGCGCCGTGGTCGCGTGGGCGGCCCGGTTCTGCGGGTTCCAGGTCCGCGCGCGCGTCAAGAACTCCTCCACGGGCTGCAAGGCCATGGCGGAACGCGGGAGGAGGAGGCAACCCAGGAGGGCGACCGCGGGCACGAACCGGCGGGGCCGGCGAGCACGAAGGGCGTCGTCCGTCATGGGTGCAACTTCTTGTTGCATGGGTCCGATGCATACCGCCCGACCGCCGTCGCGCGCAACTACAACATCAGGCCAAAGGTGCACCAATCCGACCGGCTCTGTGGTACCTGCAGGACATGGGCCGCGGCACCGACAGTCCCCAGGCCGGGCGCACGCCAGGAACGCCGTCGCCTCGCAACAAGAAGTTGCAGTCCGACGTGGAGGCGACGCACGGGGAAGAAGGCCCGGTGACGGTCCGCGAGGCCAAGATCCTCCGCGCGGCCATCGAGGAGCTCGCCGGGTCCGACTACGGCGGGCTGTCCTTCGAGCGCGTCGCGGCCCGCGCCGGCGTCAACAAGACCACGGTGTACCGCCACTGGGAGACCAAGGCGGATCTCGTGCGCTCCGCGCTCACGCTGTGCCTCCGCTCGGTCTCCCCCGAGATCTCGACGGGCGCGCTGCGCGACGATCTCATTCGAGTCGGCCGGCGCATGGTGGAGTTCGCGAGCTCCTTCGAGGGGCAGAGCCTCCTCCGTCTTCACCTGCTCCAGCACCCGGAGCCGGAGCTCGCGAACATCGCCAAGGAGCTGCACGCGAAGCACCTCGCGCAGCTGGCCGCCCTGGGCGAAGCCGCCGCCGCTCGCGGCGAGCTCCGCGAGGGGGCCGACTTCACCCTCATGCTCGACATGCTCGGCGGCACCCTCCACGCGCGCCTCGTCATCAAGAACGAGCCGGTGGACGACGTGCTCATCGCGCGGATCGTGGACGTCCTCCTCCGCGGCGGCAGCGTGCCCCGCGATCGCCCGCGAAAGCGCGCGTCCTCGGGGGCACGTTCAGGGGGACGCTAGCGGCGCTCTACTGGCCCGCGGTGCACGCGCCGGTGTGCTTCAGCGGCTTGAGCGCGTAGCCGTCCGGCAGGCCGTTGCACGCGAGGTTGGTCTCGGTGCCGTCGCAGGCGCAGCCGGCCTCGTACGCGAGGCACTCGACCTGCGCGGTCGGGAAACATTCGCCCTTCGCGGAGCACCCCTCGTTCTGGACGAAGCCGCACTGCTCGTCGCTCGGGCAATCGGCGCTGGTCGTGCACCCGCCCGCGTCGGAGCCCGGGCAGGCGCCGAGGGTCGGGCAGTAGCAGGGGGCCGTCCCCGCGACCTCGTTCTGGCGCGTGCCGCCGGGGCAGACCGGGTCGACCGGGAGCTCGGGGCAGCTGCACACCACGCCGGCGTCCGGCGGCGGCAGGCAGATCGGGCACGTGGGGCAGCCCTCGGCGTTCACGCCCACGCCCGACGACCCGTACGGACAGGGGGCGCACGGAAGCGCGATCTGCGAGGCGCACATGTCGATGCCGCCGTCGACGGCGGGGCACGCGGGGAAGCCCCACCCGCACGTGCCGTCGTCCTGCTCGACGCACACGCTCGCGCTGACCGCCGTGCCATCGGGACAGACCCGGGCGAGCGCCGGCACCGCCTGGCCCGCGCAGTCCGACGGCGCGCACTCGTGGCTCGCGTCCGTGACCGGCGGCGTGACCGACCCGCCGTCCTTCGCGGCGATCTCCCCGCCGCATCCCTGGCCGTCGGCGCCCATCAGGAACGGGACGCAGATCAGCGCGGGGCCAATCCAGAGGGTGGAGCGTAAGCGGGTCGAGATGTTCATGGGGGTGCCTCTGCCGTGCCAGTAGAGCAGCTTACGTGCCTGCCCCAACCTGGCGAATCGGCCCAAAAACTCCGAGGAAATGCGGCCCGGGGACTGTGCCGAAGTGAGCCAACCGGATCTCGACGCCAGATCCGCGAGGAGGACGACGGCGCGCGGAGCGAGTCGGTTGTCGCTCCCGGGCTTCTCTCGGACACATTCACGCAATCTTGCCTATGCACCGTGCTTCTTCCACCAGCACTACGGAGCCAAGCCATGTCCGGGAACACCAGCCGCGTCCACGCGATTCAAGACATCACCCGCAGAACTCTGCCGGCGCCGACCCCGGTCTCGAAGCTCGAGGACCTCTGGGCCGCGGATGTCTACACGCTCGACAAGATGAAGGAGCACCTCCCCAAGGAGATGTTCAAGTCGCTCAAGAAGACGATCGAGACCGGCGCGCCGCTCGATCTCAAGATCGCCGACGTCGTGGCCGCCGCAATGAAGGAGTGGGCCGTCGGCAAGGGCGCCCTGTACTACGCGCACGTCTTCTACCCGCTCACGAACGCCACCGCCGAGAAGCACGACGGCTTCATCTCCGTCCAGTCCGACGGGACGGCCATCTCCGAGTTCTCGGGCAAGCTGCTCGTCCAGGGAGAGCCCGACGGCTCGTCGTTCCCGAACGGCGGCATCCGGGGGACCTCGCACGCGCGCGGCTACACCGCGTGGGACGTCACGAGCCCCGCGTACGTCATGGAGACGAACAACGGGGCGACCCTCTGCATCCCCACGGTGTTCGTCTCGTGGACGGGCGAGGCGCTCGACAAGAAGACGCCGCTCCTGCGGTCCATCGCCGCGATGAACAAGGCCGCCAAGCGCGTGCTCGGCATCCTCGGCAACAAGGAGGTCGCCCAGGTCAACTCGAGCTGCGGCCCCGAGCAGGAGTACTTCCTCGTCGACGCGGGGTTCGCCAACGCTCGCCCCGATCTGCTGCTCGCCGGCAGGACGCTGTTCGGCAAGCCGCCGGCCAAGGCGCAGCAGTTCGACGACCATTACTTCGGCGCGATCCCCGAGCGCGTGCAGATGTTCATGCAGGACGTCGAAGAGCGCATGTACCGGCTCGGCATCCCCGCCAAGACCCGGCACAACGAGGTCGCCCCCGGTCAGTTCGAGCTCGCCCCCATCTTCGAGGCGGCGAACGTCGCGAGCGATCACCAGCAGCTCACGATGACGCTCCTCAGGAACACCGCCAAGCGCCACGGCCTCGTGTGCCTGCTGCACGAGAAGCCGTTCGCCGGCGTCAACGGGTCGGGCAAGCACGTCAACTGGTCGGTCGGCAACGCGACCCAGGGCAACCTGCTCGACCCGGGCGACACCCCGCACGACAACATGCAGTTTCTCGTCTTCTGCGGCGCCGTCATCCGCATGGTGCACAAGTACGGCGGCCTGCTCCGCGCGGTCGTCGCGACGGCGAGCAACGACCACCGGCTCGGCGCCAACGAGGCGCCGCCCGCGATCATGTCCGTCTACCTGGGCACGCAGCTCGAAGACGTGTTCAAGCAGATCCAGAAGGGGGCGCTCACCGGCTCGAAGGGCAAGGGCGTCATGAACCTGGGCGTCGACACGCTGCCGCTCTTCACGAAGGACCCGGGCGACCGCAACCGGACGTCGCCGTTCGCCTTCACGGGCAACCGCTTCGAGTTCCGCGCCGTCGGGGCGAGCCAGTCGGTCTCGGGGCCGCTCGTCGCGATGAACACGATGCTGGCCGACTCCCTGACCTGGATGGCCGATCGGCTCGATGCGGCGATCGGCACGGGGCAGACGGTGCCCCAGGCGGTGGTGTCGATCCTCAAGGTGATCGTGGACGAGCACGGGGCCGTCGTCTTCGGCGGCAACGGGTACTCGGCCGAGTGGCACAAGATGGCCGAGGAGCGCGGGCTGCCCAACCTGCCGACCTGCGCCGAGGCGCTGCCGGTATTCAAGGACAAGAACGTCGAGGAGCTCTTCTCGCGCTTCGGCGTCCTCACCCCCGTGGAGCTCGCGAGCCGCTTCGAGGTCTACGCGGAGCAGTACATCCGCACCGTCGAGGTCGAGTCGCGGCTCGTCATCAACATGGCCAAGACGCAGATTTACCCGGCCGCGATGACGTACCTCTCGAGCCTCACCGAGACGCTGTCCCAGGCGCAGGCCGCCAAGGTCGACGTGTCGCCCGACACCGCGAACAAGGTGGCGGGCCTCGTCAAGTCGCTCTCTGCGAGCATCTCGAAGCTCGGCGACGCCCTCGGCCAGCACGACTTCGCGTCGATCGACGCGCACCTCGTGCACGCCGCGAAGACGCTCAAGCCGCTGATGGACGAGGTTCGCAAGAGCGCCGACGCGCTCGAGGGCGAAGTGGCGGACTCCGACTGGCCGCTCCCGACGTATCAGGAGATGCTGTTCATCCGGTGATTCGAAGTCACGTCGTACGAAGCGTCGTGGCCAGGAGGGAAGCTCGGTCGGCGATGGCGCGCCGGAACGGCTCGCTCCTCTCGAAGAGCGTGTCCATCCTCGCGAGGGACAGCCCCCCGAGCTCCCCTGGCTGCGCGCCGAGCGCGCACTGCACGAAGACCGCGATCTTGAGCAGCTGCTCGAGATCGCGGTCGCACTCGGCGCGCCAGGCCTCCTCGCCGACGGCCTCGCGCGCGACCGACATGTCGAAGTCGATGGGGATGACCTCGACGGGCGCGTAGCAGACGATGAAGTTGTGGAGCTGGGCGTCGCCGTGGGTGATGCCCGCGCGGTGGAGCGTCAGGAGCGCGGCGACCGCGCGCTCGACGAAGGACCAGACGCCCCCCGCGGTCGCCAGGCTCATGGCGTCCGCGTGCCGGAGGTTGCTCTCCTCGGGGTCCGACCCGAACGGCAGGACCACCTCGTGGAGCGGCCGGCCCGGCAAGAGGCAGGTGCGGAACGTCCCCCCGGCGCGCCCGATGGGGGGCGGAATGTCGAGCACCTCGCTGGCGCGCGCGTGGCGCTCGAACTCGACTTCGGTGTCCCCGCGCAGACGCCCGGGGAAGTACGTCTTGCGGAAGTGGAGCGGATAGACGGCCGCCAGCGGGTGGCGCTCGCGCGTGCGCTGGCCCGCGATCACCAGCTCGCCGACCATGAGCGGCGTGTCGCCGGCCATCGTCCGCACGAGCGTGCGCACGACGAAGTCCTGCTCCGGCGCGCGCTGCACGAGGGAAAAGTAGTCGCCGTCGATGGTGACCGCATGCCGCGGAGAGACCTGGACGCGGTGGCCGCCGGGCGGAAGGGGACCGGGATTGCGGGCGGGCGGTGACACCGCGGGGAGCATACCGGTGGTTCGGGGAACCGCGACGGCCGAGTCGCGGGCGCCGCTGGGCTCCGTGGAGGCTGCCGGGACCGCCGGCCGTGTAGGCTCCGCGCATGGTCGGCCACCTCTCGAGCCTCGCGCTTCTGGGCCTCGCGCTGCTGCCCGCCTGCGAAGCGCCCTCCGCCCCCAGGGGGCCGACCGCCGCCTCGAGCGCGGGCTTGAACGACGTGCAGCTCGAGTGCCGCTCCGAGAAGATGACGGACATCGCCCACGTCGACCTCTCCTTCGGCCCGAGCTGCACCGGGGACACGATGGCCGCGGCCCTGGCGACGTTCGACAGGGGATTGTCGACCGGGTTCGATCAGGCGAAGGACGAGGCGATGGCCATGAGCGGGCTCTGTCTCTGCAAGACCACCGCGTGCACGGGCGAAGCGTCGGCCCGGGTTCGCGACACCGTGCAACGCGTCTTCGTGGACGAGAGCGGAAAGGCGGAGCGCGAAGGCGTCGTGCAAGAGACGAACAGCATCGCCATCCACCCCTGCCTCATCAGGAGCGACGGGGTCCTTCTGTTCCAGATGGGGTACCGGTGCGGCTACCGGGAAGGCCTGCACAGCGTCGAGGTCCGGAAGGCCATGGAGGCGCGGTACAGGGAGGTCCTGGGCGACGATCCGTCGGTCACGCCGCGGGCGGATGAATGCTTCGAGTCTTTGTCGACTTCCAAGCACGACGCGCGAGACGGAGGACTCTGACGGCGTCCGGCGCTCTCTCGTCAGGGAACCTCCGTCTGCGCGCGGGCCGGGACCGCGACGAGCGCCGCTGCACCGAGGGTGACGCCTGCGAGAAGACTCCTCACGCCCACGAAGGCGCGGGTCGACGACCCGACGTCCCGAATCGCCATCGGTTTACGCGGCGCCGTCTTGACTGCGCATTCACAGTCCGGTTTTGTCGGCGGACAAATGAGACGAGCGGCTTCGTTCGCGACCGCGGCCGTCGCGCTGGCGTGGCCGCACGGCGTTGCCCGCGCGCAGCCCGGCGCCGACGCCGCGGGGCCCGTCGGGTACGACGTCGCGGTGGAAGGCGCTCCTTCCGCGGCGCCCCCGCGGGACGAGCCGCCGCCATCGTTCGGAGAGCGGGGGCAGTTCGTCGTGAGCGGCGACACGACGGTCGCCGCGTATGCGAGCAGCTACGACGGCAGCAGCGCGTCCACCACGAGCTACGTCTTCGCCCCGGCGGTCGACTACTTCTTCGCACGCAATTTCTCCATCGGCCTCCTGGCCGACGTGGCCTTCAGCGATCAGAAAGGGTACGGCGCCGACAGCAGCCTCGTCGACACTCGCACGACGACGCTGCAAGCCGGCCCGAGGTTCGGCTTCAACGTCCCGCTGGGCCCGGCGTTCTCGTGGTACCCGCAGGCGGTCGTGGGCTTCGAGTGGATCAAGGTCACCGAGCAAACGTCCGGAGGCTCCCTGTCCGTCACGGAGAACGCGCTCGGCTATCCTTCGACGACGCAGCTCGGCCCGTATGTCAGCCTCTACGCGCCGCTGCTGCTCCATCCGACCGATCACTTCTTCATCGGCTTCGGTCCCACGCTCTTTCGAGACTTCGGGAGCGTGTCGGGCGGCCCCATCGCGGGCGGGCAGCGCACCGAGATCGGCACCGAGATCGACATCGGAGCGTACTGGGGCGGCGAGCCCTCCCCGCGCACCGGCAGCCCGCAGCCTTCGAAGCCCCCTCGGCGCTTCGGGGAGGCGGGGGAGTTCGTGTTCACGAACGACCTCAATCTGAGCCTCTCCTCCCTCACCTACGACGGCACCGGCTCGATGAGCCAGAGCCTGCAGATGGGGGGCTCGTTCGACTACTTCTTGGTCGACCACCTCTCCCTCGGCGTGGCCATCGGTGGCTCGCTGTCCCACAGCCGAGGGGTCGACGCCTCGAACGGCGCCACAGTCGTCGAGTCGACGGGCTTCTTCGAGTGTTCGCCTCGAATCGGCGTCGACTTCCCGGTCGGAGGCCCGTTCTCGGTCCATCCGTTGCTCGGGCTCGAGTTCGGGCACGAGACGTACGACGAGGTCCAGGGGGCGTCCGAAAACAAGGCCACCCAGGACATCCTCGCGTTGAACCTCTTCGTTCCTCTCCTCCTGCACCCCGCGCCGCACGCGTTCGTCGGCTTCGGACCACGCCTCTACCGAGAGCTCTCCCACGCGGTGCACTACCCCGACGATCCGAACGCCCCCCCGTACCAGAATCAAGAGACGACGGTGGAGGCCGAATTCGTCGTCGGCGGGTGGCTCTGACGAATCAGTCGTTCGCGAGAAGCGCCACACGGCGCTTTCGCGCTTCGGTCGCGTAGAGGCGCAGCACGCCGATGGCGAGAGACATCAGGACCGGCCCGACGACGAGCCCCTTCAAGCCGAAGACCTGAACCCCACCCAGGAGCGCCGCGAAGGTCACGAGGGACGGCAGGTGCCCGCTCCCCCGCACGAGCCGTGGACGGATCACGTAGTCGGATACGACGGAGACCACGACCGCGCCCCACGCGAGCTCGAGGATCCCGAGCACCGGGTGCCCGAGGAGGATCAGGACGATGCCCACCGGCGCCCAGACCAGCGTCGCGCCCACCGGCGGGACCAGCGACGCGACCGCCGCGGCGGCGCCGAAGAAGAGCGGCTCGGGGACCCGCGTGATCCAGAAGCCCAGGGTCGCGAGCACGCCTTGCGCGAGGCCGGTGCCCATCGTGCCCAGCAGCGTGGTCAGCCCGACGCTCCGGAACTCGGCGAGCAGGGCCGCCGTGTAGTCGGGACGGAGAGGGAACGTCTCCTGCGCGCGCCTCGTGACGGCCTCCCAGTTTCGCAGGACGAAGTGCATCGACAGCGTCGCGAAGAGGAGCGCGAGCGCCGCGCTCGCGGTCGCCGTGGCCAGCTCCTCGGCGACGTTCGCCGCGCCCGCGGCGACGCTCTCCGCGAGGGCCCGCAAGCGCGCGGAGAGCTCGTCCGGCGGAACGCCGAAGCGGCTCGTCAACCGGCCGAGCGCGTCCACGACGGCGGCACCCGGCCCTCCGGGTCCGACGGCCGCGATGCTTTCGCGCGTGAGGGCCGTGCCCTTCGCGATGAAGAGCCAGGCGAGGCCGCCCGTGGTGGCGGCGAGCGTGAGCCCGGAGCCCGCGACAATCGTCAGCGCCGCCCCGCGATCGCCGAGCCGAGGCTTCAGCCGCTCGAACAGCGGCTGCAGCGCGAAGGCCAGGAGCGCCCCGAGGAGGATCCCGACGCCGACGGGCATGACGATCCACGCGACGATCGCCACCGCGGCCACCGCCGCCCAGCCGAGCGCGCGACGCTCGCCGCCGGCGGCCTCCGCCGCCGTCTCGATCGAACCGTGATCGCGCTCCTCCTTCTCGCCCCGCGAGAGAGCGAGCGGGGGGACGCCGTCTCGGAGATTCAAGCCCTGGCGCGGCGTCCGCGTACCGCGTGGTAGGCGACCAGCACGAGCACCGCGCCCACCACGGACACGAACAGGCTCCAGAGGTTGAAGCCGGTCACGCCCGCGCGCCCGATGAGATGAAACCCGGCTCCGCCGACGAAGGCCCCGACGACGCCGAGGATCATGTCGAGAAACAGCCCCTCACCCGCGCCATTGACCACCTTGCTGGCGAGGAACCCCGCGACCATACCCATCACGATCATAGCCATGATTGACATCGTACCGACGACCTTTCCGAGCGATGAGCCGGCGCCGGAAAGCGCGTTTGGCACCGCAATCAGCAAGTTAAGCACGATGCGGAGAACCGCCTGAACTCTCGCGCGGGGGCGTCCTCACTTTTGCGGCGGCGCCGCTTCGTCCGGGCTGCCGGTGGTCACGACGCGCTCGATCTTCTCGACGGCGCGCCCGATCGTCCGCAGATCGGTCGCCCCCGCCAGGATCAGCGTGGCCGCGTACGAGTGGGTGTCCACCAGCGCCCACTCGTTCGGGAGCACGTAAGGATTCACGACGAGCGCCTGGCCCCAGCCGTAGTCGAGCTGAAAGCCGAAGAGGAGATCCCCTCCGCGGCCGTACGACCCGATTCCGATGGAGGCGCCGACGTAGTTCGTGCGCGACTGGAGGATGTTCCCCAGCGACGACGCGGGCGCCAGCCCCGGAAGGGTGCTGATGTTCGTGTTTGCGCCGCCGATCACGCTGAAGCTCGGGGTGAAGAAGTACTCGGCCCCCGCCGCGCCGTTCAGGGCCGGCCGGGAGTCGATGGAGTACCGGGCGGCGAACGGCGAGCTCGTGAGCGCGCCCGCCGCCAGGTCCGTCGAGGTGCCGTGGAGCGACGTCGAGATCGCGTCGGGCGCCGGGAAGTCGAGGAACGCGTCGGCCTCGACGGTGATGCGCGGCAGCTCGAGTCCCACCCCCACGGACGCCCGCGCGGGAGGGGGCGCCGAGAAGCTGCCCGACCCGTTCGTGAAATCCGTCGTGTCCTGCCCGCCGGCCATCCCGCCGAACTCGTCGTGGGAGGTGGCCTGGTACTGCCCGAGGACGTGGAGCGCCGGGAGCTGCAAGCTCGCCCCGAGCGTCCACGCGCCCAGCGTGTAGGTCGCGCCGAGCAGCGCGGCCAGGTCGAACGAATACCCGCTCCCGGCCGACCCCAGCGCCGACTGCGCGGCGCTGCCGCCCGCGAGCGACGTGAGGCTGCTCGCGTCGACGACGAACGACTCCACCGTCGCGACGCCGTGGAGCGACAGCCCGATCGCGAAGTGGTCCGTCGCGTAGAGGCTGTAGCTGGGGCCCACGTAGAGGCGGCTCCAGCTCCGGGCGATCGACTCGATCTGCGCCGTGGAGCCCGCCGGCGTCGACCCGTTGAAGGAGAGCGACGTCAGGTTCACGACCGTCGTCTCGAGGCTCCCGATGCAGAACGCGAGCTTCTGCCCGCCCCGGTGCCCGCCGCGCGCCTCTCCCTCGCCGGCCGGCCGTCCGGGCGCCAGCGTGAGAAAGAGGCAGAGCGTCGACGGCAGACCCTGAAACTTCTTCGACTCGTCTTGCGCGCCGTTCAGCTTCAGGGGCCCGAACTGCGCCGTGTCCACGGTCCCCGGCTGGTTCCAGCCGCCGAAGTGCGTGATCTGGTACGTGAAGAAATTGACGGAAAAGGCGATGCGCTGATCCTCGATGGCGCCCATCGCGGCCGGGTTGACGAACGGCGCCGATCCGTCGCGGGCGAGCGCCACCCCCGTGTTCCCCATCAGGGCCGAGCGCCCGCCCGACGGGGCGGAGCGGTCGTTGCCCTGCGCGCGCGCCGTCCCCGAGGCGGCGAGGGCGACGGCCAGGATGCCGGCCCAGGACCTCCGACCCTTCATCGGCCTTTACGGCGTCGGCGCCGGCTCGCTCGCCGACGTCGCCTCCGTCCGGAGCTCCGCCACGGTCGAGTCGGCGACGGCGTCGACCGCCGCGAAGAGCGCCGCCGACAGCGCCTCGACCGCCTCGGTGGCCGACTCGTCCCCCTTCACCGCGGCGATGGGGCGCTCGACGACCACCGAGCGCGACACGCGGACGACCCGGTCGTCGTAGACGACGAAGACCAGCTCGATCCGCGCGAGGTGCGCCGGCGCGCGGACCTCCTCGAACGCGACGACGTCGACGTCGAGGGTCGCGACGTTCCCCGAGAGGAGCTGCGTCACGCGGCGCTCGTCGAACAGCGCCCGCGAGAGGGCCCGCCGCACGTAGGCGTCGGGCTTCTCGGTCCAGAGGCAGCCGTCGTAGTACCCGATCTCGAAGGCCGAATCGCGATGGATGATGCGATCTCCGATGGACCGGTCCGCGTCCACGCGACCCAGCTTGAGCTCGAGGCCCGCGGGGGGCCCGGCGACGTCCACCTTCGAGGGACGCTGGGCCTCGGGGCTGAAGTAGCGCGGCACGACGGGCGCGCTCTTCGTCAGGAGCGCGCAGCCGGGCGCGGAGGCCGCGAGCGCCGCGAGCGTGCAGGCAGCGAATGCGGACCTCATCGCGCGGCCCTGCTTCGCCCCTTGAGGAGCATGTCGGGATCTCTCTCGAGCTCGTCGCCGAGCCTTTGAATCGCGTCGGCGGCCTGCTGCACGTCGCGCAGCGTCTCCTCGGTCTGGCGACCGAGCCCGCTCGCGTTCTGCGCGACGTCGCCCACCGCGTTCGCCGCGCGCTCGACGCCGGCCAGCACGCCCTTCTTGCCGTCGACGCGCTCGAGCAGCGCGTTCAGCCGCGTGACGGTCCCGTTCAGGCCCGTCAGGGCCTCCACGGCGGCGCTCGAGAGCTGCGGCGCGTTCAGGTCGTGGACGGCGGTCTGCACGCCGGCCATCACCCGGTTCGCGCCTTCGAGCGTGTCGCCGATCCTCGAGGGCAGGTGGTGCGAATCGACGTCTTCGAGGATGCGGTTGATCTTCCCCATCACGAGGAGAAGCTGGTCGGCCACCTCCGGGAATCGATCGACCGCGTGGACCACCGAGTCCTCGAGGTTCTTCATCGTCGACTGGGCGGACGGGATGTAGTTTTCCGGCACCGGAAACGGGAGGGGAAGGATCGGGTTGTCGGCGATCGAGAAGAAGTCGATGGAGACGAACTTGACGCCCGTGATCCCGGCGGACCCGAGCTGGACCCGGAGCTCCGGCGGGACCGCGATTCTTGGGCGCCTTGCGGTCCCCCTTGACGTTGAGCCCCAGGTCGTAGAGCTGGTCGACGACGAGCTCGGACCCGACCTCGACGTGCTGGTGGTCGGGGGCGACGCCGATCGACGACACGCTCCCGATCGTGACGCCCCGGAACTTGACGGGCGAACCGACGTCGAGCCCGACGACGGACTCGTCGAAGTACGAGCGATAGTTCACGGTCGTCCGCCGCATGGACCTCGCGCCGAGGGCCACCACGGTCGCCAGCGAGAGAAAGACGGCCCCCACCACGAAGAACCCCAGTTTCCAATGATTCGTCGGAGCGGCCACTCAGTTCTCCTTGGTGCTGCGATGAAAGAAACCCCTCACGCGAGGGTCGACGGACTCGTCCCGCAGCGCGCGCGGATCGCCGGAC
Organism: uncultured delta proteobacterium; assembly: GCA_963797395.1. Taxonomy (GTDB): domain Bacteria; phylum Myxococcota_A; class Polyangia; order Polyangiales; family Polyangiaceae; genus Palsa-1150. The sequence goes on from CAWCPA010000009.1 coordinate 898,409, forward strand.
GCGATGATGCTCCGGCTCTCCTTGTCGAGCATGATGCAGTTGGACACGATCTTGAAGATGCTCGGCAGCTCGTGGGTGACGACGACGACGGTCAGCCCGAGGCGCTCGTTGAGCGTCAAAATGAGCTCGTCCAGCTCCACGGCGCTCACCGGGTCGAGGCCGGCCGAGGGCTCGTCGAGGAAGATCAGATTGGGCTCCAGCGCCATCGCGCGCGCGATCGCCGCGCGCTTCTTCATGCCGCCGGAGAGCTCGGACGGGAGCAGGTCGTGCGTGCCCGCCATCCCCACGAGGCGCAGCTTGGCCCGAACGATGGCGCCGATCGCCTCCGGCACGAGCGACGTCCACTGCTCGAGCGGGAGGCCCACGTTCTCCCCCACCGAGAGCGAGCCGATGAGCGCGCCCGACTGGAACATCACGCCGAAGGGCGGCTTGCCGACCTCGAGGTGCGGCGCGCCGACACCCGACACCATGACCGTGCCCGTCGTCGCGTCCTCGAGGCCGACGAGGTACCGGAGCATCGTCGATTTACCGCAGCCGCTTCCGCCGAGAATGGCGAAGATCTCCCCGCGGGCCACGTCAAAGGTCGCGTGTTCCTGAAGGACGGTGTCCTCCCACCCGATCGTGAGATCGGACACGCGGATCATGATGTCGTCCGTCACGCGTGGAACGCCTGGAGGAGGATGGTGAAGCCGGCGTCGAGCAAGAATCAGCGAGAAGAGCGTGGTCACCACCGCGGCCGTCGTCCGCCTCCCGACGCCTTCAGCTCCGCCCGTCGTGGCGAGCCCCTGCTGGCAGGCGACGAGGACGATGGCCAGGGCGAAGACGGCGCTCTTGATGAGGCCCGAGTAGACGTCCCAGACGTGCACGGCCTTCACGGTCTGCGTGACGTAGGCGGCGATGCTGATGTGCATCGTGGTGACCGCCATGACGAGGCCGCCCAGGATCCCCACGAAATCGGCGATGAGCGTCAGCGCGGGGAGCACGAGGATGAGCGCGAGCGCGCGCGGCAGGACGAGGAAGCGCATCGTCCCGAAGCCCATCGTCCGCAGCGCGTCGATCTCCTCGGACACCTTCATCGACCCGAGCTCCGCGGCGAACGCCGCGCCCGACCGCCCGCAAACGATGATGGCGGTCATCAGCGGGCCGAGCTCGCGCGTCAACGACACGCCGACGAGATCCGCGACGAAGATGTCCGCCCCGAACTGCTTGAGCTGGACCGCGCCCTGGAAGGCCATCACGAAGCCGATCAGGAAGTTGATCAGCACGACGATCGGCACGGCGTCCGCGCCCGCTCGCTCCATCGTGGGCGCCACGTCCTTCCAGTTGCCGGTGCGCGGCGAACGGATCGTGGCGATCGCCGAGAGGAGCATCTGCCCGAAGAACGCGAAGACGAGCTTCCCCTCGAGGAAGACGGCGATCGTGCCTCGCCCGATCTGCGCGAGCGCGCTCTCCGCCTTGCGCCTCTTTCGAGGCGGAAGGTGCAGGTCGCCCTCGTAGAGGTGGACCATCTCCTGGACGTCCTTCCCCGCGCCCACGAACTCCGACGAGACCCCCTCTGCGGCGAGCCGATTGCGGAGGTGAACCAGGAGGGCCATCGTCCCGCCGTCCACCGCGGTGACCCCGGAGAGATCGAAGTCGAGCCGCGAGGCGGGGGCCGGCGCGCGCGCGAGGAGGGCCCTCGTCGTCTCGTCCCAGAGGGACGCCGCGTGCGCGAAGTCGAGTCGCCCCGCGAGGCAAAGGACACCCGCGGCACCCTGGGCGCCGCGGACCTCGAGGGAGAATCCGGTTTCGTTCAAAGACGCAGAAGCCCTTCCTGCTCGACGCCGGAGGGCCTCGAGGTGTTCGTGCGACCGCGGGAGCGCGGGAATCGCGCTCGACCATCGGGCTGCTCCGGCATCCCAAGCACGAAGCGGGCCTGGGCTAGGACGGCCCTCGGGCGCGCTCTCTCCACCGAACGGCCGGGCGAATTGCCTCGAGCTTTGCAAATGCAAGCGCTTCGCGCGTGCAAGAACGTGGATCGGGGCGCTCTCCGGCGGCACGACGCGTGCTCCTCGTCGTCGATGTCCTCGCGCCGCGCACATGCCCACTCCTCCTCGAGACCCTTCGCCCGCGGAAGGCACGACCCCCGAGGGGCCGCTCGTCCTCGTCGTCGAGGACGACGACGACACCCGCTTCCACTACGCAGAGTCTCTCGTTCGCCTGGGATATCGCACGGCCGGTGAACGCGACGTATCGAGCGGGATGGAGGCTGCGTTTCGCCTGCGTCCCGACGCGATCCTGATGGATGTCGCGACGCCTGGGAGGGTGGCCATCGAGGCCATTCGCACCTTGAAGGCAGACCTTCGCACGAGCCGCTCCCTCGTCGTCGTCGTGACGGACGCCGGCATGACATGGTTCCCGGAGGCGCGCGCCGCCGGGTGTGACGCGTTCTTCGGCGACCCCTTCGACCCCGCCGCCCTCGTCCACGTCCTGCGCGCGCGCCCCGCTTCGCCCGAAGCGCCCGTGGCGACTTTGCCTCCCGACGTCGTGAAGCGCTGCGGCTGCGGGCGAGAATACACGCGCAGCCGCTGGCTCTCCTTGCCGCGGTGTGGACGCGTGCACCTGACGAAGGGCGACGAGGTGATCGAGCTGCGCAACTGCGCGTGCGGCTCGTCCCTGGCGCTGCAGCTCGACGTCGCGAGCGCCCTGGCGGACGACGGGACGCAGGAGGGCGTGCCGGGACGAGAGTCCGGGAGGGACGCCGCGCTCGAGAAGATCTTCGTCGTCGATCGCGACGTCCACGTGCGGCGGCTCGTGCTGCACTTCATCGGGAGCACCTACATCGTGGAGTTCATCGATGACGGCTACGCGGCGCTCGACCGGGCCCGGAGGTCGCCTCCGGCCGCCCTCGTCGCCGAGGTCATGACCCCTCGCCTCGACGGACTCGCCCTCTGCCGGCTCCTCAAGAGCGATTCGTCGACCGCGCGGGTGCCGGTGCTCCTCCTCAGCGTGCTGGCGGCGGGCGAGCGCGCGCGGCAGGCGGGGGCCGACGGGTTCCTCACCAAGCCGCTCGAGAAGGAGAGCTTCCTCGCGTCCCTGCTGGGGATCATGGAGCCGGCGCCGCGCGAGCGAGGTGAATCGTGAACGACCAGATTCGAGTCAGCACAGGGAATCCGCAGGCCGACGAGATCCTGGGCGGCGGCTTTCCCTCGAACTCGATCAACATCGTGATGGGGCAACCCGGCACCGGGAAGAGCATCTTCGCCGAGCAGCTCGTCTTCCGAAACGCGAGCGACGACCGGCCGATCCTCTACCTGACCACGCTGTCCGAGCCGCTCGCGAAGATGGTGAAATACCTCCAGCAGTTTGCATTCTTCGACGAAGACAAGGTCGGCAAGTCGGTGCTCTTCGAAGACCTCGGTCCCCAGCTCGTGGAGGGGGGCATCCGGGCGCTCGTCGCGTGTCTGGAGCGAGCGATCGAGGTGTCGGCGCCGAAGATGATCGTCATCGACTCGTTCCGCGCGCTGCACGACCTGGCGCCGTCGCCCCTCGAGCTGCGGGGAGTCCTGTACGAGCTGACGGGTCTCTTGACCGCCTTCCGCACGACCGTCTTCCTCGTCGGCGAGTACACCGACGGCGACGCGCAGCGCCTCCCCGAGTTCGCCGTGGCCGACGGGATCGTCCAGTTCATGCGAAACCCGCTCAGCATGCGGGACGAACGGTTCCTCCGCGTCCTCAAGCTTCGCGGGAGCCCGTACCTCGAGGGCCTCCACGCCTTCCGCATCGGCGCCGAGGGCCTCGAGATCTTTCCGCGCCTCGTCAGCCCCGCAATCCCGAGGGAGTACACCATCCTCGAGGAGCGCGTCCCCACGGGCATCGAGGGCCTCGACCCCCTCCTCGGAGGGGGCCTCTGGCGCGGGAGCGCGACGCTCCTGGCCGGCCCGACGGGATCGGGCAAGACGACGGCGGGCCTCCAGTTCGTCCTCGAGGGCATACGACGCCAGGAGCAGTGCCTGTATGCGAACTTCCAGGAGAACCCGATGCAGCTCGCGCGCTCCCTCCGGGGTCTGGGCGCCGACGTCGAGGACGTCAAACGACGCGGGTTGCAGCTGATGTACTCGTCGCCGGTCGAGCTCCAGGTCGACCGCATCATCGTGGGCCTCTTCCGGCAGATCGAGTCCTCGGACATCCGCCGGGTCGTCATCGACGCCGTGGGGGAGCTGGTGAGCGCCGCCAACGATCCGCAGCGCCTGCACGACTACCTCTACGCTCTCGTGCAGCACTTCACCGTCCGGGGGGTGACCAGCCTGCTGCTGTTCGAGATCGCGGGGGGCGGCCCCGACTCCTGGTTCGAGGCCGACAGCGTCAGCGGGCGGTTTTCGTACATGTCCGACAACATCATCGTCCTCTCGTCGGCCAAGAGACGGCTCTCGATCGTCAAGGCGCGGGCGACCCAGCACGACCTCGGCAGCCACGACATCGAGATCACCGGCCACGGTCTGCGGGTGATGGCCTCCGGCCCCCCCTGAAGCCCGCCGGGCCGGCGAGGGTCAGGAGGCCGAGGGCGAAGGGAGGCGCGACCCGAGGTGCCCCGCGAGGGCCAGGACGGCCTCCGTGAGGCGATCGATGTCGACCGGCTTGGGGAGGTGGATCTGGTACCCCGCCGCCAGCGCCTCCGCGCGGTCCTCCTCGCGAGCCAGCGCGGTGAGCGCCAGCGCGGGGATGTTCCACGAGTGCCCGGCCCCGAGCGCGCGAAGCCTGCGGACGAACGCGTAGCCGTTCTCTCCCGGCATCGCGACGTCGCAGATGAGGAGCTCGGGGCGGAACTCTTCGATCTTCTCCGTCGCCTCCACCGCCGAGCGCGCGATCCGCACCTCGGCACCCGCCTGCACGAGCATGTCGGCGACCACTTCGCGCGTGGCGCCGTCGTCGTCCGTCACAAGGATTCGCAAGCCATTGAGCAGGGCGGGGTCGATCGTCGCGCGCTCCGCGGCCTGCCGGGGGGGCGGGATGCTCTCCGGCGCCATCTTCGTCAGCGGCAGGGTGACCGTGAACGTGGCCCCCATGCCGCGCCCCGCGCTCTCCGCCGAGACCGTGCCCTGGTGGAGCTCCACGATGTGGCGGACGATCGCGAGACCCAGCCCGAGGCCGCCGTAGGCCCGCGTGCTCGAGCTGTCCTGCTGGGTGAAGCGGTTGAACACCGTCGGGAGGAACGCCGCCTCGATCCCGACCCCGGTGTCCTTGACGCGGATCGTCGCGTGGTCCTCGGTCGCCACGATCGACACGCTCACCGTCCCCGGCTTCGGCGTGAACTTGATCGCGTTGCCGACCAGGTTGCTCACGATCTGCTGGAGCCGGGTCTCGTCGCCGTTGACGAGCCCCATCGATCCGCTCGGCGGGAGCTCGAGCTCGAGCTTCAACGACCGCCGCTCCATCAACAGGCTCAGGCCGTCGACGGCCTTCGTGACGACGGTGGCGAGATCGACCGGCTTGAGCGTCATGCTCAGCTTCCCCGAGGCGATCCTGGACACGTCGAGCAGGTCGTCGATGAGCTGGACCTGCATCTTCACCCCCGTCTCGATGGACTCGGCGGCGCGCCTCACCTTGGTCTCGTCCATGCCGCCACCCCGGAGGAGCTGCGCGCGCATCAGCATGCTCGCCAGCGGCGTGCGGAGCTCGTGGGACAGGGTGGCCAGGAAGTCGTCCTTGGTATGGTTCGCCCGCTCGGCGGCGGCGTTGGCTTCCTGCGCGTTCTCGACGAGGTGCTTCAGCGCGTCGATGTCGACGAGAGAGAGAATGGCGCCTTCGATCCGGTTGTCCGTGGCCTTGTAGGGCCGGATCTGCAGGCGGTACCAGTGACCCTGGCGGTCCTGGACCTCCTGTTCCTTCATCGTCATCGACTCGATGACCTCGGCGATCTGCTGATCGAGGTCGGCCACGTCGATGTTCGTCGTGATGTCCTCGAAGGGCCGGCCCACGTCCGTCGGGAGGACGTTCAAGAGCCGGCGCGCCTTGGGCGTGAAGCGCCGGATGCGCCGCTCGCTGTCGAGGATGAGGACCGGGATGTCGACCGTCGTCAGCAGGTTGACGAGGTCGCCGTTGATCTGGGTGACCTCGTGGTTGCGGGCCTGGAGCTCGTCGTTGACGGTCGTCAGCTCTTCGTTGATCGACTGGAGCTCCTCCTTCGCGGTCTCGAGCTCCTCGTTCATGCTCTGGAGCTCTTCGTTGCCCGACACGAGCTCCTCGTTGGCCGTCTCGAGGTCCTCGTTCGTGCGGCCGTGCTCCGCGATGACGGCCTGCAGGTACTCCTTGGTCGCCGCGAGCTCGCTCTCGACCTTCGGGAGGCGGCGCTTGTCCCGCGACGTCTCCGCCGTGCGTCGTGCTCGCCTCCGGGGTCGGAGCTCGACCGACGGGTGCTCCTCGAACAGGATGACGCAGAGAGGAGCGTCGCTCGGGTCGAAGGACCCCCGGAGAGGGATGACGACGACGTCGCAGCTCCGCTTCGTCGGCTCCTGGCCCACCTCGACGCCGGCCACCCGCACGGGGGCCGAGGACTTCCTCGCCTTCGCCACCGCCGTGCGCAGCGTCATGGGGAGCCCGTCGCGGGCCATCTGCAAGGCGTTGTTTCGCGGCTCGCCCGGCGCGGGCTCCAGATATCCTCCGGTTTGCCCGCGGAACTCGAGGATGTCCATCTTCTCGTTGACCACGATGCCCGCCGGGGCATATCGGGCCAAGAGCAGCCGATCGAGCCGCTTCGAGAGATCGAGCTGCGGCGACGTCGCTGGCACCTCGACCAGGTGCGGGCCGCTTCGCACGCCTCGCAAGAGCTCGTGCCGCTGCACTTCGGAGCGCTGCGCGAACCGGAGCGTGCTGGGCACCGAGGTCCGCACGAAGGTCTTGTTCGCCTTGTCGAGGGGCTGGAACAGCTGCGTGAACCCCGCGATGTTCTCCGCGCGGCCGAGGAGGAGAAACCCCGGTTGGTTCAGGGCGTAGTGGAACGTCGGGACGACGCGCTTCTGGAGCGCCTGATCGAAGTAGATGAGGACGTTGCGGCAGCTCACCAGATCGACCTTCGAGAACGGCGGATCGTGCGCGAGGTCGTGCTGCACGAAGACGCACAGCTCTCGAATGCTCTGGACGATTCGGTAGCCGCGATCGACCTTCGTGAAGTATTTTCTGCGCCGCTCGTCACTGAGATGGCGAAGCGCGGCGTCGGTGTAGAACCCCGAGCGGGCGGTCTCGATGGCCTTGGCGCTCACGTCCGAGGCGAAGATCTGGATGGGCCGCGAGGACTCGCCGCGAAACTCGGCGAAGCAGATGGCGAGGGAGTAGACCTCTTCCCCGGTCGCGCACCCCGCCACCCACAGGCGGAGCGGCGCGCCCTCGGGCTTGCTCTGCACGATCGCCGGAAAGACGTTCTTCCTCAGGTGCTCGAAGACCTCGGGATCGCGAAAGAACGACGTGACGTGGATGAGGGTGTCCTCGAAGAGGGCCCACACCTCGTCGGGCGTTCGCTCGAGGAGCTGCAGATACGCGCCGATCGTCTCCACCCCGCGCAGCGCCATCCTGCGGGCCAGGCGCCGCTCGAAGGTCGGCGCCTTGTACTCGCCCAGATCGACGTGCACCGTGGTGCTCACGAGGCCGATGATCTTCTCGAGCGCCGCCGCGTCTTCCTTCGACGACTCGGAGTCGGGCGCGGTGACGTAGGGATGGCGGCCGATGCGCACCAGCTCCACGGCGAGCGCCGGGATCGGGAGGCAGTAGTCGACGACGCCTGCGTCGACCGCGCTCTGGGGCATCCCGCTGAACTTCGCCGAGCTCGGCTCCTGCGCGAAGGTGATGCCGTTCGCGTCCTTGATGGCCTGGAGACCGTCGGTCCCGTCCGACGCGGTCCCCGAGAGGACCACACCGATCGCCCGGTCCCCGCGCGCCGCGGCGAGCTCGCGGAAGAACGCGTCCACGGGGAGGTGCTTGACCTTGGCCTCGAGCGGTCGCGGCGAGAGGCTGAGCCGGTCGCCGCGGATGCCGAGCGTGGTGTTGGGAGGGATGACGTAGACGTTCCCGGGCTCCACGCTCATGCCGTCCTCGGCCTGGTGGACCGGCAGCGTCGTCGTCTTCGCCAGCGCCTCGCGGAGGAAGCTCGTGTGCGCGGGGTCCAGGTGCTGGATGAGCACGAGCGCCATCTCTTCGCGGGCGCCGTCCTGGCCATCGAGCTGATGCAGGAGCTCCGAGAAGGCCTCCAGGCCGCCGGCCGAGGCCCCGACGCCCACGATCGAGAAACGGCGCTCCCGCTCGTGCTCGGCGGTCGCCGACCGCCCCCGCGTAACCCGCGTTGTGCTTCCGCTCATGAGATCCTTTCCGCTCCGCTCTCGCGTGCGCGGCCCTTGTATTTGGGGGCCGGTGCGGAAGGCTCGAGATCCAGCGAACGCGTACTAACCCGTGAATAGAAGTTAAGGCCCGCTCCGGGTCCGTCAATCATGATCGCCGGCGCGCGACCGCCGGGGGCTCGTCCGCGCACCTTCAGCGCCATAAGGCGCGCTTGACCGCGTCCTCGAGCATTCCCGCCTCACACGTCTTCGAGAGATACGCGAACGTGCCGACCGACAGGCACACGGCGGCGCGCTCCGGCGGCGTCTGCCCGGTGAAGAAGATGACGGGCACGCGCCGCAGCTCCTCGCTCGTCCGAATGCGCTGGACCATCGCGATCCCGTCGATGCCCGGCATCGTGACGTCGGCGATGATGAGATCGGGCCGCGGCTGCTCGTGGGCCTTCTCGTATCCGTCCATGCCGTCGACGGCGACCCTGACCGAGTACCTCGGAGCGAGCACCATCGCGATCGCTTCCCGCAGCTCGTAGTCGTCGTCGACGACGAGGATGCACTTGGGCACCGGCTGGGGAACGGGCGATTGAAAGTTCATTGGCCTTTCCGATCGGGGTGCGTGCGCGGTCACGAGCTCTCGTGACGCAAGCGATATGCCGTGCGCACCCGGCCGGCACGGCAGGCGCGCAGCAGCGCGCGACGGCCCCCGCGGTCCTCGGTCGTTTGGCAGTTTGCGAGATCGCCCAGGCGCGACGCGCGAATCGAGCCCCAGAGGCGCCCGCGACGTGCGGAGGAGACGATCAATCCCGCTTTGCGCGCTGCCAGCGGTACAGCGTCGAAACGTCGATCCCAAGGATCTGGGCGGCTTGCTCTTTGTTTCCGCCCGTCCGCGCGAGGACCCAGGACGTATAGTCCCGGTTCAGATCCCGCAGGGTCGACGGGGGCCCGCTCGGGAACGACCACGGAAACGCCGTCGGGACGGGGTCGGACGCTCCGGGCAACGCGAGGCCTTCCGGGCCCACGATCTCGCCGGAGCCGAAGACGACGGCGCGCTCGATCACGCTCGCGAGCTCACGGACGTTGCCGGGCCACGGCGCCTGCGCCAGCGCGAGCAGCGCTTCGGGAGCGATCGATCGGACGGGAGAGTCGGGCGCGCGCCGGCGGGCCTCGACGAGGAGGTGTGCGACGAGGGCGGGGATGTCCTCCCTGCGGTCGCGCAGCGGCGGCACGAACACGGGCAAGACGTTGAGCCGGAAGTAGAGATCCTCGCGAAAGCGGCCTTCCCGGACGAGCGTCGGAAGATCGCGATGGGTGGCGGCGATGATCCGGACGTCGACCTGACGGCCCCGATCTCCGCCGACCGGGCGCACGTCGCCGAACTGCAGCACGCGAAGGAGCTTCGCCTGGAGGGCAGACGGCATGTCCCCGATCTCGTCGAGCAGCAGGGTCCCCTGGTCGGCTTCGACGAGGAGGCCCTTTCGCGCCTGCACGGCGCCGGTGAACCCGCCGCGCACGTGTCCGAAGATCTCGCTCTCGAGCAGCTCGCTCGGGATCGCGGACGTGTTCACGGCCACGAAGGGCTTCGATCGACGCGGTCCCCACGCGTGGATGGCGTGCGCGACCAGCTCCTTTCCGGCCCCGGTTTCGCCGGCGATGACGACGGGCGCGCTCGAGGCGGCGACCAGGCGAAGGGTCTGCGCCAGGGCACGCATGGCGTGCCCGCTGCCGATGAGCTCCTGGCCGGGCGCGGGCGCGAGGGAGAGGGAGGAAAGGGCAGGGGGTTCGGCTCCGGCGTCCTCGGAGCGCCGTCGCTCCTCGATGGCGCCGGCCACGATCGTGCGCAGCTCGTCGAGGTCGCACGGCTTGGTCATGTACTGAAAGGCGCCGCGCTTCATCGCCTCGACGGCCCCCGCCACTCCTCCCAGGCCCGTGATGAGCACCACGGGCAGCGCCGGATGGGTGCGCTTCACCCGGTCGAGCAGATCGAGCCCGCTCAGGTCGCCCATCCTCACGTCACTGATGATGGCGTCGAGGCTCACCCGCTCGACGAGGCCCAGGGCGGCCGCGGCGTCGGCCGCGACCTCACACTGGTGACCCAGCCCCGTGAAGCACGCCTGGAGCGCGTCACGCATCTCCGCATCGTCATCGACGATGAGGATGCGTGGTCGCAATCGAGATCTCCCCCCGGTCATGGCGCCAGGGAACGTAGCCATGGTGTGGGAGCGCTGCCGGAGGTTTCCGTAGTTGAGCCGGTGGCAGGCGAGCGCCGCCCCTCGACGCCCGCGAAAGGTGCCCCTACGTTGTGCGGCCCACGACGACCGAGAGGGTCATCGCAGCAGAGGTATTTTTCATGCGTCCACTTACGCCCGCGGGCGAGAGCGCTGTTCACAGCCTGGCACAACGTTACGGTGTGAGCGTCGACGCCGTGACGACGCTCCTCGCCGCTGTTTCCGCGGGCGGCGGAAACATGGCGCAGTTCTACCACTCGGAGCTCGGCGGCGGCGGCCAGTGGATGCGCGGCGGCATGACCATGGTCGGGGACATGTTCAACGGCGGCCTCCAGGCGACCGTGAGCGGGCTCTGCTCGGAGCTGTCGTCGCTTCTTGCCAATCAGCAGGTGTTTGCGTCGATGCCGCAGGGTTCGAGCGGCGGCTTCATGGCGCCGGGCAACGACTGGTGGCCCACGGACCTCGGGCATCCGAGCTCCAGCGGCGGACAGAACGACGGGCGGTACGCCTACTTCCCGAACGCCCGGCGCCTCGCGATCTCGCGCAACGGGCAGATCACCGTCTACGACACGCTCGACCACAGCATCGGCGGGGTCCAGCAGCAGCAGGGCGGCAGCAGCGGTTCTCTCTCGTTCAGCAGCCAGTTCGGCACGTTCGGCGTCGAGAGCTTGCCGGTCGTGAGCGGAAACGGCCCGGCGCCGGCGCCCGCGCAGAACTGGCAGCCTCCGCAGCAGCAGCAACCCGTGTGGCAGCCCCCGCCGCCGCAGGCTTCGCAGGGTTCGAGCGCTCCGGGGGGAGCGACGCAGTCGCACGACGAGATCCTGAACGCGCTCGAGCGGCTCGGCGCCCTTCACCAGAAGGGGGTCCTGTCCGATCAGGAGTTCGCGGCGAAGAAGGCCGAGCTCCTGTCGCGGCTCTGAGCTCGCTCGACCGCCCAGCAAACGCGTTCCCCGGACGGCCGGGCATGCCCGACCGCGCGGCAAACGCGTTCCCCGGAGAGTCGGGCGCGGCCGACCGCGCGGCGAACGCGTTCCCCGGAGAGTCGGGCGCGACCGACCGCGCAGCGAACGCGTTCCCCGGAGAGTCGGGCGCGGCCGACCGCGCAGCGAACGCGTTCCCCGGAGAGTCGGGTATGCCCGACCGCAGGTCGGACGCGTTTCCCCGACGGTCGGGAATGCCCGGCCGCGGGTCGGACGCGTTTCCGAGGGCTCGGCCTTCCCTCACCCCGTCGCGCTGACGCGTGGCTCGCTCATCCGTCGTGGTCCGTCGAGCCCGTGGGGACGAGCCCGGCTCTGGCACGCGCGCTGCACGCCGGGCAGACAGGCAATCGCAATCGGAGAAGCACCCATGGCCGAGCCGTCCCCTCGCATCGACTACGCCAATCTCCCCGCGCCCACCGAGGGCGTCCTCGTGACGACGTTCATCACCGTCCGCAAGGTCGCGCGCTCGCGCGACTTCTATTCGCGCGTCCTCGGCGGCACGGTGGTCCTCGAAGAGAACCCGTGCATCGTCAAGCTGTTCAACTCGTGGATCCTCATGAACCCGGGCGGCCCGCCGACCCCCGACAAGCCCGATATCTCGGTGGTGAACTACGAGCGGGGCGACACGACCTCGATATTCATGAATCTCCGCGTGGCCGACATCCATGCCTGCTACGAGAAATGGAAGGCGAACGGCGCCGAGTTCGTGACGCCGCCGATCGACCGCGGCGCGGAGATTCGCTGCTACATGCGTGACCCCGACGGATACTTGATCGAGGTGGGTCAAGCCACCGGCGTGCTGCACGGTCGGCTCGCCGCAAAGCGCCCCGAGGATCTCCCGGGCGAGTAGCCCCGACGGCGCTCGCGGCGTGCTCTCAGAAGGAGGGCGGGGGCGCGCTCTGCCGGTTGGCCTCCCGACGGCTCGGGGGGGCCGGCCGCTCGCTCGGGCGGGGGGCGACTCCCCGGGTGATCGCCGACATCCAGTCGTCGAGCATGTCGGTCCGGTAGTCGAGGTCGAGCGTGAAGGCGCGCTCGGCGGCGGCGAAATGGGAAGGATGCGCGGTGATGGCGAAGAGCATCGCCGCGTCCTCGGAGTGCCCCACGTCGCGCCCCCCGTGGCGATCGAAGAAGGCCATGTCGATCGCGCCGAACGTCGCCCTGGCCGCCGTGGCGAGCACCGGGAAGAGGGGAGGGATGGCCGCCTCCGCCGCCGCGAGCGCCGCGCACGCGACCGGGAACGGCTGCTCCTCGACGACCCTCTGCAGGTGCTCGCCGATTCGCTGGATCGAGGGCAGCGTGGGCTGCCCGTCGACGGTCCTCTCGTCGATCCCGATGGACGCGAGCATCCGCAGAAAGAGCATCGGGTGCGCGGCGTCGATCTCGCCGCGACCCATCTCTTCATAGAGGTTGTCCATCAAGGCGAATCGCGTTCGGAGATCCGGCGCACGCCCGCCGAGCGTCGAGAGGTGGCCCGTGAACGGCGCGACGACCTTGTACATGCTCGTCAAGATGAACGAGACGACCTGCGGCGACCGCGGCGCGCCGTTCAGCGTCGAGAAGATCGGATGCGCGAAGAAGCGATGATTTTTCGCGTTCTCGAAAAGCGAGTCGAAGAACTCTCGGTTCGCAGCGACCTTGCTGCCCGTGATCTCACCGTGCCCGAATGGACTCCGAAAATGCTCCATGGATGTGGCCCCCTGAGGTGTCCACCGGAGCCCCCCTCCCGGGGAGCTCGGCGGCCGACTTGGTGTCGGATCTGTCATTGTGAGCTCGCTTCCCGATAGCGGCCACAGGAGCGACAAACATTGCGTCTACCGCAGGGCCGTGCATAGGCTCCGCCCACCCGTGGGAGCAGCACCGGCCCCGGGCACCCACATCGGAGTCGGGCCATGGCAGCGCGCAGCGAAGAACCGAGCCCCGAGGAACCCGGGTTCGTCACGGGCGTCCACAAGATCGACACCACCAGCTATCGGTCCGCTCGCGAGGCCGCGCGCGAAATCCTCAAACTTATCCATGACATCATCGGCCTTCGAATCTCCGTCCTCACGCACGTCGACCTCGCCGCGAACAAGCTGACCGTGCTCGAGGCGTTCGACCGGGCCGGCGTGGGGGTCGAGAGCGGCCAGACCCTCCCGGCGGACGCGATGCCCTGCGCGTGCGTCGTCCGCACCGAGTCGGCCCTGCGCGAATACGACCTCGACGCGGTGGAGCCGTTCCGGCGGCTGCCGGCGTGCACCAAGCTCGGCCTGCGCTCGTATATCGGCGTCCCGCTCCGGCGGAGCAACGGGACCATCTGGGGCACCCTGGTCGCGACCGACACGCAGGTCGCGAACGTGACCGACGCGGACATGCAGACGCTGGTCAGCCTCGCCCGCCTCATCGTGCTCGAGTTCGAGCGCGAGGAGCAGCGCGACGCGCTCGCCGAGCGTCTCGCGATGGCCGAGGCCCTCGAAGGAGAGCGCCTCCGCGCCGCACGGTTTCAGGCCGTCATCGAGGCCGTTGCGACCGTGAGTCACGAGGTGAACAACCCCCTGACCGTGCTGCAGCTGCGGCTCGGCTGGCTCGCCAAGCGGCTCCCCGCGGACGCCCTGGAGGCGGCCGACGATCTCGAGGCGGCCCGCGAGGCCGCCGGGCAGATTCAGCACGTGACGACGCTCCTCCGCAGCATGGTCCGCGCGGTGAGCACGCAGTACGTGTCCGGGGTCGCGCGCATGATCGACCTGAACGCTTCCGCGCGGGACGAGGCGACGACGGAGCACGTCCCGGGGCGGACGCGCCGGTAGGGGCGGCGAGCACTCAAACACTGCGCACGGCCAGCTCTTTGGCCGCCTCGACGAACAGACGCAGCGGCGCCGACCGCCGAGCGACGCTGGGAAAATACAAGAAGAAGCCCGGGACCGTCGGCGCATAGCGCTCGAGGACGAGCCGGAGCCGCCCGCTGTGCAGCGGCTCCGCGACCATCGGCTCGAGGGTGTATGCGAGCCCGACGGCCCGCTCGGCCAGCGAGGCGCTCAGCTTGGTGTCGCTGGCGACGACGCCGCCGCGAACGGGCACGCGCCAGTTCCGGCGCCCGCGCTCGAGCTCCCACGCATAGAGCGCTCCCGTAGTCTGCGAGCGGAACGTGATGCACTCGTGACGCAGGAGGTCCTCCGGGCGCTCGGGCGTACCGTGGCGCGCGAGATACGCCGGAGCGCCGACGACGACGAAGCGGAAGGAATCGGTGAGCCGCACCTGCACCATGTCGCGCTCGATCGACTCGCTGAGCCGTACCCCCGCGTCGTACCCCTCGGCGACGATGTCCACGAAGCGCTCTTCGACGACGACCTCGACCTCGACCCGCGGGTGACGCTCGCGAAACGTCGGCAGCACCGGATCGATCACGAAGGGGAGGGCTGCGCGCGGCACCGAGAGTCGCAGGCGCCCCACGGTCTCGCCGGGCTGCGCGGAGACTTCGGCGAGGGCGGTCACCACCTGTCCCATCGACGGTCCGGCGCCGTCGACGAGCCTTCGGCCGGCGTCGGTGAGCGAGACGCTGCGCGTCGTGCGCGCCAGCAGCACCACACCCAGCTGCTCCTCGAGCTGGCGCACGCCCTGGCTGACGGCAGACCTCGAGACGCCAATCTCCCGCGCCGCGCCGCTGAAGCTGCGCAGCCGCGCCACGGCCAGGAACGCCTGAAGCTGGGGAAAAGGAACGGCATTCATGCCTTCGGACCGTCTCGTGGGCGGGTCGCATTGTCCAGCCCCGCTTAACGGCCCGTCGCCAACGGAGCGCCTACTGCCGAGCGGGGGTCGGGCGCATGCTCTTTGCGTCGGCTCGAGACCCGACGAGAAGGAGCTGGAAATGAACGTCAAACGAAGCGGCTCGAACCCGTCCCAGAAGGCACCGGCGGAGCACTTCACGGGAACCGTCCGCGTCGACCCGCTGTTCCAGTCGAGCGCGCCCGCGCGCACCGGCGGCGCGTACGTCACGTTCGAGCCCTGGCATGGGGCGGCGCCGACGACTCATCTCGCGATTCAGGAGTCGATCGAAGGCAAGAACGTCGAGTGGCTCGAGAAGGTCACCGACGAACAGTATGGCGCGCGGCCATCCGCGCAAGAAGGGACGTGAGCCGCCATGAGCCACGAGAAGCCGCAAAGCGCGGTGCGCAAGTCTCTCGGCGAGTTCGCGCCGAAGCTGGTCGATCTCACGGAAGGCGTCCTCTTCGGCACGTCTGGGAGCGCCCGCGGCTCTCGAAGCGAGATCGCAGTCTGATCACCTGCGCCGCGCTCGTCGCGACGGGAAAGACCGAGCAGATGGACTTCCACCTCCCGAACGCGATCAAGAACGGCGTCACGCAGGAGGAGATCGTCGAGATGATCACCCACCTCGCGTTTTATGTCGGCTGGCCGAACGCGATGTCTGCGGTGAACCGCGCGAAGGCGCTCTTCGAGAAGAAGGAGGGAACATGATTGCCACGCGCAGGCTTGGACGACAGGGGCTCGAGGTGTCGGCGATCGGCCTCGGCTGCATGGGCATGAGCTTCAGCTACGGGCCCGCGAAGGACGAGCGCGAGATGATCGCGCTCATCCGCGGGGCAGTCGATCGCGGCGTCACGTTCTTCGACACCGCGGAGGTGTACGGCCCACGGATCAACGAGGAGCTCGTGGGCGAAGCGCTCGCGCCGTTTCGCGGGCGCGTCGTCATCGCGACCAAGTTCGGGTTCGCGCCGGCGCGCGAAGGCGAAGGGAGATGGAGCCTCCTCAACAGCCGCTCCGAGCACATCAAGCAGGTCGCCGAGGCATCCCTGAAGCGGCTGAAGATCGACGCGATCGACCTCTACTATCAGCATCGCGTGGACCCGGCAGTCCCGATCGAAGACGTCGCCGGCGCGGTGAAAGACCTCATCCGCGAGGGCAAAGTCAAGCACTTCGGCCTCTCCGAAGCGGGGGCTCGGACCATCCGGCGCGCCCACGCGGTGCAGCCGGTGACCGCGCTGCAGAGCGAGTACTCGCTATGGTGGCGCGAGCCGGAGACCAGCGTCCTTCCGACGCTCGAGGAGCTCGGCATCGGCTTCGTGCCCTTCAGCCCACTCGGTAAGGGCTTTTTGACCGGCAAGATCGATTCGAGTACGGCCTTCGATTCGACCGATTTTCGGAGCACCATCCCCCGCTTTCAGCGCGAGAATCTCCGTGCGAACGAGGCGTTCGTCGATCTGCTCGCGCGGATCGCAAAAGAGAAGAGCGCGACACCCGGTCAGATCGCGCTCGCCTGGCTGCTCGCGCAAAAGCCGTGGATCGTCCCGATCCCCGGGACCACGCAGCCGGCGCGCATGCTCGAGAACGCCGGCGCCGTCGACATCGTCCTCACGAGTGGCGATCTCCGGGCGATCGAGGACGGCGCGTCGCGGATCGAGGCGCGCGGCGACCGCTACTCGCCGCAACACCAACGGCTCATCGATCGCTGAGGTCGTCGCGAGGCACCGCAGGACGGGCAAACTGCCTCATGTCGGGACCGGGGCCGGGGTTTCGGCGAGATCGCGCAGCCGCATCCCAGTCATCCGAAAGATACGCCATTGTTCGATGACGTCGGCGCCGAGCTCTTGGTAAAAAGTAAAGGCGGGCTTGTTCCAATGGAGGACCTGCCATTCGAAGCGACCGCAGCCGCGCTCGAGAGCGACGCGCGCCACTGCCACGAAGAGGGCCTTGCCCCAACCGCGCCCCCGCTCATGGGGCAAGACGTAGAGATCCTCGAGATGAATCCCGGGTCGACCGAGGAAGGTCGAGAAGTTGTGGAAGAACGAAGCAAAGCCGATGACGCGCCCCTTCTCCTCCGCGAGAAACACCTCGGCGTAGGGGCGAGGGCCGAAGAGGTGCGTGCGCAGGTCATCCTCGGTCGTCGTGCACTCCGATTCGAGCCGCTCGTAGCGGGCCAGCGCCCGGACCAGCTGGGTGATGATGGGAACGTCTTCCACGGTGGCGGGGCGGATCATGACAAGACCAGAGTCTTGTGGAATCCGCCGTCGCAAGCAATCTGAACTTCGGTTTCTGCCGCCGCCCACTGGCGTTCGTTTCCAAACGGTTTCAGCAGCAAGGCGCGCCGCTCGGTGAGCCACGCACTGGTTCGGTCTGTCCGTACGAGAGGCGGCCCCGGTCGATCCATTCCCGCCCCCGCGCGGGGGTACTCGCCCGCCGTCGCGACCATGCGGGCACGAGGCATCCGGAACCCGGAGCGCTGGGTCGCCGTGTTTCCTGCCGGGCGACTGGACTCAATGAGGCGGCAAGGCGAACCGCTTTCGGTAGCGGCGCGCGAGCTTCGCCGCTTCATCGGGCGGCATGGGCGGTGAAGGCTCGCTGGCGAGGCCGATCGTGACGGCCGCCAGGATCCCCGTGAGCAGAATGCTCTCGAGCACGGCGCGGGTGACCTGCCTCCTTTCGAGCCACGCGAGGACCGCGCTCTCCGAGTACCCGATGTAGCCCCGAAGGGCGAGGCGCAGGGCAGGGTACTTCGAGGGATCGGCCGCGCCGAGGCCGATGACGAAGCGGTCGACCATGAGCTCGCGCGTGAGCTCGCAGACGCGCACGAAGCCCTCCTCTGCAGCGGCGGGCCCGTGGAAGAGGTTGAGGTACGCGCGCCCGTGCGCTTCGACGAAGTCGAGGTAACCGCGGACGCCACGCACGACCTGCTCCTCGAATGGCAGGAGCGGTTCGGGCTCGCAGAACCGTAGGAGCTCGCGCGCCCGGACCTCGTACGCCGCCAGGAAGAGCGCCTCCTTGGTGGGAAAGTAGTGGTAGACGAGGCCGGGGGTGATGCCCGCGGCGCGGGCCACGTCGGGGACCCCGATCTCCACGTAGGCGCGCGTCGCGAACAGGCGCTCGGTGACGTCGACGATTTGGGCGCGCCGCTCTTCGGGCGACAGGCGCTTCGGCAGGTCTTTCTGTTGCAATTTCATTCGTTACGGCTCGGGGACGCCGCTGTTGGAATTTATTCCAATAGTTGTTGATATCAAGTCAACAAAGGGCTACACGAACCGGGTCGATGGATGCCGCGGGGGGCGAGCGGCCGCTTGCCGAACGCACGCGCTCGAAAAAGGAGGAGGTCCAGATGAGCAGCCAGAAACCGGTCGTCGTCTACGCCGCCAGTGGATACACGGGCCGTCTCGCCTGCGAATGGCTCGCGCGCCTCGAGGTCCCGTTCGTCGCAGCCGGCCGAAACCAGGCGCGCCTCGACGAGGTCGCGCAGCAGATGCGCGCTCGGGGCGCCGACTGCGAAGCGCGCGCCGTGGAGCACACGCCGCGTGGGCTCCGCGAGCTCTTTCGTGGGGCAAAGGTCGTCGTCAACATCTCGGGGCCCTTCTCGCTGCTCGGCCACGCGGTCGTCGACGCGGCGCTGGTCGAGGGTTGCCACTACCTCGACTCGACGGGCGAGCAGGACTTCATGCTCGACGTGCGACGCGAGTACGGAGCCGCGTTCGAGAAGGAGCGGCTCTTGCTCTCGCCGTCGACCGCTTACCTCTGGGGCATCGGCACCCTCGCGGCCGACGTGTGCCTCGAGACCCCCGGGGTCGACGAACTCGAAATCGTCTATGCGCCGCCGTCGCTCCAGACCATCGCGTCCTTGCAGTCGATGATGCGCACGGCTCGTCGGCCCGGCTTCGCGATCATCGACGGGGAGATGCGGCTGCTCCCGCCGTCCGAGGTACGCCAAGTGGTGCTCCCGGACGGGACGCGCAAGCCCGCCATCCGCGCCGGCGCGGGCGAGGCGACCTTCTTCGAGGCCGACGGGCGGACACGCCGGTGCGAGACGTTCTTCGCCAACGAGACGCTCGGCCGCGTCGCGCCCATCTTCAAGCTCTGGAACGGCCTCACCGCGGTGGTCTCGGGCGACACGCTCGACCGGTGGAGCGACGACCTCGTGGGACGCCTGAAGAAGAACCCGCCCCCCGAAGATCCGGAGACGCAGCGCTATGTCGTCGTCGCTCGAGGGAGGGGCCTCTCGGCCGCCGTCCGGACCGTCCTTCGCGGCACGTCGCCCTACGCGGTCACGGGGTTTCTCTGCGCCATGGCCGCGAAGCGACTGCTCGCGGAGAATGCGCTCCGCTACGGCTACGCGTCGATCGGGCAAGCGCTCGGCGTCCGCTACGTGCTCGACCGACTGGCCGAGATCGGCACCACCGTGACCGTCGAACCCGAGGCCCTGCTCCAACCCGCGTCCAAGTCCAGACCTCGTTCGCGCGAGCCGCGGGCGACGGCTCAGGCCTGAACGCCATGAGCCTCGATCAGGCCCTCGGCGCGACCCTCCTCGCGTTCAGAACACGGCGGATCGAGCCCGAGTGGGAGCACCTCGATCGCCCCCACGCCGTGCGCTTCTCGGCGCTCTGGGCCGGGCTGCGCGAGATCGGGGTCACCCGTCTGGGGCTGCCCGAAGCGCGGTCGAACGTCGAACTCGATCCGGCGAGCCGCTTCACGCTCGCCTCACGCCTCGGCGCCGCCGTGCCATCGCTCGCGTTCGCGCTCGTCGCCCACGCGACGGCGCTCGCCCTCCTCGACGAGGCCACCGAGGGCGCCTGGCCTGCGCCTCTGGACGCGCTCCTTGCCGGCCCGCCCCTCGCGCTCGCCGGCTCCCCGCTCGACGCCGATCCCGAAGACGCATTCGTTCGTGGTCCTGGCGGTCGCGTCTCGGGCACGAGGCGCGTGGCGATCGGGCACGCCGAGTCGATCCTCGTCCCTTTCCGGGACGGGCCCCGCCATCGCCTGTGCGTCCTCGCCCTCGACGCTCCCGGCGTCCGGTTCGTCGAGCGGCCATCGAGCCACGGTCTCCGGCTCGTCCGGTTCGGCGAGCTCACGCTCGAGGGCGTCGAGCCGACCACGTCGTGCACGGTCCCCTGGCCCGCCTCCGGCCACGCGGCGCACGAGGCCGACGGCCTCGTGACCGCCCTCCTCGCGGGCATGGCCGAAGAGCTGGCGGAGCGCGCGGCGGCCTACGCCGTCACCCGGCGCCAGGGGGGCAAGGGGATCCACGAGCACGACGCCGTCCAGCAGCTCGTCGGGCCGATCGCGTACGCCGCGCGGTCGCTTCGCGCGCTGGCGCTGGACGCCTTCTCGCGCCGTGCGCGCGGCGACGGCGGGGCAGCGGCCCACGCCGTCCAGACCGTGCGCGCTGCCGCGCTCGACGCGATCCAGACCCTCGGCGGGTACGGCTACATGGAGGACTACCGCGTCGAGCGATACCTGCGCGACGCCAACACGATCGAGACGTTCTGGGTCCACGCGGCGAGCCGGCAACGGGCGATCGCGCGCGCGCGCTTCGGTGAGCTCATCTCCGACGGGGGGATCGCATGATCACGTCCTTCGCTGCCACGACCGAGGCCTCGCCTTCGAGGAGCCCGCTGCGCCCGCCTTGGTCGAGCGCGTCCGAAGAGCGCGTCGCGTCGGACCCGCCGCGCCTGCGCTACGAGCTTCGCGACTTCAATCGCTTCCCGCTGTCTCCGT
Source organism: uncultured delta proteobacterium (assembly GCA_963797395.1). Classification (GTDB taxonomy): domain Bacteria; phylum Myxococcota_A; class Polyangia; order Polyangiales; family Polyangiaceae; genus Palsa-1150. The sequence continues at coordinate 919,385 of CAWCPA010000009.1, forward strand.
TTCTGCGAGAGTCGCGGCACGCGGTGTACGAGCAGTGTTTGCAGACCATGGGCCGCGCGCGCGCGTTCGCCGAGGCGCACGTGGCGCCGCGCGTCGCCGGCTGGGACGAGGAGGCGGGCGATCGCCACGGCTTCGTCCCCTGGGCGGCCATCGACGCAGGCCTCCCGTACGGTTTCCTCGGCATGAACGTCCCGGGCGTGCTGGGCGGAGGCAACCTGGGCGTCTCGGCGGCGTGCGTCTTCGCCGAGGAGATCGCCGCTGCCGACGCCGGCGTCTACGTCCTCTACGGCGCGCACGCCCTCGCGCTCTCGCTCGTCATCGCTTCGCTCAATCTGCCCGTCATGTCGCGCCTGGGGCGCGAGATCGTCGAGGGCGAGAGGGACGGCAAGGCGGTCCTGCTCGCCCTCGCGCACACGGAGCCCACGGGCGGCAGCGACGTCGAGGACGTCGACGACATTCGGGGCGCCGACCTTCGATCGCGGTTTCGCCGCGTCTCGGGGGGCGTTCGCCTCGACGCGCGCAAGGTCTTCATCTCGAACGGGAGCATCGCGCGCTATCAGGTCGTCACCGCGTGGGAAGACCCGAAGCGACCCCTCGAGACGATGGCCGCCTTCCTCGTTCCCGGGGACGCGGCGGGCCTGTCGATCGGGCGCACCGAGCGCAAGCTCGGCCAGCGCCTGTCGCCGGCCGTCGAGGTCCTGTGCGACGACGTCTTCGTCCCGACCTCCCACGTGATCCCCTTCGACGACGGCGCGCGCGCCATCGACACGACGCTCTCGCTCACGCGCGGACCCGTAGGCGCGATGGCGACCGGGATCTTGCGGGGCACCCTCGAGCGAACGCTCGCGTACCTCGAGCAAAAGCGGATCCGTGGCCGCTGGCTCTTCGAAGAGCAATGGGTTCAGCTCGCGCTCGCCGACATGCTCGCCGCGCTCCAGGCGTCGCGGGGGCTGTACATGGACGCCGGGCTCGCGGGCGACGCGTGGGGGATCGCGAGGCTCATGGCGCTCTTCCCGGCGCACGTACCGGCGTCGCTCCGGAACCACCCTGCCTACGAGGCCGTGCTCGGGCGCCGTATCGTCACCGATCAGGTCCGCGCGCTCTACCGCAGCCAGGTCTCGAACGAGCAGCTCCAGCGCCTCGTCTCGCACGCTTCGACCGCGAAGTTCGCCTGCAGCGACGCAGCCGTCCGGGTCGCCATGCAGGCGATGGAGATCCTCGGTGAGGACGCGAACGACCCGCGCTGGGGGATCGAGAAGGCGCTGCGCGACGCGAAGCTCGCGCAGATCTTCGAGGGCACCAACCAAATCAACCGCCTCCACGTGGCGCGCGGGTTTCTCCGCCGCGCGTGAACGTACGCCGGGACCCGCGCACGCGAAGAACGAGGACGAGGACCTGCGATGGATACACAACCCGCTTCGACCAAGGTCATCGGCTCCCACGCCAGGCTCGCGTTCGGGACGCTCCGCGCCGTGTGGGCGATCGGGCGCGTCGAGCGCGCGGAAGGGGAGCTGACGCGGACCCTCGCGCTGGTCCGCGACCGTCGCGCGCTCGCGTTCGCCCGCGACTGGACGTTCGCCGAGCTCCTCGAGTGGTCGGCGCGGCGCCACCGCTACGCCCCCTTCATCGAGTACGCCGAGCAGGCTTACTCCTTCAACGACATGAACCGGCGCGCCAACCGGGTCGCGCGCCGGCTGCTCGCGTCCGGCGTGCGCGCGGGCGACGGCGTCGCCTTGATGCTGTCCGACCACCCCCGCTTCCTCGACGCGTTCTTCGCGATCCAGAAGATCGGGGCGTACGCCGTCCCGGTGAACACGGCGTTGGTGTCGGAGGGGCTCGCGTACATCCTCGAGCACTCCGAGGTCTGCGCCGTCGTCGGCGACCACGAGACCGCGGCACGAATCGCCCAGGTGCGTGCGACCCTCCCGGCAATCCGGCACCTGTGGGTCAACGCCGAGGAAGCGCCGGCGGGATACGGGCTCCCGGAGGGCGCGAGGTCGTTCGCCGAGCTCGAAGGCGGGACCGTCGCCGACGGCGAAGACCTGGGCGTGCGCCCGGACCCCGCTGCGCCGAGCCTCCTCCTCTACACGTCCGGGACGACCGGGCTGCCGAAGGCCGTCGTGAGCCTGTACGGCAACCAGCGGGTCAAGAGCATCGGCCTGCTCGCGAACCTGCTCTACGACAAGCGCGACAAGCTCTACACTTGCCTGCCGCTGTGCCACGCGAATGCGCTCATGCTCACCGTCATGCAGGCGCTGTGGGTGGGCATTCCCGTCCATCTGGCAAAGCGCTTCAGCGCGTCGCGCTTCTGGCGCGACCTCGCCGCGTGCGGGGCGACGCAGTTCAACACGGTCGGGAGCATCGATCCCCATTCTGCTCAAGACGAGCCCCTCGGAGCACGACCGGGCGCACAAGGTCCGGCGCGTCGTCAGCGCGGCGTGCCCCAGGGACGCGTGGGTGCCGTTCGAGAGCCGCTTCGGCGTCGTGCTCTGGGAGGGCTATGGCGCGGTCGACGGGGGCGGCGTGACGATCTTCAATGCGGGCACGGCGCCCATCGGTTCGCTCGGGCGCCCCGCGCGACCCGTGAAGTGGCGGCTCGTCGACGCCAAGGGGGCGGACGCAGCGCCCGGACGGCCGGGCGAGCTCTGGGTGTTCGTGGGCACGAAGCGTGGGTCGAGCGTGCCGTACTGGAAGAACGAGAAGGCCACGAACGAGAAGGTCGTCGACGGCTGGTTGCGGACCGGGGACCTCATGCAAGCCGACGCGAAGGGGTTCCTCTACTTCGTCGGCCGCAACACCGACTCGATGCGTCGCCGCGGCGAGAACGTGTCGGCGTACGAGGTCGAGAAATCGTGGACGCGCACCCCGACGTCCTCGAGAGCGCGGCGTTCGGCGTCCCGTCACCGGTCGGCGAGCAGGACATCATGGTCGCGGTCGTGCCCGTGAGCGGCCGGACGATCGATCCCAAAGCCTTCGCGGCCTTCTTGCGGGAGCGTCTTCCGAAATATGCCGTGCCCTCTTACCTCGAAGTGGTCGGCGAGCTCCCGAAGACCGGGACCCACCGGGTCATCAAGCAGGAGCTCAAGGCGCGCGGGGTGACCGCCTCGACCCTCCGGCTGGAGGACGGCCCGTCGGCGTAGCCGGCGGCCTCACGGACCATGCGCGAAGCGTTCATCGTCGGCGTGCACACGACGAAGTTCGGCCGGTACCCGGACGTCGGCATCAAGGAGCTCGCGGCGCAGGCCGTCCGCGGCGTCCTCGCCGACGCCGCGCTGAGCTCCGGCGACCTGGGGTCGGTATGGTTCTCCAATTCGGGCTGGGGGATGCAGACGTTCCAGCACTGCATCCGGGGGCAGGTCGCGCTGCGCCCGCTCGGCATCGAGACGATCCCCATCACCAACGTCGAGAACGCGTGCGCCGGCGGGTCCACCGCGTTCCACGGGGCGTGGAAGGACGTGATGTCGGGCGTCTCGGACGTCGCGCTGGCGCTCGGCGTCGAGAAGACGCACCGCACGAACCGCTACGCGATCTTCGCCGGCTTCCTCGCCGGGACGGACGTCGAGCACGCCGCGGAGGAAGCGGAGCGCCTGTTGCGCGACCTGCCGCGGTCCAATCCGCCGGCGTCGCGGCCGCCGGCCAAGAAGCGCCCCCGGCGCACGTTCAAGGCTCGCGTGAAGGACCTGCGTGACCAGGCGGTCGTGGGCATCGAGCTCGGCGAGGCGATGGGGTACGGGCCGCTCCGCAAGCTGCTCGGCGTCGGGCGCGGATCGGGCAAGGGCAAGCAAGGCGGCGACCACTCGCCCTTCATGGACATCTACGCCTACAAGGCGCGGGAGCACATGCGGCGCTACGGGAGCACGGCCCGGCAGCTCGCGGTGATCGCGGCCAAGAACCACTGGCACTCGTCGATGAACCCCAACGCGCAGTACACCTTCGTCCTCACGCCCGAGGAGGTCCTCGCGGACCGCGAGGTCGCGTCCCCCCTCACGCGGGCGATGTGCGCACCCATCGGCGACGGCGCGGCCGCGGCGATCGTCATGAGCGGCGAGGCCGTGCGCCGGTTCGGCCTCGGCTCTCGGGCGGTCCGCGTCCGCGCGTCCGTCCTCGGCTCGGGGCGCGCGCGCGGAGCGGACGACCCGGACATCGGCGAGCGCCTCGCGCGGATCGCCTACGACCGGGCGGGCCTGGGGGCGTCCGACGTCGACCTCGTCGAGCTGCATGACGCGACGGCGTTCGGGGAGCTCCACCAGACCGAGGCCCTGGGCTTCTTTCCCAAGGGCGAGGGCGGCGTCCGGGCGGAGCGAGGGGAGACGAAGCTCGGCGGCGCGCTGCCAATCGATCCGTCCGGCGGGCTGCTCTCGCGCGGACATCCAATCGGCGCGTCGGGCCTCGCGCAGATCCACGAGCTCGTGACGCAGCTGCGGGGCGAGGCGGGCGCGCGGCAGGTCGCACGAGCACGGATTGCGCTCGCCGAGAACGGCGGCGGCGCCGTCGGCGACGAAGAGGCTGCGATGTGCATTCACGTCCTCGAGCGGCCGCCGGCCGATCGCAGGTCCCAGGAGGAGATGTCATGACCGTGTTGAAGGGCAAAGTGGTCGCCGTGACCGGCGCGTCGTCCGGCATCGGGCGCGCGCTCGCCGTGGAGCTCGTCGCGCGCGGAGCGCACGTCGCGCTCGCCGACGTGAACGAGGCGGGGCTCGCCGAGACTGCACAGAGCGCCAGAGGCTCGACGCGTGTGTCGCTCCACAAGGTCGACGTGCGCGACCGGGAGGCGGTCGAGCGCTACGCGGCCGAGGTCGAGGCCCAGCACGGCGGCGCCGACGTGATCGTGAACAACGCGGGCATCGCCGTGCGCGCCACGATCGAGCGCATGTCGTACGAGTCCTTCAAATGGGTGATCGACGTGAACTTCTGGGGCGTCGTCCACGGCACCAAGGCCTTCTTCCCGCTCTTGCGGAAGCGGCCCGAGGGGCACATCGTCAACATCTCGAGCATCAACGCGATGGTGCCGTTCGCGAAGAACGGGCCGTACAACTCCTCGAAGTACGCCGTGCTCGGGTTCTCCGAGACGCTCATGCAGGAACTCCGCGGCGAGCCGATCCATGTGACCTGCGTGCACCCGGGCGGCATACGCACGAACATCGCCCGGAGCGCTCCGGGCTTCTCCCAGAAGCACGCGGACGCGTTCGACCGCATCGCGATGACGTCCGCCCGGACCGCGGCCCGCGTCATCCTCGCCGGGGTCGAGAAGAACCGCGAGCGTGTCTTCGTCGGAGTCGACGCGAAGCTCATGGCAGCGGCGAAGCGCGTCGTGCCGGACATCACTGTGCGCGCCTTCGGCGCCGCATCGAGCGACCGTGCGCTGGGTCTCTTCGGGGGGCGGTCATGACCCAAGTCTCGATCACCCGGGACCTGCCGTGCTCGGTCGATGCCTTCTGGGCGAGCTTCCTCGACAGCGCGTTCATGACCCGCGCCTTCGAGACGATCGGCTTCTCGAAGTACGACATCCTCGAGGTTCGCGACGAGGCTCGCCGCGTCGTCCGCAGGGCCGACGCACGTCCGCCCGTGGACGCGCCCGCGGTGGTGCAGAAGGTGCTCGGCCCGAGCTTCGGCTACGTCGAGGAGGGCGAGTTCGACCGCGCCTCGCAGACGTGGACCTGGTCGGCGAACCCCTCGGTCCTGGCCGATCGTTCGCGGATGGCGGGCCGCTTGCTCGTCGAGGCGCTCGGCGCCAACCGCTGCCGGACGCGGTTCGAGGCCACGATCGAGGTGAAGCTCCTGGGTATCGGCGGCTTGATCGAGAGTACCGGCGAGAGGTCGCTCCGGGCGACCTGGGCGAGGTTCGGCGACTTCTGCGCGTCGGCCATCCCCGCCGCCCGGGCCGACCATGCGCCCTCCGCCTGAGGCCTCAACGGCGCGAGCGACCGTCAGGCCGGGGGGCAGGGCGGTTTGCTGCGGGGGCGATGGCGTCGATCGCCCGCCGCATCACGGTACGGGTTTGTTCTTCGGCCTCCGTCGCGTTGCCCGCGGCAATCGCGGCCGCGAGCGGACCACGGAAATCGCTGCCGCGGATCTCGGCGAGCGACCACTGGACGGCGAAGGGGCCCATCGCATATGCGCCCTTCACCAGGCTGTTGAACGCAAGCCTGTACGCGATGTTGTCGGCTCCCTCGAGCAGCTGCTCCCAGAAGCGGACCTCGAGCTGAAAGAGCGCGTCGTCCGCGGTCGTCGCGCGCATCTCCTCGGCGATCCGCACCAGATCGTTGCGGACCTTCCGGCTCGCGCGCTGAGCGCACAATCGGACGACGTCGGCTCCGATGAGGGCCCGCATCTCGAGCACGGAGAGGAGATACTTGTTGGCCTCGGCGCCGCCACGCGCGTGCTCCGCCATCATCGCGAGAATCTCGAGGCCTGAGGTGCGCTTGAAGTCGGCGACTTCGGTGCGGCCCGCGCGCGACGTCGCCAGGAGGCCGAGCTGCTCGAGGCGCTTGAGGGCCTCTCGCACGACGTGGCGATTGACGCCGAACACCTCGGCCAGCGTCCTTTCGGGCGGAAGCGGGGACCCCGCCGCGTAGCGCTCGGACATGATCTCCATGGCGAGCTGGTCGAAGACCTGATCGGCGAGGGATCGCTCTCGAAGTGCCCGGAGTACCACGGTTGGACCAATAGCACGCACTGCAGAAACGGCACCATCGGTTGCGTGCCCGGAGCTCGCATGGTACGTGGTCCAACCAACAGGGCGCCCGGCGCCGCTGGACCTCATGCCATGACTTTGCATTCAACGAAGACTTCCAAGTTCGGTCGTCGCAAGGTCGCGGGCACACTCGGGGTGCTGGTGCTTGCCGTCGCGGCGTGCGGCTGCGGGAGCAGCACGGCCGCGTCGAACGGCGACGCAGGATCGTCCGGCGCGCTCGCGTGCGCGCCCGATCGCCCCGCCACGGCCTACGTGGCGCAGCCGACCGGCAGCATGGCGACGGCGTCGCCCGCGGGCGCTGCGCCATATCCCTGCCTGTCCTTGACGGGGTTCGGCACGTCGGAGAGCTCGGTCGGCATCGCCAGCGACGGGACGCTCTTCTTCGCGCCCGCGTACACGAACGGCGGGAACGGCGTCTTGCGATCGAAGGACCAAGGCGCGACATGGCAGGCCCTCGTCCCCACCGCCGACGCCGGGGGCGTACACGGTCGAGTGCAGCCCTTCTTCTACCTCGACCCGTCGACGGACCGGATCTTCTTCGCCACGAGCCACACGGGTGGCGGGTTCGATCTCCTCGTGGAGCGCCGACCTCGGCGAGACCTGGAACTACGAGCTCATCTCCACCGACGCGCAGGACTGGATCGAGAATCATGGCCGGTCCCGCGCCGGCGAGCGCGCCCGCCGGCTCCCCGCACGTCCTCTACACCTCGGCGCCGAGTCCCATCTCGACGCCTTCGGCCGGCCTCACGGCCCCGCCCGACCACCAGACCGTGTACAAGTCGGTCGACGGCGGGATGACGTGGCAGTCCGTCGGCGGCTCGAGTCTGACTCTGAATCCGAGCGACGAAGTGACCGCGGGCCTCGCGACGTCGACGGTCTGCCCGTCGAGCGAGTGGGTCATCTTCGGTGACGGCGTCGTCGGCAGCGACGGCACCGTGTACATCGGTTACCGGATGTGCACCGAGCTGGCGGTGGCCATCAGCAAGGACGAAGGAGCCACGTGGACTTCCGTGGTCGTGCCGGGCTCGGCGCTTCCGGCCTTCACGAGTCCCTTGTCGCCGCTCAGCACGCAGAACCTGCTCGCGAGCGAGCCGATCGCCGTGGACTCGAGCGGGAACCTCTATGCCGTGTGGAACGACGCGAACGGTCTCGTGCGTCTATCGGTGTCGATGGATCAGGGCTCCACGTGGAGCAGCGCGGGGACGGGCGGCGCGGTGGTGGCCTCGGCGCCCGGCGTCACGCAGACGGTCCTCAGCGGCATCGGCGTCAAGGCACCCGGGACGATCGCCATTGCGTATTTCGGCAGCACCGACGGCAAGGCCTTCGACGGCTATGTCGCCGAGTCCACCAATGCGCTCGCGGCCAACCCCGTCTTCTGGTCCACCACGGTCAACGACCCGTCCCAGCCTTTCTTCACGAACGGCTTCGACAACGACTACGGCGCTTCGCTGACCGGCGGCGATCTCGATGAGTTCGTGCAGGTCAAGTACGCTCCGAGCGGAGACGTCTGGGTGTCTTTCCTGAAGGAGATGTGCCCCGAGCTCCAGATCGGCAATTGCTCCTGGGATTATGCGGGTCACGCCAATTCGGTATTCCAGGGCGCCGCCGGTCGTCTGGTGCACCCTGCCGCGGGCAAATCCGACTGAGCTTCCAAGCCGACGGAGCCGATTTCATGACGACTGACCAGAGACACTTTCGGATCCTCGCCGCTCTTCTCGTCACCCTCGGTGCGGGCTGCAGCTCGAAGGCTTCCGATAGCAGCGCGCCGCATCCCGGATGCGACCCTCGTCGCGTCGCCCAGGCCCACACGGCCGGAGGGGTTCTCGTCTCGCCCCAGCCGGCAAACGCCCCCGTGTCGTGCGCCTCGTCGACGGACCAGGCGTCGGTCGATACGTCAATCGTCGTCCTTCCCGATGGCGGCGACTTGCTCGTTGCGCCCGTGGGATCGACGGCCCTCCTACGATCGTCGGATCAGGGTGCGACCTGGGGGGCGCCGTTGACTCCGCCCGGGGCTCCCACGACGGCGGCCGACCATCCCTGGCTATGGCAGGACGCGCAGTCTCATCGTCTCTTTTACAACCTGTTCTTCGGTATCAGCGGCACCGGAGCGTGCGCGGACGGCAGCGGAGCCCTGCTGTGGACGAGCGACGACGAAGGCCACACGTGGGAGTCCGCGCCCGTGGGCTGCGGCAGCCAGGACTATGGGCAGATCCTCAGCGGTCCCGCGGCGACCGCGGCCGACAAGGCGTCGCTCGTCGCGAACGCCTACCCGAACGTCGTCTACTACTGCGCGACGGGGCCCATGGTCATCCTCGGACCGGATCGGTTCTGCTTCCGGTCGGTCGACGGGGGCAAGACGTTCACGCGCACCTCGGGCAATCCGGCGTCGGACCCCTCGAACCCCACTCGCTTCCCACACAACGGCGCGGTCGCCGCGGACGGGACCGTCTACGTCGCGCATACTTCGCCCCAGGGCGTCGCCGTGGCCATCAGCAAGGACGACGGTGACTCGTGGAACGACGCCGTCGTGCCGGGCACGACCTTCGGCGACTTCGTCCTCCCGTTCACGAACTCGGAGACGTATCTCAGCGCCTCGGTGGCGGTCGACGCAGGCGGAAACGTCTACGTGGTCTGGGTCGACAGCATGTCCCTGCTCCCGTACCTGGCCGTCTCCAAAGATGCCGCGCAGACGTGGTCGACTCCGGTCGAGTTTGGCGCCCCGGGGGTCGTCGTCGCCAGCTACCCCAACATCGTCGCGAACGAGGCGGGCCACATCGCCGTGGCCTACTACGGCAGCCTGCAGAAGACCGGCACCGGCGGCGACGGCTACACCGTCAGCGACGGCCGCCCGTACAACGCCTACCTGATGGTCACGAACGACGGTCTCTCGAGCTCGCCGGTCTTCTGGACCGCCACCGTGAACGACCCGACGACGCCCGTCATCATGGGCATGAGCTACCAGGCGGGCGAGTACATCGGCAATCCCGCCTTCTCCGGCGACTCGGTGTGGGCGGCGTTCGCCGACCGCGGCAACGCTCTGGCCGCGAGCCTCGGGCCTGCGCCCGCAGGTCCCTGACGCGGATCCCACGAGAAATTCGGGCCCCCCCCCGGCGCGGCGACACGACCTGCGCGATCGTCGGCCGCATCGGGCCTGTCCGCCGAAGAGGGAGCCGTCCTCCAAGGATGGCGCGATACGCGGGACGACTTTCGCGTGCCGATGCGAGGCACGGCTCGAAAGGTGCTTTCCGCTTGCCGTCATGACCACCACCCTCGACCCCTCCGTCGCCGTCGCCCGTGTGGCCGACCTGGGAGCCACCAAGCTCCCGCGAAAGTTTGCGAGGAGGCTCGCTTCGTTCGCGCGCTACGCCGGAGCGGGGACAGGAACGGCGGCGCTCGCGCTGCGGCTGACCCCTCCGCTCGTGGCAGTCTTGCGCAACGTGCGGCCGAAGCGGCGCTCGCCCGCTCCTTGGATCGCCGCCGGCGCAGGACTGGTCGGCCTGGGCATCTCGGTCTGGCAGCTGCAGCGTCTCTTTACTGCGGAGCCGAAGCACACGGTCGAGCCGCGGCAGGGCGGCCTGGAGATCCGTCGCTACGCACCGGTACGAATTGCGGAAACGAACGTCGACGCGGCCTGGAGAGACGCGCTCGAGCAGGGCTTCCGTCGCCTCGCGGGCTTCATCTTCGGAGGCAACGCGCAGAAGCAGCGCGTCGCGATGACGGCGCCCGTGACGGCCGTGCGGCACGCTGCCGGCTATGCGCTGGCGTTCGCGATGCCGGAGGGGGTCGACCTTCCGCACCCGGACGACCCGCGCATCTTGATTCGGCCGCTCCCTTCCCGCCGCGTCGCGGTCCTCCGTTTCAGCGGTCGGTATGACGACGACGAGGCCATCGAGCACAAGAAGCGCGAGCTGATGGAGCTCGTGGAAAAGTCCGGCTTCGTTCCACGCGGCGAGCCGACCTTCGCGGGCTACGACCCGCCGTGGACGATCCCGCTGCTTCGTCGCAACGAGGTCTGGATCGAGATCGAGCACTGACCCGGCTGCACGCGAGCCCGGCAGGGGTGTCCCCCGACGGAGTTCTCTCCGTCAATCAGCGTCCGCTGAACTGAAGCTCACGGGCCGGCGCTATCCCGGATTCAGGAGCGCGAGCGCAGCCGAGGAGCGCTGTGACGGCCGCAGGATCGAGATTCTCCCCGTAGACGGCCAGACAGACCTGGGTTTCCTCCACGAGACCCCCGACGTTCATGGACCGCCCCGGTGCGGATGTACCTCGACGAGTTGGTAGATGGACTCGTCGAGGTACTCCCCGCAGGTCTCGCATCGAACGTGCTCGCCGTCAGTCTTCATGGGGCCGCCGCAGCCGGGGCAGAACCAGCGACCACCCCAGGGAAAGGCGTGAGGACGGCCTCGGCGCGTGCGAGCGATGAAGACCTCGGAGAGCCCGTCGCGCATCTTCCTGCTCAACCCCATCTCACCGGGCACACAGGTGACCTCGCCGTCCTTGACGACCATCCCCTTGCCGCACTTCGGGCAGTACACCCTCGCCATTGTCTCGTTGGCTGAGGGGGCGTCAACGGCCAAAGCCTGCCGTCGGGCGTCAGGGCGCGTACAGCCCGTGGCGCCCCGACAGGTGCTTGCGAAGCTCTCCGGATGGTCCGGTTATCACCCACGCCGCTGCGGCCCGAAGCGCCTCGTCGGGTACGCTGGCCTCGTGGACAAAGCGCTGGCCTTCCGCATTCGGGGATCGAATCGGGAGCATGTCATCGTCCACCCCACCGGGCGGGAGCGGCCCGAGGCGAGCGACTACTGGGACGGGAACTGGGTCTACGCGACCGTGACGGTCGCGGCCCGGGCATTCCGAGGCGAGTTCGAGGCCCAACTTCGGGCCGAGGAGTTCGTCCGCTTCCGGGACCAGCTCCAGGTCCTCTACGAGACCCTCAAGGGCGGCGCGAAGTTCGAGACGATGGAGGGCTGGCTCACCGTCGACATCCAGGGCGACGGCAAGGGTCACTTCCGCGCGGCGTGCATCGCCGTGGACCAGCCGGGCATCGGCAACCGCCTGGCGTTCGCGCTCGACTTCGACCAGACAGAGCTGCCGGAGATCCTTCGCGGCGTCGACGCCATCTGCGCCGCCTTCCCGGTCGTCGGAAAGCGGTAGGCCTCATCCGAGGCCAGGCGCGTCAGCCGACCGGCGGCGTTGCTTCCCCAAAGCGCAGTTCGAGATCTCGCCCGTGCCTGTCCGGGAGCTGACCAGCTCGCGTCCGCGTACGGTGCGGCCGTGCTCAAGTCGCAGCGGGGCGACGAACGGCTTTCCATCGGGTCACTGGTCGTCTACATCTTGATCGTGGGCCCCAATGTGACCTTCACCATCGGGTACTCGGGGAAGACCCTGCCCGAGTTCGTCGGGGCGCTACGGCGCGCTGGGGTGAAGCGAGTGGTTGACGTTCGAGCGCTGCCGCTCTCGCGAAAGAGGGGCTTCTCGAAGACTGCCCTCGGCGAGGCGCTGTCGAAGGCCGAGATTGAGTACGTACATCTCCGTGTTGCCGGGAACCCCTACCGCGACCAGCGGGCCAACGTCTCGGCTTGCCTGGCGCTCTACTCGGCGTACGTGGATGACCACCCCGAGGTCGTCCACGCCGTCGAGAACGCCGTGGATGGGAAGGCGGCGGCCCTCTTGTGCTTCGAGGCGGACGCCTGCGAGTGCCACCGTTCGGTGCTTGTCGACCGCCTCGTTACCCGGAATCCTCGTCGCAAAGTGGAACACCTGTAGAACTAGAAGCCGGGGAGCTTGAGCGAGGTCGAGTCCTTGGTCGGCGGCTTTTCGATGGCCTTCGGTGGGTAGTACAGCCCAACGATCATGAAGCTCTGCGGGTGCGGCTTGGTGTTGCCGAGGAACACGTAGGGCTCCCTCTTCACCGGGTCCATCATCTCTGATCCTCCCCCGCTTCCGTGGACACCCCGAAAAGCGCGAAGCTGCGCGAGGAGTTGTTCATGGGACGCAGGAAGCGAAGGCAGTTCACCCCGGAGTTCAAGGCGGAGGCGGTGCGCCTGACGCGCGTCGGCGACCGGTCGATCGGCCAGGTCGTGGCGGACTTGGACCTGACCGAGACCGCGCTGCGCGAGTGGGTCAACCGAGGCTCATAGGTTCCGTATGCCCACCAGGTCGGCGCCTACGCCTTCGGTCGCGGACGTCGAGTGCGACGACCCTTCGCCCCGTCGCTCGCGCAGCGGTCCCTCGTCAGCGGGGAGCGCGACCGAGTTCGCGGTCGGCGGGAGCTTCTGAGGGGACCGGAAGCACGTGAACTCCGACCGCGCGCGCTGCCCACGGCACGATCTAGCGTTCGCCCCGGACGGGACCTGCGTGCTCTGCAAGCGCGAGTCGGGCGGCGCGCCTGGCCGGACCGGGCGGCACGGCGAGCAGGCCGCACGCTTATGGCGTCTTTGGAGCGGCGCCGTCGTGGCAATCGTCGCGGCGCTGGTGTGCGCGTCGGCGGCAGTGGCGTTCCGGCGCGGCGAGGGACCAGCCGCGGTCGACCGCTCGCCTTCACGGACTGGTGCCCTCACAGCGACCAACTCGGCGGGCCGTTCGGGCGCGTTCTTTCTCCCGAGCGGCTACGCGTCCGAGGCGCTGCCCCTCCTCGTGATGCTTCACGGCACCGGGGGTAGCGGGCGACAGGTGGTCGATTGCCTAGGCCCGGTCGCAGAGAGCGATTGGTTCATCGTCGTCGCGCCGGACTCGCGCGTGGCGCCAAACGGGCAGCCGTCATGGGAGGTGCCCGACCATCCGGGTGAGGAGACGGAGGACCGCGCGCATGTGCGGGCCTGCGTCGACGAGGTGCTCGCGATGCCCGGGGTCCGGATCGACGAGACCCGCGCGCTCGTCGCGGGCCACTCCGGCGGCGCCAGCAGCGCTCCATACCTCGCCAGCGTGGACCCGCTCTACACGGCGTTCGCCGTCCTGCACGGTGGCGTATTCGTATCCGGGCTCGGGGGCCGCCGCCCGCGGGGCTGGCTCTCGACCGGAGTGCTCGACCCGCTTCGCCCGCCCGGCGGGGTCCGGGCCGCGGCCGAGGAGCTGCATGTCGCCGGGTTCTCGGACGTCGTCTATCGCGAGTTCCCGGGCGGGCATGACATCGGCGAAGAGGAGCTGCACGATCTCCTGAGTTGGTGGCTAGGATCGCCGTCCGCCCCCTGAGTCCGAGGCTGGCGACGGGCCTTCCGGGAATGACACGAGAGGCGGCGGCCGGGAGCCGCCATCTCGCGGCGTTGTCGACGACGAGCGCGGGGCATGACCCGTTGCGTCTGATCTATCCCTTCAGCACGGCGATGGGTTCGAGGCGGACCCGACGCCGCACGAGAATCCGCCCGGTCGTCCGGCCGCGTGGACGACACCCGAGGGCCTTGGCCGTCTGCCGACGCCTCGGCTGAGCGGTAACGGAGGGACTTGGCGTCGGAGCACGTCTGTTCGTGCGGCCGGCAGCCGGAGCACTCGTGGCGTTCTGGGCGAGACCTTACTGGGCCCTGGTCGGTCCTGGTCGGGCCCAGGCCCGTCCGAGTGGTACGCCGTCGAAGACTGTAAGCCTAGCCCGGCCCAGTCTGGAGGAGGCAAGCCAGAGGGCGCCAAGTTGCAGCGGCGGAGGCATCGAGGTGAGGTCCATCGCTCGGCTCGCCGCGCTCTTTGAGGGTGGAGGGCCGTTTGCCGGGTGCCCTACGCCGCCATACACTGAGAGCCGTGGACGAACGGTTCGACCCCAAGGAGCGAGCTCGCGAGAAGCAGCAGTCTCGCGAAGAGGACGACCGCGCCTTGGCGAGCGGCGAGAAGAGCTTGCAGCAGCTCAAGCGCGAGTGCGGCCACTTCGCGTTTCCCCGGATCCGCATGAGCGCGCGCGGGTCGAAGCCGCTGGAGTGAGCGAGTTCGGGTACCTCGCCATCCGGCCGATCCTGGCGCGGCTGGCCGATCTGGATCGGGACCTTGTCCTGGTGGGCGGCCAGGCAGTCAATTTCTGGGCCTTTGTCTACGAGCCCAGAGTCCCCGCGTTGGCCCAAGCGGGCCCGTTTACCAGCCGCGACATCGACTTCTGCGGCGACGAGCGTGCGGTTCGGCTGTGTGCCCGGCGGCTGGGTGGGCGTGCGCGCGTCGCGACTTTGGATGACGCCACTCCGAACAGCGGCACCGTGGTCTTCGCGGACTCGGACGGCGTCCGCCACTCCTTGGACGTCCTCTTCGCGCCCTTCGGGCTCTCGGCGTCGGAGGTCCACGACAGCGCCATCGCGGTCGACATCCTCGACGATTCGGGCGTGGTGACCGGAGTCCGCTTTCACGTGATGCACCCCGTGCTCAGTATGGAGAGTCGCGTCCACAACGTGTCCGGCCTCCCCGCTTCCTACGATACGGAACGAGGGCGCACGCAGCTCAGAGCGTCGATCGTCTGCGCGCACGAGTTCATGAAGGACGTGCTCGACGGCGGGTTCGACGTCGAAAGTCCGAAACGGACGCTACTGAAGCTAAACGAGCGAATCTTCCGCTTCTGCATGCACGACCGCGACGCGCGGGAGCTTTACCGGCGCTATCCCGCCATGGATCCCTCGCGCGCCATCCTCGACGACCAGCGTCTGTCGAAGTCCTTCCAGGAGAAGAGGCTTCCCCAGATGCGCGAGCTCTTGGCGGGCCGCGAACAGGCGGTGGGAAAAGAGCGTGCGCTGCTGCCCGATCGGGGTCGACGTGGTGGACCCGAGCGGTAGCGGCCAGCCTTCGAGAACGGCGTCGAGCCGGGGCCGCGCGACCTATCTCGCCGACGTCGATTTCCCGCAACACATTCGCTGACGTGCCGATTGGTCAGAGGTGCAAACCTCGCCCGGCAGTCAGACGCTCTCGGGGCCCGAGGAGGCATCCGGTTCGCGGGAGCGCTCGAGAGAGAGCCTGGGCTCGACTTCCTCCTCCCGCCCGGAAGTGTCGAACGTGTCGTCGATGGGAGGCCACCAGGGAGAAGCTGACGGAGTACTTTCCGATCGAGGACGCCGCAGCCAGGCTCGCGCTCTCCCCCACCGCCCTCCGTGCTCGATGCCGACGTGCCGCGCGGCGTGAAGGGTGCAACGTGGTGGCCCACTTGGGCGGCGGTGTTGTCGCACGCATGTGGCCGCACGTGAGAGGTACTCATGGGCATCCACGCGAGTCTCGTGAAGAAGCGCGTCCGCAACGGCGTCACGCGCCGGATCATTGACTTCTACTACACGAACAAGTCCGGGCAGCGGGTTCGCTTCGTCCGTCACGCCGAGCTCCCGACGCGCGATGGCGCAGAGAAGGAGGCGGCTCAACTCTACCAGCGAGCCGTCCTGACGGGCGATCCGGACCCGGAGACCAAGGACACGATGACGCTCTCGGCGTTCTACGAGAGCGTCTTCCGCCCCAAGGTCTTGCCCCTCTACCGGAAGAACACCCGCACCCGATACGATGCCCTCTGGCGCCAGCGGATCGAGCGGGTGTTCGGCGCCAAGTGCCTCCATATGTTCGAGGAGGCCGACTACCGCGCCTTCGCACGCTCGATCGAACTCGAGCGCCGCAAGGCGAAGGGGCCCGTCGCGTTCCTTCGCACGCTGCTTCGCGAGGCCGAGCAACATGGCGTCCTCACGAACGCTCCGCGCGTTCCTGCCGGCATCATCAAGGACGCGAAGAAGCTCCCGGCCGCGCCCACCCTTGGGGAGGTCGAAACCCTCCTCGCGGAAGCGAGCGGATGGCTTCGGCCGGCGCTGGCCCTCGGCGTCTACGCGGGCCTGCGCAGCGGCGAGATTCGGGCGCTTCAGGTCGGGGACATCGACCTCGACGCTGCCCTGATCCGCGTCGTTCGCACGCTCTCGGAGGACGAAGAGGAGGAGCCCAAGGGCGACAAGGAGCGCACCGTCCCGATCGTCGCCCAGCTCGCCGCGGTCCTTGCGCCAGCGATCGACGGCAAGGCTCCCGAGGAACGCGTCGTCGTGACGAGGGAAGGGACGACGCCCAATCGGCAGCACCTTCTCACGAAGCTGGTGCAGCACCAGCGACGGCTCGGAACACGGCGAAGGTGGAGCGTGCACGCGCTTCGTCACGCGTTTTGCTCGCACCTGGTCCGCGAGGGAGTTGGCGTCGAAGCGGTCCGCGCGCTCGCAGGCCACAGCTCGATCCGCGTCACCAACCGCTACGTGCACGCGACCGGCGTGGACCTGAGGAACGCGATGGGCCGCGGCTTCCGCCGCGTGGGTGACTGACCGGTTACTGAGAGGGAAGGCGGCTTGGAAGTGCCCGAATTTCCGAAGGAAATCGGGCGATGGGTCGGGGAGGCGGGATTTGCGGGAACCCCCATTCCAGCGCGACGTTTCACGGACGATCCGCAGAAACCTCGGGGGAAACCGCAGAACCACGCAACGCGGCGCAACGCGATGGACCAGGGCGTGACGGTGCAGCAGGCCCCTGGGCGGCACCGAAAAGAGAGACGCCTTCTACGCCCTCCGTCCACGACTCGGCTCCGGAAGCCTCGCCTGCCGTGGCGTCCCTTGACGCCCGCGCGTACCTGCGCAAACGTTCAGCCATGGTCCACATCACCCGGCTGACCGACGCGCTCAAGCGTTGCCTCTGGCGTCAGGGCTTCGTCCATCCCGAGGCGCTCACTCATACCCGCGAGCCGAACGGCGACCACCGCTTCACCGTCGTCATCCCCCGCGACGCCTGCGAGTACGAGCCGCCTGCCCCCGCCGGTTCCGGATCGCTCGGGCACTCGACCGCCACGATGAACGACCTGAAGGCGCAGGGATAGCGAGCGGTGCATCCCATCCCCCGCTGCTAGAGTGAGCGCATGGCCTGGACCGAGAACGGCGAGTTCTTCCATGTCGGCGACCGGATCGCTCCGGCCGGCACTCCTGCTGCCCGTGCTGCGGTACACGCGAAGCGCTTCGGCAACACGGCCGCGTTGCTGCACTACGCGCGGCTCGCGATGGAGGCTGACCGCGCCGCCAACGAGGCACGCGCCGCCGGAGAGCTCCTGCGACGCTCCAACGTCGTGGGCAACGCGTGGAGCGGCTGGTACTCGGGAGATCACGGGCCTGCCGAGCGGCTGGTGACAGCTCCGGGTCAGGCGGTTGCACCTGATGCCGTTCTCGCTGCCCTCCGCACTGCGGCAGCGGAGGAATTCGACAAGCCGATCGCGGCGCAGGCGTGGACAACCTCGACGCTGCGCGCGTTGGCAGCCCTGGCGCCCCCTGGAGCGTGCGTCGACCCGGACGTCTCCGCCGCCCGCGTCGGCAAGGGACGTGCGGCGAAAGAGTTCCTCTGGGATCTGACCATCTCCGAGTGGCCGCACTACAAGCGCGTTCCCTACCGATTCCCCGACTACTTCCAGGAGGCCAGGGAGCCGAGGCTCCTACTCGTCGCCGAGAGTGAATGGGGTGCTGCACGCGGTCGGAAGAAGAACGGCTTCGCCGTCATGGACGACTTCTGCAAGCTGCTCAGCGCCCGCGCCCCGCTCAAAGTGATGGTCTTCGGCTACTTCGTGGCGGGCGAGTCTTCGTTCGAGCAACTACGGGGCCTGATGGCGGACCTCATCCTGCGCTCGAAGGACGATGCGGCCTACGTTCTATTCGGTGTCGCATGGGACTCTGTCCGCGAGTGGAAGGGCTGCCTTGTCACCGCCCAGGGTACGGGCGCCATCACTGTCGGACCGTAGTCGACGCTCGGCCCACCCCGGAGATCATGGGGTTTCCCGGCTCCGCGATTTCGTCGTTGACTTTGTCAACACAAAAGCAAATATCTATATAGGGAATTCATGCGCTATTAGCTAGGGAGAGCACCATGGCGAACAGGCCGGCATATGTGAACACGCTTCACGGCCAGGCGCATTCGAGCTTCAAACAGCTCGATCAGTTCCCGGCAGTCCCACCCCGCTTTCGGCGTTTCGAACCTGCACCGCTTCTCGTCCCAGCCCTCACGCATACAGAGTATGAGCCTGAAGGGTTCCTTGTCGACCTCCCACGCAATGCGGAGGCCCGCAGGTGACACAGGAAAGCCTTCCAGCAACAGTTGCACACGTAGCAAGACAAGTCGTTGCTCACACGGATAACGTCACGCAACTTCCATTGTGGCCTGAGGTCAGGCGTGGAACACCGAACAGTTTCCTTCGTTCCGCGTTGTTTGCGGCCGTTCACGGTCAATCCCGGCAATGGATGGAGGCCGAGGTTCTGGCCAGTCTCAATGGCCTGCGGGTCGTCTATACCGGCCATCAATTGATCCAGTCGGATCTGGACGTATGGGAAAATCTTGCTCACCTTGCGCGACTTCACCCGCTCGGCCACGAATGTCACTTCACGGCGTACGGCCTGCTTCAGCTCATGGGTCGGCACACCGGCCGCAGTGAGCACCTGTGGATGCACAAATCGATTACGCGTCAGGTGGCATGCGCGGTCGAGATCACCGACGGCAGAAAGACGTATTGCGGCTCACTCATTCAGTCATTCCGAAAGGACGAAATGAGCGGAGCGTACGTCGTGCAACTCAATCCTGAGCTGACGAAGCTGTTCGGTGACAACGAATGGACAGCGCTGGACTGGAAGCAACGTCACGCAATGATGAAGCAGCCCCTTGCGCAGGCGTTGCATGCCTTCTGGAGCACGCACGCACAACCCAAACCCATCGGCGTCACTCTTCTGTATAAAATTACCGGCACACGAACAAAGCAACTTCGCGATTTTCGGCGCCAGCTCCGGCTTGCGCTCGAAGTACTCAAGGACGTCGGCTTTCTCGAGAGCTGGGAAATCGACGCGATTACCGACGTGGTGCGTGTGCGTCGTGTGCCCCGGGCTCCCGTCCTGTCCGCTCGGTGACGTCACGGGATTCGACTCGCGCTCACCCGGCTCGCCGTTTGCATTCGGTCACGCGGGATTCGACTCGCACCCCACGGGATTCGACTCGCCGATCGTCTCTTCGAGCCACTCACGTCTTTGGGGATCGACCGAGGGTCGGTACCATTCAGTCGATCACGAATCGCTTCGCTACCACGGGATTCCACTCGCGCGTCCGTCAATCATGCGCAGAGGGCACGGGATTCGACTCGCGGAGGCACGGGATTCGACTCGCATCCACGCGGGATTCGGCTCGCGGAGGCACGGGGTTCGGCTCGCGGAGGCACGGGATTCGACTCGCACCCCACGGGATTCGACTCGCGCAGTTCGCGGGATTCGGCTCGCGCCACGTACGGGATTCGGCTCGCGCCCCCGGCCGGCGGAGCCGGCCAATCGTACGGTATTTCAGATAGTTGGCGTTCAGTGGAAAGCACTCTAATCTTCTTCTAATCTTTTTATAATCAAATAAGATGGTAGGGAAGACAGATAAACAAGGTGCGACCCATAGAGGGTCGCCAGCTTCCGCCTTCCCCGTCGCTTCTCGCTTCGGGGAACGCCGCCCTGAGACGGATCACTTCATCTACGCGAGAGCCCATAATACCTTCACACTTATTGAAATTAACCTAAGGAGCGGCCTTCAGCCGCCCGTTTACGCGCTCCGCCCTGCTCTGCCGGGCCTCGCGCTGTACCGGCCTCCGCTACGCTCCGGCCGGGAATGGCTTTGCAGGATAAGAGTTTCTGGCGAGGCCTGGGAACGCAGATGCTGACAGAGTTCGTTGGACGATCCTTCGGGACAACATCGACGCCAGGGGGGTCAGGAAGCTCGCGGAGAGGCTTTCGAGGGTCGACACGAAGTCCGACCGGTCGGCACCATCATTTGCCTGCCGTTGGGCATTTGGCTGGACTGTTCGCTGGGGGGGCCTTCGAGCCACCTGGGGGAACCGAGGCACCCGACTCAGTCGGGCATGAGGACGGGGACGGCTTGTCTGCTGTTACGGCGGTAGACGGAGAAATCGCTGTCGAGGGTGCCGGGGCTTTCGTGGAGAGCGTGTGCCCCCTCGCGTCCGTCCTCGGCCCTGGCGGGCCGTGCGGGCGGCCGAGCTCCCCCCGACGCCCGTGCTCGACCGGCGCAGAAACCTGTGCGGGCTGCGCCCTGCCCCCGGCCTCCGCCGTGGCCGGTTTCCGCACCGTCCTTGCGCGCGTGCATGGGGGAACTGAAGAGGCCCGCCGACGGCGGGCGGCCCGGGGCCGGGACCGATGCCCACGACGACCAAGGGTACGGCAGGCCGGCCCGCATCAAGGACGCTCCGCCCCGTTCGGGGCTCTGCGCCGCAGGCGGACGGCTTCGGCGGCCTACGCCGTTCCTTGACCCGGGCCTTGCACCGCCGTGGAGGGAGATCGTGGCGAGGGCGAGGGGCGGCAAGAAAGAACGCTCGCCGCTTGGCGGCTTCGGGCTCGGAGCTGGCACCCACGGAAAGACGAAGGCAAGGGGAGCGCGAGCCGGGGTCCCCCGGGAGTCGGAAGCCCCTGCCCGGTTCGTGCGTTCCTGTGAGCACGATGGCCCTTCGTCAGACGCTCGCCGAGAAGCTTTACGCCACCTTCGATGCCGTGAGGGGCAAGGGCCAGGAGCCCGAGAAACCGCCGGTGGAGAAGATCGCGGGCGTCCCGGTGGCGGCGCCGCAACCGGCGCAGGCGATGAGTCCGCAGGCGCTCCTTGCCGGGAACCTCGACGCCGCCCAGGGGCTGCGGGGCGTCTCGAACGGGCAGCATGTCGAGGTGTCCCACGAAGGGGCGCAATTTGGGAGGCAGGCGACACCGAGGGGGCCGACCTACGCCGAGCAGCTCGCGGCCGGCAAGGGAGTCTCGCAGGCGCCGGCCGCCGCTCCGGCCCGCGAGCGCGAGCTCGAGAAGGCGTAACGCCCCCTGCCCCCGTCTCTTGACGCGAACCCATACGGGTTCATGCTGTCGGGCGCATGGCATCGCCGCCCGTCCGCTACCGCGTGGCGCTCGACCTGACGCCCGAGGAGTACGCCGAGGCGAGCCTGCTCGTCCAACGCGTCCACCGTGCGGGCCTGAACCGGCACGGGGCGCCGTTCGAATCTGGCCGCCGTGCTGCATCTGGCGCTTTCGGCGGGGCTCTACGAGCTCGCCGTGGCGGTGGAGAAGCTCCTCGACGACGAGGCCACGCTGCGCGGTTGACGAACCCAATTGGGTTCGTACGCTGAGGGCCCATGCACGTGCGCCGCCGCTATGTCGTGGAGCTCTCCGATGCGGACATCCTCCGGCTCCGCCTGATGGCGCGGCTGCTGCGCTTCATGCCCTCTCCGCCGCCCGGCGTCCGGTTTACGCCCGGCCTGGTGCTCTGCCTCGCCCTGCGGCTCGGCATGGACGCGCTCGGCAAGGAACTTGAGCGGGCGACGGGAACGCAAGTAAATGCGGGGCGTGCCCCCGCCTCCCGTCCGTTCCCCCCAGGAGTTTGAGCTCGTGCTGCGCGCCCGGCTCGACCCGAAGGAGCTCGGGAACCTGCTCCGGCGCGTGCGGGAAGCCGCGAAGGTCACGCAGGGCGACCTCGCGAAGAAGCTCAAGGTCCCCTACCAGAACCTGTCCCGGCTCGAGAACGGCCGCGAGGAGCGCGAGGGGATGCTCTCCACGCTGAACCGCTACGTCCGCGCCCTCGGCTGGGAACTCGTCATCATCGCAAGGCCACGGGCCAAGAGCGCGAGCAAGGACCCACAGGACCAGTAGCGCGACGTTGCAATGTCATGCCATCGCGGTGTTACAACTTTCCGACATCGCAGCACTATGAAGTTGTAACGTCCCGACACAATAACGTTGTGACGTTGCCACTGCGCAACAGTGTGACGTTATTACATCTTGACGTCCCGCATATCGTCTGCGCGTATTCGAACTATATGTTCGTAATCGCACTCTTGGCACAGAAAGGCGGCGCAGGGAAGACCACCATGACCCTGCACTTCGCTGTTGAGGCGTCGCGCCACGGCGCACGTGTCGCGGTAGTCGATGCCGACAAGCAGCAATCGGCCGCGAAGTGGGCGCTTCGTCGTGACAGCTCCGAGCCTATCGTCGTCAAGGCGCAGCCAGCGGGCGACACACCTCTGGCGCAGATCCTAGATTTATGCCGCGAGAACGACCGTACGCATGTATTCATCGACACGATGCCTCGCGTGGAGGATCAGGCCCTTGATGTGGCCAAATTCGCCAACTACGCGGTGATTCCGACCGCTCCAAGTCCCGTCGACATTGAGGCCCTGGAACCCACGGTCGACATTGTTTCCAGGGTAGGGTTGCCTGCCTGCATTCTTCTGAACAACTGTCGACCGGGCTCCAGTATCAACACCCAGGCTGCGCGAGTGCTGGAAGGGTACGGCCTGCCACTCTGTCCCGTACATATCTTCCGTCGCGCGTCCATGGCTGATGCCTTCACTGACGGGCGCGCGGTCGCGGAACTCGAGCCCGAGGGCAAGGCCGCGTGGGAGGTGACTCGCGCCTGGCGATGGATCTCCGAGCAAATTCCCGGCGCCACCGTGCCACCGCAACGTCGTAGCGTTACAACGTTGCGACGTTCCAAGGCTGTGACCTCCACTCCGGCAATGGAGGCGGCTGAATGAAGAAGAAGGCGTCCTTGGCCGACCTGCAGGTGAAGAAACCTGCACTCGTCGCGACGGCAACGGTACAAGCGGCTTCGGATTCCACTGAGACCGCACCGCTACCCGCCCACGAGGTCTCTTCGCCGAAGAAGCCACACATCAGCGTCTATCTCACGCCGGAAGCATTGGAACAGCTTATTGACCTGCGGTACGAACTCCGTCGCGAGCCGAAGGAACTGCACCGGGAGGCGTTCAACTTGTTATTTGCCAAGTACGGTAAACCGCAAATTTCATGACACAAACAAAGCGCAACGTCATGACGTTGCGACGCCACAACGTGACAACGTCCGAATGGCGTGCGCGTCACCACGCTGCTCACTCGTCCACGTCGGCGAAACGTCCACTCTCCATTTCATGCCGCTCTTCCCTCCAGCGCTCTTTCGCCTCGTCCTGCATGTAGTCGGCGCGCCGATCTTCCTGCTCATTAATCTCGTCACGCTTTTCGTGCAGCCGCTCTTCCAAACGGCCGCGCATTCCCGCCAGACTGCGCTGCGTCTCAGCTGAATCGAGCCCTGCGGCCGCGAGACCGTCTCTCATTCTCCCGGCCTGCAAGCCTATTCCGTCAAGCGCCGCATCCACGTGCGCCTTTGCCGACAGATCCTGCGCGTACCACCAATATAGCTTGTCGAGCGACGGAAATCCGTCCGCAGCCTCCTTGGACAAGAATTCCTGAACGAACGACGGAAGTACGTCGGCGATTTCGTCGACTTCGAGGAACCCAGCCCAGCCAATGTCGTCGAGAACTTCGCGCAGATTTTCCTCGACCAGCTTGCACCGATTCTCTGTGAGTGCGATTCCTCCCGGAGTTCTCTTCAGCCGAGCGGCCAGTCGTGCCGCAAGTTCCACTCCATCCGGCTCCGGCGCGAGCTCCAGAATGTCGTCCAGCAGAGCCGGATACTCGCGGTCGATCAGAAGAAGTAGCGCGTCCGAGGCGCGCTCGACCAGATACTCACCCACCTTCGACAGGTCCTTCTCGTTGGCCTCGCCGAACCGCTTGCTCAGCGCGTCGTAGACCGCATCGGACAGGAACACGAGACGTGTGTCCGGGGCAGGGGGCAACGTCGTCGTGTCCCGAAGAATCGCGGACAGGTTGGCACCCTGGAGGTAAAGCATCAGTTGGGACGACTTCTCGGCCAGTTCACGCTGGAGGGCTTCGATCATGGACGGGTGATGCACCTGCCAGGTCTGCGCGGTCGCCTGCCTCACGCGCTTTACCAGGCTACCTTCCAACAGCTCGAATGCTTCCCGAACCTGAGGCATATTCACGCCGTAGGTCTTCAGAACGACCTCCGCCAGCGCATTGTCGGGAACGGGGTCCGGTACAGCGTTCCCGCTCAGAAGACAGACGGCAAGCGCCGCCGTCTCGCTGCCTGACAATCCGTGAATTACGTCGCGGAAATGGTGGACAGGCTGATCAAAGAAAGCGAACAGATCCTTCCACTCGTACCGTAGTGTCGTATGGAAGCGCCTGCTCCCGAGGCGCCGCGCCAACTCCGGAGTGAAGGATGGCAGGCGGGCAAGAGACGCCAGATGCCTCTTCAAGGATGTCTTCTGCTCGCGCGTGATGTCGCCGTCCTTTACGTAGTTGTAGAGGATGGCCTCTCGTTCGGACGCGGACATCTCGGTTACGTTAACGCGCACGCGGGCGTCGTTGATGAAGTCCGCCTTGTTCTTCTTCAACTTCCTCTCGGCGGCCGTCAAAATGTAGTCGCGGGTACAGAAGATGATTCGCGCTTGCCTGCGGCGCGCCGCTTCCACCTTCTCCAGAGCAGCGGACCACTCGCGCAGGCGGGGCTCGTCGAGGGTCGTTTCGCCGAATACGTCATCGACCCAATAGGTCGTGTGCGCGTCGTCCGGAGACCACGTGCTCTTGAACTGCTCGGAATGTTCGATGCGCATGACGCGCGCGTCCGGGTCCTGCGCCATTGCGTCAAGGCACAGGTTGGCCGCGATCGCCGACTTGCCGGAAGCAGGCGGCCCCACGAGCACGACGAAACCATGCTCGTGCAGCGCCCGCTCGGCGCGCCGGTACGAATCTGTGGGAACAAACGCTCGGAGCGAATGCGCCAAGTCCTCGAGCAGCGCTTCGGTCTGGCGTGCTAGGGCGAATGACAGAATCTGCGAGAGATCACCGATCCCGTACAACCGTGGGACAAGGCGCAGGAGGCGAGGGTTGGCATCAATCGTGTCCTCGATCCAGCTCTCGTTGAAAACGTGGCACGAGGTGACTCCGGGGATAGCTTCGAACGTGTCGCGGATCGCCGCGTCACTTGGAGCGGTGACCTGCCGGTTGGTCATCACAAGATAGTGGCAGGGTGCTACTGCCGCGATCTTCGTCATTTTCGCAACCTCCGTCTTCAGGCCTGCCTCGCTGAGCGCGGCCTGCGTGGACGAAGTGTGCTTACATTGGATTACGAACCGACCCGTCAGCTGCTTCTCAGAGGCGAGAAGACCGGCAGCTTTTCCTTCGAACCATCCATCTCGGCCCTGGTCGTAGCCTGGGCGAAAGCGTGTGCAGGTCTCGCCGAGCACTACGCGCATGACCTGCATGCACAGGTCCTCGAAGGCACTCCAGCCGAGGCGATGCAGATTATAGCGTCCGGGCGAGCGAGGGCCTGTCATGACGTACGAGCCTTCGCGAGTTCGCAAACGCTTTCGAAAAGCATTGTCTCTAAGTCCCCGTATTAGAATCGTTGTTGCTTCTGGAACCGCCGCGCGCTTCGTGAGTTTCGAGCAAGAACGTGGCGAGCGTCGCGGCGCTTCCCACCGCAAGACGGGCATGTCGGGCCGAAAGGCCTCTGGTGGCCCCGGCTTTACCGTGTCCCGTGCCGTACAGATTTCGGAGTTCCGCAAGGCCCTGAGCGACCGCTCCGAGGTTACTCAGTACGCGCTTGATGGCCTCAGCGCCTTTGGCGGCGTTCGGAACGTTGTCGGGCAGTAGATCGAGCGCTTTCCGTGTCTCCTTCACGAGCTCCGAAATGTCAGCGCCTTCGTTGAAGGTGACCTTCCGTTCGTGCAGGATCGTCTTACACGTGGTCTCTATCAACTCCTTGGCGGTGCCGATCGCCAGGGCAGGGTCGTCCTCGTGCGCGTCGCGCAGCCGGAGCAACTGGCGATGAAGCTCCGGCACGTCGAGGGTTGCAGCCGCCTCCTGGACCATCGGGAGGCGGGCGACTTGCCCCTGGTGGATGATGTGCCCGTTTTCGTACTGGAAGCCGTCACGTTCGAGGAGTCTCAGGAGCTTCTCACGCTCACGCTTCGGCGCTTCGGCGTTCACCCAGCCGATGGGATTCAAAACGTCTTCATCGAGCTTGGCAAGCACGCCTTCGAAGACCTTCAGGATCTTCCGGACATGCTTCCAGTCCGAGAAGTCGACGGAGTGGTAGTACTGCTCCACCAACGTCCGACGTTCGCCGGAGGTGCCCGGGGCGAAGTCGGAGGCACAGGTTATGTCCGCTGCATCGAACTCCATTTCGATGGTGCGCAGCGTCCAGCCGACGAAGTGCTCGCGGAACTCTTGCCGCGTCTTCTTGCTGATGATGTCTCCGGCCATGGTCGCTTGCTCGTCTTGTCTATCGCTGTACCCGCTTTGTGAGCTTCTCTAGGTAGGCTACCGCGTGCGCCACGTTATGCGACGTGAAGGCGAGTTCGAGCGCCTTCAGCGTCGATGCCCCGTCCATGTGCTGGGCAAGCTTGGCGCCTCCCTTGTGCAGAACGACGTCGAGCGCCCGGATGACGTCCTCGTCGAGAACCTTTCCGCCGGTCTTGCGCACGCGCACGAGGTACTCAAGCAGCGGCTTCCCGCTGTGCGACTTCGGCGTGGCGTAGCTTGTGGTGACGTACTCCTCGGACTTGAGCCGCGCGAAGAGCGCGTCCAGGGCGTCACCATCGAAGACGACGAACTTCTCTTCGCCTCGGGCAAGTTCCAGCTGCTCGAAGATCACGACCGAGCCGCCGACTTTCGTCGCGGCGAGGACTTCGGTGAAGAATCCAGCAACGTTGTCCGGCCCCACTTCGTGGACCATGTTTGGCGCCAGGACTGTGTCGGCAGGTGTCGAGGGCAGGGCGGCCGACACCGCGAACCCTCCGAACTTGTCGCCTAGCCGCTGCTCCGTCGCGTAGCTTTCGAGCTGCTTGCGAGCCGCTTCGTTGTGGTCCACGGCTGTGTAGCGGATGCGCTTCAGCGTGGCCTCGCCCAGGGCGAGGTATGCGTGGGCAAGACGGCCAGTTCCAGCGCCCACTTCGACCACCGAGTGGTCGCCATCCGACCCGAGCATCAGGCTGCGGATCGACGTCGCCTGTGGATCGCTGTCGCGGGCCTTCTCAGGGCCGACAACTTCACTCGGCCCGAGACAATCCCGCGCGTAGATGAAGATCTCGCGCGTTCCGATGGCGCGAAGGCGACCCGCCAGGCGCGTATCCTCCACGAAGCCGGGGTAGAGTTCCGCCACCGACTCGAAGAGCTCGATGTCGTCGCCGAGTACTCTGACTTGGTTCCCCGTGACGCCCGCTTTCGGGGGCTCCATGAAGAACACGCGGCTTGGCGCCACGGAGAGCATGACGATGGGCGAATGGCTCGACACCAGAAGGTGACGTGACCCCACGTGCGGACCAATGATCTCGAGCACCTTGCGTTGGAGATCGGGATGGAAATGCGCATCAAGTTCGTCGGTCAGGAACAGCTCGACATCCTCCTCAACGAGGAGGTCGCAAGCCAGTGCCAGGAATTCCAGTTCGCCGGTGCTGAGCGTTGTGAAGAGCGCGGTCTGCCCCGTTGGAAGCTCCACCACAATGGCGGCCCCGCCCCGGGCGTCGGCCCTGCCACTCAGCGTCCTGCCAAACGCTTCCTTGAACATGTCGCGAAGCGCCGTCCAGTTCTTCGCGGACTTGGCATCAGCGTTGGCGATCGACCCCGCGATAAACATGTTAGCGATTCGGTTGTGCAACTGCATGAAGCGTTCGTCGAGGGACCACATATATCCGCGACCTGACGGCTCATCGAGGTATTGCGTCGGTCCGACCGTGGCCGACTTCGAGCCACGGTTGGCCTCTCCGATACGCCGTAATGACGGCCGAAGTAGGGTGCGTCCCGCCACTTCGATTACAGCATTTGTACAGTCGCTCGGATCGTATCCCAGCTGAGTCAGCGTATTGTTGTTGGCCCGCCGCCACGCTGTGGCCACGAGAAGCTGCGTCTTGCCTGCTCCGTTCTTGCCGGCAAGAACGGAGATGCCCGGCTGGAGATCCAGCTCCGCGTACTTGATCGAGTAGAAGTCCTTGACGACGATCTTCACCGAGAACCCCTCATAGCTGCACCCGCTCTACTTCGGCCCGGCGCTTGCGATCGCCGGAGCGGTTGTAGAGCTGGGTGGTCTTGATGTTGGCGTGGCCGGCGATCTGGCGGGCGGCTTCGAGGTCGCCGCCCGCGTCCTGGTGGAGGGTGATGCCGGTAGCGCGGAAGGAATGGTTGCAGACGTCGCCGGGGAGGCCGGCCGCCTTGCAGCGCCGCTTGACCATGCCGAGCGCCCCGCGTTCCGAGAGCGCCTCGCCGGAAAGTGTCCCCCCATGTCCCGGAGCATTCTGCCAGAGGGGCGCGTCGGCGGTGTCAGCAATTCCGGCGAGGGCGATGTAGGCGTCGAGGTACTCGGCCGCGACGTGGTGCGCCGGCACCACGTGCTCCTTGCCGTTCTTCTCGTGCAGGAGGAAGGCCGCCCGTGGCGTGCCCGGGGCGCGGTAGTCCCGCACCTTCATGCGCAGCACCGCGCCGATGCGGGCGTAGGAGAACAGCATCACGGCAATCAGTGCCCGGTCGCGGGCGCCAATCACTCCGGACGGATCGATGGACGCGAGCAGGGCGCGCGCCTCGTCCTTCTCGAGGACCGGGGTCTTGCCGACCTGCTGGCTGTAGCGCGGGCCGCGCACGGCCTGGGCGGGGTTGCTCTCGAGCGCGTGGCCGGTGACCAGCCAGTCGAACCAGTGCTTCAGGGCCGCCAGGTGCTGCTTGACGGAGAGGGGGGCGAGCCGGCCCGAGAGCTCCTCGATGTACGACGCGATGTCCGGGCTCCGGAGCTCGGGCAGGGTGAGGTGCCTGGCGTCGCACCAGGCCAGGAAGCGCTTCACGGCGGCCTGGTAGGCGCGACGCGTGTGGCGGTTCCGGATGTTCGCGGTCAGGAACTCGACGGTGCGGAAGGCGGCACGCTCGCCCGACCACACGACCAGGGCGCCCGCGTCGATGCCGCCGAGGGAGGAGGGGACCACGACGAGGCTCGTGGAAGCGTCGGTGCTGTGCGCGTCGGGCAGGGGGTCCTCCATCCTGCTGGACGCATCGGAGGGACACCGCCCGGTGTCCGAACTTGCTTCCGATAACGTCTTTTATCGGAAGGAAGATACGCCACTATCGCGCCTCCCGTCAATGTGACAATAAAGACACGCTAACGGGTCGCCCGGACGATGAAAATGGAATTATTGCGACATCGTCCTCGGCTATTCATCCTCGGCTGCCGCCTCGGCCAGCATGGCGAGCGCAACCATCTCGATAGGAGACTGCGGCACGTAGAGCGGCCGGTCTGGCATCCGCCGGTGTGTGCGGACGTATCCTCGCAGCAGGTCCGCGTACGCCTCCGCGATGCGCGTGAGCTCTATCCCGACAGGATTGTCCGGATTCTCGTTATGAAGGGCCAGGCGAACATCCTCCTCGGACAGCCCCCAGAATTGCGGCTTGGCGCGTGGCGAAGAGGTCACGGTCAGGCCCTCCCTTCATCAAGCATGCCCCTTCGCGACAGCATGCGTTGCGGGTAGATGCGGACGATCAGCACGCCATGGTCCTCGAGCCGGTAGTAGACCCAGTGCTCTCCCACGGCGAAGCGGCGGTAGCCTGGGCGAATCGCGTCGCAGGCGGCGCCGATCGTGGGTACGACCGCCAGGCGTTCGAAGCAGGCTTCGAGCTCGTCGAGGTAGGTCGCGCATTGGGCCTCGCCCCACGTCTCGAGCGTGTACCGCGCGATGGCATCGCGCTCAGCTTCGGCCTTTGGCGTCAGTCGGTACTTAGGCACGCCGGGGCTCAAGGCCAAGTTCCGCCCGTAGCCGCGCGAAGGACGCTTCTCCGTCCACCGGTTCGCCGCTGTTCTCGCCCTCGATGAGAGCAGCCCGAAGCGCCTCGACCTCGGCTTCCTCGTCTTCAAGGAGCCGGAGTGCCGCGCGCATTACTTCGCTGGCATTGCCGAAGCGTCCCGAGGCGACCTCCTTGGCGATGAAACGCTCGAAGTGCTCCCCGATGGTGAAGCTGGTGTTCTTGGCCATAAGCTACTCCGCGCAAATTTACGACCTGGCCATAATACCAAAGTTTGGTATCAACCACAAGAGGGCGCGTCGCCGTACGGCAGAATGTCCTTTATGCAAGAGAAACTATAGAAACCGCGACCACGCGTCAATACCCGGACTTGTGCACCGGTGCGCAAACCTGTATACTATATACAGATTAACCTTGGGCTTTGCGCTTGTGACCGCGCTCTTTGACACGCAGAAGGCCGTCGACACCCTCATGGAGGGCAAGGCGTTCTCGCGCGCCCAGGCGGAGAAGATCGTGTCGGCGATCCGCGAAGCGACGGAAGACTCGGTGACGCGGCAATATCTCGACGCGAAGCTCGAGGCGCTCTACTGGAAGCTCGCGGCGACGTTTGTCTTCGCCAATGGCGGGCTGTTCTACCTCCTGCACTCGACGCACTGACCGCGCCGCCACGCCGCGATTCGGCCGTGCGATACTGGCGCGCCCCATGATCACCTCCGCCCGCATCCAGGCGCTGTACGCCTCCGAAAAGACCCGCCTCGCCGCGACCGGCGAGGACACCCACAAGACGCTCCTCCAGGGCCTCCGCACGCTCGTCCACGGGGAGCTTTGCAGCCAGCATGGCGCCGACAGCGGCGACCCCAGGGTGTGGGAGCAGGCCGCCGTCGCGCTCCGGGCGGCTGGGCTGTGGCATGACCCCAACATTCCCCGAGGCTCGCGTCCCAAGGTGACCCCGGCTCCCGGCCCGGCGCCGTACCGATGCCCGTTCGTCGTCTCCGGTCTTGCCGTGCCTGATGACTTCCCGGCCGGGCCGTTCGAAGGCACGTACCTGCACGCCCTGGACGACATCATCTATCCGGAGCAGTTCACGGGCGCGTGGCACGGCATGGTCTACCGCTTCAAGGCAGCCGCCGAGAACGCCGATGCCTACGCGGAGCTCTTCCGGGCGCACGGCTCGAACCCGCCGACCTTCGAGCCCCGCTACGCACAGGACCGGGAGATGTTCGAGTTCCACGCCAACGGCTACGGCGCGCTCGACTGTCTCTTCTACGGCATGCACTTCGTCGCCGAGCTGGTGAAGCCGGCAGACTTCGACGTCACCAATCTTCGGAGGATCACCCCCGAGGGGACGACCAAGCTATTCGAGAAGCACTTCCCGGGCGAGCCTGTGACGGCAGCGCTTCACGACACCTTCTACAGCGAGGATTACGCTGACTGGAGTGACTTCCGGAACCTCCTGATGCACCGGATCGCGTCGGGCCGCATCGTTTACATGACCATGGCGGGCGCCACGACGCCCCCGCCTGCGAACCGTTGGACGAGCGCCCGCCCAGCCTCTCCCAAGCCAGGGCCCGTGCCCTACGCACCCCGCGTGCTCCCGCCGCTCGAGATCACCGAGCACGGGCTCGTCCCCCGGCGCAGGTGGCTCGCCGGCCGAATGGACGCCGTCCTCTCGGCGGCGCATGAATTTGTGGCGAAGCATCTGTAACCTTGGTCTGCCGCCGGACGTGCCATCATCTTATCCGACTCGAAGAGGGATCTTCGACGACCCGATAGCGGCATCGTCGTATCCGTAGCGCTTGAGCAGCCGGTCGATACCCTGGACGGCGGCATCGTCGTAGTCGCCCGGCACTGGCCCGAGCACCACGACTGCGATGGGAAGTCGTGGTTCAGACGCGGAATGGCGGAGCTGGAGCGGTACGTATGGGACCACGAAGGTTTTTCCGGCACGGAACTTCAGCGCATCACCTAAATCGGCGTATCGCGCAGGCAGCACCAAGCGCCATTCGTTTTCCTCGCGGAAGGTTGGGTGTTTGAACCAGACCATGCACTCGTGAAGCATTTCCGATGTGAAGACCGCCAACTGCTCCAGTGCGGGTTCGTCGGGGAACCGCGCGAGCATTTCGCCGGCCCAAGCGACGATGGCGGCGATCATGGTCAGCTGCCTCTCTTCTTCATATACGACCCGGCGAAGCAGCAGCGGGAATCGAGGGTCTTTCATGGACACGGATCGAAAGCCGATGGCGTACCCGGTGCTGCTGGCGTAGGCGCGCCACTGACTGAGAAGGTCGTGCGATTCACAGAAGCACGTGACGAAATGCGTCGTCCCGGCTTTCGGAAGGACGCGTTTTTCAACGCGCTCCAGTAGTTGCTTGTGTCGCCCGCTTGCGCCTTCCCGATGTGCACGCGTCGTGTTGAGGACGACGTCACGGCCGTACACGAACTCCGAAGCATCGTTCATGTATCGGATCTCGGTCGCCCAGATCGAGCGGTACTCGAAGATTCCGAGCAGTCCTTGGCCTGTAGTGTAATGGAACAGGTATTCTGGAGGCGAATGGTCGAGCTCGAGAAAACGCGACTGGAACCGTGCGCACTCTTCGTTTAGCGGATATTCGACGGCCATAGTTCGGTAGCGTCCCGCCAAACGATGGCTGGTGTCGATGCTGATGTTGCGTTCCCTGCCGCTCTTTGCGGCAGATATCGTCTTTTATACCCCGCAAACCTACCGGCCCGGAGCGCACTGGTCAATAGTTCAGTTCGCTGGTAGAGTGGTGGCGGGCGCCGGACGTCCGCTCCCCGCTTCGTCCGGACCCGCACCACACGGGAGGGACGACGATGCCGAAGCAGTATCCGAAGGGGCTCGATGGCCGGATGCGCGACCAGGACGGCGAGATCCGCCACAAGCGGCGCGACACGTTGGTCGGGACGCTGCGGAACGAGTACGGCGACCATGTGGCGCCCGGCTACCGCGCGGACGCGAAGCTCGGGACGGTGCTCGACAAGGAAGGCCTGGAGACCCTCGACCAGCTCCTCCGCGCGTCACGGCGCGGGAAGTAGCTGCGGCGTTACGCCGCGTTGTCGACCCAGGGGTTCAGCAGCATCACGCCGGTGGGCTCGAAATCGGGGACGTTCCGGGTCATGACGTGGAGCCCGTGCCGCCGCGCGGTGGCGGCGATGAGTCCGTCGACGGCCGGCACGACACGGCCTGCGCGTTGTGCTGACGCCGTCAGTTCTCCCCAGATGCGCGCGGTTTCGAGATCGATGGGCAGCAGCCTTGAAGCGTAATGCTGCTCCAGCGTATCGAGCCAGGTTTGCAGGACCCGCTTGTGCTGACCTGGGTCGAGAAGCCCGATGCCCTTCGCGATCTCGCCGACCGATACGACGCTGAGAAACAAGCTGTCGCTGTCGAGGGATTCGACGGCGGTTACGACGCCGGGATGCGCGCCAGGGCGGCGCAGCTCGGAGAGCACGCAGGTGTCGAGCAGCACCCTCACAAAGTGACGTCCCGCACGGGGGAGCGGTCGCGCGCCAGGTCGAGCGTATCGAGGCGCGGCGCTTCCAGCAGGAACTGTTTGAAGCTCGGACGGTTGCCGACGAGGGCTTCGAACTCCTCCTCCGAGAGGACGATGACGGCGTCATCGCGCCGTCGCACGCGCTGGGGTCCCTCTGCCAGGGCGCGGTTTACTAATTCCGTGAAACGGTTCTTTGCGTCTGCGAGTCTCCAATCCATAAAGCGTGCATGTGGCTAGCTAATCTAGCCTATTATATAGTAATTACATCGACACCGCAAGACCCAATAAAGCCTATGCGCCTCACGCGGACATCTTGAGCTCGACGAGCACGAGCTCGTAACCGAGCATCTCGAGGTACGCGGCGACCATCCACATCGGCGCGCCATCGCGGCCAGCTTCGAGCTTCACCACTTGCCACTCACTGCATCCGAGGAAGCCCGCCATTCCGCGCAGGCTGATTCCTTGCGCCTCGCGCAACTGGCGGAGCCGTCGTCCGAGAGCGCGTGGGTCGGCTACGTCCTCGGGGGCAAGCCCGAGATGCCTCACACTCTCTTTCTCGAGCCGGAGTGCGGCCCGAATCCTGATGAGTCGCATAAGAAAGCTCGCCCCGGGGGGAAGCGCCCGGTGTTCGGGATGTAGACGCCCGAGCGTCGGAACCTGTTCCCGCGCTACTTCGCGAAGTAGGTGGTGGCGCGCTTCTGGCCCTTCGAGGAGAGCTTCTTCGCCGCGACGCCCGCCTTCAGGATGCGGGGCATCTCCTTCGGCAGGAGCCCGAGCCTGGAGCGGATCTCCTCGGCGCGCATGCCTTCCTTGTGCGTCTTGACCAGGAGGACGATCTTGTCGACCGCCTTCGCGATCTCTTCGGGAGAGCGCCGGGCGAGCCGACCCGAGGGCTTCACTCTCGCCTTCTCCGGCAGGGTCGCGGTGGGCCGCGCCTGCGCCGGCCGTCCGTTAGCGGCGGACCCCTTCGCGCCGACGAGCTCCTGGAGGGAGGCGGACTTGATGGCGTCGAGCACCTGCTCGGCGAAGCGGGAGGCGAGGGTAGTGAGCTGGGCGCTGAGGGAGGACGGCATCACGTTGCTCGCAAGGCTACGCAGCCCGGGACGCGAGGCAAGTATTCCGCCGGGGTGCCCTGGAATCCGGCGCCCACCTCCGCCGTTTGCCTGACATGGACCTTACTTCCTTGACCGACGAGAAACTGCAAGCCCTCATCGACGATGCCCAGGCCGAGCAACGTGCCCGGCAAGAGAAGCGGACAGCGGACCTCCTGGAGTATTTCCGGGTGGAGGCGCTGAAGCTGGGCCTCGCCCCGGCGAAGCTTGCCGCTGCGCTGACGAAGCGCGCCCCCGCGCGGGCGTCCGCCACGACCGCGAAGGACGGCCGCAGCGACGTCAAACCGAAGTACCGCAACCCGAAGAACCCCTCGGAAACCTGGGCCGGCCGCGGGGCTAAGCCGAAGTGGTACGAAGCCCACCTCGCGGCTGGCGGCAAGGCCGACGACCTGCTGATTCCGAACCGCGACGCCGCCTGACCTCGGCGGGATTCCGGCCGGGGGGTGAGCGCACACCGTTCCGGTGTGCGCCGCCACCCCGGCGCGTGTCCGGTTGGCTGTCGCATGCCTCTAAAGCCTCGATCACGAGCACGATATCGAGGCCTGATCCTGGCGCCCGAGGAGAACCCGGTCACCGATCCGGCTCGTATTCTCTTGCCCTGGTGGGTCCTGGCGTTCGTGACTGAACGGACTCCAGACCTGCGTTCAGGCGCTCGGCGAGCGTGGAAGTCCGATTCTCTTGGTGTTCCCCCCTCCACTTTTCGGCTTCCGCGCGCGTGGGCAACGCCGCGAAGCAGTACGTATCCCCTCCCGGGCTGTCAGCCACGACCGTCCATCGCGGCGGCGGTTCGCCGGGGTTCATCGTAGGCCACGGTTCCACGCGGAACGGGCTGAATTTGGCGAGCTCACTCCGGGGCATGCGGAGAAACATCGGGCCTTCGCCTTCGGGCGCGCGGTTCATCCTATCGAGAACGTCTGTCGATGAGTGTCGCTTCCCGGCGAGCCTGGCGCCCGCCTGCTTCCCCGCGCGTTGCCTTGCGCTCCGGGAGGGCCGGGCACTTCCGGCTCGTCCGCGCGGTCCGCCCGAGAGCGACGCGCCTGACCAGCTTCCGCCCCTTGGCCTCGCCCTCGCGGGCTCCGCCTGCGGGTTTCCGGGCTGACTTTTTCGGCTCCCCCCGCTGCGCGGGTACCCCCCAAAAAGAGACAGCCCGTCATGGTCAGGAGCGTCGCGGCGTCCCGCTTCTGGCGAACGAGCCGGAAGCACCCGGCCTCGAGATCGCACAGGCAGGCCCCCGATGGAAACGCCGAACCCCAAGCCGACCCTCCAGAAGATCCCCGTCTACGAAGTTCGCCTCGTCCAGGCCCGACGCTCCCTGAAACTCGCCGAGCCGACCGTCTCGGACGCCAACCTTGCAGCCAAAACGCTCCACTGCATGCTCGGACTCACGGACCGCGAGCACTTCGCAGCCCTCTTCGTGAACGGCATGCACGCCATCACGGGCGCGCACGTGGTCGCGATCGGCGCACAGCAGGGCATCGGCACCATCGAACCCCGGACGGTCTTCCGGGCGGCCATCGCGGCCTGCGCGGCGGCGATCATCGTGGGCCACAACCACCCGAGCGGCGATCCGACCCCGAGCGAGCAGGATCTCGCGACGACGAAGCACCTGATGGAGGCCGGGAAGCTCCTCGGCATCCCGCTTCTCGACCACGTCATCGTGACGCGGGACTCGCGGCGCTGGCACTCGATGGCCTCGCGCGGGACGCTCCCAACGGAGTGACCCAAGCACCTACGTCGCCGGGGCCCCTCGGGGCTCCGGCGAGATGTCTGCTTCGAAGAGGAGATCCGGAAGCCGCCCTGCCTGCCGGACCGCGGGGGGCCTACCGCCCCCTCGCCCCCGGTGGCTCTCCTCGGGCCCGTGCGCATCAAGCGCACGAGCCCTGCGGCGAGCGCAGGCGCTCCGTCGGCCCGACCTAGCCCTCTTCCGGCTCCGACTGCCCCTTCCGGATGCCCGGCATCGGCCTCGCGACCACGAGCATCTCGTAGCCGAGCATCCGCAGGTACAGGTTCACGCTCGACATCGTCGGCTCCCGGGTCCCGCTGCCCCGCTCCAGGCGAGAGACGTTCTGCGAGGTCCACTTCATGCGCTCGGCGAGACCGCCAACGGTGATGTTGTGGCTCTCACGCAGCCTCCGCAGCGCAGCACCCAACGCCTTGGGGTCGGGCTTTTGACCGAAAGCATGCTCGAAGGGCCGGGCTCCCATTGGACGACGATCGTTTTTTTGTTCCGGAGGTTCAAGGTCGAAGCTCGCGCCTAGCGTCGCGTATTCCTTTCGGAAACCGATCGCCTGCCACGCCGAAACGTCAGCCGTCATGCGACCGCCAGCGCCCTGCACCCCCGAAAATGCTTGAGTCGGTTTCCGTTTGGATACAGTCTGCCGGTATCCGATAGGAAACCGTCCCCGGTTCCCGGAACGTCTCCGGGCCCCGAGGGGCGGGAAGAAAGCAACCCATGCAACGCGATAGAAATCGCGTGCCCCGCTCGCCGGGGCGCGCACGGCTTCCCATTGCCTTCGTTCTCCTCACCCTCGCCGTCCTCGGCGTCATCGCCGCCCCTGGCTGCGGCCCGACCCCGATGAATTCGGGCGAGCCGACCGCCTCGACCCGGCAGGGTTACTCCCTCTTGGGCGGAACGACGCCCCTTACCAGCGGCGCAACCTACTATGCGCCCCATCTCCCGTCGAACTACACGTGCGCCAACACTTCGGAGCCCGGCACAATTGCGTGCATGTACGGCATAATGCTGCAGGCCGAAAGAGCGGTAAGCCCCCCGCCAGTCGAGTATTTTTATACCCTCATTCCGGGCACTTGTTCGGTATGCAGCAGCTATAGTTATTGTGCCGGTTTTGATGGCCATTTGCCGGGCTCGGCCACATTTAGCCCGAGCGGAGGCTGCTTCTATTATTATCAACTGACGTATTCAGGTCCGGCGTGCCAAACTGGCTCTATCGACGCGAACGGCAACTGCGTAGTGCCTCCGCTTCCGAGCGACCAGCAAGGGGCGTTCGGTGCTCAGGCACCAACGCTGCACCAGACGGGATGTGGCACTGATGACCGGCCTTTCGGGATGTGCGTTCCGAACGCCAGTATGTCCCTTGTCAGTTTAAACCTTAACGACATCCCGGTGGGGTACAAGCCCCAGAAGGGTCCGGACGTTTACGTGCGGCTTTCGTACGACCACCTTGATACGGTGCAGCCGGCTAGCCCCAACTACGGGAACCTCGGGCCGCGCTGGAGCTACGGGTTCCAATCGTACGTAACGGACGACCCGACGACGCCCGGAAGCCAGGTCACACGCTACGCCAGGGGGGGCGGGCAAGTCGACTACAGCTACGAGGCGGGGACGTTCAATTCCACCACGGGCGCGTGGGGCGCCGAGCTGCAAGGAGCTGCAGTGCTGCAGCGGAACCCGGCTTCCGGGACGCTTACGAGCTATTCGCTCACGATGCCGGACGGCTCGGTGCAGACCTTTGGGCAGCCGGACGGTTCCAGCAGCTACCCGCGTCGGGTCTTCCTCACTGGCGTCACCGACCCGCAGGGCAACAGCCTGTCCCTGTCGTACGACGCGAGCAATCGCCTCACGAGCGTTCAAGACGCGGAGGGTCGCTCTACGACCTTCTGCTACGACCCCACGCGGAGCAGCTGCTCTACGTATTCCGGCAGCTCGATGCTCATTTCGCAGATCACCGACCCGTTCGGCCGTTCTGCGGTTTTGAGCTACGACAGCTACGGACGCCTCTCGTCGATTCAGGACGTGCTCGGCATCACGAGCAGTTTCACGTACGACAGCGCACCGGGGGCCGATGCGGGAGCAGACGGCGGCGCGCCGGGGGATGCCTACTTCATCAACGCGCTGACGACCCCGTATGGAGTCAGTTCTTTCTCCGGAGGCCAGGACTTCAGCACGGAATCGCGGTGGCTGGAGCTGACCGACCCGGATGGCAACACCGAGCGGGTCGAATACATGCCGTCCGCCACCGGCATTGGGGCGACGGAAAGTAGCACGCCGTCCGGCATGACGGTCGAAAATGGTCACTACGACCAGCGCAACACGTTTTACTGGAACAAGTACGTGTACCCGACCTACGGAACCGGTTCCGGGAAAGACTACACCAAAGCGCAAATTACGCATTGGACGGAGAATATCAACGGCGGCACCGCGCCCATTGTGGCGAGCATCAAGAAGCCCCTCGAGAATCGCGTTTATTACACCTATCCTGGCCAGGACTCTGTCGAGCCGCAGTTTACGGGCACCTACAATCAGCCCGCCGCCATCGGGCGCGTGCTCGACGACTCCACGAGCCAGGTTTCGACGTTCACGTACAACGCGGCCGGTAAGCTGACGGAAGCCGTCGACCCGCTCGGTCGCGACACGAAATATTGCTACGACTCCGGCTGCACGACGACGAACTCGAACATCGACCTGCTGACGGTGAAGCAGCTCACCGCCAGCTCGACCTACACCGCGACCGACACGTACACGTACGACAGCACGCACGACGTGCTGACGCACACGGACGCGGCGGGGCAGGAGTGGCGCTATTGCTATAACTCGGCAGGCCAGATCACGCAGGCCATCGACCCCGCGAATTACTCGTCGGGTTCGTCCTGCGGTTCCTACGGCACGTCGGGCACGCTCTACAGTTACGACGGGACGGGCCGCCTGACGACGATAACCAACGCGGCCGGCAACACGCAGCTCACGAACACGTACCCGTCTTCGTGCAGCAGCACCGGCGGCGTCAACTGCGACCTGCCCTCAAGCGTGACCGACAGCGAGGGCCGCACGGTCAGCTACACGCGGGACGCACTCGACCGCGTCACCACCACGACGTACCCGGACGGGACCACCGACGTCGATGACTGGACCTTCCAGAGCGGGAGCTACTCCGGCACCCCCTCCCTGGAAATCCGCAAGCACACGGACCGGCTCTCGCGCGTGACGACCTACGGCTACGACAACGAGCGCCGCCTCACCTCGACGACGGACCCGCTCTCGCACAGCGTTTCGTACACCTACTTCGCGGACGGGACGCTGAACACGCAGACGGACCAGAACAGCCACACCACGACGTGGGCCATCGACGTGCAGTCGCGCCCGACGACGAAGACGTTCCCCGATTCGAGCGTGGTGACGACCGCCTACGAGAACACGACCTCGCGCGTGAAGAGCATCACCGACGCGCTCTCGCAGGTGAAAACCTACGGGTACGACGAGTCGAACGAGGTCACGAGCATCAACTACACCACCAGCGGCAGCGATGCCGGACTCTCCTCGACGCCGAACGTCTCGTTCACGTGGGACACGTACTTCCCGCGCCGGACGCAGATGGTCGACGGCATCGGCACCACGAACTGGACCTACGTCGCCATCGGCACCAACGGCGCGCTGAAGCTCGCCACGGATGACGGGCCGTTCTCCGGCACTGTCGACAAGCAGACCATCGCCTACGACGCCGACGGCCGGCCGAACAGCCTGACCATCGACAGCCTCAGCGCCGAGACGTGGAGCTACGACGCGCTCGGGCGGCCGACCTCCCACGTCACGAGCCTCGGAACGTGGACGAACACGTTCCTGGGCCAGACGCTGCGCATGGCGAGCCGGACCCTCGGCTCGACGGGCGTCAGCACTTCGTGGTCGTACGACTCGACGACGAACGACCAGCGCCTGACGGGCATCACGAACGCGGCGACGGGGGTTTCCCCCGGCCCGCGCTCGTACACCTTCGGCTACGGCACGGCCGCCGACGGCGGCGGGCCGCAGAACCCCTACGACATCATGAACAGCACGCAGACGGCCGGGGGAGGGGCCTCGTGGGCGTCGCAGAACTGGAGCTACGCCTACGACAACGACGACCGCCTGACCTCCGCCGTGGGCTCCGTCATCGGCACGTACAGCTACGCGTACGACGCGGCGGGCAACACCACGACGTTCACCACGAACAACCCGCCGTCCTCGACCAGCCCCACGTTCAACTCCCTGAACGAGATGGCGTCGAACGGGTCGCTGACCCCGACCTACGACAGCAACGGGAATTCGACGTCGCAGGGGCGCTCGCACCAGAGCTACACCTTCGACGCCGAGAACCGCATCCTGAGCCTGACGATCCCGCCGCACTTCCCCATCGCCTGGACCGAGAGCTTCCAGTACGACGGGCTTGGACGGCGGCTGATCTCGGGCTTCGCCATCGGCGGCTCGCCCACGTATACCCATTGGCTGTGGATGGGCGGACGCTTGCTCGAACAGCGGAACTCCTCCGATACAGTGGAGAAGCTGTATTACCCAGAGGGAGAGTACTATCAGCAGACGGGGAAGAAAGCGGCCTACTTCCCGGACCAGATTGGCTCGGTAAGGGACACCGACGACGTGGCCGGGACAGCTCTCCTCTACTCGGCGGATTACACCCCGTATGGCCTGCAAACGCCCGGGTGGACAGCGTCCGGGAACTACTTCCCCGACATCCGCTTCGCCGGGATGTTCACCGAGTCGAATTCGGCGGAACTGCTCACCCCCGCCCGGCTCTACGAGGCAGCCGAAGGCCGGTTCATGCAGCGCGACCCGCTCGGCTATCAACCCGGACCGAACCTCTACGCCTACGCGGGCGGGAATCCCATCAGCAACCTGGACCCGAGCGGGTTGCAAGGAATTCCCGGGGCGCTCGTTCGCGGTGTTGCTTGGGCATGGGGTCAAGCAAGTGGGTCGGCCAGCTTGCTCGAGGGCCTTCCGCAAACTGCTGTCCTCGGCTCGCTTCTCTCAATCGGCGGTTCGACGCCACAGGACCCGTGCGCCAATTACCCGGACCTTCCCATCTGCCAAACGCCCCAACAGCAGGCGCAGCAGTGCGGAGGGGCTTCATTCGCCAACAACAGGACCCTTGTGAGTCACTTCAATGCGCACGGTGCCGATTTTGGTGCATCGACTCCGCTGCAATATGAGCAGCAGGCTTCCTCGTTTCTTACTGGAAACCCGTCAACCGACGTGGTACAAAGTATCCGTGCAAATGGCGATATTGTTCGCTTCAACCCGGTAACAGACGAGTTTGGAGTGGTGTCCGATACAGGAACAATTCGAACCTACTTCAAGCCCGACCCGTCGGTGCACGGGTTTCCAACGAACCTAGATTATTTCCATGCGCAATAAATCCTTGATGTGCCCTGTGTGTGGATACGATGGCTTAGACGAGCCTCCGTACGATGCTCAAGCCTGCCCTTCGTTTACCATCTGCCCTTGTTGCGGCACCGAATTCGGCTATACCGACGCACGTGCCGAGCATCTCAAACTGCGTGAGAGATGGGTAGACGGAGGGATGGTCTGGTCGAGCAAGCACATAGCGCCACCCCAAGGATGGAACCCTGAACAGCAACTGCGCATGGCGAAGCTCACTCACTAGCCCTGCGAAGTGACAGCCAGAGGCCGAGGTTCCCTAACGGTTGAGCCTCGGCCTTTTCTTTTCCCGTTTCGCGGGAAGGTGCGACCCCGGCCTTTGCGAGCAGCGCAACTCGTCGGACACGGTCGAGAAGCGCTACTACGCCGAGGGCGAGTACTACCAGCAGACCGGGAAGGAAGCGGCCTACTTCCCCGACCAGATCGGCAGCGTCCGTGACACCGTCGACGTTGCGGGCGGTGCGCTGCTCTACGGCGCGGACTACACGCCCTATGGGCTTCAGACGCCCGCGTGGACCGCTTCCGGGAACTACTTCCCGGATATCCGCTTCGCCGGGATGTTCACCGAGTCGAATTCGGCGGAGCTGCTCACTCCCGCCCGGCTTTACGAGGCCGCAGAAGGCCGCTTCATGGGCCGGGACCCTCTGGGCTACACCCCCGGGCCGAACCTCTACGCCTACGCGGGCGGGAATCCGATTACGAACACGGACCCCAGCGGACTCCTTGCACTCAACGGCGCAAGGACTCTCGGGGGCGCTTGCATCGCCGATCCTGAACTCTGCGCGGCCGTTGCCGTGGGTACCACCGCCACCGTTGGGGGTTTGGTGCTGGCGAACAACGCCATCCAGATGCTGAACGATGCGCTTTCCAATGCCTCGGCAGTGAATGGCGCTGCGGGCAGCTCTACTCCTGCAAGCCCGGATTGCCAGAGCAATCCTGACCTACCGGGATGCGAGCAACAGAATCAAGGACAGTGCACCGCCAATAATACGCCTCCTTTGCAGAGGCTGCATCCAGACAGCACGCTGAGTAACTACCCATCGTCTTTTAACTACTGGTCAAATAAATCTACACAGGATATTATCGATTCGCTAGCGCCCGGACAGACGGAGCCTCTTATCGTCGACGAAAGTGGCCTCGTCTGGCAGGGCAACATGCGGATTCAAATCCTTCAGGGTCGTGGTGTGGACGTGAACGCTTTGCCACGCACGCCCAAACCTTGACTTCTGAGGCTCTATGCCGCCGCTTTACGACAATCTATCGGACTCCGACGAGCTACTTTTGCTGACCCATCTTGCACATGAGCTGACCGTTGCAGCTCGTGCGACTTATGAAGTTGGTACGGAAAACGTCCACAACCCGACTGCGCTTCGTACCTATAATGAACTTCAGCATCGCGTTTCAGCCGCCATTCGTGACCGACTTTTACGAAAGGATGCGATGCCGCTTGATGATATCATTCAGATGCTTGACGAGTTGGGAGCGAAATACAATCAGACCGACAACGTGCAATACGCTCTTAGGTCGGCTTGTTCTTTTCTAGGCGACGGCAAGGGGCGCGTTCATAAATACGATCAGTAGTAGTGAAGGCCGGGGTTCCCTAACGGTTGAGCCCCGGCCTTTTCCTTTGCCTGGCTCTGGCCCCCGAAAGTTGCGGCGTGGCCGCGTGCTTGCCTCCGGGGCGGCGCTCAGCCCCGCCCCTCCGAAGAGAGGCATGGAATCGCGGCTGCGCCGCTCAGCTTCTTCTGGCCGCTGGTCGTTCTTCCCCTTTGGATGGCCCCTCCGCTCCTCACGTCGCTCTGGGGCGGGGCGACCAGCGGCTGACGGGCATCACGAACGCGGCAACGGGGGTATCCCCCGGTCCGCGCTCGTACACGTTCGGGTACGGCACGGCGGCCGACGGCGGCGGGCCGCAGAACCCCTACGACATCATGAACTCGACGCAGACGGCCGGGGGAGGGGCCTCGTGGGCGTCGCAGAACTGGAGCTACGCCTACGACAACGACGACCGCCTGACCTCCGCCGTGGGCTCCGTCATCGGCACGTACAGCTACGCGTACGACGCGGCGGGCAACACGACG
This sequence comes from uncultured delta proteobacterium, assembly GCA_963797395.1. Classification (GTDB taxonomy): domain Bacteria; phylum Myxococcota_A; class Polyangia; order Polyangiales; family Polyangiaceae; genus Palsa-1150. The sequence goes on from CAWCPA010000009.1 coordinate 963,546, forward strand.
ACGTTCACCACGAACAACCCGCCATCCTCGACCAGCCCCACGTTCAACTCCCTGAACGAGATGGCGTCGAACGGCTCGCTCACCCCGACCTACGATAGCAACGGGAATTCGACGTCGCAGGGACGCTCGCACCAGAGCTACACCTTCGACGCCGAGAACCGCATCCTGAGCCTGACGATCCCGCCGCACTTCCCCATCTCCTGGACGGAGTCCTTCCAGTACGACGGGCTTGGACGGCGGCTCATCTCGGGCTTCGCCATCGGCGGCTCGCCCACGTATACCCATTGGCTGTGGATGGGCGGACGCTTGCTCGAACAGCGGAACTCCTCCGATACAGTGGAGAAGCTGTATTACCCAGAGGGAGAGTACTACCAGCAGACGGGGAAGAAAGCGGCCTACTTCCCGGACCAGATTGGCTCGGTGAGGGACACCGACGACGTGGCGGGGACAGCTCTCCTCTACTCGGCGGATTACACCCCGTATGGGTTGCAAACGCCGGGCTGGACGGCTTCGGGGAACTACTTCCCCGACATCCGCTTCGCCGGGATGTTCACCGAGTCGAATTCGGCGGAGCTGCTCACTCCCGCCCGGCTCTACGAGGCCGCCGAAGGCCGCTTCATGGGCAGGGACCCCCTCGGATACACCCCCGGGCCGAACCTCTACGCCTATGCGAATGGGAATCCGATTAGCACGGTGGATCCGAGCGGGTTGTGCCCGCCGTGCTTGGAAGGCGCAGGACTCGTCGCAGAAGCTGTCGCCCCCGAGACCTGCGAAGCTGTCGCCGGTGCGGCTACACGCCTTTTCACCAATCAGCTCCCGCGAATGCTGGCTACTGAAACAGAAGCTGCTTCAGCGGCTGGCGCCACGATCGGAGAGGCGACGACCGGCTTGCTGGAGCAGCTTGCCTCGGAAGGAACCGGCACCATCAAGTTCGTCGTGACTCAAGATGGTAAACTTATTGTTGCGCCACAGGTTGTGGGTGATGTAGAAATATCTCACTCAGTATTGTCCGGCGGCGAGGCGGTGCTTACGGCCGGTGAGGCCGACATCGCTGCGGGCGGCGGGGAACTGGTGGGAGTGCGTATCGAGCCCTATAGTGGCCACTTCGAGCCGACGCCTGAAAGCCTTCCGCTTGCAACGGAGGCATTTAGGAAACTAGGCGTGACGTTTCCGTAAACCAAGATCTTGAGGAACCAACCTTCGTGCTGACTGTTACCCGCTGGAACATTGAGCAAGACGGTGTGATGACCTTAGAGTCGGTACGTAATCACATTCCGCACGTCTCGCATTACCTCGTCAGACTCAAGTCGTATCAAGCGAGCGCAAGGTTTGAAGGTGGACGAACTCGTGCGGGCGTGGCGTACATATTGCGTGGAGAAGGACGGTACTCCTTCGGTAGTGAGACAGTATACGTAAGAGCGGGCGACATTGTTCAGTTTCCGGAAGGTAGTGTGAGTTTAGAGGTGACGAGCGCTGAAGGGCTGCAAGAAATACTGTTCTTGGAGCTTCCAGAGTCGCACTGGCGTCAGTAGTATGCATTACATGGACTTGGCCGGGGTTCCCCGTGAGGGTTGAGCCTCGGCCTTTTTCTTTTCCCGCTTCGCGGGAAGGTGCGACCCCGGCCTTCGCCGGGGCAGGCTCCGGGTGGTGCTGCCGGAGGGTCAGGTCTCTGCGAGCAGCGCAACTCGTCGGACACGGTCGAGAAGCGCTACTACGCCGAGGGCGAGTACTACCAGCAGACCGGGAAGAAGGCCGCGTACTTCCCCGACCAGATCGGCAGCGTCCGTGACACCGTGGACGTTGCAGGCGGCGCGCTGCTCTACGGCGCGGACTACACCCCCTACGGACTCCAGACGCCCGCGTGGACGGCGACGGGGAACTACTTCCCCGATGTCCGCTTCGCCGGGATGTTCATGGAGTCCAACTCCAATGAGCAGCTCACCCCCGCCCGCCTCTACGAGGCAGCCGAAGGCCGGTTCATGCAGCGCGATCCGCTCGGCTATCAGCCCGGACCGAACGTGTATGCGTATGCGAACGGAAACCCCATCCGCCACGTAGACCCAAAAGGTCTCTACGTTGAAAATACGCCATTCCAAACGACCACTTGCACAGCGGGCAATCCACAAGGCCAACAGCCGTACATGCCTCTATTCTTGCCGGTTCCTGCGGCGGGAGGCGCGGCGCTTCTGGACGAAGGCATCGAGGCCCTAGAGTCGCTTGAGAGTGAGCTTGTTACCGTTGTTCACTTTACCGACACGGCGGGAGTTCAGGCGATTGAAGCATCTGGCGGCGTCCGGGCCGGTAGCTTTGTTGCGTTTCCGAGCGAAATAAACGGAATGACACAAGCGGAAGTCGAAGACTTTCTAGGAATCGGTCCGGGCAAGGGGGCCTATTCGACTCAATTCCAGACGCCAATAGGCAATCTTGAAATTCCCCCGAATGGGCCGTATACTGTTCCCGGTAACGCGGCCCAGTTCAACATCAGTACCCCCGTTAGGCCGGGTTCCTTTACACCTACCCCAACGCAGTAGTGGCCATGCCAGCGTATTCTGAATTATTCAAGGTCGGCACCGCCGTTCGGGTTGCGAACGAAACCGTCTTGAATGACTTTAGAAGGCCGCAATGGAGGTATCATGATCCGGTCACCGATGACCAAGTGTTGTTTGCGGGACAAACGGCCGTAGTGACCTGGGTAGGATATTACCATGGCGGTGATGTATTATATACGCTGGAAGGCGTCCCCGGTGTGTGGCACGAGGCGTGTCTAAGCGCAGCCTAGATACGAGCGTATTGAGAGAGGCCGGGGTTTCCCGCGAGGGTTGAGCCTCGGCCTTTTTCTTTTCCCGCTTCGCGGGAAGGTGCGACCCCGGCCTTCGCCGGGGCAGGCTCCGGGTGGTGCTGCCGGAGGGTCAGGTCTCTGCGAGCAGCGCGACTCGTCCGACAATCCGGTCAAGAGCTACTACGCCGAGGGCGAGTATTACTCGTCCAGCGGGAAGAAGGCCGCGTACTTCCCCGACCAGATCGGCAGCGTCCGTGACACCGTGGACGTTGCAGGCGGCGCGCTGCTCTACGGCGCGGACTACACCCCTTACGGACTCCAGACGCCCTCGTGGACGGCTTCGGGGAACTACTTCCCCGACATCCGCTTCGCTGGGATGTTCACCGAATCGAATTCGGCGGAGCTGCTCACCCCCGCCCGGCTCTACGAGGCGGCAGAAGGCCGCTTCATGGGCCGGGACCCTCTGGGCTACAGCACGGGCCCAAACCTCTATGCGTACGCCAACGGGAACCCTGTCAATAGGCTTGACCCGAGTGGGTTGTGTCCTCCGGATTGGGGCACAATCCTTTGGAACGCGTTCGGGCCGAGCAATCCCGGCACGCTGGGGCTCTTGTCCTTCATTCCGGGCGCGGGCCTCGACTTCCTTCTCGGGAAGGCCGTGGCCGGAACTTCGGCGGCAGCGTCCGCAGCCGCCGAAGTAGCGGGTCCCGGCGCATTCGGCGCGGAGGACGTGGCGTTGGGCCTTACGGACAATCTGGCTTCCTTTCAAGGCGATGCCAAAATTGGGACAGTCCTTACGCAAGGCGCTCGGAATGCCGACGAATCGCTTGCGGACAGCATTCTCAACGCCGCTGAAGCGCATATCGATCAAACTGGGGGCACTATCCGATTCAACCTCACGGATGTTGACGTGCAGGGCGCGATGACGCCGGGCAGCTCCGTTTACAGCAAGGTGACTTCTCAAGAGCTGCGTGGGGTATTGAGTAATCCTTCACTGTCTGGTAGAGTAGCATTCTACCGAAACGGCGTACAGGTTTCGGCTCCGTAATAGATTGGGAGCATCGGGATGAGCGTTATAGCCTTTATAGGTTACCAGAAGGAGCTTCAGCAGTTGCAGGGCCTCTCATTGCCGAAGGCACATACTTACGTATTCTGGGACGACGTTGAGAAGTTATCCGGTCTGGCGTCGATTCAGGAAGTTGTGTTCATTGTTACAAAGTTGAATCACGGGGCTAGTCAATTGCAGGTGCAGTGGGAATTCGTGGAGAAGTCCTCCTTTTCGGGAAAACAATGGGTGTTTAGCTTGGACGGCTCCACTATCCACCCCGTACACCGGTATCTGCTGAGCCTGCCTGCTGGTCCTGAATGGCTCCACAATCTTTGGGTCCACCGTAAGTACGACGGGAAATAGCTGGCTTGGCGGCACTGTCGACACAGGCCGGGGTTCCCCGTGAGGGTTGAGCCCCGGCCTTCTCTTTTTCTGACTCGTTCTCATAAGAGATTTTTATCGGCCTTCTTCGAGGGCGGAGGCTGGTCATGGTGCGCAAGGTCCTGGCGGGCGGTGTTTTTCTTCTGGCGTCGAGCGTGATGGATGCGACCGCACCCCCGCTACGGGGCTACACGCTCGATGCGACGCTCATCGAGTGGACCGAGCCGACGTGTTGGCCCCCGGCTTTCATCACGCCTGAGGACATCGACGAGGTCCTGCGGCACGAGGCGATGGAATCCGCATGCGGGGATGACGGGAGTCGCTTTCACGCCACGTGTCTGGATATCGTGAAGCGTCTGGAGCCTGCGTGCGATGGCTCGCCCTGGTGTCGCCGGATGCTCGCTGAGAAGGGGGCGATAGCCGTACCGATGCACGGACGACTCTGCCCTGCGCCGCAGTGGGAAGAGGCGGATGGCAGCATCACGTACTGCGACGATTAAGCGCGCAACGTTTTATTATGGCACAAACCCGCGTTTTTAGGCCTTGCCAGGCAGCGTCCGCGAGGGCGGAGCCCGAGCGGCAAGAGCGCCGACCGCGCGTGGCATGTGCCCACGCAAGCGGCGGGGACCCGCCCTTCAGTGGCGGGGTAGCGGCGCGGAGGTACGGACCGGAGGCCAGGGAGCGCGCGTCCCAGAGCGCAGGCCGACCTGGCCGAAGGGCCCAAGCCGGAGGCTTGTCGATTTGCGCGGCAACGCCGCGCTCTGTCCCGTCGTGGGACGCTCCGTCCGGGAGGTCATCGGCAGACGAAGACGCGGACCTCGGCGATCGTGTCGACGATGCCCCGAAGCCGTCGTGCGGCAAGGGCCGCGAGGCGGTGATTCCCGTCCATCGCCACGAGGTCGGCGGGGTCCCTGAGCGCATCGGCGAAGGGCCGGTACTTGCCGGGGCGCCTCGCGAGGAGGGTTTCTGCGGAGCAGGCCATGATCGTCAGCGGACGGGGGAGCTCCGCCAGAACGATGTCGCGGATGGCGTTCGAGCCGCCGTCCACGGTGACGAGACCGGACGAGAAGCGCGCGCAGGCGCCCGTGTGCCAGCACGTCCGGAATTCCAAAGCGGCGTCGAGGGTGAAGGTCTCGAGCCGGAAGCGCGCCTCGTGGAAGGTCGTAGCGACGCACCACGAGCTGTGGTCGAGCCAGTCCCGCGTGAGGCCGCAGGCGCGCGCCGCCTCCTCGAGCGAGTACGTGCGCGCGGCATCCACGATTTCGAGGGTAGCGTGCGGCTCTACCCGGTCCAGAAGCCGCCGCCTGTCTTCCGTGCGCTGCGCTCCCCGCCTCGCTGCGTGCCCTTCGAGCCCACGCTGCCCCCGGTGGCCTTCTCCGGCTCGTTCTCGCGGTCCGCCTGAGAGCGGAGCGCCCCGACACCTTCCGGCCCTACGGGTGTCCGGCTTCTGCTTCCCCCTCCGGGGTCCGTGCCGGTCGCGGTTTCCCTTCGGGAGCCTCCGTCGAAAGCAGCCGGCCATGGCGGGGAGCTCCTTGGCGTCCCGCGTTGCGACGAACGAGCCGGAAGACGGCTCACCTCAAGGAGCAACGCGATGAGCACGAAGAACATGATGCAGCTGGTGGCGGTGGTGGAACGTGGCGACGGCGACGACAAGAAGGGCTACTGGACGCGGATCGGGGTCGCCTTCGAGAACCGTGACGGTTCGTGGAACCTGCGCTTCGACTACCTGCCGGCCCGGATGGGCGAGACGACGATCCAGATGCGGGCCTTCAACGAGCGGGAAGACCGATGACGGACCCCGGCGCGGGGCGGCCCTCGAGCCGTCCCGCGTCCTCCCCGGAAGGAGACGACCCATGGAACCCGTGACCCACGAGCAGGCTGCGACGGAGCTCGCGCGCGACTACCTCACCGGCGACGACTGCACCCGCGCCGCGATCGCGGCCACCTGCGAGGAGCAGGGCATCCTTGCCGCCCTCGTCGTTCTCTCGCTGCCCGAGGAGCATCGCCGGGGCTTCGTACGAGCGATGCAGGCGGCGGTAACGGCCGCTGGTCAGGTCCGCAGGGGTGAGCGTCCCCGACGACCGCCCCTCCCTCAAGATTCGGCAATCGCGCGGGCGGCCCGTGCGGCAGCGACGGCGTTTGCCAGCTTCTCGAGTTCGCCGGCATCAAGACGGGGCAGCAGCATCTTCACGACCCTGTCGAGCATCTGGCCCGGCGTTGGCGACCACGTGTCGCGTGCCTTCCCTTGCCCGGGTGCGATCCCTTCGCGCTTCGACCGCATCCTGCGGCGCGGCGGCACGAACGTCCTCGGATAGTAGCCGTCCGGTCGCACGCACATCGGCCAATGGGCGCAATCGGGGAGGCCGCCTCTTCCCTTCACGCCGACGCGGGGAAGACCGAGGACCTTGCCGATGCGGTTGCATTCACCTGCGAACTTTGGTCCGTGGCCCCGGTAGCCGTCTTCGTGAATGTGGGCGATCTCCGCTCTGCCACGCGTGAATCATCTCGTGGAGGAGGACATCTGCGGCGAACCGCCTTCCACGTCTGACGGCGGCGGGAGCGATGCGGATGCGGGACTCGAGGCCCATGACGTCGCGCGCCACGTAGTCGCCGAGGGTGCGCAGGCTCTGCGCCTGGGTGATCAGTACGAGGGGCGCGCCGAGCTTTCCTCCGAAGAACCTGGCGTTGTACTTGCCGAACGCGGCGTAGAGCCGCTGAGCAGCGAGGCCGCCCTGGGTCTCCACGACAGCGCCGGTCGCGACATGCGGGGCTCGCGCGTCGGTCAGGCTTTTCGGGTGGGCCCCCGCAGCGGCACGTCGCATGTTACTAACATTAGAGACACCCGCGCGCGGGTCAAGGGAGCTTCCCCGGAACGTCCTCCGTCGCAGGCTCCTCCTCTCGTTTTCCCCTCCGCCCGGCGCGGGGGCGAGATGCGCTGCTCCTGCTCTCCCCGTTGCCTGCGCTTCCTTCCGGGGCGGGCCGTTCCCCTTCGCCCGTGGTCTTGCTCGCTGTCCCTAACCCGGCGGCGGTCGTCGTCAATGACGGTTGCCCTGCGGTTTTGGCTCCCCCGCTCCCGCGCTTCGCTTCGTTCGCGGTCCCCCCAAAAACCTATGACGCCTTCCCGCCTCATGCCGGGTTGCACGGGCCGCGAAGCCCCCGAGGAAGGGGGAAACAACCAGCCCAAGGAGAAACGACATGAGCAACGAGAACACGAGCAAGCGCCCGACGCACACGGCCTACAGCGTGCGGGAGTACACGAAGAACGGGCAGAAGGAGTCGGACTGGACCCGCATCGGGGTCGCCTGGGCCCACCGTGACGGCGACGGCTTCGACATCGTGCTGGAAGCGCTTCCGGTGAACGGCCGCGTCGCCATCCGGAAGAACAAGCCCAAGGCCGAACAGAACTAGCAGCCCCGGCGGGGGTGTCGTCCCCGGCTCCCCCGCCCTTCACCCAATCTAGGAGACTATCATATGACCACGTTTATTCAGACCGCGTATCAGAGCGCCCTTCTCGAAATCAAGCGCCTCACGGAAATCGAGGACTACTCCCCGACGACGCTCCTCTACCTCATCGATACGGAAGCAGGCAAGGCGCTCCGCGCTGCCGGCATCCTCGGCTCACGCTAACCGGAGGAAAGGAGCTTATGCCAACGTATACCGTTCATATCTACCGCGAAATGCGGGTCAAGTTCACTGGCGTGGAGGCCGATTCTCCGGAGGAGGCAGCGCGCGCGGGGGCCGATCTCCCGCACCGACCAGGCCGATGATGTTGAGGACTGTCAGGGCGCGAACCTCTCGGCGGTCGTGGATATCGAGGGCGACGACGACTTCGAGCGCTCCGGCGATGTGACCTTTGAAGCGGGACTCATGCTGGACCTGGGCCCGAAGCTCCTGGTCGCACTCCGTGACCTGCGCGCCGCGATTGGAGGGCTACCCATCACGATTCTGAATGGGCCGTTCTACGATGCGCTTGCGCGCGCAGACGCTGTCCTCCCGAAAGCCCCGGGAGACGGCCGATGAACGCCTTCCCCACAAGCAGCATCCTCCATGGCGATTGCGTGGACGTGATGCAGACGCTCCCGGCGGCGAGCGTCGACTTCATCCTGACGGACCCGCCGTACCTGGTGCGGTACCGCGACCGCCACGGCCGCCGGGTGGCGAACGACGACAACACGCGGTGGCTCAAGCCCGCGTTCGCGGAGATGTACCGGCTGCTGAAGCCCGGGTCCCTTGCGGTGAGCTTCTACGGCTGGAACCGCGTCGATCTCTTCTTCGACGCCTGGAAATCCGCCGGCTTCGATGTCGTGGGCCACGTGGTGTTCCGGAAGCGGTACGCGTCGTCGTCCCGGTTCTTTCAGTACCGCCACGAATCGGCGTACCTGCTGGCCAAGGGCGACGTGAAGGTCCCGGCCGATCCGCTGCCGGACGTTCTCGACTGGCAGTACACGGGCAACCGTCTGCACCCGACGCAGAAGCCTGTCGAGTGCCTGACGCCGCTGGTGTCGACGTTCTGCCCGGCCGGCGGCGTGGTGCTGGACCCGTTCTGCGGCTCGGGCTCGTCGCTGGTAGCGGCGCGGGACGCGGGGTGCTCGTACGTCGGCATCGAGCTCGATGCCGGGCACCACCGGACAGCCGTGGACCGCTTGCGCGGCGATGTCCTCGAGCAGGCGCACGATCCCGTCATGCCCTGGGTCCAGCCCTTCACCCGGTACGTCGACCTGCCTTCCTCCTCTTTCCACCACTAATCTTATGGAGATTTCCTTATGACTACTTCGACGACCACGACCTCGCTTTCCGATATCCTCCGCTCAGTCGAGCGCAGCGTGCGCGAAGCCCGCGACACGATGCACTTCGGCGACGGCCTTCCGGTCACCTTCCTCGAGGGCTGGGAGATCGAACGCTGCTTCGATGCGCTGTCCGACGTTCTCGCGCAGATGGCGTCTGCCATCCCGATGGCTGCCCCGGTCGACCTGACGGCGGAACTTGTCTCCACGCTCCGGCACGCTGTCGATGCCCTGAACACCGCGCCCCGATTCCGGGTGCGCTGGATCGAGGCGGAGGCACGGTGGCTGGACAGCTACCACATCGCGGCGCGTTGCGACCGCGTGCTGGCGAAGGCCCGGGGGTTCGGCCTGTAGGCCTGCCTCGTCCCGGCTTGGCCTGTCGGCCAGGCCGGGCCTTCCGGTTGAATAGCCTCTTGAGGTTTGCGCCTCAGGTCTTTATGGTCGGGGGTATTTCCGGTGCGGGCGCACCGGGCAACGCTTATGGGAGAGAGACTTATGACGGAAACGAGGAAGCCGACGCACATTGCGTATAACGTTCGCGACTACCAGGCCGGTGAGAAGCAGGACTCGGAATGGACGCGGGTGGGTGCTGCGTGGGAGCACAAGGACGGCGACGGGTTCGACGTGCAGCTTGAGGCCGTACCGGTATCCGGGCGCATCGTCCTTCGGAAGAACAAGCCAAAAGACAAGGTGGCAGCTTAGCGCGTCGGGCCGTCCCGGCCGCTGCGCTCCTGGACTCGCTGGGTGTATTTGCCGAGCACGGGCCGCGTGGCGGTCTGCGGCTGCGCCGCTGGCTCGATCCCGAGCGCGAACGCGGCGACAGCAAGTGCCTCGCGCTGCCGTTGCCCGAAGGCCGCCTGCATGAGCGCGGTCGCGCGCTCGTGGATCTTCGCCCAGACCGCCGCGATACCCGTCTTCCTGGGCGCTGTTGGCTTTGGCGCCGCAGCACGCGCGGCAACGGCAGCCGGTTGCTGCGCGCGTGCTGCGGGAACGGGGGCGGCCGGATGTCCCGCCTTCGCGGGCTTCGCGACCGGCTTGACCTCGGAGGCGAACATGCGGGTTCCGCTTCGCTCTGCCGCCCGCACCATGCCGTCGTAGTCGTTCGTGTACACGTAGCTCGCTTTCTTGCCGCGCGACTCCGTGACGTAGGCCTGTTCCCGGCTCATGGCGGTGAAGGTGCTCGAGGGAAGGGATGCGAAGACGTAGTCGACCGACATCGACTGGCTCGCGTGGCTCGTCATCGCGTAGCCGTGCGTGAGGTGCAAGGCCTGCGTTGCATCGAGCCTGCGGAGCACGTTGCCCGCGACCGGGCCGCCTACCGTGGTAGGCGGGGTCTTGGTGCCGAGCAACACGCGTCCGTGCCCGTCGAAGCCCTGCACGATATACCGGGCGTTTCGGTTCAGCCGCTCGCCGCCGGCGTCCTTCCCTCCTGAGGTGATCCGGACCACGTCGCCGACCGCGAGGGGCAAGTCGCGTTCCTGGTACACCTGGAAGCGGCTGGCGAGGTCCCGGACGGCGAGCGTCGTTGCCGTCGTCGCGTCCGGGGTGGCAGAGACAAGGACCTGGCCGCCGACGACACCGCGCACGTAGAGACGGTCGCCCTTCGTATGGCCGCCGTCGGCGTTCTGGGTGAATTCGAGTACGTGGCCCTTCTGGTAGCGATGGGCCTCTTCCTGCTGGGCAGGGGTCCAGCCTTCCGCCACGAGGCGGCGCAGGCCCTCCCGCTCCGGCCCGAGCTTGCCGCGCTCGCGCAGCCCCTTGCGAACGGCATCGGTGACTTCGTCGCCCTCCTTGTGGGTGGTGGCGATGATGATGCCGACCTTATGGCGCGCGGCGTTCCTGGGGGCCTTGTCGAGCGCGTCGAGGTAGTCGCGCGCGAGCGTCTCCTGAAGCGAGGCGTCCTTGATCTCGCGCACCCAGCCGAGCTCCCGTAGCTTCCCGAACCCTCCGGCGACGTCGCCTTCCTGAAAGCTTCCGACCGCCGTTTTGTACTCGGGGTGCTCCTGCCGTCGGATCTCCTTGAGCTCCGCGAACCTGAAGTTCGCGTGCGCTTCGAGGTAGCGGAGCGCGTCCCCCCGCTCGACGCTCGAGTGCTGCCGCGTGTCGCCCTGAAGGACGACGCGCGCGCCGAGCCGGTCCGAAAGCTCAAACAGCCGGCGCATGGTCGGCGCGCCGACAAGCCCAGCCTCGTCGACATAGACGATGCCGCCTCTGGCGGCCTCCTGCATCTTCTTATCGACGAGGAGCCGGGCGATGGTGTCCGCGTTCGCGAAGCCGCTCTCGACGAGGGTCCCGTGGGATGCGGTCGTGGTCGGGGCGACGACCACGACCTTCTTGCCTGAAGCGGCTTCGATGGCCTCGATCGTCTCCTCCATCGCCGTCGTCTTGCCCGTCCCGGCCCCGCCCCGGATGCCGATCACGCGGTCCGTGCTCGTCATGACGTGGCGGACGGCGGCTTTTTGCTCGTCGGAGAGCCATTCGCGGGTCACGGCGTATTCGGAGAGGCCCTTCTTTTCGCGCTGCTCGATAAACGACGCCACGGACTGCCCCTCGACGAATTCCCGGAGCTTTTGCTCCTCGTCCCGCGCCTCTTTCGTGGTGACGACGTCGTTACCGTACTTGTCGCGCCCGAAGATGAGGGCGTTGTTGTTCCGGGCAGCCCGGTCGAGATCGTCGAGGCTCAAGCCGGAGGTGATCCCGTGCAGGATGGCTTTCTCGTAGAAGCGTTTCAGGTTGACGACAGACTTCCGGGCGAAGGCGTCCCGGATGGCGAAGTCGACCGCTTCTGCGGCGCTCGGGCCGTCGAGCACGATCTTCTTGCCGGTGCGCGCGACGTGCTCGCCGATCACCGCCTTCTCTTCGTCGCTCTGGCGGTCGAAGAACGCCTGCCGCGTTTCTTCCTCCGAAAGCCCCTCGTCCTTGCCCGACCGCGTGACGGTCGCGAGGTTGCGCTTGCCCTTGGCACTCGTCACGCCGAGTTCTTCGGCGCGCTCCTTCACCTGGGCGGAGCGGCGCGAGAACTTCTCGACGGTTTCGCGCGAGACGCCGGCGAGCTCGAAGCTGACGCTCTGGCGTTCGACCTTATAGCCGAGGGCCTGCATGCCGTTGGCGAGGCGCTGGAAGTACAGCGCCTGGAAATACACGCGGTCGAACATCGTCTGGTAGAGGTCGACCGCCTTCCACTTCTGGCTCTCCTCGTCCCATGTAAAGTTGAAGGCGTATGCGTGGGTGTGGATGAACCTGTCGGCCACGCCGTCGACCGGCCGCGCATCGAAGTGAGGGAACGTCGCGTAGGCGATGTTCCCCGTGACGCGGTTGTAGTGCCGGCCGCCCGCTTCGTTGACCTGTGCTTCGACGCCCTGCTCGACGTGTCCCATGGCGAAGTGAACGGCGTCATCGTGAACCTTGAGGAGCGCCGCCGCGTCGTCGTCCCGGCCCTCACGGCAAAGCCGGTCGTAGAGCATCGTGAAGGTCTTCGGGGTGCCGAAGGTAAAATCTGCGCCCGGGCTGCGGTTCGGGTGGTTCCGCTCCGTGATTTGCTTGCCCGTGACGGGGTTGATGTTGTTCAGGAGCGCGGTGTACTGCTCGGCGGTCAACGTCTCCGGCAGGCCGAGGCGCGCCGCGCCGAGGCCGTGGACCTGGCCCTTGATCGCCCCGCGCTGGGACAGGTAGTCCGCGCGGGACATCTCCTCGTAGTAGTACTTGGTCGCTCCCGCGACGCTCTCGCTGGGTGTGACGCTAAGCATCGGCGTTCACCGTTTGCTTCGCTTTCCGCTTCCTCGCAGGCGTCGGCGACGCCGATGCGAGTGCGGCTTCTATCTCGGGCGGCCTTCCGACCGCGAACCGCCACTCGCTGTCGAAATGCCACTGGACCCAATTGAGCAGGCGTACGCGCGACAGCCCCTCGCGTCTCGTGTTCACGCCGGTGTGGGTTAGCCTTCCGTTGCCGAATGTCTCACCCCAGGCGGAGAGTTCCTTGCCGAGAGCGATGATCGCCTCCGGCGTTCCCTCGGCAACCAGGAGCATGTGCGAGCACTCCGCAACGAGGATCGTAGACCCCAGGTTGTAGTGACGAAGCCCGAGGTGCTTGAACTCAATCTCGGTCGTCCCCGACTCGTGATGCGCAAAGAATCTATCCGACATTCTGCGGCTCCTCAGGCGCTTGCGGGACGTATTCTCCCTTCTCGCTCCAGCTGAGGCGGCCTGGCTCGGGCGGGTGGAACAGGATGTCCGTGACATAGGCTTCGCCGGTTGCGAAATCCCCGTCCGAAACCCGGACGGTTTCCAGCCGACCGATGGAGTATGCGATGGCGAGGAGCTTCAGGTTCCGGCCACGCACCTCGACGTTCGTCGTCGCGCACTGGAACACGAGGACAGTGGAGAATTCGTTTGCCTCGGCCTCCGGGACGACGGGATAGGCGATCCACTTGGGTCGCCTGTCCTTCGGGATGAAGCAGATGACGTTGGGGCCGCGCGCCGTGCTGAGGGCCTGCGCGACCATGCTCCGGACTTGCCGGCCGATCTCTACGGAGAGTTCTTCCGGCAGCTGCGTCGTCTTTTCGCTTGCAGGTTGCGGTGCGGCCTGCACCGGCGTGAGCGCTTGCGCCCGCGTCAATGGCGGGCGCGTCCGCCCTTCCAGCTCTGTTTCGAGCCCCCCGTGCATCTTCTCCCCCTGCGCCAATTGCTCGGCCATCGACGGGCCGCGCTTTGGTAAATCCCGGCGGTCTCCCATAGCGAACACCGGAACGTAATTTTTATACGTTCCGCTCCTACCCGTAGTCAACTGGAATGATGTTTATGCAATCACGGAAATACGAAGAGGAAGGAGAAGCACACATGTTGTTGATGGCAGTGCCATCAACCTCACGGCGCTACAACGCGCGGCCTCGAGCGGCACTTCCCCGCCGTCCGCAGCCTCTCTCCGAGAGGCACTCGCGGCAGGGTCGTTCCTCATCGTCTCCGCGTTTGCCGCGAACGCATTTTGTCGCCAGATGTTGCGCCGGTGCCACATTCTGACGGCGTTCCAATCCGAATGACGCCGAGGCCTCCGCTCCGATGTGCCCATGACGCGTGGTCGGGGACCGCCGGGGGCGCGACCGGTCACTTGCCTTTGGCGGTGGCGTGCGTGCCTCAGAACCTTCGGCAGGCATCTCCCCGGTTGGGTACACCCACCCGGAAAGATGCCTGCCGCATCGACCTCAGCCGATGCGTGGCGCTCTGCCCCGGACGAACCATTCAACTAGGCCGTTGAATAGGTCTTTCGTACCGTCTTGGGACGGGACTTCCCGGGCATGCCCGTCACCGTTTTGCGTCGCGCTGTGGCACCGACGCAACAGCCGGTGCTGACCGTCTTCCGGACGGTCGCGCCGGCCTCGCGATGGGCGGGGGTAGCTCGCGTCTGGCGTGTGCTCGAAGCACGCCCTACCAATTATGGCTACGGCGACCAGCCTAGTGCACGAAATCGGGGTAGTGCCGCAACGGCGGCTTCGAACCTGCGCCACGCATGGACATCGCCGGCTTCTACGTTGATCAGTATTTCGAGGGTCTGCGCTCACCGCGCTCCGGAGTTGTGTGGCTTGAGGTAGACGTGCTGCTACGGCGTCACTATCGATTGCGCTTCGCTCGCTGCCGGGCGGCGTCCGCGGCTTGGAAGGCTCGACGCTTCTCAGAGGCGGCCTGCGCGTCGAAGAAGACCTGACTGGCCCGCTCGACAGCTTCGCCAACGGCGATGCCCTCCGGGTCCTCGGACAATGCCGCCTGCATGCGATTCGAGGACGTTTCCCATACGGGAGGCGGCTTCCCCTGAGGACCCCAGCTGGGGCAGCGTTCCCTTTAGTTCCTCTACGAGCTCCGATGGAACACTCAGGCACGACTCCTTGGGCGCCTGCCGCTCGATGAAGGTCAGCGCGGTCAGGACATCCTCGGCGTTATTCCTCCGCAGCTTTTTCTGAACGTCCAGCTTGCGCGGGAACGGTCCCGGCGTGTCGCGGAGTATTTCCCGCCTCAGAGAGAGTTTCAGCTCTTGTAATGGAACGCTATCCTTTTCTGGCATACCCTTTCCAACAAATCGGCTCGCCGGGAAGGACCACGCCTCCGGCTTGGCCCGGCGCCCTGTTAGGCGCGAGTATCTAGTATACGTTCAATTAGCTCAAATGACAAATCACGCTTTTGGTACCAATTATTTATCTATATGGCCGATGTTTGACAAGTGTGCTTGCCTCGCAACGGCGATAGCGTGGCGCAGTCGTTCACTAAACAGCTTGGCGGGCAGAGTTGGTGGCTTGTCTTTTGGTTTTAGCATCACAATCGGCACCGTCGGGCCATTCTTCAGGGGAAGGAAGCGGAGCTGGTCGTCCCCGCAGAGAAAGGGCGTGGTGCCAATAGCAATGGCGCGCTCACTGCGCAGGCAGTCCAGGAGAAGCAAGGTGTCGTTCCCCTCGAATACTGTCCGGCGTACCGCGAGTTGGGGTGCGTACTGGTCCAGATATCCACCCAGCTCGGGATCTTCGTCCAACAGAAATGCGAAGGCCTCGTCGCTAAGTGTCGAGCGGTCCACGAAGCGGAGGCGCCGTAGCGGATGCTTGGCGCCGACTATGGCGCATAGACGGTCGCGACTTAGGATTGAGAGTGTGACTGATTCCCGCTGCGAAGGCGCGAGCTGAGCAACGGGTAAATAGTGGATCGCAACATCGAGGGCACCTGATGCGAGGTACTTCACGGTCGACTCTATCGACAGTCTATACATTCGGACATTGAGGCCCGCGTGCTGCATCTGCACATGTTGGATGGCTTCACGCACCACCCCAGAGAAGAGAGTCCCGTAACCGATGCGCAAGTCGATTCCGCGATCTTGGTAGCTGCGGACGGCTTCGCGCATCGCGCGCTCGGCCTCGAGAAGGCGTTCCCCTTTCTCGACGAGAAGGCGACCCAAACCTGTAAGTGTTGCCCCTGCTTGATTCCGCTCAAAGAGGCGAACGTCGCCCAGATCGTGTTCGAGTTCGGCGATTGCCTGGGATAACGAGGCCGGTTCGACCCCCATGGCCCTGGAGGCTTCCGCGAAGGATGCGTGACCGGCGGTCTTGAGGAGCACGTCCACCTGGCGGAGGCGGAGGAACGACCTGGGTGCGCGGTTCTTGCTTTTGCTGGGCATCTCTTGCCGTTCTGACGGGTGGTCTGTGTGGTGCCTCGAGCCGGGAATCGTTGCGGTGACCGCGCAGATCCGCCGTGCCCGGCCGCGTAAGGTAGATGCCTAACGAGGCAGGTCTGAGGACAAAAGTTCTTCCTCCCCGCCCTGCTGGAAGTCGCTACGTCCATCGTTGAGACGAACGCACGCTCATGGGTCGCCCGACGCGACCGCACGGGCTCGCAGGTCCGTATCCGCCGTGCTCCGCACGGAGACAGGAGGTGTGTTGCCTCGCATCGCGGTCGAATTCATCTGCAATTACATAGCCTTGAAAGGACTAGACTATGCGTAACGACACCGTTCGCCGCATCGCTGCACTTGCGACCTTCGGCCTGGCCATGGGTTCCGGGGGCGTTCTCCTCGGCCAATCCCGCCACCGCGCGCTTCCGCCGGTGCTTGCCTCGCCGGCTCCCGACTCGGAGCTCTTCGCGCCCGACGCCGGCACGCCGGTGTTTGTCCTGCTCCCAGCGTCCTCGGCGTCTTCGTCGGCGTCCGGGCCTCGCTGCGACGGGACATCCTGCCGGCTGTCCACGCCGGCCGAGTCGGCCCGGCAGTGCGAGGACATCACGTTCATCGACGACAACGGCACCAGCTTCGTGGTGGACAGGTCCACGCTGGGGACCACGACGTGCAACGCGACGTGCAGCGAGTGCGTCATCACGTTCACCGACGGCTCGTTCGACGTGAGCGGCGAACGCGTTGACCGCGTTGCGCGCGACGTCCGCCAGGGACGCATGCACCGCATCGAGGCGTGCACGGTCGCGTGCGACGACGATGGCGGCTCCATGGGCGAGGCGTTCGCGGTGGCCCACGTGAAGGGGATCGCGCCCGCCTACAGCTTCGACGAGAAGGGGAACCTGGTGACGGAAGACTCGAAGAACTGAGCGCTCCTATGGGACTTATCGACCGTCTTCCTTGGCTTTCGGAGGTTACCCGCCGGGCGTGCGGTTTGGCGCCCGGCGGGGCTCCGCCTTCCAACCCGATGCAGGTGCCGATGGTGCCGCTCGGGGAATTCGATGCGCTGACCCCCGAAGAGCTGACACAAGGGGTGCATATAGTAGGCCAGACGGGGTCCTCGAAAACGACGGGTTCGGGCGCGGCGATCCTGCGACGAATGATCGGGGCGGGCTGGGGCGGAAGATATTTCTGCGCCAAACCAACGGATTACGAGCTTCTTCTACAATACGCGCGTCCGGAAGGGCGAGAGTCGAGCGTTGTGCGCTTTGCGCCGGACGAGCCCTGGCTACTTAACCCTCTTGATGTTGAACTCAACCGCACGACGCTCGGGGGCGGGAATCCAGCCTCGGCTGCGGATCTCATGCTCGACGCCATGCAGGCGGCCGGGCGCGGCAAGAATACCGGCGGCGGGGACAGTTTCTGGAAGGACTCGCTGTCCGAGCTGCTGATCAACCTGGTCGATGGTGTGTCGAGGGCCACGGGGACGTGCCGTATTTCGGATATGGTGCTGATGCTGCAAACGGCGCCGCAATCGCCGGAACAGGTGCGCGACCCGAAGTGGCTCGAAACGAGTGCATGCTTCGCGATGTTGCTCGAAGCGGGGAAGCGGGCGACGACGGTGGAGGCGACCGAGAACTATACGGTCACGGAGGACTATTGGCTACGCCAATACCCTGAGCTCGCTCCCAAGACCAGGTCAATCATCAACTCGAGCTTTACGGCGCTCTGTACGCCGTTTCTCCGCCACCCGCTGCGGCGGCTGTTCTGCACCGAGACGAACATCACGCCGGAGGCGTGCGCGCGCGGCACCATTCTCGCCCTGGACCTGCCGGTGAAAAACTTCGGCGCTGGGGTGGGCACCTTCGCGCAGATACTCGTGAAGGGGTGCTTCCAGCGCTCAGTAGAACAACGCGATATAAGCAAAAGCCCGATTCCCGTGTTCTGTTGGGCAGACGAAGCCCAGTACTTTATCAGCGCGAGCGACAAGGATTTTTTGGCCACCTGTCGGGCGTCTCGATGCGCGACGGTGTATTTGACACAGAATTTGCCTTCCTACTATGAAACAATGGGCAAAGATCGCGAGGGGCGCGACGCCGTAGACGCGCTACTCGGGAACCTGACGACGAAGATCTGGCACGCCAACGGCGACCCGACGACGAACGAGCACGCGTCGAAGACAATCGGCAGCTCGTGGCAGCTCAAGCACTCGGCCAACCGGGGCACGTCCTCGAACATGAGCCAGACGCCGGGGGGCATCGACCGCGATACGGTCACGAACGCGAGCGACTCGGAGAACCAGGGAGCCTCGGTGTCCGAGCAACTGGCCGCCGACATCGAGCCCCAGGTCTTTACCCGCCTTCGGACCGGGGGCGCTGCGAACAATTTCGAGTCGGACGCGATCGTCTTCAAGCCCGGCCGTATTTGGAAGGCGACCGGCAAGAACTACATGCACGTAACCTTCAAACAGAAAATATCATAAGGAGAATAAAATATGTTAGGCGCAAGTTCGCAACCCTATCGCCGATCTGTATTCTCGGCGACCGATCCGGGCGCGATGGTGGCGCAGTTGTTCTTCGCCATCGTCGACGCCTTCGCGCAGACAGTCCTGGTGTTCACACGCCGCCGCTTCGGCGAACGCTTCTTCACGCCGATTCGCTTCGCGATGAGCCTGGGAATCCTCTGGACGCTCATCACGCTCAAATCCATGTCTGGCTGGCTGCTGGGCCTTCTGCCCTTCCTGCTGCCGATGATGGGGATGTCGCCGCTGTGGAGCCTCCTGGCAGGCCCGCTGCTTGCCCGGCCGCACGGCCCGCCGGTCCACCCGCTCTTCGACGCGGCGAACCTCCTCTACTGGGGGTTTGTCATCGCCGGCAGCGGTCATCTCATCGCCGTGTTCCGGCGCTCGTGGAAGATCGGCGACGTAGAGCCGGTGTTCTCACGCTCTACGGGCGAGCCCCTCCTGATGCTCGGAGGGAGGGTCCCGTACTTCGTGGCGACGATCGTCCTCGAGCCGCTGGCGGTCATCGTGCTCGGGGAGCTCCTCCACGCGTGCGACGGAACGATGCCGACCGCGTACTTCGACATGCTCGCCGTCTTCCTGAACGCGTCGGCCCTGCATCAGTACCGGCTCTACAAGGACGACCTGCTCGACCAGCAGGACGCGCAGTTGATGGCCGGGTTCATGACGGAGCAGTACAAGCGCGTGTCGGCGGGCGAGAAGCCGACCTCGAAACTGCTCGGGCGCTTCTTCCGACCGCTGATGCTTCCGCGCCAGCCTGCGATGCAGGTCGACGTGCTGCGCCAGTGGGCGAAGCAACACCAGGAGGCGGCGGGCCTCGACACGCCGGGCACGGTGGTCCCGCTCCGTGTGGTGGACGGGGGCAAGACGAAGAACGGGGGAGGCACGCCGCCGAACGACGAGCCTCCGCCCCCTCCTCCGCTGCGAGCCGCGTAAGCGGCTAACGAACTTACCTTAGCTTGGCCTGGCTTATTCCTTGAGAATCATGACGTTACGTTAAGCGTGGCCCCCGGCGTGCCGTCAACGCGCCGGGGGCTCTTTTTCTTAGCGCGACTCGCAGCCTTGAGCGCGCTTGAGGAGACCCGGTGATGGACTCCCGACGGCATGTTCGCGCAGCGACGGCGATGGCGCATCCTCCCGAACGCGCGGAGGGAAGTGAATCGACGGGCCGAGCGTTGGCTCCGCCGAAGGCGGAG
The DNA here is from genome assembly GCA_963797395.1 of uncultured delta proteobacterium. Classification (GTDB taxonomy): domain Bacteria; phylum Myxococcota_A; class Polyangia; order Polyangiales; family Polyangiaceae; genus Palsa-1150. The sequence goes on from CAWCPA010000009.1 coordinate 983,393, forward strand.
GGCCCTGTTCCGCCGCCATCGTCGCAGTTGCTGACGGTGGAGGACGCGGCGAAGCTCTTGTCCACGACGCCGACGGCGCTCCGTGCGCGGTGCCGCAGGCACGCGCGGCGCATCGGCCGCGAGGTCACCGCCCGGCTTGGCGCCGGGGTGGTGGCGTTCAAGTTTGGCGCCAGCTGGCGCCTCCGGATCGACCCGCCGTGAAGCGCGCGACGGCTCACGGGGCGAAGGCGCGCTATGCTCCTCCCGTTCGTGAAGCGTCGCCCATGAGGTTCGCATGGGCACCAGAAATGTCTCCGGCGTTCGCAAGGTAGTGAGGGGCGGCAAGCCCCGATGGTTCATTGACTTTCCGTATACGGACAGGGAAGGCGTGCGGCAGCGGTTCCGCCGGCAGGCCACCGTCCAGAACTACGCGGCGTCCCTCGCCGAAGCGGCCCGTCTCATGCGGCGCGCCGCCGAGACGGGAAGCGTCGAGGTCGAAGACGAAGGCACAGCGCCGCCCGTACGGGTGACGATGACGTACGCGGCGTTCGTGAACGGCCCGTTCGAGCGGCTCTACCTGCCGACCTACCGTCCTGCGACAGCACGACGGTACCGCGAGCTGCACGCCCAGCGGGTGCTCGCCTTCTTCGGCAAGAAGGCGCTCGAAGAGATCGGCCCCGGAGACTTCCGGGCCTTCGCCGCCTCCCTTCACACCGACGGGGTGCAGACGAAGGGGCCGATCACGCTGGTCCGCACGGTGCTTCGTGCGGCCCTCGAGAGCGGTCTGATCGACCGGCTGCCGGAGTGTCCGAGCGGTCTCGTGGTGACGAGCCGCAAGGTCCCCGACGCCCCGAGCTCCGAGGAGGTGGAGGCGATGCTTCGGGCTTCCGGTTGGCTTGGCCTTGCGATCGCGCTGGGCGCGATGGCGGGGCTACGCATGGGGGAGGTCCGGGCTCTCGAAGTGCGCGACATCGACTTCGAACGGCAGCGCATCCTGGTGCGCCGGGCGATGTCAGAGGAGGCATCGCTCACGCCCAAGAGCGGCCATGAGCGGGAAGTGCCGCTCGCCGCCGGCCTCGAGCTTCGCCTTCGCGACGCCGTGAGGGACAAGCTCCCGCGTGCGCGGGTGCTGCTCGACGACACCGGCCACACGCCGGTGCGGCAACGGGTGCTCTCGAAGCTGAAGCAGTTCCTCGCGAAGAGCGGCCTCAAAGAGCGCTCGTTCCACTCGCTCCGGCACTACTTCATCTCGGAGTTGATGAAGAACGGGGCGAGCGCCGAGGCGGTGCGGGTTCTGGCCGGTCACTCGAAGCTGGAGATGACCCAGCGCTACGCCCACGCCGCGACGGCCGACCTTCGGGCGGCCATCGACAGGCTCGGCAAGTAGCCCTCCCCGAGGAGAGCTAGGCTCCTGGGAGGCACCAAAACCCCTGGTCCTTCGTTTTGTGCCGTTTTTCCCGGCAAATTTGGATGATTTGTCGGGGAGGCGGGATTTGAACCCGCGACGACGAGCACCCAAAGCTCGTGCACTACCGGACTGTGCGACTCCCCGTGCGCCGCACAGATCTAGCACCCGCCGTGGCGAGCGACTACCGCCGCCGGAGCACGCCGGCGCGGCGCTCAGCGCCCGTTGCGAATCGCCGCGAGCGCCGCAGGGAGGCCCCGGGGCATGGCGCGCAGCGCGACGTAGAGGTGGTCGCGATCCGTCTCGATCGCACGCACGTTCATCACGGGGGTGACGATGGCGAGCGCGCGGCGGAGGACCTCGTTCGCGGCGATGGCGGGGACCATCATGAGATCGAGCACGATGCGGTCATCGTCGGCCTCGACGATCGCCGGCGGGCGCTTGGGGAGGAACTTGACGAGGTTCCCGGGCTTGGACAGGTCGAGCGCGCCCGACTTGATGAGGGTGGCCACGGGCGAGTCGCTCTCGCCGATGAGCGCGAGGCGCACGTCGCTCAGCTTGACGCCGACGCGCATTGACGCGGGCGAGAGGTCGATCTCGTCGATCTTGAACGCCGCGCTGAAGCGCACGGGCGTGCCCATCGCGTCGACGGAAAGGCTGATGCGGAGAGCGGGCGGCGAGCTGCCGATCTCGATGTCCTTCGGGGCCTTCCGCGGGAGCTTCGCCTGCGCCGTCAGATAACGAAGGGCAGCGAGGGGCACGCCGAAGCGCAACCCCGCGGCGTTGACGGCCGCGCGTACGAGTTCGTCCGGGTTCCTGCGAACGTAATCGATCGCCGCATTCAGAAGGCTTCGTGCATCGAGCATGAGGCTGCCAAGGCTATCACTTCCGAGGCCTCTGCGACGCCTATCGATTCCTCGGTCGCGGCGGAAAGCCTTGCGCGACAGGTGCGCGTGGGCCCGCCTGGGGCGGGCCCACGGCAGGCGGGAAGCCGAACGGGACCGGCTGAGGCAGGGGCCGCGCGAGCGCTTGCGCCATCGCGGCGCGGAGCGCGAAGAGCTCCTGACGCAGCGGGACGATCCATGCGGCGCTGACGGTCTGCGTCTTTCCGGCCATGGCTCGGCCAGCGTGCCACTTGCTCAGGCCGAGGCGCGACGCCGTCCGCACGAAGCGCCGGCCCGGGGCGCCGCCCCACGAGAACGTGGCCCGCAGGCTCGCGACGGGTGAGCTCACGAGGTCGAGCTCTTGCCGCGTCATCGTGCCGATGAGCACTTCGTCTTCGAGGTGCGCGCGGATGATGCGGCCCTTCCGCGCGACCAGCCACACGAGGATGCCGAGGAAGGCGACGACGAAGACGAGCCAGAGCGGGAGCATCAGCAGCGTGAGGAAGCCGCTGATGGTCGCGGCGGTGTTCCAGACGCAATGCAGCAACATCGCGCCCGCGTACCCCGCGAGCGGCGCGGCCCACCGGACCCACCGCTTGCTCGTCTCGCGCGCGATGCCGAAGCCCAGGCCGGTCATCGACGTGTAGAGCGGGTGGCCCCACGGGGAGAGCACGCCGCGCAAGACGAAGCTCGCGGCCAGCGCGTCGCCCCCCGACTCGCGCACCGCGTTGCCGTAGTAGATGACGTTCTCGACCGCCGCGAAGCCGAGCGCGACGAAGGTGGCGTAGATGACGCCGTCGACCACGCCGTCGAACTCGCGACGGAGGAAATAGAAGACGCCGAAGATCGCGAGGCCCTTCAGGCCCTCCTCGACGATCGGCGCGCACACGCAGGCGCCGACGGCCTGGCCCACGTCGGGGCCGGCCGCATACGAGACGATGGCCTCGACGCTGGTGTTGACCGCGGCCGCGATGCCGCACGCGGCGATCGCGCCCCACGCGAGGACGAGCGCGAGCGCCCACCAGGGCTCGGGGTCGAAGCGATCGATGAGGACCGGGATCCACAGATAGAGCGCCAGCGCCGGCAGGGCGCACAGCGCGCCGACGCCCATCGACGTGTACTGCGCCGCGGGGTCTTCGGAGGCGAGGGGCCCGACGAGGAAGAGGACGCCGAGGGCCGCGGCGCCCGCGAGCATGAAGCTCGCGTACAGCACGACGCCGACGAAGCGGCGCTCACGGTCGGCGGCGAGACCCGGGACGGGGCGTGCGGTCACGCCTTGACGATAGCGTCCCAGCTCTCGGCGATCTCGCGCGCCGTCCACACGCCGTTGTCGGTCTCTTTGAACCGACCGGTGGTCTCGACGACCTTGAAGGCATAAACGCGGGCGCCCGCGATGGCGAGGACGTGACCGGTGCGGTCGCCGCACAGGTCGCTGCCGAGAAAGAGCGCCGCGGGGGCGATGTGCTCCGCGGTCAGCGTGTCGACCCCCTGGAACATCGGGAGGTCCTCGGTCATGCGCGTCTTGGCGATGGGGGCGATGGCGTTGACCGTCACCCGGTGCTTCTGAAGCTCGATCGACATCGTGCGCGTGAGGCCGTAGATGCCCGCCTTGGCCGACGAGTAGTTCGCCTGGCCGAAGTTCCCGAGCATGCCGCTCACGCTCGTGGTGTTGACGATGCGGCCGCCGCCGCCCTGCGCGACAATCTGCCGGGCGAAGAGCTGCGAGCACAGGAACGTGCCCTTCAGGTGGACCGCGACCACCGCGTCCCACATCGCCTCGTCCATCTTGAGGAAGCTCTTGTCGCGGAGGATGCCCGCGTTGTTCACGAGGACGTCGACCTTGCCGAACGCCGCCACCGCGGACCGGACCAGGGCGGCCGCGCCTTCGCTCGTGGCGACGCTTTCATGGTCGGCGATCGCCTCGCCGCCCGCGGCGCGGATTTCTTCGACGACCTCGTCGGCCGAGCTCTTCCCGCTCGCCGAGCCGTCGCGCGAGCCGCCGACGTCGTTCACGACGAGCCTGGCGCCCTCCTTCGCGAAGACGTTCGCGTGAGCGCGACCGATGCCACCGCCGGCCCCGGTGACGATGACCACCTTGTCGTCGAGAAGTCCCATGAGCGCGCCGGGGGGGCATGTAGCGGCGGAGTCTTCCAGCGTCCAGGTCGGACGGCCCGATGAACTACGTGGAGACGTCACGGGGGCTCCGCGCATGCGCCCGCTCGAACGGGCCCGAAACATGCGCGAAACGGGTGGCTGACCTCGGCAGTTGCCACTACATCGCTTGACGTAGGCGCTGACTCGAGATTCACTCTCGCGCCCCGAGGAGAAAGCCGATGGCCGTCGATATCAAGAAGCTTTTCAACGAGGAACTTCCTGCCGCCCTCGAGAAGAACGCCGCCGAGGCGAAGACGATCGGCGCGAAGTACCAGATGAACATCACCGGTCCGACCGGCGGTGAGTGGAACGTCGACGTCAGCGATTCGGGCCCATCGTGCAAGCCCGGCAGCGGCCCGGCCGACTGCACCATCAGCATCACCGACGAAGACTTTCAGAAGCTCGTCGAGAACCCCCAGGCCAACGGGATGCAGCTCTTCTTCTCGGGCAAGCTCAAGGTGACGGGCAACCAGATGCTCGCCATGAAGCTGCAGAAGCTCTTCGGCTTCCGCTGAACCAAGGGGCGCGCCCTGCCCCTCCCCCAGCGAGGGGCCGTCCGCTCGAGGGTGTTCGCGTCCTCGATCTGAGCCGGCTCCTCCCGGGCCCGTTCGCGTCGCTGGTGCTCGCCGACCTCGGCGCGCAGGTCGACAAGATCGAGGATCTCGAAGGGGGCGATTATCTGCGTGCGATGCCCCCGCTCCAGGGGGACACGTCTGCGATGTTCCTCGCGCTCAACCGCAACAAGCGGAGCGCGTGCCTCGATCTGAAGAAGAAAAAGGGCGGGCGGCGCTGCTGGAGCTCGTCGCTCGCGCCGACGTGCTCCTCGAGCAGTTCCGTCCGGGCGTCCTCGAACGCCTGGCGCTCTCGCATGCGCGCCTGCTCGAGAAGAATCCGCGCCTCGTGGTGTGTGCGCTCACGGGGTACGGGCAAGACGGTCCGCTGGCGAAGCGCGCCGGCCATGACCTCAACTACCTGGCGCGCGCGGGCGTGCTCGGCATGTGCGGTCCGGTTGGGGCGCCGCCGCAGGTGCCGGGTTTCCAGCTCGCGGACATCGGGGGCGGTCTGTGGTGCGTCGCGGGCATCCTCGCGAAGCTGCACGAGCGGAACGCGACGGGGCAGGGCGGCGTCGTGGACGTCGCGATGGTCGAGAGCGCGATGGCGTTCGCGGTCTTCGGGCTGGGGCAGCTCTTCGGCGGGCAGCTCGCGCCGCGCGGGGACGGGCCGCTCACCGGCGGGCTCGCGCTCTACAACACCTACGCGACGCGCGACGGCCGCTTCGTCACCCTCGCGGCGCTCGAACCCAAGTTCTGGTTCGCCTTCTGCACCGGCGCGGGGATCGAGCCCGACGGGCGCGCCCTCTTTCCCGGCCCGCACCAGGCGGAGCTGAAGGAGACGCTGCGGGCGCTCTTCGTGACGCGCACGCGCGACGAGTGGGCCGAGTTCGGGCGCGCGCACGACTGCTGCCTCGAGCCGGTCCTCGAGCCCGAGGAGCTCGGCGCCGACGAGCACCTGCGCGCGCGCGGCGTGTTCTTCGAGCTGCCTACGCCGTGGGGCACGATCGCGCAGCTTCGCACGCCGCTCACCGGGCGTGACGCGGCCCACGCGAGCCCGCCCCGGCACGGCGAGCACACGGAAGCCATCTTGCGCGAGGCGGGCCTCGACGACGCCGCGATCGCCGCGATGCGCGCCGAGGGCTCCGCCCGCTAGATCAGAAAATGAAGACGCCGCAGGCGATGACGGTCGACCAGAGACCCTTGGCGTGGCCTTCGGCGCTCTGGACGATGTTGCGCGTCTTGAGGATCGTCTTCTCGAGCCGGAACACCTGCTCGCGCTCGTTCCACGCCTTCTCGGGATCGAACTCGATGCCGAGGGTGGTGCCGAGCATGGTGGCCGCGAGGTCTTCGGCGTAGTCGCCGGCTTTCTTCGCGGTCTCGCCGTAGCTGTGGTGCTCGGAGAGGTAGCCGTACTTGTGCTTGTCGGCCGGGCGCGCGAGGCCGATGGCGGCCGCGATCAGCCGGTTCGGCTCGTTCGTGTCCTGGCGGGCCATGACGCAGTGGACGATCTGCCCCGGCATGATGAGCTTTTCGCCTTCCTTGCGGCTCATCTCGATGCAGTGCGGAGGAAAGATGGAGCTCACCGTGACGAGGTTCGCCTTCTCGATGCCGGCGTCGCGCAGGGCGAGCTCGAACGACGAGAGACGATCCTTGTGAACGCCGACGCCGTTCGTGAAGAAGATCGCCTTGGGCACGAACATCTCGTGCATGGCGGGAAAGCCGCTTTCGCCGAGCACGATCTTCGAGTTGTCCTTCTTTGCCATCGCGTTGCGATGCCTCCCAGTCGGCGCGCGAGGCCGCGCGCCTTGCTTGACGGCGCCTACACTAGTCCGTTCGAACTCAGCCAACAGAGGAAATGGGGCGAGGTGCTCACGACCTCGACGACTTCTTCGTCTTCTTCGCCGTCTTCTTGGCGGTCTTCTTGGCCTTGACCGGCGCGGCCTTCTTGGCGGCCGTCTTCTTGGCTGTCTTCGGGGTGGGCGCGGTGGCGGGCGCGTGGCGTTTCGTCGCCGACTTGAACGCGTCGTAGAGGCGCGGCACCGGCCACTCCAGGAGCTTCTTGCGAAGGTCGGCGTCCTTGGCGCGCTTCTCGACCTCGAGGATGGCGTCGATCAGCTTCTCGCGGGTGCCGAACTTCTCCTTCACGGCGGTGAAGATGTCGTGCAGGCGAAGGAGCTTGGCGTTCGAGACGTGGGCGAGCCCCTTGTCCTTGTTCGTGCGGGAGACCCAGAGCGCTTCGCCCGTGAGCTTCTCCACCGCTTCGACGAGCTTGGCCTTCTCGCCGAACTTTTCCTTCATGATGCTGAGCGGGGTCTTCGCAGCCATGGCGCGATTCCTTTCGAGGGGGTGCGCGAGATCACTCGCGCGGCAAAAACAGGGCGCGGACCCTAGCAAGGTGCTCGCCACCTCGCAAGACGAGCTCGCGTGTGACGACTGCGTGGCGCCGGGCGCGTGGGGGCCCCCGCTCGCGCGAGCGCGCGAGGGCCTTCAGCCCAGGCTTGCTTCGACCACGTCGGTGACGCTCCGGTACCGGCGGTAGAAGCGCGTCACGTTGACGACGTAGTCGCGCGTCTCGGCGAAGGGCGGGATGCCGCCGAAGCGGATGACCGCCGCGTCGCCCGCGTTGTACGCGGCGACGGTGAGCTCGAGATCGCCGTTGAACTCGTTCGCGAGGATGCGAAGAAGCCGGACGCCGCCGAAGATGTTGTCGTGCGGGTCGCCGATGTCGCGGACCTGCATGAGGGCCGCGGTCTCGGGCATGAGCTGCATGAGTCCCCGCGCGCCGGAGACGCTGACGGCCCGCGGGTCGTAGTCGCTCTCGCAGCGGATGATGGCGCGGACCAGGGGCTCGGGGATCTGGTAGAGCGTCGCCGCGTCGTGGATCCACGCGTCGTAGCGCGTGTACCGGCCCACGTCGCGATCGCTCGGCGGCACGGGCACGACGCCGGGCGCGGTGGACTTGCCCTCCCAGCCGTTGCCCTTGATGTAGAGGCGGTAGCGCTTGTCGCCGCCGGGGCTGTTCGTGAAGTGGATCGTCCCGTCGGGTCCCGTGTACGTGTAGATGTCGCCGCGCGCGGTCGAGGGCAAGACGAGCCCGGCGACAAGGGCAGACGCGAGGACGAGGGGGCGAAGCACGACCGCGGACCTGATGGCGGATCGTGCCAAGAGACGCCGGCCCCCGCAAGCTTCGAGCGAACGTCGTTCCTTCGGAGCGCCGGCCAGCTCTCCTCTCGCCCTGTGTTTGGGAGCGTCAAATCGCGTCGCGGGCGTGACCGAGCGCGCGCGCGCGGATGGCGTTCTTCAGCGGCCCTTCGTGGAGGACGCGCAGCGCGTCGAGCACCGCGCGGGTCGCTTCGCGCGACTCGCTCGACCAGGGTGCCTGTGCGAGGTGCCGCCACAAGAGGAGCTCGAGGGCCCGGGGGCGAGGGGCGAGCCCGGCGACCGCGCGGCCGACGACCTCGGTGGAAGCCGGGTCGGTGCGCATGGCGCGCATGTAGAGGCCCGAGGCGTTCGAGGCGCCGCCCACCGAGCGGGCCATGATGTCGGCCGCGTCGCAGAGGGCGAGCGCGCGAGCCTGCGGGGTGGGGGAAGACTCGATGCGGGCGCGCGCCTCTTTGAGCGCGTCGCGAAGGGCGCGCTTGCGCGGGTTCCACGGCAAGGCGGGGCGTACCCGCCAGAGCAGCACGAGGAAGAAGGCGCCGGCGGCGAGAGCGAGCGGGGGCGAAAGACCGTTCATCCCCGGCGCACCATAGAGCAGGAGCCCTTTGAACGGAACGTTCAAAGGGCGGATGCTCACAAACGAGGGCGAGCAGGAGCCCTTCGAACGGGAACGTTCAAAGAAACTAGGGAGCCCAGAAGACGGTCGGCAACGCGTGACGGTGATGGAGCGACAGCCAGTCCATCAAGGCCGCGACCGTGATGTGGACGAGGAAGCCCTGGTAGATGCTCTTCGTCTTCATGCTCAGCGAGCCGAGCGCGATGCCCGCCACGATGGCCCCGTTCGCCTCGAGGAAGGGCTTGCCGAAGTGGATCATGCAGTAGGGCACGGCCATCGCGAAGATGGCGCCCGAGCCGAAGCTCCTTCGAAGCGCGCCCAGCCAGAAGCCGCGAAAGAACATCTCGAGGGCGAAGAACTGCGCGAAGTACATCGCCTCCCACACGAGGAAGTCGAACCACGACCGGGAGGAGAGCTTGTAGAACGGGTAGTACGAGCCGAAGTCGGGCTGCCGCGAGACGAAGAGCATCGTCGGCAAGACCACCGCGAGGAACGCGGTGTAGATCCACGCGTGCGCCAGGAAGCCGCGCGCGCGCAGGCCCAGATCGAGGAGCGAGTCGCGCGGGAAGGCGATCTTCCAGACGAAGAAGGGCGTGACGTACCCGGCGACGCGGGTGAACGCCCACCAGCCGAAGCCGTAGAGCTCTTCGTACTTCGCGAGCCGGAAGACCTTCGGGTGCGCGACGTCGAGCTTGGCGACGATCGGCCGGACGATCTGGTCGAAGTAGGAGCGGCCGCCGTAATACTCCTGCAGCGTGAGGATGACCGCGCACATCGCCAGGGCGACGAAGGGGCGGTAGTCGGTCCGGCCGGTGCGGGCCAGCTCGACCCGGTAGGCCGTCGCCTCTTCATCGAGCTCTCGCCAGGTGCCCCGGAAGAACCACCAGAGCGCCGGGAGAATGAGGAGGAGAAGCGGGATGGGAAGGAGCGGCTTCGCCGCCTGCATCCATATGTCGAACCCGCTGGCGGGAGGGGTTACCGGCGGCGACATCGGGTAGAGCTCGGCCTGCTACTCGCGGGCATTGGTGCGGCAGACTAGAGTCAGGGACCCGGAATTTCCATCTCCACACCCATGAGCCAGAACAAGCCGAACCGAAACCCCGCGTCTCGCGAGCCCGCGGAGCCCGAGAGGCTTCCGAACTTCGTCCTCGAGCGCGTGGAGCACGACGTCGCCGAGGGCAGAAACCATGGCCAGGTGATGACGCGGTTCCCGCCGGAGCCGAACGGCTACCTGCACCTCGGGCACGCGAAGAGCATCTGCTTGAACTTCGGCATCGCCGAGCGCGTGCCGGGTGCGGTCTGCAATCTTCGCTTCGATGACACGAACCCGTCGACGGAAGACGACGAGTACGTGCGCTCGATCCAGGAAGACGTGCGGTGGCTCGGCTTCGACTGGGGCACGCGCCTCTACTTCGCGTCCGACTATTTCCAGAAGCTCTACGAGCTCGCGGTGAAGCTCATCGGCGAGGGCAAGGCCTACGTCGACAGCCAGACGGTGGAGGAGATCCGCGAGAACCGCGGCAACTTCTACAAGCCCGGCCGCGTGAGCCCGTACCGCGACCGGAGCGTCGCCGAGAACCTCGACCTCTTCCAGCGCATGAAGGACGGGGAGTTCTCCGAGGGGGCGCACGTCCTCCGCGCGAAGATCGACATGGAGTCGCCGAACCAGAACCTGCGCGACCCGGTCATCTACCGGGTGCGCAAGGAGCACCACCACCGTACGGGCGACACCTGGTGCATCTACCCGATGTACGACTTTGCCCACGGATACTCGGACGCCATCGAGGGCGTGACGCACTCGGTCTGCACGCTGGAGTTCGAGGACCACCGGCCGCTCTACGACTGGTTCCTCGACCAGGCGACCTTCGACCCGCGCCCCGAGCAGATCGAGTTCGCGAAGCTCAACCCCACGTACACCATCACCTCGAAGCGAAAGCTCAAGCAGCTCGTCGAGGGCAAGCACGTGACCGGGTGGGACGACCCGCGCATGCCGACGCTGGCCGGGATGCGCCGGCGCGGATTCACGCCCGCGGCCATTCGCGCGTTCTGCGAGCGCATCGGCGTCTCGAAGCGCAACAGCGTGGTCGACGTGGCGCTCCTCGAGCACGCCCTCCGCGAGGACCTGAACGTGAGGTGCCGGCGGGTGATGGGCGTCGTGAAGCCCCTCCGCGTCGTGCTCGAGAACTATCCGGAAGGGCAGGAGGAGTCGTTCGAGGCCCCCTGGTTCCCGGACGATCCGTCGAAGGGCGGGCGCTCGCTGCCGTTCGGCCGCGTGCTCTACGTCGACCGCGACGACTTCGCCGAGACGCCGCCGAAGGGCTGGTTCCGGCTCTCCCCGGGCGCCGAGGTGCGCCTCCGGCACGCGTGCCTCATTCGCTGCCAGAGCGTCGTGAAGGACACGTCCGGCCAGGTCGTCGAGCTCCGGTGCACCTGGGACCCCGAGTCCCGCGGCGGCAATCCGAAGGACGGGCGCAAGGTGAAGGGGACGCTCCACTGGGTCTCGGAGGCCCGGAGCCTGGCCTGCGAGGCGCGCCTCTACGACCGCCTCTTCAAGACCGAGCTTCCCGGCGAGAGCGGCGACTTCGTAGCCGACCTGAACCCGGACTCGCTCACGGTCGAGTCGGGGGCTCGCGTCGAGGCGGCGCTCGCCTCTCTCAAGGTGGGCGAGATCGTGCAGTTCGAGCGGGTCGGCTACTTTTGTGTCGACCCCGACACGACGGCGGGCCACCTCGTCTTCAACCGCACGATCGGCCTGCGCGACTCCTGGGCGGCGAGCCAGGCCAAGACGGCGTGACTTCGCCCCGGAGAGGCCAAAGGTAGGGTAAAGGTAGGCTACGTGGGCAGCCTCGAGCGCACTCAACCCTACGCCGATGGCACGGCGGATGGGGCGACCGGGGCCCTCGAGCCTCTCGAACCTGGGGATAGCGCCGAGGCGGCGTCGAACGCATCGAACGTGGGGACCGTGAATAGTGGCCGGCGGCCTGCGTCCATCCGTGCCGAGGAGAGGACGAAAGAGGCCGAGGAAGACCGTGCGCTCATCGCACAAGCGCAGGCGGGCGACACGCGGGCGTTTCGCCAGCTTGTCGAGCGGCACCAGCGCCGCGCCTTCGCGGTGGCTTTCGCGCAGGTGCGCGACGAGAACGACGCGCGCGAGATCGTCCAGGACGCCTTCCTTCGAGCCTATCGCAACCTTGCGACCTTTCAGGGGACCTCGAGCTTCTTCACCTGGCTCTATCGCATCGTCACGAACCTCTGCATCGACCAGCTTCGAAAGCCGGGCCGCCGGACCTCCGAGCTCGATGAGGGCAGACTCTCCTCCGAAGACAACGCCGAGGCCGACTTCCCCACGCTCGGTCACTACGACGGCGCCGACCCCGACGAGATGGTGCGCCGCCAGGAGATCTCCGCGCGCCTCCACGCCGCGCTCGACGCCCTCCCCAGCTACCACCGCGCGGTCATCGTCCTCCGCGAAGTGGAAGGCTTGAGCTACGAAGAGATGGCGCGGGCCATGGGGGTATCGAAAGGCACGATCATGAGCCGGCTCTTCCACGCACGTCAGAAGCTCCAGCGGGCGCTGGCCGACTGCTATGCCGAGCACACCGGCGGGGCGCCTCCCGGGCGCTCGGGCGGCGAGGAGCCCTCGCCATGACGCTCCCGCACGACACGGTCCTCGAGCTCATGGCCCTGGCCGACGGCGAGCTGCAGGGCGACGCGCGCGCGCGGGTCGAGGAGCTCGTCGCCACGAACGAGGAGGCGCGGCGCGTCGTCCTCGCGATGCGCGGCGGCACGGTCGACGGGTGGCTCGGCGAGGCGGCGCACGTGCACGCGGGCGCGTCGGGCGCCGACGCCGTCGCGGACGACGTGATGCGCGCGCTCGAGGCCGAGGCGCGCCCCGCGCGCGAGGCGGGAGTGCCGGCCGTGGTGTCGCTCGTCGCGGCGCGCTCGGCGAGGCCGGGGCGTCGGGTGGTGGCGTTCGTCGCGGGCGGGCTCGCGCTCGCGGCGGCCGTGGTGCTCTACGTCCGCGCGGGCTCGCCGTCGGCTCCCGCGCCCGTGGCGAGCGTGGCGCCGGTCGTGACCGCGAGCGCGCCTTCGGCGTCGGTCGCGCAGCAGGCGCGGCCCGCCGCGGGGGTCGAGGTGAATCAGATCGACGCGCCGCGACGCGGGGTCTCGGTCTTCGAGATTCCGGTGGGCGCCGCGGCCGCCGTCGCCGAGCCTTCGGGCCCGAAGAGCGTGGTCGTCTGGGTCGACGAAGACACGGGGGCCAAGTGAAGCGGCGCAGGCTCCTCGCGGCCGGCCTCGGGCTGGCCTCGGTGCTCGGCGGGGGCCCCGGGGCGGAGCCGGTCGCGCGCGCCGCGCCTGGCCGCGCCCCGTCGCTCGAGCTCACGGTCATCCAGGCGTCGAACTCCGACGCGGGCGGCGCCATCGACCCGATGCTGCACGATCTGCCGCAGCTCTCGCGCGACCAGCCGTTCGTTCGGTACAACGTGTACCGCGTGCTCGGCCGCACGAACCTGGCGCTCGATCCCGGCAAGCCCGCGGTGAGCCCGCTGCCGAACGGGCGGGTCCTCCAGGTCACGCTCGTCGAAGAGCTGGGGGAGGGCGCGGCGCGCCGCTTCCACGTGCGCGCGGAGATCGGCGAGCCCGGCAAGCAGGCGTACCTGAAGCTGCTCGAGGTGACGGCGGCCCCGAACGAGCCGTTCTTCGTCGGCGGTCAGAGCTACCAGGGCGGCACGCTGTTCCTCGAGCTCGCCGTCAAGCCCTGAAGGGCCTGCAGCGTTTTCGCCCGTTTGGCGGGCCTATGGTAATCGTCGCGCGATGTCCTTCCGGAAGCCGGACGGTCCGCTGACCGTGCACGTGCCCTCGGCGGCGGAAGACCGGCCTTCTTGGCCCGGGGTCGCCGCGATCGCCGTGGTCGGCTTCGCCGTGGGCGTCGCCTGGCCGCGCCTGGCGGGCGTGCGCCTCGGGCCGGGCGTGCCCGACGGACCGGTCGCGTCCGCGAGCGGCGAGCCCGTCGCCCCCACCGCGTCGGGGGTCCCGGGCCCCGCCGCGCCCATGCCCGCCGTGCCCGCGGCCCTGCCGGTGCCCGCGGCTTCCGCGGCGCCGGTCGCCGCGGCCGCCGTGATCGCGCACGTGAGCGTCGGCCGCGGAGCGATCTTCGCGTGCAAGACCCCCGACGGCGACGCCCTCAAGGGACCCGAGTGCGGCGCCCTCCAGGGCCTCGACCCGCTGGTGCAGCCCCGTCTCCAGAAGCTGGCCGATTGCCCGGAGGCGGCCGACGCGAGCGGCACGCTGCACCTGATCGTCCGCGCCGATTTCGCCCGGGACGCGCTCTCCGTCGATCTCGGGCGCGAGAAGGGCGTCGCGTCGTCCGCGCCCCTCCTCGCGTGCGCGAAGAGCGCCCTCGCCCCCGTGAGCCTCAAGGGCCTCACGCACGACAACGCGCGCTACAGCGTCGCGTACTCGGTGAAGTTCGGGGGCGGAAGCCCGGCGAGCTCCGCGCCCGAGTCGCCCGCGCCGTCGCCGGCCCCGCCGTCACCGGTCGCCACGGATGGGACGGCGCAGGTCGAGTATCAGGTCGGCATCGTGCGCGACGCGCCGCGGGCGAGCGGCAGGGTCCTCGCGCGGCTGACGCACGGCACGGCGCTGCACGTCGGCGCGCCGAAGGACGGCTGGTACCCGGTCCAGTACGGCGACGGCTTCTCGAGCAGCGGCTGGCTGTTCCACGGCGCGATCGGGCGCTGAGGGCCCCGCGTCAGCGCTCGTCGTCGCGCGCTTCGTCGGCGGCGTCCGTGGCGAACGGGGTCGTCCGCGGGCGGCCTTGCTCGTCGACGGCGAGGAGCTGCTCGACGCGCTTCTCGGCGTTGTCGAGCTTCTGCTGGGAGACGCGCGAGAGCTTCACCCCCTCCTCGAAGAGCCGCAGGGACTCCTCGAGGGGCAGCTCGCCGCGCTCGAGCACCTGCACGATCTCCGTGAGCCGCTTGATCGCGACCTCGAACGAGGGCGGCGGAGGCGGCGAGGACGGCGCCTCGGGCTTGGGGCCGTCGGGGCCGGCGGGGGGCACGCGCTGAGTCATGGCGGGGGAGCAGTATACGCGGGCAGCTCGGGCGCAAGCTCGACGCGAGCCTTGCCCGGCGCGAGGCCCGGGATCAGCGCGAATCCCTCGTCGTCGAACGCGATCGGCAAGACGCCCCCGTCGCCGTCCACGATCGCGGCGTCGAGATCGAGGGGCGCCGGGGATCCCTCGGCCGCGGCGAGGCTGAGCCAAGCGACCTCGCGCACGCCGCCCGGCGCGGTGGGCGCGGCGAGGGCGGCGGCCCCGGCCGGCCCGGGACCCCGACGGAGCGCCACGCTCGCCGTCCATCGCACGACCGCGTCGGGATCGAGCTGCGCGGCGAGGCCGAGCGCGCCTGCCCCCGGTCCGCGTGCCGCGAGCGCCCGGACCAGCGCGCGCCGGACGCCGGCGTCCTCCTCCCAGCGGTAGGCCTCTTCGAGGCGCGCCGCCGCGTCGGGCGCGGGGTTCTGCCCGAGGCCGAGCGCCGCCTCCGCGCGCACGAGCGGGTCCGGCGACGCGAGCAGCGCGTCGATTTCCCCTTCCGCGCGGCGAGCGAGCGCCCGGGCGGCGAGGGGCGCGTCGGGCCCTCCGGCGCTCAGGCGCGCGCGCAGATCCTCGGCGGGCAGGCTCGCGTCTGCCTGCGGGTCGGACCACGCCAGGGCGAGGAGGCGTCGCGTCGCGGGGTCCGTCTCGGTGCGGCCCTGCGCCAGGATCGTCCTCGCGACGCCGCCGTCCCAGATCGCCAGCGCGCCCATCACCGCGGCGCGCCGCACCCGGGGATCCGGATCGGCGAGGCCCGACGCGAGCGACATCCGCCCGAGCGCGATCCGGGCCTCGACGGACACGGCGCGGTCCCGGGGATCGGGCGACGCGCCGAGCGCGCCGAGCAGCGCGTCGAGCTTCGACGACCGCTCGCCGCGGGTGAAGGCCCGCACGAAGTACGCGCGCGCCGCTAGCCGTCGCGCCTCGTCCGGTCCCTTCGCGAGCGCCTCGATCGCCGCCATCGCGGCGGGGCTGGGGGAGCGCGCGACGGCCGAGAGCGCGATGCCGCGCACGGCCGTGAGCTGGGCCAGCGCGGAGAGCGCCTGGATCGCCGCGGGCGACGTCTGCCTCCCGAGCGCGGCGACGGCCGCCTCGCGGACCATGGGATCCGCGGCCTCGACGGCGCGTGCGGCGGCGGCCTTCGTGATCTCCTCGTCTTGCAGGAGCATGGCGAGGCGAAGCCCTTCGAGGACGGTCTCGTCGCCATGGATCAGCGCCGCGATGGCCTCGGGTGCCTCGGGCGAGCCGAGGCGGGCGAGCGCCTCGGCGCCGGCGACTCGCACGCGCGCGTCGTCGTCGCGAAGCGCGTCGCGGGCGGGCTCGAGGCCGCGCGTGTCTCCCGCGTCGCCGAGCGCATTCAGCGCCGCGGCCCGCAGCAGCGGATCGCTCGCGCGCGCCGCCGCGACGATCGCGTCCAGCACGCGCAGGTCGCCGACGCGGCCCGCGAGCGCGATGGTCGCGGGCGTCGTGAGCGCCGCCGGGCCGAGCGCCGACGGCTCCGCGGGGGGCCGGATCGAGAGGGCCAGCAAGGCCGGCTCCTCGGCCGCGCCGCCCGATTGCGCCGCGGCGACGAGCTGCTCGAGGGCGACGGGATCGCCGGACGTCGCGAGCGCGACGGCCGCCTCCTGGCGAGCGAGGATCACGCGCCCGAGCTCCCTCGCGTCGTCCCCGCTGGCGCCGGCGGCGCCGTGGACGGAGAACGCCTCGTTCGGCGCGCGGACGATCTCGACGAGCGCGATGCGCGCGCCCTCGTCGACCTTCGCCCCCGGATCGGTCACCCACGCGGCGAGGCCCCGGACGGCGGCGAGCAGCGCGCGCGGGTCCTTGCGCGCGACGCCCGACTCGGGGAGCCGCGGATCGAAGCCGCCGGGGCCGTTCGTGCGCGCGGCGCGCTCCAGCAAGAGGAGCGACGCGCCGGTGTGGATCGCCGCGGCGCGCTCGATGCCTCGCAGCCGCTCGTCGGGGTCCTGCGACTTCATGAGGCGAATCGCGGCGTCGGTCCCGACGCGGGCGAGCAGGCTGCCCGACGCCGAGAGCGCGCCGGTCGGCCCCGCCGGCCCGCGCGCGTCCCACTTGCCGCGCGCCTGACCGGCGGCCCGCGCGGGGAGCCACGCGGCGACGGCGACGAGCGCGAGCGCGGCGCGCGCTCTCACGGCGGGCACCCGTTCTTCTTGCGGTCGTCGGAGGCGACGCCCGCCGCGAGCGGGCAGGCGTCTTCGGCGTCCACGATGCCGTCGCCGTCGGCGTCGTCCTCGGGGCAGCCGTCCTCGTCCTGGATGCCGTCGCGGTCTTCGGCGAGATCGGGGCACTCGTCGCGCGCGTCGGGCACGCCGTCGCCGTCGCGGTCGTGGCCGTGCGGCGACCACTGGAACGCCGCCACGGCGCGGAAGACGGGGACGCCGATGGCCCGGTCGAGCCCGACCTCCGCGCCGAGGAGGACGCGCGCGTCCGCGTCGCGGGCGGCTCCGAGCGCGATGCGGTCGTCGACGCCGAGGAGGGCCGGCGAGAGCCGCGACGCGCCGCTCGCGAAGGGTGCGGTCGGCCCACCCGGCACCCAGCCGTGCGCGGCGAGCTCCCAGAGCTGGCGGTCGCCCGAATCGATGGCCTGCGCGAAGAGCTTCGGCCGCACGACCAGGCCGATCGACCACGGGATCGAGTTGCCGAACGTCGCGACGTCGTCGAGGCCTCCGCCCGGCCACGTCCGGTCGGCCGTGCGCACCCCGTACCCGAGCTCCGCGCGCAGCGCCCCCACCTCGACCGCGTACTCGCCGAGCAGCGACAGCAATCCCGCGACCGAGCCGTTCGCGAGGAAGCTCGTGCGATCGCCGAACGGCACCTGGACGTCGGCGAGCGCCGCGAGCCCGAAGCCGCTGCGCAGGCTGCCGCGGTCGTTCGAGAGGATCGTCGCCTTCGCGCGCACCGAGCCGTCGCCGATGGCGCTCGCCGGGACGTGGCCGCCCTCGACGAACGGGAGCGGCAGCATGTCCCCGTTCTGCCACGCCGCGATGGGCAGATCGAGGCCGAGCGAGAAGCGGTCGCCGAGCCCCAGCCCCGCGACCACGTCGAAGCCCACGAAGTGCGCGACCGGCCGCACCGACATGTCGCCGCGATCCCGGTAGACGACCGGGTTCTGGGCGTACTGGGCCCAGACCCCGACGTTCCACGTCCACGGGCCCTGCGTCGTCGCGGGCTCGAGGATCATGCTCGCGTCCGCGTCGCTCGACGGCTGCCAGGTGCGCATGTCGATCGACGGCACCTTCTGCGCGCGCGCCTGGCCCCCGAACAGACCCGCGGCGCCCGCGACCGCGCCCGCCGCGAGGGGCCACGGCGACCGCGGCCTGCGGGGGACGGGGTGCGGTGCTCGCGCCATCCCGACGAATGCTAGACGCATCTCAGGAAGGGTCGAGAGCGCGCGTCGTCAGGAGATGAGCTGCGCGGTGTCGCGCCCGTCGGTGCCGGCGGACTCGGGCAGCGCGGGGGACGAAGCGGGCAGCGCCGGGCCCGAGGCAGGCAGCGCGGGCGCCGAAGGCGGGAGGGCCGGAGAGGACTCGTCGGGCCGCTCGCGCTGCCGGTTCTGCCTCGCTTGCCAGCGCTTGATGGCGCCGCTGAGGATCTCGCCGATGAGCGTGCGGTACTCGATCTTCGCGCCGTTCGCGATCAGGCAGAGATCGCTGTAGTCGGGCGTGAGGCCCGGCAGCGGGTTCACCTCGATCACGCAGACGCGGCCCTCCGGCGTGAGGCGCAGATCGACGCGCGCGACGTCGCGGCAGCCGAGGGTCATGAACGTCGAGCGGCACGCGCGCTCCACCGCGCGCAGCTCCTCTTTCGTGAGGCGCGCGGGGACCTCGTAGCGCACGTGGCGCTGCCAGTCCTGCTTGCACTCGTAGTCGTAGACGGGCCGCTCCTGCTTCGCGAGGAACACGACCTCCATGGGCGGCAGGACGCGCGGGCGCCGCTCGCCGAGGAGGCCCACGGTGAGCTCCCGGCCGAAGACGTACTCCTCGACGAGGGCCGGCTGGCCGTACCGCTCGATGAGCTCGCGCGCGACCCCGCGCAGGCCCGCCTCGTCGTCGCAGACGCTCTTGGGCGTGATGCCCTTGCTCGTCCCCTCCTGGTTCGGCTTCACGATGACGGGGTAGCGGAGCGGGCGGAGCTTCTCGCGGCCCGTCACGAGGAGCTGGAAGGCGGGCGTGTCGATGTCGACGAGGAGACGCTTGGCGAGCGCCTTGTCGAGGCAGATGGAGAGCGTCGCCGAGTCGCTGCCGGTGTACGGCACGCCGAGCAGCTCGCAGAGGCTCGGGACCTGCGCCTCGCGGCTGCGCCCGGCCATGCCCTCGGCGATGTTGAAGACGACGTCGACGTTCGACGCGGCGAGCGCGCGCGGGAAGTCCTGCGTGGCCTCGAGCGGCACGACGTCGTGCCCGTGGCTCGCGATGGCCTTGGTGATGGCCTGGATGGTCTCGGGTGCGTCGTACTCGGCCTCGCGGTCGTCGCCCGCGTGCGAGTCGATGCGCTTCATGTTGAAGGCGAGCCCCACGCGGAGGCTCGTGCGGCGGCCCCGCGCCGGGCGCGACTTCGTCGCGTCGAGCATCGCGGTGAGGCCGTGGCGCGCGGCCGCCGAGCGGAGCACGGCGAGCACGGTCGCCTCGTGGTCGATCCCGATCGCGCGGGTCGCCGCGAAGAGGCCCCCGTCCTTCGCGAAGCTCGGGATCGCCGTGGCGCTGAGGAACCAGACCTCGCCGTCGTCGCCGACGCGGAAGTCGAGCGCCGCCACGTCGCGCAGCGCGAAGGCCGAGAGCGTGCGCGCCGCGAGGTCCGTCACCCGCTCCTGCACCGCGGGGGCGAGGCGCGCCGGGGCGCGTCGCTCGACCATGCGCGTGTCGACGTTCGCGAGCCGGTAGTCGAGCACCTCGTACGGGCGTGGGTACGACGGGTCGACGATCGTCTCGACCGCCGGGAGCGGCCGCACCCCCTCGATGTGCACGAAGCGCACGTCGACGCCCGGCACGTACCGCTCGACGACCGCGCCGTCGGGGTACTTCGTGAGGAGCTTGTCGAGCACGCGGGCGAGCGCGATGGGATCCTCCACCACGTTCTCGCGGCCGATGCCCTTGCTCGACCCCTCGAAGTTGGGCTTCACGATGACGGGGAAGGGGAGGTCGTCGAGGCCCCCGTTCGCCAGCGTGGCGCGGGTCACGAACCGCCCGCGCGGGCTCGGAACGCCCCAGCCCGTGAGCTGCTTCTTCGTGAGCGCCTTGTCGAGCGTGACGGTGAGCGTGTACGCGTCGCTGCCCGTCGAAGGGAGCCCGAGCTCCTCGAAGAGGGCGGGGTAGAACGCGCGCCGCGTCTTGCCGCGGTGGCCCTCGGCCAGGTTGAAGACGATGTCGGGCGCGAAGGCCTCGAGCCGCGTCACGAGGAGCGACGCGGGGCCCGTGACGTCGATGGCCTCGACCCGGTGACCGGCACGAGCGAGCGCGCGCTCGATCGTGCCGATGGTTTCTGGCGAGTCGAACTCGGCTTCGTCTTCGGAGTCGGCGACCCGAAGGTTGTGCGTGAGGGCGATGCGCATCCGCGCTATTCGGCGTCGCCGCTCGCGGCGCGGAAGTCGGGCAGCTCGTGCTCCATGCGGAGGCGCTTGGCCTCGAGGTACCGTGACGAGTGCTGGTTCGGCGGGACGACGACCGGCACGCGGCTGACCACGTCGATGCCGAGCTTGCGCAGCGCGTTCACCTTCGCGGGGTTGTTCGTGAGGAGGTGCACCCCGCCGATGCCGAAGTGGCCGAGCATGTCGCGCGCGACCTCGTACGTGCGCGCGTCGTCGGGGAGGCCGAGCAGGCGGTTGGCGTCGACCGTGTCGTGCCCGTGCGACTGGAGCGCGTACGCGCGGATCTTGTTCGCGAGGCCGATGCCGCGGCCCTCCTGCCGGAGGTAGAGGATGGCGCCCGCGCCCGCGTGGGCGACGGCGGCCATGGCTGTCTCGAGCTGCTCCTTGCAGTCGCACTTGAGGGAGCCGAAGACCTCGCTCGTCATGCACTCGGAGTGCACGCGCACGAGCACGTCGGTCCGGCCGCGGAGCTCGGCGACGTCGCCGTAGACGAGCGCGACGTGCTCGGGCGACAGCGCGCCGATCTCGCGCTCGCGAACGCTCCGGAAGACGTGCGTCTCGAAATTGCCATGGCGCGTCGGCAGCGTTGCCTTCGCCACCCACTCTGCAATCGGCGTCTCGGCGGACGCTAGGGGCGCGGGTTGAGGCCGGATCACCCTGGGGGGGACGTGCATCTCAATATTTCCCTGACTCGTTGGATGGGTCGCGGGGGCCTTCCGCTTCGCGCCCGTGCTGGTGGAAAGGTAGGGACGAGTCGCCGCGCCGTCAAATGGCTCGGCTCGGGGGCGGCGCGCCTCGGCCCTTCGTAGACGCGTCCGATGACCGGCCGCCGCTGCGCGTTTCGGCCTTGCAGAGGCGCGTGAGCATCTCCTCGAGGATGGCGTCGGCGTTCCGGCGGGAGCTCTTCAGCGCCAGGTCGGTCTCGGCGAGCACGAGGATCCAGCGCTCGACGTCCCGCGGACGGACGGCCCGCGCCTTGGCCGCGAGCTCGCGCGCCCGGTAGGGCTGGAAGACCCCCGCGCGCCGCGCGGCGTCATCGTGCGAGGCCCCCGACTCGACCGCGGCCTGGTAGCGGGCGAGCTGCCGGATCGACCACGCGAGCGCGCCGAGGAGGGGCAGCCCGCGCTCGCGCGGGTCGTACGCGTCGGCCAGGGTGCGCAGGGCCTTGCCGAGGTCCCGCGCGCCGACCGCGTCGACCAGCGCCCAGGTGTCCGCCGAGCGCACCCGCGCGACGCACGCGCCGACCGCCGCCTCGTCAATGGGGGCCCCCTCCCCCGCGTAGAGCGAGAGCCGCTCCACCGCGTCGTCGACCGACGAGAGATCCGGCCCGGCGATCGCGGCGAGCATCTCGGCGACGTCGCGCTCGATCGCGTGCCCCTTGGCCGCGAACCGATCGGCGATCCATCCCGGCAGCGACCGGGCGTCGAGCGGCTCGCACGGCACGAGGAACCCCTGCTTGCGCGCGACGACGGCGAGCTTGCGCCGCCCGTCGATCTTCGTGCCCACGATGACCAGGCACGTGGAGTCGACCGGCGCCGCCGCGTACTCCGCCAGCCGGTCGAACGGGACGCTCGCCCCTTCGCCCGCGTCCCACCGCTCGGCGCCGCGCACGAGCACGAAGCGCCGCCTGGCCATCATCGGCACCGTGCGCGCGGCCGACACGATGCTCTCGACGTCGGCCTCGCCCGCGGTGAACCGGTCTTCGTTGAACGCGGCCACGCCGCCGCCGAGCGAGGCCGCGCGGAGCTCCCGCACGACCTCGTCGCGGAGCAGCCGCTCGTCGCCCGCGACCAGGTACACCGGCAGGAGCTCGCCCTTGCGGGCCTGCTCGATCGCCTGCGCCGGCGTCATCGGCTGCCCGTGATGCCTCGCTTCGCGAGCTCGATGCGCGCGATGACGCCCTTGTGCACCTCGTCGGGGCCGTCGGCGAGGCGGAGGCTGCGCGCCGACGCGAAGAAGGAGGTCAGCGGCGTGTCGAACGAGACGCCGGCGACGCCGTGAATCTGGATGGCGTCGTCGACGACGCTCTGGAGGACGTTCGGCGCGACCACCTTGATGGCCGAGATCTCCGTCATCGCCCCGAGGGCGCCGACGTGGTCGATCTTCCACGCCGCGTACAGCGTGAGGAGGCGCGCCTGGTCGATGGCGATGCGGTGCTCGGCGATGCGCTCCCGGTTGCCGCCGAGGTTCACGAGGGGCTTGCCGAAGGCGGTGCGGCTGGCGCCGCGGTCGATCATGAGCTCGAGCGCCACCTCCGCCGCGCCGAGGCAGCGCATGCAGTGGTGGATGCGCCCCGGGCCGAGGCGGCCCTGCGCGATCTCGAACGCCTTGCCGACGCCCGCGATGACGCTGGAGGCCGGGAGGCGCACGTTCTTGAAGTGCACCTCGCCGTGACCGTGGGGCTCGTCGTAGGTGCCGAAGACGGGGAGCATGCGCTGGATCTCGACGCCCGGCGTGTCGAGCGGCACGAGGACCATCGAGTGCTGGCGGTGCCGGTCCTGGCTGGCGTCGGCCGTGCGGGCCATGAAGATGGCGACCTTCGCGCGCGGGTCGCCGATGCCGCTGGACCACCACTTCTTGCCGTTGAGGACGATCTCGTCGCCCTCGAGGATGGCGGTGGCCTGCATGTTGGTCGCGTCGGACGAGGCCACGTCCGGCTCGGTCATGCAGAAGACCGACCGGATCTCCCCCGCGAGGAGGGGCTTCAGCCACTGCTCCTTCTGGCGCTCGGAGCCGTAGCGGAAGAGCACCTCCATGTTCCCGGTGTCGGGGGCGCTGCAGTTGAAGATCTCGGGCGCGAGGTGGCTCCGGCCCATCTGCTCGGCGAGGGGGGCGTACTCGAGCGTGCTCAGGCCGGCGCCGAGCTTGTCGTCGCCGAGGAAGAGGTTCCAGAGGCCGGCGGCGCGCGCCTTCTTCTTGAGCTCATCGACGATGGGGGGGACGCGCCACTTCTTCCAGTCGCCCCCGTTGTGGAGGGCGAGGATGCCTTCCCAATGCTTCCTCTCGATGGGCTCGATCTCCTCGCGCATGAAGCGCCGGACCCGCTCGAGATAGTCCTTCGATCGGCTGCTGGGCTCGAAATCCATACAAAGAACCTGGGCGAGGGGATGGGGACCGAGACGCGGCGTCTAGCGGCGGCGTCGAGCGAGGAGGCTCAGCGCGAAGAACGCGCCGCCGAGGCCGAGCGCGCCGTCCTGCCAGCCGCTGCTCGCCCCGGCAACCACGCAGCCGCAGCCGCTCGGGTGGCCCTGCACGGCCTCGTCCTCGGGGTGCGTCTTGTACGCGTCCTGCGAGATCATCGGCGGGGGCGGCCCGCCGCCCGTGTCGTCGTTCGCCGACGGGCCCGTCGAGGCCGGGGCGTCGTTCTGGGCGACCTGCTGCGGGCCGGCGTCGACGCCGCTGCCGACGCTCTCGATGTCGACGCCCTTCTTCTTCTTCGCGGCCTTCGGGTCGCCCGAGAAGTCCATGGCGCCGCGGTAGACGGGCGGGTTGTCGCCCTTCAGGATGAGGCGCTGGTTGCCGCCGATCGTGCCGTCGTTGTCGGCGAGCGAGACGAGGTACTCGCCGGCCTCGAAGTACCCGTCCTTGCGGGCGACGTCGAACTCGAACACCGTCGACTTGAAGACCTGCCCGCTGGGGTCGGCGAAGTCGACGTCCATTCCGACGATCGTCTTCTGCGGAGTGTCGAGCACGTTGCGGTGGTGCTCGGGCTCGGCGCCCTTGGTCATGATGGCGCGCTCGTCGATCACCTCCTTCGAGAAGGTGAAGCGCATCGGGAGGTGCATCATCGTGGGCGCGTGCGACATGTCGATGCGCACCTTGATGTGCCAGGTGCCCCCGCTCTCGGTCGCCTCCGTCGTCTTCAGCGTGAAGCTCGAGGCCAGGGCGCTGCGCCCCAAGAAGAGCATGGCCACCAGCACGGACAGCGACACCGTTCGCAATACCCAGGAGTTCGTCATCGCGCCGCCAAGTTACCTCGTTTGGGCGGCGAGAAGCTACGCTAGGGCGGGTGAAAAAGCGGCCCTTTCAGGCTCGCGCAGCTCGGCTGGAAAATGGGGGGAGCGCCCGCTCGGGCGCCTGGAAAATGAGGGGAAACGTGGGCCGGTCATCGCGTTGACACCCCGTAAGTCCGCAGGCACACTCAAGAGTGTGCGGGTAGGCCGTCTCGTCGATGTGCCAGAGACGGGCGTGCGCGCTCCCGGGAGCCTCTCGTTATGACCGAAGGGTCGGCGGCAATTTCCAAGACCAGTGGGGTCCCGGACCCGCTCATCGGCCGCGTCATCAACGACCGGTTCAAGATCAACGCGCTCATCGCGCGCGGGGGCATGGGCAAGGTCTATCGCGCCGAGCAGGCTCCGCTCGGGCGCGTCTGCGCCCTCAAGGTCCTGAACCCGAACTACGCCGGCGAGCAAGACCCCGAGTTTCACAAGCGCTTCTTCCTCGAGGCGAGCATCGCGTCGAAGCTGACCCACCCGAACACGGTCACGATCTTCGACTACGGGCGCACCGAGGACGACGTCTACTACATGGCGATGGAGTACCTCGATGGGCACACGCTCCATCGGGCCATCCGCGAGGCGGGCCACTTCCCCGAAGAGCGCGCCGCCCACGTCGCCCGGCAAATTTGCCGAGCCCTTCGCGAGGCGCACTCCCTCGGCGTCATACATCGCGATCTCAAGCCGGCGAACATCTTCCTCGTCGAGCACGGCGACGAGACCGATTTCGTGAAGATCCTCGACTTCGGGCTCGTGAAGAACGTGTCCGACACGAAGACCGAAGACCTCACGCAGACGGGCCTCTTCATGGGCAGCCCGAAGTACATGGCTCCCGAGCAGATTCGCGGCGACCGCGTCGACGCGCGCACGGACATCTATTCGCTCGGGATCATCTTGTACGAGATGATCGCGGGCAAGGTGCCGTTCGACCGGCCCAACAGCGTCAACATCCTGATGGCGCACGTGAACGAGCAGCCGCCGCCGCTCCGCCAGATGAACCCCAACACGCAGGTGTCCGCCGGGTTCGAAGAGATCATCGCGCGCTGCATGGCGAAGGACCCCGACGGGCGCTTCCGCTCGATGGACGAAGTGCTCGCGGCGCTGAAGCGCATGAGCGGCGGGCACACCTTCAACGGCCTCGCGACCGGCGAGTTCCGCGCGGTCTCCATCCCGAGCGCCATGCCGCGCTCCCCCTCCGGCGACTCGGGCAGCGGCCCGATGGGCGACGCGCGAACCGGGAACGTCAGCGTCTCCGGCGCCGTGCTCTCGCCGCTCGCCGCGCCGATCTCGTCGCCGCCCGTCCCGTCCATCCCGGTGCCGAGCCTCTCGACGCCTCCGCCCAGGAGCGGCTCGAGGGGCGTGCTCCTCGCCGTGATCGTCGGCGCCCTCGGAACCGCGGGCGTCGCCGCGTACGCGAATCTGCACCCCGAGATCTCGGCGTCCTCGCAGGCCGCCGCGGCCGCCGCGGCCGCGGCTCCTGCCGTGACCGAGGTCCCGTCGGCGATGCTCGCGCCCGTCGATAGCGCCGCGAAGGCGGTCGCGCTCGTGAAGGTCCGCGTGAACACCGATCCCGACGGGGCCAGCGTGAAGGAAGACGGCGTGGAGGTCTGCGCGAGCACGCCGTGCGACCTCGTCTACAAGGGCACGGACGCCGACCCCGCCCACGACCACAAGCTCACCGTCGCCCGGCCGGGCTTCCGCGCCGAGACGAAGACGGTGAAGATCGTCGACAGCCCGGTGCTCGTGAGGCTCACGAAGCTGCCCGACGCGCCGGCCGCCGCGCCCGCGAGGCCGTACGTCGCGCCCGCGCCGGCCCAGCAAACCGCGCCCGCGCTGCAGGCAACGCCGAAGAGCGACGCGCCCCCCACCGGCTACAAGACCGATCTCCCGTACTGAGGGAGTGCGGCCGAGCGAGGGGGCTCCCTCGCATCAAAAATAGACTTGGCGGAGCACGCTGATCTATCTTCCCGGCGTTCGTGCTGCGGCTCGTCGACGCCCTGGGAGAGGGTGCGCGCGTCTGCTCGTGGCACTCGCCGGAGCGCCGCGCGTTCACGCGGGGGCCCCGTCTTGTCTGCCTTTCGTCCGAGGGAGCTCGAAACGTGGCGCAACGCAGTCCCCGCCGAATCGCCGCTCGCATCGCCGCTGGCCTGGCGCTCGGAGCGGTCTTCCTCACGTCGAGCGGCGCGCGCGCCGACGAGCGCACCGAGGCGCGCGCCCACTTCCGCAAGGGCATGGCCGCCATCGCGGAGGGGAAATACGACTTGGGAATCGAGGAGCTGAAGTCGGCTTACGACATCCTCCCGCATCCGAATGTACTCTACAACATTGCCCGCGCCTACGTGGACACCGGCGATCTCGACGACGCCGTCATCTACTACAAGCGGTACCTCGAGGGCGCCCCGAAGGACCGCGACGAGGTCGCGCAGATCGTCGCCAGCCTCGAGGAGCGCATTCGCAAACAGCAGGCGATGCTCATCGAGGCGCAGCAGGTCGCGCCCGCCGCCCCGGCCGCGAACGGACCCGGGGCGGGCGCAACGCCCACCCCCGGCGCCCCCGCCGCGGCGCCAGAGGCCGCGGCGGTCGCCGCCGCGACGGCCCCTGCGCCGGGAGAGCTGAAGACCGAGCAGGTCTTCGAGGAGACCGTCGTCACGGCGTCGCGCTCCGCGCAGAGCCCCCTCGACGCCCCGAACTCCACGTCGATCATCACCGAGCAAGACATCCGGCTCTCGGGCATCACGAAGATCCCCGAGCTGCTCCGGCGCCTCGCGGGCGTCGACATCATGGAGACGACCGGCGCGCAGACCGAGGTCTCGCTGCGCGGCTTCAACCAGCGCCTCTCGAGCCGCGTGCTCGTCCTCATCGACGGCCGGAGCGTGTACGTCGACCTCGTCGGCGCGACGTTCTGGACGGCGCTGCCCGTGGGCGTCGAGGACATCGAGCGCATCGAGGTCGTGCGCGGCCCGGGGTCCGCGCTCTACGGCGCCGACGCCTTCAACGGCGTCATCAACATCATCACCAAGGCGCCCGGCACCGGCGACAGCGGCGTGAACGTGGGGTACGGCTCCGAGAACGCCGCGCACGGCTCTATCTGGGCGACGGGCCGCGACGGCGAGCTCGCGTACCGCGTGTCGGCCGGATACGACTACCTCCCTCGCTGGAGCCAGGAGGTCGACCCCGGCCGGTCGGACCTCACGCTCGCGAACCCCGACCAGAACACGTCGGGGCGCATCGTGCGGTTCGCGGCGTCGGCCACGCGCTCGATTGGCAAGGACGTCACGATCGGCCTCGACGGCAGCTACACCGACGGCATCGCCGAGATCCTCGGCGTGGGCGCGGTGAACGACCAGCTGCTCGACACCGTGACGCCGTCGCTCACCGCGTACGCGAAGGGCAAGCACTTCGAGGCGCGCGTCTTCTGGAACTTCTACCACGGCACCGAGGAGAGCAACGCCGCGTACGTCGGCCAGTCGCTCCTCCCCGCGCTCTACAACCTGCACATCGTCGACGGGGAGGCGCAGTACATCGGCCGGTTCGAGACGGGACGCGGCATCGAGCACGACCTGCACGTCGGCGCCGAGTACCGCCTCAAGGCCCTGAGCTGGTCGTACGACCTGCAGAACGAGACGGAGAACCACTTCGGCCTCTTCCTCCACGACGAGGTGAAGCTCGGGCCCAAGTTCGCGGTCGTCGGCGACTACCGCGCCGACTACGTCCCTTACCTCGAGCGCATCGTGCAGTCGCCGCGCGGGTCGATCCTCTTTCACCCGAGCAAGCAGTCGACCATCCGCGGCATCGTCGCGACCGCGTTCCGCACGCCGAACTTCCTCGAGTCTTACATCGGCCTGCCGGTCACGCTGCCCGCGAGCGGCGCGAACCTCATCTCCGAGTCGCAGCGCCCCGACCAGCCGAACTTCCGCCTCCAGCCGGAGCAGATCTTCACGACGGAGGTCGGCTACCTCAATTCGGAGAGCGACTCCTTCACGTTCGACAGCGCGTTCTTCTACAACCACGCCGACAACCTCATCGACATCGCGCCGTCGCGGCCCGTCACGGTGGGCAACCTCGCGAACTCGAACGTGCCCACGGGGCTCGACGAGTCGACCGGGTCGTATCCGATCTTCTTCTCGAACTTCGAGAACCAGTGCCAGAAGTTCAACGTGTACGGCGCGGAGCTCGGCGTGCGCGTGTTCCCGGTCGAGGGCCTCGACTTCTACGGCAACACGACGCTCATGGACGTGAAGCAAGACAACTCGAACTGCTCGGTCGAACAAGCGGCGCTCCTCAAGACCGACCAGCGCACGAGCGCCCTGAAGGTCAACGGCGGCGTGCAGCTCCGCACCAAGTTCGGCCTCAACGGGTCGGTCGACGTCCACTACGTCTCGCCGCAGGACTGGGCCGAGCAGGTGACCGACGTCACGAAGCAGCAGATCGTCTACCAGTCGTTCCACCTCGACGCGTACACGCTGCTCAACGCGCGCATCGGCTACCGCTTCCTCGGCAACCACGCCGAGGTGAGCGGCGTCGCCTTCAACCTGCTGAACGACCAGCACCGCGAGCATCCGTTCGGGCAGCTCATCGACCGCCGGCTCATGGGCTTCCTCTCTTACCGCTTCTAGAGGCACGGCATGCGACCCACGCGCACGCTCTCGATCGCCAGACTCGGTTCTCTCTCGTTGGCCTCCCTGGCCGCGGGGGCCCTCGGCTGCGGTTCCATCCCGGTCGACGCGACGTCGTCCTCGCCGACCAGCGCCGAGATCGCCCCTTCCGGCGTGCTCCGCGGCTCGGTCGTGTACGACGGGCCGCCACCCTGCTCGGCGGACGGGCACGTCGTCGGCGCGGCGATCCTCTTCGTCTTCGACCGGCGGAACCTCCCGCCGCCCGCGGGCACGGCCAGCACGCCGGTCAACTTCGGCGTCGTCACGGGCGACACGCTCTTCGCGAGCCTGCCCCGCAACGGCGCCGCCAGCACCGACTGCCCGGCGGGCGGGTCGATCACCGCGAGCGCGCCGTTCACGATCTCGCCCGTGCCGGGCGGCTCGTACGTCATCCAGGCGTTCTACGACTACACGGGCGACTTCCTGCCGACCTTCAAGTTCCGCGACCTGCCCGAGAAGGGGGACGTCGCGGGCGGCGCCATCGACACCGCGGACGCCGTCTTGCCGATGAACGCCGGCAACCCGAACTACCAGCCGAGGTTTCTGCCCGTCGACGTGGGCGTCGCCCAGCCGCTCCCGGCGGGCGCGCCGGACGGCGGGATCCCCAACTTCGTCGTCCCGAGCTCCGGCTTCGTCGCGGACGACCTGACCGTGACCCTCGGCGAGACGCTCCCGACCCCGCGGCCGTACTCCTACGCGGGCGGCCTTCAGGTGAACTTCGACCCGACTCAGGAGACGCTCACGACGACCGAGGTTCAGACCTCCTCGAAGCCGGCGACGCCGGGCGACACCACCGGCATCGCCGGCACGGTCGAGACGAGCCCCGACTACGAGCCGATCCTCACCATCCCGCAAGACATCTCGATCCTCGCGCCGCCCGTACAGAACATGGACCCGGAGGGCGTCGGCAACTTCGAGTCGAAGCTCCCGCACCTGATCCTGCACGGCGGGCTGCCCTCGGCCGAGGCCGCGGCCGCGATCGCCGTGCCCTTCGACTTCCAGCTGCCGCCCACGGGCGCGGGCGGCTTCCTGGTCTGGCAGAGCGCGCTCTACGACCCCGGCAGCGCCAGCTGGGTGCCGCAGGAGATCCCCGAGGGCAACGGCATCCCGCAGCTCTGGCCCCTCGTCGTCCTCACGAAGCTCGTGGACGACCCGGGGCACGTCGCCGACCCCGCGAGCATCACGACGCAGGGCGGTCCCGGCGCGCCGGTCGTCATCCTCCAGGGCATCACCCTCCTCGAGGGCACGGGCACCGACCCCACGCAGCCGGACTCCCTCTTCAACACCGGCCTCGCGCAGGAGTTCGGGTCGCTCTTCGACCCGTCGACGGGGCAGCCGACGATCTTCCAGCAGGATCACCTGACGGTCGCGCTGCGGCCGGCGGTGATCTGCTTCGACCAGCTCTTCGACCCCGCCGCGGTCGACACGCGGGGCACGCTCGTGACGCCCTCGCTCAGCGCGCCGACGGCCGATCTCACGAACCCGATGATGAACGCGCCAATCGTCCCCCCGTCCGCGCTCGCCAGCCCGCAGCTCGCGGGCCTGGTGACGCCGACGCCGATGCAGGCGTGCCTGCCGACCGGGCGCTACGCGATCAACGTCGTCTACCCCGACGGGCAGGCGTGGACGGTCCCGAACGAATCGGGGGCCTGCACGCAGGCCGAGGGCGCGACCGACACCAAGAACCTCACGTGCACGCTTCAGCCGCGACCGATCCTCTATTCGCAGGGAACGCGCGCGGTCGTGGAGATCACCGCGTCGCCCGCGCACTGCGGCGGAGCCATGAGCGTGCCCCCGGTGTGCTCGGTGCAGACGCCGCAATGACGCGGGGCCCGTGCTAAACGTGCGGTGGAGATGACCGCGGCACGGCAGATCGCCGTCGACGACAGCACCCCCGCCGACGCGCTCGGGGCCACGCCGTGCGCGCTCGTCGTGGGCAACTTCGACGGCGTGCACCTCGGCCATCAGGCGGTGCTGCACGAGGCGGTGGCGCACGCGCGGTCGCTCGGGCTGGCGCCGTGCCTGCTCACGTTCACCCCGCACCCGGCCGGGATCGTGGGCCGCGGCGCGCCCCCGCTCCTCACGACCATCGAGCGTCGCGCGGATCTCGTCGGCGCGCTCGGCGTCGAGCGGCTCTACGCGCGGCGCTTCGACCAGGAGTTCGCCGCGTGGCAGCCCGAGCGCTTCGCCCGCGAGCTCGTGGCGCAGGGCCTCCGGGCCCGCCTCGTCGTGGTCGGCGAGAACTTCCGCTTCGGGGCCAAGCGCGCCGGGGATTCTCACGCTCCTCCGCGACCTCGGCGCCGGCCTGGGCTTCGGCGTGCGCGTGCACACGGTCGCGAGCGACGCGCGCGGGCCGTACTCGAGCACGCGCGCGCGAGAGGCGATCGCGTCGGGGGATCTCGAGCAGGCGCGGCGCGTGCTGTCGCGGCCTCACGCGGTGAGCGGCGTGGTCGTCCACGGCCACGAGAGGGGCCGGACGATCGGCGTCCCCACGGCCAACCTCGGCGACATCCCCGAGCTCCTTCCTCCGCACGGGGTTTACGCGGTCCGGGTGGAGCGCTCACCCGGTCCCGACCAGCCCTTCGTGCCCCTGGCGCGAGGCGTCACGAACGTCGGCGTGCGGCCGACCGTCGGGGGAGCCGAGAGGGTGGTGTCGGTCGAGACGCACCTGCTCGACTTCGACGGCGACCTCTACGACGCGCGCCTGCGCGTCCACCTGCTCGCCCGGCTCCGCGAGGAGAAGAAGTTCGGCTCGCTCGACGAGCTCAAGGAGCAGATCGCGCGCGACATCGCCGCCGCGCGGTCCGTGACGGCGTAGCTCTTCGTAGCTCTCGCTTGCATCCACGCGGTAAGTGCCTCATGACGGGCGCATGAATCGCGTCGAGCTCGAAGCGCTGGACCGAGATGAGCTGGTGGCCCGGGCCGAGGCGGCCGGGGTCACGCGGGCGCGCATCCTCACGCGCCCCGAGCTCGTGGACGAGCTGCTCCTCCGGAGCGCGGCCAATCAGGCCACGAAGGTGCGCGCCCGGGGCCTCTTCGGGCGCGCGCGCAATCTCCTGGCCAGCGTGGTCGAGCTGGGCCTGAACCTCCCCGACGCGGCCGAGCGCATCCGCTCCGTCGGCGGCCCGGCGCCTACCTCCCGCCCGGGCGCCCCCGCCGCGCTGCCCACGGTCACGCTGGCCGAGATCTACGCCGCCCAGGGGCACCGCGACCGCGCGACCGAGACGCTCGATCGCGTGCTCGTGCGCGAGCCCGACCACGGGGCCGCGCGCGCCCTCCTGAACCAGCTTCGCGACGAGAGCTACCCGCTGCCGCCGCCGCGCATGCCCCCCGAGGAAGACGACGGCCTGCCGCCCGCGGGCAGCGGGTCCGACGCGCGCGGCGAGGAAGAGCCGGCGAACGCCGAGCCGAGCCACATGCTCGACGACGTGTCGCTCCCCACCCGGTACGACGTCGACGAGTGCGTCGCCATCCCGGTCGACCCGCGCACCCTCTACGTCTACTGGGAGGTCCGCGATCGCACGCTCGAGTACGTGCGGGCCGTGCGCCCGGGCGGCGCCCTCGCGCTCCGCGCGGTGATCGTGGTGCCCACGTGGGACGGGCCGCGCTCCACGCTCCGCGACGTGGACGTGCAGGTCCCGCTGGGCGACTTCTTCATCCGCGACCTGCCCGCGGGGTGCGTGGTGCGCGTGGCCATCGGGTATCGCGCGGGCGACGCGTTCGTCGCAATCTCCCATTCGCCGGCGCTCGAGACGCCGCCCGGCGCGCCGTCGCCGCTCGTGGCCGACGTGCTCGTGCGGTGGACGCCGGCCGGCGCGGTGCGCGTTTCGCCGGAAGACCGCGACGCCGCCTCCATCGACCGCGCCCTCGGGCGCGCGCGCAGCGAGGCCGCCGCGGAGATCGCGAAGAGCTGGGGCGACACGAGGGGCCGTGTCGCGCCAGGGGGATCGAGCGGACAGTGGAGCGGTGCCCCGAGCTCACGATGACCCAGCCACGCCGCCGCCGCACCGCCGACGCCGCACGCCGAGAAATCCTGCAAGCCGCCGAGCGGCGCCTCCAGCAATCGGGGCCCATGGGCCTCCGCCTCCAGGACGTCGCCGCCGACGTGGGCATCTCGCACCCCGCCGTCCTCCATCACTTCGGCAGCCGCGAGGGCCTGGTCAGCGCCGTCATCGAGCAGGCGATCGTCAGCCTGCAGGAAGACCTCGTCCGCTCCCTGAGCGCGACCCAGGTCGGCGAAGCGCCCGACGCGGTCGCCCTCTTCGAGCGCGTCTTCGAGACGCTCCACGAGCGGGGGCACGCTCGGCTCATGGCCTGGCTGCTCCTCTCGGGGTACGACCCGTTCAACGAGACCGCGCGGCTGAACTGGGCCGAGATCGGGCGCGTGACGCACTCCATCCGCCTCGAGCGCGCGAAGGGCCACCGCAACAAGCCCTTATACGAAGACACGCTCTTCGCGATCGTCCTGTCGGCCCTCGCGCTTTTCGGTCAGGCCATCGCGGGCAAGGCGACCTTCCGGGTCGCCGGCGTCGACCCGGACCCGCGGAGCGAGAAGCGCTTCCGCGAGTGGCTCGCCGGGCTCCTCGCGAAGCATATGGACGCCGAGCTGGACTCGCCCCCCGCCTGAATCAAGGGGTGCCGAGCACCGGGGAGCTCGAGGGCCAGGGGAACGCCGCCGGCCGGCGGCGGCGATGGGTCGTTCGAGCAGGTCGGGGCGTCCACTCGGCCGGTAGGTGCCGCCGGCCCCGTACTCGTGGCGCTCTCACACGACGTCGAACGGATAGCCCCCGTCCGCGTACGCACGCGTCGCGACACCCTTCCGGAGCTCGTCGTCGTTCTTCCCCACGGCGGCCACGATCTGCGCGAGCCGGCGCTCCGCCGCGGCGGCGAAGATGTTCGTCAGGTCAATCTCGCGGCGCGCCCCCTCCTCTCCGCGGCGCTCGATGGCGCGCGTGGTGCGCGAGATGCAGGCCGCAAGGGCATAGAGGTCGATGGCCATGTCGGCCGTGCGCTTCTGCGTGTACTGCATCTCGGCGATGTCGCGGCCGTGCCGCCGCAGCACGGCGTCGACCCCGCGCCCGAGCTCGTGCACGTACTCCTCGAAGACGAGGGCCTCGCGCGCGAGGAGCGGGTGGTGGCGCGTCATGCGGGGGCGCCCGAGCGCCCCGCGGGCCTTGCGGATCGCGAAGTCGGTGAGCAGGCCGAAGCCCTTGATCGGCTCGCTCATCGCGCGCGCCACGTCGGCGAGCTCGCGCCCCGGGCCCTGCATCCCGCCGAGCGCGATGAACGCGCGGAGGATCTCGTTCGTCCCCTCGAAGACGAGGTGGATGCGCGCGTCGCGGAGCAGCCGCTCGTAGGGGAACTCCGCCATGTACCCGGCCGCGCCCGCGATGAGGAGCGCCTCGTGGACGACGCGCCAGCACGTCTCGCTCCCGAAGACCTTGCAGATGGCGCTCTCGATCGAGAAGTCCTCGACGCCCGCGTCGATCATCCCGGTCGTCAGGTACGTCATCGACTCGAGGGCCCAGATGTCGGCCATCATCGTCGCGATCTTGTCCTTGATGAGCCCGAACTCGCCGATCTGGCGGCCGAACGCGCGCCGCTCCTTGCAGCGGTCCACGGCCATCTTGAGGACGCGCTTCGAGAGGCCGATGCACCCGCTCGCGAGCGTGAGGCGCCCGCTGTCGAGCACCTGCATCGCCACCTTGAAGCCGCGCCCCGGCTCGCCGAGCACGTTCGACGCCGGCACCCGCACGTCATGGAAGAAGAGCTCCGTGGTCGACGCGCCGCGAATCCCGAGCTTGTCCTTCGGCGGCCCGCTCCGCACGCCCCACCCGCGCTCGACCACGAACGCCGTGATCTTCGGCTTGGCGTCGGCGTCGGGCCGCGAGGTGCGCGCGAAGACCGTGAACACGTCGGCGAACCCGCCGTTGGTGATCCACGTCTTCTGGCCGTTGAGGAGGTAGCTGCCGTCCGACTGCACGTCGGCGCGCGTCTGGATGGCCGCGGCGTCGCTCCCGGCGTTCGGCTCGGTGAGCGCGAAGGCCGCGACGCTCTCGCCCTTCGCGAGGCGGGGCAGGTACCGGTCCTTCTGGTCGTCGGTGCCGAAGAGCACGAGGGCCCGCGCGCCGATCGACTGGTGGGCGCCTAGGGTCAGGGCGACGCTGGCATCGAGCCCCGTCATCTCTTGCATGGCCCGGGCGTACGCGGTGTTCGTGAGGCCCAGGCCGCCGTAGCTCTGCGGGAAGGCGAGGCCGAAGCATCCGAGCTCGCGGAGGCCCGCGAGGACGTCTTCGGGGATCTTCTGCTGCCGGTCGATCTCCCCTGAGTCGACCCGGAGCTCGAAGAATCGTCGCAGGGGGTCGAGAAGGGCGTGAATGCGGTCGGCTTCCGGGCCTTCGGGCTCGGGCCACGGGAACACGAGCCCCTCGTCGATGTCCCCGAAGAACAGGCTCTTCATCAGTGACTGTTCGCGCATGCGGTAGAGGGCCTGGACCATCGCATGTTTTGCGCGCTTCCGGCGCGTTTGTAAGTTGCCGGTCCTTGCCCGGGTTGCTAGCCAGAAGACAGACTGAA
Source organism: uncultured delta proteobacterium (assembly GCA_963797395.1). Taxonomy (GTDB): domain Bacteria; phylum Myxococcota_A; class Polyangia; order Polyangiales; family Polyangiaceae; genus Palsa-1150. Next base: position 1,019,069 of record CAWCPA010000009.1, read on the forward strand.
AGAGCGATCACCCATCCGATGTCGCGGCGACGAGAGGCTTTCCAGAGGACGCTCGAGCGCGCGAAGGCCACCCGCGGCCTCGCGTTGATGGGCGTCTGCAACGTCACGCCCGACTCGTTCAGCGACGGCGGCCTCCACGTTTCGCCTGAGGCGGCCCGCGCCCGCGTGGACGAGCTCCTCGGAGAAGGTGCCGACATCGTCGACATCGGGGGGGAGAGCACCCGTCCCCGCGCGGAGCCGGTGCCGCCCGGCGAGCAGCTCGCGCGCGTCCTCGACGTGGTGCGTTACGCGGCCGGGCTGGGGGCCTGCGTGTCGATCGACACCACGAGCCCCGAGGTCGCCGCGGCCTGCCTCGACGCCGGGGCGTGCGTCGTCAACGACGTGTCGTGTCTCCTCGACGGCGCGCTCGCGCGGGTGGTCGCCGCCTCCGGGGCCGCCCTCGTCCTGATGCACGCGCGCGGCACCCAGGCGCAGATGCCCGGCTTCAGCCGGTACCCCGACGACGCCTATGGCGACGTGGTGCGCGACGTGTGCGCCGAGTGGGAGGTCGCGGCTCAGCGGGCGCGTTCCTCGGGCGTGCCGCGCGACGCCATCGTGATGGACCCCGGGTTCGGCTTCGCCAAGAACGCCCGCCACAGCCTCGAGCTCCTCGCGCGCCTCCACGAGGTGGTGGGCGCCGTCGGGGTGCCCGTCGCCATCGGCGCGAGCCGCAAGTCGTTCCTCGCCTCGGTCGGCCCGCAGGCCGCCCCCGCGCCCAGGCCGGCCGAGCGCCTCGGCGCGTCGATCGCGGCGGCCCTCCACGCGCACCGGGCCGGCGCGGCCATCGTGCGCGTGCACGACGTGCGGGCGACCCAGCAGGCCGTGGACCTCCAGCGGGCGCTCGCGCAGAAGGAAGAGGCCTGATGCTCGAGGGCTTCCTCCACCTCTTCTCGCGGCGCTCGTTCGGCAACGTCTTGACCGACGTCGCCGACATCCTGCTCGTCACGTACGTCCTCTACCGCGCGCTGCTCGTGCTGCGCGGCACGCGCGCCATGCAGATGGGGATGGGCCTCGGCGTCATCTTCCTCGTCTGGGTCGTCTCGAAGTGGGCCGACTTCACGACGCTCCTCTACCTGCTGAACGCGCTACCGATCATCCTCATCGTGGTCGTCGTGTTCCAGAACGACATCCGGCGCGGCCTGATGCGCGTGGGCGCGCGGGCCTTCCTCACGGGGCTCTCGCGCCAGCAGGAGTCGCGCGTCATCGACGAGGTGGTCTCGGCGGCGACCGACCTCGCGCGCCACCGCATCGGCGCGCTCATCGCGTTCGAGCAGGACGCGAACCTCGACGAGTTCGTCGTCGGCCAGGGCACGCCCATCGACGCGACCGTTCAGCGGGAGCTCCTCGTCAGCCTCTTTCTGCCCGAGAGCCTCAACAAGCTGCACGACGGCGCCGTCGTCATCCGCAACCTTCGCATCGCGAAGGCGGGCGTCTTCTTTCCGATGCCCGACACCAAGGTGCTCGACAAGTCGCTCGGCTCGCGTCACCGCGCGGCGCTCGGCATCACCGAGGAGACCGACGCGGTCGTGGTCGTGGTGAGCGAGGAGCGTGGGACGATCAGCTTCTGCTTCAACGGCAACGTGGTCACGAACCTCGACGGCGCGTCGCTGCGGCAGGCGCTCCTCGGCCTCTTCGGGCAGAGCGCGGCGCGCAAGCGCAACAAGGGCGCCCCGAAGCGCAGCGGCACGGTCACGCAGACCGGCACCGGCACCTTCCGCATCACGGTGCCGCCCACCTCCGGCAACGAGGGCCGCCCCGGCCGCTCCGCCGAGGTCCCGCCCGCGCCCCTCGGGCCCTCCGAGGTGACCGGCAGCGCGGTGCTGGCGCCCCCGGTTCCTCGCGGCGACGTCGTGCCCAAGAGCGAGAAGGAGCCGGCGAAGCCCTCGTCCAAGGCGAACACCCGCCCGATGACGCCGGCCAAGCCCATCGAGACGCCCAAGCCCGTGTCGACCGAGCCCCGCGCGCCCACGCGGCCGACGGAGGAGTGAAGGATGGCCCTCGACGTCGGGTACCGCCTCCGCTCGGTCGTGACCGAGAACCTCAATTTGAAGCTGCTCTCGCTGGGCTTCGCGCTGATGCTCTACTCGCTCGTGCACGGCTCGCAGGAGGCGCAGCGCTCGCTCCTGCTCAGCCTCGTCGCCGTCACGCCGAACGACGACCAGACGCGGGAGCTCGTCTCGCCCATCCCCGCGCAGATCCGCGTGACCGTCCGCGGCCCGCGCTCCACGCTCGACGACCTGCACTCCGACGACATCGGCAGCATCCACCTCGACCTTCGCGCCGGCAACGAGACGCGCGTCACCTTCGAGCCGCAGATGATCCCGGTGCCGCCGGGCATCCAGATCGAGCAGATCGACCCGCCCGCCATCGACCTCGCCTGGGAGGATCGCATCACGCGCGACGTGCCCGTCGAGGTCGGGCTCGTCGGGACGCCCGCGCCGGGCTTCGTGGTGAAGGGCGTGCCGGTCGCGGACCCCGCGATGGTGCGCGCCCGGGGCGCCAAGAGCGAGGCCCTCGTCGTGCAGCACGCGCGCGCCGACGCGTTCGACGTGACGGGGCTCACGACGGGCAAGTACACGCACCAGCTGGGCATCGAGCGCGCGCCGGGGCGCGTGACCTTCGACGCTTCCATCGTGACCGCGACCGTCGAAATCGGGCGCGAGGTCGTCGAGCGCCTCTTCACGCGCGTCCCGGTCGCCGTGCTCGGCCACGCCGCGGCCAAGGCGCAGCCCGCCGAGGTCGACGTGCGCCTCACGTGCCCGCCCGAGGTGGTCCGCGCCCTCCGGCCCGAGCAGATCGTCCCGCGGGTCCAGGCCACCGCGGCCGCCGAGCACGGGACCGACGCCCTCCCCGTCGAGCTCTCGATCGATCAGTGCGAAGTGCACATGACGCCCAGCAGCGTCGTCACGCGCTGGTGAGCGCGCGAACGGGCCGGGGCTTGCCGGGCGCCCGGAGTCCTGCAAGCGGGCTACAGGCTACAGACTACAGGCTACAGGGCGAGAGGGTGCGGGCGCTTCGCGTCCGCACCGGTCCCTGAGGCCTGCCCCGCGTCTCTCAGGCCAGCCCCTCTCCCTCTGGCTGTAGCCCGTAGCCTGTAGCCCAGCGCGCCCCGGCTATGATCGGCGTTCGTCCTTCTCGACGCGGCCGTCCTGGAGCGTCACGACGCGGATCATGCGCTCGGCGAGCGCGGGGTTGTGCGTGACGACGACGATCGTGGTGCCGCGCTGGGCGTTGATCGCGAAGAAGAGCTCGTGGATCTGCGCGCTCGTCGCCGTGTCGAGGTTGCCGGTGGGCTCGTCGGCGAGGAGGAGCCGCGGCTCGAGGAAGAGCGCGCGGGCCAGGGCGACGCGCTGCTGCTCGCCGCCCGAGAGCTCGCCGGGCCGGTGGAGGACGCGCTGCTTGAGGCCGACCTCCTCGAGGAGCGCGAGGGCCTTGGGCTCGAGCTCCTTCTTGCTCTTGCCCTGGACGAGGCCGGGCATGAGCACGTTCTCGAGGGCGGTGAACTCGGGCAGGAGGTGGTGGAACTGGAAGACGAACCCGATGGTCCGGTTCCGGAGCTCGGCCAGGCGCGTGCCCGACAGGCGCGTGACCTCTTCGCCGGCGAGGCGGATGGTGCCCTCGCTCGGCACGTCGAGGGTGCCGATGCAGTGGAGCAAGGTCGACTTGCCGGCGCCCGAGGGGCCGACGATGCCGATCATCTCGCCGTCGTGGATCTCCATGTCCACGCCGCGCAAGACTTCGAGCTGTCGTCCCATGTGGCGGAACGACTTCTTGACGTTGCTGGCGACGACGAGCGCCTGGCTCATGGATGCGCCCCAAGTAGCACACGCCCGATGGGGACAGTAGCCGCGCGGCGCATCGAGCCGCGGCGTCGCACGAAGGGGATGTGCGCGAGCTTGCTTGAGGTTGCCCGGAAAGGCCTGTCGCGGTAGCTGGGGTGGAACGTTGGTGATCGAACGGTGGAGCGAGTGGGCGCGCGGGCGCGGCCCGGTGGCGTGCGCGCTGGCGGTCCTCGCCGTCTTCGGGGGCTGCGCCCGCCGCTCGGTGCCTGGCCGTGACCTCTCCGCGTTCGCGGCCGCGCTCGGCCAGGCGGCGGACGGCGCGACCGTCGATCCGGCCGACATTCGCTGGCAGGCCTCCGAAGGGCCCATCGCCGACGTCGTCCGCGGGCGCTGGGTGCTCTTCCTCGCGCGCGCGCCCGGCGAGGAGACGCGCGACGTCTGGCGGGCGCGCGTGCGCGTCTCGCCCGACGGCTCCGTGATGGACGTGCGCCGCGCGTACGACCTGACCGACACGCCCATCGGCGACGACCACGAGCTCGTCGTGCGCGACGGGTACGCCGCCTTCGCCACGCGCGCGTACGGCCTCGAGCAGAGCGTGACGCTCCTCGCGCTCGACGGCGAGGGGGCGCAGAACAAGGCCACGGCCTTCGGCGACCGCGCGATGGCCGCGCTCACGAACCTCCAGAAGACCGGCGCCCTCGCGGGCCTCGGCCGCGTCGACGTGACCTTCGAGTCACCGGCCCGCGCGGTGGGCCTCGCCCTCGGCGACGACGGGCTGCAGATTGCGCTGACCGCCCCCGGCGTCGGCCCGGGCGGGACCGCGCAGACGCGCGTCGACTTCGCCAGCGGCGACCTGACGCCCGCCCTGCCGCTGATGCACGCCGACAGCGGGATGCACCTTCCCAAGCGGTTCTCGCACTGGGCGGTCGACTCGCTGCGCGCGGTGCCGTGGATCGGTCCGGCGCCGGTCGCCTGGGTCGAGGACCAGGCCCTGGGGATGCGCGACACGTACCGGCGCATCACGTTCCAGTCCGGCGCGGCGACCGACGTCGTGGCCAGCGTGGAGCCGCCTCCGCCGGTGCTCGACACCTCCGAGGCGTCGGTCGAGGAGGCCCACTGGCCGCCCGCGCGCATCCCGAGCATCTGGAAGTCGCCGGAGCCCCTCGAGGGCGAGTGGGTCGTGCCCGACGTGCCGTGGCTGCGCAAGGTGCCGGGCCTCGCGGCCGACGCGCCCTCGCCCTTCTACCGCACGTACGTGCGCCCCGACGAGGACCGCCCCTACGCGCAGGTCATCCTGGTCGCGATGGACCTCCGGCAGCTCGACCTCCAGATGGAGGCCGGCGTCGAGGACCCCGAGCCGCTGACCGGCCCGCACGGCACGGGGCGCATCCCGCGCGACCCCGCCCTCTACCGGCGCGTGGCGGCGGCCTTCAACGGCGCCTTCAAGACGGAGCACGGGCACTACGGGATGATGGTGCACAAGCGCGTGCTGCTCCCGCCCGTCGCCGGGGCGGCGACCGTGGTCGTCCTCGACGATGGGCGCGTGGGCTTCGGCACGTGGGGCACCGACAAGGACGTGGGCGGCATCCTCGGCGTCGCCGACGACGAGATCGACTCGTTCCGCCAGAACCTCGATCCCCTCATCGACCACGGCCAGACCAACCCCACCGGCCGGAACCTCTGGGGCTTCACGCTCCCCGGCAAGGGCGCCCAGACCGAGCGCTCGGGCCTCTGCGTCACGACGAGCGGCCACCTCCTCTACGCCTGGGGCGACGACCTGAGCGCCACGTCGCTCGCGAAGGCCATGAAGATGGCCGGGTGCGACTATGGCATGCACCTCGACATGAACCCGTACCACACGGGCTACATCTTCCTCGCCGTCGACGATCTCGCGGGCCACAAGTACAAGTCGCAGCTCCTCACGCCGTCGATGTCGATCCCCGCGGACCGGTACATTCAGTACGCGCCGAAGGACTTCTTCTACGTGATGGTGCGCGACCCCACGCCGCCGCCCGTGGACGGCGCGACGCCCTGGGCGCCCGACGACGGCGCGCAGCCTCCCCCGCGCTGGATGGCCGGCATCTGGACGGCGCACACGGCGCCGACCCCCGCGACCGGGCCGGTCGAGCTCCTCGACGTCGAGCCGGGCCGGACCTCCTGGCGCGTCCGCGCCGGCGCGAAGGACGCCCCCGCGGCGGCGCCCCTCCGGGAGCTCGCCGGCGACGAGGCGAAGCGGGTCCTCTTCGCGCTGGGCCTCGGCGTCGCGCCCGAGCGGCGGCCGCTCGGCCTCGCCACCGACGGGCGGCTCGCGGTCCCCGTGCACGGCGGGGCCGAGGCGGGGCTCCTCATCATCGGGGCGGACGGGCAGCTCACGATGGCGCGCGCCTCGGGGGACCCGCCGGCGCTCGGACCGCACGACGACCTGGTCGAGCTGCCGCTGGCGCTCTGGGACGGGAAGGCCGCGCCGACGACCGAAGGGCCTGGGGAGCCGCGCGCGGTGCTCGGGCAGACCGCCGCCGGGCGGTTCCTCGTCGCGCGGGGCACGTTCCCGAGCGCGGCCCCCCTCGCGGCGGCGCTGGCGAAGGCCGGGTGCGTGCGGGCGCTCGTGCTCAATCGCGGGCAGCACGCGACGGCGTTCCTCGATCGCGCCGGGACCGGCAGCCCGCCGCGGGCCCGGTACGACGAGTCGGTGCTCTACGCGATCGGCACGGCGCTCCGGCCCAACGGCTTCCGCTTCGACGCGTCGGCCCCGGTCGTCCAGACCGCCAAGGCACACTGAGGCGCCCCCACCTCAGTGGCTGTCGATGGTGACGTCGCTGGTGCCTTCGTCGGCCGCGCCGGCGTTCTTCGCGTACCGTGGCGGCTCGCCCGGGTGGGCGAGGTCGACCCAGTAGGCGCTCGCCGTGCGCACGTCGAGGTGCACGAAGGTGCTGTTCGGGTAGTACCCGCAGCCGGTGTCGCGAAGGGTGCGGCAGAAGTCGCGGAGCTCCTCGTTGGGCACGCCGCGAACGCGGAAGTCGAGCGCCCGCCCGTAGTTGTGGCGAGAGTCGGGGGTGTACTGGGTGGGCTTGTAGGGGCGGAAGCCGCTGACCACCTCGAGCGTGCGGCCCGCGAAGTGGTTCGAGACGACGCCGATGAGGGCCACGAGGCGGGGGTCCGGCGGGTGGGTATCGAGGCCCTGGCGCATGAGGCGCTCGAAGGCGACGAGGGCCGTCTGCGGGACCCGGCCGTGGGCGTCCTTCACGCGGATGCGGAACTCCTCGTCGAGCCGCACGGCCCGGACGACGTCGCGCTCGAAGGGCGGGTCGTGGCCACCTTTCGCGTTCCTGCCGCCGGCGTGCCCGCCGTCGTGGTGCTCCGCGACCCGTACGCCCGGGATGACGAGCGTCTGCCCGGCGGTGAGGGGCTCGTTCACGTCGAGGTGGTTGGCCAGGGCGATCGCGTGGATGGTCACGTGGTAGTGCTGGGCGATCGTTTCGAGCTTCTGCCCACGCTGCACGACATGCGTCTCGGTGCGGGTGACGGGCCGGGGGCCGTCCGCGCGGGCGTCGAGCGAGCCGGCCAGGCCGACCGCGAGCGCCGCGAGAAAGACCGGAACGCGCATGGACGAGCTCCCCGTAACCCGAACCGTGGCCGGTGGCCAGTACACCGTTTTTGACGCCGCTCTCGGCCGAATGCGACACTAGGCCGTGAGGCACGAAAGCCTCTCCTGAGAGAAGTCTGGATGTCCGAAGGCAAGAACCTCGTCGGCGTCGACATCGGAGCGAGCTCGATCAAGGTCGTGCAGCTCAAAGAGTCGCGCAAGAAGCTGCAGGTGGTGCGCTGGGGCTGGGCCCCGCTGCCTCCGCAGACGATCGTCGACGGCCACGTCATGAACGCGAGCGCCGTCACCGAGGCCCTGGCCCGCATCTTCCAGGACGGGAAGATCCAGCAGCGCGACGTCGCCATCGGCGTCTACGGGCAGAGCGTCATCGTCCGCAAGATCACCGTGCCGATGATGACGCCCAACGAGCTCGACGAGCAGATTCACTGGGAGGCCGAGCAGCACATCCCGTTCGACATCAAGCTGATGTCGGTCGACTACGAGGTCCTCCGCCGCCGGCCCGAGGCCGGGCAGATGGACCTCTTGCTCGTCGCCGCGAAGAAGGACGAGATCAGCGACTACGCCTCGATCCTCCGCGAGGCGAAGCTCCGGCCCGCCATCGTCGACATCAACGCCTTCACCATCCAGAACATCTTCGAGCACCAGTACGGCCTCCCGCCCGACGGCACGATCGCCCTCCTGAACCTCGGCGCCGCGGTCTCGTCGCTCAACATCGTGACCAAGGGCGTCAGCGCCTTCACCCGCGAGATCACCAACGCCGGGAACACGATCACCGAGGAGATTCGCAAGGCGCTCGGGTGCTCGTACGAGCAGGCCGAGGCCTACAAGCACGGCGGCGGCGGCACGCAGATCGTGCCCGAAGAGGTGAACGCGATCATCCAGCAGGCCTGCCAGGGGCTGGCCGGGGAGATCCAGCGTTCGCTCGACTTCTACCTGGCCACGAGCGGCGAGCAGGAGATCGGCCGCATCTACGTCTCCGGCGGCAGCGCGAACCTGCCCGCGCTCGTCCAGGCGATCGAGCGGCGCGCGCGCGTGCCGGTGCAGCTCTTCGACCCGATGGTGAACCTCGGGGTCGACGCGAAATTCGTCAACGAGGCGCAGGTGAGGGCGATGGCGCCCCAGCTCGTGGTCGCGCTCGGCCTCTCCCTTCGGTGCGACAAGGAGCGCCGGCAATGGTCCGTATAAACCTCCTCCCCGACAAGAGGCAGGCGGGCCGCCGCGGCCTCGCCGTGCCCGAGGCCAAGCAGCAAATTTGGCTCTTCGGCGTCCTCGGCGCGGCGCTCGCCACGATCGTCGTGTGCCTCTTCGTCCAGCGGATGAAGCAGAACGACCTCACCGCGATCCTCGCGCAGAACAACGTCACCCAGGGGCAGATCGACGCCATCGGCAAGCAGATCGCCGACCACGCGCAGATCACCGAGCGCCTCAAGGATCTCCGCGATCGCGAGGACGCCATCCAGAAGCTCCAGGCCGCGCGCAGCGGCCCCACGGCGACGCTCCTCGAGCTCTCGCGCCTCCTCACGGTCGGCGGGCCCGGGCCGACCGCCGATCGCGACAAGATCGAGCAGCTGAAGCGCGACAACCCCTCCGAGGTCTACAACGCCAACTGGGACCCGCGGCGGCTCTGGCTCACCGAGTACAAGGAGGCGGACCGCGTCGTGAAGATGAGCGGCCAGGCCCGCGACGGCGAGGACGTGAGCGAGCTCGAACGACGTCTCAAGCTGAGCGACTACTTCACCGACGTGAAGCTCCTCCCCGGCGAGAAGGTCATCGAGCCGACGACGCGCCAGGAGATCTTCCAGTTCCAGCTCAGCGCCAAGGTGAAATACTGACATGGCGACCCCGGCTCAAAACGCCCTGGCCAAGCTCCCCCTGCCGGCGAAGGTCGGCATCGGCGCGGCGCTCTCGGTCCTCGTCGCGTTCGTCTACTGGTTCATCTTCTACTCGGACGTCTCGAGCAAGATCGAGGGCGCCCAGCGGCAGACCAAGGCGCTTCGCGACCAGCTCGCGCAGCAGCAGCAGGCGCAGGCCACTTACTTCGCCGATCGCGGCGAGCTGGCGCTCCGCGAGCAGCGCGCGCGCGAGCTGAACAAGGTGCTCCCCGCGACCCCCGAGGAAGACGCCTTCCTCTCCAGCATCCAGCAGGCCTCGAACGCCGCCGGCATCGACCTCAAGGGCTACTCGCCCCAGGAGGAGGTCACGCAGAGCTTCTACGCCAAGATCCCGATGCGCCTCGACATGACCGGGCACTTCCACCAGATCGCCAAGTTCGCCTACGAGCTCGGGAAGGTGGATCGCATCATCAACGTGGAGAACATCGAGCTCGCCGACCCGCACGTCGTCGGCGACGAGGTCGTCCTCCGGGCGCGCTGCCTGGCGACCGCGTTCCACTCGGTGACCCCGAAAGACGCGGCGCGCGGCCCTGGGGGCAAGAAATGAGAATCCGCACCGCCGCCCGTTCCTTGCCGGGCCTCTCCGCCGCGCTGCTCCTCTGCGGCGCCTGCGACACCCCGACGATGCAGTCGAACGGCCCGGCGCCGAACCGCGCCGCCGCGGCCTCCGCGAGCGCCTCGGCCTCGCCGCCGGAGCTCAAGGGCCCCGAGTACACCGAGAACGACTTCGCGGAGAGCGATCACAATCGCGACCCGTTCCGCAGCTTCCTCATCAGCACCCAGCCGGCGACCCGCCAGGCGCTCAACCAGCGCAAGGTGGAGCTCGCGCAGTACTCCGTGGACGAGCTCAAGCTCGTGGCCATCGTCACGGGCGCCGACCAGCCGCGCGCGATGTTCGTCGACCCGAGCGGCAAGGGGACGGTCGTCTACAAGGGCACCTTCCTCTGCCGGTCCGAGGTCGTGCACCTCGGAGGCAGCAACGGCCCGGACTACCAGCTCAACTGGCGCGTCGATCGCATCCGCGAAGGCGACGTCGTCCTCATTCGCGAGGACACGGCGAACCCCGCGATCCCCGCCGCGACGCGCGTCATTCCGCTGCACCCCGAGGCCGAGAAGCAGGCCGCGGCGGAAGCCATGGCCCCGGGCTGAAAGCAGCTTAGCGCTACCCCGGCTCGAGCGCGCCGCGCCGCAGGGCGTCGCGCGCCAGGAGCGCGAAGCGCGCGGCGGTCGCTTCGAGCGGCTGGCCCTCGCGCTGCGCCGTCCCGCGCGCGGCGTCCATCACCGAGGGCGCGCCGTCGATCGCGCGCAGCGCCGCGGCGGCGTCGAGCGCGAGCGCGAACGGCCACTCGGGGGCCGACGGCGCGAGCTGCACGATGACCGCGGGCGGCGCGCCCTGGACGGCGGGCTGCTCGACCAGGCGCGTCCCCGCCGGGATGCGCAGGCGCGCCGCGAGGAGCTCCGCGTCGGCGCCGCGCACGAGGGCCGCTCGGGCGGCGAGGCGATCGAGGAGCTCGCCGCCGATGGGCGCGTCGTGCCCGTGCTTCACCGCGAGCGCCAGGGTGAGGCCGGCGCCCGGCTCGAGGACGACGAGCGCCTGCGCGACGCCCTTGGCGCCGAGGCGCTCGAAGTGGTCGCGCTGGGCCCACGCGGCGCGCGCGAACCCCGCGTCGAGCCTCGGGTGCTCGGCCACGGCGATCGAGGTGCAGTACTCGTCGAGGTTCTTCGCGGGCGACTGCAAGACGAGCGCGTCGGCGCCCGGGCGGGCCGCCTCGCGGATGCGCGCTTCGAGCGGCGCCTCTCCCTTGGGCGACGCCGCCGCATCGACGAACAAGGGCCAGTCGGCGAGCAAGACGGCGCGTCCCTTCGGGGCGAGGTGCCCCGCGGCCCCCGCCACGACCCGGAGCGCGAGCTCGTCGCCGCGGGCCCCGCCGTGCGCGAACGCGGAGGGCTCGGCGCCGTCGCGCTTCGCCACGAACGGCGGCTGCGAGACGATCACGTCGAACCGCTCCCCGCGCACCGGCTCGTACAGATCGCCGAGCCGCGCGTCGACCTCCGCGGCGTGGAGGCGCGCGTTGAAGCGCGTCCAGGCGACGGCGCGCGGGTTCACGTCCGTCGCGACGACCCGCCTCGCCACGGCCGACAGCGCGATCGCCAGCGCCCCGGCCCCGCACCCGAGATCGAGCGCCGCGTCCACCGGACGGCGCGGCAGGCCCGCGGCCGCGAGCGCCGCGGTCACCCCGTTCATCGGCGGGACCCCGTCGCCCGCCGCGTCGCGATCGCCGAACACGTAGCCGCCGGCCGCGAGCGCCAGGTGCGCGCGCGACGCGAGCCCCTCGGGCCCGCGCTCGACCAGCCGCGCCTCGATCAGGGGCCCGAGGTCCCCGAGCACCTCCGACGCCCGCTCCGGCGGCACCGGGTCGTGCAGCACGAAGAGGCGCGCCGCGATCGCCGCGGGCTCGGCGAGCCGGCGGGCGTTCCAGGCGCGCATCGGCGCCCGCAGCGGATCGTCGAGGCGCTCGCCCGCCCGCGCCACGCGCGCGAGGAACCGCTCGTCGAGCCCCGCCGCGCGGAGGCGATCGCGGAGGGCGAGGAGCACCGCGTCGGGCATCCCGCCGAGGGCATCGAGGTCCGCGAGCTCCACGCGCGCCGAAGGATAAGACCCGCCACAAATTGGTCCAGATCCGATCGCGCGGTTTACCGTTGCCGCCGACAGTCCTTCTTTCGCGAACGGTCGCAGGGATTGCGAGGAGCCAAGATGCGTGGGGCGAAATCGCTGGTGTACGCCGCTCTCCTCCGACGGAGCGTGGCGGCGCTGAGCGCGGTGGGCGCCGCGACGAGCGTGGTGTTCGTCGAGTCGGTGGCCAACGCCGATCCGGTGCTCGAACCACGTCCGCGACGTCCGCCTCAAGGCGGATGACGGGGCCGCCGGGGGCGCGCAGATCGAGATCGTCGGCTCCGGAGCGCCCGCCTACAGCGTGCGCGTGGCGGACGGCGGGCGGCGCCTGCTCGTCGACCTGAGCGACTCGGACGTGGTGGGAGCGCCCGCGGCGATCACCACGCCAGCCGGGCTCGTCGGCGGCGTGCTGACCCAGTCGTACACGACGAACGCGGGGTCGATGACGCGCCTGACGGTCAGCCTGACGGAGGAGGCGAGCTACCGGGTCGTCCCCGACGGCACCCTGCTCCGCGTGATCCTCGCGCCCGCGGCCTCGAAGAGCCCGTCCATCGCGAAGGGCCCCGACGGCGCGAAGCCCGCGGCGCCGGCGAGCCCGGAGACCCCTTTCGTCACCCCTTCCGGCTATAGCCCGCCCTCGACGATCGCCGCCGTGCGCGACATCCGGTTCGAGCGCGTCTCGGGGAGCGTCGCGAGCTGCGGCGCCGACGAGTGCGACCGCGTGGTGCTCGACCTCGGGAGCATCCCGGCCTACTCGCTCTCCCCCTCGAGCTCGGGGAAGCTGCGGCTCGAGCTGCGCGGCACCGCGCTGCCCGAGGCCCTCGCCCGCTCGCTCGACGTGACCGCGTACCACGGCGCGCTCCGCGCGATCGTCGCCTCGCAGGACGCCGACACGCACTCCACCCTCGTCGAGATCGAAGGCTCGCCCGACGCGCCGGGCACGCTCTCGGTCGACGGCGGCACGCTGGTCTGGACCTTCCCTGTGCCGAAGTCGCGCACGCCGATCACCCCCATCGCGCCGGTGCACATCGACGGGCGCACGGTCAGCCGGGACGGCGGCGCGGTGCGCCAGGTCGTCACCGTCGCCCGCGAGCCGTCGCCGACGGACCTCCCCCGGATCGAGACCTCCATCCACGACGAAGACCCCCGGGTCGAGACCTCGGGCGGCGAGGCCGCGGGGTTCGCCTCGGGCGACGCCGGGCTCCTCGCGCAGCAGCGGTACACGGGCCGGCGCATCGACATCGACCTGAAGGACGCCGACATCCACAACGTGCTCCGGCTCCTCGCCGACACGGGCCACGTGAACGTGGTCACCGCCGACGACGTCAGCGGGACGATCACCATCCGCATGCGCAACGTCCCCTGGGACCAGGTCCTCGACGTGGTCCTCCAGGCCAAGGGCCTCGGCATGGTCCGGCAGGGGAACCTGATCCGCGTCGCCCCGCTCACGCAGCTCCAGAAGGAGCGCGAGCTCAAGCTCGCCGCGCAGAAGCAGGAGTTCGAGCTCACCCCGCTCGAGACGCGCCTCATCCCCATCAGCTACGCGAGCGCCGGCGAGCTCCAGGCGCGCGCCAAGGAGCTCCTCTCGCCGCGCGGGTCGATCGCCGTCGACGAGCGCACGAACGTGCTCATCGCGCGCGACGTCGCGGGGAACCTCAACTACATCGAGGAGCTCATTCGCTCGCTCGACACGCAGACCGCGCAGGTCCTCATCGAGGCGCGCATCGTCGAGGCGACGAGCAAGTACTCGCGCGACGTCGGCATCCAGTGGGGCGGCGACGTCACCTTCGGGCCCGCCACCGGCAACCCGACGGGCGTGGCGTTCCCCTCGAGCATCAACGCGGCCGGCGGCAACTACGACAACAACACGCCGACCGCCGGCGTCTCGCCCTTCACCCGCAACGTCACGACGCCGAACTTCGCGGTCAACTTGCCCGCGGCGGTCGGAACCGGGGCCGGCGGCGCGCTCGGCATGACGTTCGGCTCGATCGACAACATCCTCAGCCTGAGCACGCGCCTCTCGGCCGCCGAGTCGAGCGGCCTGGTGCGCATCGTCAGCGCGCCGCGCGTGATGGTGCTCGACAACCGCGAGGCGCGCATCAACCAGGGCACGCTCATCCCGTTCGCCCAGGTCAGCGCGCTCGGCGTGCAGACGACCTTCCAGGAGGCGAAGCTGCAGCTCCTCGTGAAGCCGCACGTCACGGCCGACGGGTCGGTCTCGATGCACGTGAAGCTGAACCGCGACGAGCCCGACTTCACCCAGACGAGCCCGCGCGGCGACCCGACGATCCTCAAGCGCGAGGCGGAGACCGACCTCCTCGTGATGGACGGCCACACCGCGGTCATCGGCGGCATCTACACGCGCAACACGGGCCGGAACCTCGATCAGGTGCCGTTCTTCGGCGACATCCCCATCCTCGGGGTCCTGTTCCAGCGGCGCCGCGCCGCGGACGCCCGCGGAGAGCTCATCATCTTCATCACGCCGCACATCGTGAACCGCGCCGAAGCGCTCGGGCGCTGAGCGCGATCAGTCGCCGACGGGCGCTCCGGGGCGCGGCGGCTCGCCCGCGAGCTGCCCGTCGAGGCGGCGCGCCCCTTCGACGATCTCGACGTGCGCCGGGGGCGCGCGGTCGTCGACGTCCACGCGGAACTGCCGCGCGACGGCGTCGGGCAGCGGGCGAATGGTCCCCTCGCCGTAGCAGCGCTCGTACACGAGGTCCGAGCGCGAGCGCGCGTTCACCGCGCCGAGCTGGTGGCTCCACACGTTGCTGTAGAAGGTGGGAGTATTCGCATCGAGCGCGAAGATCTTGCCCGCGCGAGAGCGGAACGGAGTCGTGCGTGCCGTCATCGGCAAGGGCGTGGTCGGCGACGAGGGCTCCGTCGGGCGCGCGGTGGTACGTGACGCCGACGCCCTCCACGTCGCCCGCACCGTAGAGCGCGCGCTGGAGGCCGGGCGCCACGAGGAGCGCGCGGGAGTACACGAGGTCGACCGCGAGCGCGGGCACGACGCTCCAGGTCAGCCAGTTGTTCCCCCAGGGCCGCTCCTCCGAATAGAACGCGAAGTAGCCGACCTTCATCTTGCCGTCGGGCGTCTCGACCGCGCGGTAGTAGAGGACGTCCGAGAGGTCCCCGGCGCTCGCGACGGACGAGCCGACGCAGACCGGGGTGCGCTCGATCGCGGCCTGCTCCGCCGTCCTTTCGCCGCGGGGACCGGGCTCCTTCGGCAGGGCCGCGATGTGGTGGCCGTCCACGCTCGCGAGCGTGGCCGTGGGGGCGAGGGCGACCATGAACACGGTCGTTCGCTTGCGGAGGGCGCGTTCGAACCATCGCATTGACAGTCCGAACGGTACCGAAGTGCGTAAGACTTTCGCCAGCGCGACCGCGAAGATCGCTGCGTGACCGTGCGGGGATCTCTTCGGGGGTGGCGTCGGGAGCGACGGGGTAGGGAAAGTCGGCGAGCGGCTCGGTCGGCTGCACTTCGTGGAAGCGCCGGACGTCGAGCACGAGGTTGCCGTGCTCGTCTTCCGTGAGAATGTCCGCGTGGCGGGCGCCCCAGAGGATCTCCTTGTCCTCGTAGCGCCGCCGGGCGTGCACGGGCTGAAGCGAGGTGTCATCGGTGCCGACGAGCGACACGAGGAGCTCGATCTCGTCGCGGGTGACGGACTCGGGCGTGGCGCCGTAGAGCGGGCTGTCGGACTCGATGGGGTGGAGGACGGTCCAGGACCGCGCCATCGCCGGCGAGCGCTCGCGCGTCAGGCGCAGATCGTACATCCGGTAGAAGGTCTGCTTCTCCTTCGTGACCTCCGTGCGAATGAGCGAGACGCGGATGGTCGCCTCGAGGATCTGGTTGCCGCGCTCGTTGCCGACCCGGAGCATCAAGGTGGGGACGCCGTTCATCGGGCCGATGACCGCGTGCCGCGAGAAGGCCACGCGCGCCGTCGAGCGCGAGAACTTCGCGAAGACGACGCCGGTGGCCACGGCGGTCACGAGGAGGCTCGCGACCGACTGCACCATCATGACGAGGTTCGCCCCGCGGCTCGCCGGGTACATCGCCCCGTAGCCGATGGTGCCCATGGTCTCGACGCTGAAGCACAGGGCGTCGAAGAACGAGCCGGGCCGGGCGCCGGCCACCCCGCCCACGAGGAGGTACGCCTCCGCGAAGAGCGCGTTGAGCGCCAGGTAGAAGACGACGATGATCCCGATGGCCACCGACCAGCGCACCCGGAGAAACAGGAAATAAATGTCGCGGAGCGTGGTGCGGGGGGCGCCGACCACGGTCACGCCGTTCAGGGTCTGCGGCGCACGGAGGGCCCGAAACAGGTTCATCACGCGGCGAGTATCGGGGCCAGGCGCCGTCCGCCCGCAAGACCAAAACGTGGCGCCCTGCCACAACGATGACAATTGCGCCACCCCGGGGTTGACCGTAGGCTGCGCGCTCGGAACGAACTTCAGCGAGCTCCCCTCCGATGTATGCGGCGGGGGATCGACGACGATGGGAGCCGGCGGCGCGACATGCGACCGAGGGCGCTTGGGAGTGGTGGCAAATCGCTACGCGATGGCCGCCATGTAAGGTAAGCTGAGTCCGTTACGCCCCTTGCGCTTTCCTTGAGCAATATTGCTGAGTTATGGGTCCTGCCGGACTCGGTCTTTCTCTGATCGAGCTGGCGCGTCGCGTCAACCATTCGTATACTCGAGGTCACTATGCCGTTGCCTCCCGCGCGTGGCCTGTACGACCCCTCGCTCGAGCGCGATGCGTGTGGGTTGGGTTTTGTGGCAGACCTGCGCCGCCCTCCCACCCACGACGTGGTGGTGAAGGGCGTCGAGATCCTGCGACGTCTCGCCCATCGCGGTGCCGCCGGCTGCGACCCGTGCACGAGCGACGGGGCCGGCATCCTCATGCAGATCCCGCACGCGCACTACGAGCGCGTGCTCGGCCGCGCCGGCGTCGAGCTGCCGAACCCGGGCGACTACGCGGTCGCCCAGTGCTTCCTGTCGCGCGACGCGAAGCTCCGCGCCGCCGAAGTGCGCGTCCTCGAGGACGCCGTGCGCCACCACAACCAGAAGGTGATTGGCTGGCGCGACGTCCCGGTCGACCCCAAGGTCCTCGGCCCGCTCGCGCGCTCGAGCATGCCGGTGATGCGGCAGCTCTTCATCGGGCGCATGTGCCCCGTGCCGGCGTTCGAGCGCACGCTCTTCATGATCCGCAAGCGCTCCAGCCGGCGCGCCCTCGAGGCCGGCCTCTCGGGCCTCTACATCCCGAGCCTGTCGTCGCGCACGGTCGTCTACAAGGGCCTGTCGCTGCCCGAGCTCCTCGACTCGTTCTTCCTCGACCTTCGCGAGGAGGAGACGAAGAGCAAGTTCGCGATGGTGCACTCGCGCTTCAGCACGAACACCTTCCCCACGTGGGAGCGCGCGCACCCGTACCGCCGCATCGCGCACAACGGGGAGATCAACACCCTCCGCGGCAACCAGAGCGTGGATGCGCGCGCGCGAGGCCCTCCTCCAGAGCGAGGCCTTCGGCGAGCACCTCGCCGACTTCAAGCCGATCATCCGGCCGGGCGGCAGCGACTCCGCGTCGCTCGACAACGTCGTCGACTTCCTCGTCGCGGGCGGGCGCAGCCTGCCGCACGTCATGATGATGCTCGTCCCCGAGGCGTGGGAAGGGCAGCCCGAGATGCCGCCCGAGCGGCGCGCCTTCTACGAGTACCACGCGTCGCTGGTCGAGCCTTGGGACGGCCCCGCGGCGCTCGCCTTCACCGACGGCGTGTACCTCGGCGCGACCCTCGACCGAAACGGCCTCCGGCCGATGAAGTACGTCATCACCGAGAGCGGCTTCGTCGTCGCGGCGAGCGAGCTCGGGGTCGTCGACTTCGAGGCCGAGGACGTCATCGAGAAGGGCCGCCTCCAGCCGGGGCGCATGCTCCTCGTGGACCTCGCGCGCGGCCGGGTCGTCGGCGACGAGGAGATCGAGCGGGAGATCGCGGGGCACCAGCCGTACGCGAAGTGGCTCGAGGGCAACAAGATCGACCTCCGCACCCTGCCGAACGCGCCGCCCGCGGCCCCGATGGCGGCGACCGAGCGCCGCATGCTCCAGCGCGTCTTCGGGTACTCGCGCGAGGACGTGCGCGTCCTGCTCGGCCCCATGGGCGTGAACGGCGAAGAGCCGACGGGCAGCATGGGCACCGACGCGCCGCTCGCCGTCCTGAGCGACCGCCCGCAGACGCTCTTCCGGTACTTCAAGCAGCAGTTCGCGCAGGTCACCAACCCGCCCATCGACCCGATTCGCGAGAAGCTCGTGATGACGCTCGTCAGCTGTCTCGGCGGCGAGGGCAACCTGCTCGCGGAGACGCCGGGGCAGTGCCGGCTCCTCGAGCTCGAGCAGCCGATCCTCACCAACGAGGACCTGGCGAAGCTCGTCGCCGAGCCCCTCCCCGACTTCCCGCTGGTCGTCCTGCCCGCCCTCTTCGACGCCACCTCGGCCGAGCCCGGGGCGGCGCTCGAGAAGGCGATCGCCGACCTCTGCGCCGCGGCCGACAAGGCCGTCGACGAGCGCGCGAGCGTCCTCGTCCTCAGCGACCGCGGCGTCGACGCGACGCACGCGCCCATCCCCAGCCTGCTCGCCACGAGCGCGGTGCACCACGCGCTCGCGCGCGCGGGCAAGCGCATGCGCGTCGGCCTCATCGTCGAGACGGGCGAGGCGCGGGAAGTGGCCGACGTGGCCCTCCTCGTCGGGCACGGCGCGGGCGCGGTGAACCCGTACCTGGCGTTCGAGACCATCGGCGCGCTGGAGCTCGACGTGTCCGCGCACGACCGCGAGCACCACTACGTGCACGCGCTCGACAAGGGCCTCCTCAAGGTGATGAGCAAGATGGGCATCTCGTGCCTCTCGAGCTACCAGGGCGCGCAGATCTTCGAGGCCATCGGCATCTCGCAGGAGACGATCGAGCGCTTTTTCCCCGGCGTCGCGTCGCGCGTGGGGGGCATCGGCCTCGCGGAGATCGCGAAGGAGTCGATGCTCCGGCACGCCTCGGCGTTCGAGGCGCCCGCGAACGACGTGACCGACGCGCCGAGCGACGAGGACGCGCTCGACGTCGGCGGCACGTACTTCTGGCGCGTCGGCGGCGAGCGGCACCTGTGGAGCCCGCAGACGGTCGCGAACCTCCAGCGCGCGGTCCGCCTGCAGGACGCGAAGTCGTACGCGGACTACGCGCGGCTCATCAACGAGCAGAACGACTCTCCTTACACGCTGCGCGGCTGCTGGGACTTCAAGGTGACGCGCGAGCCGGTCCCCCTCGACGAGGTCGAGCCGGCCGTGAGCCTCGTCCGCCGCTTCTCGACGGGCGCGATGAGCTTCGGCAGCATCAGCAAAGAAGCGCACGAGAACCTCGCCGTCGCGATGAACCGCATCGGCGGGCGCTCGAACACGGGCGAGGGCGGCGAGGACGCGGCGCGCTTCCTCCCGATGGCCAACGGCGACTCGAAGCGCAGCGCCATCAAGCAGGTGGCCAGCGCGCGCTTCGGCGTCACGGCGCACTACCTCGTGAACGCCGACGAGATGCAGATCAAGATCGCCCAGGGCGCCAAGCCGGGCGAGGGCGGTCAGCTCCCCGGCCACAAGGTCGACGAGCAGATCGCGCGGGTGCGGCACTCGGTGCCGGGCGTCACGCTCATCTCGCCGCCGCCGCACCACGACATCTACTCCATCGAGGACCTCGCGCAGCTCATCTACGACCTGAAGTGCGTGAACTCGAAGGGCCGCGTGAGCGTGAAGCTCGTGAGCGAGACGGGCGTCGGCACCATCGCCGCGGGCGTCGCGAAGGCCCACGCCGACGCGATCACCATCGCCGGGCACGACGGCGGCACGGGCGCGTCGCCGCTCTCGTCGATCCAGCACGCGGGGACGCCGTGGGAGCTCGGGCTCGCCGAGACCCACCAGGTCCTCGTCCTCAACGACCTGCGGCGCCGCGTGCGCCTGCAGGCCGACGGGCAGCTCAAGACCGGCCGCGACGTCGCCTTCGCGGCGCTGCTCGGGGCCGACGAGTTCGGGTTCGCGACGGCGCCGCTCGTCGCGAGCGGCTGCATCATGATGCGCAAGTGCCACCTCAACACCTGTCCGGTCGGCATCGCGACCCAGGACCCGGTGCTGCGCGAGCGCTTCGCGGGCACGCCCGAGCACGTGGTGAACTACTTCTTCTTCGTCGCCGAAGAGCTGCGCGGCATCATGGCGCAGCTCGGCTTCCGGAAGATCGACGAGATGGTCGGCCACCCCGAGTGCATCGTGAAGCGCGACCTCCAGCACCCGAAGGCGAAGACGCTCGACTTCTCGAAGGTGCTCGCGACGCCCGAAGAGGCCGAGATCTTCGAGAACGACCCGGCGTCGCCGGCGTCCTCGGTGCCGCCCGTCGACCTCCTCACCATGCCCTCGTCCACCGACGAGAAGCTGCTCGAGGGGGTGCACCTCAGCATCAAGTACGGCGAGCCGAGCACGATGCAGATCCACCTCACGAACGCGGACCGCGCGTTCGGCGCCCGGCTCGCGGGCGAGGTGGCGCGCAAGCACGGCGCCGACGGCCTCAAGGAAAACACCATCGTCGTCGAGGCGACGGGCACCGCCGGACAGAGCTTCGGCGCCTTCGCCACGCGCGGCATGCTCCTCGTGCTCGAGGGCGCCGCGAACGACTACGTCGGCAAGGGCCTCTCGGGCGGCGTCCTCGTGGTCAAGCCGCCGGCGCGGTCGAACTTCCGGGCGCACGAGCAGGTCATCGTGGGCAACACGTGCCTGTACGGCGCGACCAGCGGGAAGGCGTTCTTCGCGGGTCGCGGCGGCGAGCGCTTCGCCGTCCGCAACAGCGGCGCCATCACGGTCGTCGAGGGCGTGGGCGATCACGGGTGCGAGTACATGACCGGCGGGGTGGTCGTGGTGCTCGGGCCCACGGGCCGCAACTTCGCGGCGGGCATGAGCGGCGGCGTGGCCTACGTGGCCGACGACGACCGCGCGCTCGCGGCTCGCACGAGCAAGGCCACGGTGGACCTCGAGCCGCTCACCAACGAAGACGAGGACCTCGTGCGCGCCCTCATCGAAGAACACGTCGCGCACACGCGCAGCGCCCACGCCAAGCAGATGCTGAGCGGGTCGCTCAAGCGCCGGTTCGTGAAAGTCATGCCGCACGAGTGGCGTCGTGCGCTCCAGCAGCGCGCCGCGCAGCCCGCGGCCAAGGTCAGCCATGGGTGATCCGAAAGGTTTTCTGAAGGTCGAGCGCGTCAAGGAAGGCGACCGTCCCGTCGACGAGCGCATCCGCGACTGGCACGAGGTGACGGAGCACGCCGCCCCGGACCAGGTGCGCCAGCAGGCCTCGCGCTGCATGGACTGCGGCATCCCGTTCTGCCACCAGGGCTGTCCGCTCGGGAACCTGATCCCCGAGTGGAACGACCTCGTGTACCGGGGCCGGCTCGCCGAGGCCGGGAAGCGACTCGCCGAGACGAACAACTTCCCCGAGGTGACGGGGCGCGTGTGCCCGGCGCCGTGCGAGGCGTCGTGCGTGCTCAACATCCGCGACGAGCCCGTGACCATCAAGACGATCGAGCGGACAATCGCGGACGAGAGCTTCCAGCAGATGCCGCTCCCGCCCAGGGTGGCCGCGGTCAAGACCGGCAAGCGCGTCGCGGTCGTCGGCTCGGGGCCCGCGGGCCTCGCGGCGGCGCAGCAGCTCGCGCGCGCCGGCCACGACGTCACCGTGTTCGAGCGCGACGACCGCATCGGCGGCCTGCTCCGCTACGGCATCCCCGACTTCAAGATGGAGAAGGGCATCCTCGACGCGCGCATGGACCAGATGCGCGCCGAGGGCGTGACCTTCCGCTCCGGGGTGGCCGTGGGACTCGAGCTCCGCGGCGATCAGCTCCAGCACGACTTCGACGCCGTCATCCTCGCGATGGGCGCGCGCGCGCCGCGCGACCTGCCGATCCCGGGGCGCGAGCTCCGCGGCGTGCACTTCGCGATGGAGTTCCTCGTCCAGCAGAACCGCCGCGTCGCGGGCGACGCGGTCGACGCGACGTCGCGGCCAATCCTCGCGACGGGCAAGCACGTCATCGTCATCGGCGGCGGCGACACCGGGTCCGACTGCGTGGGCACGTCGTTCCGGCAGGGCGCGCTCAGCGTCACGCAGCTCGAGCTGATGCCGAAGCCGGCGCTGGTGCGCATGCCCGCGAACCCCTGGCCCGAGTGGCCGCTCATCCTGCGCACCTCGAGCTCCCAGGACGAGGGCTGCGAGCGCGACTGGGCCGTCTCGACGAAGAGCTTCAAGTCCGAGAACGGCGCGGTCACCGCGATCGAGGCGCACCGCGTGGTGTTCGAGGGCGGCAAGATGAAGCCCGTCCCCGGCACGGAGTTCACGCTCCCCGCGGGGCTGATCCTGCTCGCGATGGGCTTCGTCGGCCCGGAGCGCGGCGGCCTGGTCGAGCAGCTCGGGCTCACGCTGGACGCGCGCGGCAACGTGCGGTCGAGCGCGAGCGGCGCGACCAACGTCCCCGGCGTCTTCGCCGCGGGCGACGTGTCGCGCGGCCAGTCGCTGGTCGTGTGGGCCATCGCCGACGGCCGCCGCGTCGCGGCCGGCTGCGACGCCTGGCTCCGCAGCTCCGCGATGGCCAAGGCCGTCTAGGCGGGAGGCCGTCGAGACGACCGGGCGGGAGAATGGGAACCGCCAGGACGCCAAAGACGCCAGGAGATGAGAGGAGTTCGTCCTCTCATCCCCAGATCTTCTCTGACCTTGGCGTCCTGGCGGTCGATTTCTCCCGCTCTTGCGGCCCCTAGGCGCCGCGCTCGATGGCTTGAACGAGCGCGCGGGCGCCTTCGAGGGTGGGGTCTTCGACGAGGGCGCGCTTCACGAGGGTGAGCGCCTTCTTCGGGTCGCCCTGCACGCGGGCGAATCTCGCCCATGTACTGGTACGCGAGCGCCTTGCTCATCGGGCCGGGCGCCTTGAGGAGCGTGACGGCCCGGAGCGCGCGGCTCGCGAGATCGAGCTGACCGACCTCCATCGCGCGGATGGCCACGTCGGAGCACACCTGCCCGCTCTGCGCGTCGCACTCGAGCGCCTGCCCGAGCGCCCGCACCTCGCCCGGCGCGTCGCTGATGCCGCGCAAGACCCGCGACAGGCGCCAGTACAGCGAGGCCAGCTCGCGCGTCCGGCGTCCCTTGAGGGGCGCCAGGAGCTGCTCGATGACCCCGTGCGCCTCGGTGGCGCGGCCCGAGTAGAGGAGCGCGTCGGCGAGCAGGCCCACGCACTCGGGGTCGGTCGGCCGTAGCGCGCGCGCCTCCTGCAGCGGCTCGATCGCCGCGATCGGCTCGTTCGCGCGCTCGAGCAGGATCGTCCCGGCGCGGACCAGGCGCGCGAAGCGCTCCGCGACGTCGCCGCTCGCCTGGGCCTCGCGCAGCGCGAGGTCCGCCAGCTCGTGCCACGCGCCCGTGACCTCGTACACGAGCTTCAGGCGCTCCTCGACGGCGGGGTGCTCCGGCGAGACCATCCGCGCCCGCTCGAGCGCGCCGCGCGCGTCGCCGAGGCGGCCCGCGCGCTCGCACGCGTCGGCCAGCCGCAGCGCGACCTCCACGGTGCCCGGGCCCTCCTGGAGCGACACGAGCCGCCGCAGCGCGGCGCTCGCCGCGTCCCAGCGCTCGTCCGCGACCTCGAGGTCCGCGAGCGCCGCGACCGCCTCGCGGTCCTTCGCGTCCTGCCGGACGAGGTCCGTCAGGAGGGACCGCGCCGTCTCGCGATCCCCCGCCAGCGGCAGCACCTGCGCCTGCCGCAGCCTGAGCGCGCGCACCGCCGCGAAGTCCCCGCGGCCCGTGGCCTCCTCGCACGCGCGCTCGATGCGCTCGGCGAGCGCCGGCGCATACGGCTCCGGCTCGATCGCGAACGCCGCCTCGAGATCCTCGAGCGCGCCCTCCGACTCGCCGAGCTTCGCCCGGATGCTCGCGCGCGCGCCGAGCAGCGCCGCGCGCCGGCCCGTGTCCTCGGTGGGCCGCTCGATCGCCAGGCCGAGCGCGGTCGCCGCGCCCGTGGCGTCGCCCGCGTCCACGAGCGCGTTCACGTGATCGTAGAGCAGCGTCGGGTCGTCCGGCGCCGCCTCGCGCGCCAGCGCGAGCGCGTCCGCCGCGGCCTTGGCGTCGCCCACCTCGTTGCGCCAGATCGCGGCGGCCTCCCGCAGTCGCGCGACGCGCTCCTCGGGGTTCGTCCGCGCCGTCGCGTCGAGCACGCAGAGCGCCGCGAGCTTCGCGTGGTCGCCGCGCGACCGGTACGCGCCCTCGAGCCGCTCGCGCAGCGCTTCGCTGGCCGGGTGCGCGCGATAGCCGAGCTCCAGCGCCCGCTCCGCCCCGTCGGCGTCGCCCAGATCCTGCCGCGCCTTCGCGAGCGCCGTGGCCATCGCCTCGGCCTCCGGCCCGCGCGCCGCCGCCAGGCGCCGCTCGAGCACGTCGGCGCGCTCGGGCCCGTCGTCGTCGCCGTCGAGCACCGCGAGCAGCGCGTCGAGGAGCTCGCGGTTCTCCGGCTCCCAGTCGAGCCCCGTGTAGTACACCTGCCGGGCCTCGGTCCGATCCCGCTGCTCGAGCAGCCGCCCGAGGCGCAGCGACAGCGACGCCACCGAGACCGCGTCGCTCCGGTCCTTCGCGGCGTCCACCTGCCGCGAGAGCAGGCCCGCCAGCTCGTCGTGCTCGCCGGTGCGCTCGAGCACCTCGGCGAGCATGAGCGCGGCCTCCACCTGCGTCGGGTCCTCGTCCACGATCTCGCGCAGCAGCGGCGCCGCCTGCGCGTCCCCGATGCCCAGCTTCGCGACCGAGAGGCGCACCCGCTCGAGCCGCAGCCGCGCGCGCTCGGTCAGGTCGTCGACGTACTCCACGATGGACCCGAGCAGGTCGCCGAGCTTCCGCGCGTCGCCCATCCGCCGGTAGACCTCGGCGAGCGGCTCCCACGCGTCGCGGTCCGCCGGGTCGCGCTCGCGCAGCGCGCGGTAGATCTCCGCCGCGGCCGGCAGGTCGCCGAGCTTCTCGGCCGCGATGCGCGCCGCCTCGAAGTCGAGCCGCCGCGCCACGTCGGGCTCCGCGATGCGCGCGGCGCGCCGCTTCAGCTCCATCGCGCTGTGCAGGTCGCCCGCCTCCTCGCGGAGCGAGGCCATCGCGCCGAGCGCCCACGCCAGGTCCGCCGCGTTCGCGTCCGAGGTCTCCGTGAAGCGCGCGAGCAGCGACTCCGCGAGCGCCGAATCGCCGATCCGCGTCGCGACGGCGACCGCCTCGCGCACCGTGTCCACGGTCGCCCCGGGCAGCGCCGCGCGAAGGCGCAGCGCGTCCACGAGCGCCCGCTCCTGCCCCGGCTCGCGCGCCACGCGCTCGTACAGGTCCACGAGCGCCCGGTGCGACGGGTCGAGCTCCAGCGCCTTGCACAGGATCTCGACCGCCCGCTCGAACTGCGGGTCCACGTCGAGCGCGGCGCGCATCATCTGGGCGCCCTGGTCCAGCGTCTCCCGCGACGCGAGCCGCAGCGCCGCGAGCCGGTACGTCGCGTCGGACGCGGCCTTCGGCCCGCCCGCGCGCGTCTCCGCCTCCACGTAGAGCCCGAGCACGCGCGCTTGCTTCGCCGGGTCGCCGAGCCGCCCGTACACACCCTCGAGCGCGCGCAGCAGCTCCGGCGGGCGCTGCCCGAGCTCCACCGTGCGCTCGTAGAGGATCGCCGCCCGCCGGTCGTCGCGCAGGTCCACCTCGGCCACGGCGCCCAGCCGGCCGAGGAGCGAGCACGCGAGCGGCACGTCGCCCCCCGCGATCGCGGGCGCGACCAGCGCGCTCGCCTCGTCCACGTACCGCCGCACCTCGCCCACCGAGCGGGCCAGCGAGAGCGCCGCCTCGTGCCCCGCGGTCGAGCGCGGGTCCATCGACAGCGCGCGCAGCCGCATCGACAGCGCCTGCTCCGGCCGCCCGAGCCGCAGCGCGAGCACCTCCGCGACCTCCGAGAGCGCCTTCGCCGCCGCGACCGAGTCGGGCAGCCGCGCGAGCTTCGCCTCGATCACGCGCACCAGCGTCTCGTCGTCGCCGCGGGCCCGCAGGGCCGCCTCGAGCCGCTCCTGCTCGAAGTCGCTCGTCGTCCCGGCCTCGATCGCGCTCTCGAGGATCTCCCCGGCGCGGTCGCGCTCCCCGTGGCGCTCCGCGATCGCGCTGAGCTCGAGGAGCACCTCGCTCCGCGCGATGGCCGACGCGCGGCTCTCGGCCGGCGCGTCCGCGCGCCTGCGCAGGACCACGAGGAGGGCGCGGTAGCTCTTCTCGGCGCGATCGAGCTGCCCGTCGTCGCGCGCGAGCTCGGCGAGCGCCCGCAGGATCTCGGGGTTCTGCGGATCCACGCGCGTCGCGGTGTCGAGCTCCACGAGCGCCCGCGCCCGGTTGCCCATCGAGAGCTGGAGGCGCGCAATCTGGTAGTGCACCGGCGCGCGCTCCTTCGGGCGGCGCGTGCCGAACGCGTCGATCATCGCCTGGAGGATCGCGCTGGCCTGCTCGAAGCGGCCCGCCTTCGCCAGGGCGCCGGCGAGATCGAGCCGCACGGCCTGGTCCTCGGGCGCGAGGTCGCTCGCCTGCTCGAGCAGCGGGATCGCCGCGTCCGCCTCGTCGCACCGCTCCGCGTAGAGCCGCGCCGCCTCGAGGAGCCGCGCCATGCGCGACGCCTTGTCGGGCGCGTGCGCCGCCGCGCCGGCCACGAGCCGCGCGAGCTTCGGCCACGCGCCCTGCCCGTGGTACAGCGCCGCCAGCCGGGTGCGCACGGCGTCGGCCTCCGGGTCGACGAGCAGCGACGCGTCCATCCGCTCCGCCGCCCGCTCCGGCTCGCCCGCCGCCACGAGCGCCTCGCCGAGCCGCAAGATCGCCTGCGTGCGCAGCTCGGGCCCGACGACCGCCGCGAGCTGCTCCAGCCACTCCGCGGCCTTCGCGAAGTCGTGCCGCTCCTCCGCGAGCCGCGCCAGCGCGTCGAGCGATCCGGCGCGCGGCTCGAGCGCCACGACGCGCGCGTGGAACCGCGCCGCCGCTTCCGTGTCCTGGAGCCGCGCCTCCGCGAGGCTCGCCGCGCGCGACCAGAGCTCGGCGGCCCGGGCCGTCGCGCCCGTGGACTCCGCGCGCTCCGCCTGGCCGGCGAGCAGTTCGCGGAGCTCACCGGTCTTGCCCTCGCGGTCGAGCAGCGACGCGAGCGCCTCCACGGTGGCCTCGCCGCGCGGGTCCTCCGCCAGGTTCGCGTGCAGGGCCTCCACGGCCCGCGCGCTCTCGCCGAGCCCCACGAGCAGCTCGGCGACCTCGAGGCGCAGGGGGATGCGCGCCGCAGGGTCCAGGCTGGACGCCACCTGCCGCTGCCGGAGCGCGAGCAGCTCGCGCGAGCGCCCGTGCTTCGCGAACGTCGCCGCCAGGCGGTCGACCGCCTCCGCGTCGTTCGGGTCGTCGGCGAAGAGGCTGCCGTAGAGGCCGATGGCGAGGTCGTCGTCGCCCAGCGGGTCGAGCGCGATGCGCGCCGCGCGGCGCCGCAGGTCGCTGCGCACCTCGAGCGGGAAGGGGAGCTCGTCGCCCGCGACGAGCGTGTCGAGCACGGCGCGCGGCTGACCGTCCGCCTCGTGGAGCGCCGCCAGCCGCTCGATCGACCACAGCGCGTAGCTCGCGGCGGCGCTCGCGTCCGCGGGCTCCGCCGCGGGGCCGGTCCAGCGCGCGCGCGCCAGGTCGAGGAGCTCGTTCGCGATGGCCCGCGCGAGCGGGCGGTCGCCCACCGACTCCCCCGCGACGCCCGCCGCCTCGCGCAGGAGCTCGAAGTCGCCGCCCGTCGCGCGCGACAGGCGCAGCAGCGTGCCCACGAGCGGCCGCCCGCCCGAGCGCCGCTGGAGCTCGGCCAGGGCCGCGAGCAGCGCGCCGTTCGTCGTGTCGTTCTCGAGCGCGCGCTGGAAGGCGAGCTCCGCGG
This sequence comes from uncultured delta proteobacterium, assembly GCA_963797395.1. Taxonomy (GTDB): domain Bacteria; phylum Myxococcota_A; class Polyangia; order Polyangiales; family Polyangiaceae; genus Palsa-1150. The sequence goes on from CAWCPA010000009.1 coordinate 1,047,020, forward strand.
CCACGACGTCGCCGCGCCGGTCCCGGTGCAGCTCCGCGACGCGCGCGAGCACCTCGCGCGCGGACACGCCGCGCAGATCGCTGGAGGACGCGGCGTCGTCGAGCGCGCGCGTCGCCTCGTCCCACGCGCCCGCCTCGTCCGCCGCCGCCTCGAAGGCCGCGAGCGCCGCGACCGGCGCCGCGTCGAGGAGGCGCGCGATGTCGACGACCGCCCGCCCCGCGACCGCCCACTCCCGCAGCCGGCCCGCGACGCGGACCGCCGCGCAGCCCGCGTCGTGCGCGATCGACGTGACCGGCGCGCCCGCCGCCCCGGCGAACGCGAGCACGTGCAGGTACGCCGCGAGCGCGCCGCGCGGGTCGCCCCGCCGCGCCTCGAGCGCCGCGCCGATCTTGTTCCACAGGACGACCGTGAGCCCCGCGTCGGCGTGGGCCGGGCCCTGGACCGCGTCGTGGTACGTCTCGACCAGCGCCTCCCAGGCGCCCGCGAGGTCCGCGAGGCGCTCGATCTCGGCCTGCACGTGCGGGTCGCCCGGGGCGATCGCGAACGCGCGCCGCGTCGCCTCGAACGCGAGGCTCGCGTCCCCGGCGCGCTGCTCCGAGATCTCCGCCGCCTCGAGCAGCACGGCGAGCCGCGCGTCGTCGCCCGGCGCCGCGAGCAGCCGGTGCGAGGTGAGCTCGAGGAGGGCCTGCCAGTCGTCGCACGCGCGCAGCGCGCCGAGCAGCACGCCGACCGCGGCGGCCCGGTGCTGCCCCTCGTTCGCGAGCGCGTGGAGCCCGGCGCGAGCGCCGGCGTTGCGGGGGTCGACCTCGAGGGCGAGCGCGTAGGTGCCGATCGACACCTCCAGCGCGCCGAGCTGCCCGTGGTGCACGTCGCCGAGCTGCCGGAGGAGCTCCGCGCGCGCCGTGGCCTCCTCGGTGCGCGCTACACGGCGCTGGAGCATCTCGGCGAGCTCCGGCCAGCGCTCGCTCTGGCGCAGGAGCGCCGAGAGGGCCATCGCCGCGTCGTCGGCCTCGCCGAAGTCGGCCTCGATGCCGCGCCACGCCTCGATCGCGTTCGCGGGCCGGCGGATCACGTCGCCGAGCAGCTTGGCGACCCGCACCCGGTCGGCGCGCCGCGCCTCGAGCGACGCCGCCGTGCGCGAGCGCAGCTCGAGCACCCGCGCGAGCCGCTCGGGATCGCCGACGCGATCGAGCAGATCGACGAGCCCGTCGAGCGCCTCGGCGTCATTCGTAGGCGATGCCTTCGCATCGTTCGTAGGCGATCCCTTTGGATCGTTCGTAGGCGATGCCTTCGCATCGACATCATCCGCGAGGACGCGCGTCTCCCACAGCGCGATGGCGCGCGCGTGCTGCCCGAGGTGGGTCGCGAGCCGCGCCGCGCGGCCGATGGCGTCGCGCCGGGCCGCCGGGTCGCGCTCGACGCGCGCGATGCGCTCGACCACGTCGAGGCGCTCCTCCACGCGGCCGGTGGCCTCGAGCAGGGGCTCGAGCTTGCGCGCGGCCGCGAGGACCGCGCCCTCCGAGGCGTCCTCGGCCCCGAGGATTGACGCGAGCAGCCCGATGCCCCCCGCGACGTCGCCCACGCGGTCGGCGCGCACCGCGGCCGCCTGCATCAGGAGCTCGTTGCGGAGCGCGGGGTCCGCGGCGCCGTCGCCCGCCGCCGCGAGCAGATCGGCGAGGCGATCGAGGCGCCCGGTGCGCTCGGCGAGCTCCTCGAGCTTCGCCTTGCGCTCGGCGTTCTCCGGGCCCTGGACCACGGCGAGGCCGGTCTGCTCGAGCGCGTTCGCGAGGTCGCCGAGGCGCTCGTAGAGCTCCCCGACGCGCAGGTGCCCGCGCACGCGCGCCTGCGGATCGCGCACCGTCTCGAGATCGATGAGGAGCATGCGCGCGAGGTCCGCGTCGCGGCCCGTCGCGGCGTAGTGCTCGCGCAGCCAGCCGGCGGCGCGCTGGCGCACCGTCGCCTCGCCGCGCGACGGCGTGAGCGAGGTCTGCGAGACCGGGGCCGCGGGCGGGACGATCGACCCGCGCGAAGGCCGGCGCGAGTGCGGCTCGGGGGGGCGCGGCGGCATCGAGGCGCGGCGCGCCTCGGAGCTCTGCGGCGCGACGGTCAGGATGCGCTCGAGGAGGCTCCAGACCTCCGGCGAGACCGCGCCGTTGGCGAGCGTCGACGCGACGGCGTCGCCTCCGACGCCGCCGTCGAGCAGCGGCTCGATCGTCTCGAGCGCCGCGGAGGCGTCGCCCAGCTCGTCGAGCCACAGCGACGCGACGCGCGACCGCGTGCGCCGCGCCTCGTCGGGGCGGAGGGCCGGCAGCCGCGCGCTCAGCAAGGTCACGAGCTCCCGGTGCTTGCCCTGCCGCTCGTAGAGGCGCTCGAGCGACCCGGCGAGCTTCGTGTCGCCGGGCTTGAGCTCCTGGAGCTGCTCGAAGTACCGGATGGCGCGGTCCGGGCGGTCCGCGAAGTCCTTCGCGGTCTGCGCGGCGTCCTCGAGGAGCGCGGCGCGCTTCTTCCCCTCGGCCGACTCGAGCGCGCGGTCGTAGAGCGCGAACAGGTCGTCCCAGCGCTCGCCCGCGTCGAGCACGAGCTTCAGCCGGTCGAACGCCCACTCCGCGGCGGGATCGAGCTCGAGCACGCGCTCGAGGATGCGCACGACGCGCGCCGAGTCGTCGAACCACTCCTCGTAGAACTGCACGGCGCGCTCGCCGATCGCGACCGCCTGGTCGCTCGGCAGCGCGCGCGCGAGCACCTCTTCGTAGAGCGCCGCGACGTCGTCGGGCCGCGCGAGCTCGCGCGCCAGCTCCTCGGTGCGCGCCCACAGCGCGTCGACCTGCGGCAGCTCCCGCGCGGCGCGGGCCGCGACGGCGAGCGCCCGCTCGGCGCCGCCCACCTCGCGCTCGAGGTCCGTCAACCGCTCGAACCAGCCGCGGCGCGCCTCGAGGTCCTCGGCGTCCGCGCCGCCCTCGGACGGCGCGACCGGCGCGTCGAGCAGCCGCGAGAGGATCTCGGCGCGGGCGGCCGGATCGTCCGCGGACTCGCACGCCTGCTCGAGCATCGCGATCGTCTCGGCGCGGGTCGCGCGGTGCGCGAGGAGCTGCGTCGCCAGGGCGCGCGCCGCGGGCTCCCCGGGCGCGTCCGCGAGGACCGCCCGCAGCGCGCCGAGCGCCTCGCTCCAGCGCGTCGTCTTCGCCAGCAGGACCTGCGCAATCTCCAGCTCGATCACGATGCGCGCGGGCCCCTCGGCCCGGTCGCGACGCGTGCGGAGGGCCGCGAGCGCGTCCTCGGTCTCGCCGGTCGCGAGCGCGAGGCGCGCGATCGACGACAGCGCCTCGTCGGACTCGCCGTCGATGCCGAGCACGCGGCGGTGGAGCGCGAGCGCCCGCGCCGGGTCGGCGAACGTCTTCTCCTCGTGCTCCGCCCAGGCGAGCAGGCGAGCCACGCGCTCCTCTTCGGGGGCGTGCTCGGCGCGCCACTCGAGCAGCCAGCGCATGTCGGCGAGGCGGCGCGGCGACTCGGGGTCGCGCGCCAGGAGGGCGTCGAACGCCGCCAGCGCGGCCGCGTGGTGCGCGCGCTCGAACCGCGCCTCGTCGAGGATGGCGCGGTACACGCGGGCGGTGTCGTCGGCCCGCGCCGGGTCGGACGCGAGCGCCCGCGCCCGCGCGAGCAATAGCGGCGCGTGCGCGGGGAAGGTCCCGTCGCGCCGGGCCGGCTCGAGGCGCGCGAGGATCGCCTCGATCGTCTGCTCGAAGAGGTCCGTCGTGCCCGCGCCCATGCTCAGGCGCTCGAACGCCGCGAGCGCGTCCGGCCGCCCCGGCGCGAGGTCGAGGGCGCGCGCCGCCCACTCCGCCGCGGCGCGCGGGTCGTCGAGGTGCGTCGCGAGGAGCTCCGCGGTCTTGAGCGCGAGGTCGGCGCGCTCGCCGTCGTCGGGGGCGAGCTGCGCGAGCGACGCGTAGAGCTCCGGCAGCTCGGTGTGGATCTCCCCGCGCTCGCAGAGCGCCGCGAGGCGGGCGGTCACCTCGCGGTCGCCGGGCGTCGCCCGGCGCGCCCGCCGGTAGAGGTGCCGCGCGGCGTCGTCGTCCGCGGCCGCCTCGGCCAGCGCGGCGGCGCGCTTCCACGACGCCGCGGCGGCCTCGGGGTCGTCGAGGCGGGTCGCGTCGAGCTCGCCCAGCTTGTCGAGCCACGCGATCTGCTCGCGCGGGTCCTGCGCCATCTCGGCGCGCCGGCGGAGCGCCGCCCGCGCGAGGTTCGCGTCGCCCAGGTGCTCGGCCGCGTGCTCGACCGCGTCGAGGTGCTCGGGGCTCAGCGACGCGTCCTCGAGGAGGCGCGCGCACTGCGTCCGCGCGCGCTGCTCGTCGCCGTGGCTCGCGGCCACCTCGGCCAGGCGCGCGCGGAGCGCCCGGGCGGCCTCGCCCTCGCTGTGCGTCGCCAGGCGCTCCTCGAAGAGCGCGCAGAGGTCGGGCCAGCGCTCGACGAGCGCGTACAGCTCGCTCAGCGCCACGAACGCGTCGGCGTCGCCGGCGTCGTCGTCGAGCGCGCCGCGGTACGTGGACATCGCGGCGGGGAGGTCGCCGAGGTCGTGCCGCTCGATCGCGCCGATGCGGTGCACGAGCTCGCGCCGGCGGTCGGTGTCGCCGCGGGCGAGGACCGCGCGGTACAGCGCCACGCGCTCGCGCGGGCTGCCGAGGTCGCGGAGGAGCTCGTCGATGCGCGCGAGCACCTCGGACGAGTTGGGCTCGAAGGCGAGCACGCGCCGGTAGATGGCGATGGCGGTCTGCGCCTCGCCAATCGCCACGTGCGCCTCGGCCGCGCGCTTCGCGAGCGCGGCGAGCTCGGGGCTCGCGACCTCGCGCTCGCCGAGCGCGCCGCCGAGGATCGCCGCGCGCCGCTTCGGATCGGTGCCGGTGCCGACAATCGCGTCGAGCGCGCCGAGCCACTCGTGGAACGGCCGGTCGGCCGCCACAGCCTCCGCGAGGCCGCGGCCGACGAGCTCCAGCGTCCGCCCCGCCTCGGCGGCGCCCGCCGCGGCCGCGAGCTTGGTCGCCTCGCGGAGCGCGTCGAGGCGCTCGTCGACGTCGGGCGCGAGCGACCCGCGCAGCTCGAGGACCTTGAGGAGCGGCCCCGCCGCCCCGTCGCGCCGGTACACGGGCTCGAGGACGCGGCCCGCGGCGAGGCGGTGCTCGCCGGTCGACGCGAGCTTCTCGAGCGTCGCGCGCGACGTGCGCTCCTGCGGGTCGAAGGCGAGCGCCTCCTGGAAGGCGTCGAGCGCGCCGGAGAAGTCGCGCAGGCGCACCATCCGGACGGTGCCGAGGCGCGCGAGCACCTCGGCCTGCTGGCGCCCCTCGGCGAGCCCCGCGTCGCGCGCGAGCATCTCCGCGAGCTCGGGCCACATGCGCTGGCCCTCGAGGAGCGGCAAGAGGAGCGCGATGACGTCGCGCGCCGCGCCGAAGCGATCGATGACCGCGCGGCACGTGCCGATCGCGGCGCCCGCGTCCTTGGTCTCGCGGGCGCGGACCTCGGCGGCGCGGAAGAGGAGCTCGCGGCCCTGCACGGGGTCCGCGGTGTCGAGCGCGCGCTCCTCGAGGAGGTGCGCGTGCTTCTCCGGGTCGCCCGACGCCTCGTAGAGCGGGGCGAGGGCCTCGAGCGCGCGGCCGCGCGCGGGCGTCGCGAGGAGCCGCTCGTACGCGGCGATCGCGCGCGGCGTGTCCTTCAGCTGGTTCGCCAGGCCCGCGAGCTCCTCGTCGACCGCGGCGCGGCGCGCCGGGTCGGGCTCGACGGACGAGATGCGCTCGAGGAGCTCGCACAGGCCGCGCGCGTCTTTATCCCGCTCGTAGAGCTCGCGCAGCACGGTGGCCGCGAGGAGCACCGCGTCGGGCGGGGCCTCGGGCGCCGCGAGCACGCCCGCGAGCGTGGCCTTCGCGCGCTTCGCGTCGCCGCTGCGGAGGAGCATCTCGCCGAGCTGCGCGCTCGTCTTGGCCTTCACCGCCGCGTCCTTCACGGTCGCGAGCACGCGGCCGAGGGTGCGGGCCGCGTCGGCGTGCCAATCGAGGCGGGCGGCGAGGGCCACGTACCGCGAGCGCAGGTCGTCGTCGCTGGCGTCGATGGCGAGCGCCTGCTCGTACGCGTCGAACGCGCCGGCGTCGTCGCCGAGCCGCTCGGAGCGGAGCTTGCCGAGGCGCCCGAAGAGGAGCGCGCGCCGCGGGCCGCGCGTGCTGTCGAGCTCCAGGGTCAGGTAGCGCGAGACGTCCTGGGGGGTGCCGTTCGCCTCGAACGCGGTCGCGAGGGCCGCGGCCGCGCGGCCGGCGAGGCCCTTGATGACGACGAGCTTCTGCGCGACCTTGCGCGCCCCCTCGTGCGCCGGGTCGAGCGCGAGGAGCTGCTCGACGTGCGGGAGCGCGCGCTCCGGCTCCTGGAGCTTGTCGGCATAGAGCTCGACGATGCGCTCGAGGAGTTTGTGCCGCGCGCGATCGCTCGGCGGCGGATCGGCGGCGAGCGCCTGCTCGTTGAGCCGCACGACGTCGCGGAAGCGGTTCGCCTTGACGTAGAGCGCCTCGAGGCGCACGCGCGCCTCTTCGTCGCCGGGCTCGAGGCGAAGGAGGCTCTGAAGGAGCTCGATGACCTTGTCGTCGGAGCCGCCCGACTCGGCGAGGAGCTCCGCGGCGCGCCCGAGGAGCGGCACCTGCTCGTTGCGCGGACGGTGCTGCGCGGCGGCGGCGTACACCTCGGCGAGCTTCTTGTTCTGGCGCTGCTTCGAGAGCAGGAGAACGAGCTTCGAGAAGGCGCCGGTGTGGCTCGGCGTGAGGGCGAGGGCGCGCTCGAGGTACGCGATGGCGGCGGTCTCGTCGCCGAACACGTCCGCGAAGAAGCGCCCCGCCTGGTAGAGGAACTCCGCGGCCGCGGCGGGCTGCGCCGAGCGCAGGCGCTTTCCTTGCGACGCGCTCTCGAACGCGAACGCGACCTCGCTGAGCCGGTTGTCCCGATGGGCCGCCGCGTGAAGCTTGTCCCATGCGTCTGCGGGGAGCGCAGACCGCAGGAGCGACGCGAGCATCGCGTCGACGAGGGACTCTTCATTGTCGACCGTCGCCTCGAACGAGAAGGTGGCCGCATATTGGCCGGACCCTCCCCGGGGCGGTTGCTGTTGCATTGGCAAACCCTGGGTTTTTTGCCGGTCGGCGGCGCTTCTACCGCACGGCTACGCCAAGAGTACCTCTGACGCCAACCGCGACCCAAGCTCTATTACCGCCCATCGGCATCGCTGTTGCGAGGGTGAGGGCTTGTGGTTGCCCGACTCTTACGAATCGTTCGCCTCTACTACTACGCCAGCTTCGACCGGGACCGCGGCCTCAAGCGTTCGACCGCGCCGCGCCGCAGGCGCAATCTCCGCGCGCCCTGGGCGCGCTACGCGCTCGCGGTCGCCGCGTTCTTCGTCCCCGCGGCGCTCGTCTGGTCGGTGTGCTCGCACGCGTCATTGCCCTCGTGGAGCTCGTGGAGCGACGCGCGTGACGTCTCCGCCGAGCCCACCCCGAGCGTGCCGACCGACGTCGTCTTCTATCCGCACGTGCTCTACGGTGGCGACGACGCGTACCTCGTCGAGGGGCGCTGGTACCGCCCGCAGGTCGACGGCTGGGCGGTCTTCACGAAGGAGCCCCTCGAGCTCGCGATGATCCGCCGGAGCCTCGAGCGCAAGCGCGGCGTCGCCCGCTGGTTCGACCTGTAGAAATCCGGTCTCTTCAGCGCGCATCGACAGCACCAGGGGACCCGGGTGTAGCCTCTTCACGGAGGAAGGCGCCCATGAACCTGGCGGGGCTCGCGGAACAGAACCTGGCGGAATACGGGGAGTACGAGCGGCTCGTCGTCGACGCGTCGCCCGCGCCGCAGACCGGCTCGATGCCGCCGCAGACCGACGAGCAGCGCTTCACGAACCGCGAGCTCCACGTGGCGAGCTGCCGGCTCGCCTCGGCGCTCCTCGCGCTCGGGTGCCGCACGGGGGACAAGGTCGTACTCATGATGCCGAACGCGGCGGAGGTGTTCGTCGCGTACCCGGCGATATGGCGCGCGGGCCTGGTCGTCATTCCGGTGCTCTTCGTGCTCGAGGCGCGCGAGCTCGCGTACATCGTGTCGAACTCGGGCGCGAAGGTCGTCCTCACCTCGCCGGAGCTCGCCGCCAAGGTCGCCGAGGCGCTGCGCGGCGACCTCGAGTCCGTGAAGGTCGCCGTGACCGGCACGCTGCCGCCGCCGAAGGGCTGGCTCTCGTTCGACGAGCTGGTGCGGGCGAGCCCGCCCCTCGTGGACACCGCTGGCCGCGACGGCGGCGACGCAGCGACGGTCTTGTACACGAGCGGCACCACCGGCCAGCCGAAGGGCGTCGTGCAGACCCACGGGAACCTGCGCGCGAACGCGATGAACGCGTGGAACTCGCAGACGAACCGGCGGCGCGGCGAGACCATGCTGGTCGTCCTGCCGCTGGCGCACAGCTTCGGCCTCTCCACCCTCATCAGCGGGTACCTGTACGGCGGCCGCGGCATCCTGATGCGCCGCTTCGAGCCCGAGCGGGCGCTTGCCCTCATCGGCCGGCACAAGGCCACGTACATGGCGGGCGTGCCGACGATGTTCCTCATGATGGCGCGGCACCCGAACCTCGCGAAGCACGACGTCTCGACCCTCGAGCGCTGCCTCGTCGGCGCGGCGCCGATGCCGTACCCGCAGGTGCAGGAGGTCGAGTCGAAGCTCGGGTGCCCGGTTTACATGGGCTATGGCCTCAGCGAGGCCGGTCCGGGCGTCGCGGCCGAGCGCGAAGGCATCCCCCGCAAGCCCGGGTCCACGGGCACCCCGCTCGCGGGCGTCGCGGTGAAGATTGTCGACGACGACGGGCGCGAGCTGCCGCGCGGGGCGGTCGGGGAAATCTGCGCGAAGGGCGAGAACATCAGCCCCGGCTACTACGAGAACCCCGCGGCGTCGGCGGAGGCGTTCAGGGACGGGTGGCTCTTCACGGGCGACGTCGGCTACCTCGACGACGACGGGTACCTCTTCATCGTCGAGCGCAAGAAGGACCTCATCATCCGCGGCGGCCTGAACGTGTACCCGAAGGACGTCGAGGAGGTCATCCAGCGTCACCCGGCGGTACTCGAGGTGGCCGTGGTGGGGCTGCCCGACGCGCAGCTCGGCGAGGAGGTCTGCGCGGTCGTCGTGAAGCGGCCGGGCGCCGAGGTGACGGCCCCCGAGGTGATCGCGCAATGCCAGGCGAGCCTCGCGAAGTACAAGACCCCGCGGTTCGTCGAGTTCGTCCCGGCGCTGCCGAAGACGGTGCTCGGGAAGATCGCAGAAGAAGGAGCTTCGCAAGATGGTCGCCGCACGTCACACGGACCGCAGCGAAGAGGGCGCGTGATGGCCGGGCGCACGTACGCGGTCGTCGGGGCCAGCGGGATGGTCGGCGTGGAGCTCCAGAAGCTCCTCGCCGCCGACACGAGCTACGAGCGCGGGGTGCTCCTCTCGCGGCGGGTGCTCGGGGTGGGCGGGCCGCGGGTCGCGGACCTGGCCGTGGACTTCGACCGGCCCGAGTCGCTGCGCGAGCACCTCGCGGTGGACGACGTCTTTTGCTGCCTCGGGACGACCATGAAGAAGGCCGGGTCGCAGGAGGCGTTCCGGAAGGTGGACTGCGACATCCCCGTGGCGGTCGGGCGGGAGGGGCGCGCGCGGGGCGTGCGGCAGTTCCTCATCGTGACGGCCGTGGGCGCCGATCCGGCGAGCCGGGTCTTCTACAACCGGGTGAAGGGCGAGGTGGAGGCGGCGCTCGCGGCGCTGGAGTTCCCGGGCGGTCTCAAGGTGTTCCGGCCGTCGCTGCTCCTCGGGGCGCGGGCGGACGTGCGGCCGGTCGAGCGCGTCGCGATGGGCCTGATGGGCGCGACGCGCCCGCTCTTCGGGGGCGGTCTCACGCGCTACCGGGCGATCGACGCGCGCGATGTCGCCCGTGCGATGGTGCACGCGGCGCGGGAGGGCGGGCGGACGGACCCGGATCGCGCGAGCGGCCTCCGTTCTCTCGCCCCGGTCGCCGTGTACGAGGGGCAGAAGCTCTTCGACGAGGCGCGAGCGGGGTTGAACTAGAGACGGACGCGCGAGGACGGCGTGCAAACGCTCGAGGACGTGGTGCGGGTCGGCCAGGACGGCCTGCCATCGTCCGAGGAGGGCGCGCAACCGCTCGAGGATGTCGTGCGGGTCGGCCAGGACGGCATGCGGACGCGCGAGGACGCGGTGCAAACGCTCGAGGACGTGGTGCGGGTCGGCCAGGACGGCATGCAGACGCGCGAGGACGGCGTGCGGGTCGGCCACGCGCCCTCCGGGCTACTTCCAGAGCACGAAGCCCCCGAGCAGCCCGGACAGGTTCGGGACGACCTTCACGTTCTTCGGGAGCGCGATGGTGATGTGCTTCGAGTTCCCGCCGCCGATGTAGATTTGCCGGGGGTTCCACACCGAGTCGAGCTGCTTCACCGCCTGGAGGACGTGGTCGTTCCACTTCTCCTTGGTGGACTGCTCGAACGCCGCGGACCCGAGGTAGTCCTCGTAGGTCTTGTCCTTCTTGAAGACGTGGTGCCCCATCTCGATGTTCGGCACGTACACGCCCTCGTTGAAGAGCGCGAAGCCGAACCCGGTGCCGAGCGTGATGGCCAGCTCGACGCCGTGGCCCTCGATGACCCCGTAGCCCTGCATCCCGGCGTCGTTCATGGCGCGCACCGGGCGCTTCGTGCGCTTCTCGAGCGCCTCGACGAGGTGAAAGCCCTTCCAGTCCTGGTGCAGGTTGTGGGCAGTCTTCGTTACGCCGTCGAGGATGACGCCCGGGAAGCCGACGCTGATCCGGTCGTAGTCGCCCAGCTTGATCAGCTCGCCAATGGCGTTCAAGATCGCCTCGGGCGTCGCGGGCCGCGGCGTCTGGATGCGGGCGCGCTCGGTCACGGCCTTCCCGTCCGGGCCGAGGATGAGCGCCTTCACGCCCGTGCCTCCGATGTCGATCGAGAGCGTTCGAGGCCCGGCCCCGGCCTTCGCCGCCGGCCCATTGTTGTGCTTCACGGTTTCAGGCATGGACCTACCACATGCATGGACCGATCCTCCCGGGCCTGCAAGCGGGCTACAGGCTACAGCCAGAGGGAGAGGGAGAGAGCCTGAAGCCGAGGCGGGGATCGGCCGGCGGAGCCGGACGGGCGGCGGAGCCGCGCGGTCTCCTCGGGCTGTGGCCTGTATCTGTAGCTCGCTTGTAGGCCGTGTAGGCCCGGTCAGTCCTGGTCCTGCCGGCTCGTGGTGGTCGACGCCTGGTAGGCCCGGGTGATCTCGGCCTCGTCGAGGAAGCCGATGATCCGGTCCTTCTCGTCGACCACCATGATCTCGCGCAGGCCATGCTCGAGGATGACCTCGAGCGCCCGCTGCAGGTTGTCCGTGTCGTGCACGCTCACCGGCGGGACCATGAGGTCGTGCGCGATCGTGAACGGGCTGATGTCGGGGTTCGCCGCCATCATGCGGAGCACGTCGCTGAGGACGATGCCGACCAGCTTGTTGTGCTCGTCGAGCACGGGGAAGACGTCTTGCCACGCCATCTGGGCGGCCTTCTGCACCACCTCGCTCGCCGGCGTGCGCAGGGTCAGCGACGCGTACTCCCGGTTTCTCACGAGGATGTCGGCGACCCGAATGCCCGTGAGGACGTCGAAAATGAGCTCGTTCCGGTGGGCGGGCGAGTCGCGCTTCGTCGCCACCTGCGCGTGGTAGAGGGTGCGGTTTCGCAGCGCCACGAACGCGATGCCCTCCGCGAACATCAGCGGCACCAGCAGGTCGTAGCTGCCCGCGAGCTCGCACGTCATGACGAGCGACGCGATCGGCACGTGCGCGAGCCCCCCGTAGAACGTGCCCATCCCCACGAGCGCGAACGCCCCCGGGTCGATGCGCGGGTCGTGCATCAAGAGCTGCGCCGCGCGCCCGAACGCGCCGCCGAACAGCCCCCCGATGACGAGCGACGGACCGAAGTCGCCCGCGCTGCCGCCGCTGCCCACCGTGAGGCACGTCGAGAGGATCTTCACCGCGCCGAGCAGCGCGAGCAGCCCGGCGCCCAGCCAGCCGAGCGGGAACCAGTCCGCGCCCGTGATCGCGAGCTGCGCCGCGCCGTACCCGCCGCCCAGGATGCCGAGCCCCTGCCCGGGCTGCCCGAGGCGCGGCCCGATCCACACGATGACCGGCGTCGCGACGACCCCGAGCGCCAGGCCGCCCAGCCCCGGCTTGCACCACGCGGGCACCTTCAGGTCCGCGGTGACCTTCTGCACGCGCCGCATCGTCGACAGGAACGCGCTCGCGACGATCGACGTGAGCACCGCGAGCAGCGCGTACAGCGGCAGGTGCTCCGGCACGAACGGGTACGAGACCCCGTGCGCGAACAGCGTGCGCTCGCCGAAGAACGCGATGAACGTCGAGTAGCTGACGACGCTCGCCAGGACGGCCGGGATGAGCGCGTCGGCCTCGAAGTCGTCGCGGTGCAGCACCTCGACGGCGAGGAGCGCGGCGCCGAGCGGCGTGCGGAAGACCGCGGCCATGCCGGCCGCCGTCCCGGCGACGAGCAGGATGCGCCGCTCGCGGTCGGTCACGCGGAGCACCTGCCCCACGTACGACCCGATGGCCCCGCCCATCTGCATCGTGGGCCCCTCGCGGCCGCCCGACCCGCCCATGCCCAGCGTGAGGATGGAGACCAGCCCCTTCACGAACGCCACGCGCTTGCGCACGAACCCGGCGTTCTGGTGGAAGGCTTCGATGATCGCGTCGCTCCCGCCGCCGCGGGTCTCGGGCGCGAGCCAGGTGGAGAGGATGCCCGCGAGCAGCGCCCCGATCGCGGGGAAGATGAGGAGCAGCCACGGCCGGAACGTCGACGGGCGCGACGTCTCGCCCAGGATGCCCTCGCCCGCCGCGCGGAGCGGCACGTAGCCGGTGAGCGACTCGAGGCCGATGCGCTGCATCGCCTCGACCCCGGCGAAGAACACCGAGCCGAGCAGGCCGGCCGCGGCGCCCACGAGGGCCGCGTGCAGGAGCACGCGCCCGAGGATCTGGAGCTCGATGGGACGCGGCGTCGCGCCGAGGAGCCGCTTGAGCGCGTGGAGCCGGCGAAGCGCTGGCCTTGGGAGCTCGGTCGGGGCCTCGTTCATGAGAGCACCTGCCAGACTACCGCGCGGCGCGGCCCGCGTCCGCGGAGACGCGCACCACCGCGAGCTCCGAGGCCGGGTCCTCCGGGACTTCGCGGACCCGAAACACGATGGCCCCCGCGGGCGGGCCTTCGCCTTCGCTTCTGTTCAGTTTGCGCTGCCACGTGGCTACGTACGCGACGCCCCGCTCGCGCGCCACTCGTTCGACCAGGTCCCAGGTGTGCGGATCGTCCATCCAGTGCCGATCGAAGCGCCGCCGATCGAGTCCGCTCAGGATCTCGAGCGTGGCGTCGTCGCAGAACACCGTGGTGCCCTCCGGCAGCAATCGCAAGTAGGCCCCGAGCGCCGCCCGCGCCGGCCAGCCCTGCGCGATCGCTCCGCGCCAGAAGCCCATCCACACGACCAGCATCGCCGCGAGCGTCGCGAGCGCCCCGACCGAGAGCAGCCCGGCGACGGCCCTCGCGCCCGCCTGCGCCCGCGGCGCGCTCGCGACGCGACCCAGGCCGCGCGCGGCCGCGTCGGCGAAGGTCGCGACGCCCTGCGCGGCGCACGTCGCGTACAGCGGCACGACCACGACGAAGTGCCGGTCGAGGCCGAGCGAGGAGTGGTTCGCCCACGTCAGCGACACGAACCCGAGCCCGGCCGCGAGGATCAAGACGAAGCGCGCGCCCTGCTGTCGCCAGGCGCGCGCGAGGCCGAACGCGGCGAGGACCACCGCCGGGCCGAGGACGTGCAGCGCGACGTCGACCGGATAGTAGAGGAGAAGGTCGCGCGCCACGCGAAGCGGGCCGCTCGCGCCGCCCTTGCCGTCGACGACCGCCGCCGCGAACTCGTGCGTCTGCCCGAGGAACCCGAACCACCGCCCGTCGACCGGGAGCCGCAGCGCCGCCCAGCCGAGGATGAGCGCGACCGGCGCCCCGACGATCCACCAGCGCCGCGGGCTCTCCGGCGGCGGCAGCGCGTCGCCGCGCCGCGCGCGCCGCATGCGCATGCCCGCCTCGAAGACGAGCACCGCGCCCGCGGTCGCGAGCATCGCCCACGCCTCGTACCGGAGCAGCACCGCCGCGCCCAGGAGGGCCGCCGCGGCCAGGTGCCGGCGCTCCTGGAAGGCGATCGCCACGCCGAGGCACATGAGCGCGAAGAGCGGCTCGGGCTGGGCGGTCGTGCCCATCTGCATCGCGATCGGGCACGCCGCCGCGATGAGCGCCGCCACCAGCGCGACGGCGTCGGCGGGCACCGTTTCGCTGCGCGCGGTGCGCCGCACGTACGCGAAGAGGACGGCGGGCGTCGCGGCCGCGAGCGCCACGTTGATCCAGCGCACGTCGTTCATCGTGCCGCCGAGCGCGACGAGCGGCACCTGCGCGTAGTGAAAGAGCGGCAGCCAGACCCAGTGCACCGCGAGGTCGCGCGGGTCGGCCAGGATGGCGCGCGCGATCATGTGGTGCGCGTACGCGTCGGTGTCGACGTCGGGCCCGGCGAGCACGCAGGCGCCGCGCCAGATCGCGAGGCCGGCGAGCGCCAGGGCGAGGGCGACCCAGGCGGCCTGGCCGAGACGTCCTCTCATGGCGCCCGGAGCCTATCAGGGCGAGCAGTAGCGGGAGACGTCGTCGTAGTCGGTGCGCGCCTCCTTCACGTTGCTCTTGATGACGTCGTTCGTGCCGTCGGGCGGGCCGTCGGGGCCGGCCGAGGCCTGGAGCTTGAGCGTGCCGGAGAGGACGGTCAGCGTGTTGCGGTAGTTCTTCGCGTAGACGCCGAGCGGCTGGTCCTGGAACTGAATCGCGCCCACCGCGTCGTTCGCGCGGTCGACGGCGTCCGGCGTGGGCGGGTCGGCCTGGACCGGGGACATCGCCTCAAGGAGCTTCTGGCACTCTTGCTTTCGCTGCTCGTCGCAGCCCGGATGCGGCCAGGGCGAGAGCGGCGAAGGCCGCGGCGGCGGTGAGGGCACGGGTCGATGGCGTCATGGGGGACCCCCTGCGCGCAGCATCCTGCGATGCGCGCGGCGGCGCAAGCCGGCTCGCGACGCTGTCACGTCCCCTCACGTCCCCGCGTCACCACCGCCCTTCACCCGCTGCGTGCTCTGCGGTAGAAACCCGCCAGCTCTTGCTCCCTGCGCCTCAACCCGACCGGGGGGCTGACGCGTCGTCGGCCGTGCGCGCCTACTGAATAGGCGTCGGCCTCGTCGTGGCGGGCCTTTTCGCGACGCGCCTCCTCCCGTGCGTCGACTACCCGCAGCACCTCGCGCTGAGCGACGTCGCGCGCCGCCTGCAGGACCCCGCCGCGCCCGAGCACGCCGACTTCCAGCTCAACTACTTCACCTACAACGGCCTCTTTCACGTCGCCGTCGCGCAGCTCTCCACCCTCGTGCCCATCGAGCTCGCGGGCCGGCTCGTCGTCGCCGGGTCCCTCGTCGCGACGGCGGGGGCGGTGCTCGCGCTCCTCCGCGCGCTCGGCCGCCCGCCCGAGTACGCCGCGCTGTTCACGCCCGTCCTCTTCTCGTTCTCGGTCACCTGGGGTTTCGTCGAACTACGTCCTCGCGAGCGCGATCGCGGCGTGGACGCTCGTCGCCCTGGCCCGCGCGAGCCTCCGCCCGTCGCCCGCGCGGCTCGCCGCGGTCGCCGCGCTCGGCCTCGCCTGCGCGTTCGCGCACGTCCTCGCGATGCTGCTCCTGTGCGCCGCCGGGGCCGCGCTCGTCCTCGAGCTCGCGTGGCGCACGACGCCCGCCGGCGGCGCGCGGGCGTGGCGCGCGCTCCTCCGCGCGTCCGTGGCGCTCGCGCCGCTGGCGGTCGGGTGCCTCTACTGCATCGCCGTGTACCGGCGCCAGTACGCGTGGGACCCGAACATGTACCGCGACCCCACGGTCGAGGGCACCGCGCCGCCCGTGTGGCAGAAGCTCGCGCTCTTCGCCGCGTACGCGACGGATCTCTTCCGGGACGCGAGCGACCAGGTGCTCCTCTGGGCGGCGATCGCCGCGATGGCGTGGATCGCGCGGGCCGCCTGGGTCCGGCGCGCGCCGCTCGCGGAGCCCGCGCCGCCGCTCGCGCCGTTCGCGGTCCTCTCGCTCGCGTACCTGGCCACGCCGATGGTCGTCATCGGCACGCACCTCATCTTCCCGCGGCTCGCCCAGTGGGCCGTCCTCGGCGCGGTGCTCGCCCTGCCGCGCCTGCCCGCCGGGCTCGCGGCGCGGGCGCGCGTGTGGATTCCG
The DNA here is from genome assembly GCA_963797395.1 of uncultured delta proteobacterium. Taxonomy (GTDB): domain Bacteria; phylum Myxococcota_A; class Polyangia; order Polyangiales; family Polyangiaceae; genus Palsa-1150. The sequence continues at coordinate 1,063,379 of CAWCPA010000009.1, forward strand.
TGGCTCGGGATCGCGGCGGGCGCGAACGCGCTCCTCCACTGCGCGTACTACGGGTGGGCCACGCGCGACGCGTCCGCGATGCTCGACGACCTCCCGGCGGGCGGCGCCGCCACCGCGCTCGTCTGGGAGCCGCAGGCGGGCGCGTTTCGCAACAACACGATGACGCACCTGGCGGGGTACTACGCGGCCCGGAAGCACGCGGCCTGGGCGTTCTCGTTCGCGCGGTACCTCAGCGTGCCCGTGCGCTTCGTGACCGGCTCGCAGCGCGGGTGGCCGGCGGTCGGCTGGGAGTACGACCCCACCAAGTACGAGCCGCGCTGCCCGTACGCGCGCGCGTACCCGCTCGTGATCGTGAAGGCCCCCTCGACGAATCCCGCCGGACCCGAGCGCCGAGGCGAGCGTCCGGGCGCTCGTCTTCAAGGAGGACGCGGCCGCCGTGACGCTCCTATCGCACCACGGGCGGTACTGGGCGTTCGACAGCTCCATGCTGCCGCAAGAGGGGACCGGCGACCGCTGACCGGCGCCGAACGAGGACGCGCTGCGAAAGCCGGAAGACGGCGGACCCACCACGGCGTTAGCCTGCAAGGTCCCCGAACATGCTCCGCGCGTCCTCCGTCGTCGTCCTCGGTCTCATCGTCGTCGCGAGCTGCTTCGGCGGCCCGCCCAACGCGCCGGTCTCCGGCACGCTCGGCCCGGGCCCGCACGGGGCCGCGCCGCGCGCCTCCGCCGGGTTCGCGGTCGCGTTCGCCGGGCCGCGCGGGGTCGTCACGGACCTCACGCAGCCCGCGGTGACGGTCCTCTTCGACCACGCCGCGCACGACCCCGACGCGGCCGACACCGAGGCGCTCCCTGCGGTCTCGGTCGCGACCGAGCAAGGGCAGGCGGTGGCCGGCGCGTGGCAGTGGGTCGGGAGCCACGGGCTGATCTTCACGCCCGACCACACCCTGCCCGGCTCCACGCGGTTCGTCGTGACGATCGCGGCCGGCGCGAAGGCGCTCGACGGCGACGCGCTCGGCACCGACTACCGCTTCGAGTTCACGACCGCCCGCCCCGCGGTGGAAGGCACGGCGCCCGACGACGGCGCGACCGACCTCCGGCCCGACAGCGTCGTCCGCATCCAGTTCAACCAGCCGATGGATCCGGGCGAGGTCGAGCGCGCGGTGCACGCGGTCGCGCGCGACCGCTCGGGCGCCGAGCAGCCGGTCGCGTTCCACGCGTCGCGCGCGACGTCGGGACCCGCGGCCGAGCGCACGGTCCTCCTCACGCCGGCGGCCCCGCTGCCGCTCGACCGCGCGATCGACGTCGCCCTGCCCAGGGGCCTCCGCGGCCAGGGCCCGCTGGCGACGACGTCGGCGCACGAGCTCTCGTTCCGCACGTACGGCCCGCTCCGCCTCGCCGACGTGCGCTGCCCGCGCGCCACGGGGCCGCGCTGCCAGGCGCACCGCGACTTCACGATCGTCCTCTCGAACGCCGTCGCGCCCGCCGAGTTCAAGGCGCACTTCAAGGCGCCGGATCTGCCGCTCCAGAAGCCCGACGCCGAGGAGGAGACGAAGGAGTCGAAGAAGGAGGCCAGGAAGCTGGGCCCGCCCGGCCCCTCGTCCAAGCAGCACGTCGCGGCCGACCCGGACTTCGGCAAGCGCTACCACCTCCGGATCACCGCGGGGATGCGCGACGTCTTCGGGCAGGTCCTCGACCACGACCTCGTCGCCGACGTCGACACCGAGGCGCCCTTCATCGCGGGGGGCAAGGTGGTCGACGGCGGCGCGCCCGCGAGCGCGCCGGCGAGCGCGCCTCAGGAAGACGACTCGAGCGGCTCGAGCCCGGCGCCCGAGCCGCAGGCGCCGTCGGCGGCCGACCCGCGGCCGCACCGGGCCCGCCTCGACTACGACCTCGCCATCGGCCTCCAGGGGCACGTGATCGAGGCGCTCGCGAAGCAGGGGCTCAAGTCGCACCGAGATCCCCATCGGCGCGATGAACATCCCGAGCTACGCGATGACCGCCGCGAAGCTCCGGGAGGACGAGGCGCTCTCGTGGCTCGAATCGCGCGGCGCGCGCGTCGGGCGAGGACCCGACCGCGTGGGCCTGGACGTGGGTGAACCCGGGCGCGCCGGAGAACGTGCGCGCCGTCCGCACCGTGGACCTCGACGCCCTCCTCGGGGGCCAGGGCGCGCGCGGCGCGGCGCTCCTCGCGGTCGCGCAACCCGGCGGCATGGACGACCCGACGTCGACCATCGTGACCGTCACCGACCTCGCGCTGAGCGCCAAGATGAGCCGGTACGGGGGCCTCGTGTGGGTCACGCGCCTCTCGACCGGCGCGCCGGTCGAGGGCGCGACGATCTCGGTCCGCAAGGCGGGCAAGCCCGAGCTCTTCGCGGCGAAGACCGACGCGACGGGGCTCGCGAGCATCCCGGCCGACCGCTTCGACGCCGTGCGCGAGGGCGGGAGCATCGACAGCGACGCCTTCCTCTTCGTGCGCAAGGACGACGACTGGACGTACCAGCGGGTCGAGCGCGCGGCCGCGAGCGCGCGGAGCCAGGTCGACGTGGACCTCGAGCAGCGCGGGTCCTGGGCGGGGATGGTCTACACCGACCGCGGCGTGTACCGGCCGGGCGAGGCGATGGAGCTCGCGGGCGTGTTCCGGCGGGTGGACGCGGCGGGCATCAAGGTCGTCGCGGGCGAGGAGGCGCGCGTCGTGGTGACCGACGCCGAGGGCGAGTCGGTCTACGACGGGCGCGCCACGCTCGACGCCTTCGGGCGCGTCGTCCTCCACGTGCCGCTGCCCAAGACGAGCCACCTGGGCGAGGCGCGCATCACCGCGACGCTCGGCCGCAAGGACGCCGACTCCTTCGAGACGCCGGTGCTCCTCGCCGCGTACAAGGCGAGCGAGTTCAAGGTCGGCGTGGACCCCGACAAGGCCGACTACGTGCGGGGCGACACGGCGCGCTTCGACGTGCACGCCGAGTACCTGTTCGGCGCGCCCATGAGCGACGCGAGCCTGCACAACCGGGTGCAGCGCGGGATCACGTCGTTCGTGCCGCCGCACTCGGACGCGTTCGTCACGACCGACGAGGCGAGCGTCCTCGATCACCCCGAGACGAACCCCAACGCGTCGGAGCTCCGCGTCGACGACGGCGCGCTCGACGAGGACGGGCGGTACGGCACGACGGTGGGCCTCGACCTGCCGCGCATGCGCGGGCCGGAGCTCGTGACGTTCGAGACCGAGGTGCAGGACCTGACGCACCAGACGGTCGCGAAGAGCGCGTCGGTGATCGTGCACCCGGCGGCCTTCTACCTGGGGCTCGGGCGGCTCGGGTCGCGCTTCCTGGCGATCGGCGCGCCGGTGCCCGTGAAGGTCGCGGCGTTCGCGCCGGAGGGCGCGGCTGTGGCGGGGGCGCAGGCGAAGGTGGAGCTCGTGAAGCGCTCGTGGACGAGCGTGGTCGAGGACGAGAACGCGGCCGTGCCGCGGCGCCGGACGAAGGTCGTCGACGACGTCGTGGGCGCGTGCGACGTGACGACCGCGGCGCAGCCGGCGTCGTGCGCGCTCACGGTGCGCGAGGCGGGGTACTACATCCTGCGGGCGCGCGGGAAGGACCGGCGCGGCAACGAGGTCGGCGCGAGCACGAGCTTCTACGCGGTCGACGACCGGTCCGACGCGCCGCCGACCACCCAGGCGTGGTCCGATCCGGACGCGCGCGGCGTCAAGCTCGAGACCGACAAGAAGCAGTACGAGGCCGGCGACGTCGCCAAGGTCCTCGTGCGAAACCCCTTCAAGGAGGCGGACGCGCTCGTGACGGTGGAGCGCGCCGGCGTGCTCTGGAGCCGCGTGACGACGCTGCGCGGGCCGATGCCGGTCGTCGAGGTGCCGATCTCGGCGCAGTACTTCCCGAACGCGTTCGTGGCGGTGCACCTCGTGCGCGGGCGCGTGCAGGCGCCGCCGGCCGCGGGGATCGATCTCGGCGCGCCCGACTTCCGCCTCGGGGTCGCGCCGAATCGAGGTCGACCCGGACACGCACCGGCTGAAGGTCGCCGTGACGACCCCGAAGACGGAGTACGCGCCGGGCGACGTGGTCGACGCCGACGTCGCCGTGACCGACCACGAAGGGCACGGGACGCGCGCGGCGGTGACGTTCTACGCGGTCGACGAGGGCGTGCTGATGCTGACGTCGTACCAGACGCCCGATCCGCTGCCGCCCTTCACGGCCGACCAGCGCCTTGCCGTCTTCTCGCTGGAGAGCCGCGAGGCGCTCGCGCGCATCTTGCCGCTGAAGAACGGCGAGCGCATCGAGCCGATCGGCTACGAGTTCGCCGAGACGCGCGACGACAAGGGCGGCGACGGCGGCGGCGGCGGCGACAGCGGCCCGGGCGTGCGCGCCGACTTCAAGACGACGGCGTTCTTCGACGCCACGCAGGTCACCTCGAACGAGGGGCGCGGGCACTACCGCTTCAAGCTGCCCGACAACCTGACCACGTTCCGGCTCATGGCGGTCGTGGCCGGCGAGGACCGTTTCGGGATGGGCGAGGAGGCGATCACCACGAGCCGCAAGCTCATGGCGCGCCCGGCGCTCCCGCGCATCGTGCGGGCGGGAGACGTGTTCCAGGCCGGGGTCATCGTGTCGTCGCGCGGGCTCGACGCGACGAGCGCCGACGTGACGCTCGCGGCGACGGGCATCGCGCCGACCGGGCCGGCCACGCAGCGCGTGCAGGTGCCGAAGGGCGGCAGCGTGGAGGTCCGGTTCCCCGTGCGCGCCGACGCCCCGGGCAAGGCGACGTTCGAGTTCGCGGTCTCGGGGGCGGGCGAGAAGGACCGGGTGCGCGTCGAGCGGAGCGTGGACCTGCCGGTCGACGTGGAGACGACGTCCGTGTACGGCGAGACGACGAAGGCGGCCGCGGTGTCGCTCGGCGACCTCTCGCACGCGCGCCGCGACCAGGGCGGGCTCGAGGTGCACGTCGCGGCGACGGCGCTCGTGGGGTTGAAGACGAGCTTCGACCGGGCGATCGACTACCCGTACGGGTGCAGCGAGCAGCTCACGAGCCGCATCTTGCCGCTCCTCGCGCTGCCCGACATGGCGCGGGCGTTCGGCGCGCGGATGCCGGCGAAGATCGAGGACGTGGTCGACGCGGCGATCGGGGAGCTCCTCGATCACCAGCGGGGGTCGGGCGGGTACGGGTTCTGGGGCGAGCCGTCGGGCGACGACGACGCGATCCCTTGGCTGTCGGCGTACGCGACGCTCGCGGTCGAGATGGCGGCGCAGAAGGGGTACTTCGTGCCGCGCGGCGCGCGCGACCGCGGGGTGCAGTACCTGCGGCAGGTGCTCGACCAGACGAAGATCGCCGGGGCCGGGGAGGAGGGCGAGGCGGCCGAGAACGACGAGCAGGCGCCCGCGCCCGCTCAGGCCGGGACCGGGGACGACGGGACGGACCCGATCCGTTCGCAAGCGAACGAATCCGGTCCTTCGCAGCCTGAAAATCCGGGTCGCGCGTATGCGTCGTTGGCCTTCGTCGCGGACGTGCTCGCCACCATCGGGCAGCCCGATCCCGGGTACCTGAATCGCCTGTACGACGCGCGGGCGCACCGGCCGCTCTTCACGCAGGCGCTCCTCCTGCACGCGATGGCGGCGGCGCGCATGCCGGCCGACCAGCTCGAGCGGCTCGCGACCGAGATCGAGGCGCGCGTGCGGGTCGACGCGGGCGCCGCGTACGTCGACGAGGTGGACGACCTCTACGCGGACTTCCTCGACTCGTCGTCGCGCACCGCGGCGCTCGTGCTCCGCGCGCTCGCCGCGGCGCGGCCCGCGGACCCGCTGCTCCCGCGGCTCGCGCGGGGATTGCTCGACCGGCGCGAGAACGGCGCGTGGCGCTCGACGCAGGAGAACGTGTGGGCGCTCCTCGCGCTCGACGACTATCGCCGCGTCGCGGAGGCGGCCGCCCCGTCGTTCGACGCGCGGGTCTTCGTGGGCGGCGATTGGCTCGGCGAGGTCGCGTTCCACGGCGCGACCACCGCGGACGCGGCGATGTTCCTCGACGCGTCGAAGCTGCCGAGCAACAGGCCGGTCACCTTCGAGGTCGCGGGGCAGGGCAAGCTGTTCTACTCGGCGGAGCTCCGGTACGCGTCCTCGACGCTGCCCGATCGGCCGCTCGATCGCGGGCTCTTCGTGCAGAAGCGCATGCGCGCGCTGCGGCCCGAGGAGCTGCCGGCGGCCGAGCGGATCGTGCCGAAGAAGACGGAGACGACCGCGCCCGCGGGCGACCTGGTGCTCATCGACGTGCTCCTCGAGTCGCCCGAGCCGCGGGAGCAGGTGGTCGTCGAGGACCCGCTGCCGGCGGGCCTGGAGCCGATCGACTTCGCGCTCGACACGGCCGCGGCGAGCGAGGCCGCCGAGCCGGAGCCCGACCCCGCCGACGCGGAGAAGGCGCGCCGCGACTACGGCGCCTTCCGCGAGGCCGAGGGCGTGCACCGCGAGGCGCACGACGACGAGGTGCTGACGTTCCTGCCGCACCTCGACCCGGGCATCTACCACTTCCGGTACCTGGCGCGCGCCACGACGCCGGGCGACTTCGTGGTGCCCCCGGCGCGGGCGCAGGGGATGTACGCGCCCGAGGTGCAGGGGCGGACCGCGGCCTCGCGGTTCGTGGTGACGCCGGCGCCGCCCCGGCCGGCGCGCGCCGGCAGGACGAAGTCGTGAGCCGCGCGCGCGGGCGGGCCAGGGCGGCCTGCGCGGCGGGCGTCGCGGCGGCGGCGCTCGTCGCGGGGCTCGCGGCGTGGGTGGCGCTCACGCCGCTGCCCGCCGAGCTGCGGGAGGGCGCGTCGCCGGGCTCGGTCGTCGTCGAGGACCGCGACGGTCGGGTGCTCCGCGAGGTGCGGGCGGGCGACGGGACGCGGGCGCGGTGGGTGCCGCTGCGGGAGGTGGATCCCATCGTGGTGCGCGCGCTGCTCGCGGCCGAGGACGCGCGCTTCTACGAGCACGCCGGGGTGGACCCAATCGCGGTCGTGCGCGCGGCCGCGGACGACGTCTGGCACCGGAGGATCGTCTCGGGCGCCTCGACGCTGACCATGCAGCTCGCGCGGATCGTGCGGCCGCATCCCAAGACGCTCTGGGGCAAGATCGGCGAGATGGTGCTCGCGGTCCGCATCGAGACCTCGCTGTCGAAGGACGCGATCCTCGAGGAGTACCTGAACCGCGCCGCGTTCGGCCCGAACCTGCGCGGCATCGGCGCGGCCAGCGCCGCGTACTTCGACAAGTCGCCGGCCAGCGTCTCGACCGCGGAGGCGGCGCTCCTCGCGGGGCTGCCGCGCGGGCCGTCGCTGTACGAGGTCACGCGGCACCCGGAGCGCGCGCGGCGCCGGCGCAATCGCGTGCTCGACCGCATGGTCGGCCGCGGGTGGCTCGACGCGGAGGCGGCGGCGCAGGCGAAGGGCGAGCCAATCGCGGTCCAGTCGCGGCGGCCGGCGTTCGGGGCGCCGCACTTCGTGACGGGGCTCGTGTCCGGCGGGCTCGCGCGCGCGCAGCCCGGGTTGCCCGAGGCGATGGGGCGCGCGCGGCCGCTCGGGCGGGTGCGCTCGACGCTGGACGCGGAGCTCCAGCGGACGGCGGAGGCCCAGGTGGCCGCGACGGTCGAGGACCTCCGCGGCAAGGGCGCGACCGCGGCGAGCGCGGTGGTCATGGACAACGCGACGGGCGACGTGCTCGCGTACGTCGGCTCGCCGGACGTGCTCGACGAGGCGAACGGGGGGCAGAACGACGGCGCGCGCGCCGAGCGGCAGCCGGGATCGACGCTGAAGCCGCTGCTCTACGAGCTCGCGATGGAGAAGCTCGGCTTCGGCCCGGCGACGAGCCTGCCCGACGTGGAGCTGCACGTGCCGGTCGGGCGCTGCGAGGGCGGCGGCCCGTGCGAGCGCCCCGAGGACTACGCGCCGCGCGACTACGACGGGCACTTCCGGGGTCCGGTGCGGCTGCGCGAGGCGCTCGGCAACTCGCTGAACGTGCCCGCGGTCTGGACGGTGCAGCAGGTCGGCGTGGACGCGCTCCTCGAGCGCCTGCGCGACCTGGGCTTCGCGTCGCTCGCCAAGGACGCGGACTGGTACGGGCCGGGCCTGGCGCTCGGCGACGGCGAGGTCACCCTGCTCGAGCTGGCGCGCGCGTACGGGACGCTCGCGCGCGGCGGGGTCGACCGGCCGCTGCGGTTCGTCTCGCGCGTCGCGCAGGCCGGAGACGATCGGGGCGAGGCGCTCGACGTGGCGGACGAGCGGCGCGTGATGCCGCGGCGGTTCGCGGACCTGGTGGTGGACGTGCTCGCGGATCACGACGCGCGCGCGAGCTCGTTCGGCGAGCGCTCGGTGCTCGACTTCCCGTTCGACGTCGCGGCCAAGACGGGCACGTCCAAGGGCTACCGCGACAACTGGACGGTGGGGTTCACGCGCGCCGTGACGGTCGCCGTGTGGGTGGGCAACTTCGACGGGCGGCCGATGACGAACGTGAGCGGCATCACGGGCGCGGGGCCGCTCTTCCACGCGCTCATGGACGTCGCGATGCGCGGGCGCCCGCGCGCGCCGCTCGCCCTCGGCGCCGGCGATCACGCCGGGCTGGCGCGCGTCGAGGTGTGCGCGCTGTCCGGCGAGGCCGCGGGGACCGACTGTCCGCACCGGCTCGAAGAGTGGTTCTCCGCCGAAGAGGCCGCGGCGGTGAAGGCGTGCACGATGCACGAGCGCGTTCGCGTCGACCGGCGCAACGGACTGCTCGCGGGCCCGGGATGCGCGGCCGACGAGGTGGAGGAGGTCACGGTCGAGCGCTTCTCGCCGGAGCTCGCCGCGTGGGCCGCGGCCGCGGGACGCCCGGTCGGTCCGAGCGAGGGCTCGCCGAACTGCCCGCCCCTCGAGGCCGCGACGCCGGGCGCGCCGCGCATCACCTACCCGCTGCCCGGCGCGCGGTTCGCGATCGATCCCGACCGGCCGCGCGAGGCGCAGCGCCTGAGCGTGACCATCGTCGCGCCCTCGCGGGCGCGCTCGGCGACGCTCGTCGTGGACGGCGCGGCGGTCGCGCAGGTCTCGGCCCCGTTCGAGGCGTCGTGGCCGCTCGAAGAGGGCGAGCACGTGCTCGTCGCGGAGGTCGACGGCGCGAGGAGCGAGGCGGTCCGGGTCTCCGTGCGGCAGTGATCGCCCGGCCCGTTTGCCGGCCCCGAACCTTGACGCGCCGCGGAGCCGAGCCCTAGCTGCAGGGCATGCTCTTCACCGAGGTGCTCGACTCCCTCGCGCCCGACGGCGACGCCCTCGCGGTCACGGTGCCCGGGGACTGGATGCAGGGTCGCAGCGTCTTCGGGGGCATGCAGGCGGCGCTCGCGCTCCGCGCGATGCGGGCGCTCGTGCCGGCGGACCTGCCGCTCCGCGCGCTGCAGACGACGTTCGTCGGGCCCGTCGAGGGCGCGGTGCGCGTCTCGGCGCGCGTGCTCCGCACGGGCAAGAACGTGGTGCACGTCGAGGCGCGCATCCTCCTGGGCCAGGAGACGTCCACGCTGATCGTCGGGATCTTCGGGCGCGGGCGCCCCTCGCAGGCCGAGGCGGAGGCGCGTCCTCCGGCGTTCACGCCGCTCGCGGAGCCCTTCGTATTTCCCTTCGTCCCCGGGTTCACGGCCAGCTTCGCGCAGCACTTCAAGATGAAGTGGCTGGCCGGCGACCTGCCCTTCGCCGGCGTTCGCGCGGCGCCCAGCGCGGTCATGGACATCGACTTCGCGGACCCGGGCCGCACGAGCGAGGCGCACCTGGTCGCCCTCGCGGACGTGCCGCCGCCGCTGGCGCTCTCGATGCTCACGGAGCGCGCGATGGGCAGCTCGCTCACGTGGACCCTCGAGGTCCTCTCCGAGGAGGTCGCGTCGATGCCGCTCGAGGGCTGGCGCGAGTACGTCGGGTTCCGCGCCGGCCACGCCGGATACACCCACCAGTCGGTCATGGTCTGCGCCCCCGGCGGCGCCCCCGTGGCCCTCAGCGACCAGACGATGGTCGTCTTCGGCTAGGCGACTCTGAAGGAGCGAGAAAACCGCCAAGGACGCCAAGGACGCCAGGGTCAGAGTGTTTTTTCCTTCTCGAACCCTGGCGTTCTTTGGCGTCCTGGCGGTTGAAAATCTCGTTCCCGCGGCCTGCTACAGCACGATGTCGGCGCGCGGATCGTCCGGCTGGAGCTCGGCGAGGCGGTCGATCATCTTGTCGACCTCTTCGTTGCGCTCGGTGGGAATCTGGATGAGAAAGTGCACGTAGAGGTCGCCCGCGGCGCGGCCCTTGCGGGCGACGCCCTTGCCGCGCAGCCGCAAGACCTGACCGCTCTGCGTGCCCTCGGGCACCTTGAGGTTCACCTCGCCCTCGGCGGTCGGCACGCGAACCTTCGCGCCGTGGTACGCCTCGGCGAGCGTGACCGGCAGGTCGAGGTGGAGGTCGTCGCCCTCGCGCCGGAAGAAGGGGTGCGGCGTGACATGCACCGTGAGCACCAGATCGCCGCGCGCGCCGCCGTTCTGCGACGGGCCGCCCTGCCCGGGGATGCGCACGCGGCTCCCCTCGCTCGCGCCGGCCGGGATGCGCACGGTGACCGGCCCGCCGCCCTGGCCCTGCGGCCGTAGCTCGAGCGTGGCGCCGCGGACGGCAGACGCGAAGTCGATGGTGATCTCGCTCTCGAGGTCGGGCCCCTTCACCGGGCCGCGCTGGCGGCGCGCCCGGCCCATCAAGTCGCCGAACAGGTCGCCGATGCCCGCGGCGCCGCCTGCGCCGCCGAAGATGTCCTCGGGGTCGAACGGCTGGCCCCCCACGTACGCGTCGCGGTTCACGCCGCCCGGCGCCCGCTGCCGGGTCGACCAGTTCTTGTAGGCGCGAGCGCGCTCGGCGTCGAAGCCCTCGCGGAGCCCGTCTTCGCCGAACTCGTCGTAGAGCTTTCGCTTCTTCGCGTCGCCGAGGACGTCGTAGGCATGGTTCACTTGCTTGAACCGCGACTCGGCCGCCTGGTTCCCCGGGTTCTTGTCGGGGTGGAGCTGCCCGGCGAGCTTGCGGTAGGCCTTCTTGAGGACGTCGGCGTCGGCGTCCTTCGGGACGCCGAGAACGGCATAGAGGTCTTGCTCGGCCATCGTTTTCTTGGCTTCGATCCAGTCCCGGAAGTTAAGTCGACTCGTCTGTCATCGCAACGAGCACGTCCTCGGCGTGCTGCACCGAAAGGTAGAGGCCTCGCGCGTAAAGGCGCCGCCGGGCGGCGGCGTCGAGGTCCCCGGTGCGCCCGTGCGTCGCCGCGTGCAGCAAGATGGCGGCCGTCACGCTGACGTTCAGGCTCTCGACGAAGCCGCGCATCGGCACCCGGACGCGGGCGGAGCAGGCGAGGGCGAGCTCGGGGTGGATGCCCTCTCGCTCGTTCCCGAGGACGACCGTGACCCGCGGCATCCGCGCGAGCTCGTCCGGCGCGAGCTCGCCCTCCGGATGGGTCGCGACGAGCGGCATCCCGTGGGCGCGCGCCCAGGCGACGACGGTCGCCGGTCCCTCGTGGCAGGTCACGTCGACCCACTTCTCCGCGCCGCGCGCGACCGACCGCGCCACCGAGAACGGCGTCCCCGGGCGCTCGACGATGTGGAGCCTCTGGACCCCGAACGCCTCGCACGACCGGACCACCGCGGCCCCGTTGTGCGGATCGTACGGACGGTCGAACACCACGGCTACGCTCTCCACCCTCCGGCCGATGACGTCCTGGAGGCGCGCCCGCCGCGCCTCGGTCACGAGCGGCTCCAGGGCCGCGACGATCTTCTCCGGGTCGCGGGCCTCGGCCAGCGCGATGCGAGGCCCGACGAGCTCGTGGGCGCCCAGAAGGCCGGGGCTCGTGCGACGCATGGCACGCCGGTATAGCCGAATCGCGCGCTGGGCCGGCGGAGGGTCGAAGGGCTAAAGTGCTTCCATCCCAGGAGGGCCGAAGGCCCTCCTACTTCGGCCGATGACGACCCACACGTCCAGCATGCCCCCGCCGCGCCTCGAGGTCGCGCCGGTCCGCCGGCGTCGCCGTCGTCGCGACTGGGGGCGTTCGCTGGCGCGCGTCCTTTGCGGGGCCCTCGCGCTCGTCGGCCTCCTGCCGTTCGTCGTCGCGCTGGTCGTGCGCTCGGCCTGGGCGCGCGCGTGGGCGGCGCGCGAGACCGAGCGGCTCATCCAGCAGCAGGGCATCGCCGCGACCTACGCGCCCGCCCTCCGCCTCTGGCCCCTGGCGATCGAGCTCGACCACGTTCGCATCGAGTCGAGCGACGGCGGGGCGCCCGCCGTGGAGTGCGACCGGGTCGCCCTCCGTCCGCGCATCTTCGCGCTCCTCGCCGGCAAGCTGGCCATCGATCAGATCGACCTCGACGGCCCCCGCATCCGCGCCGTCGTCCGCGACGGGCAGCTCGCGAACCTCGCGCTCCCGCACGTCGAATCGAGCAAGCAAGAGGGGCCCCTCCACGCGCCCTTCGACACCGTCTCCATCACCGACGGCACCATCGACCTCGACCTCGACGGCGTCCGCGTCGGCGCGCAGTCGATCGACCTCGACGTCACCGCCGACGACGACCCCTCGCTCGGCTCGTCCTTCGAGACCACGCTCCGCGTCGGCCGCGCCGACGTGCACCGGTCGCGCCCCCGCGCCGGCGCCTCGGCGGCGACCGACGACGACGCGCTCTGCGCGATCGAGGGCCGCGTGCGCGTCGAGCCGGGCTCCATCCTCGTGCGCCGCTTCGAGGGCATCGGCTCGGCCGACCTCGACGCCGCCCCCGACTCCACGCCCGCCTGCGACCTGCCCGCCGACGACAAGCGCCGCGTCGAGCTCTCGCTCGGGCACCTCCACGTCGTCCTCCCGAAGCCCGACGGGCACGGCGCCATGACCCCCCCCGCCGTCGACGGCCACTTCCACGTGCGTGCGCCGCTCGGCCTCGCCGCGCGCGCCGTCGAGCTGCCCGAGGTCGACGGCTGGGTGGGCCTCGACGCCGACCTCCGGTACGGCCCGGACAACGTCCTCCCCGACTTCGACGGCCGGCTCGAGGCGCACGACATCCGGCTCGACAAGTACTCGTTCGCCAAGGACCTCACGAGCGAGATCACCATCCACCGCAACGTCATCGAGAGCCCGCGCACCGCCTTCACCTTCGCCGGCGGCACGCTCGTCCTCTCCGACACGGTCATCGAGCCGCTCGCGCGCGGCGTGCGGCTCCAGCACACCCGCCTCGACTCCACGGGGGTCGACTTCCCCGCGCTGATGCGCGACCTCGGCGTGAACGAGCACGCCCGGGTGGGCTGGGACATCCACGAGCTCCACGCGCCCTCGGTCTCGGGCACGTTCGCGCCGCTCAAGATCGACGGCGACTTCACCGCCAGGACCGGCAACTTCGGCATCTACGACCGGCCCGCCGAGGCGCCCGGCCGCGACCGCATCTTCGGCTTCTCCGAGGCCAACCTCGCCGCCCACTTCTCCGTGCGCCCCGACGCGCTCAAGTTCGTCGACGTGCAGGCCATGCTCCCTCGATCGCACATCGACGGCGGCTCCTGCTCCATCGGCTTCGACAACAAGCTCCGGGTCGACGCGCCGCACGTGCGCGCCGACCTCGAGGACCTCTCGCCGATCGGCGGCGTCGCGATGCGCGGCAAGGTCGAGCTGGGCGCCACGGTCGACGGGGTGTTCAACGACCCGAAGCCCGTCGGCGACATCGTCACCGCCACCGGCTTCACCGTCGCCGACGTCGCGTTCGGGGACCTCACGGGCGGGCACGTCGAGGTCGACGTCCAGAAGCCCGAGGTCACGATCAGCGGCGTCCACGCGAAGCGCCGCGACAGCCCGTACGAGGTCCCGACCGCCAAGCTCAGGTTCGGCGGCGCGTCCGTCGGCGGCTTCGTCGTCGACGCCGTCGGGCAGAGCAGCGCCCTCGGCCTCCGCGACGTCCTCTCGATGTTCTCGCTCGACGAGGACCCCCGCTTCGACGGCATCGACGCCACGCTGGCCGCGCGGGCCGACGTGCACGTCTCGCTCGGCGGCCCGGAGGACGCGTGCGGCGGCGGGTACATCGCGCTCGGCTTGAAGGGCAACCTGCGCAACGTGGGCCTCTACGGCGAGCACTTCGCGCAGGGGGACGCCGACGTGAACCTCCGCTGGTACGACCGGCAGCGCGGCATCGCCGGCGCGGAGGTCGACCTGCGCTCGTTCGTGCTCGAGAAGGTGCAGCCGCCGAGCGGCACGCGCGCGGGCGCGGTGGGGACCGTGCTCGGGTCGGCGTCGATCCGCCGCGGCGGGGCGCTCTCGGCGAACGTGATGGTCGAGGGCGTGCCGCTCGCGCGCGTCGACAACCTGGGCAGCCTGGCCTCGCAGCTCGGGGGCAGCGTCTCGGGCGTCGCGCACGTGACGGGGAACCTCGACGACAGCCAGCCCGGCGCGGGCTTCGTCGCGCGCGCGGAGCTCGACGTGACCGGCGCGCGCGTCCGCGACGTGGCCATGCAGGGGTCCCACCTCGACGTCCAGATGACGCACCGGATGACCCAGGAGAAGCGCAGCCTCGGGCGCACGAAGTGCGGCGGGTCGATCGGGCCGCCCTTCGACGCGAAGGCCTACGCGGCCGACACGAGCTCGCACGGCGAGTGGACGTACAACGGGAGCCTCTTCGGCGACACGATCCAGCTCCGCGATCTCGTCCTCACGCGCGGCAAGGCCGCGCACCTCTCGGGTCGCGTGTCGTTCAAGGGCGTCGACCTCGGGGCCGTCCTCGCCGTGGCGGCGCTGCACAAGCACGACCCCGACGAGCCGCCGGCCGCCGCCCACCCGGTGACCGGGCAGCTCTTCGGGGAGCTGACGGTCGACGACCTCCCGCTCGACGACCCGTCGCGCGGTCGCGGGCGCTTCGTGCTCGGGCCGACGTTCGTGCAGCGGGGGACCGACAAGCTCACGATGCGCCCTCCGAAGGGCCCGATCGAGCTCGCCGACGACACGCTCACCATCCCGCCCCTCGAGGTGACGCTCGAGTCGGCGGCGCTCGGCCAGGCGCCCAGCGCCGACGCGGCGGCCTTCCGCGGCGGCTTCCTCCTCCAGGGGAGCGTCGCGAAGGTGCTGAGCGACCCGACGCTGGCCCTCGACGCGCGGCTCGAGCCGATGGAGCTCTCGGTCTTGCCGAAGCTCTTCCCCAAGATCGACAGCGCGACGGGCAAGCTCGAAGGCAGCCTGCAGGTGACCGGCAGGCCGTCGGCGCCGACCGTGGTCGGCGCGATGCACGCGCGGGCCGACGACCTCGAGATCCGCGGCATGCCGGGCGCCATCACGAACCTCGGCGTGGACGTGCGGGCGAGCGCCACCGAGTTCTCGGTCAAGGGCTCGGGCGAGTTCGGCGGCGGCGTCGTCACGTTCGACGGCGCGGTCCCGATCCGCGGCTTCTCGGTCGGCGCGCTCGACTCGCGCATCGCCGTGCGCGGCGTGCACTACAACCGCACCGACGGCGTGCGCGCTACGGTCGACGCGGACCTGAACGGCACGTACGACCCGAACGGGATCGGCACGGCCGGCCTGCCGCGGCTCGCGGGGGACGTGACGATCGCGTCCCTCGACTACACGCGCCCCATCACGATGAGCGCGAACCTCCAGACGCTCGGCGGCCGCGCGAAGCGCACCGAGGTCGACTCGTACGACCCGTCGCTCGACGCGATGACCCTCGACCTGCGCGTGCGCGCGGCCACGCCGATGGTCATCAAGAACAACCTGGCCGAGGTGCAGCTCGGCATCGACTCGGGGTCGCTCGAGATCACCGGCACCAACCAGCGCGTCGGGCTCCGCGGCACGCTGCGCGCGCTGCCGGGCGGGCGCGTGCACTTCCAGACGAACGAGTTCGAGGTGCGCCAGGCGCTCATCCGCTTCGAGGACCCGACGCGCATCGCGCCCAACGTCGACATCACCGCCGTCACCGAGTACCACCGGTACAGCGACCAGAGCTCGGGCGCCGCGGCGAACGCGGCGTCGTCGAGCAGCGGCCCGTCGGGCGCGTCGGTCAACGCCGGCGCGGGCGGCGCGGTCTGGCGCATCACGCTGCACGCGTACGGCGACGCCGACGACCTGCGCGTCGAGATGACGAGCGAGCCGGCGCTCTCGCAGGAAGACATCGTGCTCCTCCTCACGGTCGGCATGACGCGGGCCGAGCTCGATCAGCTCCAGGCGAGCAGCATCGGCGCGAGCATCGCGCTGAACGCGCTCGGCGCGGCGAGCGGCGCCGACCGCGCGGTGAAGCAGGCCATCCCCCTCATCGACGACTTCCGCTTCGGGAGCGCCTACTCCACCGTCACCGGCAAGACCGAGCCGCAGCTCACGGTCGGCAAGCGGCTCACGAACGACCTGCGCGCGAGCATCTCCGCGGGCCTGAGCGAAGACCGGGAGCTCCGGTCGAACATCGAGTGGCGCCTGAACAACCAGCTCAGCGTGCAGGGCTCCTACGACAACATCAACGACGTGTCGTCGTCCGCCCTCGGTAACCTGGGCGTCGACCTTCGCTGGAGGCTCGAGTTCGAGTAGGCACGCGGCGGATGCGCTTCCTTTTCTTCGTCATCGCCGCGGTGTTCGGCCTGGTGCCGGCGCGCGCGTTCGCGCAGGCCGGCCCCGCGCCGACGGTGCTGCCGATCCCGCCGCCGGCGCCGGTGGAGGCGCCCCCGCAGACGCCGGCAATCGACCCGCCGCCGGACCTCTCCGGGCTCGTGAACCGCCCCGTGACGCGCGTGGCCATCGTCCTCGAGGGCAACGTGTGGGACGACGTCCAGGTCCCGCCCGTGACGAGCCTCAAGCCCGGCGAGCCGCTCACCGCGTCGAAGATGCGGGCGGCGCTGCGCGAGCTGCTCCACACGGGCCTCTTCGCGCGCGGGCGCATCTGGGTGCAGCAGGACGGGGAGGGCGCGCTCGTCACGGCGCGCATGGTGCCGCGCAAGCTGGTCGATCGCCTCCAGGTCGACGTGCACGGCGCGCGCGTCGACATCGACGACCTCCTGAGGAGCGCCGACCTCGAGAGCGGCGGCGAGATCGTCGGCGCGGACATGGAGGCCACGATCGGCAAGCTCGAGCGCCACTTCGCGCTCCACGGGTACCCGTCGGCGAAGGCGCGCATCCAGATGCGCGACACCGACGACCCCATGCGCGCGCTCGTCATCGTGGACGTCGCGCCGGGCGCGCCGCGCCTCATCGGCGACCGGCAGTTTTACGTGTTCGGCGCGCCCGAGGGCGAGGTGCTGCCGATCGCGCGGTCGTACTCGGTGGGGAAGGGCGACCGCGTCGACGAGCCCATGTTCGTCCAGGCCGACGCCGCGCTCGGGCTGGCGCTCCGCGCGAAGGGGTGGTTCTCGGCGACGGTCTCGCACGACCTCGTGTGGGTGGTGGGGCCCGCCGGCGGGGGGCAGGTGACCCTGCGGGTGCGCATCGACACCGGCCCGCGGCTCGTCGCGAGCTTCGACGGAAACGAGCACTACGACGCCGACGTGCTCACCGCGGCGCTCGGGCTCGACACCGAGACCGACCGGTCGCCGCTGCACCTGGCCGACAAGATCCGCACGTTCTACGAGAAGCGAGGCTTCCTCGACGTCGAGGTGCGCGCGACCCTCCGCGACCCCGACGACCCGCGCGTGCGCCGGGTGGTGTTCGAGATCGCCGAGCACCAGCGCGTCGCGGTGATGGCGCGCCGCTACCCGTGCCTCAAGCTCGACGCGATCAAGGGCCTGTCTTCGGGCCCCTCGTCGCCCGGCGCGATCGGCACCGAGATCGACAGCTTCCTCGAGGAGGAGCTGCCCGGCGCCGACCTGCTCGCGAACCCCGACCCGCGCGACCTCGACGCGCTCCTCGCGCCCGGCGGCGCGCACGACGTCGCGAGCGCGCCCGCGGTGTCGCCCGTCGACCTCAAGCCGGACGCCACGTACGTCGCGGACGTCTACGACCGCGCCGTCGAGCACGTGCAGGAGCTCTATCGCAACGAGGGCTTCCTCCACGCCGAGGTCGGGCCCATCGGCATCCTGCGCGCGCGCTGCGACCCGCACGGACCGCCGGGCCGGTGCGCGCCGCTGCCGCTGCCCAAGCTGCCGACCGAGGTGTGCGAGTACGACGCCGCGGGGCTCCCGGCGTCGAGCCCGTCAATCGACCCGTCGTTCACCTGCCGCCCCGACCCGGCGCACGGGATCGAGTGCGCGCCGACGATGGAGCTCGTCATCCCGGTCAAGCTCGGCCCACGCACGCAGCTCTGGGACGTGTCCTTCACCGGCGTGAAGGCGATGAGCGAGTCCGAGGTGGCGGCCGCCGCGAAGGTGCCGCTCGGCGAGCCCGTGAGCTCGCTGAAGCTCGACGACGCGCGGCGCCGCATCATCGACTGGTACAAGGAGCGCGGGTACTACTACGTCGACGTGAAGTCGGCGCTCGAGCCGTCCGCGGACAACACGCGCTCGCGGGTGCGGTTCGACGTCACCGAGGGCGACCAGGTCGTCGTGCGGGCCATCGTGCTGCGGGGCCTCGAGAACACGCGCGAGGGCGTGGTGCGCAGGCGCATCGCGCTCCAGGTGGGGCAGCCGTACCGCGCGAGCGACGTCCGCCGCACGCAGGAGCGGCTCGCGACCCTGGGCGTCTTCTCGGGCATCACGGTGAGCCTGAGCGACCCGTACGTGCCGCAGGCCTACAAGGACGTCGAGATCACGCTGGTCGAGCGGCCCGCGCACTACCTCGAGCCGAGCGTCGGCTTCTCGACCGGCGAGGGCGCGCGAGGCGCGCTCGAGTTCGACGTGCGCAACATCTTCGGATACGGCATCGGCGCGAGCTTCCGCGCGCAGCTGTCGTACCTGCCCGACTTTCTCATCATCGACCCGCAGGTGAAGGCGAACTACGCCGACGTGCAGGACCGGCTCGCACGGCGCATCATCCTGTCGGGGCTCTTCCCCGACGTCGGCCTCGGGCCGCTCGTGCGCGCGCAGGCCGACGCGATCTACGTGCGCGACCTGGAGCGCGACTTCACGCTCGACAAGCTGTCGTTCACGCCCTCGCTCATCTACCGGCCGGAATCCCGAGGTGCAGGTCACGGTCGGCGGCAGCATCGAGGACAACGACGTGCGGCTCTTCCAGTTCTCCTCGGTGGAGGAGTACATCGTGTGCAACGAGACGAGCACGACGAACGGGGCGGCGAGCGGGTTCAACTCGGCGCTCGCGTCGCTCCTCCGGGTGCCGGACGGCGAGAGCACCGTGCTGGCCGGGCGCGCGTCGGTCGCGTGGGACCGGCGCGACAGCGCGTTCAACGCGCACCGCGGGACGTACGTCTTCCTCGGCGCCGAGCTCGTCGACTCGTTCCCGCAGGGCAACCCGGTGGCGGCCGACACGAGCAACCTCACCGCCGCGCAGTGCCCCAACATCGCGAACGCCATGAACGTGCAGCCGGCGCCGCAGGCCAAGGCGCACTTCGTCCGCCTCACGCAGACGTTCGCGGGCTACATCCCGCTCTTCAAGGGCGTGTCGCTGGCGGCCGAGGTGCGCCTCGGCGAGAACGTCAAGACCGCGGCGTGCGAGTTCTCGACCCCGGGCACGCCGACCAACCCCAACCCGTCGTACTGCACGTACCCCGACCGCCTCTTCTTCATGGGCGGCTTCGACTCGATGCGGGGCTGGCTGCAGGACACGTTCATGCCGCAGGACGACGCGGATCTCATCGCGCAGAAGCCGGGCCTCTGCACCAGCTCGAGCAACAACTGCTCGATCGCGGTCCGCGGCGGCAACCTGATGATCAACCCGCGCCTCGAGCTGCGGTTCCCGATACGCCCGCCGATCGACGCGTCGATCTTCGCCGACTTCGGCAACCTGTACGTCGACCCGGGGTACTTCTTCGCGCACCCCATCTCGATGCGCGCCGACGTGGGCGCCGGCGTGCGCGTGGACACGCCCGTCGGGCCGCTCGTGTTCGACTACGGCATCAACGTGACGCGCCGCCCCTACGAGGACTTCGGCGCGTTCCACTTCGCCATCGGGCTCTTCTGATGCGCCGAGCCCTCGCGCTCTGGCGAACGCCGCTCGGGAAGGTGCTGGTGGCGGCGGCGCTCTTGCGGCTGACCGGTCTCGCGTGGGGCCTCCCGGCGTCGGACGGCTGGGACGACGACGGCGTCGCGCCGCGCGACTTCCTCGTCGGGGTGCTCGAGACGTACTGGCCGGGGCACCACTACACGTACCCGCCGCTGCACCTCTTGCTGCTCACCGTGACGAGCGCGCCGGTGTGGATCGTCTCGCTCCTGCGGGCGCCGTCCCTGGACGCCGCCGCGCTCGTGCACTCCTTCATCGCGGTGCCGACGATGACCGCGCTGGCCGTGATCGCGCGCCTCGTGACCCTGGGGCTCTCGCTCGGCCTGCTCTGGAACCTGGCGGAGATCGGGAAGCGGCTGGGCGGCTCGGCCCGCGCGGGCACGTGGGTCGCGGTCGCGTGCGGCCTCGACGCGGTGCTCACGTACTACTCGCAGACGACCAACCTGGACGTGCCGTACCTCTTCTGGAGCTTCGTCGCGCTGCGCTGGCTGGTCCACGCAATCGTCAAGCGCGCCCCGCGCGGGCTCCGGCGGGCCGTCGTGTACGCGGCGCTCGCGGTGGCCACGAAGGACCAGGCGTACGGCCTCTTCGTGTTCGGGCTCCCGCTGTCGCTCGCCGCGTGGCTGGCGCTCGACCGCTCGGCGCGCCCGCGAGAGGTGCTGCGCGAGGTCGCGATCGGCGCGGGGATCGCGCTCCCGCTCTTGCTCCTCGTCGACGGCGCGATCACCAATCCCGCGGGCTGGCTCGGGCGCGTGCACTACCTGCTCGGGTCCGCGAGCCAGGACTTCGCGTTCTATCCGCCGACGCTCGCCGGGCGCCTGCACGCCGCGCGCGACGCGCTCGCGTCGTACCGCCAGTTCTACCCGTGGCCGTTCGCGCTCCTCGGGCTCGCGGGGCTCGTCGTGGCGTGCCGCGCGCCCGGGCGGGCGCGGCGGGCGGCGGGGCTCGTGCCGCTCTTCGCGGCGCTCTCGTTCACGATCGCGTTCGACATGAGCGCGCGCCGGTCGGAGCACCGGTTCGCCCTGCCGCAGATGGTCGTGCTCGGGCTCTACGCGGGCCTCGCGCTCGACGCAGTGCACGCGCGGCTCCGGCGGGACGCGCTCGGCGTGGCGGCGGGGCTGGGAGTCGCGGCGCTGCTGGCGTTCGCGCTGTTCGGCTGCGTCGCGGTCGACGCCGCGATGGTCCTCGACCCGCGGTACGACGCGGAGGCGTGGATGCGCGACCACGTGCGCCCGGGCAATCGCCTCGAGATCTACGGCACCAACGTGCAGCTTCCCCGCCTGCCCGAGGGCGCCGAGATGGAGCGCGTGGACCTGGGGCCGGTCGCGACGCGCAACCCCATCCTCGGCGTGACCGAGGTCCAGGCCCCGTTCGGCGACATCGAGGCGCGACGGCCGAAGTACATCCTGGCGTCCGAGTTCTGGGTCGGCCGGTACCTGCTCGACCCGGGCTGGAGCGAGCCGAACGGGCGGGTCTTCTCGAAGGGGCAGGAGCGCCTCGCGTCCGACGCCGACTCGCGGGCCTACTTCCACGCCCTCCGCGACGGCCGCCTGCCGTACCGGATGGCGCACGTCTCGACGTGGACGTCGTCCTTCTGGCCGCGGGTCGACATCCACGCGAGCCTCACGCGCGAGCTGTCGATCTTCGAGCGCGTGCCTTAGCCCGCGTCGGGCGGTCCGCGGAGGCCCTTCGCGCGCTCGCATGCGGGCTTTGCGCCCGCGGCGCACGCGGACTCGTAGAGACCCAGCGCGCGCGCCCGAATCGAGCGGCACGCCGCGACCGTTCTCGAGCATGATCGCGAAGTTGTAGCAGCCGGCGCCCCAGCCGGCGTCGCACGCGCGCTCGTAGAGGGAGGCGGCCCGGGCGTCGTCCTTGGGCACGCCGTGCGCGTACTCGTGCATCTGCCCGGCGAAGACGCAGGCCGGGGGGTCGCGGTCGTCGCAGGCCCGCTCGTAGAGGGCGGTCGCGCGCGCCTCGTCCTTCGGGACGCCGTCGCCGATCGCATACGTCGCGGCGAGGCGCCGGCAGCGGTCGGCGGACCCCGCGTCGCACTCCCGCTCGCAGAGCGGGACGTCGGTGCAGGTGCCGAGCGCGACGCCGATGGTCATGACGCTCGCGGACGGCGCGGGGCCCTCGCCCGCGGACTGGTCGCCGTGGCCGCCGCGGTTGCAGGCGGCGAGGAGCGCCAGGAGCGCGACGAGACCGGAGACGCGAGGGGACATGGGCGTGGCAATCTATGCCCCGGCCGCCGCCGTCCGGCTAGTCTGCTGCGCGCGATGACCGAAGCCGTCCGCCGCTGCGCGTGGGTCTCCGACGATCCGCTCATGATCCGCTACCACGACGAGGAGTGGGGCACGCCGGTCCACGACGACCGCAAGCTCTTCGAGTTCATCGTGCTCGAGGGGGCGCAGGCCGGCCTCTCGTGGAGCACGATCCTGCGCAAGCGCGCGAACTACGCGCGCGCGTTCGACGGGTTCGACGTGAAGAAGATCGCCCGGTACGACGCGCGCCGCGTCGCGCGCCTCCTCGAGGACGAGGGCATCGTGCGCAACCGCCTCAAGATCGCGTCGACCATCGACAACGCGAAGGCGGTGCTCGCGCTCGAGCGCGAGGGCGGGTCGCTCGACGCGCTCGTCTGGTCGTTCGTCGGCGGCGAGCCCATGGTGCGCCGGCCGCGGTCGCTCTCCGAGGTGCCCGCGAAGACGCCCGAGTCGGACGCGCTCAGCAAGGCGCTCAAGGCGCGCGGCTTTCGCTTCGTGGGCTCGACAATCGTCTACGCGTTCATGCAGGCGTGCGGCCTGGTCGACGACCACTCCGCCGGGTGCTTCCGCGTCACCAGGACGAAGCGACGGCCTCGATGACCCGGTCCTGCTCCTCGATGGCGAGCGTGGGGTACATCGGGAGGCTGATCGTGCGGTCGCCAATCTCCTCGGCCACGGGCAGCGCGCCGCGCGGGATCGCGAGCAGGTCGGACAGGTACGTCAGCAGGTGGATCGCGCGGTAGTTCACGGCGGTGCCGATCCCCGCCGCGCCGAGCCTCGCGATCAAGTTGTCCCGCTCGCCGGGCCGCGCGTGGATCGTGAAGAGGTGGTGCGAGCTCCGGCCGCGCCGCTCGACGAGCCAGGGCACGCCGCGCCCGGCCGCGAGGCCGCCGCGCAGGTCGTCGATGCGCTCGCGAAGGCGCGCCTGGTAGCGGTGCGCGATCTTCTCGCGGAGGCCGCGCTTGGCCTCCAGCCGCGGGATCTGCGGGCGGAGCAGGGCGGCGTCGAGGTCGGTGAGGTTGGCCTTGAACCCGAGCTCGGTGAGGTCCCAGTGCTGGTACTGGGTGCCGTGGCGGTCGGCCGCGGCCTTGCTGAGGCCATGGTTGCGCAGGCGCCGCAGGCGGTCGGCCACCCGGGCGTCGCGCGTGGCGACGGCGCCGCCGTCGCCGCAGGTGAGGTTCTTCGTCGCGTAGAACGAGAAGACCGCCGCGTCCGAGAGGTCGCCCGGGCGGACGCCGTCGCGCTCGATCTCGACGCCGTGCGCCGAGTCTTCGACGATGAAGAGCTTGTGCGCGTCGGCGATGCCCCGGAGCGCCCGCATGTCCGCGAGCTGGCCGTACAGGTGCACCGGCAGGATGCCCACCGTGCGCGGCCCGACCGCCGCCCGCACGGCGGCCGGATCGATGAGCCCCGTGAGCGGCTCGACGTCCACGAATCGCGGCTTGCCTCCGAGGTGGAGGATGGCGTTCGCCGTGGCCGCGAACGTCATCGGCGTCGTGATGACCTCGTCGCCGGGCTTCACGTCCATCGCGCGGAGCGCGATGAGGAGGCCCATCGAGCACGCGTTCGTGCCGACGACGTGGGGCGGCGTGGCCGACGGACGGTCGCGCACCAGGTACTGCCCGAGCTCCGCTTCGAAGCCCGCCACCTGCGGGCCGAGCGTGAGGAAGAGCGTCTCGATGACGCGCCTCCAAGAGGAGGCCTCTTCTTCGCCGAGCTGATGACGATAGAACTCGACCTTCTCGACCATGGTGCGATTAGCCTCCGAGGCCTCGCGCGCCGTCCAGGAGCCGGCCCTCGATCGCCAGGTCGCGATGTGCCCGCTCCGCCTCGCGGAGGAACACGTACTGCCGCAGCGTGTAGTGGCGGCGCTCTTCGGGGTCGACCACGCCCTCGCGCAGCGCGCCGAGGACCTCGTGGATGCCGTCGTCGATCGTCTTCTCGGCCCGGAAGCCGAGGACCCTCTGCACCTTGTCGAAGGCCACGTTGTAGTCGCGGAGAATCCGGATCGGTCGGCGCGTGCACGACCTCGGTGCCCGGCACCGCGTCGCGCACGCGGAACGCGAGGTTCAGGATCTGCACGTTCCCGCCGTCGGACCCGACGTTGAACACCTCGCCCGCGACCTTCGCCGGCTCGCTCGTCAGCGCGAGCTCGAACGCGCGGGCCACGTCGCGCACGTGCACGAACGGCCGCCACTGGCGCCCGCCGCCGTCGACCGTGATGCGCCGGCCCACGTAGGCGTTCTTGGTCATCACGTTGATGGCCAGGTCGAACCGCATGCGCGGGCTGAGCCCGAACACCGTGGCCAGGCGCAGGCACGTGACGTCCATCGCGCCGCGCGACGACTTGCCGAGGTCGAGGAGGAAGTCTTCCACCTCCGCCTTGGCGCGCGCGTAGAGAGACACCGGGCGGCGCGCGCTCGACTCGGTGAGCCCGAGCCCCTCGCCGTGCCCGTACACCGAGCAGGACGACGAGAACACGTACCGCCGCACGCCCTGCTCGCGCGCCGCGACGGCGAGCCGCTTCGCGCCGTCGACGTTGACGCTGCGGGTGAGCTCGGGCTCGAGCTCGCACGACGGGTCGTTCGAGATGCCCGAGAGGTCGACCACGCCGTCGACCGACTCGAGGAGCGCGCGGTCGAAGCTGCGCACGTCGGACCGGGCGATGCGCAGGCGCTCGCCGAACCGGGTGCGGGCGCGGGCGAGCGTGTCGCCGAAGTAGAGGCGGTCGATGACCGTCACGCGGTGCCCCTGCTCGAGAAGCTGCGGAACGAACACCGACCCGATGTAGCCGGCCCCGCCGGCGACGAGCACGTGCATGGCAGCCCCGAAGTACCACGAAAGCGCGGTTCGCGACCAGGAATGCTACCGTCGCCGCCCGTGGGCATTTCCCCGCAACGAAGGCCGATCGACGTTCTTCTCTGGGGGGCTACCGGCTTCACGGGCGCTCTCGTGGCCGCGTTCCTGGCGCGCCGGTACGGAGCGGCGAGAACGGGGAACGGCCTGGCCTGGGCGCTCGGGGGCCGCGACCGGGCCAAGCTCGAAGCCGTGCGCGACGGCCTCCGGGCCGCCGACCCGCGCGCCGGCGAGCTCCCCATCGTGCTGGGGGACAGCCGCGACCGCGCTTCCCTCGATGCGCTCGTGCGCCAGGCCCGCGTCGTGGTCTCCACGGTGGGGCCGTACGGCCTCTATGGCGCGGAGCTCGTCGCGGCCTGCGCCGAGGCGGGCACCGACTACTGCGACCTCACGGGTGAGCCGCCCTTCATGCGCGACATGATCGACCGGCACCACGCCCGGGCGCGCGAGACCGGCGCGCGCATCGTGCACGCGTGCGGGTTCGACTCCATCCCCTCCGACCTCGGCACCCTCGTCGCGCACGAGACCATGCGCGCCGCGCACGGCGTGCCGTGCGCCGAGGTGAAGTGCTTCGCGGGGCCGGTGCGCGGGGGCTTCAGCGGCGGGACAATCGCGAGCATCCTCTACATGGCGGAGCTCGTGGCGGGCGACGCGCGCGTGCGGCGCCTGCTCGCCAATCCGTACGCGCTCGACCCCGGCCGCGGCGAGCGCGGGCCCGACGGCCGCGACCAGCTCGGCGTGCGGTACGACGCGGACCTCGGGCGCTGGACCAGCATCTTCTTCATGGCCGCCTCGAACGCGCGCGTCGTCCGGAGGAGCAACGCGCTCCTCGGGTACGCGTGGGGCCGCGACTTCCGGTACCGCGAGGCGATGAGCTTCTCCGGCGGGCCGCTCGGCGCCGTCTCGGCGGCGGGGGTGACGGCGGGCACGTTCGCAGCCTTCGGCGCGATCGGCGTGCCGCTCGTCCGCCGCGCCCTCCGCGCCGCGCTGCCGGGGCCGGGCCAGGGGCCGTCGGCGGCCGAGCGCGAGCGGGGGTTCTTCGTGATGCGGTTCGTGGGCACGGGCCCCGCGGACCGGGGGAGCCCCAAGGTGCTCGTGACCGTGAAGGGCAAGGGCGACCCGGGGTACGCGGCCACGGCCCGCATGCTCGGGGAGTCGGCCGCGTGCCTCGCGCGGAATCCGATCCCGTCGGCGGGCGGGATCCTCACCCCCGCCTCGGCGTTGGGAATGCACCTCGTCGAGCGCCTGCGCCAGGTCGACGTCGCCTTCGACGGCGCCCCTCTCGCGAGCGGCTCGTGAACCCGCCTCCCGCGATTCGCACGGACGGCACGAACGCCTTCGCGCGCTACAGCATGAAGGTGCGCGTGCCGGCGATCGCGCGCGACGTGCTCGCGCGCAACCCGCAGTACCCGGGGCCGGTGCGGCGCGCCGTCGAGCGGCTGGCCGCCGACATCGAGGAGGACGCGCCGCTCGCGCGTCCGCGTCCCCCCGGGCCCGACGTGGTCGCGTGGGCGGCGGCGCACGCGGAGCGGGCAATCGAGACGTGGCTCGGCACGGAGTGGTTCCACGCGGAGCTCGCGTTCTACCGGGAGCTCGTCGCGCGCTGCCGCTTCTGGGAGACGGGGCACGACCCGTTCGAGCACGCCAAGGACGAGGAGCTCGCCGGCGAGCGCCCGTGGGAGCGGCTGGCCATCGCGCTCGGCCGCGCGGGCTCGCGCGAGGAGCGCCTGCACGGCCTCCTCGACGACTGCCTCTGGGCCAACCGCGTCGACCTGAGCTACGCGGTCGGGGCGTCGCGGCCGCGCGCCGACGCGGACCTCCTCGCCGACGATCGCCGCGCCGCGGTCGAGCGCCTCGCGCGCGCCGGCGCCGCGGTGCACCTCCTGGTCGACAACACCGGCACCGAGCTCGCGCTCGACCTGGCGCTGGCGGGCGCGCTGCTCGAGGAACCCGGCGCGCGCGTCACGCTGCACCTCAAGATGCAGCCCGTCTTCGTCAGCGACGCGATGCCGCGCGACGTGTGGACGATGCTCGCTCGCATGCGCGCCCGCGGCGGCGACCCGGCGGCCCTCGCGGGTCGGCTGCGCGCGGCCTTCGACGACAAGCGCCTCTCGCTCGCGCCGGAATCCGTTCTGGTCGGGCCCGCGCTTCCTCTGGCAGGCGCCGGCGCACGTGCTCGAGGTGCTGCGGAGCGCGACCATCGTCGTGTGCAAGGGCGACGCGAACTACCGGCGGGTGATCGGCGACGCGATGTGGCCCGCGAGCGCGCCCTTCGCGGCCGCGTGCGGATACGTCGGCGCGCCGCTCGTGTGCCTGCGCACGATGAAGAGCGACGCGCTCGTCGGGGTGTCCGAGGACGTGGTCGCGCGGCTCGACGCGACCGACGCCGAGTGGCGCGTGGTGGGCCGGTACGGGGTCATCCAGACCTTCGTGCCCACCGGGCGCTGAGCGCTACCTGCGGCGGCCCTTCTTGGCCTTGCCCTTGTTCGCGGGCTTGCCGCCGCCGCCGTTGCCCCTGTGGGTCGCCGGCGCCGCCCCCTTGCCGGAGTGCTTGGCCTTGCCCTTGGGCCCGGGCTTCCCGCCCTTCGCGAACGCCGGGGCGTCGCCCCGCTTGCCCTTCTTGGGGCTCCCGTTGCCCTTCGCGCCCTGCTGTCCGCCCTTGCGAGGCGGCTCGTTGCGGCGCGCGCGGTCGTCGCGGGGCCCGGCCTTCGCGAGGCGGTCCTCCGGAGGACGCTCGGCGGCGGCGCCCTCGCGCACGCGGCGCCCGTAGACGGTCCGCCGCAGGATGGCCGCGTCGGTGATCTCGACGAGCAGCCAATCGCCCAGCGCGACCACGTCGCCCGAGCGCGGCGCGATGACGCGGAGCGCGTCGTCGTCGACCTCCCAGTGGTCGCTCCCGAGCTCCTCGAGGCGAATGAGCACGTCGACGAACGGCGCGTCGAGCTGCACGAAGACGCCCGAGCCGACGACGGCGGTCACGGTCCCCTCGAACCGCTCGCCGATGTGGTCCATCATGAGGAACGTCCGGTAGAGGTCGACGATCGCGCGCTCGACCTCCATCGCGCGCCGCTCGGCGATGCTCGAGGAGAGCGCGGCCTCGGCGAGCTTCTCGCGCGTCCGGTCGTCGCGGCGGGGCTGGCCGGTCTGGAGCACCTGGTGCACCACGCGGTGCACGATGAGGTCCGGGTACCGGCGGATCGGCGAGGTGAAGTGCAGGTACGACTTCGAGGCGAGGCCGAAGTGGCCGATGTTCGCGACGTCGTACGTGGCCTGCTTCATCGAGCGGAGCAAGAGCGAGTTGAGCACCGGCGCGAGCGGGTGGTCGGCGAACGACTTGAGCAGGTCGCCGAGCTTCTTCGGGTCGCGCGTGTCCTCGATGTCGAAGTCGATGGAGAGCGCCTCGCACATCTTCGCGAAGCGATCGAGCTTCTGCTCGTCGGGCGGCGCGTGGACGCGGAAGATGGTCGGCACCTCGCGCTCCTCGCACCACCGCGCGACGACCTCGTTCGCGAGGAGCATGAGCTCCTCGATGAGCTGGTAGGCCTTGCGCACGCCCGGGTCGCCGCCCCGGCGCGCGATGTCGATGGGCTCGCGCGTCTCCTCGTCGAGGACGACCTTGGCCTCGGGGAGCTCGAAGTCGAGCGCGCCGCGCTTCATGCGCTGGGCGCGCAGCGCGCGCGACAGCTCGTAGGCGACGCGCAGCCCGTCGACCATCTCCTCGGCCGCCGGCTGTCGCGGCGCCTCTTCCGAGAGGCCCAGCGCGCGCGCGACGCCCTCGTACGTCAGCTTGGCGCGCGAGTTCATGATGCCGCGCACGAGCCGGCTGGAGAGCACGTGGCCCCCCGCGTCGAGCTCCGCCTCGACGCACAGGCAGAGGCGGTCGACGCCGGGCAAGAGCGAGCAGAGGTTCGCCGCCAGGGCGCGCGGCAGCATCGGGAGCGCGCGATCGGGCAGGTACACGGTGCACCCGCGCTCCTTGGCCTCGTCGTCGATCGCGGTGCCGGGCGTGACGTACGTGCTCACGTCGGCGATCGCGATCCACGCGCGGTACCCACCGCGCTCGCTGCGCTCGACCCAGACGGCGTCGTCGTGGTCGCGCGCGTCCTCCGGGTCGATGGTGGGGAGCGGGATGTGGCGCAGGTCGGTGCGGCCGGCCTTCATCGCCTCGGGCACCTCGTCGCCGAAGGCCTCGGCCTCGTCGACTGCCTTGTCGGAGTGCGGCTCGCCGACGCGCTCGAGGACGAGGATCTTCGCGACCTCGACCGACAGCGTGCCGGGCCGCCCGAGGACCTGCTCGATGCGCCCCTCGGGGTTCTCGTCGGGCCGCTCGGGCCAGCGCGTGATCGCCACGACGACCGCGTCGCCGTCGGTGCCGCTGTTGCCCTCGGCGCCCGAGACGTCGATGGCGCGCGGCAGCACGATGGGCCCGCGGATGCGCGTGTCGTCCGGCTCGAGCCACGCGCTCTTGCCGCGCCGGCGGAGCGTGCCCGCGACGCGCTTGATGCCGCGCTCGAGGATCGCGATCACCTCGCCCTCGGCGCCTCGCGCGCTGCGCGCCCGGATGCGGATGCGGACCTTGTCGCCGTGGAGCGCGCCGGCCATGGCGTCGGGCGGCACGAACACGTCGCCGCCCGTGGCGGGCGCGAGGCTCGCGACGAAGCCGAAGCCGCGCGGGTGCACGGTGAGGAGCCCTTCGCGCTCGTTGTCCTGCAGGCGCGGCCGCCGCGGCTCGTCCTCGCCCTCGACCTGGTACGAGGGGAGGCGGTCGCTCGCCTGCCCCGCGTGCTCGGGCGCGCGCGTCCGAGAGACGAACGGCTTGCGGCCCGGCACCTCGGGGGGGGCCTCGTCGCGCCCTCCGCTCAGCTTGAACCTCGGCCCCGGCCGCGCGCTCAGCACGCCCTCGAGGCTCAGGCTATCGAGCAGCCGCTCGAGGCCCAGGTGGTCCACCTGCGAGACGCTGAGGCGCGACGCGATCTCCCGGAGGTGCATGGGCCGGGGATCCGAGCCGAGCAGATCGAGGATTTCAGTGCGAGTCGGGAGACGAGTGGACATGCCGCCCGTGCACTAGCACGTCCTCTTTATAGGCGTTCTCTTCCGCGGGAAGGTTCCCCGGTCGCCCGGTGCTATAGGGTGCCGAAAGGCAAGCCATGCAGGAAAGGACGACGTCCGGCGCCGCACCGCTCATCGCCTCTCTCTCGCCCGTGCTGGCCGGGCTCGCGGCCAGCGCCGCGCTCGCGGTCGACTACCTCCAGCCGAAGCCCGTCTTCTGCTCCGAGGGCGGCGGCTGCGCCGCGCTCCGCGAGACGGCGTTCGCCGCGGTGCTCGGCGTGCCGACGCCGCTCGTCGGTCTCGCGGGGTTCCTGGCGCTCGGGGTCGCGTCGCTCCTCGCGGGGCGGCGGGCTCGGGTCGCGCAGGCGGCGCTGGGCGTGATCGCCGGGCTCGCGGGCGCGGTGCTCCTCGCGGCCCAGTGGGCGTTCGGGCACTTCTGCCCCTACTGCGCCGTCACCGACGTCTCCGGGATCGCGAGCGCCTTCGTGGGCTGCTGGCGGCTCCTCGTCGCGCCGGGCGACGCGGCGCGGCCGCATCGCGGGCTGCCGTTCGCGGGCGCGGCCGCGATGCTGGCGGCCGCCGCGGCCCCGCTCGGCGTCGGGGCGTGGCTCGCGGGCCGCGCGCCCGCGGTGATTCGCGCGGAGATGGCGCGCACGCCTCCGGGCACGGTCACCGTGGTCGACTTCGTCGACTTCGAGTGCCCGTACTGCCGCATGACGCAGGCGGCGCTGGCGCCCCTGCTCGACCAGCACCGCGTGCGGGTCGTCCGCCG
This sequence comes from uncultured delta proteobacterium, assembly GCA_963797395.1. Lineage (GTDB taxonomy): Bacteria > Myxococcota_A > Polyangia > Polyangiales > Polyangiaceae > Palsa-1150. The sequence continues at coordinate 1,094,344 of CAWCPA010000009.1, forward strand.
CCAGGTGCCGCTCAGCATGCACCCCCACGCGCTCGACGCGGCCCGCGCGGCCTGCTGCGGCGAGCAGCTCGGCAAGGGCGACGCGATGGCCGACGCGCTCTTCTCCGCGCCCGTCGAGTCGCTCACGCCCGCGGGGTGCGAGAAGATCGCGCAGGCCTCGGGGGTCCCGCTCGACGCGTACCGGGCGTGCGTGGCCGATCCCAAGACCGACGCGCGCATCGCGTCCGACAAGGCCGACTTCAAGGCCGCGGGCGGCTTCGCGCTGCCCACCCTCTGGATCGGCGGGCACGAGCTGGTCGGCGCGCAGACGCGCCCCACCCTCGAAAAGGCCCTCGGCGACGCCCAGGCTCACGCGGGCGGCTGAGCGGGCGGCCCGCGAATCCGCTATGGCTGGGGGGGTGAATCGGCTCGTGCTCCTTTGCGCCCTGCTCGGGGCGCTCGCCGCTTGCGAAAGTCCCACCAGCCCGCCCACCGGGCCTGAATCGGTCTGCGCCTCGGCCTGCCGATCGCGCGTGTCCGTCTGCCGCCCCCAGGGCTGCTGGCGCGGCTGCAACCTCATCCTCGACCGGCTCGCCGAGAACGAGGGCGAGAACGTCATCGCGTGCGTCGCCCAGACGGCGAAGGTCTGTGACGATCGAGCCTGGTCGCACTGCGCCGCCCGCATCGGCATCCACGCCGACGGCGGCCCGCCGGCCCCGCCGCCGCCCAAGGACACCGAAGACGAAGACGACCAGGAATCGCAAGACCAGCTGTGAGCTCGTACCGCGTCGTCGACGATCGAAAGCGCGTGGTGGACGTGGGACGGCCCCCGGCGCGCGTGGTGTCGCTCGTCCCCAGCGACACCTTCAACGTGGCCGCGCTCGGCTGCGCGCACCTGCTCGTCGCCCGCACGGACTACTGCGAGCTGCCCGCCGAGACGGTCGCGGCGCTGCCGAGCATCGGCGGCACGAAGAACCCGGGGGTCGACGACATCGTCGCGCTCGAACCCGACCTGGTCCTCGCCAACCAGGAGGAGAACACGCGTACGGACCTCGAGGCGCTCGCCCAGCGCGGCGTGCGCGTCTACGTGGCCTTCCCGAAGCGCGTGGCCGACGGGCTCGCCCACCTCGCGAAGCTGGCGCGGCTGCTCGGGGTCGAGGCTGAGCCCGGGGTCCGCGCGCTCATCAAGCGCGGCTACGAGGAGCACCGGGCGGCGTCGCAGGCGCGGGCCCAGCGGTCCCCCGTGCGGGCCTTCTGCCCCATCTGGATGGCTCCGCTCATGACCGTGCACGGCGATACGTTCATCAGCGACATGCTCGACCTCTGCGGCGCGACCAACGTGTTCGCCGACCGTCCGCGCCGGTATCCCCTCGCGGCCGATCTCGGGCGCGCCGCGCCTTTGCCGCCCGAGAAGACCGAGGGCCGCGACACGCGCTACCCGCGGGTCACCCTCGACGAGGTGGTCGCGCGCGCGCCGGAGCTCGTCGTCCTGCCCGACGAGCCGCACCCCTTCACGGAGGAGGACGCGGCGGTCTTCCGTGGTCTGTCGATCCCGGCGGCCGCGCGCGGGGCGGTCGTCCGCACCGGGGGCAAGGACCTGTGCTGGTACGGCGCGCAGAGCGTCGAAGGCATCGCCCGCGTGCGCGCGCTCGTCGCCCGCTTCGCGGGCTAGAGCGTTGGCCGGGCCCTAGGCCGCGACGCCGGACGGCGCGGTCTCGGTGGCGAGGTCGGTCGTGCAGTGGCCGCACTTCTTCGCCGCGAGCGGGATGTTCTCGGCGCAGAAGGGGCACGGCTTCGTGCTCGCGACCGCGGGGACGGCCTCGGGCTTGTAGACGCGCGAGACGGCGCGGACGATCAAAAAGACGCAGAACGCCAGGATGAAGAACTGGATGACCGAGTCGATGAAGACGCCGTAGTTCAGCGTCGGCACGTTCGCGGCCTTGGCCTCGGCGATCGTCTTCACGGGCTTGTCGCCCAGGTTGATGAACAGGTTGGAGAAGTCGATGCGGCCGAGCACGAGCCCGAGCGGAGGCATGAGCACGTCGCTCACCAGCGAGCTCACGATCTTGCCGAACGCGCCGCCGATGATGACGCCCACGGCCAGGTCGATCACGTTGCCGCGCGCGATGAAGTCCCTGAATGCCTTGAGCATGGCCCGGGACCTTACCCCAGGTTCTCAGCTCGCGGGCATCGAGTCGGTCGCCAGCAGCGCGAAGAGCGCGTGGTCGAGCCAGCGGCCCTGGCAACGCTCGGCCTCCCGCGCGCTCCCCTCGTAGCGGAAGCCCAGCCGGCGGATGACGCCGAGCGAGGCCACGTTGTCGGTGGCCGCGGCGACCCGAATTCGGTGCGCGTTCAAGCGCTTGAACGCCCAGATGACGGTCGCGCGGGCCGCCTCGGTCATGTAGCCGCGCCGGGCCCCGTCGGCGCGCAGCCAGTACCCGAGCTCTGCGCTCTTGTGCAGGTGCGCCAGCGACTCGAGCCCGACGACCCCGAGGAACCGCCGCGTCGTGCGCTCGCGGATGGCGAAGCGCAGGGCGCGCGCGTGGTCCCAGTCACTCGCGCTGGCTTCGCAGTACCGCCAGCTCGCGTCGAGGTCCGTGTTGAAGGGCACCCACGGAAGCCACTTTTCGAGGTGCGCGCGCGACGTGTCGACGGCGTTCCAGAGATCCGGCGCGTCGGCCGGTTCGACCGGTGCGAGCAGGAGGCGCTGCGTGTCGAGCGGACGATGGCGAAGCTCGGCGCGAGGCGGGACGACCAGCATGCTCTTCACGGAACTTACGACGAACGGCGCCCGCGCGCGAACGTGAACATCGCGTCACCTGCGAGTCGCGGTGGGCCGGGCGACCCGAAGCGTCAGCTCTTCCGGCGGGACGGGTAGGCCTCGACGAGGCGGCGGTCGGGGCGCTCGACGCTCTCGAGCGGGCTCGTGACGAGCTCTCGGGCCTTGGCGCCCTCGGCGTCGCTCCCGTCGCTCGCCTTCTTTGCGTTGCCCGCGAAGTACAGGGACTCGCCCGGCTGGGGCAGGCCGTCGTTCGGCGCGATGCCCCCGTTCGCGAAGAAGCGCAGGCCGCCCTGGATGCGCCTGTGGAGGGCCAGGTGGCCCTCGAGGAAGTCGCCCGTGCGGCGGTCGCGGACGGCGATGCAGAAGCCGTCGCGGAAGTGGTACTCCGTGTTCCGCGTCACGAAGACGCGGTGCCTGCGGCGCTCGGGGCCGCGGTAGTCCCGGGCGTCTTGCGCGGGCGCGCCCGCCTGGGGTTGTCGTCGGGCGTTCGATCCAATCGTCATCGTCGGCCTCCGCGGCTGACAAGCAGCCTCAGGGCCATGACGATGCGTCCGAGGGCCGGAATCGGCCAAGTTTCCGTCCTCGAACGTTTCCGTTCAAAGGAGTCCTGCTCTAACGTCCCGCGGCCGTGGCCGCCTCGTCTCCCTCCTCGGCCAGGGTTCGCACCTGGTCGTTTCTCGCCGCCGGGCTGGCCCTGGCCGCGGGCATCGGCGTGGTAGTGCAGCGGGGACAGGGTCCGCCCCCGTCGAGCGTCCTCGACGCCGCGCCGGAGGGCTCGTGGCTCGTCGCGACGCTCGACGTCGCGGCGGCGCGCCCGCTCCTCCGCCCGCTCCTCGAGGCGTCCGGCGGTCTCGCGGGGGCGACACGCGTCGCCGGCCTGGGGGACGTCGCGACCGCGTGCGGCTTCGAGCCGCTCGAGCACGTGCGCTACGCGATGGTCGCGAACCCCGAGAGCGGCGGCGAGCGCGGCGACTTCGGGCTCGCGGTGGCGCCCGACGGGTCGCTGAGCGCCGACGACCTGGCCGCCTGCGCGCGGAAGGCGATCGCGGCGCGCGGCGGCAAGCCGGCGTCCGCCGCCCACGGCACCTTCACGGTCGTCTCCGACGACGCCGTCCCCAAGCAGGCCCAGCTCGCCGTGCGCAAGGGGGGGCCCTTCCTCGTCGGCCGCGGGGCCTGGCTGGGCGCGATGATGGCCGCGGTCGAGGGCTCGGGCGGTCGGGCCTCTCCCGACCACGCCGCCCTGCGGGCCTCCCTCTCGGCGCCCGCCGACTCCCCGGTCACCCCGGCGCTGCTCGTCACGATGCTCTTGCCCAAGCCGCTTCGCGACCGCCTGCGCGACGAAGCCCCCTCGGGCGCCCTCCTCGGCGTCCTCGCCGTCGATCGGGCGGGCCTCGCCGTCGCCGCCGCGGGCGGCGCGGGAGGCTCGACGAGCCTCGCGCTCGAGCTCCACTGCGAGCCGCCCGACGCCGCCGCGCGCTGCGCCGAGGTGAAGAAGCTCATCGAGCGCGGGCGCCTGAGCCTCGCCCAAGACTTCGCGGTCCGCTTCACGGGCCTCGGCTCGCTCGTCGACACGTTCAAGGTCGTCGAAGACGGCGCCGGCGCGCTCGCGGCCCGGGCCCACGCCCCTACGGACGACCTGGCTCGCGCCCTCTCACGCCTCTTCGACGCGACGGCCGCCCGCGAGGACCAGCGCCCGGCCCCTCCGCCCCCGAATCCGTGAGGCCGCGACCCCGATCGACAGGCGCGCATCGGAGCATTATAAGTGTCCCCTGAACGGAGATAGTCCATGGCCGGCGCAAACGTGCTCGAGATCAACGATCTGAACTTCGAGACCGAAGTCCTCAAGGCTACGGTCCCCTTCCTTCTCGACTTCAGCGCCACCTGGTGCGGCCCCTGCAAGGTCCTCTCGCCCATCGTCGACAAGGTCGCCGACGAGTACCAGGGCAAGGTCAAGGTCGGAAAGCTCGACATCGACGACTCGCCGGGCGTCGCGGCGAAGTTCGGAATTCGCGGCGTGCCCACCGTGCTCGTCTTCAAGGCCGGGCAAGAGGCCGCCCGTCACGTCGGCGTGACGAACAAAGAGACGCTGGTCAAGCTGCTGGGCGTGTGACCGACGCGTCGACGGCCGAGCAAGGCGCCGCCGAGCAGAACGCCTTCGTCGCGCGCCGCGCCCGCATGTCGCGGTTCCTACGCGTGATCCTGGGCGTGACCGCGCTCATGCACCTGCCCGTCGCGGCGGGCGTCGCGGAGCTTTGCCGGCGCCTCGGCTGGCCGTCGCCGTGGCTCATCGCGTCGGTGTGGTGCGGGGCGGGCGTCGCGCTCTTTCTGGGGCGCGCCCGGGCCGGCATGCCGGATCGGCGCGGGCGAAGCCCGGCGCTCGTGCGGTTCGTCGACATCCCGTACTTCATCCACTGGTGCGCGTGCCTCTGGACGCTCATCCCGGCGGTGATCGCGACGCTCGTGTGCCCGCTGGTGGACCTCGTACGCGGGGGCTCTCCGCAGCTTCCGAGCGCGGTCTACATGTACTTGTACCTGTCGGGGCTCGTCGTCTGCGGGTACGGCGTCCTCGTGCGGCGGCGCTGGTACCGCGTCGTCGAGCGCGAGATCGCCGTGCCGGGCCTCGACCCGCGGCTCGACGGGCTGCGGATCGCGCAGCTCTCGGACCTGCACATCGGCACGCTCACGCCGCTCGCGTGGGGCCTCGGGTGGGCGCGCTCCGCGAACGCGCGCGACCCCGACCTCGCGGTCGTCACCGGCGACATGGTGACCAGCGGCACCGACTTCCACGGCGACGTGGCCGAGGTGGTGAGCGCGCTCCGGGCGAAGTTCGGCGTGTACGTGTCGATGGGCGACCATGACTACTTCGGCGAGGGCGAGCCTCTCGTCACGATGCTGCGCGATCGCGGCGTGAAGGTGCTCCGCAACGACGGCGTGGTCATCGAGCGGGGCGGGGCCAAGCTCTGGCTCGCCGCGATCGACGACACCTGGACGCGCCGGGACGACGTGGCGCGCGCGATGCGCGGCCGGCCCGAGGGCGCGGCGACGGTGCTCCTCGCGCACGACCCGAATCGCTTCGACGACGCCGCCGACGCCGGGGCGAACGTCGTGCTCAGCGGGCACACGCACGGCGGGCAGATCGCCGTGCCCTTCCTCTACCGGTACGCCAACCTCGCGAGCTTCGGGTACCCGTACAACGTCGGCCTGTACCGGCGAGGTCCGTCGACCCTGTACGTCCACCCCGGCCTGGGCACGACCGGACCGCCCATGCGCCTCGGCATCCCGCCCGAGGTGGCCATCCTGATCCTGAAGGCTGCCCCGTAAAGATCGGGTCGGCCTCCTTCGGGGAGCACGGACGCCGGCCGCTACGGCCCTTCCTCGTCCTCCACCCACTCCATCCGCGCGAGCGCCTCGTCGCTCGGGTAGACGACCATCGGCGCGATGGAGCGCGCGAGCGCCTTCACCTGCGCCGGCAGCGCGTCGAGCGCCGCGTCGGCGCGGATGCCGCCGCCCACCAGGTTGATGGCCTGCTCGAGCAGCGACTCCTGCGAGCGCGGCGCCTCCACGATGGGCGCGTCGTCCGGCAGGTTCGCCTGGTGGCGCGCGGCCGCGAGCGCCTCGCGGAGGCCGCCGAGGTGATCGACCAGCCCCCGCTCGATCGCCTGCTGCCCCATCCACACGCGCCCGCGGCCCACCGCGTCCACCTGCGCGACGGTCATCCCGCGGGTGCTGCTCACCCGCTCGAGGAACGTCTGGTAAAACTGGTCGACCTTGCGCTCGAGCTCCCGCTGCTCGTCGGGGGTGTAGCCGCGGAACATCGACTCGGCGTCCGCCCGCGGCGCGGTCTTGTACGTGTCGACCGTCACGCCGATGCGCTCGAGCAGCCCGCTCAGGTCGGCCTTGCCATAGAAGACGCCGATCGAGCCGGTCACCGTGAGCGGCAGCGCGAAGATGTCGTGGCTCGCGCTCGCCACGTAGTACCCGCCGCTGGCCGCCACCGCGCCCATCGACACGACGAGCGGCTTGCGCTTCCCGAGCAGCGTGAGCTCCCGCCACATCACGTCGCTCGCCAGCGACGAGCCGCCCGGGCTCTCGATGCGCAGCACCACCGCGCCGACGCTGTCGTCGTCGCGGAGCTGCCGGACGGCCTCGGCGATGGAGTACGAGCCGACGAGGCGCTCGTCGAGGATGGGAATGTGCTGCGAGCGCCCGTCGACGATGTCGCCGTCGATGTACAGAATGGCGACCTTCTTCCGCGCGTTGAACGCGGCGGGCATGCGCGTCTCGTCCTGGTACTCGACGTACGGCAGGCCGTGGCCCACGACCTCCTTGGTCACGCGATCGAGCTCGTCGTCGAACGCGTAGCCGTCGACGAAGCCGGCCGCGCGCGCCTCGCTCGCCACGAACGGGCCCTGCGCGGTCGCCTCGCGCACGTGCTCCTCGCTCTGGTGCCGGTAGAGCGACTGGTTGCGGACGAACACCGACTCGACCTGGCGGAGCATGTCGATGTGGTCCGACGCGGCGACGGGGCCCGCGTGCTCGTTCGTGAACTGCTCCGGCGCGCTCTTGTGCGGGCCCACGCGCACGAAGTCGGCGCGGATGTGGAGCTTGTCGAGCAGGCCCTTGAGGTAGATGTACTCGGCCTTGAGGCCCGCGTACCGCACGCCGCCCGCCGGGTTGATGACGATGCGATCGGCGCTCGCGCACGCGTAGATGGCCTTCGCGCCCGCGTCCTCCCACGAGCAGATGACCTTCTTGCCGTGCGCCCGCAGCACGCGGATCGCGTCCGCGACCTCCTCGGCGTGCGCGAACGAGCTCGCCGGCTCTGCCCGCAAGACGAGCGTCACCGCGTCGACGTCGCGCGCCTCGGCGAGCTTCCACATCTTGCGGAGGAGGGCCACGTGGCCGCGCGTGTCGGGCGTGCTCTCGAGGCGGATCCACACCGCGTGGCCGGGGAAGGGGATCCCCGGCTGCGTGTACGCCGCGATCGACGCGGTGACGTACTCGCCCGCCGTGCCCCCGAAGCCGTTGCCGAAGAGCGCGCCGCCGCCCGCCCCGAGCCCGCCGAAGTGCACCTCGAGGCCCGCCGTGCCCATGACGCCCCGCTGGGAGTCGTTGAGGAGCTGCCCGAACTCGACGCTCGCGTACGCTCGGCCGACGTAGGGCACGTCGAGGCCCAGCGTGCCGCGCGGCACCCAGAGGTTCGAGCCCTGGTAGAACTTCATCTCGAGCCCGATGTCGAGATCGCGCCGGCCCGTCGGCCGCACCGACGCGGCCAGCGTGTACTGGCCGTTGAGCACGGGCTGCGGCCCGATGTTCGGGTGCGAGACGTTCGGCAAGAGCTGCGGGCTCGGCTCGTCGAAGTCGTTCGCGACCGCCGAGAACCCGAGCTGCGCGAACGGCCGCCACGAGAGGCCCGCGCTCAGCCCCCACAGCCCCTCGACGTAGGAGTTCTCGGAGTACGACCGCGCGAGCGAGAAGCCGAACGAGGCCTGGTTCCACAGCTTGGCCGCCAGCGCCCACGTCACCCAGACGTAGTCGTGCCCGCGGTACGGGAAGCCGATGCCCTCGCTGTCGGGCCCGCCCCACGGCGGCTGCACGAGGTCCACGCGCAGACCGGTCGCCAGGCCGAAGGGCAGGGGCGTCGACACCTCCCACGCGTGCCCGCAGCCGACCTTGATCGCGTCGTCGGGGCAGTTCACCCAGGTCCAGCGCGCCTCCGCGCCCGGCAGCCACGCCAGGTTCGCCGGGTTGAGGACGATGGCGTCGCCCGTGTCGGTGGAGGCGACGCTCTGCCCGGGCGTTGCGACGTGCTCGGCGCTCGTCGGCAGCGGGTCCGCCTGCGCCGCGCCCGCTTGCAGCGCGACGCCCGCGGCCAGCGCGACGGCGAGCGCCGCAGGTCCCTTCGCAAATCTCACCGCGACAGACCGCGCCCGCATCGTGTTGGCCCTCGTATCAGATGAGCGTCGCCATGTCCCGGAGCGTCGCGGCTTCCGCCTCGAAGGCCTTCTTCACCTCCGAGACGATGAGCCTCTCGGCCATCTGCCGCACGACGCGCACGCGGAGCTCGAGGTCGCCCTTGATGATCCGCCGCGAGCGGCCGCCGCCCAGGTTCTCGACCTGATAGGTGCCCGAGGACGCGAAGTACTTGTGCCACTCGGGCTTCACGTTGGGCGTGATGGTCCAGCGGCCCTGGTGCCGGCTCATCTGGTAGGTGCTCTGCTCGTCCCACGCGCACATCTCGCGCGTGACGTACGGGCGGGCGAACGCCGGGATGTGGATGTTGGCCTGGTAGTGCCAGATCCGCTCGAGCACCCCGTCGTTCCAGGTGCGGGCGCGCTCGCGGATCGTCTGGATGCCCACCTTCAGCTCGAGGACCTTCGCGCCCAGCTTGTCGACCAGCGCGGGAGAGATGACGGCGAGCTCGAGCGCGTCGAGCGGGATGTCGAACTCGTGGGCGATTTCGAAGTGCACGGGGGATGGCGAAGCCCGGGGGTAGCGAAAAAGGGCGTGGGGGACCGGAGGATAGCCGATCCGTGAAGGGGCCGGAGGGCGATGGTTCGATTTTGGACGGGCGTTTCGGCCTTCTCCGCCCCAGATTGCTCGGCGAGCAGTACCGCCAAAGGGGGTCCGACCATGGCGACCATCTCCGATCGTGAGCTCGATGACGTCGACGCGTGGTGGCGCGCGGCGAACTACCTGACCGTCGGGCAGATCTTCCTGCTCGCGAACCCGCTCTTGAAGGAGCCGCTGGCGCCGGGCCACGTGAAGCCGCGCCTGCTCGGCCACTGGGGCACCTCCCCGGGGCTGAACCTCATTTACGCGCACCTCAATCGCATCATCCGCACCCGGGGCGAGCGCGTGATCTTCCTCGCGGGGCCGGGCCACGGAGGGCCGGCGGTGCTGGCGAGCGTCTGGCTCGAGGGCACGTACTCGCAGGTCTATCCGGAGGTGCCGCGCGACGGCGGGGGCATGCTGCGCCTCTTCCGGCAGTTCTCCACGCCGGGCGGGGTGCCGAGCCACGTGAGCCCGCCCACGCCCGGATCGATCCACGAGGGTGGCGAGCTCGGGTACGTGCTGGCGCACGCGTTCGGGGCCGCGTTCGACAACCCGGAGCTCGTGGCCGTGGCGGTGGTCGGCGACGGCGAGGCCGAGACGGGCCCGCTCGAAGGGTCGTGGAAGGGCCTGCGCTTCCTCGACCCGGTGCGGGACGGCGCCGTCCTGCCGATCCTGCACCTGAACGGCTACAAGATCTCGGGGCCCACGGTGCTCGGCCGGGCGAGCGACGAGTCGATTCGCAACCTCTTCTCGGGCCACGGGTACGACCCGATCTTCGTCTCGGGGTCCGACCCGGCCCGCGTCCACCGGGCGATGGCCGACGCGCTCGACTCGAGCTTCAACCGCATCCGCGACGTGCAGCGCATGGCCCGCGCCGGCACCGTGCAGCGCACGGGCGCGTTCTGGCCGCTCATCGTGCTGCGCACGCCGAAGGGGTGGACCGGCCCGCAGGAGCTCGACGGCCTGCCCATCGAGGGCACCTTCCGCGCCCACCAGGTGCCGCTGCCCGCGGCCCGCACCGACGCCCGCCAGCTCGCGATGCTCGAGGCCTGGATGCGCAACTACCGGCCCGAAGAGCTCTTCGACCCCGCGGGCCACCCCGCCTCGCGCCTCGAGGCGCAGGCCCCGAAGGGGGACCTTCGCATGGGCGCGAGCCCGCACGCCAACGGCGGCACCCTCACCCAGCCGCTCTCGATGAACGACTACGCGCGCTACGCCGTCGAGGTGCCGGGCCCCGGCTCGGTGAAGCACGAATCGACGCGCGCCCTCGGCGCGATGCTGCGGGACCTCTACGTGCGCAACCCGAACAGCTTCCGTCTCTTCTGCCCGGACGAGACCAACTCGAACCGCCTCGGCGCCGTGTTCGAGGTCGAGGACCGCGCCTTCGAGGAGACCACGTACCCGAGCGACGACCACGTCTCGGCCCACGGCCGCGTGATGGAGGTGCTGAGCGAGCACAACTTGCAGGGCTGGCTCGAGGGGTACCTGCTCACGGGCCGGCACGGCCTCTTCGCGACGTACGAGGCCTTCGCGCTCATCGTCGCGTCGATGGCCACGCAGCACGCGAAGTGGCTCGAGATGTGCGGCTCGCTCCCGTGGCGCGCGCCCGTGCCGTCGCTCAACTACCTGCTCACGTCGACCTGCTGGCGTAACGACCACAACGGCTTCAGCCACCAGGGCCCCGGCTTCATGGACACGATCGTCTCGAAGAAGGGCACCGTCTCGCGCATCTACCTGCCGCCCGACGCCAATTGCCTCCTCAGCGTCGCCGACCATTGCTTGCGGTCGCGCAACTACGTGAACCTCATCATCATCGACAAGCAGCCCGAGCTCCAGTGGCTCGACCTCGCCGCGGCCCGCGCGCACTGCGCCGAGGGGTCGGGCGTCTGGGCGTGGGCCGGGCAGGGCGACGACGGGTCCGGGCCGCTCGACGTCATCCTCGCGTGCGCGGGCGACACCGCGACCCTCGAGACCCTCGCCGCCGCCGACTGGCTGCGCCGGAATGCGCCCGAGATGCGCTTCCGCGTGGTGAACGTGGTCGACTTCATGTCGCTCTTCTCGCCGGGCGAGCACCCGCACGGCATGTCCCCCGAGCGGTTCGGGCGCCTCTTCCCGAGCGACGCGCACGTCGTCTTCGCCTTCCACGGCTACCCCGCCGCGGTGCACGCCGCGCTGCACGGTCGGCCCGCGCCCGAGCGCTTCCACGTGCGCGGCTACCGCGAGGAGGGGACCACGACGACCCCGTTCGACATGGTCGTCCTGAACCAGATGAGCCGCTTCCACCTCGCGGCCGAGGCCATTCGCCGCTCGCGGAGGGTGCCCCCCGGCGCGGAGGCCCTCGTCGAAGAGTGCGGCGCGGAGCTCGAGCGCCACTCGAAGTACGTGCGCGAGCGCTTCGAAGACATGCCGGAGATCACCAACTGGAAGTGGGGCGGGTAAGCTGGCGCCCGCATGCGCGTCCTCTCCATCAACTGCGGGTCGTCGTCGCTGAAGTACGCCGTCTTCGAGGTCGAAGGCGGCGAGCGACCGGTCGGCCGCGGCACGGTCGAGCGCATCGGCAGCGAGGTGGCCGACCACGCGGCCGCCGTGCGCAAGCTGCTCGACGATCTGAAGCGCGCCGGCGGCGAGCTGCCGCGCGCCGTGGGGCACCGCATCGTGCACGGGGGCGCGGACCTCGTGGAGCCCGCGCGCGTCGACCGGGCGCTGCTCGACGCGCTGCGATCGATCGTGGCGCTCGCGCCTCTGCACCTGCCGCCCGAGATCCGCGTCATCGAGGCCGTCACCGAGGCGTGGCCCGACACGCCGCAGGTCGCGTGCTTCGACACGGCCTTCCACCGCACGCTCTCCGAGGTCGCGTGGCGTTACGCGCTGCCGGACGACGCCGGCGCGGGCCTGCGCCGGTACGGCTTTCACGGCCTGTCGTACGAGTTCGTGGTCGGCGAGGTCGGCGCCGAGGCGCTCGGGCGCGCCGTGCTCTGCCACCTCGGCAGCGGCGCCAGCATGGCCGCCGTGCGCGACGGGCGGTCCGTCGACACCACCATGGGCTTCTCTCCGGCGGGCGGCCTCGTGATGGGCACGCGCCTCGGCGACGTGGACCCCGGCCTGCTCGTGCACTGGCTCGAGCTGGGCCACGACGCGAAGGCCCTCGACGCGCTCGTGAACCGCCGCTCCGGCCTCCTCGGCGTCAGCGGGAGCACGGCGGACGTGCGGGATCTCCTCGCGCGGCGCCGGACCGATTCGCGCGCGGCCCTGGCGATCGACGTCTTCACGTGGAGCGCCCGCAAGTGGATCGGCGCGATGGCCGCGGCCCTCGGGGGGATGGACACGCTCGTCTTCACCGGCGGCATCGGCGAGCACGCGGCCGAGGTCCGCGCCGAGATCGCGGGCGGCCTCGAGCACCTCGGCGTCCGCGTCGACCCGGCGCGCAACGCGAAGGCGGGGGCCACCGTCAGCCCCGACGGGGCGCGGTGCACGGTGCGCGTCGTGAAGACCGACGAAGAGCGGATGGTCGCGCGGCACACCGCGCGCGTGGTCGGCGCGGGCTAGGCCGTCGAGAATCACTTCGTCGGGCGCGAGCGCGCAGGGCGCCGGCGCCTCCTCCGGATCGATCTGCAGCGTCGAGTGCTCGATGTCGAACCGCGCGTGCAGGTTCTTGCACACGTCGGCGAGGAACGTGGGGCGCATCTCGCTCGCCGGCATCACGAGGTGCGCCGTCAGCGCGGTCTCGGTCGTGCTCATCGCCCAGATGTGCAGGTCGTGCACCTCGACCACCCCCGGCAGCGCCCCGAGGAACGACTTCACCTCGCTCGGATCGATGCCCTCGGGCACGGCGTCGAGGATCAGGTCGAACGACCTTCGCATCAGCGACCAGGTGCCCACGAGGATCGTCAGCGCCAGCACGATGCTCACGACCGGATCGAGCCACTGCCACCCGGTGAACACGATGAACACCCCGGTGATCGCGACCCCCAGCGCCAGCACCGCGTCCGACGCCAGGTGCAGGAACGCGCTCCGGAGGTTCAGGTCCTTCTGGCCCTGCGTCATGAAGAGGAACGCCGCGGCCGCGTTGATGACCGCGCCCACGGCCGCCACGGCGATCATCGTGCGACCCTCCGTCGGCTCGGGCGCCAGCAGGCGGCGGATGGACTCCCACGTCAGGCCGCCCGTCACGAAGAGCAGCACGAGGGCGTTCGCGACCGACGCGACAATCGTCGTCCGTCGGAACCCGAACGTGCGGCGCTGCGAAGGCTTGAGCGCCGCGAGCGCCGTCGCCCCCCAGGAGAGGCCGAGGCCGAGGACGTCCCCGAAGTTGTGCCCGGCGTCGGCGAGCAAGGCCACGGAGTGCGAGAGCACGCCGTAGACGACCTCGGCGACCACGAACGCCAGGTTGAGGCCGATGCCCAGCGCGAAGGCCATGCTGTTGCTGACCGGCCCGTGCACGTGGTGGTCGTGCCCGTGATCGTGGTGATCGTGCCGCGGCGTGCGCGCGCGAGGGGCGTCGTGCTCGTGCGCGTCGTGCGCGTCGTGGTCATGGTCGTGCGGCCGTGCGGCACGGTCCTCGTGCTCGTGCTCGTGCGCGTGATCGTGCGAGTGTGCCATGCGCCGCCGGGTACCTCCGAGAATCGGTCAGAGGCATTACTAGCGACACGAGGACGGCGCCGCCGCAAGTCCGTCGAGGGGAGGCCCCCCTTCATCCAGCCGGCGAAGCGGACAGAACGCCCCGCACCTCAGGCGGCGTAATAGGTCGTCGCCCGCTTGCGCCCGCGCTTGCGGAGGCGGCGCGTGGCCAGCCCCTCGCCGAGAACCCTAGGCATCTCCTTGGCTTGCATGCCGAGCTCCGACCGGATCTGCTCGGCGCGGAGGCCTCGCGGGCGCTTCTCGACGAGCTCCACCACCGCGCCCAGGGCCTTCTCGATGTCGTCCGAAGACCGGCGCTTGAGCCGCCCCGACGCCCCGCGCCGGCCGCCACGCGCGTGGGTGCGCGTCAGCGCCGTCCGCTCCGGGCGCGACGTCCCCGACCGCCGCCCGCTCTTGGCGCCCGCGCGCGGCGTCTCGACCTTCATCCCGCGGAGCGGGCCGGTCTCGGCGATGAGCTCCTCGAGGGAGAGCGCGCGGATGGCTTGAAAGACGGACTGAGCGAAGGTCGATGCGAGGCGATCGAGCTGGACGCGAAGAGTCATGGCTATGAATCCCTGCCATTCAGGAAGCACGCCAGCCCTTCATGGCGCGCGCTGCAAATCCGCGACGATGCAGTCGTGGTCGGACGCGTGCGACTGTCCGACCTCGAAGCGCACGAAGCGGAGCGACGAGCTCGCGAACATCCGGTCGATGCGCATCCACTTGAGCCCGTGCGTCGTGGGGAACGTGTACCCGAGCCCCCAGCCGGCCTTCGCGAACCCGTCCTGGAAGTCGCCGAGCCTTTGGTGGAGCAGCCAGCTGAGAGACGGCAGGTTCGTGTCGCCGGCGATGAGCACCGGGTCCGCGTCTTTCCGCGCGAGGTTCGTGAACTCCGTCACCTGCATCGTGCGGAGCGCGGTGTTCGCCTCGACGCGCTCCTGCCGGCTCGGGGGGATGCCCTTGCCGTGCAGGAGTTCGTGCTCGATGCCGCCTTCGATCGCCACGAGCCCGTCGCGCGGCGACACGGGGTGCACGTTGTAGATGGAGATGCGGCCGAGCGGCGTGTCGACGACCTGCTGCATCCAGCGCATCGACTTCTTCTGCCCCAGGTGCGGGAACATGTGCGAGTCCATGCCCGGCGTGATCGGGAACTTGCTCGCGATGATGAACTGGTCCGCCGAGCGCACCGCGGGGTACTTCGCGGCGAGCATCGACGCGAGGCTGTCGGGCCAGCCAATCTCCTGGAGGAGCACGATGTCGGGCGCGTACTTCGCGATCTCCGCGAGCACCCGCTCGCTGCCGCCCCTCGTGGAGTTGATGTTGTAGCTGAGGACGCGGAGCGTCGGGCCGTCGGGGGTGTGCGGGACGGGCCACGGCGGGACGAAGCCGAGGAGAGCCAGGGACGGGAGTAGGGAGGCGGCGAGGAAGACGAGGAGGGGGCGGGGCGACGGAGTGGACTTCCGGAATGAGAGGCACAGGCCCAGCGCGAGGAAGGGGAGCGGGACGAGGAAGGCGGCGCGGGGGAAGTAGAGGCCGATGGTCGTGACCCACCAGCGCTCGCCGACCATGCGGAAGGCGGCGATGAGACCCAGGAGCGCGAAGAGGTAGAGGGCGGCCGCGGCGGTCCAGCGGCGGGGTGCGCGGGGGGGGATTGCCGGGCGGCCTGCCGGGCGGGCGAGGGATGCCGGGGCCGGTTGGGGCGGGGGGGCCATCGGGCGAGATCGCGCAATCCGGGGGAGATCGCGGTCGTGGGCCCGCAGGCTACATGGCGCGGTTGACAGCCGAGGCGGCGAAAGCTAGGTCATGGCGCTCGATTTCACGAAGCACTTCAGGCGCGTAGCTCAGTGGTAGAGCACTACCTTGACACGGTAGGGGTCGTAGGTTCGAAACCTATCGCGCCTACGAGAATCACTAGGGTTTTCGTTCGGACCCTCCCCCGCCACGGCTGAATCGTCACAGGCCGTGACGATTCCCGGGCCGATCGGGACCTCGGGGTCCGCGGGTTTGACGATTCGGGCGGCTCTTGCCCCTGCTCGGGGCCGCGAAACGTCACGGCCGGGCGGCTCGTCCAGGGCGGCGGGAAGGGTCGGAAGGGCCTCGGCCGGGATCTCCCGCATCGCCGCCGTCTGCATCACGTAGCGGGCGTGCACGCGCGGATTGGAGTGCGCGGCCAAGTGCATCGCCCGCTGGACGTTCACGCCGGCTTCGGCGAGCGCGGTGTTGAACGCGCGCCGGAAGCTGTGGAAGTCGACGGGCAGGGTGACGTGCGTCTCGACGTAGAGCGGGTCCTGGGGGTGCGGCGCGAGCTTCTTGCCCTCCGAGTGCCTGCCCAGGTCCGTGCGGCGGCCCTTGCCGACGTCGGCGACCTCGATGGGCGGTAGGCGGAAGACGCCCGCGCGCTGGAGCGCGAGGCGCAGCCGCTTCGCGTGGCTGTTCGTGCGCTTCGTTTGGCCCGCGCGCTTGCCCGTGCGCACGGGGAACACCGGACCGCTCTCGGGGTGGCCCGCGCGCTCGTGCCACGCGCGGAGGAACGGTGCGAGCCCCTCGGGGACCGCGAGCCGCTGCGGCGTCCGGGTCTTCGCCCTCGGGATGAAGCACTCCGCGAACTGCACGCGGTCGATCATGCTCCAGTCCCACTGGTGCAGGTCCCCGGTGCGCATGCCGCCCTCGCAGCGGGCGACGAGCGCCATCATGCGGAGCTCGAGGTCGACCTCGGCGCACCCGACGAAGCGCGAGAACTCCTCATCCGTCAAAATGCACCGCTCCTTCCGGACTTCGCGCATCTCGGGCAGCTTCACGCGAGCGACCGGGTTGGATTCGATGAGCTCCGCGCGCCAGGCGTGATCGAAGATGCGGGAGACCAGTCCCCGCACCTCGCCCACCGTGGCGCGTTTGAGGCCCTTGGCGGCGACCTCGTCGAGAATCGCTCGAATGTGACCGGGGCGGACGTCGCCCACGGGCAGGTGCCCGATCGCTTCGACGACGTGGTTCTTGAAGTAGCTGCGCTCCCATCGCGCCTTGGCGATGCCGCGCCCGTCGCGCGCCGTGAGCCACGCCTCGGCGTACTCCTTCACGTGCTCGGGGCTGCTCGCCGCCTCGGCAGCGTCGAACGGATCGACCCCTTGGGCCAGGAGCTCGTTGATGCGCGCGAGCTTTCGCTTCGCGAGGGACTTGTCCGCGGTGCCAAGCGAGTAGAGCGGCCGCCAGGTCGTGCCATCGGGCTTGTCCTTCGTGACGCGGCACCGCCAGAAGCCATCGGCGCCGGGCGGGACGAGGGTTCCAGTGCGGGGGCGAGGCATCGCTACGCTCTCTCTCGGTTCATGGGACGTGGGATGGTGGTCCACGCTCGGGTGGCGGGCGGGTGGGCCGGATCGTCGCGGGTCTCGGTCCGCAGCTCGCGGCTGTCAGCGCGAGGATTCGAGAACTATGGCTTGCCGCGCGACAGGAGGCGAACGCCGGGGACGGCCGATCCGCGCTTGCTCGGGGCGGCCTTGGTGCCCTTGCGACCGCGCTCCTGGAACCAGGTTTGGACCTGGTCCAACAGGTAGCGTGGCGAGCTGCCCACGTACGAGTGGGGCATGCCCTCGGCCGTCATGCGTGCGACCGTCGCGGTGCTGACGGAAAGAAGGCGGGCGAGTTCGTGCCGTGCGAGCAGAGGCGATGACGTCGCCGCGCGGGCCTGTTCGCCGAGCACATCCCGCACGGCGCTTCGAATGAGATCGCGGAGGTCCTCCTCCGAGACGGAAAGAACGAGGACCTTCGCGCCGTTCCCGCCGCCGTTCACGTCCTCGCACCTTGGCGACCAAACGGCACCGCCTCCTGAGCCCAGATCCACGGCACGCCCTCCGGCTCGTAAGCCCCGCCGACGTCATGGTGGGGCCGAAGGGGCGGCCGACCGGATCTACGCCCAGCCACACTCGGTTGCGTGAAAGATCTCATGATGCTGATGGATCGTCCGTTCCGAGCGCCAGTTGCGCCCGAAACGTCGTACGGAACGCTCCGCCCCGGGCTCCGTCGGAGCGCGCCCGGGCCGTTCGCGGCCTATCGCGCACCGTCTGAGCTCCGAGAGCGCCGCGTGCAGGCGCCCTACCGCCCTTCGAGGCGCAATGTCGCAGCCCTGCGCGAGCAGCGGTCATGTAGAAGAAATCCGGCCACGCTCCGGAGGAGGGAGACACGCGCGGCCCGGGTGCCCTCGTCGGAGCCGAAGGCCACCTCGATCGTCGCCTGCGCCAGAACCCGGGCTGCGAACACGTGGCCGTCCTGTTCGTCCACCAGGAGCGTGACGAGCGCCTCGCCCTCGCCGTCGAACAGCTCGTCGCGCGGGTCGACCACGTCGTGACCAAGCGTCTCGAAGAGCCGGGGGTCGATCGCGACGCGACGATCGACCGTTGCCGTGCCCAGCTCCTCGAACACCTTCCGGCGCTCCTGCGACGTGATCGCCTCGACGTCGAGCTCTCGGAGCTCGGGCGTCGTATCGTCCGCGACACGCGCGTCGCGGTCATCTACCGTGTGCATGTTCCGACCTCACGAACACTGGGGTTGGGCCCAAGCCCCGCGGCTGTTAGCAGCAGCGCGCGGGGCACTTGGAAGTTAGGACGGATCGACAGACGCGTCCATCCATCGAGCCCACAATCGTCCAAAAAGAAAAAAGGGCTCGGTGCCATTCAATTTGACCCCGGTCGGCGTGAACGTTCGTCTGAATCCAAAGACTGATTGCGCGATATCCTCCATGCCTTCCGTACGTGCAAGGCGGACACGGTATCTTGCATGGCACATTCCATCGTTGGGTTCGGTCGCTGGGCCTCGAGGAGCCGATCGCCGCTCTCCGTCGAAGCAACTCAAGCTGAGCAAAGCACGCCAAAGTGACCCTCGACCCAAGTGGAGGAACGCCATAAGCGCGCGCATCGTTGTCCAATGTTGTCGCCGAGCGGGATATCCGAGCGGGACGGACAACCAAGCGACAGATGGCATCGCGGGAGGATGTTCGCGATCTCGTCGAAGTGCCAAGTGGGCGCGCACCGGGTTCGCGAAGGCGCCGGGGACCGACGGGGCCGGGCCCGACCAGGGCCCGGTTAGGCCGTTCCCAGAACGCCACGATTGAGCTGGCTGCCGGCCGCACCGACGGCCTCGCTCCAAAGCCGAAGCCCCTCCCTTACCGCCGAAAGGCAAGGGTGGGCAGGTGGCCAAGACCTTCGGGTGTCGTCTGCGAGCGGCAAGGGGGCTTCGCGGAGAGCGTCCTGAGGCATGACGACCAAAGCCTCTTTCTCAGGCAAGACTGTTCGCGTGACGCCGCTTTGCGGCGGCTCTCACCGCCCATTCCGCCCTGAACAGACGGCGGACGATAGTGGAGGTTCGGTCTCGCCGATGCCCTCGACTGAATGCGTACGGCCTCTCTAGCTCGTTGGCGGCGGCCCTGAGCGCTGCACCCGAGTGCCTACCAGCGTGCTCCAGCGGCTGCAATGATCCGGGGGCAGGTACGGGAGGCGCCACGGCAAGTCTTCACCCGCGACATAGACGAACTTGATGTCGACGGGCGGCTTCACGGGCACCGGGACGAATGGAGTCTCACCGTCCTCACACACCCTGTTTCGCACGACGTTGCGGCCAGCACGCCAAGCCGTCTGTTGGTAGCCATGGTCAGCCGCGGGGGGATCGCCCCGTTCCTTGTTGAACTTCGGGTAGTGGCGGCGGCTCATCCGGTTGCATACGCGACCTTCTTCTCAGACGCCACGATCGCGGCGGTGGGGTGAAGATCGGCAACGAGGGAGGCGTATTGACGCGTCCTTCACCCTCGGGGTCCGCCGACGGACGACGACCCTCAGTTGGCTTCGGACGCCGTGATCAGGATGTTCGGACGCAGCGTGGATGATCGCCTTGCCGTCGGGCGGCGAGACGGGGACAAACTTGAGTGCGATCGAGGCGTACCGGTGAACGTCCGCATCGCGATCCATCAATGCCGACACCAGCGCCGGGCTGGCGGACCCGGCGGCGCGGCCCAATGCTGTGAGCGCACGCACGGCCTCTTGCCGAACGTACGGGCTCCGATCAGTCCGGAGGATCCGCACGATCACCGGCACGATGTCCCTGGCGAACGCGCGACAATGGCCGAGGGCGCCCACGGCAGCCTGCCTGATCCCGAACACGCGGTCGCGGTTGGCGACCTCGGCCAACCGCATCGCCGCCGCCTTCCCGATGCCGCTTTTCCTGGCGAAGCACGTCATGCCGATGAGCGCCCAGAACCGCCTGTCTGCGTCTTCGTCTTCGACGGCATTGAGTAGTCCGTCGAGCATCCATGCGTCGTTGGACCGGAGCCCTCCCGGCTTGCGCCTAGCTCGGTGGGCACGGCGCTCATCGGGATCGCCGAGTTGTTCGAGCCACTGAGCCGCGGACCTGCACATCGCAGACAAGGATAAGCCACTCAGCGTCGTCCGACGATCCGGGGGACCGCAACGCGACCTTCGTCTCGGACGCCACCATCGCCGCGCGGCCGAAAGGCGGCGACGAGCGAGGGCATGTGCACGTAGCCCTTCACGCGCCGGAAGCGCTTCTGGGCTTCGGCGATGCCGAGGGCGACCCACCGGCGGATCATCGCCTCGTCCTTCCATCGCTTGACGTTGCGGGCGATGCGCCGGAGCGAGCCGTTCATGTTCTCGATCGGGTTGGTCGTCGCGAAGGTGCGGCGCAACCCAGCCGGGAGATTGAGCCGCATCACGGTCAGCGTCTCGTCGAGCCCCTCGCGCAGGCTCGCGGCTGCGCCGTCCTCGCCGTTGGTGTCGAGCCACGAGGCGAGGCCGGCGAAGACGACGCCCACGGTCCCGAAGGGGGTGCGTTGACCGGCGACGTTGGCGGGCACGACGTGGCAGGTCACGCATGACGCGGCGAGGGCGGTCGCCGATGGCTCAAGGTGCGACGCGTGCGCCTGGCCAGCTTCGCCGGGAAGAAGCACGGGTCACCCGGCGGGTAGGCTCTGGTACCAAGTGCCTGACGTTCGGCGTCGCGGCCCTCGGGACGGGCATAACCCTTGCGTAAGCATCAGTCATCCGGAACGGACCAGAGCCGGGGACGCGAACGTCCTGGCCTGCCTACCATCTCGTCGAGCCGGCGGTGCCTCAACTTTCGTTCGGATGGAATCGCCCTCGACAATGGCCCACCTACTATTGGTCGATGACGACCGTGACCTCGTAGCGGCATTCGCGGAAGTTCTGCGCGCCGAAGGACACGAGGTGCGCACGGCACGCATCGGCGAAGAAGGGCTGGAAGCGCTACGAGCTGCGCCGTTGCCGGACGTGCTGGTCCTCGACGTCGATATGCCGGTCCTGGGCGGTCCAGGAATGGCTCATCAGATGCTCCTGCACGACGCGGGAGAGGAGAAGATCCCCATCCTGCTCGTGTCCGGGGGCGACAGCCTGCCCCAGATCGCCGGACGAATGGGAACGCGGTACTTTCTCAGGAAGCCCTGTGATCTCGTCCAATTTCTGGACGTTCTCGGTCAAGCGCTTCGCGATCGCTCGGCGCCATCGTCTGCGTGAACGCGAGCCGATCGCGGGACTCTTTGCCGTGGCCGCCGCCGCGCGGGTTACCGACCGGACCGGCTCGGCGAGTCCCGCGGACACCATCGAGTCTGTCCGGCGCTCTGCGACGGGCTGGGCCTTGGTCGCCGGTGCGCGGCAGATGCCCGCGGTCGTCGAGACCAGGGGGCTGACTGGCGGGCGGACGACGAACGTCGCGCCTCGACAGAGCCCCGGGCCTCGATCGGTCCTGCGTGGAGCTCCACGATGTGCTTCGCGTTGGAGAGCCCGATCCGTCGTGACGGCCGCGGCGGCGGCACTGCTGGCTACGAACGCATCGGCGGCAGGAGCGTTTTCTGGGTGAACTTGCCAAACGCCCGGATGAAGTCGCCACGGCCCGCACCGCTCTTCGGCGCGAGATCTGGACGCTCCGCGCCATTGCGTCCGAGCCGGAGGAACGCGACGCGGCGACCGCGTGGGCGAACGACTCCCGATTCAAGATCTAGCGCGTCGCCGTCTCACGCGGTCGCGGACCCGTCCGGCTTGCCCTTGTTCACCTGGTCGAGTTGTTGTCTGAAGTGAGGCCCGCCTGGAAGCGCAGCACGAGGGTCGCGAGCGCCACCGCATCGTCATGAGAGACCTCTCCCGTCCTCACGAGTTCCGCATCAAGGCGTTGCGCGAGTTGCACGATGTTCGGCCACGTGACGTCGGCGAGATTTGCGGAAATCGAGGGCCGGATCTTCTGATCGAGCGGCCATTTCAGGAAGGTTTCTGCGCGGTGGCGAGTAGAGGGAGCTCCCCTCGATACGCCGTTAGGTCCTGTGTGGGAGGGGGGTAGTCCTTCCAAATAGAGTCGCGCGCTTCGAGGGGAGCGACATGCACCGAAGCGAGAGGCATGCCCACGGCTCAGGCCCAAAAAAAGGTCTTCCGGCGGTGACCTTTGCCTCATTTGAGGCGAGCCTGAAGCCGCATTGTTGGATCCGGTAAAGCCCTCTCGTCGCTCTACCTGGCGCAGCGCCCTCGAAGCCTTACGCCGTCTTGTCCCATTGCGCGGTCACCTTGTCCCGCGAGAACCGCACGACGGTCTCGTCGGCGAACATAACGGACTCACTGCTCCCGTCGACGGCATCGACGGTCTCCGAGCGGGGTGGTCGGCGCGTTACCGGCCATCTTGACGCAGTTGCTGCGTCCCGGTGTCCTGCGCCCCGCATGATCCGCCGACGAGTTGCACAACTCCTCCTCCTCCTCGTTTTGGTCTCGTGCAAGTCGGCGTCCGACGAGCCGCGGCCGGATCCGGCGGCGGCGGCAATCGAGGCCGCAGCCCAAGAGAGGGCCCGGCTTGAGAAGGAGGAGGCGAAGCTCGCTGCCGAGCGACAGCGGAAGGCAGACGAAGAAGGCACGATGCGCGCCTTGGCCGACGAGGCGGAAGCCGAGGCCAAGGCGAAAGCCAACGACGAGAAGGCGAGCCCCTTCCACGGCAAGACGGGCGCACAACCGAAGGAGGCGGTACGTCACGAGTGCCGGGTCCGCAAGTGCGACTCGGACGTGCTCGATCAGATCCTCGAGGCGGCCCCTCCCGAGGCCAGCGAAAGCGTGCGCTCCGTCGTCCGGTTGCCGTCCCGCACGACGTAGCGGAGGCGGAACATCCACGTGTAGGCGCGGCACGAGCCGCTGTCCGCGCCGTCGATCTTCCTGCGTCGGCGAGGAGCGGAAGATGCGTCCGAAGAAGCCCGGCTTCGACTTCTCCCGCGGCGGCGGAGATGCGCAAAATGGCGAGCTTGCTGCTTTTGGTCGTCTCGCGACTCCCTACTTCCCTTATCCCGGATGCACTGCTCGTCAACGCCCGGCTCTTCACGTCCCGCCTTGCGGCTCCCGTCGGACCTGCGAAGGGGTCTTTCCGGTCCACCGGCGGAATGCCCGACGGAAGGCGCGGCTGTCCGAGTAACCCAGCATGAGGGCGACGTCCTCGATCCCGAGGTCGGTCCTTCGCATGTACTCAGTGCAGAGCCGTTGCCGCGTTTGATCGAGGAGCGACTCGTACTGCGTGCCCTCGTCGCCGAGGCGGCGCTGGAGCGTGCGTACGCTCATGCCGAGCACCCCCGCCACACGCTTGACCATCGCGTCCCCGCGGGGGAGCTCGGCGAAGATGTGCTCGCGCACTCGATCGGTGAACGCGTGGCCCAGCGAGAGCTTCTCGAGCAGGTCTTTCGCATGGCGGTCGAGCACCTGCGAGAGCCCGGCGTTCGACATGAGCAACGGCGCATCGAGGTGCGACGCGTCGAGGATGAGCGCGTCGGACGTCGCCCCCCACGCGATCGGACACCGGAAGAGCCGCGCATGCTCGCAAACGTCGCGCGGGTTGGGGTGAGCGAACCGCACCTCGACCGGGGTGAAGTCGACCCCCGTCCACTTGCGGCCGATGACGACCAAGTTGCCGATCGTGTTCTCGGAGAGCTGACGCGGCACGGGATAAGGGTGCAGCATGCGATGATCGAGCACGGCGAGGCCGCCCTCGACGCGGAGTGACGTCGTCATCGCGTTCTGGTGGATCCGCTCGTACCGACACAGGACGTCGATGGCCTCGCGGAGCGTCCTCGAGCTTCGCGCCAGATGGTCGAGCACCCCGAAGGCCCCCGGCTCGTAGAGCCTCGAGAGGCGAAGTCCAAGGCCCTCGTCTCCAGAGGCCTCGACGGCGGCGCGCACGAGGGCGAGGCCTTGCTCGACGCGCACGCGCGTGTCCGGGTCGCGCAAGGCCTCCACCGTGAGCCCGACGCTGCGGAGGAGGGAATCGACCTCCAGGCCGAGCACGCGCAGCCCGAGGAGCAGGGGCCAGAGGAGCGGCGCCGTGACGTAGTACTCGAACCCGCGCTGCGCGGCAGCCATCTTCGTCCAAGGTTAGCAGCCGCGCGGCGCCTCCGGTCCGGCGCCTGTCACCTGCGGTCCGCTGCGGGCGCCTCGCTCGGTGCTACCCACGAAGGGGAGGGCGGTGACCCGCTCGAGAGGGAAGGCGAAACTCGATGCAACCAATCTCGACGCCGGAGAGCAGCCCCGTGCCGCGCACGGCGCGCGTGGCCGACTTCTTCCCGTCTCGCGACGGCGTCCGCGTCACGGAGCTCTCCGCGTGGCTCGACGGCCTCTCGGACGAGCCGCGCGCCGCTGCCGTCGCGGAACTGAGCTCGCGCCAGCAGGCGACGCTCTACGAGGCCGTTCGAGGCCTCCGGCCCATCGCGCTGGAACACTTCGTCCCCGCGAGCAGGCCGCCGCGCGAGCCGGTGACCCACAGCGGCAAGAACTCTCTGCTCGTGTGCACGACGTTCGAAAAGCGCTTCTGCAGGCCGGAGGCGGGGGCGGTCCGTCTGTGGGGATACAACCAGGTCCCTCGTGCGATCCGCCCCATCGCCGGTCCGGGATACTTCGTCTGTTACGCGATCGACGCGGGCGAGGTGCTGATCGACTACTGCGAGATCCCCCCGGACACGCTGGACGGTTGGCCGCGCCTCGTGCCGAACTCCGCGGGCCTGAGTCGCTTCGTCTACCACGGCACGCAGGACACGATGCGCTGGGTCTCGACGCACGTGAGCGTCGGGCGCGCGGCCCGCCGGGGGCGCGCGATGGACAACTGGTTCGTGCTCTGTCGCCGCGGATGACGATGCTTTGGCTCATCCGGTTCGCGATGCGCGCGCTGATGCCGTGCACCGAGGTGCTCCCCGGGATCGCCGAGACGGAGGTGGACGGCTTTTTGCTCCGCATGCGGCTCGAGGCCGATCGCCTTTACTGGCTCGGGCTCGTCGTCGGCGCCGTGGTCTTCGCGTCGACGCCGCTGATTACGGTGGGACTTCCGCTGCCCGCGTTCTGGCTCCCGCGCAAACTCCTCGATCGGCACGCCGAGAGGGTCGTGTCCCACCGCCTGTACCTCGTGAGGCAGGCGGTGTTCCTCGTCCGCCTCTCGGCCGGCATGTGCTGGGGCGGGGACCCCGCGGTGCGGTCGCGATTCGGCCTCGCGCCCTATCCGGCCGATCCGGGCACGTTTCGGGGAGCATGACGCACACGGCGTTCCGACCCGCGGGCCCGCGCTTCGAGCTCGAAGCCGACTACGTCGTCGTCGGAAGCGGCGCGGGAGGAGCCACCGCAGCGGTAACGCTGGCGCGGGGCGGAGCGAGCGTCGCCGTCGTCGAGGCGGGGCCTTGGCGCGACCCCGAGGACTATCCCTCCTCCGTCTACGGCGCGATGCGCGACATGCTCGACGCCTGGGGGTCGAACTTCACGCGCGGTCGCGCGTTCTGGCCGATCGTGCAGGGCACTCTGGTGGGCGGGTCGACCGTCATCAACTCGGCCATCTGCGTACGGACGCCGGCGGACGTCTTCGAGCGATGGGAGCGCGAGTTCGGCGTGGGCGGCAGGTCGTTTGCGGAGTCGATCTGGCGCATCCAGGACGAGCTCGAGCGCGAGCTCGGCGCCGAGGACGTGCCGCTCGCCTCCCGGGGTCGGCACAGTCTCCTCGCCCAGCAGGGGGCCGACGCGCACGGATACGAGAGCCACACGATGCGGCGCTACGTGAAGGGCTGCCGGGGCGTCGGGCAGTGCCTCCAAGGTTGCCGCAGCGACCGGAAGCAGAGCCTGAACCGGACGTTCATCCCGGAGGTCCTTGCGAGGGGGGGCTCGGTGGTGTCATGCGCTCCCGTGGACAGGATCGTGCTCGAGGGCCGGCGCGCGGTCGGCGCCGCCGGACGCTTCCTTCACCCCAGGACGCGGGACCGGGGCGCGGAGTTCGCGGTGCGGGCACGCAAGGGCGTGCTTGTCGCGGCCTCCGCCACGCACTCCCCCGTCCTGCTCATGCGCTCGGGTGTGAAGAGCCTCGCCCTCGGAAAGTCCTTCCGCGCCCACCCGGGAACGCCGCTCTTCGGCTGCTACGACGATCCTGTCGACATGAACACCGGAGCGACGCAAGGCTGGGGATCGCTGGCCTTCCGCGACGCGCCGGGCTTCAAGCTTGAGACCTTGAGCCTTCCCCTCGACATGCTCGCGGGGCGGCTCGCGGGCGGCGGGCGAGTCCTCATGGATCGATTGTCCGAATTTCGCCACATCGCCATGTGGGTCCAGGGCTGCCGCGCCGAGAGCGTCGGAGAGGTGCGCGCCTCCTGGGCCGGGCGGCCGGTCGTGCGTTACACCTTGCACCGCGAGGACATGATGCGGATCCGGGAGGCGATGCGCGTCCTCGCGAGGACGCACTTCGCCGCGGGGGCCCGCGCCGTGCTGCCCGCTATCCACGGGATGCCCTACCGCCTGGGTCCGGACGAGCTGGACCAGCTCGATCGAGCCCCCCTCGACCCGCGCGCATACGTCGCGATCCTGTCGCACCTCTTCGGGGGCTGCGTCATGGGCAAGGACCCGCACGGATCCGTCTGCGACGAATGGGGGCGCGTGCACGGCTACGAGGGACTGCACATCGCCGATGCCTCGGCGATCCCGACGACACTGGGGGTCAACCCGCAGCACACGATCATGGCGATCGCGCGCCACTGGGCCGAGAGAATGCTCTGACGACGTTGAACATTGCGAGAGCCGTCCAGCCCGCCAAACGCGCCCTCCCGACCCGTTGCAGGCATAGACCACTCCGTCGCGAGCTCGGGTGCGGAGAGAAGCGATCTTTTGCAGCGAAACCAAACCGCTCCGCTTCTGCCGCGGGGTTCTCGGCCCGACGAGTTCCTTAACAAGGCGTGCTCGATCAGCGAGCACCCAGTGCCGAGAGAAAGGTCTCTCTCCATTGCCTGCGTGGCCGGGCACGGCGGCGAGGTTCGCGCAGCTGGGCGCGAGGAGCGTCGGGCGCGTTCAAGAACGCTTCGAGGGCCTGCACGTATCGGTTCGGCTCCTGACGATGAGGAAAGTGACCTACCCCCGGGAATCGCGTCAGGGTGGCGCCTTCCAAAAGGGATGCCGCTTCGATGCCATGAGCGACAGGGATCAGCGGGTCCTGGTCGCCCCAGAAGATCGCGATCGGCGGCAAGGACGGCGCTTCGTGCGCGCGGTCGAGAAAGTGCCTGTGCTGTCCCCACCCGTCGATGACGTCGCGTACGCTGCGCGAGAAGGCGCGCGCGGTGCCGGGCCGAGCGTTGAATCGTGCGAGGGCGGCGATTTCGTCATCCGAGAACGCGGCACCGGCCGCAGCGAGGGCACGTGTCGTGCCCATCGACATGAAAGGCTGTCCGAAGCGCTCGACGAAGAACGGAAACGACGCCCACCGAAGCGTCAGCCCCACCTCACGGCCAAGGCCGCCGGCCGCCTCGAGCGCGAGGCGACGGATACGAGGGCCATGCTCGAGAAGCATCCACTGCGCGACGCCCCCGCCAAACGAATGACCTACGAGATCGACCTCGTCGAGACCGAGGACCTCGATCCAGGCGCCGACGAGATTCGCGTGCCACTCGAGTGAATAGCTCGCGTCTGGGCGCGACGATTCGCCATGGCCTGCAAGATCGAGCATGAGAACCCGACGCGACCGCGCGAGGGCAGGGGCCACCGGAAACCAGGTGCGGTGCGAATCGCAGAGTCCATGCAAGAGAACGAGCGGACGGCCGGTCCCTAGTTCGGCCCAGTGAAGGTCGACCTCTCCGACACGAGCGAAGGAGCTGGCGGGAACGACGGGGGATGACATGGGAACCCTCGATGAGAGCGTCATGGGGGCGTCAGGCCTGGAGGACAAGCGTGACGCGCGGGGTGCGTTGAGCCCCTGCGGCCGTTCCAACCGCCGGCTCGGATCGACTTCGATCACGAATCCGACCTCCCTCGCGTGACCCGCACCGATGATCTGCGGGGCGACACGCGCGATCGCCCGGGCGGGAACGACGAATCCGATAGCTTCGTTGCATACCCGACGCCGCTCCCATGACGTCGTCGAGAACGCCGTCCAGCATGGGGACGGCATCCACCGTCGTGACCATGGCTCTCCCTCCTTTGGCTGGGGGTCGGAGAACGGTCCGTGGCGCCCGGCGGGAGCCGCATCCCGACTCTGGCAGAACCATTAATGCAGCTCCCTTTCGTGTCAACGCCGTTCAGGTACCAAAAATTGGTGCGTCCACTGGTGCGAGTCCGCGGGCTCGTGAACGCGAGGGTCCAGCCTCGATCGCATCGTGGTCATGGCTCCGAAACGATTCCCAAAGAGGCTCTCCCGTCGAGCCTCGGCCATGAGCCCCAGGGCGAGGTAAGAGGCACCCGGCGTCCGCCGTCACGCGCCGTCGTAGCGCCGCGCCCGGGGCGTCCGGCATCGTCGCGCGCTCGGCCGGCACCTCGCGTGCGCCGTCCGCGACGCTTCAGCCCCCTGCGGCCGTCACGACGATGCGCTTGCGCTCCGACACGACCACACCGCCGGGCTTCTCGACGGTGACCGCGAAGAGGACCGGCGCGCCGACGTGCAGCTTCGCCTCGATGGGGACGACGACGTCGCCACCCGGCGGCACGTCGAAGACGCCCCCGTCGACGGGGTAACGAGCGTCGCGCGCTTTGTCGAAGATCCAGAGCTGGTACTGCGTCTTGCTGCGGTCGTTCGGCGCGAGCCCCGCGAAGCGCATATATCCGCGCTGCGCCGACGTGCTCCAGACCACGTCCCCCGAGGCCGCACGTCCCGCAGGGTCCTTTGTCGGCTTCCACCGACCGTTGCCGCCGGCTCGGGCACCCGCACGACCACTTCGCGAGGCTTGCGCGCCGCGACGACCCACGCGCCGATGGCAACCAGCAAGCAGGCCGCCGCCGCCAGCCACCCCGCCCACGTCGCGCGCGACCGCTTCCACGCGGGCGCTGCGCTGGAAGGGACGACGCCGAGGGGCACGACAGGATGGCCGTCTCGCCCGACGAGCGCGGCCGCCACGATCTTGGCGGCGAGGGCCGGCGGCAACGGCTCTTGCTTGATGGTGGCGAGATCGGTGGCGGCCGCGGCGAGGTCGAACGTCGTGTCGCCCTCTTCTCCGAGCGTGCGCAGCTCCTCCGTCTCGGCGGCATCGAGACCGTACAGTGCTCTCTTCATCAAGAGCTCCTCGACCCGCGGGTTGCGGGGTGCGGGCGGGCGGTTCATGCCGGCACCTCCTCTGCTTCTTCTCCTTCTTCGCCCAAGAGGGCCGCCCGGATACGCAACAATGCGCGCCTCGCGTGCGATTTTACCGTATCAAGCGGGATGCCCACCTGTGTGACAATCTCGTCGTGCGAGAGCCCGTCGCAGGCGGCGAGCAGGAGGACCTCGCGCTGCTCTGGCCGGAGCTGACCGAGAGCGCGCATCGCGAGTGCCGCCTCGGCGCAGCGATCGGGTGCAACGGCGGGATCCGCGACAGCCGGGAACTCGTCGATGGGGGCGGCGGGGGGCTGTCGGCCGACCCGCCGGCGACGGTCGATGAGTCGCCGGCGCGCGATCATCGCGACGAACGCGGCCTCCGAGGCTCCCGCAGGGTCGAAACGGCCGGCGCTCCTCCACACGTCGACGAATATCTCCTGCACCGCGTCCTCGGCATCGGGCACCCTCGACCGTCGGGCGAGGGACCACACGAGCCCCCCGTAGGTCTCGACGCACTCCCGCACCGCGCGCGGATCGCCTGGGCGACCCGCGCCAGAATGGGCACTGCGCCGAGCGGACCGGATCGCATGACCACCGAGGCCGCGAGCCTCCTCGCCCTCGCGACGACCCTCGCCTTCGCGATGGGGCGAAACGCGCGCTGGTGAGGTGGAAGGTGCCCGCGATCGACGTGCACGAGTTGGGCGCCTCCCGCGAGGAGCTCCGTCGCCTGTCGCCCAAGGGGCCCAAGCACGCGCATCACGAGCCGCGTGCTCGCAAGCACCGGTGACGCCATGGGCCGGCGCCGGACGCTACGGGGTCTCGACTGGCTGAGCTTTTTCCTCGCAGATGTGCAGACCGGCGTCGGCCCCTTCGTCGCGGTCAACCTCGCAGCGAGTGGCTGGGACAACGCGTCGATCGGGATGGCTCTGACGGCGGGCGGTTTGGCGAGCGTACTGAGCCAGGTCCCCTTCGGCGCATGGGTCGACGGCTCACGCCGAACGCGCGCGCTCGCCGCCGCAGCCATCGTCGTCACCGCAGGAAGCGCCTTCGTGCTCGCGCAGACCGCGGCGTTCTCCGCGGTGGTCGGCATGCAAGTGCTTCACGGCCTGGCGACGAGCGTGCTCGGTCCGGCGGTCGTGGCGCTGTCGCTGGGCGTCGTCGGCCACGGCGCGCTCGGCGCGCGGCTAGGCCGCAATCGCAGCTTCGACTCCGCCGGCAATCTCGCTGCGGCCGCTGTGATGGGGATCCTCGGGGCGACCTTCTCGGCCAGGACCGTCTTCTGGGTGACCGCCGTTCTCGCGGCGCCGGCCCTCTCGGCCCTGGCGTGCATCTCGCCGCGAGACGTCGATCGCGCGGCGGCCCGAGGCGCGTCCGCTCCGAGTGTCTCGCCGGTACCCCTGCGAATGTTGCTCGAGGACCGGCGGCTCCTGTCGTTCATCGGCTGCGCCGTGCTCTTCCACTTCGCGAACGCAGCCATGCTCCCGATCCTCGCGACGGTGCTCGCCCGAGGACGGGAGCGGGAATCCTCCCTGGTCCTCTCCGCTTGCATCATGATCACGCAGTTCGTCGTGCTGCTGCTCGCCCCCTGGTGCGGGCGTCAGGCCGAACGCGTCGGCCGCAAGCCCGTGCTGCTTCTCGGGTTCGGAGCGCTGCCGGTGCGCGGCGTGCTCTACACGCTGACGCTCAACCCCGTCTTGCTGGTCGCCATCCAGGTCCTCGACGGAGTCGCCGCCGCCGTCTTCGGCACCGTCTCCGTGCTCGTCGTCGCCGACATGACCCACGGCACGGGCAGGTTCAACCTCGCCCAGGGAGCGATGGGGGCCGCCGTCGGGGTCGGCGCGGCGCTGAGCACGGCGGTCGGCGGGTACGTGGCGGGCCGGTTTGGGCCGAGCGCGGCATTTCTGGCGCTATCAGCCCTCGCGGCGGCGGCCTTCGGGTGGCTGCTCGCCGGCGTTCCCGAAACGCGGCTCCCGGCGCACCAGGGGGCCGACGATCTGCGCGCGATAAAGCGCGATCGCCTCGGCGGGGTCTTTGGGAGTCAATTCGTCCATCGGAAGGTCCTTTCCGCGCCCGATCGAGCACGCGGGCCGAGACCATCCGAGCCGCCCCCGCCGCGCAGCAATCCATCGCGGTGGATGGGCCTGGCGGGGGCGCGCAGGCAGGGAGCCCCTCACGGAGCGTGCGCGGCGCCGGCGAACACGCGGACATCGAGAGGCGCGTCCGTCGCCGCCGGGGCATACGCGACGAGCGTCATGGCAATGCGCTCGGCCGCCTGCCGGGGGCCCCAGTCGGGCGGGCTGCCCCGGACGCAGCTCCATAGCCGCGACTGTCTGCCGGCGCGCACCCATCGGCGTAGGGTCGGCCACGCTGCCGTTTCCCCGTGGCCGCCCACCTCCCGCCGGATGTCCACGACCCGATCGCCGGCTCCGAAGCGAAACAGCGCCAGGGCGATCGCCGCCGCGCCGAAGTGCCGGCGGCGCATCACGCCACGAGGTACCACGACGACCACCGCGTCGCATCGTCGGCACCGGTACCGGCGGACGGGCATCACCCGCATCACCGCCGGCGTCCCGACCGCGCTCGGACCGCGCACCTGCCGTAGCCGCAGGCCATGGCCGACGATCCCGAGCGGCCGGCCTACCGGCCGGCCTGCCCCGTCGCAGCATGGGCAGCGGGCCGGTCGGGCCTCGTGAACCCCCGGCAGACGCTCCGCCCAAACGTTGACATCGAAGATGGAATGAACGACGTGAGAAGAGCTCCGCGCTTGCAATGCCTCTGGAGCACGACGAGAGGGCGGCTTTCCAGGGCGGGCCCTCTCGTCACCTTTTGTCCGGCCGACGCCTGTCGATGCTCCGCCTCCGGGACCGGCCCTACGACGATCCGGGGCCCGTGGCCCAATCCACGTCCGTGATGGGCGGAGGATCGACCCCCGCGGACCGACCCTCAAAGAGCCGGATCGAAACGCCGTCCCTCCGGCATCATCCGGGATGCGCGGCAACAGCGGGCAGCGGCCGCATCGCCGGCCGATCGATCGCCTCGAAGACCGACCGGCGGCATCCGTCTAGCTTCTGGAAGGGGCGCGTGTTGAGTCGTTCGAGGAGCTCGGCGATCGCCTCGTTGAGCTCCGCGAGATGGAAGAAGGTCCGATGCCGGAGCGCCGCGAGGATCCATCGCTGCGCGATGAGCACCCCGGCTTCGACCTTGGCTTTGTGTGCGCCTTGCTTAAGCCGTACCCGCCTCCCCGGTGCAAGTCCGGGCCAGCCAACTGTCGTTCCGGCTGGAAGCACTCGAGGCGGCTCAGGAGGTAACGAATGAGCTGAAGCACTTCGAGAAAAGGCCCCTCATGGGGGCCAGCGCGCCGTGCGGGCCGCAACGTGAGTGAACACCGAGCAATCCTCGAAAAGGTGAGATGTGGGAGCCGACCAATCATAAGGCTCGGGAAGGCCGCCGCCGTCGGAGAAGCGAGCGACGCATGCAACCGACGGTCCCACCGGGGTAGTGGTGGCAGCACGCACGGCACGGGTTGGTACGGAACAAGGGAAGACTGCGCGCGTGAGGGTGCGGTGGCACGCGATCCTCAACGGCGACCCCGCGAGGGGCAGCGTCGGCGAGCGCAGTCGGCGGATGGGCCCGTAGTACCGGTGAAGCGGCGCAATGGCCGTGGAGGGAAGGGGCCCTGGTCTCGATCAGCGAACGACGTGGCAAGAACCAGGAGATTGGCGTGAGCCTACAAACTCCCGCAGTTAGTGTTCGGAAGCTCCAGACAGCGCTGCATGTGAAAGCGAAGGCCCACCCGGCCTATCGTTTCTACAGCCTCTGGGACAAGGTGTTCCGCGAGGACGTGCTCCGCGAAGGCTGGAGGCGATGCCGTGCTAACGGTGGCGCCGCCGGTGTGGACGGAGTCGGCTTCGAGGAGATCGAGTCCGGGGGGCTCGACCGATGGTCGGGGAATCTCCAGCAGGAGCTACGGGCGGGGCAGTATCGCCCGCAGCCCCTGCTGCGCGTGTGGATTCCGAAGAGCAGCGGCGGTCAGCGTCCACTCGGCATTCCGACGGTTCGGGACCGAGTGGTGCAGGCCGCAATCATCGTCGTGCTCGGACCGGTATTCGAGGCGGACCTGCTCGAAGAGCAGTACGGCTTCCGACCGGGACGAGACGCGAAGATGGCGCTGCGTCAGGTTGTCCACCAGCTTCAACGGCGACGACGGACGGAGATCGTGGATGCCGACTTGTCGGACTACTTCAACACGATCCCGCACGGAGCGCTGATGAAGAGCGTCGCGCGGCGCGTTGCTGACGGACGAATCTTGTCCGTCATCAAGCAATGGCTGACGACGCCGGTGGTCGAGCGCACCGGGCGCACTCTGCGCCAGTCGAACGAGGCGCGACGGACACGACGAGGCACGCCGCAGGGTGGAGTGGTCTCCCCTCTGCTTGCAAACCTCTACTTCCGTCGCTTCCTCCTCGGCTGGCAGCGCGTGCGGCCGGAGATGCGCCGGGCGACTGCGATCGTGAACTATGCGGACGATTTCGTCATCTGCTGCGCGCCCGGTTTCGGGTCCGAGGCGATGGCGACGATGCGCGCGCTCATGGTGCGCATCGGTCTTCAGGTCAACGACCGCAAGACTCGCCTCGCGCACCTTCCCGAGGATCGGTTCGACTTCCTCGGGTACACCGTTGGACGTTTCTACTCAAAGGACGGCAAGCCCTACTTGGGAACCGCACCCTCGAAGAGAGCGATCCAACGCGTGATGCGCCGGATCCACGACGAGACGTCGCGGCGGTGGCTCGGCAAGACGATCGAAAGCAGGATCGGGGAAGTCAACCGCGTCCTGCGCGGCTGGTGCGGGTACTTCAACCAAGGCCCCGTACGTGACGCCTACGAAAAGCTCGCCTGGTACACCCAACGGCGCCTTCAGAGATGGCTCGCACGAAAGCACAAGAAGCCGGGCAGCGGGTCTCGCCAATTCCCGCACGAGCTCCTCTATGGGAAGCTCTGCCTGTACAGGCCGACGGTGCCGACGCGAAGCCAGCCGAGAACGAAGGCATGATGATCGAGAGGAGAGCCGGATGCGGGAGAGCCGCACGTCCGGTTCGATGAGCGGGCGCTGGAAACGGAGCCATGGCGCGGAATGAGGCACCGACGAAGTCGCGAAAGCGGTCGGACACAGCTACTCCCCACGCCTGCGGTCACCGCGCCAGCGCTCGACTCTACCGCGCGGACGGCGAGGCCGCGGCGGGATGACGGTGACGCCGTAGTGCTGCGCCATCTCGAGGTAGGTCGGGTTGATGTCCGGTTCGTACCGATTGGGGCCGCTGACTGCGCTGCGGAGCTGGTCGGGCACGACGACCTCCGGCACCGCGCCGAAGTACTCCAAGGCGCGGGTCGTCGAGCCGACGAAGTCCGCGAGCTTCTGCGAGCGCGTGGCCTCGGCGAAGGTGTAGTTGCTCGCGCCCATCACGGCGACGAAGAGCTCGACCTCCTGGGACCTCGCCCGTCTCGGGCTCGACGATGCGCGGCCTCTTGCCGGAGTAGTCGATGAAGACCTTCTCGCCGGCGCGATGCACCTGGCGCATCACCAGGCCCAGCGTCCCCTTCCATCGCGCGTACAGGTCGCAGAAGCGGCTGTACTCGTAGGGCTTGAGCGGCGCCCGACCGGCGGCCGCGTCCCGGTACTCGACCCACAGCGTCTGCAGCGTGACCGTCGGCCGTGCCAGCTCTCGATGGACAGGTGAAGTCGATCGCAACACGGGCCGGCGGCTCGTTGCGACCGACGTCGCGAAACAGCTTCGCCTCAAGCTCCGCCTCGGTGTGCTCGCGCGCGGCGCTCCAGTCCAGCCCCGCCCGACGAGCGCGCGACACGTAGTCGCCGACCGTGGTCTCGCCGATGCCGATGGACGCCGCGATCTCCGCGTGGCTCCGCCCGGCCTCGTACTTCAGTCGCAAAACCTCTCGTACCTTCCGCATCGACAGTCGCTCCGACATCGCGCTCGTCTACGCGATGAGGTTGCGACTGCGCGCGCCACCGTTCCCGGTCCCCCGGGTGCCCCGGAATCAGCCCCCGGGTGGCCCGGAATGACTCCCCGGGTGCCCCGGAACGAGCCCCCGGGTCACCCCGAATCAGCCCCCGGGCGCCGTCGGAAAGGGCCCCCGAGTCAGCCCGGAATACGCAATCTCGCGCTGCTTGCTGGCTTCCATCGAAGCGAATCCCCGGAGGTTCTTCGGGTCATGGGTATCGATCTTCGTCATGACGCTTGTCTCCTTGATGATGGTCCCGCGCGGAGCGCCTGGCTCGAGGGGATCGAGCTCGAGCGCCCGACCTCTTCCGGAAGGAACCATGCGGCCGTCGTGCCCGGCTCGAAAGGGCCAGCCAATCGAGCAGAACTTCGTGAATCGGGCACCCCGGAAGGCGCGTGCATGCATTTGGCAATATTATTTTGGCGAATTTCCAAAACACGACTCACCACGCTGCCCCAGCGACAGGCTCGCTTCGGAGGTGACCGCGACGGGGTCTGGACCGTGGCCTTTCTCAGCGCGCACCTCCGTCGTTCGAGAGCTCACGGCACACGTGGACGACATTCTCGGGCTCATCGACGCGTTCGATGGACTATCAGCTCTCGCACAGCTCCTCCACGCAGCGTCTGTGTTCTCGTTCGTGAGCAGGTGCACGGTGGCACGGGTCGCAGGAGCCGCCTCCTAGCCGCGCTCCTGCTTCGTGGTTCGGCAGGAGGCTCGGGCGTTATGCCAGGGCGTCCGCACGGGTCCGCCTATCGAGGAGCGCGCCGGCACGGCGTGACCGGGACCCGCGCGCCGCGGTCATGATGCTGGCCATGATCGTATTGAGCGTGGGGCTCAAGCTGTTCCAGGAGGCCAGGGTGGGAAACGCGGCGGCAAAGCCCAAGGCCATGATCTCCGTGACGGCGACCCCGGCGGGACAGCGCGCCGCGGGAGATCGCGGTCGCGCAGCTCGTCCCCGGCGACGTCGCACAGCTGGCCGCCGGCGACATGGTCCCTGGCGACGTGCGGATCGTCCAGGCCAAGGATCTCTTCGTGATCCAGAGCTCGCTCACCGGCGAGAGCTTTCCGGTCGAGAAGTGCGAGGTCGAGAAAGACTCCCTACTGCAAGGCCGACGAGTGCGATCTCGTGCTCGAAGGCAACGTCGCGTTCCTCGATCCGCCGAAAGGGAGCGCCACCGAGGCGATAAGGCCCTCCAGTCGTACGCGTCAGGGTCAGAATCAGAGTACTGACCGGCGACAACGACCTGGTGGCCCGCAAGGTGTGCAAGGACGTCGGTTCGCCGACCGATGTCGTGCTGCTCGGCGACCGGTTCGAGACCATGACCGACCCCGCAGCTGGCCGAACCGCCGAGGAGGTCAGCCTCTTCGCCCGCGTCTCCCCCGCGCCCAAGGAGCGGAAAATTCGGGCCCTGCAATCGCGGAAGCACACGGTCGGGTGCATGGGGGGCGCTGGGGAGCACCGCCCGACGTCGCTCTCCGCTGCAACGTCCTCCTCCACCATTTCGATGACACGACCTGCGCGGGCATCCTGCGCACGGCCGCCGGCGCCGTTGCGCCCTGGGGCAAGCTCGCGGTGCTCGAGTTTCTCCACGACACCGAGATTCGAAATCCCATGGGGGCGATGTTGGCGACGCTCATGCTCGCGCTACCCGGCATGCCTGCCTCTTATGTCATCGCCGACAAGGGGTGACCTCACCGCGAGGTGGCCGCTCCGAGTCATCGAGCGCGGTTACCGTCGGGGTGCCGTCAGGCGTCACGCGTCTCCATGCAGGCCGGTGCCCAGCGGGCCCCGGGACGTTCGACGACGATACGTTCCAAGTCCTCCGTAGAGGGAGGTTTGGCGAGGTGCCAATCGAAGCCCGCCTTGGCGGAGCGCTCGCGATCCTCAGGACGTGCGTAACCGCTCAGCGCGACGAGGTACGTGCCGCGCAGCGCGTCGTCGGCGCGAATCGCTCGGGCGACCTCGTAACCGTCCAAACCGGGCAGGCCGATATCGCAGAAGACGACCTCCGGACGGAATTCGCGAGCCATCGCGATGCCAGACGGACCGGTATACGCGACCCGAACGTCATGGCCATCGAGCTCCAGCAGGTCGCTCATGGCGTCCGCGGCGTCCACGCCATCGTCAATCAAGAGCACTCGCCGCGGCACCGGCGTCGGCCCGGGCAGCGCCGACCCCGCCTTCGCCTGCGGGGCCGCCGTGAGCGGCAGCCGGACCGTGAACTCGCAGCCACGACCGGGCCCGCCGCTGGTCACGTCGACGGTTCCCCCGTGAAGCTCCACCAACCCCTTGACCATCGTCAGCCCGAGTCCCAGGCCGCCACGCGAGCGGTCGAGGGTCTGAGGTGCCTGAATGAACGGTTCAAACAGCCGGGTGCGCATCTCCGGCACGATCCCGACGCCGTTGTCGCGCACCGAAATCGCGGCCAGGTCCCCCTCGCGGCGCAGATCCACCTCGACGCGACCCCCTCGGGGAGTGAACTTCAAGGAATTGGCCAGAAGGTTGCCGATCACCTGCACCAGGCGCGTGCCATCCGCGTCGACCCAGAATGGATCCGGGTCGATGTGGCCTTCGAGGGCGATCCCTCGGGCCTCGAATTCGGGGAACTGGTCGTCCATCGCATGCCGCAGAAGCCCGCCGAGCTCCAGCGGCTCGCGCAACAGCCGGACCATGTTTCGAGCGATGCGTGTTACGTCGAGCAGGTCGTCGACGATGCGGACCAGGTGCTCGACCTGCCTCTGGATGACCGCCATCGCCTTCCGAGCCTTCGCCCCGCCCGGCTCGACGCGATCCACCACCGCGAGGCTGCTGCGAATGGGGGTGAGCGGGTTGCGCAGCTCGTGCGAGAGCGCCGCGAGGAAGTCGTCTTTGCGAGCGCCCTCCTCACGCAACGCCGCCTCGGCGCGCCGGCGCGCGGAGATGTCGTGGACGGCGACGAGCAGCCCCGGGCTTTCCCCGGTGCGCGCAGAGGCGATGAGGCGCACCTGGAGCGCTGCGTCCGACGCCTGTGGCAAGCCCAACTCCAGGGTCGCGCTCGCCCGTTCGTCGCGCCCCGTCGCGAGCACTCTCGCGATGAACTCGGTCAGGTTCGCGCGCTGCCCGGGATCCACGAACAGCGCAAACCGCCGCTTCATGAGATCTTGGCGTGGCACCCCGAGCATGCGGGAGATCTCCAGGTTCGCTTCGCGGATGGTCCCGCCCCCGTCGAGCACCACATAGCCCATCGGGGCAAAGTCGAAGAGCTCGGTGTAGCGCTGCAGGCCCTCCTCGATCTCGACGCGCGCCGTCTGCAGCTCCTCGTTCTGCATCTCGAGCTCGATCTGGTGGACCTCGAGCTCGTGCAGCAGCCGCCGATCCTCCACGGGGGTGCGACTCTCCCCAGCGGTCTTGCGCTTCTCGACCCGCTCTTCGGCCTGGCGCCGAAGGTCCGCGGCCGACCGCTTTCCTCGATCCGTCATGGCTCCACCCCTCCCGGCCGTGAGGCCCCCTGCGGCCGCTGCGCGCGCCTGCACACGATGGATACGCCGCTCGGGTGAGGAAGGACGCGCACGGCATAAACGCCCTTGCGCTGCCCCCGCCCCATGTTTGCGTCGAACGAGAGAGCACTCTGCTCGCGCAGAGCGTCGCGGATCTTGCCCGCGAACACCGAGTCCCTTGCCTCCGGGTACGAGTCCGTAAAGTTCTTGCCGACCACGTCCTGCCCCTTACGCCCGAGCAGCCCCTCGGCGGCGGCGTTGAGGTAGGCGATCGACAGGCGGCCATCGAGCTCGATGCACGCGTCTTCGACCTCGTCGACGACGCGGGCCAGCCGGTCCGCCGCCTGCTTCAAATCGTCGATGTCGGTGCAGGTGCAGTACCACTTGAGCACCACGCCGTGCGCGTCGCGGACCGGCACCCCGCGAGTCTTGAACCATCGGTACGCGCCACTTCGCGCGCGGAGCCGGAGCTCCGTGTCGAACAGGGTGCCGGCCTTCGCCGCCGTCTTCCATTCCTCGCGCACCCGCTGGCGCTCGTCCGGGTGCACCTGTTCCAGCCACCCGTAGCCGATCTGGTCGGCCTCGGGCAGCCCCGTGTACTCGAGCCAGCGCGGGCTCAGGTAATCGCAGACGCCGTCGGGCCGGCATCCCCAGACCAGGTTAGGTGGCGACTCAGTCATCTGCTTCAGCTGGTCGGCCTGCTCTCGCAACGTCGCCTCGAGCGCCTTGGCCACGGTTGCGTCCGTGAACGTGATCACGACGCCGTCGATGACGTTCTCGAGGGTGCGGTACGGCAGAATACGCACCACGAACCAGCGCCCGTCGCGGGTCGAGACCTCCGTCTCCTTGAAAGTCAGCGTGCGCAGGACCTCTTGCGCGTCCTCGGCCAGGCTCGGGTAATTGAGCTTGGTGGCGATGTCCGTGATGGGGCGGCCGGCGTCGGTCGGAATCAGCTTGATGAGCGTGGCCGTCTGCGTGGTGAAGCGGCGCACGAGGAGCTCCCCGTCGAGGAACAGCGTGGCGATGTCCGTGCTGTTGAGGAGGTTCTTCATGTCGTTACTCGCGCGAGACAGCTCGTCGACCTTCGACTGCAGCTCGTGGTTCACGGTCTGCAGCTCCTCGTTCATCGACTGCATCTCCTCCTTCGAGGTCATGAGCTCCTCGTTGGTGCTCTGAAGCTCTTCGTTCGTGCTCTGGAGCTCCTCGTTGGTCGATTTCAGCTCCTCCTGCGACGTCTGCATCTCCTCGCGGGTCGCTTGGAGGTCATCGCGGGCATGCTGCACCTCCCGCCGCATGTCCGCGATGCGGGCTGTCACGACCCCAGGGGGCGGCGCCTTCCCCTCCGGGGGCGCGACGACCGGGGCGTCTGCGAAGGAGATCAGGACGGTGCCGCGCAAGCCTTGTGGCTCGACGAGTCTCAGCACGGTCAGGTCGATGCCACTCGCCGAGCCGTTGGTCGGCGTCCTGTCGAGCGCCCGACTCGTGACCGGGCCGTCCTCGCGCATCGCCCTCGCGAACGCGCTCGACAGCTCGTACCGCAGTCCCTCGCGAGCCATGGCGAAGACGTTGAGGTTGGCCTTGCCCACGGCCGGCTCGAGGTACTTCCCCGTACGCCCGCTGACGTAGAGGATGTCGCCCTTGTCGTTGGTCAGGATCGCGGCCGGCGCGAGGTATTGGACGACCGCGCGATCCACCAGGAGCGACAGGTTCGCCGGGGGTGCATCGTGCACGTCGGAGGCCTTCACCTTGTCCGCGGGCAGCCCCTCGGGCGCCGCGGTGATCATCGCGGGCGGGAACTCGAAGGCAGGAGCGGCCGCGCTGCTCTGGAGCCGGCGGTAGAGGCGGTTCTTGGCGTCCAGGGGGCCGAAGAGCGACGAGTGAGCGCCGATCGTCTCGGCGCCGCCGAGGAAAAGGATCCCGCCGGGGTTCAGCGCGTAGTGGAAGAGCGGGATGAGCTTCTTCTGCAGCTCCGGCGACAGGTAGATGAGAAGGTTGCGGCACGACAGGACATCGAGCTTGGTGAAGGGCGGATCCATCACGATGTTCTGCGGGGCGAACACCACGGACTCGCGGATCTCCTTGCGAATGCGGTAGCCGCGCTCCTCTTTGGCGAAGAATCGGCGCAGCCGCTCGGGGGAAACGTCGGCCGCGATGTTGGCCGGGTAGACACCCTGGCGGGCTTCCTCGATCGCATCGCGATCGAGATCGGTCGCGAAGATCTGCGCGGAGATGCGGGGGCCGGCGAGCCTCTCGATGGCCTCCGTCAGGACGATCGCCAGCGAATACGCCTCCTCGCCTGTCGAGCAGCCGGGCACCCACGCCCGTAGAACGCCACCCGCCGGGCGTGACCGCACCAGCTCGGGCAGGAGCTCGCTCAAGCGGTCCCAGGCCGGCAGGTCGCGGAAGAAGCTCGTCACGCCGATGAGCAGCTCCTTGAAGAGCAGCTCGACCTCCCGCGGGTTCTCCCGGAGAAAACGCACGTAGTTGGCGATGTTGTCGAGCTGGTGGAGTCCCATGCGCCGCTCGATGCGCCGGTAGATCGTGCTGCGCTTGTAAAGCGAGAAGTCGTTGCCCGTATGGGCGCGCAGCAAGATGAAGATCTTCTCGAGCGCGCTGAGCTGCTTCTCCGCGGGAGCGGACCCGGGCGGACGGCTGTACGGCGCGTGCTGGTGGTAGGCGGCAATCCGCGCGGCCAGCTCGCCAGCGGGGGCGACGACGTCCGCCAACCCGGCGCCGATGGCGCTACTGGGCATGCCCGTGAACTTGGCCGAGGAGAGCGACTGCACGAAGGCGGCCCCACCCTTCTCTTTGATGGCCCGGAGGCCGAGGGTGCCATCGGAGCCCATGCCCGAGAAGATCACGCCGATGCTCTGCTCCCGCTGGTCGTCCGCGAGCGATCGGAAGAAGAAGTCGATGGGCAGGTTGAGGCCACGCGGCGAGGTCTGCGGCAGCAGGTGCAGGACGCCGTGCAGCAGGGACATGTCCTTGTTCGGCGGGATGACGTAGACGCAGTCGGGTTCGACCTTCGTCCGGTCCTTGACCTGCGCGACGGGAATGGGGCTGACGCGCTGGAGCAGCTCCACCATCGCGTCCTTGTGGGTCGGGTCGAGGTGCTGGACGATGACGTAGGCCAAGCCGCTGCGCGCGGGCATGTGCCTGAGGAACTCCTCGAGGGCCTCGAGGCCTCCGGCGGATGCGCCAATGCCGACGATGGGGAGGACTCGGCGGCCCGCCGGGCGCCGCTCCGCTCGAGGCTGGACCGAGGACGCCTCGACGGCGGTCTGCGCCGGGACCTGTGCAGGCGTTGCGCCTTTGCGCAGGGGCCTTGCCTTCTGCGGCCCTCGGTTGGTGCGACGGGGCGTCGTGACCGCTCCGGGTCGCGTGCCGTGCGACGGGCGCTTGGGTTCGCGCTTCTTCAACGGATTTCCTGGGTTCCAAGGACGCCCGTACCCGCCCCTGCACGCGCGGTACGAGAGTCCCATTGGGGAGCTATTTCCTGCCTTAGGCGTCCCGCGAGCGGACAGCAACGGGGATGAGCGCCGAGCAAGTCGAGAGAAGCACGCATCCATTCAAACTCGGCGAGCCGCAGCTGGGTGGACGCTCGGATCACGACGAAGCGTACTGCTTCTTCGACAACTCCACCGTGAAGGTCGCCCCTCGGGCGAGCGAAGCGCAACAGTCGTGGTGGCGGAACGCGCGCCGGCGCACGCCGGGCGGATGCCCACGGAAAGACTGTCGATCGCAACACCAGGGAAATGCTCCGTCAGCAGTGGCTGCTCAAGCGGGCCACCGGGTCTGCGCGTCGGCGTCACCCGGGCGCCGCTGACCGCGCGCCACGAGAACCGAGCACGGGGCCGTACGCACAACCTTCTCGGCGACGCTGCCGAGCGGCAGCAGACTCAGCCCTGTCCTGCCTCGTGGACCGACCACGACGAGCTCGGCACCAATCGACTCCGCCTCTCTGACGATGGCTGGCGCGGCGGGACGATCGAGCACCTCGCACTTGGCGTGGACCTGCAAGCCGGCAGTGCACCCGGACAGCTCTCGACGCGCGACGTCGAGGGCCAACGGCGCCGGCGTGACCGACGGCGTTCCAAGCTCCAATAGATAGGTCGCTTCGACGTCAAAAAAACCGACGGCCTGAACGACTTCGAGCTGCGCCCCGCGTCGCCGCGCCTCTTCGGCCCCCGCTGGTGATTGCAGCAAACGATGGAGGCGACAAATCCGTCGCCGCGAGCACCCAGCCTCGCGCGCCGGCCGGTCGCGCCACGAGCACGCTGCAGGGCGCATGGCGGAGCACGCGCTCCGCGACGCCACCGAACGCGCGGGCAACACCGGACCGCCCGTGGCTGCCGACAACGATGAGGTCCGCGTCCCATGCCTCTGCCCGCTTGATGATCGCGGCATAATCGACCCCCAACTCGACGAAGACTTCGGCGCGCTCCCCGACGACCTTGTGCGTCCGCGCACGAGTGGTCTCGATGGCCCGTGCCGCGATCTTCGCCTCCTCGTCGCCGG
This sequence comes from uncultured delta proteobacterium, assembly GCA_963797395.1. Taxonomy (GTDB): domain Bacteria; phylum Myxococcota_A; class Polyangia; order Polyangiales; family Polyangiaceae; genus Palsa-1150. Next base: position 1,137,836 of record CAWCPA010000009.1, read on the forward strand.
GCCGGGACGGCCAACTCTGCAGGAAGGGCAGCTCTGGCACCACGTGGATGACGGCGAGCGCGGCACCCGGAGCCGACGCAAGCGCTGCACCCTCCCGGAGGGCCACGTCCGCCGCGTCGCTCAGATCCGTCGCTACGAGCACTCTCATGCCTCTCGGCATCGGCCTTCGCCCAGCCCGCTCACGGTCGTGCTCGTGGTTCTCGGCCGCGTTCCTCGTGGACCCTGCGCCAGCGTTGTGATCGACCGGTGGACTTTGGATTGGGTTCAGCATTGGGCCCCTCTTCACCATGCGTGAGCAAGCGGCGGACCGAGGCGGACCGAACAGCCGATCGGACACGTCCTCTCAGCTGGCCCGGCTGAGGCTCCCCGTTGCCATCGCGGGCCTCCCTGGAGCCGGCGAGGCCTTCGATCCCCCGCGATCGAACACCCGATAGGCGAGCAGTTTCACTCGGTCGTTCACGAGGAACCATGCGAGCGCATAGCCCCAAACGAAGAGCGCCCACCCCCATCCCAGCGGGGTCATAAATAGCCCATACACCGCAATCAACGTCGCCAGAGTCTGCGTGCCGAGTACGGCTATCCAAAGAATCCTGGCGGGCCGGATCGACCAGAACGGGCCGCGGGTGCGAGTCAAGAAGATCGTCAGATGTCCGGCCACCGACAGCTTCAGGTACATCAGCGTCTGGATGTGTCCCCGGTCCAGGTGAAAGACCCGCTCGCCGAGATAAAACAGACCGAACGCCGCTACGACTCCGATGACGCCCAGCGCCGTGGACACACCTAGAACCAGGCGCATGTTCCAGGCTTCGGGCGTGTCCTTGTAGTGAACGTTGTCGTAGGCGATGGAAAGGATGGCCCCGTCATTCAGCAGTGCCAGCATCACGATCATGACCGCGGTCACCGGATAGAAGTTGAATACCAGGATCGCCAGCGTCATGAAGAGCAGCACGCGCAGCGTCTCGGCGATTCGGTAGATCGCGTAGCTGTTCATCCGCTGAAAGATCCTCCGGCTCTCCTTGATCGCGTCGATGATCTCCGACAGGCCAGATGCCAAAAGGACGATCGATGCAGCCGCGCGCGCCGCGTCCGTCGCTCCCGAAACGGCGATGCCGCAGTCGGCTTTCTTCAGCGCGGGAGCGTCGTTCACGCCGTCTCCGGTCATCCCGACGATGTGGCCGCGCTTCTGCAAAACCTCCACGATGTGAAACTTGTGCTCTGGAAACACCTGGGCGAACCCGTCGGCCTTCTCGATGGCGTTCGCCGATTGCGCGGTCTCCGGATGCTTTGCGTCACCCAGTCCACTGGCATCGAAGATATTGGTGCCGAGACCCAGTTGTCGGGCCGTCTCTCGAGCGATGGCCATCTGATCGCCCGTGACCATCTTGACGTCGACGCCCATCTGGCGGGCGCTCGCGATGGTGGCTTTGGCCTGCTCGCGCGGCGGGTCGAACAACGGAAGCACGCCGACGACCTGCCACTCGCCGTCGTGGTCTGCCCGCGCGACGCCCAGCGAGCGGAAGCCGCGTCCGGCAAACTCGTTGACGGCCTCGTCGACAGCGGACCTCACCTCACCCGCGTTGGCCGCCATCTGCAGAATCACCTGCGGCGCCCCCTTGGCCACCATGAACCGCGTCCCGTCCTTGGCCTGGACCGTGGCTTCGGTGCGCTTGTGCACCGGGTCGAACGGCTGGAAGTGGATCACCCGGTACCCCTTCAACGCATCCCTGCCCCGGAGACCGCCGATCACGGCCAGATCGATGGTGTCCTTGTCTTCCGCGCGTGAAGCCAGCGCCGCGCAGACGACGACCTCGTCGGCAGGGATGCCGCCCACGCTGAATGGGTCGCCCAGCGTCAGCTTGTTCTGGGTCAGCGTGCCGGTCTTGTCCGAGCACAGGATGTCAACGCCGGCGAGTTCCTCGATCGCCGCGAGCCGGGTCACGATCGCCTCCTTCTTCGCCAGAAGGCGTGCACCGACGGCCATGGTCACCGACAGGACCGTAGGCATCGCGACGGGAATCGCGGCCACGGTCAGCACCAAGGCAAACTGCAAGGTGGCGAGGATCGGGTCGCCGCGAAGGAGCGCCACGGTGACGATGACCGCCACCAGCGCGACCGCCAGGACGATCAAATAATCACCGATCTTCAGTACGGCTTTCTGGAAGTGGCTGACTGTGTGCGCCTCCTGAACGAGCTGCGCCGTTTTGCCGAAGTACGTGCCCGCGCCGGTGGCGTACACCATCGCGTCGACTTCCCCTTGGCGAATGATCGAACCGGAGAACACCGCCTGGCCCGCCTTGCGGGTGGCTGGCAACGACTCGCCGGTCAAGGCGGACTGGTCCACCTCCACGGGGTCGCCCGCCAGCAAGCGCGCATCCGCAGGCACGATGTCCCCCAGGCGCACGCGGATCACGTCACCCGGCACCAGCTCACGGGCCGCTGGTGTCGTCCACTTCCCGTCGCGCTTCACCCGGGCCTGCACTGCGAGCTTGGCCTTCAGGGCCGCTATGGCATTGCCTGCCTGGCGTTCCTCCCAGAAGCCCACCACCGCGTTGGACACGAGGAGAAGGAGGATGATGAAGAAATCCGGCCAGTGCCGGACGACGCCGGAGAGGACCACGGCCCCTTCAATCATCCACGGGATGGGCCCCCAAAAGTAGGTGAGGAACTTCAGAAGCGAATTCGTCTTCTTTTCTTCGATCTCGTTGGGCCCGTATTGGGCCAGCCGCTTCTGCGCTTCGGCTTGGGTGAGGCCATCCGGGGACGACCCCAACTTTTTTTCTACCTCTGGCAGGGCCAACGACTTCAAGTCGTCGTCGGTGTGAAGCGTCGAGCTACGCTTCGCCGCGGCCCTTGTCTTGCTTGCGTGTACGAGTCTCATCGAGGGCCTCCGACCTGCGGATCCGCGGTCCCGGCCCGGACGATGGCCAGAAACTGCACTGCATGCAGACTGGCACCGCCGATGAGGGCACCGTCCACGCCTGGCTGGCTGAGGAGAGCGGCGGCGTTATCCGGCTTGACGCTGCCGCCATACTGGATGACGAGCATTCGAGCGGCTTGCTCACCGAATAGCTGCGCAAAGCGGCGCCGAATGACAGCGTGGGCCTCCCGGGCCTGCTTCGGGGTCGCCTGATGCCCATGAGCACTGATGGCCCAGACCGGCTCGTAGGCGATGGTCAGGCGGCCCAAAGTGTCCGCCGGCACATCGGTCAATCCTCGGCGGAGTTGCTGCTCGAGCACCGCTTCGGTCTCGTCGGCATCACGTTGGGAAAGCGTTTCGCCAACGCATAGGATCACGTCGAGGCCCGCAGCCAACGCCACGCGTACCTTCTTATTGATGAACGCATCGGATTCGCCCAGCGTGTGCCGCCGTTCGCTGTGACCGAGGATCACGTAGGAGCAGCCGAGATCGAGAAGCATCTCGGGGCTGACCTCGCCGGTGAAAGCGCCTTCCTTCTCGGGGTAGAGGTTCTGGGCGCCGAGCGCAACGCGGCCGCCGTGGAGAACCTTCCCCACGAGGGCTAGATACGGGAACGGCGGGCAGACGGCGACCGATACGCGGTCCTCAGCGCCCAGGCCATCCACGATCGCCTTGGCCAGCCGCCCGGCATCCGCGCTCGTGGTATGCATTTTCCAGTTGCCGGCTACGAACTTCTTGCCCATGTCCGGCTCCTCCTTGCGTGTTCACGGAGCCTTTGACAGGGAATCCTCCAGGCCCCGGACTCGTGCTGCCGCCACCTGCTCCATCGCGGCGCTGTATTCGCCGCGTCGCGCAGCTCGGTTGCACCGGGCCCGATGATAGAGAGCTTGCTGCGCCGCCCAGACCTGACCCACGTCGCCGTGCCAGATCTCCAAGGCGGGCTGCTGGATCGCGCGGGCAAACGAGAACGCCAGCGCCCAGGGAAGCCGGCCCGTGAACCTGGCGTTCATCGCGTTCAGGCGAGCCGAGGCCAGCTCCCCCGGCTGCCCGCCCGAGAGGAACGCGATTCCCGGTACCGCGGCGGGAACGGCCCGCTTGAGACACGTCACCGTCGCGTCGGCCACCTCGTCCACCGTCTCTTGCTTGGGGCACCTCAACCCCGGGAGCACCATGTTGGGCTTAAGGATCATGCCCTCGAGCACCACGCCCTGTGTGTACAGCTGGTCGAAAACGGTCCGCAGGACTTCCGCGGTGACCTCACTGCAGCGGCCGAGGGTATGCGCGCCGTCCATGAGCACTTCCGGCTCGACGACGGGGACCATACCGGCTTCCTGACACAACGCCGCATACCGAGCCAGCGCCTGCGCGTTGGCCTCGATGCACGCGCGGCTCGGAGCGCCATCGCCCAGGGCGATCACCGCCCGCCACTTGGCAAACCGCGCGCCCATTTGAGAGTACTCCGCGAGGCGTTCGCGGAGGCCGTCGAGACCTTCGGTAATTTTCTCTCCCGGGTGGCCGACCATCGGTTTCGCACCGGTGTCGACTTTGATTCCGAGCACGAGTCCGGCACGCGCGACGGCCTTCACGAAGGGAGTCCGGTCTCGCGTCTCCTGCCGGAACGTCTCGTCGTAGACGATCACGCCGCTGATGCAGTCCGCGAGACCCGGTGTGGCGACGATCCACTCACGGTAGTCTCGTCGAGCGTCCTCGGTCTGAGGAATGCCCACTTTGGCAAAACGCTTGTTGCAGGTGGGATTGCTCTCGTCGATGGCGAGCAGCCCCCTGTCACAGCCGACCAGCGCCCTCGCCGTCTCAAAGACGTTGGACATGTTCATCGGGCGCTCCCCCACATCCAGTTCCGGACTTCCGGCAGGTCCTGACCATGCTTGTCGATGTACAGCTTGTGCTCGATGAGCTTGTCCTTCGCCATCTGCTTCAGGTAGGCGCCTTTGGCGCCCAGGTGGGGTGTGCGGTCGACCACGTCTTGCACCAGATGGAACCGGTCCAGGTCGTTTTGCACCCTCATGTCGAAGGCCGTCGTGATCGTGCCCTCTTCCTTGTAACCGCGGACATGCATGTTGCGGTTGGTCCGCCGGTACGTGAGCCGGTGCACCAGGGACGGGTATCCGTGGAAGGCGAAGATGATGTGCTTGTCCTTCGTGAACAGCGAATCGTAGTCCGTTTCGCTCAGACCGTGCGGGTGCTCGCTCTGGGACTGCAGCTTCATCAGGTCGACGACGTTGACGACGCGGACCTTCAGCTCGGGCAGATGCTGTCGCAGAATGGAGACGGCCGCCATCACCTCTAGTGTCGGTGTGTCGCCGCAACAGGCCATCACGACATCGGGCTCGGATCCCTGGTCGTTGCTGGCCCATTGCCAGATGCCGATGCCTTCCGTGCAGTGCACCACGGCGGCGTCCATGGTCAGCCACTGCGGAAGGGCATGCTTTCCAGCAACGACCACGTTCACGTAGTGACGGCTGCGCAGGCAGTGATCGAAGACGGACAGCAGGCAGTTGGCGTCCGGCGGGAGGTAGACGCGGACGATGTCGGCCTTCTTGTTGATGACGTGGTCCAGGAAGCCGGGGTCCTGATGGGTGAATCCGTTGTGGTCCTGCTGCCAGACGTGGGAGGCGAGCAGATAGTTCAGCGAGGAGATCTTCCGGCGCCAGGGGAGCTCCGATGTGACCTTCAGCCACTTGGCGTGCTGGCTGAACATCGAGTCGACGATGCGGATGAACGCCTCGTAGCTGTTGAAGATTCCGTGGCGTCCGGTGAGCAGGTACCCTTCGAGCCACCCTTCGCACTGGTGCTCGCTCAGCATCGAATCGAGGACACGCCCATCGCGAGCGAGAAATTCGTCATCGGGGACTTCCCTTGCGTCCCACTGACGGTTGGTGAGTTCGAAGACCGCGCCGAGCAGATTCGAGAGGGTCTCGTCGGGACCGAAGAGGCGGAAGTTGCGCTGGTCCTCGTTCAACTTCGCCACGTCGCGCAGGAACGTGCCCAGCACGAGCGTGTCTTGGCCGGTCACCGCACCGGGTGAGGGGACGCTCACGGCGTGCGCGTGAAAGTCGGGCATGCGGAGGTCGTGCAGCAAGAGTCCGCCGTTGGCATGGGGGTTGGCGCCCATCCGGCGGTCGCCCTTGGGCGCGAGTTCGGCCAGCTCCGGGACGAGGCGGCCGCTCCTGTCGAAGAGCTCGTCCGCCTTGTAACTCTTCATCCAGCTCTCCAGCTGCTTGAGATGCTCGGGGTGGTCGCAGTCCACCAAGAGCGGCACCTGATGTGCGCGGAACGTCCCCTCCACTTTGAGGCCATCGACGACCTTCGGGCCCGTCCAGCCCTTGGGGGATCGCAGGACGACCATCGGCCAACGCGGGCGAGTCGTCTCGCTCGCGCTCCGCGCACGGCGCTGGATCTCCCGGATGTCCTCGATAGCCCGCTCGAGCGTGCCGGCCATGAGCTCGTGCATCTCGTCAGGATCGTCCCCCGCTACGAAGTAGGGGGTCCAGCCGCATCCGCGGAAGAACTGCTCCAGCTCCTCGCGCTCGATGCGGGCAAGAACCGTGGGGTTGCTGATCTTGAATCCGTTGAGATGGAGGATGGGCAGCACGGCCCCGTCGCTCACTGGATTTAGAAGCTTGTTCGAGTGCCAGGCGGTCGCCAAGGGCCCCGTTTCTGCTTCACCGTCGCCGACGACGCACGCAACGACAAGACCCGGGTTGTCGAACGCGGCTCCGAACGCATGGCTCAGCGAGTACCCCAGCTCGCCCCCTTCGTGAATCGATCCCGGCGTCGTGGGGGCGACGTGGCTCGAGATGCCGCCAGGGAAGGAGAACTGGGTGAAGAGCTTCTTCAGCCCCGCCTCGTCCTGACTGATGTTGGGATAGATCTCGGTGTACGTGCCTTCGAGGTAGGTGTTGGCTACCAGCGCCGGCCCGCCGTGGCCGGGGCCGGCGATGTAGAACATATCGAGGTCGAATTTATTGATGACCCGGTTGAGGTGCACGTAGATGAAGTTCTGGCCGGGCGTCGTCCCCCAGTGTCCGACGACCAAGGGCTTCACATGCGACAGCTTCAGCGGCTCTTTCAGAAGGGGATTGTCGTAAAGGTAGATCTGGCCAACCGACAGGAAGTTGGCCGCGCGCCAGTACGCGTTGGTCTTCTGCAGGAGCTCGGGGGAGAGAACACGGGTCTTCATGGTATAGGTACCTCAGCGGCTCAGCGAAGCTCGGGGAGACTGGGCCATTGGGTCCTCCGAGGGTGCGAGCGCCGCGGCTGCATGCCCCAAGCCACCGTGCTCCTCGACGCGCTCTGGGATGGGGCGTGGGCAGGAACGTGTCGAAGGGCCGCCGCGGAGCGTTGCCTTCGGCCTACACCCGAGGTGCATGGGAGCACGGGAGAGCCTGGCACGTCGTGTGCGTCACCGGGGCCAGCAGAAAGGCCGTAGAACCCCATGACAGACCCGAACTTCACGGGTGCTCCCAGCGCGGCGGAGTGGAAGGTGATGCAGATGAGAAGGCCGAACTCGTTGGCGGTGCTGCTGTTCTTCATGATCGCGGCGGCTGGCCTGGCGCTCGGATATGCGGTCTACGCGCTATCGGGCTCCGGCCTCGGCGCCATCGTCGTCCTGTGCGCCGCGTTCCTGGTGGCGACGCTCGTATCGAAGTCGATCAAGGTCGCGGCGCCCTGGGATCGGTCGGTGGTGCTGCGCCTTGGCCAGTTTCGCGCGCTCCGCGGTCCGGGTGTCTTCGGCATCATCCCGATCATCGACACCATCCCATACTGGATCGACACTCGCGTCATCACGTCCTCGTTCAAGGCGGAGAAGACCCTGACCCGCGACACCGTCCCGGTCGACGTCGACGCCGTGCTGTTCTGGAGAGTGGTCGATGCCGAGAAGGCGGCGCTCGCGGTGGCCGACTACGTGAGCGCGATCAGCTGGGCGTCGCAGACGGCGCTCCGCGACATCATCGGCAAGACACAGCTCGCCGACATGCTCGAAGGCCGCGACAAGATCTCGACCGCCCTGCAGCGCATCATCGACCAGCGCACCGAGCCCTGGGGCGTGAAGGTGGTCTCCGTGGAGGTCAGGGACGTCTTGATCCCGCCGGGCCTCGAGAACGCGATGTCCATGCAGGCGCAGGCGGAGCGCGAACGGCAGGCCAGGGTGATCCTCGGAGACTCGGAGCGCCAGGTCGCCGAGAAGTTCGGCGAAGCGGCCAAGACCTACGAGCACGATCCCATTGCCCTGCACTTGCGGGCGATGAACATGCTGTACGAAGGTCTCAAGCAGAACGCGACGATCGTGCTCGTCCCGAGCAGCGCCCTCGAGACCATGCAGCTCGGCGGCCTCGCTGGAGTGACCGCCATGACGGCGGCGCTCGAGGCCAAGAACAACGGCGCCGCGCAGCCGATACCGGCTCACTGATAGATTTGGCGAGTGGGGCGGGACGCAGTCCTATCTTCTCTCCGCTTTTACCGCAGCGTGATATTTCCGCCGGATGTCGTCGATGCTCACCGTCGCCTTCGGGAGTTCGAGGTTCAAGGAGTCCATCGCGTCCGCGACGATGCTGGAGACCGCGAGATCGCGGAACCACTTGTGGTTCGCGGGGACGATGTACCAGGGTGCGTACGGCATGCTCGTCCTGTGGAACACTTCCTCGAACGCCTCGATGTACGCGGGCCAGAGCTTTCGCTCCGCGTAGTCCGATTCGCTTATTTTCCAGTTTCGCATCGGGTCGTCGAGACGCTGCTCGAATCGCGCCAGCTGCTCTTCTTCGCTGATGTGGAGGTAGAACTTGACGATGCGCGTGCCGGCGTCAGCGAGGTTCTTCTCGAAGTCGTTGATGCGATCGTAGCGCTGGGACCACACCTCCTTCGGGACGATACCGTGCACGCGGGCGACGAGCACGTCCTCGTAGTGCGAGCGGTTGAAGATCGCGATCTCCCCTTTGGCGGGCGTCTGCTTGTGGACGCGCCACAAGAAGTCGTGCGCCAGCTCGTCCTCGGTGGGTTGTTTGAACGCGGCAACCCGGACACCCTGCGGATTCATGGCACCCAAGACGTGCGAGATGGTGCCGTCTTTTCCGCCGGCGTCGAGCGCCTGCAGGACAATGAGCACCGATCGCTGGTGGTCGGCGTAGAGCAAGTACTGAAGCCCCCGCATGCGGTCCTCCTGCTTCGAGAACTCGGCAGCTGCTTCCTTCTTGTGCTCGTGCTTGCCGTGGAATCCGGGGTCGATGTCGCGCAGCCTCACGTGGCTTTCGGGCGCGACACGGAATCGCTTGGTGAGACTCATGGTGCAGTCCTCTCTCGCGACAACGTTTGCCACCCGGCGCGTTCACTCCTCATGGCCGGCGCTGCCCGGACAGCACGAAGCGCTCAACCGCTTCGGCGAAGCCCTCTTGCGTGTTGGAACGCGTGACCCTGCGCGCGGTCCGCTGCACCTCGGTGCTCGCGTTCCCCATCGCGATGCCAAGCCCGCTCACGGCGAACATCAGCACGTCGTTCGGCATGTCGCCGATCGTGGCGATTCGCTGCATCGGAACCTCGAGCGTCTTCGAGAGGCACCGCACCACCTCGCCCTTGTTGGCGTGGGGGTGCGTGACGTCCACGTAGAAGGGCTGGGACCGGGCCGCCGAGATCTCGTCACCGAAAAGATCGCGCAGATCCTGCGCGCAGGCCTCGACCGCGGGCAGGTCGTCGCTCACCCCGACAATCTTGACGACCCCCTTGTCGTGCTGCTCGAGGTCGGTCGTCACCGTCGGATTAAACTGGACGTTGTGCTTTTCTCGGGCCACGTGGGGAGCGGCAGCATTGCGCACGAACCAGTCGCTGCCCTGGTAGACCCAAGCGTCGAGGCGATGGTCTCCGATCGTCCGCAGGACCGGCTCAACGAGCGCCTCAGGCAGCGTTTTCAAGCTGATCGGCGTCATGTCGGGCTTCACGAACATGCCGCCGTTGAAGCCGGCGATCGGGGTGGTGAGCCCCAGCGGCTCGACGAGCATCGCCATCCCGCGGGGAGGCCGCCCGCTGGTGATCGCGAACTCAACCTTGGCCGCCCGCAGACTTTGGACCGCGGATCGCGCGCGCTCGGTCAGGACCTTGTCCGGGGTAAGGAGGGTTCCGTCGACGTCAGCGATGAGCAGTTCGGTCATGGCGGATCACCCCGACGTCTCAGGGCGCTTCGCTGGCGCTGGCCTCGCTCCGCGCAGCCTGACGCCCCCGACGATCGCTCCTCGGCAGGCATTCTCTTTCTTCGAGGGCGGTCACCTTTCCGAGGCGCCGCAGATGTCGTGCGGCTTGGCTGAATTCCGCCGCCAGGAACGTCTGGACGAGGTCCCAGGCGACGGCGGGTCCTGCCGTTCGGCCGCCAAGGCAGAGCATGTTCATGTGATCGTCTTCCACTCCCTGCCGGGCCGAGAAGTGATCGTGGATGAGCGTGGCGCGGACGCCCGCGATCTTGTTCGCACAGACCGAGGCGCCGACCCCGCTGCCGCAAATGGCAATGGCCTTTTGGAGTTCGCCCGCCGCCACCGCGCGGGCCAGCGGGACCACGAGAATCGGGGTAGTCGTCCTCGCGGTCAGGAAGCGGGCACCGAAGTCGATTGTTTCGTGTCCCGCCGCATGCAGGCTGGTGAGCAGTTGCTCCTTGAGCGCGAACCCACCGTGGTCGGCGACGATGCCCAGTCGCATGGGGTTCATTGGCTCCGGTCTCCGGCGTAGGCGGTCGCGCAACCCGCACCGCGTCTCGCACGCACGGCCCATGCCGCGAGAGCGGGATGCTCGAGCGCGAGCGCGCTCAGGTAGGAAGGGCGCTGCGACAGGTGGCAGATGGGACCGCCACTTCTGACCCCTTTTGGCGACGCCTGTCTGGCCCCCTTCTCGTTTCTCGCGGTCGGGATCTTGCGTGCGAAAGGCGCTCATGGGCTTCGGCCTGCCTTCGCACGTGCGCGCATGCCTCTTTGACCTGGACGGCGTGCTCACGCCGACGGCTCAGGTGCACGCGGCAGCATGGAAGCAGATGTTCGACGAGTACCTGCGAGACCGCGCGAAGGGCGCCGCGTTCGTGCCGTTCGATCCGGTCGACGACTACGACCGGTACGTCGACGGCAAGCCACGTGGCGACGGTACGCGCGCGTTCCTCGTCGCCAGGGGAATCACGCTCCCGGAAGGGGACGTCAACGACCCACCCGAGGCGGAAACGGTCCGTGGGCTCGGAAACCGGAAGAACGAGATCGTGCTGCGATTGCTGCGCGAAAAGCGCATCGGGGCGTACGGGGGATCGGTGCGCTACGTTCACGCGGTCCGCGGCGCTGGTCTTCTCACGGCGGTCGTCTCGTCGAGCCGCAACTGCCAGCTGGTGCTTGCGTCGGCGGGCATCACCGACCTGTTCGGGGCCATCGTCGACGGAGTCGTCGCACGCGACATGAAGCTCGGCGGCAAACCGGCGCCAGACACGTACCTCGCGGCCGCGCGTAGGCTCGAGGTCTCCGCCGCGCAGTCGGCCGTCTTCGAGGATGCGCTGTCCGGCGTCGAGGCAGGCCGCAACGGCGGCTTTGGTTTCGTCGTCGGCGTGGACCGGGTTGGCCAGAGGGCGGAGCTGTTTCGTCACGGCGCCAACGTGGTCGTGAAGGACCTGGCTGAGCTCCTCGAGGCGTCATGATTCGCCACCCCGCGTTTCGCGTCGAGCCGTGGGCCCTCCACGAGACCGACCTTGACCTCGACGTCTTGGCCCAGAGCGAGTCGCTGTTCGCGCTCTCCAACGGCCACATTGGACTGCGCGGGAACCTCGACGAGGGCGAGCCGCACGGTCTTCCCGGATCGTACCTGAACGGCTTCTACGAGCTTCGTCCACAGCCGTATGCCGAAGCCGGTTACGGCTTCCCCGAGTCGGGCCAGACGCTCATCAACGTCACGAACGGGAAGCTGCTCCGACTGCTCGTCGACGACGAGCCGTTCGACGTGCGCTACGGCAAGCTCGGCACGCACGACCGGGTTCTCGACTTCCGCGAGGGGACCCTCACGCGACGCGCGGAGTGGACGTCGCCGGCGGGGCGCACCGTGCGCGTGACTTCCGTGCGGGTGGTTTCCTTCACGCAGCGGGCGATCGTCGGGATCGCCTACGAGGTCGAGCCGCTCGACGGCCCGGTCAATCTCGTCGTCCAGTCGGAGCTGGTGGCCAACGAGCAGCTGCCGACGGCCAGCCCGGACCCGCGCGTCGCGGCCGTGCTCGAGTCGCCGCTCGCGTCCGAGGACGTGTCCTGCTCGGGTGCTGCGGCCGTCCTCATCCACCGGACCAAACGGAGCAAGCTGCGCGTCGCGACGGCGATGGACCACATCGTCTCCGGCTCGTCGCGTGTCCATGTGGCGACAGAGGCCTCGGCCCACTCCGCCCGCGTCTCCGTCGCGGATGTGCTCAAGCCGGGAGAACGTCTCCGCCTGATCAAGCTCGTCGCCTACGGGTGGTCGGGCGATCGCACGGTCCCCGCGCTGCGCGACCAGGTCGCGGCGGCCCTCGAAGCCGCACGCCTGATGGGGTGGGAGGGGCTTCTTGCCGACCAGCGTCTGTACCTCGACGCCTTCTGGGCAAGGGCGGATGTCGCGGTGGGGGGGGATGCAGAGCTACAGCAAGCGGTCCGCTTCGCCCTCTTCCACGTCCTGCAGGCGGCCGCGCGCGCGGAGGGCCGTGCGATCCCCGCCAAGGGTCTGACGGGCACGGGATACGACGGTCATTCGTTCTGGGACACCGACACATTCATCCTGCCGGTGCTCACCCACACCGTTCCGGCGGCCGCCGCCGCCGCCCTTCGATGGAGGCACGGGACGCTCTCGATGGCCAGAGCCCGTGCGCGCGAGCTTCACCTGGCAGGAGCTGCGTTTCCCTGGCGAACGATTCACGGCGAGGAATGCTCGGGCTACTGGCCGGCGGGGACCGCGGCCTTTCACATCAACGCCGACATCGCCGACGCCATTCTTCGCTACGTCGACGCGACGGGCGACAGCGGGTTCGACCGCGACATCGGCGTGGAAGTCCTCGTCGAGACAGCCCGGCTGTGGCGCAGTCTAGGCCACCACGACGTGGGCGGTTCCTTTCGCATCGACGGGGTCACGGGACCCGACGAGTACAGCGCAATCGCCGACAACAATGTCTACACGAACCTGATGGCGCAGCGAAACCTCGTCGGCGCGGCCGAGGCTTGTGCGCGGCATCAGGACAGGGCGCGTGAGCTCGGTGTGACGCCCGAGGAGATGGCCGATTGGCGGGGGGCCGCCGAGCACGTCCGCGTTCCTTACGATTCCCACCTCGGCGTGCACCAGCAGGCGGATGGGTTCACGGCGCACGAGGTCTGGGACTTCGCCGCGACCCGGGAGGACCAGTACCCCTTGATGCTTCACTTCCCCTACTTCGATCTCTATCGAAAGCAGGTCGTGAAGCAGGCAGACCTCGTGCTTGCGATGCAGCTCTGCAGCGACGCGTTCACTCCAGACGAGAAGTCGCGAAACTTCGACTACTACGAGCGCATCACGGTCCGCGACTCCTCACTCTCCGCGTGCACGCAGGCAGTGCTAGCGGCCGAAGTCGGTCATCTGCGCCTCGCGCTCGACTACGTCGCCGAGGCGGCGCTGATCGACCTGCAAAATCTGGAGCACAACGCCCGCGACGGGCTGCACATCGCCGCTCTCGCGGGTACCTGGGTCGCTCTCGTTGTCGGCCTTGGGGGCATGCGCGATCACGGCGGCACGCTGTCGTTCGCGCCGCGAGTGCCCGACGGCCTGACAGGCCTGTCGTTCACCATCGTGCGTCGCGGGCTCAGGGTTCACGTGACGGCGAGCGCCAACTCGGTCACCTATCGACTGCTCGACGCGCAGGGGACGCTCGAACTCGTTCATCATGGAGAATGCTTGAAGTTGCAGGGGACCGCACCCGAAACGCGAGGGATCCCAAGGACGCAGGACCGCGAGCTGCCGAAGCAGCCCTCCGGTCGAGAACCGCGGCGCCGGTTGCCGCGGCGGGAGTAAGCCGCGCGGAAGAGCGACGCGGAGTACGTCTTCCGCCCATCAGGGAGCCGGGACCACGAGAACCGTCGCAGCGTCAACGCCCTTCGGCCCCCGATGCTTCAATGCATTTGCCACGCTCGCGAGGTAGTCTGCGACCTGAACCACGACATCGCCCCGCGTCCGTTCCTCGTTTTCCCGGTCGAGCAGGGTCTCGAGTGCGTCCAAAAGAGCACGCGCGCAGGCCAACTCGGTCCGCAGGGCGCGCAGCGCAAGGCAGCCATTGTCTTCGAGGTTCACCCGTCACGACCCTTCTGCTCGTCGACGCGGCGTGCTCGGGAGGCGATCTGGTCCCTACCAGCGTCCCCGCGACGCGACCAACCAGACAAGCCAGACCGCGGCTAGGAAGACGAATACCCACACGAGATCGCCGCGCCAGCCCCACGCCATGTGATGAGCACCCGAGGAGCCCCCGGAGGAAGCCCGCTGCATGCGGCGACGCTGAACGTATTGTGGGTATGGTGGACCCCATCCCCGATAACCCCAGCCGTAACCGACCGGCATCAACATGAGCACCATGAAAAGCATCCACCAAATCCACCACATCTGCATTCCGTACATTTGCCATTCCCCTTCTTCGTCGTTGGATCCGTGCCGGCCCCAAAGGCTAACGAGAGCACCCTCCGACTTCTGCACTCGGCGCAGCGTGGCGTCATGCGGGCACGGTCGCCGTGGACCGGCGGCTAAGCTCTCCTTCAATCCTTCGCTAGCCGCAGCCGGGTCACGTCGATCGCCGTTGAGGGCGCGCGAATGCGAGTCATCGGCTCCACACCCGATTGAACGCCCGTCGCGCATGTACTGTCTCGGGGGGTACCGCCGACCACCGCGCCGACCTGCAGCACTTCGGAAAGGCCGACGCGGACCTCCCCGCGACGGGCACCAATGACAGGCCGGTCAACAACGCGCTTCGCGGAGATCGCGGCACGAGTCCCCGTAGTGTTCATCGTCTGCATGCTCTCAGCACGGCGAGCGCGCACCGCAGACGGACTCTGCATCCGCCGTGCTCGGCCTCGCCCCAGTAAGCGCGGACGTTTGGTCCGACCCGCCAATGCCGAAGGCGGTCGACCGACCATCCTCGGCCTCGGCTTCAGAACCGCTTCCGAGCGTTTTCAAGGTCGAACGAGCCTCGTCCTGCCCTCGCCCCGTTGAGAGTGGACTCGAGCGTCGAACCTCTTCCGGACGCGCCTCGGCCGGACGTCGTCCGCCTTTCGCGTGTCGCCTGACTGGCGTTGAGCATCGCGACCATTCTGTCGCCGCGATCATCGAGCGAAGCTGCGTTGAGAGGCTTCCAGGTTGGCATGGAACGCCGCCTCAGCGACGAGTTCGGATTCGGTGAGGCGCTTCTTTCGCGCCGGTTTGCGCCACGACATTTCCAAGCCATGAAGGTTGAAGGTCTGTGGTCTTCCGATTCGACGGGTCTTCGTGATCGCAAAAGCCCCTAGCACAACAAGATGCCCTTGACTGGTACCTATCAAAATCCTCCGCTGGTCCGCGCTCAGAAAGTGCCAGCACACGGTGGGCTCGTCGATGCGAACGCCCTCCCGGTTGCAGAGCTTCCGGAGGGCCGCAAGGGCCGCCTCCGCTAACTGTGTATCGCCGCGGGCGGAGCCATTCTTGGCGCGCTTGTAGGCTTCGCGGCGAGGCTGCGCGCGAAGCCGCTTGCTCGTCTTCTTGGTCTTTGTCATGTTCGTGCGCCAAGCAAGCCTCGACCCGGAGGACGCCATGTGACGCCTTCACGTGACTGAAACCGGGTAGAGCAACCCTGCGGGTTCAAGTCCCGTCTGGCCAAGGCAGGGCCGCCAGCCAGGAGCGAGTCTTGCGGGTCATCGAGCAATCGGTGGCGCGAAGCGTAGACAGCGGGCGCGTGGGCCGTGGTGCAGGCTCCGAAAACAAAAAGTCGTGGATGCCGACGAGTCGAACATCTCGGAAGGCAACACCGAAAGCGCAACACGTAGGGACGAAGTCCCGGAGGCCTGCGCCGGAGGGTCCACCGGAGTGGAGAGCCAGGGCACGTGTGCGAGTGGGTTGCCGAGGAACTTGGGAGGTCCCGCGCGCTCCGCGAAGAGCGGAACGGCGAGGTGAGCGCAAGCGAGCCTCGACGGGCATGCGGGAAGTCGGAGTGCCGTCGTAGTAGCGAGGAAGCGGGGGAACCGAGCCGAAGGGACCCCGCCGAGCCAAGGGTGGCACCGGGATCATGGACCTGAACGAGGGAACGATGGCCGAGGCGAAGAACTCGATCCCCATCTCAACGCGACTCGAGCAGATAGCGAACCTGGCGGAGAGGTTTCCGAACTCGCCGCTGACGACGCTGGCTCATCACATCGACATCGAATGGCTGCGCGAGGCGCACCGGCGTACGCGCAAGGACGGAGCACGAGGCATCGACGGGCAGAGCGCGGACGAGTACGCGGCCGATCTCGAGGGCAACCTCGCGCGGCTCCTCGAACGCGCAAAGTCCGGCAGCTACCGCGCCCCGCCCGTGCGACGGACGTACATCCCGAAGGGCAATGGCGAGCGCCGCGCGCTCGGCATCCCGACCTTCGAGGACAAGGTGCTCCAGCGCGCCATCGCGATGGTGCTGGAACCCGTCTACGAGCAGAAGTTTCTCGACTGCTCGTACGGCTTCCGGCCGCGCCGGTCCGCGCATCAAGCTCTGGATGCGCTGTTCCAGCAAGCGACGAGGATGGCCGGCGGGTGGGTGATCGAGGTCGATATCCGAAATTACTTCGACACGATCGACCACCGTCAGCTGCAGGAAGTGCTTCGCCAACGGATACGCGACGGGGTGATCACGCGCCTCGTCGGCAAGTGGCTCAATGCGGGGGTGATGGAAGACGGCGAGCTGCAGCGCAGCGAAGCCGGCACGCCGCAGGGAGGGGTCATCTCTCCACTGCTTGCGAACATCTACCTGCACACGGTGCTGGACGTCTGGTTCGAAGGGGACGTCCGGCCGCGCCTGCGCGGCTGGGCCTTCCTGACGCGCTACGCGGACGACGCCGTGATGCTCTTCCAGAACGAGGAGGATGCGCGCCGAGTCATGGACGTGCTGCCGAAGCGATTCGCGCGGTACGGCCTGGCGTTGCATCCCGACAAGACGCGGTTGGTGCCTTTCAGAAGGCCCGATTTGTCACGTCGAGACGACCCGAGCGGCGCCAGGGCCGTCCGGAGCTTCGACTTCCTCGGCTTCACCATCCACTGGGGCAAGAGCCTCCAAGGCAAGTGGGTGGTGAGGACTCGGACGGCCAAGGACCGCTTCCGGCGGACGCTCGTGAACATCGAGCAGTGGTGCAAGCTCCATCGGCATGCACCCCTGGTCGAGCAGCAGCAGATGCTCAACGCCAAACTCCGCGGCCACTACGGCTACTACCGCCGCATCGGCAACGTGGGACGGCTTTGGGACCTGCGGCATTGGGTACGGCACATCTGGCGGCGCTGGTTGAGTCGCCGCTCGCAACGTGCCCACCTCAATTGGCCGACCATGGACCGGCTGCTCCAGCACTACCCGCTGGCCACGCCGGCCCTCGTTCGACCCGCGTAGCGAACCCATGGACCGAGGAGCCGGATGCGGGAATTCCGCACGTCCGGATCTGCCCGGGGGGCGACCCGGCTCACCCATCGTGGGTGGAACGGGTCGTCCCTACCGGAACCACGTCGGTTTGGTGTCAGCGTCTGAGTCACCCCCCCTGACCCGTCGCCGGCTGAAGGCCGCATGCGGCGCATTGCTGGCGGGTACAGCGGACGGTGCATCGATTCGGGCCCACTACCCGAAGGCGACATTCTTCGCGAAACGGCTCGAGGGCTCCACGACGAGGTCTTCAAGGACCGCCCGCTTTCGTCGACGAGCAGGTCGCCGGGCCGTCGAGCATCGTCTCTTGCTCCTCGCGTGGAATGCCATCTGAAGGGTTCCGAGCCGTAGGCATCCTTCCCAGGTCGAGCATCCGCGGCTCCACCACCTCTACGATGCGGAATTCAACCTCCTCATCGACCCTGGCTTGGCTCTCGTCGAGCTGCGCTAGGATCCGGTCCGTCTCGAACGTGGCGTCTCGAGGGTCAACGGGCGCCAGCACTTCCTCGTGCGTCAGTTGCACGAGCTCGGCGAGCATCGCCAGCTGCTGAGCGATCGCGTCAAGGGCGTCACGCGTGCGGTCCCATCTGTCGGAACGCCGTCGCGCGATCGACGCCCGACGATCGGCTAGAGCGCGTGCTTGGTGGTCGGACGAAGAGCGCGTGACTTCGAGAGCGCGAGCGCCTTCCTCGAGAGCCTGGCGGTCGGTCGATGCAAGCACCTGGCTGCCGACGTTGTGCGAAATGGCCAAGCGCACATACGTTGCCAGGAGTCGCGGGCACTCGTCTACAACGACGGGTAGGGTCGGCCGATCGCCGTTGGTAGCCCGCAAGTGATCGACGATGGATTCCAGGCGTAGCAACTCGTGCCGGTGCGCGTCGCCCATCCGCCAGAGGAGAGTGGCGCGCTGCTCGGCGGCTTTCGAACGCTCGGCTTGCTCGAAGCTCGCGTCCACATAGCGGCGAAAGGCGCGCAAGCGCGACGAAGCGAGAAGAAGAAGCTCCGCGCCGCACACGACGAGCAGCGCCACGCTCAGGCTGGCGGTCGCGATCCCGAGCAACGTCGCCGCGGCGAGCACAGCACTTTGCCATGGGTTCACGACCGCAAACTTCGCGTAGACCCAGGGGCTGTGGAGGGGATCCGCAACGTCTTCGCGCGCGCCGCGGAATCGCACCGCGGGCCCGTCCTTGTTGGGCATGGCTTCGGACTTCTCTGGAAGCGGCATCCGGCTCCTCGCTTCGAGGCCGCTCGTCCAAACGGGCTCACCGACCATTCGGAGGGTTGTCTGGCACCAGGTCTGCTCCTCCGTTGGCCGGACACGCCCCGCAGACGGGCAACGGCTCTTTGAGCGGAACTGCCTGGGCCAGAAGCGGGTCAATTAACTCGCGAGGCATCGGAAAGACGATGGCCGAGTTCTCGTTGGTCGCCCTATCGAGGAGAGTCTGCATGTAACAAGGGCGAGCGCGGAAGGCTGCGTCGCGATGATCGCGGACCTCTTGCGCCGGGACGACGTGCGTGGTGACGCGCAGATCGACCTTCGTGACACGCTCGATCCCGAGCGGAATGACGGGGAAGAGCCCCGGCCCTTGAGCCCGATCAAGCGGCCGAAAGGGAAGACGACCCCCCCTCTCGTATTCTTTTGCGATTTTAAGGCTGCCGGTTGCCAAGCTCAGCACGAGCAGCGCGCCAAACCCGAACAGCGCGAGAATTCCGAGCGAGGCGAACGCATTCATTCGGGCCCTCAGCCTTCAGGCGCCGATCCAGGGGCACCGAAGGGAGGCCGTGCACATTCCAAGCCTGCCGGAATCCCTCGCGGCTCGCCGCCGCGCGACTCGGATCCGCCGATGCGCCTACGCGTGGCCCATGACGACGACCTCCCGATACCGCGGATGCAGCGCTGAACAAGGTCGGGTTGCGCCAAGTGAGATGACTGCCTCCGCCCGCGAGTGCGAGCGCCGACCTCAGTCGGAGAGCTGCGCAAGGCTCTGCGGCAGAACTTGCGCGAGTGATGCGAGCGCCCCAGGCGATATGTGCCGACGCAGCACCTCGAAGAGGGCCGCTACCGCGCGCTCGGAATCGATGGGCTTGCCCTCGCCAGCCTTGAGTTTGACGAGATCGATGATCTCCTCAGCCGTCCGGGCGAGTGCTGGGGTCGACGCCGGATGCCAGTCTTCGTAGAATAGGCCGCGCACGATGAGCGGAAGCTGCGCTCCAAGTTGCGCGGCTTCGTCGACTCCAAGACGATCGCGGAGCGCTTGGAGGCCCGCCTTCAGCGCACGATGAGCTTCCCGCGGGTCGTCCGTTCCGAGTTCGCGCATCGCGTCGTGTATCCACTCGTCTGCCTTCTGAACCGCGTGGTCGAAGACGCTCATGGGTCTCACGGGCGGGCAAGCGTCGATCCAGGCGGCTAGCGCCGTCGTTCGCGATGGCCCTGGCGCGCTTCTCGCGTCCCGTTTCCGGCTGCCGTCCAGACTGCCGGACTATTGACTCGCAAGAGCCGAGCAAGGTCAGGAGCCGAGCGCGCGGCGGGTTGCTGGACCGCCCCAAACCACTTCGTCGGCGTTTCATGAAGATGACCTCAACCTTTCGAGATTCGGCGTGGCTTGGCGGCACGGCACCGTTCTCCGCGACTGCCTGCTCGACCTCTTGGCGACCGCGCCCGTGACAGGAGGTTCGCGTGACCGTGACACGGGCCCCTACCGGCTTCGACTTACGAGAGGTGATGCGGCTCTCGCCGGGTGCGGCTCTCGACGCCCTTCGAACGAGTCGGGATGGGCTCTCCGACGACGAGGCCGAGGTCCGCCGCCGCCGCTACGGGAGCAATGAGCTGCCAAAGCCCCCTGGCACCAAGCTGTTGCGGGCGCTCGGCGCCGAGCTCGTACAGTTCTTCGCCTTGATGCTGTGGGTCGCGTCCGGGCTCGCCTTCGCGGTCGGGATGCCGCAGCTGGGCGTCGCAATCGTCCTCGTCGTCGTCATCAACGCCCTCTTCAGTTTCTACCAGGAGTATCGAGCGGACCGGGCAACGAAGGCGCTCACGTTACTGCTCCCACAAAAGGCCATGGTGATTCGCAGTGGGCAGCGGGCGACGATCCCCGTCGAGAAGCTCGTGCCGGGCGATGTCCTGCTTCTGAGGGAGGGGAATCGAATCTCGTGCGACGCGCGAGTGGTGAGTGCCGACGGGCTGCACGTCGACAACTCCATCCTCAACGGCGAGTCGAAGCCCGTCGCGCGTGTTCCGGAGGCGCCTGCATCGGACGAACGGATGTCGGCCCCGGACGTCGTCTTCGCGGGGACGTTCGTGACCTCGGGATTCGGGCTGGCAGCTGTCGTCGCGACGGGTCAGGGCACGCAGCTCGCCGCGATTTCACGCCTGACGGGGGCGGTCGTTCGCCGACCCACGCCGCTGCGCATCGATCTGCGTCGCACGGTTCGCGTCATTGCGGTCTGCGCCGTGGGCATGGGCCTGGCCTTCTTCGGTCTCTCCTTCTTCATCGGGGGGTCGATCAAGACGGGGCTGCTCTTCGCCGTGGGGGTGATCGTCGCGCTCGTTCCCAACGGCCTGCTGCCGACGGTGACGACGTCGCTCGCCATCAGCGCCAAGCGGATGGCCCGTCGCCGCGCGCTCGTTCGCCACCTCGAGTCGGTCGAGACCCTCGGCTCCACCACGGTCATCTGCTCCGACAAGACGGGCACGATGACGGCCAACCAGATGACCGTCCAGGCCGTAGTGGTGTCCGGGAAGCGCTTCGCGGTCTCGGGGGTCGGCTTCAGCACCCGCGGAGCCTTGCTCGAGGAAGGTCGCCCGCTCTCGCAAGAGGAGCTTGCGCCGCTCGGATCGCTCCTGAAAACGGCGGCGCTCTGCGGAAACGCCACCGTCGAGCAACACGAGGGGCGGTGGCGCTGCCTCGGCGATCCCATCGACGGTGCGCTCCTCGCCTTGGCGACGAAGGGCGGGTGCCTCCTGGAGGCCGCGGAGCGCGCCGAGCCGCGCGTTCACGAACTCGCGTTCGACGCGACGCGGCGACGCATGAGCACCGTGCACCGGATCTCCTCCGGGCACTTCGAGGTCCTGACCAAGGGCTCCCCGGAGTCCGTCCTGCCCCTCTGCATCGCCGTTCGAGCCGGGGTGGAGACCGTTCCCTTCGACGAGCTGCGCCGCGCCGAGATGCTTGCCGCCGTCGAGAGCCTCGCCCACGAAGGCCTGCGGGTGCTGGCGCTCGCGCACCGTCTGAGCGCGGTGCCGCTGACAACCGTGGCAGCGGCTGAGACCCATCTCGAGCTCCTGGGGCTGGTCGGCATTGCGGATCCGGTACACCCGGAGGTGCCCGGGGCGGTCGCGCGCTGTCTCTCCGCGGGCGTCCGGGTTCTCATGCTCACCGGGGATCACCCCGCGACGGCGCGGATTGTGGCCGACACCGTCGGCCTTCCGCCGGGCGACCCGGTCGTTGGAGCCGACCTTCCGGCCGACGATGAATCGCTGCAGGCTCTGATGTCCGGACCGGTTGCGGTGCTCGCCCGAATCACACCGGAGCAGAAACTCCGCGTCGCGCGCGCGTTGCAGGCGCTCGGCGAGGTCGTGGCGATGACCGGGGACGGGGTCAACGACGCCCCTGCCTTGCGACAGGCGGACATCGGGGTCGCCATGGGTCTCGGCGGTACCGACGTCGCGCGCGAGGCGGCCGACATCGTCCTCCTCGACGACAATTTCGCCCACATCGTCGACGCTGTGGAAGAGGGCCGCGCGGTCTTCGACAACATTCGTCGGTTCTTGACCTACGACCTCACCGTCAACGTGGCAGAGCTCGCGCCATTCCTCGTGTGGGGGCTGTCGGTCGGAAGAGTTCCTCTCGTCCTCTCGGTGTTTGAGCTCCTGGCGCTGGACCTCGGAGTGAGCCTGCTGCCCGCGCTGTCGCTCGGCGGAGAACCGCCCGAGGCGGAGACGATGGTCCGCCCGCCTCGCGCGAGAGCGGACCGATCGCTCGACGGCCGCGTGTTGGGTCGCGCCTTCGGCTTTCTCGGACCCCTGCAAGCGGGGCTCTCGCTCGCGTTTCTTCCCGTGGGCGCCGCCTTGTTCTTCGCCTGGCGGCCAGGGAGCCCCTTGCCCGCCGGCGCCCCGGTGGTCTCGCTGATCTCCACCCTTGTTTTCGCATCGATCGTGCTCATGCAGATGGTGAACGCGTTCGAGTGCCGCAGCACCCCGCGGTCCGTCTTTCGCCTGAATTTCTTCGCGAACCGCCTTCTGCCCGGTTCGGTCGCATTCGCGCTCTTGCTGCTGATGGCCTTCGTGTATTTGCCCGCGCTCCGGAACCTCCTGGGCCTGACGCCACTGAGCGCGAAGCAGTGGTTGCTGGTCGGGGTGACGCCGGCGCTGTTTCTGGGGGCGGAGGAGCTTCGAAAGGCCATCGCGAGACTCCACCTGCGCTTGCGTCGTAGGCGCAGCGGCCAGGCGAGCTCGAATCCAGACCATGCCCAGAGGGGATGGTCCGCCTTGCGAACCGCCACGACGAGGAGGGCCCATGGGCCTGGATGACGCGGCGATGCGGACGGACTCGGCGTCACGCCCACCCTTTCCATTTGAACCAGGACCAGATCGCGACGGCGACTACCACCATGAGGCCCAGCACGTCGAGCTCGCCGTGTGGCCAGGCGAGTTCCGGCATGTGCTTGAAGTTCATGCCGTAGAAGCTCGCCACGAACGTCAGAGGGAGCATGACTGTCGAGATGAGCGTGAGGCGCTTCACCGTCTCGTTCATGCGGTTCGCCTGGACGCTGAGATACGCGTCGATCGCGTTCTGCACGACGTCGCGGTACGTCGCGATCTGCTCCGCCACGCGCGAGAAGTGATCAAAAACGTCGCGAAAGTATGGGCGCGCGTCCTTCGGGATCGCGGGGAAGTGGTCTCGCGAGAGGCGGTGGAGGATGTCGCGCTCGGCGGGCGCTATGCGGCCGAGCGCCTGGATGGATCGCTTGAGCGCGAACAAATCCGGAAGCAGATCGCGCTGGCCACGGGCGTCACGGTGGGTGATGACCAGGTTCTCGAGCTGGTCGCCGCGAGCTTGGACCGATTCGACGAAAGGAAGAAAGCGGTCGATCACGACATCCATGAAGGCGTGCGCAACCCACGCAGGGCCCTGCTGAAGGAGGTGCGGGCCGGCTTCGAGGCGCGCGCGCAGCCGCTCGTTGGCCGGACCCTCGCGGTGCTGCGTGATGACGAAGGTGCCCCCGATGATGAAGTCCATGATGCCGATATCCGCGCGCAGGGGATCCTCGACGCGGCGCAGGCCATGAACGACGACGTAGATGTAGTGGTCGTACTCGTCGATCTTCGGCGCCGCTCGCTCGCCAAAGATGTCCTCGATGACGAGCGGGTGGTCTTCGCGAGGAGCTCCTCGCCCTCGGCGCTGCGCTCTCCGAGGTCGACCCACATGGTTCGGCCAGCCCTGTGCGCGGTCCGGATCTCGTCTGGCACGCGCGTGCGGCGGACGCTACCGTCGGCGAGGATGTGCGCCTCCATCGCTCGAAGGTAGGACGAGGGAGAACCGCACGCTCGTCTGCGGTCCGCCCGCTGGTTCGCTCGGAGTAACCTCGGCTCCTCTCGCTACCCTCGCTACTCTCGGGGCTTACCGCTCGCAGCGGCGACCGGCGCCGGACTTCCCCGGCAGGGACGCTGCGCCGGCGCCTCGTAGTCCGGCGCGCACGGAATGGTCGGCTCCACAGGGCCCACTCCCTGCAAGGTGAATCGTTCGCCCTCGACACACGTCGACGAAGCCGGGCGACGCGCCCGCGCAGGCGCTCCTGACGCCGGACGCGTGCTGACGTCGGGCCGCCGCCTCAGCGCGCGGGGAGCACCTCAAAGCGCGCCTACGCGGCGGCCATGCAGACAGGCCCCGCAGCCTTCCAGAGGCGCCAAATGATTCTGGAAGGCCGTGTACGTCTTGCCCGTGCCCGTCGCCATCACGAGCAGGATGCGGTCCTGACCTGCTGACGCCGCTCGGAAACTGATCCACTTGGCCGGCCGGAAATTGACCCACCCGGCAGGCTGATTCCTACGCCTTTCGGCCGGCCTTGGGCAAGGTGCCGGGCTGGCCGTTGATGTCGTCGTCCTTGTCCTCCGTCGCTCCTTTCTTTCGCATCCGGTAGCTCTTGCCCTTCGTGGTGATGGCGGTCGCGTGGTGCGCGAGCCGGTCGAGAAGCGCGGTGGTGAGCTTCTCGTCGCCGCCGAAGACCTTGACCCATTCACCGAAGGCGAGGTTGGTCGTCACGATGACGCTTCGTCGCTCGTAGCGTTCGGTGAGCAGGTTGAAGAGCAGCTCTCCGCCGGCGCGGTCGAAGGGAACGAAGCCCAACTCGTCGAGCACGAGAAGGTCGACGTTGTGCAGCCGCCGGTGGAGCCGACTGAGCTCGCGCGCGTCACGGGCCTCGAGCAATGAGCGGACGACATCCGCGGCGCGCGCGAAGAGGACGACGAGCGTACAGCGAACGCGCGGAAGCTGGGAGCTGCTGACCGCGGTTCGCCCTGGCGGCCTAGCAGCTCCATGCGCGCGCATCGTCCCCTCGTCCAGGGTCGGTCTGAGGGGCCCGACCCGGTCCCCCCGGCTCCGCGCCAAAGCCCCCTCCTCCCAGGGGTGCCCTAAAGGGCGAACCACCTCGTCCCACCTGCGGACGAGCGATTTATAACGCCACTGCGACCAGTCGGCCTGCGCCCGGAGCAGGTAACTACGACAACCTCTCGGGTTTCCTTCGAGCCCCAGGGCAAGCCCGACAAGAGCGAGCGCGACGTCAGTGTCGAGTCGCTCCCCGATTCGGGTAGCCGTTGCGTTCCGGACACGTCGTGACGGGTCCCTGATGAGCAGCCCCTCGACCGCCTCGACGTTCAGGCGCGCCCGAAGGGCGTGGTGTTCAAGGGCAGCGCATCGCACGGAGGTGTCGGGGCGAGCCTAGGACGAGCAAAGACCCTTCCTGTGGCAAGGCCTTTCACGTAAATCGTGGCCCCTCTCACCTCCCATCGGCCCTGAACAGACGGCGGACCATCGTGGATCCGGCCGTCGGGCGCGCGGACAATGGGGCCGCATAGCTCCATCGCTCCTAGCGGGCGCGATCCAGGGCGGTGCGCCGGTCGGGCGAGAGGTCGGTGCCGGGCCGGGGCTCGTAGCGCTCACGCAGCTCGAAAGAGCGCTTCCTCAAGCAAGTGCACCGCTCTCCGGCGCTCCTCGGCCGAAGGCAGGCCTGTGAGGGCCCGGTGGATTGCCGAAAGCCCATCCTCGCCCGCGACGAGCTCGGCCACCGACTTCCGCATTGCTTGCCGCACGCCCTCGAGGTCGCGATCCCCGAGCACCCCGGCGGCCCACGCGGCCACGCGCCAGCTGAGCTGAGCATGCCAGCACTCGTCGCGGGCGATGGACTGCATCACGGCGCGCACCTCGGGATCGGGCGCCCGAGAAGCGGCGAGGAGGCCGGCGACCGCGCCGTAGGTCTCGCCGACGCACCCCTCGACCGCGTTCTCGCGCGCGACCTCGGCCAGCGGGCGCACGGGCAGCCGCTTCGCTCCCGGCCCGCGGACCCGGACCCCGAGGCGCTCCGCGAGCCCACGCATGAGCCGCGCGTGCCGCACCTCGTCCCCCTGCGCGCGGCGCGCCGCGTGGACCAGGCTCGCGGGGGCCCCGTGCGCGACGAGCTCGCGGGCGAGGCGGTCGAACGCGATCACGCTCGCCGCCTCGAAGTACGAAGCCCGCGCGAAGTGCTCTCCGAGCGATCGCGGTTCGTATTGCTCGCGTCCAGCGATGCCGTCACTCCATCGACCCAAGCACGGGTCGGAGCACTGCACGCTGACGGTCCCTGTGACGGTCGGACAGACAGCGCCGCCATCGCCGGTCTCCGCGGAACCCCCGTCCGGGGAGAATGCACACCCGGGCTGGGACGCGGAGAACGCCGTCGCAAAGTCCTGGTTCAGCGAGCAGAAGCTGTAAGCCGGGCCGCAGAGGGTCGAGCACTCCTGGGTCGAGTTGTACATGACGCTGTCGGGCTGACACGCTGCCGGCGGATCCTCGGCGACGCTGGCCTGCGCGAGCTGGCACGCCTGATCAGCGCTCACCGCGATCGTTTTGTCGCGCGCGGCGCCCTGGCATGAGGACCAGGACCGCGTGCAGCCAGGCGTGGCCGCCACGATGGCCGCCACCTGAGCAAGAAGCGAAGGAATCGTAAGTCTCATGGAGAAAAGACCTCCTCCCGGTCATTCTGACCGCGCGGAGCGCGCACGGCGAGGGTTTACGCCGGAGCGACCGTTCAAGCGCCATCGCCTAGGAGCCACGCGCCGATGGGCGACGGGTCGGCGTTCGCTCGTTCGTTGGCTCAGGGGGCTTTTCGGCCGTTGGCGCCAGCTGGACCCCCTTCGCTCGAGACTGAGTCCCTGACCGGGTTCTCCAAACGCCTCGGCGCGCGGCACCCGCCCGTCATAGAGCACTCCCTTCAATCCATCCTTCCCGACCCCGTCGCGCTCGAAGTACCGCAGGTGCAGGCCCGCGGCCTTGGCCCCGCCGGCGTTCATCCGAACGACATGCGCCTTGACGACGACCCGTCGCGGATCCGCCCGCGGTCGCGCAACGGCAACGCGCGACCGGCGCGTGGAACGCCCCCCGCGCCTCGCCCCAACGACCGCGCAGCCCCGACGTTACCGCGTTGCGAAAGGCCGCGCCTCCGCGCCCGGAGGCCGGCCGGCGGCCTCCACCGACCGGGGCCGAAAATCGGCAAATCGTCAGATCGCTCATCGTGGCTCCAGTAATTGCTTCGTGAACTCGCGCGGTTGATGGACCCCTGGCTCCACCGCCAGGTGCCGTGGCTCCAAAGATTCCTCAGAAGTATCCGAACGATGACCCCCCTACGGCTCCAGTCCTTTATCTTGCCCTCCGCTTCGCTCCGGGTTCCGAAGCATCGAGGATCGGTTCCCGAAGCGAACGAGTTGCAGACGCGGTGCTAAGCGCGGTGGTGTACCAGGTGCCAAACGAGTTGGTATTCGCGGAAGGCCACCGGGCCGTGCCTGGATTGCAGCACGGTGTTAAACGCGGCTGCCACTTCCCCCTGGGTCCCGGCCGATCGAGGATCGTCCCGAGGACTGCAACCGTTGATGCCAGGGCGCTGAGCGCCGTGGTGTACAACGTTGCCGACGAGGTGATGTTCGCTGAAGACCATGGGGTCGCACCGGCTTCAGCACCGGTGATGATCTCGGGTCCCTTTCACCGCGAGTTCGGGCCAAATCGAGGACCGTTCCTGGGCT
This sequence comes from uncultured delta proteobacterium, assembly GCA_963797395.1. Lineage (GTDB taxonomy): Bacteria > Myxococcota_A > Polyangia > Polyangiales > Polyangiaceae > Palsa-1150. The sequence continues at coordinate 1,165,649 of CAWCPA010000009.1, forward strand.
GCAACCGTTGGTGACACGGCGCCGGGCGCGGTGGTGCAGGACATTGTCGACGTGGTGCTGTTCGCGGAAGGCCACGGGCCGCACCGGATAACAGCACCGGTGCTGGCCTTGGCCTTCCCTTCACTCCGACTTCGGGTCCGATCGAGGATGTTCGTGGACTGCAACGGTTGGTGAAACGGCGCTCAGCGCGGTGGTGCACCACGTCGCCGACAAGGTAACGTTCGCCGAAGACTACGGGGCGCACTGGAGGAGCAGCACGTTGATGGCCTCGGCGTCCCCTTCACTTTGAGTCAGGTCAGCTCGAGGAGCGCTCCTGGACTGCAACGGTTGGCGACGCGGCGCTAAGCGCGGTGGTGCGCCACCTTAGTCGAGAGGTGATGTTCGCCGAAGGCTACTGGATCACACTGGAGGAGCAGCCCGCTGATGATCGCGGTTGCCACTTCGCTTCGGGTCCCAGCCAGATCGATGATCGTTCGTGGACTGGCAACCGGTGGTGACACCGTGACAAGGGCGGTGGTCGACCCTGGACCTGACCAGGTGATGCTTCGAAGCATCACGGGCGCCGCGTACCGGTTGGCCTTCCCGGATAACCGCGGCGTGCGCCTCACTCGTGTTCCCGCTGCGTCGACGTTTGCCCCGGGCTCTACGCGGGAGACCACGCGGCGAAGCGCGGTGGTCAAAACGAAGTGGCGTTCTTCCTAGAGGACGGGGCAGCACCGCGCGGAGCACCGTCATCCAGTGGGACCCTTCGGGGGATTCTCTCGCACGAACACACGGCAGTGGACGGGCACCCTCAACGAACACTGCGGTTGCCACGAACGATGCACCCGGGCAGCTCATGGGTGGGAAGCCGGGTTGGCTTCCGATGTATCCTTGAATGTCGCGCGGCGGCTTGCGCGCAGCGTTGTTCGGGGGTTCATCCGCGATCCATCCGGTGATCGGGAGCCGTGCTGTTTTCACCCTTTCCGACTCCGTCGGGTTGGCGTCCCGGAGAAGCAAACGTTCCGGGACCGAAGGGAGCCTGGCGATGTCGCGGAACGCCTCGGCGCGTCGACGCGAACGATCAGGTTGCTACCCCCACTGCCTCATGGTCGTCACGCAGGGGGTAGACTCACGCGGCTTATGAGGGCTCTGACGGTGAGCTCACCCGACCGTGCTTGGAGGACAACGGCGTTCACGAGCGCGCGCTCTGCGAGGGGGCCAAGCCGGCCGCCGACACCGCCTGGGTAGCTGCCGCCACGACGACATATCGACCATATCGCGCCGCTCTACGCCCCGCGTCATACATTCATGGCGCAGGAGCGCCGCAGTCCGCGAACAACGATCATGCAGGAGGAACCCGCCACGCAGCGCAGGAGCTGTCCGCAGCCATCTTAAACGCGGGAGCTGGTTGTCGCGCAACAGGATTCGGCGCTACGCGGGCGCCAAGAAGGTCCTAGTCGATCGGTCGCCTGGGGGACCGCGCGACGCCGGTGCGCGACGCGGTCGCGGAAGCGGCCGCGTCGATCTGGCAGTCTCGCCGGTCGTTCACGGCGGGTAAGCAGCCACTGGCGGCGACCCGGCTCTGGGAGCTGCTCCGGGAGGCGGGCCACGCTGCCAGCGAGCGCGCGGTCCGCCGCCTCGTGGCCGAGTTCCGGAGCGCCGAGCGAAAGGTCACCGCGCCGCTGGTCTACGGCGCCGGCGAGGTCGCCCAGGTCGATTTCTTCGAGTCTGGGTGGCGGCGGCCGGGAGCTACCTGGCCGAGGGGCACTCCCGCCTCGTCGAAAATAGTTCGGACATCCTCCCGGTCGTGGAGAGCAAAGCGCGCGCATCGCGAATAGCGGAGTGGTGCGGGCTCCAAGAGATGTGCGGCTCCGAGGTGCTGCCTCGCGCCAGCGGGCAGAACGCGTAGGATACCGGCCGCACGACGCGAGGAGGGCCCATGGAGGACGAAGAGGTCGCTCACTTCTTCCGCGAGTACGTCAACGGCTTCATGTGGCGCGATATCGAGGCGACGATACGAGCGCGCGCCAACTACGTCGCGGCCCTCGCCCTCCTGAACTACACCGAGGTACTCGGCGGGCTATCCAACGGCAAGCTCGGGCTTCGGGGCGTCGCCCGCGATTGCTTTCGTGAGGGCCTCGCGCTGATGGAGTGGGCGGGTGACGGCGCCTACTACAAGGACTTCCGCGTTCTCCTGGCCGACGGGGGGCGTCGCCGCGAGAAGCAGAGCCGTGGGAGATCTTCCGATGCGGATTGGCTCACGAGTACTTCGCGAAGGGCCTCGCCGGCGTTGACAACAACGACACGTACGCAGACCCCCGAGCGTGCAGATCATCGAGCGCAGGCTTCCTCTGGAGGGCGTTCGATGACGGTCCAGCCGAACATCTTCGGTTCTTCACCAACGCCTACTATCGCGATCTGCGGTCGGGCGCAGACCGTCTTCATGCCCGAGTCCGAGCAAGGGGCAGGCCCGGACGAACTTCGAGGCAGCGGTCGCAAGAATCTCCGCGCGGATCGTGTCCAAGAAGCCCTAGCCGCCCAGAACGCGGCGCGCCCAAGCCTCGGCCATGAAGCTCGACACCTACGTGCGCGTGGGGCCGGGCCCGCGGCGTTTGACGATTTGCTTCCACGCCAGGGCCTGCCGAGCTCGTCGAGCACTGCCTGGAGGCTCGAAGATCGCGACTTCGCGCTCGTCGGCAAGGCGGGCCGAAAGCCTTCGCAAGATTGCATCGACGAGCCCACGTGGAGGTCCCTCGCGGGTCTCCCCGACCATCGAGACGTCGAACCACTTCGGGACCGTACTGCGTGCTCTGTTTTTCTCTCTCGCTACTGCTGCTTTGGCTCGGACGCCCGGTCTCGAAATGCTCGACGACGAGCACGATCCATGTCTCCGGCGACTATTTGACTCCGCAGTCGGAGCCATGTACGCGACGGGAATAGCGGCCCCACGTGCTCTTGAGGACGGCGCGGAGAGCTCGTCTGAGGGGCGCGCAACTCGGGAGCATCCCCATCGAACGGCCGAATGTCGTGCACGGAGAGGGGCTTGGCCATGGGGCGAGCGTGTCCGCCGGCGAGCGAGCACCTACGGCCGAGCCGCTTCGCTGCGGGTCGCCCGCGCGCTGTACCCCGCGTCAGGACCGACGCCGGCACGTATTCCGGTGAGTCCTTTACTCGTGGTCCGCCGTCAGGAGCTCCTGCAGGGTGCCAAAATTTGCGACCAGGAACGCGTCCCGAACAGCCTTGAACCTCGACACCTGTGCGCGCTCGACGCCGAGCTCCGCGCCGAGCCCGCCGCGCGGCCTTCTTCCGTAGCAGCGCCCTCACCTGGTCCTGCGAGACGGACAGGGTCGCCGGCGCCGGAATAGCAAGAGTCGACAGACGCAAGGACCTCAGCGCCTTCGTCTGCGACACACGGTGAAGCACCTCCTCCCGCGGGAGAGCTGTGTCGGCGACTGCGCTACGATTCCCGTCGTGGGGCAGAAGATACGACGTTCCCTGTGATGCGTCGGGCCCTATGCCCGCTGTATCGCTGCGATCGCTTCTAGCGCAGCTATCTGCAAAACCGTGCCCCGTGCAGCGGCCTCGGCGAGGCGATCGCAAGGTTCATCGGACATCGCACCGGACCTGCGAGGCTTCCTCCGATGCGTCCACGCCGTCGCATTGTTGCGAAACCCGGGCGGCCCTTCGTGGGGCCCAGTCTGGTGAGCGGACGATCCTCAAGGGTCCGCCCTGGGAGAGCCGCTCCGTGTCGCGCTCGGCGCTCACGGGCTCGCTCGGATTCATGAGAATTCCAAATGCCTAAGAACGAGTCGGTGCTAAAGTGCAAAAATGGGGGACCTGATGACCGTACACGCAGGCGCTCTGACGGCGGGCGTATCCTCGCTGGCGGCCACTCACAGGTTTGTCCAGATTCCCACGGATACAGAGAGGTCGGGTGCGTCCGGATACGAGACTGGCTCGTGTGCCTGCCTCAACCTGGAGCTGCCGAACGGCCCGCTCGACCCTGGACGACAAGCAGAGCTCTTGGGCGCGCTCGTCGCCCTGCTCCACCGGTACACGCAGCAGGCCGAGCTCGCCCTAGACGTGTTCGTTCGCGCGGCGGCCGGGCAGTCGCGGATCGCGCTCGACGTCGCCGTCGCGGGGGACGGTCCGGTTTCGACGGTGATCAACGCGGTGCGTGCCGGCCTCGCGGAGGCCGTCGCGGACCCCGCGAGAGATGCCGTCGAGGCGGCCGCGGCGTCGAACGTCGCCGTGACGTTCGTCCTGGCCAGCGCCGGGATCGAGGGCTCGTTCGACATGTCTGCCTGGGTCGATTCCGCGCCTGCCGGCTACGACGTGCACTTCGTGGTCGGCCAGACGCTCGACGCGACCCTCCTAGGGATGGCGTACAACGCCAAGCTGTTCCGCCCATCGGGGGTGAGCCGCCTCCTCGACGGCTATGTCGCCTTGCTCGGCGCCGCGCGTCGCGATGGAGCGGCGCTCGTCGAGCGGCTCCCGCTCCTCGACGAGGCCGGCGTTCGCGCGCTCACCGTCGAGCAGGACAGCGGGACGGCGTCCTATCCGGAGTCGCCGGTTCATTGCCTGTTCGGCGACTGGGCGAGGCGCCAGCCCGAGGCCCTGGCCGCCGCGTTCCATGGATATCGGGTCGCGTATGGTGAACTCGACAAACGTAGCAGCCAGCTTGCGCACCATCTCGTGGCGCGCGGGGTCGGATTGGGCATCGCGGTTGCGGTGTGCGTCGGCCCGTCCCCGAACGTCCTCGTGGCGATGCTGGCGATCTGGAAGGCCGGGGGTGTCTACCTTCCCCTCGATCCCACGCATCCGCCGGCGCTCATCGGGCGCATGCTCGAGGGCGCCCGGCCCGTCCTCGTCCTGACGTACTCCTCGCTGACCGCGGTGACCGCAGGGATCCCGCAGTTCTGCTTCGACACCGACGCCGGCCTCCTCGAGACGCAGCCGACGGCCGCGCCGGCACGAGGGGCGGGCCTCGCCGACCCCGCATATTTCTTTTACACTTCAGGCACGACCGGCCACCCGAAAGGGGTCGTGGCGACGCAGGGCAACCTCGCTCACTACATCCATGCCGCCGCCGCTAAGTACGGCTTCGGCCGCGCGGACGTCTTCTCGGCCCTCGCTCGCCATACCTTCAGCATCAGTCTGTTCGAGCTCGTCTCGCCCCTCTGCTGCGGCGGTAGCGTCCGGATTCTCGATCGAGACGAAGTCCTCACTCCCGAGCGCCTCCTCCACGCGCTCGAGGAGGTGACCGTCCTGCACGCGGGCCCAAGCTTGCTCGGCAGCTTCTTCCGGTACCTTCGCTCCACGCGGGCCTGCGCCGCGGCGTTGCCGCGCATGCGTCACGCCTCCTCCGGGGGGGACATGGTCATTCCCTCGGTGATGGAAGAGATGAAGCGGGTATTTCCGAACGCGGAGTCCTTCGTCATCTACGGGTGTACCGAGATTAGCTGCATGGGAACCACGTTCCCGATACCGCGCGAGGCCAAGGTGAGCCGGACGTTCGTCGGAAAGCCATTTCCCGACGTGACGGCACGCGTGCTCGACCCTGGCGGCAACCTCGTTCCCTTCGGGGTAGTCGGTGAGATCGCTTTCGCTGGAAAGGGCGTCGCTCGCGGCTACCTCGGCCGCCCTGATCTCACGGCCGAAAGGTTCGCCGAGCTCGAGGGGCGCCGTTTCTATCGGACGGGGGACCTCGGGAGACTGCACGCAGACGGCAACCTCGAGATCCTGGGCCGCCGCGACTTCCAGGTCCAGGTCCGCGGCATTCGCGTCGAGCTCGCCGGCATCGAGCGCACCGTGCTGGAGCTCGGGCTTGCCGCCCAGTGCGCGGTCGTGGCCAAGATCCTGGAGGACGGTGAAGTACGCCTCGTGGCCTTCGTCGTGAAGCCGACGAAGAACGGCGTCGCCTTCCGTCGCGCGCTGGCGACGGAGCTGCCGGACTACATGCTACCGCATCACCTGGTGGTTCTCGACGCGATGCCATTGACCGCGAACGGGAAGCTCGATCGCAATCAGTTGAAAGGTGCGCCGCTGCAGCCGCAGCCCCGCGCGGAGGGCGGCACAGCGTCGGCGAACGAACGACAGAAGAGCATCGCCGAGGCGTTCGCGCGCGTACTCGGCGTCGAAGTCGGCCAGATCGGCGTGGACGACGACTTCTTCGAGCTCGGGGGGGATTCCCTCCTCGGCGTCGTCGCGCTCCAAGAGATCGAGCGTGCGATCGGGGTGAGGATTGCGCCCCATCTCCTCTTCGAGCGCGGAACGGTGGCGGCCCTCGCCAGGCAGGCCGAGGGCGACCCGGCGGGCGAGTCGAGGCCCATCCTGCTCAACGCGGCGTCATCCGCGCCGCCGCTCTTCATGCTCTCCGGGGTCAACATCTACCGGGAGCTCGCCCGACGCCTCGATGGACGGTGCTCGGCGTATGGCGCGTTTCTCCCTCGCGAGATTGGTGCGTTCGAGGCGATCGACGGGTCCCACTCGGTCGAGGATCTCGCGCGCGGGTACGTGGAGGTCATTCGGTCCAGGCAGCCCGCGGGGCCATACCGCTTGCTTGGGTACTCGTTCGCCGGGATCGTGGCCTACGAAGTCGCCCAGCAGCTGCGTGCGGCCGGCGAGGAGGTGCGCTTCCTCGCTCTCGTGGAAGCCATCCTGCCGGAGTGGACCGCGGGCTGGAGGTTCCGGCTCTCCCAGCTCTCGCGTCTCTCCTCCACTTCTCCGCGGGACGTCGCGACCTTCGTCGCGCGACGATGGCGGGAGAAGCACGATCCGACCTACGGCGACCTCGGGCTCTACCATGGCCACGAGAAGCTCGGCCCGCTCGAAGCGCGGAGGCTCGCCGTCAACGGCGACGCCGCTGCGCGGTACATGCCGGTGATGCGTCCATACGCGGGCCACATGACGCTGATCATGTCCGGCGGCCGGCTCCGAAAGGACCCGCTCAAGAGCCCGAGCGGCGGGTGGCGATCCTACGTCCCCTCGCTCGATTTCCACATCGTAGATGCCGATCATTTCCCGTTGATGAGGGAAGAACCGCACGTAGCGAAGACGGCCGAGATCATCGCGCAGGGAATGCGACGGGCCGAGGCGTAGCGGACACGTAGGAAGGCTCGCCCCCTTTGACCGCGGCCGCTCTTGCTGCAAGCCCCGGCAGCATGAGCACCGTCGTCGGGGCACCGGCGATCGACCACGCGGCACCGTGCTCCGCCGTCGCGTGCACGTTGACTACGCCCGCGTAGCGGACGGCGTCGAGCGCGCGGCCGCCGAGTCCGCGAGCGCAATGGCGTGCTTCCCGACAGCGAGATGGCGGCGCTCGGCGCAAGTCATCGAGCACTGACGACCAGGACCGCGCGGAGGCTGAGTGTGGCAATTGTGACCCGATAGGCGAGCAAGCCACAGTCGCGGAGGGAGGGTCAACACACCCTCTGCGAGCTATACGCACCTGTCGCACAATGGTTGCGCACCGATGGCGCATTTTGGAAAACTCGCCACGGCTCAGGCACATCGCTTGCGCTGGAGGGAGGTAGACGGGCTGCGAGGCTCGGTTCTTAATTCAAGGGGGATATCGTGAATAATTCAAAGAAATCGACGAAGAGTACCGGCGAATCGCGCGAAGGTCACGAAGGCGCGCACGGCGAGCCCGGCGGCCATCCGCGACTGATGTCGCGCATGCGCCGAACACTGCTCCGACCGCTCGTCCTCGTTCCTGGAGTCGCGGTCGCTGCTATGGCGTGCTCGCTGACTCACCATGAGGGCACGTCAGTGACGTCGCAGGCCAGCACCGCGCCCGGGCTCGGCACGGCGCAGAGCTTCGCCGTCCTTGCGGGCTCCACGGTCACGAATACCGGCCCCACGGTCGTTTCGGGCGATCTTGGAGTCTCGCCGGGGGCCGCCGTGACGGGCTTCCCCCCGGGCCTCGTGGTCGCCGGTACAGAACAGATTGCCACGGCGGCCGCCCTTCAAGCGCAGAGCGACACGACCACGGCTTACAACACTCTCGCAGGGGAGGCGTGCAACACGGATCTGACGGGACAGGACCTGGGTGGAATGACACTCACCGCGGGCACCTACTGCTTCTCTTCTTCGGCCCAGTTGACCGGTACGCTTACGCTGGATGCCCAAGGCGATCCGGCGGCCGTCTTCGTGTTTCAGATCGGCAGCACCTTGACCACTGCCAGCAACGCCATCGTTCAAGTGATCAATGGCGGTAGCCCGTGCAACGTGTTTTGGCAGGTGGGCAGCTCGGCCACCCTCGGCACCGGGACCTCGTTTGAGGGTAGCATCCTCGCGCTGACGAGCATCACGCTCACGACCAGCGTCTCGGTCCAAGGTCGAACCTTGGCCCGCAACGGCGCCGTGACCATGGACACTAACAACGTCAACGCGACTAGTTGCCAGGAGACGGCCGACGGAGGAACCGACGGCGGAAGCAGCGGCTCCAGCAGCGGCAGCAGCAGCGGCTCCAGCAGCGGCAGCAGCAGCGGTTCCAGCAGCGGTTCCAGCAGCGGCAGCGGCAGCGGTTCCAGCAGCGGGAGCAGCAGCGGTTCTAGCAGCGGGAGCAGCAGCGGCAGCAGCAGCGGTTCCAGCAGCGGGAGCAGCAGCGGTTCCAGCAGCGGGAGCAGCAGCGGCTCCAGCAGCGGGAGCAGCAGCGGCAGCAGCAGCGGTTCTAGCAGCGGTTCTAGCAGCGGCAGCAGCAGCGGCTCCAGCAGCGGCAGCAGCGACGCCGGCGTGGATGCTTGCGCCGACGCTGCGGTGGATGCGGCGCCAGAAGACGCGGCCGTCGATGCTTGCCCTGATGCCGCCGCCCCCGTTTGCGACAAGACCCTTTGTGGCGGGGAGTGCGTCGACCTTCAGAACGATTGCAGCCACTGCGGATCGTGCGACAACGTCTGCGGTCCTTCGCAGACCTGCATCAATGGCGCCTGCTGCTCCTCGGGGACGCCAGGCGGCGGGTCGAGCCCTCCGCCCGGCTGCACCGACAGCTTCTCTGGACGTGCGGTTGCCGTGATCGCCGACCTGGTGCAGGGAAACCAGCACCTCGTGGCGGGCGATACGGGTCTGTTGCCCGGGAGCGGCGGCGACATCATGGCGACGACCGCCACGATTCCAGGGCTGTTGACGACTCAGGTCTTGCACTCGGAGACCTCCGGAGCGGGGACTCAGGCGCACTCCAACGTCTCCACTGCGCTCTCCATCGGTCTGGCCAACCTGGGCCCCTTGCTCAAAGGGCTGGGACTCGAGAGCGCGGTGAGCGGGCTTGGCCTCGGGAACTTGCTCTGCGGGCTCAACGGATTGCCGGCCGCCCTGGTTCTCCCCAACATCTCGACGGAGATCCTATCGGCCGACTCAACCGCCGCATGCAGTGCCAACGGCAAGGCGTCGGTTCTCGGAACGTCCACGATCACGAACCTCGTGATCGGCGGCACCTCGGTGCCGGTGACAGGCGCGCCTAACCAGACGATTATGGTCGGCCCGCTCAAAATCATCGTGAACGAGCAGACCTCGAGCGCCGCGGCCAACACCGGTTCGATTGAAGTTCGCGCACTCCACGTCGAACTCCCGGGCGTCCTCGACGTCATCGTCTCGGACGCCTCGTCCGACGTGACGTGCTGCCTCGCAAAGAACCCGTAAGGAGTGCTCGACCCACACCCGACGCGGGAGCGACCATCGTGGCGCTCCCGCGTCGCATCGCGGCCGCCTGGCAGCGGGTCGAGTAACGTGCCGTACGACGCGACGGTAGGACTACTGGACCAGCCAGGCCGAAAAGATGCCGACATCGTTCGCAGTCGTCTCCTGGTGCACGTGGAGGGTGCCGTCGCCGAGGTCCGGCGGGAGCGGCACGTGGACGTAGGCGAAGAGCGAGCGGTGTGGCGCGAGGTGCACGGGCGCGAGCTCGCGGTCGTTCACCGTCGTCTTGAGGTCGCCCTTGTAGAAGCTGTCGGTGCGGATGACGAGCTCTCGGCCGCTCGCAGTCCCGCCGGGTGCGGCGAGGATGTAGTCGAGAGGGTCACCCTTCTTGAGGACCCGCCCATCGTCGCTCACGAGGTAGCCGAAGACGTCCATCAGCTTGCGGGGGACGTCGCGGTGGTCCTTCATCGCGACGTGATGCGCCGCCTCGTCGCCATTCGCGCCGAAGTCGATGCGGTCGAGCACGCGACCGGCACTGGCGACCTCGCACGGCAAGAATGCTGCGTCCCTCCCCCAGTCGCGGATCCCTGCAATGACGAGCAGGAACCCCGTGAGCGTGAGCATCGCCACCTTGACGGTGCGCTGGCGCGCGGCGACCGACTGATGGAGCGGTGCGTGCTCGAGCCAAAACATCACCGACATCGCGAGAAGGCAGAGGACCCAGCCGGCCGAGATGAGCGCCGACTGCGTGATGAGATCGCGCTCGAAGCTTCGCATCGCGACGGCGGCGACGAGGGCGACCGCGACCGGCGCGAAGCGCCGCTCGCCCCACAGGGAGCGATTCGCCAGCGTCACGGCAGCGAGGGCGCCCGCGTAGATCGTGTAGTAGCCGGCGGGCATGGTCCAGATGACGATGAGGGCCGAACCGACCACCAGGCATGCATCGGCTGCGCGCGCGCGCAGCCCGGAGAAGATGAACCAGCCCGAGAGGAGCAGCGACAGGAGGAGCTCGACGACGTGCCCTCTGTGGGCGCGCGCGACGAGGGCCTGGTTCCAGTCTGGGAACACGAAATCGCTTGCGCCGAACGCCTGCTGGCCGACCTCCGGGGCGAAGGTCGTGATCTTCTTCAGCCCGATGTGGTTGTCGAAGAAGGTGAGGTCGTGGGCGACGATGCGGTGCCACCACTGCCACCACGGCTCGCGGCCGTAGACGACGAGCGAGAGGCCTAGGAGGAAGGCCATCGCGGCCGCGACGCCAATCGCGAACTGGGCGAGCTCGCGGCGCCAGGGTGGGACGTCGCCGCGCGCCTGGTGCACACGGTACTTGTAGGCGAGCGGCGTGGCCGCGCCGACCACGAAAAAGACCGGGAAGAACACGCAGGCCGTGCACGCGCCGAGCGCAGCGCCCGCGCCGTACCACTTCTTCTTGGCCAGCATCGAGAGGCCGACCGTGAGGCAGAACAGCCAGAGCTGCCGGAAGAAAGACCCGCCGGTCCAATTGAACGTGGTGATAGGCGCATTGCCCGTGACGACAATCGCAAAGAGCGCCGGCACCATCCCGAATGCCCACGCGATGGCGGCGACCCCGGCGCCCATGAGCGCCACGTCGATGAGGCCGAGGAACTTCCAGGTCCCGTCGTCGAAAGCGATGAGGTTCGCCAGCGGTCCCGTGATGGCGGCGAAGCTCGGCGGAGGGTTGAAGCCGTTGTCGAGCACGACGCCGTGCCACCAGTCGTTGTTCGGTGTAATGTCGCGTAGGAACGAGAGGTCCTTTTTCAGCTCGGCCCAGCGCGCCGGCGAGAAGCGGGCGCGCGCTTCGGCAAGGTGCGGCTCGAAGGCGGGGCGGTAAAGGAAGCGCGCGCTCCCGTCGAGGTCGCGGATGCGGTTGAAGGTGATGGCCTTGCGCGGCTCCTCGCGGCCGACCTCCTCGAGGGCGGCCACGGTCGCGAAGTACATCCCGTCGTAGCCCCACTCCTTCAGGTACTTGCTGCCGAAGTAGTAGTGGTAGCAGTCATGCGCGTGGAAGAGCTGGTGGCCGTGCGCCCCGTGGTCGTGCAAGGCCCCGAAGAGGGTGAAGGCCCAGACGCCGAACGCCGCGCATACGGCCATGAGGGCGCGGTGGATATCTTCGGCTCGCGGCGAGTGGGCGCGGCGGCCTAGGCGGCTCCAGCTCGCGGCGACGAGCACGCCGGCCGCGACGATGGCGAGCATCACCCAAACCTTGGTGTCTTCGCTCATCGCGAAGACAAGAGTGTAGTCCGCAGGTAGCAACTAGGCACGATGAAAACGGTGCGCATCATCCGGACCCATGTACGGTCGTCAACCGGTCCAATCCGATCACGCGCCGAGCTGAGCATCGCTTCAACGGGAAAGTCGTCGCGCACCTCTTGGACAGCTCCCCAACGCGCCCGAACCGACCCTGCCCCAGACCGAGCCTGAGGTGAGGCACGCCACGGCGGCCAATCGGGACGGAGAACCGCTCGGAGATGCAGAAGGCCAACGGGGCGACGACCCCAGGCTCGCTTTGCGCTCTTACCCTCTTGGTACGAGATATCCCACTGAGGACATCGCGCCTGGACTGAAGAACGGGGCAGGTGAGGTGGTGAGGCTCGAGCGAACGCATGCGGGCTTCCCCTCACTCGGCTTCACGCCCACCTGTCCATTTGGACCACGACCACAGGCTGCCTGATGCTTCCGGGGCCCCGTCGTGTGGAGCGTCGCCGAGGGTACGGGCACGTTGCATGACGAGGCGAGAAAGCTCCTCGCTTGGCGGATACCTTCAGCCTCGATGAGCCGCTCCCGCGTGAGGCACACGCCGAATCCAGCCACCGCGAGGAGGATGATCACCAGTGGCCGGAGGCGCCGGCCCGCGATGACCCGCGTGGAACAGCCTACCTCGCCGAGTCCCGCGGTGAGGAGATGGCCCGAACACACTCCGCTCAGTTCTCGGCCGCCGCTTGGTCGTCTTCGTCTTCGGGTTCCAGGAGGTCGTCAATCTCGTCCATGTCATCGACGGGGATCGTCGCGACGCAATCGCCCGACAATCCGTCCATCTATCGGCGCAGGACGCGGCCGTCGATGCGATGCCGACCGACCCGTGCGCGCTCCAGGCAGGGTGTCTTTCTGCGACGCAGGCGACGTAAGGCTCGATGCGACGGATGCAGGGGACGCCGCGGGCGACGCCCCCGCGCGCGCCGCGGACGCGCCGAGCGACTCGGTGAGCGACACGGGAAGACGCGGAGCAAGGGTAGAAGGCCCGCCGCGGTCGCTGGCTGCCACGCTGGCGCGCCCGCGCGGTGCGGGTGTCCGCACCGAGGGTGATGCGCCGTTTGCCGGCAGGCAGTTGTCGACGAGCCCGACAGCGGCTCGGCGCTCGGCGTAACCGTCCGCGGGTGCCGCGGGTGTCGAGCTCGAAGCCACACCGAGCAGGCCGTTCCGATTCTCCAGCTCCAGGGCCGTCGATCACCCGGTGCCTTGCGGCACCCGACGCGCGTACTTCGCTTGATCGGCGATACGAATTGCCTGGCGATGCGGATGCCCTCGGCGCTCCGCCGAGGCCCAAGCACGTGCCGTGGGCCCATCGATTCGGGGGGACGGTCGCCCCCGGCGGACATGCTCAGACGGGCGGCGCTTCCAGGGGCGACAGGTTCTCTTGGATGATGGCCGCAAGCTTCGAGACGTCACCTTCGAACGACTCAATCGAGGCCTGGAGCATGACCGCCGGGGTGATGTTCTCCCAAGCGATGTAGTAAGCCCGAGCGTGCGCGAGGTGGCTGAAGAACTCGCGCTGCGCGCGGCCGTTACCCTCCCGGAAGGGATGCAGCGCGTTGACTTCACCGAGGTAATGCGCCGCCCGAGCGCTGAACGCCGGTGGCGGCAAGCCAGCCAGATGCTTCTCGCGTGCGAGCTGCGCGAAGATCGGCTGGGCGGCGGTCGCGATGTACCCATGGTGCGCAAAGGCGTTACCGCCTTTCGCGATGTCGATCGTGCGAAGCTGCCCGGCCCACTCGTAAATGTCGCCGAACAGGTGGCGATGGATCGCTTGAAGGTGCGCCAGGTCGAACTTCCCGGGCAATGGGCCCTGGACAAGCTCGTAGGACCGCAGCGCGACGAGGGAGGCTTCCGTTGCTTCCAGCGTCGCCTCGTCGGCGATACCGAACCGGTTCTTCAGAACGCCGGACGCCGGATCGAGGTACGGGTCATGGCTCGAATACCGGGACATTCCCAAACCGGGCGTAGACGTTCCGGATAGCCGCTGCGAGGGGCAGCTCGCCGAGGGCGACGCGGCGGAGGTCCTCAACCGTCGCCGCTGGCACAATGAGCCCCTCGAGCTCTTGCTGGCCGACCGCATGCGCGACCGCGCGCATGTTGCGGGCGATGTCCTGAATCATGGTGCCCTCTTCGCTCCGAACTTGCCGAAATCTGAGGGGATTATGCCAGAAAACGCCCACCCGGGCAACTCGGCGAGCGCTTGCAGCGTCGGCGATGCACGACGAAGCGGGACGGGCCGGAGCCTGTCCGCGCTGGGCAGTCCAGTCGACCTCGGAGGGAGCGACGACGCACGAGCGTCCCGCGAGCAGCCGCAACCATAGCTGGCCGGGCTGGGCTCAGCTCCCGGAGACGACAACGGACTGCACCGAAGGTCGAGCCGCCCGTCTGGCACGACCTAACATGACCTCACTGCTGTCGCTGCCGTTCGTCGTCGAGACGAACGACGTTCACGCGCTCGTCGGCAAGCCGTTCGCGCAACCGGTCCGCGAGCAGCTCCGCGGTGGCGTGACGGCCCGCAAGGGTCGCCGCGACAATCGCGCGCTCAAGGTTCCTCACCGAGTCGGGCGGCGAAGGAGCCGTGTCTTCCGCCTTGCAGGATGCCGGCTCCGGTGTGCGGGGCTCCTGCGGAGACGGAGCCGTCCCTTGCGCCTTGTCGGCTGGCGCCATCGTAGCGTTCGCCGGCTGTCGGGCAGGGGCGGGCACCGGATGACTGTCCGACCTCGGAGACCTACCTCCTTCGAGGTCGGCCTTGATACTCAGCCCACCTTTATCGAAATTGCGTGACGCTTCGGACGAATCATCGAATGTCACGGAGAAACAAGGGATGTCAGGAGTCGTGCTCGCGAGGTCCGTCGAGTTGCAAGTCTGCGCAATGCTTGCATTTGCATTTCGTTTTGCCGCGTTGACACGGTAGGGGTCGTAGGTTCGAAACCTATCGCGCCTACAAGAAAAGCAGCGGAAAACAAGGCCCTCGGTGCTCACGTACCGCGGGCTTTTTGCTGACCCTCCCCACTCGCTCGGTCACCCTCCCCACTGTCCTCCCCACTTCGGGGAGGAACCTCCCCACTCTTCGAGGTGGGAGGGGGTCGGGTCCCGAAGAGCTGGACGACGTTGCCGATGCTCCGTCGCTGCTCGTCGGGGGTGACGGTCGAGTAGTGCTCGCGCATGCGCTCGGTCCGGTGACCCGAGGAATCGAGCGCGTGACAATCGCCTCCACGTGGGCGAGCCGCATCAAATCGTTGAACGTCCGGCGCATTCCGCGGGGCGTGAACGTCTTCTGCAGGCCCACGAGCTGCCCCACCGTCGCGAAGGCCTTCTTGAGGAAGGAGACGGACCGGAAGCGTCCGTCCTCGGCGGGGAACAGCAGCTCGGACGCCTTCTGCTCGGGCGTGGTGAGCTGGGTGGCGACGTGCCAGCGAAGCACCTCCATGACCTCCGACGGGACCGTGATGCGTTGCCGCAGCTTGGTCTTCGTCGTGTTCATGAACTCGTCGCCGAGCGTGTGGGATCGACGAACGAGGACCACGCCCTGGTCCCAGAGGACGTCGGGCGTCGGCCCGGTGCGACGGAGAGGCCGAAGGGTCGAAGGACGAAGCCCCGTCGCGAAGCCCAGATAGGTCATCGCGTACTGCGCCGGGAACTCCTCCTTCATGCATGCGAGGAAGGACGCGGCCTCCTCGCTGGTGAGCGCGTTCGGCTCCTCCTCCGTGTACGTCTCGTGCTCGGAGGTGTCGAACGAGGGGATCCCCTCGGCCGCATCGAAAGGGAGCTGCAGCTCGCGCTTCGCCCTTTTCAACACGTGCTTGAGGATGACCAGCCAGCCGTTCGCGGTGGTGGGCGAGTACGTGCCCTGTGCGATCAGCTTGCCGATCCCTGCACGCCAGACCTCGACGTGCATCGGCCGGAGCTCGTCGACGAAGACCTCGCCGAACCCGGCCACCCCTTCAGTCCCTGCGATCAGATGGGTCAGGGTGTACTTCCAACGCTCACGACCCCTCGCGCTCTTGATCTCCTTCGTCGCCAACTTCCTCTCGAAGAGCAAGGTCGCGTAGTCGCAGAAGCGCAGCTTCTGAGCTTCGACCGAGACGACGCCCGCCCGAACGCGCTCGCTCTCCTTCTCGATCCACTGGAGGGCCGTCGGCGCGTCCGCGTCGGGAAGCACCTTCCAGATTTCTCGTTGTCGTCCCGTGCTGCGGTCGATCACCCGCGCACGGACTACGTGTCCGCCTTCCTTTCGCTGCCACACCCGGGGTAGCACCGGCTCCTTCGAGATCCCAACTGCCCTTGAGCAACCGCCACTCCTGTTTCTTCGCCATGTGCACCTCCAAAAGGCGGCGCACCTGAGCGTTCCGTAGCGGGAACGGTAGCAGCGCCTCGGGCCGGGAGCTCTCCGCGGAGGAACCTGTTCAACTCTTCGACGGTCCACATCCAGGTGCCGGTGCCGCCACGGCGACCGACGGGTCGCAGCCGTCCTTCGAGGTGCGCCTTCCGGATCGCCGAGGAGGTCTTGAAGCCGCAGTAGCGGGCGGCTTCCGCCGTCGTCAGGAGCGCACGCCCGTCGAGGGAGGCCGGGATCTGCATTGCGATCACCTTTCGGCGCCGCGGCATCCTTTGCCGGAAACGACTGCGGCACCTTCGGAGATCGGCCGGCACGCGCGGGAGTCGCGCAAAGAACGATGGTCGGCGTGGCTGATCGATCGGCAGGCGTCGGGGCGAAGCCTCGTGATGGACGACACTTAGGAGCCCGGCGGAAATAATCGATCCCGCGATGGAAATAGGGGTAGGGACGGCGTTGTTCATCGCCCAGGATGGGGCAGGTGGATCAAATCCGGGCGAAGTACGAGCGACTGCGGCACGCGATGGGCGAGCGCCTGACGCGTCTTTGGGCGGCCGCAGAGGCCGAGGTGCTTGGGCATGGCGGTATCGCCGCGGTGGTCGAAGCAACCGGCATCAGCAAGAAGCGGGTGCGCGCCGGGATTCGCGATCTCGACGAGATGTCGCACAACCCTCCAGCGGCTCCGCCCCGCGAGCAGCGGGTTCGCCGACCGGGCGCGGGCAGGCCGTCGCTCGTCGACACGGACCCGACGCTGATGGAGGACCTCGATGCGCTGGTGGATCCGGTGACGCGCGGCGACCCGGAGTCTCCGCTTCGGTGGACTTGCAAGAGCAAGGACAAGCTCGCCGCGGAGCTTCGCGGCATGGGGCACAAAGTCAGCGCGACCACGGTCGGCCTGCTCCTGCGCGACCTCGGCTACAGTCTTCAGGTCGTCCGCAAGACACGCGAGGGGCAGCAGTCTCCGGACCGCAACGCGCAGTTCGAGCATATCAACAAGGCCGCGGCCGATTTCATGGCGCGAGGCCAGCCCGTCGTGTCGGTCGACACCAAGAAGAAGGAACTGATCGGCGACTTCAAGAACGCCGGCAAGGAGTGGCACATCAAGGGCGAGCCCGAGCCGGTTCGTGTCCACGACTTCATCGACAAGGAGCTCGGCAAGGCGATCCCGTACGGCGTCTACGACACCGCACGCAACGAAGCCTGGGTGAGCGTTGGGGTCGACCACGACACCGCGGAGTTCGCCGTAGCGACCTTGGAGCGCTGGTGGCGAGAGATGGGCAAGAAGGCTTACCCGAAGGCCACCGAACTGCTGGTCACCGCCGACGGCGGAGGCAGCAACGCGCCCCGCTCTCGGCTGTGGCGCCTCGAGCTTCAACGCTTCGTGGACCAGACCGGCCTCGAGGTGAGCGTCTGCCACTTCCCGCCGGGCACCAGCAAGTGGAACAAGATCGAACACCGCCTCTTCTCCCAGATCACGCAGAACTGGAGGGGGCGCCCGCTCGTGAGCCGAGAGGCCGTTGTCGCCCTGATTCAAGGCACCACGACCAAGACCGGACTTCGTGTTCGCGCGCGACTCGATAAGCGACGCTACCCAACCGGAAAGAAGGTTGCTCCGGAGCTTATGCGTCGCGTGCGACTCGTACCGAAGCCCTTTCGCGGCGACTGGAACTATACCGTTCGCAAATCTTGAAAAGGACCGGTAATTTCGATCGGGCTCCTTACTTCTGCAGGGCGCATTGCGCCGTCTGATTTGCTACCGGGCGCCGGCCGTTGCCTCATCACGCTTGTTACCGAAGCGGTACCAGCGAGGAGGGTCGACGATGGCGAAGGTCAGCCGTCGTTCAAGCTCGCGGCCAAGACGAGAGACGGGGCGCGGATCAGGAAGCGCTATCACGCGCCTGCGACGCCGTGCGCGCGACTGCTCGCCTCGGAGTCCATCTCGGACGCGATGAAGGACCGCCTGCGCGCAGTCCTCGCGACGCTCGACCCCCTGCGTCTGCTCGACGAAATTCGCACCGTGCAGCACCACCTGGCCGGACTGGCTGCTGGAGAGGTCGTCCACGTGCTTCCCCGTCGAGATGCCGATCTCAATCTCTTCCTCAAGAGCCTCGCTACCGCTTGGCGCGAAGGGGACGCCCGCCCCACTCATCGTAAGGCACCGAAGCCCGCACGGCACTGGCGTACGCGAGAGGACCCGCTCAAAGAGGTCTGGCCTCGCGTCGTGACGTGGCTTGAGGCCGAACCGAACCGCACCGCCAAGGAGCTTCTCGAGCGTCTTCGATCCGAAGACGCGGGCATCACGGTCGGCCAGCTCCGCACGCTTCAACGACGCATCAAGGAATGGCGAGGCCTCATGGCGCGCCGCCTTCTCTTCGCAGGCGGCCAGGCACTCGGGGAGTCTGGCCTGAAGGCGGCCGTGGGAAACGCGCCGGGCGAGCTCGCGGACATTGCCACAGCTTCCCCGGCGCGTTCGCTCGCTCCCGCGGCGAGCGCGTCGAGACCGTGAGCATCCCGGACAGCAGGATGGTCGCGGCCTCCCGGAGCCACGCGCTCGCCCCGTACGCGAGCCGGCTGGGTAGCAGTCCCGCTGGGCGGTCGGGTAACATTCCCACGTGAGGCAACACGACCTGCAGGAATAGTTGACGTCGATCACCTCGCGTCCATCGACCTAGCAAACGGGTCGGGACCGCCGAGAAGTCCTTGAGCATCGACGACACCGGCGTCGGGATCGCCGAGTTCCTCGGAATACATCGCCAGGCTCATCGAGCCTGGCAGGTCTCGCCGCAACGCTAGGGTAGGACGGGGCTGGGCCCGACCAGGTTCCGACCAGGGCCCAGTCAGGTCGCGCCCAGAACGCCACGAGTGAGCTGGCCGCCGGCCGCACCAACGACCTCCCCCGAGCCGAGTCCCTCCCTTACTGCCAAGTCTGCCACGCCTGGGCAGCATGAAGAGCTTCGGGGTGTGATCCTCCAGGAGCGACGGGAAGGTGGAGGGCGCGTTCAAGGCCGCCGAGGGTGTCGCGGAGGGGGCCGGGCAAGGCATCCGTCGGCGTATCGGTGTCGGTGGTGGGGCGTGGGACTCAATGACCCCTTGGCCTGCCCGTTGCGTCATCCTGCACAGATGCGTGTCCTCTTGCTTGCGGCCGCGCTACTTGGGATCGGCGCCTGTGCTTTGATGCGCAGACCCAGCCAAGACGAAAAGTGTCTGCAGCTCGAGGCGCGATGCCGCGCCTACGACGACTGTTGCTCAAGCTTCTGTGCCAACGGGGAGTGCGCCGAGAATCCCTACGGGAGTGCGACTTTGTCGCCACGCGGTCAGCGGCCGACGGTTCAGGCTGAGTGACCCCTGACCGGTCACGGACGTGATGACCGCGCAGTCTGTTGGGGTGCTGGCAAGTGAGCGCGCGCAGGGTCGGGTCGGTCGCTGACCCGGCAGCGGGATCGCTTCGCGCATGGGCGCGCAAACTTCATCGCAAGATGCACTGGGCGTCCACGGAGCTTACCGCCGGGCGCGGTGGTCATGCGTTCGGAGGGCGTCGTATCGGTGATCTCGGCCGCGTCCTACAACCAGTCGTGTACGGTCGACACGGATTGCGTCATCGTCCCTCAGCCTCAAGCGGGCTGCTGCCAGGGCGCAGCCATCAACGTTGCCGCCGAGGAGCAGTTCGATACAGACCTCCAAAGAGGCAGAGCCGCTTGCCCCAGCGATTGCACCGCGTTTTGCGGCGGTGATATAGGACCATGCTGCATCGAGGGCGCCTGTGCACTGGGGTCCGCGTTCCTGCCAATCGAGCACTAGCGGCGGAACAGTTTTCTCGTCAGCGGGCCGCGCCCTTGCAGGGGTTGCGGCCGCGCCCTTTTGAGCGGTGCGCTCACGCGGCTCGAAACAGCGCTTCGTCGAGTAAGTGCACCGCTCTCCGGCGCTCCTCGGCCGAAGGCAGGCCCGTGAGGGCCCGGTGGGTTGCCGGAAGCCCGTCCTCGCCCGCGACGAGCTCGGCCACTGCCTTCCGCATCGCTTGCCGTACGCCCTCGAGGTCGCGATCCCCGAGCACCCCGGCGGCCCACGCGGCTACGCGCCAGCTGAGCTGGGCATGCCGGCACTCGTCGCGGGCGATGGACTGCATCACGGCGCGTACCTCGGGATCGGGCGCCCGAGAAGCGGCGAGGAGGCCGGCGACCGCGCCGTAGGTCTCTCCGACGCACCCCTCGACCGCGTTCTCGCGCGCGACCTCGGCCAGCGGACGCACCGGCAGCCGCTTCGCTTCCGGCCCGCAGACCTGAACCCCGAGGCGCTCGGCGAGCCTACGCATGAGCCGCGCGTGCCGCACCTCGTCCCTCTGCGCGCGGCGCGCCGCGCGGACCAGGCTCGCGGGGGCCCCGTGCGCGACGAGCTCGCGGGCGAGGCGGTCGAACGCGATCACGCTCGCCGCCTCGAAGTACGAAGCCCGCGCGAAGTGCTCCCCGAGCGATCGCGGTGCGTGGTGCTCGCGTCCTGCGATGCCTTCGCTCCATCGACCCAAGCACGGGTCGGAGCACTGCACGCTGACGGTCCCTGTGACGGTCGGACAAACGGCGCCGCCATCGGCCAGTCTCCGCGGTACCCCCGTCCGGGGAGAAAGCACACCCGGGCTGGGCCACGGAGAACGCCGTCGCAAAGTCCTGGCTCAGCGAGCAGAAACTGTAAGCCGGGCCGCAGAGGGTCGAGCACTCCTGGGTCGAGTTGTACATGACGCTGTCGGACTGACACGCGGCCGGCGGATCGGCGGCGACGCCGGCCTGCGCGAGCTGGCACGCTTGATCCGCGCTCAGTGCGATCGTTTTGTCCCGCGCGGCGCCCTGGCATGGGAACCAGGACGGCGTGCAGCCGGGCGTGGCCGCCACGATGGCCGCCACCTGAGCAAGAAGCGAAGGAATCGTAAGTCTCATCTAGGAGCGCGCGCCGAGGAGCGACGGCATCGGCCTTCGCTCGTTGCTCGCTCAGGGCGCCTTTCGGCCGTCGGCGCCGGCAAGACCCTCCTCGCCCCAGACCAAGTCCCTGACCGGGTCTCCTAACGCCTCGACGCGCGGCGCCGCCCCGACCGCGTTGCGAAGGACGCGCTCCCGGGCCCGAACCCCCGCCAGCGGCCTCCGCACGAACCGGTGCACGAAAGATCGGCAAATCGTCAGGATCGCTCATCGTGGCTCCAGGGATTGCTTCGTGCAATCGCACGGTTGATCGAGCCGTGGCTCCACCACCGGATGCCATGGCTCCAAAGATTCCTCAAAAATATCCAAACGATGATCCCCACACGGCGCCGGTCCTTTATCTTACCCTCCGCTTCACTCCGGGTTTCCTCCATTCCTGAACCGCGCCCCTCATGGTCACGACGATGCCCACCGGGATGAGCGGCGGGCTGGTAACGGCGCAGTAGCGGTGCCGGCCGCGTTGTTGGCCTGAGGCCGCGCCCGAGGCCCATGCCGAGGCTGACCACGGTGTTCGCCATCGAGCGCGCATCGGGCAACTCCGTGGACGGCCTCCTCGTGACAACCATCGAAAGCTCTCACGGCGACCAACGTGCCCCCAGGTGTCCAACGAAGACGCCAGCGCGGACCATCCGTAAGCCGTTCACGAGGGACGTGTAGAGGGGACGGCAGGGGCATGGCACGCGGATGGTCGAGGAGATCCGCCGCTCATGCCGATGAAGACGCTGACTTCGCCGTTCGCCCGCCCTCGCTGGACGGAGAAGGACGCCCGCGATGCGCTCGCAGCCCTGCAGCGCTCGGGCAAGAGCGTCCGCGCGTTCTCGACGGAGCACGGGCTCGATCCGCAGCGCCTTTATTCGTGGAAGCGCCGGCTCGGCGGAGCCGAGCCTACCACGTTCCAGGAAGTGATCGTTCGCCCGGCTCCGCGGATACTCGCTCGCTAACGGGCACGCCCCGTTCGAGGTTGTGCTCCCTTCGGGCGTCATCATACGGGTGCCCGCGTCGTTCGACGCCGAGGCGCTGGAGCGCGTGCTCGGCGTCTTGCGGACCGACGCGTGCTGAGCCTTCCGCCGAGCGTCCGCCTCTTCGTCGCCACACAGCCGGTCGACGGGCGCAAAGGCCCCGATAGTTTGATGGCGCTCGTGCGGGACGTGCTCCGGCAGGACCCGCTGAGCGGTCACTTGTTCATCTTCTTCTCCAAACGATGCGACCGCGTTCGCATCGTCTACTGGGATCGCAATGGGTACGCGATGTGGACCAAGCGCCTGGAGAAGGGGCGCTTTCGTCCGACCTTCTCGAACGACAAGCGATTGTCGTCCGTCGCCATCGAAGCCGCCGAGCTCGCGCTGATCGTCGAGGGCATCGAGCTGGCGGGTGCCCGACGACGACCGCGATGGCAACCCGCCGCGCTGCCTGCATAAGAAAAGCGTCGGGGCCGGGAATTTCCCGATCGCCCTTCCGTTGAAGCCAGTGACGATGGCTTCGCGCGAGAAGGTCACCTCCGCCTTCGCTCCGGATCTCGATGAGGTCCGCGCGTGGCTGCAGAAGATGATCGCCGCGCTGCGCTTCGTGGAGATGGTGACCGCCGTCCTCGCTCTCATCGTGCGCATGCGCGACATCAACACGGAGCTGGTCGCACAGCTCGCTCACCTGCGTCGTCAGCGTCCGCGCTCCGAGACGCTCGACCGACTCGAGCGCCAGCTCGTGCTACCCATCGACGGTCTCACCGTGACGAGCGCCGCGAAGCCCAAGGACGACACGACTTCGGACGACGACAAGAAGAAGCGTCGAGGGCGCCACCCCGGGCGCGGCGCGCCGCCAGCGCATCTGCCGCGCGTGCCCGTGTTCAATCGCGTCCCTCCCGAGCTACGCGTCTGCCCGCAGTGCGGCACGACGATGACGACCGTCAGCCACTCGAGCTGCCTCGTGCTCAACGTGGCCCCCGCGCGCGTCTTCGTCGAAGAGCGGCTCGACGAAACGGTCGCGTGCCCCAACGACGACACAATCATCTCCGCGCCGCCGCCGCCACAGATCGTCGAGCGCGGCAAGCTCGCCGACACGCTGATCATCGAGGCGGTGTGCGACAAGTACATCGAGCACCTGCCCATCGAGCGGCAGTGCGCACGCTTCACGCGTGCAGGCGTCGACGTCGCTCCGCAGACGCTCAGACGCAGCGTCTCGGCCGCGCTCAATCTGCTCGCGCCGGTCGCTCGGCTCATTGCCGAGCAGACGCGGGGTCCCGGATTGCTCGGTACCGACGCCACGGGCATCCCGGTGCTCGATCCCGCCGCGCCTGAGGGCATTCGTAACGGCACGATGTGGGCTTGGACCAATGCGCGATGGGTGACCTTCTTCTATTCGCCCGTCGGCGATGCCGAGAGCGTGAAGCGCTTCCTCGGTCCTGATCTCGCGCGCACCGTGCAGTGCGATGGCACGAGCATCACGACGTTCCTCGAGCGCACCGGCGGCAAGCGACCGGGCTGCTGGGCGCATGCGCGACGACGTCTGGTCGAAGCCGCGCGCGCTGGCGACCGCATTGCCCTCGAAGGCGTGCGCATCATCGCGCGCCTCTTCGCGGTGGAGAGAGAGTCGACGTGCGCTGGCGACAACGCCGAGCAGAGGCGCGAGCGACGCACTCGACTGAGTCGCCCCGTCCTCGACGAGCTTCGGTCCTGGATCGATCGTCAGAAAGCGGTCATCCCGCCAAAGACGCCACTCGGAAGGGGACTCGGCTACTTGGACCGGCAGTGGCCACGACTGCTGCTCTTTCTCGAAGACGGGAACATCGAAGCCACCAACAATCGACGGGAACGCGAGCTCCGACGCCTCGTTCTGGGCCGAAGGAACTGGCTCTTCGCATGGCTCGACGAGGGCGGCTCGCGCACCGGCGACATCCTCTCGATCGTCGCGACGTGCATCGCGCACGACGTCAACGCGCGAGCGTATCTCCACCGCGTCGTTCGCTGCATTGTGCATGGGTGGCCGCACGCGCAGCTCCGAGACCTTCTCCCCGACCGCATGCTCGCCGCGCATCCCGAGCTCTACACCGGTGACCCCGACGCCCTTCCGATGCCGGCGACGACGCCCGCGCTGTCCCGCTGAGCGGAACTCTTCGTCCGAGGGACGTCCGCCGCCAGCCACGCCCGCGCGCTCGGCGCAATCCCCCGCGGGACTCGCTCGTGGACGGCTTACCGATCATGCACTGGTGTGCTGCGAAAGCACGTCCGACCACTGCTTCTTCTCCGCCTCCGTGAGGACGACCTTGGCGAACATCTTCCCGTCGGCGTCCTGCAGGTGAAGGATCACTTCCCCAGCGACGTGCTCTCCGTACGCCGAGGTATGACGCTCTGAGAGGCTGAGCACCCAACGCAAGCCGGACGTCGCGTTAGCAAGAAACGACGAGAGATGGGTAACGATGTACTTGAGGCGCTCTGCACCAAGCGGTCGGCTAGCGCCAGGCACGGCCAGATGAACCTGGCACCATCCTCCAATGCCCTGCTCATCGTGCGTAACGGTCAGGTCGCCGCTCGAACTACGGAGCAGCACGATAGGGCGCGCGGTCACCACGCCCCCGCACTATGAGGCCCTGCGTTCCGAATGTCACGTCCTTGGAACGCCGTGGACGCCGCTCGCCACCCACGTGCTGAGCCATGCCCGATGCCTGATCCTCCCCCGCTTCCGTGGACACCCCCGAAGGCGCGAAGATGCGCGAGGAGATGTTCATGGCACGCAGGAAGCGAAGGCAGTTCACCCCGGAGTTCAAGGCGGAGGCGGTGCGTCTGGCGCGCGTCGGCGACCGCTCCATCGGCCAGGTCGCCGGGGACTTGGACCTGACCGAGACGGCGCTGCGCGAGTGGGTCAAGCGCGCGGATGCCGACGAGGGCAAGGGGTCTCCCGACACTCTGACGACCGCGGAGCGCGAGGAGCTGACGCGGCTGCGACGTGAGAACAAGCGGCTGCAGATGGAGCGCGACATCCTAAAAGCGGCGGCCACCTTCTTCGCGAAGGAGAGCGAATGAAGTTCGCCTTCATCGCCTCGAGGGAGGTGGCCTTCCCCATCGAGGTCATGTGCCAGGTTCTCGGGGTCTCGCGCAGCGGCTACTACGCATGGAAGGTCCGGCCCGAGCCCCCGAAGAAGGTCGAAGATGCGCAGCTCGCCGTCGAGGTCGCGGCGGCGCACAAGCGAAGCCGCGGCATCTACGGCAGCCCGCGAGTTCACCGCGACCTCAAGGCCCGTGGGCTTCGCATCGGACGCAAGCGCGTGGAGCGCTTGATGCGCGAGACCGGGCTGAAAGGCCGAGCAAAGCGCAGATTCGCATGCACGACGGATTCCGACCACTCACTGCCCGTCGCCCCGAACGTGCTGGAGCGTCGCTTCGAAGCCGACGCACCGAACCGGACCTGGGTGGGGGACGTGACGTACATCGCAACGGCCGAGGGCTGGCTGTACCTGGCGGTGCTGCTGGACCTGTTCTCTCGTCGCGTCGTGGGCTGGGCGACGAGCGCGAGCAACGACCGGACCTTGGCCCTCGCAGCCCTGGAACGCGCCCTGAAGAACCGACGCCCGCCAGCGGGTCTCCTCCACCACACTGACCGCGGGAGCCCGTACGCCAGCGAGGACTACCAGGCCGCTCTCCGTCAGCGCGGCATCGTCGTCAGCATGAGTCGAACGGGCGACTGCTACGACAACGCTGTCGCCGAGAGCTTCTTTGCGACGCTCAAGGCCGAGCATGTGGATCACGAAGACTTCCCGAGCCGCGAGGTCGCTCACGCATCCATTGCAGATTACATCGAACGGTTCTACAACTCGGCCCGGCGGCATTCGTCGCTCGGCTACGTCAGCCCGATCGAGTTCGAATTGAGGTCGCGGGTCGCCGCGTTTGCGGCATAGTCAGACTGTCCACGGCACCGGGGGAAGATCAGCCAAGACCCGCTCGGTCAGCCACGAAGTCGTTCCCCCCGCAAGCCCTTGGCTGACGTCCGTCGTGGACGGCTTACGACCATCCCGCGCATGAGACCGGGCCGAGCTCAGGGAACGGCAGGAACGGCCACGCGTGTGGCTACCGTGGTGGCCTCGGTCCTACGTGAAAGGCCTAGCCCGAGGAAGGGCCTTTGGTCGTCCTACGCTCAGCGAGAGCGGCAGCGATGAAGGCTTTCGAAGGGTCAAGCGTCGTCATCGACGGCGCGCCCCGGCGTGTCGCGACGGGATGGATCGATGTGACCTACCGCCCTCGGAAGACGATGGAGCGACGTTGGTCGAGATCCGTTATCGATCCTTTGATCGGAGCGGCCATGAGGTCGCCACGACGCGAGGGCCCAACCTTGACGCGGACGCGCAGGTCTGGCTCCAGGGACCGTGAGCCGCCATTTGCTTCGCGACCGGCGGCATTCACGCGTCCGCCCAAGCACCCCAATCACCGAGCAAACTTCGAAAGCAATTTGACGTACGCGGATTGGTATCCCAAGTCCGATTCGGACCAGGCCCACGAGCAGCGGCTGCTATCGGAGTCATAGTACGCCTTTAGGGGAGGCTGCTGGCTCTCCGCGGGGGTTCCCGGGCAGCTGCCATAAAAGCCGTTGTTGGGACCACCCACCAGATACCCCGGGGCAGGGCCGCAGGTCGAGGTGACCGCGTCGACCCAACGATTGGGGTCCGAAGCGTGCTCGCGGTTCTTGCTCGACATCGGCAAGAACCACTGATGCCACGACTCGTTGGCCGACCTCTCGGCGCCGTAGGAATACATATTGGTGAGAAAAGTCATGGCCAAGGGGTTGACCCCGTTCATGAAGTGCAAGATGTCTTCCGCCTCGTTCACGTAGTCTTGCGGGGTTGCCCGCTTCTCGGATACCTGGGCGCTCGCCCGGATGGCGAATGGCGGACTGCCAAGGCCGATGAATGACCCTATGGTCCAGTTCGAAAGCGCGACGTTGGCATCCTTCGCCGAAGCTCCCCACCACGTCTGGACCATGGTCGCGCGGTAAAGCGCGCTCGCGGGGTCGACCGCGTAGGAGCTCGAGGCGTTGTTCGCGAGGTCCGACTCCTTCTGGGCAACAATCCAGCTCTTGATCGAGGAGTCTGCGTTTGGAAGGAGCGCGTAATACAGGAGGGCGTCTGCCAGTGTCTCGTCCGGGTCGCCGGCCGTGCCGGCCCATCCGGCCTGCGGAGTTCCGTACTGTCGGCAATAATCCGTAACGAACTTCTGATACTCACTCGCTCCCGTAAGGGCCCAGAGATAGATGGCCGCGCTGAGCGCGATCTTCATCTGCGAACCCGAGTCCATGTCGCTTTGTTTGTGCTGGTCACATCCGGATGTTTGAAAACTACTGTAGTTTGCGGTCGCTTTCGCGAAGGCGTTCCACGCGCTGACCGCCCGGGTGGCGACGTCCGAGGCATAGTCGGCGGTCTGGACGTGATAGACGAGCCGAGGATTGTAGCCGGGAGGCGGGACTACGGGACGGATGGAGCGGGGTCCAAGCTGCACGGTCGCGGAGAGATTCGTGGAAATAGTGTCCGTATAAAACGAGATAGGTATGGTCGAGCCCGCGATTCGGTTTGAACTGAACACGTTGGCCGCGTGGGCGAACATGGACGCCGCGCTGATCGTGGAAGACGTGCAGGCGGGGTCAAAGGTAACCGGGATCGTACTCTGGCTCAAAGGAGGCGGCCCGGGATCGCCATGACCGATGTCCATTGCCGCGCCGACGGCGTTGGTCGCCGAGGGGACTCCCACCGTGTTCTGCATCCTCTTGACCCATTCCAACTGCCACATGACTTCGTCAAGAACGTCCGGCATGCCGTTTCCGGACTCGGGGATGCCGCTGTCGTCGGGCCAAACCTCCGGCTTCTCTCGGTAGGCGGAGAGCAACTGGTTGAGGGAATCCTGGTTCCAGGTCATGTAGTGGTCGAAGTTTCCAGCATCGAACCATCCTCCGCCCACGTCGTGGACGGATTGATCCCGCGTCGACACCCCCTGGCCAGCCTGCAAAAGGGAGGCACCGTCGACCCAGCAGCCCGACCGGTCGACTGGGGTGGACCTGCCAGGGAGGTAGACCGCGCTGACGTTGGGCGGATCGGAATAGGGCGCGCTCTTGGGGTAGCCCATCCTCTGGTAATCGAAATACCGGGTGGCGGCGTTCAGGATCGGCGCGAACACATCCTGACGAATCGTAAAATGGGACGAACGAACCTGATTCGTAGGATCGTAGATGTAGTAGGTCCCGGGCGTGCTCACGCTCGAGAAGTCGAACCACGCTCCCTGGTCGCCCGAGGCGAAGTCCGTGCTACCCGAATGCCACGCGGTCGCATTTCCCGTATATACCGGAGTGGAGCCGTTTGGCCACGCGACGACCTGGTAAGTAGCGCTGGGCAAATGAGTGCTCGGCGCGTTGAAGCCCACCTTCGGAACGCTGATCACGGCCACCTTCTGGTCGCCGGGTCGATAGCCAAACTGATCGACCATGATGTGCGAGGACCATGGGAGATTGGGGCCGGCGTTGGGTGGCGGCGGGGGCGGGGATTTCGGGGGTAGAGCCTGGGGAGGGGGAGCGGAAACGAGGATATAGTTGCCGGAACGTGGCGTAGGAAAAGACGGGGTGGGTCCCGGGGCGGAGCTCGACTCGAGGGTCGTCGGATGCCGGAACGGCAGTGCGCAACCCGCGACGACCACGAGGACGAGGGTGACGCTGCCGACGGACCGCCTGAGCATTTTGCCCTATGTTAGTCCAGTGCGCGCGATGCCCGCCTCCCGATTCCGTGCCGGGGCGCCCTGCTGCACGCTCCTGGTCGTGATCACGTGCGGCAGGGCGTCGTCCGATGGCATGCCGGCCGTCCCGCTGTCGCTGGCGAACGCGGACGCGCCGGCTGCGAGCGCTGGCGAGCCGGACGCGAGAGCACCGGACGCCGAGCGCGGAGCCTCGCTCTCCTCCGACGCGGGCTCGCCCGAGCCGGCTCTTTGAGCTCCGAGGTGGGCGGCCCGAGGCCGAAGTCGGCTGCGTCGCGCGCTCACGCGACGGTCCCGTCAGTCGGACATCAGCGCGAGGTAGTCGCCGAGCGCCACCCCGCTGTCGAACCGCGGGGGCGGCAACGGTGCCGTCGCTCCTCGACCAGCGGAACGCGGCCCGGAAGATCTCGGCGGAAGCGCGGGCCTACATGGCCCAAGCCGCGGTCGCGTGGCTGCTCGAAGGGCCTGTCGCGGCGGCTCCGAGGTAGGAACTCGCGTCACCAATCGACCGTCTGGTCTGATCCGCCGAAGGCCACCGGCATCCCGGCATATGGTCCTCCGCCGCTTCCGTATGGGGGCACGGCCGACAGGGCTGGCTCAGAATGGCGCAGCCGGCGGCGCGGAAATTCAGTGATTGTTCCGCGCCTGTCGCTGGTCCTGCCCGTGCATCGGATATCCCCATGGAAGCTCGCTGGTCTTGGCGGCGGTCTTTGGGGGTGACGTACGCCGACGAGGCGTACTGCCCGCGTTGCGGCGTGTCCGCGAGCGCCTCGTCTCAGGTCAGGCTCATGCCGCCGTCGACCGAGAGCACCTGTCCCGTGACCCACGTGACGCTCGGGTCGGCAATCGCGACTACCCACCGCCCGACTTCGCTGGGGCTCGCCATGCGTCCGAGCGGGACCTGCTTCACGAATTCCTCCTTGAGTGCCCGGACCGCGTCCGGAGAGAGGCCGCCCTTGTCGAAGCCGGGGGTGTCGGTCGGCCCCGGCGCGATCGCATTGACGCGGATGCCGTACGGCGCAAGCTCGAGCGCCCAGGAACGCGTGAGCGACTCGATCGCCGCCTTTGTCGCGGCGTAGTGTGCGCCGCCCGGGGAAGGCTTGTGGCCGGCCGAGCTGCTCATGTTCACGATCGTGCCGCGGCTCGCCTTCAGAGCGGGCAACGCGGCCCGCGCAAAGAACGTCGGTCCGTACACGTTCGCCTCGAACTGCGCGCGCACCATTTTCTCGGTCGACTGCTCGAGTTCGGCGAACTGGAAGATGCCTGCGTTGTTCACGAGCGCGTCGAGCCGGCCCGCCTCACGTGTCGCGGCCTCGACCGCCGACTGGGCTTGGCTCTGCTGGGTCACGTCCGCCAAGATCCAGCGGACGTGAGGATGGCGCGAGCGGGCTGTTTCGAGGGCTTCTCGGCGCCTCGCCGTGCCGAACACCGTCGCGCCGGCCTGCTGGAACGCGATGGCCACCGCCTCGCCGATGCCCGAGTTCGCGCCCGTCACAAGGACGACCCTTCCTTCGAATGTATTGGGCATGAATCCGACGAAGCGCGATGTGTGCCAGGCGGTTCGAACCTTGGCTCGAATCGCGATGCAGGAAACAACCTTGCCGAGCGGTCGGGACAGAGAGCCGCTCACGGAGTTGATCATGCCGGATGAGGAACGTGTCGAGGTGCTGGTCCTGGGCAGCGGAAAGTCGGGCAAGCTCCTGGCCTGGCACATGGCCTCCGCCGGACACCGGACAGCGGTGGTCGAGCGCAAGTGGATCGGTGGCGCGTGCCCAAACGTCAACTGCCTCCCGAGCAAGAACGAGGTCCGGAGCGCGGAGCTGGCCGAGCTCGTGCGCCGCGCCCCGGCCTTCGGGACGTCCGCTTCGGGCGCTCGGACCGACATGGCCGAGGTGCTTGAGCGCAAGCGAAAGATGGTCGAGGCGGAGGTCGCCTTTCACCTCGAGATATATCGGTCGCGGTTGGGACGGCCCTTGACCCCGTCGGGTTCGGGCCGCCCCCGCACAGATCCCAGCGAGCGGCACTACCGCACTGGGCTCTTGCCTTGGGTTCTGACACGAAAGCGCTGCTCGGGCCATGGATGCTGGATACGCGGACGGGGGAGCCAGCGGTCGACGAGCGAGGCGGTCCGTTCCCAGGGCATCCGATGGCGTTGGCTGCGTCGCCGAAGCAATCGATGCCACGCATTGGTGACCTGCTTTCGGAAGCTCTCGAGCGTTCGAATGTTCGTCGGCATGGCGTGGTAGTCGAAGTAGCCGCGTGCCACTCGACCGAGCCAGCGACCCTGCTGAGGGATGGGCTGATGCCTGCGACGCGTGAGGGCAGCTTTCACCGCGCACAGCGTTGCCCGCATCCGCGACTTGATGGTGTGTCTCGTCAAGAGAAAGTCTCCTCCCCTGGTCTTCGTGCAGATGTGCGTGAAGCCGAGGAAGTCGAAGGTCTCCGGCTTCCGGTC
The DNA here is from genome assembly GCA_963797395.1 of uncultured delta proteobacterium. Classification (GTDB taxonomy): domain Bacteria; phylum Myxococcota_A; class Polyangia; order Polyangiales; family Polyangiaceae; genus Palsa-1150. The sequence goes on from CAWCPA010000009.1 coordinate 1,197,011, forward strand.
ACCACGTTGAGCTCGATCTCTGGCAGCGAAGCGACCAAATTCGAGCACGCGTGTCTTTTCCGGATGCAGTTCCAACGCGAAGCAACGCAATCGCTCGCGAAGCTCTTGCAGAAACTGCGTGGCTTCAATCTCGTGCTGGAGCCCAACCAGAAAGTCGTCAGCGAAGCGCACGACGACGACGTCGCCGTGGGCCTTACGCTTTCGCCACTGTTGGGCCCAGAGGGTCGAGGACGTCGTGACGGTAGACGTTCGAGATTAGCGGCGAGATCGTCGCTCCCTGCGGCGGCGCCCGCGACCACCCAAGACGCCGTGGTCACGACGCCGCCGGCCGGACGGTTAGTGCGCCGCAGAACCCCAACCCCACGACGGGTCTCGACGTGCTCGAGCGAAGCCGGCTCGACATCGAAGCCGACGTCCATCAGTTCGTACTTGGCGACCGCCTCGCCGAGGTTGTTGGCATTGAACGCGCCGGGTTCGAGTCCGCCCCCCCGCACCACATCCCGGAGCGCGTTCTCGACGGCATCGGACCAGGACGCGAGGATCCGGCTGCCCACGAGCGCGGGCAAAGGTCGATAGCGCAGTTCACGAGCGAGTCGTCGAAGCGCGGGCGGAGAGGTCGCCATCACAAGACCATAACCGAGGAAATGACGTCTTGCCCACGGAGGTCTTCGGTGCACCGAACTGCGCCGTGTAGGGGGGTCGCGGTCGACGATGTGATGGCCGAAGCCGGTCAGAGGGCTCGAGGCCGTATCGGTGGAAGACGACCCCGGCGACCAATCCCAGCTGGCGACCAGCACACAATGAGGAGCTCGAAGGTAAGCCCCCCGCCAGCGACGTCGGGTCGGACGCTTGCCAGGAAACCGGAGTTATGGTTGGCCGCCTCGGGCGAGGCCACGCGGGTACGCAGACCGGATCGTGACCCTTGAGGTATGGTGCAGCGGGATGAGGAAGTATCCGTGTCCGTGCTGCGGTTACCTCGTCTTTGGAGAGCCCCCGGGCTCGTGGAAGATTTGCCCGATCTGTTTCTGGGAGGACGACCTCTCTCAGCTGCGATTCGTGGACCTTGCCGGCGGGGCGAACCGTCCATCGCTCCTCGAGGCGCAGCGAAACGTCCAGGCGTTCGGCTGCCGCGAGCAGCGAGTCATGTCGCATGTGCGATCGGCGACGAGCACCGATGTGCGGGACCCCGAGTGGCGCATCGCCACGGCGTCAGACGTCGAGCAGCGGGCGCCCGGCACGGACTACGGTGCGACGTATCCGAGCGACCCGACGGCTCTCTATTACTGGCGATCGTCGTTTTGGCGCCTCGGGTTGCCACCTTGAGCGCGCGGCCGATACGCCGGTAGGCACAGCGTGCAAGCGCGTGCTGCGCCGACGGCAAGGGGAGCGCATCGGGTCGCCGACGTAGAGCTCGGGATGGGAGACCAGCATGCGGTCGGGAAGCAGATCGCGGAGTTTCTCCTGGGGCCGCCCGGGCACGACGTAATGAAGGACCTTGTGCAGGTACGCCCGCGGGTTGACGTCGTGAGCGATGCACGTCGCGACAATCGACAGAATGTTTCCCGTGCGCTCGCCGCCGTCGTCGAGCCATGCGAAAAGCCAGTTGCGTCTCCCGAGGACAAGACGCCTGAGCTCGCGCTCGCGTCTGTTGTTGGTGGCCTCGATGTTTCCGTCGTCGAGGAAGAGCAGCAGTCGCTTCCACTGACGGTCGATGTAGCCGAGGGCCTTGCCGAGCGGTGTCTTGGGAGGGGTGACGCGGCCTGGGGGTCGACCCTGCGAGGTCAGCATGAAGCCGAAGCCTCGCGCCGGCGCGACCGAGAGCTTCTCGGTCTCCAGGGCGAACTCGGGCTTCCGCGAGCGCCGGAGAGGGACCCTAAACGCTCCCACGTAAGGACGCGCGGTTGTGCCGGCATCATCCGACCCGCCCCGGACAGAAAAGGGAGGTCCCATCCCCCGCCTACTCCGCGTCCTCCCCACAAGGGACTCGCGTGATCTTCCCGATCTTGCTGGTGCCCGACTCGACGAACCACACGTTCCCGTCCGGCCCCAGCGTGATGCCCTTGGGCTGACTCTGCGGCGTGGGGATGGGGAACTCAGTCATGTCGCCGCTCGGCGTGATTCGCGCCACCTTGTTGCTCATGTTCTCGCAGAACCACAAGTTCCCGTCGGCGCCCGACGTGATGCCGGTGGGCTGGCTGCCGATCGTCGGGATCACGAACTCCGCGACGGTGCCGCTCGGCGTGATCCGTCCTATCTGGCTGGCCTGGTACTCGGTAAACCAGATGTTTCCGTCGGGCCCCGCCGTAATGTAAAACGGATACGCGGGGTGGGTGGGCAGCGGGTATTCCGTGAAGACGCCCGCGGGCGTCACTTTGGCGATTTGGTTCGGGTAGCCCTCGGTGAACCACAGGTTGCCGTCGGGCCCCGAGGTGATGCCGTACGGCTGGGACTCCTGCGTCGGGGTGGCAAACTCGGTGACGCCGCCGTCGGGCGTGACGCGGTTGACGTGGCCGTAGTAGTCGTTGTCGGTGAACCAGAGGTTCCCGTCGGAGCCCGCGGCCATGAGCTCGGGGCTGGATTGCCGGGTGGGATCGAGGAATTCGGTCCCGACGCCGGCCCGCGTCGTCCGAACGATGTCGTAGGCGAGCGGTTCCAGGTACCAGAGGTTGCCGTCCGAGCCCACGGTGATGCCGTCGGCTCCGCTGTTGGGTGACGGCTGGGCGAACTCGTGGACCAGCGTACCGCCCACGTTCATCGCGCCGATGCCGTAGCCGCTCTCCGTGAACCAGAGGTTGCCGTCGGGGCCCGTCGTGATCGAGGTGGGGCCGCGTCGCGCCGTGAGCGGGTACTCGGTGATGGTCGCGCACTGGGGTCCGGCGTCAGGTGAGGGCGCGCCGGCCTCCGGCGGGCCGGCGTCGAGATCCGGCGCCTGGCTGAGGACGAAGCCGTGGAGGATGCCGTTGGCGCTCGCGACCATCAGCGTTCCGGACGCGACGGAGAGCCAGCCGCCGACGCTCGTGGTCCACAGCTCCTTGCCCGTCGCGGCGTTGACGGCGAACGTCTTGATCTCGCTGCTCGCGTAGACGACGCCCGCGGCGACGACGGGCGGATAGGAGAGCTGGCTGTCGCCGGCGAAGGTGAAGAGCTGCTTGCCGGTGGAGGCGTCGCTGGCGACCAGGGTGCCGCCGCTGGTGGCGTAGACGATGCCGTCGGCGACGGCGGGCGTGCCCGTGAACGCGGCGCTGGTGATCCAGTCGAAGTCTTGGCTGACGAGGTCGAGCGCGGCGAGCTTCGGCGGCGCCACCATGTAGGCGCGTTGTCCGTCGAGCGCCGCCACCGCGTCCATCGAATACGAATAGGGCCAGTTGCCTTGGATCGAGTTGTTCCAGATCTCCGCGCCGGTGGTCGGATTGTTCGCGGTGAACGACCCTTGCACGTACGTGTAGAGGACACCCTGGTAGTAGGCGGGCGACCACGAGTCGCACTGGGGGAAATTGCTGTCGAAGAAGAGCTGAGAGCCGTCGGCCACCCCGAAGGCGTAGAGCCCACCATATCGGCCGCCGTTCACGTAGACGTTCCCGTCGGCGACCGTCGGCGCCCAGTAGCTCTCCCATTGAGAGTCGAACGGGACCGTCCAGACGACGGTGCCCTTCGCGGCGTCGATGGCCCACACCAGCGAGTCGGGGTTGCCCGTGATGCCCTTGTTCGTCTGCACGTAAGCCGTGCCGCCGGCCACGGTGGGCTGGCCCACGCTGTCCGGGGTGCCGAAGTCGTAGGTCCACCGGACCGAGCCGTCTTTGAGGTCGATCGCACCGAGGCGCGTGTCGTACGTCACGAAGGCCACGCCGTTCTCGGCGCATGCGGGGCTCAACGCAGTCTGGTCGGCGGCGATGACCGTGTCCCAGTGACCGACAATCGGCGGACCGCCGTGCTCCACTGTGTTGTAGCCAGCGTGGGAGGTGCCGTAGCTGATCGTTGGCCAGTCGCTCGCGCAGGCCGTGACCGTGCACGCCCCGCTCGCGTCCGCGCCTGGGGCCGCCTCCTGCGCTGCGTCTGACGGGCCAGGCCCGGTGGCGTCCAGCGTGGCATCCAGCGCCTCCCCATCGCTCGCGTCGAAGCCCAGATCGCCGCTTGCGTCGACGAGCGCCGCGTCACTGCCTCCGTCGACGAGTTGCGCGTCGTCACTGGCGTCGGACGGTCCAGCATCTTCGCCGCCGCCGTCGCCGGCTCCGGCGTCCCCGAAGGCGCTCGCGTCCGGCGGCGCGGCGTCGCGTGCGGTCGCGACGTCGTCGGGGGCGTCGGTGCCGGCGTCCCGATCGAACGGGGCGGTCCCCGAACCACCGCCGCATGCGGTCAGTACGGCCGCCGAGAGCGCGACGAGGACGAGGGCTCGCGGGCGGCGTCCGTCAGAAATGGACGCAGCCACGGAGGGCCCCCGGGTACCCGTCACAGGTGATGGCGAAGGCGGCCGTGAAGCCGAGCAACATCGAAACACCGCCAACGCTCGCATCAGGCGCCTCCATCTCGTCGACGCGGAAGCTCCCTGCCGCCGACGAGCATGTTCGAGTGTATCCGAACGAGATCGAGTTTCTGACGGTGGCGATGTCGTAGACGACGCCCGTCTTCATCGGAATCATGGCGTTCCAGGTGTTGAAGTCGAGAAACCAGCTGCCGCCCGCGTCGGCCGACGGCGACGGCTCCACGTCGATGAGCGCGCCGTCGAAGACGGCGTAGTACTCCTCGGCCTCGACGGCCCAGACACTGCCGAGGGCGTCGGTCTGCGTACCCGTGAAGAAGAAGGACCCCGGATCTCCTTCGACCGAGAGCACGTGCCCTCCCGTCAGACACGGCGCCGTCGAGGGCAGCCCGTCCGCCGCTGCTTCGGCGTCCTCCGCCACTTCGCCTTCTCGCGTGGCGTCACTCGCGCCGTCGAGCGGGGTCCCCGCGTCGACGAGGGCGCCGTCGCCTGCGTCGAGGCTCCTCACGTCCTGAGAGTCCTCGTCGACGTCCCCGAACGCGCTGTCCTGAGGGAGCGTGGCATCTTGAAGGAGCGTGGCGTCTTCCGAGCCCGAGTCCGGAGCCGCCCCTTCGAAGGAGAGCGTCGCGTCCGCGTCGGAGAGCGTCGCGTCGAGAGCGGACGCGTCGAGCCCCTCGCCGCCCGTACTCACCTCCGCGTCCCGAAAGGGCCTGGCATCGGGCTCGCCGGATGCGATCTCGGACGCTCCCCCGCACCCGATCAGACCGGCCACCGCGACGACAGGCCACCAGACCGCGGACGACCCGGCTCTCATGGCCCGTCCCTGTGCCTAGCCCATGCGAGGCGATCGCTCCATCTCGCAGGCCACGTCGGAGCCACGCTGGTCGGCCGTTATGTTCGGAGCGGATGAGCGCCGAAACGACCCGCTAAATGGCGGTTCCGGATCGATGGACGAGCGCGGCCGCCGCGCGCGCCAGTCGCGCGCGTCGAACGGCTCCCCTAAGAGCACTCGAGCGAGGACACTCGCCCCAAATGAGGTAGGACAGAGTGCGCCGAGATCCCGCCTGGAGGTGCGCGCGTGGAGATCGCGGGCGACCCTGCGCGGCGCCTCGCCGAGGATCTCGTCGCCGTCGCGGTTGCCCCCGGCGTACCATGAAGGGTCGATCGCCATGCAGTCCGCCCTGCCATCGCCGCCGCCCGGTCAGGACTACAAAGGCACCGCGCAATACGCCGTCGTCCGGCGCGTGGGCGAAGGAGGGATGGGCATGGTCTACGAGGCGTACGACCGGAAGCGTCATCGCGCCGTCGCCCTGAAGACGCTGCTCCGGTTCGGTCCGGACGCCTTGTACCTCCTCAAGGAGGAGTTCCGCGCGCTCGCCGACGTGCGCCACCGGAACCTGGTGCACCTCCACGAGCTCGTTCAGCCCGACGACGGGCCGCCGTTCTTCACGATGGAGCTCGTCGCCGGGAAGGGCTTCGTCGAGTACGTCCGTCGAGACCGCCCGCACGAGAGCGCCGCGAAGTCGGGCCCTCGAATCCGACGTGAGCCCGGTGACCCGCCCGCTTCGTGCGCGGTCTTCGGCGCCGTCGTTCGCCCCCCCGCCGTCGCTCGGCGACGAGCCCACGGCCGCGGACCCCGCGCGGCTCCGCCCGGCGCTGCGCCAGCTCGTGCAAGGCTTGCGCGCCTTGCACGCGGCCGGCAAGCTGCATCGGGACATCAAGCCCTCGAACGTCCTCGTCACGGCGGAGGAGCGCGTCGTCATCCTCGATTTCGGGATCGCCCTCGAGCTGTCCCGGGCCCGCGACGAGAGCGACAGGAACATCGTCGGCACGCCCGTCTACCTCTCCCCGGAGCAGGCCGAGGGGAAGGTGCCGACGCCGGCGAGTGACTGGTACGCGGTCGGCGTCATGCTCTACGAGGCCCTGGCCGGGCGGCGGCCGTTCGAGGGCGGGACGATCGACGTCCTCACGCGCAAGACGCGGGAGGAGGCGCTCCCGCCGAGCACGTGGGCGCGCGGGATCCCGTCCGATCTCGAGGAGCTGTGCGTCGCGCTGACGGCGCGCAATCCCGCCCGGCGGCCGGATGCCGCGGAGATCCTGCAGCGCCTCGGCGCCGTCGTGAGCTCGCGCCCGGGTCCGCTGTCCGATCGGCCCGGCGGGACGGGCCCCGAGCTGCTCGTGGGGCGGCAGGAGCAGCTCCGCGCGCTCGACGAGGCGCTCGAGTCCGCGGGCGCCGGCCAGGCGCTCACCGTGCGTGTCGCGGGCGGCCCGGGCATGGGCAAGTCCGCGCTCGTGCGGCGCTTCCTCGACGGGGTGACCGCGACGGGCGAGTTCGAGACGCTCCGCGGGCGCGCGTACGAGCGCGAGTCGGTGCCGTACAAGGCGGTCGACAGCCTGATCGACTCGCTCGCGCGGCTGCTGATCCGCGTCGAGGAGCGGGAAGGGGCGCTCGCGCCGCCGCGGCACGCCGGGGCGCTCGCGCACGTCTTCCCCGTGCTGCAGCGCGTGCCCAGCCTCGCGGAGCAGCGCGCTCCCGAGGACGGCGACGTCCACCGCCTCCGGCTGCGTGCCTTCGGCGCGCTGCGCGACCTCCTCGGCTCGCTCGCGCGGCGCAGGCCGCTCGTGGTCTGGATCGACGACGTGCAGTGGGGGGACGTCGATAGCGTCGCGCTGCTCGAGGAGGTCATGCGCGGCCCTCGGGCGCCGGCCATCTTGCTGGTCCTGACGTACCGGGTCGAAGAGGCCGCCACGAGCCCCTTCCTGATCGAGCTGAACGCCCGCTGGCCGGCGATCGGCGAGGCGCGGGACGTCGCCGTCGGGCCGCTCGCGATCGCGGACGCGGAGCAGATGGCGCTCGCGAGGATCGGCGCGGCGGACGATGTCGCCCGGCGCACGGCCCTCGCGGTCGCGCGCGAGGCGGAGGGCTGCCCGCTCCTGGTCGAGGAGCTCCTGCGCAGCAACCGGGCCTCCGGAGACGGCGGCGAGGCGACCCCGCCCGTGCGGACCCTCGCGGAGGTCCTCGGCGAGCGGCTCGCGCGCTTGCCGGAGTCGACGCGGAGGCTCGCGGAGATCGTGGCCGTGGGCGGGCGCCCGCTTCCGCTCGGGGTGCTCGCCGGCGCGCACGGGGGCGCCGGCGCCTTCGAGGAGCACGTGGACCTGCTGCGCGCGCAGCGCCTGGTCCGGGATGGCTTCCGGGACGGCGTGGAGGTGCTCGAGCCGGGCCACGACCGCATCCGGGAGACGATCGTCGAGCTCGTCCAGGCCCCCGTCTTGCGCGAGCACCATCGCGCGCTGGCGACGGCCCTCGAGAGCGCCCCCGGGACCGACCTCGAGGCGGTGACCCACCACCTGTTCGGCTGCGGGGAGACCGAGGCCGCGGCCCGCTGCGCGGAGCGCGCCGCCGAGCAGGCCGCGTCGAAGCTGGCGTTCGAGCAGGCCGCGCGGCTCTATCGCCTGGCGCTCGAGGGGGCGCCGCGCGCGAAGGGCGAGGCCCTCGCGGCGCGCGTCCGGCTGGCGACGGCCCTCGAGCGCGCCGGGCGAAGCGCGGAGGCGGCCAGAGTGTACCTGGAGGCCGCGGACGGCGCTCCGGCGCTGCAGCGCATCGAGCTCGAGCAATCGGCGGCGGCGCAGCTCCTCGTGGCCGGGCACACCGACGAGGGCGTCGCCGTGCTCCACGGGGTGCTCCGGGCCGTGGGGATGAGGGCCCCGCGCACGACCCTCGGCGCCATCGTCTCGCTGATCTTCCAGCGCCTGCTGCTGCGCTGGCGCGGCCTCCGGTTCGTGGAGCGCTCGGCCGAAGAGGTGTCGCCCACGGACCGCCTGCGGGTGGACGCGCTCTACTCCGTCGTCGCCGGCCTCTCCATCGTGGACGTGGTCTTCGCCGCCTGCATGCAGGCGCGCTTCCTCCGCCTGGCCCTCGATGTCGGCGACCGCGAGCACGTCCTCCGCGCCGCGGCCATCCAGGTCACCCACATCGCGAGCCAGGGCGGACCCATCGGCAAGGCCGAGCGCGACGTCTACGCCATCGCCGAGCGCCTGCAGGGCGCGCCCGGCGTCCGCGAAGGCGACACCTATTTCGAGATTTGCCGCGGGCTTTCGCTCTTTCATCGCGGCCGCTGGGCCGAGGCCCACGAGTCGCTCTACAGCCGCCTCACCGAGCGCGCGAACCGCGCGACGCGCGAGACGACGTCGCTGCACCGGCTCTTCGGCGTCTACTCGCTGTTCTTCCTCGGCAAGATCGCCGAAGAGGCGCGGCGCTCGGCGCTCCTCCTGGCCGACGCGGAGCGCCGGGGCGACCAGTACACCGTCGTCAACCTGCGCGCCGCCCCGATGGTGGACGTCTGCCTCGCCGCCGACGATCCGGAGGCGGCCCGCGAGCACCTGCGCGCGGCGCTCGCGACGTGGACCCAGAACGGGTTTCACATCCAGCACTGGAAGGGCATGGTCTGGGGGGCGCTCATCGAGCTCTACGTGGGTCGCGGCGCCGAGGCCTACGCGCGGCTCGAGCGGCAGCGCCGCGCGTTCGCGCGGAGCCTGCTCGCGCGGTCGCAGTTCGTGCGCGCGTTCACGCGGTACGTCCGGGGGTGCGCGGCGGTCGCGTCGACCCTCGAGGGCGATCCGGCGGACCGGCGGAAGCGGCTGGCCGAGGCCCGGGGGATCGCCGCGCTGCTCGAACGCGAGGAGATGCCGTGGACCGCCCCGCTCGCGCAGCTCGTCCTCGCGTCGGCGGCCAACGCCGAAGGGGACGAGACCGCGGCGACGAAGGCCCTGAACACGGCGATGGAGCGCGCGACGGCGGCGAACATGGCGCTCTTCGCGTGGGCGGCCGCGCTGCAGCTCGGCAAGCGCATGGGCGGCGACGCGGGCGACGCGCTCCGCCGCCAGGCGACCGAGGCGATGGCCGCCGAGGGCATCCGCGCCCCGGACCGCATGGCCGGGACGTTCTTGCCGGGCCGCTGGGACCAGAACGCCCCATGACCGGGCGATCGACGCCAGGCCGACGAAGGCGACGACGCCCGCGGACACGCGAGCACACCGTGGAACCGCACCAAGGGGTGGCGCGGCGGGGGAATGAGTGCGCTCAAGGGGCCATCAGCTCCAGGGCCGTCATCACCCGGTGCTTCGCGGCACCCCGACGCGCGTAGTTCACGCATAGGCGACCCGTCGGTTCGGGGCGACGGTCGCCCGCGGCGGACATGCTCAGACGGGCGGCGCTTCCAGGGGCGACAGGTTCTCTTGGATGATGGCCGCAAGCTTCGGCGTTGCCGCCTTTCGCGATGTCGATCGTGCGAAGCTGCCCGGCCCACTCGTAAATGTCGCCGAACCCGATCCGGCCTTGGACGACACCCGAAGGTATTGGCCCGCCTCCGAGGCGTGCCGGTTCGGCGGTAAGGGAAGGCGCGCAACGCGGCCTCGAATGACTGCGGGCCCGCGCCCGTGCACCTGGGCCACGGTGTCCTTGCTGACATCGTGCCCGAGATTGGCGAGTTCGGCGCCGATCCGATGGCGGCTCACGGTCAGATCGCGAACACCCGAAGGGCCGGGAAGAACGTCGCGAGCGCCTCGAAGTCGGCGACGTCGCCGGTGTACACGATTCCCGTCCGGTGGACGGCGAAGGCCGCGACGATCGCGTCGACGGTCGTGGCCTCTTGGACCTTCCCCAGCGCCACGCCGGCTAGCTTCATCACCTCGTCCGATGGGGGCTCGATCAGGAGCCCTCGCAGCACGGCCTCCCGCCGGTCGGTTCGTCCACGCCACCACTCGGCCAAAGTGACGTTGGGGGTGGCGACGACGAGGCCACGATCCCGCGCGTGGGTGTAGACCTTCATCGCCCGATCCTTCCGACGCTCGAGCGCGATCAGGGCGCCCGTGTCGAAGGTGATCGCCGGGCCGGTCACGCCGACTTCTTGGCGACGAAGCCCCACGCGGCGTCGAGCTGGGCCGCCTCGGCCGGCGTGGGCTTGCCTTTGCCGCCGAAAGAAGCGATGAGGGCGTCGCGGCCTTCCTCGTACGCGATGTACCGGATCGCGTCGCTGACGACCCGCGAGACGTTCCCGTCATAGACGCGTTTCGCCCTGCGCTTGAGGAGCTTCGCCTCCTCCGTGGGAAGCGAGATCGACAGGTGAGTCGTACCGCCCGGCCGCTTCTTCATTCTTACTTCGTAGCATGATTGTGCTTCGATGCGAACCTGGCACGCCGAGGGCCCGCCTCCGCCCGCATGGATGCCGGCTGCGCTCGCTCGGGGACACGTCGCGGGGCGACGTGATCCCGGCCGTCAGCCGGTGACAGCGACCGGGGCCGGCTGGTCCAGAAGCCGGAAGGCCGCGTCCAGGGTGCTCGGCGACAGGTGCATGTAGCGGAGCGTTGTCTGAAGGGACGCGTGGACCGCCAGGTCCTGGATTCGGAGCCCGAGCGCTGAACGCCAGGTTCCGGCGTCACGGGGCCGGTAGAGGGACGCGCGAGGCGCCGAGGATTCGCATCCCGTTCGGAGAGACCCCGGTTTGCACCCATCCGACCAGCTGCGCGCCGGGGCGGGCGAGGGATGACGGCACAGTCACGGCCATCGACCCGGTCGCTGCCTCGAGCGGTGAGGAGGCGAGCGCTCGGACTACGTTCGCGTGGCGCAGCGTCTTGCCGGCGTTCTCTCCGCGCAAGACCGACGTCACGTCCTGGCGCTCGATCACCACGACGACGAGCGACGAGCCGCTCGGAGCGCTCGAGACGGAGTAGTCGACGGTCGCTTGGCCGGGCGAGGTCCAGCGTGGGCGGACGTCGACTTGGACCTCGGAGGCCCTGGCCAGAGCCCGGCCCAAGGCGGCGTCGGCTCGCTTCGCGTCCGACCCGATGAACTCCTCGGTTCCGTTCATGACCATCTGGGGCGTGTAGAGCCCCTTCGTGCCAAGCGCCCGAGCGTACGCTTGCTGCCGGCTCGTGAAGGCGGGGGAGGCGAACCGGTCCGGCCAGCCGAGGTCGTCCCAGTAGTCCACGTGGAATGAGAGAGCGAAGACGCGCTCGCCGCCGGTGGCGGCGAGTCGGGCGAGCACGTCGTCCGCGGGCGGGCAGCTGCTGCAACCCTCGGAGGTGAAGAGCTCGACGACGGCGACTCCCGAGCCGCCACCGCCAGGGCGCTCGTCGGCGTGAGCCTCGGCGATCGCCGTTGGGGGGGACTCGCAAGCGAACAGGCCGAGAAGGACGAAGAGGCTGAGGCGCGGTTCCAACACCGAGGTTACGCGCCTCGGGGCATCCGGTTACGTTCGCGTCCGGCACCGCCGGCCCTCTCGCAACGGCGAACGCCGTCATGACCACGCCCGGAGATCAGGGCGGGACGGGACCTCGGTCCGGCTCCCGCGGCCTTCGCGCCGAAACCCGACGGAGGCCCTTGACCGCTCTGGCCGCCCTCATGGTGCTCCGCCGTGCCGCGAAGGACCTGCGCCGTCTGGACACGAGGACCCCCAGCGCGGCCCCATGCCACGAGCTGCGCGTCTTCTTCCCACGCACCCTCCGACTCGAGAGGCACGGCTCTCTCGTCAACGGGCACGGCTCTCGCGTGGACGGATACGGCCCTTAGACCTGAGGGGCACGGCTCTCTCGTCGACGGGTGCGGCCCTCAGACATGAGGAGCACGGCTCTCGCGTGGACGGGCACATCCTTGGACCCGAGGGGCACGGCTCTCGCGTGGACGGATACGGCCCAAGGACCTGAGGGGCACAGCTCTCTCGTCAACGAGTACGGCTCTCGCGCTCAGGCGCGCGCGCGTCCCGGCGAAGGGGTGCACCCATCCCGCCCATCTTCAAGGCACTCACGCGGGTCGGCCGTTCCGTTCAGCGCGGAAGAGGCCTCAAACAGCGGTTCCGTCCGCGGATCTCCCTGACATCGGCGCCCCCCGACGCTCCTGCTTACTTCGTCGTCGATGGGGACACGCCTTCGTCGCCGTGATCCCGACCGAGTGGGCGAAGGAGCGCCCCGACTCGCTCCGGAGCGCGAAATCCCTGGCGGACGTGGGGCGGCGCGACTTTGTCGGGACTGAGCCGGCAAGGGCGGCCGCGCCGCGATCCCTACAGACCTGTAATGTCCGCGAAAGGCTGGCGCCGGAGGAGGAGACCATCCTGGGCTCACCCCCGACGAACGGGGCGAAGACAGGAGCCCTTGGTCCGATGCAAGCCCAGCCCACAACCCAGCCGCAGAACGGCGTCGCAGCACGCGGCGCGGGAAACCCTACGATCCAGGCGATCCACGAGGACGTGCAGCGCCACTCCGGTTGGGTCGTACCCCTCCAGCAGGAGATCGCCCGCGTCATCGTCGGCCAGCGCTACCTCGTCGAGCGCCTGCTGGTCAGTCTGCTGACCAACGGGCACCTGCTCATCGAGGGCGTCCCCGGCCTGGCGAAGACTCTCGCGCTCAAGACGCTCGCCGGCGCCATCGACGCCAGCTTCCACCGACTGCAGTTTACGCCCGACATGCTCCCGGCCGACATCGTCGGCACGCTCATCTACAACCCGCGCGACGGGGGCTTCGTCACCAAGTCCGGCCCGGTCTTCGCGAACCTCGTGCTCGCCGACGAGATCAACCGGGCTCCGGCCAAGGTGCAGAGCGCGCTGCTCGAGGCGATGCAGGAGCGCCAGGTGACGCTGGGGGACCAGACGCACCCGTTGCCCGACCCCTTCCTGGTGATGGCCACCCAGAACCCCATCGAGCAAGAGGGCACTTATCCCTTGCCCGAGGCGCAGGTCGACCGCTTCATGCTCAAGCTCGTCCTCGACTATCCGAGCCGGACGGAGGAGCGGGCCATTCTGGACGCCATGGCGACGAGCGAACCGGCGCTCGGCGTTCGCCCGGTGGTGAGCCTTCCGCAGATCGCCGAGGCGCGCCACGTCGTCAACCGCATCTACATCGACGACCGCGTGCGCGACTACATCGTCGATCTGATCGGCGCCACCCGCGATCCGAAGGCCTACGGCGTCCCGATCGCGCAGTACATCCAGTATGGCGCCTCGCCGCGCGCCACCATCAACCTGACGCTCGCGTCCCGGGCCTGGGCCTTCCTGCAGGGACGCGGATACGTCACCCCACTCGACGTGAAGTCGCTGGCCCACGACGTGCTGCGCCACCGCATCGCCGTCACCTACGAGGCCGAGGCCGAGGGCGTCACCGCCGACCAGCTCGTCCAGCGTGTCCTCGAAGCGCTGCCGGTGCCGTGATGAGCCGCGCCAACGCGATCGATCGGACGCCGGATCTCCCGTCCGACACCCCGGCGACCCGGGAGGACACCGCGGCGCTCCGCGCGATGGTGACCAAGACCCGGCAGATCGAGATCCGCACCCGGCGTCTCGTCAACGACGCCCTGGCCGGCCACTACCACTCGGTCTTCCGCGGCAGCGGCATGGATTTCGACGAGGTCCGCGAGTACGTGCCCGGCGACGATGTGCGGAGCATCGACTGGAACGTGACGGCGCGCGCCGGGCGGCCGTTCGTGAAGAAGTTCCGCGAAGAGCGCGAGCTCACCATCCTCGTCCTGGTCGATCTCGAGCGCCTCCTTCGAGTTCGGCTCGACGACCCGGAGCAAGCGCGAGCTCGAGGCGGAGCTCGCGAGCGTGCTGGCCCTGTCGGCCACCCGCAACAACGACAAAGTGGGCCTCGTCCTCTTCACCGACGGGATCGAGAAGTACGTTCCGCCGAAGAAGGGGCAGGCGCACGTGCTCCGGGTCGTGCGCGAGATCCTCGGGACCAAGCCGCGAAGTCGGGGCACCAATCTCGCCCAGGCCTTGCGGTTCGCCAACGACGTCGCGTCGCGGCGGGCGATCGTCTTCCTGATCTCCGACTTCCAGGCGGCGGGTGGCCCGGCCATGGAGCGCCCGGGTCTTCGCGACGCCGTGAGGCTGGTGCACCGGCGCCACGATCTCGTGGCCCTGCACCTCTTCGATCCGCGGGAGATGACCCTGCCCGATGTGGGTCTGCTGACCCTGGAGGACGCCGAGACCGGGGAGCTCGTGCAGGTGGACACCGGCAAGCGCGTCGTGCGCGAGCGCTACGCGGCGCTCGCCGACGCGGGACGCCGGGAGACGGTGCGCGCCCTGCGGCGCGAGGGAGTCGACTGCCTGGAGCTCGACACGGGCCGGCCGTACATGCCCCCGCTGCTCGGATTCTTCCGGAACCGCGAGAAGAGGGTGCAATGACCATCCATCGTGCCCGCACGCGGGCGCTCGCGGGCGCTGTGTTCGCAGCGCTCGCCGCCTGCCTACCCCTGGCGCTTGCCGCGGGGGTCCCCGCTCCAGAGGACATCCACGACATCCGTGGCCCCGTCGCGATCCCCTACTGGTGGCTCCGGCCCGCGCTCGTCGCCGCCGCACTGGCGCTGCTTCTGGTCGGCCTGACGACCTACCGGGCGCTCCGCCGGCGGGTCCGCGACCGGGTCCGGAGCGCAGCGGGAGATCGCGCTCGAGCGCATCGAGCGGGCCCGCGCCCTGGTCGGGACCGGGCGCGCCGCCGAGTTCTCGGAGCAGCTCTCCGACGCCGTACGCACCTACGTCGAGTCGCGCTTCGGGTTGCAGGCGGCCCACAAGACCACCGAGGAGTTTCTCCAGGACCTGCTGGGCAGCCAGTCGAGCCCCATCGCGGGGCACAGGCAGGTCCTCGACGAGTTTCTGTCCTGGTGCGACCTGGCCAAGTTCGCGCGGTTTGCCCTATCGGCCGAGCAGATGGACGGCATGACCGCGGCCGCGCGCCGATTCGTCGAGACGAACGAAGCGGCGGCGCGGGAGCCGACCCGGCCGCGCCCCACTCCCCTGATCACCACGTCCGCCACCCCGGGGGTCGGCACATGATCCACTTCGCCTCGCCCGCGTTTCTCTGGCTCCTGACCCTCGTGCCCCTGATCCTCCTGCTTCGCGGGAAGAAGGGTGCGACGGCGGCCCTCGCCTTCTCCAGCACGGCCAACGCGCGCACGGTCTCGCGATCGGTGCGGATGCGCTGGGGGCAATGGCTCCCCAGCGCGCGGGCCGCCGCGATCGCCCTGGGCATCGTCGCCCTCGCTCGTCCGCAGCTCGCGGAGGCCCACGCGGCCGTCCAGGCGAGCGGCGTCGATCTCGTGCTGGCGCTCGACACGTCCGGTTCGATGAGCTCCCTCGACTTCAAGGAAGGGGACCAGCCCGTCGATCGCCTCGACGTGGTCAAGTCGGTCGTCTCGAAGTTCATCGACGGCCGTCCCAACGACCGCATCGGTCTGGTGGCCTTCGCCGGCCGGCCGTACCTCGTCAGCCCGCTGACGCTCGATCACTCGTACGTCCTCCAAAGCCTCGATCGCGTGAAGATCGGCGCCGTCGAAGACGGCACGGCGATCGGGTCCGCGCTCGGCGCCGCCGTCAACCGGCTGCGCGATCAACCTTCGCGCTCCAAGGTGGTCGTGCTCCTCACCGACGGCGTGAACAACGCCGGCAGCGTCTCCCCGCAGCTCGCCGCCGAGGCGGCCAAAGCCGTGGGCGTCCGCGTCTACACCGTCGGTGTCGGCTCGCGGGGCGAGGCGCCGATGCCCGTCACCGACAAGGACGGAAGGACCCACATCGTGATGACCAAGGTCGACGTCGACGAGGACTCGCTGCGCAAGATCGCCGACGTCACCGGCGGCCACTTCTTCCGCGCGACCGACACCGACTCGCTGAGGCAGATCTACGCCTCCATCGACGGCATGGAGAAGACCACCCACCAGGTCCGGAGCTTCGAGACCCACGACGAGCGCTTCGCCTGGGCGGCGTTTCCGGCAGGCCTGCTGCTGTCGCTCGAACTCGGGCTGGGACTCACACGTTTCCGGCGCATTCCTTGAGGGCCTGGACCATGCAATTCGCTCAACCATCGTTTCTGTTCGCCGCCGCAGCGGTCTGCCTGCTGCTCCTCGCACTCATGTTCCTGGCCGGGCGCTCGCGCGCGGCGGCCCTCCGTCAGCTCGGCGCTCAGCACCTGCTCGCCGGGATGACGGCGACCGCTTCGCCGGTTCGGCGCCGCCTCAAGCAGGCGATGATCGTCGCCGGGGCGACCCTGCTCTTCGTGTCGCTGGCGCGCCCCCGGCTCGGGTACCGGTGGGAAGAGGTGCACCGGCGCGGGGTCGACCTCCTCTTCGCGGTCGACACCTCGAAGAGCATGCTGACGCAGGACGTGAAGCCCGATCGCCTGCAGCGGGCCAAGCTCGCGGTGCACGACCTGGTGGAGCGATTCCCCGACGATCGTGTGGGCCTGGTGGCGTTCGCCGGCGACGCGTTCCTCCAGACCCCGCTCACGCTGGACCATGGCATCTTCGAGGAGTCGCTCGACGCCCTCGACACGTCCGTGATCCCCGTCGGCGGGACCGACGTGGCCAGCGCCATCGACGTGGCGAGCAAGGCGTTCTCGGACGACGCGCACGACAAGGTCCTGGTGCTCCTCACCGACGGCGAGGACCTCCAGGGCGACGCGCTGGCCGCGGCGGAGAAGGCCGGCAAGCGTGGCCTCGTCATCGACTCCGTGGGCGTGGGAACCCCGCGCGGCGAGCTCATTCCGCTGGCCGCGACCGATGGCCCCGGGCAGTCGCCAGGGGGCCACGGCCCCGGGCAGTTCGTGCGGGACCCCGAGGGGCGGCTGGTCACGTCGCGGCTCGACGAGACGCTCCTCCGGAGCATCGCCCAGGCGACGGGCGGCAGCTATCGGCCGCTCGGCGACAGCGGGGCAGGGCTCGAGTCGCTCTACCAGGAGAGCCTGTCGGCGCTGCCCAAATCCGATCTTGCGGCGCGCAGCCAACGGGTTCCCATCGAGCGTTTCCAGTGGCCGCTGGGGGCCGCCCTGCTGCTCCTCGGACTCGAGCCCCTGGTGGGCGAGCGGAGGCGAAAGGTCACGCCGGCGAACCGCGCCCACGTCGGCCGGTTCGGCCTGCGTCCCCTGGCCGGTGCCGCGGGGGCCGGATTGGCGACGCTCGTCCTGGTGTCCGGGACCGCCAGCGCGTCGCCGCAGAGCGCCGCGCGCGCCTACCAGCAGGGCCGCTTCGATCAGGCGGAGGCGGACTACGCGAAGGCCCAGAAGACCAGCCCCGAGGATCCACGCCTCGGCTTCGATCTCGGGGACGCCGCCTATCGAAAGGGCGACTTCGACGTGGCCGCCAAGGGCTTCGAGGCGTCGCTCCGTGGCGACGACTTGGGGCTGCAAACCCGCGCGTACTACAACCTCGGGAATACCCGCTACCGAATGGGCGAGAAGTCGCTGACGACCAAGGACGTCGACGCGACCATCGGATCCTGGAAGGACGCCATATCGCAGTACGAGGGGGCGCTGCGGCTCGACCCGAAGGACAGCGAAGCGAAGGACAACCTGGAGTTCGTCAAGCGCCGCCTCGCCGATCTTCAGCGCCAGAAGGACCAGGAGAAGCAGAAGCAAGAGCAGCCGAAGCCCGACAGCGGGGCGTCCAGGGACCAGAAGAGCGGTCAAGGCGGCGGCAAAGGCCAGCAAGACTCGAAGGGTCAGCAGGACTCGAAGGGCCAGGGGAACTCCGGCACGCCGCGGAATCCGAGCGGTCTACCGGCGGGTGCCCCCAGGCCCGGCGAGCCCTCGTCGCAACCCGCGTCCGCCGGCGCCGAGCCGGCGAACCACGAGCAACCGCCCGGGGCGGCCGAGGCCGAAGCCCCTTCGGCCCCGGGTGAGCTCTCGAAACAGGAGGCGCGGGCGCTCCTCGATTCGCTCCGGGGAGACCTGGTCATCTCGACCCCTGCCCCCGTCGCGCCCAGGGCCGCCGACGCTGCGCCGCGAAAGGACTGGTGAGGTCATGACGTCACGCTTGCGAAGAGGAAGAAGGTCGGGGTCGCTCTGGGCGCTCCTGGTGGGTCTGTGCGCGCTGGTCCTCGGCCGGCAAGCCATGGCCGCGCCCGAAGCGCCGTCTGCGCAGGCAGGACCGCGCGCCTACCTGCGGGTCGAGCTCCCCCGGCACAAGGCCTACGTCGGCGAAGTGGTGCCCGTGACCGTGCGGGCCTACTACCGGGGCGATACCTCGGTCAGCGTGACCGGGGCGCCGGCCCTGGGGAACACCGATTTCACCCTCACCGAGTCCGATCCGGCGCAGGGCCGCGCGGAGATTGGCGGCGTGCCCTACCTCGTCGTCACCTGGAAGGGAAAGCTGTCGCCCGTCAAGGCAGGCCACTACGCGCTCTCCATGACCCTGCCGAGCACCCTGAAATGGCAGGACATCGTACAAGGCCGGACCAATACCCTCGACGCGCCGGGAGACGAGCCCTCCCAGGATCCCTTCGATGGCTTCTTCGGCTCGTCAATCGGCAGCGGCCAGGACCTGATGCAGCAGATGCAGCGACGCATGCAGCAGATGATGCGGCAAGCCGAGTCGGGCTTCGACGTCGGCGCAATGCAGCAGAAGGATGTCGTCCTTCGCTCGTCGGACCTGGCGCTCGACGTCGCACCCCTCCCGGCGGAAGGACGGCCGCCCGGGTTCAGCGGCGCCGTCGGGCACTTCGAGCTCAGCGCGTCCGCCCAGCCCACCAAGCTCCGCGCCGGCGAACCGGCCAGCCTCGAGCTGCGGGTCACCGGGAAGGGGAGCTTCGATCGCGTCCAGATCCCCGGTGTCGCCGACTCCGCGGACTGGAGGGCCTACCCGCCCAACGCCAGGCAAGTCGATGACGGGACCAAGGTGTTCACCCAGCCGGTCGTTCCTTCGCGCTCGGGCGTCGGTCCGATTCCCTCGGTGGCCCTCAGCTACTTCGACCCCGACGCCGCGCGATACGTGACTTTGCGGACCGCCCCCGTTCCCGTCGACGTCGCGCCCGGCCAGTCGATCGCGACCAGCTCGACCGGCGTGGCCCCCTCGATTCCGTCGGGGCCGTCGCTCGCTCCCGATGAATTGGCTCAGGGCGAGCCGGTGTCGGGGCTGGCCCCGATCTTCGAGCGGCGGGGCTTCTGGATGGCGCAGTCCATCCCCTTCCTGGGCCTCGGTGCGGCGTTCGGCGCGGTGTTCGCTCGCCGCCGGCGCGCTGCCGATGCCGATCGACCGTGGCGCCGCGAGGGCGATCGAGCGCTGCGCCGCCTCTGCGGGGAGATGGACCGTGCAGTGGACCAGGGCGATGCCGCGGCCTTCTTCGCGGCGGCCCGCGGCGCATTTCAACAGCGGCTCGGCGCCCGATGGCACTTGCGACCGGAGGCCATCACCCTGGCCGAGATCGCGGGGCGCCTCGACACGGTCCGCGCCGAGCCCATCAGGCAGGTCTTCGACCTCGACGCGTCGCGCTTCTCCGGCATGGGCGCGGCGCAGGCGGATCTCGCCGCCTGGAAGGATCGCGTCGGCCGGGAGCTGCACCAACTGAAGGAAACGATGGCATGAGAGCGCAAAAGGTTCGACGACGTCGCGGCGCTTGCCGCGGGCTCATTTCCGCCGTGTGTGTCTGGGCGATCGTCGCGCTGACGGTCACCGCACGCGCCGCCCCGGCGGATCCGGCCGAGGCGGCCCACAAGGCCCTCGCCGAGGGTCGCTACGGGGAGGCTGAGGCGGGCTACGAAGCCATCCTCCGGGATCGCGGGTACTCCGCCCCCATCCTGTACGACCTCGGCAACGCTTACCTCCGCGACGGCAAGCCCGCCCAGGCGCTGCTCTCGTACGAGCGGGCGCGGACGCTCGATCCGCGCGACGAGGCAATCGCCACCAACCTGGCCGCCGCGCGCGTCGCCCTCGGCGTGCCCGACGACCGAGGGCCCCTGGACCGGTGGGCGGGCACGCTCACCATGACAACCTGGACCTGGATCACCGCCGCCGGCTTCTGGCTCACGGTCGCCACAGGGGGGTCGGCGCTGGTCTTTCGGCGGCGTCGGACCGGCTTGCTGGCGGGCACCGCGATGGCGGCACTCGGGACGGTCGTGGCCGGTGGCGGGCTCTTCATCGCAGGGAAGGACATTCATGAAGGCCTGCTGATGGCGTCCGCCCCGGTGCTGGTCTCGCCCTTCGAGTCGGCGCAGAGCGGGTTCTCGCTGGCGCCCGGCGACGACGTGACCCTGGGCCCTACGCACGAGCGATTCGTCCACGTCCGCGACGCCCGCGGACGCCGCGGATGGGTCGACCGCGACCAGGTGGCCCCCCTGATTCCGTCCGGGTCGTGAGAAGCGCCGGCGGGACTAGACTGCAGGCGGCCCATGCATCTGCTCCTGGTCGAGGACGACGAGAAGATCGGCTCGTTCATTTCCCGTGGCCTCAAGCAGGAGGGCCATGGCGTCGACTGGGTGAAGACGGGCGACGACGGGCTGGCCTTCGGGCGCAGCACGCCCTACGAGGTGGCCATCGTCGACCGGATGCTCCCGGGCCGTGATGGGCTGGACGTGATCCGGACCCTGCGCGCCGAGAAGGTGACCTTGCCCATCATCATCCTCAGCGCGAAGAGCGCCGTGGACGATCGCATCGCGGGCCTCGAGGCCGGCGCCGACGACTACCTCACCAAGCCTTTTTCCTTCGCCGAGCTGGTGGCACGTCTGCAGGCCCTCTCGCGGCGCGCGGCCTCCGCGCCGGCCCCGGCGACGGTCCTTCACTACGCCGACCTCTCCCTCGACCTCCTGTCGCGCCGGGCCACGCGCGGCAAGGGCACCATCGAGCTGCAGGCCAAGGAGTTCCAGCTCCTCGAGTACCTCCTGCGCAACGCCGACCGCGTCGTCAGCAAGACGATGATCCTCGAGCGCGTGTGGGAGTACTCCTTCGACCCGCAGACCAACGTGGTCGACGTCCTGGTGAGCCGTGTTCGCAGCAAGATCGACCGGGGCTTCGAGGAGAAGCTCATTCACACCATCCGCGGGGTCGGTTATGTCCTCCGGAAGGCTTGATCGCTTCCTCCGGTCGACGAGCTTCCGGCTCACCGCCTGGTACGTGGTCATCTTCGCGCTGAGCCTCGCCTCGGTCGCCATCGTCGCCGAGTACTTCATCGTTCGCTCGGTCGAGACCCGCGAGCAGGCGATCGTGACCGAGCAGCTCGAGGAGTACCGGGCCGAGTTCGAGACCCGCGGGGTCCCCGGCCTGGCAGACGCGGTCAGCGCGGACGAGGCTCGCCGCGAGCAGGACTACGTACGTCTGGGCGACGAGAGCCGTACCGTCTACGAGCACGCGGGGAGCGCGCCCAGACCAGGGGCCGGGACGCCGCCCTCATCCGCGGCGGCCGCGAGCGGCGAAGCGGAGGGTCGGCCGCCCCCCGACGAAAGGTGGTGGCGGGTGGCGGTGACCGGGGTCTCCGGGAACCTTCAGCTCCAGGTGGGCCGGAGCAAGGCGCAAGAGCGCGAACTCCTCGGGCACGTCCGCAACGCCTCCCTCGAAGCGCTGGCGACAGCCCTGTTGCTGGGCCTTGTCGGTGGCGCGCTGCTCACCCGTCGCGCTCTGCTGCCAGTGCGCCATCTCGGCGCGGTGGCCCAGACCGTCATCCGCTCGGGGCAGCTCGACGCCCGCGTCCCGACGCGCGGCAGCGGCGACGACCTCGACGATCTGGCGACGCAGTTCAACCGCATGCTCGATCGAAACCAGGCGCTTGTGGGCGGCATGCGCGAGGCGCTGGACAACGTCGCCCACGAGCTCCGGACGCCGCTCACCCGCCTGCGGGCAGGCGCGGAGCTGGCCCTGCGCTCGCCCGAGGAACCGGGCGGTCTCCGGGAGGCGCTGGCGGACACCGTCGAAGAGTCCGACCGCGTGCTCTCGATGCTCAGGGCACTGATGGATATCTCGGCCGCGGAGACCGGCGTGATGCGACTGGAGAGGAAGGTGGTGCAGCTCGACACCGTCGCCCGCGAGATGATCGAGAGCTACGGGATGGTGGCGGATGAGAGGGGCCTCAGGTTGCAATCGAACCTGCTCGCCGCCCGCGTCGTCGGCGATGCCACGCGCCTGCAGCAGCTGATCGCCAACCTGATCGACAACGCGCTGAAGTACACGCCGTCGGGCGGCGTGGTGGAGGTCAGCACGCGGGCGCTGCAAGGCTCGGTAGAGCTCACGGTGCGCGACAATGGCGTGGGCATCGCGGGCGAGGAGCAACCGCGCATCTTCGAGCGCCTGTATCGCGGCGATCGGAGCCGATCGCAACCAGGCCTGGGGCTCGGTTTGAGCTTCGTGAAGGCCATCTGCGACGCGCACGGCGGGAGCATCCGGGTCAGCAGCGAGGTCGGCAAGGGCACGCAGGTGACGGTGACTCTTCCTTCGTGATGGCTTTGCGCGGTCCGGGAAAGGGTGGACCCCGGCGTCGGGGACGCCGGCGTCGATCCCCGACGCACGCGAGCGCACAGCACGCTTGGCGGAGGGCAGCGCCGCCTCGTCGATGTCACGCAGCATGGCGCGGAGCCGGCCGGCATCGACGCGCACCGCTTCCTCGTCTCCGACAGGCACCTCGGAGAGCGCCTCGGGCGCCGCGGCCCGCGCGCCGCGAGCCGATGGGACGCCCGCCGCGCCGAGGAGCAGCGTGAACGCCCAGGCACGGACCCTCGCCATCGACCCCTCCCCGTGACGAGGGCCCCCGTCACGGCTGCCTCCGCACGTTCTTGGTGACGATCGCGGCGATGATGAGCACGTACGCCAGCAGCCGGCCCAGGTAATACACTGGCCGCCCTTCGTTGGGCGAGTTCGCCAGGGCCAGCGCAGCGCGATTGATGCACTCCACCCAGAACGCGATCGCGAAGAGGGCGAAGAGGACGTCCCGGGTGACGCGAAAGAACTGCAAGAACATCAGGCCCGCGACGAAGAAGCCCATCGACATGGCGCCAAGAAGGAAGGTGTTCATCGCGTGCCTCGCCCCTCGAACACGCTCCCGATGAGCAGAACCGCGACCGAGAGGACGCCGGTGGCGTTGCGGATGGTGAAGAGGCTCACGTTCGGGACCACGATGAGATCCACGAAGACGAGGGCGTTGTTCACGGTCAGTCCACCGAAACACAAGGCGCTCCAGAAGAGGAGCCGCGAGCGCGTGCGCGTGAAGGCGCGCGCGAGGAGCACCGTGCAGATGAAGGCGGTCACGGTGCAGAGCACGTACACGGTTTCGGCCATCGCTCAGTCCTTTCTGAACCGGAAGGCGTCTGCGAAGTTCCGGATGCCCACGGAGTCCTGCCGCGCATGAATGAACTGGGAGACCGCTACGAGCCGAGTGGGGTAAATCTCGGCGACGAGATCGACCGCCGTCGCGAGCGGCCCGGCGGCCGCATAGCGGAGCGCGCCCGTCTCGCTTTGCGTCGCGAGGCCGTGCGATACGAGGTGCTCCACGATGGCACGGGCCAGGCGGGCGTCGATGTAGAGGCGGCCTGGGAGCGCGTTGACGGACAGCGAGTGGGCGGTATCGCCCCGCAGGAGCAGCAGGGCCTCGAGAACCGCGACCGACGGCACGTGCGCGATCAGGAAGCGCTCGACTTCGGGCGGGATCGAGGCGCCGGCCATCGACTGTACTCTAGAGCAACCGGCTCAGCGGGTTGCAACTCCCAGCAACCGCTCGCGCGATGTAGGGCAGCCTGCGCTCTCGCCATGAGCAGACGCGGCGTTGTCCTCCGCCCGATCGCGCAACCGGTCCGAGAGCAGCTTCCGCGGTGGCGTGACGGCTCGCAAGGGTCGCCGCGGCGGAGCGTCCACCTTGATCACCGCGATGTCCTTGCGAGGCTCGACGCCCACGAGCGTCCATCGAACGTCTTCTGATTTTGGAAGGTCACGAGGAGCGTTCGCGCGCCTTCCACGACGTGGTAGTTCGTCACGATGTGCCCGGCGTCGTCCCAAACGAAGCCAGAGCCGCTTCCTGCCGGCACCTCCTGTTCGTCGCCGAGGAAGTCGACGACGATGCGGGTCTGTGTGACGAAGACCGTGCTCGGCGCCGCAGCGCGGAAGACGGCGATGGTGTTGCGCTCGTCCTCGGTCTTTGCGGTCGGGCCGAGCGGCGCCGCCGAGGGCTGCTGCGGGACCGGAGACAGCCCGGCGCTCGCCGGGGGCGCCGGCGGCGGCGACGCCGCCTACCATGGGGACCGAAACAGCGACGAGCGCGAACGTGGACGGGTGGCTGTATCGAAGACCGGACGTCATGCCTGTTTGCTTCGAGCGCATAAGCACGGCTTAGCCCGCGGTCAAGCCGGCGGCGCCTCACGTAGGGCCCCGTAAAGACCGGGAAATCCGCGAAGCCAGTCCGCCCCCTTGACGCTCGGACGATGGTGATTAAGGGATGGGTGAGTTCACGGCGCTCGACCCCCACCCGGGCGGTGGTTTTCCTCCGTGTCTGGTTCGGGGCCGGGAGCCTCCCCTCGGGAGGCGGAGCCGGCGGGCTCGAATCAACGGAGGACTCCATGCTGACCAGAGATGCATTTTGGTTGGTCGAGGAGCCCGCGCTCGACGAGCCCGCGGATCTCCTGACCATTCATGAGATAAAGCAGCGCATCGCGCGCGAACCGCACGACGACGAACTCGGGTTGAGGGCTCTCCTCGAGATGCCCGAAGCACCGCCGTCGCCGTGGTGGTGCGAAGAGCAGCCGCGTGATCGGCGTGTGGCCCGTAGGGGACGCAGGAGTCGCGGGCGTCTGGCAACGGCGGCCTAGATGGAGGACGTAGCCATGAGCGTCTACGCCGACTGCAAAGAGAGCTTCCGAATTCTTGCCCGGATCGCGTCGCAGAGCATCGCCGAGCCGCCCTGGTTCGCGGTGCCGGTCAACGCCCAAGAGGACCAGGATTCGGTCACCGTCTACTTTCACGTCCCGGGGAAGAAGCGGAGCCAGCTCCGGGTCCAGGCCACGGATCGGAGCGTGACGATCCGGGGTGGGCGGGAGCGCGACAGGCAATCGCCGATGCGCCTCTGCGCCCTTCCGTGCCAAGTTGTCGCCGACCAGATCGAGACGACGCAGGTCGGCGAGCTTCTGCGCGTTCGCATGCCGAAGAAGCGGCCCGCGGTTGACTCGCACGAGACGTCACCTGCGACGTAATAGCCCTCTTGACTGGCAGCGAAGAGAATTTATTCGATGTTTCAGGTTTTCGACCCAACGACAAAGGAGGCCTTTCATGTTGACCAGGTGGGATGCCGTCTCGACGTTGGACCGCATGCTGGATGATGTCATGGGGTCCATGCTCGGCACGGCGACGAGTACCCGAACGTTCGACCCGTCCATCGATGTACACGCGAGCGACAACGAAGTGGTCTTCGTGTGCGACGTCCCCGGCATCAAACAGGACGATCTCGAGGTTACCCTCGAGAATCACGTCCTGACGATCAAGGGCACGCGCAAGTTCGAGGGCAAGGAGAACGAGCAGGTGATGCTGGGCCGCGCGTACGGCTCCTTCAACCGCTCCTACACCCTTCCGGAGTACGTCGACGCCGAGAACCTGACCGCGCGCCTGGCCGATGGGGTTCTCACCATCCGCATCCCGAAGCAGGCCAAGGCGAAGCCAAAGAGGATCCAAATCGCCAACGGCCGCGACTCCAAGCAACTCAAGGAGTAGCTGGCCGTGGAAGCCAACGACGCGCGCCGGGGCGGTCGCAACACTGTGGTGCGGCATTCGGTGCACCACCTTCGCAAGCGATCGCTCCATCGCGTCTGGTGGAACCGCGCCCGCGCGGCACTCGTGCGCGGGCATTCCGGGGAGCCCCCTCATCAGCCAAACGGCCATCGTGCCACCGGCAAGCGCGTCTGAGCAGGTCTCCCCTCGCCAACTGAGGCAGTACCCGCAAAAACAAGTCTGCACACTGGGGGCGGCGCCTTCCGGTGCCGCCCCTTTCTTTGCCGGACGCATGGAGGAGAGCCATGTCGGCACGGAACTACTACGTCATCCTCGGAGTTGCTTCGAACGAAACCGATCGGGGCGTACGCGCCGCCTTTCGAGACCTCGTCAAACGCTACCACCCCGATCACGTCGGTCCGGAAGGGGCCGGCCCCTTCCGCGATGTGGCAGAGGCCTATGAGGTCTTGGGCGACCCCTCACGTCGTCGTGAGTACGACGCGTCACTGACGCCTGGGCCTATCGGCTTGCTTCCCGGTCACCTCGTGCGTGACGTTTCGATGCGGCATGACCTCGTGGACGTGCGGCCTTCTCGCGAGGCGCTCTTCAGAAGGTTCGAGGAAAATTTCACACCGGAGGCCGTTCCCACGGGTGACCGCGTGGACGAGCTGAACGTCGACGTCGCCGTTTCCTCGGAAGAGGCCAGCAAGGGAGCGCGTCTTCGGATCGGCGTTCCCGTGTTTGGACGCTGCTCGCGCTGCGCGGGTCGCGGATGTATCCGCTGCAAGGGAACCGGCACGGTCGAAAGCGAGCGCGCCGTGGCCGTTGACCTGCCGCCGATGTCCGGGAAAGGCACGACCTTTGTGGCGCCGCTGGCCGGTCTCGGCGTCCACAACTTCTACCTGCGTGTGCGGGTTCGCGTGGACACGACGACGTTCCCGACGTACGCATGCCAGGGTGCTCTGGCCTCGGCGTGCTGAATGCCATGGGCACGCTTCCGGCCATGCCGCCCACGCTGCTGGTGACCGGCTTTCGAGACCCTTCGATCAACGCGGTCGCTGAGCGGCTCGGAGTCTTTCGGGTCTTGTTCAAACCTCTGGAGGTCGAGCAGGTTGTCGGGGCTGTCCTCGAAGCTGCTCAGAAGGGTCCTGGCCCCCGCGCGGCGCGGGCGCCGTTTCCTTCGAACGCAGCATTGGCTCGCCGCCGTCCGCGTTGACCGCTGCAGAAGAAGACACCTCGCTGGCGGGCGGGGTCGCCGCTGGCCGAAAGCGGAGCACGTCTTCGGGTGTCCACGGGTAAGCCCCGCGGGACCCAGCGTGGGCGAGCCGCATCAGATCGTCGAACTCGACGGAGGGTGCGAGCGGCCGCTGGGACGCCTCCGCCGGTTCGTCGTGGGGGTCCGGTTGCGCGTACGGGGGTCCGTGAGGCAAGTTACGTCACCGACCCGATGGCGAACATGGTCCTGAACGAGGCGAACGGCTCGACGATCGGCACGTTCGTCGCCCGGCAGCCGCCCACCTTCGACGGCTCGTACGGCGCCTTGGCGAACGGCACGCAGCTCACCGCGATCCACACGAGCACCGGGCTGACCGCCTGGACGTACGGCGAGGACGACGAGGCGAACTTCCAGGCGCCGCCGCCCCTCGCCGGTGGATACGTCTACACGATCGACTCGAGCCCGAAGGTGACCGCGTTCGACGAGGCGACGGGCGCCCCCGTGCGTTCGGCCGCGATTCCTGCGTGCTCCTAGGGTATTGCGGATTGTAGGGACAAATGGGGATGAACCGACGCCTTACCGGCCTGTCGCTCGCGGCAGGTCTGCTCCTTTGCGCCTGCGGTGGTGCCGGCGAGTCCGGCTCCGAGCCGCAACCGGCGGTCGACGCGGCGATGACGCCCGACGCCTTCACGCCGTCCGATGACGCCAGCGAGGAGGGCGGCAACGAGACCCTCCCTGCGGACGCCGCCGCCCTCGAGGCCTCGCCGGACGCCGCGGAATCCGAGGACGCCTCCGCGGAAGCCGAAGCCTCCGCGCCCGCCGCCACCCCCGATGCGGACACGGTCGACGCTCCGCCGGCCCCCACCTGCTTCGACCACACCCAGAACGGCGCCGAGACCGGCGTCGACTGCGGCGGCGGCACGTGCCCGGCCTGCGGCACCGGCGCGGGGTGTGCGGCGCCGAACGACTGCACCAGCGGCGTGTGCAAGAGCGCAACTTGCCAGACGCCGAGCTGCTCGGACCACGTCCAGAACCAGGGCGAGACCGCGATCGACTGCGGCGGCGCGAACTGCCCGCCCTGTCCCGACGGAGACACGTGCAAGGCGACAGGGGACTGCACGAGCGGCGTGTGCAAAAGCGGCGCGTGCGCCGCCCCGACGTGCACCGACGGCGTCAAGAACGGCACCGAGACGGGGCAGGACTGCGGCGGGTCGTGCCCGGCGTGCAACGCGGGGCTCGGATGCAAGGTGGCCGGCGACTGCGCGAGCGACGTCTGCACGGGCGGCACCTGCGCCGCGGCGACGTGCTCGGACCACGTGAAGAACGAAGGCGAGAGCGACACCGACTGCGGCGGCCCGAACTGCCCGCCGTGCTCGGTCGGTGGAGCGTGCGGCGCGGGCACCGATTGCTCGAGCGGCGTGTGCAAGAGCGGCGCGTGCGCCGCTCCGACCTGCACCGATGGAGTGAAGAACGGCGCCGAGACCGGCGTCGACTGCGGCGGCGGCACATGCGCGGTGTGCCCTCTCGGCCAGAGCTGCGCGAAGGCCGCGGATTGCTCCAGCAGCGAGTGTTACTACGGGCGCTGCGCTTATCACACCTTCGCGATGCAGGGGGCGTTCGCGTATCCGGCGGACCAGGGGCCGATGACGACGGCCGTCGCCGACCTCAACGGCGACGGGATTCCCGACATCGCGGTCTCCGACTACGGCAGCGGCGACGTGAGCGTGCTCCTCGGCGCGGGCGATGGCTCGTTCACGGGCCTGGCGTCGTACGCGACGGGGCCGTTGCCCGCGAGGGTCGTCGCGGGCAATCTCGACGGCGACGGATATCCGGACCTCGTCGTCGCCAACTACGGCAACACCGGCTCGACCAACTACGGCGGGGGGACGGTCACCGTCCTGCTCAATCGCGGCGACGGGACCTTCGCGCCCGGCGTGCAGTACCTCGACGATTTGGACACGCCCGGCTTCAACGACGTCGCCCTGGGGGACTTCGACAGGGACGGGCACCTCGATATCGTGACTTCCAATCCGTACAAGCAGTCGCTGTACGTGCTGCCGAACCAGGGCAAGGGGACGTTCGGCGCGCCCGTCGTGACCGTCGTCACGGCCGCCCAGGGCAGCTCGGAGCCCGGCCCGAGCCACCTCTCCGTCGCCGACGTGAACGCCGACGGCTGGCTGGACGTGGTGTGCCTGGCGACGGGCTTCAACGCGGAGGTCATGTTCGGCCAGTCCGGCGAGACGTTCCAGGGCGGGCCGCTCCTCGAGGCGCCGCTCGTCGAACCGGACGATCTCAAGCTCGCCGACATCGACGGCGACAAGAAGCTCGATCTGCTCATCACGAACTATGACAGCGGGGGCCTCGAGGTCGGCATCGGGGCCGGCGACGGGACGTACACGTTCTCCGAGTGGTACCTGCCGAACATCAAGATGCAGGGCGTGGGCCTGGGCGACTTCGACGGCGACGGCGTGGCCGACGTCGCGGTGTCCGCGAACGGCGCGCTCTCGGGCAACGCGGGGATCGATCAGAATCGAGGTCCTCAAGTACGAGAGCCCCTCGACCTTCCAGGTGCTGAATTCGTTCGTGACGGGGCTCAACCCGGGGGGCGTCACCGTCGCGGACCTCAACCGCGACGGCCTGCCCGACGTCATCGCTTCGATCTACGGGCAGCCCACGGACTTCGACAGCAGCGTCGGAGGCGGCGTCGACATCTTCCTCGGCCAGAAGGCGAGCGGACTTCGAGGCGCGCCCGCCTACGGTGCCGACACGTACCCGTGGGCCGTCACCCTCGCGGATCTCGACGCGAACGGGGAGATCGACATGGCCGCGGCGAACCACGACTCGAACGACATCACGGTGCTGCTGCAGCAGTACGACGGGACGTTCGCGGCGGGCGTGAGCTACGCCGCGGGGACGGAGCCCACCGGCGTGGCCGCGGCCGATTTCGACGGCGACGGGAAGATCGATCTGGCCGCCTCCGACGCCTCGGGCGGCGTGGACGTGTTGATGAACACCGGAGGGGGCGAGTTCGCGTCCCCGGTGTCCTACACGACGGCCGCGGCGGGGGGCATCGCGGCCGGCGACATCAACGGCGACGGCAAGCCGGACCTCGTCGTGGCCGCCGGCGGCGTCACGGTCCTCACCAACGACGGCCACGGGCAGTTCACCGCGTCCACGTCCGCGGGAGGCGGGTGCGCCAACTGGCGTGGGATCACGCTCGTCGACATGAATCACGACGGCGCGCTCGACGCGCTGGTGGTCTGCTCCGGCGACAGCTCGGGCGCGGGTGGGTGGACCGGCGTGCTCCTGAACGTCGGGGGCGCGCTCTCCTGGGGCTCGTCGCTCGGCGCCGGCGGGACGAGCCCCTGCTCGGCCGCGGCCGGAGACTTCAACGGAGACGGCGTCTCCGACGTCGTCGTGGCGAACGAAGGCAGCGACGACGTGAGCGTGTATCTCGGCGATGGCAAGGGGGGCTACGGTTCGCCCACCGAGGTCCCCGTCGGGGTCAACCCGTATGCGGTCGTCGCCACGGACCTGAACGGCGACGGCCGTGCCGACATCGTGTCGGCGAACTACACGAGCGGCTCGGTGACCGTGCTGCTCTCCACCGGAAGCGGCTTTGTGTCGACGGGCTTCGTCGCCGGCGACCAGCCGATCGGGCTCGCCGCCGGCGACATCAACGGAGACGGCAAGCCTGACATCGCGGCCGCGAGCTGGTGGGACGTCTCCCCGCTGCTCAACCTGTCCCAGTAGCGGGCGAAGTCACTCGAAGCTCCCGCACGGTGGGATCGCAAAGCACGGCGGAAAGCCGCACGCACTTGTGCCTATACTCGCGCCATGCACATCGGAAAGCTCTATCGTCTCGCAGGCGCGGTGGCCTGGGCCGCCGTTACGTTCGCATCGCTCGAGCCGCTCGCGGCCGCAGCCACGAACACCGAGGGCTCGCTGCAATACGACGCGCCCCCGGGGGCGTCGACCGGGCTCCTAGTTTTCGTGCTCTTCCTGCTGCTCGGGGTGACCGGGGTGCTGTTGTTCTTCATCCCGCCGAGTGTGGCGGCTCGCCTCGCGCGGCCGCTGCCGCTCCCTCCGTTCGCGTCGGGCGACGGAGCGCGAGACCACCACTGAAGCGGACTTCGCGCACGCCCCGGCGGTCCGATGCGGGTCGCCGGGAGCATGACGGCGTGCTGCCGTGCCGGACCATCCCGCGGTATGGAAGGGATTCGGTCGCGTGAAGCCTCGGGCCACGCCCCTCCAAGGTGCCGCTCACCATCGCGATCGAGTCGCCGATTGCGCAGCTCGGCAGGGCTCCCCGCAGGGAAGCTCGGGAGCGGCGATCACTTCGTCGCGACGATGTCCGCCGTGGGCATCGTGCTCGCGTCCGGCGTACCGATCCCGGCCGACGACGACACGGAGATGAGGTGCAGCGTGTTCCCCTGCACGCAGTAGGTGCCGCTGCCGATGTTGGCCGAGCTCGTTCCCTGGCTGGTGTTCAGCGTGAGCGAGTCGCCCGACACGCTGTAGGTCCCGCTCTCGTCGTCCGTCGTCGACGGGACGCTGATCGTGCAGCTGCAGCCGGACGAGACGGTCGTGCAGGTCCCGGTCAGCGAGAGGCCTGCGTCGCCGTCCGCCGCGGCGGTCTGCTGGAAGGCCGCCTGGAGCTCGCTGCAGCTCGCGCCCATGGTGCAGCTCGAGGGGATCTCCAGCGTCTCGCTCCCCGACTCGGTGATCTTGGCGGTGTAGGTCATGTCCGCGTTGAACGTGATCGTGCCGCTCGCGGTTCCGGCGCTCGAGCTGGTTGCGCCGGGGCAGCTGCCGCCGAACGTCTGCGTGGCCAGCGAGCCGATCGTGCACGCGCCCTGGACCGTCCACGTGCCCACGATGTCACCTCCGCACGCGGCGACCTTCCCGCAGCTCGCGGGGGGGCCGGAGCTGTTGTTGCTGCTCCCGCACCCCGCCGCCAAGACGGTCGTCAGTGCCACGGCGACCCATACGAACGAAGCTTTCATGGAAATTCCTCCAGCTCACCAGCATCGCACGGGTCGTCCTGGGGATCACCGTCGCGGGGACGTTGCCGTCCCTCGAGGCGCGCAAGAACCCCCGTCGTGGCGGGATGGCCTCGCTCGTGGCCGACGTGACGGGCATCGCGATCAACACGCCGCTCGGCGTCGTGCTCGTCACGCAGTCCGACCCCGGAGTCAGGGTCGCGGGCGTGACCCTCCTTCTCCAAGCCGGGAACGAGATCCTTTCGCTGCTCCTGTCGGACCTCGGGTCGTCGGACATGGAGGCGCTCCGCGAGCACTTCGAGGCTCGCCTCGCAGCCGGCGGTGCCCCGGCCGTCGCGGTCGCGGAGACCGAGAAGAAGTGGGAAGAGGAGGCGACGCGCGGGCGCGGCGGTCGACTCCTGTGGGCGATTGGCGATCTCGTCTTCGGCGCAGGCGAGGCGGCACTGGGGAGCGCTCCTGATTGGCGTCGGAATCCCGGCGGTCGTCGGCGGCGTCGCCAGGCTCACGTTCGGGAGCTCGAGCCTGGAGACCTGGTGGCAGATTTACCAGGCGGGCAAGCCGATCGCGCCGCGGGCGGCGTCATGGGTACCGTCGTTCGGGGTCGCTCCGGCCCGCGGAGGCGCGACGGGGGTGATGCAGGTCGTGTTCTGAGCGCCCGCCGCCTCGCGTGTACCCTTCGCAGCGCGCGGTCCAAGGGCGCGCTTGCTTGCCCAAAGGATCAGTGATCCACCTCCACGTTGCAGCCCGAACGGGGAGCGACTACCCACCGAGCCAGCGGTGCTCTACTTCGTCGTTCTCGCGCTCGCAACGCTCTGCGCCTTCGTCGCCGGGTATGAGTTTGCGACGATCCGCAAACGTACGGCGATGCCGGAGCCGTCGCTCCCGATCGAAACCCTCGATGGCGAAGCGAGCCCCAAAGCGGAGCCCGCTCGCGTGACGTTCACCCCGCTCGCCTCCGAGGGAATGGAAGAGTGGGGTCTCGCCATGAAGGCCGTGGGCGAGCGGATGCGGCACGCCGGGGTCCGGCTCGTCGTGTTCGTGCACGGCTCGTTCGTGGGCGACGACCCGCTCGCCGTCGCGAGGGTCGTCGAGGAAGCGGCGCCGGCTTTCCCGGACATCGCGCGGGCCCTGCGCGGATTCACGCGGACGCAGGTTTCGCGCCTGCTGGGTGACCTCTCGAACTTCTCAACCGAGTACATCGAAACCTTCTCGGCAGCGACCGGGATCGACGCGATCGATCACACCTGGTCGGGCGAGAACCATCATGCCGCGCGCGTCCAGGGGGCGGTGAGGCTGGCCCGGGCGATGGTCCTTCACGGAGGCGGCGCGCTACGCCGGGGCGATCGCCCGCTCCTGATCGGACACAGTCACGGCGGGCAA
This sequence comes from uncultured delta proteobacterium, assembly GCA_963797395.1. GTDB lineage: Bacteria > Myxococcota_A > Polyangia > Polyangiales > Polyangiaceae > Palsa-1150. The sequence continues at coordinate 1,230,511 of CAWCPA010000009.1, forward strand.
CTCTTTGCTGTCCTGAGCCAGCTTCTCTCTCGTTCGCACGGCTACGACGAGCTCGTGAGGGCGGCGGGTGCGCGCGGAGAAGACGTCGGCGCCCTCGAGGGCCACCTCGCGCTTCTGCGAGGATGCCCCATCGACGTGATGACGTTTGGGACGCCGCCGCGCTACGGCTGGGCGCGCGGCGCGAACTTTCGACTGCTCCACGTGGTCAACCACCGCGGGGAGACGTCGAGGCCCCTTTCGTGGCGTGGCCTGCTGCACACGCGGCGGGGCGACTACGTCCATCAGCTCGGCCTGCCCGGCTTCGACTTGCCCGCTCCGGTCGCGAGAGACCGCGCGATCAACGCACGCCTGGACCGCGTGCTGGGCGTCGGCACCGACCTGGCCACGTGGTTCGCGCACATCAAGCGCGGGCTGCCCGTCTCGCCGCACGGTCACACCGTGCTGGTCGACTACGGCGACGAGGCCCGTACTTTCCCGAACCTCTGGGCGACGGGACTCGGGCATGCCGCATACACCCGTCGAGAGGCGATGCTCTTCCACGCGACCCTCCTGGCGGATCGGTTCTATCCGCCGGCTGCGCCCGCGAGGTCGACGCGCTGGACGGATCGAATGCGCTGGCTGGGCGTTCGAGGGCGTCGGGACGCGCGGCCGCAGTGAGGCGAAGGGGCGGTTCGCGGGGCTTCGCTGGTTCCGCCGAACTCGGACCTCCTCCCTCCATGTGAAGGGAGCTATGCCATGGCGGCCGCGAGCGATCCTTCGGCGGCGTCGGACGCGACCTGATGCGCGGGTGCTTCGCGCTCGCCGCGAGGCGGCCGACTGAGCGCGACCCGCTACCGGCCGACGGCACCGAACTATAGTGGTGAGAGCATGCGTCTCCTCCTACCGCTCCTCGCTTGCTCCGTCGTCGCGTGCGCGTCACCTGCCGCCGAGACGGGCGCCGGGGTCGCGCAACCCCCGCCGCCCGCAGCTCCCGCCGAGACGGCCCCGCCCAGCGCGCCGCCGCCCCCTCCCGCCGCCGAAGCCCCCGCCGCCCACTGCGACGCGTACGCGATGGAGGGGCCGTTCCCGAAGCCGGAGGACGCGTGCGCCGTGCTCCATCCCCGCCTCAAGGACTGCCCCGAGTGCCAGTGCTGGGTCACGCCGGGTTCGCGTCACGAGACCGCGCTCGGCGAGGCGGCCGTCCTCGAACTCCGGACCGAGACCGCCGGCGCGAACTACGTGAGCGGATACGCGCTCGCGCTCCACCAGAAGCAAGGCTGGTACGCGAGCTCGCGCTTCCCCTCGGTGCTGCGCCTGAAGACGAGCGGCGACGCGTCGGAACTGGTCGTGATCGGCCGCCCGAAGATCGAGGCGGGGAAGCGGCCCGGCGGCGGCCCCGCGGTGGCTCTCTCGCTGCAGACGACCGACTGCCGCATGCCGAAGGGGCATGAAAAGTCCCCGCCGCCGTGCCCAATCCCCTACGAGGCGACGCGCGCCCGCGCCCTCGCGTGCTTCCGGCGCACGGAGGGCGGGCCCGCGTGCACCGAGGTCGACACCGCGTTCGACGCGCCCGACGTAGACGCCGCCCACTGCGCGAACTGACCCATCGCCTGCGTAGATCTCCCACAAAGGGGTGATTCCCCTCGCCAATCGAGCGGACTCGATGGCCTTTGCCGTTGCGGATACCAAGAGGTCTCCTCTAGCTTCATCGTGGGACGATTTGCGCGAAGTGCGCGTTCGAGAGGGGCGAAGATGAGAAGCTTGCGTGTCGTAGGTCAGCTCGCGGTGTCGGTCGTGGCGGTGGTCTTCGCAGCCGGATATGGCTGCTCCGGAAGCGACAGCGCAGGGCCCACGCCCGTCGGCGACGACGCCGGCAACGATGCGAGCCACGACCTCGACGGCACGATGTCCGGAGACGATGACTCCGGATCGGTCACGGACGGTGCCTCCACACCGATGCCCGACGGCAGCAGCGCCAGCGACAGCGGGCCCGATGGGTCGTCGATGACGGACGCGGGTGCGATGGCCGACGCGGACGCGGGATTCGACCGTCGAACCCGAGGCCGGGGCCGGCGATGCCGAAGCCGGCAGCCCCGAGGCGAGCACGATCCCCTGCTCCGTACCCTTCGGGTGCACCTCGTACACGTGCGGGGCGGTCACGACGACCGTGGATGCGGGCGACGCGAGCTCGGGCGACGACGGCGGCACGCAGGACCTGGGCGGGACGTCCGCATCCGGGCCGCTCGCGTCGACCGTGGACGGCGGCAGCGACGGCGGGGGGCTCGGGGCGAACGAGGCCTATGCCTTCGAGCCCGACGACATCCTGGTCGGGTCGGACTCGAACCTCCCGCAAGGCGCGGCGCCCCGGACCATGTCGCTCTGGGTGCAGGCGACGGCGAACGGGAGCCACCAGACGTTCTTCAACTACGGGACCTTCGCGACCAACGAGCGCTTCGGGCTCCTCGAGGTCGGCGACAGGGAGTACTTCGTCGGCGAGAACGAGGACCTCCAGGGCAACGTGACGGTCGACGACGGCGCCTGGCACCACCTCGCCGTGACCTACGACGGGACGACCGTCACGATCTTCGTCGATGGAACGCAGGACGTCTCCAGCACGCTGAGCGGCGACACGCTGAACACCACGGGGCCCGCGTTCGCCATCGGCACCACGGTGAGCCAGACGTCGCGCGAGCCGCTCGACGGGAGCGTCTCGGACATCCGCGTGTACGACCGCGTGCTGAGCGCCCAGGAAATCACGGAGCTCGCGACGCTCACGGGCTCCAACGCGAACCCCGAGTCGCTGCGCAGCGCGTCGTCCGGCCTCGTGTTCTGGCTGCCGCTCGTCGGTTCGTCCGAGGTCGAGCCGAACCGCTGCGGTCCGTGACGTAGGGTCGATCTACGCCGCCCCACGGGGAGCGACGCCCTCCCGGTCCTGTGACCCGACTGGCGGCGCCACATCCTGGATGCGTCGCCAGGGCTTCGCAGCCTCCACCTCGTACGCGAGCTCGAGCAGCGTGCGCTCGTCGCCCAGCCGCCCCGAGACGTGCACGCCGATCGGCAAGCCCGCGCGCGTCTCGCCCATCGGCAGGGACATGGCCGGACTTCCCGCGGCGTTGTGGAGGGGCGTGAAGCGCACGTAGCGCCGCAGGCGGGCGAAGCAGTCCTCGAAGCCGACGTCGGGGCTCAGGTGGCCGATGAGCGGCGTCGTGTGAGCCAGCACCGGCGAGACGACGACGTCGTATTGGCGCATGAAGCGGGCATACTCGCTCCCCGCGCGCCGCAGCCGCCACATCGTGACGGGCGTCCGGTAAAGAGACCGCCGGTAGAACGACGACAGCCCGCGGCTGAGCGCGTCGAGCTTCGAGGCATCGAGGTTGGGGTCGACGCTGGCCTTCCCGAAGCGCTCGGTGAAGAAGGCCAGCATGCTCCAGTAGTGGCTGAAGTCGTCGGGGAAGCTCTCGACGCTCGCCGGGAGGCGCGCCTCCTCGACGCTGTGCCCGAGGCCCTCGAGCAATTTGGCGGCGTCGAGCACGGCGGCGCGCGTCTCGTCGTCGGTGCGCACGTCGCCCGTGGAGTCGAGCACGAGCCCCACGCGCAGCCGCCGGCGGGCCGGGCCCTCGACGAGGCCGACCGGAGGCAGCTTCGAGTGGCGGTAGGTGCCGTCGGCGCCCGCGTAGAAGTGGGCCGTGTCGCGAACGCTGCGCGTCAGCACGCCCTCGCAGACGATTTCGATCGGCATCTTGCGGGCGGCCTGCGTCACGGGCAGCCGTCCGCGCGACGGCTTGAGCGCGAACAGTCCGCAGCAGGCGGCGGGGATCCGCAGCGAGCCGCCGCCGTCGTTGCCGTGGGCCAGGGGGACGACGCCCGCTGCGACGAGAGCCGCCGAGCCCCCGGACGATCCTCCCGACGAGTGGTCGGTGCTCCACGGGTTTCGCGTCGGCGTGCCGCCGGCGGGCTCCGTCGTCGCGTTGAACCCCATCTCCGGGAGCGTGCTCTTGCCGAGGACGATCAGGCCCTGCGCGAGCAGCTGCCGCGCGACCGCGTCGTCCTTCGGGGCGGGCCGGCAGTCTGCGAACGCGAGCGATCCGAAGCGGGTGGGCAGGCCGCCCAGACCTATCGTGTCCTTCACGAAGGTGGGCACGCCCGCGAACGCACCGGTGCGAGGCAGCGCGGCTGCCTCGGAGGCGCGCGCAAAGGATTCGAGGGCGATCGGATTCAGGGCGGGTGTCACACGCCGTGCCCGCGCGATCGCGGCATCGACGACCTCCCGGGCCTGGAACTCGCCGGTGCGGATGCGCCGCGCGAGCTCGACGGCGTCGTGGTCGGCGAGGGCGTCGTCGCAGAAAGCATGAACGATCGGGGGCATTGGATTATCGAACTCCGTCGGTGTGGAGGCGGAAATACGACTCCCCGCCGTCACGCGTGCGCCGCAATGTCGGCCGCGCGGACCGAGGCCGGCTCACCCGCCGTCCGGAACTCGAGGAGCGCGTCCGCGACCGCGTCCTTCGCGGTGCGGGTCGCGGTCTCGAAGACGAGCGCCCGGCGGCGGCCGCTCATCAGGTTGCGCCCGAAGGCGGCGAGGTCCTCGGCCGTCGGCGTGAGGCGCGCCACGCGCACGCCGGTCCGCTCGAGGGCGCGCACTTCGCCGTTCACGAGGCGCGTCATCCGTCGCCGCAGCGCCTCCTCGGCGAAACGCGCCCGGGTGGCTTCCGCCGTCAGCTCCGCCGATGCCATCGGCGCAAAGATAATCGCTTCGGCCACGCCCGTCCCGACGAGCAGATCCGCCGACGTCGGCGACGCGACGCCGCCGTCGATGTAGGTCACGCCGTCGCAGACGACCGGCGGGCACCAGCCCGGTATCGCGTAAGACGCGCAGACGGCGTCGACGACGGACATTCGCGGGACGGCCGCTCGGCCGAGAGCCACGCGCTGCCCCGTCCTCGTGTCCACCACCATGATCCGGAGACCGGGGTGCGAAGGCCACAACGGGTCGCCCACGGCAGCTCGAACGAGGCGGCGCAGGCCCGTCATGTCGGCCCGGCCTCGAGGCAGCAAGCCGCTGAGGGCGACGATTGGATCCACCTCCCCACGGACGGCGCGGAGAATCAGCCCGGAAGCGGTGAAACGTGGCGCCGGATTGGGCGGCCGCGACCCGACCGAAGCCTGATCGTCCCAGTTCGGATCGGACCGCTCGCCCCGCTGGCTCTGCACCATCTGCGACACGGAGACGCCCGCCGCGAGCAGCGTCGCGACGAGGGCTCCCGACGAGGTCCCGACGATGAGATTCGGAATCTCGCGCGTCCCACCCGAGAGCTCTCTCGAGCTCGGCCAGTGTCGCCACGGTCCACGCCGCGCCGGCCACCCCTCCGCACCCGAGGACGAGCGCGCGCTTGGGTTTCAGGTCAGATGGCATGCAGGTATTCCTCCGGTCCCGAGGTCGTCCCCGGCCGCGCTCCGGCGTCGCTTGCGATGCGGTAGTTCTCCGCGTCGAACCGCCGGAGCATCCGCCGCATCCGGTCCGTGCTCCAGGGGAAGGCGACGCTGTTCCTGCCGTTCGCGTCGATGTAGTAGCTCGAGCAGCCGCCGGTGTTCCAGACGGTGCCCGTCAGGCCCTTCTGGACCTGCCGGTTGTAGGCCGCCTGCGCGGAGCGCCGGACCTCGATACGGGAGAGCCCCTCTCGCTTCGCCGTGCGGAGCGCGTCGACGATGTAATCGAGCTGCGCCTCGATCACCAGGAAGGCCGAGTTGTGGCCGATGGCGAGGTTGGGGCCGAGGACGCCGAAGGCGTTGGGAAAGCCCGCGGTGCTGGTGCCTCGGTAGGCCTCCGGGCTGCCGACCCACGTTTCGGCCAGCGAGCGGCCGTCGCTGCCGCGAACGCGCGCGGCCATCGGCGGGTCGGTCACATGGAAGCCCGTGCCGAGGATGATGGTGTCGACCTCTCGCGCCTCGCCCTCGCTGCCGACGACCGCGCGGCCGCGCACTCGCTCGACGCCCGTGGCGAGCACCTCGACGTTGGGCTTCGCGACGGCGGGGTAGTAGTCGTTGGAGAGCAAGAGGCGCTTGCAGCCGAGGACGTAGCTGGGCGTGAGCTTGCTCCGCAGCACCGGGTCGCGGACGGACCTTCGCAGGTGGAGGAGGGCCGCCGCCTGAACGACCTTCATGTGCTGCGGGCGCCGGAAGGCGACGCCGAGGAGCTCGAGCGGAAGGTGCAGCGCCCGGCGCGCCGCACCCCTGGCGCCCGGGAGCCGGAGCGTCGCGCGCGACAGCGGACCGACCGCCGCATCGGGCTTCGGCAAGATCCACGGCGGTGTGCGCTGAAACAAGTGCAGGCGCTGTACGAGGGGCTGGATCCGCGGGACGAACTGGATGGCCGACGCCCCGGTCCCTATGACCGCGACGCGGCGCCCGCGGAGGTCGTGCGCGTGGTCCCACCGCGAGGAGTGGAAGACGGTGCCCGGGAACGCGCCCAGACCGGGGATCTCGGGGACGATGGGCTCGTGGAGATAGCCCACGCACGAGATGGGGAAGCGCCCCAGGTACGAGCGCTTCGAGGTGCGGACGGACCAGCGTCGCTCGGCTTCCATCCACCTGGCTTCTTCGACGCCTTCGCCGAAGCGGACGAGAGGCACGACTCCGTGGTGCTCCGCCGTCTCGCGCACGTACGCGGCGATCTCGGCCTGCGGAGCGAAGACGCGGCTCCAGTCTCCCTTCTGGGCGAACGCGTACGAGTACAGGGCCGAGGGCACGTCGCAGGCGCAGCCCGGATAGGTGTTGTCCCGCCAGGTCCCTCCGATGCCGTCGGCCTTCTCGAGGACGACGATGTCATGGAAACCGGCCTGGCGCAGCCGGATCGCCGCCCCGATGCCGCTGATGCCGGCACCGATGATCACGACATCGACGAGCGTTACGCCGTCCCTACCTGCCATGGGTGACCTTGCCGATTATCGGACGTCGCGGAAGGCCACGGGCCGGTCCTGGATGCGCGTGTCGAGCGCGAACCAGATGAGGAGCTTCGGCTCCCGCCCCGGACGGCGGCCCATGCCGCGGCCGAGATAGAGGCCCGGGTGGATGCGGCGGACCTCGTCGTAAATGGGACGCGCGACGGCGGGGTTCGTGGGTACGTCGTAGTCGATGGCCACGCACGGCCCGCCGTCGACGACCGAGGCGGCCTCGCGGGTGCGGAACGGGAAGAGCCCCGTGTGCACGCCGAGCCGCACGCGGTTGATGCCCACGCCGTCCTTCTCGCCGGCGCGGACATGGAACGACTTGCCTTCCCAGGGGAAGAGCGAGCTCGCGCGGGCACTTCGAAGGACGCCCACGAGCCAGGGAGCCTTGATGTGCGGCTGAGCGAGGGCACGACCGCGGGGATGGCCCTGCAGCTCGTCCAAGGTGACCGGGGCGGCGACGGAGAACATCGACTCGAGCGCTTCGCTGTCGAGGAGCGCGAGAGCGTCGAGGGTCGTCGCCGACGCTCCACGCGGCCTCGACGCCGAAATGCCGTCACGCGCCGACGACGTCACGACCTGAGATGAAACGGTCACCGCACACCTCCATGGCTAGGACTGGATACAGTCTGTATACGATACCGTGACGAAGTCAAAGCGGCTTCAGTGAAGCGCGATCCCCAGCGGGCTCGGCTGCGAATACCAGGGCACGGTGAAGACCGCGCCGGACGGGAGATCGAGCACCGCGAGCTCCCGCTCTCCGGGCAACGTCAGCACCATGTGTCCCTGGGCGTCGACGACGGCGCCGAACGCACCGAAGAGGTTGTCTTTCACCGGAGCCACCGGGTACGTGTTCTTGAGCGTCACGTCGGACGCGCCCAGCGCGTACTCGCGCACCTCGACCGCGCCGTTCACGGCCAACGGGAGGAGCACAGTGCCGTTCGTCGGGTAGGCGATCGCGTCGTAGGAGATGTACGTGGCGTCGGTCCACTTGGTCTCGACGATGAGCTTGGGCGACGACGGCTGCGATGCGTCGATGAGGGCGTATCCCGCGTTCGGGCTCGTGAGCGGGTTGTACGCGAGGACCACGAACGCCGTCTTCGTCCCCGGGAAGAACGGCACACCCGCCGAGTCGGTCCCGAGCGGAATGGGCATCGAAAGCGTCGAGGCGATGTCGGAAACGGCGAAGGTGCGCACGTTCTTTTCCGACGTGCTCGGGTCGAGGCAGGTCACGATGCCCACCGTGTCGCTGTCGTCGAGCGTGACCTCCTCGGCGTAGTTCCCGCCGATGTCGACGTCCTTCACAATCGTGCGCCCCGGGACGTCGACGACCGTGATGGTCGTCGTGCCCGCGTGCGCGATGAAAGCCGTCTTGCCGTCGTGGGTGATGGCGATGCCCGTGGCGCCGTCGCCCGTGTCGAGCGACGCGGTGACCGTGCGCGAGGCCAGATCGACGAAGAGGACCTCGCCCGGACCCGTGGGGAGCGTGGACGCGTTCAATAGGAGAGTGCCTATGCCGCCGATCGCGAAGAAGCCGGCCGACATGGCCACGATGGCGGTCGCGCCGTCGGGCGTGATCTTCACCGTGTAAGGCGCCTGCGCTTCCTTCGAGAGATCGACGGTGCCCACCTTGCCGGGGATGGTCTTGAGCGACGGGACGCCTCCGTCGGTCGCGGAGCCCGCGTCGGACGACGCGGCGACGAGCGCGTTGAAGTCGAGCAGCGTCAGCGTCTGGTTCTCCCAGTCCGCGGTCACCGCCAGAGGCGTCGGCAAGGACGCTCCTGCGCCTGCCGACTGCGAAGAGCTGCTGCAAGCCGAGAGGACGAAAATCGTGGAGAGGGACGCGACGAGGGTGGTCGGCCGGTGCATATACACCGTGTATATCACCCCACGTTGCCGGCGCCACCACCGCGTGGTCGAGGAAGCGGCGGCACGAGCGCGTCGGCCGGCGCCGCCATCGTGGCCATGACGAGGCGCAGCATGATGCGCTTCGCGCGTTCGATGTCGAAAGCCCCGCCCGTCGCCTCGGCCCGCAGCATCATCGAGACGCCCTCGATGGCGACGAGGAGGCTCCGGAGGAGCAGCGGGTCGACCGGCTGCCCGGAGACCTTCGTCACCTCTTCGTTCAGGAGGCTCACGATCGTGTCGAGGAAGGCGCGGCGCCGCGGCCCGAGCTTCGACCCCGCCCGCATCGACTCGCCCTGCACCACGAACATCACGTCGGCGCCGACCGACAGGTGGTACTGGAGGTACCCATCAATCCCGCGCTCGACGCGCTCGAGCGGCTGCCCCGGCATCGTGGCCACCTGCCGCGCCGCGCCGATCAGCATGTTGCAGCCAATCTCGTGGAGCGCGTCGAGGACGTCCTCCTTGCTCTGGAAGAACTTGTAGAACGTGCGGCGCGAGACTCCGGCGGCCTTCAGGATGTCCTCGACGGTGCTGTCTGCCGCGCCGAGCTTGCCGAAGACCCCCGCCGCCTTGCCGACGATGCGCGAGCGAAGGGCGTAGGCGTCGGGGCTCGGGGACACACGCGGCATGCGGTCGCCTGATCTAGCCCGATCCGCCGGGACCGACCATCTCGTTCGGCTGCGGCGGAGAGCTCGGCGCCGACGCCCTGTCGGACGGCTTGACTCAAGCTAGTCCAAGTTACGCGACGCGTGAGAGGGGCCAGGCGGCTCAGTCGCCGAAGAAGTAGTAGTCGGCCGTATAGGGCACGATCGCCGACGCGTTCACGTGGTCGGCGTCGCACGGGGCCGAGGCCACTCCGCCGACCGTGTTGAGGCGCTGCACGAAGTTCACGTGGCCGAGGGCGCCGTCGCCCCCCGCGTCCACCGCGTGCAGGAGCAGCCACGCGACCGCGCCGGCGTCCGACGGGACCCCGGCGTTGTTCTTCGCGCCGACGAGGTACGTCCCGTCGAGCGTTTGCCACTCCGGGAACCCGGAGCCGCCGGTGCTGGCGAAGTGATTGCCAATGATCGCGTCGTTGCAATCGCTCAGCCGGGCGACGGGCGAGACGAGCGTCCAGGTGTAGCTGGGGGCCGCGCCGTCCGTCGGCGTCGTGACCTCGCACACGTAGTCCTGGGTCCCCGTCCCGACGGCGTGGAGGATCACGTGGCCGCCGCCGTCCGGCACCGCGATCGTCGGATCGACGTCGGGCGCGACGTACCAGGACGACGGGCACCCGCTGTCGCCCTCGCCGGCGTCCAGCTCCGCGTCGCTCACTTCCCCCGCGTCGGCCGGCGCCGCGTCGCGACCCGCGTCCTCGACCGTCGCGTCGGGCGTGCTCGACGGCGAGGCGTCGTGCACGCTGGCGTCGGTCGACGCGTCCGGCACCGGGACCGGGGTCGTCGAGTCGTCGCCCCCCCCGCCGCACGCCGGGAGGACGAATACGAGAGACAAAACGTACAGTCGCTTCATGGATACACCTCTCCCTCGCCGAACGGATCGGCTCTTGTCCCAAACCTGCTTGGAATACGAAGCAGCTAGGGTCGCGGTGTCGAAGCGCCCGCAAAGGGAAGCCCGAGGACGCGCGAGCCGAGGATCGCCCCGGCGAGGCACATGACGGCCATCGGCACGATGTGCCCGACGATCACGTGAAGCGGCGCGGCCACCGGGCACCAGAGCTCCACCACGACCCCCGCCGATGCGGCGCACGCGACGCCCAGCGCGGCGCCGGACGCCGTCGGGTGGATCGGGTCGCTCCCGCGGCGAAGCAGGATCAGCGAGACGCACGGGAAGGCGGCGCAGCCCAGGGCGATCCCGAGGCACTTGAGGCCGAGCCGCTCGGGGTGGAGCCGCGTCACCTCCGGGTGCTCGAGCGCGAAGCCGAGCATGATCGCGAACAGCGCGGAGGGCGTGCCGGCGGCGACGGCCGCGAGCCACGCGAGCGAACGCCCGAGCGACGAGCGGCCGCGGTCGAGCGCGGCCCACATCGCGGCGGCGGAGACGGCGGTCCAGGAGGCGACGGAAGCGGCGAAGAACCACGCCGGCCGCCCGCGCCCGTGCTCTGGACCGCCGAAGGCAAAGAAGAGCGCGGCGCCCACCGCGAACGAGACCGGCGCGACGAGCCACGCGCGCCGGCGCGCGGCCGGGCGAGTGGCCGAGGGCGTCGCGCGGGTCAGCGCGAGGAGGCGGGCCTTGGGATTGTCGGTCACCGTGACCCCTCCAGCTCTTCGCGCACCTCGGCCCCGAGCGCCGTGCGGAGCGCTTCGTACGCGCGGAACGCGCGCAGCTTGACCGCGTTGGCCGTCGTGCCGAGCACCTCCGCCGCCTCGGCCATCGAGAGGCCGTGGCACTTCACGAGCTCGAACGCAGAGCGATCCGACTCCGAGATGCGCGCGAGCTCCTCGTTGATCCGGCGCGCCAGCCGGCGGCGCCCGGCGACCGCGTCGGGCGCGCTCCCGTCCTCCGGCCCCGCCGCCTCCGGCTCGTCACCCCCGTCCGGGAGGTCGAGGAGCACTCGGCGGTCGACCTTGCGTAAGCCGTCGATCAGGAGGCGCCGGGCGATCGCGAAAGCCCACGGCGTCACGGCCGCTCCGGGGACGAAGTGCCGACGCGCACAATGCATCTGGAGGAACGTCTGCTGCACGAGGTCCTCGGTCCACGCCGCGTCCCCGGTGCGGCGCACGAGGAACGCCCGCAGCCGCGGCGCCAGGACGTCGTAGAGCTCGGAGAACGCGCCTTCATCCCCGCAGGCATAGCGGTCCATCGCCGCGTTCGCGCAGTCTTTCCATATTTCCGACACGGAACGACACCCTCCACCGCCGGGACGGACCAGAGGGCCGCCCGCCTTCCCCAGGCGATCGATCGCACGCGGCGGGGCGTTCGGCCATAGTGACTTCTTCCGTATTCCATCGGGGCCGCGGCTCCATCACGCGTGATCGTTCTCGCGGAGGCCACGGACACGGCCGTTCGCCTCGCGCTTCCCTGCACGGGATACGCGAGGACCGGTGGGCCGGTGTCGAAGGGTCGGCTCCCGCCGGGGCAAGCGCTGGAGCCCCAGCTCGGCGAGATGGACGCCTCCAGCTACATCACCTTGGTCGTGCCGCCCTTCCTTCCCGACAGCCGCAACAAGCTCACGCGGCGCGATTCCGCTCGCTTCCCGGGCACGACGCTGTTCGACGCGCTCGCGAGGGCGGTCTGCGAGGCGGAGTGCTTGCCGAGGCGCGAGCTCTACGAGTCTTGGGAGGTCGCCCGGCGCACGCGACGTCGCTTCCGCGGAGGTCGCGTGGTCGATTCTCGCGTGCGGGCACGCCCTCGTCGCGCACGTGATGCTGCTTCTCGACGACACCTCTCCCTCGGCGCTCGCCATCGACCCGCGCCCCACCCCGGGCGCGGCGCCGGTCGCTTCGGCGCTGGCGACGGCGTGGCCGCGGCTCGCGGGGCGCGTCACGATCGAGGCGCGAGCGATCGCCGACGTCGAGCTCGGCCCCGGCGACGTGGTCGTCGCCACCCACGCTTGCGGACATCGGACGGACGAGGTCATCGACCGCGCCGTCGCGGCACGCGCCCGCCTGGCCCTCCTTCCGTGCTGTCATGACGAAGAGACGTGCGACGCAGGCGGTCTGAAGGGCTGGATGGACCTGGCCCTCGCGGTCGACGCGACTCGCGTGGCGCGCCTCCGCGCGGAGGGATACGCCGTGACGACGCAGACCATCCCGCGCGCGATCACTGCCAAGAACCGTTTTCTCCTCGGCGCCCCAACCGACCGTGGGGCATAGGCGCTCACGTACCAGGATCGGTGCATGACTCGCGACGAGCGCGTCGTCGCCGGGCTTGTGTCGGAGCTAGAGAGTTTCCGCCGGGCCCACGCCTAGAGCCGTCGAGCTTCGAAATCCCGCTCGATGCGAAGGGCGCGGATGGTCGTCGCGAGCATCTCGTACTGCCCGACCAGCATGCAAAGCTCGATGAGCTGCGGCTCGCCGTAGTGGGCGCGCAGCGCCGCCCAGTCGGCGTCGGTGATGTCCTTGTCGCGAACGAGCGCGTCGACCCCGGTGAGCAGCGCGCGGTGGCGGTCGTTCCAGCCGGGGCTCGAGGGGCCCTCGAGGATTCGCTGGAGCGTCTCGTCGTTCACGCCCGCGCGCTTCCCGATCCGCGTGTGGTGATCCATCTCGTACGCGCATTGCCGCAGGTGGGCGACGCGCAGGATCACGATCTCGGTCTCGTGGCGGGAGATCGAGCCCCCCGGCATCAGGCGCGCCGAGAAGCGGAGCCAGGCCCGGAACAGCCGGCGCTGGCGGCCCAGGGTGCTGAAGAGATGGGCGTTTGGCGTCCCGGTCGCGCGCGAGAGCGCGCGCCAGATCGCCCAGTTGACGACCCCGAGCTCCGCGAGCCCCCCCCCGCAATGCGCTGGCCTGCCATGCCGATGTCCTATCCCAGCCCGGGCCTGGCCGCGAACGCTAGGGGACGAAGAAGCTCGCGCCGACGCGGAGCTGCAGCGCGCTCGCGAAGCGCGTGTTCGGCGAGTACCAGGTCGCCGGGTTCCGGCCGTCGCCGGTGATCTGGGGGTTCTCGTCCTTCTCGAAGTAAAGCAGGTCGCGCAGCTCCACATTCACCGCGAAGAGCCGCGAGACGAAGAATCGCGCGCCGAGGCCCGGGGTGAAGTCGACGTCGTTGTCGTTCCCGAAGGAGCGCGTGGGGTCGACGACCGCGATTGGCCTCGTCGCGACGACGCCCACACCGCCGAGCAAGTAGAGCTCGAACGCCCCGGTCTCGTCTCCGGGCCGCCGGCGCGCGACGAACGGGACGTACAGGAAGTCGAGGTCGGCGGACCAGGCGGCCTCGCCGAGGGGGTAGGTGGGGTGCGCGCCGCCGTTGCCGTCGAAGGGCGCGTAAACCGCCCCGTCGACCCCCACCACGAAGCCCGCCGTCACGCGGAAGGCCGCGTCGCCCCCGACGAACGCCAACGTCGTCGAATGGGGCCAGAAGGCCGCGCCGGCGAAGGGCCGCAGCTCGAGCCTGTGCTCGGCGATGGCCTCGCTCTGAGCCTCGGCCGGACCGGGGAGGGAGCCGAGTCCGGCGTAGGCCAGCAGGATGGAGAAGGCGAGACTCGCAACACGACGTCGCTCCTCGTGCATCCCCATGAGTGGGGGCGGAGCGAGCCTGCGATCACGAGAAACGACGCGCCCCGGGGCACGCCCGCGAGTGACGTGATTCGGCGCTACGGCCCCGGTTGCGCGGGCGCCTCGGACATCGCCGGAGCAGGAACAGGAACGGGTGCCGCCGGCTTGCGCCGCCACGTGTCCCCCGAGGTGAACGCCTCCCACCCCCACCTCAACCATCGCAAGAGAGCCAGGGCGATCCAGAGCGCCCACGCCAGCATCGCCAGCCGGTAAACGAAGAGCGGCACGGACAGCATCCAGGGCGAGGGCAGCTGGTTCGCCGCTCGGTCCACGAACCAGCGGAGCGAGGACGAGCTCGAGCCATTCCCGCGGACCTGCATCTCGGGCGCGCCGAGCAGGCCCTGATAGAGCGACGTCGCGAGCACGCCGAGGGCGCAGAGGGTCCACGCGACGATGACGATTTGGAGCAGGTTGAAGCGCCGCCGGCCGAGCGCCAAGGGCGAGCCGCGCGATCGCCAGCCGAGGAGGAGGAGCCATCCGACGAAGAAGGCCCCGGCCTCGATGCTGACCTGCGAGAGTCCGATGGCGAGCAGGAGCCAGTGCCACCACCGCAGCGGCGTGAACGGTCTTGGACCGGCGTTCGCCCCGAGGATCAGCGACAGCACGACGAGCACGAGCAAGAGGCTCCAGAAGAGGACCGCCGGCCCGATCGGCGGGCCGCCCAGCGCCAGCAGCCAGCGGTCGCCAGGGACGGCCATGATGATCGCCGCGTTCACGCTCGGCGCGCCGAGGTCGACCCTCGGCGCCGAGAACCACGAAGCGATCGACGTCGTCTGGCGCCAGGCGAGAGCCACGGTTTGAGCTCCCGGGACGATTGGGACGGTCACGCGCGTGCCTTGCTGGCGTACGGGCTGGGTCTTTCCGTCGACGGAAATCGACTCGAGCTGGGCGTCGGTCGGGATCGCGATGGCGTGCTCGCCGCCGCGGCTCGATTGAAGGTGGACCTCGAGGGTGACGTCGGTGGCGCGAAGGCCGGGTTGGACCGTCATCGCGCTCGAGTCGATGGTGAGCGTCTGGCCGGCGATTCCCTCGGGACGCGTCAGCTCGATTTCGACCCGCTCGCCGGGCCACGGATGCCACTCGGGCAAACCGGCGCCGGCGGCCGACGCCGGGTGCACGAGCTGGATGCCGGAGAACGAGGCGTGCCAGACGGGGCCGACGTCGACGCGCCAGACCTCGATCCAGGCCAGCGACTGCGGTGCCACGAGGGCGATGGGCGACCTCTCGTCGAGCACCGAGTGCCACGCCACCTCTTGCTCCTGCGGGCCGAGGTGGACGATTGCCTTGCCCGCCTCGACGCGCACGTCCGCGGTCGTGACGCTTTCGCCGGCCAGGAGAGGGACTTCGAGCGCGACGGGCGAGCCGAGCGGGGATAGGCGCACGACGCGCGTGTCGACCTGCCAGTCGAGGCCGGCCGCGAGCGTCCGCTCCACTTGCACGAACGGCGGCATCCGATCCCACTGCGACGAGGCGGACGTCCCGCCGCCCGCGGGGCGCAGGGCGCGGTCCCGCGTGAGCTCGAGGTCGTCGTCCGCGAGCCCGTCCTCGTGGACGCCGCGGACGGTCCAACCCGAGGCGGTGACCTCGACCCGGTGCGGCTTCTGGTGAAGCGCGAGCGGCACCACGTCGCGGTTCGCGAGGGGGCCTTCGGCCGCGATCGTGTGGCGTCCCGCCGGGACCTCGACCCAGAGCGCGCCGTCGTCCGTGCGAAGCAGCGCGGCGGGCCGGCCCTCCACGACCACGTGCGCGGGCGACCAGCCGTCGACGGTCCCCGGCAGCGGGACGCCGCTCGCGACGGACGCGTCGACCTCCATGCGCACGCGCAATACGGCGTTGTCCGCGTCGAGGGCCAGGCGCTCGACGGTCGCGCAATCGGGCGAGCAGCTCGGACGTCGCGTGAGGCGCTTGGTCAGCTCGTCGAGCGTGGCCTTGTCCGGCACGTCCGCTCGCGCGGCGCGCGGCGCGAGCACCGCCGCCGCGAGGACGAGAGCGGCCGCCGGCGCGATCCAGCGGCGAGGCAGGAGGCGCCCGGTCCACGGGGCGACGCGAAGGAGCACGAGGAGGAGGAGCGCGGCGCGCAGCAGCGCGAGCCAGCAGTTCTCCGCGGGCGAGAGCAGGATCATGTGCAGTCGCTGCGACGCCGCGACCGGTCCGCTCCAGCGCAGGTCGATCGTGCGCCACCGCCACGCCGGCAGGCCCGGACCCGTCTGGACGATCGCGGTCGGGTCGTAGACCTGCGCGTTCGACTGGCGGTAGACGCTGCCGACGGACGAAGCGGGGGACGGGGCTCTCGCGGGAGCAGCAGCCGCCGGGGCGGTCTTCGCGTCGGCGGCGCCGCCGCTCGGCTCGTCCTTGGGGGCGTCCACATCCAGGGCGCTCTCCGCCCCGAGCGCGACCGACTCGTCGGCGAGCACGGGGTGCAGCCCCTCGCGCACGTGCTGCACGACGAACGGCACCACGAGCAGCGCCATGACGACGAGCGCCGCGACGCGCGCCCCCTCGAACAGCTTCGCCGCGCGCCCTGGTGGGAGGACGCGGAGCAGGCCCTCGACCGCCAGCACGCCGAGCCACGGCCAGCTCGGGGCGCCCTCCTCCGGGAGCGTGAGGACCAGCATCGCGAGGGCGACGACGCCCCAGGCGCGGCCGTAGAGCCTCCCGATCGCGATTGCCACGACCAGCGCGAGGAAGAAGTCGACCAACGTCCAGCGCCGAAGCCAGGTTCCCGCCGCGTCGTCGACGCCGGAGGCGTGGAGCAAGAGCCAGCCCGGCGGCAGATGCAGCGTCCCCTGCACCTGGTGAAAGTCGTGCGCCCAGCCGACGGCCGGGATGTTCGAGCGGTCGCCCACGATGCGGCTGTCGGCGGCAATCGAGAGCTCGCCCTGGCGGACCTCGACGCCGGCGTTGTCCGAGTCCCCGAGGTGGGTGATGAACTGGTCGCGGCCGCCGATCGAGACGCGTCCCAGCACGGTGGGCGGCAGCATCGTCAGCCGGCCGTCGCGATGCAGGGTCCCCGTGACCTGGTCGCTCACGGTGTAGCCCGCGCCGTCGATGTCGAGCCACAACGTGCGCGTGAGCGCGAGCTGATCGGGCGGCGGATTGGCGTCGCCCCGCAGCTTCTCGACGAACCGCAGCGTGTCGCCGACCTTCAAGGGGTACGCGGGCAGCGACTTCCACGCGTCCGGCAGCGTCGTCTGCGCCGGGTCGATCGAGGCGACGCCCTCGACCGTGACGACGCGGTAGTCGTTCTTCGCCTCGAAGACCCAGACCTCTTCTCCCGTACGCCACGGCCCGTCCGGTGCGGGACGCGTGAGCGACGCGACCGGGCCCGGGCTCCGCGCCTCCAGGAGCAGCGCATAGATCCCCGGCCGCACCTGCACGCGGACTCGCCCGTCCGGCTCGACGCGCGCGGGCACCGGCCCGTCGAGCGACATCGGGATGAAGCCCGGGGGCAGCGCCTTTCCGAGGAGCACTTCGCGGTTCTTGCCGGCGACGTGCAGCTCGATGCGCGTCACGAGACGAAGAGGGATGTCGTCGGTCAGCTTGCGATGCACCACGACTTCGAGCGCGTCCCCTTCTTGCTGCGAGGCCTCCTTCTGCAGCCACACGGTGCCGCGCGTGTCGCGATTGGGCCACGGGACGGGCTTGCCGCGCACGGCCAGGGAGAGCAGCCCCGTCGCCGGCGGCACGGGCAGGGCGTCCGGCAACGAGTCCCACACGAAGCTCCCGGCGACGGCGTGATCGCCGGGAGCGAGCTCGACGCCCGGCGCGCCCGCGCGGACGACGACCAACCCCGCGCGACCGTCCACGGTGGCGCCGAGCGGCCAGTGCTTGGCGTCCCCCGGCAGCGGGACCCAGCCGCGCGCGTCGATCCGCCACCGCTGCGAAAACCTCCCCCCTCGGTCGTCGAGCACGAGCTCCAGGGTCGATGGCCACGCGCACTGCGGCGTGTCCGCGTGACCGGCGAGGAGGGGACAGGCCGACCCCTCGCTCCCGTCCAGCGCCCAGGCCACCCACGGCTTCAGAGCCTCCGGGACCGCCTTCGGGTCGAGCGGCTCCTGGGCCCGCGCCGTGCGGGGCGCCGCAAACACCGCGAGGATCAGCGCTGCAGCCGCAACGACGGCGCGCGTGACGTTCTGGAAGCACATCCTCCCATGGTCACGCGCCCGCGTGGTCCCAGGCAATGGGGGGATCGCCCGGGCGAACCGATCCGGGCTACGCGCGACGAATCACGCGGGCGTAGAGCTCGCGGTGCCGATCGGCGGACGCGCGCCAGCTATACTGGCGTGCGCGCTCGAGGCCGCGCGCCATCGCCTCTTCGCGTCGGGCGGGCGAAGCCAGAAGGTCGACGATCGCCGCCCCGAACGCGTCGTCCGAGGCGAGTACCCCGTAGCGTCCCCCATCGAGGACGTCCGAAGCGCCCGGGTTCGGGGTCGCCACGACGGGGGTGCCGCTCGCGAGGGCTTCCAGGTACGGGATGCCGAAGCCCTCGTACGTGCTGGCGAGCGCGAAGACCCAGGACTCCCGGAAGCGCTGCGCGAGGGTCGCGTCGTCCGGCGTCACGTCGTGCGTCACTCGTGGATGCGCGGGCACGTAGTCGCAAGCCATCGCCAGCTCCGCGTCCGGAAAGCGCGGGAGCACGTCGCGGACGAAGGCGTCGTAGACGAACTGGCCCCGCTTGCGGCCCTTCCATGTCCCGACGAAGAAGATCTTCGGGGTCGGGTGCTTCGCGCCGGGGTGGAACACGGCCTCGTCGACCCCGGGCACCACCATCTCGTGGGTGCCGTAGATCGAGGCCGTGTCGCCGCCGGTCGCCAGCGCCACGTCGCAGAGGCGCGACGACAGCACCTCGAGCCCGTAGATCCCGTACATGAACGTCCGGTGCCCGCGCCGCACGGCGTGCTGGGCTTCGCGGAGCGCGGAGCCGTGGAACGTGCGCACCGTGGGGATGGGCCGGCGCAGGAGAAACCAGTCGTCCCCGTGGAGATGAAGGACGTCGAAGCCGCGAAAGTCGACCAGGTTCAGCGCCGCCGGGAGGAGAAGAGCCCGCTCGAGCGGCGAGCGGTAGAGAAACTTCCGATCGAGGAAGATGGGTCGGTGCTCGTAGCGAGCGTCGACGGGCCGCGCGCCCACGCTGAACACCGTCACGTCGTCTCCGCCGCGGTCGACCAGGGCGTTCGCGAGACGATGGACCCAGACCTCGACCCCTCCCGGCTTGCGGGACGGTTCGGGCAACGTGGCGTGAAACTGGGCGATGCGCAGGCGACGTCTCGTTCGAAGGACCCGCGGCCGGGCCGCAAGGCCTTCCACTGGTAGCCCGAAGCAGCGCCGGCCGGAAGCGGGACATGCTTCGCGGATGCGAGATCGCGCTGGCCCGGCCCTCCGGGCAGGACTCACCAGCGGTGGAGCGTGCCGCGTTCGGTCACCTCGCGAGGCGGTGCACGAAGCAGGCCGCGACGATGGCGAAGATATAGAGGTCGGAGACGAGGGCGATCCACTCGTTCGGCGTGGCCGGCCGCTTCCCGACGTGAATGACGCCCGCGATCCCGAAGTAGAGACCGCCCGCGAACGCCGCGGCCATGCGCCACCCCGGGACGAACCCCGAGACCGCGGCCGTCAGCCCCAGGCAGATGTTCGCGAACCCCAGCTCGCGGACGATCAACTCGGCGTCCGCGCTCGCCAGATGGAATATCTCGCGCGCCGTGAACGACGGCTGGATGGCCTGGCGCAGGCCGGCAAGGAGAAGTCGAACACCGACTCCCCAGAAGACGAACCACCGAAACGCGACGTCCCACGCGCCGGCGCTCTCCGCCGACGACCGCTCGACGGCGGTCGATACGGCCGGCAAGATGCCCATCAGCACCACCACGGTGGCCAGGTACCCTGGGCTCACCTTCTCTGCGCTCTTCTCCACGGTTCCTTCGACGAGGCTCGCTGCATTCATGATGTTCGAGCGGAATGCAGCCCTCGTGCCGCGTCAGCCCGCGATGCGCAAGTGCTCGGCGTGCAGCACCCGCGGGACCGGGGCGTAGGCCATCGCGCGCTCGACGACGTTCCGCAGCTCGCGAACGTTCCCCGGCCACGAGTGGCCCTGGAGGGCGCCTACCGCGTCGCTCGAGAGCTCGGGCGGCGGCGTCCCCTCGGGCGCGAGGCGTGCCATGAAGGCTCGCGCCATGACCACCACGTCCTCGCGCCTGCGGTGCGGCTCGTCGACGTCGCGCCAGGTCAGTCGGTCGGCAGCCACACCGGCGCGGGGGTCGGGCTCAGCACCAGCGGCGACGCGGTCCACCTGTTCAACCCGTCGGGAACCCTCGTCACAGGTGTGCAGTTCGGCGCCGCGACCACCGGCTTCTCGTTCGACAACACGGCGGGCCTGGCCACCGTGACGACGCTGAGCGCCGCGGGGGGTCAACGGCGCGTTCCTGTCCTCTTTGCACGGACTCGGGATAAGCTCCTTGGCAGCGTCCCGGATACTCGTTTCCGGCCGCCTGTTCTCAGCAGGAGCACCGAGTCCATGAACATCTGGAAGCCCATTGCCCTCGTCGCCGTCGCCGGTCTCGCGCTCTCGGTCGGCACGCAGGTCGCGTCCGCCGAAGGCGTCTGCCACAACCAGCCGAACATGCAGTCGGCGCTCGAGCAGTTCCGCGGGGCGCGCGCCTCGCTGGAGCGGGCGGAGCACAACAAGGGCGGCTGGCGCGACCGGGCCATCCTCGCCGCGGACAACGCCATCCGCGAGACGAAGGCCGGCTGCGACTTCGCCGACACGCACTGAATCCGCCGCCCAGCGCCGAGAAACCTCGCGAGGGGCGGGCCGCGCGACGTCGCCGCGCGCCCGTGCAGCCCGCCCTTCCGTCTCGCCCTGCGATGACGCGCGGGCTAGACCGTTCGGGTGCACGGCTATCTCGAGAGCTACCTCCTCGCTCACGTCTCCACGGTCATCGCCGCGATCACGGGGTTCGTGGTCATGGTGGGGTTCGGCGGTCCCGGGAGGACGTCGCAGAGCACGCTCGCCTGGCTGCTCGGCGTGACGTTCATGCCGTTCGTCGCCATTCCGCTGTTCCTCGTCTTCGGCCGCCGGAAGTTCCCGGAGAGCGTGAAGGGCCCGGAAGACGACGCCGAGCGCCGGGCCGGCATCACCGACGAGGGGACGAAGAAGACCACGATCGCCTGCGTCCTCGCGTCGTGTGGCGTCGCGCCGCCGCGTGAAGGAAACTCGTTCGAGCTCCTGGTGACCGGGGAGGCCGCCTATTCGCGACTCCTCGAGCTCGTGAGGGGCGCCGAGCGAACGATTGACCTCACGATGTTCATCCTCGGGCACGACACGACCGGGCTCGCCGTCGTGGACGCGCTGGTCGAGCGCGCGGCGAAGGGCGTCAGCGTGAGGGTGATCCTCGACGCCGTGGGGTCGTCCAGGTCGAGGGGTCACGCGAGCGCCGCCCTCGCGAAGGTGGGAGGCGAAGTCCGCTCGTTCATGCCCTTCTGGCACTCCCCGGTCCGCGGTCGCACGAACTTGCGCAGCCACCGCAAGCTGATGGTCGTCGACGGGGAGCACGTCTTCGCCGGCGGCATGAACCTCGCCAACGAGTACATGGGCCCTCCGCTCGTCGAGCCGGCGCCGGCCGGGCAAGCGCGCTGGCGCGACGTCGCCGCGGTGACGAGCGGCCCCGTCGCCGTCGACGCGACCGCGATGTTCGAATCCGACTGGGCGTACTGCGGCGGAGCGGCGCGCAAGACGCCGAGCGTGGGGCCCGAGGCGGTCAGGCACCACGGCGACGCCATCGCGCAGATCGTCCCGAGCGGCCCCGAGCTGCTCACCGACACGGTCTACGATCTCTTCCTGACGGGGATCTACGAGGCCAAGGAGCGGGTCTCCCTCGTCACGCCCTACTACGTCCCCGATGACGCCCTTCAGCACGCGCTGGTGCTCGCGGCCCACCGCGGCGTCGTCACGGAGGTGGTGGTCCCCAGCGTCTCGAACCACCGAATCGCCGACGTGGCGCGGCGGAGCCTCCTGCGGGCGCTGTCGGCGGCGGGGGTGCGCGTCCTTTACTATCCGCGGGGGATGGTGCACGCGAAGGCGATGGCGATCGACGCCTCGTTCGCCTACGTGGGCTCCCCGAATTTCGATATGCGCAGTCTGTTCTTGAACTACGAGAACGCGCTCTGCGTCTATTCGCCCGAAGCCATCGGGGCCATTCGAGGGTTCATCGACTCCCTCATGGCCGAGTGCGTGCCCGAGGGCCCGCCGGTCCGGGAGCACCCGCTCCTCGAGCAGCTCGCGCGCTTCGTGGCCCCGGAGCTCTGACGCGGCCGCCCGGCGCGTTCGATCACAGCCAGCCGCAGCAACACCATCGCGGGCGACGTGTCGCATTACCTGTTCGCCGACTCCGTGTACCCGACGCCTTACGGCCATTCCCTGCTGGCCAGCTACGTGGCCATGGAAATGACCTCGCGCGTAAAGCACGCTGGAGCTGCCGGCCACGCCGCTTTGCAGCTGCGTGTTGAAAGGCCGAGACCATGGCGTCGACCACCGCCAGCGTCGACGCGCCGAGCGCAGCGCCGAACGGCGTCGTGCCGATGTCGGGGAGGTTGACGACGGTCACGTACTTCGCGCCATTGGCCAGGATCTGGCTGTTGACGCAGTTCGTGGCTTGCGAATCGGTCGGCGTACATTGGTCGGCGGCGATGTCGGATTGCACCTTGGCCGTCACCTGGGCCGTCACGGCGGCCTGGCCTTGCTGGGTGGCGCTGGTCTGCAGGGTCGCCACCTGCACGAGCACGTCGCTGGCGCCGGCCTGGACGAAGACGATGTCGGTGCCGCCCCGCGTCCTGCCCGGAAGCGTCCATCGGCGCGGAGGCCTCGTAGGCAGCGTCGCCGATCGACGCGTCCGCGGCGATCGGCGGCCCCGAAGACCCGCCGCCCGAGCAAGCGCTCGCCGCCAGCGCGGCGACGATGAAACCTTGACTCCCCGAGACGCCCGTGAATCGAACTGCCCGCAAAGCGGCCGCGACGGTAGCACGTTCGGCGAGCCACGCCGTGGCTGTCCCGCATGAGACACTGCGTCTCGAAGCACCGGAAGCCGGTCAGCTTGTTGCTGGATCTCGTGAAACAAGAATTTGCTCCCGTACCCCCCGGAGGTTTGCATGGCCGACGTCTTTCGCATCGCTCGCTCCGCCACCATCGCTGCGCCGCCCGAGCGCATCGCTCCGCACATCCAGGACTTTCATGCGTGGGAGAAGTGGTCGCCGTACGAGAAGCTCGATCCCCGCATGAAGAGGACGTTCTCGGGCCCCGACCGCGGCGCGGGGGCGAGCTACGCGTGGGAAGGCAACAGCAAGGCCGGCGCGGGCCGCATGACCATCACCGAGGCCACCCCGCAGAAGACCTCGATCGCGCTGCATTTCACCAAGCCGATGCGCTCGGAGAACGCCGCCGAGTTCACGCTCGAGCCCAGCGGCGCCGGTACGCGCGTGACGTGGACCATGACGGGCCCCAAGAACCTCATGATGAAGCTCATGGGCGTCTTCATGAACATGGACAAGATGATCGGCCGCGCGTTCGAAGAGGGGCTCGGCTCGCTCAAGGAGCTGGTCGAGAAGAGCCCGGGCTGAGCGACGAGACCATGTGCCGCGCCGGGGGAGGACCGCGCGCGAAGTCCTCCCCCGGCCCGACGTACTGCCTTTCACTGCCTTCCTGTCACGACCGACTCCATCCCGAACCGAGGGCGCTCAGGAGTGCGTCGCCGGGGCCGTCGCCCCGTTCGTCCCCGATCCCGTCGCCGGCGAGGTCGCCGGCGCCGCGGGCGCCGCCGGCGTCGAGACCACGGGCGTGACGACCACCCCCGTGACGTTGCCGGTCACCGCCTGCTTCTGCTTGCTCCCCATCGTGTGGCGCGCGGTGCGCGTCGCACGACCTTTGGCGGCGGCCGCGACTTTCTCCTCGGAAGATCGTGCGCTGATCTTCCGAGGCGAATAGCCGAAGTCCGCCAGCGTGGTGGCCGCGTCCTGGGTGTCGCCGAACTGCGCGAGCACCTGGGCCTTGAGCGCACGAAGGACGGGTGCGACCTTCGTGTGCGAGTCGGTCTGCGTTTGCACGGTCGCGAGCCACGTGGCGCGCGCCTTGTCGGTGGCGTCGGTGACGCTGATGTCGGCCTGGAGCAGGTTCACCAGGTCGGTCGGCATGTTGAACGCTTGCCCCGCGAGGGACATCTGCCCGCTCGGGAAGTGCTTTTGCACTCCCGAGACGATGAGGCGCAGCATGTCTTTGCGGGTCGGCTTGTTGCTTTTGACGATGGACGTGTTCATGACTGGTTCTCACTTTCCTTGGGTTCTCGAGGCACGAGCGCGCCGGCCCCGCGCACCACGCGTGGAGTCCGTCGCCCTCACACGGGTAAGCCGGCCTCCGGGCCGCATTCCTCACGGGGCCGAGCGACGACGGACGATTTCGGTGTGACGGTGTAGGTGCCGGAGGGCCGCGAGCGGGCAGGCGCGCGGTCGGGCACGTCCGACCCTCGGCCAGGGACTCTCCCCGCGCGGTCGGGCGCACCCGACCTGTCGGGGAGCGCGCTTGCCGTGCGGTCGGGCGCGCTCGACTCTCGGCCAGGGACTCTCCCCGCGCCGTCCGGCCTGTCCGACGCGTCCGAGACCGCGCTTGCCGCGCGGTCGGGCGCGCCCGACCCTCGAGGGGGCGCGCTTGCCGCGCGGTCGGGCGTGCCCGACCCTCGGCCAAGGGCTCTTGGCCGTTCGCCGAGCGCTACTTCTCGACGGCGGGGAGCCGGAAGGCGCGGAAGGCGTCGAGGATCGGCGGGAGCTCGCTCTCGATGGTGATGAGCGCCCGCTGCTCGGGGCGGACGAAGCCCTCGGTCACGGCATGATCCAGGAGCGCCCGCGTGGCGTCGAAGTATCCCCGCACGTTGAAGAGCGCCGTCGGCTTGGCCTGGATGCCGAGCTGCGTCCACGTCGCCATCTCGAAGAACTCCTCGAACGTCCCGAGACCGCCGGGAAGGGCGATGAACGCATCGGCCAGGGCCGCCATCGCGGCCTTGCGCTCGTGCATCGACCCGACGACGCGCAGGTCCTTCAGCCCCGTGTGGGCCACCTCGCGGGTCTCGAGGTGACCCGGGATGACGCCGATGACCTCCCCGCCGGCGTCGAGGGCCGCGTCGGCGAGCTGCCCCATGAGCCCCGTCTTGCTGCCGCCGTACACGAGGCCAATCGACTGCCGGGCGAGGGAAGCTCCGACCTCGCGCGCGGCCCGGGCGTAGTCCGGGTGGGCACCCGGGCGCGAACCGCAGAAAACGCAGACCCGACGGATGTTCATCAGCTCCTCGACGGAGAATTGACGCGCGAACGGGGGCGTGGGCGGCCTTCGACGTTGTATCGTCCCGCACGCATGGGAAATGGGCCGAGAACCCTCTTTGGTCTCGCGATGGCGCTCGCTCTTAGCACGGCATCCGGTGGGGCCCTCGCCGATCCGCCTCAGCCGTCGCCCGCCGCCGCGCTCCCGGCGCCCGCTCCCCCGCCGCCTCCTCGGGGGCCGTTCTCGATCGACGCCATCACCGACTCGGCCCTCATCGTCGCCGGCGTCGGCTTCAGCGGCATCAACGAACTTATCCTGTCGACCGGCGAGATCCAGCCGCAGCGGCCCGTCGACCCGAGCAAGCTCCTCGGGATCGACGCCTGGGCGGTCACCCAGCACGTCGACCCGAACGCGGCGACCCGCTCCAACGTGGGTCTCTATACCGCGCTGGCGTTCGCGGCCCTCGACCCGGTGCTCTCCGGGTTCCGGGACGGCGCGCACGCGGCGCTCGTCGACGCCACGCTCTACGCCGAATCGCTGAGCATCACGCTCGCGCTCACCGACCTCGCGAAGCTCGCCGTCCGTCGCCCTCGTCCGAGCGCCTACGTCGCGCAGGCGGCGCTCGACCGCGAGTACGGCCCGAACGGTCCCTCCATCACGGACACCGACCAGTCCCTCTCGTTCTTCTCGGGGCACGCGGCCATCTGCGCGAGCGTCACGGCGACCGCGACCTACCTGGCGTTCGTGCGATCCCCGGGGACCTGGCGACCGTGGGTCACGCTGGTCGTGGGCACCCTCCTCACGACGGGAGTCTCCATCGAGAGGGTCCGGGCGGGCGCCCACTTCCCGACCGACGTCATCGCCGGCGCGCTGGCGGGCGGGAGCGTCGGGACCATCGTCCCTCACCTCCACCGGCGCGGCAGCGGCGGAGGCCAGACGTGGATTGGCCTGAGCCCCGTACCGGGCGGCCTCGGCGTCTCGCTGCAGGGGATCTTCTGATGGGGATGGGCGGCGGGGTCCGCGGAGCTTCGTCGGGCGATACGGGGAGCCCCTTCCCGACATCGAACCAGAAGATGACGGTCGCTGGAGGTCCGCGGTGAAGCGCCCCCGCATCGTCGCGCGTCTCGTCGACCTCCGGGCCGGCGAGGGGCCCATGGCGATCCTGTCGTTCCTGGCCCTCCTCTTGACGAGCGCCGGGTACACGGCGCTCGAGACGGCTCGCGATGCGCTCCTCGTCACGCGACTGCCGCAACGCAACTTCGGCATCGCCTACCTCTCGGTGGCCGTCTGCGCCCTGCCCGCGGCCACTCTCCTCGCCTGGGTGTCTCGCCGCTGGGATCCCAGGCGGGTGCTCGTGAGTCTCCTGCTGCTCGGTGCCGCGGCCCCCCTCGGGTTCGCCGAGCTCCCGATGGGGCGGCCCGTGGTCGTCGGCTTCTATGTCACGGTCGCTCTCGTCTCGACGGCGGTGTTCCCTCAGTTCTGGGTCCTCGTCGGCACCACGCTGACGGTGGGGCAGAGCCGGCGGCTCATCGGGCCCATCGCCGCGGCGGGGGTCCTCGGAGGCGTGCTGGGCGCGTCGCTCGCGGCGGCGGCGGTCCCGTGGCTGCCCGTGCGCGGCACCATCGCGGTGGCCTCGGCGCTCCTCGCGCTGGCCGCGGGGGCGGCGTTCTTGGTGCCGAGCGCCCGTCGCGCGCCGGTGCCGGCGGGCGAGACCAGCCCGCCGCTCGCCACGTCGATGAGCGCGTTTCGCGAGGAGCCGTTCCTCATCCGCGTCGCCGTGCTCGTCGCCGCGACGACGGCGACGGCGCTGGTCATCGACTACTTCTTCAAGTCGACCATCGCGCGCACGATCCCCAGCGCGGGACGCGGGGCGTTCATCGCCCGGTACTACGCCGTCGTGAACGTCATCGCCCTGGTCGTGCAGCTCTTCGCGGGCAGCGCCATCCTGCGCGGGCTCGGGGTCGCGACGGCCATGGTGGTGACCCCGCTCCTCTCCGTGTTCGGGGGCGCCGCCGCCCTCGTCGCCGGGTCGCTGGCGCTGCCGGTCTTCGTCTTGAAGGGGGCGGACGGCAGCCTGCGAAGCTCGATCAACCGGCTGACGACGGAGCTCGTCTACCTGCCCGTCTCCTCGTCGGGCCGCCAGCGCGCCAAGCCGTTCATCGACGGGGCGATCGTCCGCGTCGTGCAGGCCATCACCGCGGGCGCGCTGTTCGGCGCGGGCGCCTACCACATGCTGACGCCGCGGGTTTTCAGCGCCGCCGTGATCGTGCTGTCGCTGGCGTGGCTGGTCTCGGCGATGACCATGCGGCGCCACTACCTCGGGCAGCTCCGGCGGTCGGTCGTCCCGGCGGCCGACGACCCGGGGTCCCTCGAGCTCGACCTCCCGAGCGCGGAGCTGGTGGTCGAGCACCTCGGCAGCGACGACCCCGACGTCGTCATCGGGGCGATGAACACCCTCGCGCGGCGCGATCGCCAGCGGCTCATCCCGTCGCTGGTGCTCCGCCACCCCTCCGGGCCGGTCTTGCGGCGCGCGCTCGAGATCTTCGGGGCCGGGCCCTCGACGCGCACGGACTGGCAATCGCTCGCGAGCGTGCTCCTCGGTCACCCCGACGACGCCGTCCGGATCGCGGCGGCGAGCGCCCTCGCGGCCCAGGGCAAGCTCGAGATCGACCGCCTCGCGGCCGACCCGTCGCCGGCCGTGCGCGGCTACGCGGCCCTCCACACCGCGCTCGCCGGTCCGCACGAAGACCTGCTCGAGGATCCGGTGATCGCCGCGGCCCTCGCCGACGAGGGGCCCACCGTCACCGGGTTGCTGGTGGCCGTCGCCGACGCGGATCCGTCGCCGCGCGTCTCGCGCGTCCTCGTCGCTTTGGCCGACCTGCCCCACGCTCCGTACTCGGCGGCCTGGGCGGAGCTCCTCGCGCGGGCCACCATGCGGCACGGCGAGGTGGCGATGATCCCGCGGCTCCTCGAGGACCTCACGCGCTGGGAGGGGCGAGAGTCGCTCCGCGGAGCGCTCGTGGCCCTGGGCGTTCCGGCGTTCGAGCGCATCGCCGAGGCCCTCGAAGACATCACGTTACCGAGGCGGCTCCGCATCCAGCTCCCGCAGTCGCTCGGGCGCTTCGGTACGCCTGCCGCCGCCGAGAAGCTGCTCGAGAGGGTCGAGCACGAGCTCGACGGCCTCGTGCGGTACAAGGCCCTTCGCGCGCTCGGGCGCCTGGTCGCCGACTACCGCCTGAACGTCGACCGGGCCCGCGTCGAGCGGCTGGTGCGCTCGAACTTGACCACGTACTTCAGCCTCCTCGGGACGCGCGTGGCCCTCGGCACCTTGCCGCCGTCGGCGTCGCGGGAGCACGCGAGCACGTTCCGCCTGCTCTCGGGCCTCATCGACGACAAGGTGCGGCAGGCGCTGGAGCGCGCGTTCCGTATCCTCAAGATCGCGCACCCCAAGGAAGACATCCACCGCGTGTACCTCGCGATGATCGGCCCGGACAAGCGGGCGCGCGCGAACGCCGCCGAGTTCCTCGACGCGCTGCTCCGGCGGCGCACCGAGCAGGAGCTCCGGGACCTCGTTCGCCTCGTGTGCGACGACCTGTCGCCGCGGGCCCAGGTCGAGCGCGCCGCGAGCTTCCTCCGGCTCGCGCCGCCGCGCACCCACGAGCAGGGCGTGCAGGCGGCCCTCGCCGACGCCGACATCAAGGTCGCGGCGCTCGCGGCGCTCTACGCGGTGGCGACGGGAAACGAACACCTCGTCGCCTCGGTCGAGAAGGCGCGCGAAGAGCGCCCGACGCTCGGCCTCGCCGCGCTCGGCGTCTTCCACGACCCGCTCCCGGCCCGGTAGGCGGCGCCATGCCCGATCAGCGCCTGCAACGCACCGCCCGCGAGCTCTTTCTCTCGGTGCTGACCGGCGGCCAGCAAGGCCTCGAGACCTGGGTCATCGACCGGATGACGTCCGTCGTCGAAGAAGAGGAGGTCGAGGCGGGCAAGCGCCTCTTCGCGCGCGGCGAGCAGCCCGAGTACATCTTCTTCGCCCGCGACGGCCGCGTGCGGCTCGAGCGCGAGGGCCGGCCCACCTGGCTCTTCGACGGGCGCTCCGTCGTGGGCGTCTTCGACGCGCTGATGGACCGCCCGCACGAGCGCACCGCGGTCGCGGCGACCCGCATGCACATGCTCAAGCTTCGGGTGGAGCACTGGCTCGAGCTCCTCGAGGACAGCGTCGGCCTCGCGCGCGCGGCCCTCGCCAACTCGGTGCGCACGGTCGCCGGCATCGAGGCGCGCCGGTGGGCGGTGCAGCTCGAGCCGCGCGGGCAGAGCGTCGGGACGGTCCCGCCGGTCGAAGGTCCGCTGTCGTTCGTCGAGCGTCTGGCCATCTTCGCCGACGATCCGCTGATTCGAGGGGCAGGCATCCAGGTGCTCGTCGAGCTGGCCGACGCGATGCAAGAGTCGACGTTCGAGGCCGGCGCCACGCTCTTCGAGCGCGGGCACTGGCGAGGCGAGTCGCTCCTCGTCATCGAGGGCGAGGTGGAAGGCGAGGGGCGAGCCCCCGACATCCGCGTGCGCTTCGGGCCGGGGAGCTTCGTCGGCGGCGTGGCGAGCCTGGGCGATCCCATCCTCGACTGGACCGCCAAGGCCACGACGCGCGTGCGGGTCCTCTCGCTTCGTCTCGAGGACTGGCACGACCTCATGGAGGAGCACTTCGACCTCGTCCGCTCGGCGCTCGCCCAGCTCGCCCGCATTCGCGAGAGCCTGCTCGAGGAGATCGAAGCGCCCGGCGGCGAGATCCGCATCGGGTGACCTCCGCGCCGCCGCGCGATCACTCCGTCCGATCGAGGCCCACCAGCTTGAAGCCGCGCGAAGGTCCGAGGTCGTAGAGGTACGCGCGCAGGGGCCCCCGTGCCACGCCGTCCTCGATGGCGATGCGGACGTACCGCGAGGCGTCGTCGTCGGGCACGCCGCCGTCGGGCGACTGGTGGACCAGGGGGACGCAGACGTTCGCCGCGTCGCTCCGCACGACCGGCAGGACGCGCCCGTCGGGCGTGCTGGCCCGGAACCGGAACGCGCCGGGCTCGCGCAGGCCCCGCAGGGCCGCGAGATCGGTGCCGCAGAGCGAGTCGCCCTCGAGGCGCACGTCCGTGACGGGCGACAGGCGGGTCAGGTAGCGCGCGAGGAGCTTCTCGAGCCGGCCCTCGAGCATCTCCGCGAGGTACTCCGTGTTGGCGGGATCGGTGAACTGCCCCGCGGACGCGAGCGCCTTGACGAGCTCCGGGGTCATCCTCGCGAGGATGCGCGCCATCCACGCGCCGTCGCGCTCCGTCATCCGGCTGAAGGCGGGGTTCGGGTACTCGTTCTTCCAGTGCTCGGGATCGAAGCGCGCGACGTCGAAGAAGCCGAACATCTCCCGGCCGGGCGCGCGCGCCGCCGTGTCCCAGGGGCGGACGGGGATGCCGAGGGTGACGAAATCGACGGCCACGTCGCCCCAGTCGAAGATGTACGAGTGGCCGAGGCGCCGCGAGATCTCCTCCCAGTTCCACTCGGACCCGAGGCAGTCGCTCGTGTCGAGGTAGAAGTGGATGACCTTCCCGGGCGACGAGTCGGGCTGGTCCCTCCGGTCGGCGAACCAGGAGTCCATGCTGTTCTGCTCGCGCGCGTCGAAGTGATCGAGCCACGCCGCGAGGAGGCGCGCGCCGCGGAGCTCGCGGCGGTCCTCGTGGGGGATGATGTCGTTCGGGTCGTCCTTGCGGGTCTTCTCGTAACGGAACGGACCGAGCAGGCTCCCTTCGAGCCAGGCCGAGGCCTGGAACCGCAGGTACTCGCCCCGCCGCGGGACCTTGGCGAGCAGCGCGTCGAGCGCCTTCTCGTCGAACGCGCGCACGCGCTCGGTGTTGTCGACCGTCGTGAGGCCCGGGGTGAGGGTGAAGGCCGAGCGCTTCACGTAGACGATCTGCTCGCAGGAGAAGTTGAAGCCGGCGGCGTGATAGGCGTCCGCCCCGATGATGGCGGCGGCGCTCGGGCGCTCCGGGGTGGGGTCGTCGGCCTTGAGGAGGTACTTGCCCTTGCCGGCGATCTTGATGCGGAAGCCCGGGGACGACCCGTTTTGCTTGCCCTTGTCGATGACCCAGCTGCCGTCGGGGACGTTCTCGGTGTCGAGGAGGAGCTGCTTGGGGGTGCAGGCCGAACGGAGGAGCTCCTCGGGGGTCATCGGGTGGACCCCCAGCCGGTTCGTGAACCAGGCCGAGTCGGCGACCTCGTCGAAGCTGTTGACGTTCGTGGCCTCGTGGGTCGCCTCGAACGCCCAGAGCTCGGCGAACGGCCGGAACACCAGGTTGTCGGCCCCGTCCCAGATGAGCGGCGACACGTACGGCTCCGGCGCGCAGCTGACGTGGTCCTTGTCCTTCTCACTGGGCGCCCGGCGGCACGGCAGGCTCACCGACCGCAGGTCGGTGTCGACGGTGAGCGGATCGCGCAGGCCGAAGCGGCGCTCGCCGGCCGCGCACGCGGTGACCGAGAAGAGCGCGAAGAGCAGCAGGGGGCGGAGCGAGCTCACGACGGTCATCTCTCCTCTCAGAAGCGGCTCGTGCCGAAGGCGAGGCGGAACGAGTCGATCTGTCCGCCGTGGTCGAAGGTCTCGGAGCCGAAGCCGATCAAGAAGTGAATGGCGTTGTCGGGCGACGAGTCGCTCTCGATCCCGAGGGCGGCCGCGAAGCGGAAGAGCCCGAGGTCGAAGCCCTCGAGGTGCGCGCCGAAGACGTCGCCGACCGCCGCTTGCATCGAGCCGTCCAGCCACGGACCGATCGGCCATCGATACCGCAGCGTGGCCACCGTGGCGCTCCGGTCGACCAGCCGCCCGGGGAAATACCCGGGCATCGGCGCCTGGTCGCCGCCGAGCGAGACGAGCTCCGTGAACGGCACGCTCCCCGAGCCGAGCGGATCGGCGAACGACGCCTCGATCGACAGGCTCACGACGCGGCGGAACCCTCCGATGTCGAGGTATCCGGCCGCGGCCCCGTCGTACCGTATCCACCCGAAGGCGGGCGACTGCGCGAAGTCGTTCCCGACGAGGGCGCGCCCCTCGAGCCGGACCCCCGAGCCCGACGCCGGATAGCGTCGCCGCGAGTCGAGCGCGAGCATCACCCGGTTGGTCTCCGCGGTGTATCCACTGGCGAAGCCGGGGGGGAGCGGAAAGACGCCGGCGCGGACCTGCTGGTAGATCGTGGGGTCGTGGCCGAAGTGGCCGTCGTAGAAGCCCGCCGTGCGTATGCCGATCGCGGTCTCCAGCTTGCTGGAGCGCCAGAGGGGGACATCGAAGGTCGCGGACCCTTCGAAGTAGTCCTCTCCGTACCGGCCCTTGCTCGACTCGAGCGTACTCGGGCCCATTCCGTAATAGACGTGGTCCGGGCGGCGCACGGCCAGGGCCCCGAAGGTGAGCGTCCGCTTCCCGCGGAGCGCGACGCAATCCGTGAAGGAACCGGCGAGCCAGTCGGCGCCCCAGGTCGAGGCGTGCAGGCGCAGGTCGTTTCCCTTGAAGAACGCGTCGTCCCAGAAGGCGTAGAGGCCCACGCTCGGGTTGAAGCCGAAGTCGATGAAGGCGAGCGGCGCGACGCCCGCCTTGTGGTCGGGCCCGAAGGCGAAGAAGTCGTAGAGGACCGACGGCACGTTCGCGCGCTCGGCCGCCGTGAGGAGCGCGCCGATCGGCCGGCGGATGACGAACTCCGACACGAGGTAGACGGGCGAGAAGATGATACGGGGGATCCAGAGCGCGACGTCGCCGGCGGAGGGCGCGGGCGGGGGACG
This sequence comes from uncultured delta proteobacterium, assembly GCA_963797395.1. Lineage (GTDB taxonomy): Bacteria > Myxococcota_A > Polyangia > Polyangiales > Polyangiaceae > Palsa-1150. Next base: position 1,263,642 of record CAWCPA010000009.1, read on the forward strand.
GTCCTGGTAGTCGGGCATCGCCCGCGGGGGCGGCTCGTCGGCGGCGGCGACCCGGGGGGGCGTCACGGCGAGCGCGAGGGACCCCACGAGGGTGGCGACGACCGCGCGGAAGGGGCGGGAAGGGCCCGCGATCACGACGGGAGCGGCTCGAGAGCGACGCGTTCTTGCGTCTCGCCGGTTCTGCGAGCGTTCTCGCGTCCGACCGCGAAGACGAGGACGACCCAGCCCGATACGAGGACGACGTTGAGCGCGGCGAACGCCCGAGGGGTCGCCGCGACGAGCGTCCCGGCCGCCACGGCGCACGCGGAGAGGACGTCTCCGAGGCGCACGAACAGCGTGTCGACCGTGGTCTTGCCGACGTACTTCTCGACCCGCGACGTCACGAGGTAAAGGGCCTGGCGCGCGGTGTTCTGCAGCGAGTAGTCGATGCTGTTCTCGCCGACCTTCACCAGGCGAATGAGCGCGAGCCCGGGCGCGAAGACGACGAGGGCGTAGCCGACGAGCGAGACGGCCGGCTGGAACAGCAGGGCGTTCCGCACGCCGAGGCGCGTGAGGATGCGCGAGACGGCGAAGAGCTGGAGGAGGATGCCGGCCCCGTTGATCCACGCGAAGTACTCGGCCTTGAACGATCCGACGAAGGCCGAAGCCGCCGCGCCGTGGAGGCCGCTGTCGTGCACGGTCGCGAGGAGGGACCGATCGAGGATGTACTCGCCTGTGGCGTTCACCCAGTTGAGGGCGAGCGTGAGGCCCGCGATGAGGAGCAGGTACCGGTCGCGGCGGAGGAGGCCGAACGGCGTGTCGCCGGCGAGAGGGGCCGAGCGTTCGGCCTCGCCGCCGCCCCGGCCGTCGTGCGTCAGCGGGACCGACAACCGCCGGTCGACCCACGCGAGAAGGGCGACGCACACGACGAGGATCACCGCCGCCACGACCATCAGGGCCTGTGGCCCGAGCGCGATGAGGCTGCGCGCGAACCGGGCGCCGACGACGGCCCCGAGGGAGCTGCCGATGCCCAGGATGGCAAAGACGCGCGAGCCCTTTTCAGGAGTGTACGAGTCGGCGGCGAAGCCCCAGAAGTTCGCGATGGACGTGTAGTTGAAGACGCCCACCCAGAGGAAGAACGCGACGCCGATGTTCGCCCCGGCGGCCGCGAGGGCCGCGAAGACGAGGAGGTTCGACGCGAAGAACAGGTACACGACCCCGAGGAGCCGCACGCGCCCGACGCGCCGGGCGACGCTGCTGTAGATGCGCACGACGACGACGAGGAGCGCCGCCTGCCCCGCCGAGGCGTAGGACTTCACCTCGGCTCCGCCGTGGAGCAGGATGAGCGGCTCGCGCGCGGTCTTGAGGAGATAGTAGGCCGTGAGGAGCAGGAAGACGATGGCGCTCAGCACGACCGCACCCACGGCGTCTTCCGGGTCGATGGACGCGAACGGGCCAAGGATCCGCGCGAGCGCCGTGTCGAGGGCGGTCGGGCGGCCCGATTGTTTCGACGAGGCGTCGAGGGGCGGTTTCGATGCGGCGTCCATGGGCCTTCGAGCGTGGGACCCTACCGCGGCGGCGCGACGAGCGTCGACGCGAAAGCGTCCCACCCGACATCGATGCTCGCGACGCGACGCCCGTCGCGTAGGCTGCCGACGGTGCGTGTCGCCCTTCGCATCCGGCGAGCGATCTCTCGGGGAGGCCTGGTGGTCGCGGTCGTCGGCGCGCTTGTCGGTGCGGAGCGCCGCGCGCGGGCCGCGCCGCCCGGCGCGGACGGTGACCGGCTGCGCACGAACGCGAGCGTGGATGTCCCCGTGGCCGCGGGAGCCGTGGGGTTGTGGGCCGCCCTCGAGCTCTTCCAGGGCGCGCTCGCGCCCGCGTCGTGCCGGGTGTGCGATCGGAGGCCCGACGGCGCGGAGGGGCTCAACGGGGTCGATGCCTCGGCGCGTGACGCCCTCCGGTGGAGCGACCCGCACGCCGCGAACGTCGCCAGCAACTGGACGGGGTTCGTCGCAGCGCCGGTCGTCTCGCTCGGAACCCTCTCGCTCGCGGCTGCCGCCCCGGGCCGCTTCGACGACATGCCCGGCAACACGCTCGTCCTCGTCGAGTCGGTCGCCCTGGCGGCGAGCCTCGATCAGAATCGTGAAGCTGGTCGTCGGGCGGCAGCGGCCGTTCGCGCACTTCCGTGATCCCGCGGACGCGAGTCCCCGCGACCCGGACGAGAACCTCTCCTTTTACTCGGGTCACACGACGCTCGCCTTCTCGCTCGCGGTCGCGAGCGGGACCATCGCGTCGATGCGAGGCTACGCGCTGGCCCCCGTCGTGTGGGCGAGCACGCTGCCCGTCGCGCTCGCGACGGGGTACCTGCGGATCGCGGCCGACAAGCACTACCTGACCGACGTGGTCGCGGGCGCGGTGCTCGGCTCCGCGGTGGGCTTCGTCGTCCCCTTCGTCTTTCACCGCGGGCCGGCGGCGTCGACCGGAGCCCCGGGGGCGCCCGCACCGGAAGGAGCGGCCCTCACGTCCGCGCGCGGACCGTTCCTCTCGATGTCGAGCACCTTTTAGGGGAGCGAGGCCGCCGAGTCGGCCGTGACCGGCGGGGGAGCGCTCGCGTGGGCCTTGTCGAAGAGGACGTCGTATCCGAGGAGCTTCACGGCGAAGCAGGCCACGGTCGCGAGGAAGAGCCGCTTGACGGTGACGGCCCGCACGCGAAGCGCGAGGTGGGCTCCCAGGTAGCCGCCGATCAGGTTGGCGACGGCGAGCGGAATACCCAGCTTGAGATCGATGAGGCCCGCGAACGCGAAGACCCCCGAAGCGACGACGCACGAGACGAGGTTGACCGGCTTCATCATCGCGACCGACTCGAGCATCGTGAGTCCGAAGCACGCCGTGCCGACCACGGTCATGAGCGTCGTGTACCCGCCCGAGAAGAAGCCTCCGTAGACGCCGAGCAGCGCGCTCGCGAGGAAACCCGCCCAGGGCGCCTGGGGGGGCCGCGAGCGCTCGGGCGGCCGCGGGCCGAAGGCCATGAACAGCACCAGCGCGGCGAGCGAGGCGCCGACCACACCCTTCACGAGGGATTCGGGCAGCTTCACGGTGACCAGGGCTCCGAGGGTCGAGGTCACCGCGGTGATCGCGCAGAGCGGTATCAGCAAGTCGCGCTTGTAGAGCCCCTTCCGCGCGAAGCGCGCGGTCGCCGACACGGTCATGAAGATGACCGCGAACATGTTCGTGGCGATGGCCTCGCGAGGCGCGACGCCGAACGCGATGAGGACCGGCACGTTGATGAGCGAGTTGCCGCCGGTGATGGCGCCAATCGCGCCGGTCACGACCATGAGGACACTGAGAATGACGACGTCGCGCATATCCATGGGAACTCGTTCCGTGAGCCGCCTCGGGGGCGGCGTTTTGTGGAGCCGGAGGCGGGCCGCGCTTCAGCGCGTGAACGGCAAGGTCAGATCGTGCGGCGCTCGCTGGCGCCCGACGAGCCCCGCGACGGCCAGCAGCGCCAGCACGTAGGGCGACATCACGAGGAGGGCGACCGGAATGTGGATGCCGAGCGCCGTCGCCTGGAATTGAAGCGCCGCGGCCGCGCCGAACACGAGACACGCGACCACGACGCGCGGGCCAATCCACGCGCCGGCGATGACGGCGACGATCGCGAGGTACCCGCGGCCGGCGGTCATGTTCGCGGTGAACGCGTGCACGTCGGCGAGCGCGATGAACGCCCCGCCGAAGCCGGCCATGACCCCCGTCCACAAGATCGCCAGCGCGCGAACGAGCCGGACGGGGGTGCCGGCCCGATCGGCCGCCTGTGCGTCCTCGCCGACGGCGGTCACGGCGAGCCCCCAGCCCGTCTTCTTGAGCACCGCCAGCGTGAGCGCGACGAGGAGCAATCCGGCATAGGCGAGGCTGGACTGGCCAAACAGGCCCTCGCCGACAATCGGAAGGCTGGAGAGGAGCGGGATGTGGACCTCGTCGAAGCCCGCGAGCCGGTCGGCGGTGCCGTGATGGAGCAGGTTCCGGGCAGCGTACGTCGTGAAGCCGAGCGCGAGGGCGTTGGCCGCGATGCCGACGACCAGCTGATTGGCTCCGGCGACCACGGTGAGGAAGGCCTGCCCGGCGGCGAACGCGAGGGCCGCGAGCGCTCCCGCGCAGACGCCGAGCACCGGCAATCCGGTGGCCGCCGTACCGACGGTGGCGCCGAAGGCTCCGGTCAGCATCATGCCCTCGAGGGAGAGGTTCAAGACGCCCGCGCGCTCGGCGACGAGCTCGCCGATGGCGGCGAAGAGCACGGGGAGCGCGAGGCGCACCGCGCCCGCGATGAAAGCGGCGATCGATTCTCCGTACATCACACGGCTCCTTGCGTTCGACGCCCGCCGGGCCTGAGGCCCGCGGCCGCGGCAATCGTGACGACGATGACGGCTTCGACGATGAGGATGACCGTGGAGGGGACGCCGACGCCGACCTCGAGGGAGATGCCGCCGGTGCCCAGGAAGCCGAAGAGCAGCGCGGCCAGCGCGACGCCGGGCGACGACCCGCGGGCGAGGAGCCCGACCACGAGGCCCTGGAAGCCATACCCGGAAGAGAACGCGTCCTGAAGGATGAAGGGCGTGGAGAGCACCAGGATGCCCCCGGCGAGACCGGCGGCGCCCCCGGCGATGGCGAGGGCGCCAATCTCCATGGCGCCCGGGGAGATCCCGGCGCGCGAGGCGACTTGCCGGCCGAGCGCGACGCTGCGGAGCTTGAGCCCGAACGCGCTGCGCCGGACGACGACGGCGACCGCGACCAAGACGAACACGGCGATGAGGATGCCGACGGTCCCTTGCAATCCCTCCCCGAGCGGGAGCAGCCCGAGATGGGTAGCCTCCGGCAGCGGCGGCGAGTTCGGGAGGGTCTGCGCGGACGTGGCGGGCTGCCGGAGCAGCCTCGGCTCGTGGACGGCGAGCGACACCAGGCCAATCGCGACGAAGTTCAGCAGCAGCGTGGAGATCACCTCGTTCGTGCCGCGCCACGCCTTCAGCGCGCCCGCGATCGCGCCCCACGCCGCGCCGCCGGCGATCGCCGCGAGGAGGGGCACGACCACGGGGAGCGGCCCCGGGAGGTGGGCCGCTCCGTGCAGGCCGATCGCCGTTGCGGCGAGGCCTCCGATGTTCATCTGGCCTTCGCCGCCGACGTTCGTCAGCCCGCAGCGCGCGGCGACCACGAAGCCGCCGCCGACCAGCGCGAGCAGCGCCGCGGAGTTCAGCGAGGCGCCGAGCGCGTAGGGCGTGCCGTACATCCCATCGCGCAGCGCGACGAGCGCGTCGCCGAGCGGCGCCCCCGCGGCGACGATCAGCACGAGGCCGAGCGCGAACGCGGCCAGCGTCGCGAGGAACGGAACGCCGAGCGGCTTCAGGGCATGCGCCGCCTTCGTCGGAACCGAGCTCGCTGGATTCATGGCGCCACCTTCCCCCCCGACATGAGCGCGCCGATGCGCTCTCGCGCGCCGGGCTCGCCGGGCAGCACTTCGCCGACGATCCGGCCGCGGTGGATGACCGCGATGCGATCGCACGTCGCCAGCAGCTCCGCGAGCTCGCTGGAGATGATCAGGACCCCGGCGCCCGCGGCGGCGGCAGCCCGAAGGCGCGTGAGCACGCCGACGACGGCCCCGACGTCGAGGCCTCGGGTCGGCTGGGCGGCGAGCACCGCGACGAGAGGATCGCGCGAGAGCTCGCGCGCGAGCACGACGCGCTGCTGGTTGCCGCCGGAGAGGGTCCTCATCGCCGCGGACGGGCCGGGGGCGCGAACCTCCCATTCCGACATCAGCTCGCTCGCGCGGGCCGCGATCGGGCGCCGGCGGAGGAGCCCGGCGAAGGAGTACTCGGGCAGGTCGCCGAGGACGAGGTTCTCCGCGATGCTGAGATCGTCGATGCACGCCTCGGCGTGACGGTCTTCGGGAATGACGGCCAGACCGAGACGCGCCCGTTCCCGCGGGCGCAGCGCCGCGACGTCGCGGCCCGCGAGCTGCTGGACGCCTCGCGTCGGAGCCTGGGCGCCCGCCAGGATGCGCGCCAGCTCGCTCTGTCCGTTGCCTTCGACACCGGCGAGGCCGACCACCTCGCCGGCTCGCACGTCGAGCGAGACATCGTCGAGGAGGGGGGCGCCGCCCTGGACCTCCAGCGTGAGCCCGGAGACGCGGATCGCCGAGGGCCCGGCGAAGACGGGGACCGGGGTCTCGACGGGGCGAGGGCCGCTGTCGCCGGAGAGCCCGAGGGCGGCGGCGACGGCGCCCCCGGTGGCCCCGACGTCGCGGCCCACCAGGAGTCGAACGAGCTCGTTGTCGTCCACCGAGTCCAGGTCGACCGTCCCGACGCAGCGCCCCCCGCGCAGGACGGAGGCGCGCTCGGCCACCGCGCGGGCCTCCGCGAGCTTGTGGGTCACGAGGACGACGGCGCGGCCATCGTCGGCGATCCGCCGACAGAGCTCGAGGAGGGAGGCGATCTCCGCCGGGGGAAGCACGGCCGTGGGCTCGTCGAGGACGAGGAGGCGCGGCTCGCTCGAGAGCGCCTTCAGGATCTCGACGCGCTGGCGCTCGCCGACCGACAGGGCCTCGACGACGGCGCCGGGATCGACGTGCAGGTCGTAGCGGTCGCCGAGCTCCCGCAGGCGCTGCGCGGCTTCGCGGCTGCCGCGCCGCACTCGCAGGCCACCGAGCGCCAGGTTCTCCGCGACCGTCAGAGTCCCGACGAGCGAGAAGTGCTGGTGCACCATCGCGATGCCGCGCGCGAGGGCGTCGGCGGGGCGCCGCGCGTCGAGGATCTCGCCGTCGACGCGGACCTCGCCCGTGTCGGGCCGCTTCGTGCCGAAGACAATCCCGCAGAGGGTCGATTTTCCGGCGCCGTTCTCGCCGAGCACGCAGTGGACGCTGCCCGCGTGCACGGTCAGCGACACGTCCTCGAGGGCGGTGACCGCGCCGTAGCGCTTCGTCACGTGGCGAAGCTCGAGCGCGAGGACCGGGTTCGCGGCGCGCACCGCGGCCTTCGGCGCGTCGTACGCCACGGAGGTCAGCATCGCGCCGGCCTCCTGGATGGCAGGGCTCATGGCCGTCATCGCCCCTTGCCTCCGTCGAGGCTGACCGGCGGCCAGCAATCCTTCCACGGGGCCGCCGCCTCGAACGCAGCCGAAGCGCGCAGCACGAGCGGGTCCGCGAGATGGCGACCGACAATCTGCAGGCCGACCGGCAGGCCGTCGTCGGTCCAGCCGGCGGGGACTGTGGCCGCGGGCTGGCCGGTGAAGTTCATCGGGTACGTGAACGAGAGCCAGTGCGTCTCCCCGACGGGTTTGCCGTCGATGGTCGTGGGTCCGAGCTTGCCGAGCGGGCCAATCTCGAACGGCACGGCGGCGAGCGTCGGCGTGAGCAAGAGGTCGTATTTGCGCATGAAGCGCCACATCGCGTTGCAGACGGCCTTGCGCCCGACCATGGCGTCCGTGAACTCCTCCGCGGTCCACTGCCGGCGGAGCCCCGCGGACAGATGCGGGCTCATACGCTCGCCGAGCTCGTCGGCGAGCGCGCGCATGCCGCGAAGGTCCGTCTCGCTATACATGATCGCTTCGAAGACCCTGGCCGGGTCCTTCCACCCGGGATTGGCCTCCTCGACGATGCAGCCGAGGTCCTCGAAGACCTTCACGGCCCGCGCGGCGATGTCGCGAACCCGCGGGTCGACGGTCACGTATCCCCAGTCTGCGCTGTAGGCCACGCGCAGCCCGCGGAGATCCCCCTTGAGGACCTCGAGCCAGTCGAAGTCGGCCGCCGGGAGCGAGTACCGATCGCGGTCGTCGGGCCCCGTGATCACGGAGAGCATCAGCGCGCTGTCCGCGACCGTGCGGCTGATCGGCCCGATGTGTTCGAGCGACTCCCAGCTCGAGACGCCGGGATAGCGCTCGTCCTTCGTCCCGGGGTAGAGCGGCACCCGCCCCATCGACGCTTTGATCCCGTAGAGGCCGCAGAAGCTCGCCGGGATGCGCACGGAGCCTCCGCCGTCGCTGCCAATCGCGAAGGGGCACATGCCCGCCGCGACGGCGGCGGCGGAGCCGGCGCTCGAGCCTCCGGGCGAGAGCGTGGGATTCCACGGGTTCCGGGTCGCCTCGAAGACCGGGTTGTCGCTCGTGCCGCTGTAGCCGAACTCCGTGGCGTTCGTCTTTCCGAGGATCACGGCGCCCGCGGCCCGGAGGCGCTCGACGACCACGTCGTCCTCCTGCGGGACGAACTCCGCGTAGGCCCATGACCCCGAGGTGGTGCGGATGCCCGCCGTGCTCACGAGATCCTTGATCCCGACGGGCACCCCGGCGAGGGGTCCGGGGTCACGCCCGGCCATGACTTCGTCGTCGACGCGCTTCGCGGCGGCGCGCGCCACGTCGGGCGCGGGCGTGCAGAAGGCATGGATCACGGGGTCGAGCGCCTCCATGCGCCCGAGCGCGGCGTCGACGACCTCGACGGCCGACAGCCGCCGCGCGCGGACCTCGCGCGCAATCGTGCTCGCGTCCATTCGTGCCAGTTCGGAGTTGGAGGGCATGGCGACCTCAGAATCGTCTGGATCTTGCCGAACTTGATGTCGGCGATGATCTCGTCGACCTTCTTTTGGACCGCGGCGTCGCCCGTGCAGAGGGTGAAGCCCGACGCGCCGGTGTCCGACGCGAGACCGAACGGCTTGTTCTCCGACTTCCACGTCCCGGCGAGGACCTGGTCGATCGCGTAGCGGACCGCGGCGCCGGTGTCGGACTTGGTATACGCGATGAAGTTCGGCTCGGCGCCGCACTGCTGCGGGAGGGGGCCGCCGATGACGGAGGTGTTCTTCTCGCGGGCGGCCTGAACGAGCCCCTTCAGGCCGGTGTTGAGGATCTGGTAGTGGACGTCCGCGCCGCGGGCGATGCCGCTGAGCGTCGCTTCCTTGGCCTTCGAGACGTCCTCGAAGTCGCCGGTGTAGACGGGGTCGAGCACGGTGATCGACGGGTTCGCGTACTTCGCGCCGTTCGCGAACTCCACGGCGGTGTTGACGATCGGTGGGATTTCGAGGCCGCCGATGAACTGGATCTTTCCCGTCTTCGAAGTCAGTGCGGCGACCGCGCCTGCGACGAACGCGATCTCGGGCTGCTTCGGGTCGTACGCCGCGCGGTTCTCGGCGGCGTCGGGCGGGCCGCCCACCTCGGCGAACTTCTTGCTCGGGAAGCTCTTGATCGCGGCCTTCCCGGCGTCGCCGGGGTCGGCGCCGACGGTGATCACCAGATCGTTCTGGCTCATCAAGCTCTGGATCGTCTGGGGCCAGTTCGCGAACGGGACCTGGTCGACCAGCGTGATCTTCACCTTGGGCCCGAGGTCGGCGCGCGCCTTGTCGATGCCCTTCGCGGCGGACTCCATGTACCCGCCGTCGTTCGGGAAGCCGGGCATCATGACCCCGACCTTGAGGGGCTCGGCGCTCTTCTCCGACGCCTGGGCCTCGGGCTTGCTGCAGGCGCCGAGCATCAACAGCGCGGCGGCGAGCAAGCCACGGCTCGTCTGTTCCTGGAATTTGGATGTTCTTTTCACGACGTTTTTCTCCTGTTTCGTTGGGGATTCAGAGTCGATGGGAATGAGGGGAAGGCGGGGGAGTCGATCGGGTTGTCTCGCTCCGCAGCTCGAAGATCGCGTCCACTTCGACGGCCGCGTTCTGCGGCAACGTGGCCACGCCGACCGCGGTGCGTGCGTGGCGTCCGCGCTCGCCCCACAGCGCGATGAAGAAGCTCGGAGGCGCCGTCGATCACGGCCGGCACGCGCGCGAACCCTGGCCTCGCCTGGACGAAGCCGCCGACCCGCAAGCAGCGAGACACGCGATCGAGCCGGCCGTCGCACGCTTCGCGGAGGCACGAGAGCAGATTGAGCGCGCACAGCTGGGCCGCCTCGCGCGCCGCCTCGAACGTGACGTCTTCGCCCACGCAGCCGCGGTGCACGACCCGTCCCTCGAGCTCGCAGGTCTGCCCGGCGAGGTACACCGTGCCGCTCGCGACGCGAAACGGCAGGAAGCTGGCGATGGGAGTCGGGCGGACCGGCAACGACAGGCCGAGCGCCGCGAGCTTCAGCTCGATTTCATCCAACGAGTGGGGCATGGGTGTCTCCTAGGAAAAGCGCGATATCGAGGAAGGTCACGAGCCGACGGCTTGGCCGTCTTTGCGCGGATCGGAGCCCGCGCAGTAGCCGTCCGGAATCTTGTGAATGGCCTGGGCTCCGCCGAAGAGGGAGACGTGCGGCTCGCGGACCAGGCGGTGCCCCCGGCGGGCGAGCTCGAGCGCCACCTCCGCCGGGAATCCGTCCTCGAGCGCGACCTCGGAGCGCTCGGTGACGTGCCAGCGAGGCGCATCGCAGGCCGCCTGCGGATTCTGGCAATAGCGAACGATACGGAGGACGACCTGCACGTGACCCTGCGGCTGCATGTGCCCGCCCATGACCCCGAAGGCCATCGAGGCCTCGCCCCCGCGGGTGAGCATGCCCGGCATGATCGTGTGGTAAGGCAGCGCGCCGCCCGCGACGCAGTTCGGTTGCCGCGGGTCGAGCGAGAAGCCGAGGCCTCGGTTCTGAAGGCTGATCCCGGTGCCGGGGACGACCACTCCCGAGCCGAAGCCGAGGTAGTTCGATTGAATGAGAGAGACCATGCGCCCCTCGCGATCCGCGGCGGCGACGTACACGGTGCCTCGGTCTGCCGGCGGTGCCTGGCGCGCCTCGCTCGCGCGGTCGACGCGGATGGACCGCGCGTGCTGCTCGAGCCGTTTCGGCGAGAGGAGCTCGTCGACCGCGACCCGCATCCTGGCGGGATCCGCGAGGTGCTGGTGGCACTCCGCGAAGGCGAGCTTCATCGCCTCGATCTGGAAATGCACGGTCTCGGGGTGCTCCGGCCCGTGCCAGAGCGGCAGGTGGCGCAGGATGCCGAGCGCCACGAGCGTCGCGAGCCCCTGACCGTTGGGGGGCAGCTCGTGGACGCGCGCGTCGAGGTAGTCGATCGCCAGCGGCTCGACCCACGCCGCCTCGTGGCGGGTCAGGTCCTCCTGCGTGAGAGCGCCGCCTTCGGCGCGCGAGGCGGCCGCGATGCGCGCGGCAATCTCGCCGCGATAGAACGAGCGGCCGCGCGTGGCGCCCAGCTCCTCGAGCGTCCGCGCCAGATCGGGGAAGCGCACCCGCGCGCCGGCGGCCGGCGCGCGACCCGCGAACAGGAACGTCCGCTCGAACTCCTCGAAGCCGCGATAGCGCCTGGGCGCGTCCGCCCAAACGGAGGCGACGTGCGGCGTCACGAAGAACCCGTCGCGGGCGTAGCCGACGGCTCCGCGGAAGAGGCGGTCGAACGGAAGTCGCCCGAAGCGCTCGGAGAGGGCCGCCCACCCGCTCACCGCGCCCGGCACCGTCACCGAGTCCCAGCCGAGCTCGGGCATCGACTTCCGATCGCCGAAGCGCTCGCGGGACCAGGCCAGCGGCGCCCGACCGGAGGCGTTCAACCCGTGGAGCCGGCGCCCGTCCCAGACAAGCGCGAAGAGGTCGCTTCCGACGCCGTTCTGCGTGGGCTCGACGACCGTCAGGGTCACGGCGGCGGCGATGGCGGCGTCGACCGCGGAGCCCCCCTCCTCTAGAGCCGCGAGCCCCGCCTGCGCGGCGAGGGGGTGCGAGGTGGCGACCACCTGGTCGGCGAAGACGGGGGCCCGCCGGGACGGGTAGGGCAGTTCGGGGGAGAAGGGAACGCCGGTTGCCCCAAGGTCAGGGTGGGCGCCGCTTGTCTCGATGGGCGAAGGGGTGTCGTTCATGGGGTCCGGTCGCCTCTCCGTTGGCTGACCTGGACCTCAAGTTAGTAAGTAAATGTTTACTTACTATGAAGGGCGTGTTTCCGGATGAAACATTCGGTCGATTTTCGCACCTGCCGGGGAGCTACTTTGGCTCGCGCAGCAGCATTCGGGCGACCATGTCCTCGGCGAAGCGGCGTTGCCGCTCTTGCCATGCGTAAGCTTCCAGATCTTCTCTGAAAATCGTCGACAACGTGTAAACGTTGGATCGATGGAAGTAGCTCAGGGCGACCATCGAAACGTACAGCACCAGCGGATCAATGTCCGGGCGGAAGGTCCCGGCGGCCTCCCCTCGACGCAAGAGATCCGCGATGAGCTGCAGCAGAGGCGACGCCGCGACGGGCGTCGTGGCGGACGCCCGGAGGAAGCGCGCCTTCAACAGGTTCTCGCCGCTCAGGAGCGAGATGAGCTCCGGATGCCGACCGAAGTGATCGTGAATGAACTTGAAGAGGAGGAGCATCCCCTCGAACGGCTCGACGTGATCCACCTCGAGCTTGAGCTCCTCGGCGCGTAGCTCGCGAAGAACGGTCTCGAGCACGGCGACGTAGAGCCCCTCCTTGTCGCCGAAGTAGCGGTAGACCATGCGAGGGTTCGCCTTCGCCTGCTCGCAGATCACGTCCACGCGCGCGCCGTTGAAACCGTTCGACGCGAACTCGGCGATGGCGGCGTCGAGGATGCGGGCTCGCGTCGCGTCGCCGTCACGCTTGCGACGCGGTGGTTCACCCTCGGGAGCCGCGGCGGGAGCCCCGACGGGCCCTGCGGCGGCCTCCGATTCGGTCGTCTCCGGCGCCACCGAGTCGCGGCCTTCCCCTTCACCGCGCGGTACGGGTGTCGATGCCAACGGGAACCTCCAGAGCAAGTGAAGCTAACACGCGAGAACTTCGCCGAACCTTCGCCCGAAGGGAACCTGCGACGATGTACGAGGAGCTCATCCACTCCCGCGAGGCTCCTCATGCGTACCGCCGCCGTCTGTTCCGTCGTTGCGTCTCTCGTGCTCTTCGCCTCCGCGGAGGCGAGGGCGGACTACTCGGAGGCTGTGAACGGGAGCTTCTCGAGCGTGAACACCGCGCCCACGAACGTCCCTGTCACGTCGGGCTCGAACAAGATCACGGGCAACACCGGCCAGGACAGCGCGAGCACCAACATCGACGACTACTTCATGATCACGGTGCCCGCCGGTCAGAAGCTGACCTCGATCACCCTGACGAGCGCGAGTTCGTCTCTCGGCTCGAGCGACCTCGCGTTCTTCGGCGTCGCCTCCGGCACCTCCATCTCGAGTTCGGACGACACCGCCGCGGGGATGTTGGGCTGGGTGCACTTCGGGGCGAGCCTGGTCGGGACCAATCTGCTCCCGTCGATGGCCACGAGCGGGTTCGGCGCCACCGACTTCACCCCCCCGCTGCCCGCGGGCACGTACTCGTTCCGCGTCCAGGACAACGATACGAACGCCGACATGAGCTACCAGTTCAACCTGGTCCTCACGCCGGCGACGAACGCGGCCCCGGCCTTCGGGGGCTGGCCGCTCGGCGGTCTGCTCGCTTGCGCGCTCGCGATGGTGGGCGCCCTCGCGTCCCGGCGAAGGCACCCCGCGATCTGAGACATCAAAGGGCCGATCGCCTACACACGAGCCGATGATCCAGTTCACCATCCCGACGGAACTCCCCTGCACGGTCGACACCTTCTGGGCCCGCTTCGTCGACGGCGCGCCGGTCGTGAAGACGTTCCTCGCGATCGGCTTCACCCGGTACGAGATGCTCGAGGTGCGCGACGAGCCGGGACGCTACTTCCGCAAGGTCGAGGCGCGCCCTCCGATCGACGCGCCGGCGGTCGTGCGGAAGATCATCGGCCCGAGCTTCGGCTACGTCGAAGAGGCCGGCCTCGACAAGAGCACCAAGGTCTGGACCTGGAAGGTGACGCCCTCCGTCCTCGCCGACCGCTCGAAGATCGGCGGGACGATCCACTGCGAGCCCCTCGGCTCCAATCGTTGCCGCGTGACCTTCGCCGCCACGATCGACATCAAGATGATCGGGGTGAGCGGCGTCCTCGAAGCCACCGGCGAGAAGTCGACCCGCGCGAGCTGGACGAACTTCATGGCCGCCTTCGAGGCGGTCGTTCGCGGCTAGGCCACTTCGGCGGCCCAGGCGATCAGACGATCGGCCACGCCGCCTGGATTCGAGAGCGCCACGAGGTGCCCCCCGCGGATCACCTCGGCAACCTTCCCGAGGCGCTCGCGGGCGACCCGCTCCTGGAACTCCCGCGGAAAGAACCGATCGTCGGCGCCGACGAGGACATGCGTGGGCACCGGCGGCCAGGCCTCGAAGCGGCACGGCTGCGTGAACGCGATCTTGGCCTCCTCGCGCTGGTGCTCGGCGCCATCACGGATGTCCTCCTTCGACACGTCGTGGAGGAAGTACGTCGCGAGCTCGAACTCGGTCTTGTATCCGTGCCGCTTTGCGGCAAGGGTCCTCGCTTCGCCGGATCCGACGTTGTCCCACCAGTCACCCGCCGTCTCGCCCGGAGCGGGGATCATGGCGTTGACGAAGACGAGCGCCTTCACCGGCACGCGCGCGCAGACGAGGGGCGCGGTGAAGCCTCCCATCGACTGCGCGACCAGGATCGTCGAGGCCCGCCGGCCGATCTCGCCGACGACCCGATCGGCGTAGACGTCGAGCCCCGCGCGTTCGTCGTCTCCAGGCAGTTCGACCGCGACGGCCTCGTGCCCCGCCGCCTCGAGCAGCGGCACCACGCGATGCCAGTACCAGGCGCTGCCGCCAGCCCCGGGGACGAGAACGAAGGACGCCATGCTCGCCCTACGTGCCACGGGCCCCAGCGGCCTTCAAGTGACCCCGATTGGCGGTCCATCGGGCTAGACTCGCGCCATGCAAGGCTTTGCCCCCGTCCCCACGTGACCTCCCCCCTCCTTCGTTACATCGATGGCGCCGACGGCACCCGGATCGCCTGGCATACGCACTCCGGGAGCGACGATGACGCGGCCGTCGCCGCGCGGCTCCCGATCGTGCTCACGAACGGTCTCAGCACGACCGACAACTTCTGGGACGGGGTGAGCGCGTCGCTCGCGTCCGCGTACCGCGTCGTCCACTGGAACTACCGGGGCCACGCGAAGAGCGAGAGCGCGCGGTCGGGCGACTACGCCGTCGTCACCCACGCCGACGACCTCGCGCGGGTGACGGAAGCCGTCATCGCGCGCGGTACGCACGCGTCGCCTCCGCTCCACGTCGCCTTCTCGATGGGCGTCACCGTGCTGCTCGAGCTCTATCGGCGCCGGCCCGAGCTCGTCGGCGGGATGGTGCTCGTGGCCGGCGGGGCCGACCAGCCGCGCGCCGCGAGCGCGCTCTTTCGCGTCCCGCTGGTCAGGCCGGCGCTCCGGGGCGCGCTCCGCGTGGCCTCGGCGCTCGCGCCGCAAACGGCCTGGGTCCTCCAGCGCGAGCCCGTGCAATCGGTGCTCTTCCCGCTCGCGCTCGCGCTCGGGGCGGTCGGCGACAGGACGCCGCGCCAGTCGATGGAGCACTTCCTTCGTGAGGCGGCGGCCATGGACTCGACCGCGTACTGGGCGTCGGCGCGCTCTCTCGCCGAAGCGCACGCGTCCGACGTGCTGCCGACCGTGAAGGTGCCGGTCGTCGTCGTCGCCCCCGCGACCGACGTCCTCGCGTCGCGCGGGGACCTCGAAGCTCTGCGTCGCTCGATCCCGGGCGCCCGGTGGCTCGAGGTCCCGAACACCACGCACGCGATCCTCATCGAGGCCCCAGACGCCATCGCGTCCGCCGTGCGCGAGGTGGCGGACCGCGTCGTTCCGAGGTGAAGACCGGGCCCTCCCCGCGCGTGACGGTGCGCATCCCCAAGCCGGCCACTCCGTCGCGCCGGAGCACCGCTTCGCCCGCAGCCAGGAGCGCCGCGCGGAGGTCGCCATGGTGATACGACGTCTTCGTACGCTCCCTCGTCCGGTGGAAAGTTCGGGAGCGCCGTGGCACTCCTGGGCATCCGCGACGAAGGGAGCCGCTCATGAAGATGAAGTTCCAGGACCCGGGATTTTCCTTCCAGCTACTGCGCGTGCTCGGCAACGCCTCGTCACGCCAGGCCGACGTGGGCGAAGCCATGGCCACGGCGAATCGCATCGTCGACGGCGACTTCGAGAGCTGGGCGCGCGAGTGGTCGCGCACCGCGGCGCGCCTCGAGGCCGCGGCCGACGACTGCCTCGCGAAGGGCCACGTGGTGAGCGCCAGCGACACCTACCTCCGGGCCACCAACTACTACCGGGCGGCCGAGTTCTACCTGCACGGCAACACCGACGACCCGCGCATCCTCGAGCTCTCGGGCAAGAGCGCGCGCTGCTTCGATTCTCGCGCTCCGCAACGGCGAGATGCCCTACGAGCGCACGCTGATCCCCTACGAGGGCACCACCCTGCCGGGCATCTTCTACCCGGCGGGCCGCGGGCGCGCGCGCACCCTCGTCGTTCACACCGGCTTCGACGGCACCATCGACGGCCTGCTCCCGTGGGCCCGGGCGGCCACGCGGCGGGGCTGGCACTGCCTCACCTTCGAGGGACCCGGTCAGGGCCAGGTGATTCGCAAGCAGGGGCTCCCCTTCCGCCCCGACTGGGAGAAGGTCGTCGGCCCGGTCCTCGATCACCTGGTGGCTCGCCCCGAGGTCGACGCCGACCGCCTGGCGCTCCTCGGCATCAGCATGGGCGGCTACCTGGCGCCGCGCGCGGCCGCCTTCGAGGCCCGGCTGAAGGCCTGCGTCGCCAACGGCGGCGTCATGTCGTTCATGGGGCCGCGGATGCCGAAGGGCATTCCCCACGATCAGCCCGTGAAGCTCGTGAACGACAACCCGGACGGCTTCAACGCCGCCATGACCGCGCAGGCCGAAAAGAGCGCCGAGGCGCGCTGGGGCCAGGAGAACGGCATGTACACGTTCCAGGCGAAGACCCCGGCGGAGTTCGTGCGGAAGGCCCTCGAGTACGATCTCACGGCGGTCGCCTCGCAGATTCGCTGCCCGACGCTCGTCGTCGACGTCGAGAGCGAGAACAGCTTCCCGGGCGAGGCTCGCAAGCTCTACGACGCGCTCACCTGCCCGAAGACCTGGCTCTACTTCACCGAAGAAGAGGGCGCCGGCGACCACTGCCAGACCGGGTCTCCCAGCCTGGGCCAGCAGCGCATCATGGACTGGCTGGACGAGACGGTGGGCTGAGGCGGGGAAGCCGGGGGCGACCCGCCGCATGAATGCGAGCTGCTTCGCCTGTGGCTCTGAGGATCACTGCGGCGCGAGCGAGAACGTGCTGATCGCCTCGGGCAGAACGGCGACCGCGGTCATGCCGGCGCTGGTGAGCACCAGCCAGTCCCCGCCGTATCCGCCCGTTCCCACCTTCACGCCGCCGCTCCAGGTCATCCCGTCGTCGCAGGTCTTATCGACGTAGAGGTTCCTGGCGTTGTCGGTCGTGACCTGCGCCAGCCAGAGGACCGTGTCGTTCTCCCATGCCACGAACTCGTCCGTCGGGTATCCGACCACGCTGTTGGGATAAGGCGGCGCGACCGAGAAGGTCTTGCCGACGTCGTTGCTCACGGCGACGTAAGTGTCGTAGCCGCCGCCGGCGTCGACCGGCACCTTGCCGGACCAGGTGACCGCGACCTTCCCGCCAGGCGAGACCGCGCCCATGGGCGTGACCCCGTTGTCGGTATCGGGAACGCCCAGGAGGGTGACGGCCGACCAGGTGGCGCCGCTGTCCTGACTGCACTGGACCGCGATGTTGTACGCGCGCGAAGCATCGCTGCAGGGGCCGTACTGGAAGATGGCGCACACGTCGCCGGTGCCGTTCGTGAAGAGTCGCGGGCCGCCCCCTCCGCCGTTCGAGTAGATGTCGCAGCTCGGAACGGGGGTGGTGTTGACGTCGTTGCCGGTTTCGCAGTAGCAGCCGCTCTGGGGCGAGAGGACTCCCTGCTGGACGACGGGCCCGATGTCGGCTCCCTGGTTGCCCGACTCCATGAGGGCCAGGTGGTCTTTCGAGCCATCCGGGATGGGGCTCGAGAAACCCGTCACGACCACGTGGCCCGGCGACGGCGAGATCACGTCCGGGCAGAGGAAGGAGGCGAGGTTGCTCGCGTTCTCGACCAGATCGTATTCGGTCGGGAAGGTCTTCCCGCCGTCGGTGCTCACCGCAAGCCGCATCGTCTCGCCCTGGCTCGTCGTGTCGGTGCCGTTCCCGGCCAGGTAGAGGAGGTAAACGACGTTCGGGTTCCCGGCATCGACCGCGACCGCGGTGCATTCGAGTGCCCCTGTCTGGTAGCTGACCGGGCCCGTGAAGGTCGCGCCGTCGTCGGTGCTCGCGAAGATGTCCGCCTGCAGGTTGTCGGCGCCCGAACTCGGGGCCGCGACGAGGCCGACGTAGACGCTCGATCCGTTGGCCGTGAACTTCGCTCGACTCGTAGAGTCCGTCTCCGCGTTGATCGGGAGCGGAGCGGCCGCCCCCAGGAACGCCGTCGCCACCTGGAGCTGCGCGGACCCGGACAAGGCTCCCGCCGTGTACGTGACGCGCACGCCGGGGTCGGTCGGCGCCATCGTCGGCGCGGCGTAGAGGCCCGTCGAGCTCACGGTCCCTTCTCCCGCGGGCGAGACGCTCCATGCGCCCCCGCTGGATCCGCCGGTCTCGGTGAGCTGCAGCGTGTCGCACGTGAGCACGCTGGCGGGCGTCGGGGTCACGCTGACCGAGCTGCTCGCCGTGCTGCCGTCGTCGTCTCCCGCATCCGTCCCGGGCGTCATCTGCGCCGGGGGCGGGCTGGACGACGAGCCGCACGCGTACACGCTCGGAAGCGCTGCGAGGACGGGCACGAGCCAGAACGGCTTCAGGCGCTGCAGACGATGAACGACGTTCGCGACCGTCATGAAGGACTCCACTGGAAAAAGGGCATCCGGAGGCGAGCTGACGATCGCGCGACGGCGGTTACGGATGGGTTACCGCTGGCGCAAGTGTCCGGAAGCACGGAAGGATTTCCAGGGGTGGACCCCGGCGCGGAATTCATTTCCGAGGGGCCGCGAACAGTTCTCGACCTCCGCCCGGTCTTTGTTGGGAAAGGGCGCGGTCCTTCACCGCCGCCCGACCCGGAGGTCTCCCATGAAGCTCTATCAGCACCCGTTTTCCCCGAACTGCCAGAAGGTCGTCGCCCTCGCCCACGAGGTGGGCGTGCCCCTCGAGCTCGTCCCGGTCGAGATCTTCGAGGGCGGATTCGCGAACCCCCGCGATGCTCGCGAAGAACCCCAACGGCAAGGTGCCGATCCTCGAGGACGGTGATTTCGTCCTGTGGGAGTCTCGGGCCATGCTCTCGTACATCGCGGGCACGGCCGGGCGGGTGGATTCGTCGCCGACGACGCCCCGCGAGCGCGCCGAGGTCGACCGCTGGACCGCGTGGCAAGGTGCGCACTTCGGCCCCTCGATCCGGAAGGTCGCCTTCGAGCGCATCGTCAAGAACCTCATCGGGCAGGGGGCGCCCGACGAGGCCGTCGTGAAGGTGGGCGCCGCGGAGTTCGCCGTGACGGCGAGCGTCCTCGAGCAGAGCCTCGGCGCGAAGGAGTACCTCTGCGGCCGGCTGACGATCGCCGACTTCGACCTGGCGCCGACCGCCGCGCTCGCCGCCGACTGCGGGCTCGACCTCGGCCCCTACCCGAAGGCGAAGGCCTGGCTCGGGCGAATGGTCGCCCGGGACAGCATGAAGAAGACCCTGGCCGCCGCCCGCGAAGCCGCGTGAAGCCTTTCGAGACGCTCGTGGAGCCGCACCGCGCGAGGGTGCGGCTCCATTGCTACCGAATGCTCGGGTCGTCGCACGACTGCGACGACATGGTGCAGGAGACCTTCGTCCGGGCCTTCCGCGCGCTGCACACGCTGGAAGACCCGGCGCTGGCGCGGGCCTGGCTCCACCGCATCGCGACCCACGTGTGCATCGACGAGCTGGCGAAGCGCCCGCGACGCGCCCGCGGGCCCGAGGTCGGGCCCCCGGCGGACCCGAACGGGCCGCCGGCGCCACGCACCCCGGAGGCCGAGTGGATCGAGCCGGTGCCGTCGGCCTGGCTCTCGGGGGCGGCCGGAGAGGAGGGCAGCCCCGCCGCGCAGTACACGTTGAAGGAGAGCGTCGCGCTCGCCTTCGTCGCCGCGCTGCAGGTGCTCACGCCGGCGCAGCGGGCGGTGCTCCTCTTGCGGGACGTCGTGGGCCTCTCGGCCGCGGAGACCGCCGAGGCCCTCGCGTGCTCGGTCTCCTCGGCGAACAGCACCCTGCATCGGGCCCGCGTCGCCCTCGAAGAGCGGGTAGGGCCGCGGGCGGCCTGGTCGCCCGAGTCGACCGCCGTCGACCGGGCGCTCCTCGAGCGGTACGTGCGCACCTGGGCCGAGGGGGATCTCGACGCGATCATCGCCCTCCTCCACGAAGACGTGACCCTCTCGATGCCGCCGAGCCCGACCTGGCTCGCGGGCCGCGACGACGTCGAACGGTTCTTCACGAGCCGGATGCTGCAGGCCGTCCGCGAGAAGCGCTTCCGCGGCGTCGTCGCCGACGCGAACGGCGGCAGCGGCGCCGGCTTCTACCGCATCGGCGACGACGGCGAGGGGACGTTCATGGCGCTGCAGGTGCTCGAGGCCAGGGACGGACGCATCCGGGTCATCGACCACTTCACCGGCGCGTGCTCCCACCGGGCGTTCTTCGCCGCCGGGCTCGAGCGGACGCTGAAGAAATAGCCCTCCGCGCCCGGGTGGCCTAAGACCGATGCCGCATGCCGAGTCCGATGGAACGCGTGTGGAGGTTCGGAGCGCGGAGGCTCGCCCTCGTCGCGACGCTGGCGGCCGTGCTGGGCTTCGTCTTCGCGACGTACTCCACCACCGACTACGCCGCGCAGCTCGACCGCCAGGTCCACGCCGTGCACTGCAGCTTCATCCCGGGCGCGCCGGTCTCGACCGACGGCGACAACCCGTGCAAGGCAGCCCTCTTCAGCAGCTACTCGGCGATCCTCCGCGGCACCTTCTGGGGCGGGGTGCCGATCTCGCTGTTCGCGATGGGAGCGTTCGCCTTCTTCATCGCGTTCGGCGCGTACCTGTCGGTGGCGCGAGTGCACGTGGCGAAGTGGGCGTTCGCGTTCTTCGCGGCGGCGACGCTCACGCCCCTCGGCGCTTCGATCGTCATGCTCCTGGTGACGGTTTTGCACCTCCACGGCTTCTGCAAGCTGTGCGTGGGCATCTACGTGTCGTCCCTCGTGCTGGCCGTGTCGGCCGGGCTGGCGTGGCTCGCCCACGAGCGCGAGCGGGCGCCGCTCGCCCCGGGCGCGAGCACCGGCGGGAGCTGGGGTCCTCCCGTGCTCTGGCTCGCGGGGCTCGGCGTCGCCAGCGCCCTGCCCGCGCTCGCCTACGTCGCGAGCCTGCCCGACTACCGGCCCTTCCTCGACAAGTGCGGAAAGCTCGCGGTGACCAGCGAAGCCCACCACGGCCTCCTCAAGCTCCCCACCGCCCACCCGACCCGCGCCGTCGTGCTCTTCGAAGACCCGCTCTGCCCCACGTGCCGCTCGTTTCACGAGCGCCTGCTCGACGAGGGCGTCTTCGAGCGGCTCGACGTGACCCTCGTGATGTTCCCGCTCGACAGCGAGTGCAACTGGATGGTCGACCGCTCCCTGCATCCGGGAGCGTGCGTGATGGCCAAGGCGGTGCTCTGCGGAGGCGACGACAAGGCCCGCCCCATCCTCGAGTGGTCCTATGACAAGCAGGACGAGCTCGCGGAGGCGGGAAAGCAAGGCACCCAGGCCCTGCTCGCGAAGATTGGCGAGCGCTGGGGCAGCGCCGTGACGGAGTGCATCGGCGGTCCCGCCGTGGCGACGCGCCTCAACCACAACCTGCACTTCGCCGCGAAGAACCACATCGCGATCTCGACGCCGCAGATGTTCCTCGGCGATCAGCGCATCTGCGACGAAGATACGGATCTCGGGATGAAGTACACCCTGGCCCAGCTCGCCCCGGAGGTGCTGCCGTGACCGGACCGAATGCGTTCACGAAGGCGCGCGTGTTCCTCGACGCCACGCCGCACCGCGCGGCCTTCGCGGCCGCGGGCGTGGCGGCCGCGCTCGTGCTCGTCGCCACCGGGGCGGTGGGCGCGATGGTGCACGGCGCGAAGAACCGGCTCGAGCACCCCGAGGAGGCGGCCCGCGCGAAGGTCGCCGTCGCGGACGACGCCGAGGTGGCCTACTGCACGCCGGAGTTCAAGCAGGTGCTGCAGCGCGTGATCAACGCGTGCGGTCTCGTGGGCACCGAACAGCGTCGGGGGTGCCAGCCGGCCGACGTGAAGACCTTCGCGTCGATCAGCGACGACGACTTCAACAAGCTCTTCACGCCGCTGAAAGATCGCGGCGCCGTTCTCATGTTCGACGAGGGCTCGGACGTGCTCGACGACGGGGCCGCGAAGCTCCTCGACGCGCGCTGGGAGGACCGCAAGGGCGCGCGGTACTTCTTCGTCGTCGCCCGCGCGTCGAAGGACGGGAGCGTGGAGGGCAACCGCGCGCTCTCCCACAAGCGGGCCAACTCCGTCATGCTCCACCTCAAGGACACGGCGCAGGACCCCGACCTCGACAAGGAGGTCGGGATGCTCTGGCTCGGCAGCGAGTTCGCGCAGTTCGACAAGGCCTACTGCGATTGGCCCGACTCCCGCTCGGACAAGCGCTGCACGCCCGAAGCCATCAACCGGAGCGCGTTCGTGTCGTGGGTCGATTGCCGACTCTGATGCGGGCCGGCGCACGGGCGCTGACATGGCTCGCGTGCGCCGCGGGCGCGATCGCGTGTGACGCGTGCGACCAGGGGACGCCGGAGGCGACCGTGCAGCGCAGCGAGCAGGTGCTCGCGACCGGGAGCATGTCGACGGCGGCGCCCAGCGCGCCGGACACGCACCCGGCCGCTGCGGCCTCCGCTCCGCGCCCTCGGCTGTGCGACGGGGATGGGAACGCGGAAGGCCGCGCGCTCCCCAGGGTGGCCGCGTCGCACGCCGAAGCCCCGGGCGCGCCTCCGCTCCACGGAAAGCTCTCGACGCCGCGCGGCCAGTGGACGTGGATCAACTTCTGGGCGGCCTGGTGCACGCCCTGCAAGGAGGAGATCCCGCGCCTGCTCGGGTGGCGCGATCGCCTCGCCGGCGCGAAGTCGCCCATCTCTCTCGTCTTCGTTTCTCTCGATGACGACGAGCGACAGCTCGACGCGTTCCTCGCGGCGCAGCCGCAGGGGGGACTGCGCAGCACCCTGTGGCTCCCCGACGGTCACGCGCGCACGGACTGGATGAAGAGCCTGCGGATGAACAGCGCGGCGCTGCCCGAGCACGCCCTGGTCGACCCCGAGGGACGGGTGCGCTGCTTCATCGACGGGGCCGTCGAGGACGCCGACTACGCGGAGATCGCGGCGCTCATCCGGTAGCGACTGCCCTGGCTCGATCTAATCCCCGTACATCGCCTCGATCTCCGCGGCGAACTTCTCGCTCCACCACCGTGCGCTTCACCTTCAGCGTGGGGGTGAGCTCGCCCGTCTCGATGCTGAACGCCGCCGGCAGGACGCAGAACTTCTTCACCTGCTCGACGCGCGCCATGTCGGCGTTCACCGCGTCGACCACCCGCTGGATCTCGGCGAGGACCGCGGGTTCGGCGTGATGTGGCTCGGTGTTCGTGGCGCCCCGCTCGACGCGAAGCGCGGCCGCCGCCGCGGGGTCCAGGGTGACGAGCGCCGTCAGGTGCTTTCGCCGGTCGCCGATGACGACGGCCTCCGCGACGAGCGGGTGCTTCTTGAGCTCGGCCTCGATGTTCGACGGCGAGATGTTCTTGCCGCCGGCGGTGATGATGAGGTCCTTCTTGCGGCCGGTGATGGCGAGGAAGCCGTCCTTGTCGAAGGCGCCCAGGTCGCCCGAGTGGAGCCAGCCGTCGACCACCGCCTCGGAGGTCGCCCGCGGATCCTTGTAGTAGCCGAGGAAGACGTTGGGCCCGCGCACGACGATCTCTCCGTCGCCGGCGATCTCGACCTCGATCTCGGACATCGCCGGCCCGACCGACCCCAGCTTGATACGGCCAGGGACGTTCAGCGACGTGCAGCCGGTGTTCTCCGACATGCCGTAGCCCTCCTGGATCACGATATCGAGCGAGGCGAAGAACTCGAGGACGTCGCGGCCGATGGGCGCCGCGCCGCTCACGAAGACCCGCCCGCGGTCGAGGCCCAGCGCCGCCTTGAGGGGAGAGAAGAAGAGGCGACGGGCGAGCCGGTACTCGGCGGCCAGCCCGAGCGGGAGCGCTTCGCCCCGCATCGTCCGCGCCGTCGCTCGCCGCCCCACCGACCGGGCCCAGTTCACGAGGAGCTTCTTCGCCCCCGCCGCCTGCCCGAGCTTCGCCGCGACGCCGGCGTGGAACTTCTCCCAGATGCGCGGCACGCCGAAGAACACGGTCGGCCGCACCTCCTTCAGATCGTCGGGCACGGTGTCGATGGACCGCGCGAACGACACGGCGCTCCCCGCCGAGATGGGGCCGTAGAGGGTGAAGATCTGCTCGGCGACGTGCGAGAGCGGGAGGTACGAGAGGGTCCGGTCGTCCGTCGTCAACTCCGCCAGGGCGACGGCCTGCCGTCCGGCGTAGACGAGGTTCGCGTGCGAGAGCATCACGCCCTTGGGCGGTCCGGTCGTACCCGACGTGTAGATGAGCGTCGCGAGACCGTCCGGAGCGAGCGCGTGGAGCCTCTCGAAGAAGGCCGCGTCGGTCGTCTCGGCCTTCGCGAGGAAGCCCTCCCACGAGAGCGTCGCCGCGTCGTCGACCGATGTGCCGGACATGATCACGATCCAGCGCAGGCTCGGGAGCCTCGCGCGCTCGCCGTGCACCTTCCGCCACTGGGCCTCGCTGTCGACGAAGACGATCGTCGCCCCGGTATGCTCGAGGATGTACTGCGCCTCCGCGGGCGATGACGTGGCATAGATGCCCGCGGCGGCGCCGCCGATCGCCATGCACCCGAGGTCGGCGATGACCCAATCCGGCCGGTTCGCGCCGAGGATCGCGATCGTCGACCCGGGCTCGATGCCCAGCGCCATGAGCGCCTTGCCGGCGCGCTTCACCTCGTCGGCATACGTGGCGTAGGGGGTCGGCAGCCACGCGCCGCCGCGCTTGGTGTAGTAGGCGGGCAGGGAGGGCGTCGCTGCGGCGCGGTCGAAGAGCCGCTGGGGTATCGTTTCGGAGGGCATCGCGATCGGGGGATATTACTCCCTCTCGAGCCTCCACGGTCCCTGGGTATCCGCGTCGCTGTACAGATCGAGCTCGACGAGCTCTATCTTCGCCAGCGCCTTCGCGCGGTACAAGTTTGGCAAACTTGGCAAACTCGAGGCGGGGTCGGGCGGCCCCGCGCGTCAAGGTGACAACCGTCGAGTCGAGATCGTCGAGGGAAGGGCCTAGCGCTTTCCTTCGCGCCAGGGCGCCCGCCACGCCGGAGCCTCGAACCGATCGGCGTAGTACTGCACCTCGTGCGCGACCTTCCCGTCGCGGAACTCCATGATACTCACGGTCGGGACCGGGCGTTCGTCGTAGAAGATGACGTACTCGGTGACCCAGAGCTCGCCCGAGCCGAGCGTTCGCCGGACCTCGAAGCGACGCGCGGCTGGGTTCTTCCCGCGCGACTCGAGCACGTTGCGACGGCCGAGGAAGCGCTCCCCCGATTGCGGATACTCGAGCACGACGTCGTCGCGGTAAATCTCGCCCTCTCCCGCGTCGTCTCCGGCGTTGGACGCGGCCCAGTGCCGGTCGAGCGCAGCCCGGGTCTCTGTGTCACTCATGCCCCTTCGTGCATGCGGGACACGTGCCGACTCGCGACGCAAGCCCGAGCTTGCGCCGCGGCCCGTGAATGCCGCACGGCTCGGTCGACCCGGGCGTCGGCCCCATCTCACCCTCACGGCGCGGTCGTGCACGTCGTCGTGAAGACGTCGAACTTCGACGTCCCCCACCCGGCGACGAGGGGGTCGCCCGCGGTGTCGAAGATCAGGACGGGCTCCGCGTTCGTACCGGGGAGGCCCGTCGGGACGAGCGCCGAGAACGTGGTCCCGTTCTTCGGCATGCGCGCGATCGACGGCCCCGTGGCGCCGTTCATGGTGAGGGCGACGACGTCGCCCGCGGGATCGAGGGCGGCGACCGTCGGGACGTACGTCGGGCCGAGGACCTGCGCGGAGCCCCACGTGCCGCCCATACGACGATTGTAGGTCGTCTCTTCGGTGGGTGAAGTCCGGATGGCCGTGATGTTGTCGTCCGCGTCGGCGAGAAGAAGCGGGCTGGGGCGGGATTGGTCGCTCGCGCTGTCGTAGAGCGCGGTATCCGGATCCCATTGCGCGCCGGCCGCGGCGCTCGGGTGGAAGACGGCGAAGCGGGCGCCGTTCGTCGGGCCGGCCAGGTTCCATGCGAAGGCGATGTCTCCGTTCGTGAAGGCGACGCCATCGATGCCGTTCATGCCGGTCCCGGCGGAGCTGTCGAACACGCGAGTGACCGGTGTGCCGGCGTGGACGCCGTCGAAGGCAGCGACGTTGAGCGTGTTGACCGAGCTGGCCGTCTCGACCACCCAGTAGACGGCGCCCTTGCCTGCCGCGTTCAAGGCGACGTTCGCGATGTTGGCGTTCCTCGTGGTAGGGAAGGTCGCGGCGTCGGCGCCGGCGTCCGAGTTGCTCCAGGCGCCGTTCGCGTAAGAGTCGACGACCTCGGTGGTGGTGCCCACCTGGTACACGGCGACGGCGCCCTGCGGGAGAGCGCCGACGTTGTACGAGGTCTGGTCGGTGATGGTGAAGGCGGCCGTCGACGAGTTGTACGTGCCGGTCGTCAGGTCGAACACCAGGCGACCGACCATGCTCGGCATGGCCTGAGGGACCAAGACGAACGCCTTGCCCGTGGTGTCGACGCTGGCGGGCCTGGCGTAGGGGTAGTCGGTGCCGAAATCGATCTCGGGCTGGAGGGTCGTGCCGTCGAACCACCGGCCCTTGAGATGGTCCACGCTGTCGGCCGTGCGGTTGGAGTTCTGCGTCCACGTGATGAGGTACCTGGCGCCGAACTGCGCGACGCTCAGCGGCGGCACGGTGTTGCCGATGTCGATTTGAACGGGGGCGCTGCAGCTCCCGATGGGCGCCTTGGAGCTACCGGCGTCCAGCGCGGCGTCCGCGGCCGCGTCATTCGCGGGCGACGCGGCGCCGTCCGGCTCGGGGGTCGCCGTGACGTCGGGGGCCGCGTCGGTCCCCGGCGCGGTCGAATCCGGGGGGTTGCCGTGCTCTCGCTGGCGAAGGGCGCGGAGACGGCGCGCGACGCGCTCCGGCGAGCGGCGGTGGAGATGGATCGCGCGCGGACCCGTCGCGGGCGCCAGGCAGGGCAAGGCGGCGCGCTCGAAGGATGGCGAGCGCTCGTCGAGGGGCGGTGGTCGCTCGTCGACCACTTCGATTCGGACGGGAGACGGCACGTGATCGCGGCGGAGAACGCGCCCACGGCGCCCGATCCGCGCTCGCTCGCGCCCGAGGAGCGACCGGTCCTCCACTACGTGGCGATGGGGCACGCCAACAAGCTGATCGCCTACGAGCTCGGCGTCCCCCCGCGAACCGTGGCGACGCGCATTGCGGCCATCCGGCGCAAGCTCGGGCTGCGCTCGCGGGTCGAGATCGTCGACCGCTATACGGCCCTCGTCCAGATGGAGTTCGCGCGCGTGGCGTCGAGCGCAGGCGCGGCCGTCTACGCGGGGAGCGCCCCGCGTCCGGGACCCGCGGATGCCGGGCTCACTCCGGCCGAGCGCGAGGTGACGCGCCTGGCGCGGCGCGGGCTGTCGAACAAGCAGATCGCCGCGCAGCGTGCCTGCGCCCCGCGCACCGTGGCGAACCTGCTCGCGGCGGCGTTCAAGAAGCTGGGCGTGAGCTCGCGGGCCGAGCTCGTTGCCTCTTCGGAACGCTCGCGGTAGCCGCCATACCCGCGCAGAACTGCACGATTGAACGAACGCTTGCGCTCGATCCCCCCATCGTGGGTCGTAGTTCGCTCCGCTCGCGAGAAGGTGCTCACGGGGATACGGTTTTCAGCTCGGAGGTGGCCATGCGCGCGATTCGTAGCCCCGCCTACATCGTCGGGATTCCGCTCTTGGCTTCGCTCCATGCCCTGGCTGGATGCGGGACGACCGATTCCGACCAGAGTCCGGACAAGGACGCGGGCAGCTCGAGCTCGACCCCCTCGGGATCGCAGTCCTCCTCCGACCTCGACGCCGCGGCGACACGCACGGACGAGGCGGGAGCCGACGGCGGAGCGAGCTCGTCCCCCGACGCGATGGCGCCGCCGTCCATGTGCAACGGGACGAAGGCGTCGACCTACGCGGCAGGGCCGTCGCCGCCCGCGCCGAACGCGGCTTTCACGGTCGCGGCCGGCTTCACCCTCGAGGTCGTCGCCACCGTCGACAGCGCGCGCGAGCTCGCCGCGCTACCGAACGGGGACCTGCTCGTCGGGACCAGCGGCAATGACGTGTTCCTCGTCCCCGACGCCGAGGCTGCGGGCAAGGCGGGAGCGCCGGTCGTCTTCGCGTCGATCGACGACGCACCCGTGAACGGCGTGGCGTTCGCCGCGCCCATCTGCACGATCCTGATCGGGTCCCAGCACGGCGTCTACGCCGCGCCATACCACGACGCCCAGCAGTCGGCGGCCCTTGGCCAGCCCATCGCCAAGATCCGGCAAGGTACGCCGACGCCCGACAGCGATGGCGACGTCCACAAGACGACTTCCGTCGCCTATGCGAGGGGCAAGGTCTACGCGGGCATCGGCTCGGGGTGCAACGCGTGCGTCGAGGTCGATCCGACGCGCGCCACCATTCAGGAGGTGGAATCCCACGGGGGCCAACTTCACGGCCAAGGCCACGCGCTTTCGCAACGCCATCGGGCTCGCGGTGAATCCGGCGACGGGCACGCTGTGGGCGGGAGGCGCGGGCCAGGACGACCTGACGTGGGGTCACCCGTTCGAGTTCTTCGACGCGGTGACGCTCCACGCCGGCACCGCCGACTACGGCTGGCCCGACTGCGAGGAGAACCAGCACGCCTATACGGCCGGGGCCAACTGCTCCGCCACGGTCGAGCCGCTCGTGGAGCTGCCCGCGTACAACACCATCATCGGCGCGGCCTTCTATCCGACCGCCCTCACCGGAGCGCACGCGTTCCCTGCCGCCTATCGCGGCGGCGTCTTCGTCGCGGCGCACGGCTCGTGGCACAACCAGAGCAGTCAATACATCCACCCTCGCGTCGTTTACGTCCCGATGAATGGCGACTCCCCGGTGACGGCGGTCAACTGGAAAGATCCCACCGTGCAGTGGGGAAACATGGAGTTCATCGGCGGGTTCGGCAACGGTCCCGACTACCAGGGGCGGCCGACGGGCATCGCGGTCGGCTCGCAGGGGAGCCTCTTCGTGGCGGACGACCTGAACGGCTTCGTCTATCGCGTCCGCCCGAAGTGACACGATCCGGACGCGCCTGAGCGAATCCGGCCATGGCGAGGCGCCGGCGCGCTGGGCGTCGTTGATCCCTGCGTGGGCCGCCCTCTACACCGGCCTCCATGACATCCCCTGTCCGCATCGTTTTGGTCCACGGCGGCTTCGTCGACGGCTCCGGCTGGGCCGGCGTCTACAAGCTGCTGAAGAAGGAAGGGCACGACGTCGTCGTCGTGCAGAACCCGACGCTCTCGCTCGCCGGCGACGTCGCGGTGACGAGGAGGGCGTTCACGGGCCACACCGGCCCGGTGCTCCTCGTCGGGCACTCCTATGGCGGCGTCGTCGTCACGGAGGCCGGCAACAATCCCCGGGTGGCCGGCCTCGTCTACATCACGGCCTTCGCGCCCAATCGCGGGGAGTCGGTCTCCGCGCTCATCGACGATCCTCCGCCCGGCGCTCCCGTCCCGCCCATCCTGCCGCCGCAAGACGGCTTCCTGTTCCTCGATGCGGCCAAGTTCGCGGCCTCCTTCGCCGCCGATGTCGACGCCGACACGGCCTCGTTCATGGCGGCTTCCCAGGTGCCCTGGGGCGTCGAAGCGCTGGCCGGCTCCATCAGCGAGCCGGCCTGGAAGATCAAGCCGAGCTGGTACCTCGTCGCCACCGACGACAAGATGATCCCGCCGCCGGCGCAGCGCGCGATGTCCCAGCGCGCCGGCTCCACGGTCACCGAGGTCGCCGGGAGCCACTCGGTCTACGTCTCGCAGCCCCGCGCCGTGGCGTCGTTCATCGACACCGCCGCCAAGGCCATCGCCGCGAAGGCGAAGTGAGGTAGCGCCGAGCCTTCAGTGCCGGCGCGCGCGCCGCCACGCGCCGGGAGTCACGCCGGTCGAGCGCCGGAACACGCGCGCGAAGTGCGACGCGCTGGTGAATCCGCACGAGGTGGCGATCTCGCCGAGGGGCATGCGGGAGAACTCCAGCAACCCCTCGGCGCGCTCCAGCCGCCGTTCCATCAGCCAGCGATGGGGCGGCTGGCCGGTGGAAGCCCGGAACGCCCGCGCGAAGTGCCGGACCGAGAGTTCGCAGGCGCCCGCGAGCTCGGCCAGCGGCACCGACCCGTCGAGCCGCGCGTCGAGCATCTCCTTGGCCCGGCGCTCTTGCCAGGGCGCGAGGCCGCCACGCGGGAGCAGGCGAGGGGGGCGGCCCTCCCCGTAGGTGCGCGCCATGTGCGTGGCGAAGGCCATCGCCACGTGATCGGCGAACAGGGCGTTCGTCTCCTCCGGGCTCGCCCTCAGCGTCGGGCGGAGGGCGAGGAGCAGATGGCGCACGACCGGATCGGCGAACCCCACGCCCGGTCGATGGCGCAGATCGCCGACCCGCGAAGCGCCGTCGCCCTCGGCGAACGCCTCGAGGGCCTCCCGGGTCAGATAGAAGCTCAGATAGTGGAACGGGCCCACGTACTCCGAGACCAGCTTCATTCGAAGGTCGACGATGCCGGCGTGCCCGGGGTGGAAGTTCGAAGGCTGGAGCCAGCGGCCCTCCGCTGCCATGCCGCCCTTGGGTCGTGGCTGCAGATGCATGGTCACGATGTATGCATCGTCCTGGGGCAGGGTTCCGGTCACCAGGCGATCACGGCACTCGGAGTGGATCTCGGTCACCACCAGGCTCGCCTTGCGAAGCGCGCGGGTCGTCTGCTGCGGCGGTGGTGCGTCGGGTCGACGAAAGGCCTGGGCGATCGGGTGTCGATCGGTGCTCGAGGTGTCGGTCTTCATGAGCGGTCCTGAGGAGCGATCCGACTGTAGGCCAGGGGCTGGAGAGGGCGCCATGGTGCCGAGCGCATGACGGACCGCGGCGATGCTACCTTCCCACGCCCATGTCGAAGCGTGCTCGCCCATCGGTCGCTCGCTTTGCACGTCGCACCGTCGACGAGCTGACGATCGAAGACGAAGACTCGTTTCGCCACGTCGCCCTCTACGCCGAGCTCAAAGAGGTCCTGCGGCGGGCGAACTACACGTTCCGCGTGCTCCCTCGTGCAGGGCGCCCGGGTGCGGATCGCGCGCTCTTGCTCAACCTCACCTTCTGGTCCGCCGAGGCGGGGGGAGACATCCTGCCGGACGAGCACGTCCCCGCCGACGTGATCGCCCACGCTGCGTGGCACCACCTGGCCGCCCGCGCGCTCGCTCGCGACCCGGGCGCGCCGCTCAGCGTCGACGCGCTCTTCCTCGGCGAGGCCATCGCGAGCGCCTTCGACGTGTACCTCGTCGGCCGCCTCCTCGGTCACGCGCCTCGGTCGACCTTCCTGTCGACGCAGGTGCCCGCGATGGCCGAGACCGCGGACGCCGCCGGCCTCTCCGCGGCCGGCTTCGAGGCCCTCATCGGAGGCCTCGCCGACGCGCCGGAGCGCGCGTTCGCCCAGCTTCGCGAGCTCCTCACCGACGCCACGGCGGCGCTCTTCGCCGCGAAGGGGAGCGAGGCGGGCCTGGCGGCGCTGGCGTCCTTCGACCGGCGCCCTCTCAGCGCGCTCCTCCATCGCTACGAGCTCTCGAACTGGGTCCTCTACGCGCGCGCCGCGCCGGGATCCGCCAGCGCCGACCGCCGCGCGCGCGCGGTCGACCGGGCCCTGAGGCACGCGCGGTCTCCGCTCGACTGGCTGACCTCTCACTGGATCGCCACATAGCCCCGTGCGACAACCTTCGCGTCCCGGGCTAAGAGACCATCGTCCCTCGTAGGAGACGGAAAACATGGCGGATTCCCCCGAGTACAAGCCACCGAAGGTCTGGACCTGGGCCCAGAAGAGCGGCGGAACGTTCGCGAACATCAACCGGCCGGTCGCCGGGCCCACCCACGACAAGGAGCTGCCGGTCGGGCGTCACCCCCTCCAGCTCTACTCGCTGGCCACGCCGAACGGGGTCAAGGTCACGACCATGCTCGAAGAGCTGCTCGCGCTCGGGCACTCCGGGGCCGAGTACGACGCCTGGCTCGTCAAGATCAACGAGGGCGAGCAGTTCGGCAGCGGCTTCGTCGCGGTCAATCCCAACTCCAAGATCCCGGCGCTCCTCGACCGGTCCGGGCCGAAGCCCGTGCGCGTCTTCGAGTCGGGGTCGATCCTCCTCTATCTGGCCGAGAAGTTCGGGGCCCTGCTTCCGACCGAGCAGCCGGCCCGCGCCGAGTGCCTCTCCTGGCTCTTCTGGCAGATGGGGGCCGCGCCGTATCTCGGCGGCGGCTTCGGGCATTTCTACGCCTACGCCCCGACGAAGATCGAGTACGCGATCGATCGCTTCGCGATGGAGACGAAGCGCCAGCTCGACGTGCTCGATCGCCGGCTGGCGGAGAGCGAGTACCTGGGCGGCGCGAGCTACAGCATCGCCGACATCGCGGTCTTCCCCTGGTACGGCGGGGTCGTCAAGAACTGGGCGTACAACGCGGCCGAGTTCCTCTCGGCGCACGAGTACAAGAACGTGAACCGGTGGGTCGACGCCATCCTCCAGCGGCCTGCGGTGAAGCGCGGGCGCATGGTGAACCGGACGTGGGGAGAGCCGTCCGAGCAGCTCCCCGAGCGGCACGACGCCTCCGACTTCGACACGAAGAAGTAGGACAGCTCCGTCCAGGTCCGGGGCGACGCGGATCGGGACGCTCCGCCGCGCGTAGGCGGCGGTCGCTTCGAGGGCCGATCGCCGCGGCATGCGCGCTGCAACTGTCGAGCTGAGGTCGATGACCGAACCGACGGATCCCGGCGCTGCGCCATCCCCCGCGGGGGCACCCGCGCGGACTCGCTCGCGGACGCGGCGGTTCGTCTTGCTCGGCGCCGGACTCCTCGCGCTCGCCGTGGGCGGCGTGTTCCTCGTGCACCTCGAGGCGGTCGCGAAGAGCAAGCCGCCGCCGCCGCCCCCGCCCACCACGATCACGACCGCCACGGCGCGCGCGGGCGATCTCGGCGTCTACCTCGACGCGATCGGCACGGTGACGCCCGTCTACACCGCCTCGATCACCAGCCAGGTCACCGGCCTCATCGTGTCCGTGCACTACAAGGAAGGGCAGCGCGTCGCGAAGGGGGACCCGCTCATCGACATCGACCCGCGGCCGTTCGAGGCGACGCTGCTCCAGGCCCAGGGGACGCTCGATCGCGACCAGAACGTGCTCGCGCAGGCGACCATGGATCTCGCGCGCTACCGCGACGCCTGGGGGCGCAACGCGATCGCCAAGCAGCAGCTCGACGACCAGGAGAAGCTCGTCGAGCAGTCGAAGGGGACGGTGGAGAACGACGAAGGCACGGTCAAGTTCGACCAGGTGCAGGTCGACTTCTGCCACATCACCGCGCCCATCGCGGGGCGCGTGGGCCTCCGCCTCGTCGACCCCGGCAACGTCGTGCAGTCCGCCGGCACCGTGACGCTCGCCGTCATCACGCAGCTCGAGCCGATCACGGTCGTCTTCACGATCGCCGAGGACAGCATCGGGCGCGTCGCCGACAAGCTCCGCCAGAAAGCGCAGCTCGCCGTCGACGCGTACGACCGCACCGCCCAGAAGAAGGTGGCGACCGGGACCTTGCTGACGATCGACAACCAGATCGACACGACCACGGGCACCGTGAAGGGCCGAGCGCAGTTCCCCAACGCGGACGACGCGCTCTTCCCGAACCAGTTCGTCAACACGAGGCTCCTCGTCGACACTCTGCGCGGCGCGACCCTCGTCCCCGCGTCCACGGTCCAGCAGAACGGCCCGAAGTCGTACGTGTATCTGATCCAGGACGGCGTCGCGCACACCCGCGACGTGAAGGTCGGCCCGCGCGACGGCGACACGGTGCAGGTCGACGGGATCGCGCCCGGGGACGTGCTCGCGGACAGCAGCTTCGACAAGCTCCGAGACGGCGCGAAGGTCAACGCGACGCCGGCCCCGCCGCCGGCCGCACCCAGCGCGAACCCCGCGCCATGAGCCCGTCGCGCCCGTTCATCCTGCGCCCGGTCGCGACCGCGCTGCTCATGGCGGCCCTGCTGCTCGCGGGGATCGTCGCGTACACCCGGCTGCCGGTCTCCGCGCTGCCCGAGGTGGACTACCCGACCATCCAGGTGCGCACGTTCTATCCGGGCGCGAGCCCGATCGTGATGGCCACCACGGTGACGGCGCCGCTCGAGCGGCAGTTCGGCGAGCTCCAGGGGCTCAGCCAGATGACGTCGAGCAGCTCGGGCGGCGCGTCGGTCATCGTCCTGCAGTTCGACCTGAGCATGTCGATCGACGTCGCCGAGGAGGAGGTGCAGTCGGCGATCAACGCGTCGCAGAGCCTCTTGCCCGCGATCCTGCCGGCGCCGCCCATCTACAGCAAGACCAACCCCGCGGACGCGCCGGTCCTCACGCTGGCGGTGACGTCGTCGTCGATCCCCCTTTCCAAGGTCGAGGACCTCGTCGACACGCGTCTCGCGCCCAAGATCTCCCAGCTCAGCGGCGTGGGCCTCGTGACGATCAGCGGCGGACAGAAGCCCGCGGTGCGCATCCAGGCCAGGCCGACGGCGCTCTCCTCGTACGGCATCGACCTCGAGGACCTCCGGACGGCGCTCACGCAGGCCAGCGTGAACGCCGCGAAGGGCAACTTCGACGGGCCGCGGCAGTCGTACCAGATCGACGCGAACGACCAGCTGATCGACGCCGACGACTACCGGCACGTCGTCGTCGCCTATCGCAACGGGGCGCCCGTGATGCTGACCGACGTCGCGACGATCGTCGACGGCGTCGAGAACGCGAACCTCGCCGCATGGATGAACCAGGAGCCCGCCGTCATCGTGAACGTGCAGCGGCAGCCCGGCGCGAACACCATCAGCGTCGTCGAGCGCATCAAGAAGCTCATTCCGCAGCTCGAGGCCACCCTGCCGAGCGGCATCCACGTCAAGACGCTGACCGACCTGACCACGGCCATTCGCGCCTCCATCAGCGACGTCGAGTTCGAGCTGATGTTGACGGTCGTCCTGGTCGTGCTCGTGATCTTCGTCTTCCTGCGCAGCCTCGCGGCGACGATCATCCCGAGCGTCGCGGTGCCGCTGTCGCTGGTCGGCACGTTCGGGGCGATGTACGCGGCCGGCTACAGCCTCGACAACCTGTCGATGATGGCGCTCACGATCTCGACGGGCTTCGTCGTCGACGACGCGATCGTGATGATCGAGAACATCTCGCGGTACATCGAGGAAGGCGAGGAGCCGATGCAGGCGGCCCTGAAGGGCGCTGAGCAGATCGGCTTCACCATCCTCTCCCTGACGGTCTCGCTCATCGCGGTGCTCATCCCGCTGCTCTTCATGGGCGACGTGGTGGGCCGCCTGTTCCGGGAGTTCGCGGTGACGCTCGCGGTGACGATCGTGCTCTCGGCGGTCGTCTCGCTCACGCTCACGCCGATGATGAGCGCGCGCATCTTGCGCCACAAGCCCGACGACCAGCGCGGCCGGTTCTACCGGGCCTCGGAGCGCGCGTTCGAGGGGATGATCGCCTTCTACGGGCGCACCCTCACGGTCGTCCTCCGGCACCGGAACCTCACGCTCCTCGTGGCGGCCGGGACCCTCCTCCTGACCGTCCTGCTCTACGTCGTCATCCCGAAGGGCTTCTTCCCCGTGCAGGACACGGGCGTCATCCAGGGGATCACGCAGGCGTCGCCGACGATCAGCACGGCGGCGATGATCGAGAAGCAGCAGGAGCTGGCGAAGGCCGTCCTCGAGGACCCGGCCGTGGAGAGCCTGTCGTCGTTCATCGGGGCCGACGGGACGAACGTCACCCTCAACAGCGGCCGGATGTCGATCAACCTGAAGCCGCTCGATCAGCGGAAGATCAGCGCGTCGGACGTCGTTCGCAGGCTGAAGTCGAAGCTCGCGGGGGTCAAGGACATCGAGATGTTCATGCAGCCGGTGCAGAACATCACGGTCGACGACCGGGTCAGCCGCACCCAGTACCAGTACACGCTCGAAGACTCCGACGCCGACCAGGTCGCCGACTGGACGAACCGGTTCGTGGAGCGGCTGAAGGGCCTCCCGCAGCTCGAGGACGTCGCGACCGATCAGCAGCCGGGCGGCCTCGCGGTGAACATCGGGATCGACCGCGTCACGGCGTCGCGCCTCGGCATCGCGCCCTCGACGATCGACAACACGCTCTACGACGCGTTCGGGCAGCGGCAGATCAACACGATGTACACGCAGGTGAA
This sequence comes from uncultured delta proteobacterium, assembly GCA_963797395.1. Taxonomy (GTDB): domain Bacteria; phylum Myxococcota_A; class Polyangia; order Polyangiales; family Polyangiaceae; genus Palsa-1150. The sequence goes on from CAWCPA010000009.1 coordinate 1,300,089, forward strand.
CCAGTACCACGTGGTGCTGGAGGCCGACCCGCTCTTCCAGTCGAGCCCGAACAAGCTGAACCAGCTCTACATCCAGTTCGGCGCGTCGATCGGCGCGACGGGGACGGGGGCCTCGTCGTCGTTCTCGTCGTCGGCGTCCGCGTCGGCGGGCACGAACGCGCTGACGACCTCCGTGCTCTACACGCCGCTGGCGGCGACGCTCACCCCGCCGGGGAACGTCTTCTCCGACCTCACGCCCACGTCGAGCTCGAGCAAGGGCGCGACGTCGGCCGGCGGCGCGACGTCGACGCAGAGCAATGCCGTGCCGCTCGGCGTCGTCGCGCGCTTCGAGCGCACGACCGAGCCGCTGGTCATCACCCACCAGGGTCAGTTCCCGGCCGTCACCGTCTCCTTCAACCTCGCCCCTTCGGCCGCGCTGGGGCAGGCGATCGACGCCATCGACTCTCTTCAGAAGAGCATGCACATGCCGGCGAGCCTCGCGGCTGGCTTCGAGGGCACGGCGGCGTCGTTCACCAACTCGCTGTCGAACGAGCCTCTGCTCGTCCTGGCGGCGCTCGTCGCCGTCTACATCGTGCTGGGCGTCCTCTACGAGAGCTTCGTCCACCCGGTGACGATCCTCTCGACGCTGCCTTCGGCGGGGGTCGGCGCCTTCCTCGCGCTCATCCTCTTTCACCAGGAGCTGAGCGTCGTCGCGATCATCGGGCTCGTGCTGCTCATCGGCATCGTGAAGAAGAACGGCATCATGATGGTCGACTTCGCCCTCGAGGGAGAGCGCGAGCACGGCAAGACCGCCGAGAAGGCGATTTACGACGCCTGCATGCTGCGGTTTCGCCCGATCCTGATGACGACGATGGCCGCGCTGCTCGGAGGCCTGCCGCTGGCGCTCGGCACGGGCTTCGGCTCGGAGCTCCGCAGGCCGCTCGGCGTCGCGATGGTCGGTGGCCTGCTCCTCAGTCAGGTGCTGACCCTCTACACGACGCCCGTCATCTACGTCTTCTTCGACAACCTCGCGCATCGCTTGGGCAGCAAGGGAGGGCCGAAGGGGTGAACGGAACCGTACGAGCGAAGCGAAGCACAGTGACGCCCACGAGTTCGGCCGGAGGGCCGAACGAGTGAACGTATCCGAGCCGTTCATCCACCGGCCGGTCGCCACCGTGCTCCTGACGATGGCGGTCGCCCTCGCGGGGGCGCTGGCGTACCTGGTCCTGCCGGTCGCGCCGCTGCCCGAGGTCGACTTCCCGACCATCGCGGTCTCGGCGCTGCTGCCGGGGGCGAGCGCGGAGATCATGGCGTCTTCGGTCGCGACGCCGCTCGAGCGCCAGTTCGGGCAGATCGCCGGCATCACCGAGATGACGTCGCAGAGCACGCTCGGCCAGACGTCGATCACCGTCCAGTTCGACCTGAGCCGCAACATCGACGGCGCGGCGCGCGACGTCGAGGCGGCGATCAACGCCGCGCGCACGTACCTGCCGACCAACCTTCCCGCGAACCCCACGTACCGGAAGGTCAACCCCGCCGACTCGCCGATCTTGATCCTGGGCCTCACCTCGAACAAGTACGGGCCCGACAAGGTCTACGACGTGGCCTCCACGATCGTTCAGCAGAAGCTCTCGCAGATCCAGGGGGTCGGGCAGGTCATCGTCGGCGGCGGCGCGCTCCCATCGGTGCGCATCGACGCGATCCCCTCGCAGCTCGCGAGCTACGGCCTCACGCTCACCGATCTCCAGTCCGTCCTCAGCCTCCAGAACTCCGATCTCGCGAAGGGGCAGCTCACCGAGGGCGGCGTCACCGCCGACATCGTCGCGAACGATCAGATCTCGCGGGCGGAGGACTACAAGCCCATCGTCGTCGGCTACAGCAACGGCTCGCCGGTGCGCCTGTCGGACGTGGCCGAGGTGACCGACTCGGTGCAGAACGTGCGGGTCGCGGGCTACCTGAACGGCAAGCGGGCCATCCCGATGATCATCTTCCGCCAGCCGGGCGCGAACATCATCGCGACGGTCGACCGGATCCGCGCGCAGTTCCCGTTCCTGCAGGCGTCGATCCCGCTCGGGATCGACCTCTCGATCGTCCTCGACCGCACGGTCACCATCCGCGCGTCGGTCGACGACGTCGAGAAGACCCTGCTGCTCTCGGTCGGGCTGGTCATCGCGGTGGTCTTCGTCTTCCTGCGAAACCCGCGCGCCACGCTGATCCCGGCCGTCGCGGTCCCCGTGTCGCTCATCGGCACCTTCGCGGTCATGTACCTGCTGGACTACAGCGTCGACAACCTGTCGCTGATGGCGATGACGATCGCGACGGGGTTCGTCGTCGACGACGCCATCGTCGTCATGGAGAACATCGACCGCCACATGGAGGCCGGCATGAAGCCGGCGCAGGCGGCGTTGAAGGGCGCCGAGGAGATCGGCTTCACGGTGCTCTCCATCAGCATCTCGCTCGTCGCGGTGTTCATCCCGCTCCTGATGATGGGAGGCATCGTCGGGCGCCTCTTCCGGGAGTTCGCCGTGACCCTGTCGACGTCGATCGTCGTCTCGATGCTCGTCTCGCTGACGACCACGCCGATGATGTGCGCGTTCCTGTTGAAGAGCGCCGGCAAGGAGGGCCACGGAAGGCTCTACATGGCCACCGAGCGGGTCTTCGACGGCCTGCTCGGGGCGTACCGGGGGAGCCTGCGCTGGGTGCTCGAGCGGCCGGCGCTGACGCTCGTCGTGCTCTTCGCGACAATCGCGCTCAACGTCCTCCTGGTCATGAAGATCCCCAAGGGGTTCTTTCCGACGGAGGACACCGGGACGCTCGCCGGCGCGATCCAGGGGCCTCAAGACTCCTCGTTCACGGCCATGAACGGAGCCCTGCAGCAAATCATCGGGGTCATCGCGAAGGACCCCGCCGTCGACAACGTCATCGGCTTCACCGGGGCGACCGGCGGACCGGGGAACGGGGCCACGAACACGGGCTCCCTCTTCGTCGCCCTCAAGCCGCTCGCCGCGCGCAAGACCATCGCGCCCAAGATCATCGACCGGCTGCGGCCGCAGCTCAATCGCCTGCCCGTGGCGTCGGCGTTCCTCCAGGCGGTGCAGGACCTCCGCATCGGCGGGCGGGTGAGCAATGCCCAGTACCAGTACACGATCCAGAGCGACGACCCCGCCGAGCTCGCGAAGTGGGGGCCGCCGATGCTGCGGGAGATGAGGGGCCTGCCGGGGTTGCAGGACGTGAGCTCGGACCAGCAGAACGGCGGCCTCGAGGAGCTCCTCACCTACGACCGCGCCACCGCCGCGAAGGTCGGGTTGACGGCGCGGGGGCTCGACACGGAGCTCTACGACGCCTTCGGGCAGGCGGAGGTGTCGATCATCTACACGCAAGCCAACCAGTACTACGTCGTGCTCGAGGCCGCGCCGCGGTTCCTCCAGGACCCCGACGGGCTGAAGTACGTCTATCCACGGCCACCCGCGGCGAAGAACGGCGCGTCGACCGCGACCGTCGACGGCGCGACCGCCTTCGCCGGCAACGGCGTGCCGCTGCTCGCCACGGCGGCCGCGCGGGCGGGGACGACGCCGCTCGCCGTGAACCACACGAGCTTGTTCCCCTCGGTCACCGTCTCGTTCAACCTGGCGTCCAACCTCTCCTTGAGCGACGCCACCAAGGCCATCGATGCGATGCGAGCGCGGCTCGGCGTGCCGGCGGACCTCCTGACGTTCTTCTCGGGCACGCTCCTGGCCTACCAGCAGTCGCTGAGCACCGAGCCGGTGCTCGTGCTCCTCGCGCTGCTCGCGGTCTACATCGTGCTCGGCATTCTCTACGAGAGTCTGATTCATCCGCTGACGATCATCTCGACGCTGCCGTCGGCCAGCGTGGGCGCGATGCTGGCCCTGATGCTCTTTCACAACGATCTCAACGTCGTGTCGATCATCGGAATCGTGCTTCTCATCGGTATCGTGAAGAAGAACGCCATCATGATGATCGACTTCGCGATCGAGGCCGAGCGAAAGGAGAAGAAGAGCACCCGCGACGCGATCTTCGACGCGTGCATGCTGCGCTTCCGGCCCATCTTGATGACCACGACCGCCGCGCTGCTGGGGGCCCTGCCGCTCGCCTTCGGGACGGGCATGGGGTACGAGCTGCGAAGGCCCCTCGGCATCACGATCGTCGGCGGCCTGATCGTGAGTCAGCTCCTCACGCTCTACACCACGCCGGTCGTCTACCTGTCCTTCGATCGCCTGCGGCTCCGCATGCAGCGGGGGCGGGCGTCGTGAGGGCCGTCCCCGTCCTGGCGCTGGGCGCGCTGATCTGCGCGTGCAACGTCGGCCCGAAGTACGACCCGCCCAAGATGGCCCCGCCCGCGGCCTACCAGGAGACGTCGGTCGCGGCGGCCCCCCAGGCTCCGCCGGGCACCTGGCGACCGGCGAATCCACGAGACGCCGAACGGAAGGGCAAGTGGTGGCAGATGTTCGGCGAGCCGGAGCTCGACGGCCTCGAAGACGCGCTGAACATCGACAACCAGAACATCGCCCTCTACTTCCAGAACTTCATGGCCGCGCGTGCCCAGGTCGGCGAGGCGCGCGCCGGCCAGTTCCCGACCGTCTCGGTGAGCCCGTCGTACCAGCGAATCCAGGCGGGGAAGAGCGCCGTGTCGGGCGGCGCGACGACGACCGCCACCGGGGTCGCCGCGGCCCCCGTGTCGGGCGGCACCGTCGTCAACTCGTACTCGCTCCCGCTCGGCGCATCCTGGGAGCCCGACCTCTGGGGGCGCGTCGCCAACACCGTGCGCCAGGCTCAGTACGCGGCGCAGGTCAGCGCGGCCAATCTCGAGAACGAGCGCCTCTCGGAGCAGGCGAGCCTCGCGCAGTTCTACTTCGAGCTCCGCGGTCAGGACGCGCTGCAGGAGGTCTACGACCGGACCATCGAGGCCGACCGCAAGACGCTCGAGCTCACGCGCGCGCTCTCGGCGACGGGGATCGACAGCGAGGTGGCCGTCGCGCAGGCCGAGGTGACCCTGCAGAACGCCGAGGAGGCCGGCATCGGGATCGCGACGAACCGGGCGATCTACCAGCATGCGATCGCGACGCTGGTCGGCAAGCCGGCGTCGTCGTTCGGCTTGCCGGTGCGCACGCTCGTCGCGCGAGTCCCGCCCATTCCGGTGGGCCTGCCGTCCGAGCTCCTCCAGAGGCGGCCCGACATCGCCGCGGCCGAGCGCTCGATGGCGCAGGCCAACGCGCTCATCGGGGTCGGGAAGGCGGCGTACTACCCGACCCTGAACCTCTCGACGACCGTCGGGCTCCAGTCGACGTCCCTCGGGACCCTGTTCTCGCTGCCGGCGCTCTTCTGGTCGCTCGGGGCGTCGGTCTCCGAGACGATCTTCGACGGCGGGCTGCGCGGCGCGACCGTCGCCCAGTACACGGCCTCTTACAAGGCCACCGTCGCGTCGTACCGGCAGACCGTGCTGATGGCCTTCCAGCAAGTGGAGGACGCCGCCGCGACGCTGCGGGTGGTCTCGCAGCAGATCGTGAGTCAGGACGCGGCCGTGAAGGCGGCGCAGCGCTATCTCGATATCGCCACGGCGCAATACGAGACGGGGCTCGAGCCGTACCTGAACGTGATGGTCGCGCAGACCACGCTCCTCGGGGACCTTCAGACGGCGGTCACCCTGCAGGTGACGGAGATGACCGCCGCCGTCCAGCTCGTGCAGGCGCTCGGTGGGGGATGGGACGTGAGCCAGCTCCCAACGCCCTCGAAGGTGACCGACGACGGCGCGGCGAAGAAGCTCGCTCCGCCGGGGGACCGGGACTCGGCCAGCCCGTGAGGGCGGCGCTCGGGGCACGATGCGCTTTCAATCGTGACATCGCCTTACGGACGATCGAAGGTGGCGACATCGACCTTCGAGGTGCGTATGGCCGCCGCTGCAAAGTCCAATCGTTCACGACCCGGGTCCGGCGGATCGAAGGGGGGATCCACGGGGACCCGGGAAGAGGTCCTCGCCAAGATGCTGGCGATCATCAAGAAGAACCCCGGCATCAGGCCCTCCGAGCTCAATCGTCTCTTGAAGCTGACGCAATCCGACGCCCTGCGCGACGCTCTCATTCGCAAGGGGCTGGTGCGAAAGGTCAAAGAGGGCGCGGCGACGCACCTCTACGCGAAGTAGCTACCCTGCGGGGTAGGTCGCTTTCAGCCAGTCCTTCACCCGCGCCATCCCCTCGCTCAGGCCGACGGCCGGCACGTAGCCGAGGTCGCGGCGGGCCTTCTCAATCGAATAGGCGTGGGGCCGCATCAGGTAATCGATGGCGCTGGGCGCGGCCGGCGACTCGCGGCCGAGGAGGGTCGCGCCGGCGTTCACCGCGGCGAACGCCGGCCGCAAGATCGATGCGGGCACGGTGCGGATGCGCCTGCGCCCGGCCGCCTCGGCGATCGGGTGGAAGAAGTCGACGCACCGCGCGGCGAGGCCGTCGGTCACCGTGTAGACGTCGCAGGCGTCGCGCTGGAGGGCGGCGAAGAGGCCGTCGATCAGGTTGTCGACGTGGACGTGGTTCACCTTGCCGCGGCCGCCGCTCGGGAGCACGAAGAGGCCCGCGCGGAGCATCTGGAAGGGCCGCACGACCCACGGGACCGAACCGGGCCCGTACACGTCGCCGGGGCGGATCACCGTGACGTCGAAGCGCCCCGGATCGTGGGCCTGGCGCGCGACCTTCTCGCTCTCGATCTTCGTCTCGCAGTACGGATTGCCCTCTCCGCGCAGGGGGCCGTCCTCGCCGACGTTCTCCGGGTAACGGAAGCCGTAGACCATCACCGACGAGATCTGGACGAAGCGACGCACCCCGGCGGCGCGCGCGGCCGCCACGGTGGTCGCCGTGCCGCCGACGTTCACGCGGTCGTAGAGCGCGCGCGGCCCGTCTTCGCGCACGACCGCGGCCGTGTGCACCACGACGTCGGCGCCCGTGCAGGCGGCCCGCGTGGCCTCGGGATCGCAGACGTCGCCCGTGACGACCGTGGCGCCCTCCAGGCCTCGCGCGGCGCCGGGGGACTGGTCGATGCCGCGGACGCGCATGCCGCGCTCGAGGGCCCGCTCGGCCAGCCGGCGGCCGATGAAACCCCCGATGCCGGTGATCGCGAGGACCGCGCCTTGGAGCTTCATTCGCGAGAGCTTAGCGCTCGCGAGCGGCCGCTCACCAGGCGAGGACGACTTCGCCGACGTTCGCGTTCGTCCCTTGCGTCATCGACACGTTCGTCGCGCTCGGCTCCGCGTACGACGAGCCCCCGCCGCCGCACCCCGAGCCGTCGTTGACGCTCGCGCCCCCCGTCGACGCGCCGCCACCGCCGCCACCGAAGTAGCCGCCGCCGCCACCGCCCCCACCGCCACAGTTTTCGGCGTTGCCGTTGGCGCCCGCTCCTCCGACTCCGCTCGAACCGGCGACGCCATTCACGTCATTCGCGCCGGCCGCGCCGCCAGCGCTCTGGGTCCCGCCGCGTCCCGCGACGGTGGCGGCGAAGGGAGCGGGATACCCGCCCGCGGCGCCCGTCGCGCCGCCGCCATTGCCGCCCGTACCGCCCGCCGATCCGCCACCGCCTCCCGCGACCACGACGCGATGGGCGAGGTCCGAGCCCCCCTGGCGCACGTCCGAGGCGCCGCCACCGCCGCCGCCGCCCCAGCTCATCGTGTTCGAGCCGCCCGCTCCGCCGCCGTTGTATCCGCCGCTCGCGCCGGCGGGCGTCGACGCGGTGGAGCCCTGGTCGCCGACGAAGATGTCGAGCGTCTCGCCCGGCGTGACGGGGATGGTGGCGACGGTCACGCCGCCCGAGGACCGGTTGAAGCAGCCGTCGGCCCCGCCCGCGCCGCCCTTCGCCGTGACGGTCAGCGAGGTCACCGCCGCGGGCACGATGAAGGTCTGCATGGCGCCCGTGTAGCTGAACGTCTCGGTGCCCGGGCCGGCGTCGATCGCGGCGTCCGGAAGCGCGGCATCGGGCGCGGCGTCCGGGGTCGAGGCGGCGTCGGCGGCCGCGTCTTCGCCGGCAGCGTCTTCACTGGCCGCGTCTTCGCTGGCCGCGTCCGGCGCAGCCACGTCCGGTGGCGGCGCGGACTGGTCCGGCGTCGCGGCGTCGTACGGGGCGGCCGCACCGTCGGGAACCGGGATTTCCATCTGGCTCGCGCCGCCCGTGGACGACGATCCGAAGCACGCTGCGATCGCCACCATCGAGCCAGCCAGTCCGATCGCAGCGATCCCGACCCTCAGCGCGCGCGCATTCATGCAAGCGTCAGCTCACCAGGCGCGGGGGTGACGGACAAGGGGGTAGGCAGACAGGCGCGGACCTACGCGGCCGGGCGCGCTTCTACGGACCGGTTGATGAAGAAGACGGCGACCAGCAAGAAGACGCCCGCCACGATCTGCTGGAGGCTGAGCGCTTCCTTCAGCAGGCCCCACGTGATGAGGAGCGACGCGAACGTCTGGGCCATCTCGGCGAACGTCGCCACCGAGGCGCGGGTCCTCGCGAGGCCCGCGAAGTACAGGAACGTCGGGGTGATGGCCGCGACGACGAGGAGCGCCCCCATGTCTTCGAGCGTCGACGGCTGCGCCAGGACCGACCACCGCAGGCGCTCCGCGGCGCCGCCGTTCATGAGGACGATCGCGAACGTGGCGATCGCGCCGATGAGATAGCGGAGCGCCGTCCCGGTCTTGAAGTCGATCTCGATCATCGCCGCGCGCCCGAACGTGGTCGAAGCGCCCCAGCACACCGCGGTCGCGGCGACGAACACGAGGCCGAGCCCGAGCCGGCCCTGGGCCTGGGTCGCGTCCGGGCTCCACGCCATGGTCGCGCCGCACGCCAGCGCGACCGCCGCCCAGGGATAGAACCGTGGAAGCGGGCGCTCGCGGAGCCACAGCCACGAGACCAGCACGCTGATCACCGGCTGCACGTTGAGGAGCAGGTTGGCCAGCGACGCGTTCAGGAGGGTGAGGGCCTCGGTGAAGCACACCGTCCCGAGGGCGCTCCCGAGGACGCCGCTCGCGACCATCGAGACCATCGCCTTCCGCGACACGCCCCGGAGCGCGGGCGCCCCGCGGACGAGGAGCGGCAGCGTGAGCGCCAACCCCATCCAGTGCTCGTGGAAGACCAGGACGTCCGCGTCGAACCTGGCGTTGAGCCGCACGCGCCAGAGCGTCTCGAGCCCCCACATCGAGGCGCCCGCGATCACCAGGAGGGGACCCGAGAGCTCCGCGAAGGACGGCGCGGCCCAGCCTTTGCGCACGTGCATCTCATAGCAGAGACGCGCTGGTCTACAGGCTACAGACTACAGGCTACAGGGCGCGCTTCGCACGGGAGGGCGCGGCCCGGTCTCTCTCTCGGACTTGTAGTCTGTAACCTGTAGACCCGCGCGGCACGGCGCTACTCCGCCGGGTGCAGCATCACCTCGGCGGGCGCCTCGTCGGTCCGGATGGTGGAGAACCACACCGGCGTGAGCAAGAGGCCGAAGAAGGTCACGCCGATCATCCCGGAGAACACGGCGACGCCCATCGCGTGCCGCATCTCCGCCCCGGCGCCCTTCGACGAGACGAGCGGCCACACGCCCATGATCAAGGCGATGGAGGTCATCAAGATGGGCCGGAGGCGCGGCGGCACGCCTCGAGGACCGCGGTGATCGGGTCGCTCTTCTCGTGCTCTTCGTGGTCCTTCGCGAACTCGACGAGCAAGATGGCGTTCTTGCACACCAGGCCCACGAGGACGAAGAGGCCGATCTGCATGAAGATGTTGTTGTCGCTGCCGTCGATCCACACGCCGGCGATGGCGGCGAGAAGGCACATCGGAACGATGAGGATGACGCTGAGCGGGAGCGACCAGCTCTCGCACTGCGCCGCGAGCACCAGGAAGACCAGGAGCACGCAGAGCGGGAAGACGAAGACCGCCGAGTTGCCCGCGAGGATTTGCTGGTAGGTGAGCTCCGTCCACTCGTACTTCATGCCCGGGGGAAGCGAGCTCGCGGCGATGGCGTCGATGGCGGCGAGCGCCTCATCGTCCAGAAGGACCGCGTCGGGCAGGCCCGCTACTGTTCGCTCGATCTGTCGGTCATCGATCGGGCGACCGGCGACTGGGAAGGCGAGGAGCCGCCGGCTCCGCCGAAGCGGCGGAAGCGCTCCTGACGGACGGGCGGCTCCGAGCAGCTCCGGCTGATCCTCGCCGAGCAGCTCCAGGTCGCGTCCCTGAAGCACGCGGTGCACATCGGCTACGCGGAGTTCGTCGGGATGCTCATGCATGAGAAGAAGTTGGCCGACTACCCGTACCTCGATCAGGCGGCGGTGAAGATGCTCGACGATCTCGTCTCGTGGGCGAACACCCTCCGGGCGGGCCGCAGGGCCGTGTAGCTACGCGCGCAGGTGGCTCGGCACGGCATCGGCCGGTCTGCGGAGGCAGCGGGTCACCATTGACCGCGGACCGTCATCACGCCTGCGCCCGAACCTCCGGAGACATCGAACCCGAGGAGCGCGGGGCCTCGGTTGGAACCGACCGGGGAGGGCGACTCATGGCTCAGGGCGCGCGCGATCAGGAGCGCCGCGCCGATTCCGATTCCGACGCCGCCGGCCACGGCGAACCCGGTCGCAGCGTCGGCCGCCTGAATCGCGTCGTGATTCTTCGAAGCGCCCTCGGCCGTGCACCCCCTGCTCGGGCAATCTCCGTCGGCGTCGTGCTTCAGCGCCAGGGCACGCAGGCCAAAATAGGTCGACACGCCGGCGGCGCCCAAGCCCACGGCGAGGCTCACCCAGCCTCCGACAACCAGCGCGCTCGCGCCGGAGTCTCGGTGGGAGGCAGGCGCGGGCGCGTCAGTGGCTTGCGCGACGTCGGAAAGTTCCGTTGCCGGGGGCGCTGTAACGGCGGAGCCGTGATTCGCGCCCGAGGTGGAAGGCGCCGCCGAAGCGACCGGGGCAGGTCGAAGCGCGGGCACGACCACCGTCTTCGTGTCGGCGGCTGCGCCCACGACGATCGATTGCCGCCACGGAAGATCGCCCGGCGCCGACGCCTCGAGGACGTGATCGCCCGGATCGACCGGTACGGCGGTCCCCCACGCGGCGCGGCCCACGACGCTGCCATCGCGCCTGATTTCGAGATCAGGCAGATCGGATTCGTCGGGCACCTGGACGACGAGGCGCGAGAGCGCAGGTTCTAGCTCATCGATGTGCGTCTGCGCGAATGTCACGCGCTGCGAGCGCCCGTCGGCCTTGGCGATTCCCCGAGCCTCGACGAATTCGACCCATGCGGTGGCCGTTCGCCCTTGACGTTCATGGCAGAGCGCGACGTTAAGGAGCGTTCCTCCGCCCGGATCCAGCCGCTCGCTTTCTTCGAGCTTCGGACACGCCAGGTCGAATTTTCCCCGATCGAGCAGCGATCGACCGTCTTCGAAGAGCTGCGTGGCCACCGCCTTGTCCCCTGCTGACGGCTGCGCGGACGCCACACTCGCGAACACGTTTCCAAATAGACACAAACCAATTGTGAGCAGCGGTTTGCGCGCTAAAGTTTTCATGCGGGTTTCCTCGGGGTCGAAGGCAATCGCGATGAATGCCAGTCGTTGACGACAGGCGCTCATCTATCTAACATCCTTACATCGGTGCTCCCAGTGGACCTGCCCGAAATCATCGGAGGAAAATATCGCCCTCGCAGCGTCCTCGGATTCGGGGCCACGGGCACCGTCTACTGTGTGGAGCACGCCTTTACGGGCGACATGCTGGCACTGAAGTTGATGCAGCCGCATCTCAGCGCCTCCGCCGAAGCCATTGCTCGCTTCAAGGGAGAAGCGAGAATGGCGGCGAAGCTCCGCAGCCGGCACGTGGTGCGCATCTTCGACGCCGATATCGCGCGGGAGCTGGGCGGCGCGCCCTACCTCGTCATGGAGCTCCTCGAGGGCAGCAACCTGGAGCAGTTCGTGGCGGAGAAGGCTCCACCGCCCGAAGGCGTCGTTTCGTGGCTCCGGCAGGCCGCAGTGCCGCTCGACAGGGCGCACCGCATGGGCATCGTGCACCGCGATCTCAAGCTCGAGAATCTATTTCTCACGAAATCCGACGACGGGGCGGCGATCCTCAAGATCCTCGATTTTGGCATCGCGCGAATCGCTGAATCGCCCGGAATGACCAAGTCTGGGCAGCTTTTTGGGACTCCGCTGTACATGGCACCGGAGCAGGCCCGCGCCGTGCCGGAGGAGGTCGGGCCGGCGGCCGACATCTTCGCGATCGGTCTGATTGCATACAAGCTCCTCACGGGCTCCGACTATCGAAGGGAGGCCGGGCTCGCGCAGATGTTGCACGAGATGTTGCACGAGCCCCTGGTGCCGCCCTCGCAGAGGGGGCACTCCCTCGGCGACGCGTTCGACGCATGGTTCATGCGCTCGTGCGATCCCGAGCCGAGCGGCCGGTTCACCTCCGTGACGGAGCAGGTGGAGGCACTCGCCGCGGCTCTCGGCATCGGGGACGAAGCCGCGCCGGGGCCGGAGTCGCCTCGCTGGACGCCTCCCCCACCGTCGTCCATCGGCCGCAGCTCGCAAAGCGGCTCGGCGTCGCGCGCTTCCGCGCCGCCGGCCGCCCGCGAACCTCACCCCACGGCTTCGAACGGCAGCCCCCCGAGCTTGCGCGCAACGACCATCAATCGCGAGATGGCCGTCTCGCTGCAGCTGCAAAATATCCCCACGCTCTCGGGCGCCGACGTCGAGGACGTCACGCGGAGGCCGAACGGGTGGCGCCTCGGGTTCCTCGCCCTATGCGCCGTCCTCCTCGCGGTGGGCGTCGGAACGTGGGTGCACGGCGGGCCGCGCGCGGCCCCGGCTGTCGCCGCGATTCCCTCCGGCTGCCCCGCGGTCGGCGGCCCCGCGACGGCGGCAGCGCCCGGCGAAGCGCGGCCGATCGAGGAGGCGCGCTCCTCGCCGCCTGCACGAGAGACCTCCCTCCCTGCGTCCGCCACGCCGCAGCAACCCGCGCCCTTGTCGCCAACGACGAAGGCGTCGGGCACGGCCACCCGTCCGCCCGCCGATGCGGCGCGAACGGCCATGGCTCGTACGCCTTCGACGGCGGCGGCGTTTCCTGCGACCACGACCAGGCATTCGGTCGACGACGATCCGCTGGGCGATCAGAAGTGAGCCGTCACATCCTCGTTTGGCTGGCGTGGGTCTCGCTGCTCGCGCCGTGCGGCTGCGAGCAGATCCTCGGGCTCCACGAGCGGCCCGAGGGCGTCGACGCGGGCGAAGGGGTGACCGACGTCTCCGTCGATGCTTCCGGCGGCGCGCAGCCCGAGGGGGGAACGCTGTCCGCATCGTGCGGATCGCTCCCCAGCTTCTCGCAGGCGTGCGCCACATGCATGGATCGGAGCTGCTGCACCCAGGCGCAGGCGTGCGCGAACGACCCGGCGTGCGTGGAGGCATCGAACTGCCTCGCGACCTGCTCCGACGCCACCTGCAGCGCGCGATGCGCCGAGTTCTACTCCGAACCAGAGACCCTCATCGCGCTTCGCGCGTGCCGCGTCGGCTCGTGCGCGTCCGCTTGCAACAGCACGTGCGGCGAGTTCGCCTCGGCCAACCCGACCTGCCAGCAGTGCGAAGTGGCCACGTGCTGCTCGGCGCAGGCGCAATGCGCCGACGACACGTCATGCGCGGGGCTGAACCTCTGTATCTCGAATTGCTTCGGTGCGGCCTCGTGCCCCGGCAATTGCGAGTCCCAGTATGCGGCCGGGACGGACGACTACAACGCCGCGCTGACCTGCGGCAACGGCTGCTCGAACCAGTGCGCCCCGGGCCAGACGTGGTCGTGCCTCGACGGCCCCGTCGTATGGCCGAAGCCCAACGCCGTGGGCGACGTCGCCCTGTCCGTCACGTTCGTCAGCTTCACGACCGAGGAGCCCTTCGTCGGCGCCGCCGTCACGGCGTGCAGCAAACTCAATCTGCTCTGCACCTCCCCCATCGACACGGCCTCCACCGACGCGACGGGGACCGTGACCGTGCACGTGCCCGCCGGGCTCTCGGGGTTCGACGGGTATCTCTCCGTGACGGGAGGGCAGGTCGGCGGCGACGGGGGCGCCGGCGTATTCCCCACGATCTGGTATCCCATTCCGTACGTCATCTCCGACGGCTGGCGTGGGCGGACGCTGCTCGTGTCGTCCGAGGAGTTTGGCGGCTTGACCATGGCGAGCGGAACGACGCTCGATCCGACGCACGGGCACATCGCGATGAACGCCGCCGACTGCGCATTCACGCCCGCAGCTGGCGTGCAGTTCGACGTCGCGGCTTCCGACGAGGACCAGGAGACCGTGGGCTTCTACCTGGTCGGCGGCGTCCCGGTGACCACGGCCACCGAGACCGACTCGTCGGGCATCGGCGCCATCGTCAATCTTCCGACGACGCCGTCGGCCCGCCTCGTCGTCGTGGGAGCGACGGCGGGCCAAGCGATGGGCAAGAGCATGGGGTCGCTGACCTTCATCGTGCGTCCGGGCACGCTGACGACCTCGGGGCTCTTCCCACCGTTGCCCTAGAGCAGGAGTCCTTTGAACGGAACGTTCAAAGGACGGATGCTCCCAAACTAGGGCAAAATTAGAGCTGGCCGTCGTTCCGAAGAAACGACGGTCGCTCTAATCTAAGCCGAGCGATTCAGGTGGCGACGCGGCGCAGATGCGGCACGTCGAGCCCGGACCGGGCTCGCCACGCGCTCGGCTCCAGCGGCCGTTGCCTCGCGCGGAGGTCGGCGAGCCGAAAGCCGTGCTTCGCCGCGAGACCGCGCAGGTAGTCCAGCGTTCCCTCGTCCAGGTCCCGGCCCAGGCTCGTGTGCTCGTAGTGCCGTTCGAGGGCCAGCATCATCGTCTCGGCCATGCACGCATAGGCGAGCCCCGAGGCGAGGCTGAAGTGGAAGCCGAGCGGCGGGCGCCCAGGCACCTCCACGATGCCGCCGTCGATGACGAGGACGTCGTCGCGTCGATAGAGGTCTTCGCCCACGTTCGCGGGGCGCGAGAGATCGCACACCACCGTGCCCGGCTTCACCATGTCCGAGCGGAGCAGCGCCTCCGGGGTGCTCGTCGCGAGAAAGACGAGGTCCGAATGGGCCGCCGTCGCCTCCAAGTCGGTGGTCCAACGGATCGGCAGGTCGTGAACCTGCTCGAGGAGACGCGCCTCCAGATCTTCGTTCACCCGAACGCGGCCGGTGAGCGGCAGTTCGGAGCCGCACGGGATGCGAACGAGCCCGTGGGCCAGCGATCCTTCGCGGAACGTCGCCCCCTCGCCGCAGCGGCGTCGCATGTGCCTGACCATCCGTGCGAGGACCGTCGCGTAGCGGGTCCGCATCGCCGCCGAGTCCCCCTCGCGCGTGACGAGCACGAGGGAGGCCACGCGTTCGGCGAGGAGCGAAGCGAGCGCGCTGCCGATGCTGCCTCCGCCCCCGACCACGGCCGCCCGGCTGTTCTCGAGCCTTCCCGCGGTGAGTCGCGAGGCCTCGAGCGCCGCCTCGATGGCCGACACCACCGTGTAGCTGTTGCCGGTGGTCAGCGCGACGCCCAGCTTGAGCAGCGTGCGGAGGTTCTGCGCCACCACCGACGTGTATCCGCCGAGCCCAACGATCTTGGCCCCGCAATCGCGGCCCAAGCGCACTGCGCCCGCGACGTCGGCCAGGGCTTCTTCGGTCGGCATGCGGAGCAGCTGGGCCGTGGACTTCGGCAGGATGATGAAGTCGCCGGTGGCGACATGTCCCGCGGGCGACTCGATGCGCACCGTGGAGGCGACGAAGGGCTCCGCCGAGTCTTCGAACCTGCGCGTCAGCTCCTCGAGGTCGCGAATACGGTAGGGGGCCAGGGAGCGATCGAGGTCGGCGAGGCTCTTGCCGTCGAGCAAGTGCGCGATGAACGCGAAGCGCCCCTCGGTCTCCTCTACGTCGTCCGCAGGTCGGCTCGAGCCCGTGGCGGACCGCAGCTCGCCGGCGCGGTAGACGCCGGAGATCGTACGAGGGCCCTCGCGACGCGCCTCGGGCACGCCCAAGCACGGGCCAAAGAAGCGGTCGGAGCGCCCGGACGCCATGACGGATGCGAGGTCACGGAACGCCCGCAAGATCCACTCGCACTCGGGGCGGGTCACGGTGAGCGGGGGCTGAACGCGGAGCACGTGGCCCCCGTTGAGCGTGGGGGCCACGCGGACGCGACCCGCGTTGAGCAGGTAGCTGGCCGCGAAGAACGCCAGCCCGTCGCCGAGCATCGCCATGAGGGCGCCGACGCCGCGTTCGATCATGCCGCGATCGCTCGCGAGCTCGACGCCCAGCATCAACCCGCGGCCGCGCACGTCCCGGATCACGCCGGGAAAGTCGTGGCGGATCGCCTCGAGGCCGCGCTTGAGGAAGCTGCCGCTCCGCACGACCTGCTCCAGCAGCGCGCCCTCGTTCGACGTGAGCTGCTCGAGGACCTTGAGCCCGACGCGCATGGCGAGCGCGTTTCCCCCGAACGTCGACGAGTGCCGCAGCCCGAAGTGCGACGAGTACGCGCTCGGCCCCAGCAGGCAAGCCGAGACCGGCAGCAAGCCGCCGCCGAGCGCCTTCGCCAGCGTCAGCGCGTCGGGCACGACCCCCTCGGCGACGGACGCGAAGAGCGCCCCCGTCCGCCCGAGGCCGGTCTGCACCTCGTCGACGATGAGGAGCACGTCGTGGCAATCGCAGATGCGCCGCACGCCTCGCAGGTAGCCCGCCGGAGGCTCGATCACTCCGCCCTCCCCCTGAATGGGCTCGACCAGGAAGGCGGCGGTCTCCTTGCCCCACTCGTCCAGGGCGTGGTCGAGGGCGTCGAGGTCCCCGTACGGCACGACGCGGAACCCGCCGGCGGGCGCGCCCGAGCGCTCCTGGAAATAGGCCCGACCGGTCGCCGACAGCGACGCGAGGGTCTTGCCGTGAAAGCCGTTTTCGGTGGAGACGACCCCCAGCCTTCCCGTCGCCATGCGGCAGGCCTTGATGGCCGCCTCGACCGCTTCGGTGCCGCTGTTGCCGAAGGTGACGCATCGCAGGCCCGGGGGCGCCAGGCGAAGGAGCTTCTCGGCGAGCTCGCCCGCCGCCGGGAGGATCGAGGGCTGGGCCATCACGGGCTCGCGCGAAGATTCGAATTCCCGGACGGCCTGCCACACGAAATCGGGATTGTGGCCGAAGGGCACGGCGCCGTAGCCGGAAACGGCGTCGAGATATTCGCGCCCGTCGGAATCGAACAAGCGGGTACCTTCCGCACGCACGAAGCATTTGTCCAGCGCCAGCCGCGAAAGCAGCTCGCCCACGTCGGGGTTCACGAAGGCGGTGAACGGCGGCGGCGGCTTCGGTTCGAGGTCGCTGGGATCTTGGGACATGGCATGGCTCCGCAGCGCAACGACCCGCCCCCCGCCGCCGCGCCCGCTTCCGACCCGTATGCGAAAGAAGGGAACGCGGTCCCTCCGATCGCGCGTGACTCTGCCACGGCATGCGGCGATGCGTACCGCCTTTGTTCGGCTTTTTTTTCGCCCGGTGGCGGTACACGAATCCGAAACCGGCGTGGCACGATCCATCGTGGCTCAGTTTCGTC
Organism: uncultured delta proteobacterium; assembly: GCA_963797395.1. Classification (GTDB taxonomy): domain Bacteria; phylum Myxococcota_A; class Polyangia; order Polyangiales; family Polyangiaceae; genus Palsa-1150. Next base: position 1,317,612 of record CAWCPA010000009.1, read on the forward strand.
GAGTGCCCTCGCGCGCCAACCAGCGATCGACGCTCACCTTCCCCGGGCCGGCGAAGACGAGCCACAGGAAGATCACGATGTACGACGGCTCCGGCAGGTAGAAGAAGTCTCCGAGCGCGTGCACCTCGTGCAGCCTCGCCGTGAAGATCGCGACGCTCATCACCACGATGAGCGCGGCCGCCGCGAACCGCGTCCCGAGCCCGACGAGCAGCAGCGCGCCGCACACGAGCTCCGTCGTCGCCGACGCCGCCGACGTCCACGCCGGGGCGGGGATGCCGAGCTCGGCGAAGTAGGCCGCGAGCTTCGGCAGGTCCGTCACCTTGCCGAACCCCGACGGGATGAACTCCCCCGCCATCGCGAGCCGCGCCACGAGCGCAGGCAGCCACAGGTTCCGGCCGAGGCGCGCGAACGCCTCCCGCACGAGCTCCACGAAGTTCGCCACTTCGTATGCGTGGGCAAGGGCCGGACCTCGGGCCGGACGGGCTGGTCGACGCCCCCGCGCCCGCTTCTTGAAATGGCGGAGAGGCGCGCGCGATGGTCGTTCTTCATCCACATCGCGAACTTCGTTTACCTCTGCTCGTACCTCGTCAAAGACATCCTGTGGCTGCGGGTGCTCACGGTCGTCGCGGGGCTCTTGCTGCTCGGCTACTACGCCTGGATGCCCCGGCCGATCTGGGCGGCGATCATCTGGACCATCCTCTTCACGTTCATCAACCTGCGGCAGATCGGGCGCCTGCTCGCCGAACGCAGGCCCGCGAGGCTGGAACCGGACGAGGCGCTCCTCCACGAGGTCGCGTTCGGGAGGATGCCCGACCGCGAGTTCGCGAAGCTCGTCTCCATCGGAGAGTGGCGGGAGGTCGGAGCGGGCGAGCACCTCGTGCGGCGGGGAGAGGCGATTCACCAGCTCATCGTGCTGGCGTCCGGTCGGGTGCGGGTCGAGGTCGACGGAAAGCCTCGGTTCCAGCTCCGCGCGGGCTGCTTCGTCGGCGAGATGAGCTTCGTCACCGGCAAGCCCCCCGACGCGGACGTCGTCGCGATGGAGCCGACGCGCACGGTCGCGTGGAAGGACGAGCCGCTCCGGAAGCTCATCGACCACGACGCCGAGCTCCGGGCGGCCCTCCAGCAGGTGATCGGCGAGGACCTCGCCGCGAAGCTTCGGACGGCCTAGCCCGCGCCGGCTCGATGTTCATCCCGCCCGAGACCTCGATGCGCTGCGCGTTGACCCAGCGGTTCTCGTCCGACAAGGGCGACGCGATCATCGGTCCGAGTGCTCCGGCTGGGCCTCGCCGACACCGCCGAGCTGTCGCTCTTGCCGCGCTTGCTCCGTGTCCTCGCGGAGGAGGCGCCGCGGATGCGCGTCGTGGCGGCCCCCGTGCAGTTCCGCGCGGTCGCGGAGGCGCTCGCGGGCGGCCTCGACGTCGCGGTCACCGTCGCCGACGAGATGCCCGCGAACATCCGCCGGCAGGCCCTCGGCACCGACGGCTTCGTGTGCCTGTTCGATCCCCGCCACGGCGGGCTGCGCACGCTCACCGAGAAGGAGTACTTCGCGAGGGAGCACGTGATCGTCTCTTACAGCGGAGACCTCCGCGGCATCGTCGAAGACGCCCTGCACAAGACCCGCGCCGTCCGCTGCTCGGTCTCGAGCTTCGCGCATATCGGCGCGATCATGACCGTCGCGTGATCGCGCCGCCCCTCAGGAGCCCACCGCCTGCCCGTCTTTCCGCGGGTCGGACGCGGCGCAGTACCCCTCCGCTGCGCGCACGATCACCTGCGCGCCGCCGAACAGCGTCGCGTCGACGGTCCGGAGGAACGCGTGCCCGCGCCGCGCGAGGTGCGCCCGCACGTCCGGCGCGACGGTCGCCTCGAGCCCCACCAGCCCTTCGGGGCTCACGTACCACCGCGGCGCGTCGCACGCGGCCTGCGCGTTCTGCGCGTACCGGACCATGCGGGAGACGAGCTGCACGTGCCCCTGCGGCTGCATGTGGCCGCCCATGACGCCGAACGCCATGAGCGGCCTTCCGTCCTGGGTGGCGAAGCCCGGCATGATCGTGTGATAGGGCCTCGCGCGCGGCGCCAGGTGGTTGGGCGCGGCGGGGTCGAGCGAGAAGCCGAGGGCGCGGTTGTGCATGCTGATGCCCGTGCCCGGGACGACGACCCCGGAGCCGAAGCCGAGGTAGTTCGATTGGATCAGCGAGACCATGTTCCCGTCGCGATCGGCCGCCGCGACGTACACCGTCCCGTGGTCTTGCTTCGGCACCCGCAGCATCGGCCGTGCGCGAGCGGGGTCGATGCGCGCGGCGAGATCGGCCAGGTGGGCCGGCGCGAGGAGCGACGCGGGCGCCACGCGCATGTGCTGCGGGTCGCCGAGGTGGGCCGCGCACTCGGCGAACGCGAGCTTCATCGCCTCGATCTGAAGGTGCACGATCTGCGGGTGGTCCGGGCCGAGCGGCGGTGCGTCGACGCACCCCAGAATTCCGAGCGCGAGCAGCGTCGCCAGGCCCTGGCCGTTCGGCGGCAGCTCGTGCACGCGGACGCCCTGGTACTCGACGTCGATCGGCTCCACCCACTCGGCCCGGTGGCTCTCGAGAATCCTCGAGGGTCATCGCGCCGCCCTCCGAGGCCGCGGCGGCGGCAATCTTCCGCGCGATCTCCCCGCGGTAGAAGGACGCGCCGCGGCTCTCCGCGATGGCCGCGAGCGTCGCGGCCAGGTCCTCGCGCCGGAACCAGTCTCCCGCCCGCGGGGCCCGACCTCCGGGCAAGAACGTCTCGCGGAAGGCGGGGAACGCCGCGAACCGCGTCTCGGCCTTCGCCCAGAGGCTCGCGATCTTCGGCATCACGGGGAAGCCCGTCGTCGCGTAGCGAATCGCCGGGGCGAGCAGCCGCTCGAAGGGCAGCTTGCCGAACCGCTCGGAGAGCGCGACCCAGCCGCTGATCAGGCCGGGCACCGTGACGGCGTCCCACCCGAGCTCCGGCATGGTCTGGTATCGCGCGAACCGCGCGGGCGTCCAGGCCAGCGGCGCGCGCCCGGAGGCGTTGAGGCCGTGCAGCGCCGTCCCGTCCGCCGTCTCGTCCCAGAGCAGGGCGAAGAGGTCTCCGCCGAGCCCGTTCATCGTCGGCTCGACGACCGTGAGCGTCGCCGCGGCAGTCAGGGCCGCGTCGACCGCGTTGCCGCCGTCCTCGAGGGCGCGGAGGCCCGCCTGGGCGGCCAGCGGATGCGAGGTGGCGACCGCCTGCCGGGCCAGGATGGGGGGCCGGACCGACGGATACGGAAGATCGAAATTCACTCCCGCTCGTCCTCCGGCACCCAGCCCTGCCCGCGCAGGAAGAGGCGAATCTTCCCCATCCAGAGCGTGGCGTCGGAGTGGGAAGCGTACTCCTCGGTGAGGCGCACCTCGCGGCCCTTCAGGTCGACGAGGACGATGCGCGCGACGTCCAGCTTGGGCTGCAGCGCGGGCGAGAGCAGGCGCACCGCCGGGATGGCGCTGGGACCGTCGGCGATGCGCTCGACGGCCTCGAGGTCGAGGGTGACCGTCGCGAGATCGCGCAAACGGAGCGACTCGCGCGTGAGCCGCCGTCCCCGAATCGCGACGGAGAGCACGCCGCCCTCGACGCTCAGCACCGCGCCGCCGCGCCTCGTCCTCGCTCGCCATCGCCACACGGCGCCGGTCGCGCCGCCCACGAGGCCGAGGATCGCGCCGATCGATCCGGCGAGCCACCCGCCGAGCTTCATGAGAAGCAGCGGTACGGACAGGAGCCAGTACACGACGAGCAGGCCGTCTCGCCGCCGCTCGTCGTTCCTCGGCGCGTACACGAACTCGTTCGATCGCCGGGCGAGCGCGCGGGGGCCGTCCGGAGGCGTTCGGTACGGCCCCTCGGACACGGCGGGCTTCGTGTCCGCGGATTTCATCTCTCCCACTCTAGGGCAGTGTGGGTTTCCCCGCATGGCTTCGCAGGCGAGCGGCGACGCAAATTGACTACGGATTCCCGGCCCGGTTGGTTGTAGAGCTCCCGTATGTCCACGGCCTACCGCGCCATTCGCAGCAGCAAGCTGCAGCGTAGCGTGCTGGCCCGGGTCACGGTGCTCGACGCGGCGCTCGTGATTGGCCGTGACTCTCGAGGCCGGCCGTTCGCGCTCCGCGACGCGACCCCGCAACGCGGCGCGTCGCAGCCCTATGGCTGGCGGTTCGACGCGCTGACGGGGGATTGCCGGTTCGTCCCGACCCCCATGGAGGCTCGGCCGCCGGAGGCCAGGAGGGTCGACGGGGCGCTCGTCCCCGCCGAGGAGCGCGACGGGTTCGTCTGGGTTTACCTCTAGAGCCCTCTTAGGAGCCCGATCGAAATTACCGGTCCTTTTCAAGATTTGCGAACGGTATAGTTCCAGTCGCCGCGAAAGGGCTTCGGTACGAGTCGCACGCGACGCATAAGCTCCGGAGCAACCTTCTTTCCGGTTGGGTAGCGTCGCTTATCGAGTCGCGCGCGAACACGAAGTCCGGTCTTGGTCGTGGTGCCTTGAATCAGGGCGACAACGGCCTCTCGGCTCACGAGCGGGCGCCCCCTCCAGTTCTGCGTGATCTGGGAGAAGAGGCGGTGTTCGATCTTGTTCCACTTGCTGGTGCCCGGCGGGAAGTGGCAGACGCTCACCTCGAGGCCGGTCTGGTCCACGAAGCGTTGAAGCTCGAGGCGCCACAGCCGAGAGCGGGGCGCGTTGCTGCCTCCGCCGTCGGCGGTGACCAGCAGTTCGGTGGCCTTCGGGTAAGCCTTCTTGCCCATCTCTCGCCACCAGCGCTCCAAGGTCGCTACGGCGAACTCCGCGGTGTCGTGGTCGACCCCAACGCTCACCCAGGCTTCGTTGCGTGCGGTGTCGTAGACGCCGTACGGGATCGCCTTGCCGAGCTCCTTGTCGATGAAGTCGTGGACACGAACCGGCTCGGGCTCGCCCTTGATGTGCCACTCCTTGCCGGCGTTCTTGAAGTCGCCGATCAGTTCCTTCTTCTTGGTGTCGACCGACACGACGGGCTGGCCTCGCGCCATGAAATCGGCCGCGGCCTTGTTGATATGCTCGAACTGCGCGTTGCGGTCCGGAGACTGCTGCCCCTCGCGTGTCTTGCGGACGACCTGAAGACTGTAGCCGAGGTCGCGCAGGAGCAGGCCGACCGTGGTCGCGCTGACTTTGTGCCCCATGCCGCGAAGCTCCGCGGCGAGCTTGTCCTTGCTCTTGCAAGTCCACCGAAGCGGAGACTCCGGGTCGCCGCGCGTCACCGGATCCACCAGCGCATCGAGGTCCTCCATCAGCGTCGGGTCCGTGTCGACGAGCGACGGCCTGCCCGCGCCCGGTCGGCGAACCCGCTGCTCGCGGGGCGGAGCCGCTGGAGGGTTGTGCGACATCTCGTCGAGATCGCGAATCCCGGCGCGCACCCGCTTCTTGCTGATGCCGGTTGCTTCGACCACCGCGGCGATACCGCCATGCCCAAGCACCTCGGCCTCTGCGGCCGCCCAAAGACGCGTCAGGCGCTCGCCCATCGCGTGCCGCAGTCGCTCGTACTTCGCCCGGATTTGATCCACCTGCCCCATCCTGGGCGATGAACAACGCCGTCCCTACCCCTATTTCCATCGCGGGATCGATTATTTCCGCCGGGCTCCTTAGAGCACCTTCTCGACCTTCGCGAGGAGCTCCCTCCAGCCTCCCTCGCGACCCTTCGCGCCATCGGCGTGATCGAAGAACGCCGCCTGCTCGGTGAAGCGGAGCAGCGTCCCGCCGCTGCCGGACGCCGAGAGCTCGAGGGTGGCGAGCGACGTCGACATCCGGCGATCGCCGACGAGCATCGTGTACGCGAAGACGATGCGCCGGTTCGGCTCGATGTCGAGGTACACGGTGTCGTTCCCCAGCAGCGTGCCGGCCGGCGGGGCGCCGGGCACGCCACCGGCGAAGGTGAAGCGGCTCCTCTCGAAGCCGCCGACGCGGAAGTCCGCGGTGTAGGCCTCGGACGCGAAGCCCTTGCCGTCCATGAACCACCGCTGCTTCATCGCGGGATCCGCGAAGGCGGCGAAGACGCGCGCGGGGGACGCGGCGTAGGTGCGCTCGATGGCGAAGGTGCTGTGCACGACGGGTTGATCGCTCATGGCTTCTTCCTCCTGGTCTTGTCGGTCTTGGGGGCGTCGTCTTCTTCTTCGAGGAGCTCGCCGAGCCTGTCGAAGCGGCGCTCCCAGAGGGCGCGCCGCTCGGAGATCCAGCGCTCGGCGAGCCGCAGGCCCTCGGGGTTCAGGCGGCAGGTGCGGACGCGGCCGACCTTCTCGCTCCGGACGATGCCGCTCTCCTCGAGGACCTGGAGATGCTGGACGATGGCCGCGAGCGTCACGCCGAACGGCTGGGCGAAATCGCTCACCGACATGGGGCCCGCGCTGAGGCGCTCGACCAGGGCGCGGCGCACGGGCTCGCCCAGCGCGTGGAAGACGCGATCGACCGCGGCATTGTTTAGCATCGACTTGACTATGGGGACGTGCGCGGGCACTGTCAAGCCGTGGCTTGAGTATTCGAGGAGATCTACCGGGTGGCGATGCGGAACGACTTCGGGCCCGTCACGGTGTCTCCCACGACCAGGTACGCGAGCCACTCCCCGTGCATCTCGCGCCCCGCGAGCGCGGCCGTCAGATCCACGCCGAACCCGCTCTCGACGTCGCCGCCCGGGTCCGCGGCCGCGGGCGCCGCGAGCGGAAGGAGCACGGGCACCGACTGATCGAGCTGCACCATCACCACGGTCGCCCCCAGCAAGAGCGGAGCCTCGAGCCCCTCGCCCGGCGCGGGCACGGCGTCGAGCGCCGTCACGCGCGCGCGCGGCAGCCGCACCTGCGCCGTGAGCCGCGCCCCGGCGCCCAGCACCTCCGGCACGCCGAACGAGACGCCCGCGGTCGGAACGGCGCCAGGCACCCTCGTCGCGATCCTTCGCCCGCCGAGCGCCGCGCCCTTCGCCGGCTGCGCGCCCTCGCCGGTCCCCTCGACGAGGCACGTGTTCGCCGCGAGATCGTGCTCGAAGTACGTGATCGCGAGCCGCCCGCGCAGCTGCTCGCGCGTGAACCAGGTCGACACCTCGTACGACGACACACCGACCGACGAGGTCGCGGCGTTGATCGCGTCGGGAAGGTCGCCGCTCCGCGAGGGCGGTAGCTGCGGCATGCGCCTGCCCTTCCCGATGGGCTGGACGACGCCGACGTCCCCCGTGTCGACGTTCGAGACGAGGAGCCACTGGTTCTGGGCCCGGTGCACCTCCCACTCGCGCCGGTTGCTGCGCACCTCGGCGATCACGAGCGGCAGCCCGGACCGGCGCCGCCAGTCGACGGCGGCCGGCGCGCTCGCCGCGCGGAGCTCGGGCAGGGGCGCGTACGTCGTCGCCGGCGGGCCGTCGCCGAGCGGCGGGACGACGAGCTTCGCGACCTTCGCCTGGAGCGCCGAAAGCGCCGCCGCGTCGAGCGCGAAGAAGTCGTCATCCGGCAGCGAGAGGGCGTGCATCACGTCGGTCAGCTTGGAGCTCATGGGCCCGCCTTTTGGGTTCGTTGGATAGCTCGCATCGGGGCCGGCCGCTGCTCGAGGCCCCGCGCACCCGAGGCACAGAACGACGGCCAGCCTGGCCGCCCACCTCGCGGTCGAGCGCGCCGGCATTCAACTGAGGGCGCTCATGTCCTGCACGAGCATGTACGGATGGCAATCCGGGCAATAGCGGTTGAGTGAGCCGGCGATGGGCCCCGCCGTGAACATGACGCACTTGTCGGTGTCGTAACCGCAGTGGCCTCCCGTGGGCGTGTTCAGGTAGTTCGGGTTCCCGGGGATGCCGGGCGCCGGCGCGTTGCCGTTCGTCTGATGAAACGCGTGCCCGAGCTCGTGGATCACCGTGTTCTGGTAGTCCCGCGTATCCTTCGGATCGAAGACAGCCACGATCGCCTGGCTCGCGTTGTCGATGTCGTACCCGCCCAGGTAGTGGTTCAAGGCGCCCTGGACGACCAGGTTCGTGATGGTGATCCGGGTGCCGCCGGTGGTCGCCCCGACGCCGGCAGGGAGCTTGATGCGCACGGCGTGATAGTCCGCTCGCTTGGGATCGATGTCGACGTCGCCCGCCGCCAGCGTGCCGTTGCGCGGGTTCACCCAGGCGCCGGCCCCGCCGTTCGCCGTGGCGTCCCAGTCGCGGGCAATCCAGTCGCCGCTCACGATGAGGGCCCCTCCCTGGAGCGGCGGATCGCACACGTGCAGGTTCGTGTTGATGTTCCTCGGGAACGCGTCGGGGGCGAGATCCGCCGGGACGACGACGGCGGCGCTATTTCGCTCTTCCGCCCAGTTGAAGTCGCACGTGATGAGCGGCACCGAGATGGGGTGCTCGCCGTCGGTCGTGGCGAGGCCGAAGAACTGCGACTGATTCGCGTCGCTGACGTTCAAGGCCAGCCGCGTCTTGTGGCCGCCCACCTTGAACATGTACTCCGGCATCAAGCTCGGAAGGGCCAGGGCCTGCACTTGCGCGGTCGTCTTCTTGACCGAGGGTCGCTTGAACATGTCGGCGCGCACGCGCCCGTAGGCGTCCTCGGCCGTCTTGGTCGACGGGAACTTGCGGCTCTCGACCTTGATCTTCTGGTATGCGAACTTGCGCCATACCTTGATCGGGTCGTCGGCGAGCTTGGGCTTCCGGTCGGCGAGCGTATCGTGGCCATTCACGTACGCGGCCAGGTGCGGATCCTGCGCGATGTACGCGGCCGGGGTGAACTGGTCGCCGCCGAACTGCGAGAGCACCAGGTCGCAATCGGCCTGGCCCTGCGCGTCGGTGTCCTCCGATTTGTGGAGAAGGTCGGTGGCGTTGACCTTGTCCTTCTGTTTGACGGCCGCCCCGACGGTGCCCCAGGTCCACGCGGCGGGGAGGTCGATACCCCAGTTGTCTTCCTTGAGGTTGTCCTTGTCGGGGCTCAGCATGAAGTGGAGCTTCACGCCGGCGATCGGCTTGCCGAGGCGCGCGCGGATGGTGACCGTCCGGCCCGGGTCCCCGGCCTGGTAGTTGATGTACCAGCGCTTCTTCGACGCGTTCCACGGCTGCGGCTGCCCCGCGGCCGGCGCGGTGTACTCGAGCTTCACCGAGTCGATCTTCACGACGGTGAAGCGCGCCCAGTCGCCGTTGGCCTTCTGCGACTTCGCCAGGCCGCCCGAGTCGCGATCGAGCGCCAGCGACAGGCGGATGTCGCGGATGGCGTCGCTCTCCTTCGCGCCCTCGACCCACAGCGTCTTGTTCGCGGCCTTCAGGTCGCGCACCTTGAGCTTGAGCGGCAGCTTCTGGCGCTTCCCCTTGGTCTCCGCGTCGTACACGCGCAGGTTGGCCGGCGTCGCCTCGAGCACGACCAGGTAGTCGTCGGTGCCGGCGGGCCACTCGCCGCCCGTCACCTTCACCAGGATCATCGCGCGGCTGTGGTCCGCCTTCCCGCTGGGCTCTTGATGAAGGAGACGACCCTTCGTGACCTTGTCGTCGTCGCTCATCGCGACCTGCGCCGGGATGAGGTTCGCATTCTCCAAATCGGCGCAGTACCCCGTGAGGGGGTACGTCGCCGCGGAGACGTTGACCGCCGTCGCGTGCTGCCGGACCTCGAGCTCCGTCTGGACCACGCCCATGGCGAGGGTCGCGGGGGGCTCGACCTTGACTCCGGGGGTGGCCGACGGGTCGAGCGTCAACGTCAGCGCGAACGCTCCGCGCGTGGTCCCGCGCAGGTAGAGCTTCGTCGGCGGGGCCGCCGTCAGCTCCGCGTGGGTGAGCTTGCGCGCGCCGAGCGCCTGCGTGCACGCGGCGTCGAGGAAGACGGTGCAGTTGGCCGCGGCGAGCGTCCCGTCTCCGGTGTAGGCGGGCGCGGTCTCGCTGCACGACAGCGAGACCTGCACGTACGTGGGGTCGGGCCGCAGCAGATCGCTCGCCGGCTCGCCCGCGGCCGTCTGGTGCTGCGCGAGGTCGCGATCGAAGAGGACCGCGAGGTACTCGGCCTCGAGCTTCGGGGTGACGACGTTGATGGGCTTCACCTCGAGGTCGAGCGACCCCTTGTCGCCCTTCGCGAGCGTCACCTGCTGCGCCGGTCCGGCGGGCACGTAGAACGTCTGGTCGTCGGGGGCGACGAGCGCGGTGACCGCGACGGCGTAGGTCCCGACCTTGACGTACGAGAAATCGGCGATGCCGGTCACGGCCGCCGAGGTCCCGGTGAGCGTGCTGGCCGTGACCGTGGCCTGCACGTACTGGCGCTTGCCCTTCACCGTGGCGAAGACGCGGACCTTCAGCGTCGGGTCGTTGTTCTGCGCGCAGGGGACGACGGGGGCGTTGGGGGCGGCGTTGCCGGCCGGCAGCTGGGCCGCGAGGTTCATCGCCGCCTGTTTGTTCTTTCCCGACATGGCAGGGCCCTGGGCTAAGCGTGGTCGAGCGACGACGCGAGGTGCGCCCGCGCGGCCGCTTCGAGCCGCGCGGCCCGATCGCCCTCGGCCCCCGGGGTGGCCGGCGCGGCGAGCGCCGCTCGGGCCCAGGGATGGAGGGGATCCCGGTGGAAGCCGCTCCCGAGCAGGAAGGACAGCAGCACGAAGAGGAACTCGCCCGCGGGGCCGGCGAGCCCGAGCTCGCGCGCGAGGCTTCGCTGGCGGGCGACGTTCTCGCCCGTCAGCTCCGGCCCCTGGTAGGCGTACTTTTCCGGGTAGACCGCGCGCAGCCGCGCGCAGCTGTCGGCCACCGCGGCCTCGTCCTCGAGCGCCGGGAGCGCCGCGAAGTCGATGGCCCTCGCGCGAAGCATGGCGCGGACGACGAGCTCCGCGCGCTCGCCCGCGGTGTCGCCGAGGTAGTCGAGGATCCCCTCGAAGAGGCGGTCGAGCCGGGAGGTCGGATCGGGGTCGATCGCCGGATCGAGATAGCCGCGCACCCAGGGGAGCTGCGCGTCGGTGGCGAAGTCGACGCCGAGGATGAGCATCGAGGACAGCCAGCGGCCCACCTGATGGCGCGTCGGGTAGCCGGCGCTCGCGGCGGCCTTCATCCCGAGGCGCACCCACGCGAGCATGGCGTCGGCTCCCCCGGCCTGCCGGCACTCGCGCGGATGGGTGCGAAGCACCACGTCGCGGAGCTGCTCCGCGAACCGGGCCGCGGTCACGGCGCCGAGGGCCTCGAGCTGCGACGCACGGACTACCAGCATGGCCACCCCCGCGAACGCGCCAGGCTCCCCGTGCTCGGGCCGATCATCCTTGGCTCGCGCACACTATCGCCGCGCCCGAGCCGGCGTCAATTGGCGCCAGCCCGTGATTGCGCCGCCGGCCCTCGCGCGTCTACGCTGCGAAGCGACCGTGCGCCATCCCCTCGCCGCCGCCCTCTGGCCCGAAGGCACGGCCGCCGATGCGTTCGCGATTCTCGACGGGGCGCGCAGCCCGCGCATCGCAGAGCTCCTCCGCGCCTCGACGCTCTCGTCGTGCTGCCTCTACGCGGGGAAGCTCTCGCCGCGGCTCGAAGCGGCGGCCCCGCACCTCGTTCACCTCCGGCCCGGCGCGCCCGAGGTCGAAGAGCTGTTCGAGAACGCGTGGGGCGCGAGCTGGGGGGTCTTCGTTCGCGCCAGCGGGGACCTCGAGGGCCTGCGGCGGCACTTCCGCCGGTTCTTGCGGGTCCGCACGGAGGCCGGGCAGACGCTCGTCTTCCGGTACTACGATCCGCGCGTCCTTCGGGTGTACCTGCCGACGTGCAACGTCGTCGAGCTGAGCGCGGTCTTCGGACACGTCGTCGAGTTCGTCGTCGAGGACGAGTCGCCCGACGCGATCCTCCACTACGCGCGGGACCCCAGGGGCGAGCTCGAGACGCGGCGCGCGGCGCTCGCGCAGCCCGAGTGGTCGCAGGTGCTGCCGGCGTGATCGCTACGAGCGTGCCGCGGCGGCGCGCTGGCACTCTTCGCAGAAGGGCACGCCGCTCGCGGCGGCCGCGACCAGCACCGCCGCCTGCGCGTCTTGCTCGACCATGTCGAACGAGCTGGCCGCGTCGAAGGACTGGCTCATGGGCGGGGCGTCGTCGGAGTCGGGCGAGGCGTCGTCGTCCTCGGAGTCGGGCGCTTCGCTGAGGGGGCCGAGCGCGTCGTCGTCCTCGGGCGCCGCGAGCGGCATGACCACGCGCCTCGGGCTGCGCTCGCGCAGCCGCACCCACCCGCGGCGCATGGCGTCGCGGAGCCGCGCCTCGAGCGAGTCGAAGAAGGCCCAGCGCTTGCCGGCGTCTTCGCCGGCGAAGGGCCATCCCGGCGGGGGCGCGCCGAAGAGCTCCGCATAGAGCTCGACGAACACGCGCTCCGCGTCGCCGCGCGTCGAGGACTTCACCTGCACGAGGAACGAGTGGAGCAGGCCGTCTTCGGCGTCGACATCCGCGTCGCCGGCCGGCGGCCCGAGGTCGACGACGAGGTCGCACAGCCCTTCGCGGAGGCGCCACGAACGCTTCATCAATCCGCGACCATCGCACCGAAGTTATCAGCGCGTCTGGAGCGTCGCAACGCGCGGTTGGGCCTCCCAAACTAGGGCAAAACTAGAGCTGGCCGTCGCTGCAAAGGAACGACGGTCGCTCTGGGGAGCTCGCCCGTCAGGATCCGTACTTCACCCCGCAGCCGTACGCCTTCGTCTGCGCGGTCTGCACGGGTCGGCCGGCGGCGAGGTCGGCGAGGGCTGCGTCGACGTAGTTGACGAGGGGGCCGCCCTGCGGCGACTGGCCTTCGGCGTCGGGCGAGTTGTCGATCGCGCCCGCGTAGACGAGCGTGCCCTGCTTGTCGATGACGAAGAGGTGCGGAGTGTTGGTCGCGCCGTACGCGTGGCCGACCGCGCCGGTCGTGTCGCGCAGCACCGGGTGGGTCAGGTTGAAGCGCGTCACGGCTTCGCGAATCTCCTTCGGGTCGGAGCCCTGCATCCCGGCCCCGGCCGAGTCGACGCCAATCCACACGATGCCCTCGGCTTGATGGCGCGCGGCGGTGCCGTTCAGCGAGCCCTTCGTGTGCGAGAGGTTCACGAACGGGCACCCGGGGTTGAACCACTCGAGGACGACGACTTTGCCGCGGTAGTCGCCGAGGTGGGTCATCCTTCCCTCGAGATCCGGCAGGGTGAAGTCGGGGGCGGGCTTGCCAATCTCGGCGTTGGCGGGAGCCTGGGCGGAGGACCCGGAGCTCGGATCGGTGGGCGCCGACGAGTTCGCATCCGGTCGCGAGCAGCCGGCCGCAAGGAGGAGACCGATCGAGCACGAGACGAACACGCTCTTCATGCCGGTCGTGATACCACGCGACAAGACGGTCGCCGACCCCGGGCGAGCATGGGCTCGCTCGCGAGACGAGGCCGTGTCGGCGCGACGCGGGAGCGCGTCCGACCGTCGGCCAAGGACACCCGACCGCGCGGGGAGCGCGCTTGCTCGACGGTCGGGCATGCCCGGCCGCGCGGGGAGCGCGCTTGCTCGACGGTCGGGCGCGTCCGGCCGCGCGGGGAGCGCGCTTGCTCGACGGTCGGACATGCCCGGCCGCGCGGGGAGCGCGCTTGCTCGACGGTCGGGCGCGTCCGGCCGCGCGGGGAGCGCGCTTGCTCGACGGTCGGGCATGCGAGGCCGCGCGGGGAGCGCTCCGCGCGTCAGTTGCAGGGGCCGCGCGGGAAGAGCAGGGCGCACCCGCAGCTCTAATCCGACTTGCAGCACTGCACGAAGTACGGGACGCAGAGGTTCGCGCAGGCGGTGGCGACGCACGCGGCCGGGCCGGAGTCTTGGCCGCCGCCGTTGCCCGCGTCGGGCGGCGGGGTCACGCACTGCCCGTCGCTGCACGTCTCCCCCGAGGCCGAGCAGTTCAGACACTCGGCCCCGCCCGCGCCGCAGGCCTCGGCCCGGCCGCCCGCCGCGCAGAGACCCTCGGCGTTGCAGCAACCCGCGCACGACTGCGCTCCGCACCCCGCGTCGCCGTCGCTCCCGCCGTCGGACGGCGGCGTGCCCGCGTCGGGCTCGGACGGAAGCTCGTCGCCGGGTCCGCCGCCGTCGGCGGGCGGCACCTCGGTCGCCTCGTCGCCGCCGCTGTCGATCGCGACGGCCGCCTCTGCGTCGACGCCCGCATCGGCATCGACCGCGAAGTACTCGTTGAGCCCGACGAGTCCGGCGCAGCCGCCGAGGAACACCAGGGCGGCCGCGGTCGCGCACGCGCGAAGGACCCGGCGCCGCCGATGCATTCCCATGAACCGGGGGGGAGTGTCCTCGATGCATGGAACCTTTGGCCAGCCGGCGCAAGCGCCGGCGAGCACGCCGAGACTCGAACGCGACTGCCCTCGTCTCTCGTGCGCCTCTTTGGCTTATCGCGTGATGGGCGCGGCCGCGTCGTCACAACCCTCGCCGACGCACACTCCCGTGGAGCACTCTCCGCTGCCATCGCAATCGAAGGGCGGAGGGCAGGGGCCGGGGGTCACGGGCAACGTCGCGCCGAGCTTCGCGGGCGACGCGTGGACGTAAGGGATCGTCGCGGTGCCGAACCCGGCGGGGAACGCGGATTCCTTGACCCATACGTCGTAGACGACCCGGTAATCCCAGTCGGGAGTCGCGGGGTTGGGCGTGTAATCGGCGTCGGTCGCGGGCGAGTTGGTCGTGTACGAACCGTAGCCGCACGCGTTGAGATCCCGGTCGAGCGACGTGGACGCGAAGGCGATGTCGCTCGCGCTGCCCGACAGGATCATTCCGTCTCCACCGCTTACGCCGAGGGTGGCGTAACCGGATGGCGCGGCGCTATCCGCAGAGATATAGTCGAGGTCGAACGAGAGCACCTCGGCGCCGGTGGCGTCGGCGAGGTCGAACTCGGCGTGGTCGCTCTGCACGAGGTCGTCGAACGTGTGGCCGTTCGGGCCGGGACCGGGCATGCCGCCGGGTCCCATCATCATCGCCCCCGGCATGGCCATGGGACCCCCCGGCATCGGCGCGGCCGCGCTCGCGTCGCTGCCTCCCCAGCCGATGGCGTTGTCGCCGTACGTGTTGTCGACGAACGCGGGGTTCATCGTGAGCCGCACGTGCACGAGGCCTTGCCCCTGGGCGGTCTCGACGAGCTGCTCGACGAAGGCCATCGGCGCCGACGAGACGCTCGAGTAGTAGCAAGTGACCTGCTCCGGCCCGCTGACGCTCATCGTGCCGCCGTCGAACGAGGCGGTCGGACCCGCCACGGTGCACCCGCTCGGCGTGAAGCCCGCGACGAGGACCTGCGCCTGCCCGCCGCTCCCGGCGCCGGCGAACGGGATCGAGAGCGTGCCCGACGTGGCCTTCACCTCGGGGCTCACGCCGCTCGGCGCGGACGTGTGGCCCGAGCAGGCGACGAGACCGACGAACGCGGCGCACGAACCGATACGAGACTGGAGCTTCGATCGAAACCCGGACATCGGAGTACCTCCGATCAGGGAGTAACCGGAGCGCCGTCCACCAGGCTCGCGTCCCCCCCGGAATCGGAAGAATCGTCGCACGCGGTCATGGCCATCCTGGGCGCCATCATGGGCATGGGCATCGCGGCCGCGGCGTCGTCTGCTCCGGCCGGGCCCGGCATCTTCGGCGCGGGCATGCAGGGGGGCGGAGCCGCCGTCGAGGCCGCGGGAGGCGCGGAGAGGAGATCGATCGCGCCCTCTTCGCACCCGAGCAGGCCCAGCGCGAGCGCCGCCCCCCAGCCTCTCCACCTCCTCATGGCGCGCCGTCCCGGAGGTCCGCGAGCGCGCGCAGGCGCTCGACCTTCGCCGTCTCGACCAGCGGCGAGGCCGGATACCGGGCCAGGAGCTCGTCGAGCAGCTCGATCGCGCGCGCGCTCTGCCTGTCGCGCCGAAGGCGCATGGCTTCCGCGAGGAGCGCGTTCTCCGCGGCCAGCGTGCTCGTCGCGCCGGTCGTTCGCGTCGTGGGCTCGTCCGGCGCGGCG
The DNA here is from genome assembly GCA_963797395.1 of uncultured delta proteobacterium. Taxonomy (GTDB): domain Bacteria; phylum Myxococcota_A; class Polyangia; order Polyangiales; family Polyangiaceae; genus Palsa-1150. The sequence goes on from CAWCPA010000009.1 coordinate 1,333,518, forward strand.
GGCAGCGCGGCCTTCGAGGAGGTCTCGGGCGGCGCCGCGGCGCCGGCGGGAACGACGACCGACATCCCGGCCGTCAGCATGCGAACGCCCGTCTTCGAGTCGACCTCGACGAGCCCCTCGGTGACCGACACGCGGGTCGCGTCCTTCTCGGAGACCACCGCGAACCGGGTCCCGTGGACGATGACGGTCGCCAGCTCGGTGCGCACGCGCAGGTCGTGCCCCGGCCCCAGCTTCGGGACGCTCACCTGGATGCGGCCCGCCGCCAGCTCGACCCGGTCGCCCGTCCACGGCGCGCCCGACTCGGACTCGAAGCGGACGTGCGAGGCCTCGCTCATCTCGACGACGGCGCCCGTCGCGAGGGTCGCCCGCGCGGCGCCGCCCGGGCCGGTCCGCACCTCGCTGCCCTCGATCGAGGCGTGGCCCGTGACGTCCGTGACCACCGCGGAGCCCGCGGCCCTGGTGCGAGCCCCCGTCGGCCAGGCGGCCCACGCGACCACCGGCACGCACGCGGCCGCCGCGAAGACCGACCACGCCTGCCGCCGCTGGCGGAGGCGGCGGGCCGCGGCTTCGCGTCGGCGCGCGATCTCGATCGCCCGCACGACCTGCTCCCGGAGCGCCCCGGCCCCGCCGGGCGGCGCCGGGCTCACCGGCTGCTCGACGAAGGCGCGGAGCCTCGCGTCCAGGTCCTGATCCTCGGCTGAGCCAATCGGCGTCCCGTTCATGTCGCCCTCCCCGAGGGGATCTCCCCCACGTCGTCTTCGATTCGCGCGCGGAGCTCTCGCCGGCCGCGCGAGAGCCGCGACTGCGCGGCGGCCACCGTGACCGAGGTCAGCGCCGCGATGTCGCCGAGCTCGTAGCCCATGGCGTGGAGCAGGAGCGTCGTGACGCGGTCCGCATCCATCTGCCCCAGGTGCCGGCGCACGGCCTCGAGGTCGTCGCGGGCGCGGAGCTGCGCGTCGAGCGGCACGGGGTCGGCGCGGTCGGGCGGGCCCTGGTTCTCCGGCTCGGGAGGCTCGCGGCGGTCGATGACGGCCCGCTCGCGGCGGCGGGAGCGGAGCGCGTTGAGCCCCACGTGGCACGCGAGCACCGAGGCCCACCCGGCGAGGCCGCAGCGGCGGGCGAACGTACGCTTCGAGAGCGTCGACACGAGCTGCTCGAACACGGTCTGCACGAGGTCCGCGTGGTCGTCCTCGCGGCGGCCGAGGACGCGGACGAGCGCCGCGTCGACGACCCCGTGGAGGCGGTCGTAGAGGCGTCCTCCCGCGTCCGGATGGCCCGCCTGGAAGGAGGCGATGAGGGCGGCGTCCGCGTCGCCCTCCGCGAGCGGGGAGACGGCGCCCGACTCCAGCCAGCCGAGCTCGGAGCCTTGCGGCGAGCGAGCGAACGGCAGGGAGGCCATGAGGAGAGAGTAACCGCAGGCCCGCTTCCCAGGCTGGCCCGGATCGAGACCGCGGAGGCGTTTGGCGTCACGGGAGCCGGACGTTCAGGCCCACGATCGCCGAGTCCTGCCAGGCGCCGAGCGTCTCGACGGAGCGACCGTCGACGCGGAGCGCCGTGTCGCTCCCCCAGACATCGAACCGGTCCCGGACGAAGAAGCCGAACCGCTCGGCGACCGGAAAGACCAGCTCAATCTCCCCGCCCGCGCCCACGAGCGTCCGGTCGCCCTCGCCCTCGCGCCCGGTCCCGGGCTGCACGATGGCGGCGTGGAGCTCGGTCACCTCCACTTCGGCGCGCGCGCGGAGCTCGAGGCGATCGCGCACGAGAGGGGCCGCGACGCCGAGCCCGGCCGCGAGGGCCGCGCGCTGCTGGACGATCCCTGACGCGTCGCGCGACGCGGTGTGCGCGACGAGGCCGCCGACGGACAGGAACAGCGGGCTGCCGAGCGCGAAGTCGGCGCCAATCGCGCCCTCCCACCACGCGCGCTCGCTCCCGTAGCCGACCCCGCCCCCGAGGTGGACGAGGGCGACGGGGATCCGCGTGGCGTTCGCGGACGGCGCGGCGCTCTCGGGGAGCACCGGGGGCGGGCCGCTGGCGGCGACGACCAGCCCCGCGGCGACGAGGCCCGCGGCGCGAAAGCGCTCGGTGACCGGGTCGTCCGCGCGGAATGCCACCTCGCGCGACGCGCCTGGCACGACCTCGACGCGCACCGCGTCGAGGCCGGGCGAGAACCGGACGATCGCGGTGGCCTGCGCGGCCCCGTCCGGGGCGCCGAGGACGCACCCGCCGGGACCCGCCGCGTTCGAGCAAGCGTCGAGGAGCGCGCGGACCTCCGCGGCGTCGGGGGTGGGATTCGCGATCAGCTCGATGGCGATGGGAGCCGTCATGAATCGGGCGGCCGCCCGCCCGGGGTCACTTGTACGGCGCCTCGCCGTCCGGTGGCCAGATCCGCACGTAGCCCTGGATGTCTTGCAGATTCCGCATCGTCTCGTAGAGAGGCACGTCGGGCTGGGGGTCGAACTCCCGGATGACGATCAGGCCGATGGAAATCTCGATCGCGCTCGTCCTTCGTGAGCTCGCGGCCGTTGGCGGTCCAGCGCTTCAGCTCGTCGAGCTGCCACTCGACCGTCTCGTAAGGCTCGAAGCGCGGCGTCTTCGCGAGGAGCGCCTTCATGTCGGCGAGCGCGCGATCGAGCCGCTGCTGGAACTCGGTTCGGGAGGTGATCTGCGGCATTCGGTTCGTCGCCTCAGGGAGAGCCGGTGAGGTTGGTCGTCTTGTTCTGGTCGGGAACGTAGTACTGGTTGCCGCCGCCGGTGCTCGGCTGCGGGCTGTCCTTCACCGACCAAGTGTCGGTCTTCGGCGACGCGGTCGAGTTGAGGTAGTCGGGCGAAGAGCCGTCGGAGCCGCGCATGTTGTACGTGTCGCAGCTCTTGGTGCAGAGCGATCCGTCGCGCGGATCCGTGCCCTGCGGGCCGAGGCCGAGCGACGACGCCGAGCTCCCCGCGGGGGCGAAGTACTGACCCTTGCGCGTCGGCACGTGGTACTGGGTCAGCGACTCGGGGATGGGCGGCGGCGGGCCGGCCTGCACCGGCTTCGAGAGGTCGATGCCGTCGATGTGCGAGTCGACGTCGCCCTGCTCCTCGGGGAGCTTGAACGGCCGGTTGCCCTTCGTCGAGGGGTCGAAGGTCTTGCCCTTCGTCGCGAAGAAGTCTTGCGCGACCTTCTTGCGCGCGGCGCGCTGCTCGGGGGTGTCGCCGGGTGCGGCGGCGAGCTTGCGCTCCTCCGCGGTCGGCGTGGAGGTCGGGGCGGCCGCGGCGGTCGACGTGCCGCCGCCGCCCGCGCCGGCCGCGGCGCTCGGGCCGCTCGACTTCGACGCGTCGCCCGTCGAGGCCGCGCCGCTGCCGCTGCCGCTGCCGGCGCCGCCGGTGCCGTCGGCGTCGGTCGCGTTCGCCGGCGCCCCGACCGTGATGGCCTTGTTCATCATGCACGGGCTGCCGGTGATGCCGGCCATCCCGAGCTCGATGAGCACCGTGGGCGCGCCCATGATGGGGAACGACGGACCGCCCGTGTTCAGGCTGACGACTTCCTTGAGCGTGCCGGCCTCGTTGCCGTGGCACACCTTCGCGCAGGAGCCGACCGTGGCGATGGGCGCCCCGTCGATCTTCGTGCGCATCGGCGAGTCGACGATGCCCTCGGAGACCATCCCCATCGTGGGGTAGGGGATCGGCAGCGGGGCGGGCGCGGCGGGCGTGATGCACACGCTCACGGCCATGCCGGTGATCTGGTGGTCGGATTTCTCCGTCACCACGTCCATCCCGACGGCCTGCACGTCGCTCATCGACAGGCAGTATCCGCCGGCGGGGGGGTGATCGCCAAGCCGCGCGGGCTCGCCCAAACGGATGACAGGACGGGAAAGCGGCTACGACTTGACCCCGCCGAGCACCTCTTCGCGCGTCACGGACCCGGCGCGCCCGGTCGCCTTGCCGGTCTCGAGCAGCGACTTGAACCGAACGAGGTCGTCGTTCAGCTCCGTCTTCGGGTCGGCGCCGAGCACCCGGGCGACGGCGTGGCCGACCGCGCCGAGGGGCGGGTGATACGCGAGGCGAATGGTGATGCGCGTGCGCCCGTCTTCGATCGACTCGAAGGTCGCCGCGCCCTCGTGGTGGATCGTCGCCGTCTCGACGCTCGTCCAGCCGATGTGGAAGGGCGGCTCGCACTCGGTCACCATGCCGTCCCAGTCGAAGCTCAGACCCCCCGCGGCGTCGACGGTCCAGTGCCACCGGTTGTCGTCCACCCGGCGGACCTCGCGCACGTGCCGCATGAACTTCGGGAAGTTCTCGAACGCCACGAACGCGGCGAAGACCTCGCGAATGGGCGCGTCGACGGCGATGGACTTGGTCACGTCGATCTCGCTGCCCGGCCCGTCTTCCACGCCGAAGAACTGCGCGAGGGGGCGGTTCGCGACGGCGCGCAGCGCGACGGCCGCGCCGAGGAGGACGCGGCCCGTACCGAGCAGGCCCCCGCGCACGAGGCCCGAGGCCGCGAACCCCGCCGCGGCCGCGCCCATCGCCCACCTCAGCGAGATGGGCCACCTCCTCCGCAAGAGCAGGAGGGCACGCGGCTCGATCGTGTGCTGCCCCTGAAGGGGCGAGACCCCGTCGGCCGTGTCGTAGCGCTGGAGGTCGTCGTCGATCGCGCGGACGCCCGCGACGTGGCGCACGTGCCCGATGACGCGCTCGGCCTCCTGATTGAGGATCGGGCCGCGCAGCTCGACGATGCCGTCGCGCGAGGTGACCTCGACGGCCGAGGGATGCGAGCAGCACCGCCCGAGGGCGGACCGCACGCGCGCGACCAGGACGTCGTCGTCGACGATGTGGGCTCCCGCCGCGTTCCTCATGTGCATCAGCTTTCCGCGGACGCGGCGCTCGCTGTCGACGGTCGCCTTTCGGAGGCTGCGCGGGAGGACGTGCATCAGGTGATCGACCTGATTGCGGACCAGGGCCCGGCGCCGCCGGCCATGGTCGGGGTCGAAGCTGTACATGAGCGCGGCCCCGGACGCGAACGCGACTCCAACGGCGAGGGTACCCATGAGACCTCCCGGGTGGCAGGCTGGCAACGAGCTGCCAGGGGCGGGAGAGAAGCAACCGCCGTGCGCCACAGACGCGGCTGAGCCGAAGGTTTTTTTCTCTTCGCAGCGCGTCTGGAGCGAGACGGCTCACCTGGCCCTCGCATCGGACGATGCAGAGGCGAGCTTCGCGTCCAGACGGGCGCGATCCGACCGGGCATCCATGAACGCCGAAACGAAGGGTCCGTCCGCGGGCCTTGGTGGACAGATCCGTCCGAGCGCCGGCGCGCCGGGCACGTTCTCCGTGCTCCTCGCGCCCCTCACGTGGGCCGAGCGCGCGATCCTGCTCGTTGGCATCGCGGCGATCGCGCGGTGCGCTGTCGCGACGACGACAGGGCTGTCGGACACCGAGGCGTACTACCTCGGATGGTCGAAGGTCCCTGCTCTCAGCTACTACGACCATCCGCCGCTCGTCGCCTGGACGACGTGGCTCTTCGCGCACCTGGGGGCGGGGAGCGAGGCGGCGCGCCTGGGGCCGCTGCTCTACGCGACCGCGTTCGACGCGCTCGTCTACAGGCTGACGGCGCGCCTGTTCTCGCCGCGCGCGGCGTTCTACGCGGTCGCGGTCGTCACGGCGATGCCGGTGTTCTTCTTCACCGGGTTCCTGCTCAACCCCGAGGCGCTCCTCGCGCCCCTCTGGCTCCTCTTCTTGCTGCTCCTCCTCGACCTGCGAGAGCACGACGAGCCGTGGCGGCCGCCGGCCGTCGGCGCGGTGCTGGGCGTCGCGTTCCTCGCGAAGTACACCGCGGTGCTCGCGGTGCCGGTCGCGCTCCTCTTCGTGGCGGGCGCGCCCGACGCCCGCCGGTGGCTCCGCCGGCCCTCCTTCTACCTGGCGGGGGTCGTCGCGCTCGCCATCGCGTCGCCGGTGGTCGTGTGGAACGCGCAGCGCCACTGGCCTTCGCTCCAGCTCCACCTCTCGGAGCGGATGTCGCGGGCCGCCGGGGAGACGCTGCCGCACGCCCTCGAGCGCGTGGCGGTCGCGCAGTTCGTGTACTTCCAGGAGATCATCCTGCCGGCGCTCCTCGGGGTGCTCGCGTACGCGCTCGCGAAGGCGCGGCGAGATCTCCGGTACCGGTTCCTCGTCACCGCGAGCGTGCCCGTCCTCGGCTTCCTCCTCGTCGTGATGGTGCGGGCGAGCGACTCGGAGCCGCACTGGACGATGATGGGGTACGTGCCCCTCGCGATCGCGGCGGGCGGGGTGCTCGACGAGAGCGCGGGGCGGCTCGCGTCGATCTCGCGCGGCGTGTTCCGGGCCGCGATGGTCCTCGGCGTGGTCACGGGCGTCGTCTTCGTCGTCCACCTGCGCTCGCCCGTGCTCGCGAAGGCGCTGCCGAGCTACCAGGCGAACATCGACCCGATCAGCGAGACGATCGGCTGGGACCGCGTGGGCGAGGCGGTGCGGGATCACGCCGCCAAGCTCGGCCCGCGCGCGGTGGCCGCGGGCGCGCACAACGTCGTTTGCGGGCACCTCCAGGTCGTCCTCGACGACGCGCCGCACGTGTACTGCCCGAGCCCGCGGCGCACGGAGTTCGACTTCCTCGGGCGCCGCTCGCCTCCGCCCGACGCGCCCGTCGTCTTCCTCGACAGCGAGCGGTACCCGGCCGATTCTGGCGGAGACCCTCCCGGGGCACGACTGCGGGCCCGCCGAGCGCCTCGCGATCGACCGCGAAGGGCTCCCCATCGGCACGTACCGCGTGCGCGATTGCGCTCCCCGGACGGGAGGCGCGCCGTGAAGATCGGATGGGGCGCGTCGGCGGTCCACCGCCTCGTCGAGTGGCAGCTCCGGCGTCCCCTCGCGGCGCTGGCGGTGGCGGCGTCGATGACGGTGGTCTTCGCGCTCTTCGCGTCGCGCCTCACGCTGCGCACGCGGTACGACGCGCTCCTGCCCGACAGCGCGCCCAGCGTGCAGGAGCTGCGGCGCCTCGAGCAGCGCGCGTCCGCGGCGCAGACGGTGCTCGTCGTGCTCGAGGGGCCCGACCGCGCGGCCCTGCGCGGCATGGGGGACGCCATCGTCCCCGAGCTCCTCGCGCTCGGTCCGCGGCGCGTGTCGAGCGCCGAGGACGGCCCGCACGACGTCCGCGCCTTCCTCGGCCCGCGGCTCGGGCTGTTTCTCGGGCGGCCGGCGCTCGAGCAGCTCGATCGCGACGTCACGGCGCGCTGGGACTACGAGGTGGCGCGCGAGACCGACACGCAGCTCGACGACGACGCGCCCCCGCCGCTGACGTGGAGCTCGATCGAGCAGCGCCTGCGCGACGACGCGCGGGCGGCCGGCGCCAGCGACACGCTCGATCGCTTCCCCGACGGCTACTACGAGCGGAAGGATGGAAAGGCGCTCGTCATCGTGGCGCGCTCGCCGGTCGCGGGCGGCGATCTCGGCGCGGCGCGCGAGACCTTCGAGGGCGTGAAGGCCGAGGTCGAGCGGGTGCGCCGCTCGTCGCCCGGGTTCGCGTCGGTCGCGGTGTCGTACGCGGGCGATCTGCCCACGGGCCTCCGCGAGTACTCGGTGATCTCGAACGACCTCCTCAGCGTGGGCGCGACGGGCGTGGCGCTGGTGCTCGCCGCGGTGGTCTTCTACTTCCTGCGGCTCCGCGCGGTCGCGGTCATGGGGGTGACGATCGCGGTCGGGCTGGTCTGGACCTTCGGCCTCACGGCCATCGTCATCGGGCACCTGAACGTCGCGACGTCCTTCCTGGTGAGCATCGTCGCGGGCAACGGGATCAACGTCGGCATCCTCTACCAGGCGCGGTACTTCGAAGAGCGGCGCCGCGGGGCCGACGCCCCCACGGCGGTGCGCACGGCCGTCGAGGCGACGTGGAAGCCCACGGCGATCGCCGCGCTCGCGGCGGCGGCCTCGTACGGCTCGCTCGTCGTCACCGACTTCCGCGCGTTCCGCGACTTCGGGTTCATCGCGGCGTCGGGCATGGTCCTGTGCTGGGTCGTCAAGACGCTGATGGTGCCGCCGCTCCTCGTCCTGCTCGACCGCGGGCCGGCGCCGGCCCCGGGGTCGTGGACCACGCGCCACGAGATGGCCTACGGGCGGCCGTTCGCGTGGCTGGTGCGCCGCGCGCCGGAGGCGCTGGTGACGGTCGGCGCGATCGTGGCGTTCGTCGGGGCGGTGTCGGTCGCACGCTTCGTGCAGCGCGACCCGATGGAGTATGACCTCCGCAAGACCGAGACCGATTGCTCGCAGACGGCCGACCTGCACCACGGGTGGGACGTCGCGCGCGACGTGCTCGGGTCGAGCCAGGGCGCGCTCGTCATCGCGACCGACTCGGCGGGCGAAGCCGCCGCCCTCGAAGACGCGCTCCGCGCCCGCTGGCGCGCGGCGCCCGAGGGCGACAAGCCGTTCGTGGCGGTGCACGGCCTCGCGGACCTCGTCGCGCCGGATCAGGAGGCCAAGCTGGCGGCGCTGCTCTCCGTGCGCGACCACATCGAGCGGGCGCGGGCCCGCGGCGCGATCGCCGACGCGGACTGGGCGCGCGTCCGCGACGTGCAGCCTCCCGCGGACCTGCAGGCGTACGGGGCGAACGACATCCCCGCGGCCATCGCCGATGGCTTCACCGACGCGCACGGCGTGCGGGGCGCGCTCGTGTACATCGAGTCGGATCCGCGGGCGGGCGACGATCTCCGGGAGCTCGTGCGCTACGCGGACGCGTTCCGCGAGACCGGCCTGCCCTCGGGCAAGACGGTGCGCGGGTCCGGCAACGCGGTGATCCTCGCGGACATGCTGCGGGCCGTGGTTCGCGACGTGCCGCGCGCGATCACGCTGTCGATCGCGCTCACGCTCCTCACGGTCTTCGGGGCCGTGCGCCGCGGGCCGTACCTCGCGGGCGTGCTGTTCGCGCTCGCCGTGGGGTGCGGCGGGGTCGCGAGCTTCCTGTACTTCGCGGACATGAAGCTGAACTTCCTGAACTTCGCCGCGCTGCCGATCACCTTCGGGATCGGCGTCGACTACGCGGTCAACGTCGCGCAGCGGTACGAGGCCGAGGGCGGCACGAGCGGGCCTGCGGGGGTGACCGAGGTGCTCCGGACGAGCGGAGGCGCCGTGGTCCTGTGCAGCCTCACGACGATGCTCGGGTATCTCGCGCTCGTCGGGTCGCACAACGCCGCGATCCGCGGGCTGGGCGAGATCGCGGCCGTGGGGGAGCTGAGCTGCCTGCTGGCGGCGGTGCTCGTGATGCCGGCTGTGTGGCGAGTGCTCGAGCGGAAGCCGGACGCGGTCACGGCATCGGCTGGCAGGTAGCGTAGATGTTCGTGACCTCCGCGGCCGCCGGCCGGGAATAAACGAGCGCTTCAGACGCCCGTCTCCGCCGCCACGCGGCCCGAGCGCACGGCCTGCACGAGCGCGTCGTGATCCCGCTCGCTCAGGTCCGCGTACGCCCGCGCGAACGACGCGATCGCCTTCGCGAAGGCGCGGCCCTTGCCGAGGTACGCCGCGATCGCGACGCGGTCGCCCGACCGGGCGTGGGCGCGCGCGAGCGTCCACCCGCACATCCTCGCGTACACGAGCATCTTGCCCTGGCTCATCTCCTCGGCCTGGAACGAGCCCTTCCAGTCGTGGAGCTGGCGCATGTAGTAGTCGCGCGTCACGCCGTCGATCTCCGTGGCGCGCCCCCAGCCGAGCATGATGTCGCTCGACGCCTGCATCGCGCGCTGGCCGGCGACGACGCGGTGCCCCTCGTGGTCGTAGCGGCACGGCGTGGTGAAGCGCTCGAGCACCGAGGGCTGCGCCTCCTTGATCTGGAGGAACAGCGGCTCGCCGTTGTTGATGCCGACGAGGAGCGCGATCCAGCAGTGGGTGCCGACGCTCCCGACGCCGACGACCTTGCGCGCCATCTCCACGAAGTGAAACTGCTCGAGCAGCATGCGCCGGTTGCTCGCGAGGCTCTCGCGGTACTCGAGGAACATCTGGCGCATCGAGCCCTCGAGCTTCGCGCGCTCGCTCTTTCGATAGAGCTCGTCGACGGGCACGACGAGGGGCGGATCGGACACGATGTGCGGCTCGCCGCGGACCACCTTGGTCAGCTTGCCGAAGGCGCGCTCGGCGTCGCGCCGCCGCGCCTTCGCGATCGCCTTGCGGCTCCGCTTCATCGCCAGGGGGGTGAGCTGGCTCTCGTATTCGCGGAGCGTCGTGTCGACGTCCATGCGCGTATACCAGAGCTCGAGGTTGTTCTTCTTCGCGAAGTCGCGCATCGCGCCGGCGTACGCCCGGGTCGCCTCGAGGACGATGCCCTCGCGCTCGGCCTCCGAGAACCCGTTGGCGCGCCCGGCGAGCTCGAAGCTGGCGGCCAGGCGCTTGACGTCCCACTCCCACGGCCCCGGGAGCGTCTCGTCGAAGTCGTTCGCGTCGAAGACGAGCGACCGCTCCGGCGTGGCGAACATGCCGAAGTTGGCGAGGTGCGCGTCGCCGCAGAGCTGCGCTCGCAGGCCCGTCGAGGGGGTCCGCGCGAGGTCGGACGCCATCACGAGCGCGGCCCCCCGGAAGAAGGCGAACGGCGACTCGAGCATGCGGCCGTAGCGCACCGGTACGAGCTCGGGGATGCGCGTGACCGCCTGCTCCTCGAGCAGGGAAATCGGGTCCGTCCGGCGCCGCGTGTCGAGCTTGGCGTGGCTGGAGCGGAGGACGCGGCTGCGGGCCGCCTTCCCGCGCGCCTGGCGTGCCTGGCGGTTCGCGGACTCCGGCCCGGACAGACCCGCGGTCATTCCCCCGGACGCGGTCATCATGGATTCTGCGGCGTGCATCGGGCGCGCCGGCTCGACGCGCGCCTGATGTGGGCAAGCGTCCCCGATGAACGCGACCGGGCGCGTGCGATACCATGAGCTGTGGCGCGTCGGTCCCTCGTCGTCTCGGCGTGTCTGCGAGCGCTCTCGCTTGCCTCGTTCGCGCTCCTGCTCGCGGCGCCGCTCCGGGCCGAGGAGCCTCCCGGCAAGCCTCCGCTCCGGCCCGTGCCCGCGTGGGTGACCGAGGTGCCGCTCGAGGCGGGCGGGGACCACCCCGCCGCCGACGACGGGCTCGTGCGGCTCCTCTCGGACACGCAGATCCACGTCGGCAAGTCCGAGGAGCACTACATGCGCCGCGCGGCCCGCGTGGAGTCGCCCTCGGGCATCGAGGCGTCGTCGGAGCTCAGGTTCGACTTCGATCCGACCTTCGAGCGCCTCTCGATCCACCACGTGCGCATCGTGCGCGGCGCGGCCACCATCGACGCCACGAAGAGCGTCGACTGGAAGGTCATCCAGCCCGAGAGCGATTCTCGACAAGCGAATCTACAGCGGAGAGCTCGAGGGCCTGCTCTTCCTGCACGACGTCCGCGTGGGGGACATCGTCGACTACGCGTACTCGATCGACGGCGCGAGCCCGGTCTCGGCCGGCCGCTTCGCTGAGCGCGTGTTCCTCGCCGAGAGCGCCGGGGTCGTCCACCTCACGCGGCGCATCGTCGCGGACGACCCGCACCGGCTCGTCCTCCGGCGGCACGACGCCGGCGAGCCCGCCGAGTCGTCCGAGCGCGGGGCGCACGTGTACGCGTGGGATCGCCACGACGTGCCGGCGACCGAGGAGGAAGACGACGTCCCGAGCTGGTACGTGCCCGTGCCCTGGGTCGACGTCTCGGAGTTCGCGAGCTGGGTCGAGGTCGCGCGGTCGGTCGCGCCGCTCTTCCGCGATACGGACCTCTCGGGCGAGATGAGCGCGCTCGTCGCCAAGTGGAAGGCCGAGAGCCCGTCGGACGAGGAGCGCGCGCTCGCGGCGACGACGTTCGTGCAGGACGAGGTCCGCTACCTCGGCATCGAGATCGGGCCGCACTCGCACGCGCCGTTCTCGCCGGCCACGGTGCTCTCGCGCCGCTTCGGCGACTGCAAGGACAAGGCGCTGCTCCTGGCGACCCTGCTCCGCGCGCTCGGGATGCAGGCCGAGCCCGTGCTCGTGAACACCGAGGCGCGCCGCACGCTCGACGACCGGCTGCCGTCGCCGTTCGCGTTCGACCACGCGATCGTCCGCGCGGTCGTGGGCGGCGCGACGCGGTGGATCGACGCGACGATGTCGTTCCAGCGCGGCGAGCTCGCCCGCTGGGAGGCGCCCCGGTACGAGCGGGCGCTCGTCATGTCGCCCGGCGCCGAGGGGCTGGTGCCGATCCCGGCGACGCCCCGGAAGACGCCGACCTACGACGTCGACGAGACCTTCACGGTGCCGAGCGCGCCGGGCGCCCCCGTCGCTCTGCAGGTGGTGACGACGTACCGCGGGGCCGACGCGAACGGCATGCGCGCCGACCTCGCGAGCTCCTCCGCGGGGCAGATGGCCCGCAACTACCTCAACTACTACGCCAAGCGCGATCCGAAGATCACGCCGACGACCGAGACGACGTTCGCCGACGACCCGGCGGCCAACGTGATCGTCGCGCGCGAGAGCTACTCGATCCCCGATTTCTTCACCGACGGCGGCCGCGACTTCTGGCCCGAGGCGATCGACAAGCACCTCCAGCGCCCGCGCATCGTGATCCGCAAGATGCCGCTCGCCGTGGCGTTCCCCCTCCTCGTGGCGCACCACACGCACGTGCGGCTCGCCTCCGGGTGGAAGGCGTCGCCCCTGACGACGGACCTCGCCGACGACGCGACGAGCTTCCACGCGTCGCGGAGCATGGACGGCGACACGCTGACGCTCGACTACCGGTTCGAGACGCTGGCCGACGACGTGCCGGTCGCCAAGGTGGCCGATCACCTGGCGACGATCGAGAAGGTGCGGGACGCCACGTCGTTCCGCCTCGACGCGGACGACGCGCGCGGCCAGAAGGTCGCGCGGGTCGACTCGCGGGCATCCTGGTTCCTCACCGGAGGCATGGTGCTCCTGGGCGCCGGCACCGTGTTCTTCCGGTGGGTGGTCGCGTGGCGCCGGGACCGGCGGCGCGCCGCGACGAAGAAGCAGTCGGCGCTCCAGGCCGGCGAGGCCCCGACGTGCGCGATCGCCGTCGCGGACGACGGCGAGATCGCCGGGCGCCTCGCGGCCATGCGGTGCGCGTGCCGCGGCGCGCTGGCCGTGCGGGAGGGCGCCGCGCCGCCGGAGGATCTGCGCTTCGGCGGCGCGATCGTGCGCTCGGTGCCCGCGGCGTGCGCGGCCTGCGGCACCGGCCGCAAGGTGTACTTCCAGCTTCGATCGCTCTAGGGCGACAGGGGGAGCCTACGGGGTCGGCGCGCGATGCACCGGCGGCGCGTACAGGTGCGGGATCGGCGTGTAGCGGAGCGGGTCGTGCGCGACCTCGAGGACGAACCGGCCGATCTCCACGTCGGCCTCGGCGGCCTGGAGCTTGAGGCGCCCGACGACGTCGAACGATCCCGAGTCCGCGGGGGCGCTCTTGAGCGTCACGCGCGTGACCGCGACGGTGCCGGGCTCGACCCGATTGGGCAGGGCGACCACCTCGGTCTGGCCGGAGCTCGCGACGGTGGTGCCCTGGGGGAAGAACGCGAAGGCGATGTCGGCCGGCCCGACGTCGACGGGCGCGGGGCCGCCGTTGATCGCGGCGACGACGACGCGGTACGCGTTGTGCGCCGGGTCGTCGGGCTGCCACGGCTCGGTGGCGTTGGGACCCGTCAGCACGACGAAGAGCCCGGGCCGGCCGGGGTACGGCTGCGGCAGCCCGTGGTCGCCTTCGACGACCAGCGGGAACGACCCGATCGCGTGCGCGGCGCGCGCGCCTTCGCTCGCCGCGTGGAGGAGCACGGTCACGGTGTAGGTCCCGGGCAGGGAGAGCGCGCAATCGATGCGCCGCTCGAAGGTGAACGAGGCGCCGGGCGCGAGCGAGGGCGGTTCCCGGGCGGGGTGCGCCTCGTCGGGGAACACGCCGCACGGGAACGGGACGCCGTCGCGCACCGCGGAGAACGAGAGCTGCACGGCCCCGAGGGCGGCGGCGTGCGCGCCCGCGTTCTCGATGGCCAGCGCGACCGGCGTGGGTTCGCCGCGGAGCGCGCCCGCGCTGTAGCGCGCGCGACCCGGCGCGCGGAGGGTCAGGCGGAGCCACGGGTCGGAGGCCACGCCGGCCCCCGGCTCGAGCGCGACCGTCACCCGCGCGTCGCCCGGTTCGCTCCAGGCGACCCCGAGGGACGGCGGCGCGGCGAGGACGGCCAAGGCGCCCACCGTGGCCGCGAGGACGCGCCGCTTTCTGGGTGATCCGCCGCGCTTCATGACCCGCCGATCACTATAAGCACGCTGGCGGTCTACGTGCGCCCGGCGCCCTCCGGGGCTCGAGCGCTCGCGCAGCGATCGCTCGCCGCGCGCCGCGAAGGCCGCCGAGTGCGAGTCCTCGAGCACGAGCCCCGCCGCGAACGCGCCGACGATGGGCGAGAGGCCGATGCGTCCGCCGCCCACGCCGTCGCGAAGCACAGCGAGAGGCCGGCCGCGACGAGCGCGCCGCTCGTGCGGAGCGCCGCGGTGAACGGGAAGATCGCCGGCGAGAGCTTCACGCCGAGCGCGAGGACGACCACGAGGAAGCCGGCGGTCTTGCCGAGGAGGAGCGCGATCCCCCACGGCGTGACGGGGCCCGCGCCACCGTGCGCGACGGAGCTCTGCATGATCGCGACGACCACTCGAAAAGCATGACGAGGACGCCGACCCGGGCGAGCATGTCGAAGCTCGCGTCGGTCCGCAGCTCGCGGAAGAAGGCCAGCGGCAGGCTCCCGAGGAGGATCCCGGCGAGGAGCTCGCCGAGGACCGACGGCTGCTTCGCCCGCACGGCCAGATCGCCGCCCACCTTCGCCGCGACGAGCACGACGGCCATCGCCAGCGCCAGGCGCGACACGGGATCCGAGGTCGATCACATCCAGCGCTGGCTCCTCCCCGAGTCAGGCGCGCCGCGCGCCGGTCGCGTCGAGGATGGCGTCCGCCACGACGTCGGGCGCGTCGATCATCGGCACGTGCCCGACGTCGTGCAGCACGACGAAGCGCGCGCCCGGCACGAGCTCCCGCGCGATCGCGCCGTTCACGCGGAGGGGCAGGATGCGATCGTTCTCCGACCACGCGATCGTGACCGGGCACGCCGCGTCGAGCGCGCCGACGCTGTCTCCCGCGCCGAGCAGATCGTTCGCCACGGTGCAGGCCAGGAGGTCGTCGGTGAGCGTCACGAGCTCCGCCGGCGTGGTGCGCTCGCCGTACTTCGCGATGGCCCGGAGCGCCCAGCGCCGGATCGCGGCGGACCGGGCGGCCAGGCCGAGGAACGGCCGCCCGAGGCGCGCGTCGCGCACCGTCGCCTTGAGGATCGAAGCCGGCCGGCTCTGGTCCGACGCGTGCGGGTGCCAGCAGCCCGCCGGCGAGAGGGCGCACACCGAGAGCGCGCGCCCGCGCCGCGCGAGCTCGAGGGCGATCCACCCGCCCATCGAGTTGCCCGCGACGTGCGCGCGGCCGACGTGGAGCTCATCGAGGCGCCGCTCGACGTCGTCGACCATCTGCGCGATGCGCACCGGCCGCTCGGTCGGCGAGGGGCCGCCCCGGTGGCCGAGGGCCGTGAGGGCGATCGTGTCGTGTTGGGGGGCGACGAGCGGCACGACCCGCCGCCACATCGTGTGGCTGCCCAGAATGCCGTGCAGGAGGAGGAGCGGCGGGCCGTCGCCTTGGCGGATCACGCGCGCGAGGAAAGCACCTCGCGCGGCGCGCGTCACGCGGTTCGCGCCCCGCGCGCCCCTCCTCGTCCGGCGGCGCTCAGCGGTGCTTTCGCAGGGTGGTGTTGCGCACGTGTGCGCTTGCCGACAGGCGGAAGACCTTCTTGTCGGTCGAATCGGCGTCGTGGAGCTGGTGAAGCTTGGTCCGGCGCTCGCGGCGTGAACCCTCGGGCAGGGGCAGGTCCTTCACGTGGGCCTTCGTGCTCTTCGCCACGAGGTCGCCGTTCACCTGCTGCCAGCCGCCTTTGCCGAACTTCTGCGCGTAGCCGCCCGTGAGGACCTGGAAGGCCTTCGTGGCGTGGTGCTGGAAGTCGAGCGGGCCGCTGGAGTTCTGGAAGCCGAACCAGGCCGGCGTGACGAAGTCGCTCACGAGCACGCCGCCGATGTCGTAGCCGTACTGGTCGTCCTCCACCGGGTCGCAGACCTCGTATGCCCAGAAGGTGCCCTCGAGGTCCTGCGCGGCGAGGTTGATGGTCGGGTCGACCGCCATCTCGCAGAATCTCGTGTGTGGCGCCGACGCTGACGCTCGACTTGTCCGACTGGAGCGTCTTCACGAACACCTTCGCGATGGGCAACCCCGTGCTGGTCACGTCGTGATAGGCGAGCGCCCCCGCCTGATCGCTGTTGTCGAGGAAGACGACCCACCAGCTGTCGGCGGGCGGCGTCTGCGTCTTCGCCGTCCAGGTGAACTGCGCCTGGCCCAGGTCCCAGATCGGCGCGAGATCGCGATTCCACTGCGTCTGGAACGCAGAGATCATGGCCTTCACGTCGTCGTCACTCATCGCCGTCGATTCATTGATGACGGAGAGCTGAATCATGTCGGTACCCACCCTTTTCTTGACGTGCATCATCGGTAACTCACCGGTTTTCTCGCTCGTCGCGAGCGCACGCGGGCCCCATGCCCCCGCACTCATCACGCTATCGACCCATGGAGCGGGCGCACATAGTCTTTTTTTCAGGATCACCGAATTGCGGTCGACTTGCGCCGACTTGCGTGGACTTCCAAAAAGGTCCTCAGCGCTCGAGCGCCTGTGCAATCTCCTCGACTCCCCGCCGGAGGCGGGCGGGCGAGAAGGCCGCGAAGCCGAGGAGAAGCCCGCGCAGCGAGCGCCAGCCGCGCGCGTCGCGCGAGAGGGCCTGCACCTCGACGCCGCGCTCGGCGAGGGTGCGCTCGAGGCGGCGGTCGTCCACGCCGGGCGAAAAACGAATCGCGAGCTCGAGGCCCGCGCTCGCGCCGATCACGTGGGCCTCCGGCAGCATGCTCTCGAGCGCCTCGAGGAGCGCGGCCCGGCGGGCCGCGTAGAGCTCGCGCATGCGCCGGAGGTGCCGGCCGAAGTGGCCCTCGACGAGGAAGTCCGTGAGCGCGGCCTGCGAGAGGGCGGGGGTGAAGCGGTCGACGAGCGACTTGGCCGAGAGGAACCGGTCGAGCAAGCGCGGAGGGACGACCGCATACGCGAGGCGCAGGGACGCGAGCAGCGTCTTGCTGAAGGTGCCCACGTGCAGCACGACGCCCGCGCGGTCGAGGCCCTGGAGGGCGGGCACCGGCCGCCCCTCGTACTGGTACTCGCTGTCGTAGTCGTCCTCGAGGACCAGCATGCGGCGCGTCTCGGCGAGGCGGAGGAGCGCGAGGCGGCGGTCGGCGCTCAGCGTGACGCCGAGCGGCGCCTGGTGGCCCGGCGTGACGTAGACGAGCTTCGCCGGCGGGGCGGACCGGGCGGCGCGCCCGACATCGAGGCCGGCGTCGTCGACGCGCACCGGCGTGACCGAGGCCCCGGCGGCCTCGAACACCTGGCGCGCGCCTTCGTACCCCGGGTCCTCCATCCAGACGCCGTCGCCCGGATCGAGCGTGAGCCGCGCGGCGAGGTCGAGCGCCTGCTGCACGCTCGGCAGGATGACGAGGGAGTCGGGCGTGCACGCGACGCCTCGCGCGGCGAGGAGGTGCTCGGCGAGGGCCTCGCGCAGCGGCCGGTAGCCGCGCGTGTCGCCGTCGCCGAGGAGCACTCGCTCGTCGGCGCGCGCGCGCCGGGAAACGATGCGGCTCCAGGTCTCGGAGGGGAACGCGTCGACCGCCGGGATGTGCGCGCGGAAGGGGCGCGCCACCCTTCGCGGCCCGAGGGCGAACGCGGGGGCCTCGACGGCTCGCGCGAAGCGGGACGCGAAGCGAGGCAGATCCGATCCGGTCGGGCGTTCGGCGTCCGGCGCGGCGCGGGCCTCGGCGCGGAACCACCGGTCGGGCAGCGCCTCGGCGACGCGCGTGGCGGACCCCGTGCGCGCCTGGAGGTAGCCCTCGGCGGCGAGCTGCTCGTACGCCGCGACCACCGTGCCGCGCGCGACTCCGAGCTGCTTGGCGAGGTCGCGCGTGCTCGGCAGCGGCGCGCGCGGCGCGAGGCGGCCCGCGAGGATGGCGCCGCGGAGGGCGTCGTAGAGGGACTTGTGCAGCGGCGCCGCGCCGTCGCGCGGCAGCTCGATGGGAAGCTCGTGCAGCTCGGCGCGGCGGCTCACGCAGGCATCCTCGGCGCAAAGTGGTCCAGCGCGGAAGCGTGAAAGCGGACCTTTCCGCTGAACCATTCGATCGCTACCTCTTCGGGCATGGACCGCATCGAATACGCGAAGGTCAAGCCACCGGCTTTTCAAGCCATGCTGGCGCTCTCCTCGTACGTGCGCAAAGGGGGGCTCGAGCCGCACCTCATCCACCTCGTCGATCTGCGCGTCTCGCAGATGAACGGCTGCGCCTACTGCGTCGACATGCACGACAAGGATCTCCGCGCCGCGGGCGAGACGCCCGAGCGCCTCGCGCTCTTGCCGGTGTGGCGGGAGGCGCACAACTTCACGGCGCGCGAGCGCGCCGCGCTGGCATGGGCCGAGGCGGTCACCACGCTCGGCGCGCACGGCGTCCCCGACGACGTGTACGCGGCTGCGCGCGCCGCGCTCGGCGACGAACACCTGGTGGAGCTGACGCTCGCCGTCGCGACCATCAACGCGTGGAACCGCCTGAACGTCGCCTTCCGCACACCCTCGGGCCAGTACCAGCCCGCGGCGCGCTGACAGGGTAGGTGCCGCGCCGCGTCACGGGTTCGCGCCTCGCCAAAGCTCGACGACGCGGCTCACTTCGGCCCATGCTTGAGGAGGCAGGGGACGGAGGAGAGAACATGCGTCGTGCGCTGAGCTGGGCCCCGATGGGTGTCTGCGGGCTCGTGGTCGCCGCCACCGTGCACTGCGGCGGCTCGGCGTTCGAGGTCGCGTCCGACGACGCCGGCAGTGGCAGCGGGAGTCAGAGCAGCGGAAGCCAGAGCGGCGGTAGCGGCAGCTCCGGCACGGGCAGCTCTGGCACGGGCAGCTCCGGCACGGGCTCCGGCAGCCAGGGCGGCAGCGGCAGCAGCGGCTCCGGTCAGGACGACGGGGGCGGCTCGAGCGGCAGCAGCTCCGGCTCCGGCGGGGGCGGCCACGACGCGGGTACCGTCGACTCGGGCGGCGGCGGTCAGGACGCGGGTACCGTCGACGCGGGCGGGGTCGACGCGGGCGGGAACGACGCCGGCGGGACGAACCCGGTCTGCCTGCGCTCCGTCAACGCGGCCTGCGGGCCGGCCCAGACGTGCTGCGGCTCCGCGTGCTGCAACAGCGGCCAGCTTTGCTGCTACTCGGGCGGCATCGTCGCCCAGACCTCGCAGGCCTCCTCCCCCGACATCGTTCCGATCGGCTCGTACTCGTGCGTCACGACCGACAGCGGCTCGTGCCCGCCGCCGGTCGGCACGTGCGGGTCGACCGACGTCGTCTGCCCGCTCAGCCAGTGAGCGGGCGCGCCGTCACGGCCTGGCGTTCTCGATCTGCATCTGCCCGCTCTGGATCAGCTTCACGACGTTGACCGCCTCCTCGCGCGACTCGTAGAGCCGCGAGGGGGCGTGGAGCTTCATGTTGTAGAGCCGCGCGGCCGTGCGCTGGAGCGCGTCCCCGCCGTACCGCACGATCGTGATGGAGCAGTCCATCACGCGCTTCATCTGCTGGGCGTAGAACTCGTTCTCCCGCAGGTTCACGGTGAAGCCGTCGTAGTTGACGACATAGAAGACCTTCCGACCTTTGCAGTTGTCCCGCCAGTAGCCCACGACGCGATCGAAGTGCCCCTTGATCTCTGCCTGCGTCTCGAGGTGCACCTGCGGAAACGTGACATAAATGATGTTTGCGGCGGCGTCGTATTGTTGAAACGACGTCTCGGGCGGTGACATCTACTGCGCTCCCTTCGCGGCCCGGAGGGCGAGGTGCCGTTCGACGGGGCTGATCCCCTCGTCCCACACCTCGAGCTCCCAGCAGTTCGTATCGGCGTCTTGCATGTAAAAAGCGTACGACCCGTGCTGTCGGGTCGCCGGGAGGACTTTGCGGATTTCGAAGGTCTGGGACCGCTCGACCGCGGCGCTGCGGACGCGATCGATGATCTCCGCGCTGCCGTCGAGCGTGAGCCCGTGGTGGTCGTTGACTTTCTGGGGCACGAGGGCGTCGCCCACCTCGACGACGAGCGCGTTGACCCATCCGGACGCGCTCGTGCAGAGGGCGTAGTGCGGCGCGGGCTGCCTCACCGTCATGCCGAGGAAGTCGCGATAGAACGGCACGCTGCGGGACATCCGTACCGCCTCGAGGACCACGTAGCTGATGGGGCCCCGCGGGACGATCGACCCGGGATGGGTCTCGGTCGGGAGCTCGGCCGGACCGAACGGGCCGTCGTTCTCCTCGACGCGCCACCAGTTGCCGTCGAGGTCGTTCACGTAGAAGCCGTAGGTCCCGACCCCGAACTTCGCCGGGTCTTCGCGGGCGGGCGCCGTGAGCTCGCGGATGCCGTACTTCTCGCGCACCGCCGCGATCTTCGCGTGCGTCGCGTCGACGTCTTGCGCGGTCGGCACGGGGCGCGCGTAGAAGTTGAGGAGCGGCTGCTGCGCGGGCTCGGCGCTCTGGAGCACGGCGAAGTAGTGGTTGTTGGTGCCCCAGGCGTGCCCCACGAGCGCGCCGATCTGGTTCACGTGGAGGCCCATGACCTCGCCGTAGAACGCCAGACTGGCCGGCACGCTCCGGCACTCGAGGGTGGTGTGACTCGCGCGCGCTCCTTGGACGACCGCCATGGCCTTTCCCCACCAGGGTAAGAGGCTCGCTCGCCGCGAGTCAAACGCACCCGGTGGTCCGGTGCGGGCGGGGGTCGGGGGCGGTATCATCGCCCGTGGGATGTTCCGCAGCGAGGGCCGCACCGACGCGCTGAACCGGCGGCTGGCCGGCTACCTGGCGTTCATCGGCGGGTACGTCAACTCGGCGGGGTTCGTGCTGGTCGGGAGCTTCACCTCGCACGTGACCGGGAACGTCGGCCGCTTCGCCAACCAGCTCGCGTCCCGCCACCTCGACGCCGCCGGCACGGCGCTCTCGTGGATCGGCGCGTTCTTCGCGGGCGCCTGCGTGGCGAGCATGATCGTCGAGAGCAACTTCTTCGGGCAGCAGTCGCGCGCCTACGCCGTCGCGCTGTCGCTGGAGATGGCGCTCCTCGTGACGTTCGGGCTCACGAGCGACTTCGCGCCCGCGAGCCCGGGGGCCATCGTCGTCGAGGCCCTGCTCCTCAGCGCGGCGATGGGCATCCAGAACAGCCTCGTGACGCGCCTCTCGGGCGCCGTCGTCCGCACGACGCACCTCACCGGCGTCGTCACCGATCTCGGCATCGAGACGGCGAGGTGGCTCCGCTGGTGGCGAGGCAGGGCGTCGAAGGTCCTGGGCGTCCCGCTCTCGTTCGGCGACAACCCCGCCGAGGCGCCCTCGACGGCGAAGGCCGCCCTGCTCTTCACCATCGCCGGCGCCTTCACCCTCGGCGCGGTCCTCGGCAGCGCGTTCGCCGTGGCCGGGCGGAGGATCGTGATGATCCTCCCGGTCGTCGCGCTGGCCATCGGCGCCGTCTACGCCGCGACCAGCGAGCGCGCCCGCGCGGGGGCGTCGATCCCTCCCAACGCGCGGGGGTGACTGCGGGCGCCGACCTCACGCCGCGCGCGCGGGCTCGGCCACCGGCGCGAGGCGCTCCGGGATGCCCCGGGTCGTGCGCGACAGGGTCCTCAGCGAGTAGAGGTGCGTCGCGATGCCCAGCGGGGGCCCCATGAAGAGCGGCACCAGGTCGGTCGGGTGCAGCGTCAGCATCGGGGCGTTGAAGACGACCGCCGTCGTGGTCGCGACGACCAGGTCGGCGATGCCGAACAGGTTCCACGCGCGCGCCCTCTCGCGCGCGCCCGGGCGGCCCTGCGCGACGGCGGCCGCGACCCAGGGCGCGCAGAGGCCCGTCAAGAAGTCGCCGATCGCCGCGGGGAACGCGAAGCCCGCCGGGACGACGCCGTAGAAGAAGAGCGGAAAGAGGAACGTCAGCCCGAGCACGCGGTACGTCTGCGCGCGGATCAGCCACTCGGCCGGGGTCGCGTCGTTGATCGCGCGAATGGTGCGGTTGCGGTAGAGCGCGATCACGACCGCGGCGAGCGGGCCGAAGCCGACGAGCGCCGAGAGAGGGCGGCGCAGCGCTTCCTCGTGGGCGATCGGGTAGTTGGCCGGGTCGCTCACGACGAGCACGACCCCGAGCCAGACCGCGAGGAACGCGCCCACCCAGAACGGGGTCACCAGGCGCGCGCGCGGGCTCAGGCCGGCGCGCGGGCTCGCCATCGCGACCATGAGGGTGTGGACGACGACCAGGAAGACGGCCGTCGCGAAAGTGAGCGCGGACACGCCGCGCTCCAGCCCTAGCGGAACAGCGTTCATGAGGAGTTCTCCTTGTGGATTGGGCGGCCGCCTCGGGCGCCGTCCGATGGACAATCTGATGGACATCATATTCTCAGTCAAGGCCTCACGAGGCCTTTCGGCGGGCCGTGCCGCAGATTATGATCTCGATCAGAATGTGAGGTCGTGACGATGCCCTGGCCCAAAGACCACAAGGCGAAGACCCGGGAGAAGATCGTGGCGGAGGCGGCGGCCGCGCTGCGCACGGGCGGCATCGGCGGCGTCGGCGTCGAGGACGTGATGGCCCGCGCCGGCCTCACCCACGGCGCCTTCTACGCGCACTTCGCCGACAAGGACGAGCTCATTCGCGCCGCGCTCGAGCATGCCAGCGAGCAGACGCTCGAGCGCTTCTCGAAGGCGGTGGAGGGCGCCGCGGAGGATCGCCGCTTCGAGGCCGCGGTCGCGTCGTACCTGCACCCGCAGCACGTGGCGCACCCCGAGGTCGGGTGCCCCGTCGCGGCGGTCGGGCCCGAGATCGTGCGCGCGGGCGCCAAGACACGCCGTTCGATGGCCGCCGGGATGCGGCGCCGCGTCGAGTGGATGCGCGGGCTCCTGCCCAAGCGCCTCCGGGGGGCCCGCGGCGACGAGGCCGTCATCGGCGCGTTCGCTTGCATGGTGGGCGCGGTGGTGCTGGCGCGCAGCGTGGGCGGTGAAGAGTCGGACGCCGTGCTCGAGGCGGCCCGCAAGTTCATCGACCGCGCGATGGCCGAGCGCTGAGCAAAACGTTTCCCGAAGCGCACGGCCGTCGCGGCAGGGGCGCCTCCGCGCGGGGCGATCTCGTTGTGCGCGGAGGCCAAATGGACCGGGCGGGCGCCCGTCGGTGGTGGAATTTTCGCGTGGTCACGGTTTCCCGTGCTCCCGCGAAGTTTCGTCGTAACCATGCGCCGTACGGCGGGCACAAAGACACACTCGGAGTCCCTGCGGGCTTCCCCTCTCGTGGCGCCCCGCCTCTCGTTTCACCCCCGCCTTCTCGAGGTCCGAAATGGTGCCCAGCGGAAAGCTTTTTTGCGGCGCTTCTGCGCTGACCGTCATCGCCCTGGTGTTCGCCTCGAACGGGTGCGGCTCCACCAAGACTCCGCTCGGCGGCTCCGGCGTGGACGGCGAGGGCAGCGGCAACGGTGACGACGGCGGCTCGGGCAGCGGGTCGGGGAGCCTCGGGGGCGGCACCGTCTTCAGCAGCGGCGACGGCGACGCGTCCACGACGGCGAGCTCGTGCTCCGACGGCACGCTCGACTGCCTCGTGCCCGCGAACTGCACCACGACCATCACCGGCACGGTGTACGACCCGGCGGGCGCGAACCCGCTCTACAACGCGGTCGTCTACGTCCCCGACAGCGCGGCCGGCACGCTCCAGCCCATCAAGGTGGGCACGAGCACCTGCGAGACCTGCAACACGTCGATCGGCAACTACGTGGCCGCGACGACCTCGGCCGCCGACGGCACCTTCACGCTGAGCGGCGTCCCGGCGGGCACGCACATCCCGCTGGTCGTGCAGATCGGCAAGTGGCGCCGCGAGGTGTTCCTGCCCAGCGTCAAGGCGTGCACGAACAACCCGCTCGCGGGCTCTTCGATGACGCGCCTGCCGACCAAGCGGTCGGAGGGCGACCTCCCGCAGATGGCCATCGTCACCGGCGCCGCCGACAACCTCGGGTGCTTCCTCCGGGGGATCGGCCTCGATCCGAGCGAGTACTCGGCGCCGCACGCGGGCGGGCGGCTCGACGTGTACCAGGGGCAGGGGGCCGGCTTCAATTTCTTCGGGACCAGCGGCAGCGGCGCGCCCGGCCTCTCGACCGGCACGGCCGGCGACTGCACGAGCGACAACGCGAACTGCGTCTGGAACTCGACGGCCAATCTCCAAGCGTACGACATCGTCCTGCTCGCCTGCGAGGGCGACACCTACGACCCCGCCGAGGGCGGGAACGGGCCGACGAACAAGACGACCACGTCGAAGCAGGCCCTCCACGACTGGCTGAACGAGGGCGGCCGCGTGTTCGCGACGCACTTCCACTACACCTGGTTCAAGAACAGCCCCGACGCCGACTTCACGGGCCTGGCCACGTGGCTCGGGAGCTCCAACGGCGGCGACTCCGCGAACTACACGGTGGATACGTCGTTCCCGAAGGGCATGATCTTCGACCAGTGGCTCGACAACGTGCAGGCGGCCACGGGCACGCAGATCGCACTCAACCAGGTGGCCGAGAGCGTCGGCACGGTGAACGCGGGGACCGAGCGCTGGATTTACAACCCGAACGACGACAAGCAGGGGAACAACAAGAACACGAAGAACGACACGAAGTACTTCTCGTTCGAGACGCCCATCGGCGGCGCGAAGATCGCGGACGCCGGCGAGAGCGCCTCGCCTCAGTACTGCGGCAAGGCGGTGTTCAGCGATCTGCACGCCGGTGGCAGCCCGGAGGGGAACATCCCCGGTGTGTGCGCGGGACCGCCGCTCACCCCGCAGCTCAAGGCCCTCGAGTTCCTCTTCTTCGACCTCTCGGCGTGCGTGTCGGACGACACGAAGACGCCTCCGCCCCCGCCTCCGCCCACGCGGTGAGGAGCGGGCGCGTCCGGCTCCACCTGTTACGCTGAAAGAGTGCGCGCCCTCGCCGCCATCCTTGCGCTGTCGCTGCTCGCGAGCGTGACGGCGTGCGCCGCGCTCGCGGGGCTCGGCGACTATTCGCAGCTCGAGGGCGAGGGCGGCTCGGGGTCGGGCGGCAGCGGCGCTCCCGAGGCCGGCCCGATCGAGTCGGCCGACGGCTCCGAGTCTTCCGGCGGCGACGAGAGCGCGCCCGCGCCCCCCGACGACGCGGCCGAGGAGGAGGTCGCCGTGGGCGAGGCGGCGGCGCCGCTCGACGCCGCGATCGACGCGGAGGCCAACTGCAAGTCGACGTGCGGCGGGTGCTGCGACTCGAGCTGGACCTGCCACGGCGGCTTCTCGACGGACACCTGCGGCGCGAACGCCGAGACGTGCCAGGACTGCTCGGCCAGCGGACAGACGTGCAACGCCAGCGGCCAGTGCGTGGCGAGTCAGCCCGACGCGAGCGCCCCGCCGCCGTCGTGCTCCGCGTCGAGCTGCCACAACAAGTGCAGCTTGCTCGAGGCGCCGTGCTGCAAGTCGGACGGGACGTGCGGCTGCGCCGTCCTCGGCGTCGTGCTCTGCAACTGAGACGCCCCCGAAACTACGGCCGCCAGACGTACCCGTCCCACCGCAGGACGGTGCCCATCTCGCCGACCGCCCACACGTCTCGGGGCCCGGCCGCCCAGACGCCCGCGAGCGAGTGGCTCGTGCCGGTGGACGAGGCCGTCCACTTCGTGCCGTCGTAGCGGAAGGCGGACCCGCCGGCGCCCACCGCCCACGCCTCGTTGGAGGCGACGCCGCCGAAGGCGAAGACCTGCATCGTGCCGGGGAGCGACGGGTCGGACGTCCACGCGGAGCCGTCCCAGTGCTGCACGGCGCCCTGGTACTGCGAAGCCCAGACGTCCGTCGCGCTGGAGCCCCAGAGCGCGCGGAGCTGGACGCCGCTGATCTGGCTCGAGGCGAAGGGGACCTGCGGCGTACCCGCGCCGCGAACGACCAGCCCGTCCCCTGCGCCGTCGGCGCTGTCGCCGGCCAGCCAGACGTCGGTCGTCCCCGAGGCCCACACCGCCCAGAGGCTCATCGCGTCATCGACGTCGGACTCGCTCCAACCGGTGCCGTCCCAGTGCTCGACGAAGCCCTCGCCGGCGCCCGCCGCGCCGCTGAGGTCGATGCCGACGGCCCAGACGTCGGACGGCGAGTTCGCCCAGATGCTGAGGAGCACCGCCTCGGGCTCGGCGAACGAGGAGGACCATGCGGAGCCGTCCCAGTGCAGCACCGTGCCGCCCTCGCCCGCGACCCAAGCGTCGCTCGCGCTCGTGCCCGAGATCGCGCGCAGGTCTTCGGTGATGCCGCTCTGGAAAGGCGTCCACGCGTTGCCGTCGTAGTGGACGATCGTTCCGGCCGCGCCGACGACCCACACGTCGCTCGCGCCGCTGCCCCAGACCGCCGCGAGATCGGCGGTCGTGGGGACGGCCGGCAGGTCGGGCAGGGGAGCGGAGTTGCCGCTCCCCTGATTTCCGTCCTCGCTAGACGGGTCGATCTTCCCGCCGCACCCAGCGAGGAGCATCACGACGCCGGCCTGGAGAGCGAGGCTCGTCCTCACGCCACAGGCATAGCGCCTTTGACGCGCACCGACCTGCGCAAACTTCGACTCGACCGGGTCGTCAATGCGCGTGCTTCTCGTGGTGGCCGCCGAACTCGTAGCGCATGGCCGAGAGGAGCTTGTCGGCGAAGTCGCCCGAGCCCCGCGTGGCGAAGCGCTCGTTCAGCGCGGCGTCGAGCACGGGGGCGGGCACGCCCTCGTCGATCGCGGCCTGCACCGTCCACCGGCCCTCCCCCGAGTCGGAGACGCGGCCCTCGAAGCCCTTGAGCGCCGGGTCGGCGACGAGCGCCTCGGCCGTCAGATCGAGCAGCCAGGACGAGATGACGCTCCCGCGCCGCCAGACCTCGGCGATGTCCGCGAGGTCGAGATCGTATTGATAGTGCTCCGGGTTGCGGAGCGGCGCCGTCTCCGCGTCCGTCGTGCGCGCGCGCTTGCCGACGTCGGCGTGACGAAGCACGTTCAGGCCCTCGGCGTACGAGGCCATGATCCCGTACTCGATGCCGTTGTGGACCATCTTCACGAAGTGGCCCGCGCCGTTCGGCCCGCAGTGGAGATATCCCTTTTCCGCCGTGCCGCGCCCACTCGGGCGCCCCGGTGTGGCCGGCGCGAGCCCCTGGCCCGGCGCGAGCGCGGCGAAGATCGGGTCGAGGCGGGCGACGATCGGCGTCTCGCCGCCGATCATGAGGCAATAGCCTCGCTCGAGGCCCCAGACGCCGCCGCTCGTCCCGGCGTCGACGTAGTGGATCTCCTTGCCCTTGAGCTCCTTGGCGCGACGGATGTCGTCGCGATAGTCGGAGTTGCCTCCGTCGATGATGACGTCGCCCGGGCTGAGCTCCCCGACGAGCGTCTGGATCGTGTCTTCCACGGCCGCCGCGGGCACCATGAGCCACACGGCGCGCGGAGGAGTGAGCTGCTTCACGAGATCCGGCAGCGAGCGGGCGGGCTGCATGCCCTCGCCCGCAAGCGTCTGGACCGTCGTCGGCTCGCGCGTGTAGCCGACGACCTGATGACCCGCGCGGACGAGACGCCGCGCCATGTTCGCGCCCATGCGGCCGAGACCAACGATTCCGATTTGCATGCGGCGGCGGACGCAAGCCATGTGCCCCTGCGGAGCTCGCATGAGGTACGCTGTGGACCACGGGGGGATACGCGCATGTCGAACTACTACGCACCGCCGCCGGTCCAGGAGGCCCAGATGGCCTACCGCGGCCCGGTCGAAGCGCGGCCGGCCGGCTTCGCGATCCGCTTCGCGGGGCGCCTCATCGACTCGATCGCCGGCATGTTCGTCGGCTTCGCCGGGGGCGTCGTGGGCGCGGTCTTCGTCGCGGTCACGCGCGGCCCGAAGGCGCTCGGCACGAGCCGCCACGTCATGCAGTCGCCGCACGCGCTCGAGGCCATCGGGGCCTCGCTCCTCCTCGGCGTGGTCGGGTCGACCGCGTACTTCTTCGTCAGCGAGTGGGTGGGCGGGGCGACGGTCGGCAAGCTCGTCCTCGGGCTCCGCGTGCGCGACGTCGAGCTCGGGCGGTGCACGGCGCGCGGCGCCCTGATCCGCAACCTCGCGTGGTACGTCGATGCGTTCTTCTTCGGGCTCGTCGCGTGGGCCGCGATGCACGAGTCGGACACGAAGCAGCGCCTCGGCGATCGCTGGGGCCGCACCGTCGTCGTCGAGGCGTCCTCGGTGCCGGGCGGCGACGACGTCTCCCGCGCCCTCAGCGGCATCGGCGCGGGCCTCGCGCTCTGGACCGCCGTCGCGGTGGCGCAGCAGCTCGTTCAGCTCGCGATCCTCGCCAATCCTTAGCCTCTCCTCCGCCGGCCCGATCAGGCCGCGACGGGACCGCGTCCCGGCGGGTTCGCGCGCAAGAGGAGCGCGATGACGACCGCGCCGGCCCCGACGACCGCGAGGAGCTGGAAGATGTCGACGTACGCGAGAGCCGAGGCCTGGCGCTGGAGCTCCTGGTACACGCGCGCCGCGCCCGACTCGGCCGCGGCCGCCCCACGGTGCCCCGCCTCGAGCGCGGCGCGGTACGCGGGGTTGAAGCTCGTCGCGTGCGCCGCGAGGACGCTCTGATGCACCTGGCTGCGGCGGGCCAGCATCGTCTCGATGAACGCGATGCCCACGCTGCCGCCGAGGTTCCGGCCCAGGTTCAGGAGCGCCGCGGCCTCCTCGTTCTTGTCGGGCGGCAGGCCGACGTACATGCTCGTCGTGATCGGGATGAAGAGGAGCGCGAGCCCCAGCCCCTGCAGCACGCGCCACCCGGCGAGGGTCGAGAAGCCCACGTTCAGGTCGATGTTGCTCATGACGAACAGCGTGGCGGCGGTCGCCGCGAAGCCCGCCGCGACGAGCCACCGCGCGGCGACGCGCTTCAAGATCAGGCCCACGAGCGGCATGATCGGCACGATGACCAGCGCCCCCACCGAGAGCGTCTCGCCCGCCTTCACGGCGCTGTAGCCGAGGAGGACCTGCTCGTACTGCGGCAGGAGCACCGTGGACCCGAAGAGGATCGCGCCCACGAGGAAGATGAGCACGCAGCACAGGCCGAGGTTTCGCGTCCGCAAGAGGCGCAGGTCGACGATGGGGTGCGCGACGCGAAGCTCCCGCACCACGAGGGCCACGAGCGACCCGACCGCGACGACCGTGCACCCGACGATGAAGCTCGAGGCGAACCAGTCGTCCTCCTGCCCCTTGTCGAGCAGCACCTGCAGCGCGCCGAACCCCAGGACGACGAACATCAGCCCGAGCACGTCGATGGGCACGTTCTTGCGGCGCCGCGCCCGCTCGACGTGCGGCGGGTCCACGAGCAGCCGGTTCGTGAGAAAGAGCGAGACCAGGCCGATGGGCACGTTCAGGAAGAAGATCCACCGCCAGCCGATCGTGTCGGTCAAGAAGCCGCCCAGCGTGGGCCCGAGCGCCGGCGCGACGACGACCGCCATCCCGTAAATGGCGAAGGCCATACCCCGCTTGGCGGGAGGGAACGTGTCGGCGAGGATCGACTGCTCGCTCGGCGCGAGCCCTCCGCCGCCCGCGCCCTGCAGCACCCGGAAGAAGACGAGGAAGCCGAGCGACGGCGCGATGCCGCAGAGAAACGAGCTCACGGCGAAGAGCGCGACGCACGTCATGTAGAACCGCTTGCGCCCGAACCGCAGCGCGAGCCACCCGCTGATGGGCAGGACGATCGCGTTCGAGACGAGATACGACGTGAGGACCCACGTCGACTCGTCCTGCGTCGCCGCGAGGCCCCCGGCGATGTGCGGAAGCGCCACGTTCACGATGGTCACGTCGAGGACCTCCATGAAGGTCGCGAGCGTGACGGTCAGCGCGATGGCCCACGGGTTGTGCCCGGGGTGCCAGCCTTCCTCGACCTGCGGCTGCGGCTCGCCCGGCGCGCTCATGGGGCCTCAGCGCAGCCAGACCTTCGGCTCGACCGACATGCCCGGGCGCAGGAGGCCGAGGCCCGGCTGGTCGCGATCGAGGCGGATGCGCACCGGCAGGCGCTGGACGACCTTCACGTAGTTGCCCGTCGCGTTCTCGGGCGGGAAGAGGCTGAAGCGCGCGCCGCTCGCCCCGGGGAGGCTGTCGACGTACCCGCGGAACGTCTGGCCCAGCGCGTCGACGTGCACCTCGGCGCGCTGCCCGGGGTGGATGTGGCGGAGCTGCGTCTCCTTGAAGTTCGCGGTGACCCACTCTCGGTCGACCTGCACGATCGCCATGAGGGCCTGCGCCGGCTGCACGCGGTCGCCGACGTTCACCGCCTTCTCCCCGACGACCCCGTCGACCGGCGCGACGATGTGCGTGTATCCGAGATCGAGCTGCGCCTGACTCACCGCGGCCTGCGCCGCGCGCACGCTCGCCTCGGCGGCCTGCACCTCGGCGGCGCCCGAACGCCCCGTCGCGAGGTGCTGGTCGAGGTCCTGCTGCGGGACCGCGCCCACCTGCACCAGGTGCTTCGAGCGCTCGAGGTCGATCTGGGCGAGGCGATTGTTCGCGCGCGCCTCACCCAGGGTCTTGAAGCGCGCCTGCGACAGGTTGGCCTCGGCCTGCTCGAGCGCCACCCGGTAGTCGGTCGGGTCGAGCTCGACGAGCGGCTGCCCGGTCTTCACCGTGTCGTTGTCCTCGACGTGGACGGCGAGCACGGTCCCCGCGATGCGCGCGCCGATGACGCTGATGTCGCCGTCGATCTGGGCGTCATCCGTCGTCTCGTACGAGCCCAGGTACCTCATCAAGAAGACGGCGCCGACGACGAGCGCGGCGACGGCGATCGCGAGCCAGGCGAGGAGCTTCCAGTGCTCGTGGAGCGTCCGCCTCGCGCGCTCCCCCGGCGGGGAGCGAGGTGTGGTCTCGTGCTCGGAGGGGTCGAGGACCGCTTGGCTCATGGCCCAGGTGGCGTCGCTGCCAGAGGCGTGCCGAGGCCGGCCGCGGGTCCCGCGCGCGCGAGCGGCAACGAGACCCGGAACGTCGACCCCGCGCCCACGCGGCTCGCGACGTCCAACGTTCCCCCGTGCCCCATGACGATCTTGCGCGCGACCGACAGACCGAGCCCCACCCCGGGAACGAGCTCCCGCGACCGCCCGCTCCGGTGGAATGGCTCGAAGATCCGCGGCAGGTCCTCGGGCGCGATGCCCATCCCCTCGTCGGAGACCGCGACGATCGCCCGCCCGCCGTCCACGGCGACCGACGCCGTCACGCGTCCTCCGCGCGGCGAGTACTTGATCGCGTTGCTCAGCAGGTTCGTGACGACCTGATCGATCCGCACCGGATCGCAGTCGATCAGCACGCGCTCCTCGGGATCGACGAGCACGATCGCGTGCTCGGGGGACACCGGACGGTAGAGCTCGACGACCTGTCGCACGATGGCGCCCACGTCGGCGACCTCGCGCCGCAGCTCGAGACGCCCCGACTCGATTCGCGTCGCGTCGAGCAGGTCTCCGACCATCCGGTCGAGCCGATCGATCTGCCGCCCGACGATGGCCAGGGCGTGCGCGGCACGCTCGGCGCTCGGGGGCTGCTGGCCCCTGCGCGCCGCGTCGGTCGCGAGCTTCAGCGCCGAGAGCGGGTTGCGCAGGTCGTGCGCCACGCCGCCGAGGAATGCGAGGCGCTCGCGATCTTGCCGCGCCAGCCGATCGGCCAGGTCGTTGAACGTCGCTGCCGTCTCCCGGAGCTCCTGCGCGCCCTCGGGCGTGGTGCGCGCTTGCTCGTCGCCGTTCGCGAAGGCGCCGATCGATCGCGTGATCGCCAGGAGAGGCCGCCGCACGAGGACGTTCATCCCCGCCATCGCCCCCGCGAACCCGAGGAGCAGCAGGATGCCCGCGCCCAGACCGATGCCGCTGGCGAGCCGGTGCCACTGCCGAGCCGAAGCCTCGGCGTCGCGCACGGCGCCGTCGTCGCTCGCGATGAGGCCGTCCAGGTCGCCGAACGCCGCGGACAGGGGTGGGGTCGAGCGCTCGATGACCTCCCCGAGCGGGAGCCCCTGGTCCTCGAGGCGCTCGCGCGTGTCGATGTACTGCTGCCCCTTGTGCACGAGGCTGTCGAGCTGGGCCACCCGCTGCGGCGTGGCGAGGCGCCGCGTGTCGTCGAGCGACGAACGGAGCTCGCTCTGCGCCTCCCGCCGCGCCTGCGCCGCCGCCGCCGAGCGCTCGGACACGGCTCAATCGCTCGCTCGCGCGAACGCCAGCAGCGCGACCTTCGTCCGGAGCGAGGAGCGCAGCCGCGCGTCCATCGCCGCGACCCAATCGGTCTCGTGGCTCAGCACGGTGGTGGTCACGACGAGCGCCACGGCGGCGACGAGCGCCACCGACGCCAGCACCCCGCCGAGCGCGAGCATCGCGCGCCGCAGCGTCGGCGCACCCCTCATGTTCCCCGACGAAGCATCGCGCGCGCCAGCTTCCGTCCACCTCGACCGTGCTCGTTCCAACACGCACCCCCGGGGCAAAGGCCGCGCGGGGATGAAGACCGTCGAACGCCCTGCGTCATTCCCGAGGTCGCGCGACCGCGCGCACCTGCCGCGTCACGCCGTCGACCGTCCAGAGCCGGCCCTCGGCGTCCGCGGTGAGATCGATCGCCTCGACGCCCGCCGGCAACGCGAACCGCGCGAGCGCGCGCGCCGAGGCGTGATCGACGCGGCAAAGTGCGCCGCCCGCCGACGACCAGAGCTCGCCGGCCGCCCACGCGAGCCCGCGCAGCGGGGGGAAGGCCTCGTCGACCGCGGCGTTCGCGAGGGACGTCGCGTTGAGCGTCTCGACGCGCGCCAGCGCGCGTCCCCCGGCGTGCAGCACCAGGAGATCGTCCCCGAGCCCGGCGAGGCCCGCAATCTCGCCGAGCCCCGGCGCGATCGACTTCAAGACGAACCCCGTGCGGGGATCGACCTTCTGGAGCCTGCCCTCGCTGTGCTGCCAGAAGTGCCGGCCGTCGTACGTCACGCCGCCGGGGTCCGGGTGCGTCTCGAGGCGGTCGACGACCCGGCCGGTGTCGGGCACGACCCGGAGCAGGCACGCGCCCGAAGCGACCACGAGCCAGCGCCCGTAGAAGGTGATCCCGTGGACGGCGCCGTCGAGCTCCGTGAGCTCCCAGTCGCGGATGACCTGCATCGCGGAGATGCGTGTGCCCTCGGTCGAGATCATCGGCGCTCTCCTCGTGCAACGGACCCGCACACGCACAAGGCAGGTCGTGTGCCGCCGCGACCGCTGCTACGACGAGGAGCCGCGAGCTCGACCGCCCTGGAGGTTGCGCTGCATCGCCGCGCGCTGGCCCTTGGTGCCCAGGAGCCGGCGCTGCCAGCGGCGCTCGGAGGCGAGCGCGCCGTCGCGCCGCGCGTCCCACGCCTCTTGCAGCAGGAACTTGGCCGCGCGCACCGCGTCGGCCGAGCGGCCCTCGATCTCGGCGGCCAGCCGGACCGCGTGGGCCATCGGCTCGTCGCTCACGTGCGTCACCAGCCCGAGCGCCTTGCCCTCGGCGCCCGAGACGACGCGCCCGGTCATCGTGAGCTCCTTGGCGACGTCGAGCGGGAGCAGCTCGCGCAGCAGGGTCGGGCCGCCCATGTCCGGGACGAGGCCCCAGCGCGCTTCCATCAGCGAGAGGCGCGCGTCGGGCGCCGCGATGCGCACGTCGGCGCCGAGCGCGAGCTGGAGGCCCGCGCCGAAGCAGCTGCCGTGCACGACGGCGATGACCGCCGCGCCGAGGTCGCGCCAGCCCATGCTCCACTCCTGCACCGCGTTGCGCCACGGAGCCCAGAGCCCGCTGTAGAGCACCGCGGCCCCGAGCGGCCGCTCGAGCAGGCTCTTGAAGTCGAGCCCCGCGCAGAACGACGGCCCCTCGCCGTGGACGATCACCGCGCGGACCTCTCGCTGCTTGCGCAGCCGCGCCTGCGCCGCCGCCACCGCGCGCACCATCGCGAAGTCGACGCCGTTGTGCTTCTCGGGCCGCGCGAGCGCGACCCGCGCCAGCGGCCCTTCAATCGTGACGCGCACGCGATCGGACATCGACGCGGAACTTAGAGCAGGAGTCCTTTGAATGGAACGTTCAAAGGACGGACGTTCCGAAGGAACGACGGTCGCTCTCGTCGCGGTCGATGCGGCCTGCCACGAGCCGGCGGTGGCTATCCCGACCGCTTCTCGAGCCGGGTGGGCATCGCTTGCGTGGGCAGATCGGCCACGCGGTCGGAGCCCGAGGCCTCGCGAAGCGGCTGGGTGGAGTCGTCGGGCGGCACCGACAGCCGCGCCGCCGAGCGCGCCTCGCGGAGGGAGGCGAGGCGCTCGCACTTCGCGATGAGCGCCGGGGTGCCCGTGGGCCGGAACCACCGCTCGACCATCGAGAGCCCGTGGACGTACTCGGGGACGCGCCCCGCCTTCCACGCGATGCGCGCCCGCGCCTCGTACAGGCTCCCCTGGAGGAGCGGGTGATCGCTCTCGGCGAAGCGGTTCAGGAGGCCGTCGACGCGCGCGAACCCCCCGTCGAAGTCGCCGAGCCCGGCCTGCGCGATCGCCATCTCGATGTCGACGTCGAGGAAGAGCGTGACGTACTCGCGGTCCTCGTCGGTGAGGTGCGCGAGCGCCCTCTCGCGAGATCTCCTTGGCCCGCCCGTGGTGGCCCTCGTCGTTCAGGGCGCGCGCGACCACCGCGTGCGCCTCGGCCCACCCGATGAAGCTCCGTGGCTCGGTCGAGTCGAGCAGCGCGCGCGCAGCCGCCTCGACCTCGAGGAACCCGCCCCGCGCCCGCGCGAGCGCGAGCTCGCCGAGCCGCCGGTAGAGCTTCAGCGACGGCACTCGGTCGCTGAGGTGCTGGAGGCGATCGACAATCTGCGTGAGGAGCACCACGTCGAGGAGCTTCGTCGCGACGGGGATGAGCGCCGGTTGCTCCCACGTCTCGACCTGCCACGCGGAGCCGACGTGCGCGGCGTGGATCTCGACCTGCTCGCGGTGGGGTGCGGCCTTCGCGAGCTCGCCGCGGTTGAAGTGATAGAGGAAGCGAATCTGGCTCGCGACCATGGCGTACATCTTGAGGCCCGAGGCCTCGAGCGCCGTCGCGCTCTCGAGCGCGACTGCCCCATCGGCCCGCATCGTCGCGAACGACCCGCGCGCGAAGAGCGCGCCCGTCACGTACAGAATGCGCGCGTCGTCGGGGAGCTCGGGGTAGTAGCGCCGGTCCTCGAAGCGCTTCAGGAGGGTCTCGAACGAGGCGTTCGCCTCCGCCTGCCGCTCGCGCCCGAATCTCGCGCAGCCCGAGGCAAAATTCGTAGATGCCCACCGACGCCATCCACTTCGGCAGCATCGAGAAGAGCTCGAGGACCTGCGTCACGCGCGTCGCCCGCACGATGTCGAGCGAGAGCGAGGCCGTGCCCGTGAGCGTCGTCACGGCCGCGAAGAGCAGCACGAGCATCTCGCGGAAGGAGCTCGCCCGCTCGAGGCGCGGTGCGAGCCGGAAGCGGATGAACGCGAAGAGCAGGCCCACGACCATGCTGAGCCACCGCCCGAGGAACGGCCGGAGGGAGCGCGCGGTGCGCACGCCCGAGAGGTCCTCGCAGGCGTCGAGGGCGTCGTCGCCGTACCGCTCGGCCCAGCTCCAGTGCTCGTAGTACCCCGCGTGCGCGAGCGCCGCGAGGAGGGGCATCCGCTGGTAGATGGAGCGCCGGTGGCGCTTGTACACCTTCAGCGCGGCCTCGATGGGGCGGCCGGCGAGGTGCAGGTTCGCGATCATGCGGCGGACGGTGGCGCTGTTGCGCGTCGCGTTCGCGATCATCTCGGCGCCCCGCAGATCGGCGCCGCCCTGGATCAGGTGCCAGCCGGCCTCGATGCGGAGCTCGTCGTCCCCGGGCCCGGCCATGCGCGCGAGCGCCTCGCCGAGGCGCGCGTGGTTGTTCTCACGGCGGCTCGCGTCCATGCCGGCGAGGAGCGCGTCGCGGAGGGCGGAGCTGCTGAAGAAGTAGCCGCCCTGGTCGGCGTGCAGCACGTCGCTGCGCGCGAGCTCGTCGAGGATCGGGTGGACGCTGGCGTCCGGCGTCTCGGCGACGAGCTGCCGGCACAGCTCCATCGAGGGCCGCTCGCGCTGGAGGCTGAGGCACTCGGCGAGCCCGCGCGCCGGTCCGCCGAGCGCCACGAGGCGCAGCGAGAGCGCCTCCTCGAGGCCCTTCGGCAGCTCCGCGTCGGGGAGCTCCGCGGGGAGGGACCACATGCCGTCGACGTACCGGATGACACGGGCCGCGAGCAGGCTGCGCGAGATCTCGATGCAGTGGAGGGGGCTGCCGGCGGTGCGCTCGTACAGCCAGTCGGCGAAGCGCCCGATGTTGCGGGCGTCGCCGAAGAGCGAGTGGCACAGCTCGCGCGTCTCGGAGGGCGAGAGGCCCTCGAGGACGATCGGCGCGACGCGCCCGCGCAGGGTCGCGAGGCCCGCGGAGACCCGCGGCTCGCGCCGGGTCGGCTCGGTCACGACGAGCAGGATCGGGTGGTCGGCGGTGGCGTGGGCGAGCGCGACCAGCATGCCGAGGCTCACGTCGTCCGCGTCGTCGAAGTTGTCGACCGCGAGGAGCAGCGGCTTGTGACGGCTGATCTCGCAGAACCACCCGTCGAGCGGGGCCCCGCGCGTCGCCTCGGCGCGCGCCTCGGGAGAGCGCGCGACCGCCGCCGTGCGGATGGCCGGCGGCACCGACCCGCTCGCCGTGAGCTTCGACTCGACCTCGGGGCCCAGCGCCAGCAGGTCGTGGCGGTAGCGCTCCGCCGGATCGCGCGCGAGGCGCGGCACCACGTCGAGCAGGCGAAGGACGAGTGCCCGCGCCGCCCCGCTCCAGTCGCGGTGCGTCCCGGCGTCCACCCGCACGACCGCCGCGCCGGCGAGCTGCGCGTGGATGCCAATCTCCTCGAGCAGCCGGCTCCGGCCCATGCCCGGCGCGGCCTCGATGCGGACCGCGCCGCCGCGGCCCTCCACGAGCGCCGCGAC
Organism: uncultured delta proteobacterium; assembly: GCA_963797395.1. Taxonomy (GTDB): domain Bacteria; phylum Myxococcota_A; class Polyangia; order Polyangiales; family Polyangiaceae; genus Palsa-1150. The sequence continues at coordinate 1,370,600 of CAWCPA010000009.1, forward strand.
GTGCCCACGGATGCCCTCGAGCGTCGCGTGCCGGCCCACGAACCGCGGGCTGACGAGGAAGCTCTCGGTGAGGCGCTCGACGTCCTGCGCGCTCTCCGTGGCGAGGCCCGCGACGAGGCTCAGGCGCGAGATGACCTCGACGATGCTCCCGGGGCGGACGCGCGGGTCGACGCTGAGGAGCGAGAGCACCAGGTCGTCGAGCTCCGGAGGGACGTCGGGGGAGAAGGCGCTGGGCGGCGGCGGGGGCGCCTTCCACATGTGCGCCAGCTCCTCGACGCGCCGGGCCGGGTGCGCGTAGCGGCCGGTCAGCATCCAGTACGCGAGCGCCCCGAACGAGTAGAGGTCCGAGCGCTGGTCGAGCGGCGAGCCGTCGAGCGCTTCGGGAGGGATGGCCGGCGGAGTGCCGACGACCAGGCTCGCGCTCCCGAACGCCGTGAGGGCGCCGAAGTCGATGAGCTTGCACCGCCCGTCGAGCGTCATGCGCGCGTTGCGCGGGCTGAGGTCGCGGTGGAGGAGGCGCCTCGCGTGGAGGAGCGCGAGCGACGTGCCGACGTCGCGGAGGCAGCGGCACGCCTGGCGGAAGGGCAGGGGCGCGGCGGTGCGCATGTCCTGCCCGCCGAGGAGCTCCATCGTGTAGTACGGCCCGTCGGCGTCGATGCCGTAGTCGAAGACCTGGATGATGCGCGGGTGGTTCAGGCCGGCGAGCACCTGGTACTCGCGCTCGAAGGCCTCCACGAGCACCTTGTCGGCGGCGGCCTCCGGCTTGAGGCGCTTGAGCGCGCGCACCTCGCCCGTCGAGCAATCGCGCACGCGATACACGGTGCCCATCCCGCCCGACGCGAGCTCCTCCTCGATCACGTACCGGTTCGCGACGTGCTTGCTCGCCGGCTCCGGCCGCGGAGGCGACGGGCGCGGCGGCGCGGCGGCGGCGCGCCATCGAGCTGAGGATCGCGGGAGCATTCTGGTGCCCGAAGTCGCGCTCGCGACCGGCGTCGCGAGACGAAACGGGCCACTTCAACCGTAACAGACGCTGGCGGGCAGGAGCAGCGCGGCCTTCGCGGGCACGCGAGGGGCCCTACATCGACCGACCCCATCGCTAACGGGCTTCGTTCAGGGTCCGATCCAGGTTGAACGCCGCGCTGATGAGCGCCAGGTGTGTGAGCGCTTGCGGATAGTTGCCGAGCGCCTGGCCGCTCGTGCTCGTCTGCTCGGCGTAGAGGCCCAGGTGGTTCGCGTAGCCGAGCATGCGCTCGAAGAGCAGGCGCGCGTCCTCGAGCTTGCGCCGGTCCGAGCGGCCCGCGCGCGTGAGCCCCTCGACGAGCCAGAAGGTGGCGCAGTTGAAGGTGCCCTCGCGGCCCGTGAGCCCGTCGATCGGCGTCTCGGTGTTGTAGCGGTACACGAGCCCGTCGGAGACGAGGCCGCCCTCTTGGGGCGGCCGGAGGACCGCGGCGAGCGTGTCGAGCATCTTCGGATCCACCGGCGAGAGGAAGAACGTGAGCGCCATGAGCAGGTTCGAGGCGTCGATCGTGTCGCCCCCGTACGACTGCACGAACGCGCGCCGCTTTTCGGACCACCCGCGCGTCATGATGTCTTCGTAGATGGCGTCGCGCTCGGCCAGCCATCGCCCGCGGTCCGCGGGGAACGAGCGCTTGTCCGCGAGGCGCAGCCCCCGGTCGAGCGCGACCCAGCACATCAGCTTCGAGTACACGAAGTTGCGACGGCCGCCGCGCGTCTCCCAGATGCCCTCGTCCTCGCGCCGCCAGTTGTCGCAGACCCAGTCGACGATGCGCCGGAGCTGCACCCACAGGTCGAAAGAGATGGGATCTCCGTACTTGTTGAACAGGTACACGGAGTCCATCATCTCGCCGTAGATGTCGAGCTGGAGCTGGTCGTACGCGCCGTTGCCGATGCGCACCGGCCGCGACCCCTTGTACCCGTCGAGGTGGGGCGAGCTCGGACTCTTCGAGGTTCGCGCGGCCGTCGATGCTGTAGACGATCTGCAACGGCGGGTCGCCGCCCGCCTCGCGGCACCGCGCCTCGAGCCACGCCATGAAGCGCCGCGCCTCGTCGGTGAAGCCGATCCGCAGGAGCGCGTAGAGCGTGAACGCCGCGTCGCGGATCCACGCGTACCGGTAGTCCCAGTTGCGTACGCCGCCGAGCTCCTCGGGCAGGCTGCACGTCGGCGCCGCGACGATCGCGCCCGTGGGGTCGAAGGTGAGGAGCTTGAGCGCGAGCGCCGAGCGCTCCACGGTCTCGCGCCACCGCCCGCGATACGTGCAGCGCGAGAGCCAGCGGCGCCAGAACTGCACCGTCCCCTCGAAGAGCGCCTGCGCCTCGGGCTCCGACGGCGCGCGCGTGCAGAACGCGTCCGCCTCGCGCGCGCGGAGGACGAACGTGGTCTTCTCGCCCTCGCGGAGCACGAACCGCGCGGTCGCGCCGCGCGGCGTCGCGGTGAGGCGCCGCTCGCTCGAGAGGGCGAGCCCGCGGCCGTCGCGGCCCTCGAAGATCGCGCCGTTCGCCACGATGATGACCTTCGGGGGAGTACGCGCCGTAGTCGAAGGCGGGCTCGCACTCGACGTCGAAGGCGATGCTCCCGCGCACGACCCGCACGCGCCGCACGATCTGGTTGTCGACGCAGGGGGCCTCTCGCCCGGCGCACGGCATGAAGTCGTCGATCTCGCCGACGCCGTCGGCCGAGAGGAAGCGCGTGACGAGGACGTTGGTGTCCGGCCAGTAGAGCTGCTTGGTCGTCATCGTCGTCCCGCTCGGCCGGATGCGGAAGCGGCCGCCCTTGGCGTCGTCGAGGAGCGCGGCGAAGACGCTCGGCGAGTCGAACTGCGGGAAGCACATCCAGTCGATGGACCCCTCGCGGCTCACCAGCGCGATCGGTCCGCATGTTGCCGATGACGCCGTAGTTCTCGATGGGCTCGTAGGGCATGGGCGGCCGCTCGGAGAGGTCCAGCGCTCCTCTAGCGCTTGGGCGACGGATCGACCGGCGCGCGCCAGCCGCCGGGGACCGCCGAGACGAGCCGCGAGGCCTCCTGCGGGCCCCAGGTGCCCGGCTCGTACACGTGCGGCGGCGGCATCTTCCCGAGCACCGGGTCGACGATGCGCCACTGCGCCTCGATGGCGTCCTCGCGCGCGAAGAGGCTCGCGTCTCCGCGCATCGCGTCGCCGAGGAGGCGCTCGTACTCCAGCATGTCTTGCGCCTGGCTCTCCGACACCACGAGCTCCACCGCCCGGCCCGCCATCGCCTCGCCCGGCGTCTTCGCGCGGACGCCCATGGCGACGGTCGTCACCTCCGGCCCGATGCGGAAGCGCAGGTGCGTCCCCTCGCGCGCGCCCTCGCCGTAGACGTCGAAGGGCGGGCGCTTGAACTGCACGTACACCTCGGTCGCGTTCACGGGCAGGCACTTGCCCGCGCGGACGAAGACGGGCACGCCCGCCCAGCGCCAGCTCTCGATGCGGAGGTCCACGGCCGCGAACGTCTCGATGGTCGAGCCGCGCGCCACGCCCGGTTCGTCGAGGTAGCCCCGGAACTGACCGCGGACGACGTGGTCGGCGCTCAGCGGCGCGATTGCGCGGAGGAGGCGCGCCTTCTCGTCGCGCACCGCCTCGACGTCCTCGCCGACCGGCGAATCCATCGTGAGGATGGAGACGAGCTGCAGCATGTGGTTCTGGACGACGTCGCGGATGGCGCCGGTCTCGTCGTAGAACTTGCCGCGGCCCTGCACGCCGAACTTCTCGGCCATCGTGATCTGGATGCTCTCGACGTGGTCGCGGTTCATCACCGCCTCGAGCGAGGGGTTCGCGAAGCGGAAGTAGAGGAGGTTCAGCACCGGCTCCTTCCCGAGGTAGTGGTCGATGCGGAAGATCGACGCCTCGGGGAAGACCTTGTGGAGCGTCTTGTTGAGGGACTGCGCCGACGGTAGGTCGCGCCCGAAGGGCTTCTCGAGGGCCACGCGCGCCTGCGTGGCGCAGCCCGCGCGCGCGAGGCCGTCGATGACCTCGGGGAACGCGCTCGGCGGGATGGCCAGGTAGTGGAGGGGACGCTCGGCGCCGCCGAGCTCCTTGCGGAGGCGCTCGTACGTCGCGCCGGTGGCGTAGTCGCCCTCGACGTACCGCATGAGGGCCGCCATCTTCTCGAACGCGACGCGATCGAACTTGCCGTGCTTCTCGATGCTCTCCTTGGCCCGCGCGCGCAGCTTGTCCGCGCTCCACCCCGAGCGCGCGACGCCGACGATCGGCGAGTTCAGCGCGCCGCGGGCGACGAGCGCCTGCAGCGCAGGGAAGATCTTCTTGTAGGCGAGGTCGCCCGTCGCCCCGAAGAAGACCAGGGCGTCCGAAACCTTCGCCGCGCTCACGACCGCACCTCCGGCTTCTTGCCGCCCGTTTTTCCCTGCTGGTCGATGCGCTTCAAGAGCTCCTTCCACGACTCGTCGAACGAGGCGGCGCCCTCCTGCTGCAGCTTCTCGGCGAGCCCGCCCACGTCGACCCCGGCCGCGCCGAACTCGGCCAGCACGGCGTCGCAGTCGCCGCCGTCGGGCGGCATCTCTTCGCCGACGTCGCCGTGCTCGAAGAACGCGACCAGCGTCTTGTCCGGCATGGTGTCGACCGTGAACGGCGCCGAGAGGCCCTGCACGTAGAACGTGTCGGGCGCGCTCGGGTCCTTGGTGCTCGTGCTGGCCCACAAGAGGCGCTGCATGCGCGCGCCCGCGTTCGCGAGGCGCTGCCAGCGGTCGGTGTCCATGAGCTTCCGGTACGCGCGGTAGATGTCTCGCCCGACGGCCAGCGCCAGCTTGTTCCGCAGCGGCGGAGGCACGAGCTGGTTCGCGGTCTTGTCCCAGCGCGACATGAAAACCGACGCCACCGAGCCGACGTTCGGGTTCAGCCCGTTCTCGACGCGCCGCTCGATGCCGCGCAGGTACGCCTCGGCGGCGGCGCGGTACTGGTCGGCGGAGAAGAGGAGCGTGACGTTGATCGGGACGCCCGAGGCGATGCACTCCTCGATGGCCTCGCGTCCCTCTTCCGTCCCGGGGATCTTGATGAAGAGGTTCTTCCGGCCCGCGCGCTCGTGTAGCGCCTTCGCCGCGGCGACCGTGCGCTTCGCGTCGTGCGCGAGGAGCGGCGAGACCTCGAGCGAGACCCAGCCGTCGACGCCGTCGGTGCGCTCGTGGATGGGCAGGAAGAGGTCCGCGGCGCGACTCAGGTCCTCGATGGCGAGGTCGAAGAAGAGATCTTCACCGCCGACGCCGCGCGCCACCTTCTCGCGGATCTCGGTGTCGTAGTCGCCCGAGGCGATCGCCTTGTCGAAGATCGACGGGTTCGAGGTGAGCCCCGTGACGGAGTACTGCTCGACGTACTTCGCGATCTGCCCCGAATCGAGCAGCTTGCGCGTGATGTTGTCGAGCCAGAGGCTCTGCCCCGCTTCGTGCAGCTTTTTCGTGGGGTTCGTGCCGGTCGCTTTCATGAGATGCCCTCCAACGAGACCTCTTCCGGAAGTACGGATGGGCCGCGCCGCGGCGCGCCGCGTCTCGATCATGCTGGGTGGATCTGGGCGGACGACAAGCCCCGTGCGGGCTAGAACCGCCATGCGAGCGTCGCCCCTGCGCTTCCCGCGCCAAGGGCCGGCGCGAGCGTCAGGTCTCCGTCCTTCGGAGCCGTGAGGTACAGCGCGAGGCCCGCGGCCAGCGCGGTCGAGCCGGCGAGGAAGCCCACGGTCGAGGCGGTCATCGCGCCGCGCGCCTGGTCGCGGAGCGGGAGCTCCTCCGCCCCCGAGCTCGACTGCGACAGCTTCGAGAGCGCGACGACGCCGAAGGTCACGCCGATGCCGACCCCCGCGACGCCCACCGCGGCGGTCGCGAGGCCCGCCCATCGCTGCGCCGTGGAGGCGGGCGCCGCGGTCTGCGGCGCCCGGTCGAGCACCTCGGCGCGATGGCGAGCGACCGCGGCGCGCTTGTCGCCCCGGGCGACGGCGAGGCTCTCGGCGCGGAGGTACTCGGACCGGGCGCGGCGCAGGTCGCCCGCGTGCTCGTAGCAGTCGGCGAGGTAGAGGGTCACGCCGATGCCCTCCTCGAGCCGGCGGCTCTCCTCGAAGTCGACGCACGCGGCGGCGATCTTCCCGGCGCCGCGCAGCGCCTTCCCTTCCTCGAAGAGCGACTGGGCCCGCGTCGCGTCGGCCTCGGCGTGCGCCGGCGACGTCACGAGGAGCGCCGCGGCCGCGAGGGGAGCGGCGGCGCGCCACGTCATTCACGCCCTCCGAACTCGGGGATCTCGAACGCGGGCCCCGCCGCGAGCGTGGTCCGCGCCGGGAGTGTGCTCACCGCGATGCCATCCTTCACGGGCGCCGCGGCCGACGAGAGGACCGCCGAGGCATGGGGCGCGGTCGGCGTCGGGTGCGGTCCGGCGTCGCTGAACGTGGCCTCGGGCGAAGGGGGCGACGGGTCGGTCACGGTCGCAGCCTGCGCGACGTGGGATGGCGGTGCATCCGGCATCGCGAGCGTCGATGCGACGGCATCGCGCAAGACCGACGGGTGGACGGCGAGCGCCACGCAAGCCGTCAGGGCCGCCGTGGCCACCGCGACCGCGCGCAGCCCCGGCCTCCAGCGCGCCGGTCGTCGAGGCGTGAGGCTGCGGCCGAGGATGCGGGCGATTCGCCGGGCGCGCTCCTCCGCGTCCGGCCCCCCGAACGGCGCGAGCGCCCGCGCGAGCTCGGCGACGGTCTGGAAGCGCCGCGAGGGTTCCTTCTCGAGGCACCGGAGGACGGCGGCGTCGAGGCCTCGCGGGATCTCCGGGCGGAGCGACCGCGGCGCCGCCGGCCGCTCGTCGAGGACGCGCGCGCAGATGCGGGGGAGCGTGGCCGCGTGGAAGGGCGACCGGCCGGTGAGGAGCTCGTAGAGGATGATGCCCATCGACCAGATGTCGGTGCGGCGATCGACGCGCCGGCTCGAGCGCATCTGCTCCGGGGACATGTAGACGGGCGACCCGACGAGGGCGCGTGTCGCGGTGACGCTGGCCTCGTCCTTCAGGGCCTCGAACTTCGAGATGCCGAAGTCGAGGAGCTTCACCCGCTGCGACCCGTCGGGGCCGTGGACCACGAAGAGGTTCGAGGGCTTGAGGTCGCGGTGGACGATGCCGGCCGCGTGCGTCTCCGCGAGGCCCTCGCAGGCCTGGAGCGCGTAGTCGATCGCCGTCGCGACCGGCAGCGGCGGGCGGCCCTCCAGCAGCGCCTCGAGGTTGCGGCCTTCGAGGTACTCCATGACGAGGAAGGGCGAGCCGTCGTCGAGCGTGCCGACGTCGATGATGCGCGCCGTCGCGTCGCCGGAGATCTTCGCGGCGAGGCGGGCCTCGCGATCGAAGCGCGCCGTGGCCTCGGCGTTGTCGGCGCACGGGTCGACGCGCAGGACCTTGATGGCCACCCGCTGGAGGAGCAGCGTGTGGGTCGCCTCGAAGACCCAGGCCATCCCGCCGCTGCCGACCAGCCGCTCGATGCGGTACTTGTCGGCCACCACGTCGCCCGCCTCGCGGGGCGGGAGCGACAGCCTGGAGGGCATCTCCGCGCTCATGACGGGTTCCCGCCGTTCGATGCCGTCGCATCGACCTCAGCCGGGGGCAAAGCGGCCACGCCGGACGCCAATGCCACGATGAAACGTGCCTTCGAGAGATGGTTCGAGACAGCCATGCGGAGCGTTCCTCGTCCCCGGCTGCCCGTAGCGAGCACGCGCCGTACCAGGGCTCGAGCGGGGGGCAACCCCGGCCTGGTTCCGATCATCGAACCTCCCCGATGCGCAATCGGGCCAGCGGCACGTCGCAGATGGTCACGGTGATGCGCGCGCTCGCCGACGCGGGGGTGACCGAGGTCCGCGACTTCTCGGATCCCACCGCGATGGCCCTCCTGCCGCCCGGGTGGCGCGCCGTCGTGCGGACGCTGGGCCGGCGCCTCGGGGCCCATCCGGAGCGCGTGCGAAGGATGTTCGAGCGCAGCGACGGCAAGATGGATTTCATCGCGCTGCGCACCCGGGTCCTCGACGCCGCGTGGTCCGCCGCGCACGCCGAGGGCGCGCGTCAGCTCGTCCTCCTCGGAGCCGGCCTCGACGGCCGAGCCTTCCGCCTCGACGACGTCGGCGACAGCGCGGTGTTCGAGATCGACCATCCTGCCACGCAGGCCGACAAGCGCCGGCGCACCGCCGCGATGCAGCCGCGCGCCGCCCGCCACGCGTACGTGCCGGTCGACTTCGAGCGCGACACGCTCGCGGGCGCGCTGCGCGGCGCGGGCCACCGCATCGACGACAAGACCTTCTGGATCTGGGAAGGCGTCACCCAGTACCTCACCGCCGACGCGCAGGAGACCACGCTCGACGCGGTCGGCGCGCTCTCCGCGCCAGGCAGCCGCATCGCGCTCACGTACGTCGTGCCCGGTACGCCCTCGCCCTCGCCGATCTCTGAGATGGTTCGGCGAACCGTGGATTGGCTTCGTGTCGACGGAGGGCATCCGCCAGCGGCTCGCGCACGCCGGGCTCCGGTGCATCGAGGACGGCGGCGAGCGCGATTGGCGGCCCCGGTTCGCGGCGGGCCCGCCGCGGCAGGGCGAGGTGGGCGAGCGGATCGCGGTCGGCGAGCGGTGAGGGGGGTCGCGGCGGCGGCACCCTGACGGCGTGTGCACGGGCTGGCACAGCTTGGCGCGATGAGGGGCCGGCCAAATACCGAGAGTTCTGCGGTTTTCCCGCCGGTATGGGGGTTGCGAAGGAGCTGGGCCATGAACCTCGCTTGTCCGAAGCTCGCCGCCCTCGCGTGCCTGGCCCTCGCGGCGTGCGGCGGGGGCGGCGGCAATCCTGCAACGACGAGTTTCTCGGCGAGCAGCGTCGCGGCCCAGCGTAACCCTCCGTATTCGCCATGCGGCGTCGACGACCCGCCCTTCTCGAGCGAAGACCAGTTCTCTTTGACCATCGCGGGGAAGCCCCCGACGGGGCTCTACAACGAGCCGGAAGGCGGGCTGCCCAACGAGCTGGTCCTGCGGTACGACGGGAGCTTTCGCGCCGTCCTTGGCGAACCGATCGCGCTCGCAGTGCAGGCCTACCCGGGCCCGGGGCCGGTCTCGTTCATAGGGCCCGATGGAGGCACCCGGACCTACGAATACCAGGAGGCGTTCGACGCGGGCGCCGACGCCTCGGACCCGGAGATCGACTTCGCATACTACCAGGGGGACGATCCCGCCGAGATCGACACGGGCGCGTTCGACAGCGTCACGGTCACCTTCCTCGCGGTTCCGTCGGCCGACGGCGATCCCCTCACGGCGAGAGTGCACGTGCACTTCGTGGACGGCAAGGTGATCGACGCGACGTACTCGGCGCCGCTGAAACCGAGCCCCCGGGATGCCCGGTCAATTGATCCGGAGGAGCCAGCACGTACGCCATGCGATCGGCTGCACCGGCTGACGCGCGATAGAGGCCTCCCATCGATGCGATGCCCGTCGGGAACCTCAGGCGATCCGCCTTCACCTTGACAATAGACAGACCTGTCTGTACATCTTGGCCATGGTCGAGGCGAGGCTCGCGGGATCGGTTCGAGAGCGGCTGCTGCAGGCCGCGGACGAGCTCTTCTACCGAGAGGGCGTCCACACGGTGGGCATCGACCGCATCCTGGCCCGCGCAGGCGTCGCCAAGGCGTCGCTCTACGGCACCTTCGGGAGCAAGGAGGAGCTCGTGCGCGCCTACCTGGAAGGTCGCGCGCGAAGCCTGCAGGAGCGGATGGAGAGTCAAGCCGCGACCATCGAGGATCCCCGTCAGCGAATTCTGGCGATCTTCGATGGATTCGTGGAGCGCGCGAAGGACGCCGACTACTACGGGTGTCCGTTCGTTCGAGCCTGCGCGGAGGCGCCGCCGGCTCCGAACGCGGCCCGCGACGTTTCGGCGGCCTACAGGGCCTGGCGTCACGCGTTCCTCGCGCGTCTGGCGAAGGACGCGGGGTCACGTGACGGGGATGCGACCGCGACCCTGCTGGCGCTCATCTACGACGGCGCGGCCTGCAGCGTGTCTCTGGACCACGATCCGGGCGCCGCCTTGATGGCCCGAAGGGCGGCCGAGCGCCTGCTCGACGAGCACGCGAGACCTTCGGCGAGACGAGGAGCACGCAGAGGTCCCGTCAAGCGCGCGTCGCGCGCCAGGTAGTCGTGTCGACTCGGTAGCTCGATGGGAGATCTTTCATGACCTCGACCGCCGCGCCCAACGTCGGGCTCAGTTCATCGCGGGTTGTCTTCTTCGCAATCGTGGTGGGCGTCTTCGTCTTCAACGTCTTCGCCTCGCAGGTCCTCGCCGGCAGCATCGCCGCCGACCTCGGGCTGGCGGCCACGCACGCCAACTGGATCTCGACGGTCACCGCGCTGGGGTACGCGCTCGGCCTCCTGCTGATCGTGCCGCTTGCCGATCGGGTCGAGAACCGCCGTCTGGTCGTTTCGATGGCCGTGATCTGCGCGGGGGCGCTCTCCGTCGCCGGGTTCTCGAACGAGCCGGCTCTCTTCCTCGTCGGTTGTTTCATCAGCGGCGCGGCGTCGAGTCTGATCCAGATCCTCGTTCCGCTCGTGGGCTCTCTGACGCCCGCCGCGCACCGCGGGCGTGTGCTCGGAAACGTGATGAGCGGCTTGATGCTGGGCATCATGTTGTCCCGTCCGCTCGCCAGCCTCGTCGGCGAGCGCTTCGGCTGGCGGGCCGTGTACCTGATGGCCGCGCTCCTCGTCGGCCTCACGATTCTGCCGCTGAGGGCCGCCTTGCCCGAACGCAAGCCCGCGTCCTCCGCGGGATACCGTGCTGTCGTCGCGTCGCTGGGCACGCTCCTTCGCAGCGAACCTTTGCTGCGTTCCAACGCCATCACCGCCGCCTTGGTGATGGGCGCATTCAACGTGTTCTGGACGGCGATCGCGTCACGCCTCGCGAGTGCTCCCTTCCACCTGTCGGCGCGTGGCATGGCCGTCTTCGGGCTCGTAGGCATGACGGGCGCCGTCAGCGCGCCGATCATGGGCCGCCTGGGCGATCGCGGGTTGACCCGCGTGGCGTCGATCGCGGCTGACTTGTCCGTCATCGGAGCTTTGCTGCCGGCCCTTCTGTCCGGCGGCGTGCTCGGCTCTGCGTCCCCCGTCCTCGGCGTCGCAGGGCTTGCCGCTGCGGCCATCCTCCTCGACTTTGGCGTGGTCGGGGATCAGACGCTGGGTCGGCGCGCCATCAACATGCTGGCCGCCTCCGCGATTGGCCGTCGGAACGGCCTGTTCGTCGGCATCTTCTTCCTCGGGGGGGCTGCGGGGTCGGCCATCGTCGGTCCCGCCCTCGCTCTCGCGGGATGGTCCGGCGTCTGCGTGGCAGGGGCCGCGTTCGGCTCGGCTGCTCTCCTGGTATCGAGCGTCTTCACGAGGACGAGCGCCACGCCCGAGAGCCCTGTCGAGGGGGCACGCGACTCGCTTCACCCCATCGCGAATGCGCTCGAACGCTACTGAGCGACGGCCACCCAGTGTCCTTGCACGAGCTGCCAGCTCCCGTCGGGCATCTCTTGCCATCGGGTGGTGGACCACGCGTACCCGGGGTAGAGGGCGATCCACTGTCCCTCGACCCAGACCCAGTTGTTGTCTTGCAAGGTCCAGTACCCGGGCTGCCACGTGTACCCCGGGCGTTCGACCGGCACGTAAACTACCCGTGGAGGCGGCGGCTGCGCAGCGCTCACGACCGCGGCCGTGAAGAGGGCCGTGCTCGCGATCGCGAAGGGCAACGCGCCCGCCCCGCGGAAATAGCAGCCGGTGCCGGCCATCGAGAGGGCCGGCACGAGGAAGGCAACGGGGACGAGGCGACTCGACGACCTGCGCATGGGACGGAGAGCTCTTAGCGCATCCGCGCGGAGTACGCGGCGCGTGGCTTACTCGTGCGGGTGCGGATGGAAGCACGCGAGATCGCCGTCCGGATTTCGGCCACTCGCCGAGATGATGCGATACCGTCGAAGCTGGAGGGACGCGGTGCAGCGCCGCTGGGACGTATCGCTACGCGCGTGGATCCTGACTGCCCTGGTGCTCGCGGACTGCAAGCCGCAGCCGGCGCAGCATGTCCCGAACGATTCAGCCGCGGCCGGGTCGGAGGTGGCCTCCGCGGTCCCGGTCGAGGCGAGCGCCGCCATCGACCCCGACGGCGCAGCCCCGGACGCAGCGACGCCCGACGCCGCGACCTCCGACGGCGCGACGCCCGACGCCGCGACCTCCGAAGGCGGGTCGCCCGACTCCGGCGTGACGGCGAGCCAGCGCGCCGAGGACTGCCTCGCGAGCCCCCTGTGCGCCGCCGAAGAGGCCGCGCGCCTCTTCATCGCCGCGGCCGACGCCCGCGAGCCGGGCCTCGACTGCCTGCGCTTCCTGGACGGGGCGGGCACCCCGCGCGATCTCGCGCGCGGGCGCGCGTGCCTCGAGCGCCAGGCCGACGCGCTCGACTGCGCCGGATCGTCGATGTCGCTCGAGGCCGCGGAGCTCGCGCTCCTTCGCATCGACGGGATCGGCGGCGCGGCGGACGTCGCCGCGGCCCGCGAGTTCGTCCGCGGCTGCTTCGACGACGTCACGCGAGAGGGCGTGCTCGACCACGCCACGGCGAAGGAGCACGACCCGAAGACGCCGCGCGTCGACTTCTGCAAGGACATCGGCGGCACGACGATCACGAACAACGAGTGCGAAGGGCGGAGCGGCAAGAACGCCGACACCCGGCGGCAGCTCCAGGCCAAAGCCGTCGTCGCGGGCCTCGACGACGCCGGCCGCGACCTCTTCGGGCGCTCCGAGCAGGCGTACGCGGACTATGTGAGCGCGGTCGGCGACTACGTGTACGAGGTCTACATCGACGGGACCATCCGCGGCAGCATGGCCCTCGCCGCGCAGAACAAGCTCAAGGCCAAGCGCATCCAGGACCTCGTCGCGTTCCCGCGGTTCGTCGCGAAGGACACCACGGCGAAGGACGTCGAGGCGGCGGAGCGCGCCCGCTCGGCCGCGATCGAGCGGGTTCACCCGGAAAAGGACGCGGAGAAGACCGCCCTCCTGAAGACGCAGCAAACGTGGGAGATCTACCGAGAGGCCGAGGTCGCCCTGTATGGGCACGTGTTCGGTCCGGCGCAAGGCGCGGAGCGGGTGGCCTCTGCGGTGCGCGCGAAGCTCGAGCACCGGCGGGCCTCCGAGGTGGCGATCGCCGAGTAACATGGACCCGTGATGCCCTCCCGAACTGCGTTCGCGGCCGTCTTGCTCCTCGGTTCCACGCTGGCGGTCACGCGGTCCGACGCGGCCGACGCCCAGGCCCTCGTCGGCAACCCCGCGCCCGACTTCCAGATCCACACCGTGCGCGGCGCCCCGGCCGCCGTCTCGCTCCGCGGCTGGCAAGGCAACGTGGTGATCGTCGACTTCTGGGGCACGTTCTGCGGGCCTTGCAAGAAGTCGTTCCCGAAGATCGAGGCCCTGCGCGCGCGCTACGAGGCGAACGGCCTGCGCGTCGTCGCCATCAGCGAGGACGAGCCCGAGGACAAGGGCAAGATCCCGTCGTTCGCCGACAACGCGGGCGCGAGGTTCCCGCTCGCCTGGGACGGGGACAAGTCGATCGCCCGCCGCTACGCGCTCGACTCGATGCCCTCCACGTTCGTCATCGACCGCCGCGGCGTCGTCCGCTTCGTGCACGCGGGCTTTCGCGACGGTGAAGAGAACGAGCTGGACGCCGAGGTCCGCAAGCTCCTCGGCAACTAGGCGCCCTCGATGCGCATCCTGATCGTCGAAGACAGCCCGCGGGTCGCCGAGACGGTGGGCGCCGCGCTTCGCGTGCAGGGTCACGCCGTCTCCGTCGCGGGCGGGGTGCGCGCCGCGGAGGACGCGTGCGCGGCGCGCTCGTTCGACCTCGCGATCGTCGACATCGGCCTGCCCGACGGCTCCGGCCTGGACTTCTGCCGCGCGGCGCGCCGCGCCGGGAGCGAGCTGCCCATGCTGCTCCTCACGGCGCGCACCGGGGTCGCCGACCGCATCGCGGGCCTCGACGCCGGCGCAGACGACTACCTGTGCAAGCCCTTCTCGGTCGACGAGCTCGCGGCGCGCGTCCGGGCGCTCGGCCGGCGGGGCCCGCGCCTGCGCGAGTCGTCCCGGACCTTCGGCGCGGTGCATGTCGACCGCGAGCGGCGTGCGGTCGCGGTCGATGGCGCGAGCATCCCCTTCACGCCGCGCGAGTTCGACGTCGTCGCGTTGCTGGCATGGAGCGACGGACGGGTCGTCCCGCGAGAGGAGCTCCTCGAGGCGGTCTGGGGGGACGCGAGCGAGCGCGCCGCCGCGAGCCTCGAGGTGCTGCTCGTGCGCATCCGGCGCAAGCTCGCCGAGCGGGGCGTGCGCGAGGCGCTCCAGACGGTCAGGCAGATCGGGTACGTATGGACACTCGAACGCTCCAGTCCCGCCTGACGGCGCGCCTCTACCTCCTCGCGGGCGGCGTGCTCGTGGCGGTGGGCGTCGCGGCGGTCGTCGTGACCGGCCGCGTGCTCGACGACGGCGACACGGAGGCCGCGCGGTCCCACGCCTCGCGCGCAATCGAGGCGCTCGAGCGAGAGCTCGGCGAGGGCGACTCGACCACCGAGGCGCTGAGCGAGGTCCTCGAAGGCGCCGAGGCCGAGGGCGCGCGTCTGTCGATCCGGTACGCGGGGGTCGACGCGGGGCGCGCGTCGTTGCCCGCGCTCGCGGCGGGGACCTGCGCGACCGTGACGGGAGCCTTCCCCGCGACCGTGAGCCGCGCTGCCCAGGGGAGCGAGGGAGACGGTGGCGAAGGCGTCTGGCGCGCCTGCGCGGCGGCGGTCGCGCGCCCCGCGATCGCCGTGGTCGCCGCGGTGCCCGTCGGGACCCACCGCGCGGCGCTGCGCACGCTCGCGCGCGGGATGGCGGGCGTGCTCGTCGTGGCGCTCGTGGCCATGGGGTTCGCCATCCGGCGCGCGGTCCGCACGCCGCTCGAGGAGCTCGACGCCGTGGTCCGCTGGACCGCGCGCATCGCGGACGCCGAGCCGCCCGCGCCGCCACCGGCGGCCCGCACGCGCGAGATCGTGCAGCTTCAGCTCGCGTTCGACGCGCTCGTGCGGCGGCTCTTCGAGGCGCTCACCCGCGAGCGGGCGAGCAGCGCGCACATGGCGCACGAGCTCCGGACGCCGCTCACCGCGATCGTCGCGGAGCTCCAGGGCCTGCGCGCGCGCACGCCGGACGCCGCCGGGGCGGTCGATCGCGTGCTCGGCGACGTGGCGCGGTTCGGGGACGTCATCGAGGCCATCCTCGTGCTCTCGGCGGGACAGCAGCCGCGTGGCGGCGCCGACGCGGTGGTGAACCTCGCCGACGTTGCGCGCGAGATGGCGCCGGAGGGCACGGGCGTCGACGCGCCCGACGAGGCGCTGGTCGAGACCGACGAGCGGCTCGTGCGGCTCGCGCTGCGGAACCTCCTCGACAACGCCCGCAAGTACGCGTCGGGCCCGCGCGTCGTGCGCGTCTCGCGGGAAGGGACGAACGTTCGCGTGGCGGTCGTCGACGACGGGCCCGGGCTCGACGCGCCGGCGCGCGAGCGGATGTTCGAGCGCTACTGGCGCGGGTCGGCCGACGGCGCGGGGCGCGGGCTCGGGCTCGCGCTCGTCCGCGCCGTCGCCGAGCGCTACGGGGGGCGCGCCGAGGCGCGTCCGGTCCCCGGCGGCGCGGGGCTCGAGGTGTCGATGACGTTCGAGCACCTCGTCGGCTGGCACGACGGCGCGAGGCACCCGCCTTGCGTTGGCGACGGGGGATGAAGCGAACGAGACTCGTGCGGACGAGACGAGCGCTGGCCCTGCTCGCGCCGCGGGGGCCCTCACGGTCGGGCTGACGGCGTGGCAGCCGGCGAGGGCCTGCACCCGCGTCCTCCGGAACGACGACAAAATCGCGGTGCTCGTGGCGCGCACGATGGACTGGCCCGAGACGACGGATCCCGTCCTCACCGTCCTGCCCCCGTGGCATGAAGCGCGACGGCGGCCGCGCGGGGCCCGACGTCGTGGTCAAGGAGAAGCCCGCTACGTGGACCTCCAAGTACGGCAGTCTGGTCACGACCGCCTACGGACTCGCCACGGTCGACGGCCTCAACGAGCGCGGGCTCGGCGTCCACCTGCTCTACCTCGACGCGACCGACTTCGGGCCGCGCGACCCGAGCAAGCCGGGCGTGCAGGCGGCCCTCCGGGGCCAGTACTTCCTCGACAACGCCTCGTCGGTGAGCGAGGCGGTGGCCCTCCAGCAGGCCTTCCAGGTCGTGATGGTCGAGGCGCACGGCCACAAGGCCACCGTGCACGTCGCGCTCGAAGACGCGAGCGGCGTGATGGTCCTCGACCCCCACGACGTCGCGCCCACCGGCGACGACAACGGGACGTTTCTCCGCGCCTCGTCCACGCCGTTCTGAGGCGACGGAGCGCGCCGACTCGGGGCGCGTCGTACCGGGGTTCTCGCCGTAGGCGGCGGCCTCGAGCGCGGTGATGTCGAAGATGGGCCGGAAGGCGTGCTCGACGCCGACCTCCAGCGCGAACAGGCGGGCCGTCCGCGTGAAGTGGGAGCTGCTCCGCCCGACGAGGGTGAGGGGGGCGCGATCGTTCATGGGCCTGTCAGCTTGGCACCCCGGCCTGCGATACGCTCGCTTGCCATGGCGAGAGGTCTCCTCGCGTGCGCGGCGCTGGGGGCGACGTTCGGCGTCCTCGCGTGCGCGCAGCCGCACGTGCCCTCGTCGCCGGACGTCGCCCACTACGCGGACCCGAAGGCGTGGCTTTGCCTGCCCGGACGGGACGACTCCTGCGCGCGCCCGCTCGACGTGACCGCCATCCGCCCCGACGGATCGCACGTGCTCGAGGTGAGCGCGCCGCCGCCCGAGACCCCGGCCGATTGCTTCTACGTCTACCCGACGGTCGACATGGGCGTCTTCCCCGGCAACCACGACGACTTCGGCGAATCTGGCTCCGATGATCGGCGCGACCGACGCGCAGGCCGTTCGCTTCCGCGACGTCTGCGCCCTCTACGTGCCGCTCTACCGGCAGGCCACCATCGGCACGTACGTGTTCGGGGGCGAGCAGCTCGAGGAGCGCCTCGAGGTCGCGTACTCCGACGTCGAGGCCGCGTTCCGGGCGTACCTCGCGGCGTACGACCGCGGGCGGCCAGATCGTCCTCATCGGCCACTCGCAGGGCGCGCACCTCGTCACGCGCCTCCTCCAGCGGCTCTTCGATCACGACCCCGCGATGCGGGCACGCCTCCTCGTGGCGCTCGTCATCGGCGGAGACGTCGAGGTCCCGAGGGGCCGCCTGGCCGGCGCGTCGTTCGAGAACATTCCCCTCTGCACCCGGCTCGACGAGACCGGCTGCGTCGTCGCGTACCGGTCGCACGAGGACGGCGTGCCGGTCTCGCCCGGTCGCGCCGCGCCGAAGCCGGGGCAAGAGACCGCCTGCGTGAACCCCGTCGACCCTGCCGCGCGCGGCCCGCGGGTCTTCTCGGGCGCGTACTTTCCTCTGAACGCCGCGCTCCACAAGCAACTTCGTGGCGTCGAGGGCGTCGACACTCCGTTCGTCGCGCTCCATGACTTCTACGTGGGGCGCTGCGCCGATGGGCCCGACGGCTACCGCTACCTGGCGATCTCGTTCGCCGGCGCGCCCGGCGACGTTCGCACCAGCCCGCTCGACTTCGACGCGATGCCGCTCAAGCGCTCCCTCGGCCTCCACGTCGTCGACTTCCAGATTCCGCAGGAGGACCTCATCGAGCTCGTCCGACGCGCCGAGCACGCCCGCAGCGAGACCGAGCGCTGAGGGACAAGAGGTTGGACAAGCTCCTCAGCGAATCAGAGCTCCGTCAATCCGTCTTTCTGCTCGTCCGGCTGGTCGAGGCGTTCGGCGCCATCATCATCTTCTCGGGCGAAGAAGGCGCTCCGGTCGGCGTGGCGGGCGTTTCGGGGTTAGCCGATACTCGCATTTCCGTTGTCTCTCGGTCGCCACGATTGCGGTCGTGGCGTAAGGTGTGCTCCGTATGCGCGCTTTGCTTTCTTCTGCGGGTCCGCGTTCGGCCGTCCTCGCCGGGTTCATTTTTCTCGCCGGGGCGTCGGCCGCCGGCGGATGCGCCGAGGGCGTGACGAGCCCGGACGACACCGGGAGCGGGAGCGGCGGCAGCGGCCAGTCGACGAGCTCCGGCAGCTCCGGCAGCGGGGCCAGCGCCGGTAGCGAGAGCAGCGCCGGCAGCAGCAGCGGGACGTCGAGCGGCTCGTCCTCGCCTCCCCGGTACGGCGGCGACGACGCATCGGCCGACGCATCCGGCGATGACGCGACGCTCGGCGACGACGCGTCCGGCGATGACGCCGCCGGCGACGGCGGATCCGGCGGCGACGCGGCCTCCGGCGGCGCGACCGACGGCGCGGGCCCCGACGCGAGCGGCCCGCCGCCCTTCGTCGCGACGGGCACGCCCATCACGGGGCCCGACGGCTCGTGGACGTGGGTCGACTTCCCCGGCACGTCTTGCCGCGACGGCTCCACGGCCGGCATCGCCGTCAACTTCGAGAGCAGCGCGAAGAGCGTGATGGTCTTCCTCGGGGGCGAGGGCGCGTGCTTCGACCCGGTCACCTGCCTGGCCAACGCCGCCAACGAGATCGGGCAGCAGACGCCCGCGGCCACCGGCGTCTTCGACCGCACGAACCCGGCGAACCCCGTCGCGGGGTGGAACTTCGTCTACATCCCTTACTGCACGGGCGACGTCGGCATGGGCGCGAACCCCAACGGGACCGTGTCCGGCGTCTCGGGCACGCAGAAGTTCGTCGGGTATCTGAACCTGCAGGCGTTCTTGAACCGCATCGTGCCCACGTTTTCGAATCCCTCGCAGGTCCTCCTCGCCGGCACCAGCGCGGGCGGGTTCGCGGCCGCGCTCAGCGCGCCGCTCGTGCAGCGCGCCTTCTCGACGGTGAAGGTCGCGCTGGTCGACGACTCGGGGCCGCCGATGTCGAGCAAGTACATCCCCTCGTGCCTGGAAGAGGAGTGGCGGCAGACGTGGGGCTTCGACGACTCGGTCCTCAAGGAGTGCGGCGCCGCCTGCCCCGACCCGGACAACTACGCGATCGACTACGCGAAGTTCCTGGCGAACACCTATCCCGATCGCATGGTGGGCCTCGTCGAGTCCGACACCGACAGCGTCATCTCCGGCTTCTTCGGGTACGGCGCGAACGACTGCACGGGCTCGCTCCTCACGCCGGTCTCGGGCCCCACGTTCACCGCGGGGCTCGTGGACTTCCGTAGCGAGGTCTCCCCGCTCGACCCCGACTTCGGCACCTACTTCCCCGACAGCAGCCAGCACATCTGGCTCACCACCGCGTCGCTTTACACGGAGACTCAGGGCGGCACGTCCCTCGTGAGCTGGCTCGCGAACATCGTCGGCGACAGTTCCGTCTCGCAGGTCGGGCCGTAGTCTCGACCTTCCTCGTCCCAGCGCTCGGGCTGAGGTCGCCGATTTTTATCCTGCGTTGATACGGGGTCGCGCGTCCCGTCGCGAAGCGCGAGGTCGCGGCAATCGATCCGTCGCGGTTCTTCGGAGTGCGCGAGATTCGTGCTGAATCCCTCCGCTCGGCGGATGGGCATGCTGCTTGCTGACTGCGCCAGCCGGCACGGGAATGATTCAACGGATCATCGTCGCAGCGCTTCGCGCGCCGCTCCTCGTCTTTGCATGCGCCGCATTGCTGGTCGTCCTCGGGATCGCCGCGTACCGCGAGCTCGACATCGAGGCCTACCCCAATCCGTGCCCGCCTCTCGTCGAGGTGATCACGCAACCCCCCGGCTGGAGCGCCGAAGAGACCGAGCGATACGTCACGATCCCGCTCGAGATCGGCCTCGCCGGGATGCCCGGGCTCGATCACGTCCGGAGCTCGTCGCTCTTCGGCCTGAGCGACGTGAAGGCGTACTTCGACTGGCAGACGCCCTACGCCGAGGCCCGGCAAGAGGTCATCAACCGCCTCCAGTTCGTGCAGCTCCCGTCGGGGCTCCAGGGGCAAATCTCGCCGTGGAACGCGATTGGTGAGGTCTACCGGTATCGCCTCGTCGGCAAGGGCTACACGCTGAAGGACCTGAAGACCGCCGAGGACTGGATCCTCGAGCGGCAGTTCAAGCAGGTGAAGGGCGTCATCGACGTCACGAGCTACGGCGGCGAGACGAAGCAGTACCACGTGGAGGTCGATCCCTTCCGCCTCCACGGGCACGCCGCGACCCTCTCGCAGCTGACCGCCGCCATCCAGAACGCGAACCAGAACGTCGGCGGCGACCGCCTCTTCATGGGCGAGCAGTCGTACGACGTCCGCGGCATCGGCCTCGTGGGGTCGGGCGGCGCGGCGGTGCGCGACATCGAGGACAGCGTGGTCGTCGAGCAGAAGGGGACGCCCGTCCGCATCCGCGACATCGCCGACGTCGACGTGGGCCACGCGCCGCGCCTCGGCATCGTGGGCTACGACGACGACCCCGACGTCGTGCAGGGCATCGTCCTCATGCGCTACGGCGGCGAGACCCCGTCGACGCTCGAGGGCATCTACGCGCGGGTCGACTACATCCGCAAGAACCACATCCTGCCGCCGGGCATGGACATCGAGCCCTACTACGACCGGGGCGCACTGGTGCACGTGACCACGCACACGGTCATCGAGAACCTGATCGTCGGGATGGCGCTCGTGACGGTCGTCCTGCTCCTCTTCCTCGGGCACGGGCGGGCGGCGGTCATCACGGCGCTCAACATCCCGCTGGCGCTCCTCATCGCGTTCTGCGGGCTCGTGGCGACGCGCACCTCGGCGAACCTCATCTCGCTCGGCGCGGTCGACTTCGGCATCGTCGTCGACTCCACCGTCATCATGATGGAGAACATCTTCCGGCACCTCGGCTCGCACGGGAAAGGCTCGATGATCGAGCGCATCGAGGTGAGCGCGCGCGAGGTCGTGCGCCCGATGATGTTCTCGACGATCATCATCGGCGTCGCGTTCCTGCCGCTCTTCACGATGACGGGCGTCTCGGGCGTCATCTTCGCGCCCATGGCGCGCACGTACGCGTTCGCGATCGGCGGCGCCATCTGCCTCGCGCTCACGCTGACGCCGGTGCTCGCGTCGCGCGCGATCCCGGCGGCGGCCGAGGAGAAGGAGAGCCCGATCATGCGCGTGCTCCACCGCGTGTACGCGCCCGCCTTCGATCTGGCGATGAAGTACAAGAAGAGCGCGATCGCCTTCAGCCTGGTGCCGATCGTCCTCTGCGTCGCGCTCTTCCCGCTCCTCGGGCGCGAGTTCATGCCCAAGCTCGAGGAGGGCAACTTCTGGATCCGCGCGACGCTGCCGATGTCGATCTCGCTCGAGCAGAGCGCGAAGTACGTGGGGCGGATGAGGTCCATCCTCCGCGGGTGCCCGTCGGACCCGGGCGCCGTCTGCGACGACGCGCACCGGAAGCACCCCGAGGTGCTCACCGTGGTCTCGCAGCTCGGGCGGCCCGACGACGGGACCGACGTCTCGGGCTTCTACAACATCGAGTTCTTCGCCCCGCTCGCGCCCTTCGACCAGTGGCCGCGCGGGCTCACGAAGCAGGCGCTCACCGAGGAGATCGACCAGGAGCTGAGCGAGGCGTTCCCCGGCGTGCTGTTCAACTTCTCGCAGTACATCAGCGACAACGTCGAGGAGGCGCTGAGCGGCGTGAAGGGCGAGAACTCGGTGAAGGTGTTCGGCAAGGACATCGACAAGAACGAGGGCATCGCCGACGCGATCGTCGACGTCATGGGCCGCGTGCCGGGCATCGCCGACCTGGGGCTCTTCCGCTCTCTCGGGCAGCCGAGCGTGAAGATCACGCCGCGCCGGGCGGACTGCGCGCGCTACGGCCTCAACACGGGGGACGTGGACTCGGTCATCCAGGCGGCCATCGGCGGGCAGGCGCTGACGCAGGTGTACGAGGGGGAGAAGTTCTTCGACCTGACCGTGCGCTGGAAGCCGCAGTACCGCACGAGCCTCGAGGCCATCCGCGAGATCGCGGTCGCGACGCCCGACGGGGCCGGCGTGCCGCTCGGGCAGATCGCCGACGTGAAGACGATCGAGGGCCCCGCGATGATCTACCGCGAGGACGGTGAGCGCTACAGCCCGGTGAAGTTCAGCGTGCGCGGGCGCGACCTGGCCAGCACGATCGCGGCGGCCCAGTCGGCGATCTCCGAGGCCATCCCGCGGTGCGACCGCGCGCCGGTGGGCTGGACGAAGCCCTGCATGCCGTACGACTCGCGGCTCGAGTGGGGAGGGGAGATCAACGAGCTGCACGAGGCGGAGGGGCGCCTGCAGATCATCATCCCGCTCACCATGCTCCTCATCACGTTCCTGACCTACAGCGCGGTGAAGACGTGGGTCGACACGCTGCTGGTCATCATCAGCATTCCGGTCGCGTGCACGGGCGGCATCCTCGCGCTGCTCATCTCGGGGCAGAACTTCTCGGTCTCGGCGGCGATGGGCTTCATCTCGATCTTCGGGATTGCCATTCAGGACGCGATCCTCGTCGTGACGTACTTCCAGCGCCTGCGGAACAGCGAGGGCCACGGCATCGAGCAGGCCGCGCGCGAGGCGGCGGAGAAGCGCTTCCGGCCGGTGCTCATGACCACGCTGGTCGCGACGCTGGGCCTCCTGCCCGCGGCGCTCTCGAACGGGATCGGCTCGCAGACGCAGAAGCCGCTCGCCATCGTGGTGATCGGCGGGTCTCTCATCCTCGCGATCCTCACGCGGGTGGTGCAGCCGCCTTTGCTGGTCGTGGCGCACTCGTGGCTGGAGAAGCGGCGCCACGGGGCGGGCGGCCCCGCGCAGCGCGACGAAGACCCCGCGACCTGACCGGCGCGGGGCACCGCCCTTGCACCCGGTCTCGCCGGATCGGCGGGCCGATGGAGGGGCGAATGAGAAAGACCGGAGGGGTCTCCGCATCGGCGCTCGGCGCGATTGGCCTCGCGGTCGCCGTGTTCGCGTCGTGCACGGAGACGACGACCGTGCTCGTCGTCACGTGCGGCCCCGGCAACCTCGCCACGACGGCCTGGGACGTGACCGTCACGACGAGCTACGAGTCGGCCTGGTACTACGCCGCCTCCGACGCCGTCCCCGACGGCCTCGACACGTTCGACGCGGTGCCGGTCGCGACCGGCGACGCGGGCCTGGCGGGCCCCGGCGCGGCGGACGCCGGTGAAACGGACGCGGGCGGAGAGACCCCGTCCACCGTGGCGGCCTCCGTCGTCGCGGCCGCCGCGAGCCGGTACTTCACGAACGGGTGCGCGACGGCGACGGCCAGCGGCAACGTGGTGACCTTCGATTCTGAAGGACTGCAGCGGTCCGCTCGGTCTCGTGCACAGCACCGGGATGCTCACCGCCACGCTCGACGTCGTGGGGGGCGCGGTGCAGGTCGCGCTCGCGGGCAACGGCGTGCAGGCCAACGGCGCCACCGTCGATCTCGAACACCTCCGGCACGCTCACGGTGGGGCCCGACGGACAGAAGGCGCTGCTCGTGAACTCGCAGACGACCGGCACGGGGCCCGACGGCTACGACATCTCGCACACGGGCATGTACACGCTCGTCTGGCCGTCGGGACCCGGCTGCGCGAGCCTCAACGGCGCGCTCACCGTCGCCGGATCGGGCGTGTATGCGGGGACGACCACGCAGATCGCCAACTTCCTCACGTGCACCGGAATGTGCCCGCTCGCCGGCACGGCGACCACACCGTTCCCGGGCGGCGGCGGCAGCGCCACGATCTCGGTCAACGGCACCAACATCGCGACCTGCATGGCGACGAGCGGGGGGAGCTCGAGCATCCCGCTCAACTGCCCGTGACGTCGAACGCCGTGGCGGCGGCGGCGGCCTCGTCGCGGTCGACATCGACCGCGACGCGCGCGAGCTTCTCGCGGATGAACTTCACCGCGTCGGCGCCCAGACTTCCTGAAGGTGAAGCGCTCGGGGGTGCGCGTAGCCCACCGCTCCGAACCGCAGTGCCTCGAACACCGACTCGTCGTCGTCGAACGTGGTCAGCGCGACGATGCTCCCGCCGAACCCGCTCTCCGTGAGCCGGCGGGTCGCGGCGATCCCATCGAGGACGGGCATCCGAAGATCGATCAAGACCCGTGGACCGCCCGGCCGGACCGGTGATAGCCGTGCGCTTCCGGCCCCGACGGCGGCACGCGCGCTCCCGGCATCTCCAATGCCAACTTCCCTGGCAGCATCTCGGGGCTGCTGATCACGAACGGCCGGCTATGCGGATTCGTACACCGGGCGCGTGCTCGCCTACACGACGCTCCCACTCACCGCCGCGTCGACGTTCACGACGGTGAGCGCCGAGGCTGGAGGATTCCAGCTGAGCCTCAGCCCCGCTGGGCAAATCGTGGTGTCCCACGGTGGCCTCGGTCATCCGGCGATCGACCTCTCCGCGCCTCCGGGCTTCTCGACATCCGACTTCACGATCACGAGCGGCCTCGTCGACCCGCGCTGCGCTGAATACGGTCCGTAGGTGCCGCGGTCTCCCACACGCGCTGGTCGCTTGTCCATCGACGTCCGGGCGGATATCCGTAAGAACCCTCATGCGCGCCGGTATCAGCCGCCTCACCCTCGTCTTGTCCGCGCTCGTCGCCTTGCCGCCCATCGCCGCCGCCGGCTGCGGAATCCGGGAGTCAGGGCAATCAGGACGACAAATCGTCCATCCCGGATGACGGCGGTCCGGTCGGCACCTCCACCAGCCAGATCCAGGAGATGGACTCGGGCAGCCCGGGCTCCGCGTCCGGGTCCGGCAACGGCGGCTCGGGCAACGACGCGGGGAAGGGCACCGCCAGCGCGCCCGACGGCGACGCGGGCAAGACCTACGCGTCGATCCCTTATCGCGGGCTCTCGATGTCCGGCGCCGAGTTCTCCGCCTCCGTCTCGGGGCAGTTCAACGGCGGAACGCTCGGCGCGATCCCGAGCACGTACTACTACCCGACGAGCAACCTCGCGAACGGCGGCCCCTCGTGGCCGAAGGCCGCGAACGGCACCGCGATCGAGACCACGCTGATGGACCCTTACTTCATCGGCAAGGGCTTCAACACGGTGCGCTTGCCCTTCCGGTGGGAGCGCATCCAGCACAGCCTGTCGAGCACCAGCGGCGCGCCGGTCTCGGCCTCCGCGGCCGTCGCCACGTTCGACGCCACCGAGCTTGCCGCCCTCGAAGCGGCCGTCAGCACCCTCACCGCCGCGGGCTTCACCGTCCTCGTCGATGTCCACAACTACGCGTGGTACACGAGCCAGTCGGAGATCTCGGCCAACAAGGGAGGCGATCCGGTCGGCTCGGCGAACGTGCCGAACGTGGCCTTCGAGAACCTGTGGATTGGCCTCGCGTCGCTCTGGGCGAACAACCCGAAGGTCGTCTTCGACATCATGAACGAGCCGAACTCGCCGCCCGACGCGAAGGGGGCGGCCGCGGGCACCGAGTGGTACGAGGCGGCGCAGGCGGCGGTGACCGGCATCCGCAGCATCGGCGCGAACAACCTCATCCTCATCTGCGGCAACAACTACGCGGACCCCAGCACCTTCGCGGCCGGCGGCTCGTCGGATCCGCTCCAGAAGATCAGCGACCCGCGGAACAACTTCGCGTTCGAGGTCCACGAGTACCCCGACACCGACTACGGCGGGAGCGACACGTGCACGACCGGTTCGGGCGGGTCCGTGCCGCGCGCGATGACCGCCCTGCAGACGTTCGTCGCGTGGGCGCAGAAGTACAAGGTGAAGGGCTTCCTCGGGGAGTTCTCGGCGGGCATCGACGTGAACGCGCAGGACACCTGCGAGACCGCGATTCAGCAGATTCTCACGCTCGTCACGCAGAACGACGACATCTTCCTCGGCTGGACGTACTGGGCGGCGGGTGCCGGGTTCAACCCAAACCCGCCCAATCCAATGAACTACCCGTTCCTCAACTCGGATAAAGAGAGCCCGCAGCTGATGACGCTGGACCCGTTCCTGCAGTAGGCCGGTCGAGCGTCTCGCGCACCTTCGCCGCGAGCGTCTGCACCTTGAGCGGCTTGGGGAGGAACGCGATGTCGGCGCGCCCCACGCCGAGCCGGATCACCGCGTCGTCGGTGTAGCCCGACATGAAGAGCACCTTCGTCGACGGCCGGCTCGCCGCGAGGCGGTCCGCGAGCTCGCGCCCGCTCATCCTCGGCATCACGACGTCCGTCAGGAGGAGGTGGATCTCGCCCGAGAACCGCTCGGACATGAGGAGGGCGTCTCCGCCGTTCGCCGCGGCGAGCACGCCGTAGCCGCGCGCCCTGAGGAGCATCGTCGCGAGCGCGCGCACCTGGGCGTCGTCCTCCACGAGGAGGATCGTCTCGGTGCCGTTCGCGGGCGGCCCGAGGAGGGCGCCGGGCTGCTCGCTCGCCCCGGCCTCGACGGAAGGGAAGAGGACCTGGAAGCGCGCGCCCTCCCCGGGCTCGCTGTCGACGGTGATCGTCCCTCCGCTCTGCTGGACGATCCCGAACACGGTCGACAGGCCGAGGCCCGAGCCCTTGCCGACGTCCTTCGTGGTGAAGAACGGCTCGAAGACGCGCGCGCGGGTGGCCGCGTCCATCCCGACCCCCGTGTCGGTCACCGTGAGGAGCACGTGCGGCCCGGGCACGACGCCCTCGTGCGCGGAGGCGTGCGCCTCGGCGAGGTCGACGTTCGCGGTCTCGACGACGAGCGTGCCGCCGTCCGGCATCGCGTCGCGCGCGTTGACGGCCAGGTTCATGAGGACCTGCTCCACCTGGCGCGGATCGACGCTGACCTTGCGGAGGTTCGGCGAGAGCCGGAACTGGATGTCGATGTCCTCCCCGATGAGGCGCGCCAGCATGTTCGCCATCCCCGAGGCGACGCCGTTCAGATCGACGATCGCCGGCGCGAGGAGCTGCACCCGCCCGAAGGCGAGGAGCTGCGAGGTGAGCGCCGCGGCGCGCTGCCCCGCGCGCTCGATCTCGAGGAGCCCCGACCGCACCGGGTGGCCGGGCGGCAGGCCGTGCTGGAGCGCGTCGCCGTAGCTGAGGACGACCGAGAGCAGGTTGTTGAAGTCGTGCGCGATGCCGCCGGCGAGGCGGCCGAGCGCCTCCATCTTCTGCGACTGGCGGAGCTGCTGCTCGCTCGCCTGCAGCGCCTCCTCCACGCGCTTGCGGTCGGCGATCTCCCGCGCGAGCTCGCGGTTGGCCTCGAGGAGGGCCTTGGTCCGCTCGGCCACGCGCTCCTCGAGGACCGCGGCGTCGGCGACGAGCACCTGCTGCGCGCGGCGGCTCTCGGTGACGTCGAAGGCCACGCCCTGGATGAACTTCGGCCGGCCCTGCGCGTCCTTGTAGAGGCGCGCCTCGCCGCGGATCCACACCGGCACGCCGCCCCGCGTGAGAAACCGGCACTCCGCCCGGAACCGTCCACCCGCCTGGCAGCCGCGCGCGAACTCCGCGTTCCAGACGGCGCGGTCCTCGGGGTGAAGCTGCGAGTACCAGAGGAGCGGGTTCTCCAGCCACTCGGCCTGCGAAAAGCCGAGGAGCGCCTCGATCTGCGGGCTGACGTAGAGCTCGTTCTTGCCGGTCCCGAGCACCGCCATGAACGTCACCGCGGGGATCTGCTCGACGAGCGTGCGAAAGCGCGCCTCCATCGCCGACGCGCGCTCCTCGGCGGGCCCGTCGGCCCCTTCCGAGGGCTCGCCCCACGTCATCATCTCGATGCCCGGCAAGAAGTCCGGGAAGGCGCCCCTGGCGAGCGCCGCGAGCAGCGCTTCGAGCGCCTCGACCTCTTCTCGCGTCGTCGGCGTCGACACTTTCACCCCCACCGTACTCCCCTCCGCGGAATGTTCGCTCGCGCCCGGCAGGTTGTCGAGAGGTCGCCAAAGGTGGGGCGCATCCCGCCTTGCGGGCGGCGGGCCCGGCCACGTATTCATCGAGATCATGCCCATCTCCAAGCGCGCGTCGGCGGAGTTCTTCGGCACGTTCTGGCTGGTCTTCGGAGGCTGCGGGAGCGCAGTGCTCGCCGCGGCGTTCCCGGGCGTCGGCATCGGCCTGCTCGGCGTGTCGCTCGCCTTCGGGCTGACCGTCCTCACGATGGCCTATGCCATCGGGCACATCTCGGGCTGCCACCTGAACCCGGCGGTCTCGCTGGGCCTCACGGTGGCGGGCCGCTTCCCGGCCAAGGATCTGCCGGCGTACGTGTGCGCGCAGGTGCTCGGCGGCATCGCCGGGGCGGGCGTGCTCTACCTCATCGCGAGCGGCAAGGCGGACTTCGACGTCGCGCGCGGGTTCGCGTCCAACGGCTACGCCGAGCACTCGCCGGGCGGCTACTCGCTCGTCTCGTGCCTCGTCGCGGAGGTCGTCCTGACGTTCGCGTTCCTCGTCATCATCCTCGGCTCGACCGACAAGCGGGCACCCGCGGGCTTCGCGCCCATCGCGATCGGGCTCGGGCTCACGCTCATCCACCTCATCGGCATCCCGGTCACCAACCTCTCGGTGAACCCGGCCCGCTCGACGGGCCCCGCGCTCTTCGTCGGCGGCTGGGCGGC
Organism: uncultured delta proteobacterium; assembly: GCA_963797395.1. Lineage (GTDB taxonomy): Bacteria > Myxococcota_A > Polyangia > Polyangiales > Polyangiaceae > Palsa-1150. The sequence continues at coordinate 1,399,150 of CAWCPA010000009.1, forward strand.
GACGCAGCTCTGGCTCTTCTGGCTCGCGCCGCTCGCCGGCGCGGCGCTCGCCGGCCTCGCGTACCCGATGATCGCGAGCGAGCCGGAGCCCGGCAAGGCGGTCGCCGCGCCGGCGGAGTGACGCTCAGCGCCCGCCCGCGACCGCGCCGAGCAACGCGCCCGCGAGGACCAGCCACGCCGCGTTCACCTTGAACCGCAGGAGGAGCGCCGCGGCGATTGCGGCGCAGGCGACCGTGAGCGCGTCGACGAGCGCGGCGCGGGCGAGCTCCGCCCCGGCGACGCCCATCACGGCCAGGGCGGCCACGTTCACCCCGTCGAGGAACGCCCCCGCGAACGCCGAGCGCCGGACGCGCGCCACGAGGGGCCGCGCCGCCGCGACGAGCACGAAGCCCGGCGCGAAGATCCCCACGGTCGCCACGACCGCCCCTCCCGCTCCCGCCACGACGTACCCGATGAACGTGGCCGTCGTGAAGACGGGGCCCGGCGTGACCTGGCCGATCGCCAGCGCGTCGAGGAGCTGGGCTTCGGTCAGCCAGTGGAGGCGCTCGACGAGATCGGCGCGCAGGAACGCGAGCAGCACGTACCCGCTCCCGAAGACGAGCGCGCCGACCTTCGCGAAGAGGAGGAACAGCGCGCCGAGGCTCACCGGGGCGGACGCGCTCGCCGCGAGGGCGGGCGCCGCGAGGAGCATCCCGGCCCCTTCTCGCCGCGCCCGGAGCCCCGCGAGCGCCCACACCGCGCCGGCCCCCGCGAGCACCGCGATGGGAGCCGCGCCGAGGGCCGACGCGGCGCACGCGGCCACGCCGAGCGCGCCCAGCCCGGCCGACTTCACAGCCTTCGGCGCGAGGCTCGCGAGCGCCTGCACGAGCACCGCGATGACCACCGGCTTGACGCCGTAGAGCACCCCCGCGACCCGCGGCATCGCGCCGAAGTGCACGTACGCCCAGGCCAGGCCGCCGACCATGAGCGCCGCAGGCAGGATGAAGCACGCGCCCGCCAGGACGAGTCCCACCGGCCCGGCGACCTCGTAGCCGATGAAGATCGCGAGCTCCGTGGAGCTCGGACCGGGGATGAGGTTCGCGACGCCGAGGAGGTCGAGGAAGCGCTCGCCCGTGAGCCAGCCCTTCCGGCGCACGACCTCCTGCTCCATCAGCGCGATGTGCGCGACCGGCCCGCCGAAGGCGGTCAGGCCGAGGCGCAGGAAGAGGAGGGCGACCTGCCCGGGTCCGGCGCGCGGCGCGCTCACCGCTCCCTCATAAGAAAAATCGTCGCCCGTGTCGATTCTGCCCGCGTCCGTTCGTCATCCCGGGGAAGGCCTGGCGCCCCCGCCCGGCCCCGCACGCCCACCAGGGAGAACACGCCATGAACTCGATTGACCTCGCCAGCGCCCCCGCTTCCGTCCGACCCCGCCCGGTCGCTCGCTACGCCCGCACAGCGGCGCGGCTCCTCCTCGGGCTCGTCTTCTTCGCCTTCGGTCTGATGGGCATGCTGAGCGTCCTCGGCGTCCTTCCCCTCCCGCAGCCCTCGACGCCGCAGCCCGAGGGGGCTGTCGCGTTCAGCGCCGCGATCATGAAGGCGGGCTACATGTTCCCGCTCGTGAAGGGCACGGAGATTGTCGGCGGCGCGCTGCTCCTCTCGAACCGCTTCGTGCCCCTCGCTCTCGCGCTCCTCGCGCCGGTGGTCGTGAACATCGTGGCCTTCCACGCGTTCCTCGCGCCCGGCGGGCTGCCGATCGCCCTGACGGTGCTCGCGCTCGAGGTGTCGCTCGCGTACGCACACCGGGGCGCCTACCGCGCCATGCTCGCCGCGCGGGCCTGAGGCCGGATACGCTCGGCGGGTGCAGCTCCGGCCGGTACACGCCATCGTCGCCGCGGGGTTCGCGGCCTGCGTGGCCGGCGCCTTCTTCCTCGGGCGCTCGCGCGGCGAGCCCGGCGTCGCCTCGGCGGCTCCCGCGGTCGTCCTCGCGGTGCACGACATGGCGCAGCTCGAGGCGACGAGCTTCCACATCGAGAAGGTGATCGAGGTCGCCGACCCGCAGTCGCACCTCTGGGGGCTGGTCGAGGCGCGCGACGCGCTGCTCCTCGTGGCCGTGGGCGACGTGGTCGCCGGGGTCGACCTGGCGAAGGTGGGCGAGCGGGACGTGACGGTGGACGCGGCGGCCCGCACGGTCCGCTTCCACTTGCCGCCCGCGACCGTGCTCCACGCGATGCTCGACGAGCGCGCGACCCACGTCTACGTGCGCTCCACCGACGTCTTCGCGCAGCGCAACGAGCAGCTCGAGGGCGAGGCGCGCCGCCGCGCCGAGGAGGCGATCGGCCGCGCGGCGGTGGACGCGGGCATCCTCGACCGCGCTCGCCAGAGCACCGAGCAGACCCTGCGCGCGCTGGCGCGATCCCTCGGGTACGAGCGCGCGGAGATCGACTGGTCCGACCGGGGTTGAAGGCGAACCCCTTTAAATACGACTCGCGGAGGCCCGGGTCCCCCCGGGCCTCCGCTCGTCAACCCCCCGCCTCTGGTGAGGGCGCTCGCGCGCCCCCGGATTCATTCCGCGAATCCTCCAGAGGCTACCCGTCACGGAGCGATGCGAAGCGCAACCTCCGCGATTGAGAGGACGTCGGCCAGAGCGTTCAGGTTGAGCGCGCCCGGCACGTTCAGCGACGCGAGGCTCGTGAGCGACGTGTGCAGGTCCGCGAACACCTTCGTGATGATCTGCACGAGCGCGTCCACGTTCACGTCGACCTGGGCCTCGGCGTTCACGTCGAGGCACACGTTGACGTTCGCGAACACGCCGAGCTTCGCCTGGATGTTCGCGTCGAGGTTCGCGGTCACGTTGCCGAGCGCGGTGAGCAGGCCCTGCACGAGGCCCTGCACGTCGGACACCGCCGTGAGCACCCCACCGAGGACGCCGCCGACGGCCGACTGGCCGCCCACGAGGACGCCGAGGAGCGTGTTGCGCGCGGCGGTCAGCCCCTGGAGGTCCGTCGCGGAGGCGACGTTACCCAGGAACGTGGAGAGGGCGCCCGCGACGGCGTTGAGGACCTGGTCGGTCACGCCCGCGGCGGTGCAGATCGCGAGGATCGCGTCGCTGACGATCTTCGCCTCGAGCTGCGCGACCGCGTGGATTGCCGCGAAGACGATGGCGCCGACGTGCGCGTCGGCGTCGACGGCGAGGGCCGCCGTGATCGTCGCGGCGAAGGCGATCGAGGCCGCGACCTCGGCCTGGACGCGAACGTCCGCGCCGAGAGCGCCGACGCCCTGGAGGGCGGCGTCGATGGCGGCCTGGAGGTCGGCGAGGACGCTGGGCAGCGTCGCGGTGCCGTGGAGGACCGAGTCGAGACCCACGCCGAGGTCCGCGAGCGCCTGAACCTCGGCCGCGGCGAACGCGTTGAGGTCGAGCGAGATGCCGGCCGCGACGAGGACGTCGATGCGGGCGCGGACCGCGCTCACGGTGGCGCGGGCGAAGGCCGAGACGAACAGGTTGAGATCCGCGATGGCGGAGGCGTGGACGTCGGCCGTGAGGGCGGCGACGACCGCTGCGGTGAGCTCCGCGTTGACGTCGGCGACGACGTCGAGCGCGAGGAGCGACGGGGGGAGGCTCGTCGGCATCGACGTGCCGGAGCACGAGCAGGCGCCGCCGTCGGTGGGCTCGGTCGACGTGGGGGCCGACGGGCAAGCGAGCGCGGCGAGGAGGACCTGCGCTTGCAGCGAGGTCTGGACCGTGATCGGGGCCGCGATGATCGAGGCGCCCGCGGCGACGCCCGGGGCGCCGATGACGACGGAGCCGATGACGTTGGCGTGGATGTCGAGGATCTGCGCGATGAACACGTTGATGCCGAGGGGCACCTTGATGCTGAAGACGCCGCCCTGACCGATCGGCGCCTGGCCGAGGATCTTCACCGCGCCGCCCGCGAACACCTGGAGAATCTGAACGTTGACCGCGGCCGCAATCGTCCCCGTGCCGGCGAGGCCCAGGTTGATGAGGCTGGGACCGCCCTGGTCGGTCACGTGGCCGTTGATGATGGCGAACGCCTTCGCGTCGACGTCGGACGGGGTGGCAGCCCCGACCGCGATGCCGTCGACGTCGTTCCCCGCCGCCGTCGAGGAGCCGTTCGTCGAGTCGGTCGCCGCAGAGCAACCGACACCGAGCGCCGAAGCCAGCAATACGGCGACAACACCGAGTCTCGAGCTAACCGTTTTCATTTTCCCCCACTCCTTGTCTTTCTCTTCAAGTTCTCGTTTTGAAATCCCGAGTTCGACCTACCCTTGAGCAATCGCCGGTCCACGCGCCCGCCCGCACGAAGACCGCGCATTCCCGCGATTTCGCGATGCGGTGCGACAGCACCGTCCCGGACGGCCCCGGACGCCGGCGGTCCGAGGGCGCGACGCACGCGTCGCGCTTTCCGTCGCGCGTCGCGTCGCGAGTCGCTATCCTCGAGAGGGGCACGCTGGGGGAAAGCGCGCTTCGGAGGGGGCCATGCCTGCACCGTCTCTCACGGGGACTTCGCGCATTCGTGTCGAGTCGCGGGGGCTGCGAATCCCCGCGATCGAGCTCGTCGTGATCGACGGGCCGTCACGCGGGCAGCGCGCGCGCGTCGCGGAGGGCGTCGCGCGCGTGGGCAGCGACGCGGCGAGCGACCTCTCGCTGGCGGACGCCACGGTCTCGCGCATCCACTGCGAGATCCGCGTCCACCCCGACGGGGTCGTCGTGCGCGACTGCGACAGCACCAACGGCACGTACGTCGAGGGCGTGCGCCTGATGCGCGAGGGCGAGGTGCAGCCCGGGGCCAAGGTCCGGGTCGGGCGGAGCGTGTTCCGCATCGAGTCGATCGCGGGGGACGAGATCGTCCCGCTGTCCGAGGCCACGTCGTTCGGCGAGCTGGTGGGCGGCAGCCTCGAGATGCGGCACGTCTACGCGATCCTCGAGCGCATCGCGCCGACGAACGCGACGCTGCTCATCGGCGGCGAGACGGGCACGGGCAAGGACGTGGCGGCGCGCTCGCTCCACGCCGCGTCGCCGCGCGCGAGCGGCCCGTTCGTGCCGGTCGACTGTGGCGCCATCCCCGAGAGCCTCTTCGAGTCCGAGCTCTTCGGACACATGCGCGGCGCGTTCAGCGGCGCGACCGGCGACCGGCGTGGCGTCTTCGAGGAGGCCCACGGCGGGACGATCTTCCTCGACGAGATCGGCGAGACCCCCCTGCCCGTGCAGGCGAAGCTCCTCCGCGCCATCGAGACCCGCTCCGTGCGCCGCGTCGGCGGCAACAACGAGCGGCCCGTCGACGTGCGCATCGTCGCGGCCACGAACCGGTCGCTCGCCACGTGCGTCAACCAGGGCACCTTCCGCGAGGACCTCTACTACCGCCTCGCCGTCGTCGAGGTCACGCTCCCGCCGCTCCGATCGCGCGCCGAGGACATCCCGCGCCTCGCGCGGCACTTCCTCGCGCGCTTCGGCGGCGACAAGACCACGATGCCCGAGTCGTTCGTCGCGATGCTCATGCGCCGCGCGTGGCCCGGCAACGTGCGCGAGCTTCGCAACTTCATCGAGCGCAGCGTCTCGCTCGGATCGATCCGCGAGAAGGAGTACGACCTCGGCCTGGCGCCGGCCGCGCCTCGGGCGGCCGCTCCGGCTCCGCCCGCGGCCCCGTCCGCCCCGGGGTCCTCGCCGACCATCGAGAGCCTCGTCCCGGTGCACCTGCCCCTCAAGGACGCGCGCCAGGCCTGGACCGAGAGCTTCGAGCACGTCTACGTGCGCACCCTCCTCAAGAAGACGAACGGCAACCTCACGCGCGCCGCGGACCTCGCCGGCGTGAACCGGCGCTTCATGCAGCGCCTGCTCGCGCGCCTCGGCGTCCGCGCCAGCGAGCTGTCCGGCGGCGCCGACGACTGAGCTCCGGCCTCGAGCCGGCCGGCTCACTTGCCGTGGGCGGCGCGATAGGCGGCGGCGAGCTCGACGCGCGAGCGCGCGCCGAGCTTGTCCCGCGCGCCCGCGAGGTCGAGGCCCACGGTCGCGATTGAGATGCCGAGCGCGTCGGCGATGGCCTTGTAGCTCTTGCCGAGCGCGAGCTCCGCGACGACGCGCGCCTCGCGCTCGGTCAGCGAGGACCAGCGGTGGCTGGCCGGGGCGTTGCGCTTGGCGAGCACGTACCGGCGGTTGTCGTGATCGAAGTGGTCGACGAGCGACCAGCGGCCCGCGACGACGTCGCGCCAGATGCGGAGGGCGCGCTCGGGATCGGTGCGCCGGAGGGGCCCGCGCGCGCGATCGATGGCGCGCGCGGCCAGGCGGAGCGCGTCGCCGTGCTCCTGGGCCTTGCGCTCGAGGTGCAGCACGTCGCCTGCGGGCGAGAGGACGGCGTCGACCTTGCTCTCCCCGTGGCGCGCGAGGCGATGGCCCGCGACGAGGTGGGCCGCGACGCGCCGCCAGGTGGCGACGACGTGCGGCGGGAGGGCGGCCTTGCGCGTTCGGGCCGTGGACGGCGCCTTGTCCGGCGTCGTGTAGAAGAGGCAACCGTGGCCCGACGCGTCGCCGGCGATGATGCCGACCGAGTCGGTGGGGGGCATCTCGGTCACGCCGACGAGGCTGCAGAGGAAGTCGCGCATCTCGGCCATCATCTCGTCGCCGGCGAGCTCACTGCACCACGCGACCCTGGGCTCGAGGGGATAGAGGCGCTGCCAGTCCTCGCGCTTCGACATCCCGATGACGCCCTGCACGACCTTCTGAGCCAGCTCCAGCGCGGGCGCGCCTCCGGCGCCGACCTCGTGGAACGGGCCAGTCCAGATGCCCTCGGCCCGGTGCTCGTATCGATACGCCAGCACCCCCGCGCCTCGATCGAGGTTCGGGTGGATGGCCGACAGGGCCTCCTTCACCCACGCCTCGGCGTCGACTCGCTCCGAGTACGTGGCTTCGAGAACCGAGAGTACGTCACTCATGCAATACGAGAGCCGGGCAGGGCCGATGGTCTACAGGCTACAGGCTACAGTCCGAAAAGACCCGCTTTGCTCTTGTAGTCTGTCTCGCCCCGCTCGGTCTCTCTTCTGACTGTAGCCTGTAGTCTGTAGCCTGTAGCCGATCAGGCCGATCAGACTGATCGGGCCGATCACCCTTCGTCTTCGGGCGTCGTGTGCTCCGCGCGGTAGGAAGCCGCGAGCTCGAGCCGCGAGCGCGCGCCCATCTTCGTCCGGGCGCTCGCCAGATCCGAGGCCACCGCGGTGATCGAGATGCCCAGCGCGTCGGCGATGATCTTGTGCGACTGGCCGAGCGCCATCTGCGCCACCACGCGCGCCTCCCGCTCGGTGAGCGCCGACCACGAGCGCTTGTTCGGGGCGTTGCGCTTGGCGACGACGAACCGCCGCCCGTCGTGGTCGAAGTGGTCCACGAGCGACCACCGCCCGCCGACCAGGTCGCGCCAGATGCGCAGCGCGCGATCGGGGTCCGTGTGGCGCAGCGGCCCGCGGGCCCGATCGATCGCGCGCGCCGCGCCGCCCAGCGCCTCGCTCTGCTCCCGACCGACGGCGCGCTCGCGGTGGAGGAGCCGCCCGGCCGGCGAGAACACCGCGTCCACCAGGCTCTCGCGCTGGCGGGCGAGGCGGTACCCCGCCACGAGGTGCGCCGCGATGCGACGCCAGTGCTCGAGCGCTTGCGGCGCCGGACGCGCGGGCTCGCCGCGCTTGCGCGCGCCGCGCGGCGGGACCGGCGCGGGGCAAGTGTAGAAGATGCACCCGTGCCCGGAGGGGTCTCCCGCGATGACACCGAGCGACTCGGAGCTCGCTTCGCGAGTCCCGGTGTTCGCGCGAAGGAACTCGTTCAGCTCGGCGGACGCCGCGGCGCCTATGAGGTCGCCCGACCAGCCGACGGTGGGCCGGAAGGGATAGATGCGCTTCCAGTCTTTCTTCGAGCCCGTGGAGTGGGCCGCGCGTACCAGCTCATCGGTGAACGGCGACGGCGGCGCGACGCCGCGCTGGTGGACCTTGCCCGTCCAGACGCCGTCGGCGCGGTGCTGGAAGCGATGCGCGAGCACGCCGTCGCCCCGATCGAGGCGCGGCTGGATGGCCACGAGCGCCGCCTCGAGCCACGCGTCAGCGTCGTCGGCCTCCGAATAAGCCGCTTCGAGGATCGAGAGGACGTCGCCCATCTACGGCGCTTCCCGGCGCGGTCTTCACGCTGACACGAGCGCCTTGGCATTTGCCATAGGGACTTATTCAGGAACCGCGAATCCTGATTTTCTACTGCGCTATTCCGGCCTATGACGACCGCTCTGAGACGAAATGACTATGGACTCTCCTCACCGCGCGCAGGTCTCCGAGGACGGCCGCGTGAGGTCCGTCGCCTTCGCCGTGGTCCTCGCCGCGCGCGTCCGAGCGCGACGAGGCACGCGAAGCCGCCGCGACGCACGGTCCGCCCCGTCGTTCCTGCCCGCATGGAATTCTTGCGTGCAGGAGGACGCGCACCCAAGACGGACCAGACGCGCAGGTCAAGAAAGGTGCGCTCGCGTGCGCGCACCCTTCGTATCCACGCCAATCACGATGCATCCTTCGCGATCACGAGTGCGCAAATATCGACTCGATTTTGCGCAAGATGCGCAGCAATCGTTACCGATTTGTTGCGCAGTGGTACGGGGGTCACGACCGCTCGTGGAAGCCGAGGCAATAGCGTCCGGCAATTCGCGTGGGCGAAGCAACCTCGAACGGCTCACTTTTCTTCCTCGCTGCGTCATGCGCGGTCAGGCTGAATTCCTTGGTCACCCGTGATCGCCGGGGTCGACGGTCGTCCCGCTTCCCCATCGCATTGACGCGTCGCCTCCACGAGGGTGCCCGGAGACGCCCGCCTCGTGGGGTGGGCAGCGCGAGCGTCAGGCCCCGGTCTTGCTGAGAGAGCCCGCGTCCACCCCGGAAAGCGGTTCTGCGCGCCGGCGGGGCACGAACCCCCAGGTCCACCTTAGGGACTCCATCGAGACGCGGGTGCGCTCGACCGAAGATGGACATCGTCACGAAGAAGAATCATGGAGGATTGGATGAAGATCTGGTCGATCGCCCTCGCTCTCGCCGTCGGCGCGCTCGCATGTAGCAGCGGCAGCCATCCTCTGGGGGGCGGCGCCAACGAGCTCGGAGGGAGCGGCAATGACAACGGCTCCGGCTCCTCCGGCTCCTCCAACGAGTCCGGCAGCAGCGGATCCGGTGGCAGCGGATCTTCCGCCAGCGGCTCGGTGAGCCAGGGCGACCCCGACCTCGGCGCGGACGCGGCGGTGCACACCGCCTATGCGGACGCCGACGTCCCCGACGCGAGCCTCGACACGCCGGTCACCCTGACGATGGACGCGTTCACCGTCCAGCCGGGCCAGGAAGTCTACATGTGCCAGCAGTTCGCGAACCCGTTCGGGCGCGACGTCGACATCATCAAGATGGACGGGTACATGTCGACCGGCTCGCACCACTTCTTCCTCTTCAACATGTCGCCGGGTACGGGCCGCAACCAGGCCGCGCCGCTCGGGGCGTGCCCCGGTATGGGCATCGAGTTCCACCCGTTCCCCTATCTCTCGCAGGAGGCCGGCCACTACATCGTGACCTACCCGCAGGCGAACATGGGTTACCCCATCGCCACGGCGAACGGCCTCATGATGAATGCCCACTACCTGAACGCGACCTCGTCGCCGATCACCCCGACGGTCAGCATCACGATCTGGCCGGCGAAGCCGGGCGTCGTGACGACCCACGTCGGCTCGATCTTCCTCAACATGACGAACATCACGGTGCCCGCCGCGCCGACCACGGCGTGGTACCCGGCGTCGAACACGCCGATCATCGCCGAGGACTACACGATCATCACGAACTGGGCGCACCTCCACACGTACTCGAACGAGTTTCAGGCGTCCGCGAATGGCTCGATTTTCTACGACATCAAGGGCACGGGCGCGGGAGCGGTCGACCTCACCGAGCCGCCGCTCCAGACTTCGAGCGCGATGTTGCCGCTGCAGATGAAGGCGGGCACCACCATCAACTGGCAGTGCAGCTACACGGGCAACGGGATGTTCGCGCGAGACTTCGGTGACTCGGCGTCGCAGAACGTCATGTGCATCTACATCGGCCAGTACTATCCGGCCGACACCACGTCCCCGAACTACCCGGACATCGTCAACGTCGTGAACTGACGCCGCCACGCCGAGCGGCGTTCGTCCCTACTCGGCGGCGTCGTGCGCCGCCCGGTAGGCGGCGGCGAGCTCGAGCCGGGTGCGGGCGCCCATCTTCGTGCGCGCCGCGGCGAGGTCGGCGGCCACGACGGCCACCGACACGCCCACGGCCGACGCGATGGCCTTGTGCGACTGGCCCATCGCGAGCTCGGAGACGACCCTCGCCTCGCGCTCGGTCAGCGCGGACCAGAGGGGCGTCTCGGGCGGGCGCGCGTTCCGGCGGGCCACGACGAAGCGCCGGCCGTCGTGGTCGTACTGGTCCACGAGCGACCACCGCCCCGCGACGACGTCCCGCCAGATGCGGAGCGCGCGCTCGGGGTCCGTCCGCCGGAGCGGCCCGCGCGCCTGGTCGATCCCGCGGGTGGCGGCCGCCAGCGCGGCGCGATGATCGGCGGCGTTGCGCTCGACGTGGAGCACCTTGCCGTCGGGCGACAGCACCGCGTCCACCTGCGGGTCGCGCTGGCGCGCGAGGCGATGGCCGGCCACGAGGTGCCCGGCGATGCGGCGCCAGTGCTCGGCCTGCCGCGCCGTGAGGCGCCCCTTCGGGTCGCGCCGCGGCGGGCGCACGGCGGCGTTCGTGAAGAAGATGCAGCCGTGGCCCGACGGGTCGCCCGCGATGACGCCGAGCGAGTCGATGTCGGGGGGGTTCGTCATGCCCGTCCGCTCGCGCAAGACCTCGAGCATGCGCTCCATGAGGAGGGGGCCGAGGAGCTCGCTGCTCCACGAGGCGGTCGGCCGGGACGGGTAGACACGCCCCCAGTCGACCTCGTCGACGTCGACGTGCATCGCGGCGAGCGCCTCGCCCAGGGACTGCGCGCCCGGGCCCGTCACGCCGTACGCGTGGATCGCGCTCGTCCACACGGCGCCCGCGCGGTGCTGGTACCGGTGCGCCCATACGCCCGACCCGCGGTCGAGATGCGGCCCCACGGCGGCCAGCGCGCCGGCGAGCCAGGCCTCGGCCCCCGCAGTCTCCGAATAGGCTGCTTCGAGAATCGAGAGGACGTCTCCCATACGGCTACCCGCCCGATGACGCCTCATTAGATCGCAAGCTGTCCCGAAGGACAGTCACATTCGAATCCACCATGAGTGACGACGAACGGTCGTCACGAGAGGCCCATTTACGGGAAACGGGGGCCTTTGCCGATATCGGCCTCGCTTTCTCCTACGCCGTCGAGCCTGTCACGCTTGCCGCGGAGCGCTCAGCAGCGCCCGCAGCGCCGCGAGGTCGACCGGCTTCACGAGGTGCTGGTCGAACCCGGCCTCGCGCGCGCGACGGCGGTCTTCGGCTTGGCCCCATCCCGTGAGCGCGACGAGCTTCAGCTCGCGCGACCCGCACTCGCTCCGGATGATGCGCGCGGCCTCGTAGCCGTCGAGGCGCGGCATCCCGATGTCGAGGACCGCGATGTCGGGGTGGAAGGCGCGCGCGATTCCTCGACGGCCTCCGCGCCGTCGTACGCGATGGTGACCTCGCTGCCGAGCGCCGTGACGATCGCCGCGAGCAGCTCCGCCGAGTCGCGATTGTCGTCGGCCACGAGCACGCGATGTGCGGCCGCGGTCGCGTCGGGGGCCGGCGCCGGGGCCGTGCCGTTCCTCGGCGGCGTGAGCGGCAGGCGGATGGTGAACTCCGAGCCGCGGTGGGCGCCGTCGGCCTCGCTGCGAGCTTCGATGCTGCCGCCGTGCATCTCGGTCAGGCGGCGCGAGAGCGCGAGGCCGATGCCCAGCCCGCTCGACCGGTCGCTCTTCACGAACATGTCGAAGAGCCGCCCCGCGACCTGCGGTGAGATGCCGCTGCCGGTGTCGCGCACGCGGACCTCGGCCTGCCCGTCGCTCGCGCCGACGCGGACGGTGATGCGGCCGCCCCGCTCGGTGAAGCGCGCCGCGTTGTCGAGCAGGTTCGAGAAGATCTGCGCGAGGCGCACGCGGTCACCGTGCACCCAGAGCGGCTCCTGCGGAAGCGGCTCGACCACGAGCTGATGCCCGGCGTCGGCGATGACCGGCGCGCTGGTCTCGATCGCGTTCTGGAGGACGGTTCCCAGCTCGACCGGCTCGCGCCGCAGCTCGAACTGGCCCCGGCGCACGCGCGACAGCTCGAGCAGGTCGTCGACGAGCCGCACGAGGTGGGTGAGCTGCCGGTCCATGATCGCGTAGACCTGCGTCGTCTTCGCGTCGGGCCGGCCGGTGAGGCGCAGGAGGCTGAGCGCGTTGCGGATGGGCGCGAGCGGGCTCCGGAGCTCGTGCGACAGCGTCGCGATGAACTCGTCCTTGTGGCGGTCGGCCTCGACGAGCGCCGCCTCCGTCGACCGGCGCCTCTCGGCCTCGACGCGCTCGGTCACGTTCATCCCGGTCGCGAGCGAGGACCGGTTGACGTCGAGCACCGTGCCGTCGAGGGCCAGGCGCCCGGCGAAGAAGCCCTGATCGTAGATGGCCCGGAACTGCTCGTTCGCCTCGCGCATCTTGCGGTTGGCCTCGTCGAGCTCCTGGCTGCGGAGCAGCACCTCGATGCGCATCGACTCCCCGTCGCGCTGGAGCGCGGCGTTCGCGCGAACGAGCTCGGTCACGTCTTCGACGCGGTGCACGATCCAGAGGATGTCGCCGTCGGGCGAGAGCACCGGGGAGTTCACCGGCGACCAGTAGCGCTCCACGAAGCCGCCGCCCTCGGGCCGGCGGACGTCGTACTTCTGCACGGCCATCGTGTCGGCGCCGCGGCTCGCGAGGACGCGGTGGAGGGACGCGCGGAGGTGCCGCGTCCCGGTCGCGCCAATCTCCTCCGGGTTGTCGGGGAAGACCTCGAAGAGCGGCCGTCCGACGATGGCCTCGCGGCGCGTGAGCGTGGCGCGCAGGTACGCGTCGCTCGCGTCGAGGATCGTGAACTGGGCGTCCTTGTCGAGAATGAGGAACAGCGCGGGGGCCGCCGCGAGGATGCGACGGTAGTCGAGCGGGGCGGAATGGGAGTTCGGCATCGGTCGGGGCCGGCGCGAGCCATCGGGAGCTTGGTCCCGCTTCGGCGAGCGTCAAGCACCTTTGCCGCACGAGCTCGTCATCGCCGCTCTCGCTTCCACGCTCGAGCTCAGGGCACGCCGGGCGCCTTCGCCGGAACGCGCGGCGGCGGCGACGGGTGCAGCATCCCGTCGGCCATGCCGCGCGCAATCTGCACGGCGCGGGTCGCGTCGCCCGCGGGGTCGAGGGCGCGCGCTTCGTCGAGGCCATCGAGGCACGCCTCCCATTCGTCGCGCTGGCAGTCGCGGAACGCGCGCTGGCGCAGAAGCTCCGCCCGCTCTTGCGGCGAGGGCTCGGGCGGCGCCGGGCGCACGTCGGGCTGGATTCTCGTGCCCGTGCGTCGTCTCGTGCCTGAACCACGCCGCGATTCGCTCGCGATCGCGCACGCACCACGCGAGGAGCGCAAACGCCGCCACGGCGGCCGCCGCGTACACGGCCCACGACGCGCGCAGCGTGCGGCGCGCGGCGAGGAGCTCGTTCGCGACGGTCTGCTCGGCGAGCTCCATCTCGAGCGCGATCTCCGCGCGCGACACCTGGTCCGCCGCGCTCGCGAGGATGCGCGCCTGCCGGCCGCTGATGCGGCCCCCCTCGATGTCGCGCAGCACCACCTCGATCTTCCGGTACGTGTCGATACGGTCCGGCTGCTCGTGGCGCGGGTCGCCCGGCGCCGGGCGGGCGTCGGCGTCGTCGCAGGGTCCGTCGTCGAAGCGGGCGCGCCGGCGCGCCTTGCGGCGCGCATCGGTCGCGGCGTCACGCGCGATCTTCTGCACGAGGCCGATGCACTCGCCGAGGTTGTTCGGCGGGTCGTCGACCGAGAGGGCGCGCTCGAGCACCATCTGCCGGTGGTCTTCGAGGTCCGCGTGCCGGACGCCGATGCGGACGAGCATGGTCTCGATGGCGCGCGTGATCTGGGGCAGCGCGAGCCATTCGGCGTGCGGGGGCGCGGGTACCTCGTTGGACATGACGGAATCCCTCTCTTCTGGATAACCGCGCGAGACGGCACTTCGTACTTGAGAAAGGTGCGAGAAGGTAGGTACAAACGCCGCGCGCCCCCCATACAGCGGCTTATCCGGGACCGGAAGTCCGCGGAACCTGGGAAGAAGGTCGCCCCCGATCGGGGAGATCGGCGCGCGGGCTCAGCGGGCCGACGTGCTGGGTGAGGCGACTCGCGAACAAGGCACTCCGCCTCGCGTCCATTGGTTCCCGTCCCTCGTCCTCGGCGGGGATCACGGCCGACTCCCGGGGTTGCAGCCGAGACGAGGCGAGGAGGAGGAGCGACGCGGCGGTCGTACGCGCGAGCGACTTCGGTTGCGTCGCAGTCGAGCAGGCGTGCATCGGGAGCAAGCTGCTTTGCATCGCCGACGACATGGGGAGCACGCGCTGCAGCTCGAGGAGCACGCGGTGCCCGGCGTCGAGCACGCGATGCGAGGACGCGAGCACGCGGTGCGACGGTCCGAGTACGCTCACCTTGTCCCACCAAAGTGAAGTACGAAATCGCATCTCGCGCGGTCTCCTCGGCATGGAGGCGACGCACGGCATGGTGCACGGCGCGCCTCCTCGTCCCTCACTCGAACGAAAGACAAAGAGGAATCGTCATGGGAAGCAACACATCCAGGAACCGCACGCAGCAGATCGGCTCGGACCAGAAGCTCATCGAAGGTCTCAACAAGTACGCGACGACGCTCCCTTCGCTCGTCATCGGCGGCACGTCGATGACGACGAAGGACATCGTGGCGCAGGTGCAACCGCGGATCGACAAGTCGAACACCGCCCTGTCCGCCCGGGCGACGTGGCAAGCCGCCGTACGAGCGAGCCACCAGGAGCTCGACGCGACGGCGACGTTCATCGCGAACCTGAAGCAGACCTTGCTCGCCGCCTTCGCCGGGCAAGTCGACGTGCTGGCCGACTTCGGGCTCTCGTCGCGGAAGCTCGCGGTCCTGACGCCCGAGGCGCGGGTCGCGGCGATCGCCAAGATGCGCGCGACGCGAGCCGCGCGTCACACGATGGGATCGCAGCAGAAGAAGGGCGTCGTGGGGAACGTCACCGGGGTGATCGTCACGCCGGTGACGGCGCCCGCGCCCACGGCCTCACCCCCGGCGGCGCCGGCTCCGGCGGCGCCGGCGAATGGGGCGGCGCCGCATTCCTAGAAGCGCGGACGTGAATCGGGGTAGGTCGGGCCGGGGGAGGATCGCGGGTGCGGTCCTCCCCCGGCACTGGACTCTCAAGGGGTGGTCAGCATCTGGATGTCGTAGCTGTCGACCCCGCAGGTCTCGCCAGGGAGCCCGTCTTCCTGTTCCACGTACTGATAGGCACCAATCAGAATGTGGATGCCGAGGGTACTGCAGAGAACCTCGAGGTAGTTGCAAGTCACCGTCACGTCGTAGCAAGTCACCGTGGTGGTATCGTTGCCGCTGGTGATGTCGAGCGTCGACGTCGCAGCGCCGGGGCTGACGCCACCGTCGTATGGATCCTGCTCGAGCGGGCCCGCATCGGCGTTCGACGGGCCCCCGTAATGGAGGGCCAGCGTCGCGCCAACGAGGTCGTGGGCACACGTCGGCGCGCTGCTGTTCGAGTCCGAAGGGTCGAAGACCGTGGAGAACCGGTACGTACCGTTCGGGACACACGTAAGCCGTGTCGACGACGATGACGAGGAACTGCTGCACGCCGTGAGAAAGAGCGCGACGACGGTCGCGGCGAGCGCTCGGGTCATGGCTGCCGATCTTCGTCGACCCCTTGACGCCTCGCAAGCCGGCGCCCCCCCTTTGGCGCCCCTCCTCCGTCCGTGCTCTGATGCACGCGCGCGATGCGCGACCGGCCGGACGAAATGCAGCCCTCCGCGCTTTCCGCCGTGTCCGTCGCCCGTCGTCCGCTCCTGCGGCCCGCCGCGGCCATGGCGGTGGTGCTGTCCGCCGTCGCGGGCGCGGTCCTCGCGATCGAGGTTGGGGCGCTCCGTCTCTCCGGCGCGTACGTGCCCCTCTCGCTCCACGTCGCGGTGCTGTGGGTCGCGTACGAGCTCGCGACGGGGGCGGTCCTCGTGTGCGTCGCGGTGGCGAGGCTCGCCCGCGATCGGGCAGCGCAAAGGGTCGACTCTCGCGCGGCCGTTCCCTCGCCGCCGGCCCTGTCGGTCCTGATCGCCGCCTACAACGAGGCCAACGATCGCGAGGACCGGGGCGTCGTCGCGACCGTGCGCGCGCTCGCGGCGCAGACGGGAGTCCCCCTCGAGGTCCTCGTGGGCGACGACGGCTCGCAGGACGGGACCTACGACGCGGTCGTCCATGCCTTCGGCCTCCGACCGGCCGAGGACGGTCATCGCGGGGAGGCGGCCCGGACCGACGGGACGCGCATGACCCTCCGGGCCTTTCGCTTCGACCACGCGGGGAAGGGGGCCACGCTGAACGCGCTGGCGGCGCGCGCGTCGCACGAGGTGCTCGTGACGCTCGACGCCGACACCTCCCCGGGCGCGCACGCGCTCTCGTCGCTCGCGGGCGCGTTCGACGATCCTCGCGTGGACATGGCCACCGGCGTCCTCGCCGTACGGAACGCCGACTCGATCCTCACCACCTTCCAGCGCGCGGAGTACCGGAAGAACGCCGTCATGCGCCTGGGGTGGTCGGCGCTCGGGGCGCTCGAGCAGGTGCCCGGCGCCTTCGCGGGCATCCGCGCCGAGTCGTTCCGTGAGGCGGGCGGCTTCCCCACCGACTCCCTCACCGAGGACTACGAGATCGCGTACCGGCTCGTTCAGCGCTTCGCCGCGAGCGGCCGCGTTCCGACCGTCGTGACGGTGCCGTCCGCGCACGCGTTCACCGACGTGCCGACGACCGCCGGAGGTTTCCTGCGGCAGCGCACGCGCTGGTTCGCGGGCTTTCTCTCGACGCTCTTCCGCTTTCGCGCGCTCATCGGCAAGGGCGGAACCGGCGGGTTTGGCCTCGTGCGGTTTCCGCTGAAGGTGTTCGAGGCTCTGCTGCCGACCCTCGCGCTCCTGTCGCTCGTGGCCATCGCGCGCGGCGCGAGCTCCGCCTCGGTCCCCGCTTCGCGGGTCGCCCTGGGCCTCCTGGCGCTCAGGTGGGGATGGGATCTGACCTTCACGTTCGCCGCGCTTCGACTGGGCCGGCGCATGGATCCGCGCGCGGCCGGTCCGCTCGCGAAGGGCTGGCGGGAGTTCTTGTGCGCGACGACCGAGACGTTCACGTTCATCTGGCTCCGCTACGCGGCGGCGCTCCGCGCGTACGGGTGGGCGGCGCGGCGCGTGCGAACCTGGGAGCCGTCGCGAGAGGTCCCGCCGCTTCAGCGACGCGGGACGCGGGCCTCGAACGCGGCCGCCACGAAGTCCCGGAACGCCGTGACGCGCGCCGGGACGTGCGAAGCCGACGGATAGAGGACGTAGAGCCCGGCCCCTCGCATTTCGAAGCCCGTTTGGCCTCTTCGGTGCATCCTTGGCCGCGACGGGGCGCTGGCGTACAGGCCGGTGGGTGGTACCGGAGAGCCGGGGATCCGGCGGCGAGGTTCGATGAGGGATTGGCGCCTGCTCCTCGCCGCGCTGGCTTCGGCCTGGGTCCTGGTGCCGGCACGGCAGGCCCTTGGCGCGAGCCCCCAGCGGTCGCTCACGGAGCTGATCGAGGTGCACCCGGGGGCCTCGTGCATCGACGTCGCGACGCTCGCGAGCGAAGTCTCCACG
This sequence comes from uncultured delta proteobacterium, assembly GCA_963797395.1. Lineage (GTDB taxonomy): Bacteria > Myxococcota_A > Polyangia > Polyangiales > Polyangiaceae > Palsa-1150. The sequence continues at coordinate 1,417,000 of CAWCPA010000009.1, forward strand.
TGGCTCGGAGCGGACATGGCCGACGCGGACCTCTGGATCCGCGTGGACGGCAGCCCGGACGACCCGCGGACCGTCTCCTTCGAGGTGGGCCGCGAAGACCGCGTCATGGCGCGCCGCCGCTTCGCGCCCGGGCCCGAGCAGTGCGCGAACCTCGAAGCGGTGCTCGGCCTGACGATCGCGCTGGCCCTCCGCGCGTCCCTGATCGACGAGATCGTGGGGCCCGCTCCGGCCGAGGCGCCCCCTCCGGCGCCCGTGCCTGCGCCCGACCTCTGGTCGGCGGGAGCGGGAGGGGTGGTCGCGTTCGGAGTCTTGCCGGGGACGTCGCTCGGGGCCGCGGTCTTCGCCGAGCGGTCGCTGCCGCCCAGCTTCGCGCTGCGCCTCGGGCTTCTGGGCATCGCCTCGTGGAACGACACGTTCCCGTCCCCGCCGGGCGCCTTCGACGCCGAGATCTTCGCCGCGCGCCTGGACGCTTGCGTCCGGTTCGATCTGTCCTCGCGCATCGTCGCCCGCGGTTGCGCCGGCGTCCTGGCGGGCGCGGTGCTCTCGCAAGGGCGGGACTTTCCGTCTTCGCGCAGCGCGTCGTCCGGGTGGGCCGCCGCGGCGAACGCCGTGGCGATGCGCGTCGGGATCTCGCGGCGCTGGTCGCTCGAGGGCGAGGTCTCGCTCGTGCTTCCGTTCAAGACGATGCAGGTGGGGGTCCTCTCCCCCACGGGAGACGTCGCGGAGGCGCGTGACCTCTCGTCGGTCGGGGTCACAATGTCGCTCGGGCCGGTGTTCCGCTTCTGAGCGTTCGTTTTTCGCCAAGGCTCCCGAGCGATGGCGACAGTAACCGGAGGAATCGTCATGGGAGCCGCGCCGCACACGCCCCGCGAAGGACACGTCAGCGCCGAGGAGCTGTTCCGGCAGCACGCGGCGTTCGTGGCGCGCTTCCTGTTCCGCCTCGGCGTCCGCCACGACGCGATCGAGGACGCGGTGCAGGAGGTCTTCCTGGTCGTGCACCGTCAGGGCGGGTATCGCCCGGGTGCGGCCAGGCCGACGAGCTACCTCGCGAACCTCGCCGTACACGCCGCGTCGGCGCACCGGCGCCGCGAGCGGGTCCGCGGCGCTCGCGAGGTCGACGCGCCCGTGGACGACGTCGCGTCGACCCGAAGCGACCCGGTCGCGGTGCTCGAGGCGAACGAGTCGCTGCGGCGCCTGCAGCGCGCGCTCGACCGGCTCGAGCCCGACCTGCGTACGGTCCTCGTGCTCGTCGAGATCGAGGGCGAGTCGTGCGCGTCGATCGCCGCCGCGATGGGCATCCCCGCCGGCACGATTTACTGGCGCCTGCACCACGCCCGGAAGAAGTTCGAGCGCGCCTTGCAGGCGGCGGAGGCGGAGCTCCGGCCGCAGCGCGCGGTCGCCGTGCAGACCGCCGGCCTCGGCCCGCCGCCCGAGCGAAACCAGCGAGCGGGGATGATGATCCTTCTCATGACGTCGCCTTCGTGGCTCAACTCCGGCGCGCGCGAGCTGCTCCGCCTCGGCGCCGCGCGACCACCGGTGCAGTACGCGGTCGAGGAGGGGCTCGCGCGGCACCTGCAGATCGCGGCGACGGGCGCGCCCGTCCCTTCGTGGGCGGGCCGGCTCGGGGCCCCGGCGAAGGCGGCGGCATGGTTCGCGGCTTCGGCGGCCGTCGCCGTGGTCGGGGCCGCCGTCGTCCTCGTCGCGCGGCCCGGGGGACACTCGGTTCCGGCCTCGCCCCCGGCGGAGGCCGCGTCGCGGTCGTCTGCGCGCGCGACGGCGGCGTCGCCGTGGGTGCCGCTCGCGCCGACCGGATCTCCGGTCGCGGGGCCCACGATATCGGTGGAGGCTCTGCCCGCCGCCGCGCCGCCTCGCGCGCTCGCGGAGCGCGCGGCTGCGCCGGCCGCGCTCCCGCAAGCCGCCGGCGCCGCGCCGGGCGACGACGACCTGCTCGAGCTCGAGCAAGTGGGGCGCGCGGAGCGGATGCTCGCGTCGGATCCGGCGGGCGCCCTCGCGCTCGTCGCCTCCGCCGGACAGCGCTTTCCGCGCGGTTACCTGAAAGAGGAGCGCGGCTACGTCGAGGTCCTCGCGCTCCTGGCGCTCCGCCGCCCCGACGAGGCGCGCCCGAAGGTCGCCGCGTTCCTGCGCGACTACCCGGAGAGCGCCTACGCCCGGCGCGTGCGCGACGCGTCGCGGCGCGCGCACCTCGATCCATGATCGCTCGCGCGACGCGAGCGGCCGCCGTGCTCGCGCACGCCTTCTCGCTCGCCCTCGTCCTGGCGACGGCCGGTTGCCACGACCTCGAGCTCGTCGGCACGTTCGCGGGCGGCACGAGCGGAGGAGACGACGGCGGCGAGGCGGCCCCCGGCGCGGACGCGGGGCCGATCGTCACCATCGACGACTGCCAGGCCGGTTCGAACGACTCCGGCCTCGACGCCGAGACGGTCGGGAGGCTCCTGCAGGGCGCCGAGGGCGGCGTACAGTGGCTCTACCCGTACGACGGGACGGTCTTCCCCGGGGGGATCGCCGCCCCGCTCCTCATGTGGAGCGACGGCGCTTCCGCCGACGACGCCGTCCTCCTTCACATGCACTCCGCATCCTTCGACTACCGCGGCTGCATGAAGCCCACGGCGGCCGGGCAGCTGCAGATCCCGCAGGAGGTCTGGGCCATCGCCGGCGCCGGCACGGCGGGGGCCGCGCAGCCGTTCTCGCTCGAGCTGACGGTGCTGGCGGGCGGGCGCGCGCTCGGGTCGCCCGCGGAGGACGTGGTCATCGCGACCGGCACGCTCCCGGGCTCCGTTTACTACATGACCCTCGGGTCGAAGATGGGCATCGGCATCGGCTCGGTGATCCAGGTCCAGACCGGGCAGCCGGGGCAGCTCATCCTGGGCGGGATCGGGTGCGTCGGCTGCCACTCGGTGTCGGCCTACGGGAGCCGTCTCATCGCGTACTCGAATGGCCTGGGCACGGCGTTCGGGCTCCAGTCTCCGCCCTCGCCGAACGGACCGATGCAGCTGAACGCCGCGCCCGGAGGCGAGGGGCCGGGCATCACGCCGGACGGCACGCTCTACGTGGCCTCCGCGCACCCGACCGGGGTGGGGCCGAAGTCCTACGGGGCGGGCGTGATGACCGCCGGCCTCTACGAGACGTCCTCGGGCAACCTGGTCTCGGGCAGCGGCGTGCCCGGGGGCGCGATGACCCCGGCGTTCTCGCCCGACGGGGCGCGCCTCGTGTTCAACGACGACGCGATCGACGACGGGCACGGTCTCGCCCTGATGGATTTTTCCGAGAGCACGCGCACCGCGTCGAACTACACGACGCTCCTCTCCGGGACGACGAACTATCCGGCGTGGCCGTCGTTCTTGCCCGATGGAAACGCGCTCGTGTTCCAGTTCGGCGTATCGTCCGACTTCACCGGCGGCGGCACGGGGCTCTCCGGCGGCACGACGCCCGGCCCCGCGGGCGACCTCTATCTCGTCGACCTCGCGACGCGCACGCCCGTCTTGCTCGCGGAGGCGATGGGCTTCGCGAACCAGGGCAGGGTGGCTTCGGGCACGACGTACCTGCCGTTCGGCGCGAGCGAGCTGCACCAGAACTACGGGCCTTCCGTCGTTCCGTCGATGTCGGGCGGCTACGCGTGGGTGTTCTTCGACTCGATGCGCCACTACGGCAACCAGGGCAGCCTGCGGCAGATCTGGGGCGCGGCGATCGACGTCGCCCCCGACGGAAGCTACGCGGTCGATCCGAGCCATCCCGCGTTCTTCTTGCCGGGTCAGGAGATCGGCACCGGGAACTTCCGGGCCATCGCCGCGCTGGATCCCTGACCGCGCGTGAGGACCATGCCTGGAGTGCTTTTTCGCCAATGGTTGGGCGCGGCCCCTCCAGTAACGCACATGAAGCTCGGTCTGTTCGCGCTCGCGGCGCTCGGCGTCACGGGCGCCGCGTGCGACGCGGCCGCGTCGCCGCTGATCGATCTGACGGGCGGCACCGACGGCATCGGCGGGCTGCAAGCGTGGACGGTCAACGACAGCGCGTCGGCCGCGTACTTCAACCCCGCGCTGCTGCCGCGCGCGCCGTTCGGCTTCACGCTCGGCTTCTTCACGATGAGCGAGCAGATCGGCATCTCTCTCGCGGGGCGCCCGGGCACCCAGTACGCCGTCCCCGACGGGCTGGCGAACGCGACGCACGCGAACGGCTCGGCGCTGACGCTCGTGCCGATCGCGACGAACCTCCTCCAGAACGGCCGCGCGGCGACCACGCTCAGCCCGGCGCTGCCGGCGCGCCCGCGGCAGGGCGCCGGCACGGGGCACGAGACGTTCACCTACGAGACGGCGGGCTTCGTCGCCAAGCTCTTCGACGACGCGCTCGCCGTGGGCTTCTACGGGATCATCCCCAACGGCAACTTCACGAACCTCGACGCCTTCTACGCCGACGAGCGAGAGCAGTATTTCTCGAACAGCCTGCACCCGGAGCTCTATGGCGATCGGATGACGCCGGTCTCGATCGCGTTCGGCGCGGGCTACCGCTTCTCGGACCAGTTCTCGCTCGGGGTCGGGGCGTCGCTCAGCCTGAAGGCCGGCGTCGGCGCGCCCGTCTTCGTCGCGAACGCGGGCGCGCTGCAGGATCTGCTCATCGACACCGACGCGAAGGTCAACGTGGGGCTCTCGCCCAACCTCGGCTTTGCGTACGACCCGTCGTCGCGCTGGCATTTCACGGGCACCGTCCACGCGCCCGAGAAGGTGGAGCTCACCGCCGCCTTCACCTTCCTCCTCGCGACGGGGCTCCAGCAGGGCTCGAGCTTCACGCTCCTCTACGACTACATGCCCTGGCAGATCAGCGCGGGCGCCGCGTACGACATCGTCAAGGAGCCCGACGACACGGTGACCCTCGCGGCGACCGCGGTCTACGGCAAGTGGTCCGACTACCTCGATCGGCACGGCGACCAGGCGATCCCGGCGTACGGCTGGTACGACACGATCACGCCGACCGCGGGCATCCGGTACACGCACGCGGCGACGCGCGCGTTCTTGGACGCGCAGTACAAGCCGAGCCCCGTCCCGCTCCAGACGGGACGCACGAACTACGTCGACAACGACCGCCTCGGCGCCGACGTGGGGGTCGACTACGGCTTCACGTGCCTCCACACGTCGATGCGCGTCGGCTTCCAGGTGCAGGCCTACTGGCTGATCCCGCGGTGGCAGAACAAGCTCCCGACGCCGGCCGAGCCCGACGGGCTCGATCACTATCCCGCGCTCGTGCAGGACGAGGTGCCCGACGACGCGCAGATCGCGGGCGAGCCCATCGCGGGCGAGGCGGGCCTCCAGACGAACAACCCGGGTTGGCCGGGCTTCGGGAGCCAGGGCGCGATCGTCGGGGGCGGGCTTTACCTCACGGTGATTCCGTGAGGCGGCTCCTCGTGCTGGGCTTCTTCGGTCTGGCGGCCTGCAGAATCGGCGGGCCGTCGGCGAACCCCGACCAGTACGTCGCGTACCCCGACGCGATGAGCGACGGCTCCGGGGGCGAGCCTTCGGGCGACGACGCCACGATGGTCGCGCCTCCGGACGACGCGACCGTGGGCCCCTCGGGCGACGACGCGGGCAGCTTCGGCGACGACGGCGGCGAAGGCGACGGTGGCTGCGCGCTGACCGTGGCCGTGTGCGACCCGATCCACAACACCGGCTGCGATCCGCTGCACCAGTGCGACGTCAACACGCTCGTGCCGACCCCGCCGACGGGGCTGTGCGTCTTCGGGGGGACCACCGATGCGGGCGCGTGCACGTCGTCCCTCCTCAACGAGACCTGCGAGCCCGGCTCCACGTGCGTCGACGGCGGGTGCCGGCAGCTCTGCGCGTGCAACGGCGACTGCCCCGCGGGGGAGTGCTGCTCGGACACCTCCGGACCGCCCGGCTTCACGATGTGCCGTGCCTGTCCATGACGCTCGACCACGAGGAGGCTCGCTTGAAGCTTCGAGAAGGCATCGTGTGGGTCGTGGCGGCCGCGGCGCTGGCGGGCTGCCCGGACTACGTCTCGCCCGGGGCGTACGGTGCTCCCGACGACGAAGGCGGGGCGGACGCGTCGGCAGGCTCGTCGGCGGCCTCCGGAGACGTCAGCGGGGCGAGCGACGACGGCTCGGCGGGTGCGCCTGCCGGCGACGCCTCGGGGCCCGGTGCCCCCACCGGGCCGTGCAATCTCACCGGCCGGTGGCTCGTCTCGCTGCGCACGGTGACCGACGCCCTCGGCGTGAGCGAGGCGTCGCACGAGTGGTATTATTTCGAAATCTCCCAGTCGGGCACGGACATGACGATCACCAAGGGCCTCCAGTGCGGGATGAACGTTCGCGCCCTCTCCGCGACCGGAGCCAACGTCGACTGGCCGAAGACCTGGCCCGCGATGATGGCCAACATCAGCTACACGGGCCACAAGGGGACGAGCACGCCGACGTCGAACGGCTGCCAGGTCACGTTCGATCCGGCCGACGAGGTCGTCGCCGCGACCGAGTCCTACTACACGGACGAGAGCAACAATCTCCCGACGGCCTCGCAGGAGGCCTCCGGCAGCACGCCGGGGTGGCTCGACTGGGACAACGACGGGCAGCCGGGCTTCACGATGAACGTCACCGGGCTCGCGACCGGTGAGCTCTACATGGTGATCCGCGAGCACTACTCCCTCGGCGGCCCCATCGCCGCGTCGGCGAGCTCGTTCACCCTGCCGCTGATCTGGAGCAACAACCAGGACGTCCTCGGCATCAACGGCCCGTCAATCTTGTCGGAGACGGCGATGGCCGTGAAGGACGGCAACGCGGCGAACCACTTCGCGACCTACGTGCGCCTCTCGGCCTCGCAGGCGACCGGCAGCGACTCGAGCATCTGCACGGCGATCCGGTCGCTCGCGCCCACCCTCGCGCCGAAGGCGAACGACTAGGGCCGCGATGAGCGTCTCGACCATCATGGTGCGCGTGCTGGCGGACGCGGTGGAGCGGGCGGGCGTCCCGCGGGAAGAGCTGCTGCTGCCGCTGGGCATCGACCCGGCGCGCCTGACGGAGGTCGAAGGACGCTTCGAGCCCGAGGTGTTCGCCGGACTGCAGGTGCGCGCGATGGACCTGACGGGCGACGAGGCCCTCGGTCTCCACATGGCCGAGCGCACCCACGACAGCGCGTTCGACCTCATCGCCCACGTGGTGTCGCACGCTCCGACGCTGCGCGAGGCGCTCGGGCTCTGCGCGCAGTTCCAGCGGCTGCTGATGGATCACGGGCACATGACGGTGCGCGAGACGCCGACGACCGCGGCCCTCGTCTTCAGCTCCCCCCGCAGCCTCGAGCGCGCCGACCGCCTGCAGGCCGAGTTCGTCGTCGGGGGCCTCCTCCGGCTCGCGCGCGTGATCGCCGGTCCGTCCGCCACGCCGCGAATCGTCGCCTTCGAGCACGCGCGCCCCGCCCACCACCCGGAGTACGCGCGCATCTTCGGGGACGTGGCGCGGTTCGGGCAGCCGGAGACGAGCCTCACGTTCAATCGCGACGCGCTCGATCGCGTGCAAATCCACCAGCACCCGGAGCTCTACTCGCTGCTCCGCTCGGAGGCCGAGCGCGCGCTCGAGCGCGTGACGGACGGGCTCCGGCCCGCCGATCAGGTGCGGCAGTACCTGCTCTCGCGGCCTCCGGCGCGCATCCCGGACCTCGCCACGGCGGCGCGCGACCTCGGCGTGAGCTCCCGGTCGCTGCGGCGGCGGCTGGCGGCCGAGGGGACGTCCTACCGCGAGCTCGTCCGCGAGACGCTCGAGACCTCGGCGGACCACATGCTCCGCGATCCGAAGCGCTCGATCCAGGAGACGGCGGTCACCCTCGGCTTCTCGAACGCGGGCGCGTTCCACCGGGCGTTCAAGCGCTGGACGGGCATGACGCCGACCGAGTACCGCGATCGCGGCGCCCCGCCGCGCCGCACGGACTCCTAGGAGAAGAACGCGGCCGCCCGGACCTCCGCGGGCAGGCCGTTCTCGAGGCGATGCGCGATCGAGACGGCGCTCGGGAAGACCGAGGCGCCGAGGGCCGCCATCTCCGGCGACCGGTGACCGAGGGCGAGCGCCACGGCGGGCACGAGGCGGCGCGCGCGGTCGAGGTCTCGCGGCTCCATGCCGAGCCGCCGGTAGCCGAGGTGGCCCACGGCGTCGGTCAGCACCTCGAAGAGCTGCGCCTCCACGCGGTCCCGCCGTGCCGCGGCGAACCGCAGCGCGTCCCGCGTCACGCGGAGGAGGTTCATGAGCGCGATGGCGTGCACGGTCTCCGCGGCGAGCCCGAGGCTCCTGCGCCACGGCGCAGGTCCGAGGCGGCCGGCCCACAGCTTCACGGCGAGAGGCTCGTCCGGGTTCGCGGGGGCGCCGTCGAAGGGCGCCACGTTCGCCGCGAAGAGGCGAGCCGCGTACCTCCGCTCGGCGGCCACGAAGACCTCGGTGTCGTCGCCGGTCTCCACGGCCCCGCGGACGGCGCGCGAGTACTCGTCTCGCGAGCCGAAGCCGAAGGTCGGGTGGAGACGGGCGAGGGCCGCGAAGAGGAGCGCGTCGGCCGGGTACGAGCGGGCGCGGTCGAACGGGCGTGCCAGCGCCGCGCGGAAGGCTTCGGCGTCCGGCCCGGAGGCCTCGAGCGGCTGGATCCGGGCAAGCCGCTCCTCCCGGCGGGGGAGGGTCCCCCGGAGGACGTCGGGCTCGCCGTTCCTGCGGACCAGGTATTCGCGGTAGGCGGCGCGCAGCACGTCCGGGGAACTAGCGCGGGGCGCCTGCGCCGTGTCGGCCAGGCGTGATCCGCGGCGGCCAGGGGCCTCGCCGAGCTGAGGGCCGGAACAGCCAATCCTTGGCCGCCCCGGTGTCCCGCGTTCGCCATACCTTCCGCGGGCCCCCGACAGAAAGGAGATCCCCATGCTCGACCTCTTCCGCGCTGCACCCTCCGAGGCTCGCCGTGAAAACCTGGCTGCGTACAAGGCGTTCCTCGACCGCCGCAACGGGGTCCTCGACCTCGAGAAGCGCCAGCTCAGCCGGCGCGAAGAGCGCATGACGCGCTTCGAGCGCCCGCTCGAGCGGATTCGCGACCTCGATCGCGAGACGTTCGCGAAGCAGTACGAGGCGTTCGACCCGAGCGTCGAGGTCTCGCCCGAGACGGCGCTCCTCCTCGCGCTCGTGAAGCTCAACGCCGCCGAAGCCTACGGCGTCAACACTTGCTACGAGATGGTGCTCCGCCGCGCCCTCAAGCAGGGCGACGAGATCGAGCTCATGGTCCTCGTCGAGGAGACGTACCACACGCGCATCCTCCTCAGCACGGCGCTCTCGTACGGCATCGACCTGAAGACGGCCTACAGGCCGCCGGCGGGCCTCCGCGCGCTCATCGCGGCGATCGGCAAGAGCCCGACGGGCCTCTCGCGGCCCCTCACGATGGCCGCCGAGGTGCTGGGCGTCCTCATGCTCGCCAACATGCTCGACAAGACCCGCGCGATCCTCGAGAACGACCCCGAGCTCCGCGACTCGGTCGAGGAGCGCATCTGCGAGATCCTCACCGACGAGATTGGCCACGTGAGCTACAACCGCACCCTCCTCGGCCCGATGGGGATGGCGCAGGCCCGCGCGTACCTGCCGCTCATCGCGATCGGCCTCTCGGGCGCGTTCCCCGAGATGCAGTTTCTCGGGACGCAGGCGGCGGGCTCCGGAGACGACGTCCGGGCGCTCCTCGCCGGCAAGCGAGTGCCCGAGCACGTGGAGCGAGCCGCGTTCCTCTGCTGAGGTGTGTGGACCATGTGCAAGCGCCCCTTGTCCTTCGCCGCCGCCGCACTGGTCGCCGGCGCCCTGCTCGTCCCGTCCGTCACCTCCGCCCAGGAAGCGCCCGCGGAGGGCTCCGCGCCTCTCACGACGAAGCTCCCCGCCGACGCCATCGTCGGCGAGTGGTGCACTCCGAAGGAGGAGGGGCGCCCGCCCGGGCGCATCAAGTTCATCCACGCGAACGACGGGACGTATCAGGGCATCATCACGTGGTCGGCCGAGCCCAAGAACGACGTCCACAACAAGGATCCGAAGCTCCGGGATCGCTCGCTCGTCGGCACGGTGATCATGTGGCACCTGCGATACGACGACGGAGAGTATGTCGACGGATACGTCTACAACCCGGAAGACGGCGGGACGTACGGCCTGAAGGCCGAGATGCTGAGCCCCGAGTCCTTGAAGGTGCGCGGCTTCCTCGGAATCTCGCTCTTCGGGCAGGACCGGACGTGGACTCGCTATCACCCGTAGCGTAGGAGACACGCTCGAAGCGCGGGTCGTTCCTGGGGAGTCTGGCGGCCTCGGGGCTGACATTCCCTGCAATCGTCATTGCACCCACGCGACGGTAAGATGGTCGTCATGGACGGGAGACGACCTCCGCCGGTGGGCCGGACGTGAGCGACGCGATGGGAGCCATCCGCGAAGTCTCCTCCGGCCGCCTTCGCCTCCTCGAGCCCGAGAGCCTCGTCGGGCGCGCCTCGGCGTGCGCGCTGCGGATCGACGCGCGGTACGTCTCGGCGCAGCACGCGGTCGTCCGGTGGCGGGCGCCTCACTGGGAGGTGCGCGACCTCGGGAGCCGCAACGGCACCTATCTCGAAGGGGTCCGGCTGGTGCCCGGGCAAACGTATCCGCTGCGATCGGGCTCGAAGCTCGTGTTCGGCAAGGCGCACGAGAGCGAGTGGGAGCTCACCGACGCCGCCGCTCCCGGGACGATGGCCGTTCCCCTCGATGGGGCCGACCCGGTGCTCCTCGACACCGAGCTGCTCGTGCTGCCGAGGGCCGACGATCCCAAGGTCACGATCTACAAGAACCCCGACGGCGAGTGGGTCATCGAGCACTCGGACGAAGAGACGGTGCCCGTGCGGAACGCGCAGCTCTTCGAGGTCGAGGGGCGCGCCTACCGCTTCTCTTGCCCCGACCCGGTCTGGCCCACCACCATCGCGGGTACGGCGGGCGATTTCGAGATCGCCGACGTGGCTCTCACCTTCCTCGTCTCCAGCGACGAGGAGTACGTCGAGGTCCGGGCGCAGTGCGGCTCGCGCGAGGTGCTCCTCGGGGCGCGGGCCTTCAACTTCCTGCTCCTCACGCTCGCGCGGCGGCGGCTGGCCGACGCCGCGCTCGCCAAGGCGGAGCCCGAGTGCGGGTGGTTCGACGTCGAGCAGCTCGGTCGAGACCCGACCATGGCGCCGCCGCAGCTGAACGTGGACGTCTTCCGCATCCGCCAGCACTTCGCGGCTTCGAAGGTGACCGACGGCGCGGGCATCGTCGAGCGCCGCGGCCGACCGAGCCAGCTTCGCATCGGCACGGGGAAGATCACGATCGTGCGGACCTAGGACCCCGCCTCGGCCGCCCGCCGGCGCATGTACAGCATCATCACGATGTACATCGAGGCCGACGCGGCGAGAGACACGTGGATGCTCACGAGGCTGCCCGCCAGGCCGACCGTGACGCCGCTGAAGGTGCGGAGGCCGGCGGCCGCCATGTTGTAGAGGCCGAGCACGCGGCCGCGCGTGGCGTCGGGGGCGTTCATCTGGACGATCGTCTGCGTCATGCTGCTGAACGACAGCTCGAAGAAGCCGGCCAGGAAGAGGAGGGCGAGGGCCAGCGGGTACACGCGCACGAGCGCGAAGGCCGCGAGCGCGGCGGCCCACGCCATGGCGAGGCGCACGGCGGTGGCGGGGCGCATCCGGAAGATGCCGCCCCGGCTCTCGAGCAAGATGCCCGCGAGGAGCGCGCCCGCCGCGTCCGCGCCCAGCAGCATGGAATACGCGGTGCCGGGGTCGCCGTGGCCGAGGTCGTGCGCGAAGCCGGGCATCTGCGCCTGGTAGCTGTTGCCGATGAAGAACGAGGCGCCGCCCGCGAGCGCGATCATGACCGCGAGGATCGGGATCGACTGGACCTCGCGCAGCGTCTGCACGATGTCTGCGAAGCCCGTGACCGCGCGCTTGGGCGCCGGCCGCCCGCCGCGGAAGTGACGGCCGTACGGCGCGGCGACGAGCCAGAGGAGGAGCGGGAGGTAGAAGACGGTGTTGAGGAAGATGCCGCGCGTGGGGCCGAGCGTGAGCATCACGAGGCTACCGACCCCCGGGCCCACGAGGACGCCGAGGTAGCGCGCGGTGGCGGCGAGGCGGACGGCGCTCGGCAGCGCGGCGGCGCCGACGATGTCGTAGAGGAAGACCTGGCTCGACGTGATCCACAGCACGCCGGCGCACCCGTGGATCACGAGCAGCACCATCGCGTGCCACATCTGCAGGGTGCCCGTGACGAAGAAGTAGCCCCAGCCCGCGGAGGCCACGACGAAGAGGAGCGCGCCGCACTGGATGAGGCGCCGCGAGTCGACGCGATCGTTGAGGGCCCCCACCGCGACCGAGAACGCGAGGAAGGGCAGCCAGTGCGAGACCACCGCGAACCCCCCGAGCGCGGGCGAGTGGAACTTCTGGAACATCACCCAGTAGCTGACGACGTGCTCGATGTTGTCGGCCATCATCGTGAGCATGAACGTCGCGAGGTACGCGCCGTAACCGGGGAGGCGGAGCGCGCCGAAGGCCTGTCGCGCGAGCGCGGGCGCGGTCGAACCGGGCGAGGGGACGATGGAGGGGGACGTCATCGGGGATGGGAGCGCTTCGATGCACGCTTCCAAGACCGTGTATCGAACCGCGGGAGGCGCCGTCTCATGGAAGCACGCGCACCGACCCGGTTTTCTTGCGTCCTGAGGCATGCGCGTTGCAACCTTGAGGCTTCTTGCGGTCTGGATTTCCGTCTTCTTCCCTTCGTCCCCCGTTTCTGGAGGTACTTCGCATGGTCCGTCTTGGGATCTCACGCCCCGCGCGGCTCTCTTCTCTCGTCGCTGCCGGGGCGCTCGCGTGCGTCGGCATCCTGAGCCTGTCGCAGGACGCGCACGCACAGCGCGTATACGTCTACGCGCCCGCACCGCCGCCCCCGCCCCCGCCGAACGTCTACGTGTACCGCGCGCCCCCGCCGCCGCCCGGCTACTACGCGGCGCCGCCGCCCCGGTACTACTACCGCGACCCCGAGCCGATGTACGCGTTCGCGATCGGCGCGGACCTCGAAGGCGCGGTGCCCGTCAACCTGCCGCGCTTCGCCGACGGCAACGACCTCCAGGGCGGCGCGGGCGCGAAGATCCGCATCGGCGAGCAGATCCGCCTTCGCGGCATCCGCTTCACGCCCGAAGGGGGATACGCCTTCGATCACCTCTTCGCGAACGACGACGCCGGCGACTCGTACTCCTGGGACATGCACCGCGTCTTCGCGGGCGCGCGCCTGTCGTTCGGGCACATCCTGGTGCCGACGCTCTACGCGCACGTCGGCTATGGCTGGCGCACCACGGGCGATCACACCGTGCCCGACGCGAACGGCCTCGCGGTCGACGCGGGCGCGGCGCTCGACCTGCGGCTCATCCCGCAGTTCTCGATCGGCGTTCACGCGGAGTACGCGACGATCGACGCCCAGCCGTACGCCCCGCAGTGGGTCGCGCTCGGCGTGCACATGGATCTCGCGCTCTTCTGAGAGCGCAGCCCCCCGATGCTGTCCGCCCGGGGGGCGTTCGGGTCTACGGGTAGACCGACTTGAGCGTCGTCTGCGCCCACGCCTTCCGGTACGCCTCGCGGCCCTGCGGGTTGGGGTGGAGCTCGTCCTGATAGAGGTTCGTCTGGTTCAGGAGGTCCGTGTAGAGGTCCGGGCCCTTCACGATCTGCGGATACTCGGAGTACAGGGTGTCGAGCTTGGCGTTGATGAGCTGCGCGTTCTTCTGGTGCGAGGCGTCCTCGGCCCAGGGCACGTGCGGAATGCACGGAGTCTTCCCCGCCGCGATGACCTTCTTCACCATCGTGACGAAGTTGTTGTAGGTGCCGGTCGCGTCGCCCGGCCCGTCGGTGCCGTCGTTCGTGCCGTAGCTCAGACAGACGTAGTTGCCGGGGAACGTCGCGAGCCAGTGGTCGAAGAGGGTGCCCTTGCCGTCGGGGGAGGGAATCTGGAGCGCCGTCCCGGAGTTCCAGCCGCCCTCGCCCGCGCCCTGCGACGCGGGGAAGTATGCGGGCTGGCTCGCGTTGACGAGCGCCGGGTAGCTCTTCGCGTTGATGGTCGCGCCGTCGTTGCGCATGGCGAACGCGGTGATCGAGTCGCCGAGGAAGAGCCACGAGTCGCTGATGCCCTTCGACGCGTCGTGCACGTCGAGGTTGAGCGCCGTGTTGAAGTTGTACTGCTGGCCGTTGACGGCCGTGACGTTCATCTTGATCCAGTTGTACCCGGTGAGGTTCAGCGGGTGCTCGCGCGAGAGCAGCGTGTTGCCGCTCACGGTCACGAGCGTGACCCAGCCCGTCGTCGGGAGGGTGCCGCCCGGCGCGGCGTTGGCCTGGATGGTGTAGTCGCGCGGCATGTTGTAGCCCTGCGCGCCGGACTTCGCGTAGAGGTCGTACTCGGCGTACTCCTCGTCGCCGTTGTCCCAGACGACGTCGACCTCGCCGCGCTTGGCCGCCGGCACCGACGAGAGGTCGTAGGCAATCCACGATGGCGCCGAGGGCGAGGTGTTCTCGTTCGAGCGCCACTGCGTGTCGTAGCTCTGGTCGTTCGCCCCGCTCGCGGTCCCGCTCGACGCGTAGGCCGGGACGCCGAAGCTGACGATCGGCATCGGCGCGAGCGCGGTGGCGGTGCTCGGGCCGCCCGTGCGCGGCGTGTCGGCGGCCTCGGACGCGTCGGTGAGCGCGCCCCCTTGAGCGAGCATGCCGGCGGGAGCTTGCGAGGCGCCGCCGCCTTGCGGGGCGCTCGCGTCGAAGGCGGCGCCTGGGACGTTGCCCTTGGAGACCGTGCCGGCCTGGCCCCCATTGCCGGGGTCCGTGGCGTTGTTCGCCGTGTTGCTGTCCCCGCAAGCTGTCCAGCATCCCCCGAGCGAGAGGGTCAGCGTGCACGCGACCGAAATTCGTTGAATGAGATTTCTCATGGGAGCTAGCGGGCCCTTGGGCAAGAAGCGTGCTGGACGCCCTTGAATGGAGGATACCTCGACCGAGCGGGTTGCTGTCCTTACCTCTCGATGCGTCTCGCCTGGGCGCGCAGTGGGGCTCTGGGTTCGCGGCCGCGCGAGCGAGCGCGGCTGGTCAATTCGTCCCGCTCGCTGCGCGGAGAGGCGTTGCGGAGCTGCCGCGGTCGAACGCGAACGCCTCAGGCAGGAACGCCACCGCGACCTCACCGTGGAGCAGCGACCGTCGCGACGCCCTTGGGGATCGTGTAGCTGAGGAGAATCTGGAAGGGGCGCTCGCCGTCGGGGTTCCGCGAGACCGTGTGCGGCGACAGCGCTTCGTCGACGAAGCTCTCGCCGGCCGAATAGGTCACGGGCGCCTCGCCGCGAAAGGCCGACTCGACGCGGCCGCTCAGCACGTAGCCGATTCCGGGCATCGGGTGCGTGTGTACCGGGGCCGCGACCCCGGGCGGATACTCGACGAGGTACACGCGCGTCTCCCAGCCAGGCATCCCGAGGACGTCCGTGCGCTGGAGGAGCGTGCGGCGGATGGCGCCCGGCGCCTGGTCTTTCGCGTCGGCGGGGTTCATGCACGCGCGGAGTGCACGGCCCGTGCCCTGCGCCGACACGGCTAGAGCACGAACGGTACGAGGGCCTTCCGCCGCCCGGGGTACTCCGGGAAGGTGCGCCGGTACCAGGCGTGGTGCTGCATCGCGCGCGGCCCGAGGTTCGCGACGGTGTAGATCGCGAAGGCCAGCCCAGGCAGGGACCAGGTCGCGATCGCCCAGCCGAACCACTCGACGATCTCGCCGAGGTAGTTGGGCGACGAGACGTACTCGTACAGGCCGCCGCGCGGGATCTTGTATCCGGTCTCGCCCGGCGCGCGGAGCGCGACGAGCCGGCGGTCGGCGCGCACGTTGATGGCGAGGCCCGCGGCGAAGATCGCCGCGCCCGCGAGGAGCCGCGGGTCCGAGAGCCAGCTCGCCGGGTAGTCGCCTTGCGTGGAGATCCAGCGCGCGTTGACCCACGCGTTGAGCACGTTGAACGAGAAGCCGAGCGCCGCGACGAGGACGGGCATGCGCTTGCCGCCGCGCATCGTGAACGGGAACACGAAGGCGCGGTGGACGTAGTGCGCCAGCCATAGCGCGAGGAGCGCGAGCGGCGCGGCCTCCGCGCGGTGCGGGCCGAGCGCGTAGAACGCCGTGAACGCGAGCACCGCGGGGCTCTCCATCGCGACCCAGCCCACCCGCGCCGGCACCGTGGGGCCCCAGCCGGCCCGCGCGTGGCGGCCGTACGGGGCCGTGACGAAGAGGAGCGCCGCGGCCGTCACCACGGCGAGCCCGAACATCGCGTACAGCGCCATCGGGTCCAAGGGTCGCGCGCGCCGCCCGAAACGGCAACGCGAATCCGGCCTTCGCCGCGCCGCGGCTTGCGCGCCGCGGCTGCCGCTCGATCGCGATGCGGCGCCTCGGCCCCGCCGATTTCGACTTCGCCTCCACGCTCCCTGCCGCGACGGTCGCGCAGTGGCTCGCCAGCGCGGGCACCGCGCGGCCGATGCCGTAGCCGGGCTTCAGGCGGCGGCGGTGGCCGCGGCGAGGCCGGTCATCTGCTCGCTGATCGCCCAGAGCCGCTCCGGCGCGCCCGGCTCGAGCGCGGCCCGGCTCGGCTCGACCGCCTTGCACTTGTCGAAGTACTTGCCCGTCACGCCTTCGACCTCGGGCGACGAGGCGAGGTAGATCGACGTCTTCGCGCCGTCCTCCGGCTTGATCAGGAACGGGCGCGCGACCTTGAGGACCGCGCTGAAGAAGCCGCCGTACGTGTGGCCGAAGCCAGTCGCCACGACGCCCGGGTGCAAGCAGTTGGCGGTCACGCCCGTGCCCTCGAGCCTGCGCGCGAGCTCCCGCGTGAAGAGGATGTTGCAGAGCTTCGACTGCGAATAGACCCCGATCGCGCTGTAGGGCGTCTTCTGGAACTGCAGATCGTCCCAGTTCATCTTCGCGCGCTCGTGCGCGCGGCTGCTCACGCTGACGACGCGCGCCGGCCCGCTCGCCTTGAGGACGTCGAGCAAGAGGCTCGTGAGGAGGAAGTAGCCGAGGTGGTTGAGCGCGAAGGTCTCCTCGATGCCCTCGGCGGTGACGCGCCGGCTCGTGACGAGGACGCCCGCGTTGTTGAGCAGCACGTCGAGCCTGGAGTGCTTCGCCTTGAACTCGGCGGCCACGCGCCGGACGTCGGACTGGAGGCTGAGGTCGCCGAGGATGAGCTCCACGTCCTTCGCGCCTTCGCGCTCGATGTCCGCGATCGCCGCCCGCGCCTTCTCGGCGTTCCGGCAGACGAGCACCAGCTTCGCGCCCATCTTGCCGAGCGCGATCGCCGAGGCCTTGCCGATTCCCTGATTCGCCCCTGAAATGAGAACGGTCCGCCCTTGCATGCGCGCCACCATGGGTCGCCTGCGCGGCGGGCGTCAAGCCTGGTCGGGTATCATGAGGGGGTGAGGTCGGTCCGGTTCGCTCTCGGCGTCGCGGCGGTCGCCGCCGCGTGCGGCTGCGGCGAGCTCGGGGCGCTCTACGTCGGCGCGGATCTCGACGCCGGCTCGGCCCCCGACGGCGAAGCGGAGACCGGCGACGCGGGCGCCGGCCTCGCGGTCTCCATCGTGGAGGGCGCTGCCGCCGACTGCAGCGCGTGCGCGCAGCTCGTGGCGCGCGCGACGGGCGGCGTCCCGCCTTACGACTACGCGTGGAGCTCCGGCGCAGCCGCCGACGGGGGCGTCGCCGAGGTCTGCCCGACCGGCCCGACCGCGTACACCGTGACGGTCCGCGACAGCTCCGGCCACGCGACCGGCGAGCTCCCCTCCGTCGGCTTCGCTTCGAGCTCGGTCACCGTCGACGCGCCCGACGGCTGCGCCGGGGTGCAGCCCGACTCGTTCGTCTACTGGGCGAACTGGCAATCGGCGTCTCCGGACGCGGGCGCCGCGAGCGGCGTGCTCTCGCCGCCGTCGGGGGACATCGAGGTCGACTTCCGCGGCGCGCTCACGGGCGCGCAGACCACGTCGGGCACCGACGACTTCAACCCCGCGGCCACCTTCACGAGCGCCACCGTCGCCAATCCGCCGCCGGGACCCGGCGTGCTCGAGATCACCCTCCAGCCGAGCGACTTCCCCACGCTGGGGCCGGACGCGGGCGTCGCCTTCGACACGCTGACGTTCTCGACGCCCGTCACGAACCCCGTCGTCGCGATCTACGACCTCGGGATGGGCTCCGTGGCCGAGACGTCGTCGCTCGTCTTCGGCGTGCCCACCACGATCCTCTCGACGGGCAACAACGCCGACTCGACGATCGTCTACTGGAGCGAGGCCCTCATGGCCGTCGACGGCGGAGTGAGCGGCAGCGGCGGCAACGGCGTCGTCGAGCTCGAAGGCACGTTCTCCACCCTCCAGTGGCCCGTGCCCACCCAGGGCTTCTCCACGGGCTTCGCGGGCATCACCGTCGGCGTGCGCGCGCAGCCGCCGAACTAGGAGCGCGTCACGGGCCGCAGCCGCTTGCTCGGGTACCCGCAGCGGGCGAGGCGGCTCGTTTTTCTCGGACCTCGCGCCGCCGCCGCTCCCACCTCGCGCAACCCTCGCGGACCGCCGCCGCGCCGCTCACCGCGAAGAGGATCGGAAAGAGCGCGTCGTGCCCGACGCGCGTGAACTCCACGCCGAGCACGCACGCCGTGAGCGGCATCTTCTGCGAGGACGCGAGGAACGCCGCGGCCCCCACGACCGCGAACGCCCCCGCGGGCGCCTCGGGCCAGGCGAGGCTCCACGCCGCGCCGAGCACCGTCGCGAGCAGCGCGCCGAGCGCGAGGCTGGGCGTGAGGAGGCCGCCGTGGGCTCCGGCGCGCAGGGCCGCCGGGGACGCGGCGAACTTCAGCGCAAAGAGCAGCGCCGCCAGCGACGGCGCGACCTGGCTCTCGAACCCGAGCTGCGCGGGCCCGCGCCCGTTGCCCAGGATCTGCGGGTACTCGGTCGCCACGAAGCCGAGCGCCAGGAACGTCGCGAAGCACCACGGCACGAGGCGCTCGGCGCGCGGCGCGCGGCTCCGCGCGAGGGCGGCGAGCCGCGAGAACGCGAACGCGACCGCGCCGAGGATCGGGCCGGCCACGATCGACCAGGTGACCAGCGACGGCCCGATCGTGAACGGCACCACGAAGTAGAAGCGCTCGTTGCCGAGGCCGATCCACGCGACCTGCGCCGCGATGACCGACGCGCCGAGCGCGGCGGCCGCGACCGGCAGCGAGAACGCGCCGAGCAGCACTTCGAGCGTGTAGACCGCGCCGCCGAGCGGCACGTTGTACACGGCCGCGAGCCCCGCGCCCGCGCCGCACGCGACGAGCAGCCGCCGGGTCTCGGGCGGGACCTTCGCGACGCGCGCGATCCAGCCGGCGAAGACCGCGCCCACCTGCCGGGGGGCGACCTCGCGCCCGAGCGGCGAGCCGAGGGCCACCGTGACGATCTGGAGCAGCGCGTCGGCGACCGTCTCGGCGGGCGGAAGCGCGGCCCCGCCCGGGCGAACGGCCTCGGGGACGCCGACCAGGGGGCGCCCGAAGCGGCGGAGCGCCCACCCGCCCGCGCCGGCGACCAGGCCGCACGCGGCCATCGCGGCCACGCGCCGCGCGGGCGAGGCCGCCGTCACTCCTTGCAGGAACGAGGGCGCGCGTTCGGGCCCGAGCCCGTACCCGTAGGCGACGTGCTGGATGAAGTGGAGCAGGAGCGCCAGGGTCATCCCGCCGAGGCCCGCGGCCAGGCCGACGGCGACCGTGGCGGCCGTGAGCACGAGGGCGGTGGTCGCGGCGGAGCGAGCGCGCAACGGACTCCCTCTACCATGCCCCCGGCGCGGTCGCCCGCCGGGTGCCTCGCCGGATGCCCGCCCCACGGGACCGATCGCGCGCTCTGCGCTACGCCCTCGACCATGGAATACGTCAACCTTGGCAAGACCGGACTCAAGGTTTCCCGCATCTGCCTCGGGTGCATGAGCTACGGCGACCCCGATCGCGTCTCTCCCGACGGCACGCGCCGCTGGCCGTGGGCGCTTCGCGACGACGCCGCGCGCCCCTTCTTCAAGCGCGCGCTCGAGGCGGGCATCAACTTCTTCGACACGGCCAACGTCTACTCGGCGGGCTCGAGCGAAGAGATCACCGGCCGCGCCCTCCGCGACTTCGCGAAGCGCGAAGACGTCGTGCTCGCCACCAAGGTCCACGGCGCGATGAGCCCGGGGCCGAACGGGGCCGGCCTCTCGCGCAAGGCCATCTTCCAGGAGCTCGACGCGAGCCTGAAGCGCCTGGGGACCGACTACGTGGACCTCTACCAGATTCACCGCTGGGACAATCAGACGCCCATCGAGGAGACCCTCGAAGCGCTGAACGACACCGTCCGCGCGGGCAAGGTCCGCTACCTCGGCGCGTCGTCGATGTACGCGTGGCAGTTCGCCAAGGCGCTGCACCTCTCCGAGCGCCACGGCTGGAGCCGCTTCGTCTCGATGCAGAACCACTACAACCTGCTCTATCGCGAGGAGGAGCGCGAGATGACGGGCCTCTGCCGCGACGCCGGCGTCGGGATGATCCCCTGGAGCCCGCTCGCCCGCGGCCGCCTCGCGCGGGCCGCGGCGGCGCCCGAGACCACGTCACGCTCCGAGACCGACCGCTTCGGCAAGATCCTCTACGCCGCGACGGCGGAAGCCGACCAGCGAGTCCTCCAGCGCGTGGAGGAGGTCGCGAAGCAGCGCGGCGTCCCCAACGCGCAGGTCGCGCTCGCCTGGCTGCTTCGCCAGCCCAACGTCGACTCGCCGATCATCGGCGCGACCAAGATGCAGCACCTCGACGACGCGGTGGCCGCCGTGTCCCTCAAGCTCTCCGACGCGGAAGCCAAGCTGCTCGAGGAGCCGTACGTCCCGCACGCGGTCTCCGGCTTCTCCTGAGGCGGATCAGGGCTTGCTGCCTGCGTTGGCCGGGTCGGTGCCGGCGAGGAGCTCGTCGCCGTCCGGGAACCCGTCGCCGTCGCGATCGATCCCGATGCGCACGCCCGACCCGGGCGGCACCGCGGTGAACGTGACCGAGGGCGCGAGCCCGTGGAGCAGCGCGAGCAGCGCCGCGTCGGAGAGCGGGCGCTCCCGGCTCACGTCGGGGAGGTAGGACTCGCCCGAGAACACGAACCCGTGCTCGCGGCCCGCGTAGCTGGCGCGCGTGACTGGAAGAAGCCGGTCGACCGGCCGGAGTGCACCACGGAGCTCTCGGCCTCGCGCAGGAACTGCCGGGTCGCCGGCGCGTCGACGTCCGAGAGCGTGAGGTCCCGCGTCTTGCCCGCGCCCGCGTAGGCCTCGGCGAGCACCGCGATGAGCCCGGAGTTCGAGTAGCCGTTGAACTGCGCGATCGCCTCGCCCGCCCAGTCCTTCTTCTCGCTGGAGAAGACGACGTCGAGCTCGAGGTCGGCCGGGGCCGCGGCCGCCGCGCTGGGCGGGCTCGCGGGGGCCGGCGCGCTCTCGGCGGGGGCGCTCGGCGCCGCGGCCTGCGGATTGGGCGGCGACGAGGAGCCGCGGTCGCAGGCGGTCGCGCCGAGCGACAGGAGCGCCCAAAACGCGAAGACCGCGGCGATCGACAGCGCGATCCTGAGTGGAAGAGCGCTCGCGAAGCGCGCGGGGCGGTGGCCGTCCATGGCCTCCGAGCAGACCAGAGGCGGGGCGCCCGGTCGAGGGGCGCGCGCTTACCAGCGCTTTTGAATGTTCGCGATGAACTTGTAGGGGTATCCGAGGTCGAACGCGCTCGCGTCGTCGAGCTTTTGCACCTCGTCGGGGCCGAGGCGTAGCTCGACGGCCTTCAGATTGTCATCGAGCTGCTCGATCGACCGCGCCCCGAAGATGACCGACGACACCGTGGGCTTCGCGAGGAGCCAGGCGAGCGAGACGGCCGACGGCGTCGAGGCGCGCTCCTTCGCGACGGCGCGGACCGCGTCGAGGGTTCGCCATCCGCGCTCGCTGGCGAAATCGGCGAATCGCTCTTTCCATTTCTCGAGGCGAACGCCGGCGGGGGGCGGCGCGTCTTTCGCGTATTTGCCCGAGAGAAAGCCCGACGCGAGCGGCGACCACGGGAGGATGCCGAGCCCGAACTGCTTGCACACCGGCACGTGCTCGCGCTCGAGGTCGCGGACGAGCAAGCTGTATTGCATCTGCAGCGCGACGAAGCGGTGGAGATGCTCGCTCTTCGCGATCCACTGGCTGTCGGTGAGCCGGTACGCGGCGTAGTTGCTGGCGCCGAGGTAGAGCACCTTGCCGGCGCGCACGAGGTCGTCGAGGGCGCGAAGGGTCTCTTCTTCGGGCGTCTCGATGTCTTGCATGTGGATCTGATAGAGGTCGATGCGGTCGGTCTTGAGGCGGCGCAGGCTCGCCTCCACCGCCTGCATGATGCGGTAGCGCGACGCGCCCGTTCCGTTCGGTCCGTCGGCCATCCGAAAGCGGAACTTCGTCGCGAGGACGACGCGGTCGCGCGCCTTCGCGTCGGCCATCCACGCGCCCACGATCCGCTCCGACAGCCCGTCTTGCCCGTACACGTCGGCGCTGTCGAAGAAGTTCGCGCCCCGCTCGACGGCGCGGCTCATGATGGCGAACGCGGTCTTGTCGTCGCAGCCCACCTTGTGCATGAACGACTTGTCGTCGGCCTCTCCGAAGGTCATGGTGCCGAGGCACAAGACGGGGACCTTGAGACCACTGCTTCCGAGCGATCGGTACTCCATCGGGGGCTGTCTCCTTTGCCGGGGGCCGCGAGCATAGCGCCCATGCCTGCCGCGTCCCGCCCTCGGCGTCCTCGTCTCCTTCGCGCGCTGACGTTCGTCGCGGGCGTGCCCATCGCCCTCGCGGTCGCCATGTTGTTCACGCTCGCCGTGATGGGCGCGCTCTACTCGCCCAACACGACGATCCCGCCTGGCTTCCGCGGCACCCGCCTGATGGTGGGCGATCTGCCGCTGCGGGTCCTTCAGGAGGGTCGGGGGCCGGACGTCATCCTCATTCACGGGACGCCCGGGTCGCTCGAGGACTGGGAGCCCGTGGCGACCGCGCTCGCGAGCTCGTTTCGCGTCACGCGGTTCGACCGGCCCGGCAGCGGGTTCAGCGGAGACGACGGGGAGTACTCCTTCGAGCACAACGCCGACGTCGTCCTCCGGCTGATGGACAAGCTGGGCATCGCGCACGCCATCGTCGTCGGGCATTCGTACGGCGGGCCCATCGCCCTCGCCCTCGCCTCCCGAGCCGGCGCGCGGGTCGACGCGTGCGTCGTCGTCGACACCCTCGGCTACCGGGCGCGCGGCGAGCCGGAGCCCTTCCTGCGCGTCCTCGCTCTGCCCGTGCTCGGGCGGGGCGTGGCCGCTGCGATCGTGCCCTGGTGGGCGCCGCCGCGGATCCGCGAGCTCCTTCCCGGCAGCTTCCGCCGCCGGCCGCCCGACGCGGCGTACATCGAGCAGCGGGTCACCCTCTGGAGCACCGCGAAGGTCGGGCACGCGTTCGCCCACGAGATGCTGGGCATCTCGTCGGGGCTCGCTGCGCTGTCGCCGCGGTACCCGTACATCACGCGGCCGGTCGGCATCCTCGTCGAGGCGGGGGACCCCTTCTGGAACCAGACCGCCGAGCGCCTGCACGACGAGATCCCCGGCTCGACGATTCGGACCGTCTCGGGCACCGGGCACATGATGCAGTTCGACCGCACCGACGCCATCGTGCTCGCGGTCCGGCAGGCTGCCGGCAAGGCAGGGCTCGGGCCGCCCGTCGACCCCGCGGCTCGCGCGGACGACGAGGATGGAGAGGAGAACCCGAAGCGCTGACGGTTCGGGCCTCCGCCCGGCTCAGATGATGTAGGCGCGGCGCGTCGCGAGGTCCGAGCGGATGTCGAACACGATGCCGCAGTAGACGCAGCGGAAATTGACCTTGGCCGGCAAAGATGTGCCGCCCCATAGGGCGTAGAGCGTGCCCCCCAGCGTGTACTCGCGCTCGGGGGTGGCGGCCCGACAGGTGCGATCCGTCCCGCAGGGGCAGGTCGGCAGATTCGCGGGGATTCGGTAGGCAGAGACCATCGAACGCCTCCCGTTCGGTCTCGGTCGCAAGGTCGATGCCGGCGGTGCCGGAAGATGCGGGGCCCATGGCGACCCGGGGCGTCTTCCTCCTGAGAGTGTGGATCGGCTCGAGGTCGGGTCAACGGTTCCCGCGGGGTGCAGCTCTTGCACGGCGTCGGCGGCCGCCGGGTGGGGAACGCGCAATGGCAGGCCGTGGACGGAGAGGGCGGGCGAGCAACTTCGTCGTGGCCAGGGCGGTCTGCGCCACAAAGGACGCGACTCCCGACAAGTTCCAGTCTAAACGGACAGATACGTTTCGCGGACTCGGAGCGCCTTGGGAGGGTACGGTGACGATGATGCGCGCTTGGTTGGCTGCAGGTGCGGTGGTCGGGGCGGGGGCAGCGGCGGCGTTCGCGTACGGGTGCGGCGAGACGAGCTTCGGATCGTGCGCCGACAACGGCACGTGCGCTCCCGACGGCGGCGACGACGCGACCTCCCTCGGCGACGTCTCGGCTTCCGATGCGCCGGCCGACGGCCTCTCGAGCAGCGGGTCTTCTGCCGACGGGGGAGATGCGGCGACCTGCAATGGGGCCAACGCGCCTTCGAGCGGGTGCGTGCTCAGCTCCAACTTCGGCGTGTTCGTCTCGCCCGCGGGGATGGACAGCAACCCGGGCACGAAGGACGCGCCGGTCGCGACGATCGGGCATGCGCTGGATCTCGCCGTCGCGGCCGACGCCGGCGTGGCGAAGGCCGTCTACGCGTGCGGCGCGCAGTACAACGAGAACCTCGTCGTCGGTTCGTCCCGCGATGGCGTGAATGTGTACGGCGGCTTCAATTGCGAGTCGTGGGGGTATGACTCGAACATGAAGGCCGTCGTGGCGCCGAGCGCCACGGGATTCGCGCTCACGGTGACGGGCCTGAATGCGGGAGTGACGTTCGCGGACTTCTCATTCAAGGCCCAGCCCGGGGTCGATGCCGGGGATTCGAGCATTGCCGCGTTCGTGAGCAATTCGACCAATGTGCTGTTCCAGCGATGCGCGTTCATGGCGCAGAACGGCCAACCCGGGATGGATCCCGATCCGCCGCCGCCGTTTGATGCAGGTGCACCGGCCGGTCAACCTGGAGCCCAGGATGGCGGTGGCGCCGCCACCGTCAATATGTGTTCGATGGGCGTCGAAAGCGTGGGCGGAGCGGGTGCTCCGGCCAACGGTGGCGGTGCCAACGGACTGCCAGGAACGCCGGGTCCCGACAACCGCGGAACGCTCGAAGGCTGCATCGACACCATGCAGGGCGGGGGGATGGGTGCCAATGGTGATGCCGGGGCGGCGGGGTCCGGTGCTCTGGCATGGGCCGATGTCTCGAGCGCTGGATGGCATCCGAAGGCGGGAGTCCCAGGGGGAACTGGAGGAGTCGCCCAAGGTGGTGGTGGCGGCGGCTCTCCGGGGACCGGTGGAGGCGGCGGCAGCGGCGGAGCCGGAGGTTGCGGTGGGCCGGGCGGCTCTCCCGGTTCCGGCGGCGGCTCAAGCATCGCAATCCTTTGTGTTCAGAGCGGCATCAGCGTTCAGGCATGCGACTTCACAACAGGTGTGGCTGGGCGCGGCGGGAACGGGGCTGACGGTCAGACGGGCCAAAGTCCTGGCTCCCGCGGAGGAGTCATCGGTCCTTCCGGATGCATCGGAGGAAACGGTGGTTCAGGCGGGGGCGGTGGTGGCGGCGGCGGGGGCGCTGGCGGTATCTCCGCCGGAATCGCATGGAGTGGAACCTCCCCTACCATCGACGGAGCAACTCTCTTCAGCGATGCGGGCGCCGCGGGTCCCGGTGGCAACCCCGGATTCGGGGGACCGGCCGAGTTGGCAAATCAGAGCGCGGGCAAGAACGGGACAGGCGGCATTGCGGGGGTCGTCCAAAACGTAGTTCAGATTCAGTGAATTCCTGAGGCTCGTCGCCCATCCCCAATCGCCACGCTCCCCGCACCCGGTGAGGGTGACCTCGACGCTTGTGCTTGACGGTTAGGAGCCCGGCGGAAATAATCGATCCCGCGATGGAAATAGGGGTAGGGACGGCGTTGTTCATCGCCCAGGATGGGGCAGGTGGATCAAATCCGGGCGAAGTACGAGCGACTGCGGCACGCGATGGGCGAGCGCCTGACGCGTCTTTGGGCGGCCGCAGAGGCCGAGGTGCTTGGGCATGGCGGTATCGCCGCGGTGGTCGAAGCAACCGGCATCAGCAAGAAGCGGGTGCGCGCCGGGATTCGCGATCTCGACGAGATGTCGCACAACCCTCCAGCGGCTCCGCCCCGCGAGCAGCGGGTTCGCCGACCGGGCGCGGGCAGGCCGTCGCTCGTCGACACGGACCCGACGCTGATGGAGGACCTCGATGCGCTGGTGGATCCGGTGACGCGCGGCGACCCGGAGTCTCCGCTTCGGTGGACTTGCAAGAGCAAGGACAAGCTCGCCGCGGAGCTTCGCGGCATGGGGCACAAAGTCAGCGCGACCACGGTCGGCCTGCTCCTGCGCGACCTCGGCTACAGTTTTCAGGTCGTCCGCAAGACACGCGAGGGGCAGCAGTCTCCGGACCGCAACGCGCAGTTCGAGCATATCAACAAGGCCGCGGCCGATTTCATGGCGCGAGGCCAGCCCGTCGTGTCGGTCGACACCAAGAAGAAGGAACTGATCGGCGACTTCAAGAACGCCGGCAAGGAGTGGCACATCAAGGGCGAGCCCGAGCCGGTTCGTGTCCACGACTTCATCGACAAGGAGCTCGGCAAGGCGATCCCGTACGGCGTCTACGACACCGCACGCAACGAAGCCTGGGTGAGCGTTGGGGTCGACCACGACACCGCGGAGTTCGCCGTAGCGACCTTGGAGCGCTGGTGGCGAGAGATGGGCAAGAAGGCTTACCCGAAGGCCACCGAACTGCTGGTCACCGCCGACGGCGGAGGCAGCAACGCGCCCCGCTCTCGGCTGTGGCGCCTCGAGCTTCAACGCTTCGTGGACCAGACCGGCCTCGAGGTGAGCGTCTGCCACTTCCCGCCGGGCACCAGCAAGTGGAACAAGATCGAACACCGCCTCTTCTCCCAGATCACGCAGAACTGGAGGGGGCGCCCGCTCGTGAGCCGAGAGGCCGTTGTCGCCCTGATTCAAGGCACCACGACCAAGACCGGACTTCGTGTTCGCGCGCGACTCGATAAGCGACGCTACCCAACCGGAAAGAAGGTTGCTCCGGAGCTTATGCGTCGCGTGCGACTCGTACCGAAGCCCTTTCGCGGCGACTGGAACTATACCGTTCGCAAATCTTGAAAAGGACCGGTAATTTCGATCGGGCTCCTTAGTGCGCGGTGCGCGCGATGTTATCGCCCGTGCTTCCGGCGTTGCATCTGGGGCAGGTGACCTCGACGCTGGTGCTCCCCGTTTAGCGCGCGGTGCGCGCGACCTTGTCGCTCGCGCTTCCCGCCTTGCGTCCGGTGCAGGAGCCCTCGTCGCTCGTCCATCCCGGTTTGTCCGTGTTGCTGACGACATCGTCGCTCGTGGAGCTCTCGTCGTTCGTCCAATCCGGTTCGTCCGCGGTGCAGACGACGTTGTCGCCTGTCCTTCCCGCCTTGCATCCGGAGCAGGTCCCCGAGTCGCCCGTGCTCCCCGCCTCACAGCTTCTGCAGGCACCCGTCTCCCCGGTCCTGCCCGCCTGGCAACCCCTCACGCCCCCCCATCCCCACTCGCCACGGTCCCTGCATCTGCGGGCGGGGGAGGCGGCGGCGGAGGCGGAGGCGGGGTGCCGGCGTCCGGTGCCGGGTCGCACGTGTGCGTCGTGAGGTCGCACAGCGCGGCGCTCGCGCAGGTCTGGACGAGGCTGTTCGTCTGGCCGTCCGCGGAGCACTGGTACAGCGCGGCGCCGGAGCAGGACCATGCGCTCGGGGTGCATACGTCGCAGCGGGCGCCGGTCGCGTCGCACAGGGCCGCCGAGGCGCACGTCGCGGAGGGCGCGTAGCCGGTCTGGCCCGTGTTGCACAAGTTGAGGCTCGTGCCGGCGCACTGGGCCTGGCCCACCGAGCAGACGGGCGGGTCGCACGTCTTCGCGGTGACGTCGCAGAGGGCGGCCGTCACGCACGTCTGCACGGGAGTCCAGCCGGTCTCGTTGGCATTGCAGACTTCGAGCGACGTGCCGCTGCACTGGTATTGGCCGGCCGTGCACGGGGCCGTGTTGCACGTCTGCTGCGAGGCGTTGCAGAGGGCGGCGCTGCCGCACGCCTTCACGGTCGTGTACCCGGTGAGGCCCGCGTTGCACTGCTGGAGGTTCCCGCTGGCGTCGCACTGGTACTGGCCCGCCTGGCAGGTCGGCGCGGTGCACACCCCGGAGGTCGCGTTGCAGAGCGCGGCGGTGGCGCACGCGAGCTGCGGGGTGAAGCCGGTGCGGTCGGCGTTGCAGAGCTCGAGCGTCGCGCCGTTGCACGAGTACTGGCCCGTGGAGCAGGCGGGCGCGTCGCACGTCGCCTTCGAGACGTCGCAGAGGGCGGCCGTCGCGCAGGTCTGCGCCGTGGACCACGCCTGCTGCGCCGAGTTGCAGGTCTGGAGCGAGGTCCCGTTGCACTGCACCTGGCCCTGCGCGCAGGGGGCGCACGTCTTCGTCGTCGCGTTGCACTCGCCCGCGGAGGAGCACGTCACGAGCTGCGTCCAGCCGGTCTGGTCGTCGTTGCAGACCTCGAGCGACGCGCCGTCGCAGCGGTACTCGCCCGGCGTGCACGTCGTGGTCGTGCACTCGCCCGTCGTCGCGCTGCAGTGGGCCGCGTTCGCGCACGTCTGCACGGTCTTCCAGCCGTTGCGGCCGTCGTTGCACACCTGGAGCACGGCCCCGTCGCACGTGAACTGGTTGAGCGCGCACGTCGGCGTGTGGCAGGCGCCGGCGTCCGCGTCGCACAAGGCCGTGCTCGCGCAGGTGGCCGTGTTCGACCATCCCGTGTCGGGCCCCGCGCACGTCTGGAGGTTCACCCCGCTGCACTGCTTCTGGCCCGTCGTGCACGGCGCTGCGGTGCAGACGCCGTCCTTGGCGTCGCAGTGCGCGGCCGAGGCGCAGGTGGTGACGGTCGTCCAGCCGTCGAGGTCCGTATTGCAGGTCTGGAGCTCGGCCCCGTTGCACTGGTTGTCGTCCTTCTGGCAAACGGTAGGCAAGCACGGCCCGCCGTCGGCGTCGCTGCAGAGCGCGGCGGAGCCGCACTGCTCCATGTTCACCCATCCGTCCTGCGACGGGTTGCACTCCTGGCGGGACGCGCCCGCGCACTGGAACTGGCCCGTCGTGCACACGGGTCCGGCGTCGCCTTCCCCCGCGCCGCCGTCCGGCGCCTGCATTGCGGCGGCGTCCGAGCCCTCGGCGTTCGTGCCGCCATCGAGGTCTCCGGGGCTCGAGGTCACCGCCGAGGACGAGCCGCCGTCCGTGTCGAAGTTGCCGGCGATCCCGAGGCACCCCGTCGACGCGACGCCCGACGCCGCGAGAAGAAAGCATGCGATCCGCAAGCGACCCGTGAACATCAAAACCTCCCGGTGATCCCCGCTCCGAACGGCCCCGCATACGCCTCGACGCCGTGGTCCTTCGGGGACGTCAGCGCCAGCGTGACCCCCGTGGCGATGCCCGCCGCGCCGACGATCGTCGCGATCGTCGAGACGTTCGCGATCGTCCGATACGTCGACAGCGCGCCGCCCTCCCCCGGCGCGCAATGCCCGCCCGGGCACTCGTCGTCGAGCGTGTGATGCCGCACCAGCGTGTACACGCCGGCGGCCGCGCCGGCGGCGAGGCCCACGCCTCCGATGACGAACGCGGTCGCCTCGGCGACGGTCCGCGCGCCGCTCCCCGGGCCCGGCGACGGCTGCGGCTGCGGCTCGGCGATCGCCGGCCGTCCCGCCACGATGGGCGCGGAGGGCGTCGACACCGCCTGCGGCTGCGCCGTCAGCGTGAACGCGATGGTCTGGCGGCTCCCCTCGGTCGCGCCGAACGTGCGCGTCTGCGGCTCGAAGCCCGGCGCCGCCGCCGTCAGGACGTGCGTCCCCGGGTTGCACACGACCGGCACGCCGAGCTCCACGGGGTCGACGTGGAGGTCGTCGAGGGTCACGGCCGGCGCGCCCGCGCCCAGCACCGTGACGGTCACCCAGGCGAGCCTCGGCTCGATGTTCGCGAGCTCTTTCTTCGCGTCGGATACGGCCTTGGCGAAGGCGTCGGGCGCGTGCGGCGCGAGCGGCTCGCGCACGATGCGCCGGTAGGTCTCCGACGCCTCGACCAGCTTGCCCATCCCCGCCTCGGCGCGCGCGAGCCCGAGAAGCAGCGTCGGCGCGTGCACGAGCGCCTCCGCGCGCTCGAAGCGGTCGGCGGCGAGCGCGAACTGCTGGTGCTGCTGCGCCTCGTAGCCCTGGTGCGCGAGGGCCCGCGCGGTGGCGCGATCGGAGTCGGTCGGCTCTGCATGCGCCGAGAACGCGACCGCGGATAGAGCGATGGCGATCGGCACCACGATGGGACGCATACGAAACTCCTCGAAGGGGACTCAGATGCCGAAGTCGACGTCGTCGGGCGGCTCGGCGGGCGCCCGCACTTTCGGCGCGTTCCCATCCACGGGACGCGAAGTGGGGGGAGCCGCGATCGCGCGCGGCCGCCGTTCTTTGGGCGCGATCTCGCGCGCTTCGAGCGCCGGTAGGCGCACGGCCTCCTCGCTCGACTCGGCGCTCGCCCCTTCGGGTGCGGCCGGCGGAGGGGGGGCGCGCGCGGCCGTGGGCTCGACCGCGTCAATCGTCGCGGCCTGCGGCCGGCGAGTCAGTCGCGCGTCCGTGCGCACGGTCGTCATCACGACCGCGAGCGGCGCGACGACGAGCGCCGCGAGCAAGAGCGCCAGCCGGGGCCGCCGCGACGTCTTGCGCGGGGCCTCCGGGGGGGGCTCGGAGGGGGTCTTGCGGCGCGAGAGGTCGAACGCCTCGTGCGACTCGGGGGCCGCGCCGAGGGTGGGCGCGCGACCCGGATCGTCGGGCATCTCGATGAGGCCGAGCGCCCGGCCGAGGGCCTCCGCCATCTCGGGCGCGCTGTCGAAGCGCTGCTCGGGGTCACGCGCGGCCGCCTTCGCCCACCAGCGGTCGAACGCGGGCGAGCACACGGGGTCGACCGCGCTCGGGACGGGCAGGGGATCGAGGAGGATCTTCGCGAACATCCCGCCCATCGAGTCGCTCTCGAAGGGGAGCTTGCCCGTGAGGCACTCGAACGCGATGACCGCCAGCGACCAGAGGTCTGCGCGGTGATCGACGCCCGCGTCGCCGCGCGCCTGCTCGGGGCTCATGTACGCGGGCGTCCCGAGGAGCGTCCCCGCCAGCGTGGCGCCCGAGAGGCCTTCAATCGCGTCGGAGCCGGTGAACTTCACGACGCCGAAATCGAGGAGCTTCACGACCTCGAGGTCCTGCTCGCGCACCCCCTCGTTCGTGACCTCGTGCCCGACCTCGCGGGCCAGGAACACGTTGCCGGGCTTGAGGTCGCGGTGCACCATCCCCGCGGCGTGGGCGCGGGCGAGGCCCTTCGCCACTTCCGAGACGACGCGGTACGTTTCGGCCGGCGAGAGGCGCTTCACGCGCTCGAGCCGCAGCGAGAGGTCCTCGCCGTCGAGGTACTCCATCGCGATGAACGGCACGCCCTCGTGCACGTCGTAGTCGATGACGCGCACGACGTTGGGGCTCGAGAGCTTGGCCACGGTGCGGGCCTCGAGCTCGAAGCGCGCGACGACGCTCGCGTCCCGCATCGCCTCGAGGGTCATGAACTTCACCGCGCAGCGGGCGTCGAGGGCGCGGTGGTGGGCGAGCCACACGGTGCCCATGCCCCCTCGACCCAGCTCACTAAGGAGCTCGAAGCGGTTGGCGATGATGCTTCCAGCGGCGAGTGACATCGAGTGGGACTCAGAGCATGGGCCGTGCCCGGCGCTGGAGCTCCGCGCCCCCATCCCGCGCCCGCGCGGGAAAGCGCGCCGATAGCGGAGCGTTTCCCGCGAGGTACCTCGACGCGCCACGGCGCGGGCCGCGGGACGCGAAGGCGGCGCGAAGGAGGGTTCGCGGGGCAGCTTCTGCACGGGCGCCGCGGACTGTGGCGGCGGCGCTCGTCGGGGGGTGCCGCCGGAGGGCGTGCCTCACGTCAAACCCTGTCCATTCCGGAGCTTCGTGAGAGTGTGCGCCCGGCGAAACGGCGCGAGGGCGTCGCGCGCGCGTTGAGCCGTCCCCCCCGGGGTGAAGGCACCTACGGGAAGCCATGCGCGCCGCACGGACTCGATCCTCGGGCCGGGGATCGGCCTCGCCGTCGCCGTCGCGTTCGAGGGCGGAGCCGGCTCCTCCAGGCCCCGCAGGCGATTGGCGTGAGCCTCTTCGCCTTCCTCGAGCTCGTCGGCGCGACCGCGCTCACCTGCTCTTCACGTCGTGCGGGACCGTCCGCAATCGATGGGCGCGACGTGCCCGGCGCCGACCTCGACGGCGCCGGCCGTCACGAGCCCGCTCTCCTTCCGCCGGCGAGCCTCGATCTACCAGCTCGTGCGGGGGCGGTCGCCGTTGACCGGGAGCGCCTTCGAGTTGCCGGAGCGCGGCGTCTTGCCGAGCGCGGAGCGCGAGACGATGCGCTCGTAGAGGGCCTCGTGCTCGCGGGCCATCCGCATCGACGACCAGCGCTCGATCGCCCGAGCCCGGCAGCGCTCGCGATCGAAGCCGTCGAGCTGGCGAATGCGCTCGGCCATCTCGTTCACGTCGCGGACGACGAAGCCCGTGACGCCCTCCTCGACGACCTCCGGCACGCTCCCGCGCGGGAACGCGATGACGGGAGTGCCGACGAGCATCGACTCGATCATCACGAGGCCGAAGGGCTCCTCCCAGTCGATCGGGAAGAGCATCGCGCGCGCGCCGGCGAGCAGCGACAGCTTGGGGACGTGCGAGAGCTCGCCGAGCCTCTCGATGCCGCCCGACCTCGCCAGGCGCGGCTGCACCTCGGCCTCGAAGAACGCGCGGTCGGGGGGGTGAACGCCGCCGCCCATGCGCAGGGTGACGCCCGCGCGGCGCGCGGCGTCGATGGCGTAGTGCGGGCCCTTCTCCTGCGCGAAGCGCCCGAGGAACGCGACGTAGCCGCCGCGCCCGTCGCCGGCCTGGTAGAGCGAGGGGTCGAGGCCGTGGAGGATGACCTCGTCGATGCGCATCTCGGGGACGAGCTCCGCCTGGCGCTTCGAGATGCCCACGTACGAGACGTTCGGGAAGTCGCTGTAGAGCGCGAGCAAGCGCTCGTCGCGGCAATGGTGGATCGTGTAGACGGTCCGC
Source organism: uncultured delta proteobacterium (assembly GCA_963797395.1). Taxonomy (GTDB): domain Bacteria; phylum Myxococcota_A; class Polyangia; order Polyangiales; family Polyangiaceae; genus Palsa-1150. Next base: position 1,450,350 of record CAWCPA010000009.1, read on the forward strand.
TCCTGGCGCGCGATCGAGGCGAGCGCCAGGGACGGGGCCTGGTGCGTGTGCACGATGTCGAACTGCCCGGGGACCTCGGTGATCTCCTGCCAGGCGTACGCCGCGTGACGCCACTCGGAGGACTCGTACGGCGGCCACACGGGCTTTTCGAACTTCCAGCGAAGCTTGCCTTCGGGCTCGGAGTCGCCCGTCGCGTAGGTCGTCACGTCGTGGCCGAGGCGAGTCAGGTTCTTGGCCAGTTCGGCGACCACGAGCTCGGTGCCGCCGTAGGCGCGCGGCGGGACGGAAACGGCACACGACGATACGAGCGCGATGCGCATGGCGATCTCCTCGAAATCGGAACGACGAGAATTAGGGCTCGATGAAACGGGGGGACGGATTCAAGCGGACACCACGCGCGTCGACACCGGAGCGGCGAAGGGGTGCGGAGCGTCCGCGGCGAGCGCGCACAGGCGCGCGAAGATGGTGGTCGGGTCCGCCACGAGGTCCTCGGGAGTGCCGTCCTCGACGATGCGACCCGCCTCGAAGACGAGGATGCGATCGACCGACCGCAGCGTGGACAGGCGGTGCGCCACGATGAACGTGGTGCGCCCGGAGCTGAGGCCCATGAGGTCGCGCTCGAGGCGCGCCTCGGTCTGGAGATCGAGCGCGCTCGTCGGCTCGTCGAGGACGACGATCGCGGGGTCGCGCAGGAACAGGCGCGCGAGCGCGATGCGCTGCCGCTGCCCGCCCGAGAGCTGGCCGCCGCGCTCGCCGCAGCGGGTCTCGTAGCCGTTCTCGAAGCGCTCGATGAACTCGGCGGCCTGGGCCTTCTTGGCGGCGGCCTCGACCTCCTCGTCGGTGGCCGACGGGAGGCCGAAGCGGATGTTCTCGCGGATGGTGGTGTCCCAGAGGAACGCCTCCTGGCCCATGATGGCGGTCGCCGCGCGGAGCTGCCGCAGGCCGACCTCGGCGAGCGTGGACCCGTCGTAGAGGATCTCGCCGCGCGTCGTCTGGTAGAAGCCGAGGAGCAGGTCGAGGAAGGTGCTCTTGCCCGCGCCGCTCTCGCCCACGAGGCCGATGCGCTCGCCGGGCCGCACGTGCAGCGTGACGTCGGTGAGCGCCGGCTGCGTCTGGCCCGGGTACGTGAAGCTCAGGTTGCGGAACACGATGTCGCCGCGGATGTTCACGGTGCGCCGCGGCAGGCGGAAGGCCTCGAGCTCCTGCGAGTCGAGCACCGAGAGCACCGCCTCGAGGTGAGGGCGGGCCTTGCTCCACTCCTCGTACCCGTTCGAGAACGCGGAGAAGCCGCACTGCACGTACGCGAGCAGGCCGACGTACGCGACGATCTGCCCGATGGAGACCTTGCCGTTCATGTAGAGGACGCCGCCGAACGTGACGACGAGGACCGGCACGTAGAGCGACACGAGGTCCACGCGGAGGAGCTGCCGGCGGAGCGCGAGGGTCGCGCTGAGCCCCGCCTCGCGGAGCTGCTCGACCTGCCTCAAGATCTGGTCGCGCACGTGCCGCTCGTTGCCGAAGCTCTTGATGACGCGCATCCCCGCGACGAGCTCCACGATGCGCTCCGAGAACCCTTCGCCGCGCGCCTGCACCCGGTCCTGGAGGCTGCGCGCCCTGCGGCGCGGCGCGTACACGAGGAGGAGCTGGAGCGGCACGAGGGCGACCGCAATCCACGCGAGGAGCGGGTTCTGGAAGAACAGGTAGACGAGGGTGGCGGCGCCGACCGCGAGGTTCACGATGACCGCGTTGCTGACGTGCTCGAGGAAGATCTCGACGCGGTTCATGTCGAGCGTCATCTGGTTCGACAGCGCGCCGGCCCCCTTGGCCGCGAAGAACGAGACCGACAGGCGCTCCATCTGGTCGACGACGAGCCCGCGCAGGCGCGCGACCGTGGACCTCACGAGGCGCTGCGCGTCGGTGTACGCGGCCAGCGTGAAGATGCCGTGCACGGGGAGGAGCGCGAGGTTCGCGAGCGCGTAGTACGCGATGTAGTCGGTGCGGTGCGACGGCAGGATGCGGTCGATGAAGTACCCGATGCCCGCCGTGAACGGGATGTGCGTGACGGCCTGGAGGGCCTGCCACAGCGCGCCGCGCGTCAGGAGCCGCGGCTCGACGCGCAGGAGCGTCCACAGGCGAAAGAGGGCGCCGCGATGCTTGGTCGACGCGAGCGCGATGAGGGTGGGCCGGGAGACGAGGGGCCCGCGGCCCACCGACGCCGGCATTCCCTCCGAAATCTCGGCGGAGTCGATTTGCTCTCGCGAGGCCGAGGAGGAGACCGGATTCATGGTGCGGACTGCTACGCCACGTAGCAATTCACGCACCGTGTCGACCGTTCCCTCTTGCCACACGTTGCGGCTCGGTTTCGACGCGGCTTTTTCGCGGGTTTCCGAGGGTTTGGTGCCAATACCCGCCCCTCGTGGCGTGCTCCGGCGTGACGCAAAAGCTCAGGCGTGGCGGCCGTGCACATCCGTCAGGGCGACGGACGCGCCTGGACCACGCCGTACCGCCTCAGACGAGCGCGCACGCGGCGAGCCGTTCGAGGCTCGCGTCGATGACCTGCCGCAGCTCGAGGTCGGAGGTCGCGCCCGCTCCGTCGAGCGACCTCGCCTCGCGAACGAGGTCGCCCTGGGTGCGCGTGCCATCGAGGCGCGCGAGGACCCAGCGCACGATCGCGTCGGGCATGGCGACCTCCTGGTGCAGGCGGTTCGTCACGACGCCCCCGTGCGCGGCGTGCCAGCGAGCGACGGGGCACGCGACGAGGCCACCGGCCGCCGCGAGCGCGGGTGGGTCGACGAGCGGGTCGAGGGAGCCGGTCGCGAGCCACAGGTCGAAGAGCTCCGCCGCGAGGGCCTCGCCCTCCTCGGGCGCGCAGCCGCGCGCGAGATCGGCGAAGGGCAACGGCGCGGGCGCCGCCTCCGCGAGCGCGCGCAGGGCGCGCTGCACCGCGGGAGCGGGCACCTGGACGAGCTGCCCGGCCTCCTCGAAGGTCCCTGGCGACGCGGTCGGTCGCAGGCGGCTCGCGAGATGGAGCGCGCGAAAGGCCCGGGGGTCGAGCTCGGCGGGCGCCTCCCACGCGCGCGCCGTCGCCGCGGACGCGCGCACGAGGAGCGCGCGCCGGAACGGCGTGCCGAGGACGAAGTCGACGAGCTGCTGCCGGTCGGCGGTCGCGAGCGGGCGCGCGCGCTCGCGCGCCTCCCCGGGGAGGAGCTCGAGCGCGGTCGCCGCGGGGATGGCGTCGCCGAGGTACGCGAGCCCCGCGCGCGCCGCCTCGTCGAGGAAGGCGCGCACGTGGAGCGGGTGGTGGTCGGGCGCGAGGTACTCGTGCTCGACGTACGCCGGGTCGGTCTCGTCGAGGCGCCGCGCGACGGCGTCGAGGCGGCGGCGGTAGTCGGCGAGCTCCGGCGAGACCCGGTCGCGCAGCCATCGGAGCGACTCGCGCGCGCCCTCGGCGGGCACGCCCATCGACGCCGCGGCGAAGCGCAGCCAGTCGCGCGCCGCGAGCCGCTCGTACCACCCGGGCAGCACGTTGAAGCTGACGTGCGCGACCCCCGCCGGCGCGAGCCACCGGCCGATGCGCGCGAGCAGGGCGGCGCGGCCCGAAGGCGGGATCCACGAGAGGAGCCCGTGGCAGACGACGAAGTCGAACGCGCCGTCCGCGGCGTCGAGCCCCTCGAAGTCCGCGTCGACGAAGGTGACGTTGCGCAGACCCGCGTCCGCCGCGACCCGGCGCGCGTGGGCAATCTGCACGGGCGACCGGTCGACGCCCAGGAACGTGGCGCCCGGGAGGTTCGCGGCCATCGGCAGGAGGTTTCCGCCGCGGCCGCAGCCCACCTCGAGCACGCGCGCACGCGAGGGCCCCGCGGCCTCCCAGCCCGAGAGCCGCGCGACCGCCGCCACGCGGCTCGGGTGGGTCTCGGCGTAGGCGTGTTCGGTGTAGGGGCGCTCGTCGTACGCGTCGCGGGGCACGCTCGCGAGTCTACTTCAGAGACACGACGCGTCCGGCGGGAGGCAAAACGTGATGGACTCGAACTCCGGGCAGGTCGTCGGGACCGCGCCGCCGTCGCACGCGAACGCCGGCCCGCCTTCGAGGCCGCCATCGTCCCCGGCTTCCGGTCCGGCCTCCGAGCCGCCGTCGTCGCCCGGGAGGGCGCACGCGCTCTCGAACGCCGACTGGCAGACCGGGGTCTCGAACGGGCCGCAGGTCACGCACGTGTCCCCCAGCTCGCAGTACGTCGACCCACAGCAGACCGCCGACGGCGCGGCGCAGCCGCACGCCGTGATCGTCGAGCCGGCCGGGCAGAGGGCGCCTCCGTAGCAAGTCGAGCCCGGCGGCTCGCACGAGGCCTCCCCGCCGCACACGAGGCAGATGTCGCCGAACTCCGCGCAGTCCTGCGCGCAGGGGCCGGGGTTGCCGCTGCCGCTGCTGCCCCCGCCGGCCCCGCTGCCCGAGCCGGGGAAGCCCGCCTCGAACGAGAGGCCGCCCTCGAGGCCGATGCACGCGCCCTCGTAGCACTGCTGCAGGGACCCGCAGACGTTGCCGCACGCCCCGCAGTTGCTGTTGTCGAAATCGAGGTCGGTGCAGCCGTTGCCGCAGTCGGCCTCGTGGGCGCCGACGCCGACGGCTTTGCCGACGATGCCGCCGGCGGCGTTGCAAATCGCGTCTTCGCTGTGGCTCGGATCGGGCCAGGGCTTGCAGTGCGCGGCGAGCGCGACGAGCGCGCCGGCGGCGACGACCGTGAACGTGCGCTTCATGGCTCAGAACCCCCCGCCGATGCCGAGCTTGAAGAAGGTCACTTCGCTGTCGGGCAGCCGATCGACTTCGACGTCGAGGAGGAGGCGCCCGAAGTGATCGTTTTGCAGGTAGTAACGGGGGAAGAGGAGCGACGCGACGAGGCCGTGCGAGATGTCGCCGCCGCTGGCGGAGCCACCGCTCGCGGGCGTCCAGACCATGTCGTACTGGTACGCGATGCGATACCCCACGGAGAGCCCGATGCCGCCCTGGTGCTGGTCGGCGCCCTGCTGGAACAATCCGAAGAACTGGTAAGCGACGGTCAGGCCGCCGCTCATCATCAGGGCGCCGTCGACGTTGTCGACGGACACGGGCCGCTGGATCTCCGTGGCGGCGTACACGCTCACGCCGGGCTGGATGAGGACTCCGTTCCAGAAGCCGCCCCGCAGGCCGGGGAAGTGCTGGCCGACGATGTACGAAGCGCCGAGCTCGAACCCCATGCCGCCGAGATCGAACGGCAGGTTCTTGTTGGTGCTCTTGCCGTAGACGAACCCTCCCGTGAGGTACGCCTGGCCGATGAACGGGTGCCGCGCGAGGCCGCGGCCCTCCACGTCGTCGGGCTCCGCCTGCGGGAGCGAGGCGCTCACCGGGAACGAGGCCGCCGGAGGGGGCGCGGGCGGCGTCGCGAGCGGCGTCGAGGCCACCGGGGGCGGCGCGGTCTCGGGCGGCGGCGCCGGAGGCGCGGCGCTCGCCGACGCGTCGGGGACCGCCGCGCTCGCGGAGGCCGAAGGGGCGACGCCAATCGCAGGGTCCGCATCGGCGGTATGCGCGAGAACGGAGGCGAATCCGCACGTCGCGAGGGCTATGGCGCTGAGACCACGTAAGTTCACGCTCTCCCCCTCCACGGGAAGTAAAGAGGGGGAGCCACGCTCCTTCCCACTCGATACCGCGTTAGAGAGCTTTTGAAGACTTGCGTCAACAGCGCAAAGCGCATGCCGTGCGCAATGCGACTCGGGCCGCCTTTGCCGCGAAAAAAGCGGGGACCTGTGGGTTATCCCGCAGGCGGCGCCCGCGAAAAACAATCACCCTAACATTTCGAATTAGCGCGCGCCCATACCTCACTCTTCACGATGCGGTACGGCCACGCGCGCGAAGGCGAGCTCATTTGCCGCCCGCTCCGCCGGCCTCTTGCCGGCGCACGCTGCCCGAGTCGTACGCGTCGGCCAAGCTTCGCTCGAACGAGATGCGGCGCGCGGGCTCGGCATCGGCCTCGTGCTGGCCGAACCTGGAGGAGTCGCGGCGGCGCTGGAGCGAGCGGCGCAGCATCGCGATGACGTCGGCGGAGACCACCGGCTTCACGAGGAAGCCGTCGGCCCCGAGCGCGGAGAGCCGGCTCCACTCGTTCGGACCTCCCGACGCGGTGAGCACGAGGATGGGGATGGTGCGCTCGGGGTCGCGCAGGCGGAGCAGGGCGGTGAGCTCGAGCCCGTCGAGGCCGGGCATGCGCAGATCGAGGATGACGGCGGACGGGCGCTGCCGGTCGAACGCGGCGAGCGCGGCCTCGCCGTCGCGGCACGACTCGAATCTCGGCGCCGGGGAACTCGAACGAGAGCGTGAGGGCGAGCGCGTCGCGGAAGTCGTCGTGGTCTTCGGCGACGAGGATGCGGCTCGGCTCGCGATCGCCGAGGCGCGCCGCGACCATCTCGTGCAGGAAGGCTTCGACGGTGGGCGTGCGCTTCGCCGGATCCTTCTCCAGCGCGCGCGCGAGCACGCCGTCGAACTCGAGCGGCAGGCCGGGCCGGAGCTCGCTCGGGGGCACGACCTTCTCGCTCGCGTGGAGGAGCATCGTCTGGATGTCGGTGTCGCCCTCGAAGGGCGGGCGGCCCGTGAGGAGCTCGTAGGCCACGCAGCCGATGGAATACACGTCGGCGCGCGCGCGGTGCGAGGGGAGGACCTCGCGCTGGAACGCGATCTCGGGGGCCATGTAACGGGCGGTCCCGACGATTCTCGGGCTTGCTCGGCCGGTCGGACCGGCAGATGACCGCGACCCCGAGGTCGGCCACGCGCGGCTGGAGGCGCCCGTCGAGGAGCACGTTGCTCGGCTTCACGTCGCGGTGGATCGTGTCGGCCGCGTGGATGGCGATGACGCCGCGGCAGATGCCCTCGAGGATCGTCAGCGCGACCTCGACGTCGGGCGGGCCGTCGCCCCCCTGGCGCTCCTTGTCTTCGAGCCACTGCTCGAGGGTCTGCCCCTCGACGTACTCCATGGCGAAGTAGGGCGCGTCTTCGTACTCGCCGAGGGAGTAGATCTGCAAGACGTTCGGGTGGCTGACGCGCGCCATCGCGCGAGCTTCTTCCGCGAAGCGCTCGCGCATGTCGGTGCGTACGAGGTTCGGCTGGATGAGCTTGATCGCCACCTTGCGGTCGAGGCTCTCGTCGTGGGCGAGGAGCACCATGCCCATGGCGCCGCTGCCGAGCGGGCGCACGACGCGGTACACGCTGCCGATGATGTCGCCCGCGGCCGGCCCGGGCGGCCCGCCATGGTCGCTTTCGGACGCCAGGATCGTCCGGCGCTGGTCGCTTCCGGGAGCCTGCTCGCCGGCTGGGGGCGGAGCGGGGGCGTGCGCGGCGTGGGCAGCGTGGGCGAGAGGCCCGATGGGGCGCACGCCCTCGCAAAGGAGGGTCGACGGGTCGGTCTGAGGATCGCGCTCGGGAATCATGTTCGAGGCCTTTAGGCGGGGCGTTTCCCAGTCGGACCGGCCGCCCGCCCTGGACTGATGCTGAGCAACGTTCGGACCACGCTCCAGCTCGTACTCGGTCGATGGCGATCGCCTGGAAATCTCGAGGTTCGCCGGGGCGGTTCGGACCTTGCCGCGAGGCCCTCCCCGCGCACTGCGTCACACGTGAGGCAGAATCGCGCTCGCGTCAGCCGGTGGCGCTGTACGGCGCGGCGACGTCGGGGGACGCGCACGCGGCCAGGTTCGCGACGAGGGCATCGATGACGGCGTGCGCCCGCGTCACGTGATGGACGCTGCCGTGGCGAATGGCCTCCGCGGTCAGGTCCAGGCACTGCTCGATGGTGGGCCCCGGCGGCCGGCCGAATTCGATCGCCACGAGGAGCTGATAGAGAGCGTCGCGGAGGGCCGTATGACGTGCGAGCTCCGGATCGTCCAAGGTGTTCCAGATGCGTTCCCGAACGGTCATGGCGGCCTGAGATGCAAACCGGAGGCCGGCGGCGCTATCCTTCGGGGGACATGTCCCTCCCGGATCCGGCGCTCCAGGCGTTCATGCGCGCCGCGATCGAGGAGGGCAAGAAGGCGCTGCCCGCGTGCCGCCCGAACCCGCCGGTGGGCTGTGTGCTCGTCCGGGGCGGTGTCATCGTCGCGCGCGGCTACACGCAGCCGCCCTACCAGCCGCACGCCGAGCCGATGGCGCTGCGGCAGCTCGAGGGCGACCTCGAGGACGTGACCGCGTTCGTCACCCTCGAGCCCTGCGCGTTCCACCAGCGCACGCCGTCGTGCGCGAAGGAGATGATCGCGCGCCGCGTGGGCGCCGTGTACGTCGCGCTCATCGACCCGCACCCGCGCAACCAGGGGCGCGGCATCGAGATGCTGCGCGAGGCCGGCATCCCCGTGGTCACCGACTTCCTGCGCGACGAAGCGAGCCCGCACCTCGCGCCGTACCTCCACGGCGCCGGCGGCTCCGAACCCCCCATGGGCTACTGAGCGATGCCGAAGACCCTCCTCGCCAAGAACGCAGAAGTCCTCGTGACGATGGATGGAGAGCGGCGCGAGATCCCGGGCGGGGCCATCTACGCCGACGGGAACGCCATCGTCTCGGTGGGCAAGACGGCCGATCTGCCCCCGACGGCCGACGTGGTGCTCGACCTGGCGAACTGCGTCGTCTTGCCCGGCCTCGTGAACACGCACCACCACATGGTGCAGACGCTGACGCGCGCCGTGCCCGCCGCGCAGGACGCGGAGCTCTTCGGGTGGCTGAAGGCGCTCTACCCGCTCTGGGCGAACCTGACGCCCGAGATGGTGGAGGTCGCGACGCTGACCGCGATGGCGGAGCTCATGCTCTCGGGCTGCACGACGACGAGCGACCACCTCTACATCTTCCCGAACGGCGCGCGCCTCGACGACTGCATCGGGGCGGCCGCGCGCATGGGCATCCGCTTCCACGCGAGCCGCGGCGCGATGAGCCTCGGCGAGAGCAAGGGCGGCCTGCCGCCCGACGCGCTCGTGGAGGACGAGTCGTCGATCCTCGCGGACATGCGGCGCGTGATCGAGGCGTACCACGACCCGAGCCGCTTCTCGATGCGGCGGGTGGTCGTCGCGCCCTGCTCGCCGTTCACCGTCACGCGCGACCTGATGCGCGAGGCCGCCGCGCTCGCGCAATCGTACGGCGTCTCGATGCACACGCACCTCGCGGAGAACGAGAACGACGTGGCCTACAGCCGCGAGAAGTTCCAGATGACGCCCGCCGAGTACGCGAAGGACCTCGGCTGGCTCGGGCCCGACGTGTGGCACGCGCACGCGGTGATGCTCGACGGCGACGGCATCGCGGCGTTCGCGCGCAGCGCGACCGGCATCGCGCACTGCCCGTCCTCGAACATGCGGCTCGCCTCGGGCATCGCGCCCGTGCGCAAGATGCGCGAGGCGGGCGTGCCGGTGGCGCTCGGCGTCGACGGGTCGGCCTCGAACGACGGCGCGCACATGCTGGCCGAGGTGCGGCAGGCGATGCTCCTCCAGCGGGTCGGGCACGGGCCGGCGGCGATGACCGCGCGCGAGGCGCTCGAGCTGGCGACGGTCGGCGGCGCCGACGTGCTCGGTCGCGACGACATCGGCGCGCTGGCGCCCGGCATGGCGGCCGACTTCGTGGCGTTCGACATGACGAGCGTCGGCTTCGCGGGCGCCCGGCACGATCCGGTCGCGGCGCTCGTCTTCTGCGCGCCCGCGGCCGTGGCGCACAGCGTGATCGACGGGCGCGTGGTCGTACGCGACGGCAAGCTCCTGACGCTCGACCTCGGGCCGCACGTCGAGCGGCACAACCGGCTCTCGAAGGCGCTCGTGCGCGGCGAGAAGACGTAAAGGAGGAATCTGACGCGGGCTTAGAGCGCCTCGACGAGGACCTTCTCGCAATCGATGGAGCGCTCGGCGGCTTCCAGGCTGACGGGGGACGGCGCGCGCAGGAGCGCGGCGCGCTGCAGGCCGAAGGCGCGAAGCAAGAGCGGCGAAGGCTCGATGCCGAGATCGCTCTCTTCGAGGAAGAGGCGCGCGAGCTGCTCGGCGTACGCGCGGGCGAGGACGCCGGTCGGGATGTGGTCGAAGCCCTCGGCGCGGCGGCGGCTCGGCACCGTGGACGCGATGAGCGCCGCGAAGGTCGCGTGATAGAGGACGCGCAGCTTGGGGCGCGCGTCGGGGGCGTTGGCGATCGCGGCGCGGAGGAAGTGCACGTTCAGCGGGACGTGGAACGACTCGTCGCGCGTGAGGATGGTGAGCATCTGCCGGACGGCGGGGTGCTCGGCCCTGCGGAGCGCGATGCGGTACGTCGTCGACCCGATGGTCTCGAACATCAGGTTGACGAGGACGATCGTCTCCATTCGTTCGGCGCGCTTGTAGAGGCCGTAGAAGGTGCGCGTCGTGCGGCCCATGGGCTTCACGTCGCCCCCGAGCCACGCGAGGAACTCCTCGAGGAGCGATCGGTGCCAGCCCTCTTCGTCGCCGTAGAGGCGCAGGCACTCGGCGAGCTCGGGATCCGACACGCTGAGCTCCTCCGCGAGCTCGTGGGCTTGCCGCAAACCGGACTCCTCGGCGCGGTAGGCGGCGTTGAAGAACGCGATCGCCGCCCGCTGCTCCTCCGGAGAGGCGAACTCCGGTCGCCGGGAAAGGTCGAGCTTCTCGGCGTTCATCCGAGCGCGCCGCTTGCGGAGTGCCGCAAGCCACCAAGAGGTAGGACGGGTCCGCAAGCCAGCGCTGACTATTGGGCCATCGCGCCGAGAGCGCAAGAGAAGGTTTTTGGTGCGAAATGAGGGGCTTGCCTCCCGCGTGGGCGCGAAGCAAGTTGCGCAGGAATGGGGGGCCTTCGCGCTGCGGTCATCGCTCTCACGGGCCCCCTCCTCGCCGGGTGCGGCCTCCTCTTTCCGTCGCCCGCGCCGATGCCGAAGGTGGAGCGGCGGTCGGACGAAGACCGCCCGAGCCGGTGCCTCGTCGTGTTCCTTCCCGGCTTCGGGGACGACGCGTACGGCTTCGTGAACCGAGGATTCACCGACGCGTTTCGCGCGCGCGGCATGGCCGTCGATTCGATCTCCACGGGCGCGACCTTCGGCTACTACATGCGCCGGACGCTGCTGGTCCGCCTCCGCGAGGACGTGCTCGTCCCGGCGCGGGCGCGGGGCTACGAGCAGATCTGGGTGGTGGGGGTCTCGATGGGCGGGCTCGGAGCGCTCCTCCTGGCCAGGGATCAGGACGCCGCGGGCACGCCGCTCGCGGGCCTCTACTTGCTGGCGCCCTACCTCGGGGACGAGGGCCTGCTCCGCGAGATCGCGCGCGCCGGGGGGGTCGCCCGGTGGGAGCCTGGCAACGTGAACCCGGACGACTATCAGCGCGATCTCTGGCGGTACCTGAAGCGCGTCACGTCTTCCCCGGCGAGCGCGCCCGCGATCTACCTGGGCGCGGGCGACGGGGACCGCCTCGGGTACGGCCACCGCGTGCTCGCGGCGGCCCTGCCCGCGGGCCACGTTTTCACCACGCCCGGCGGCCACGACTGGGGGCCGTGGTCGATCCTCTGGACACGCTTTCTCGACGAGACCGACTTCCGCGACAGGTGCGGCCCGTGAAGGCGGGCGCTCAGCCTGCCGCCGGCTTGTCCGCGAGCACGGTCGCCTTCTCGAGCGCCACGCGGCTGGCGGGGAGCGACGGGTCGCGCTCGTCGAGGCGCTTCAGGATGCCCTTCTTCTCCGCGCCCGTGACGAGGAACAAGATGCGCCGGGCGCGGTTCAGGACCGGGTACGTGAGGGTCATGCGGCGGTGGCCCTGGTAGACGCCGGTCACCGCGACGTCGGCCGCGGTCACGTTCAGCACCGCGTCGCCCGGCACGAGCGACGCGATGTGCCCGTCGGGCCCGAGCCCGAGGTGCACGAGATCGATCGTGGGCGGCGCCCCCGCCAGATCGCGCAGCGTGAGCGCGTACTGCCCCGCGGCCGCCTCGAGGTCCGGCGCCTCGACGGGCATCGGGTGGATGTGATCCGCCGGCAAGGCGGCGTGCGAGAGGAGGCTGTCGCGGAGGTGCGTGAGGTTCCGGTCCTTGTCGCCCGGCGGGGCGACGCGCTCGTCGACCTGCACGATGTGCACGGCCTTCCAGGGCACCGTCTCGTTCGCGAGCGCGCGCAGCATCTTCCACGGCGTGGACCCGCCGCTCACGGCCATGACGAAGCGCCCGCGAGCGGCCACCGCCGCGCGCGCCTCCTCGGCCACCAGGGCCGCAGCCCCGCGAGCGACTGAATCGGCATCGGCAAAGACTTCGATCTTCATGATGGCGACTCCTGAGGCCCCACAGCCCTCGCGGGACCGGCGACGAAGCTAGCGCGGTCCGCGAATCCGCGCCCGGGGCCGTGCTATCGAATCGCGCTGGAGGTTCCAGCGCATGGCCGACATCTACGAAGAACGGCGGCCCCAGATGTTCCCGAAGCTCGCGGCGGCCCAGCTGGCGCGAATTGCCACGCACGCCGAAAAGCGGCCGATCCATCCGGGCGACGTTCTCTTCGAGCAGGGTCAGGCGAACCCCGGCGTCTACGTCGTGCTCTCCGGCTCGCTCGCCGTCGTGCGGCCGGTCATCGGGGGCGAGGAGCCCATCGTCGTGCACGGCCCAGGCGAGTTCACGGGCGAGGCGACCACGCTGTCGGGGCGCCGCAGCCTCGTCCGCGGGCGCGTCCGCGAGGCGGGCGAGGTCCTCTACCTGGACGTGCCGCGCTTCCGCCGGCTCGTGCAGGGCGACAGCGAGCTCAGCGAAGTCTTCATGCGCGCCTTCATCCTGCGGCGCATGGCGCTCCTCGCGCACGGCGCGGGCGACGCGATCGTCATCGGCTCCGAGCACTCGGCGGGCGCCCTTCGCATCCGCGAGTTCTTCACGCGCAACGGGCACCCGTTCTCGTACCTCGACGTCGAGAAGGACCACGACGTCCAGGGCCTCCTCGACAAGTTCCAGGTCCGCGTCACCGACGTGCCCATCGTCATCTGCCGCGGCGAGCGCGTGCTCAAGAACCCCTCGAACGAGGAGGTCGCCGACTGCTTCGGCTTCACCGCCGCGATCGACCCCGCCAAGCTCCGCGACCTCGTCGTCGTCGGCGCGGGGCCGGCGGGGCTGGCGGCCGCCGTCTACGGCGCGTCCGAGGGGCTCGACGTCCTGGTGCTCGAGACCACCGCGCCGGGCGGCCAGGCCGGCACGAGCTCCAAGATCGAGAACTACCTCGGCTTCCCCACCGGCATCTCGGGCCAGGCGCTCGCGGGACGCGCGTTCGCGCAGGCGCAGAAGTTCGGCGCGGAGCTCGCCATCGCGCGCACCGCCGCGCGCTTCGCGTGCAAGGGGCCCACCGGATACGAGATTGGCCTCTCCGACGGCTCGCTCTTGCACGCGCGCGCCATGGTCATCGCCAGCGGCGTGCAGTACCGGCGGCTGCCCATTCCCGATCTCGCGCGCTTCGAGGGGGTGGGCATCTACTACGCGTGCACGTTCGTCGAGGCGCAGTTCTGCGCGGGCAGCGAGGTCGTCGTCGTGGGCGGCGGCAACTCGGCCGGGCAGGCGGCGGTGTTCCTCTCGATGCACGCGAAGCACGTGCACATGCTCATCCGCGGCAAGGGCCTCGCCGAGACCATGTCGCGCTACCTCATTCAGCGTATCGAAGAGTGCCCCGACATCACGCTCCGCACGGGCACCGAGCTCGCCGCGCTCGAGGGCGGCGACCGCCTCGAGCGCGTGCGCTGGCGCGGGCCCGACGGGACCGTCGAGGAGCGCCCGGTGCCCCACGTGTTCCTCATGACGGGCGCCGAGCCCAACACCCGCTGGCTCGAGGGGTGCGTCGCCCTCGACGAGAAGGGCTTCGTGAAGACCGGCATCGACGTGAGCGCCGAGGAGCTGAACGGCGGCAAGTGGCCGCTGACGCGCCAGCCCCTCTTGCTCGAGACGAACCGGCACCGCGTCTTCGCGGTGGGCGACGTGCGGTCGGGCAGCGTGAAGCGGGTCGCGTCCGCGGTCGGCGAGGGGTCGGTCTGCATCCAGCTCGTGCACCGCTCGCTGGCGGAGTAGTTCAGGGCATCTCTTCGAACATCACGTCGTCGATGTAGCAGTAGCCCCACTCCTCGCCGGGCTCGAGCGACCGGACGATCGGGTGCTTGGTCGCGTGGAAGTGCTTGGTCGCGTGCTTGTTCTTCGACGAGTCGCAACAGCCGACGTGGCCGCACGTCATGCAGAGGCGAAGGTGCACCCACGAGTCGCCCATGCGGAGGCACTCCTCGCAGCCGTGGGACTTCGGCTTGACCTTGTGGACCTGACTGAGGTGTTCGCAAATCATCGGCTCCATGTGCGCCTCCGGGGGGGGGACTGGGGGTGGGCGAGCGAGGGTAAACCTAAGCCGGGCGCGCGGGGCGTCGATCCCACCCCCGACTCCGACGATCCCATCCGTCGGCGCCGGCCCGAAGGCCGCCGGGGTTCCGCCTGCTAGGCTCCCGCCTCGTGCGCGTCGCCTCCCTCCTTCCTTCGGCCACCGAGATCGTCTGCGCCCTCGGCGGCCGGGAGGAGCTCGTCGGCCGCTCCCACGAGTGCGACCACCCGGAGGACCTGGCGCCGGTCCCCGTCCTCACGAAGGCGCGCGTCGGCCCGCTCCCGACCAGCCGGGCGATCGACGCCGCCGTCCGCGAGATTGTCCGCGACGCGCTCGCCATCTACGACATCGACCTCGAGGCCCTCCGCGCGGCCCGGCCCGACGTCGTCGTCACGCAGGACCTCTGCGACGTGTGCGCCGTCTCGCTCGACGACGTGCGCGCCGCGGTCGCCCGCCTCGCCCGGCAAGACGTGTCCATCGTGAACCTCCACCCGACCCGCCTCGCGGGCATCTGGGACGACGTGCGCCGCGTCGCCGCCGCGCTCGGCCGGCCGGAAGCGGGCGAGCGCGTGGTCCGCGGCCTCGTGGAGCGCGTCGCCGCCATCGCCGCGCGCGCCCGGGCCGCGGCGCGGACCCCGTCGGTGCTCCTCGTCGAGTGGATCGAGCCCGTCATGATCGCCGGCCTCTGGGCCCCCGAGCTCGCCACGCTCGCCGGCGCGCGCGCGCTCGTCACGCAGCCCGGGGAGCACGCGCCCACGCTGACCCACGACCGGCTCGCCGCGCTCGACCCGGACGTCGTGCTCCTCAAGCCGTGCGGCTTCCCGCTCGAGCGGACGATGGAGGAGCTCTCCGTCCTGCCGCGCGTCCTGCCGTGGTCCTCGTGGCGCGCGGTGGCCGAGGGGCGCGTCCATGCCGCCGACGGGAACGCGTTCTTCAACCGGCCCGGCCCGCGCATCGTCGAGTCGCTCGAGATCCTCGCGGCCTGCGCGCACCCCGACCTGTTCGCCGACTTCGCCGCCAAGCACCGCGGCAGCGTCGTCCGCGTCGCGCGCGACCTCACGATGGCATAGCGCGCACGACCCCGCGGACCATCCCCTGGTCGATCTGCCAGGCGACCGCGTCTTCCAGCATGCTCCGCAGATCGGGCGTCTCGTAGCCGAGCTCCCGCTCCGCCTTCGACGAGTCGACCACCTCGTCTTGCTCGAGGCCCGCGAGCATCTCGCGCGACACGATTGGCGGCCGGCCCGTCGCGAGCGCGAGCATCTCGCCCGCCTCGGCCGCCGCCGCGAGCACCCAGCGCGGCACGACGCGCTGCGGGGCCTTCTTGCCGACGAGCTCCCCGATCGTCCGCATGACTTCGACGTACTCCACGGCGGGCCCGCCGAGCAGGTAGTTCTCGCCCGGCCGCCCGCGCGTGGCCGCCGCGACGTGCGCCCGCGCGACCGCCCGCGCGTCGCAGAAGCACCCGCGGCCCGGCAGCGCGAAGGGCACCTTCTCGTTCCCGACGAGCGTGACCATCTTCGACCAGCCGTTCACGTCGTAGCGGCCGACGACGTGGCACGGGTTCATCACCACGCCCTCGAGGCCGCGCGCGACGGCCTCCTTCACGAGCTCCTCGCCGCGCAGCTTCGAGCGCGCGTAGTTGATGGTCGACGCCGCGCCGTGCTGCGGCGCGCTCTCGTCGAAGGGCACCCGCTCTTGCCGGCCCCACGCCGCCACGCTCGACGTCTGCACGAAGCGCCGGGCGCCGCGCGCGATCGCCGCGTCGAGGACGTTGCGCGTGCCCTCCACGTTGTCGCGCGTCTGCCCATCGTCGCGGCCGTGCCAGAGGCTCAGGTTGCCGGCCACGTGGAACACCGCGCCGCACCCCTCGGGGATGGCTCGCGTGAGCGACGCCCGGTCGTCGAGCGCGCCCTCCACCAGCGTCACGCCGCGGTCGCGCAGGCGAGACACGTCCGAGGTGGACCGGTGCAGCGCGACCACGCGCCATCCTTCGGAGCGCAGCGCTTCGACGATGTGCAGGCCCAGAAAGCCCGTGCCACCCGTGATGAACGCCGTCTTCTCGGTCACTCGGACGGAGAGACTACCCCCAGTCTAGGCCGTTCGCCCACACCGGGTGCAAGCGACCTCTCGCCGCGACGTGAAGCACCAGGGCGCGTCGCAAGGGCAGTGCTCCTTGTGAACGACTTCCGTCATCGGTTCGTTGCAATGAGGACACGCTCGGCCCTCGGCGCGCGTCGCTTCGGGCACGGAATCTCGAGATTCGTCGGCTTCATGATGCATCGCGCTGGCCCCGTCTCTCCCGCTTCGTGCCGGGTCAGGCCTTATCACAAGATCCAGCCCCGAGCCCGTAGAGCAAGCGGCCCACGATCACGTCGAGCGCGGGCGCGTTCTCGCCGCCTTCGGGAATGATGAGATGCGCGTGTCGCCGGCTCGGCGCGACGTGGAGCTGATGCATGGGCCGCACGCTCTCGCGATACTGGTGCTCGATCGACGCGATGTCGCGGCCGCGATCTTCGATGTCCCGGCGGATGCGGCGAAGGAGCCGGATGTCGTCGTCGGTGTCCACGAAGAGTCGCCAGTCGAAGACGTCGCGAAGCTCGGGCACCGCGAAGAGCAGAATGCCTTCGACGACCACGATCGGCTCCGGCTCGACGCGCCGGCTCGCGGCGCGCCGCGTGTGCGTGGCGAAGTCGTACTGGGGGCACTCGGCGGCGCGGCCGTCCTTCAGCGCGACGAGGTCCGCGAGGAGGCGGGCGTTGTCGAGCGCGGCCGGCTCGTCGAAGTTCACGAGCGCGCGCGCCTCGGCCGTCATCTGGCTGCGATCGAGGTAGTACCAGTCGTGCTGGATGACGATCGCGCGGCCGCCGAGCGCGGCGCCGATCTTCTGCGCGACGGTGGTCTTGCCGCTTCCGGTGCCGCCCGCGATGCCTACGAGGAGCGGTTTCATCCCGAGTGCCCTGCCAGCACGGTATCAAAGCGTGCGCGGCTTGCATTGGAACGAAATCGCAGGGACAATTTCCTCCTGCTCTCCTTTCCAACCCAGGTCCGCGACTGCCGAAACCTCATCGCGGGCGAATGGCGCCCCGGCCATGGCGCCGTGCTCGAGGTGAAGAGCCCCTACACCGGCGGGGTGGTGGGCAAGGTCGCGCTCTCGAACGCCGACGACGTGGCCGCCGCGGTCTCCGCGGCCAGCCAGGCCGCCCGAGCCTGGGCCGCCACGCCCATCAAGGAGCGCGTCGCGCCGATGCGGCGCTTCTACGACCTCCTCACCCGGAGCGCCCCGGCGGTGGCCAACACGGTCGCGCTCGAGTCGGGCAAGACCGTGGACGAGGCCCTCGGCGGCATCCAGCGCGGTCTCGAGGTGGTCGACTACGCCCTCAGCCTGCCGAACGTCGACGACGGGGCGGCGCTCGAGGTGTCGCGCGGCGTCACCTGCGAGGCGCGGCGCGAGCCGCTCGGCGTCGTGGCGGGCGTCACGCCGTTCAACTTCCCCGCGATGGTACCGATGTGGATGTTCCCGATGGCGGTCACGCTCGGGAACGCGTTCGTGCTCAAGCCGTCCGAGAAGGTGCCGATGACGGCGTGCCTGCTCGGCGAGCTGATGCTCGAGGCCGGGTACGCGCCGGGCCTCTTCTCGGTCGTGCACGGCGACCGGAGCGCCGTGCACGCGCTCGTCGACCACCCCGACGTGCGGGCGGTCGGCTTCGTGGGGTCCACGCCGGCCGCGCGCGCCGTCTACCTGCGGGCGACGGCGCTCGGCAAGCGGGCCCTCTGCCTCGGCGGCGCGAAGAACCACCTCATCGTCGCCCCCGACGCGGACGAGGCCCTGACGGTCCGCGGCGTGGTCGACTCGTTCACGGGGTGCGCGGGCCAGCGCTGCATGGCCGGCAGCGTCCTCGTCACGGTGGGCAAGGGCGAGCGGTTCGTCGAGAAGATCACCCAGGCCGCCTCGAAGATCCGCCTCGGCGCCGGCATGGGCGCGCTCATCGACGGCGCCGCGCGCGACCGCCTCCGCGCGGCCATCGCCCGCGCCGAAGCCGACGGCGCCGCGATCGCGCTCGACGGGCGCGAGCTCGCGCCCCCCGACGAGTACCGGGGCGGCCACTGGCTCGGCCCCACCGTGCTCGACGGCGTGAAGCCCGGCATGGAGTGCGCGACCGCGGAGCTCTTCGGCCCCGTGCTGTCGGTCGTGCGCGTGAACGACCTCGACGAGGCGCTCGCGCTCGAGCAAAAGACGCCCTTCGGCAACGCGACGAGCATCTTCACGTCGAGCGGGGCCGCCGCGCGGTACGTGGCCGACCGGGCGACGAGCGGAATGATCGGCGTAAACGTGGGCGTCCCGGTCCCGCGCGATCCATTCCCTTCGGGGGCACCAAAGACTCCCGCTTCGGCCAGGGAGACATGACCGGACCGGGCGCGCTCGACCTCTGGACTCAGTTGAAGAAGATCACCACGCGCTGGGCGGCCTCGCCCGATGCGAGCTGGACGTCATGACGACGCTGAGACCCGCCAAGAAGAAGCACCCGAAGACCATCCAGCTCACGTCGCACCCCGACGGGCACGGCCCCAAGCCGATCCCGGTGGTGTGGGGCGCGGAGGACCCGGCCGTGCGCGGGCCGCTCATCGGCACCGTGACGAGCAAGGCGCAGCGCAACGTCATCGGCACGCACGCCGGCTCGTACTCGGTGTACCGGGCCGTGGCGGTCGCAGCCGGCGCCCTCGACCCGCTGAAGAAGCCCGACCTCACGAACACCTCGCCCACGCACCCCATCGGGCCGTTCCCGCAGTGGTTCGACGCGAAGAAGATCGTCTCGCTCGACCCGTTCGGCGCGGTCGTGAGCAGCGCCTTCGAGTCGTTCTTCGCGAAGGGCTACGACATCCGGCCCACCATCGCGATCACGCGCGCGCGCATCCACCTTCCCGAGCTCGTGGCGGCGATCGAGGCGGGGCGCATCCAGGTCGACGGGAAGATCCTCCGCGACGGCGGGGCCATCGAGGTCGTGAAGGCCGCCATCGAGCCGGTCTGGCACCTCCCGGGCGTCGCGGCGCGGTTCGGGTGCAGCGAGGCGGTCTTGCGCCGCACGCTCTTCGAGCACACGGCCGGCATGTTCCCCGAGCTCGTCACGCGGCCCGACCTCGAGGTGTTCCTCCCGCCGATCGGCGGCGCCACGGTCTACATGATTCGGCGACGTCTCGAGCATCCCCGACCGCAGCAAGCCGCTCGCGGTGCGCGTGCACGACGAGTGCAACGGCTCGGACGTGTTCGGCTCCGACATCTGCACGTGCCGGCCGTACCTCACGCACGGCATCGAGGAGTGCGTGCGGACGGCGCAGGAGGGCGGCTCGGGCGTCATCGTCTACAACCGCAAGGAGGGGCGCGCGCTCGGCGAGGTCACCAAGTTCCTCGTGTACAACGCGCGCAAGCGGCAAGACGGCGGCGATCGCGCCGAGCAGTACTTCGCGCGCACCGAGTGCGTGGCCGGCGTGCAAGACATGCGCTTTCAAGAGCTCATGCCCGACGTGCTGCACTGGCTGGGCATCTCGAAGATCGACCGCTTCGTCTCGATGAGCAACATGAAGTACGACGCCGTCGTCGAAGACGGGCATCGAGATCATCGAGCGCGTCCCCATTCCCGACGATCTCGATTCCCCCCGACGCGCGCGTCGAGATGGACGCGAAGATGGCCGCCGGCTACTTCACCGAGGGCGCCATCCCCGACGGCAACGAGCTCGCGAAGCCGAAGGGCCGCGCGCTCGAGGTCTGACCGCCCGACGTGGTCGACGTGATGGGCGGCGAGGCCGAGGTCCGATACCTGCGGAGCCCGCGGGCGATCCGCGAGCGGTGCGAGGCGGTCCACGCGCTCGTCGCGCGCGGCGAGAGCGCGCACTGGCGCCTCGACGAGGCGCGCCTGCCGGAGGTCGCCGAGCGCGTCGTGCGCGTGACGCGCGCCGCGTACCCCGACGTCCGCGCGATCCCCAAGCACAGCCGGTGGCGGCACTTCGGGGCGGGCGGGGTCGATCGCGCGGCCGACTTCGACGCGAGGCTGGCGGGCGCGAGCGACGAGGAGCGGCTGGCCGCGCGGATCGAGCTCGCCGTCACGAGCGTGCTGCTCGACGCGGGCGCCGGCGACGCGTGGCGATATCGGTCCGGCAAGACGTACTCGCGGTCGGAGGGGATCGCGGTCGCGAGCTACGACCTCTTCGTCGGCGGCGCCTTCTCGAGCGATCCGGGGGCGCCCCTGCGGGCGGACGCCGCGGGGCTCGAGCGGGTGACCGAGCCGGCGCTGTCGGCGGGCTTCCAGGTGGACGCCGGGAACCCGATGGTCGGAGTGGCCGGTCGGGCGGCGCTCCTCCGGGCGCTCGGCCGCGCGGTGGGCGCGCAGCCCGCGTGGGGCGGGCGGCTCGGCGGGCTGGGGGGCGCGCTGCGCCGGCGCGGAGCGGAGGTGGCCGCCGCGGAGGTGCTCGGCGCGGTGCTGGAGGGGCTCGGGTCGATCTCGGCCGGGCCGCGAGGCGGTGGCCGGGCAGAACCTCGGGGACGTGTGGACCCATCCGGCCGTGGGGCGCGTGCCATTCCACAAGCTGTCGCAGTGGCTCACGTACTCGCTGCTCGAGCCGCTGGAGTGGTCGGGCGCGGCGATCACCGGGGTGGGGGAGCTCACGGGCCTCGCGGAGTACCGGAACGGCGGGCTCTTCGTGGATGGAGGGGTGCTCGTGCCCCGGCGCGAGGCGATCCTCCGGGAGGAGCACGAGGTCGCGTCGGAGGTGGTGGTCGAGTGGCGCGCGCTGACGGTGGCGCTGCTCGACCGCACGGCGGCGCGGGTGCGCGAGGCGCTGGGGCTGACGGCCGAGGAGCTGCCGCTCGCGAACGTGCTCGAAGGCGGCACCTGGCGCGCGGGCCGCGAGCTGGCCGCCGAGATGCGCGCCGGCGGCGGACCGCCGCTCCGCGTGCGCAGCGATGGTACCGTGTTCTGAAAGACGAACATGGCCGCCAACGTCATCGTCATCGACCACCCCCTCGTTCAGCACAAGCTCACGCACCTGCGCCAGAAGGAGCGCAGCACCAACTCCTTCCGCAGCCTGCTGTCCGAGATCAGCATCTTGCTCGCGTACGAGGTCACGCGCGACCTGCCGCTGGTCTACGAGACGATCGAGACCCCGTTCGCCACCATGCGCGCGCCGGTCATCGAGGGGAAGAAGGTCGTCCTCATCAATATCCTCCGCGCCGGCACCGGCATGACCGAGGGGATGCTGCAGATCCTCCCGTCGGCCCGCGTGGGCCACATCGGCGTTTACCGCGACCCCGAGACGCTGGGCGCGGTGGAGTACTACTTCAAGATGCCGCGGGAGATGGCCGATCGCGACGTCATCGTCGTGGACCCGATGCTCGCCACGGGGAACAGCGCGATCGCCGCGGTCGATCGCGTGAAGGCCGCGAGCCCGCGCTCGGTGAAGTTCGTGTGCGTGCTGGCCGCGCCCGAGGGGATCACCAACTTCCACGAGACCCACCCGGAGGTGCCCGTGTACACGGCGTGCATCGACGAGCGCCTCGACGAGCGCGGCTACATCGTGCCCGGGATGGGCGACGCGGGCGACCGGCTCTTCGGGACGAAGTAGGCCCGGTGCCTAGACCGGCTCGAGGGTCCCGCGCGACTCGCGCTCGGAGTGGCTCGTGCTCTGGCCCATGCGACGCGCGAGCTCGACGAGCACGCGCCTCAGCGAGATGGACCGGGCGCGGAGCCCGACGAGCACGTGGTAGAGCGTGTCGGCCGCCTCGGAGACGACGCGCTCCTCGTTCTCGCTCTCGAGGGCCTGGGCGAAGCCGCCAGCCTCCTCGCGGAACTTGGCGGCGATGCCCCTGGCGCCCGAGTCGTACAGGCCCTTGGTGTAGCTCTCGCCCCCCGTCGACTTCTTGCGCAGATCGAGCAGCGACTCGAGCGCCGCGAAGATGGTCTGCGGCTGCTCGGTCGCCTGGGTGAGGCGCTCGCCCTCCACGGCCTGGAAGAAACAGCTGGGCGCGCCCGAGTTGCAGGTCGAGCTGTTGGGATCGCTCGAGTAGATCACCGCCGCGCCGCTGCAGTCGGCGAGGACCCGCACGACCGGCGTCTCGTGCCCGCTGATGCGCCCGCGCTGCCAGAGCTCCCCGCGCGAGCGGCTCCAGAACGTGGCGCGCCCCGTCTCGAGGGTCTTGCGCACGGCGGCGTCGGTCGCATACGCGAACATGCGGATCTGGCCGGTGAGATGGTCCTGGACAATCGCAGGCACGAGGCCCTGAAGGTCGTACTTGAGCGGTAACGGCATCGTGGAAAGAACTTACACTGCCGACCTCCACGCCGGAAAGCCTCACGGGGGCCTGGCGAAGAGTACGATGCCCGAAATGCTCGACGAAGAGTGGACACGCGAAGCGGTGCGGCTCCATCGGAGATATCAATCCGAGATCGTCGCCGACTTCGAGCTCTGTCCCTGGGCGAGCCGCGCGTCCCTGGACGGGCGTGTGCGAGAAAGGGTGAGCCTCCAGGTCGACCCCTCCGCCGTGGAGCCCTCGCTCGAGGCCGTCGACGCCTGGGACGCCGATCCGGGGGCCGACGTGGCGTTCCTCATCTTTCCCCGGCTCGCGCTCGGCCGGCACGCCTTCCACGAGTTCGCGGCCCGCGTGCGGGAGGTCGACGCGAAGCGGCATCCGCTCGGGCAGGTGCCCTACGTGTTCGCCGCCTTCCACCCGGACGCGGAGCCCGATCTCGTAGGGCCCGAGCGGCTCATCCCATTCCTGCGGCGCTGCCCCGACCCTACGCTTCAGCTCCTGCGGGCGTCGGTGCTCGACGGCATCCGCTCCGGGGCGTCGCAGGGCACCCAGTTCCTCGACATCGCCTCCCTCGAGGCGGCGGTCACGGGGACCGGGCAGCCCCCCCTCCGGGAGCGCATCGCGCGCGCGAACCTCGAGACGACCCTCCGCGTGGGCGTCGCCGCCGTCCGCGCGCGGCTCGACGCCATTTGCCGCGACCGCGACGAGACGTACCGCTCCCTCGCCGCCCGGGCCTGACCGTTCCCCGGCGCTTCCCCGGGTCTCCCGACGGATTTCCCGCGCGCTCGCGTCGTGGCGCGGGGCGGCATGCCCGATGCTCCCACTGCTCCGACGCTGGGCCGACGAACGGCCCCTTTTCCAAAGCGCCAGGAGCTGACCCATGGAACACACCCCCCAGACCGCCCCGCAATCCGGACCGAGGCACCTGTCCACGAAGGAGACCATCAAGGAGGAGCTCCGGAAGGCCCTGAACCTCCTCCAGATGCTCCGCGACGAGGTGCGCGTCCGATTGCACCTCGGCGGTCTCGAGGCGAAGGGCGAGTGGGACCGGATCGAGCCGCACATCTTCGACGCGGAGCGCGCCGCCCACTCGGCGACCGACACCTCGAAGCGCATCCTCGCCGACGCCATCGAGCGCCTGAAGAGGCTGCGAGCCGCGCTGTAGCCGCGCTGCGCCGTTCGGAGGTCGCGGCGGCGCTCGTCCGCCTCGGCCTCCCGGCGCTCGAGCGCTTCCCCGCCGAGCTGAGCGGGGTTCGGCGCGACGGGATGACGACCGGATAGCCGGCGGGTGAGGGGTCCACCGACCTCCGCCTCGGTGCGACCTCGCGGTTGCGGGTGGTGAGCGGTCTCCTCACCGGCGCGCGCGAGCGTCCCTGGCCGCACTACGAGGTCCTTCGGGCCTTCGTCGTCCTGCCGTACGATGCCCGAATGTCCTGAGCCAGGTCCGCCGCCTGCGGCGGGACCGCCTCGGGCATCTGGGAGGCAAGGATCGATGGCGGCGCAGGAGTATTCGTTCGAGCACGCGGCGGGCTTCGAGCACGGCGAGCAGGCGGCGCAGGTCCGGCTCGGGAAGTTCGAGGCCCACTACGAAGAGATCTTCGCGGAGGTCATCGAGGACGGCGTCATCACCGCCGAAGAGCGCGCGCGCCTGCACAAGGCCGCCGACGCGCTCGGCCTCGATCGCGCGCGCCTGAGGAGCCTCGAGGAGGCGCTGCAGGCCGCATACGAGGCGCGCCACCACGTGCGCGTCCGCGAGGACTCCGACGACGACGACGCGCCCCCCCCGTCGATTGTCCTGAGCCCGCAGGCCGCGCGCGATCCCCGCCTCGCGGTCCTCGAGGTCCGGGTCCGCGAGCTCGAGGCCGAGGTCGCGGCCCTCACGAAGGAGCTCGCGATCGCCCGGTCGCAGGTCGCCGTCGAGGTCGACATCTCGAACATCGCCGCGACGGGCGCGGAGGAGGTCGAGGAGGACGTCGAGGAGCTCACGCGCCGCCTCCGCGCCGACCCGCGCGACGCCCAGGGGCTGCGCGGCCTCTATCGCCACTACGGCCGCGCGGGCGACCTCGATCGCCAGTGGCTCATGGCGCAGGCGCTCGTCCACCTCGGCTCGGCGCACGACGACGAGCAGGAGACGTACGCCCAGCACAAGGTCGAAGGCCTCATCAAGCCGACGAGCTCCGTCGGCTCCGAGGGCTACAAGCTCCTCTTCCACCCCGACGAGGAGCTCCTCACCGGCCGCATCTTCGCCGTCATCACCCCGGCGGTGCTCCTCGGGCGCATCTCCACCCTGCGCCGCGACAAGACGCTGCCGAGGCTCGACCCCGCGCAGCGGCAGGACCCGCGCGTGTCGACCCTGCAGGCCGTCCGCTGCTTCGCGTGGGCCGGCGCGATCCTCGGGCTCGGCTCGCCGCCCATCTACGCCGATCCCGAGTTTCCCGGGCTCCTCGAGATGGTGCCGGCGGTCCCGCCCGCGACGCGCCTCGGCCGCCGCTCCCTCTCGGGCCGATCTCCCCTCGAGCTCGCCTTCCTCGCGGGGCGGCATCTCTCGTATTTCCTCGAAGAGCACTTCATCCGGCTGCTGGTCTCGACGATTCCCGATCTCGAGGACCTCTTCCTCGCGGCGCTCAGCATCGCGAACACCAAGATCCCCCTCTCCCGCGAGGTGAGGGAGCGGGTCGCGCCGATCGCGCGCGCCATCGAGCCGGTCCTCGAGCCGGCCGCGATCGACCGGCTGCGCGGGCACTTCCTGCGGTTCCTCGAGGAGGGTGGGCGCACGAACCTGCAGCGCTGGGCGACCGCGGCCGACCGCACGGCCGCGCGCGCCGGCTTTCTCCTCGCGAACGACCTCGACGCGGCGCGCGCCGTGTTCGAGCTCGAAGACGCGAAGACCGCCGACGCGAAGATGGACGACCTCATCGCGTTCGCCACCTCCGATCGCTATGCGAAGCTGCGCCAGCAGCTCGGCGTGGCGCTGGCGGCGCCGGGCGCATCTTCGTAATCGAGCGCATCATCGAAATAGCGCGACTGCCCACGAGCGTTCCGCGCGTCGCGTGGTAGCGTTCCTGCGAATTGACGACGGGGGGGGATCTCGTGGGCGGGGGCCGCGCGGCAAGCGGCCTCCCTTTGCTCGTGAAGCGCGTCGCGCGCACCGCGGGAGGGCTCGCGGTCGGCCTCGCGGCGATGGTCGCGGCCGGCCGGCTGCTCGGCATCCGGCCGGCGGAGGTCGCGCGCGAGCTCGCGGCCGTCTCGCCGGTGATGATCGTCGGGTGCGTCGCGTCGTGCTTCGTCGTGTTCGCGCTCCAGGCCCTGCGCTGGCACCTCGTCATGCGCCCGGTGCTCGGGCTGCGCTACGGGCAGGCGTATCGCGCCCAGGTCGTCGGCACGATGTTCAACGCGATCTTGCCGGCGCGCGGCGGCGACCTCCTGCGCGTGCAGTACCTCGGGCGGCGCACGAACCGGAGCCGCGCCGTCATCCTCGGCACCGAGGTCGTCGATCGCTGGCTGGACTGGTGGGGCTGGATCCCCGTGCTCCTCGGCCTGGCGTTCACGGGGGGATTGCCGAGGTGGACCTTCACGGTGCTCGGCGTCTTCGGGGCGCTGCTCGTCGCGGCCGCCGGCGCCCTCGTGCTCCTCGTGAAGCTCGGCCGTGGTCCGCGCCCCGGGTCGCGATTCGAGTCGGCCTACCGTGGCTTCCGTGATGGGGTCCGCGCTTTTGCCTCGTGGCGAACTGTCCTCATCGCGTTCGGCGTCGCCCCTCTCCCCTGGCTATGGGAGAGCCTGGTGCTCCGGTGGGCGGCGGGCGCCTTCGGCATCCACCTTCGCCTCGCGCAGGCCTTCAGTGTCCTCATCGGCCTGAACGTCGGCGGCTTCGTCCCCTCGCCCGGCTCCATCGGATCGATGGAGACCGCGGGTACCGCGGCGCTCGCCCTCTGCGGCGCCAGCCGCTCGAGCGCCCTCGCCTTCATGTTCGCGTATCACGTGACGCAGCTCGCCCCGGCCCTCGTGGCCGGCGTCGCCATCCTGGTCGCCGAGGGCGAGTTCCTCTTCTCGCGCCCTCGCCCCGCGGCGCCGCCCATCGACCCAGGCGAAGGCTGAGCCGGTCAAACGGGCTACAGGCTACGGACTACAGGCTACAGTCCTCCGACTGCCCACGTGAAGTCCGTAGCCTGCATGGGCTCAGTGGTCGTGCCCGCCGGTGATGTGGGCGCCGATGGGGACCTCGGGCTGGGCACCGAGGACCGGGAGCTTCTTCTTCGGCTCCTTGCCGTCGGGGAGGGGCATCGGGCGGTCGCCGGCGTAGACCTGGTGGCGGCCGCGCTCCTTGAACCACTCCTTCGTCTTGGCGACCGTGTGCATGTTCTCCACGACCTGCCGCCAGCCGACGCCCGTGTTGTACGCGCAGAAGGAAATCTCGCCCTCCTGCGTGCCGTACGGGATGACGCACATCTCGGTGCGGCGGAAGTCGTAGGTCCAGAGGTCCTGGAACCACATCCCGCCGATCCAGAGCACGGTCCAGTCCTTCTCGCGCTGCTTCTCGCCGAGCACGCCGCCCAGCTTGCCGTTGTAGAAGAGCTTGATGAACTCGTTGAGCGACATGCCCTCGGGCGCCTTCGTCCCGTCGAAGTTCCGCAGGAAGCAGAGCAGCACCTGCGCGACCGTGAGCTCGCGCCCGCGCGCGGTGTCGCAGATGACCGCGAAGTCCTTCATGCACTGCTCGATGTCGAAGAACTGGGTGAGCGAGGCCCACTGCTTCGTCTTGCGGTTCGCGACGAGGAGCAGGCTGGCGCCGCAGTTCGGGTGGCACGAGCACGCGAGGCTGCCGAAGTTCGGCCCCTCCGGCCCCTGGAGCGACCGCAGGTGGTCGGCGAGGGCGCTGAACTGCCCGAACGCGCCCAGCGGGAACCAGTCGCGGTACGGGTCGATCTTGCCGCCCGTGTGCTTCTGGAGGTCCTGCGCCATGTGCGAGATCGTGTAGCGCTGGCGGTGGCGATCCGCGTCGGTGACCTCCTCGTCGCGGCCCGTGAAGGACACGGGCTGGAACGAGACGCCGCCCATCTTGTCGCAGTTCTTGATGACGAAATCGAGGATGGGCCCGACCTGGTCGCTGTTCACCGTGTTGACGACGGTGGTGACCGGGATGATGTCGATGCCGGCCGCGTACATGACGTCGATCGCCTTCTGCTTCACGTCGAAGAGGTTCGTGATGTGGCGGTGGCTGTTGCCGTCGTTGGTCACGCCGTCGAACTGGAAGTAGGCGAGGTCGAAGCCGGCCTCCTTGGCCTGCTGCGCGAACTCGGGCTCGAGCGCGAAGCGCAGCCCGTTGGTCGCCGCCTGGACGGAGAAGTACCCGACGTCCTTCGCGTACCGGCAGGCCTCGAGGAAGTGCGGCGACATGGTCGGCTCGCCGCCCGAGAACTGCACGGTCATCTGGCGGCGCGGCTTGAACGAGATCGACGCGTCGAGAATCTCCTTGATCTCGTCGAGCGTGAGCTCGTGGACGTAGCCGACCTGGTTCGCGTCCATGAAGCACGGGCTGCACATCATGTTGCAGCGGTTCGTCAGGTCGATCGTGAGCACGGCGCCGCGGCCGTACTTGATCGTCGACGTGCCGTGGCGGTGCACGAGCTCGTCGCCCATGGTCTTGAAGTCGCGGCCCGGGTAGCGCTTCTCGACGAGGCGCGTGAACTCGGGGTCGACCGAGAGCAGAATCCTCGAACGGCCCGTGGGTGGGGCAGGTCTTGCGGATCTTGATCTTGCCGTCCTCTTCGACGATCTGGGCTTTGATCTCGCCCACGTGGCCGTCGACGAGGTCGGCGAGGTCGCGGTCACCGTTGATGATCGCCGTGCGCGTCTCGATGACGCAGCGCGGGCACAGCGAATCGGTGTTGCGCGGCCAGCCGAGCGGCGGCTTGGTCTTCTCGTGGGACTTGAGGAGCGGGCGAGGCGCCCAGTCCGGGTGGGGGGACGCGGTCTCGGGGACTCGCCGGTTGACGGCCTGGAATCCTTGCCAGCCGAGCTCGGCGAGCTCCTTCACGATCTTGTCGAGCCGTTCGCCCATGACGAGCCTCTCTCTCTGGGGTTTCAGATGGAAAAACCAGTGATCACACCAACGAATCGTCGATCTCGAGGGTCACGAAGCGGCGGGCGCGGGCGCGCGCCGCGAATTCGAGCGATGGACCGGTGCTGATCCATCGCGCCCGTCCCAGCGCGGCGGGGAGCTCCCACGGGTTGCGCTCGAGGCGCAGCCGCTTCGCGAGCAGTGGGCTCTTGGCGATCCATCGCCGCGCGCGCGACGGCTCGCCGGCCGGTATCGACTGGATCAGACGCCGGACCGTCTCCGGCGGCGCGATGATCTTGTGAGGCCGCGTCATCGCGATCTCCTCGAGCTCCTGACCCGCATTCCCGAATACGACCTGGGTGAAACCGTCCGCCGTGAACGCCAGGAGCTCCGCGGCTGCGCCGAGCGCCGGGGGCGTGGCAGCGATATAGGCCACGTCTCCGCTGGCCACTCGAGCACGCGCCCATACCCGGTGCACGCGACGGACCACGTCCTCTTGGGACGAGAAGCGCCACGTCAAGCTTCCGTTCGACCCGACCGCATGGCCCAACGCCGGCGTCTCCGGCGCGAGCGCCTTCGCGTGCGCGCGGAACGCGTTGGCTCGCTCGGCCGTGTCGAGGCTCCCCCGAGATCGAGCGCCTCGGTCCACGTGACGATGCCCTCCGGGCGCTCCGCGCCGTCCGCGCCGCCGAAGGAGCCGCCGAAGGACACGATCGTCTCGACGCCCGGGATCCGCCGGGCCGCGATGCGCCGCGCCACGTCGTCCGGCGCGAGCACGACGCGGGGGCCGAGCGCGAGCAGCTGCGACGCGAGCTCGGCGTCCGGCAGGCCCGGGTCGATGAAGCCGACGGCGGCCCCGTGCGTGAGCGCCGCCCAGGTCGTCACGGTCCACTCGGGCCCGAGGTTCGCCACGAGTGCCACGCGGTCGCGCGCGCCGACGTGGGCGCGCTCGCGGAGGTACAGCGCGATACGCATGACCTGCCGGTGGAACCGCCAGTCGGGCGTGTCTTGCCACGCCGCGGCAACCCGCCTCCTCAGGGCGGACGGCCGGTCGTGCTTCCGCTCGACCGCGACGTGAAGAAGGCCCAGGTTCTCAAGGTCGGTGGCCTCGCGGAGCGCGATGGCCGGCTCGATGGACGTGCGTCATGTTTTCGAAACCCTTCCCCAAAGCGAGCGAATGAAGGAGCGACCCGCCGCGGCGGGTGCAGTGAAGGTCGGAGACGGTCAGGTGGCGCTCGCGCCGCTCGAGTCGTTCGAGCGCTCGGCGCGCGTCACGATGCGAAAGAGCGGGCGCTCCTCGGCCGCGCCCTTGTGGAGGCGGACGCCGACCTTCGCGCCCGAGAGCGCGAGCGACAGCTCCTTCGCGATCAGCGCGCAGCGAAGGGCGTCGGCGCTCGGGGCCTCGAGCACCACCTCCAGCGCGATCTCGGCCGGCCCGGATGTGGGCAGCTCCCCCGCGAGGCGCAGGCGCTGGGGCGGCGTGTACCACCAGACGCGAACGTCGGGATGGCCGGGTGCGACGGTCTTCACCCCGTGCACCACGTCGAGAATGCTCGGTTGTTTCAAGGTGTGGTCTCCATCGCGTGGCTGGTGCTATCTCCGCATGGCAGAGCCGGCCCTCATGACCTGGGGCGCCGCGAGCGTCGGCACTCCACGCGTGAAACATTCGTACCAACGCACGCCATCGCATCCGCAGACCTCGTGCGCGCCCTTCTCGGGCGGGAGGCCTGCATCACGCACGCGATCGCTTCGCGCGCGCGGCCGTTCGAAGTAGGCGGTCTCGTCCGAATTCTCCTGCCCCAAGACGCTGAGATCGAGGAATTGCCATGGAGAGCCGTTACGACGTCGAAGCTGCCGCGAACCTCGTTCGCGATCTCGCGAGCCGCGCCTCCGAGCCCCTCGCGCTCCGCACCTACTCCGCGCGCCTGGTCGGGCGCGAGGCGTCCCTCGTGCTGCACGGCGGGGGCAACACCTCCGTCAAGGCGACGGCGACCACCATCCTCGGCGAGGCGGTCGACGTCCTTCACGTGAAGGGCTCGGGCTGGGACCTCGCGACGATCGAGCCGCAGGGCCATCCGGCCGTGCGGCTCGCGCCCCTCGAGAAGCTCCGCGTGCTCGAGGCGATGACCGACGAGGCCATGGTCAACGAGCTGCGGACCAACCTCCTCGACGCGTCCGCGCCCAACCCCAGCGTCGAGACGCTGCTGCACGCGTTCCTGCCGGCGCGCTTCATCGACCACACGCACGCCGACGCCATCCTCTCGATCGCCGACCAGCCCGACGGCCACCGCATCTGCGCGTCGCTCTTCGGGCGCGGCCTCGTGTGGGTGCCGTACGTGATGCCCGGGTTCGCGCTGGCCAAGCGGTGCGCGGAGATCTACGAGCGCGTCGCGGCCGAGGGCGAGCCCACGGTGATGGTCCTCGAGCGGCACGGCCTCTTCACGTGGGGCGAGACCGCGAAGGAGAGCTACGAGCGCACGATCGAGGCCGTCACGCGCGCCGAGCGGTACGTCCTCGAGCGCGCGCCGAAGCGGGCCAAGGTCTCCGTCGCGCCCTCCCCGGCGGCCGCCCCGCACGAGGTCCTCCCCCGCCTCCGCGGCGCCGCGGCGAAGCTCGCGGGCGACCCGGTCGAGCGCGGGCCCATCGTGCGCACGCGGAGCTCCGGCGCGATCCTCGCGTTCCTCGAGCGGCCCGACGCCGCGCAGCTCGTCGCGAAGGGCTGCGCCACGCCCGACCACGTCATCCGCACGAAGCCCACGGCGCTCTTCGTGGCGCGGCCCTCGTACGGCGACGGGCGCGCGCTCTCGGCGCAGTTCGAAGAGGCGATCGCCGCGTACGCGGGCGAGTACGACGCGTACTTCGAGGGCATGTGCCGCGCGAAGGGCGTGCAGAAGAAGAAGCTCGACCCGTGGCCGCGCGTGGTGCTGCTCCCGGGCTTCGGCGTCTGCGCGCTCGCCGCGACGGCCGCGGACGCCGACGTGGCGCTCGACCTCTACGAGCACACGATCGACGTGATGACGAGCGCCGCGGCCGTCGGCGCGTACGAGCCGGTGAGCCGCTCGGACCTCTTCGACATGGAGTACTGGAGCCTCGAGCAGGCCAAGCTCAAGCCCGCCTCGCCGCAGCGGTTCTCCCGCTGCGTCGCGCTCGTGACGGGCGCCGCGAGCGGCATCGGGCTCGCCACGGCCGCCCAGCTCCTGGCGGCGGGCGCGCACGTGGCGGCGGTCGACCGCGACGGCGCCGCGCTCGGGCAGGCGGTGCCCGAGATCGCCCGCCTGGCGGGTTCGCAGGCCCGGTCGCGCCTCCTCTCGATCACCGCCGACGTCCTGGACGCGGCAGCCATCGAGCGCGCGATCGCGCAGACGGTCGCGGCGTGGGGCGGGCTCGACCTCGTCGTGTCGAACGCCGGCGCGGCCCCCGAGGGGCGCGTCGACACCGCGCCGGGCCTGGCGGCTCTGCGCGCGTCCATCGACCTGAACTGCCTCTCGCACGCGACGGTCGCGCAGTTCGCCGCGCCGGTGATGACCGCGCAGGGACGGGGAGGGTGCCTGCTCTTCAACGCGAGCAAGAGCGCGTTCAACCCCGGGCCGGGCTTCGGCCCGTACGCCATCGCGAAGAGCGCCCTCGTCGCGCTCATGAAGCAGCTCGCCATCGACCTCGCGCCCTCGGCCATCCGCGCCAACGCCGTGAACGCCGATCGCATCCGCACGCGCCTCTTCGCCGACGGCGTCCTCGAGTCGCGCGCGAAGGCGCGTGGCCTCAGCCCCGACGACTACTTCCGCGCGAACCTGCTCGGGCGCGAGGTGACCGCGCGCGACGTGGCGGAGGCGTTCCTCTACCTCTCGACCGCCGTCGCGACGACGGGCTGCGTGGTGACGGTCGACGGCGGCAACGCCGCGGCATTCCCGCGCTGAGCGCTCCGCCGTAGACTCTTCTGCAGCCATGCCGCCGAAGGCCTCCCGCCGGACCGCCGTCGAATCCCGCCGAGGCCGCGCTCGCGCGCGTCCGCGACGTCTGCCTGGGCTTCCCGGGGGCCGAAGAGAAGCTCTCGCACGGGGCGCCCTCGTTCCAGGTGCGCGGCAAGATGTTCCTCACGTTCGTCGACGATCACCACGGCGACGCGCGGATGGCCGTGTGGTGCAAGGCCGAGCCCGAGGAGCAAAAGCGCCTGGTCGCGTCTTCGCCCGAGCGCTTCTTCGTGCCGCCGTACGTCGGCGTCCGCGGCTGGGTGGGCGTGCGGCTCGATCACCCCGAGACCGACTGGATCGGCCTCGCGATGCTGGTCGAGGCAGGCTGGGTGTCCGTGGCGCCCAGGCGCCTCGCGAGCGAGCCCCGCTCTCGGGGGAGCGCGCCGCGCCCGCCGCCGCCCGTCGTGCCGAAGACGGACCCCGAGGTCGCCCGGGCGGCGCTCGCGCGGCTCGCCGCCATCTGCCTGCGCCTGCCCGGGGCGACCCAGGAGAGCGAGGGCCGCCACGCGACCTTCCGCGTGGGCAAGAAGCCGTTCGCCTACTTCCTCGACGACCACCACGGCGACGGCGCCGTCGTCGCGTGCGTGAAGGTGCCGGCGAGCCGGGTGAAGGCGATGGTCGCCCGCGATCGCAAGCGCTTCGTCTTGCCGGCATACATCGGCCCCAGGGGTTGGCTCGGCGTCCGCGTCGACGCGCCGCGACCCGACTGGAACGACATCACCGCTCGTGTGCTCGAGAGCTACCGGGGCGCGGCGCCCAAGCGCCTGCTCGACGCGCTGCGTCCGCCGGCGCGCGCGGCGTCGAAGCGATCGTAGGCCCACCTGCCACCGAAGCCGCGCCGGCCGCGCGGTTACCCCTCCCGCGCGCGCGCGACGCCCTACTCTGCGAGATGGGCTGGAGTCGTAGGAGGGAGAGGCTTTGCATGAACAAGCATAAGTTGAGGTTCGTCCCCGCGCTGGCGCTCGTGGGCGTCGTCGCGGTCGTGAGCGCCGGGTGCAGCCTGGCGCAGGAGGCCGCGACGGCGGCCGTCGTCGGGTGCAACGAGTTCCCGTCGCATATCGACACCTTGAATCTGAGCGGCGACGCGCAGGCGTTCGTGCAGGCGGGCGCCGATCTCGTGCAGATCGCAGGCACGCTCGAGGGCGACGTGACGGCGGCGTGCGCCGGCATCGCGACCGACCTCGGCGTCACCGACACGTGGACCGCGATGGGCCCGAGCGGCGGCGGCACCGCCGACGACGAGGTGCAGGAGGCGTGCAGGCAGGCGCAGGACGCGATCAACGCGGTCCTGAACGGCGGCGGGTCGGCGCAGGTGAGCTGCGGGCTCTCGGCGACGGGCGGCCAGTGCACGGTCGACGCGAACGTCGAGGCCTCGTGCGAGGCCTCGTGCAGCGGGATGGCCACGTGCACCCCGCCGTCGGTCACCGTGTCGTGCGACCCGGGCGATCTGTCGGTCGTGTGCGGCGCGAGCTGCGACGTCAACGCGACGTGCGAAGGCTCCGTGCAGGTCGCGGCCCAGTGCAACGGCTCCTGCGAGGCCGACTGCAGCGGCAAGTGCTTCCCCGGCAAAGCGCCGAGCGTGCACTGCGAGGGCACGTGCATGGGCACCTGCGAGGGCACGTGCACCGTCGGGGGCACCGCCACGCAGGTCTCGGGCGCGTGCGCCGGCTCGTGCAGCGGGTCGTGCGACGCCGAGTGCGACTACGACCCGGGCACCCCGGCGCACTGCGAGGGCACGTGCCAGGGCACGTGCAACGGCGACTGCACGCTCGACGCGAACGCGTCGGTGATGTGCGGCGCGAACGTCCGCTGCAAGGGCGGCTGCTCGGTGACGGGCACCGCGCCGCAGTGCGAGGGCCAGGTGATGCCCGCGAAGTGCAGCGGCTCGGTGAACTGCCAGGCCGCCTGTCAGAGCCACGCCGACATCCAGGCGAGCTGCACGCCGCCCACGGTCACGATGGAGTGCAGCGCCTCGGCCGACCCGCAGGTGCAGAAGCTCGTGACGACGCTCGGCGCCCACATGCCGGCCATCCTCAATGCCGCGCAGACCCAGGGTCCGCTCGCGACGCAGGCGATCCAGACGCTCGGATCGACGGGCGGCGCCGTCGTCGCCGATCTCGGCAACATCGGCGGCAAGGCGCTGGCCTGCGCCACGACGGCCCTCTCGGCGTCGGCCGACGCGAGCGTGAGCGTCAGCGTGTCGGTGAGGGTCAGCGCGAACGTCAGCGCTTCGGCCAGCGGGTCGTGACGCGGGCGTGACCGACGTGACCGGCGCGCTCGCCCTCGGAGCGCGCCAGCTTTAGGCGGGGCCCGGCTTGCCGGCCGGCTTGCCCGTCTTGTGCGCGTTCCAGCAGTTGGGGCAGCGCCACTCGACGGCGCGCGTCCCGTCGGCCAGCACCCGACGCGAGAGCCTCCAGCCGAAGGTCGCGCTGATGAGCGTGTAGCTCGTGTCGGTGTTCGGGGCGCTCGTACCGCAATCAATACATGTCGGACGATTCGAGCATATTCAATGAATGGACTTCGAAGGTAAAATATACTCGTTCGTTTTTCCGAGTGCCACTCTTCTGCTCTGCGCGCCTGCAGCGCGGGTCTCTTCAAGCTTGAATTGGCACAGCGCATCGCGGCCGACGCGCGATTGGCGAGCGGCTGTCTTGGCCTGTCGCGGCGAAACTGTGAGGTTCCAGTCCTCCTTCAAGGTCGGGTTGACGGGGCAGGGTGCACGTCCTACTTGGGTGGCCAATGGCCCCCGACAACGAAGCACCTCTGCCGCCGCCCGCGGCGCCCCCTCCGGCGACCCCCCCGCGCCAGGTCGGCGCGCGCGCCGTCGGCCCCGACGACCCGATGCCGGGGGTGAAGAACATCGTGCTCGTCATGAGCGGGAAGGGCGGCGTCGGCAAGAGCTCGGTCGCGACGAACCTCGCGCTCGCGCTCGCGCGCTCGGGCTTTCGGACGGGCCTCCTCGACGCGGACATCTACGGGCCGTCCATCCCCACCATGCTCGGCGTCGCGGGCCGCCCCGTCTCGCTCGACGGGAAGACGATCGAGCCGCTCTCGCGGTTCGGCGTGAAGCTCATGAGCATCGGCTTCCTGCTCGAGGACCCCCATCAGGCGGTCATCTGGCGCGGCCCGATGCTCCACGGGGCGCTCCAGCAGTTCATGAAGGACGTGAGCTGGGGCGAGCTCGACTTCCTCGTGATGGATCTGCCGCCCGGCACGGGCGACGTGGCGCTCACGCTCTCGCAGAAGGTGAAGGTCACGGGCGCGGTGATGGTCACGACCCCGCAGGCCGTGGCGACCGACGACGTCTACAAGTCGGTGTCGATGTGCAAGAAGGTCAACATCCCCGTTCTCGGCGTGGTCGAGAACATGAGCTGGTTCATCGACAGCGCGGGGATGCGGCACGAGCTCTTCGGAAAGGGGGGCGGCCAGGCGGTCGCCGACTTCTCGGACGCGCCGCTCCTCGGGCAGGTGCCGCTCGATCCGGCGCTTCGCGAGTGGGGCGACAAGGGCACGCCGCTCGTGCAGGCCGCGCCGGCGAGCGAAGCGGCCAGGGCGCTCGTGGCCGTGGCCGAGCGCGTCGTCGCCGCGTGCGAGAGCGCCCACGGCGGCGAGGACGGGGGCCTCGTCATCGACCGCAGCGGCGGCCCGGGCGGCAAGAAGCGCCTGCCCGTCACGCGCTGACATCTCTAGGCCGTGAGCAGCGTCCGTATGGCGCGGAGCTTGTTCGTGACGTCGAGCGCCGCGACCTTGTAGGCCTCGGAGAGCGTCGGGTAGTTGAAGACGGCGTCGACGAGGTAGTCGACGGTGCCGCCGCAGCCCATCACGGCCTGGCCGATGTGCACCATCTCCGTCGCGCCCGTCCCGAAGATGTGTACGCCCAGGATCTTGCGCGTGTCGGGAGCGACGAGGAGCTTCAAGATGCCGTGCGAGTCGCCGACGATCTGCCCGCGCGCGAGCTCGCGGTAGCGCGATATCCCGACTTCGTACGGCGTCGCCGACCTGGTGAGCTCGGCCTCGGTGCGGCCGACGTAGCTGATCTCGGGGATGGTGTAGATGCCCACCGGCATCGTGGCTTCCATCGCGGTCGTGGCCTCGCCGAACGCGTGGTACGCGGCGAGCCGGCCCTGCTCCATCGACGTCGCGGCGAGCGCGGGGAAGCCGATGACGTCGCCGATCGCGTAGATGTGCGGGACGCTCGTGCGGTAGTGCGCGTCGACGCGGATGCGGTGCCGGTCGTCGGCCGGGATGCCCACGTTCTCGAGGTTGAGCCGCGTGGTCGAGCCCAGGCGGCCGGCCGAGTACATGACGGCGTCGGCGGGGATCGTCTTGCCGCTCTCGAGGACCGTCAGCGTGCGGTCCCCGTGCACCTGAACGGCCGCCACCGACTCGCGGAAGCGGAACGTCACCGCGAGCCCGCGCAGGTGGTAGACGAGCGCCTCGACGACCTCCTCGTCGCAGAACTCGAGCATGCGCTCGCGCTTCTCGACGACCGTCACCTTGGAGCCGAGCGCCGCGAAGATCGACGCGTACTCGATGCCGATGACGCCCGCGCCGACGACCACGAGCGAGGCCGGCACCTGCCGGAGCTGGAGGATGCCGTCGGAGTCGACGACCCGCTGGTCGTCGAAGGCCACGTTCGCGGGCCGGGCCGGCCGGGTGCCCGTGGCGATGACGATGTTCGCCGCGGTGAGCTTCATCTCGCCGCTCTTGTGGTCGATCGACACCGTGTGCTCGTCGACGAAGTGGGCGGCCCCGAAGAGGAGCTTCACGCGGTTTCGCGCGAGCTGGTCCTGGACGACCTGGTGCTCGCGCTGCACGACCTGCGCGGTGCGCGCGGAGAGGTCGTCCATCGTGATGTCGCTCTTCACGCGGTAGCTCTGGCCGTACGCTTCCCGCTGCGACATGCCGGTGAGGTAGAGCACCGTCTCGCGCAGCGTCTTCGAGGGGATGGTGCCCGTGTTCAGGCACGCGCCGCCGACGAGGTTCATGGCCTCGACGATCGCCGCCTTCTTTCCGAGCTTGGCCGCCGCGATGGCCGCCCTCTGGCCCCCCGGGCCGCAGCCGATCACGAGCAGGTCGTAGTCGAACACGGTGCCCTCCCTCCTCGGATGTCAGCGCCGGCCGCCGGCCGCGCGCATGACCTTCAGGAGCTCGACGTCCTGCTCCTTCTTGAGGAGCACGCCCAGGAACGGGAGCTCGCGCACCAGCCGCTCGCGGCCCACCTCGCCCTGCATCAGGACGGTGATCCAGTCGACGAGCTCGCTCGTCGAAGGGCGCTTCCTCAGGCGCGGCACCGCGCGAAGCTCGTAGAACGCGACCACCGCCTGGTCGACGAGCGCGCCGTCGACGTGGGGGTGGTGGACGCGCACGATGCGCTTCATGCGCTCCTGATCCGGGAAGTCGATGAAGTGGAACACGCACCGGCGCAGGAACGCGTCGGGCAGCTCTTTCTCGTTGTTCGACGTGATGACCACGATCGGCCGCTTGGTGGCGACGACCTCTTCGCCCGTCTCGGAGATGACGAAGCGCATCCGATCGAGCTCGTGGAGCAGGTCGTTCGGGAACTCGAGATCGGCCTTGTCGACCTCGTCGATGAGGAGCACCACGCGCTCCGGCGAGCGGAACGCGCGGCCGAGGGGCCCGAGCTTGATGTAGTGGCGGATGTCTTTGACGTCGCCGTCGCCGAAGCGCGCGTCGTAGAGGCGCTGCACGGTGTCGTACACGTACGCGCCGTCTTGCGCGCGCGTGGTCGACTTCACCGGCCAGTGAATGAGCTCGAGGCCCATCGTCTCGGCGATGGCCTCGGCCAGCAGCGTCTTGCCCGTCCCCGGCTCGCCCTTCACGAGGAGCGGCCGCTCGAGGGCGAGCGCACAGTTGACCGCGGCTTCGAGCGACTCG
This sequence comes from uncultured delta proteobacterium, assembly GCA_963797395.1. Taxonomy (GTDB): domain Bacteria; phylum Myxococcota_A; class Polyangia; order Polyangiales; family Polyangiaceae; genus Palsa-1150. The sequence continues at coordinate 1,488,906 of CAWCPA010000009.1, forward strand.
TTGGTGAGGTAGGTCGGGGTGCCCGCGAAGCGGTGGAACGAGGTGCTCACGAAGGACCCGGTGATAGCACGGCGGTTCAATTGCGCCCGCGGCCGCACCGCGCGTCCCCGGGCGTCTCGGCGACCACTTCGTAGTCGCCCAGGGGGACGCCCGAGGGGATGACCGACCCCTCGAAGCTCCCGTCTTCGCGCGTCGCGAGGGTGCCGAGGCCGACCCGCTTGCCCGAGGCGGCGATGGCCAGCGAAAGCTCGACGGGCACGTGCCCGCAGGCCTCGCCGCCCGCCCGCACCGCGCCGCGCACGTGCAGGGGCACGCCCCGGTGCACCACGGCGTCGCCGATGGTGAGGGTCACCGACGACGGGGCGCGCCGGTCGCCGGGGTCCGGGAGGGGCGGGGGATTCGGGCGCGGCGACCGCGGGCTTCCCCCCCGGGTCGGCGCCTGCGCCGCCGTTGCCGTTCGCCGCGCCGCCGTCAGGGCCCCCGTTCGCGCCGCTCACGGCCGACGCGGACGCGGACCGTGGAATGGCCTCGTCCCCGCGCTCGGACCCGTGCGGCCACGCGAACGCGTCGGGCGGGGGAACGTACGGCGTGCGCCTGGCGAGGGGCTCGGTGGCCTCGGGCGAGAGGCGGGCGGCGCCGCCCAGGTCGATGCGCCGCCAGAGCAGCCCGTCGTGCACCTCCACCCAGGCGTGCTCCTCGTTCTCCACGAGCCGCGTCGGGATGCCGAGGCTCTGCGCGGTGACGAGGAACGCGTACGCCCGGTGCCGGCACACGCCCCGCCTCGAGAGCGCGAGGTCGAGGTAGACGCTGCCCCGCGAGGGGGGCGGCTCGTCGGAGTCGGTGAAGCCGCGGAAGTACTCGACCAGCCGGGCGATCGCGCGCCGCGGGCGCATGGCACGGCTCACGCCGATCGCGGCACGCACGACCGCGGCGTCGCGCGCCACGTTGTCGGGCAGCGGGGTCACGAAGGGCAGCTCGGTCCAGCCCACGTCGGCGGGCGCGCCGCCGGACGCGGCCCGGGGCATCGCGAGCTCCATCACGAGCCGCGCGCGCGTCTGGGCCGCGATGCCCGCGGCGGCCGCGCGGCCGGTCGGCTGGAGGAACCAGTTGTCGGCGCCGTCTCGCACGACACGGAAGGGGAGCTCGGTCGAGCCCGCGCCGAGCCGCGCGCGAACGACGCGGGCCCCCGGCCCGACGCTCGGGATGCGCACGCTCCCCTCGGGCGGCACGTCGACGACCATGTCCGCGTAGAACGCGTCCTCTTCGGCGCCGGGCTGCGCGCCCGCGTGGATGGCCGGCAGCGGCACGAGGTGCTGGTCGCGGACCTCGACGCGGTAGTCGCTACGCACCGCGTCGAACGCCTCGAGGCGCTTGAACGGCGCGGTCGAGGGCGTGAAGGGGTCGTCGTACTCGTCGATGAGCGGGCGCCGCGTGTCCGTGTCGGGCGAGAAGGAGCTCCCGGCCTCCTTCGCGCCGTACGCGGGCTCCGAGGGGGCGGGGGGCTTGAGCGGATCCGGCGCGCCGAAGACGCCGGCCGGCGTGCGGATGGCGGCGGGGAGATCGCCGTCGAGCGCCACGCGCAGGACCAGGTCGTCCTCGGGGTCGGGCGGGATGGGCTCGTGCACGATCGGCTCGTCGCGGGCCCAGGCCGCGGCGGGCGCTGCGAGCGCGGCGGCGAGGGGACCGGCCGCGGCCAGGAGCGCGAGCGCCGCGAGCTTCATCGCGACCAGCCGCCCGGCTCGTAGAAGTAGGTGCCGTCGCGGATCGAGTACCGGGGCGCGTGCCAGCGCGCGCCCGCCGGGGCCCGCTCCCAGTGGCCGGGGATCCATGCGTACTGCATCCCGCTCCAGTGCCAGTACCCGGCGATCCACACGGCCTGGGTGTCGGGCGGGAGCGGCCGCGGCTCGCGCATCGGCTCCGGGGGCGGCCCCCCCACGACGACCACGCCGCCCGCGGGCGCCGCGAACGACGAGCCGGCCTCGACCACGCATCCGTCGAGACCCGCCAGCGCCGCCAGCGCCGACGCCGCGCCGAACGCGATCGTTCTCCCCATGCCTCGGGCCATGCCTTGCCCTGCGGGACTGTACCACGGTGGGGTGCCCGGGGCGCGGAGCGGGCGCGACCGCAGGTTCACCGTTTCGTCATGGCGAGCCTCCCGGGGCCGCGTAATGTGGGCTCTCGATGAGTGAATCCGAGCTGAGACGCGAGCTCTCTTCCCTCGCCGCCCCGCTCCGGGCCCGCCTCGACGCCTCCGGGTTCAGCCCGGAGCGGCTCGTGGCGCTCGCGGCGCCGCTCTTCGCGCGCGCGGCCGGGCGAGACCAGGGCAGCGGCGCGGCCGGCCTGACCGAGCGCAATCGCGTGCGCGGCGCCGTCGACCTGCCGCGCCCCGAGGACGTGCCCGACGCGCCCCAGGCCGGCTCGGCGGAGCACGCCCGGCTCGCGGCGATCGGCGAGGCGGCGATCCGTCGCGGTGAGCTCGCGTTCTGCGTGCTCGCGGGCGGCATGGCGACGCGCATGGGCGGCGTCGTGAAGGCCCTCGTCGAGGCCTTCGACGGCCACACGTTCCTCGATCTTCGCCTGCGCGAGAACGGCGACTGGTCCAGGCGCGCGGGGGCGCAGGTGCCCCTCTGGCTGATGACCAGCGAGGCGACCGAGGCCCCCATCCGCGAGGCGCTCGCGCGCGCGGGCGCGGGCGGCCACGTCGCGACCTTCACGCAGGACGTCGGCCTGCGCCTCACGCAAGACGGGCAGCTCTTTCGCGGGGCCGACGGGCAGCCGAGCACCTACTCGCCCGGGCACGGCGACCTGCCCGACGCGCTGCGCCGCTCGGGCCTCCTCGCGTCGTTCGTCGCGCGCGGCGGCAAGTACGTGTGGATTGCGAACCTCGACAACCTCGGCGCGTCCATCGATCCGGCGCTCCTCGGCTTCTTCATCGAGCGCGGCGCGGACGTGCTCGTGGAGGTCGCGCCGAAGGCCGCGGGCGACCGGGGCGGAATCCCGGTGTGGGCCGACGCCGAAGACCCGGCGGGCAAGGTCACGCGCCGCCTCCAGGTCCTCGAGGAGTTCCGCCTGCCGCCGGGCTTCGACGCGAGCGCGGTGCGCGTGTTCAACACGAACACGTTCCTCGTGCGGGCCGAGCGGCTCCTCCGCGCCGACATCCGGTACGCCTGGTTCGAGGTCGAGAAGAAGGTCGACGGCCGGGTGGCCGTCCAGTTCGAGCGCCTCCTCCAGGAGCTCACGGCGGCGCTCCCCGCGGCCTACGTGCGCATCCCTCGCGACGGCGTCGCGTCGCGCTTCCTGCCGGTGAAGGACTTCGACGAGCTCGCGAAGCGCCGGAGCGACATCCGCGAAGTGGCCAAGGCGCGCGGCATGACCTGACTCGAACGGACCCCGCTCGTGCGCTACGCTGAGGCGTAGTCATGAGCGATCCCGTCCCGAGCGCGGCCTTCCGCGAAGCTCTCGCGCACTTCGCGAGCGGGGTGACCATCGTGGCGGCCCGTGGTCCGGCGGGGCTGGCGGGCTTCACGGCCACCGGCTTCACCTCCGTCTCGCTCTCGCCGCCCCTCATCCTCGTCTGCGTCAACAAGACCGCCAGCGCCTACGACGGCGTCATCGGTGCGGACCTCTTCGGCGTCAGCGTGCTCCGCGAAGACCAGCGCTGGGTGGCGGAGCAGTTCGCCACGTCCGGCATCGATTGCTTCGAGGGGGTCCCGGTGCGCCTCGGGGCGGCGGCGTCCGTCCCGCTCATCGAGGGCGCCCTCGCGCAGCTCGAGTGCCGCCCGCATGCGCGGCACGACGCGGGCGATCACACGCTGCTCGTCGGCCACGTCCTCAGCGCGGTGACCGTCACCGGTCGCCCGCTCGTGCACTTCGCGCGGAACTTCGGCGCCTTCGCGCCGGAGCTCATGCGGTCGGCTCGTAATCCTCCGGCCGCGTAGCGTCTTCCCCCTCGGGGACGTTCGCCGCGCGCAGGGCCGCGCTCGCGAGGACCGCGACGGCGAGGTTCGCGATCAGCGCCCAGAGAGCCGCGTACCCGGGCACCGTGAGGGGCCCGAGGTGCAGCGGGAAGACGGTCCCCCGGAACTGGAGCACCGCGGCCATCCACGTGCCGATGCCCATCCCGACCGCCCACCCGGCGAGCAGGCCCCAGCGGTGCAGCTTGCGGGTGTAGAGGCCGAGCACGATCGCGGGCAGCGTCTGGAGGATCCACACGCCCCCGAGGAGCTGGAGCTGGATGGCGAACTTCTGCGGCATGAAGACGATGAACGCGAGCGCGCCGAACTTCACGACGAGCGACACGACCTTGGCGACCGTCGCCTCCTCCTTGCCGCTGCACGTCGGGCGGATGTACTCGCGGTAGATGTTGCGCGTGAAGAGGTTCGCCGACGCGATCGACATGATCGCCGCGGGGACGAGCGCGCCGATCGCGATCGCGGCGAACGAGAAGCCCACGAACCAGGGCGGGAACGAATCGAGGAAGAGCGCCGGGACCGCGAAGTTCGCGCCGTACTGCTTGAAGCCCCCGGCGTACGCGGGGTTCTTGTCGACGCCCGCCGCGAGCGCCATGTACCCGAGCGCCGCGATGAGCGCGAGGAGGAACGAGTACGCGGGGAGCATCGCCGTGTTGCGGCGGATGACGTCGCGGCTGCTCGAGCTGAGGACGCCCGTCATCGAGTGCGGATAGAGGAAGAGCGCGAGGGCCGACCCGAGGGCCAGCGTCGGGTACGCGGTGTACTGCCCGAGGTCGAGGCCCTTCGGCGAGGCGAGGATGAGCTTGTGCGGCGGCACCGCCGCGAAGATGTGCCCGTACCCGCCGAGCTTCACGGGGATGATGACGACCGCGGCGATGACGGTCACGTAGATGATCGCGTCCTTCACGACGGCGATGAGCGCGGGCGCGCGGAGGCCGCTCTGGTACGTGTAGGCCGCGAGGATCACGAACGCGATGACCAGCGGCAGGTCGCCCTGCACGCCCATGGCGCCGAGCACCACCTGGATGCCGACGAGCTGGAGGCCGATGTACGGCATCGTCGCGAGGATGCCGGTGACCGCCACGGCGAGGGCCAGCGCGCCGCTGTCGAACCGGCCGCGCACGAAGTCGGCGGCGGTGATGTAGCCGTGCTTGCGGGTCACGCCCCAGAGGCGCGGCATGACGACGAGCACGAACGGGTAGGTGATGACGGTGTACGGCAGCGCGAAGAAGCCGAGCGCGCCCGCCCCGAAGACGAGCGCCGGCACCGCCATGAAGGTGTAGGCCGTATAGAGGTCGCCCCCGAGGAGGAACCAGGTGACGAGCGTGCCGAAGCGCCGCCCGCCGAGGCCCCACTCGTGCAGCTGATCGAGGTCGGCCCGGCGCCAGCGGGCCGCGATGAACCCCACGACGGTCACGAGCACGAAGAGGGCGGTGAAGACCGCGATCGCGGTCATGTCGACGGGCTGCGTGGTCATCGGTTCGCGTCGCGCGTGGCGAAGTAGACGATCGCCGTCAAGACCGCGCTGATGCCGATCCAGGCGAACTGGTACCAGTAGAAGAAGGGGATGCTGCCGGCCATCGGCTCGAGCCGGTTGTAGAAAGGCACCCAGAGCGTCCCGATGAACGGGAGCACGAGGAGCCAGTACCACCGCGTGTCTTCGCGGCGCTTCGCGGGCGGTCGTTCGTCGGAGGGCGGCGTGGTCGTGGGCATCGCGCGAGGCGGGGGAGTCTACGGCAACTCCTCCTCCGGTGAAGGTGGTGACATGCCCGAGCGCATGTACTAGCTTCGCGCGCCGACCCCATGGCGCAGACACGAACGACCTCGCGCGGCGGCGAAGGCAGCGGTGCTCGCATCGGCAGCACGGCGCGGGTCCGCGGGCGCATCCAGGGCGACGGGGACCTCCTCGTCGAAGGCCAGGTCGAGGGCAACGTGACGCTGCGCGGCGACCTCACGGTCGCCGAAGGTGCGAGCGTCACGAGCGAGGCCGTCGAGGCGCACGCGGTCGTGGTCGCGGGCTCCCTCGAGGGGAGCGTCAGCGCCTCGGGCGTCGTGCACCTCGCGCCGAGCGCGCGGATGCGGGGCGACATCCAGGGCGCGTCCGTGATCATCGACGACGGCGCCCGCTTCACGGGCCGGCTCGAGATCGAGTTCGAAATGCCGCCGGAGCTCGGCGGTACTCAGGGCGAGGCGCGTCCCCGCGCGTCGGCGCGGCGCTGAAACGAGGAAGATCATGGCGAGCACGGTCATCAGCGCAGGCATCACCATCGAGGGCGAGATCGCGACCGACGAGGACGTGGTCGTGGCGGGCACCGTCCGCGGAAAGCTCTCGGCCAAAGAGGGCGTCACCATCGAGAGCGGCGCGATCGTCGAGGCCGACGTATCGGGCGGCTCTCTCTCCGTGGCCGGCGCGCTCACGGGCAACGTCACCGCCCACGAGCGGGTCGATCTCCAGTCGGGCGCGCGGGTCATCGGCAACCTGAAGGCCGCGCGGGTCACCATCGCCGACGGCGCCCAGTTCAAGGGCAACGTCGACATGGACGTGTGAGCCATGGCCTCGAACGTCACGCTCATCGGCAAGACCACGCGCGTCCGCGGTCGCGTCACCGGCTCGGTCGACCTCGAGATCGAGGGCTTCGTCGAAGGTGAGATCGCGGTCGACGGCGACGTCACGGTCGCGGCGCAAGGCATGGTGGGCGCGAGCGTCCGCGGGCGGCGGCTCGTCGTGCGCGGCGCGGTGAAGGGCGACCTCGTCGGCGAAGAATCGGTGTCCCTCGAGCAGGGCGCCCGCGTGGCCGGCGACGTCCACGCGCCGCGCGTGGCGATCGCGTCGGGCGCGTTCGTGCGCGGCTTCGTCCAGACCGCCGACGGCGACGTGGCCCCCGCGGCGCGCGCGCGCGTGCAGGTCGCGGCCCGCCCGGCCCCGGCAGCGCCTCCGGTGGTGGTCGCCGCGCCGCGGCCCATCGCCGCGGTCGCTGCGCCCGCGCCGGCGCCGAAGGTCGTCCCCAAGCCCGCCCCGGCGCCTCCGGCCCGCGCGGCAGCTCCGGCGAACGACGGCCCGCGCCGTCCGCCGCCCCCCGTCGTGCCGGCCCTCCGCGGCGCCAAGGGGCAGATCGCGAAGAAGAAGGAGCGCTGAGCGTGGCGGTCGGCACCGCGCGCGCCAGGCTCTTCGAGCTCTTGCGCACGCGCTCGTTCGAGCGCAAGCGCGTCATCCTGGCGTCCGGTCGCGAGAGCGATTTCTTCATCGACTGCAAGCAAGCCGTGCTCTCCGCCGAGGGGCACGCGCTCGCCGGCGAGGTCATGCTCGAGGCCCTCGCCGAGCTCCCGCCTTGCGACGCGGTCGCCGGGGTCGAGCTCGGTGGCTGCCCGCTCGCGAGCGCCGTGGCCCTCACGAGCTTCCTGCGCGGGGCCCCGCTCGACGCCGTTTACGTCCGCAAAGACGCGAAAAATCACGGGTCGAAGCGCTTGCTCGAGGGCAACACGCGCCTGGCCGCGGGCGCGCGCATCGTGCTCCTCGAGGACGTGGTGACCACGGGCGGCTCGACGCTGAAGGCGGCCGCGAAGCTTCGTGACGCGGGCTACGAGGTCGGCGGCGTCGTGGCGCTCGTCGATCGGCTCGAGGGCGGCCGGGAGGCCATCGAGTCCGGCGAGGCGGCCGGCGGACGCGGCATGCCCCTCGTCGCGCTCTACACCCGCGCGGACTTCATCCCCGTCTGAACGGAGCTATGCTCGAAAGGGCGATCTGCCCCTCGTTGCGCCGGCGTGCGAAAGCCCGCCTCCGGCCGCATAGTGAGACTGTTGTCGCCACCCCCACGGAGCTCTGCTTTGGAGAATCGACGAATCGAAATCCTCAGCGACTCGACCGGCGAAACGGCTGAGAAGGTCGTGCGCGCCGCCATGCTTCAGTTCCCGCATTCGGGCGCCAATATCCGCCTCCACACGCGGGTACGCACCCGCGAGGCGGCGCGCCCCATCCTCGAGACCGCAGCGCGGGAGGGGGCCCTCGTCGTCTTCACCGTCGTGAGCCCCGAGCTTCGCGAATACATCCACGCCGCGAGCTACGAGCTGAAGGTCGAGGCGCTCGACCTCATCGGCTCCCTCATCGGGAAGATTTCCGACCTTCCTCGACCGGCAGCCCATCAACACGCCGAGCGGCATGCTTCCGCTCACCGAGGAGTACTTCCGCCGCATCGAGGCGGTCGAGTTCGCGGTCAAGAGCGACGACGGCAAGGAGCCGCGCAACTTCAAGAAGGCCGACCTGGTCCTCTGCGGCGTCAGCCGCACGAGCAAGACGCCGCTCTCGACCCTGCTCGCCCAGCGCGGCCTCAAGGTCGCCAACCAGCCGATCGTCCTCGGCGTCACGCTCCCGTCCGAGCTCGACGAGGCGCCGCAAGATCGCGTGGTGGGCCTCATCATCGAGCTCGATCAGCTCGTCGAGATCCGCAAGGCGCGCCTGAAGCAGCTCGGCATGCCCATGGACGCGAGCTATGGCCTCCGCGAGCAGGTCAAGCAGGAGCTCGACTACGCCCGGCGCATCTTCCGCGAGCACCCGGGCTGGCCCGTCATCGACGTGACGGGCCGCGCCATCGAAGAGACGGCCGTCATCATCCTCGAGTCGCTCAAGGAGCGAGACGAGGCCACCAAGAACGCGCGCGCCGCCATCGTCTGAGCGTCGCGCGCCCGAGGGCGGCCGGGTATCATGGTGCGGTGCGCATCCTTCCCTGGCGCGCGATCGTGCTCGTGGGGCTGCTTGGCTGCTCGCGTCCGGCGCGAGAGTCGACCGCCACGCGTCCCGTCGTAGCCGCGACGCCGCTCGCGGGGCTCTCCGCGGCGCCGCCCGCGTCCAGCGCCGCGCCGGCCGCCGCGCCGGCACCCCTGGCTCCTCCGCCGCCGGAGTGCGGCGAGCCCGGCGACGTGGTCGTCTTCGTCTCGCCCGAGCGGCCCGTGCGAGGCAAGCCGCTCCACGTCGTGGCCGTCACCGACCGCGTGGTCGACGCCAGCCTCGCCGTGACGCCCGCGCGCGCCGCCGCGTCGACGACCGACGAGCGTCACGGCGGCACGCCCTACTTCTGGATCCAGCGCTTCGACGCGCCCGCGACCGGCAAGTGGACGGTCACGCTCTCGCGCTCGGCCGAGTGCGGCGGGGGCGCGCTCGCCACGAAGACCTTCACGGTGCGCGATCGTCTGCCGCCGGCGACGCCCGCGGAGCCCACGGCGGCGCTCTGGCCGGTGCGCCAGGCGTGGACCCCCTCGATCGAGAACGTGTACTCCGCGTGGATCGAGGCGATGTTCGAGGCGCCCCTCGACGAGCAGGTGAGCTACAGCGCGCTGCACGAGGTCCTCCGCGACCCGGCGCACAACTTCCTCTTCGACTACTCGGGCGCCGGCGAAGATCAGGAGGGCATCGTCGTCCGCCCCGACTGCGCGGACCTGCCGTACTTCCTGCGCGCGTACTTCGCGTTCAAGCTCGGGCTGCCCTTCGGCTGGTCGCGCTGCACGCGAGGCGAGAACGGCACGCCGCCCACGTGCGCCGAGTTCGCGACGAACCTCGACCCGTTCCCGCCCGTCGAGGGCAAGCCGCAGGCGCTCCCGCCGTGGGCCGACCCGAACCGCCCGCACCCCGGCCCGTGGGACGACGACGCCAAGCGCCTCGGCGAGCTCTTTCGCAGCACGCTCGCCGACTGGGTACAGTCGGGGGCGGGCCGCACCGTCGCGACCGACGACGACACCGACTACTACCCGGTCTCGCTCTCCGTCCGCTCGCTCCGGCCGGGGACCATCTTCGCCGACCCGTACGGGCACGTGCTCGTCCTCGCCCAGCGCATCGCGCAGACCGCGACCACCGCCGGCATCCTGCTCGCGGTCGACGGCCAGCCCGACGGCACGGTGGCGCGCAAGCGCTTCTGGCGCGGGAACTTCCTCTTCGCCATCGACCCGGCGCTCGGGAGCGCGGGCTTCAAGCGCTTCCGTCCCCTCGTGCGCGACGCGGCGAGCGGCGAGGTGCGCCGCCTGAAGAACGCGGAGATCTCCGATTTCTCGGCCACCGACCAGTACGCGGGCGGCGTCGAGGGCTTCTACGACAAGATGGACGACGTGCTCTCGCCCGCGCCCCTCGACCCGAAGACGGCGCTGCTCGAGACGCTTCAGGCGCTCGAGGAGCAAGTGAAGACGCGCGTGAACTCGGTCGACAACGGCCGGCGCTTCCTCGCGAGCGGCAAGCCTGCCGCCGACATGCCCGACGGCGCGAAGATCTTCGAGACCAACGGCGACTGGGAAGACTTCTCGACGCCCTCGCGCGATCTCCGGCTCCTCGTCGCCATCGACGTGGCGCGGGGGCTGCCGGGCCGCGTCGCGCGCCGCCCGGGCCGGTACGCGATGCCCGCCGGCGCCCCGGCCGACGCGGTCCGCGGCCAGCTCGAGGCGCTGCTCGAGAAGGAGTTCGAGGGCCGGGTGTTCACGTACACCCGCACGGACGGCTCGCCGTGGAGGCTCACGCTGCGCGACGTCGTCGATCGCCAGGCCGCGCTCGAGGTGGCGTACAACCCCAACGACTGCGTCGAGGCCCGGTGGGGCGCGCCCGCGGGTACGCCCGAGAGCGCGACGTGCGCGGCCCACGCGCCCGACGCCCAGACGGCGAAGATGGCCGAGTACCGGGTCTGGTTCCACGAGCGTCGACGCCCGCCACGCTGACGCGGGGCCGTGCTACGACCGTCCGCGCGATGTACTTCCAGGACATCATCCTCACGCTGCAAGACTTCTGGGCGAAGCGCGGCTGCCTGATCGTCCAGCCGTACAACAGCGAGGTCGGCGCGGGCACGTACAACCCCGCGACGTTCTTGCGCGCGCTGGGGCCCGAGCCCTGGAGCGTGGCCTACTGCGAGCCGTCGCGCCGCCCCACCGACGGCCGCTACGGCGAGAACCCGAACCGCACGCAGCAGTTCCACCAGTTCCAGGTCATCCTCAAGCCGTCGCCCATCGACATTCAGGACCTCTATCTCGAGTCGCTCCTCGCGCTCGGCACCAAGCCCGCCGATCACGACGTGCGCTTCGTCGAAGACGACTGGGAGTCGCCGACCCTCGGCGCGTGGGGCCTCGGCTGGCAGGTGTGGCTCGACGGGCTCGAGATCTCGCAGTTCACGTACTTCCAGCAGGTCGGCGGCATCGACTGCAAGCCGGTCAGCGGCGAGCTCACGTACGGGCTCGAGCGGATCTGCATGTACCTCCAGAACGTCGAGTCGTTCTGGGAGATGCAGTGGGCGCCGGGCGTCGGCTATGCGGAGCTCGTGAGGCACGGCGAGCGCGAGTGGTCCGCGTACAACTTCGAGTACGCGGACACGGCGGCGCACTTCGCCCAGTTCGATCAGTGCGAGAAGGAGTGCAAGCGCCTCCTCTCGCTCGGCAAGGGCCCGCTCGACAGGCTCGTGCTGCCTGCCTACGACTTCGTCGTGAAGGGCGCGCACGCGTTCAACGTGCTCGACGCGCGCGGAGCCATCGGCGTGACCGAGCGCCAGCGCTTCATCGGGCGCGTGCGCGGGATGGCGAAGGGCGTGGCGGAGGCGTGGCTCGCGCAGCGCGAGGCCATGGGCTTCCCGCTCCTCAAGGCCCGGCAGGCGGCGGAATGACGCGGCCCGGGGAGCGGCGCTCGCGTTCGCGTGCGCGCTGGGGGCGGGATGCGGCGGCGGCAGCGGCGGGGGCGCGAGCTATCCGGGACGCGAGGCCGGGTGCGCCGTGAAGCAGTACCCGAGCGCGCCGCCGGGGCCGGTCGACGAGCTGGGGGTCGTGACCCTCGACTGCAGCACCTCGCAGGCCGCGTGCTCGCGCCAGCTCCTCGACCAGGTGTGCGCGCGCGGCGGCGACGTCGCGTGGGGCCTCGCCGACAACGCGCTCACCGCGACGCACCTCGTCGCGCACGCCGCCCACACGCGCCGTGCGACCCAGGGGCCGCGCGACCGCGGCTGCGTCGTGCAGATGTTCGCGGGCGCGCCTGAGATGCCGACCGAGAACGTGGGCCCCGTGAGCGCCGTGTGCTCGCTCGACGACTCGCACGAGGTCTGCCTTCGCGAGCTCGAGGATCAGGTGTGCCAGCTCGGGGGCGACGTGCTCTGGCAGGTCGAGGGCCCGTTCGTCCGCGACGAGAAGCAGCACATGCAGGGCCGCGCCGCGCACACGCGCTAGCCCGTCACTCCAGGCACTTCTCGATCGCGTCGGCCGTGGGCGCGTGCATCGCGCACTCGAGCTCGGACTGGCTGACCTCGGAGCTGCAGTTCTTGAAGGCGTCGTCGCCCCGCGCCTCGCGCTTCTCGCGATCGCGCTCGGACGCGATCTGCTCGGCGGAGGCGTCGGTGAAGCGCTCGGTCACGACCAGCTGCGCGTAGCGATCGATGAGCTGGTCGCACTGCGACTCCGACGCCTTCGGCTTGCAGGCGACGAGCGCGAGGCCCGCCAGCACCGCGGCGGCGGCGGCCCCCTTCAGCGCAGGCACGCGTCGAGCTCCTGCGCGGTGGTCGCGGCGCGGACGCACGCCATCGTCTTGTCGGTGACGCGGCGGCCCTCGCACGACTTGATCTCGTCTCCCAGCTCGGCGCGCACCTGTTCTTCTCGCTTCTGGATCGCGTCCGCGTTGGTCTGGTTGGTCTCGCGAAGCTGCAGCTCCACACTCTTGTCGACGATGAGCTGGCAGTCGAGCTCGGTCGCGCGCCGGCCGCAGCCGGTCAGAGCGGCCGCGGCGAGCGCCGCAGCCGTGACCCACCTCGCGGACGAAATCTCCTTCACGGCGCGCCCACGCGTAGCACGTTTTGGATCCCTGGCTGAAACAGTCGATACGGTGCCGCCGTCACAAAATGATAAGCTCTTCGGCGTGGCAGCAGCGAGGCGGTCGGCGGCGTCGCGCGCTACGCCCCACGCCGAAGAGTTCCTGCGCAAGGCCATGATCGCGCGCTCCCCGGCCGCGCGGGCGCGCTGGGCTCAGCAGGGGCTGGCCTCGCCGGCGCCGCTCGACAAGACCACGCAGGCGATGCTCTTGCGGCAGCTTTACTTGTCGCATTATGAGCGCCGGCGGTTCCACCCCGCGCACGAGATTGCACGCCAGGCGCTCGAGCTCGGCGTGCTGGTCGACGTGTTCCGGCAGGACGCGGCGCGCGCGGCGCTCGCGGCGGGGGACATCGACGCGGCGGTCGCGCACCTCCGGCTCGCGGCGCGCCGAGGCCCGGCGTCCCGGCGTCCCTTCCACCTGTGGACCCTCGGGAGCGTCCTCTTCCTCGCCCACCGGTACGCCGAGGCCTCCTCGGCGCTCGCGCGCGCAGCGCGGTGGGGCACGCACGACAAGCCTCTCTACCGCGCGCACCTGGCCCTCGTGCGCATCGCCGCGGGCGAGCGCGTCGAGGACCTCCAGTCGACCATCGACGACCTCGCCGCCGCGCCCTGCGGCCGCGGCTACGGACGCTTCGTGCTCGGGCACCTCGCCTACGCCGCGGGCGAACGCGACGCCGCGCGCCGCTTCCTCGAAGCCTTCCTCCGCGGCGCCGAGACCGCCGAGCGCCCGGCCCTCGAGACCGCGCTCGCGGGCGAGATTGAGATGGCCCGCGCCACCCTGGGCAAGATGTCCTCCAACTAGATCGAGTCTAGCCTTCGCTCTCTCGAGCGCGTCGGGCGTCAGGGCCCGCAGGCGATGGGGGTCGCGACCACTTCGAAGCCGCCTTCGTTCGACTCGAGGAACGCGACGACGCCCTGACGCGCGGCGTTCAGCGCGGCCTGGCCCTGGCCCGAGTTGCCGCTCTTGTTGGAGATGTCGAGCGGCTTGCCGATCGGCTGACCCTCGCGCGAGAGCGTCAGCGCGCGGACGTCGTGCTTCGACGCGGGGCCCTCGGTCCACACGAGCAGGAACCGCCCGCCCGGCACCGACGTGATGCCCGGCGACATCGCCTGCTCGCCCTTGCCGCCCGCGGGCGGCGTGAAGGTACCGGCCTCGCCGGGCACCTCGCCCGCCTTGAAGCGCACCCAGCGAAGCCGCCACGGGTCCTGCGCCGCGGCCCGATCGGCCCAGGCGACGAGGACCACCCCGTCGTTGAGCGCGATGGCGGGAGACCCGACCGACCCGGCCGACCCGCCGGCTTTGTAGAGGGGGCCCATGGGCGTGAGCGCGTCGCGGCCCGTCGCCGTGCCGACCCAGATCGCTCCGTCGAGACGGAAGGCGATGGCCGTGAGCGGCCCGGAAGGCTCGGACTCCGTGGCCGCGCGCAGCGCCTCGACGTTGCCGTCGCCGTCGAGCGGCCAGAGCTTGCCCGCCGCGGGCCCGCCCGGATGCGCCCACACGAGGCTGCCCGCCGTCGCACCGACCTCGAGGGGCGGGTCGAGGGTGACGGTACGCCGGCCGTGCAGCGCATCGCCGTCGTGATCGGCGTCGGCCGCGAGGGTCAGCGAGCCGTCGGGCGAGCCGAGGGGCACGACGCGGCGGATGGCGTCCGCGGACTGCGCGTCGATCGTCGATCCCGTCGCGAGGTTGGCCGCGTCCACGCGGAGGGCCGTGGCCTGGTGCTCGTTCGGGGCGAAGCCGAGCGCGACGTCGTTGCCCACCGTGCGGACTTCGATGCCCGCCTGCACGAGCGCGCTGGGCGCGATGACCCGCGGCTTGCCCTGGACCTTGCACGGCGTGACCGACGCGGGCGACTCGGGCACCGGCGCCGGCGCGGCTTGCGCCACCGAGGGCTCCGCCGCGGGAGCCGCCGCGGCCGAGGTGGCCTCGCTGGCCGCGGGCGCGGGGGCCGCCGGCTCCGCCGAGGGCGCGGGCACCGCGCGGGCCTCGATCTCTTCGGGGCTCTTGCGCGTCAGCGAGACGATGATCCCCACGACGGCCACCCCGACGACGAGCCCCGCCAGCGCGATCGCGCCGAGGAACACGCGCCGCCGCGGCCCGTGAGGCGCGGAGCTCGCGGCGATGGATGCCTTGAGGCTGTCGAAGCCGCGGCGGCCGTTCTCCATCGCGTGCCGAAGGCCGTCGAGCATCACCACCCCGCGTCCGCGCGGGAGCGAGGTGACCTCGACGTCGCCCGTCATGGGGGCCGTGGGCCCGGCCTGGTGGAGCGCCGGGTCGAACGTGGGGGCCGGGGGCAAGGCCACGGTCGCCTCGCCAAATCCGTCGGCCGCCGGGTCCGCCGCCGGGGCGGCGACCGCGCCCGGGGGCCCCGAGGCTTCGTACCCATGGAGGGCCTCGAACATGTGCGCTGGAGGCGGCGGGACGACGCTGCCGCTCACCGCCGGCATGGCCAGCGTGGGCATGGCGCCGGAGTCGAGCCGGTGGCCCGGATGCGCGGTGGGCTCGGGCTGCGCGGCCTGGGTGACCTGCCCGCCGAGCGGCAGCGTGGACCGAGACGGGAGCTGCGCCGCGAACGCGTCGAGGTTCGGCCCGGGGGTCGACGTGGGGAGCTCGGGCATCGGCAACGAGCGCGGCGTGGCGGCCGCGGGCTGCACGGCCGGTGCGGGTTGCGCCACGGCCGCTGCGGGGCGGCCCTCGTTCGGGTCCTCCAGCAAGAGCGACCCGCTCAGCTCTTCGAGGCCCGGCAGGGTGGCCGTGCTCGTGGACTCGTCGGGCAGGAGCAGGGAGCTGCTGATCTCCTCGAGCGGAACGCGATCGAGCGGCCCATCGTGGAGCGGTTTCGCGCGCGGGGTCGCCGAGCGGGGCGCCGAGGAGCGCGGCCCCGGGAAGCTCGGGACCGACGGCTCGCGCGACAGCGGACCGCTCACGGGCTTGGACCCTGAGGGTCGGGGCGGCTGGCTGGCGGGCCTCGGCGGGCGGCTGCTCGGCGGCGGACGCAGCGAAGGCATCTTCGGTACGCCGACGAGGGTTTGCGGCGCGCCCTGGCGGGGCCCGGTCTCTCGCGCGCGCGACGGCGCCGCCGCGTCGACCTCTCCCTTGTGGTCCTTTTCTTGGGTCACGGGTGCGACGCATGATACCCCCAAGGTGGCCGCCGCGCTCCCCACTCCCGCACACGCGTTTCGACGCGCTGCGGCGCAGATGCGACCGCCACCCTGTACACGCGCGTCACGCCCGCCTCCTCGAGAGCGCGCGCACACGCATCGAGCGTGGCGCCCGTCGTGGTGACGTCGTCGATCAGGAGCACGGGCCGGCCCCGTGCAAGCGCACGCGGCCGTACCCCGAAGGCATTCGCGACGTTCGCCACGCGGCCCGGGCGGTCGAGCGCAGCCTGCCGGAGGGTGGCGCGCACCCTCCGGAGCGCGCCCGGCCGGTAGGGCGCCCCAAGCCGCCCTGCGATTCGCGCGGCCAGGAGCGCCGACTGGTTGTACCCCCGCTCGACGAGCCGGTTCGCGTGCAGCGGGACGGGCACGACGCAGGTCTCGCCGAGCTCCCGCGCGTGGGGCGCGAGAGAGCGCCACAAGAGGTCGGCAAGGGGACGCGCGAGGTCGGGCCGGCCCTCGTACTTCAGACGGACGATCGCCCGCGCGACCGCGCCACCATAGAGGAGGGCCGCGCCCGGCACCCCCGCCCCCGCCCCGACGCGGACGACGGACACCGCGCACCCCGGACAGAACGCCGCCTGCCACCGGACCCGCCCGTCGCACGAGGCGCATCGCGGCGGCGCGAGCAGCGAAAGCAACCCCTCGAGCGCCAAGGAAAAGACCCAACCCATCCCCTCCCGTCGGCGAAGGCGGGCGGCGGTTTCGTCCTAAACGTTCCCTTCAAAGGACGGAGGCTCTTGGCTGCCACTCCTCGGTCGTGGTCGCGAAGATCACGTGGTCTTCCCACGTCCCGGCGATGCACAGGTACCGGAGCGCGACGCCTTCGCGGCGGTACCCCGCCTTCTCGAGCACGCGCTGGCTGGCGCCGTTCCGGGGCATGACGGCCGCCTGGACGCGGTGCAGGCCCGCCGACTCGATGGCGAACGTCGTCGCGGCGCGCACGGCCTCGGTCATGAGGCCCTGACCCTGGCGCTCGGCGTCGATCCAGTACCCCAGGTACGCGTTCTGGAAGGCGCCGCGCAGGACGCCGCCCAGCGCGATGCGCCCGATGATCGTGCGGTCGTCGTCGCGCGGCGTGATGAGGAGCACGTACGCTTGCCCGAGCTTCCACTCTCGCCGGTGACGGAGGACCTGCCGCGACACCGCGGTGAGCGAGGCCGCGTCCTCGCCGGGGGAGGGGGCCACGCTCCACGGGCGCAGGTGCGCCGCGTTCTGCCGGAGGGCCCGGCGCATCTCGGGGACGTCCGAGGTTCGGGGCGGGCGAAGCGATAGCCTCTCGCTGACGACGCGGGTGGTGAGCGGCGGTCCCTCTCCCAAGACTCCCCAGGCAGCCCGAGCGGTCATGGGCCTCGATTCGCTCATAGCAGCTGGACCGGATCCACGTCGATCGAAGCCCGAACGCCGCGCGGCAAGGCCCCGCGCGCCTCGTCGACGGCCATGAGCACCGCCCGGAGCTGCGGCCGCGTCGAGGCGCGCAGCATGACGCGAAATCGCCACCGGCTCCGCACGCGCGCGATGGGCGCGGGCGCGGGGCCCTGCACGAGCACGTCTCCCGCGCGGGCCGGCGGGCACCGGCGAGCGACCTCGGCCAGGCGAGCGCACGCGCCGCGCGCCTCGGCCTCGTCGAGGCCGTCGACGCGGAGGAGGGCGGACCGCGAGAGCGGCGGGTACCCGAGCTCGCGCCGGTCGGCGAGCTCTCGCTCGAGGAACGCGTCCACGTCGTGCCGCGCGGCGAGCGCGACCGCCGGGTGCTCGGGATCCCACGTCTGCACGAGCACGCGCCCGGGCACGTCGCCGCGCCCCGCGCGCCCCGCGACCTGCACGAGGAGCTGGAACGCGCGCTCGCCGGCGCGAAAGTCGGGGATGCTGAGCGCGGCGTCCGCGTTGATCACGCCCACCACGGTGACGCTGGGCAGGTCGTGGCCCTTGGTCACCATCTGCGTCCCGACCAGGATGTCCACCTCGCGCTTGCGCACCCGCGCCAGCACCGCCTCCACGCTCCGACCGCTCGCCACGTCGCGGTCGAGCCGGGCGACGCGCGCCTCGGGGAACGCGGTCACGAGCGTCTCCTCGAGCTTCTCGGTCCCCACGCCCTCGAGCGCGAGCGCCGGGACCCGGCACTTCGTGCAGCGCAGATTGAGCGAGCCCTCGAAGTCGCAGTAGTGGCAGCGCATCACCCCGCGCTCGGCCCAGCGCGGGTCGAGGCCCCCGTCGGCGTTCGCCGCGAGCGCTTCGCGCGCGGCTTGTCCCCGCGGGCCGCGCCGGTGGAAGGTCAGCGCCACCGAGCAGGCCTCGCACGACGCCACGTGCCCGCACGCCTGGCACCGCACGCTGGGCGCGAAGCCGCGCCGGTTCAGGAAGAGGATCACCTGCTCCTTCGCGCGCAGCGCGTCCTCGATGGCGCGGTGCAGCGGCAGGCTGAGGCGCTTGTCGCCCGTGGGCCCCGCGCCCGTGCGCCGGAGATCGACGATCTCCACGCGGGGCATCGGCTGCGCGCGCGCCCGGTCGGGCAAGCGCAGCTTCACCGCGCGGCCGGTCCGCGCGAGCTGCTCGGTCTCGAGCGACGGCGTCGCGCTGCCGAGCACGCACACGCCGCCCACGCGGTGCGCGCGCCAGATGGCCATGTCGCGGGCGTGGTAGCGCACGCCCTCCTCCTGCTTGAAGCTCGGGTCGTGCTCCTCGTCGACGATGACGAGCCCGAGCTTCCTCACGGGCGCGAAGAGCGCGCTCCTCGCCCCCACGGCCACGTCGACCTCGCCTCCGCGCAGCCGCCGCCACATGGAGTGTCGCTCGCGCGGCGTGAGCCCCGAGTGCAGCACCGCCACCTCGTCGCCGAAGCGCGCGCGGAACCTCGCGACGAGCTGCGGGGTGAGGGCGATCTCGGGCACGAGGAGGATCGACCCGAGCCCGCGCTCCCGCGCCGCCGCGATGGCCCGCAGGTACACCTCCGTCTTGCCGCTCCCGGTGACGCCGTGCACGAGGAACGTGACGGCGCGGCTCTCGCGCAGCGCGCCGGCGATGGCCTCGATGGCCGCGGTCTGGGCCGCGGTCGCGTCGTGGGGCGCGTCGCGCACGGCGGGCTCCGCGAAGAACGGGTCCTCGAGGGCCGCGCGGTCCTCGACCGCCACGAGCCCCAGCGCCACGAGCTTCTTCACCGCGGCCCGCGCGTTGCCCCACCGGCCCTCGAGCTTCGCCAGCGGCTCGGCCCCCATGGCCCGCACGTGCGCGAGCACCGCCGCCTGCGCGCCGCGGAGCGCGCCGGGCTCCTCGACCGCCGCCGTCGCCTGCGCCCACTGCACCGTGCGCGCCCCCACGCCGCGCCCGCGGTCGAAGAGCCCGGGGTCCGCGAGCTCGCGCGCGGTGTCGCGCTCGATCGGCGGCAGCGCGAGGCGCATCACCTCGCCGATGGGCGCGAAGTAGTACGACGCGAGGTCCTTGAGGAACGCCAGCGAGTCTTCGGGGATGGCGGGCAGCTCGTCGATCACGGACGCGACGGGCTTCGCGCCGCGCGGAGGCTCGCCCTCGCGGACCTCGAGGACGACGCCCACCATCCGGCGGCCCCGGAAGGGGCACACGACCCGCACGCCCGGCACCACCCGGCCGGCCATCGCCTCGGGCACCGCGTACGTGAACGCGTGCGCGAGCGGGACCGGCAGCGCGACGTCGCAGAGCTGCATGTCACCGCCGCAGGGCGAGCGTCGCGACCAGGGCCAGGACGAAAGCCAGGACGACCGCGCCCGCGGCGCCGAGCGCCATCGCCCGCATGCGCTTGCGCCGCGCCGGGTCGTAGGGACCGAGGTCGTCGGACCCCTGCGCGCCGGACGCCGCGGTGCTCACGGGCGGCGGGGCCACCGCCTGCAGGACGAGGGGCGCGCCCCTCTCGAGCGCCTCGGTGGCGCGCTCGCGCGCGCGGCGCCTGTCGAGGATGTCTTCTCCGAAGGTCTTCTTCAGCCACTCGCCGAGCGCGAGGGGGCTCGTCATCAGCTTGGCGGCCGCCGCGTACTCGTCGAGCTCGCGGCGCATCGCGGCGGCCGACGGGTACCGCGCCTCGCGATCGCGCGAGAGGGCGCGCACGACGACGCTGCGGAGCTTGTCCTCGGCGGGCAGGCCGCGCATCGGCAGCTCGGGCACCTCGGCGCGGCGCGCCTGCTCGAGCAGGCTGTCGCGGCCCTCGCCCGTCTTGTACATGCGGCGACCGGCGGCGAGCTCCCAGAGGACGATGCCCGCCGCGAACACGTCGGCCCGCGCGTCGATCTCCTCTCCGCGCGCGTGCTCGGGGCTCATGTACCCGGCCTTGCCCTTGAGCGCCTCGCCCAGCTCGTGGGCCGAAGAGCCGCCCTGGCTGCTGGGGGGTCCGGCGAGGAGCTCGTTCGCGCGCGCGATGCCGAAGTCGCACACCTTCACCTCGCCCTCGAAGGACACGAGCAGGTTCGAGGGCGACACGTCGCGGTGCACGAGCCCGAGCGGCCGTCCCTCTTCGTCGGTGCGGCGGTGCGCGTAGTCGAGGCCCTTGAGCGCCTCGCTCATGACGTGCACGGCGAGCTCGAAGGGCATCGGCACCTTCGCGCGCGAGCAGCGGCGAAGGAGATCGTTCAGGTCGAAGCCCTCGACGTACTCCATGGCGATGAAGAGCCGCTCGCCCTCGCGCCCGAGGTCGAACACCTGCACCACGTTCGCGTGGCTGAGGCGCGCGGCGAGCTTGGCCTCGTGCACGAGCATCTCGCTGAAGGCCGGGTCGCTCGCGAGCTCCGGGAGGATTTGCTTGACCACGCACCGCCGGGCCGGCCCGAGCTCGGTCTTCTGGCGGGCGAGGTAAATCTCGGCCATCCCACCCTTTCCGATGAAATCGAAGAGGGCGTAGCGCCCGAACATGCGCGGGAGGAGGACGCTGCCGGCGGCCGACATGGTGGCTATTCGAGCCTTTCCTTCGCCCGGCGCGCGCGCCTGGTCAAGTGCGGCTGGAGGTCGCGTATACTCGAGGGATGACGTCGTCGTCGCCGCCGCGGTGGAAAAATCGCCGCCGGAGCGAGACCCCGCCTCCCACCGAGCCCGATCCCTCGCTCCGCGAGGGCGTGCGGGCGGCCCGCGATGCGCCCCCCCTGTCCCGTCTGGGGCGCCTGGCCCGGCTCGGGGCCCTGGCGCCCCGGGCCCTGCCCCTCGCGGCAGAGGCGGTGCGCCGGGCGACCGGCCGCACCAAGCAGCGCACCGAGGAGGAGCAGCTCGAGGCGCGCCGGCGCGTGCTTCAGAGCGCCAAGAAGACCGCCGAGGCGATGCTGAAGACGCTCGGCGAGATGAAGGGCCTGCCCCTCAAGTTCGGGCAGATGGCGTCGTACATCGACGGCCTCGCCCCTCCCGGCTACGAAGAGCGCTTCCAGCGCGTCCTCTCGCGCCTCCAGCAGAAGGCCCCGCCCCTCAGCCCCGAGGCGGCCGTGAAGGTCGTCCGGGAGGATCTCGGCGCGCACCCGCGCGACCTCTACGCCGAGTGGGAGAGCGAGCCGTTCGCGGCCGCGAGCATCGGGCAGGTGCACCGCGCCGTGACGAAGGCCGGCGAGCGCGTGGCCGTGAAGGTCCAGTACCCGGGGATCGACCGGGCCATCGAGAACGACCTGCAGAGCCTCTCGATGCTCGAGGCGATGATCGCCCCCCTCGGCCGGCGCTACAAGACCAGGGAGACGCTCGACGAGATCAAGCGCGTCTTCCTCGCCGAGGTCGACTACCGCCTCGAGGCCGAGACCGTCGAAGACTTCCGCCGCATCCACGCGGGCGACCCGCACATCGTCATCCCGCGCGTCGTCCACTCGCTCTCGAGCAGGCGCGTGCTCACGCTCGAGCTCATCGGCGGCGTCGACTACGCGACCTTCTGCGAGCGCGCCCCTCAGCCCGATCGCAACGCCGCCGGTGAGACCCTCGCGCGCTTCATGTTCCGGGCGCTCTGGGCCCACGGCATCCTCTACGCCGACCCGCACCCGGGCAACTACCGGTTCCTCGGCGGCGGGCGCGTCGCGTTCCTCGACTTCGGCTGCCACAAGCGCCTCGACGAGCCGCTCGTGGCCGGGATGAAGCGGTACATCACGGCGCTCCAGCGCGGCGACGTCGAGGGCTTCTACGCGGCGTGCGTCGACGTGCTCGGCTACGATCCCGACGACACCGAGAGCTTTGCGCTCTACACCGAGTACACGAAGCTCGTGCTCCAGCCCTTCGTCGTCGTCGGGCCCTTCAAGTTCACCAAGGACTTCGCGCGCGAGAGCGTCGCGTTCCTCGTGCGCGGCGGCCGCAAGCTCGTCTTCAAGCCGAACGAGGCGCTGCCGAACCTCCCGGCGCCCGTGCGGATGCCGACCGACATGACCTTCGTCAACCGTCTCCAGTGGGGCTTCACCAGCGTCCTCGCCGGCCTCGGCGCGGAGGCCGACTGGCGGCGCCTCGTCGAGCCGTGGCTGCACGGGCCGGTGACGGCTCTCCCGCGCGCGTCTTGAGCGATCCGAGCGTCCCCCCCGGCTTCGCGCGCGACGCGGCCCGCTCGTACGGCGACCCGCGGAGCGACGACGCGCTCGTGCACGCCGAGAACCTCGACGCCATGCGCCGGCTGGCCCGCGCCGGGTTCGCCGGGCGCTTCCGCTGCGTGTACCTCGACCCGCCCTTCAACTCCGGGCGGCGGTTCGCCGAGTACGACGACGCCCTCGACCCCGAGGCCTGGCGCGCGATGATGAGCGAGCGCCTCGACGCGGCGCGCGATCTCATGCGCGACGACGGCGCCATCTTCGTCGAGATCGACGACACCGAGCTCGGCCCCCTTCAAGTCGCGATGGACGGCGTCTTCGGGCGCGCCCACCGCATCTCGACGATCACGGTGGTCCGGAGCGCGGCCACCGGGCACAAGGCCATCAACCGCGGCCCCGTCAACGTGACCGACTACCTGCTCTTCTATGCCAAGGATCGCGCGCGATTCCGGTACAACCCGGTGGTGCGCGAGCGGACCCGCTACGACGCCGCGTACTCCACGTGGCTCGACAACCCCGAGGATCCCATCGAGGCCTGGCGCTTCGAGCCGCTCCGCGCCCGCGCGCGCGCGGCGCTGGGTCACGACCGGCTCGCCGAGGCGGAGGTCCACGCGTTCGCCGTCGAGCACGCGGAGCACGTCGTGCGCTTCGCGCAGCCGCGGTACGAGGCGGTGAGCCGCGAGGCCCGCGCGCTCATCGATCGCTCGCGCCTCGAGCCCGAACGCGTGATGCGCCTCCCCCGGCCCGGCCGGAAGGACCTGCTCCTCCGCGGCGGCAACCGCGTCCTCGCGCTCGCCGACAAGGTGGTCCGCCGCGACGGCCGGCGCGTGATCGTCGAGCCGGTCACCAACGTCTGGGACGACATCGGCTTCCAGGGCATCGCCCGCGAGGGCGGCGTTCGGTTCGTGCGGAGCAAGAAGCCCGAGCGGCTGGTCGCGCGCATCCTCTCGATGGCCACGGACCCGGGCGACTGGGTGCTCGACGCGTTCCTGGGCAGCGGCACGACCGCGGCCGTCGCGCTCAAGATGGGGCGGCGGTGGGTGGGCATCGAGCGGGGCGCGCACGTCGACGCGCTTTGCCTGCCGCGCCTTCGCAGCGTGGTCGACGGCGACGACGACGGCGGCGTGACCCGCGCGTTCGCGTGGCGCGGGGGCGGGGGCTTTCATGTGTGGACTTGACGTGGGCCGGCGCTACCCCGCCGCGCTCATGCTCGGGCTGCTCCTCGCCTGCGGCCGCACCGAGGCGACGACCGCGCCGCCTCCGCCGCCGGTGAACGCGTCCGCCCTGCCGCCCGCGCCGCCGCCCCCGCCGGCGAGCGCCTCCGCGCCGCCGCTGCCGGAGATGCCCTGGCCGGCGCTCGTGCGCGACGAGCAGTGGGACGCCGCGTGGAAGGCGCTCGAGGCCCTGCCCGACGACCAGCGGTCCCGTCCCGAGGTGCGCTACGTGCGCGCCCGCGTGGCCCTCGAGCGCGACGACGCGGCGATCGCCTTGCCGCTGCTCGTCGACCTCGAGGGCGTGCTCCCGCTCCTCGCCGACGACGTGGCGCGGCGGCGCGCGGAGGCGAAGCTCTCGGTCGGTCCGTTCGCCGAGGCGGGCGAGTGGTTCGCGATGCGGGTGTCGCCGGGCCCGCAGCTCGACGCCGCGCGCGCGTTCGAAAAGGCGCACGACGCGCGTCGCGCCCGCGCCGCGGCCAATCGTGTCGTCGCGAGCGAGCGCCGCACGCACGTCGAGGAGGCCGAGGCCCGCGCCCTGCGCGTGCGCCTCACCGAGCCGCCGGGGGACCCCGAGCGCGCCGACGCGCGCTGGCTGGCCACCAGCGGCGCCGACGCGCCCGCGGCGTCCGACGCGCTGGCCCTCGTCGCGAAGATCGACCCGAAGCACCCCCTCGCGGCCGACGAGCTCCTGCTCCGCGCGCGCGTCCTCTCCGACGCCGGTCGCCCCGACGACGCGCTGCGCGCCATCGAGCTCGCGGTCACGGCGCCCGGCGCCGACAAGGTGGGCACGGTCGTCCGCGAGCGCGCGCGCGGCATGGTGCTCTACAAGGCCCGCGGCCGGTGGGGCGAGGCCGCCAAGGTGCTGGGCGACTGCGCGACGGCGCCCGGCGTTCCGGACAAGGCCCGCGCCGAGGACGCGTTCTACGCGGCGCGCGCCCTCTCGCGCGCCGACCGCGACGAGGAGGCCATTCGCGGCTACGAGGACGTCCAGCGGCGCTACCCGAAGAGCGACTGGGGCGCGCAGGCGATGTTCTTCGCGCCGTACCTCCGCATGCTGCACGGCGAGTGGACCGCGTGCGCGCGCGGGTTCGACGCCTACCTCGCGGCCCACCCCGGCGGCCAGGACGCGCGCGACGCCTCCCGCGACGGCGCGCTCTGCAAGCTCCTCTCCGGGCAGGTGAAGGGCGCGCGCGGCGTGTTCGAGCAGCTCATCGAGGACGAGCCCGATCCCATCGTGAGCTCGCGCATGGAAGACATGGCCGCCCTCGCCGCCCTGCGCGACGGCGACCGCACGCACGCCGTGGCGCGCTGGACCGACGTCGCGCGCTCGCGGCCCCTCTCGTGGCCCGCCCTCGTCGCGCGCGCGCGGCTCGCCGAGGTGGGCGCGCCGGTGCCGCCGGCCATCGATCCGCCCGACCAGCCGCAGGGCAGCGACCCGCCGCCGCTCACCGTGGTCCTGCCGCCGCCGGCGGACCTCCTGCACGGGCTCGGCCTCGACGCGGACGCCGAGATCGCCATTCACGACCGGGAGGGCGCCATCACGATGGGCGCCGGCGGCCGCGTGCCCGAGGCGCTCTGCAAGGCGTACGGCGAGATTGGCCGCGCGCGTCGCCGGTACCAGAATCGCGCAGACGCTGCCCTCCGCCCTCTTCACCTCGGCCCCCGGGCCGCGGACGCGCTGGGCCTGGGAGTGCGCCTTTCCGTCGCCGTACGCGGAGAACGTCGCGGCGGCCGAGGCGGCGGAGAACCTCCCGCACGGCCTCCTCTGGGCGGTCATGCGCCAGGAGAGCGGCTTCGACCCCGACGTCGTGTCGCCGGCCCGCGCGGTCGGCCTCATGCAGGTGATGCCCGACACGGCGCGCCCCATCGCCGACGAGCTCGCGCTCCCGCGGGACGACGCGCGCCTCACGAGCCCCCCGTACGCGATCCGCGTCGGCGCGCGCATCCTGCGCAAGCTGCTCGACCAGTTCCACGGCAGCGTGCCGCTCGCGGTCGCCGCGTACAACGCGGGCGCCGATCCGGTCGACCGGTGGCTCTCGCGCGCGCCGGGCATGCAGCTCGATACGTTCGTCGAGCGCATCCCGTACCGGGAGACCCGCGACTACGTGGCCCGCGTCATGGGGAACTTCGCGCGGTACGGCTACCTGGCGAGCGGCGAGGGCGGCGCGCCGTCGGTGGAGCTCGACCTCGCGCGCAGCATCACGTCGCGCACGACCCCGTGAGCTAGAGCCCCGATAGTCGACGCGTTCCCCTATATCTCGCGTCTTGCCCGCTCGCCCGGGCGCGTTCGGGCGACGTCTGGGCGGGTCCGGGCGGCGTCCAAGCGCGTTGCCCGCTCGTCCAATCGTGTTGGGGCGGCGTTCGAGCGCGTTGGGGCGGCGACCAAGGGTGTCCGGTGGCGGTCCGGACGTGTCGGGACGTTCACCCGACGCGTTGGGACGCCGCCCGGACGCGGATCCTCGTCGTCCGGAGGCCTTGGGTCGGCGCCCGACCCCGTTTGCTCGCCGGTCGAGAAGGAACGTTCGAAGGTCGACAGGGTTCCGTGAGGTATCTGGCCCGGAGGGCGGCCTACCCAACGGGCTGCCACCGAGAAGAACAAGCCATCCCGACAGGACCGTCTCCGGGAGATCGCGTCGGGTCTCCCGCTTCACGAGCCGGGCGACCCGTCCATCCCAATCGGGGGCGTCGCGCACCCGTTGAACGACCCTCTGACCTCGGATCCAGGAGGACATCACGGCGACGGACGGCACCGACGAGGCCAGGCCGCATGGCTCCAGACCGTACGAGCGGCCACCCGATAGGGCCGGCACCCCATGGGAAGCACCTCCTGAAGGCCTGAAGTGAACCCACGGCTGGAGGATCTAGGGAGAGCCCCTGGCGCGCCAAATGGCGACGTCCGCCAGGCCGGCTGAACCGGCGTGGCGGACGTCTGGAGAGGACTGCCCCGGCGGATGCCGGGGGAGCCGCGCTTCACGAGTCGATCAGATGCCCGTGAGCATGTTCGTGATCGAGTTCGCGATCGTGTCGAACGAGCCGCCCGGCTGGACCTTCTGGCCGTTGAGCCAGTTGTCCTCGACGAAGCGGAGGATCGACGTCTGGTCGGTCAGGGTGTGGTCCACGAAGTTCTTCTTCGCGAACGGCGAGACCACGATGAGCGGCTGGCGCGTGCCGTAGCCGCAGCGGCCCTGCGCGGGGAGGGGAGCGCCGCCGTCGACCGGGGGCGCGCCGAGGAGCGGCGTGGCCGGGGCGGCGCCGCCCTGCTGCGCGCCCGAGTTGCAGAGACCGGCGCCGTTGAGGGCGTCCGACGCGGTGGACGACGGGTTGACGATCGGCGACTCTTGGTGGTCGTACCAGCCGTCGGAGTCATCGTACGCGAAGATGACGGCGGTCGACGCCCACTCCTGCGAGGCCTGGAGCGCGCTGACGACGCTCGCCGCGAAGTTCTGCTCGTCGACGGGGTTCGAGTTGCCCGGGTGACCGTCCTGGAATGACGGAGCCTTGAGGTACGAGACCGCCGGGAGGTTGCCCGCGTTGAGGGCGTCGAAGAAGTCGTGAGTGTCGTACTGATGGTTCGCAGGCTCCGGCGTGACGCCGTCCGCCTCGAGGCTGTGACCGATGGCGCTGATCGCGCTCGGGCGCGCGTGCGTGAGGTTCGCCGTCGAGGGGTAGTACTGGAACGGCTGGTGGTGCGGGACGTAGTCGGCCGACGTGGTCCCGTTCGGCACCGTCTGGAGGGTGCTCCGGTGGCAGCCCGTCGTGTTGTTGGAGTTCGTGATGGTGAGGTCGAAGCCGCCGTTGAACCAGCCCCAGGTGATGCCCTGGGCGTTGAGCAGGTCGCCGACGTTCTTGCCGCTCATCGAGTTCTAATCCGAGGCCGTCGAACAGACATCGCCGAGCGGGTCGGTGTCGCCGATCTGCGTCGTCCCGCCATTGCCGTCCGCGATGACGTGGCTCGTCGAGAACTGCGCGATGGGCTTGTTCGTCGCGGAGACGCCGTTCGTCTGGCCCGAGATGAGGTTGAGCGCGCCCGGCGTGGACGGTCCGAAGTTCGTGCTGAACGAGTTGTCGTTCATCGAGTACTGCTGCGCGAAGCCCCAGAAGGTGCCGAGCGTGTTCCCGTCGAAGTATGCGAGGACGATGCCCTTCGTGTCCGCCTGAGGGGGCGAGCCCGGGGGGGGGCCCGCAGTGCCCGTGAACTCCGGGAACAAGTCCATCGCGCCGTGGTCGTAAGCCTCCTGCTCCGGCAGGTAGTTGTGCCCCTGATCGGTCGTCTCCGCCTGGGCGGCAGCAAGGCGGAGCGGGTTGCCCGCGCCCGTGCCGTTCGCCGAGTTCAGGTTCGGGTTGTTCGTGAGGAGGTTGACGCCCGACACCGGCGTGAAGCCGTTGCTGGGGTTGAGCGGGTTCGCCAGGTTGTTCGGGACCGGCGTGCCGGGCTGCGCGACGAACGGGGTGTCGCCCGAGTTGTTCTGCGCGTTCGGGTACGTGCCGAAGTAGTGATCGTACGA
Organism: uncultured delta proteobacterium; assembly: GCA_963797395.1. Lineage (GTDB taxonomy): Bacteria > Myxococcota_A > Polyangia > Polyangiales > Polyangiaceae > Palsa-1150. The sequence goes on from CAWCPA010000009.1 coordinate 1,517,066, forward strand.
GATGTTCTCGCCGAAGATGACGACGACGTGTTTGATCTTCGTCGCCGTCTGGATCTTCGCGGCCTGGTCGACGTGGCCGTCGCAGGTGACCGGGATCGTCGTCGTCGTCTGCGCGGCCGAGCACGAGCTGCCGGCCGGCACGGCGCCGTCGCTGACCGTGAGGGTCAGGGTGACCGGGCCCGGCGCGGTGCAGGTGAAGTGCGGGGTCGGCGAGCTGGCGTTGTCGAACGAGCCGCTCGGCGCCGTCCAGGCGTAGGTGAGGGTGCTCGGGTTCGGGCCGGTGGCCGACGCCGAGACCGCGATCGTGCTGCCGACGGTGGTCTCCGTCGGGCTGGCCGACGTGGAGTTCCAGCTCGCGCAGTCGAAGGTGGTCGCGTTGATGAGGGCCGAGCCCGCCTCGCTGGCCGCCGTGGAGCACTGGAGGGCGACGTTCACCGTCGCCGTCGTCTGGGCGGTCGTGGCGAAGTTCGCCGAGCCGCTGCAGGTGACCGACTTGTCCGGCGAGACGCTCGAGAGCGTGATCGAGTAGCCGGACGCCGCCGGGAGGCCGCCGATGAGGAAGCTGACCGCGGTGCTGTTGGTGACGTCGACGAAGCCGGTCTGCACCACCGTCGCCGCGCCGTTCGGGCCCGTGACCGTCCAGTTCACCGTGTCGAGCTGCTCGCCGCCGGGGAGCGTGAGGCCCATCTTGACGCTGCCGACGTCGTCGCCGGGGTTCGTGGTCGTGTCCGTGCCGAGCGACCCGTTCGGGCCGACCGCGCCGGAGGAAGAGCAGCCAACCTGGGCGACCGCCAGGACGGCGGCGCCGGTCGCGCCGAGCAACAGCGCATTTCTGATTCGACTCGTCTTGAACATGGATCTCATGGGGGCCAGCTCCGCGATAGGTCCCACTGGGGTATGGGGACGACCTCGAGCCATCTGCAAAAGCGGGCCCACGCGGGCCCCCCTCGAGCCATACGGGATTTCGAGCCTCGCGCGGCTTGCACGGACTCGTCGCCCCGGCCGCGCGTAAACGGAAATCGGAAGACGTCGTCCGAAAATCGGAATTCGAAAGGCGACGCCGTTCCGGGGCACCGGGTCGCACGGGCCGCCGCGGGGCGTTTCGTACCGGCCAGCGCGGCGATCCGCGCGCGTCCAACAATCCTGCGAGATCGCAGATCAATTGCGCCAGGCCCTTCCGAAAAGCAGTCGCACGATTCCGGAAATAGGGCGCTTACATCGCGCCCGATCCGGTGCATGGTGCCGGCCTCCCGAAGGGGCCCGTTCGTCGTGCGCTTTCTTTGTGAAAGCAGCCAGCCGGCGGAGCCTCGCGCGGGGAGGGGATGAGGTCGCCGACCGTCATGCGGAAGACACCTTCGATTGTGAGCTGTGGTTCGCTCCTCGCGCTGCTCGCGTGGGGAGGAGCCGCGCAGGCGGCGACGCTTGCGCAGCAAGGCGCCTTCACGGGTTCCACTGAATCTTTCTATGGATATTCGATCGCCGTAGATGGGAATACGGCCGTCGTCGGAGCCCTGGACGACGACGCCGGGCAAGGCGCCGCGTACGTGCTCGTCAGGACCGGCGCGACGTGGGCGCTCCAGCAGGAGCTCACCGCGCCCGATGGCGCCAGCGGCGACCAATTCGGGTATTCGGTGGCCCTCAGCGGGGGCACTGCCCTCGTCGGCGCGGCCAACAAGAGCTCGGGCCAGGGCTACGTCTATTCGTTCACCCGCAGCGGCACGGCGTGGGCGCTCGGGCAGGAGTTCACCGAGGCGAGCGGGGAGCCCGACGACTGCTTCGGCTGCTCGCTCGCGCTGAGCGGCTCGACGGCCGTCATCGGCGCGAGCGGCGTCGCGGACAGCGTGGGCGCGGCCTACGTCTACGCCCAGAGCGGCGAGACCTGGACGCAGCAGGCGCAGTTCCTCGGCGCGAACGCGGGCGACGACTTCGGCTTCTCGGTCGCGCTGAGCCCCGACCAGTCGACGGCGCTCGTCGGCGCCTTCGGCACCTCGAACTCCACCGGCTCCGCGTACTTCTTCCAGAAGAGCGGCGCGACCTGGACGCAGCCGCAGCCGCCGGTCACCGCCTCCGACGCCGCCGCCGGCGATCGCTTCGGGTACGCGGTGGCCCTCGGCGGGGGCACGGCGCTCGTCGGCGCCTACGCCAAGGGCGCGTCCGGCGTGGCCTACACGTTTTCGCGCGGCTCGTCGTGGACGCAGCAGCAGAAGCTCGCGCCGCCCGACGGCACCGGCTTCGACTCCTTCGGCTCCGCGGTGGCGATCGACGGCGCGACCGCCGTCATCGGCGCCTACGAGCGCGGCGGGACGGTCGGGCCCGGCGCCGCGTACGTCTACACGGGCGGCGGCGCCTCGGGCTGGACGGCCGCGCCCCAGGAGCTCCTCGCCCCGTCGTCCGGGCAGTACTTCGGCTTCGCGGTGGCGGCGGGCGGCGGCACGGTCGGCGTGGGCGCGTTCGGCGCGTCGAACGACGCGGGCGCCGCGTACCTCTATGGCGCGGGCGGGGCTCCGGCCCCGGCCCTCGGCGACGCGGCGCGCATCGGGGCGCTCGCGCTGCTCCTCGCGGGGGCGGGCGCGTTCGTCCTCCGGCGCCGGCGCCACGCGGTCCTCGGCGCGCTGCTGCTCGCCGGGACCGGCTGTTCGGGCGGCCCCGCGTCGCCGGAGGCCGAGGAGTCCGCCAACCAGGCCGACACGGGCACCGTGGGCCTGAGCCTCACCCTGCCGGGCGGCGCGCAGATCGCCACGATCAACTGGACGATCGCCGGCCCGGGGGGCGCGGCCACGGTCGTCACCAGCGGTCACGTGGACGTGCAGAACAGCGCCGCCTTCTCGGTCCTCGTCCCGCTGATCCCGGCCGCCACCGATTACCGCGTCGTGCTCTCGGCGGTGTCGGCCGACGGCGGCCTGGGCTGCGAAGGGTCCGCGGAGTTCGACGTCACGGCGCACGCCATCACCTCGGTCTCGGTGCAGCTGGAGTGCAGCGCCGCCGGCATGGGCTCGCACAACACCCTCATCGACGGCGAGTCGTTCGACTGCGCCGCCTGGCAGAGCGTGACCGCGAGCCCGGCGCAGACCACGGTCGGCAGCTCGGTCTCGCTGGCCGTGAGCGCCAGCGCGCCCACGCCCTCGAACGTCACGTACCTGTGGTCCGCGCCGAGCGGCCAGTTCAGCGCGGCGGGCGCCGCGGCCACGCAGTTCACGTGTACGCAGGCCGGGGCCATCCCGGTGACGGTCGTCGTGGCCGACGGTCCGGTCCCGGCCGGCAGCATGTGCAACCCCGCGCAGACCACGGACACGATCACCGTGAGCTGCGGCACCGGCAACGGCGGCATGCCGACCCCGGCGACGCCCGCGTGGGCGCTCGCCCTGCTCGCCGCGGGGCTCGTCGGGGCGCGTACCCTTCGCATCGGCGCGGGCCGCCAGGCGTAGTTCTCTCGGGCGGGGCGGCGTACGATGCCGCCGTGCCGCTCACCGACCAGCATCACAGGGTCCTGCGCGCCCTCGGCGACACGCTGCTTCCGTCCACCGGGAAAGGCGATGTCGCCGGAGGCGACGTCGTCCCCGGCGCCGTCGAGGAGCTCCTCGCGAGCCTCGACCCGGTCGACGTGAAGCGCGTCGGTGCGCTGCTCCTCCTCTTCGAGTACGCCGCGCTGCCGGGGTTCCGACGGCGGTTCACGAAGCTCGATCCGGCCCGTCGCGAGGCGTACGTCGCGAGCTGGATGACGAGCCGCATCGCCTTCCGCCGCGTGCTCTACCGCGCGATCCGGCGGCTTTGCACCAACGCCTACTACCAGGCGCCCGAGGTGTGGCCGTCAATCGGATACGACGGCCCGCTGGTGCGCGAGGGAGGCGTGCGATGAGCGGGATGCGATCGGGGCGCAGCGTGCACGGCGCGGAGCGGCTCGCGGCCGACGTGGTGGTGGTCGGGTCGGGCGCGGGCGGCGCGGCGGCGGCGTACGAGCTCGCCGCGGCGGGGCTCGACGTGGTGGTTCTCGAGGCCGGGCCGCAGGTGCGCCCGGAGGACTTCACGCAGCGCGAGATCGAGACCCTCCAGCGCTACTACGTCGACCAGGGCTCCCAGGGCCCGGCCGACGGGTCCGTTTCGGTCTTGCAGGGGTCCATGGTCGGCGGGTCCACGGTCATCAACGGCGAGGTGTGCTTTCGCATCCCCGATTTCGTGCTCGAGTCGTGGGCGGCGGAGCACGGCGCGCGCGGCCTCTCGCCCGCCGAGATGAAGGACGCCTTCGAGACCGTCGAGCGCATGATCCACGCGACGCCCAACCAGGGCCGCTCGCTCCTCGGCGGAAAGCGCTTCGCCGGCGGCTTCGAGAAGCTCGGCATCTCGGTCAAGCCGCTCGTGCGCAGCGTGAAGGACTGCAAGGAGTGCTGCTACTGCTTCTTCGGCTGCGCGTACGGCTGCAAGCAGTCGACCGACCGCAGCTACCTGCCCGCCGCGATCGCGAAGGGGGCGACCGTGGTCAGCGACGCGCGCGTCGAGAAGATCGCGATGCAGGGCGGGCGCGCCTCCGGCGTGGTCGCGCGCACCCCCGAGGGCAGCCTCGAGGTGGCTGCGCGCGCCGTGGTCCTCGCGTGCGGCGCGATCGCGACGCCGCTCATGCTCATCGATCACGGGCTGGGCGGCGCCGCGGTCGGGCGCCACCTGGCGCTGCACCCCGTCGTCACCACGCTCGCCTGGTACGACGACGAGGAGGTCGAGTACCGGAACGCGATGCTGTCGCAGTACAGCGACGACTTCGCTCGCGATGGCATCGTGCTCGAGCTCTTCGGCGCGAGCCCGGCGTTCGTGGGGGCGCTCGTCCCCGGGTTCGGCGCGGGGCACAAGCGCAGCGCGCGCGATCTCAAGCGCGCGAGCGGGGGCGCGGCGGTCATCCGCGACGATCGCGCGGTGGGCCGAGTGCGCCGCGGGCGCAAGGGCGAGAAGTTGATCGAGTACGCCCTCGACCCGCAGGGGCGCGAGCGCGTGCGCCGCGCGCTCAAGACCCTCGCCGACATCGGCCTCGCCTCGGGCGCGCGCCGGGTCGACATCGCGCCGATGACCGTGCCCATCGAGATCGCCTCGAAGGCCGACCTGCGCAAGCTCGACGACGCGCCCCTCGGGCCCGCGGACATCGCCTTCACGAGCTATCACCCGCAGGGCACCGCCCGCCTCGGGGTCGTGACCGACCTCGATGGCGCGGTGCGCGGGGCTCGAGACCTCTACGTCATGGACGCGAGCCTCTTCCCGAGCCCCGTGGGCGTGAACACGCAGGTCCCCGTGATGGGCGTATCTACCGTGCTGTCACGAAGGCTCGCGGCGCGCCTGAAGAGGGCTTAGCGGCGGCGGCGTAGGCGTTGGCCGGAAGGGTGCGCGTCTTCCCCCGTTGGTCTGGGCGAGAACGACCAGCGCGAGAACGACCACCGAAAGGTGTACCTCGAGCTGCCCGGAACGAGGCAATCCGCTCGGGTTCCCCCTGCTTTTTCGGCCAGGGCCAGCGCACCCGCAATTTGCACCGTCACCAAAAAAAGGGGCGAGACGGCGCGCGTGCCGCTCCAGCGTGGCCCACGTTGGAGTGTGGCATCCGCTCCGACCGAACTCCTTGAAGCGTGACTCCACCGTTGACGCCGCCTTTGCGAACACCGAGTATCAAACTCAGGGAGCCTCCCGACGAGAGTTGACTTCGCGGTGAAGACATTCAGAGCAACCTGCTGTGCACCGGACAGGCACGGCGAGCACGCGGTCCGGAACCTTTCTTGAGCAAGGACCTCGACGCCCTCACCGAAGCCCTCGCGCGTCACGTCTCCCGGGTGAACGCTCGCGCCCTGCTGTTGCGCGCGCTGCGCGACAACAACGTGCGCGAGACGAAGGTCACGCGCGACGAGCTCCGGCGCTGCTCGAACTCGATCCGCCAGGGCATCGAGTTCTTCGTCTCTCCAGGAAACCAGCCGGCCGCGTTCAAGGAGCTCTCCACCTTCTTCGAGGCCGGCGTCGCGATCGAAGAGCGCTGCGCGGTGGCGGTGCGCACCGAGGCCGACGTGGGCACCGCGCGCTCGGAGGCGCGGCGGCTGTGCGATCGCTTCGGCACCGATCCCTTCACGATGCAGAAGGTCACGACCATCGTCAGCGAGCTGGCGCGAAACATCGTGCTCTACGCCGACACGGGGACCATCGAAATGCGCTCCGCGAACCAGAACGGCCGGCGCATCTGCATCCGCGCGGTAGACCAGGGTCCCGGCATCCCCAACGTGGATCACGTGCTCTCGGGCACGTACAAGAGCAAGACGGGCCTCGGGCGCGGCCTCGCGGGCACCAAGCGCCTCGCCGATCGCTTCGACATCACCACGGGCGGCCGCGGCACCGAGGTTCTCGTGGAGGTGGCCCTGTGACGGCCACCGTCCGTCCCGGGCGCGCGCAGGCGCCGGCGACCTTGCGTCTCGGCCAGCTCTCGCTCCCCAAGCAGGGGGAGCAAGCCAACGGCGACCGCGTGGTCGTGCGCCAGGGCGAGGGCGGCAGGACGCTGCTCGCGGTCATCGACGCGCTGGGGCACGGGCCGGGCGCCGACGAGGTCGCGCGCGACGCCGCCGCCTTCCTCGCGAGCACGCCCCTCGAGGCCTCGCTCCGGGAGATCGATGGATCTGCTCCACGCGCGTTTGAAGAGCTCGCGCGGCGCCGCGGCCACGGTCTGCGTCCTCACCGACTGGAGCGTCGAGGCGTGCGGCGTGGGCAACGTCGAGCTCCGGTGCGACGAGACCGATATTCCGTTCGTGTTCTCGCCGGGCATCCTCGGCGTCCGCGTGCAGCGCCTCCGCGTGTGCAGCGCGCGCGCCGTCCCCGGCTCGCGCCTCATCTTCTTCTCGGACGGGCTCCAGCCGGTGAGCCGGCTCGACGACTGGCGCAAGCTCGCTCCCCAGGACGCGTGCGCGGCCATCATGCGCAAGCACCGCAGGAGCGAAGACGACGCGACCGTACTCGTCGCGGATCTCGGGTGACAGGCATGGACAACGAATACAGCCGCATTCCCATCATCAAGCTGTGGCGCCTGTTGCTGGTGCCGCTCCAGGGCGAGTTGACCGACGACCTGGCCGACCAGCTCACGTCCGAGGTGCTCGATCGCATCTACCGCGACGGCTCGTCCGGCATCGTCATCGACATCACCGGGCTCTGGATGGTCGACAGCCACCTCTGCTCGGTGCTCACGCAGCTCTCCGCCTCGGCGCGGCTGCTCGGCGCGAGGACGATCATCTCGGGCCTCAAGCCCGACATCGCGCTCACGCTCGAGACGATGGGCATCGAGCTCCACACGATCGACACGGCGCTCGATCTCGAGGGCGCCCTGGTCACGCTCGGCCTGCGCAACCCCGAGGAGCTGATGGGCGACGACGAGGACGACGATCCGCCGGGTCCGACGCGCGTGGTGACCGAGCTCGTGCCCGGGCGGCCTCCGCGAACCGAGGAGCGGTCATGAGCGAAGCCCCCATCCCCGGCGCGGAGACGGCCGGCGAGAGCGCCACGACGACCGAGCTGTTCGCGTCGCTCGAGCTGCTCAAATCGGTGATCCGCGCGGTCGCGGCCGGCGAGTCGCCGCGGATGCTCGACGCCGAGTACCCCGAGACCCACCCCGTCGGCGCGCTCACGCTCAGCATCAACGTGATGATGGAGGCGCTCGCCGAGAGCCGCAGTCACTCGGAGGCGTACGCGCGCGAACTCGCCGACAAGATCGCGACCATCGAGCGGCAGGAAGACGCGATGCGCGAGCTCGCCACGCCCATCATCGAGGTGTGGCCCGGCGTGCTGTGCGCGCCGATCATCGGCGTCCTCGACAGCAACCGCGCGACGGAGATGACGCGCACGCTGCTCAACACGATCGTCGAGAAGAAGACGCCGCTCGTGCTCATCGACGTCACCGGCATCGAGTCGATGGACACGCGGGCATGCGACAACTTCGTCCGCATGGCCCGGTCGGTGCGCCTCCTCGGCGCGAAGTGCGCCCTCTCGGGCGTGCACCCGAACACGGCGAGGGTCATCGTCCAGCTCGGCGTCGACCTCTCCGGAATCGAAAGCTACCGGACGATGCGCGAGGCGCTGCACCGCTATGTGCGCTCGTCGACCAAGAAGGCGACCCGAAAGAACCCCAAGGCGGCGGAGAAATGAACGCGAACGTGATCTCGGAACAAGAAATCCTCGACGGGGTGGCCGACGTCCTCCTCGCGCTCGCCAACGTCGCGTCGGGCGACTACGAGACGCGCCTCAAGGTCGACCCGAGCGATCGCGGCCCGCTCTCGAGCCTCTACGCCGCCATCAACGAGATGATCATGTCGCTCAACGAGGAGCAGGAGAAGAGCGTCGCCTACCGCAAGGAGCTCGAAGAGAAGCTCGCCATGATCGAGCAGCAGCGCGCGGCCATTCGCGAGCTCTCGACGCCGATCATGGAAGTGTGGGACGGCGTCCTCTGCCTGCCGGTCGTGGGCGTGATGGACACGGTGCGGAGCACCGAGATGACCGGCACGCTGCTGCGCGCCGTGTCGGAGAAGAACACGCGCTGCGCCATCATCGACATCACGGGCATCGAGGTCATGGACACGCGTACGGTCGACCATTTCATCCGCATGGCGAAGGCGGTGCGCCTCCTCGGCGCCGAGTGCGCCCTCACCGGAACGAACCCGCACATCGCGCAGACCGTGGTCAACATGGGCATCGACCTCGCCAACGTCGTGACGTACCGGAGCCTGCGGGACGCGCTGCAACACTACGTGAAGCGTTCCACCCTCTAAATTTTGCCCTAGTTTGGGAGGGGCGATGACCTCCTTCGCGATCGAAAACTCTTTCGACACGCTGAAGGCGCAGGGGCTCATCAGGCAGTTTGCGGCGAACCTCGGCTTCGGGCGGCGCGCGTGCATCGAGCTCGCGATCGTCGCCTCGGAGCTCTCGTCGAACATCTTGAAGTACGCGAAGCGCGGCAGGCTCGAGCTCGTCGACCTGAGCGACCCGCAGGCGGGCCGGGGAATCGCGGTGAAGGCCTACGACTCGGGCCTGCCGTTCCGGAACATCGATCTCGCGATTCTCGACGGCTGCAGCGACGCCGGGCCGATCGATCCCGCCGAGATGGGCACGCGCAAGGGCACGGGCTCCGGCCTCGGCGCGGTGGTGCGGCTCACGCACGCCTTTCGCGTCGAGACCACGCCGACGGGCAAGTGCGTCATCGCGGTTCGGTACGTGAACCGCCCGCTCGCGCCGCTTCGCTAGAGCGGGAGTCCTTTGAACGGGACGTTCAAAGGACGGATGCTCCCAAACTAGGGCAAAAATAGAGCTGGCCGTCGTTCCGAAGGAACGACGGTCGCTCCAGAGTCAGTACCCCACCGCGCAGCCGTCCGCGCGCCAGTCGCTGCCCGCGACGTACACCCCGTTCTCGCGGCGCGCGATGATCTGCGCCTTGCCGAAGTCCTGGCTCGCGAGGAGCCCTCCGGTGCCGAGGGCGCCGGTGAGGTGCGGCGGGATCGCGCCGAACTCGACGCAAGGCGCGACGTCGTGACCGCGCGCGAGGAGCCCCTGCATCACCTCGGGGGGCACGCCCATCTCGACCTCGACGCGGTTCTTCTGCAGCCACTGGAAGCGGGGGGCGTCGAGCGCCGCCTGGGGGTTCATCCCGAAGTCGAGCTGGTTCACGACGAACTGCACGTGGCCCTGCGGCTGCATCGGGCCGCCCATGATCCCGAACGGTCCGATCGCGCGGCCCTCGCGCGTGAGGAACGACGGCGCCAGCGTGTGGAACGGCCGCTTGCCCGGCGCGATGACGTTGGGGTGACCCTCCTCGAGGTTGAACGCGCAGCCGCGCGCGTGGAGCGCGATGCCCGTGCCGGGCACGACGACGCCGGACCCGAATCCCCACAGCCAGCCGGAGTAGTTCGACTGGAGGAACGAGACCATCATCCCGTCCGCGTCCGCCGCGCATAGGTACACGGTGCCGCCGCGCGAGGGGCCGCGCGGCACCGTCGCGAGCGCGCTCGGCCCGACGAGCTTGCGCTTCTCGGCGGCGTACCGCCCATCGAGGCGCGAGCGCCAAGGGACGTCCGCAAAGTCGGGGTCGGCGAGATACTCGAACGTGTCGCCGAGGGCCAGCTTGATGGCCTCGATCTGGAGGTGATAGCTCTCGACCGACTCGCGCGTGAGGCGCCCGAGAATCGAAGCCCTCGAGGATGTTGAGGGCGAGCAGCGCGGCGATCCCCTGCGTGCTCGGCGGGAGCTCCCACACGTCGTGCCCGCGGTAGCTCGCGCGGATCGGGTCGACCCACGTGCTCTCGTGCGCCGCGAGATCGGCGCGCGTGAGGGGCCCGCCCGTGGCCGCGGCGAAGCCCGCGATGCGCTCGGCGAGCCTGCCGCGGTAGAACGACTCGCACCGGGTCGCGGCGAGCTCGCGGAGCGTGCCGGCGAGGTCGGGCACCGCCCAGACGTCGCCCGCCTCGGGCGCGCGTCCGTCACGGGTGAAGGTGTCGCGCCAGGGCCGGAGGCTCGGGTCGCCGATCTCGCTCGCCGCGTACTTGGCGGCCGCCGCCTGCCAGCGCTGCGCGGTGATCGGCGCGACCGGAAAGCCCTCCGCGGCGTACTCGATGGCGGGGACGAAGACGTCTTCGAGGTCGAGCCGGCCGAACTTCTCGTGCATGGCCGCCCACGCCGCGGGCGCGCCCGGTACCGTCACCGGCAGCCAGCCGCGCGCCGGGATGTGATCCAGTCCGGCCTTCGTGAAGAGCGAGCGGTCGTGGGCCGCGAGCGCGCGCCCCGTTCCGTTGAGGCCGTGCATGCGCTGGCCGTCCCACACCAGGGCGACCGCGTCGCCACCGACGCCGTTGCACGTGGGCTCGACGACCGTCAGGGCGGCCGCCGCCGCGATCGCGGCGTCGACGGCGTTGCCGCCTCTCTGGAGCGCCCGCAGCCCGGCCTGCGCGGCGAGCGGCTCGCTGGTGGCCACGACGCCGCGCGCGGCGAAGACGGGCATTCGCCGGGACCTGTAGGGGTAGCGATCCAGTCCGTACATTGTGCCTTCCTCCGGCCTCACGGCCTCGCCTCGAGTCGGCCCGGTCCCTCGCTCGGGGTGCGGGCTCGTTCAACTCGCCGGAGGTGGCGGACGTTGGGCCGGCGGCTCGCCGGCCTCGCCGTTCACTTCCAGACGAATTCTGCGGCGCCCTCCTTCGAGTGGGGCGCGTTCAGGGACCAGCCACTAATCGTCGTCGTCTCGATGGTCTTGCCCATCGTGGTCAGCGCGAACTTCACGAATCCAGTGATGGTGCAGAGGGCGTGCGCGAAGCCCTCGGTCTCGTAGATATGGCACACGACCTTCTGCTCGCTCACATCCATCGCCAGCCGGCCGCGGGTGCTGTCGCGGTTCCAGAGGTCGGGGATCTTCTTCGCGAGGAGGGTCGGCGTGAGCATCCGCATCAGGATGCGGAGGAACGTGTTCGTCGCCTCGAGCGCCATGCGCGAGCCGGCGTTGACGAGGAGCTCCTGCGCGCGCTTCTCGTCGCCGCCGGCCTGGGACGAGAGGGCCATCAAGACCTCGGAGAGCGTCGCGACGGGGTACCAGACGGCGGCCTTCGTCTGACCGACGACGTCGCGCGCGGCCGGCGAGAAGCCGCTCACGATGCGCTTGTACTCGGCCTCGCCGGCCGTGTCCTGAAGCTGCCCGGCGCAAGCGGTGATCATGTATCCACGTACCTGGAAGTCCTGCGGCTGCGTTGCGGCCATGTTGTCCCTTCGGCTGGAGTTGTTCGTGCGGGACCACTCCGGGTGGCCCCGCAAACCAAGAACTTTAACCGATCGGCAACTCGGGCAACAAGCCTTTCGTCGGGATTGAACTTTCGGTCTGGCGCCGGGTCCTCTTGCCGCCGACCGCCGCTGACACCTGCCCGCTACCGGGCAGGTGAGGCGCTCGTGGACAATGTCAGCGGGCGCTCGCGAGCTCCGCGATGCGGTCGGTCATCGCGCCGACCATGTCCCAGGCTTCGCCTACGATCGTCTTGATGCGGGCGTAGGTGCGCGGCGATTCACCCCGGAGGCGCGCCTCGGCCGACACCGCGAGCTGGCGCGCGGATTCGACGCGCATCTCCCGCGCCTCGCGTATCGGCCGGTCTTCGCGGCTCTCGGCGGAGGGGGCGTGCGAGGCGAGCGCAGTCAGGGCGCGGAGGTGGTACGCGGCGGAGGCCCGCGCGAGGACGAGGTGGGTGAGGGCGATGCGCTCGACCCGGTCGAGGACCCGCATCTGGTATTCGAACCAGCTCGTGAACGCGGACATCACGATGTCGGCCGCGGGCGCGGCGCCGCCGCGAGCGGAGGCCGGGAGGCCCTGCTCGGCGAGGGCCGCATCGACCAGGCGCTCGGGCCCTTCGACCCAGTGGCGCTCCGCCTCGAGGAAGGCCGCGCGCTTGTCGCCGTCGGCGAGCGCGCCCGAGGCGAAGAGGTCGAAGATGGGCCGCTCGGCGAACTGGCCCATGCGCGCCTGGTTGTGAGCGAGGAGCTCGTCGAGCGTCTCGCCCCCGCCCATGAAGTGGACGCGCGGCTTCTCGGGCTCGGTGTAGAGGCCCTCGCCGAACTGGATGGACAGGGCGTAGAGCCCCGCAGGCCCGCCCTCGAAGCCGTGCGCGCGGCCGGCCGGGACGACGACCACGTCGCCCTCGCCGATGGGCCCGCGAAGGTCGCCGAGCATCTGGCCGGAGCCGGAGTAGAAGATCATCATCGACTGGATGGGGTGAACGTGCGGCGACAAGACCTCGCCGTGCGCGAGCTGGACCCAGCTCACCGAGAACTCGGACGTCGGAGGCATGAACTCCCGCAGCTGGTCGTTCCAGCGGAAGTCCCGGAGCTCGCCGAGCGCGTGAACCTCGCCCTCGTGCTCGACCTCTCGGATCGGCGGAATGGTGTCGCGCGAGATGACCTGGAGTTCGTCCATGGCAGATTCCCCTTAGGCAAGATGGTCGTGCGGCGCCTACGTGCGGCTTCGTTCGAGCTCGACGAGGACGGCGATGCGCTTCGTCATCGCGTCGAACATGTCCCAGGTCTCCTCGAGGAGGGCCTCGAGGCGGCGGTAGTTCTCGGGGTGCTGCCCCTCGAGGAGCCGCAGCGCGATCTCCTTGTGGTTTTCGTCGAGCATCGCGTGCTCCGCGAAGTAGTCGGCCGAGACGTCGTCGCTGAGCACCGGCTTCGCCAGCGCGTGGAAGTCTTCGCCCGCCGTCTCGAGCACGAGATGGACGATCGCCCGCCCGCCGTTGTCGAGCGTGAGCATCTGATGCGGGAACCAGCTCGCCGTTGCTCTCAGGACCGGGTCCATCGTCGCGCGCGGATCGCCCTGCACCTTGAGGAGGGTGTTGTGCCCGAGCTCCTCGCGGAAGTGCTCCTCGAACGCCTGGCCGTACGCCTCGTCGTGGCAGACGGCTTGCCGCGTGAAGAGCATCCGCTGAAAAGCGTCGGAGAAGACGCGGAGCGCCTCGCGAAACATGTTGCGGCTGCCCTCGTGCCGGAGCGCGCTGCTCGTCAGGAGCTGGAAGAAGGGTCCGCTCCGCGCGGCCAGCGCGCGGGCCTCGTTGCGCGCGACCAGGCTTCGGAACGACGGCGGGTCGTCGCCGAGGGCCACGGGATCGCCGCCGTGGAAGTTCACGTGAATGGCGTGTAGCCCGTCGGCGCCAATTTCCGTGAAACCGTACTCGTGATGTTTCGGGATGGTGATCACGTCGCCCGCGGCGACCTTCCGTGGCGTGCCGCCGACGAGCTCCGCGTGCCCGTGCAGGACGATGAGGAGGCCCGGCTCGGGGTGCGAGCGGCGGCTCACGTCCTGGCCGTGCCGCGCGAGCGTCCACGAGAGGGAGACCGCGGAGCGCGGAATCATGCTGCCGAGGACGCGGTGCGCGACGAACGACCGCACCTCGAGATCGACGTCGGTGGGGTCCGAAGATACCGGAATTTCGCTGCGCGGGACGACCTGGGGGGATCCGCGTCGATGGACTTCTGGCGTTCCATGCAAGGCCTCCTGAGACGATCGGCTGCGTGACGAGAGCGAGTCGAGGAGGCCGACGTCGAACTGCTCTGCACGAGCCGACGAGCTGCGTCGGCGGCCCTCGAAGGCCATGAGGTAGCCCGCCACGGACCTCCCCTCGCGTCCCCCTCGAACCGCGAACCGGCTGCCGGTTCGTCGTCCCCTCTTCGATGTCGCGGACCTTAGATCAGGGTTTACGGAAAAAGCAACACAGTCCTTTCCGTGTGCGCCAAATTAAATGACTTCTCTGAACCGCCCGTCCGACGAAGCCGAGTTCGCCCCTGTTTGGAAGTGCAGTCGGTCGCTTTGAGCCAAGAGATCGTTACTCAAGCTGCACGCGCGCGACCCCGCACGCGCATCGCGCGGCGCGCGCGCACGAACGCTTCTTCGGTCTCGCGAAAAACGGGCTTCGGCCAGAGCGTTTACGGCTCGCCACCCCATTTAATGAGGGCCGGAACCGACGACCGCGGCCCGACTCCCCACGGCGTTCGCCGGGCTGGTGATCCTGCGTGCGACATGTCCTACCGCGCGTCGCCACGCGCCCGGCGTGGCCGAGCGCCCCGCCCGCGCCGCCGCTCGATGGCCATTGCGTGCAGCCCGGGCGGCAGGGCGGTTTCGCCCACGCCGCCGCGGTGACCGTTGCGCTTGCGCGCGAAAAGGGATATCGGCGCGCGATAGTGGCTTATCGCCCCCGCGACCGCGGGGGCCTCAGCGCGCCTCGTAGTTCGCCATCTGCGCGAGCATCTCGAGCGGGTCGCGCTTCGAGCGGTCGCCGGAGAGGTCGCGGTAGATCGTGTCCACGTTGACCGCGACCCGCTCGCGCTCTCCCCACGCGAAGCCGTCGAAGGAGATGTCGCGCGCCGCCTCGGCGGCCGGGACCCCGGCGGCGAACCGCTTTTTCACCTCTTCGACGAGGTACTGCCAGTACTCCTTCACGCGGCGCACCCCGGCCTTGTCTGTGATGGCCCCGTGCCCCGGAACGACCGTGTCGACGTCGAGCTCCAGCATCCGGTCGCACGCGCGGATCCAGTTCTCGGCCGGACCCTCCCACATGATGGGGTGGGCGCCGACGAAGAGGATGTCGCCGGAGAAGACCACGCGATCGGCCGGGACGTGCACGATGACGTCCCCCTGCGTGTGGGCCGGGCCGACCTCGATCAGGTGCACGTCCTTGTCGCCGACCCGCAGCGTCATGCGCTCGTCGAAGGTGCTCGTCGGGGGCGTGAGCTCGATGCCCTCGAAGTCGAAGGCCCCGAACTTCTCCACCACGAAGCGCGCGGCGTCGTGGAACGACGTGGCCCGCCCGATCCCCACGCGCGCGAGGAGGTCCGCCACGACCCGCGTGCGCGGGCCGAGGGCGACCGCGACGCGCGAGGCCCGGACCAGCGTCTTCATGAGGGCCGGCGAGAGCTCGCGCATCTCGCGCGCCGCTCGTCGCGACGCGACGATCTCGGCGCCCTGGAGGAGCTGGTTGCCCCAGCAGTGGTCGCCGTTCGCGTGCGTGTTCACGACCGTGTCGATGTTCTCGGCGGCGGGCGTGCGTCGCCGCATGGCGTCGAGCATGCGGCGCGTGAGGTCGAGGTCGTAGAGGGTGTCGACCAGCAAGGCGTCGCCCCGGCTCGTCACGAGCCCCGCGTTGCTGTAGCCCCACGACCCGTCCCGCTGGAGGTACGCCAGCGTTCCGTCGGCGACCTCCACGAGCTGGTCAGGCGTCACGGTTCACCGAGGAGCTTCTCCAGCAGGGCGCGCGCGGCGCGCGGGCTCTCCACGCGGTAGCGCGCCACCGTCCTCCTATAGCCGACCCCGATGGCGATGGCATCCGGCGGGAGGGCCTTGAAGAGGTCCTCGTCGGTGTGGTCGTCGCCCATGGCGGCGACGGTGGGAGGCGCGGGCCCGGTCGTCTTGTCGCGCGCGCCGCCGTCGTGATGCGGCAGGACGCGCTCGACGACGCGGGCCTTGGTCACCCCGACGGGCCGCACCTCGATGACCTTCTGCCCGCGCAGGCGCTCGACCGGGAGATCGCGGAGGGCCACCTCGAGCTTCTGCCAGAGCTCCTCGGCCCGCGCCGCGCCGAGCTCCGGCTCGGCCATGCGGTAGTGCCAGGCGAGGGTCGCCGTCTTCTCTTCGACCAGCGCGCCGGGCGTCGAGGTCGTGGCCTGCTCGAGGAGCCGCCGCACCTCGGGCTTCCACGCGACGCTGACGTCGGTCATGGCCGTCCAGGGCTTGTCGGGCGAGAGGCGCGACCAGTACCCGTGCTCGGCGTGCAGGCCGATGGGCAGGTCGCCCAGCCACCGCTCGAGCGGCTCCCGCCGCCGCCCGCTGACGACGTGGACCTTCACCCCCGGCTTCGACGCCAGCCCCGCGAGGAGGTCGCGCAGAGACCGGTCGGGGGCGGCCAGGTCGGGCGCGCGCGCGAACGGCACGAGGGTGCCGTCGTAGTCGAGGAGCAGCACGAGCCGCTCGGCGCTCCGCAGGCGCGAGGCCAGCGCGCTCAGGTCCTCGGGCGAGGTCAGGACCTCGGTGGTCGCGGCGGCGCCCGCGTTGGTCGTCGCGCCGAGCGCCTCGATGTACGTCCCGGCCCAGTGGTGGACGTCGCGCGACGCGATGCGGTTCCGGAGCGACGCCATGCGCACGCGCCGCTCTTCCTCGGGCATGTCGAGCGCGTCGGAGTACGCCCGCGCCATCGTCTCGATGTCGTACGGGTTCACCTGGAGCGCCTCGCCCATCTCGGCCGCGGCCCCCGCGAACTCGCTCAGCACGAGGACGCCGTCCTCGTCGGTCCGCGCGGTGACGAACTCCTTGGCGACGAGGTTCATCCCGTCGCGCAGCGGCGTGACGAGCATCACGTCGCACGCGCGGTAGAGGGCGGCCACGTGCTTCTCGGTGAGCGAGCGGTACACGTAGTGAATCGGCACCCAGTCGACCGACGAGAACGCGCCGTTGATGCGCCCGACAATCTCGTTCACCTGCCGCCGGAACTCCTGGTAGCTCGGCACCTTGTCGCGCGACGGCACGGCCACCTGGACGAGGCGCACCTTGCCGCGACGGTGCGGCTCGCGTTCGAGGAGGCGCTCGAAGGCCAGCATGCGCCGCGGGATGCCCTTCGTGTAGTCGAGGCGGTCGATGCCGAGGAGGATGCGCTCGCCGCGCGCGTCGGACCGGATCGACGCGACCTCCGCGAGCACCTCGGGATCCTCGGCGAGGCGCCCGAACATCTGCGCGTCCACGCCGATGGGGAAGACGCCGAGCCGCACCTCGCGCCCGTCGACGAAGACGCGGTCGCCCTGCGAAGACATCCCGAGGATGCGGAGGATCGACGACGCGAAGTGGCTTCGATACGTGAACGTGTGGAAGCCGACGAGGTCCGCGCCGAGCATCCCTTCGAGGATCTGCTCGCGCCACGGGAGGATGCGCAGGACCTCCGACGCGGGGAAGGGGATGTGGAGGAAGTAGCCGATCGTCGCGCCCGGCACGCGCGTGCGGAGCATGCGGGGGACGAGCGCGAGCTGGTAGTCGTGGATCCAGACGAGGTCGCCCGGCCTCCACACCTTCGCCACCGCGTCGGCGAAGCGCTCGTTCACCGAGCGGTACACCTCCCACTCCTGCGACGTCGGCGGGATGCAATCGAGCAGGTAGTGGAAGAGCGGCCAGAGGACCGCGTTGGAGAAGCCGTCGTAGTACCGGCTCACCTCGGCGCTCGAGAGGTACACGGGCAGGCAGCGGAGATCCTCGAGCTCCTCGTCGAGCTTCTTGCGCTGCGGCTCCGTCAGGCGCGAGACGTCGCCCGGCCACCCGATCCACATCCCGCCCGACTGCTGGTGCGGGCCGCGCAGACCCGTCGCCAGCCCGCCGGCGCTCGTGACGACGCCGACCTCCCCGCGCTCCACCTTGACCGTGACCGGCAGCCGGTTCGAGACGAGGATCAGGCGCTGCGGCGTCACGTCCAAGCTCGGACCCTTCCGTCCCGGGCTTCGAGCAGCTCGCCGATGGTCATCGCGGCGTGGATCAACCCGACGTGCGTGTAGGCCTGCGGGAAGTTGCCGAGGAGCGCGCCCGTCTCGGGGTCGATGTCTTCGCTGAAGAGGCCGACCGGGTTCGCGTACCGGGTCACGCTCTCGAAGACCTCGACGGCGCGATCGAGCCGCCCCATGAGCGCGAGCGCCTCGGCCCACCAGAACGAGCAGATGGTGAACGCGCTGTGGGTCTCGCCGAAGTCGTCGTGGCTGGTGTACCGGCGCATCAGGCCGTTCGCGACCAGGAGGCGCTCGTACGCGTCCACCGTGGAGACGAACCGCGGATCGCGCGCGTCGACGATGCCGATCGTCGGCAGGAGGAGGAGCGACGCGTCGGGGTGCTGGCCGTCGAGGGCCTGCGTGAAGAACCCGAGCTCCTCGCTGAAGCCGCGCCGCAGCACCTCCGCGCGCTCTCGCTCGGCGATGGGCCGCCACTTCTCGGCGAGGTCCATGCGGCCGAGGCGGTGCGCGAGCGAGGCGCCGCGGTCGATGGCGACCCAGCACATTGCGCGCGAGAACGTGTAGACCTTGTGGAGGCTCCGGAACTCCCAGATGCTCGTGTCCTTCGTGGGCGCGGCCTCAATCGACTCCTCGACGAGGCGCTGGAGGAGCGGCGTGAAGCGACCGGAGTCCTCGTCCACGATGCGGGGGTCGGTGAGCAGCGTCTCGAGGCAGAGCACGAGCTCGCCCATCAGGTCGTTCTGCCGCTGGCCGGCCGCCGCGTTGCCCACGCGCACCCAGCCGTTGCCGCCGAAGCCCGCGAGGTGCGGGAGGAGCTCCTCCTGGAGGTTGCGCTCGCCGTCGATGCCGTAGAGCGGCTGCAGCGGCCCGCTCTCGGCCACGTCGCGCAGGAAGTTGAGGAACTGCTCGCCCTCGTTGAGGTGCCCGAGCCGGCGGAGCGCCTCGACGACGAACGCCGTGTCGCGCAGCCAGCAGTACCGGTAGTCCCACGCGCGCGGGGTGCCCATCGACTCGGGGATGCTCGTCGTGGTCGCGGCGATGATCGCGCCGGTGTCGTGGTACGCGTGGAGCTTCAGGCAGAGCGCCGAGCGGAGCACCTGCGGCGCCGCGAAGTTCGGCAGCGCGCACGTCTTGGCCCACGCGCGCCACCCCGCCACCGTGAGCTCGAGCTCGTGGTAGACGCTGGCCACCGTGGGCGCCTGGTCGCGCCGCCCGTAGGTGAGCACGAAGTACACGGGCTTCGTGAGCACGAACTCGCGCCGCGAGAGCACGTACGGGCAGGGGATGTTCGTCGCGAGGTGCAGCGGCGCCGCGCCGCCGAGGACCTCGATGCCCGAGGTGGTCTCGCGCATCTCGACGCGGGCCCGCGCGTAGTCGGGCTTCGGGTCGAAATCGATGCGGAGCTTGGGGTGGCCCGCGAGCGGGCGCACGATGCGCACGATCTCCAGCGGCACCTTCACCCCGAGGCCGTCCGGGATGCGCGGCGCGTAGTCGATGACCTCCCACGCGGCGCCGTCCACCTCGAAGCGCGTGGCGACGACGTTGGTGTTGGGCAGGTAGCGGAGGTTGCCGCGGATCTCGCGATCCCCGGCGAGCAGGCGAAAGGTGCCGCCCCGGTTCTTGTCGAGGAGACGGGCGAAGACCGACGGGGAGTCGAAACGCGGAAGGCAAAGCCACTCGATCGCCGAGGTGGGCGAGACGAGGGCCAGGACGCGTCCGTTTCCGATGACGCCGTGGTCGAGCGGGGGCACGTCGAGGGCCGCCGCGGCGGCGGTGACCTCTTCTTCGGTAGCGGGTAGGGCGGTCATGCGCGCTGGATTCTTGCGCACCTTCCTGCACCTGACATGCCCAAGCGCGGCCGCTTCGAGGGGAAGCGTTCTCAGCGCAGCCGTAGGCGTTGGGGCCGTCCGCCCCCGTGGCAGGCTTGCCGTGGCTGAGGCCTTATTGCGAAATGACAGCGCACCCGGCCCAAAGGCCGGCGCCTTCAGCGTCATCGCTGCGCACGTCGGGGCACTGCACGAGCTCGGGTTGCGCCGCGGTGCCGACGAGCGCCAGCGTCGCCGCGGACCCCGCCAGGACCGAGACGTCGTCGAGCGCCACGACCAGGTCGTTCGCAGCCATGGTGGTCACGCGCGCGCTCACCGTGGCGGTCGCGAAGGGGAGCGTGAAGAGGTAGCCGTTCGCGTCGACGAGGCCCGCGTCGGTGCTCGAGGCGCTCGACGCGGTCCCGAACTCGACCGCCGCGAAGAGCGTGGTGAAGGCGCCGCCCGCGCCGGAGACGGAGCCGGTCCCCACGTCGACCGTCCCGTCGCTCGCCGAGGCCGAAGCGTTGATGAAGCGGAGCCCGATCTGCCCGTCCGGCGCGGCCACGTCGTCGGCGAAGAGCGCGATGCGGAGCGGCAGGGTCCCCGCGTCGGGCGAAGGGGCGCCGAGCACCGCCAGCGTCGCGTGCACCCCGGCCGGGAGCATGAGCGCCGCGAGCTCCACGAGGCCCGTCGAGCAGTCGGCGGCGCCCGCCGCGACGACGCGCATCGAGTACGCGCCCGGCGCCATCGCGAAGTAGCGCGTGGCCTGCGGGAACGGCGCGCCGCCGGGGCCCGCGTCGGCGTCCGCGGCGGGCTGCCCGATCGCCGGCTGGACGCCGGACCACCCCGCGCCCGAGGGCGCGAAGCACACGTCGAGCGCGGGGGAGCCGGGCGACCAGTTCGCGAGCCGCCAGTACGCGACCGGGGCCGCGGCCTCCGCCGCGTCGGCGTCCGCGTCGGCGAGCCCGGCGTCGCCCGCGACCGCGGCGTCGTCGTGCTCGAGCATCAGGACGCCGGTGCTGTTGCACGCCAGCGCCACGGGGAGCGCGACTGCCACCGCCATGGCGAGGACCGCGACCACCGCCCGGCGACGAGAGCCCATGATGCCCAGAGCCTAGCAGGGTGCCGGAGAAGGAGAGTTCGACCGCCAGGACGCCGAGGACTTTCTCCGGCTCAGCGCCGGCGCTTGCGGCGGCTCTCGCGGGCGGGCCGCACCGACTCGCGCTGGCGCTTCGCGCTCTCGGAGAGGGCGCGCGTGACCTCCTCGAGGCCCGTCGCGGCGGCGAGGTCGGCGCGCGCCTTCTCGTCGTACGTGGCGCGCGCGATCGACCCGAGGATGCGCACCTCTTCGTCGTACTGCCGCGGCGGGATGATGAGGAGGAAGACGAAGCGCGCGGGCTTCCCGTCGGGCGCGTCGAAGTCGATGCCCAGCTCCGACCGGCCCAGCGCGAGGAGCGGTTTGTCGAGCCCCTCGACCGCCGCGTGCGGGATGGCCACCTCGTCGCCGAGGCCCGTGGCCGCGACGAGCTCGCGCTCGAGCACGGCGTCGCGCGCCTGCCGCTTCATGCCCGCGAGGAGCGACCCGAGCGCGCGCACGAGCTCCTCGATGGCGTCCTTCGGCGTCCGCGCGTGCAGCTCGCTCACGAAGCCGCCGCGCCGCAGCAGCGTCACCACGTCCTCGTCGGGCCCCTCGCCGTAGAGGAGGTGCTTCATCGCCGGGCCGCTGACGAGCGACGTGGCCACCGACATGAAGACGAGCGCCACGAACATCTGGTCCTTCAAGAGGCCCGCCTCGTGCGCGATCTCCGCGAGGAGGATGCCCATCGCGCCGCGCGCGTTCATCCCGAAGCCCACGGCGATGGCCTGGCGCCACTTGAGCCCCCCGGCCCGCGCGCCGACGGTGCACCCGACGAGCTTGGGGATCGTCGCGAGCACGCAGGTGAGCGCCACGAGCCGCAGGTCGAACGCGGCCACGAAGTCGACGCGCAGGCCGATCGACGCGAAGAAGACCGGCGCGAAGACGTTGACCACGAAGTCTTCAATCGCCATGCGCGTGCGCTCGGTCACGCGGGGCGAGCCGCCCACCGTCAGGCCCACGACGAAGCCGCCGAAGATCGCGTGGAGCCCGATGGCCTGCGTGGCGGCCGCGCCGAAGAGCGACATCAGGATGACGAGCGAGAGCACGCGCCCCGGCGCGGCGGCCACCGAGCGCTCGACGCGCGCGAGGATGGCGTCGATGGCCCGCCGCCCGAGGACGAGGAGCCCGACCGCGAAGAGCGCGGCGAGGCCCACCGTGCGGGCGAACGACAGGAGGTCGACCCCCGCGCCCCGCACGGGGCCGAGGAGGAGCGAGAGCGCGAGCCAGCCGGCGAGGTCGTCGATCATCGCCGAGGCCATGACGAGCAGGCCGACGTCGGTCTTGAAGAGACCGAGGTCGAGCAGCGTCTTGGCGATGACGGGCAGCGCCGAGATGCTGAGCGCGACGCCGAGGACGAGCGCGACGGTCGTGCGCCGCGACACGTCCACGAGGTCCGAGTCGGGGAGCAGGAGGCCCAGCGCCACGCCGCTCGCGAAGGGCAGCATGATGCCGAGGATCCCCGTGAGCGCCGCGCTGCGCCCGCGCCGCCGCACGACGCCCAGATCGACCTCGAGGCCCACCACGACGAGGAGCAAGACGACCGCGATCGCCGTGTAGCCGCCGAGCATCCAGCGCGCGGGCCCGTCGGGGAACAGCCACGCGTGGGCCCCCGGCGCGAACCTCCCGAGGACGCTCGGGCCGAGCGCGACCCCCGCCGCGATCTCGCCGACGACCATCGGCATGCCGAGCCACCGCGCCACTTCGCCGAGCGCGCGCGCGGACGCGAGCATCGTGGCGAGGGAGAGGATGAAGACGAGGCTGTCGTGCTCGGTCATTCGGCGCGGGTCTCGGGTTTCGTGTTACTGCTTGCTCTCCGTGTGGGGCCTGGTCGTCGCTGCTCTGTGCGTGGCCCTCAACGGCTTCTTCGTCGCCGCGGAGTTCGCGCTCGTCAAGGTCCGGGCCACACAACTTCGCTCCCGGGCGCGCAAAGGGGAGAGAAAGGCGATCGTCGCCGAGTCGATCGTCAAGCGACTCGATCGGTACCTGTCCGTCACGCAGTTCGGCATCACGCTGGCCAGCCTCGGGCTCGGGTGGGTCGGCGAGCCGGCGATGGCGGCCGTCCTCAATCGCCTCGCTTTTTCGCACACGGGCGGCCCGGCCCCCGAGTGGGCGCGCGTGGCGGTGGACGTGGCCGCGTTCGCCATCCTCACGTTCGGGCACGTCCTCCTGGGCGAGCTCGTCCCGAAGCTCGTCGCGATCCAGCGCTCGGAGGGCACCGCGCTCGCCTCGGCCATCCCGCTGCGGGTCGTCTACTTCTCGTTCTTCCCCATCCTCTGGCTGCTCGAGCGCTCCTCGGGCCTCATCTTGCGCATGGTCGGCCTCTCGCCCGACGCGGCGTCCCTCGAGGGGCGCTTCAGCCAGGACGAGGTCCTCGCCATCCTCGCCGCGAGCGCCGCGCGCTCCCCGCGCGGCCGCGCCCTCGCCGAGCTCCTCGAGCGCGTCGTGCGCTTCTCCGAGCGGGCGGCCCGCCACTCGATGGTGCCGCGCGTCGACGTCGTGTCGCTCCCGCTGCAGACCACGGGCGCGGCGGCCGACGACTTCGTGCGCGCGCACCAGTACTCGCGCGTCCTCCTCACGAACGGCCGCTCGCTCGACGACGTGGCCGGCTACCTCTACGCGAAGGACTTCCTCTTGCATCCCGACGCGCGGTCGCTCGCCGACCTGCGCCCGCTCCGGCGCGACGTGCTCTTCGTGCCCGAGGTGCAGACCGGCGTCGACGTGATGCGCGACATGCAGCGCAAGCAGGTGCCCATCGCGGTGGTGGTCGACGAGTACGGTGGCACGAGCGGCATCGTGACGATGGAGGACCTCCTCGAGGAGATCGTCGGCGAGATTCGCGACGAGTTCGACGAGGAGCCGCAGAAGGTCGTGCGCGTCGCCGGCGCGGAGGACACGTGGGAGGTCGACGGCCGGGCTACCATGGAAGACCTGCGGCACCTCGGCGTGCAGGTGCCCCACGAGGACCTCGGCGAGACGCTCGGCGCGAACGTCGTCGAGCGGCTCGGCCGCCTGCCGCGCGTCGGCGACAAGGTGGACTTCGGGCACGGCGCGAGCGGCGTCGTCACGAGCGTGAGCCGAAGGCGTGTCACGCGCTTCCGGCTCACGGTAAAGAAGCAGGACGCACCGGCCCCCGCCTCCTGAGGCGGCGCGCCGACGCGGTCTCCGATGCGCCGTCCCTTCCCCTGGCTTTCGTTCGTCCTCGTCGCCGTCACCGTCGCGAGCTTCTGGCTCACGGTGACCCGCCTCAAGCTGTCGAGCGACGTGTCCACGCTCTTCCCCGAGAGCGGCGACGCCAAGGCCCTCGTGCGCTGGACGAAGGCCTTCGGCGGGCGCGACCCCGCGCTCGTCCTCGTCCGCGGCGACGACCCCGCCGAGGTCGCGGCCGCGGCCGACGCGCTCGCCGCTTCGCTGGCCGAGGCCCGGTCCATCGATCGCGTCGTCCTCGGCGTGCCCACGCTGCCCCCGCTGCCCGACGCGACGCTCGCGTGGGCGTTCGCGGGGCCGCTCGCGCGCGCCCGCCTCGCGCAGCTCGTGACGCCCGAGGGGATGCGCGCCCGGCTCGCCGAGACGCGCGCGCTCCTCCTCGCGCCCGCCGGCGACGAGCAGGCCGAGGCCTGGCTCGCGCGCGACCCGCTGCGGCTCGGGCAGGTGCCCTGGGAGGCGCGCGCGGAGGTCACCGCCGGCGCGGGGGCGGCGGGCGGCGCGGGGTTCGCGGCGGACGGCGGGCGGGCGCGCCTGGTCGTCGCGCAGCCGCGCGGGAGCGCGTTCGTGTCGGCCGACGCGCACGCCCTCGTCGAGGACGTGGAGCGCGCGGAGGCCGCGGCGGCGCGGCCGGGCGTGACGATGGAGCTCTCCGGCGGGCACGCCACCGCGGTCGCCACCGAGGAGATGCTGAAGCGCGATCTCGAGGTGAGCGGCACGCTCTCGCTGCTCCTCGCGTCGGCGGCGTTCGTCGTGACGTTCCGGCGGCTGCGGGCGCTCGTCGCGGTGCTGCCGCCGCTCATCATCGGGACGCTCTGGTGCACCGGGCTCGCGGCCCTCTTCCCGTCCGGCGTGAGCACGGTGGCGATCGCGTTCGCGGCCGTCGTGGTCGGCGTGGGGGTCGACACCGGCGTGCACGTGTACGCGGCGCTGCTCGACGCGCTCCGCGAGGGCAGGTCGCGCAGCGAGGCGGCGAAGCGCGCGCGGGACGTCACCTGGCGGCCCACGCTCACGGCGGCGGCGGTCGCGGCCGTGGCCTTCGCGTCGCTCGGGCTCAGCGGCCTGAAGGCGATGCAGGAGCTCGGGATCCTTTGCGGGGCGGGGGAGCTGCTGACGGCCATCGCGATCGTCCTCATGACGCCGGGCATCGGCGCGTGGCTCGAGCGGCGCGTGCCCCCGCCGTCGCGGCCGTCCGCGTGGGTCGAGGTGATCGACGGCGCGACGGCCACCCGCCCGCGCGCCGCCCTCGCCCTCGGCGTCTGCGCGCTGCCGCTCCTCGTCATGACGCTCCTCGGGTGGCCGGAACCGGCCGACGCGCTCGTCGCGGTCCGCCCGCGGGGCCTCGCGCCGCTCGCCGCGGAGGCGCACATCCGCCAGCTCTTCGGCGGCACGCCCGGCCAGTGGATCGTCCTGAGCCACGGTGAGGCGGTCGATGGGACGGCATCGAGCGCGGACGACGAGGCCCGCGAGCGCTCCGACCGCGTGGCCGAGGCCCTCGAGCCCCTCCAGCGCGACGGCAAGATCGACGGCTTCGACGCGCTCGGCACCTTCGCCCCCGCGCCCGCGACCCAGCGCGCCCGCCTGGCCGAGCGCGACGCGCTGGACCTCCCCGCCCGCCGCGCGTCGCTCGAGCGGGCGCTGAAGGACGCGGGCTTCGACGTGGCCGCCTTCGCGCCCGCGCTCGCCTCCTTCGCGCACCCCTCGACGGATCTCGCCGCCGCGCCCCTCGCCGGAGATCTCGCGCCCTGGCTCTTCGAGCGGCACGTCGCGCGCGATGGCGGCGGCTCGCTGGTCGTCACGTACGTGCGCCTCCGGGGGGACCCCGCCGCGAACGCGGCGGCGCGCGCGGCGATCCTGGGCGCGGACCCGGGCGCGTCGATCACGGGCTTCGAGGCCATCGATCGCGCGCTCCGCGGGGTGCTCGCGCGGGACCTGGTGCTCGTCGGCGGCGTCGCGCTGCTCCTCGTCGCGATCGCGATGCGGCTCGCGCTCCGGAGCGCGCGGCACGCGATCGTGGCCATCGCGACGCTGGCGTGCGAGATGGGCGTCGTCGGGCTGGCGATGCGGCTCCTCTCGGTGCGGTGGCACGTCTACGACGCGCTGGTCCTGCCGGTGCTCTTCGGGGTCACGGTCGACGAGTCGATGTTCCTCCTGCACGCCGCGCAGGAGCGCTCGATGTCCGAGTCGCTCCGCACGCAGGGGCCGCTCGTGGCGGCCACCGCGCTCACGACGGCCGCGGGCTTCGCGGCGCTCGTGGCGTGCCGGTTCGATGGGCTGCGAGATCTCGGGGAAGTGGGCGCCATCGGCGTCCTCGCGGGGCTCGCGGCCGCGCTGGTGGTCGTCCCCGCGGCCGTGCGGCTCGTCGGCGGCGTGGGCTCGCCGCGCTGAGGCTTCGATTTCGCCCGCGTTGCGCGGCGATTGCCGGCGACCCCCCCTGGAATTCGCGAGGCCGAAACTTCGCACTCCTAAGCTTTTCTCAAACAGTGGCTTCCTCGACCCTCACGCCTCGCACGTCGCTGAGCATCCCGCCGACGTCGCTCGAGACCGTGGAGCTCCGCGGCGCGCTCGAGCGCCACCGCTCCAGTCTCGTCGCCCGCCTCGAGGGCGGCGAGGACGGCATGGCCCTCGGCCGCGCGAACGCGCGCTTCCTCAACTCGTGCTTCAAGCTGCTCTTCGAGGGCGCGCGCCGACACTCGGGCTTGCCGAGCGGCGTGGCCCTCGCGGCCGTCGGCAGCTTCGGGCGCGGCGCCGTCGCCATCCGCAGCGACGCGGACGTCGTGCTCATCGTCGACACGCACGTCGTCGGCGCCAAGGAGGCGGGCGCGTTCGTCGAGGCGCTGCTCTACCCGCTGTGGGACGCCGGGCTGCAGGTCGGCCACCAGGTGATGACCGTGGACGAGGTGGTCGGCCTCGCCCAGAAATACCTCGAGACCGCCACGGCCCTGCTCGACCTCCGGTACCTCGCGGGCGACATCGAGCTCTTGCGCAACCTCGTCGCGAACGCCAACGAGGGGCTCTTCGGCGAGGACGATCTCGCGGGCTTCATCGACCGCCTCGAGGCCGAGGCGACCACGCGGCGCGAGCGCTTCGGCGGGTCGGTGTACCTGCTCGAGCCCGACGTGAAGAGCGGCGCGGGCGGCCTTCGCGACATCGACGGCATGCGCTGGGCCTCGCGGGCGCGCTACCGCATCGGGGACGACGCGCTGCCCGCCCGCCCTTCGCGCGCGAGCCCCGCGCAGGGGCCGTGGCGCGAGCTCGTGCAGCTCGGCGTGCTCGTCGCGCGCGAGGCCCGCGGGATCGCCGAGTCGGAGGAGTTCCTCTGGCGGCTTCGCAACCGCCTGCACGCGCGCTCGTCGCGCAAGGCCGACCGCCTCGGCTTCGAGGACCAGGAGGCCCTGGCGGTCGCCATGGGGTACGGCGACGATCGCGCCTTCGCCGCCGAGCGCCTCATGCAGGCGTACTACCTCTGCGCGCGCACCGTCACGAGGTCGCGGTCGCGGCTCTTCGAGCGCCTGCGGCCGCAGCGGCGGCGCGAGAAGCCCGCGACGTCCGTCGACCTCGGCGCGGGAGTGCAGCTCTTCGACGGGCACGTCTCGTTCGCCGAAGGGGCCGACGTGCAGGCCGACCCGCCCGTCGCGCTGCGCGCCTTCGCCGCGAGCGCGCGGCACGGCGCGACCCTCCTGCCGCACACGCGCGACGTCATCACCGCCGCCTCGGAAGACATGGGGTGGTGCGAGCGCCTCCGCGCGACCCCCGAGGCGGCGAAGCTCTTCGTGGAGCTCGTGTGCACCGTGCCCGAGGGGCCCGCCGCGGGCGGGTCGATCGTGGGCGACCTGCACGACGCGGGGCTCCTCCTGGCGATGGTCCCCGAGTTTCGGCCCGTCACGGGCCGCGTGCACCACGACGTCTACCACGTGTACACGGTCGACGTTCACTCGGTGTACGCGGTCGATCGCCTCCGCGAGCTCGCGCGCGGCGAGCTGGCGCAGGAGTTCCCGCTGGCCTCGCGCCTCGCCGCGGAGATCGCGCGGCCGCTGCCGCTCCTCGTCGCGACGCTCCTCCACGACGTGGGCAAGGGCTACCCCGACGCCACCGGCTCGCGGAAGAACCACTCGCGCGCGGGCGCCGACCTGTGCGACCGCATCTTGCCGCGCCTGGGCATCACCGGCGAGGACGTCGACGAGGCCCGCCAGCTCGTGCGCGATCACCTCCTCATGTACAACGTCGCGACGCGGCGCGACCTCGACGACATCGCGACCATCTCGGAGTTTTGCCAGAACCTCCGCGGCCGCGAGGGCCTCCGCAACCTGTACCTCCTCACGGTCGCCGACGTGACGACCACGTCGCCCACGGCCATGACGTCGTGGAAGGCGCGGATGCTCGAGGAGCTCTACTTCGCCTCGGAGGGGTACCTCGCGGGGCGCAAGGCTGGCGCGGACGCCGAGCGGATCGCCCGCGTGATCGAGGCCGTGCGCGCCGAGTGGAGCGGGCCGACGACGATGCTCGAGGCCCTCCTCGCGTCGCTGCCCGAGCGGTACCTCCTCGCGAACCGCCCCGAGTCGATCGTCCACCACGCGCGCGCCGTCGCCAGCCGCGGCACCCGCTCCGCGGAGGTCGTGCAGGTGCCCTCGCGCCACCCCGAGGCCGCGGAGCTCTGCATCGTGGCCGACGATCGGCCCGGCCTCCTCGAGAGCATCGCCGCGGCCCTCACCGCCAACCGCCTCGAGGTCCTCTCCGCCGAGGTGTACTCCCACCCCGTCGGCGCCGAGCGCGAGGCGCTGGACCTCTTCTGGGTGCGCGACCGCGACGGCGGCACCGAGGGCGTGGCCGACGCGCTGCCCCGGCTCGCGCGCGACCTCGACGAGGTCTGCTCGGGCCGCGTCGCCGCGGCGGACCTGATCCGCACGCGGACCGGCTCCCTCTCGCCCTGGCGCGAGCGCCCCAGCCCCGACGTCCCGACCGAGGTCCTCTTCGACAACCGGGGCTCGCCCCGCCACACGATCGTCGAGGTCTTCGCGAAGGACCGCCGGGGCCTGCTCCACCGCCTCGCCCGCACCTTCTACGAGCTTCGCCTCTCGATCACCCTCTCCAAGATCAACACCGAGGGCACCCGGGTCGCCGACGTCTTCTACGTCACCGAGCTCGATGGCACGAAGGTGCCCCCCGGCGCCCGCCACCAGGAAATCCACGACGCCCTCGTCCGCGCCGTCGCCGAGTAGCGAAAGAGGAAAATTTTCTCCCTCTTCGCGCGATGCCCTCGCATCGACGCGGAGTTGCCCGCCCGCGGGCCAGCGGCTAGTAGGCGTGCGCTTCCATGCCGAGCTCTCCGTCGCTGACCTCCACCCTGGGGGAGCAGACTGGCCTGAGCGCGGAAGAGCTCGAGGCCGCCTCGGGGCGAGCCCAGGCGCCGGCGGAGCTCGAGCCGCTCCCGTCTCTCCTGCCGCCCGAGGGGATCGTGGCGTCGCGGCTGAGGGACGTGTCCGCCCGGCTGCGGACGGCCCAGTCGGGGGTGGTCGACGTGGCGGGGGTCCGCGGGAGCGCCGGGGCTGCGCTCGCGGCCGCGGTCGTTCGCGAGGGCAGGCGTGTCGTGCTCGTCGCGGCCGACCTCGAGGCCGCGCGCCGGACCGCCGAGGAGGTCGCGTTCTTCGTCCGCGGCGCCAGCGACGACGACGCCGAGGAGACCGGCGAGGGTGACGTGCTCGTCTTCGCGGCGAGCGAGGCTTCGCCGTACGCCGAGGTGAGCTCCGACCGCCGCGCGGCGATGAGCCGCATGGCGACGCTCTTCCACCTCGCCCACGACCGGCCCTGGCGCGCCCTCGTGATGCCCGCCGCCGCCCTCGCGCGCAAGGTCGTGCCCCGCAAGGAGCTCGCGCGGCGCGCGGACCGCATCGTGGTCGACTCCGAGCTCGATCGCGAGGCCCTCGTGCGCTCGCTCTCCGAGGCCGGGTACCTGCGCGTGCCCATCGTCGAGGATCCCGGGAGCTTCGCGGTGCGCGGCGCGCTCATGGACGTGTGGCCCCCGTCGACCGACTCACCCGTGCGCGTCGAGCTCTACGGGGAGCTCGTGCTCTCGCTCAAGCCGTTCGATCCCGTCGAGCAGAAGACGCGGAAGGACGCGCCCGAGATCAAGACGCTGTGGCTCCCGCCCGTGCGCGAGGCCATCCTCGACGAGCGGACCGTCGCCCGCGCCCGCTCGCGCGTCACCCAGCTCGCCGAGGCGATCGACTGGCCGACCACGAAGACGCGCGCCCTGGTCGACGACGTCACGAGCGCCCGCGCCTTCTTCGGCGCCGACGGCTTCCTCCCGGCGTACTACGACGACCTCGAGTCGATCTTCGCGTACGTCCCCGCCGACGCGATCGTGATCCTCGCCGACCCGCCGGCCATCACGCGCGCCGCGCGCGAGGACCTCGAGCGCGCCGCGCGCGACGCCGAGGCGAAGTCGGGCGGGCCGAGCTTCCTCCCGGGCGCCTTCTACCGCGACGAGCCCGAGATCGTGGGCGACCTCGGGGCGCGCGCCGTGCTGTCGCTGCACCGCACGGCCATCGGGGGCGGCGCCGGCGACGGGCTCGCGGCGTACGAGGCGGCGCGGGGAGAGCTCGATCTCGCGTCGCTCGACCACGACGACCTCACGCGCTCCGTGAAGGCCGCCCGCTCGTCGAAGGGCAAGAACGCGTCGCTCACGCCGCTCGTCCGGAGGCTCGCGCACTGGCGCTCCCACGGCATGCGTGTCTTCGTCGCCGCCCGCGCGCAGACGCAGGCCGAGCGCATCGCGACGCTGCTCAAGCACCAGGGCGTCGAGAGCAAGCCGCGGCTCGCGGCCTTCGACCCGGCGTGGCTCGAGGAGACCGGCCCCGCCGTGCAGGCCGCCGTGCAGATCGTGGTCGGGCCCATCGCGCGCGGCGCGGTGCTGCCGGCCGACGGGCTCGTGCTCGTCACCGAGGAGGAGATCTTCGGCGCGCGCGTCCACCGGCGCCGGGAGCGCGCGAAGTCGGGCGACCCGTCGCGGCCCTTCCTCGAAGACCTCCGCAGCCTCGCGCCCGGCGACTACGTCGTGCACGCGGAGCACGGCATCGGGCGCTACCAGGGCCTCGTCCACAAGGCCATCCCCGGCGGGCACACGGTCGACCTCATCGCGATCGAGTACGGGGGCGGCGACAAGCTGTACCTGCCGGTGTGGCGCCTCAACCAGCTCGGCAAGTACGTGGGCGGCGAGAGCGCGTCGCCGAAGCTCGACAAGCTCGGAGGCAGCACCTTCGCGCGCACCAAGGCGCGCGTCGCCCGCGAGGTGCGCAAGATGGCCGACGAGCTCTTGCGCCTCTACGCCGAGCGCCAGGCGATGCCCGGCAACCCGCTCCCGCCGACCGACGACGACTACCGCGCCTTCGAGGCGAGCTTCCCCTTCGACGAGACGCACGACCAGGCGCGCGCGATCGACGAGGTGAACCGAGACCTCGAGTCGTCGCGGCCCATGGACCGCCTCGTCTGCGGCGACGTCGGCTTCGGCAAGACCGAGGTCGCGTTCCGCGCCGCCTTCCGCGCCGCGCTGGCGGGCCGGCAGGTGGCGATGCTCTGCCCGACCACCGTCCTCGCGCAGCAGCACTTCCGGAACTTCGAGGCGCGCATCGCCGGCTACCCGCTGACCGTGCGCGCGCTCTCGCGCTTCCAGACGAAGAAGGAGCAGGACGAGACGCTCGCGGGCCTCAAGGACGGGAAGGTCGACGCGGTCGTCGGCACCCACCGCCTCCTCTCGAAGGACGTGCACTTCAAGAACCTGGGCCTGCTCGTCGTCGACGAGGAGCAGCGCTTCGGCGTCTCGCACAAGGAGCGGATGAAGCAGCTCCGCGCGCACGTCGACGTGCTCACGCTGACGGCCACGCCCATCCCGCGCACCCTGCAGATGGCCGTGACCGGCCTCCGGGATCTCTCGCTCATCACCACCGCGCCCGTCGACCGGCGCGCCGTCCGCACCATCGTCACCCGGTGGGACGACCAGGTCGTGCGCGAGGCCGTGACCCGCGAGCTCGCCCGCGGCGGGCAGTGCTTCTACGTCTACAACCGCGTCGAGAAGCTCTACGAGAAGGCGCAGCGCCTCCAGGAGCTCGTGCCGACCGCGCGCATCGCCGTCGCGCACGGGCAGATGGGCGAGCACGCGCTCGAAGAGGCGATGCTCGACTTCGTCGACGGCCGGTACGACGTGCTCGTCTCGACCGCCATCGTCGAGAGCGGCCTCGACATCCCGCGCGCCAACACGATGATCATCGACCGCTCCGACCTCTTCGGCCTCGCGCAGCTCTACCAGCTTCGCGGCCGCGTCGGCCGCAGCAAGGAGCGCGCGTACTGCTACCTCATCGTGCCGCCCGCGAACGCCCTCACGGACGAGGCGCGCGCCCGCATCGAGGCGCTCGAACGGCACACGGAGCTCGGCAGCGGCTTCCAGATCGCGTCGCTGGACCTCGAGCTCCGCGGCGCGGGCGACCTCCTCGGCGCCGAGCAGTCGGGCAACGTCGCGAGCGTGGGCTTCGACATGTTCTGCCGTATGCTCGACGAGGCCGTCCACGAGATGCGCGGCGAGGAGGTCGTGCACGACGTCGACACCGAGCTCACCTTCGACGTCGAGGCGCTCCTCCCCGAGGACTACGTGACCGACGTCGGCGTGCGGCTCTCGCTCTACAAGCGCCTGGCCAGCGCGGCCGACGAGGGCCACGTGACCGAGATCGCCGCCGAGATGGAGGACCGGTTCGGCGCGCCGCCCGAGGAGGCGCGTCGCCTGGTCAAGCTCATGGCGCTGAAGACGGAGCTCCGGCGGCTCCGCGCGCTCGGCTGCGAGGCCAACGCGCGCGTCCTCGCGCTGCACCTGCGCGACGACACGCCGCTCGACCCGGCGAAGATCACCGCCCTCATCCGGCGCTCGAACGGCGCCTGGAAGCTCACGCCCGACATGCGCCTCACGAGGCGGTTCCCGAACGCGACCGGCGAGACCATCACCAACGCCGAGGCCGCCCTCGCCGAGCTCTCGAGCGCGATGAAAGACTAAGCCAAGACTCCCGGTGCGCCTGTTCGCGACGGGCCGCGAACGGCCTGGAAGACAAGAGAGCGCCTCGCGGGGCCGCCGCACGGTCGTGCGAGGATACGGTCTGGTCGGAGGTAGCGCGCGACGTGCCCCCGCGAGGCGCTCGCCACGAGGAATCATCAAGGCGCGTGCCGGCCATCCTGCACGGCGCCCGGGGCCCATCCGTCGCGCATCCCCTCGGGATCTCCACGCTCTCGCAAGCGTCCCATCGCCTCGCCGTGGCGATACGCGCCATCCGCCCCGGGCGTGCCACGCCGAAACCTGGCAACATGAGCGGCGTGCGACCCGCAGACATCGCTTGGAGCGCGGACGCGCTCGACGACAAGAGCGACGGCGCGGGCGTGCACGTGCGCTGGCTCGGCACCGCGGGCTTCGCCGTGGAGCACGCCGGCTCCGTCCTGCTCATCGATCCGTACGTCACCCGCGCGTCCCTCGCGCGCTGCCTGCTCGCGCCGCTTCGCTCCGACGAAGCCGCCGTCGCCCGCTACGCGCCCCGCGCGGACGCGATCGTCCTCGGGCACACCCACTTCGACCACGCCCTCGACGCCCCCTCCATCGCGCGGCGAACGGGCGCGCGCGTCTTCGGGTCGCGCTCGGCGGCGGCGCTCTGCGTGGCGCGCGGCGTCGCCCCCGACCGGGTCGAGGTCGTCGAGCGCGAGCCCGGCAGCGCCCCGGCCGAGCGCGAGGTGGGGCCGTTCAAGCTGCGGTTCGTGCCGAGCGCGCACTCGCGGCTCGTGCTCGGGCGCGTGCCGTTCCCCGGCGACATCGCCGACTGCGGCGACGTGCCCATGCGCGCCGAGGAGTACCGCTGCGGGGCCGTGTTCGGCGTCGAGATCCGGGTGGCCGGCAAGACGATCTACCACCTCGGCAGCGCCGAGCTGGTCGACGCGAGCGTGGACGTCCGCGGGGTCGATCTCCTGCTCTTCTGCGTCGCGGGGTGGACGACGAGCCGCGACCTGCCCGAACGGGCCGCGCGCCGCCTCGACCCCCGCGCCGTGCTCCTCTCGCACTGGGACGACTTCCTGCGGCCCCTCGCCCCCCACGGCCGGCCGCCGGCGATGCCGCGCGCCCTGCCCGGGATGCAGCTCCCGCGGCTCGTCGAGCGCCTCAGCCGGGCCGCCCCAGGGGTCCCCCTGGGCACCCTTCCGATTCTCGGAGAGGTGCGGGTCTGACCTGTGCGCACAAACCTTCCCTTTCCGTGCTCTTTCTTTGGGCCATCCGGACGAGACCGGTCAATATGACGCGCATGCAAAAGGACCGGGCAGAGGTTTTCGCCGGCGCGGGGGAGACGCGCCGGACAGCACGGGCGAAGGAGCAGGTCGCGCTCCAGCTCGACGAGGGTGAGTTCGTCCGGGCCTTCGCCGACGCCCTTCGCGACATCCTGCGTCACGAGAGCCGCCGCCGCCGCGCTGCGTGACCCGGGCCCCGGGCATCGCGCCCGGCGGCCGAGCGTAGGCTAGAGTGCCGCCCGCCATGTCCTCCACACTCAAGGGCAAGACCCTCTTCATCACGGGGGCCAGCCGCGGCATCGGGAAGGCCATCGCCCTCCGCGCCGCAGGCGTCGGCGCCAACGTCGTCGTCGCGGCCAAGACGGCCGAGCCGCACCCCAAGCTCCCGGGCACCATCCACTCCGCCGCCGAGGAGATCGAGCAGGCCGGGGGTCGCGCCCTCGCGTGCGTCGTCGACGTGCGCAGCGAAGAGCAGATTCAGCAGGCGGTCGACGCGGCCGTGGCGAAGTTCGGGGGCATCGACGTCCTCGTGAACAACGCGAGCGCGATCA
Organism: uncultured delta proteobacterium; assembly: GCA_963797395.1. Taxonomy (GTDB): domain Bacteria; phylum Myxococcota_A; class Polyangia; order Polyangiales; family Polyangiaceae; genus Palsa-1150. The sequence goes on from CAWCPA010000009.1 coordinate 1,552,048, forward strand.
GCCTCACCGGCACGCTCCAGACGCCGATGAAGCGCTTCGACCTCATGCACCAGATCAACACGCGCGGCACGTACGCGTGCTCGCAAGCGTGCATCCCGCACCTCATGAAGGCGGCCAACCCGCACGTCTTGAACCTCTCGCCGCCCATCGACATGCAGGAGAAGTGGTTCGCGCCGCACGTCGCCTACACGATGGCGAAGTTCGGGATGAGCCTCTGCGTGCTCGGCATGGCCGGAGAGTTCCGCTCGGCGGGCATCGCGTTCAACGCGCTCTGGCCGCGCACGGTCATCGCGACCGCCGCCGTGCAGAACCTCCTCGGGGGCGACGCGACCATCCACGGCAGCCGCTCGCCGGAGATCATGGCCGACGCGGCCTACGTCATCCTCACGCGGCCCAGCCGCGAGTGCACCGGCAACTTCTTCGTCGACGACGAGGTCCTCCGCTCGGCGGGCGTCACCGACCTCTCGAAATACCAGACCGTGCCGGGCGCGGACCTCATCCCCGACTTCTTCGTCTAGCCATGGAACCTGGCGAGGCACGCAAGCTGCGCCGAGAGATCCTCGACGACGTCGGCAAGCTCCTCCGCGAGGAGCTCGCGGCGGAGGAGTGGGGCCGGCTCGTCGTCGAGGTGCTGCCCGGCCCCGACGGCGTGCTCCGCGTCGGCGGCGTCGACGTCGACGAGCTGTTCGGCGACGAAGCGCGCGTCGAGCGCGCGTTCAACGGCCCGGGGATGGGCGCGGTCCTGCCCGTGCTCACCAAGGCCGTCGAGGCCCTCTGCGCCCTCGAGGACATCGACCTCGAGCAGGTGCGCGGGGGCACCTTCGTGCGCATGCCCGACGAGCGCTTCGGCTGGCTGCCGGGCCTCGTGCGCGCGCCGAGCCCGCGGCTCGACGACGAGCGCGACGAGCTGGTCGAGCGCCTCCGCGTGAAGAACGACGCCTTCCACGCCCGCTTCGGGCGCCCGCCCGACGACCGGCTCGGCATCGATCTGAACGCGGGCACGGTCGCGTGGTCCGTCGTCGATCGCCCGCCGCTCGTCGCGCGCGCGACGCTCATCGGCACCTTCGCGCAGCCCTCGCGCTCCTGGGGCTGGGGCGGCACGAACCCGCACGCGCCGGAGCCCGTGCGCCGCGCGTCGTCCGCGCTCGTCGACGCGATCGAGGACCGCGACGTCTGGGAGATCTCGACCCCGGGGTTCGCGACCGACGAGCTCACGGCGTGGGCGGTCGCGGCCTTCGTGCTCGACCGCGCCAAGGGCGACGCGGTGGTCTGCGCGCCGCAGGGCGAAGGGCTGATCTTCGTGCTGATCCGCGACGCGCGCGAACGCGCATAGTTCGGGGGCTCAGCGCGCGTGCTTGCTGCGCGCGACCGCGGCGAGCCCCGGGCGGGTCACGCCCTCGCTGCCCTGGGCGGCGAAGTACGCGCGGAGGACGTCGCGCGCGATGACGTTCGCCTTCACCTGCCACGCGGGGCCGTTGACGACGAGCGCCGCGACGGCGACCTGCCGGGCGCCGCCCGACGCGTGCGCGGGCGCGAAGCCGGTGAACCAGGTGTAGTAGCGGTGCTGCTCGGCGTCGGTGAGCGTGCCCGTCTTGCCGGCCACTTCGATGTTCGGCAGGAACGCGACGCCGCGCCCGTCGTGGAACGCGCGCCAGCTCGTGCCCTCGCCGACCGTGTGCACCATCATCGCGGTGAGGGCGTCGGCCGTCTCGCGCGCGATCGCCCGCCGCCCCCCGGGCTCCGCGGGCGCCTGCCAGAGCACCGCGCCGGCCGGCGACACGACGCGATCGACGATCTCCGGGCGCACCGTCTCGCCCCCGCGCGCCACGAGGGCGCTCATCGCCGCCGCCTGGACCGGCGACAGCGTGGTGTTCCAGAAGCCCGCCGCCGTGCGCGCGAACTCGAGCGTCTCGCTCGGCACGTGGAGCTGCCCGGGCTGCACCGGCGCGTCGAACGAGACGGCGTCGCCCTCGCCGTACCCGAACCGCCGCGCCATCGCCTCGAGCTGCGGCGGCGCGAGCCGCTGGCTGGCCAGGCGCGCGAACACGGTGTTGATGCTGCGGCCCATCGCGCCCGCGAGCGTCGCGCACCAGCGGTCGCGCTGCGGATCCTCGACGAGGTCGTTCGCGCTGATGCGCGACTCGCCGCCCGAGTAGCACTCGCGCGTCTCGGGCCCGAGGTGCGCGTCCTCGACGAGCGCCGCCGCCGTCACGATCTTGAAGACGCTGGCGCTCGGCGCGCTCGCCTCGGCGCAGAGGTCGCGCGGCGGGCCCTTGTCGACGTGGCTCGCGTACGCGAGCACGCGCCCGCTCTCGACGTCGAGCAGCACCACCGCGCCCTCGGGCAGGTGGCGCGCGCTCATCAGGCCGAGCGCGGTGCGCTGGAGCTCGGGGTCGACCGTGAGCCGCGCGGTGCCCGCCTCGGTCGGCGCGGTGAGCCCGGCGGCGTCGGAGCCCATGCGCGCGAGGTCGAGCCCCGCGAGCGGCGGCGTCGCGGGCTTCGGCGGCTCGTCCGCGTGGGTCTGCACGAGCGCCGGGACGAGCGCGGCCACGGAGGTCTCGGGCGTCGCGTTCGCCGCGCCGCGATGCAGGACCCGGCGGCAGGCCCACACGCCGGCGAGGAGCGCCGCGGCGCCGGCCGCGGCGAGGACCGCCGTGGCGGCCTGTCGCAGTTGGGCTACGCGCATCGGCGGTCGGGGCTCCTCATTCTTCCGTAAGTGGATGACATGGTCCTGCCGAACCGGGCAAGAAACTGCTCCTCGCGATCGACGCGGCGATAGGGCATAGCTGAGAGGCTCATGTCCTTCGCGAAGCCGCTCGCGCCCGTCTCGTTCGCGTTCGCATTCTCCGCGGTCTCGGTCTCGTGGCTCGCGCCGGCCTCCGCGCGCGCGGCCACGCACGCCGCGGCCCCCGCCGGGGGAGGCCTGCCGGCGCTCGACGTGTCGGTCGATTCTCGCGCGCGGCGTCGTCGTCGTCGCGGGCGGCGCCGAGCTGCCCATCGGGCTCGAGAAGGCGGACCTGCCGCCCGAGAGCGCGGTCATCGTCGAGGCGGTCGCGATCGGCGGCGGCAAGAGCGTGGTGCACGTCCGCGTGCCGACGAAGGTCGGCGCAGACGAGGGCGACCGCGAGGGCAGCCCGGCGTGGGAGGCCGTGCTCGCGGGCGGCCGCAAGGATCCGATCTTCGCCGGCAAGACGGGCCCGCGCGACGGCGACCCCGGCGAGCGGACCGGCAAGGCCGTGAAGATCCTTCCGAACGGCGCCACCAGCTTCGTCCTCGTGGGCGACACGCACGAAGACCTCCAGATCTGCGGGCAGGCGGTCACGCTCCTCGATCCGCAGGCGCTCTATCCGGCCACGCTCACGCTGCGCCCCGCGACGGTGCAGCGCCTGAGCCCCGAGCAGCGGGACACCGCCGAGTCGCTCGACGCGGTCGAGAAGCCCGCCGAGTCTCCGCTCGCGCGCCTGCTCGTCGCGCGAGGCTCGAGCGTGCCCAACTCGCGCGGCGCGGAGCTCACCGACGGCGAGCCCTCCACCGTGTGGAGCGAGCGCCGGCCCGGCATCGGCCAGGGGGAGTTCGTCGTGATGGCCGCGCCGCGCGGCGCCCCGATCACGCGCATGCAGATCACCGTCTCCCCGCCGCCTCCTCCGAAGGGCGCGCCCCGTCCCGCCACGCCGCCCGCGCCGACGCCGAACGCCGCCGCCCCGCGATCGCTGTACCTCGTCACGAACACCGAGACGTACCAGGTGGGCCTCCCGAGCGACGGCGCGCTCAAGCCCGGCGCGACGTACGAGGTGACGTTCCCCAAGCCGGTCGAGTCGACGTGCGTCTCGCTCGTCCTCGACGACGCGTACACGCGGAGCCTCGCCCACCCGGACGTCGGCGTCGCGGAGCTCGCGGCGTTCAGCGAGTTCGACGTGCCCGGCGCGACGCTCGAGGACCTCGCGAAGCAGCTCTCGAGCGAGCGCGGCCTCGCGGCCGCCCAGGTGCTCATGCGCGCGGGCGACGGCGCGCTGCCCGCCATCGCCGCCGCGTACGAGGGCCTCGACAAGCGCGGGCGCGCGCTCGCGATCGACGTCGCCGCGAGCCACGAGGAGTGCGAGGAGGCCGCGGGCCTCTTCGCGCGCGGGCTGTGCGAGCCCGAGGGCGAGGCGCCCCGCAAGTCGCGCGAGAAGCTCGAGCGCTGCAAGGGCGCCGCGCCCGTGCTCGCGCAGAAGCTCCGCGACGACGCGTCCACGCGCGCGTGCGTCGCGCCGGTGCTCGCGATGATCGCCCCCGAGGCCGCGCTCGACCCCATCGCCGCCGCGCTGGCCGCCACGCCGGAGGACGACGCGTCGACGCGCTCGAGCCTGCGGGCGGCGTTCGCGCGCGCGCTCGCGTCGAGCCCGCCCGGCAAGCTCGCGCCGCTCCTCGCCGACGCGAGCCGCACCCCCAGCGCGCGCCTCGAGCTGATGCGCGCGGCCGAGGGCCACCTCGCGGAGGCCGCCGCCGAGAGCGACGCCGTGCTCGCCGAGCTGCTCGCCGGCTCGCCGCCGCTGCGCGCGCGGTACCTCGCGCTCGGGCCCCTCGCGGAGCTGGCCAAGGCGGGGGACAAGACCGCGTCGGGCCGGCTCGTCGACGCGATCGCCCACGACCCCGACGGGCCCGTGCGCGCGCGGGCGGCGGAGCTCTCGGACGGCTTGCCCGGAGCGCAGGCGGCGCTGGTCGGGGCCGCGCGCGACCCCGAGCCGCGGGTGCGCGAGGCGGCGTTCGCCTCGCTCGCGCCGACCCCGTCGCCCGACGCCGTGCGCGCGGGCGTCGAGGCCCTCGACCGCGACGGCTGGTGGTTCGTGAAGCTGCAGGCGGTCGGGCTGCTCCTGGGGGCGCCTCCCGCGCACGACGTGGACGGGGCGCTGGGCGCGGCGGTGCACGACTCCTCGGTGCCGGTGCGGGGCGCGTCAATCGTGGCCCTCGCGAAGCGGCGCGCGACCGCGTGGCGCTCGGCCATCCGCGAGCGGCTCGACGACGCGGGCGAAGACAGCGAGGTGCGCGCCGCGTCGGCCCGCGCGCTCGGCGTGCTCTGCGACAGCGACTCGGCCGACCGCCTCACCGAGCTCGCGCACCACCTCTCGAGCCCCGTCGCCGACGAGGAGGCCCAGCAGCTCGGCCTCGCGGCGCTCGGCGGCCTCGCGGCCCTCCAGCCGGCCGACCTCCAGGCTCGCCTCGGGCCGCTCCTCGCGAAGGACTCGCCCGGCTACGTCCGCGCCGCCGCCCAGGAGGCCCTGGCCGCCCGGCGCATGTGCAAGTAGACCCTCGGACAACAAACATGAGCGATACCCCCCGCATCAGCCCGGCCGAGGCGAACGCCAAGCTCTCGGAAGGCTTCACGTACGTCGACGTGCGCACCACGCAGGAGTTCGAGGCCGGGCACCCCGCGGGCGCGGTGAACGTGCCCCTCGACCACAAGGAAGGCCCGAACCCCGATTTCTTGCGGGCGATGAACGCCGCGTTCGGCCCCGACGCGAAGATCGTGGTCGGCTGCCAGGCCGGCTCCCGCAGCGCCCGCGCCGCGAAGGTGCTGGTGGACGACGGGTTCAAGCACGTCCTCGACCAGCGCGCGGGCTGGGGCGGGGCGCGCGACCCCTTCGGCCGCGTCTCCGAGCCCGGCTGGCAGGCTGCCGGCCTCCCGAGCGAGAACGGCGCGCCCGCCGGCCGCTCGTGGCCGGACATGCTCGCCAAGACGAAGTAGGGCTTGCAGGGCCGCGCGGCGGGCTACAGGCTACAGCCCGAGGGGGAGACGCTCCTCGCTTCGCTCGGCGCGGCCGACCGGCGGCCGGGCATGCCCGACCGCCGGGGAAGCGCGTCCGACTTCGCGGGGAGTGCCCTTGCCGTCCGGTAGGGCACGCCCGCCTTCGCGGGGAGTGCGATTGCCCGGCGGTCGGGCGCGTCCGACTTCACGGGGAACACGCTTGCCCGACGGTCGGGGACACCCGACCGCGCGGGGAGCACGCTTGCCGTCCGGTCGGGCATCCCCGGCCGCCCGGGGAAGGCGCTTGCCCGACGGTCGGACGCGTCCCGCAGCCCGGCGGTCTACCGGGCGCCGTCGTAGTCCCGCGCGGCCCGGTCGACCACCTCGAGGTCGCGCGTCGCGCGCTCGGCCTCGGCCTGGAGCTCGGCGGTGAAGAGCGTCAGGCCCCAGATGCCGTTCTCCCGCCGCCGGAACGCGTACCGCGTCCCCCGGCCGGTCACGACCGTCGCGCGCTCGCCCTTCACGTCCACGCTGGCGACGCCCGAGAGGTCCCGGTCGAGCCGCTCGATCCACCCGCGCCGCTGCGCGAGGAGCGCGAACGCGTCGGCGCCGTCGGGCGCGGCGGCGAGCGCGCCCCACGAGGCGAGGGGCGTCGCCTGCTGGTCGGGCGGGTAGCTGGCGCGCACGCGGTCGCACGCCGTCTTGCGCGCGTCGCGGATGGTGAACGCCGCCCACTGCGACTCGGTCTCGAGATACGGGAACGCGTCGCGCACCTTGCCCTGCGTGACCGCGAGCGCGATGCGCAGGTAGGCGCCCTCGGGCGTGGTGTCGGCCGGGAATGGGCGCGCGCTGATGGCGCGCATTCCCCCGTACACCAGCGCGGCCGCGACTGCGGCGATGACGAGCAGCGGCCAGCGGCGCACGCGGTCCGCATAGCACGGCGGGCGACAAGCAGGGCATGATGCGCGGCATGGTCCCGGGCGCCTCGACCGCGAAGGTCATCGTCGTCGTGCCCGCGTGGAACGAGGCGCCGCGCATCGCCCGCGTCCTCCGGAGCATGCCCGCGATCGTGGCCTCGGTGGTCGCCGTGGACGACGCGAGCACCGACGACACCGGCGCGGCGGCGCGCGCCGCGGGCGACCCGCGCGTCGTCGTGCTCCGCCACGCGCGCAACCGCGGCGTGGGCGCGGCGATCGCCACGGGCTACCGGCACGCCCTCGCGATCCCCGGCGACGCTCGGGACGCGTTCGTCGTCATGGCCGGCGACGGGCAGATGGATCCCGCCGACCTGCCCGCCCTCGTCGCGCCCGTCCTGCGCGGCGACGCCGACTACGTGAAGGGCGATCGCTTCCGCCGCGCCGACACCGCGCGCGCGATGCCGCGCGTCCGGCAGGTGGGTGGGCGCGTCTTCTCGTGGGGCACCGCGCGCGCCATCGGCGTCCCCATCTCGGACAGCCAGTGCGGCTACACGGCCCTCGCGCGCGCCGCGTGCGCGCGGCTCGACCTCGACGGCCTCTGGCCGCGGTACGGCTATCCGAACGATCTGCTCTCGCAGCTCGCGGTGCGCGGGATGCGCATCACGGAGGTGCCCGTGCGGGCGGTGTACGCGGACGAGATCAGCCGCTTCACGCCGCGGCACGTGCCGGTCGTGGCCGCCCTCATCGCGCGGGCCGCGGTGCGGCGGGTGCTGTCGCGCGCGCGTCCATGAGGCGCGCGCTCAGCCGCCGAGCGCGCGCTCGAGGATCGCCGGGACGTGCGCGAGCGCGTGATCGAGGTCGAACAGCCGATCGAGCTGCGCGCTCGTCAGCTTGGCCGAGATGTCGGCGTCCGCGCCGAGGAAGTCGCGGAAGCGCCCCTCGCCCCGCCACGCGCGCATCGCGTTCCGCTGCACGAGCACGTACGCCTCCTGCCGCGCCATCCCGGCCTCGACGAGCGCGAGGAGCACCGCCTCGCTGAAGTAGAGCTCCGCGGCGCGATCGAGGTTCTTCTTCGCGTTCTCGGGGTAGACGACCAGCCCGCGCACGAGGCCGGCGGCGCGGTCGAGCATGAAGCCGAGGGTCGCGGTCGTGTCGGGGCCGATCATGCGCTCGACCGAGGAGTGCGAGATGTCGCGCTCGTGCCAGAGCGAGACGTCCTCGAGCGCGGGCACCACGGCGGCGCGCACCACACGGGCCAGGCCGCAGAGGTTCTCGCTGAGGATGGGGTTGCGCTTGTGGGGCATCGCGCTCGAGCCCTTCTGGCCGACCGTGAACGCCTCTTCGGCCTCGCCCACCTCGCTGCGCTGCCAGTGGCGCACGTTCGTCGCGAGCCGCTCGATCGCGGCGGCGACGAGGGCGAGCGCCGAGAAGAACGCCGCGTGCCGGTCGCGCGCGACGACCTGGGTCGCGACGGTCTCGGGCTCGAGGCCGAGCGACGCGAGCGCGCGCTTCTCGATGGCGGGCGAGAGGTGCGCGTACGTGCCGACCGCGCCGGCGATCTTGCCGACCGCGATCTCGCGGCGGGCGCTCTGCAGGCGCGCCTTGCCGCGCGCGACCTCGGCGTGGTGCCCGGCGAGCGCGAGGCCGAAGGTGACCGGCTCGGCGAAGATGCCGTGGCTGCGGCCGATCATCGGCGTCTTGGCGTGCTCGCGCGCGCGGTCGGCGAGGGCGGCGAGGAGCTTGTCGCAGCGGGCGACGAGGGCGTCGGCCGCGTCGCGCATGAGGATCGCGAGCGAGGTGTCGAGCACGTCGCTGGAGGTCATGCCGCGGTGGAGCCAGCGCGCCTCGATGCCCGCGAGCTCCTCGACGTGCGTGAGGAACGCGATGACGTCGTGCTTGGTCGTGCGCTCGATCTCGTCGATGCGCGCGGGGTCGAGCGCGATCTTCTTGGCGCGGATGCCGGCGGCGGTGCCCTCGGGCACGAGGCCGGCCTCCTCGAGGGCGTCGCACGCGGCGAGCTCCACTTCGAGCCAGACGGCGAAGCGCCGCGCCGGCGACCAGAGATCGGCGAAGTCAGCGGGGGTGTATCGCGGGATCACGAGCCGCGAGTAGCACGTTCAGGCGCGGCCGTAGAGCGGAACCGCGGCCCCGCTGATGTCGCGGGCCGCGTCGCTCAGGAGGAACGCGACCACGCCCGCGGCCGAGCCGAGCGAGACCCAGTCGGCCGGGTTGGCCTTCGGCATCGCGGCGCGGTTGGCCGGCGTGTCCATGGTGCTCGGCAAGACGGCGTTCACGCGGACCCCGTGCGCCAGGACCTCGGCGGCCACGGCCTGCGCGAGGGCCACGACCGCGGCCTTCGACGTCGCGTACGCCGCCGAGCCCGCGCCCGTCGCCGGCTCCACGGCGGCGCGCGAGCCGATGACCACGATGCTCCCTCGCCTGGCCTGGACCATGGGCGGCAAGAGGCGCACGAGGCTCTTGTGCACCGTCTCGAGGTTCGAGCCCAGCATCGCGCGCCAGGTCTCTTCCTCGGCCTCGATCGAGAGCTCGTGGAGGGGGTGGCCGCCGCGCCAGCCGCCCGCAATCAGCGCCGCGGTGGTCGGCGCCGCGCCCAGCTCTCGCTCGACGCGCGGCAGGGCCTCCCGCCAGGTCGCGTCGTCCGCGAGATCCCCCGCGACGACGCACGCCTTCGGTAGGGACGCCGCGAGCTGCTCGAGGCGCCCCTTCGCGCCGGCCGCGTCGAAGAGCGCGATCCGGTCCCCGCGGGCCGCCAGGACGCGCACGACCTCCGACCCGAGGGCGCCACCGGCCCCCGTCACCAGCGCCACTTCGCTCATGGCGCTGGTCCTAGCACGGGGTCAGGCGGCTTCGCCGCGCATCTCCTGGAGGGCCTGGCGGAGCTTGCCGCGCGCGCGCTCTTCGATCTGGCGGACGCGCTCCTTGCTGACGCCGAGCTGGACGCCGAGGTCCTGGAGGGTGCGCGGCTCGTCGGTCATGAGCCGCTCGCGGACGATGAGCTGCTCGCGCTCGGTGAGGTCGCGGAGCGCGTCGCCCACGGCGGTGCGCGCGCGGCCGCGGCGCTCGCTCTGGCTGGCCTCGTCTTCCGGGGTGGGCGAGATGGCGGCGAGGCGGTCGATCATCGCGCCGTGCTCGTCGGTCCGCGCGTCGAGGCTGGCTTCGCGGCTCGAGAGGAGCGGCAAGAGCATCGCGGCCTTCTCGGGGGTCATGCCGCTCACGGCGGCGAGCGCGGTGGGGTCCGATTCCCGCGTACGGCGGTACGCGCGAAGGGCGCGCCGCTCGGCCTTGGTGGTGCCGAGGCGGACGACGCGGTAGGCGCGGACGACGTAGTCGCGGATCTCGGCGCGGATCCAGTACGCGGCGTAGGTCGCGAGGCGGCACTCGCGCGCCGGGTCGAACTTCGACGCCGCGCGCAAGAGACCCAGGTTGCCCTGCTGGACGATGTCTTCCATCGGGATGCCCCAGCGCCGGTACTCGAGCGCGATCGACATCACGAACGGCAGGCACGCCGTGACGAGCCGCTCGCCGGCGGCCTTGTCGCCCTCGCGCCACCGGTGCGCGAGCTGACGCTCCATGTCGCGTTCGAGCGGCCCGACATCGGCGACGCTCTCTCGGTAGGCCCTCAGCGAAAAACTCTCGGCCGGTAGCATGGGTTCTCCCTTCGCCCCGTTCTGCACGCCACTCTGCACTCGAAGTGCCACCCGCGTGACGGGGGGTTTCGTGCGAGTTTTCGGCAACAGGCGGGAGGAGACCGCGCAACGCCGACCGGACGGCGGCCGGCCGCCGCAGCATTTGCGCGATCGAAAAACCGAGCGGGTCGGCCTCGCCGATGGCGCCCCCGTCAGAGGTCGATCGAGAGGCCTTCGCGGGCGGCGACGCTGTTCGGGAAGAGGGCCTTGGCGCGCTCTTCTTTCTCGCGAACGGCGGCGTCGCTCTGCATCGGATCGTGGTGGAAGAGGACGAACTTCTTGACCCCTGCGGCCTTGGCGATGCGGGCCCCCTCCTCGAAGGTGCTGTGCCCCCACCCCTTCTTGGGGCCGTACTCTTCCGGCGTGTACTGGCAGTCGTAGACGAAGGCGTCGGCGTCGCGCGCGAGGGCGAGGAGCTTGTCGTCCATGCGGCCCTCGTAGTGCTCGGTGTCGGTGGCGAACACGAACACCTTGCCGGCGTGCTCGACGCGGAACGCGTAGACGCCCTGCGGGTGGTTGCCGCGCGCGTTACGCACCATCACCTTGCCGCCGTAGCCGTCGTCGACCTCGACGACCTCGCCCTCGGTGAGGTCGCGGAAGGTCATCTTCGCGGCCATCACGTTGAGCGAGACGGGGAAGTTCGGGTGGTCCATCTGGCCGGCCAGCGTCTCGCCGAGGGTGCGCGAGACGTTGTTGCCGCCGTAGAGGTGGAACACGTTGCCCGGTACGAACGCCGGCTCGAAGAACGGGAAGCCCTGGATGTGGTCCCAGTGCACGTGGCTGAAGAACATGTGAGCCACGATGGGCATCTCGGGCAGGAGCTTCTTGCCCAGGAGACGCAGCCCCGTCCCGCCGTCGAAGATGAGGATCGCCTTGCCCGCGCGAACCTCGACGCAGCTCGTGTTTCCGCCCACCTGCACGGTTTGCGGCCCGGGCGTGGGGATGCTGCCTCGGACTCCCCAAAAGGTGATGTGCATCCTCGATCGGAGCGTACCTCGTCGCCGGGAAGAAGGGTATTCCTTGTCCATGCGGCGAGCCATCGTCGTCCTCGGGTGCCGGGTGCGGCTCGACGCGGTCGGGCGCCTCGCGGCGAGCGCGCTCCTCCGGAGGGTGGAAATGGGGGCGCGCACCTACCTCGAAGCCGCGGAGGCGGGGGAGCCCGACGCCTTCGTGATCGCGAGCGGGGGCCGTCGCTGGGGGGAGGCGGTCGAGGCGGACGCGATGGCCGAGGCGCTCGTGGCCGGGGGCGTTCCGGGGCGCGCGGTGGTGCGCGAGCGGTGCTCGCTCGACACGATCGACAACGCGCGCTTCTCGGCGGCGATCCTCGAGCGCCGCGGGATACGAGAAGCGGCGGTGGTGACCTGCTCGTGGCACCTGCCGAGGGCGCTCGCGCTCTTCGCGGACGCCGGCGTCCAGGCGGTGCCGGTCGCGGCGCGGGACGGCGAGACGCCCCCCTGGGCGTCGCGGGTCTGGCGGTGGAGCAAGGAGCGCGTGCTGACCCGCGTCTCGCTCGCGCGCGCCTCGGGGGCCGCGGCGGCACGGATCCGGAGCGCTTGAAGGTCCGCGCGGTGGCCGCGCTCGCGGCGTCGCTGGCGGCCTGCCACGGGCCCCCGGCCCCCGAGCGCGTCGCGGCCACGGCGCCTCTCCCCGAGGGCGGCGCAGGCGCCGGGCCGCTCGCGGCCATCCGGCGGGCCGAGGACCTCCGACGAGCCCGGGACGTCCCCGCGGCCGCCCAGGGCGACCCGGACCCCGCGGTGCGGCGGGCGGCGGCGCGGGCGTTCGCGCGCATCCTCGACGCGGACGACCGGCCGCTCCTCCGCGCGCTCGAGGACGAGGACCCCGAGACCGTGGCCTGGGGGGCTTACGGCCTCGGCGAGGCCTGCGCGCGGCCGGACGAGCACGTGCGGGCGCTCGCGGCGCGCGGCGCGTCGCTCGAGGCGTCGCCCCCGATCGGGGGCCCGGCGGCGCTGGACCCGCTCGGGGCGATCGTCCGGGCGGTCGGTCGCTGCGGCGGGGACGCGGCCGAGCCGACGCTCCGCGCGTGGCTGCGCGCGGGAGGGCCGCCCGCCGAGGCCGCGAGCTACGCGCTCGGGGACATCGCGGCGCGCGCCGGGTCGCTGTCGCTCGAGTCGAGCAACGCGCTGCTCGGCGCGTCGCTCGCGACGCCGCCGCTCGCCCCGGCCCTGTACGCGTTCGGGCGCGGGGAGGGGACGCCGCCGGAGGAGATCGCCCCGCGGCTCTTCGCGGCGGCGCACGCGGCCCTCGACCGCCCCGGGCCGGAGCGCGTCTTCGCGGTGCGCGCGCTCGGTCGCGCGGACGCGCCGGGCGCGGTGGACGACCTGGCGCGCGTGCTCGCCTCGAAGGACTTCTCGCCGTCGGAGCGCGTCGAGGCGGCGCGCGCGCTCGGGAAGCTGCGCAAGGGCGGCCAGGCGGCGCTGGCGGACGCGCTCGCGGCTTTCGTGGGCGATGGGGGGCGGCAGCTCGCGAAGGGGCTCGAGGGCGATCGGTTCGTCGTGGTGCTGACCGCGGCGCAGTCGCTCGGCGACGAGGGCGCGACGCGCGCGAACGCGGCCCTGTGGTCGCTGGCGCGGCTGCCCGTCGAGCCGGACGCGCCGCCCGCGGTGTCGCGGCGCGCGGGGGCGCTCCGGTGCGCGGCGGCGGAGAAGCTGGCGCGGGGCGCGTGGGACTCGGACGTCCTCCGGACCTGCGATCCCGGCGACGGCGAGGCGGGCGAGCGCGCCCGCCTGGCGTCGCTCCTGCGCGCGCCGCTCGCGGGTCCGCGGCGCGCGGCGTGGGCCCAGCTCGCGCAGAGCGCGCACGTGCGGGTGCGCGAGGCGGCGCTCTCGGCGATCGGCGGGCACGCCGAGCTCGGCGACGCGGCGCGCGCGGCGATCGCGCAGGCGCTCGGCGAGGACAAGAACGAAGGTGTCGTCGCGACGGCCGCCACGGTGGTGCACGCGCACCCGGAGCTCTTCGCCGCGCGCGACCCGGATCCGGCGGTCGCGGGGGCGCTGGAAAAGGCCCTCGCGCGCCCGCTCTCGCCGGACCTCGTCGAGACGCGCGCGGCGCTCGTGGATGCGGCGGTCGCGCTCGGGCTGCCCGCGGGGCGCGCGGCGGCCACGGCGGCGTGCCGCGACCCGAACGCGACGGTGCGGGCGCGGGCGGCCGCGGCGCTCGTGGCGGCGGGCACGGCGCACCCGGACTGCCCGGCGCCCGAGGGAGGCGAGCCCGCGCCGGAGCTCGCGCAGCCGCTCGCCGGGGAAAAAAGGGGCGAGGTGCGGGTGGCGCTCGACACCGAGGCCGGGCCGCTGGCGCTGCGGTTCGACCCGACCTTCGCGCCGATCGCGGTGGCCCGGCTGGTCGCGCTCGCGCGGTCCGGGTTCTACACCGGGGGGGTCGTGCACCGGGTGGCGCCGGGCTTCGTCGTGCAGTTCGGCGACAAGGGGGCGGACGGGTACGGCGGGGCGGGCGCGCTGCTGCGCTGCGAGACCGCGCCGGTGCCCTTCGAGCCGCTCGGCGTGGGCGTCGCGCTGGCGGGGCGCGACACGGGATCGAGCCAGATCTTCGTGACCCTGGCCCGCACGCCGCGCCTCGACGGCGCGTACGCCTGGGTGGGCCGCGCGGAGGGCGACTGGAGCGCGGTCGCGGAGGGGGACGTCATCCGCGGCGTCCGGGTCGAGGACGCGGACGTCGCGCCGGCATCGCCCCGCGACCCGTAAGCGCGTAATCTCCGGGCGGAAGCCATGCTCCTCGCCATCGACGTCGGCAACACGAACATCGTCTACGGGCTCTTCGAGGGCGAACGCCTCGTCCACAAGTTCCGCGTCGAGAGCGCGCGCGGCCGCACCTCGGACGAGTACGCGGTCGCCTTGCGGTCGCTCCTCGACATGCACGGCGTCGACCCGAAGACCGTCGACGCGGCAATCGTCGCGTGCGTCGTCCCCTCGCTCACCGAGCCGATGATCCGCCTCGTGCGGAGCGCCTTCGGTCGCGAGGCGGTGGTCGTCGGGCCGGGCATCCGCTCGGGCATGGCCATCCTCATCGAGAACCCGCGCGAGGTCGGCGCCGACCGCATCGCCGACGCGGTCGCGGGCTTCGACCGCGCGAAGGGCGGCGTCGTGGTCGTCGACTTCGGGACCTCGACGAACTTCGACGTCGTCACGCCGAAGGGCGAATACCTCGGCGGCGTCCTCGCGCCGGGCCTCCAAATCAGCGCCGACGCGCTCTTCTCGCGCGCCGCGAAGCTGCCGCGCGTCGAGATCACCAAGCCGGCCAAGGTCGTCGGCCGCAACACCGTGCACGCGATGCAGTCGGGCATCGTCTACGGGTACGTGGGCCTCGTCGACGGGCTGGTCGACCGGATCCTCGCGGAGCTCGGGTACCCCTGCAAGATCATCGCGACCGGCGGCCTCGCGTCGCTCATCGCGCCGCTGTCCCGCACGATCACCGAGGTCGACGACGAGCTCACGCTCGTGGGCCTGCGAATCCTGTACGACCGGAACCGGGTATAGAGCGCGAGACCGAGGGGCGAGAACGAGGCGTGTGCGAGTGCGTCGCCCCGCGGCCGTAGTCCTGTGCGCCGTCGCGCTCGTCGCGGCGATGGCGGCGGGCGTCGCGTTCGGCAGCGGCTCGGCGGGGCTCGGCGATGTGCTGTCGCCGGGGACGCGCGAGCACCTGATCGTGGTGGGCTATCGCCTGCCGCGCGTGCTGCTCGGCGCGGTCACGGGCGCCGGGCTCGCCGCGGTCGGCGCGGCGCTCCAGAGCGTGCTGCGCAACCCGCTCGCGGATCCGTACATCCTGGGCGTCTCGGGGGGCGCGGGCCTGGGCGCGACGCTCGCGATCGCGCTCGGCGCGGGCGGAGGCGCGGGGCTGCTCGCGGCCGGCGTGCCCGCCGCGTCCTTCGCGGGCGGCGCGGCCGCGACGGCGCTCGTGTGGACGCTCGGCCGCGCGGGGCGCGCGAGCGGGGCGTCGATCCTGCTCGCGGGCGTCGTGATGAACGCGATCGCGAACGCGTGCATCCTGTTCATCGAGGCCATCGCGGAGCCGGGTCGCCTGCAGTCGCTCGTGTGGTGGCTCATGGGCTATCTCGACGCGCCCACGTGGCCGCAGCTCGCGTTCCTCGCGATCTACACGGCCGCGGGCATGACCGTCTTGCTGGTCGACGCCGCGCGCATCAACGTGCTGGCGCTCGGCGACGAGCCCGCGGCCAGCCTCGGGGTCGACGTCGCGGCGCTCGAGCGGCGCGTCCTCTTCGCGTGCGCCGTCATCGTCGGCGCGGTCGTCAGCGTGTCCGGGCCCATCGGCTTCATCGGACTCGTCGTCCCGCAGGGCATGCGGCGCATCCTGGGCCCCGACCTGCGCGTGCTCCTGCCGGCGTCCATCTTCGCGGGCGGCGCCACCCTCGTCGCGTGCGACCTCGCCGTGCGCGTGCTCGCGCCCGTGCTGCACACCGAGGTGCCGGTCGGCGCGGTCACCGCGATGCTCGGCGGCCCGCTCTTCCTCGTCCTGCTCGTGCAGCGCGCCCGGGCCTGACCGGGCCGACCGGGCCGACCGAGCGTCTACAGGCTACAGACTTCAGGCTACAGCCCGACCCGAGCGGGCCCCGACCCCGCGGACTCGAAGTCCGAAGGCACGGCCATCCCGTGCTGCAGCCTGCAGCCTGGAGCCTGTCGAGCAGCGCGTCCTAGGTCTTGATCTGCGACGCCGCGGCGAGCTGGGCCTGCTGCTGCTGGAGGAGCTGCGAGACCGCGCGCGAGCGCTCGATCGCGAACTGCTTCACCTCGCGCACCTGGCTGGTGGCGAGCTTGTTGAGCAGCGCGGTGATCTTCTGCATGTCGCGGAGCTGGAAGAGCGCCTCGAAGTAGTTGTGGGCGACGCGCACGTCGCGGAGCATGAGGGCCTCGTGCGGCGCGAGGAGCTTGACGACCTCGTCGATCTTGCCGCCCTGGCCGTAGAGCGCCGAGAGGCACAGGAGCGCGAGCGGATCGCCCGGGGCGCGCTCGACGGCCTTCTTCGCGTAGGCGATCGCGCGGTCGCGCGCGGCTTCGTTCTTCGCGTCGGCCGCGTAGAAGCCCTGGAGCGCGATGTACGGCGCGCTGCACTTGGCGTTCACCGGCGCGTTGGCCAGCCCCTCGATCTGCTGGACCATCTCGCCCTCGCTCGTCGTCTCCTTGATGGAGTTCGCGAGGTAGGCCCAGGCGTCGACCGAGTTGTTGTCGATCTGGATGGCGCGCTCGGAGGCCTCGCGCTCGCCCTTGCGATCGCCCTTCTCCTTCATGACCTTCGCGAGCTGGAGGCTCGGGAACGGCGAGTCCTTGAGGAGGTTCTGCGCGCCCCGCAGCGTGGCCTCGGCCTTGTCGAGCTTCTTCTGCGAAAGCTGCGCGACGCCCAGCCCGAGCCAGTCTTCGCCGTCGCCGCCGGTCGCGACGATCTTCCCGAGGACCTTCTCGGCCTTCTCGTGGCGCCCGTACTTCATGAGCTCCTGAGCGAAGATGCGGCCGCGGTTCAGGTCTTCGGGTCCGTCGTTCCAGTGCTTCTCGAGCCCGCCGAGGAGGTCCTCGAGACCGATGGCGATCGGGCGGCCCTGCTCGTCCTGCACCTGCACCGCCGGCCCGTTGAAGCCGAGGAGCTTCCACACCTCGTCCATCTGGAGGGCGACGGGGCCCTGGACGATCTGCGTCTCGAGGGGCGTGCCGTTCGGGTTGATGGGCAGGAGGATGAGCGCGTTGCCCGGCACGCCGTTCGGGAAAGCCGAGACCGGCGCGAGGATGGCCGCTCCGCCTTTGAGCTGGACGGCCGCGCCGACGGGGGCCGCGCCGGTCGGCGCCGCGCTGGGCTTGATGGGCGTGTTGGACATGGGCGCCTCTCCTAGCATGGAGATTGGCTCGGCGTGACTGTCGGAGTGCATCGCCGGGACACATGGCGAGAGACGCCCGGGGACCGCTTTTCGGCCGGTCCTCGCGGGGGCGCTCCGGCAGGTGCACGAAAATGAGGCGAAATCGCCTGCATAGCTCAACATCCGCCCGGGCGCGCCGCCTCGCGGCGTCGTGCGCGTCGCCGCGCGGCGTCGCCGGGAGCAATCGACGGCAGCGCGTCGCCGCGGAAGGTCTCACGTCGCCGCGACTCCATCGATGTCAAGCGCGCGGTGCGCGGCATTCCCGGCGATCTCCGTCGGCATCAGCTTTCATCCCATGAGCTCCAAGGCGCCGGCGAGGCGAGCGAGGGCGGGTGCTCTAGCGCCCTACCCGCGCCCGGCTTCCCGGGCTTTGCCCGCCTCGTCCAATGGCGGACAGCGCCCGGGCGTCTTAGAGTTCCTTGGCGATGACGGTTGCGCTCTACCTCGTGGCGATCCTCGGGCTCGCCGTCCTCATGGTCGTTCACGAGAGCGGTCACTACTTCGCGGCCCGCAAGTTCGGGATGCGCGTCGTGCGATTCAGCATCGGGTTCGGCCCGACGATCTGGAAGCACAAACCGCCCGAGAGCCCCACGATCTATCAGGTCGCTCTCATCCCCTTCCTCGCGTACGTGCAGATCGCAGGGATGAACCCGTACGAGGAGAACGACCCCAAGGACGAGGGCAGCTACGCGAACGCCTCGCTCTGGGCGCGCATCGTCACCATCGCGGCGGGCCCCCTCACGAACTACTTCTTCGCCTCCATCCTCATCTTCTTCGGCCTGCTCATCGGCGGCAAAGAGGTGGCGGACGAGGCGACCATGAAGATCGTCGTCGAGGCCGGTCCCGCGATGACGGCCGGCGTGCAGACGGGCGACAAGGTCCTGTCGGTCAACGGCGTCGACGTCCGCAACTGGGAAGAGCTCCGCAAGGCCGTGAGCGCCCACCCCGGCGAGGCCGTCGACCTCGCGGTCGAGCGCGCCGGGCAGACGCTGCACGAGCAGGTCACGCCGGGCCCGCGCGGCGACAAGGACGAGGGCCTCATCCACGTGCGAATGCCCACGCACGTCGAGCCCGTCGGCGTGCGCGAGGCCGCCACGATGAGCGTCATCGCGCCGCCCCTCTTCGTCTACGAGAACGTCCGCGCGATCGGCCGCGTGATCTCCGGCAAGGAGAAGCTGCAGGTCAACGGCCCGGTCGGCATCGTGAAGGAGACCGCGCGCCAGGCCAGGACGGGGCCGGGCGTGCTGCTCCAGTTCCTCGGCATGCTGAGCGCGTACCTGGGCGCGTTCAACCTCCTGCCGTTCCCGGCGCTCGACGGAGGGCGCCTGCTCTTCCTCGTGGCGGAGGCGGTCTCGCGCCGGAAGCCGGACGCGAAGGTCGAGGCGCGCGTCCACGCGGTGGGCCTGCTCATGCTGCTCACGCTCATCGCGTGCGTCACCTACGCGGACGTCATCGCGAAGTAAGCGCGCTCGCCGACGTAGGGGCGGCCCGCACACGGCCCCCTCGAGGAGCCCGCGGGCGCCGACTCGAGCGCATCACGGCCGAGGTGCGGTTATAGTGGCTCTACAATGGGCCGCTCGACTCTGCGCGATGCCTTGGCATCGACTGCGACGTGCTTCATGGCCGGCGTCTGCGCGTGCTTCGTCGCGTGCTCCGGAGGCGGCTCGGGCGGCGCGAGCTCGGGCGCGACGGGCACCCAGCGCGGCGAGCAGTCCGCGGGCTCCCCCTCCGGCGATGACGACGGCGGCGAGGGCGCGAGCGGCTCGACGGGCAGCGGCTCGGGCGGCAGCGGCTCGAGTGGTTCGACGGGCAGCGGCTCCAGCGGCGCGTCGTCCACGGGCGCGAGCTCGGGCAGCGCGTCTTCGGGCGACGCGGGCTCCGCGTCCGGCTGCACCTGGGGGACGAACTACACGGGGGCGACCTTCACGGAGTACTTCTTCGGGCAGGGCGGCGAGCACGCGACCGCCTGCGGCTACAGCGGCACGGAGACGACGAGCAACAACTACGACTCCGTCGACGTCATCCAGAACGTGGCCAGCACGGGCGGAGCGAGCAACACCTACTTCGCCGCGATGCCGAGCGACATGTCCGGCACCTGGCCGTGGGACAACTGCGGGGCGTGCGTCGTCATCACGGGCCAGCACGGCGCGAAGGTCATCGCGACCCTCATCGACGAGTGCCCGACCACGGGCGGCAGCAACACGCCCTGCACCGAGAAGAACCACCTCGACCTGAGCTCCCAGGCCTTCGAGAAGACCGAGGTCGCCTCGGGCGCATCGAACACCGGCGGCGACCTGCCGGGGAGCTGGCACTTCATCGCGTGCCCGATCACCAGCGACATCGTGACCGTCTTCAACAACGGCTACAAAGGCCAGATCTACATCCAGAACATGGTCTATCCGGTGGCCAGCGGCACGGCGAACGGCAAGGCCCTCGTGCAGTCGCAGTACGCCTACTGGTCGGCCAGCGGCATCAACGACTTCACGGGCGTCACCCTCAAGCTCACCGACGTCCTCGGCCACACGATCACCGGCACGGTCTCCGGCACCAGCGGCGGCAGCCTCGGCGCCCAGTTCCCGTCGCCGGGCAACTGCCCGGTCGAGTAGCCCGAAGCGGCGCGGGCGCCGTCGAGGGCTCCGCGAAGCGCACGATGAACGGTCGGGTCGCCACGGCGACCTTCCACGGCGCGGCCGCGGCGCACGTGACTCCGTGACGAGGCGCCGTCAGCGACCCTTCGCCCGCAGCTTCGCGCCCATGTCCGCGCCGAGCTCCGCGGCCCGGCGCGTCGCGGACTCGACCGCGTCCATGAGCGTCTTGCGGAGCGCGCCGCTCTCGAGCGTGTGCAGCCCCGCGATGGCGGTGCCGCCGGGGCTCGTCACCATGTCCTTGAGCCGGCCGGGGTGCTCGCCCGTCTCGAGGAGCAGGCGCGCCGAGCCGAAGACCGTTTGCGCGGCCAGCGTGAGGGCGATGTCGCGGTGCAGCCCGACCTTCACCCCGCCGTCGGCCAGCGCCTCGATGATGAGCATCACGTACGCCGGCCCGCTGCCGCTCAGGCCCGTCACCGCGTCGAGCATCGCCTCGTCGAGCACCACGACGCGCCCCACCGCCTCGAAGAGCTCGCGCGCGATGCGCAGATCGTCCTCGCGCGCGTGCGTGCCGCCCGAGATGGCCGTGGCCCCGGCCATCACGGTGGCCGGCGTGTTCGGCATCGAGCGCACGACCCGCGTCTTCGGCGGCAAGCGCGCCTCGAGCGCGTCGATCGGCACGCCCGCCGCGACCGACACCACGAGCTGATCGCCGCGGACCTCGCCGCCGACCTCGGTCAGCACCTTGTCGATGATCTGCGGCTTCACCGCGAGCACCACGATGTCCGACTCGCGGAGCAGCTGATGGTTGTCCGTGGTCGTGCGGATTCCGTGCTGCTCGTGCAGCGACGCGAGGCGCTCGGCCTTGAGGTCGCTCGCCAGGATGCGCTCCGGCGGCACCTTCGCGTGCACGAGGCCCTTGATGAGCGCCCCGGCCATGTTGCCGGCGCCCAGAAAACCGAGTCGCTTCGTCTTCATTCGGGCTTCCTCGCCATGTCGGCCAGCGCGTCCGTCAGCCAGCGCTCCACGACCTCGAGCGGCTCGGGATCGTCCTCGCCGAGGTCCTCCGCGAACTTCTCCCATCGCACCCGGAGCACGGCGCGGCGACCGAGGCTCGGGTCCTCCGCGAGCGCTGCGGCCCACGCGATCGCGAGGATCGTCCGCCGGTCGGCCGCCTCGAGCCCCACGTGGCGCTTGGCCAGCGTCACGGGCGCGCCCTGGCCCACCGGCGAGAGCGCCTCGTCGCGCCACCGCCGCGGCAGCATCACGGTGCCCGTGAGCGCCGCGAGCTGCACGCCGAGCCCGGGCACGCGATCGGACAGCACGAAGCGCACGCCGTCGATCGCCGCGATGCCCACCTTGCGCCGCCAGTCGACCGCCTCGATGGCGTCGCGCCGGCCTTGCTCGATCTCGCCTGCGTCGAGCGAGAACTTCTGCCCGACCACGCGGAGCACGTTCTCCTCGCGCGGGTCGATGCCATCGGACGCCGCTGCGAGCCAGCCGCCGCGGAGGATGGCCCGGGCCACCGCGTGGTCGATCTCGCCGTAGACGTCCATCGTCTCGGGCGCGACGGCCGGCTCGGCCCGGAGCGTGTTCGCGTCCGCCTCGGGCAGGCCGAGCGCCGCGACGAGCGCCGCGATGGAGCGGAGGTCCTCGGCGTCGAGGTTGCCGTCGGCCGAGAGCACCGCGCGGAGCGTGCGCGCCGCGAGCGACCCGTACCGCTTCACCCGCGCGACGTCCTTGTCGCTCGGCTTGCTCGAGAACAGGCTGCGGAGGCCCCGCGCGCCAATCTCGAGGGTCACCTTCTCCCGCACGACGTCCATCATCGGCACCCACGCGGGCGGCGAGATCGGCGCGAGCGCGCGCACCATGTCGACGTACCAGGCGTCGAACGCGCCCGTCATGCGCGTGTGCGGCTTGCCCTCGACGGCCGCCGCGTAGCTCGCCGCCCGGCGCTGGAGCATGCCCTCGAGCGCTTCCTTCAGGTCGCGGACGCCCGCGCCGAGCACGAAGATCGCGTCCTCGGCGAGCAGCGCGGTCAGGCCCGTGAGCGCAGCGGTGATCCGCGTCGCGTCGTGGCTCGCGAGGGCCCGCGGGGGGCGGGCCGCCAGGGGGAAATCGGCCATGAGGGGCCGAACGGTAGCGCATTCGCCGAAAACTTGCCGGGTCGGCCGGTGTTCGCGCATGGCTACGGGCATGGCCCGACGACCGTCCGCGCCGCTTCTCGCTTCCTTGCCCTTCGCGACGTCGCTCCTGGCCCTGGCGCTCGCGTCCGGCGCGTGCCTCCAGAACGTCGAGACCGGAGACGGCACGAGCGACTCGACGAGCGGCGCGAGCAGCGGCTCCGCCAGCTCCGGCTCCTCGAGCGCCACGCCGACCGGCATCGACTGCAGCACCGACCCCCAGTCCGGCGTCACCCTCTGCCTCGGCATCAGCCTCTGCCCCAACGTCACGGTCGACCAGACCGCGCTCCCGGGCTGCGGCTTCCGCATCCACCCCGGCGCCCTCCTCGACCTCGAGTGCCTCTGCACCGACTCACTCTGCCCGATCGGCGTCCCGACGACGTGCGAC
The DNA here is from genome assembly GCA_963797395.1 of uncultured delta proteobacterium. Lineage (GTDB taxonomy): Bacteria > Myxococcota_A > Polyangia > Polyangiales > Polyangiaceae > Palsa-1150. Next base: position 1,574,448 of record CAWCPA010000009.1, read on the forward strand.
GAGGTCTCGCAGGCGCTGGGCGACCAGACGGCGCTCATCGTCTGCGAGGCGGCGAGCGAGGGCCGCTGCACGAGCGTGGCCACGTCGTCTTCCGGCGCGTCGTCGGGCTCCGCTTCGTCGGGCACGGCCGCCAGCTCCTGCGACCGGGAGTGCCAGAGCGAGTGCGCGGGCGAGCCGGACTGCTATCAGCTCTGCGGCTGCTGATCGGGATGGCGGACAGGCCGCGGGTCAGCCCGCGCCTTCGATCCGCACCGCCACCCTGTCGAGCGCCTCGAGCACCCGCTCGGGCACGAACGCGCCCGACACGAGCGCGATCATCAGCAGCGCGAACCACAAGACCGGGCCGAAGCAGAGGCCGATCATCGCGTGCATGCCGAGCGCGAAGACGAGCGCCCCGGTGCGCGTCCGCGACCAGCCGAACCAGAGCGGCGCGAAGAGCTCGAACGCCAGCACCAGGCCCTGCATGAGCGTCCAGCTCCAGCCCGGGAGCGACGACGCGAGCGTGTACGACAACGCCGTCTGGTAGCTGTCGTGCAGGTGCGACCACAGCACGAGCGGCGTCGACAGCCAGTCGCCGCGGGCCTTCGCGATGCCGGACGCGCTGTAGATCGTCACGGGCAAGAGCTGGAGGAACCGCATGGCGGGCATCGCGAGCTCCTTCGGCGGCGCGGCCTTCGTGCGGCGCGCCGTCAGCCACGCGTCGACGCCGAGGCGTGTCCCGGCGGGGCCCGCCGCGAGCCCGACCATCACGGCCGGCGACAGCTTGCTGACCGTGAAGGCCGCGAGCCGGTCGGAGAGCGCCACGAAGGCGAGCGTCACCGCGAAGGTGAGCGCGCTGGCCCGCGTCTTGACGCCCGCGGCGACCGCGAGCCCCGCGACCACCATCACGACGGCCACCGCCCACGCGGCCGGGGCGGGGAGGGCGGGCACGAAGAGCGGCTGCCGCCAGTCGCCGCCGAGGTCCGGCACGCGGAAGCCGGCGTCGCCGAGCCACTCGTCGGCGTGCACCAGGCGCCCCGACATGAAGCCGAGCACCGCGAGGGGCGCGACGATGCGCACGATCTCGATGCGAAGAACGGGCAGCGGCTCCTCGAGCCATTCTCCGAGCTGCCGGAACATCACTCGGGGTCCTCGACGCCGTACCCGCACCGCTCGCCGAGCTTCGATCGAGGCGTGTGATAGAAGACGTGCCGCTCGGAGTCGGGGTACGCCGAGAGCGGCTGGCGCAGGAAGCGCTCGACCCGGTCGCCGGGGCTCGGCAGCGGAATGCGGAGGCTCAGCAGGCGCACGCCGCCGATGGGCCGCAGCGGGTCGATGCCGTCCGCGCCGCCGCCCTCGGGGTGGCGCTCGACGAGGTAGTCGTCGACGGCCTGCATGGTGGTGCGCTCCCGCCGGAAGAAGTGCATCACGCGCTGGAAGCGGTTCTCCTTGTCGTCGGGGTCGAGCGGGAAGTAGGGGCGCGTGTCGAGCTCCTCCCACTTCTTGTCGGCGCACACCCAGGCCTCGGCGCGGTAGTCGATCGTCATGGTCGCCGCGACCGGGAAGAGGGCGGCCACCTGGAGGAAGTAGTTCGGGGCGCGCGGGAGCACGGCGGACGGCAGCGTGCTCCCCACGCCGTCCAGCCAGACGCCGGCGAGGTACGCGCCCCCGAGCACGCGGAGCGAGACCGCCGCGATCGACCGCGCGCTCATGCGCGCGCCGCGCCCATCGCGAACACCACCTTCTCGACCGGGCCCCTGTGCTGCCGGTGGTACGCCTCGACTGCGGACGCGAACGGGATCTCGGCGGGAGGCTCGGGCGCCGGCAGGTCGCCGGCGTCGAAGGCGGCGCCGAGCTGCACGAGCATCTTGGCGCACGCGCGTGCGTCGTAGAGCAGCGAGTTGATGCCCACGACGCCGCCGCCCTTGCGGTAGAGGGCGAGCACGGGCAGCCGGGCATGGTTGTCGGCCGGCGCCGCGATCACGGCGATGCGGCCGAACGGCGCGAGGCCGTACACGCTCGGCTCGAGCCACGCGCCCGTCGTGTCGAAGATGACGTCGGCCCCCTCGTGGAAGCGCGCGTGGACCGCGTCGCCGAAGACGGACGGGTCGCCGAGCACGATGCAGGGGACGCCCCGCCCGCGGAGCTCCTCGGCCTGCTCGGGCCGCCGCACCCCCGCGACGACGCGCGCCCCGCGCCAGCGCGCGACGTCGATCGCGGCGCGCCCGACCGCGCCCACCCCCATGATCACGACGCGCGCCCCCTTCGACACGCCCGTGCGCGCGAGCGCGTCGAAGGCGGTGGTGTACGGCACGCCCGACGCCGCGCACTGCGCGAACGAGAGGCTGCGGGGCCGCGGGGCCGTGCCGTCGGCGGGGAGCGTGAGGTACTCGGCGTGGCTGCCGTCGCGGCGAAAACCGAGCTCGTTGCCGGTGCCCCACACCTCGCGGCCGATCATGTCCACCGGGCCGGCCTCGACCACGCCGGCGAAGTCTCGCCCCGGCGTGCGCGGCAGCGTGGTGTACGGGAAGCGCCCGAGCACGTTCTTCACGTCGCTGGGGTTCAGGCCCGCCGCGACCACGCGCACGAGGACCTCGCCGTCGGCCGGCTGCGGCGCGGGGAGGTCGGTCGAGTGGAGGGCGTCGAGGTCGCCGAGGCGATCGAAGCGGAGGGCTCTCATGGCGCCCGCGAGTGTACCGAATTGGCGCCGCGGTCGAAGCGCTGCATAAGAAGAGCGATGGCCCTCCCCGTGACCCTCTGCGGCTCGATCTCCCGCCTCGCCGGTCCGCTCGGCCGTTCGATGCACGAGGCCGGGTACCGCGCCCTCGGCCTGAGCTTCGCGTACGTGCCCTTCGAGGTGACCGACCTCGCGGGGGCGATCGGCGGGATGCGCGCGCTCGGCATCCGCGGCTTCGGCGTCTCCGCCCCGTACAAGCAGGAGGTCATCGCGCTGCTCGACGTGGTCGATCCCGTCGCGGCGCGCATCGGCGCGGTCAACACGGTGGTCAACGAGCGCGTGGGCGCCGCGCACCCGACCGGTCCCGCGCTCGTCGGGCACAACACCGACTGGGTCGGCGCGATGCGCGCGCTCGAGGAGGCGCGCGAAGCGCACGAACTGAGCGCGGCCCGCGTGCTCCTCGTCGGCGCGGGCGGCGCGGCGCGCGCGATCGCGTTCGGCCTGCGCGACCGCGGCGCAGACGTCACCATCGCCAACCGCGACGCCGCGAAGGCGGCCGCCCTCGCCGCGGAGACCGGCGCGCGCGGCGCGGGCCTGGGCGAGACCTCGCGCGCGGGCGACTACGACGTCGTCGTCCACGCCACGGTCCTCGGCCAGGCCGACGCCGCGTCGGCCGCGCCCATCCCCGAAGACGCGCTCCGGCCCGGTCAGGTCGTGATGGACATCGTGTACAAGCCGCTCCGCACCGCGCTCTACGAAGCCGCCGTGCGCCGCGGCGCCACCGCGGTCCACGGCGGCCGCATGCTCCTCCACCAGGCCGCCGCTCAGTTCGAGCTCTACACGGGGCAGCCCGCGCCCCTGGCCGCCATGGAAAGCGCGCTCAAGGCCGGCATCGCCTGACGCCGCGGCCGCAGGGGGCCGAATGGCGAGCGCCCGCCGTTCCGGTAAGGTCACGCTGGGCGCAATGGTTTCGCACGGCGAACGGGAGCAGTGGCGGCCGGCGACGCCCGACGAGCACGTGGTCTCCGCGCGCCCGCTCGTCGTTCGCGAGGGCCGCGTGCTCGCCTACCGGCAGATCGACGTCGCCAACGAGAATCGACCTCGTGGCCTGCCAGGCCCGCCTCCAGGCGAGCGCGCCGCGCCGCGGCGGCCTCACGCGCGAGGGCGCGCAGTCGCTCGTCATCCAGTCCCCGCCGCTCGAGATCCCGCTCGGCCCGCGCACGATCACCCTCCCGCGCACGGGAGCGCGCCTCGAGACCGAGGTCTCCGTCCGCGTCTTCGACTACGGCGCCATGTCGTTCTCGTTCGACGTGCCCATCGCGCCCGGCAGCTCGTTCACGGGAGATCGTCCCGTGGTGCGACGAGCTCTACGACTCGCCGGAGCTCGACAAGGCCGCGCGCGAGATGGTGCCGCCGCTCCTCGCGCGCCTCGGCGACGCGGTCCGCGGGCGTCACGACTGGAACGCGCTCGAGTCTTATACGGTCCTCTACGTGCGCAAGCTCGACGGGGATCCGTCGGCCGGCGAGGTCCTCGCGTCGCCCTCGCTCGCGAGCCTGGTCCTCGGCGAGCCGGCGACTCGGCGCCTCTCGCCCTCCCAGCGGCAAGACGTGCTGGCGCACGCCCACAGCTACTTCGACGACGACCTCGTCGTGGTCGACTGGAACTGCGCGTTCGTGCTCGAGCCGTCGGGCAGCCGCGACATCCCCGACATTCTGGAGCTCGCGTCGTCGCAGCTCCTCGAGCTCCGCTACTACGACGAGCTCTTCGACGCGGAGCTCGCGAGCGTGTACCGCGAGCTCGATCGCGCGCACGGCAACGTCCTCGGCGGCATCGTGCGGAGCCCGTGGGTCGACCTCGGGCGGCGCGTCGTGCGCCGCCTGGTGGAGCTCAGCGAGTTCGCCGAGCGCGTCGACAACACTCTGAAGGTCATCGGCGACTTCTATCTCGCCAGGGTCTACGAGAGCGCGGTCCGGCGCTTCCGTATCCGGGCCTGGCAGGCCAGCATCGACGCGAAGCAGGGTCTCCTCGCGCAGGCGCATACGCTCATTCGCGGCGAGATTGACGCGCGCCGAACGACCCTCCTCGAGCTCGTGGTCATCGTGCTCATCCTCGTCGAGGTCATCCTGGCCCTCCGGCGCTGACCGGCTGGGCCCGAACGTCGCGGTCGGCTGCGCGGCTGTGGCGGGTTTGTCACCGCGAAGTTCTCGCGCCCGCTTGCAAGCGCGCAGAATGGCGGCACATGCGACTGGTCTCCGCGTTGCACCAGAGCCCGGCCATGGAATGGATGAACTTGACTCCAGGCTGGCTGATGCTGGCCGCCGTGTCGTTCGTCGCGGCGTCGGCGCTGTGGACGGGCACGCTGTTCTCGGTCAGCTGGCTCACCGGCCGCGCCCGCATGATGGCCGACGGCCCGGAGATCGGCCGCCTCGCCGTCACGCTCTACCACCGCTGGGCCATTCCCGAGCTCGCCGTGAGCTTGCTCGCCGGCTTCGCCTGGCTGGCCGGCGGCCCGGGCGACCGGATCCGGGCGCACTGGGTCTTCGGCGTCGTCGCGGCCTGGGCGGGCATCGCGGCGCTCCACGTGGTCGTCGGCTCGCGCGCGCAGCGGGTGGTCCGCGGGAGCGTGCGGGCGTCGAGCGGGGAGGGGCTGCGGCGCGTGGCGCTGGTCCTGTCTTTCGGGGCGATCGTGGCCCTCAGCGCCCTGCGAACGTCGCTCGTGCCGTGAGCGCGCTCAGTTCGCGAGCGTCGAGAGGGCTTCCCGCACGGTGGTGTCGGCCTCGGTCTCGAGCAGCCCGCGCAGGCAATCGCGGTCGTAGCTGTGCAGGCGCAGGAGGGCGCGCGCCGCGGCGAGCCGCGTGAGCGGCAGGTAGTAGCCGCGCCGGTCCTCGAGGAGGGACATGAGGGCGCCGCAGCTCGTCGTCTCGTCGCGCTCGGCGAGGGCCGCGATCGCCGCGAGGCTGACCAGCGCGTCGACGTCCGCGACGGCGGTCGTCAGGGGCGTCCCTTCGCCCGCGGGCAGGAGCGTCCCCAGGGCGCGCACCGCCGCCGCGCGGGCGCCCGCGCTGAAGAACGCCTCCCGGTTCTCCACCACCTCCCGGAGGGCGGCGATCGCGACGGCGCCGCCGTGCCGGGCGAGCGAGTCCGCCGCCTGCGACGCGACCTCCGCGCTGCGGTCGCGGAGGGCCGCGACGAGCCCCGCCGTGGTGTCCGGGTGGATCACGTCGCCGAGGGCCTGCGCGGCGCGCGCCCGGTCCGCGTAGTCCCGGGCCTCCGCCAGGCGCCCGAGGTGCCCGAGGATCGCCGCGTCGAGCACCTGCGCCGGGACCGGCGCGGGCCGCTCCGCGGCGCGGGGGGCCGGCACCGTCCGCCCGAGGAGCCGCGCGAGGAGGGGCCAGCGCGCCGCGAGCGTGCGGAGGGCCGACGCGCCGAGCCTCTGCGCGGGGCCGGGGAGCCGCTCGAGGAGGCGGAAGAGCGTGTGCGCCGCGGGCGTCAGCAGGCCGCGTACAGCGAGGAGCCGGGACTTCGAGGCGTCGTTGGAGTCTTCCACGCCCACCACGCTAGCCTGGAACCCGTTTCGCCTGCGTTGCGGCGCCGCCGGCGTCGTGCGGCGGCGCGGGCTACTTCACGAAATACGTGGTCGCGCGCTTTTGACCCACGGTGCGCAGCTTTTTGCGGGCGAGGCCCTCTTTCAGAATGCGCGGCAGCTCTTTCGCTTGCAGGTTGAGCTCCGTTCGAATCTGTTCTGCGCGAAGACCGCTCTTGCGACTTCCGAGCAGCGACACCACGATTTCGAGGGTCTTCGCGATGTCTTCGGCGGAGCGGCGAGGGAGTCGCCCGGAGGGCGCCGTCGCGCGCGCCGCGCGGCCGGCCGACGAGGCCGCGCGCCCGTTGGACTGGACGTGCAGCGAGACGCCGCCTCCGAGGATGTCTTCGAGCGAAGAGGTGCGGACGGCCTCGAGCACGGAGTCGATGAACGACGCCGCCAGGTCCGATATGCGTGAGCGAAGTTGTTTTCCCATGCCCGGCGCGAGCATACATGAAAACGATCGATTGTCTCGAATATGGGCAACCGACAATAAGCGATAGCCGATAGGCGATGAGCGTGAGCGCCGACGCGGCGCGTCGCCGAGCCGCCGCAGGAAATCCGGCGTGCTTGTCGCCACGGGCGGCGTGTCGCGCGCGGGCGCCGCGAGTGAGGCGCCTTTGCGCGGACCAGCTTGGTCGTGCGACGCCGTCGCATCGACCCGGGGCGGAGCTCCGCCGTGCGGGCCGGAGACGAAAATCGCCGGCAGAGTGGGCAAACGTGCGAAACCCGGCGGCGCTTCGAACGTTGAATAATGCGGACGGCGCGACGGTTGTTAGGTTGAAGGTGGAGGCTCCCCCATGAAACCGACTTCCAAGGTCGCGGTGGTGCTGCTGGGCTCGGCCCTGGTCGCGTCTTCGGCCGGCGGCGCGATGGCGCAGGACGATCAGGCGGCCGCGCCGGATCAGGCCCCGCCGGTCGCGGGCGCACCGCCGGATCAGCCGGCGCCCGGGCCCGACCAGGCGGCCGCCGCGACCGCCCAGACCAGCCAGCCCGACCAGAACGGCCAGTGGGTCTACACCACGCAATACGGGTGGGTCTGGGTGCCGTACGGCGCGGCCGCCACGGAGGTGGATTCGCAGCCGTACGCGTACCTCTACGCGCCCAGCTACGGGTGGACGTGGTTCGTGTCGCCCTGGGGCTGGGGGCCGTTCAGCTCGGGCCTCTACCCCTATCGGTACTACGCGGGCTGGGGCGGCAGCCGGTACTACGTGTCCCGTCCGGGCTGGCACGTGGGGCCAGGCTACTACCGCGCCCCGGGCGTCGTTCGCGCGCCGGGGGTTTACGGCGCGCCGGGCGTTTACCGCGCTCCCGGGGTTTACCGCGCTCCCGGCGTTTACCGCGCTCCCGCGGTTTACCGCGCGCCGGGGGTGGTTCGCGCCCCGGCGGGCGTGTATCGCGGTCCCGTCTACAACGTGCATCCCGCGGCGGTGCGGCCGGCCGCTCCGGCGGGCGGCGGGCACTGGGGCGGCGGCGGGGGCCACTTCGGCGGCGGCGGCGGGGGCCACTTCGGCGGCGGCGGCGGGGGCCACCATCGGTGATGCCCGCTCGCCTCGGTAAGATCGGGCTCGCCTTCTTCGCGGGCACGGCGGTCGCCGCCGTGTCCGCACCGGCGCGCGCGCAGCCTCCCTCCACGGAGCTGATGGCGCGCCTCGCGGATCACGCGGCGCGGTACATCGGGCTTCGCAAGCGCGCCAGCTACTCCATCGACGGGCGCATGGAGTTCCTCGACGGCGACGGCAAGCCGAACTCCGTGAAGGAGCTCGTGGCGCGGGTCGAGGCCGACGGCACAGATTCGCACTTCGTCGTCGTGCGCTACGCCGAAGACGGCGAAGACAAGACCGCCGACGCGCAGAAAGACGCGCGCAAGAGGGCGCAGGAGCGCAAATCGAAGAAAGACGACAACAAGCGCTTGCCGATCCCCATCCTGGCGGAGGAGCAGGGCCGGTACGTCTTCGATCAGATCGAGACCGACCCGGCGGATCCCACGCGCGTGCGCATCGCGTTCGTCCCCAAAGACCCCGCCGACGACACGATCGAGGGCTCCGCGTGGGTCGACACCGTGCACGCCGACCTCATCTCGGTCGGCTTCAAGGTCTCGCGCCCGCCGATGTTCGTCGACGCGATCCACGTGACGCTGGAGTTCGGCGCGCAGACCCCGTTCGGCCCCGCCGTCTCGCGCGTCGTGGCCGACGGCGACGGCGGGTTCCTGTTCTTCCGCAAGCGCTTCCACGCCGCGGCCACGCTCTCGAACTATCGCTTCGCGCCGTGACGTCCAAACTAGGGCAAAATTGGAGCTGGCCGTCGTTCCGAAGGAACGACGGTCGCTCTTAGCCGGCCGCCTCGCTGACCGTGGCGAGCAGCGACGTGATGCGCCGGGCGAAGCCCCCCGGGTCCTCGATGGGCGCGCCCTCGGCGACGAGCGCCTGGTCGTAGAGCACCTCGATCCAGTCGGAGACGCGGCCGAAGTCGCCGTTCTCGAGGCGCGCCTTCATGTTCCGCACGATGGGGTGCTCGGGATTCAGCTCGAAGATGCGCGACGCCTTCGGCACCTCGCGCCCCGCCTCGCGCAACAGCCGCTCGACGTACCCGTGCGGGGCCGTCTTCGCGCGCACCAGGCAGCTCGGCGAGTCGGTCAGGCGGTCGCTCGCGCGTACCTCGGTCACCCGGTCGCCGAGCACCGCGCGCACCCGGTCGAAGAGGGGCTTGAGCGCCTCGGCCTCGGCCTCCCGCGTCTTCTTCTCGTCCTCGGTCGGCTCGATCTTCAGGTCGGCCCGCATCGCCGATACGAGGTTCTTGCCCTCGAAGGCGCGGAGCGACTCGGTGGTCCACTCGTCGAATCGGATCCGTCATCAGGAGGACCTCGAGGCCGCGCTTGCGGAGGACCTCGAGGTGGGGCGCGCCCTCGATCGCCCGGCGCGACTCGCCGATGGCGTAGTAGATGGCGTCTTGCCCCTCCTTCATGCGCTTCACGTAGTCGCTCAGCGACACGAGCTCGGCGCCGGCGGTGCTCTCGTAGCGAAGGAGCTTGGCGAGGCGGTCCTTGTATTCGAAGTCGGTGGCGGCGCCCTGCTTCATGAAGGTGCCGAACGCCCGCCAGAAGACGCCGTAGTCTTCGGGCTTGTCGGCGGCGAGGGCGTCGATGGCGTCGAGCGCGTGCTTCACGACCTGCTTGCGGATGGTGCGCACCGCCGACGACTGCTGGAGCACCTCGCGCGAGACGTTGAGCGGGAGGTCGTCGGAGTCGAGGACGCCGACGATGAACCGCAGCCACTCGGGCACGATCTCTTCGCAGTCCTCCATCACGAGCACGCGCCGCACGTAGAGCCGCACGCCGCGGTGCTTGAGGCCCATCCCGAGCTCGAACGGCTTCTCGCGCGGCACGTAGAGCAGGCCCGCGAACTCCTGCGTGCCCTCCACCTTGAAGTGGGTGCGCGCCAGCGGCGCCTCGCCTTCGCCCGCGTGGGCGAGGTGCTGGTAGAACTCGTCGTACTGCTCCTCCGTGATCTCGCCCTTCGGCCGCTGCCAGAGGGCGCTCGCGCGGTTGATCGTCTCGTACTCGCGCGTCGCCTCGGCGCCCGCGCCCTTCTGGACCAGGAGCTGGATGGGGTGGCTGACGTAATCGGAGTAGCGCTTCACGAGGTCCCGGAGGCGCCACTCGTCGAGGAACTCCTTCTGGTCCTCGCGCAGGTGAAGGACAATCTCGGTGCCGCGGCGCTCGCGGTCAGCCGGGCCCACGGTGAACGTGTCCTTCGCCTCGGACACCCAGCGGTGCGCCTTCTGCCCGGCGCCCGCGGGGCGCGAGACCACCTCGACGCGGTCGGCGACGAGGTACGCGCTGTAGAAGCCCACCCCGAACTGCCCGATGAGCCGCGCGTCCTTCTGGCCGCGCTGCGCGAGCGCCTCGAGGAACGCCTTCGACCCGGATCGCGCGACCGTGCCGAGGTCGCGCACGAGCTCTTCGCTGGTCATGCCGACGCCGTTGTCTTCGATCGTCAACGTGCGCGCGTCGTGATCGGCGCGGATGCGGATGGCGAGGTCGGTGTCGCCCTCGTACAGGTCCGGCTCGGTGAGCGCGCGGAACCGGAGCTTGTCGAGCGCGTCGGACGCGTTCGACACGAGCTCGCGAAGGAAGATCTCCTTGTGGCTGTAGAGCGAGTGGATGACCAGGTGGAGCACCTGGCTCACCTCGGCCTGGAACGAGTGGGTGGACGGGGCTTCCTCGGACATCGCTGAGACGGGTAACGCCGCCACCTCGAGTGTCAACCCCGGCGCCCCGATGGTAGAAGGGACCTTCCCATGGGAAAGACCGGAAAAACCGCCCTCGTGACGGGAGCGTCCTCGGGCCTCGGCGCGGAGCTCGCGCGCCTCTTCGCCTCCGACGGGCACGACGTCGTCCTCGTCGCGCGGCGCCGCGACAAGCTCGACGAGCTCGCGGCCACGCTCGAGAAGACCCACGGCGTGAGCGCCCTCGCCCTCTCCGAAGACCTCGCCAATCGCGGGGCGGCCGAGCGCCTCGTGCGCGAGCTCGAGGGCCGCGGGCTGCCCATCGAGTTCCTGGTCAACAACGCCGGCTACGGCACGAACGGCGCGTTCGCGGCGCTCGACCTGGCCCGCGAGCTCCGCATGATCCAGCTCAACGTCACGACGCTCGTCGAGCTCACCCGCCGGCTCCTGCCGGCGATGCTCACGCGCAAGAGCGGCCGCATCATGAACGTCGGCTCGACCGCCGGCTTCCAGCCCGGGCCGTTCATGGCCGACTACTACGCGTCGAAGGCGTACGTGAACTCGTTCACCGAGGCGCTCTCGTACGAGCTCCGCGGCACCGGCGTCACGGCGACGCTGAGCTGCCCCGGCGCGACCGACACCGAGTTCGCGCGCGTCGCCGGCAACGACAAGTCGAAGCTCTTCCAGCTCGCGACGATGACGGCCGCCGATGTGGCGGGACAGAGCTACCGGGCGATGATGCGCGGCCACGCGGTCGTCATCCCGGGCCTGCGGAACAAGCTGGGCCTCCAGGCTCTCCGCGTCTCGCCGCGGGCCGCCGTGCGCGCCGTGGCCGCCTCGCTCAATCGCTCGCACGAGAATTGAACTCCCCGCGCCCCGTATCGAGGGGGGGAGTTCGATGTCGACCGCGCCAATCGATGGAAAGATTCGCGAACGCCAGGCCGCGCGCAGAGGTCCGCCCGGCGCGTCGCTCGTCCCGATGGGGCCGGCGGGCCCCGCGGCACATGCCGGGCGAGGAGGGCCTCCTCGCCGGGGTGAGCACGCTCCTCGAGTGGAGCCGCCGCGGCGCCGCCGGGATGCTCGACCAGCGCCTGCACTTCGGCCCGGTCTACAAGACGCAGTTCGGCCTCGAGCCGGTCGTGGCCGTGACCGACCCGAAGCTCGTGCTCGAGCTCGTCCAGAACGACCGGGGCGCCTTCTCCGCGCCGCTCTCCTGGTCCGACGTCTTCACCGGGCTCGGCGCCGTCCGGGCCCGCGCCGTTCGCGCCAGCCGCTGGGGCGCGGGCGAGCGCATCGAGGCCGGGCCGGCCGCCCTCGAAGCCCACGCGGCGCGCATCGAGCACGCGGCGGATCGCTGGCTCGCGACCGGTCGCGTGGCCTTCAAGGCGGAGGCGCGCCGGCTCGGGCTCGGCCCGGGGGCGGCGAGCGCCGTGTACCTGCTCGCGCGGCACCCGGCGTGGCAGGCGCGGCTGCGCGACGAGGCGCTGCGGCTCGGCAAGGCGCGGCCCGGGTACGGCGACCTGCGGGAGCTGCCGGTGGCGGATCGCGTGTGGAAGGAGACGCTGCGCCTCTTCCCCGTGGCCGGCACGCTGGCGCGGGCGGCCCTGCGCGAGGTGGAGCTCGGGGCGTGGCGGCTGCCCGAGGGGGCCGTCGTGTTCGCGCTGATCGCATCGGCGCTGCGCGACCTCGCGTGGTGGCCGGACCCGGGCCGGTTCGACCCGGATCGCTTCGCGGACACGCGGGCCTGGAACCGCCGGCGCGAAGCGCTGCTCTTGCCGCCGGGGGCGGGGCAGGGGGGGCTCGGCGCCGAGCGGGCGAGCGCCGAGGCGAAGGTGCTGCTCTTCGCGATGGTCACGCGCGGCCGCTTCCGGCTCGAGCACGACTACGAGGCGCGCCACACGATGTCGCCGGCCGGCACGGTCTCCGGCGACGTCGCGCTCCTCTACGAGCGCTTCGGCGCGCTCAGCGCGCCAGCTCGTACGTGAGCCGGCGCAGGAACTCGGCCCCCTCGGGGAGCCAGCGCGTGGGCCGCCGCTCGTCGGGCCCGTGCGCGACGTGCCCCGAGAGGCCCTCCGCGCGCGTGACCGGCGAGACGCTGACGCCGTAGGCCTTGATGCCGATCGACCGGAGGTGGCGCGAGTCGGTCGCGCCGGTGCCCATGGTCGCCACGACGGTCGCGCCCGGCCACAGCGACCCCGCCGCCTTCTTCATCGCGCGCTCAATCTCGGCGTCCGCGGGCGAGTAGGGGCCGAAGCCCATGTCGGCGATCGGCGCGATCTCGACCGACGGATCGCCGACGACGCGCTCGAGCGTGGCCGTGGTCTGCTCGCGCGTCTCGTCGGGCATGATGCGGCAGTTGACGACCGCCTCGGCCGACGTGGGGAGCACGTTGTCTTGCGGGGAGCCCTGGAGCTGCGTGGTGACGCACGTCGTGCGGAGGTGCGCGTTCACCATGCGGTCGGTCGCGAGGACGCGCTCGTCGTCGTCCCCCACCTTGCCGGTCGCGGCGACGCGCGCCTCGACCTCGCCGATCGGGGGCTTCTCGAGCTTCGCGTCGGCGGCGAGCTCTTCGCGCGTCGCCGCGATGACGCGCGGCGGGAAGCGGTACTCGCCGATCTTCACGAGCGCGCGCGCCAGGGAGAGGACGGGGTCGGCGTCGGTGGGCGGGATCGAGGAGTGGCCGCCCTTCCCGCGCACGGTGAACCGATAGCTCTGGAAGGTCTTCTCGGCGGCGCCGAGGCCCACCTCGACCACCCGCCCGCCGTCGTCGTCGAGGTGGAGCGCGCCGCCCTCGTTGAGCGCGATCTCGGCGTCGATGAGGTCCTTGTGGTTCTGCACCAGCCACCGCGCGCCCGACTCTCCGCCGGTCTCCTCCCCCGAGGTGAGCGCGAAGACGACGTCGCGCGAGAGCTTCGGCTTCGTGCGCGCCATCTCCGAGGCGAGCGCGACGATCGCGGCGGCCATGCCCTTGTCGTCGTTCACGCCGCGGCCCCAGAGGAAGCCGTCTTTCTCGGTGATCTGGAAGGGCGGCACCGTCCACGGCTGCCCCTCGACGGGCACGACGTCGACGTGCGCGATGAGGAGGAGCGGCCGCTTCGCCCCCGTGCCCTTGTACCGCGCGACGAGGTTGCCGTGGCCGGGGGCGCTCTCGAGGAGCTGGACCGGCAGCAGCGGCGAGAGGCGATCGGCGATGGGCTTGAGCGCGTCGGTCTCGTGGCCGTGGCTGGTGTCGACCGTGACGAGCGCGTCGAGGGTCGCGCGCGTGTCGGCGGCGAACGCGGCGGCCTGGGCGGACGGCGCGGCCGCCGGGCTGTCGGCGGCGAGGGGCGCGGGGCGCGCCGCGCAGGCCGCGAACACGAGGACGACGCTGGCGACGCTGACGAGGGCCGGGGCTTTCCGCATGGGCCGGGCGAGTGTAGCCCGCGCTCGGGCTCGCGTTATGTTGGTGATTCGCAGTCGCCCCCACGCATCGGAGCTTGAACGAGAATGCTCGACCTCTACACCTGGCGGACACCGAACGGAAAGAAGGCTCCCATTCTCCTGGCCGAGCTCGGGTGCTCCTATGGCCTTCACCTCGTGAACCTCGGCCAGGGAGAGCAGAACCGCGCCGAGTACCTGCGCATCAACCCGAACGGGAAGATCCCCGCGCTCGTCGACACAGAGGGCCTCAACGCCGAGCTGGTCGTCGTCTTCGAGTCGGGCGCCATCCTCGAGTACCTCGCCGACAAGTACGACCGCTTCCTTCCGAGGGACCAGCCGGGGAGGTCCGAGGTGCTCTCGTGGAGCTACTGGCAGGTGGGCGGCCCGGGGCCGATCTTCAGCCAGCTCATCTCGTTCGCCCGGCAATCCCCGCCGAACGAGGGCGCGTTGAAGAAGTTCGTCGAAGAGGGCACTCGCCTCGTGCGCGTGCTCGACGGGCGCCTGCGCGACCGCGAGTGGGTGGCCGGCGCATACTCCATCGCCGACATCATGAACTACTGCTGGTTCGCCGAGATCGACGAGGCGCGGCCCGAGGTGCTCGACGGCGCGGTGAACGTGCGGCGATGGATGACGGCGATGGCCGCGCGGCCCGCGGTGAAGACGGGAATGAGCCTCATCGTCCCGGGCGCCACGCAGGCCACATGAAGCGCGCATTCGGCGAAACGCGTCTTTCGTAGTTTCGAATCGCACGGCGCGCGACTACGCACTTCATGCAAGGGTGCCTCGCGTGCGCGCGCGGTGTTGCACTTTTGCTTGCCCGCGATCGCGACGCGAGTCGGTTCGCGACGCGCGCGCGTGGTCGCGCTCGAGGTACGTCGATTGCTGAGCGCACGCTCGGACCTTCGCGCGGTCCGGGGGGACAATGAATTCAAGGCTCGTAGCGTTCGGCCTCTTGGTGCTTCCGTGGGCGGTGATCGGGTGCGGTGCGGCGAATCACGTCGACCCCGGCGCGTCGGAGGACGCGTGCGACTGCGTGGACGGCGGCGACGCGGGAGACGACGCCACGACCAGCGAGGGCGGCTACGAGTACTCCGGCGACGACGGAGGGAAGAACGATTTCCACGTGATCCCGGGCGACGACGGCGGCGACGACGCGGGGGACGACGCGTCGGCGCTCGCGGACGGCGGCGGGCCGGGCGATGGCGGCGGACCCGGCGACGGCGGTACGCTCGCCGACGGTGGCCCCGGCGACGATGGAGGTCCGGGGCTCGACGGCGGCCCGCCGGGCGACGACGGCGGGCCAGGCGACGGCGGTCCGGGCGACGGCGGCGGCGGACCCGGCGTCGACGGCGGCCCGAGCCGCGACGGCGGCGGGCCCGGCGATGGGGGCCCGGGCAACGACGGCGGCCCGTGCGTGCTCGCGCCGGAGTTCGCGGGCAGCGCCGCGGGCGTCCGGGCGACGGGCCTGCTCATCCTCGACGCGGCCGACACGGGGAGCGTCGGGCCCACCGCCGCGTCCGTGGACGTCACCGACACCGCGATCTCCGCCCAGGTCCCGGGCGTCCTCGACCTCCAAGCCCTCTCCGCGACCGTCTCGGCCAGCGGCACCGAGACGAACGCGACGGCCAGCGTCGTCGCGGCGAACGGCAACCTCGTCGTGCCCGACCTCATCGTCGCGAGCGTCATCGCGTCCGAGTCCCACGCCTCGTGCTCCGGCACGACGCCGGTCCTCACGGGCAGCTCGATCATCACGGGCCTCTCGATCGCGGGCATCTCCGTCACCGTCGACGGCAGCCCCAACCAGGAGATCGCCGTGCCCGGCGTCCTCAGCGTGATCGTCAACGAGCAGGTCTCCACCGTGAGCGGCAGCTCGGGGCAGATGATCGTGAACGCGCTCCACGTGACGGTCCTCGGCAGCGGCGAAGACATCGTCGTGTCGTCCGCAAAGGCCGCCATCGAATGCTCCTGCGAGAATTGAACGGCGCGATGAAAGGGAACGCCCCGCGGCGCGTTTGACCGGCCGCGGTCGGGTGAGCTACGGCTACGCGGAGAGAGCTCGATGGCCGCGCGCAAGCGTTCGAGGGGCGGGGTGCTGGGGAACTTCTTTCGGGCCGTGGAGCCGGTCGTGCGCTTGCGCCGCCGGCTACGCGGGCCACGGCTCCCCACGTGGGACGAACCGTTCGAGGTCTGGGCGACCGTGCTCCACCTCTACGGGCCGCGCTCGGCGATGCTGCCGCTCGCCCTCCAGCGGCGCGCCATGGCGGTCACGGTGCCCTCGTCGCGGCCGAAGGGCATGCGCTTCGAGAAGGTCGACGCGAGCGGCGTCCCGGCCGAGTGGTTCGTGCCCGAAGGCTGCGAGCCGTCCACGGCGTCGCACGAGAAGGTGCTCCTCTATCTGCACGGCGGCGGCTACTCGATGGGGTCCATCGACACCCACCGCGACTTCGTGTCACGCCTCTGCACGTCGGCCGGCATGCGCGGGCTCGTCCCCGACTATCGCCTCGCGCCCGAGCACCCGTTCCCCTCGCAGCTCGAGGACGCGGTCGGCGCCTACCGCTGGATGCTCGAGGCCGGCGTCGCCCCCGAGGACGTCGTCCTCGCCGGCGAGTCGGCGGGCGGCGGCCTCACGATCTCCACGCTGGTGGCCCTGCGCGACGCGCGCGTGCCGCTCCCCGCGGCGGCGGCGTGCATCTCGCCGTGGGTCGACCTCGAACTGCGCAGTGCGTCGATGACGGCCAATGCCCGTTACGACTACATCGGCCGCGAGGTGCTCCGCGATTGCGCGCGACGCTTCGTCGGCAAGCACGACCTTCGAAACCCCCTCGCCGCGCCCGTCCACGCCGACCTCCGCGGGCTGCCCCCGGTCCTCGTGATGGCAGGCGGGGCCGAGGTCCTCGCCGACGACGCGCGCACCCTGCACGAGCGGCTTCGCGTCGCCGGCGTCGACGCCACCCTCGAGGTCGAGCCCGACATGGTGCATGCCTGGCCGCTCTTCGGGCGCTATTTCCCGCGCTGCGACGCGAGCACCAAGCGCATTGCCGCCTTTGCGCGCCAGGCCGTCACGCCGCGCCCCGTCATACCGCGCGTGCGTCGCGTCTCGTAAGGAAGCGGCGTCCCGGGTCCGACATCCGTCGCGCGTCATTCGCTGGTAAGACCGGCGCACCTGTCCGCGCGGGCAGTTGCAACCCTCGCGTCGCGAGAGCGTGGCGACTAGACTCTAGCGTTGGTACCCGTGCGTTTTTCGCGTCGGAAGGCATCGTGAGCGCTCGCTACGTCGTGAAGGAGGAGCTCGCGGCGGGCGGCATGGGGGTCGTCTATCGCGTGCACGACCGCACCACCGGCGAGGCCCGGGCCCTCAAGCGCATCCAGCCGGACGTCGCGCGCGATCCGTTCCACGTCGCCGCGTTCGAGCGCGAGTACCAGGTCCTCGCCGGCCTCGATCACCCGCGGATCATTCGAGTCTTCGACTACGGCGTCGACGAGATCGGCCCGTATTACACGATGGAGCTCCTCGAGGGGGACGACATGCGGCACGCCTCGCCGCTCCCCTTTCGCGGCGCGTGCGGGTACCTGCGCGACGTCGCGACGTCGCTCGCCCTCCTCCATGCGCGGCGCCTCATTCACCGCAATCTCAGCCCCTCGAACGTGCGCATGACGCCGGACGGGCACTGCAAGCTCCTCGACTTCGGCGCGCTCGCGTCGTTCGGTACGTCGCTCCACGTGGTCGGCACGCCGCCCGCCATCCCGCCCGAGGCGCTCGAGGGCGCCCCGCTCGATCAGCGCGCGGATCTCTACGCGCTCGGGGCGCTCGCGTACTGGATGCTCACGGGCCGGCACGCATACCCGGCCAAGCAGATCGAGCAGCTTCGCGACCTGTGGGCGGAGCCGCTCACGGCGCCGAGCGCGCACGCCGAGGGCGTCCCGAAGGAGCTCGACGTGCTCGTCATGTCGCTCCTCAGCCCCGACGCGCTGGCGCGTCCCGCCAGCGCCGCGGAGGTGATCGCGCGGCTGAACGTGGTCGCGGGGCTGCCGCCCGAGGCGGCCGGCGAGGCGGAGCGCCTCGCGGAGAGCTTCCTCCTCAGCCCGCGCTTCGTGGGGCGCGCGGCGCACCTGCAGGCCGCGAAGGAGCAGACGGACGCGGTGCTCAAGGGCCGCGGCGGCGCGCTGCTCGTCGAGGCGTCGGCCGGCATGGGGCGCACGCGCTTCCTCGAGGAGATCGGCGTGCGCGCCCAGATCGCGGGCGCGTCGTTCGTGCGGGTCGACGCGAGCGCCAACGGCCGCGCCCACGGGACCGCGCGCGCCCTCGTGCACCGCACGCTCGACGCCGTGGGCGCCGGGTCGCGCGAGCGGTCGTCGCGGTACGGCGCGGCGCTCCGCGCGCTCGGTCGCGACGTGGACGCGCGGCTGTCGTCGACGGGGTCGGTGCCGCCGCGGATGCCGGAGCCGGTCGCGGCGGAGGTCGACAAGGACCCGGAGGAGACGCCCGGGTCGCTCGTCGGGTGGTTCGCGGAGATCGCGCGCGAGAAGCCGCTGGTCATCGCGGTCGACAACGTGGACGACGCCGACGACGCGAGCCTCGGGCTCGTCGTGGGGCTGGCCAGCAAGGCGAGCGAGATCCCGCTGCTCCTCGTCGTGACCGAGCGCCTGCGCCGGCAGCCGCGGGAGGTCACGGGCCTGCTCACGCTGCGCTCGATGTGCACGCGGCTGGCGCTCCCGGGGCTCTCGCCCGCCGAGACGCTGGAGCTCGTGCGCGGCCTCTTCGGCGACGCGCCGAACGGCGAGCGGTTCGCCGAGTGGCTGTACGGGCGGACGGCGGGCAGCCCGCTCTACTGCGTGGAGATCTCCCGGCAGCTCGTGGCGAACGAGGTGGTCCGGTACACGGGCGGCATGTGGCTCCTGCCGGTGGACCGGCCGGACGCGGGGCTGCCCGCGGCGCTCGAGGACGCGCTGTCGATGCGGCTCGCGGTGCTCACCGAGCCCGCGCGGGCGCTGGCCGAGTGTCTGAGCCTGCAGCGCGGGGAGCCGACGCTGGAGCTGTGCCGCGAGCTCGTCGACGACCGCGAGGGGCGCAAGACGCTCGTGTTCCTCGACGAGCTGGCGCGGCACGACGTCTTGTACGTGGACGCCGCGGGGTATCGCTTCAGCAGCGTGGCGCTGCGCGAGGCGATCCTCTCGGGCCTCGAGCGCGAGAACCTCCGCCGCGAGACCATGCACCGCCGGCTCGGCGAGGCGTTCGCGAAGCTCGCCGGCGCGCAGAACCCCGTGATGGTGCTCGAGGCGGGCTGGCACCTGATTCAGGGCGGCGAGGAGATGCGCGGCGCGCAGATGATCGCCGCGGTGACGCACGACAGCGTGACCGTGCGCACCATGGTCGCCAACCTGCACCGCGCCGCCGAGCCAATCGAGGCCGCGCTGAAGGTGCTGAAGCGCTATCGCCGGTCCATCTACGAGCGGCTGCCGCTGCTCTCGGCGCTCGCGCACTGCGGCTACTACGAGGACCGGTACTGGGGCGACGCGTACGGCGACGAGGCGCTCGACGCGTGCGAGGACCTCGCGGGCGTGCGCACGGGGCGCCTCTTCGCGCGCTTCCTCGGGCGGTGGCTGGGCCTCGTCGTCGGCCTCTTCCTCGCGTTCGCGCGCTTCCACCTCACGCCCAAGCGCGAGCGCGGGTACTCGTTCCGCGAGCTGCTCGTGCAGCTCTTCGGGGCCGTCTCGACGATCACGGGCACCGCGGCGCTCTCGCTCGACGTCGACCGCGCCGTCCGCGTCGCCGACGCGCTCTCGCTCTTCGCGGTGCTGCCGAAGCGGCTCGCGCCCGTGGGCATCTACGAGTTTTGCGTCGCCTTGCGGGAGATCGGGGCCGATCGGCAGGCCAAGGCGTTCGCCACCTTCGACGCGCTCCGGAAGGCGTTCGAGGACCCCCGGTGGTACCGCACCCTGCCGCCCGACTCGCGCGTCCTCTACATCACGGGCGCGCACTTCTCGCGCGCCGCGTTCGCCGTGTACCGGAACGACGGGCAGCCCGCGCTCGAGAGCGCCGACGCGCTCGACGCTTCGGGGCTCAAGCTCTACGCGATGATCGCGAGCCAGATTCGCTTCCTCTACCACGCGAACCGCGGCGAGTTCACGAAGGCCGCGCGCCACCGCGCGCAGGTCGAGCTCCACGCGGCGCACGTGGGCTCGGCGTGGCAGGTCGAGACGTGGGAGGCGGCGTCGCTCATCCCGACGTACACCGCGCTCCATGACATCGTCGCGCTCACGCGCGTCGTCGACCGCCTCGACACGCTCGCGGTCACGGTCCCTTCGCTCGCCCTCTACGCGCGCTTCGGCCGCCTCGCCCTCGACTTCGTGCGGCACACGTGGGACGAGAAGAGCGAGGCGTCGATGCTCGAGGAGCTGCAGGCGCGCCCTCCCCGGAGCTTCGTCGGGTGGGCCGCGTGCGCCGGCTTCATGGCGAGCGCGTACAACGAGCGCGGCCTGCACGAGAAGGCCAAGGCCATCTGCGAGACCGCCTTCGAGCACGTCACCTACGAGGACCGCGAGTACGTCGCGATGTACCTCTCGCTCGACATCCAGCTCGCCATCGCCGACGCCGCGCTCGGGCAGATCGACGGCGCCATGGCGCACATCGACGGCCTCCTCGACCGCTTCCGGGCGAGCGACCACCCCCTCGTCATGGGCTCCCTGCACGAGGCCCGCGCGCGCATCGCGTGGATGGCCGGCCGCCTCGAGGACTACGACCGCAGCGTCGTCCTCGTCGAGCGCTGGTTCCGCCCCACGGGCACCCCGGCCCTCATCGCCAAGTGGGAGCGCCTCGCCGACTTCAAGGGCGGCGCGGCCGCGTCGCGCCGCACCCTCCCGGGCGCCGAGTCGGGCCCCTCGCTCGTCCCGTCCGTCACGACCACGAGAGCGGTCCGGTCGCGACCCTCGCCGAGCCCGACGCGCGCACCGTCCGCGTCGTCCTGCGCCGCACCGAGACCGGCTGACGGGCCGGACGGTCAGCGCCGGCGCAGGTACGCGGACGGCGCCTCCCCCGTCCAGCGCCGGAACGCGCGGGTGAAGCTCGCGGCGCCGGCGAAGCCGAGGAGGTACCCGACGTCCGTGACCGAGCACCGACCCTCGCGCAGGTAGGCGACGGCGAGGTCGCGGCGCGTGTCGTCGACGACCGCGCCGTACGTGGTCGACTCGGCGGCGAGGCGGCGCTGGAGGCCGCGGGTGCTCATGCCGAGGGCGCGCGCGACGTCGGCCTGCGACTGCGGGCCGTGCGGCAGCCGGTCCATGAGGGCGGTGCGGACCCGGTCGGCGACGCGCGCGCTCTCCCAGCGGGCGAGGGCCTGGGCGGCGATGAGGTCGTTCGCGCGCGCGAGCTCGGGGTTCGCGCCCTGGATGCGCGCGTCGCACAGCGCCTTGGGGAGCAGGAGCGCGTCTTCGCCGCACTCGAAGGCCACGGGCGCGCGGAAGCAGCGGAGGAAGGGGCCGGGATCGGGCGGGCTCCCCCGCTGCATCTCGACGCGGAGAGGCGAGAACTTGCGGTCGGTCAGCGACCGGCAAAGGCGGACGGCGACGGCGAGCACGGCGTCGATCGCCTCGACGGCGGGCTCGGCGACCGCCTCGATTCGCACCGAGACGCGGTACGCGTCGGGCCGCTCCTCGAAGCGGATCGTCGCGGCGTCGGAGACGAGCCTGTAGTACCGGACGACCCGCTCGAACGCCTCGCGCAGGCTCGCGCTCGCCGCGAGCGAGAAGCCCAGCGCGTGGAAGGTCGTCGGCGACGTGTGGCGCGCGACCTCGAGGCCGAAGCACGGATCTCCCGTGGCCTGCACGGCGAGCCGCCAGAGCATCCCCTCGGCCCTCGCCGCGAACCGCGCCTCGGGATCGTCGAGCGCCGCGAAGTCGAGCCCGGCCAGCGCGAAGAGCTCGGCGGCGTTGCAGCCCCGGCTCTCGAGCGCCCTGGCGATCGCGAGGCCCCAGCTGCTGAGCGACGTGGGATCGCGGGTCGGCCGCCCCGGGGCGGCCGGGGGGAGGGTCTCGAGTGGAAGCGGGCTGGCCGTCATGGGGAAATCATCTGGCGCGCATGGATAAGTCGTGCGCCCCTATCCACGATAGTGTGCGCACGAATGCGGCGGCGCCTCTTCGAAAGGCGCGGACCTTTTTCTGTGAGGTGAAAATCATGGCGGTGGACATATCTAGCGAGGTCAAGCGGATCATCCGCGAGCAGCTCGACGTCGAAGAAGGGCAGATCAAGCTCGAATCGAGCTTCATCGACGACCTCGGGGCCGACTCGCTCGGGCTGGTCGAGCTCGTTCTCGCGTTCGAGGACACCTTCCACTTCGACATCCCCGACGAGGACACCGAGAAGATTCGCACCGTCGCGGACGCCATCAAGTACATCGAGCAATACGCCTCCGCGGCGTGACGCGCGCTCACCGGGCGGCGGCGGCGGCGGGGAGGGCCCGGGCCGCGATCGGTCGCTCGGCGTCGACGGTGCGCGCGATCTCCAGCAGGCGCGGCCGGACGGACTCGAGCAGGAACTCCTTCGACAGGTTGAAGGCCGGGCCCCCGCAGTTGATGGCCATCGGCGGCAGGCCGTTCCCCGGGCGGAAGGCCACCGCGATGCCGTTCACGTCGGGCTGCCAGTCCCCGAAGGACGTGCAGCACCCGAGCTCGCCGTGCTGCGCCATCCCCTCGCCGATGCCCGCGCGGAGGCGCGGCCAGCCGACCTCGTCGAGCTCGCGGAGCTGCATCATGACGTCGCGCCGCTCCTCCTCGGGGCATAGCGCCAGGTACGCGCGGCCGACGGCGGTCGTGGCGATCGGGATGCGCATCCCCACGTCGACGGCCAGCGTCAGCGCCGAGTGCCCGCGGCACACTTCCATGTAGATCATGCTGAGGCGGTCGCGCGTCGCGAGGGCGACCGACGCGTCGGCGAACTCCGCGAGCTCCTGCATCATCGGCCGCAAGAGCTGCCGCACGTCGTGCCGCGCGAGCATCGCCGTTCCGAGGGCCAGGGTCGCGGTGCCGAGCCGGTACTTCCCCTCGCCCTCCACGTGGTGCAGGTAGCCGCGCTTCATCAGCGTGTACGTGAGCCG
Source organism: uncultured delta proteobacterium (assembly GCA_963797395.1). Taxonomy (GTDB): domain Bacteria; phylum Myxococcota_A; class Polyangia; order Polyangiales; family Polyangiaceae; genus Palsa-1150. The sequence continues at coordinate 1,597,424 of CAWCPA010000009.1, forward strand.
CGACACCGTCGACTTGGGCAGCTTGCAGCGCGCCGCGATCTCCTGGTTGCCGAGCATGCGGTCGCCGCTGCGAAAGCAGCTCAGGACGTCGAGCCCGCGCGCGAGCGCCGTGACGAAGTGCCGGTCTTCCTTCGGCGCCGCTCGGACCGGCGCGCGCTTCGGTCGCCTGCTCGCGCGTGGGGCCATGGCTCTCACGTCTATGTTCTGCACTGCAGAATGACAAGCCTGAAAATAGCACTGGCCGGGCTCGAGCTCGGGCGCTAACGTCCGCTTCGTTCCGCACAGCGGAATCGCTGCGTCACGTTTTGTCCCCCTTGGAGGTCTCCGTGGAGATCGCGTTCACCGCCGAAGAGCAGGCATTCCAGGACGAGGTGCGCCGCTTCCTGGCCGAGAAGCTGCCCGCCGACATCCGCGACAAGATCCACGGCGGCCGGCACCCCCAGCGCGAAGACTACGTCCGCTGGCAGAAGATCCTCCACGCGAAGGGCTGGGGCGCGCCCTCGTGGCCCGTGGAGTTCGGGGGCACCGGCTGGTCCGGCATGCAGCAGCACATCTACGAGGAGGAGGCCGCGCTGGCGGGCGCGCCGCGCATGGTGCCCTTCGGCCTCAAGATGGTCGCGCCGGTCATCATGAAGTTCGGCAGCCCCGAGCAGCAAAAGCGCTTCCTGCCGCGCATCGTCTCGATGGACGACTGGTGGTGTCAGGGCTACTCCGAGGCCGGCTCCGGCTCCGACCTCGCGTCGCTCAAGACCCGCGCCGTGCGCGACGGCGACCACTACGTCGTCAACGGCCAGAAGACGTGGACCACGCTCGCGCAGCACGCCAACTGGATCTTTTGCCTGGTGCGCACCCGCACCGACGGCAAGGCGCAGGCGGGCATCTCGTTCCTCCTCATCGACATGACGACGCCCGGCGTCAGCGTGCACCCGATCATCACGCTCGACGGCGCCCACGAGGTCAACGAGACTTGGTTCGACGACGTCCGCGTCCCGGTCGAGAACCTCGTCGGCGAAGAGAACAAGGGCTGGACGTACGCCAAGTTCCTCCTCGGCCACGAGCGCACCAACATCGCGGGCGTCGGCGCGTCCAAGCGCGAGCTCCGGCGCCTCAAGAGCGTCGCGGCCGCCGAGATGCGCAACGGCAAGCCGCTCACCCAGGACCCGATGTTCGCGGCGCGCATCGCGCAGGTCGAGATCGACCTCATGGCCCTCGAGGTCACGAACCTCCGCGTCCTCGCCGCCGAGCGCTCGCGCCGCGACCCGGGCGCCGTCTCCTCCATCCTCAAGATCAAGGGCACCGAGATCCAGCAGACGATCTCCGAGCTCCTCCTCCTCGCGGCCGGGCCCTCGGCGCTCGCCGACGTGCGCGACGCGGGCTCCGCGCCCGGCCTCCTCGGGCGGGACCACTCGACCCAGCTCGCCGCCGGATACATGAACCAGCGCAAGACGTCGATCTACGGCGGCTCGAACGAGATCCAGCGCAACATCATCGCCCACATGATCCTGGGGTTATAGGCCATGGACTTCGAATTCACCGAAGAGCAGACGCTGCTCGCCGAGACCGTGCAGAAGTTCATGACGAGCCGCTACGGCTTCGAGCAGCGGCGCGCGATCTCCAAGTCGCAGCCGGGCTGGAGCCGCGACGTGTGGAAGAGCCTCGCCGAGATGGGCTTCACGGGCCTGCTCGTGCCGCCCGAGCAGGGCGGCATGGGCGGCGGGCCGATCGAGGCCATGCAAGCGCAGGGCGCGTTCGGCGCCGGCATGCTCCTCGAGCCGTTCTGGCCGAGCGCGGTCTTCGCCACCGTGCTGCTCAAGAGGCTCGGCGGCCCGAGCGCGCACCGGCTCCTCGAAGGCCTCGCCACGGGCGAGCGCATCGCCGCCGTCGCCCACGCCGAGCCGGGCGCCCGCTACGCGCGCGACCACGTGCAGGCCGTCGCCAGGAAGAGCGGCGCGGGGTACGGCATTTCCGGCGCGAAGGCCGTGGTCATCGGGGCCGGCGCGGCCGACACGCTGCTCGTCACGGCCCGCGTCGCGGGCCGGCCCGACGGCGCGGCGCTCTCCGTCTTCGCGGTCCCGAGCGGCGCGGAGGGCGTGCGCGTCCGCGAGTTCCGTACGCTCGACGGCCGCGTCGCCGCGGACGTCACGCTCGAAGACGCGCGCGTCGGCGCGGACGCCCTCCTGGGGGTCCATGCGGCGGACGCGAGCGGTCCGCTCGACGACGCGCACGACTTCGCGCTCGCGGCCCTCTGCGCGGACGCCGTGGGCAGCATGAAGGCGCTCCTCGACGCGACCGGCAAGTACCTCCAGACGCGCCAGCAGTTCGGCCAGCCGATCGGCAAGTTCCAGGCGCTTCAGCACCGCATGGCCGACATGCTCATTCACTTCGAGCAGGCCAAGTCGATGTCGTATCTCGCCGCGATGCAGTGCGAGTCCGCCGACCTCCCCGCCCGCCGCAGGGCCCTCTCGGCCGCGAAGGTCGTCGTCGGCCAGTCGGGCCGCTTCATCGCCCAGCAAGCCGTCCAGCTCCACGGCGGCATGGGCATGGCCGACGAGCTCGACGTCAGCCACTACTTCCGCCGCCTCACCGCCATGGAGCTGACCCTGGGCGACACCGACCATCACCTGTCGCTCTACGCGGGACTGTAGAATCCTCGCAGGCGGCCTACAGGCTACAGGCCTGTAGCCTGTAGCCGCTCGGTCACTCGCTGTGCTGGGTGGCGAACGCCGCGGTCTTGCCGACGTAGACGGTCTTGGCGTTCACGAAGGCGCGGATGCCGTGGGTCGCCAGCTCGCGGCCGAAGCCGCTGTGCTTCACGCCGCCGAAGGGGAGGCGCGGGTCGCTCGAGACCATGGCGTTGAGGAAGGTGGCGCCGGCCTCGAGCTCTTCGACGAAGCGGCGCTGCTCGCTCGCGTCGTTCGTCCAGGCGCTGCTGCCGAGGCCGAACTCGCTGTCGTTCGCGAGGGCAATCGCGCCGTCGAGGTCGTCGACCTTGAAGAGGAGCGCCACCGGGCCGAACACCTCTTCGCGGTACGTCGGCGCCGCCCGGGGAATCGCCGCGAGCACGCCCGGCCGGAACCACCAGCCCTTGCCCTCGATCGCCGTCCCGCCCGTGAGCAGCTTCGCGCCCGCCTTCACCGAGCGCTCGACCTGCGAGACCACGTCGCTCCGCACGGAGTCGAGGGCCAGGGGGCCGATCTCGGTCTCGGGCTTCATCGGGTCGCCGATGCGCAGCCTGGAGAACGCGTCGGCGAGGTCGCGCTCGAACTTCGCGTACACGTCCTTGTGCACGATGAAGCGCTTCGCGTTGATGCACGACTGCCCGTTGTTGAGCGTGCGCGCGTTCACCGCCGTCTTCACGGCCGTGTCGAGGTTCGCCGACGGCATGACGATGAACGCGTCGCTGCCGCCGAGCTCGAGCACCGTCGGCTTGATGAGCTTCCCCGCCTGCGCGGCCACCGCGGCGCCCGCGGGCTCGCTCCCCGTGAGCGTGGCCGCCGCGACGCGCGGGTCGCCGAGCACCTGCGCCACCGCGCCGGACCCGATGAGCAGCGACTGGAAGACGCCCTCCGGGAAGCCCGCGCGCCGGAGCACGTCCTCGATGGCGAGCGCCGAGCGCGGCACGTTCGACGCGTGCTTGAGGACGCCCGTGTTGCCCGCCATGAGCGTCGGCGCGATGTACCGGAACACCTGCCAGAACGGGAAGTTCCACGGCATCACGGCGAGCACGACGCCGATCGGCAGGTAGTGCACGTAGCTCTTCTGCGCCTCGGTCGCGATGACCTCGTCGGCGAGCTCACGCTCGGCGTTCTGGGCGTAGTAGCGGCAGACCTTCGCGCATTTCTCGGCCTCGGCGATGGAGGCGACGAGCGTCTTGCCCATCTCCTCGGTCATCGTCCGGCCGAGCGCCTCCTTCTCGGCCTCGAGGATCTCGGCGGCCCGGAGCATCGGCTTGGCCCGCTCCGCGAAGGGCAGACGCCGCCAGGAGAGGAAGGCGCGGTGCGCCGCCTCGAGCTTGCGATCAATCTCCTGGTCGGTGAGGGCGGCGAAGGTCTGGAGCGTTTCCCCCGTGCGGGGGTCGATGCTGGCGATCGGCATGACCCCAACCTAACGCACGACCCGGCGGTCCGCCCTCACCATGCCGCGCGATAGAGCTCCTCGATCTCGCCGGGCGACGCGCGCCGGGCCGTGTAGGCCGCGGCCAGGTCGGTCACCGCGATCTCCGAGCACGCGCCGAGCGCCTCCCTGGGCACGCCCACCTCCGACAGGCGGGTCGGGTGCTGGCAGGCGCGGAGGAGCGCGTCGACCGCGGCGGCCGAGGCGACGGCCGCCTTGTCCGGCGACTCGACCGCGGCGCCCAGGGCCTGGGCCACCTCGAGGTGGCGGGCGGCCGACGCCGGGACGCCGCCGTTGAAGCGGATCACGTGCGGCAAGAGGATGCCGTTGCCGATGCCGTGGGGCACGCCGTGCCGCGCGCCGATGGTGTGGCTCATCGCGTGGACGAGGCCCACCGTCGAGCTCGAGATGGCCCAGCCCGCGAGCGTCGCCGCGGTCTGCATCTGGATGCGCGCCTCGAGGTCCGCGCCGTTCGCGACGGCCTTCGGGAGCCAGCGCGCGACGAGGCGGATGGCGTGGAGCGCCTGGGCGTCGCTCATCGAGTTGGCGGCGCGCGCCGTGTACGCCTCGATGGCGTGCGTCAGCGCGTCGAGGCCGGTCGCCGCGGTCATGCGCGGCGGAAGGCCGACGAGCAGGTTCGGGTCGAGCACCGCGAGGTCGGGCGCGACGAGCGAGTCGAGGATGTACGCCTTGGTGCCGACGTGCTCGTTCTTGATCACGGCGACGTTGGTCACCTCGCTGCCCGTGCCCGCGGTCGTGGGCACCGCGATGTGCGTGGTGGGCGCGACGCCGAGGTGGTTCATGCCGATCGACTCGATGGCGCTCCACCCGTTGGAGAGCGCGCACGCGACCGCCTTCGCCGTGTCGATGCAGCTCCCGCCGCCGAGGCTGAGGACGACGTCCGCGCTCGAGGCGCGGGCGACCGCGAGGGCCGCGTCGACGAGCGCGATGCCCGAGTCCTGCGTGACCGCGTCGAACACCGCCACGACGCGGTGCCCGAGCACCTGCCGCAGCTTGACGAGGAGCCCCGCGGCCACCACGCCCGCGTCGGTGACGACGAGCGCGCGCTTCTTGCCCATCGCGTCGAGCTCCGCGTGCAGGCGCGTCAGGCTGCCCGGGCCGGAGAGCACGCGCGTGCGCGGCTCGTACTGGTAGGTCAGCGAGCGGCCGCGCGTGACGAGCGAGCGGTGCACCTTCGCGTCGGGGTTGACCTCGACGCCCACGTGCACGTGCTTGGTCTCCGTGTACTCGGCCAGGCCGTGGTAGCCCATCTCGCGGCCGATGCCGCTCTGCTTGTAGCCGCCGAAGGGCGCCAGGTCGTGGAAGAAGTGCCAGTCGTTGATCCACACCGTGCCGGTGCGCAGGCGGTTCGCCACCGACTGCGCGCGCTCGAGGTCGCGCGACCACACGCCGCCCGCGAGGCCGAAGTCGGAGTCGTTCGCCAGCGCGATCGCCTGGTCCTCGGTGTCGTAGCGGAGCACCGAGAGCACCGGGCCGAAGATCTCCTCGCGCGCAATCGTCATCTTGGGGTCGACGTCGACGAAGACGGCGGGCTGCGCGTAGAAGCCGCCCTCGAGGCCCGGCACGATCGGCCGCTCGCCGCCGCAGGCGAGGCGCGCGCCCTCCTTCTTTCCGAGCGCGACGTACCGCTCGATGCGGTCGCGCTGCGCGGCGTTGACGACCGGGCCGACGCGCGTGCGCGGGTCCATCGGGTGGCCGACGGTCAGCGCGCGGACCTTCTCGACGAGGCGCGAGACGAACGCGTCGTGCAGGTCGGCCGGGAGGAAGAGGCGCGTGCCCGACTCGCACACCTGCCCGCTGTGGAGGAACGCCGCCCAGATGGCGCCGTCGACGGCGAGCTCGAGGTCCGCGTCGCGAAGCACGATGTTGGCGCTCTTGCCGCCGAGCTCGAGGCTCACGCGCTTGAGGGTGTCGGCGCCGTTCTTGAGGATCTCCTTGCCGACGGGCGTGCTGCCCGTGAACGCGACGCGGTCGACCTTCGGGTGGCGCACGAGCATCTCGCCGACGGCGCGGTCGGGGCCCGCGATGACGTTCACGACGCCCGGGGGCACCTTGCTGCCCGCGACGATCTTGCCGAGGGCCAGCGCCGACAGCGGCGTCTCGGGCGAGGGCTTGAGGACGATCGTGTTGCCGGTGACGAGCGCCATCGCGAGCTTCCACGTCGCCATCAGGAGCGGGAAGTTCCAGGGCACGATGGCGGCGCACACGCCGATGGGCTCGCGGCGCACGACGTTCGTGCCGGGGAAGAAGGAGTTCTTGCCCGGGATGCGCTCCTCCCACGGGAACTCGTGCGCGGCGTACCGCGCCATCGTCCGCATGAAGCGCGCGCCCTGGAACACGTCGGTCGCCGTGCGCGACAGCAGGCCGCCCGAGTCCTTCGACTCGAGGAAGCCGAGCTGCATGATCGCCGCCTGCATCCGGTCGGCGAGGTCGAACACGATGGCCGCGCGCTCGGCGACCGGCGTCTCGCTCCACGGGCCGAACGCGCGCCGCGCCGCGTCGACCGCGGCGTCGACGTCGGCCCGACCCGCGGCGGCGACCGTCGCGAGGGGCTGCCCGTTCGACGGATCGACGGTGGTGAAGCGCGCGCGATTGGCGGCATCGACGAGCTTGCCGTCGATGAGGAAAAGGTGGTGTTCCATGGGACGCGGATTCGACTCCTCGCGACCGAAGGCCGTCAAGTCACGACGGGGGAGCGACGGGTCGATTCGAGCGTACGACCCGGGTGGATTGGATTCTTTGACGCGGGCGGTCGTCGGCGCGCCTTTCTTGGCCAGCACCCACATGCGCCCCTTACGATCGTCCGCATGCGCCCCGTCCTCCACTCGAACTGCGCACGCGCGCGCCTGCGCCGCCGCGTGACCCCCTCTTGCCAGGTCGTGCGTTCGCGCGACTTCCGCCTCGTCGGCACCCGCGTGCTCGACCTCTCCGCCACGGGCATGCTGCTCGAGACCGAGCTGCCGGTGCTCACGGGCGAGGAGCTGATCGTCAGCTTCAAGAGCCCCGTCGAGGACCGCTGGTTCGACTGCGAGGCGAACGTCGCGCGCGTGGTCCACGGTCGCCGCCGCGCGGATCGCTGCCGCGCGCTCGGCATCTCGTTCGACACGATCGACCCGTGGAACGGCATGCTCCTCTGCGAGCACCTTCGGCACGCCCCGCTCGCGCGCGTGCACGCGTCTCGCGCGTAGAACGCACCCGGCTCTGGGCGCGCTATCCGGGTTCGGGGAAGGCGTTCCGGTCGCCTTCAGTCGCTCTTCAGGCCTGCGGCTACGCGCGCGGCCCGGGCCGCCCAGCGGGCGCGCCCCTTCTCGCGCTCGCCTTCTCGCGTCCGCACGGGGGCGCGGGCCTGGAGGGAGGCGAGGAGGCGGCTCGTCGAGGCCGCGACCTCCTCGACCGCCCGGTCGAAGGTCTCGCGATCCGCGGCCGACGGCGCGTTCAGTCCGCTCACCTTCCGCACGAACTGGACCGCCGCCGCGTGGATCTCGGCCTCGGTCGTCGGCGGCTGGAAGTTGTAGAGCACCCGGATGTTCCGGCACATGGGCCTGAGCATGCCGTGGCCGTCGCGGCCGGCAACCCCCCGAGCCACCCAAGCTGGCGCCCTGGGGCCAGCACCCCGGTGCATGAGGCCAGACGAGCCGTCGGCGATGGGGGGCTGCCCCTGAATCTCCAGCCGCCCTCCATCGCCGAGATGTCCTTCTGGGTAAGCAGGCCTGCGGGCCAGGTTCCTCAGGGAGCCCTGTCGATCTGCGAACTTTCCTCTTCGACCCGCGAGCAAACGGGTTCGGGCGCCCACCGAAGGCCTTTGGACGGCGAGGATCCGCTTCGGGACGCCGACCCAAGGCGTCCGGCGGGCGTCCGAAGGCGCTTGGACGCCGACCCAAGGCCTTCGGACGCCGCCCCAGGGCCTTCGGACGTCGCGCCAACGCGTTCGGACGGCGTCCGGACCTGCCCGGACTTCGCCCGGACGCGTCTACTGGCCGCGGATGCGGCCCACGAGCGCCTGGGTGAAGGCGGCGGTGTTGGCCGAGCCCCCGAGGTCGCCCGTGCGGACCTTGTCGATGTTGAGCGTGTCGGCGATGGCGCGCCGGAGCCGCGCCGCCTCGACGCCCTTGTGGACGTGGTCGAGCATCATGGCCGCGGCGAGCATCAGCGCGATGGGGTTCGCGATGCCCTTGCCGGCGATGTCGGGGGCCGAGCCGTGCACCGCCTCGAACATCGCCGCGTCGGTGCCGATGTTCGCGCCCGGCGCCATGCCCAGGCCGCCGATGAGGCCCGCGACCTCGTCGGAGAGGATGTCGCCGAAGAGGTTCGTCGTGACGAGCACGTCGAACTGCCACGGGTTCAAGATGAGCTTCATCGCGCACGCGTCGATGATGACGTCGTCGAGCACGAACTTGCCCTTGTACTTCTTCTCGTAGAGCTCGCGCCCCGTCTCGAGGAAGATCCCGGTCAAGGCCTTCATGATGTTGGCCTTGTGGACGATCGTGACCTTCTTGCGGCCGTTCGCGACGGCGTACTCGAACGCGAACTCGAGGCAGCGCCGGCTGCCCTGGCGCGTGTTCACGCCGGTCGACATCGCGACGGCGTGGGGGTCGCCGTCGATGGGGATGAAGTGCTCGTACCCCATGTAGAGGCCTTCGTTGTTCTCGCGCACCACCACGAGGTCGATGTTGTCGTAGCGGCCCCCCGGGATGAGCGTGCGCGAGGGACGGAGGTTCGCGTAGAGCTTGAACTCCTCGCGCAGGCGCACGTTCGAGGAGCGGTACCCGCCGCCCGACGGCGTCTCGAGCGGACCCTTGAGCGCGAGCCGCGTCTTGCGGATGCTCTCGAGGGTCTTCGCCGGCAGCGGGTCGCCCGCGGTCTGCACGCCGCGCAAGCCGGCGGTTTGTACGTCCCAGTCGAACTTCACCTCGAGCGCATCGAGCGCGGCGAGCGTGGCGTCGACGATCTCCTGACCGATGCCGTCGCCGGGGATGAGAGTGGCGGGAATGGACTCGGATGCCATTGGGGGATGCCTCACCATCAGTCCAGCACGGGCGGGGTTTCTTGTCCGTTTCCGTGTTCGGAAGAGCACGAGCGGCCGCCTTGGCGCGTGATAAGCAAGCGCTGAGGCGGACCCCATGGCCATTCACCCTCTCGCGGGCAAACCCATCCCGGAATCGGAGATCGTCGACGTCCCCGCGCTCATGCGCGCGTTCGAGGCCGAGCGCCCCGATCCCGCGATCCCGGCCGAGCGAGTCACGTTCGGGACGAGCGGTCACCGGGGCAGCGCGCTACGGCGCACCTTCAACCTCGACCACATCGTCGCCATGACGCACGCCATCTGCGAGTACCGCGGCGCGCGTGGCATCGACGGCCCCCTCTTTTTGGGCAAGGACACGCACGCGCTCTCCGAGCCCGCGGCGCGCGTCGCGTGCGAGTGCCTCGCGGCGCGCGGCGTCGACGTGCGCGTGGCCGGGGGCGACGGCTTCACCCCCACGCCGGTCGTCTCGTTCGCCGTCCTCGGCGCGAACCGGGGGAAGGCCGAGCACCTCGCCGACGGCATCGTGGTGACGCCCTCGCACAACCCCCCGGAGGACGGCGGCTTCAAGTACGACCCGCCGCACGGGGGTCCCGCCGACACCGAGGTCACGAAGTGGATCGAGGCGCGCGCGAACGCGCTCCTCGAGCAGGGCGTCGCGAGCCTGCCGCGCGTGCCGTACGAGCGCGCCGTGCGCGAGGGGCTCGTGCGCACGTACGACTTCGTCACGCCGTACGTCGAGGGGCTCGCGAGCGCCGTCGATCTCGAGGCGGTGGCAAGGGCGGGCGTGCGCCTGGGCGTCGACCCGATGGGCGGCGCGAGCGTCTCGTACTGGTCGCGCATCGCGGAGCGCTACCGGCTCGACCTCGAGGTCGTGCGGCCCGGCGTCGACCCGACCTTCCGGTTCATTCCGCTGGATCACGACGGGAAGATCCGCACCGACTGCTCGTCGCCCTACGCGATGGCGAACCTCCTCGCGATACGCGACCGCTTCGACCTCGCGTTCGGCAACGACGCCGACGCCGACCGGCACGGCATCGTCTCGCGCGCGGGGGGCCTCGTGCCGCCCAACCACTACCTCTCCGTGTGCGCCGACCATCTGTTCAGCGGTCGGGGGTGGCCCGAGCGCGCGGCGCTGGGCAAGACGGTCGTGTCGAGCTCCATCCTCGATCGCGTGGCGCGCGCGCGCGGGCGGGCGCTCCTCGAGGTGCCGGTCGGGTTCAAGTGGTTCGTGGCCGGGCTGTTCGACGGGTCGCTCGGCTTCGCCGGCGAGGAGAGCGCGGGCGGCTCGCTGCTTCGGCACGACGGGAGCGTGTGGACCACCGACAAGGACGGGCTCGTGCTGAACCTCCTGGGCGCGGAGATCCTCGCGAAGACGAGGCGCGATCCGGCCGCGTACTACGCGGAGATCGAGCGGCAGGTGGGCTCGTCGTCGTACACGCGCCTCGACGAGCCGGCGTCGGCCCGCCAGCGCGCGCGCATCCAGGCCATCACGCCCGAAGACGTGACCGCGACGTCGCTCGCGGGCGACCCGATCCTCCAGCGCCTCTCGCGCGCGCCCGGCAACGGCGCCCCCATCGGCGGCCTCAAGGTCGCGAGCGACTTCGGGTGGTTCGCCCTCCGCCCCTCCGGCACCGAGGACATCTACAAGCTCTACGCCGAGAGCCTCCGCAGCCGCCAACACCTCGACACCATCGTCGGCGAAGCGCGCGCCCTCGTCGGCCGCGTCCTCGCGGGCACCTGAGCCCGCAGCCCGAGCGTTCCCGGGCAGGCCCCGGCAGGCGTTGTGCACGGTCCCGTCCGCAACGGAGGCCGTCATGACCCATTCGTCTACGTTCGGCTCTGCGGAGTCAGGTGTTCCCGCTCGCATGAGGGCGGCCGTCATCGACCACTTCGGCGACCCGGAGGACGTGATGCACGTCGCGACCGTTCCTGTGCCGGAGGTCGGCGACGACGAGGTGCTCATCCGTGTCGACGCGGCGGGAGTCGGCGTGTGGGACCACGAGCTGTGCGAGGGCGCGTTCGGCAAGTCCGGAGGGTTCCCGCGCGTCCTCGGGTCCGACGGGGCGGGGACGGTGGCGGCGGTCGGGGCCCTGGCCCGCCGGTTCAACGTGAACGATCGCGTCTACGCCTGGGGTTTCCTGAACCCGAAGGGCGGCTTCTTCGCCGAGTACGCCGTGCTGCCCGAGGAGGACGTGTCGCCCGTCCCGCGAACGCTCTCCACGGACGAGGCGGCGGTGCTCGCGGTCGACGGGCTCACCGCGCTCGCGGGGCTCGACGAGCTCGAGGTGAAGGCGGGCACCACGCTGATGATCCTCGGCGCGAGCGGCGGCGTGGGCCACATCGCGGTGCAGCTCGCGAAGCGGTTCGGCGCCAACGTGCTCGCGGTGGCCTCGGGCGAAGACGGGGTGGCGCTCTGCCGCCGCGTCGGGGCGGACATGGCGATCGACGGGCGCAGCGCCGAGGTGGACATCGCGGCGTCCGCGCACGCGTTCGCGCCGAACGGGCTCGACGCGGCGCTCGTCCTGGCGCACGGCGACGTGGTCAGCGCGCTGGCGCTCGTGCGCCGCGGCGGGCGCGTCGCCTACCCGAACGGCGTCGAGCCCGCGCCCGAAACGCTGCCCGACATTTCGGTCGAGCCGTTCGACGGCTACAGCGGGCACGAGGCGCTCGAGCGCCTCTCGCGCCTCGTCGAGATGGGCCCGTTCCACGTCGAGGTGAGCCGCGAGTTCTCGCTCGAGGAGACCTCCGAGGCGCTCCGCGCCGCCACGCAGCACCACCTGGGCAAGCTCGCGGTGGCGCTCCACTCCTGAGAAGCGACGCGGGCCGGGCTGCGCGGCTACAGGCTCGCAGCCCGGTCCCGGGTCCCGGCCTACTCCTCGGCGGCGGCGTAGTGCGCGGCGTTGGGAGCGGTCGGGCGGCGTCCGACGGCGTCGGCGACGCCCCATCGCCCCTGGATGCCGCAGACCTCGAGCCACTCGAGGTGCGCCGGCAGCGCGGCGTCCACCGTGAGGCGGTTGCCGCGCGGCTCGAGGCCGAGCAGCGTGCGAATGAGGAGGAGCGGCGCGCCCGTCGCCCACGCCTGCGGGCTGCACGCGGTCGGATACTCCACGGGGAAGAGGGTCTGCTTGCGCGGATAGCCCGCGAAGGCCTCGGGGAGGCGGTACTTGAAGAAGCGCGCCGCCTGCAAGATGCCCGAGGCGACGTGCGCCGACTCCTCGCGGTAGCCGTACCGGTTCAGGCCCCAGCAGATGATCGAGTTGTCGTGCGGCCACACGGTGCCGACGTGGTAGCCGATCGGGTTGTAGCCGCCCTCGCCCTCGGCCATCGTGCGGACGCCCCAGCCCGAGAAGAGCTTGTCGCCCATGAGGTGCTTCACCACCGCGGGCGCCTTGTCGTCGTCGACGATGCCGCTCCAGAGCAGGTGCCCGATGTTCGACGTGATCGAGTCGACCTGCCGCAGGTCGCCGTCGATCGCCAGCGCGTAGCAGTCGCGATCGGGCATCCAGAAGTCGCGGTTGAAGCGCGCCTTCAGGCTCGCGGCTTCGCGTTCGAGGCGCTCGGCGAGCGAGTTGTCGTGCCAGAACTCGCGCGCGAGCCGCGCGCAGCGCACCTTCGCGTCGTACGCGTACCCCTGGATCTCGCACGTCGCGCGCGGGAGCTTCGAGAGCGAGCCGTCGCGGAACAGGATCGAGTTCCACGAGTCCTTCCAGCACTGGTTGTCGAGGCCCGTCTCCTCCCGGCGCTTGTACGAGACGTACCCGTTGCCGAGGCGGTCGCCGTACTCGTCGATCCAGCGGAGCGCGGCGCGCGCCTTCGGCTCGAGCTGGCGAACGAGCTCTCCGTCGCCGGTCCACCGCTCGTACTCGTCGAGGAGCACGAGGAAGAGCGGCGTGCCGTCCGCCGAGCCGAAGTACGGCGAGTGCGGCCGCTCGAGGAACGCGGTCATCTCGCCCGAGCGCGACTCGTGGAGGATCTTGCCCGGCTCCTCGTCGCGGAACGGATCGACGCGCACGCCCTGCCGCGTGCCGAGGACCTTGAGGGTCGTCTGCGCGAGGCGCGGCTCGAAGGGCAGCGTCTGGAGGCTCATGATGATGCTGTCGCGCCCGAAGACCGCCATGAACCAGGGCAGCCCGGCCGCGGGCATCGCGCCGTTCGGGTCGATGGGCGGGAAATACCGGAGCGCGGCCGTATCGACGATGCTGCGCTCGTACGTCTGCACGAGCGGCAGCCAGTCGGTGCGCACGCGAGGCGCCGCCGCGAGCGCCTGCTCCACGCGGAGCTGGCGCGCCTGCTCGTGACTCGCCCCCCAGACCTCGTGCCCGAGGCCGGCCGCCTCGGCCACGCTCTGGATCTCGACGTCGATGGCCGTGCTCCAGTCCGAGTGCGGCTGGAGCGTCACCTTGTAGCGGAGACCGTCTTCGTCGATCGTGGCCCCCGGCGCCACGATGTGCGTCTGCCGGTGGTAGGTGTCGCGGCGGTACCCGAGCACCAGCGTGCTCCCCTCCACGCGACGGTAGTACTCGCCCTTCTTCTTCAGGGCGTCCTTCACCTCGAAGAGGTCGGCGAAGTCGGTGCCCGCCTCGACGCGAATCTCGAGTTCCTTCGGGAAGGCGGAGTGGTTCTCGACGAGGAGCTCCTCGTGGAAGCCGCGGCCGACGATGCGCCGGCGCATGACCGACATGTCGACGTCGACGTAGATGGTGCCGCTGCTCGGCGCGAGGAAGAACTTCGCCTCGAAGTACTGGACGTCGTCGGTGGAGAGCACCGACGGACGGATGTCGTTCACCGTGAGGACCCAGCGCGAGAGGAAGCGCGTGTCGTCGGCGAAGAGGCCCATCGTGTCGGTGGGCGACGCCTCGATGTCGCCGCGCCGGTCGCTGACGACGAACGTGCTGCCTTCGAGGATGGCGACGGTCTGAGCGCTCATGACGCGGCCCTCCACTCCTCGGGCACCGGAAGGAACGCGCTGAGCTTCTGCGCGAACGCGAAGTCGCCGCCGATGCGAAGGCTGCCGCGGAGCAGCGTGCTCTGCACGTTCTCGTGGCCGTCGCCGTTCGCGAGGCGAACGAGGGCGCGCTCGGTGATCTGGAGTTGAGCCCTCGGCGTGCGCGGCGTCCCCTCTTCGACGGTGAACGCCCCGTGATCGACGGTCAGCTGCCAGGTGCCGACGCCGTCGACGTCGAACTGCCATGTGCCGGAGCACCCCACGACGCGCGGATCGTGTCCACGCGACGCGAGCACTCCGAAGAATTCTCGTGCGCTTGCGATGTGCATGACGCGCCTCGGGCTGCATCCCGTATGCCCCTCGCGCCCCGGACCCCAGGCGGACGCGCTGCGCTCGCGCCGCCAGTTCGAAGAAAGCGCCGGTCGCGCTGCGAAGTCGACACGGCCGCGCTGGCGCGCTCCGCCGTTGATGCCAGGATCGCGCTCGTACGGTTCGCCGTACCGGAACCGAACATGCCGACGCTCGCCGCCGTTGGAAAAAGCACGAGCCGCTCCGCCCGCGACGCCGGTCGCCAGGCCGCGTCGAGCGCGCTCGATGGGCTCGGCGGGCGCGCCGGAGTGATCCTCCTCTTCGCCACGACCGGCTACGACCAGGAAGCGCTGCTCGCCGGCATCCGCGAGGTCGCGGGGCCGACGCCGCTCTCGGGGTGCTCGGCCGAGGGTGTCATCGCGCAGCAGCTCTCCGACGAGAGCTCGCACGCGGTCGTCCTCACGGCGATCGCATCCGAGGCCGCGACCTTCACGCCGGTGTTCGCGCCCGGCCTCGCGCAGGACCCGCGCGCGTGCGGCGTCGCGATCGCCGAGCAGGTGCGGCGCGCGCCCGGCGGCGAGGGCCGCTGCTTGCTGCTCTTCCCGGACGGCACGAGCGGCAACGTCACCGAGCTGCTGGCCGCGCTCGAGAACGAGCTGCCGTACCCGGTGCTCCTCGCCGGCGGCGCCGCGGGCGCGAACATCTCGACGATACGCAAAACGTACCAGTACCACCTGTCCCAGGTGTGCACCGACGCGGTCGTCGGCGTCCTCGTCGGCGGCGGCGTGCGCGTGGAGACCGCGCTCTCGCACGGCTCGATGCCCATCGGCGTGGTCCGCACGGTCACCCGGTCCGAAGGCGGGCACGTCCACGAGATCGACGGGCGCCCCGCGTGGGACGTCCTCCGCGAGTACCTCGACGGCGACCCGAACGACCTCTCGATCTCCGACTCCCTGTCGCTCGCGTTCGCCGAGCGCCTGCCGCACGGCGTGGCGGGGCCGAACTCGGACTACATCATGCACACGCCCTGGGGCCTCGACCGCGCGACGGGCGCGCTCTTCTTCCCGGGCGGCCTGCGGCAGGGCGCGAAGATCCAGATGGCGCGCCGCGACCCCGACCGCATCCGCGAGGGCGCGACCGACGGCGCGCGCGGGCTGGCGCAGCGCATGGCGGGCCGCTCCCCCTCGCTCGTCCTCCAGTTCGACTGCGCGGGGCGAGGACGCGTGATCTTCGGCGAGCGCGCGACGGCGCGCACGGTCGCGAGCATTCAGGACGCGCTGGGCCCCGACCTGCCGTGGTCGGGCTTCTACACGTACGGCGAGATCGGCCCGCTGCGCGGCAAGGCGTTCTATCACGACCATACGGTCGTCCTCTGCGCGCTGTACGACGAAGACACCCGGGCATCATGAGCGAGGCCGCCGAGCTGGCCGAGATGACAGGCGAGCTCGCGAAGCTCGACGACCAGGTGAAGCTCCTCGTCAAGACCGAGCGGCGCCTGCACTCCGCCCAGCGAGTCATCGAGGACCAGCTCGGGCAGTTCCGCGCGCTGAACGAGCTCGCCCTCCGCATCGGCCGCGCGCGCGACCCGCGCGCGATCCTCGAGGCGTCGCTCGACACGCTGCTCGACGTGCTCCAGGTCGACCAGGGCGTGGGCTTCCTGTCGGCCGGGCCGGGCTGGGTGGAGGCGGTCGCGGTGAGGGCGCAGCCCGGGCTCGCCGCCCCCGCGGGGCGCCCCTGGCCGCTGGCCTTGCACGCGCCGTCGCTCGACCGGCACGCGCTCGCGCGGCCGGGCCGGCGAGCGGTGGACGAAGACACGCGCGTCTTCCTCGATCGGGTCGCGGCCTTCCTCGGGTGCGACGAGCGCGCGCCGGCGATCGAGATCGTGCTGCCGCTCGCGTTCAAGAGCAAGGAGAGGCTCGGGATCATCGCGCTCCGCAAGCTGGAGGAAGCGCCCTCGTACCACGAGCACCTCGTCGGCGAAGAGGACCTGCCGCTCCTCGATCTCGTCGCGAGCCACACGGAAGCGGCCCTCGAGAACGTGCACCTCTACAGCCAGGTCTCGAGCGCGGCGCACCACCTCGAGCGCAAGGTGGCCGAGCGCACGGCGGACCTCGCGCAGGCCAACGAAGGCCTCGCGCGCAGCCAGAGCGAGCTCGGGAAGGCGCTCGAGTTCCGCGAGCAGGTGATCGGCATCCTCGGCCACGATCTCCGCAGCCCGCTCGGCGCCGTGCGGATGTGCGCGCAGCTCCTCATGCGGTACGAGGGGCTCTCCGACGACGTGCGGCGCCACGTCCACCGCATCGAGAACGCCGGCAACCGCATGGCCGAGATGATCGGCACGCTGCTCGACTTCACGCAGAGCCGCTTCCGCGCGAACCTGCCGATCTCGCCCGAGCCGATGGATCTGCACGAGGTCTGCCGGGGCGCCATCGAGGAGCTCCTCGCGACGAACCCGGGCCGCGCGATCCAGCTCCACGCCGAGGGCGACGGGCTGGGCGAGTGGGATCCGGCGCGGATCGCGCAGCTCGTCGCGAACCTCGGGAGCAACGCGCTGACGCACGGCTCGCCCACCGACCCGGTGAAGGTGACCGTGCGCGCGCGCGAGGCGGAGGTCGTGCTCGAGGTGATGAACCGCGGGCCGGCGATCGCGCCCGAGCTCCTGCCGGTCCTGTTCGAGGCGTTCCGGCGCGGGCCGACGACCGAGCGCGGAAAGCGCGCCGGCGGCCTGGGCCTCGGCCTCTACATCGCGCAGCACATCGTGGACGCGCACCGCGGCACCATCGAGGTGCGCTCGAACGAGCGCGAAGGCACCCTCTTCAGGGTGCGCCTGCCGCGCCGGTGACGCCCCACGCGAGCACCGCCAGCGCGGCGAGCTCGCAGAGCTGCTCGGTGGCGCCGAGGAAGTCGCCGGTGACGCCGCCGGCGCGGCGGGCGTACCGCCAGCCGGTGAGCGCGGTGACGGCGGCGCACGCCGCGGCGACGGCCGCGAGGCGGAGGGGCGAGACGCGGCCCGCGCACGCGAGCGCGAGGCCGACGAGGGCGGCGAGGGCCGTCGCGAGGACCGCTTCGCGGCGGCCAGCGGTCGCGACGCCCCGGCTCTTGGCCTGGTCCGGCGGGGTTGCGTATGGCATCGTCGCGATCTGCCAGACGGGCCCGACGCGCGCCGCCGCGCCGACCAGCGGCAGCGCCCAGAGGGCGCCCTCGCCCAGGCGCGCGACGAGCGCGGCCCGGCCGGCGATCGAGATCGCGACCGCACACGCGCCGAACGCGCCGACGCGGCTGTCCTTCAGGATGGCGAAGAGCTTCTCGCGGTCGTACGACCCGCCGAGCGCGTCGCTCGTGTCGGCGAGGCCGTCTTCGTGGAAGGCGCCCGTGAGGAGGAGCGAGGCGGCGAGCGCGAGGATGGCCGCCCCGGGCGCGCCGAGGGGCAGGAGCACCCAGTCGATCGCGCCGACGAGGGCGCCGAGCGCCGCGCCCACCACCGGGAAGTACGCGGGCGCGCCTCGCCACTCGGCCTCGCTGTACGGGAAGCCGCCGACGGGGACGCGCGTGAGGAAGACGACGGCCGCGCGCACGCTCCGCATCGTTCAGCCTTTGCGCCCGGGGCGCGCGACGCCGGCCGTCGCGAACGTCGCCATCTCGTGCTGCGCGGCGACGGCCGCCCGCACCAGGCCCGCCGCGAGGAGCGCGCCCGTGCCCTCGCCCAGGCGGAGGTCGAGCGCGAGGAGCGGCGCGAGCCCGAGGCGCTCGAGCGCCACGCGGGCGCCCGGCTCGGCGCTCGCGTGCGACGCGAGGAGGTACCCGGTCACGGCGGGCTCGATCGCCTGCGCGACGAGCGCCGCGGCGTTCGTCACGTACCCGTCGAGGAGGACCGGCAGGCGCAGGGCGGCCGCGCGGAGGACGAACCCCACCATGGCGGCGATCTCGAGGCCGCCGATGGCGGCGAGCGCGCCGACCGGGTCGTCCCGCCGGGGCGCGTGGAGGGCGAGCGCGTCGCGCACGACGGCGATCTTGCGGGCGAGGATCGGCGCGTCCAGGCCCGTCCCGCGGCCGCAGGTCTGCTCGGGGGGCGCGCCGGTGAACGCGCTCACGAGCGCGGCCGCGGCGGTGGTGTTGCCGATGCCCACCTCGCCGACCGCGGCGAGGCGCACGCCCTGCGCGAGGAGCTCCTCGGCCGTCGCGGCGCCCACGGCCATCGCGGTGCGCGCCTCCCGCTCGAGCATCGCGGGCTCGACGCGCAGGTCGCGCGTGCCCGCACGGACGCGGGCGCGCCGGAGCGGCACGAGCGGCACGGTGGGGGCGGCGCTCGTGTCGCCCGCGATGCCGACGTCCACGAGGTGCAGCGCGACGCCTTCCTGCCGCGCGATCGCGTTCGCCGCGGCGCCGCCCGCCATGAGGTTGCACGCGATCGCCGCGGTGGACTGCGAGCCGTAGGCGCTCACGCCCTCGACCGCGACGCCGTGATCCGCGAGGAAGATCGCGAGCGCGATCGCCGCGGGCGGCTCGACGGGGAAGGCGCCGCGCGCGGCCGCGTACCACACGGCGGTCTCCTCGAGGCGACCGAGGCTGCCGGGTGGCTTCACGAGGAGCGCCTGGTGCGCCCGCGCCGCCACCGCGACGCGCGCGTCGATCGGCGCGAGGGCCGGGCTCGGGCTCGCGCTGCTGTCGGGGAGCGCGCTCCGGGAGGGGGGCGCGTCGTCGCGCCACGTCTCGCTGTGGATGGCGTCGGCGAGCCCCCGGCGCGGGCGCCACGAGAGCTCCTCGAGCATCGGCTTCGCGCGGAACGCGATCGGCTGCCCGACGCACAGGTACGCGACCGGCTCGACGCCCGCGGGCAGCGCGAGCGCGCGCCGCAGCACCGCCGGCTCCACGATGCTCACCCACCCCACGCCCACGCCCTCCGCCCGCGCGGCGAGCCAGAGGTTCTGCACGGCGCAGCACGCGCTCGCGCGCACCGCCTCGGGCTGCGCGGTCGTGCCGAGGATGGCCTCTTCGCGCGGGCGCAGGTCGACCGCGACGCACACGTTGAGGGCGGCGTCGACGAGGCCCTCGAGCCGGTACGAGAGGTACTGCTCGCGGCGGTCGGGCGGGAAGCGCGCGGCCTCGGCCTCGCGGCAGCGGAGGAAGCTCGAGCGGATCGTCTCGCGCGTCCCGGCGTCGCGCACGATGACGAAGCCCCAGGGCTGCGAGAAGCCGACGCTCGGCGCGTGGTGGGCCGCGTCGAGGATGCGCTCGAGCGTCGCGTCGTCCACCGGCGCGCCCTTCACGAAGTGCCGCACGTCGCGGCGGAGCGCGATGGCGTCGTACACCGCTCGCCGCGCGTCGTCGGCGAACCGGCCGATCGCCTCGGCCTCGAGGATCGGGTCGGTCACGCGCGCCTCGCAGCGGGCGAGGTGCGCGGGTCGGCGCCCTTCACGTGGACGGGGATGCCGGCGACGGTGAGGACGACGGCGTCGGCGCGCGCCGCGATGCGCTGGTTCAGGAAGCCCTGCACGTCGACGAACTTGCGGGCGCTCTCGGTGGCGGCGTGCGGCGCCATCCCGAGCTCGTTCGAGACGAAGATCCACGTGGCGTCGATCGCGAACGCGCGCTCGAGGCCCGCGCGGGCGGCGTCGTGCGCGGCCTCGTGCTCCCAGCCGGCGTCGGCGAAGAGGTTGGTGAGCCACATCGTGACGCAGTCGACGACGACGACGCGGCCCGAGAGCTCGGGGCGCGCCAGCTCTCGCTCTTCTTCGAGGGTGGTCCACTCCGGGCCGCGATCGGCCTTGTGGCGGGCGATGCGCGCCGCGTGGTCGTCGTCCCACCGGCGGGAGGTGGCGAGCATGACGGGC
Source organism: uncultured delta proteobacterium (assembly GCA_963797395.1). Taxonomy (GTDB): domain Bacteria; phylum Myxococcota_A; class Polyangia; order Polyangiales; family Polyangiaceae; genus Palsa-1150. The sequence goes on from CAWCPA010000009.1 coordinate 1,617,666, forward strand.
GAGGGCGAGAGGTCGGCGCCCAGTCGCTGCGCGTACCCGCTCTTTCCCGAGCGGGCTCCTCCGAGGACGAGCACGATCATCGAAAGCCGAACTCGTAACACGCCCCGGAGCCAGCGTCAGCGGACCGGCACCTGCGCCGGCACGCTCAGCTCGCGTAGACGCGGTAGTCCATCTCGGGGAACAGGTTGTCGCGCCACTCGACCTCGTGCAGCCAGGCCTCGTCGACCGGCAGGCCGCCCGTCAGCCGGTCGTAGATGCGCGTGAAGCGCTTCACGTGCTCGTTCGTGCGCTTGGTCGCGTACGGCACGGTCGTGCCGGTCTTCATGATGAAGGCCCAGTCGCTCGCCTGGGCGAGCATGACCTCGCGAGCGGCCTGATTGAGCGCGCGGCGGGCCGTCCCCTCGGCGTTCGGGAAGCGGTGAGCGAGCTCCACCATGCGCTCGGCCATCTTGTGGAGGTGCCGGTACACCCAGGCGTTGCTGCCGTTGCACCAGTAGTCGCCGTACCCCTTTTCGCCCCACGACGAGAGCGAGGGCGTGGCGACCTGGTTGGTCGGGTACTCGCGCAGGTAGCCGCTCGGCGTGATGGGCGCGACCGTGCCCTGGTCGTAGTGGAGCTTGCGGAAGAGGAGCTCGAGGAAGAGGGGCCCCTCGTACCACCAGTGCCCGAAGAGCTCTGCGTCGTAGGGGGCCACCACGATGGGCTTGCGGTCCATGTTGCTGCGGAGGTGGTCGACCTGCCGCTCGCGGTTGAACATGAAGTTCCCCGCGTGGTCGGCCGCGCGCAGGTACGCCTGGTGCGGATCGTACAGGCGCTTGTCGTGCGCCGACCGGTGCGTGACGGCGTGGTACTTGATGCCCGTGAACGTGCGGATGCCGGCCGGGTGGATGTACGGCGAGATGTAGTCGAACGGCAGGTCGAAGCCGATGTCGCGATAGAAGTCGCGGTAGTTCGGGTCGCCCGGGTAGCCCTCCTGGGCGCTCCACACCTGCTTGCTGCTCTCGATGTCGCGCCCGAACGCCGCGACGCCCGACGGGCAGTACACGGGCGCGTGCACGCCGTAGAGGGGGCGCGGGTCGGCGAAGAGGACGCCGTGCGTGTCGACGAAGAAGAAGCGAATGCCCTCTTCGCGCATCAGCTCGTCCACGCCGGGCACGTACCCGCACTCGCCCAGCCACATGCCCTGCGAGCGCCGGCCGAAGAGCCGCTCGTACACGCTCGCCGCCGTGTGGATCTGCGCGCGGAAAGCCGCCCAGTTCCGGTCGAGCAGCGGGAAGAACGGGTGCGTCGCCGTGCACGTGATGCACTCGAGCCGCCCGGCGTCCTGCAAGGCGCGGAAGCCCTTCACCAGGTCGCCCTCGTAGCGCCGCCAGCAGTCGCGGATCTCGTGGAACCGGAAGCGGTACATCTTGGCGAGCTCGTGGAACGCGCGGTCTTCGCGCCAGGTGCGCGCGACCTCTTTCTCGGCGAGCTCGAAGAGGTGGTCGATCTTCTTCGCGTACCGCTCCTTCAGCAGGTCGTCGGTCATCATCGAGAGGAGCGACGGGCTGAAGCTCAGCGTGATGCGGAAGTCGACGTCGTCGTGCGCCAGCCGTTCGAACGCGAGGAGCAGCGGCACGTACGTCTCGGTGATGGCCTCGTAGAACCACTCCTCCTCCATGAAGGAGGGGGCCTCGGGGTGGCGCACGAAGGGCAGGTGCGCGTGGAGGACGAGGGCGAGATAGCCGCGGGGGTTCACTTCTTGTCCTCCGTGTCGCCCAGGCGGCCGCCCCACCGCTCGGGGAATCCGATGGTCTCGCTCGCGCCGCCAAGCCGACTCGAGCCCGCGCTCGCGCTCGCGCCGAGCCACTCGCTCGCGCCCATCCGCTCGCTCGCGCCGACCCACGCGGTCTCGGAGCCGCCGAGCCACACCGTCTCCGAAGCGCCGCCCGCGGCCCACTCGCTCGCGCCGAGCCAGAGCCGCTCGGAGCCGCCCAGCCGCACCTGCTCGCTCGCGCCCATCTCGAGGCCCGCGTACTGCTCGGAGGCGCCGACCACCAGGTGCTCGCGCTGCCACCCCGAGTCGACCGTGCGCTCCATGATCCGCTCCCACCGCTCGATCATCGGCGTGGTCGCCTTCGCCCAGCGCATCGACCACGTCGAGAGCACGCGCCGGCTCGGCGTCCCCTCGAAGCCGCGGATGGTCAGCCTCCACGGCCCGTAGACCACCATCTCGCCGCCCTCGATCTGCACGTGCACGGGCGTCTCGCCGAGGAGCTCGACGGCCACGCGCTCCGGATCGAAGTGCTGCCACCCGAGGAACCGCGGCGCCGATCGCCACTCGGCCCGCCACTCGTCGAGGCGCCACCAGCGCTCGACGTGCACCGAGCGCTCGATCGTGCGCTGCGTGCTCCACGAGGTCGACTCGCGGGGAGGCTCGGCGGGCGCGTCGGTCGGGGCCCACCCGGCGCGCCACGCGTCGACGTATCCCGCGCCGGCCCGCTCGGGCAGCGGCGTCTCGGGGCCGTTGTATCGCGAGCGATAGGGGGCGACGCACGGCGGCGGGTCGCCGCTCGTGATGGTCATCCAGTCGAGCGTGCCGTTCGGCGAGGGGGCGTTGCGCGGGAAGTCGGCGCGGCCCGAACGGGCGATGGCCTGGAAGAACCCCTCGTCGGTCTTCACGCCGATCTCGGCGTGCATCGAGGACGTCGGCCGGCGGATCATGAGGTAGTACTCGCGATCGGCGCGGTCGACGGTGAGGTCGAAGTAGTCGTTCGCGTTGGTGCCGTCGAACGCGCGGCCGGTCGTGTCGTAGATGCGGAGGTTGATCCACCCGCCGCCGCCGCGCGGACCGAGGCGCGCGCGCGCCGCCGCGATGCCTTCGTCGGTGATCTCCCAGTAGAGGTAGGCCGAGTCGGGATCGCGCACGACGACGGTGATACGGTCTTCGCCGTAGCCCCAGGGGAGCTCGCCTTCGTCGATCCCCGCCGCTTCGACCTTCGTTGCGACCGAGGCGCTCATCCTCCGCGACGCTACTCGAAGCGCGCGCGCGGCTCCAGATCGACTGGCTGTATTTCTTGTCTTTTCGCGCCGAGCTTTCGGACGCAAATCGTGCCGTTTTGCCTCGATCTCTTCACGAGCGGTCGGCTTTCTCGATGCGCTCCGCCTCGTCCGCCTCGTAGCGCGTCCAGGGCACGGCGCGGAGGCGCTCGAAGGAGATGGGACGGCCCGACTCTTCGCTCAGGCCAAAGGTGCCACGCTTCCAGCGCTCGAGCGCCCGGTCGATCTCGACGAGGAGGTCGCGGTCGCGCTCCGAGAGCAGCCGGCGATCGGAGTCCTCGAGCGAAACCTCGGCGAGATCCGCCGCGTCGCCGGGCTCCCGTTCTCCGGCGTCCGCGAGCTGTTCTGGCGTTTCGGTGCGGGAGCGAAGGTTACCGAGCAGCTGTGTCCGTTTGGTCTCCAGGGCGCGTCGGAGCTCGTCACGCTGCGCTTGTGACAACGGGGATTGAGGAGTCCTTTGAGCAGTCATGGCAGCCTGGGAACGCAATGCCGGGGCCGGCACACGCCATGCTCCCGTCACGAGGAATGACCAGAGCCGAGAAGTTCAAGAGCCAGAGCGAGCGGACCGGCCACCCCAAGCACGCCTCCGTGAAGAAGCCCAAGCGGAGCAGCTGGAGCCGGGAGAAGCACCGGGCCGGGACGAAGGCGACGCACGCCCTGGAGGTCGTCGTCGCGGGCCGCCCGTCGCGCAAGTCGACGCGCGCCAGCGCGAACCGCGCGAAGCCCGACGCCCCGCGCGACGTCACCGAGGAGACACGCAAGGGCGCCCCGCAGATGCTCGCAGCCAAGGCGCAGGCGCAGGCGCGCCGGGTCAGGGGAAGCTCTCGCTGAGCCTGCCCGATTCCAGAAGTCAGCCCCCGAGCTGCACGGCCTGGTGCACCCAGCTGTCCTTCTCGACCGCGGCCACCAGGAAGTCGGCCACGTCGGCCCGGGAGATGGCCATCGGGATGGGCTCGATCTTCGCGGTCTTCACGTACTTGCCGCGGCCCGGGCCGTGGGTGAGGCGGCCCGGCCGCGCGATGACCCAGTCGAGCCCGCTGTCCTTGACGAGCCGCTCTTGCCGCTCGTGGTCCTCGTAAGGCCCCTTGAGCAAGAACGAGATGAGGAGCTTCTCGACCAGGAAGCCCGCGAGCGGGCGGCTCTCGCCGGTGCCGAGCGCGCTGAGGACGACGATGCGGCGGACGCCGTGCGCCTTCATCGCGTCGACCGCGTAGCCGGTGCCCATCGAGAACCAGTTCGGGTTGGCCTTGAAGTCCTTGACGCGGCTGGCCATCGCCGTCACGACGACCGCGTCCTGCCCGACGACCGCGCCCTCGACCGACCCGCGAATCGTGGAAGTCGCCCGGCAAGAGCTTGAGCCTGGGGTGCTCGATGCCGAGCCGCGACGGCGTACGCGAGAACGCCGTGACCTCGTGGCCGCGGGCCAGCGCAACGCGCACGGCCTCGGCGCCGGTGCCCCGGGACGCTCCCAGGATCGATATCTTCATCGCGGACCTCTCCGACCTCTCCGACCCCTCAGCCTGTCATCCCGTTTTCGATGCGTTCCGCGGCGGCACGGTTCCGGCTCGCTCGAGGCGCGCGAGCCGCGCGAGCACCTCTTCGTGCAGGTGGTCGAGCTTCTTGTGAAGCTCGGCGATCTCGAGCTCCGCCTTGAGGTTCACGTCGTACTCGATGTCGTTGCGCACCCGGTCGCGCGCGACCTGGCGGTTCTGTGACAAGAGGACGAACACCGACAGGATGATCGCCTCGAGCGAGACGACCATCGTGAGGAGCCCGAAGGGGAACGGATCCCACCCGCCGATGGAGGTCCGCGCGAGCGGGCCCACGTTGAGGATGATCCACACGAAGAAGATCACGCAGTGGATGAAGAGGAAGGGGAGGCTGCCCGAGAACTCGCTGATCCAGTCGGCGACCTTCATCACCGTCGTGCGGTTGTCCTCGTGGATCTCGTTGATGTCGCGGCTCGCGGTGTTGCGGAGGAGCATCGCCGACTCGCGGAGGCGCTTGCCCGTGGCGCTGAGGAGGTCGAGCGCGGCGGCCGGGCACGCGCGGAGGAACTCGTCGAGGTCGCCCCGGTCGACGACGATCATGTCGACGTCGCTGACGGCGACGGCGGAGGCCGTGCGCGAGCCGCCGTCGAGGAGCGAGATCTCTCCGATGAAGTGCCCCGCGGTCGCGACCTCGAGCGCGATGCGCTGGCCCGTGGCGTTGCGGAAGAACACCTCCACCTCGCCGCGAATGACGATGTACATCGAGTCGCCCGGGTCGCCGGACGTGAAGAGCGTCGCGCCCGCGGGGAAGCTCACGTCGTCGAGGCGCGCGGCGAGCGACGTCCGCTCGCTCTCGTCGAGGAGCTCGAAGAGCGGGACGCTGGCGAGGAGGTCGGGGTGCGTCACGGTTCGTCGCCTTTCGGGCCCTCATTAACATGGTAACGTGCCGGAGTGCGGCCAATCGCAGGGGTGTGGGCTGCGTGCGCCTGCGCGTGCTTCGCGGCGCCGAGCGCTCTCGCAGCCCCTCGGCCCGCGGATCCGGTGCCCAATCTGCCGCTCGAGCAGGCCGTGGACGTCGATCCGGGCGCGACGTGCTTCGACCCGGGGCGGATCGTGTCGTCGGTGCAGGCCTGGCTCGCGCGCGATCACGTGAGCGGCGACGTGCGCGTGCACGTCCGCGGCGACCCCCAGCGCCCGAACGCGGCCTCGTTTCGCATCGTGCGCGCCGGCAAGACGCGCGAGCGGCGCTTCGAGGCGCTCCCGGTGGAGTGCGAGGACGCGACGGCCGTCGTGGGGCTCGCGGTCGCGATGGCGATCGACGCGGAGCGGATGAAAGACATCGTCGGGCCGCTCCCCGGCGCGTCGCCGCGGGCCCCGTCGGCGTTCACGGTCCAGGGCGTCGTGGGGTTCGAGGTGCTGCCGGGGGTCGCCGTGGGCGGCGCGGCCGGGGCGGAGCTCGGGATCGCGAGCTGGCTGAGCGCGCGCCTCGACGTGTTCGAGCTCTCGTCCTGGGGCAACGCGGTCGCCGGGGCGCGCGGCGTCTTCGACGCGTACCTCGGGGCGGCGTCGCCGCAGCTCTGCGCGGGGGGCGACATCGGGAGCGGCGCACGGTTCGAGCTGTGCCCCGGCCTCCCGGTCGGTGTCGTGTTCGCGCGGGGGCGCGACTTCGCCGCGTCGCACGCGTCGGCCGGCTTCTGGCTCGAGGCGTCGGTCGGGGCGCGCCTCACGTTCGTGGCGGGCATCCCGTGGAAGCTCGACGTGGTCGGCGTCTTCCCCGTGCGCGTCCCGTCGTTCGAGGCCGAGACGGCGGCCGGCTCCGACGTCTACCGGAACCCGAGCGCGGCGGGTGCCTTGCTGAGCTTCGGCCCGTCGTTCAACCTCTGAGCGGCGTGCCGAAGATTTTCTGCGAAGGTCGGCGTCCCCCCGGGCAGTAGACGAACGGTGGCCCCCGAAATCCCCGGCGCAGCGTCCGCCATCGACAGCGAGGCTTTGTTCAGGCTTTACGCTGGCTTCGTGGCGTCCTTCCTGTACCGGCAGGGGGCCCGCGGCGCAGACATCGAGGACCTCGTGCAGGAAGTGTTCCTTACAGCCCATCGCCGGGGCGGCTATCGGCCGGGGGCCGCCAGCCCGACGACCTTCCTCGCGCACATCGCTCTCGAGGCCAACTTGAAGCGACGCCGCGGCGACGGCCGCTGGCAGCAATCGCACACCGACGAGGCCACGGTGGCCACCGTCGGCGCCGCCCCGGCGGACCCCGCGCAGGCCTTCGCGGCGCGCGAGTCGGCCCGCCGCCTCCAGGCCGTGCTGGACCGCATCGAGCCGGGGCAGCGCGCGGTCTTCGTCCTCTTCGAGCTCGAGGGAGAGTCCTGCGATTCGATCGCCGCGGGGCTCGAGCTCCCGGTCGGCACGGTGCACTCGCGCCTGCACGCGGCGCGCAAGGCCTTCCGCGAAGCCGTGGCGCGCGGCGAGCGGCGCGACCGCCACGACGAGGCCCCAAGGGCGGCCATCGCGAGCGTCCGCGCGATGCTGCGTCCCGGGGGGAGCGCATGACGACGGAGCCCGTCCGCCTCCTCGAACAGCTCGACCTGCCGGAGGACGAGCGTTCGCTCCTCAAGGCCGGTCGTGCGGCGCCGCCCGTCGACTACGACGTGGCCGAGGGCGAGGCCCGGTTCCGGCGCAACCTCACGGCGCTCGCGGCCGCGGGCGTGGTCGCGGGGGCGGCGGCCGGGCAGGGGATGCGCGCGGGCGGCAGGGTGCTGCTCGGCAAGCTCGCCGTGAAGGTGGTGATCGGGCTGACGCTGGCGGCGACCTTCTCGGGCGCCGGGATCGTCGTCGGGATGCGCATCGCCAAGCAGCAAGCGCGCGTGGAGGCCGCGCCGCCTCCGCCGCGCCCGCACGCGATCGCGCCGGCTCCGCCTCGGGCGTCGAGCGCGCCGAGCGAGACGGCGGCCGCGCCGGCGCCCGAGGCGGCGAGCGCCCCGCAGGCGTCCGCGCCCCGCGCGTCCGCGCCGCACGCTCCGGAAGCGCGGAGGCCGCGGAGCCGCCCGGCGCCGGCGACGTCCGCGCCCCCCGAGCCGCCCGCGGTGCAGGCCGCCGCGCTGGCCGTGACGTCCGCGCCGCCGCCCTCCGCGACGACCGCCGCTCCCGAGCCTCCGCCGAGCGCGACGGCCACGGCCGAGACGCCGGCGCCGATGAGCGAGCTCCGCGCGGTCGCCCTCGCGCGCGGGCTCGTCGATCAGGATCCCGACGCGGCGCTGGACCTGCTCGCGAAGGCGCAGCGCGCGTACCCCGCGGGCTACTTCCTCGAAGAGCGGCGGGCGCTCACGGTCCTCGCGCTCGCTCGCGCGGGCCGCGCGTCGGACGCGAAGCAAGCCGCGGCGAGCTTCCTCCGCGCGTACCCCAACGGCCCGTATTCGGACCGGGTGCGCGAGGTCGCGAAGGCGCCGTCTCCCTAGTTCGCTGGACGCGCTACTTGGTCGCGGCCGCGCCGGTGTGCGAGGCCACGGGCGCAGGGGCGAGGGCCGCCGGGGCCGCGGGGGCCGCGGAGCTCGCGGGCGGCGCCGAGCTCGCCGGAGCCGCGGAGCCGGCGGGCTTCGCGGAGCTCGCGGGGACGCCGGAGCCCGCGGGGGCCGCGGAGCTCGGAGGCGCGGGCGGCGCGGCGGACCCCGGCGCGGCGGGCACCTCGGGCGGCGGGGGCGGCGCCTGCTCGTGCATCCCGTAGATGTACCGGGCGCCGACGGGGATCGTGATCGAGCCGGTCGTGATGTCGCTTCCGAGCGCCTGGTACGCACCGCCGAGGCACTGCGCGAGGAAGATCTCGGTGAGCGCGCTGAAGCTCGTCCGGTTGGCGGGGTCCATCAGCTCGTCTTCCTCGTCCGGGTACATCGCGTAGGTCACGGCGCGATGGTTCCCCTTGAGGGCGGCGGCGAAGGACGCGGTCTCCCACTCGCGGGTGCGCGGGTCGTCCTTGCCCTGGCCGATGAGGATGGGGTTCTTGATCGCGCCCATGTGCGCGACCGGAGAGCGCTCCGTGAGGAGCTTCTTGCCTTCGTCGGTGCGCCAGTCGCCGACGCGCTTCGCGAGCCCGCCGAGCTCCGACGTGGCGTCGGGCGGGACGGCCGGGAGGAAGCTCACGAGGTTCGACGGACCGCTCAGGTCGACGCCGCACGCGAACGTGTCGCCGCCTGTCTCCATGCCCTCGAGCGCCGCGTACCCGCCGTACCCCGAGCCGGCGACCGCGACCTTGGCGGGATCGGCGATCTTCTGATCGACGGCCCAGCGGACCGCGTCAATCAGGTCGTCGCTCATCTTGCCGCCCCACTCGCCGTTGCCGGCGTTGAGGAACTTCTTCCCGAACCCGGTCGAGCCCCGGTAGTTGACGTTGAGCACGCCGTAGCCGCGCGTCGCGAGCCACTGCGTCTGCGCGCTGTACTCGAGCGAGGCGCGCGACCACGGCCCGTCATGCACGAGGACCACCATCGGGATGGGCTGGTCGGGCCGGCCCTCGCCGTGCGTGTCGGCCGCGATGGGGATCGTCAGGTAGCTGACGAGATCGAGCCCGTCGCGCGACTTGATGACCACCGGGGAGGTGGTCGCGAGGCGGGCGTGCTCGAGCGTGTCCTGTCCCGCGAAGAGGAACGTGGCCTTGCCCGGGTTGCCGGGGATGTCGGGGTCGCGGTCGTAGCGGTAGTAGTGCGTCGGCCCGTCGCTGTGGGTGTATGCGACCAGCCAGTGCTGCTCGTCGATCGAGCGGCTCGTGATCTCGGATCTCCCCGTCGCCGAAGGTCCGCAGGTAGTAGAAGTCGCCCTCGACCGACGCGTCGATGACCTTCCACGTGGGCCGGTCGTAGTCGAAGAGCACCGCCTCGATCGTCTTGTTGACGGGGTGCACGAGCACCTGCCCGGCGTCGGCGTGCGGGTCGTCGGCGAGCATCGTGGCGGCGCCGCTCTTCGTGTCGACCGAGAAGAGCGCGCTCGTGTCGCGGCCCCGGCTGTCGCGCAGATAGAGCTCGCCGGACGTCTTGTCGAAGCCCGCGGCGGACACGCCGAGCGCGTCCTCGAACTCGACGTGCTGGAAGGTCGACCACTTCTGGCCGGCCGCCGCGCCCGCGGGCCCGTGCTCGAGCCAGTCGACGCTGCCGTCGGGGTTCTCGCGCTTCGCGAAGCGCACGCGGAGGTCCTCGTCGCCGACCCAGCCCGTGATCGTGCCGTCGTTCTGCTCGACGAGCTTGCGCGAGCCCGTCACGAGGTCGACGAGGTACGCGTCGTGGAGTTTGCGATCGCGCTCGTTGAGCGAGACGATCGCCTCGTGCGGGCGCTTGGGGCTCAGGGCGACGATCTCGGCGTGCACGCCGTCGATGGGAGCCAGGTCCTTGGTCTCCGCCTTCGCCACGTCGACCGAGAAGAGGTGCACGCTGTCGTCGCCGTCCTTGTCGTTCGTGAAGAGGACGCGGTCGCTGCCAGCCCACCACCACGAGCGGATGTCGTCGCCCGTGTTGCGCGTGATCGCACGGGCCTTGCGGACGTCGTCGGCCGGCCCGACGAACACGTTCATCACGCCGCGCACGGGCCCGAGCCAGCCGATGCGCGCGCCGTCGGGGCTGATCATCACGTTCGTGCGATCGGGCTGCCCGAAGAGCACCTTGCGCGGCAAGAGCTTCGGGTCCATGCGCGGTGCCGTCGGCGGCGCGGGATCGACCGGAGCCGCGGGCGCGGCGCTCGCCTCGGGCGGGAGCGAAGCGACGACCAGGGGCGCGTGGCTGCACCCCACGGCCGCGCCCACCGCCTGCGCGACCAAGATCCCCGACAGTCCAAGCACACGGGAAATTGCCATCCGCGGCTCAGGGTACCGCAGAGGCTCTCGAGCCGTCGATTGTACGCGAGCCTTCGAAGCGGTCCGATTGCCGTTTTCTCCCGCCCTCGACGCCGAGGACGGAATGGTGACGAGGTAGGGCGGAAGGCGCTCAGGCCTCCGCGCCCGGCGCGCGAGCCGGCTCGCCCTCGAGCGAGCGCAGCGCGGCGAGCGCCTTCTCGACGGAGCCCGGGTTGCGGAGCGCGGCGAGGTTCCGCACAGGGCGGCCGTTCAGCGCGTCCTGCATCGCGGCCTCTGAGAGCTTTCCGCTGAAGGTCGTCGGCAGCTCGGAGACCTGGACAATCGCAGCGGGCACGTGCGCCGCCGAGGCTCGATCGCGCAGCGCCTTCTTCGTGCGGAGGGCGAGCCCGCGGTCGAGCTTCACGCCCGCCTGGAGCACCACGAACAGCACGAGGCGCTTCCCGCCGGGCTCGTGGGGCGCGTCGGCGTCGGCAGCCAGGGCCGCCGCCACCTCGGGCACCGCGTTCGCCAGCACGTCGTAGATCTCGCTCGGCCCGATGCGGATCCCGCGGATGTTCAGCACGCCGTCGCACCGGCCGAGGACGCGCACCGAGCCGCGCGGCGTGAGGTCGACGAGGTCGCCGTGCGTCCACGCGCCCGGGTGCTGCGCGAAGTAGGCGGCGCGCAGGCGATCGCCCCCCGGGTCGGCCAGGAAGCCGACCGGACGCGAGGGGAAGGGCTGCATGCAGACGAGCTCCCCCGTGCCCTCGCGGGCGGCGCCCGCCCCGCTCCAGGCGCGGACGTCGAGCCCGAGGCCGGCGCAGGCGCTCTCTCCCTCGTGCACGTCGCTCCACGGGCTGCCCATGACGAAGCAGCCGAGGATGTCGGTGCCGCCGGAGATCGACTGGAGGGGCACGTCGCGGAGCGCGCGCTTCGCCCAGCGGTGCAGGTGCGGCCGCAGGACGGAGCCGGTGCAGAGGAGCTCGCGCGCGCTCGCGAGGTGCTCGGGGCCCGAGCCGACGCCGGCGTCGAGCAGGTACTGGAGGTACGCGGGGCTCGTGCCGAAGACGGTGACGCGCTCCCTTCCCGCGACGCGGAGGAGCGAGTCGCGCTCCGGGTGCGAGACCGAGCCGTCGTAGAGGACGACGCACGCGCCGGCGGCCAGCGCGGAGACGGTCCAGTTCCACATCATCCAGCCCGTGGAGGTCTGAAAGAGGAGGCGGTCGCCCGGGCCGAGGTCGCAGTGGAGGCGGTGCTCCTTGAGGTGCTCGATCAGCGAGCCGCCGTGCCCGTGCACGATGCACTTGGGGGCGCCGGTCGTGCCCGAGGAGAACAGGATGAAGAGCGGGTGGTCGAACGCGAACCGCCGCCACGCGCCGGCGTCGGGCGAGACGCGCGCGCGGCCCTCGGCCTCGAGCCCGGCGAGCGAGAGCTTCATCCGCGCGCCCTTCGGCGCCGCGTCGAGCGCCACCGTCGCCTCGACGGACGGCAGGCGCGCGGCGATCTCCGCGACCGGCACCTCGACGCGCGCGCCGTTCAGGAGCGTCGCGTGGTGCGCGAAGAGCATCTTCGGCGCGAGCGGCACGAGCCGCGCGAGGGCGGCGTCGAGGCCCATGTCGGGCGACACGGACGACCAGGTGGCGCCCAGCGACGCGACCGCGAGGCAGGCCACGACCGTCTCGAGCGCGTTCCTCGCGACCGCCGCGACCCGGTCGCCCTCGCGCAGGCCGCGCGCCTCGAGGCCCGCCGCGACCGCGCGCACGCGGGAGCGGAGCTCGGCGCGCGAGATCTCCACGCGGGCCCCGCTCTCGTCGCACGCGACGACCGCCGGCGCGGCCTCCTCTTCGGGCGCGCGCGGCGCGAGCAGGTTCTCGGCCCACGAGAGCCGCAGGTTCGGGAAGAAGCGCGCCTCGCGCACGTCGGTCCCCGCGAGGGCCGGCGCGGGGTCGCCCTCGACGCGCGCGCCGCTCCACTCGAGGAAGAGCGTCCAGAAGAGGCCCGGCTCGACGACCGAGAACGCGTGCAGCGCGGCATAGTCGCCGCCGAAGGCGCGGCCGGCGCGGCGCTCGACGTGCCGCGCGAAGTCGGTGAGCTGCGCGCGCGCCTTGCGGGCGGGGTCGGGGGTGTGGAGCGGGGTCTTCATGCGATCCTCCTCGTGGTTTCCGCGCTCGCGGGGGGAGCGACGAGCTGCGCGAGGACGCTCACGCTCAGGCCGTCGGGCCGGTTCGCGCGCTCGCGATCGATGGTGACGCCGAAGGTCTTCTCGAGCATGAGAAGGAGCTGCACGACGCCGAGGCTGTCGAGCAGTCCCCCCTGGCGGAGCGACTGGTCGTCGCTCGTGACGAGGCTCGCGGCCTCGCCGAAGAGGCGCGTGTCGTCGAGCCAGTCGATGACCGCCGCGCGGACCTCGTCGAGCGAGGGCGCCGAGGGGCCCATCGCGGGGGCCTCGCTCGCTTCGATCGCGACGCCCAGCGGGACGAAGCGGGCGGGGTTGCCGGCGGCGAGCGAGCGGGGAGGGACGTCGCCCGAGACGACGGCCATCGTGCCGATCACGGAGCCGTCGCCGATCGTGGTGCCCGGCTCGATGATGGCGCCGTGCGCGATCCACACGTCGTCGCCGATGGTGACGGGCGCGGTGCGGCGCCCGTCGTCGTCCCGGATGTGCACGAGCGACGCGACCATGCAGCGCGCGCCGATCTGCACGCGGCGGCGCGCGGCGACGGAGACTCCGTAGTTGACCAGCGTTTGCTCGCCGATGGAGAGCTCCGCGCCCTCGCCGCATCGGAGCTCGGTGGGGATCGATCCTCCCAGGAAGATCGTGCGCGAGCCGACGGCGACGCCCGCCCGGCGGGGGACGAGCACGCGCCCGTGGCAACGGACGCGGGCGCCTCGCCGCGTGCCGCGTAGCTCGAGCCTCGCACGCGCGAACGAGCGCACGATCGAGGCGAGCTCGGAGACGTTCCGAACCGAGCGAGGAGGCGTCGTGTTACTCACGTCGTCGCTGCCCTTGCAGCTTACGGTCCAGGGAAGCGCGCGCCGGCCGGCAGCCGGAACGACAGCACCTGCGACGGTCCCAGCGTTGCCCCCGCGCCCAGGCCGGCGCCGGGCAGGAGCACCGAGCGCGGGCCGAGGATCGCGCCCTCGCCGACGGTGATGGGCACCCCTTCGGGGCGCTCGGCCCGGTTGCCGACGGTGCGGTGAAAGTGGTTGTCCATCAACTTGCAAAACTGCCCGACGCGCGCCCGCGCGCCCACGCACACCCAGCGGGTCGCCTCTATCGAGGCGCCGTCCTCGATCACGGCGCCGTCCTCGATCACGATCTCGCCGCCTTCGTGCGCCCGGAGCTCGATGCGCGCGCGCACGCCCACGAGGCGCACCCCGCGGCCGATCCGCACGCGCCCCGGCCCCGGGAGCCAGACCCGCCCCTCCACCTCCACCGTACCCTCGAGCTCGAGCCGCCACGCGGCGCCGAGCGGCGTGAATCGCATGAGGCGCGCGGCGATCTCGCCGGCGCCTGCCCATCGCAGGGACCCATCCATCCGAGAGCGCCTAAGGCCCGGCCGCGCAGGTCGCAAACGACCTCGCGCGTGCGCGCCCCGGGGGGGCGGCGCGGCCGCGTTGCAACTCTGTCCCGCACGAGGTGCGCGGCGCCCGCGCCGCCCCGCCAGCTCGAGCGCGGCGCGCGGGCCTCAGGGGCTCGGGGGCGGCGCGGCCTGCGAGCGCTTGCGGATGGCCGCGGAGAGGGCCATCTGAAAGTCCTGGCGCTTGTTCGTCGCGGTCATCATCCCGCCGAGCATCATGTTCGAGACCGAGACGCCCATCGCGATGAGGCGAGACCGGACGAGGAGCATGAACACGCCGACGCGCCCCTTGATGCCGTCGCCCCACTTCGTGATCTCGTACCGGTAGTTCGGGTCGTAGCCGGTGAGGGCCTCGAGATCGACGAAGAAGTCGGGCTTCATGTTGCGGGCGATGAGCGGCTCGGTCGCCTTGCGGATGAAGGGGACGACGTCGGCCGTCACGTGCCCGGCGTACGTGAAGAGCATGACGCCGGGCGCGGGCTGGGTGATGACGAGGCTGCCCCGCTCCGAATCCCAGCGTTGAGCGCCCTCGCCCGATGGGTCTCTGGTCTCCGCTGGCGCCATGGAGCCCGAAGCTACGCTCGCTCGCCCGAAGTGCCAAGTCACCCCCGGTTTCGAAGGGGACGAAGACCCGAGGCGCGTGCTAGCGTGGTCAGCTCGAGGGGAGTGCGATGTACTTGCATCGGCATGACGAGCGCGCGGGTCTGGCATTGTGGCTCTTCCAGGGAGCCAGGGACGAAGACTGGGAGGCCCACTTCGCCCACCTGCGGCAGATCGCCGAGTGGCCGAAGCCCGGGGGCCGCCGCGTCGCCGCGATCCTCGTGACCAAGGACTTCGACCGCCCCGACGCGAAGCGCCGCGCCGAGCTCGCGCGGCTGACCGACATGCCGGGGTACGATCCGTACGTCGCGTTCGTCTCGCCCAACGTCGCCGTGCGCGCGATGCTGACGATGTTCTCGTGGGTGCAGAAGGCCCCGCGCTACGAGATGGACTTCTTTTCGTCGACGCAGCAAGCGCTGTCGTGGCTCGAGATCAAGCGAGGCTCGAAGCTCGCACTCGAGACCATGATTCGCGAGTTGCGCCTGGAGTATGCAAAGATAGGCGGCGATCTGGGCTGAGCGGTCGGCACGCGCAGCCCAGTCGCGACGGTTCGATCAGCGGCAGGGCTTGCGGGGCGGGAGCAGGAAGTCGAACCCCTCGCCGCCGATGTGGTCCGCGACCCACGCCTGCGCGAGCGCGAACCAGATCGGCGCGTCGCGGTGCAGGTTGATGTCGTGGCCCGCGTCCGGGAGGATGAACTGCTCGTAGCAAGCGTCGGGCGGGTAGTACGAGCTCTCGGTCGCGAGCGTGCCGCTGCCGGTGCACGACGGGAGGGCGCACGACAGCGTGTCGAAGTTGCCGTCGACGGTGAAGACCGGCACGTGGATGTTGGCGGTCAGGCCGTAGGTGGTGAACTGGTCGAGGAAGAGGCCGAGCGGCACGACGTCCTTGGTCGCCTCGTCCTCCGCGATGACGTCCGGGTCGGCGCCGGGCACGTGATAGAAGAGCTCCGCGCGCGTACCCGGCAGCGTCGTCAGGTAGTTCACCGGGAGGTTCGCGTTCGCGAAGAGCGGGTCGTCCTGCGCGGGGTAGATGTTGGCCTCGGCCACGGCCTGCCCGGGCGGGTTCAAGATGTGCGAGATGCCCGTGAGGATCACGCCGTCGACGTCGCCGTAGGTGCCCGCTTCGGTCCAGGCGATGTTCGACCCGAACGAGTGGCCGACGACGACGATGCGCTCGAAGTGAATGGGGTGCCCGTCGGCGCCCCCGACGCCGCTCGTGCGGATCGTGGAGATGACCTCGTGGAGCGTGGTGGCGCTCGAGTGGCAGGTGACGTCCGTGGCGGTCGGGTGGGCGCTCGTCCCCGCGCCGATGCGGTCGAGCGCCAGGGTGGCGTACCCCGCGGCGTTGGCCCAGCGCACGTACGAGTAGTGATCGGGCTGATACGGGAAGTCCCAGTAGCTGCGGTTGTAGGTCGCGCCGTGCACGAGGACCTGGAGGACGTGGTGGTGGTTGCCGGGCGGCACGCACAGGGTGCCGTTCATCTGGAGGGTGCCGGGAGAGCTCCCGTCGAGCGACACCTCGAAGCTGACGTCCTTGCACGAGACGCCCAGGAAGTCGTCCGCGGACGCCACGGCGGGCGCCAGCAGCACGGCGCCGAGGGCGGACAGCATCAGGGGGAGTTTCAGGAGTTTCTTGGATGTCTCGCGGACGCTGGATGAAGCTTCGGAAATGCCCGGGTGGACGCGCATGGATGTCTCCTCGCGATTCGAAAAGGTGATGCCGTTGCGCCGCAACCCCACCTGCTGGCGGGCGCGAAGCGCACGACATTTCCCATGCTAACAGCCCCGAGCTCAGCCGCAACCGACGCCCTTCACCTCGCGTCTCATTTGTGCGTGCGTCTGCCGCGAAGAGGGCCCGTGCCACCGCCCCGCACCTTCTCGTCCGCGCTCTTCCTCCCTGCCCCCCAATCGCGCGGGTATCGCGCGCCAAAGTCGCCAAGAAACGTGAATCTCCTGCCGGGCCCGGTGTACAATCTGGCGCATGATGCACGTATCGGGCGGGCGCTCGCGCGCTGCCCTCGGGGAGGTCGCGCTCCTCGTTTCGGCGCTCGGCCTCGCGGCCTGCGTCGCCAGCCGCCCGGCCGCGAGCCCCGCGGACCTCAACGCCGCGCGCGAAGGCGGCGAAGACGCGGCCCGCACCCACAACCAGGTCGCCGCGGCGCCGGCGCCGACCCCGCCCCCGCCCGAGCTTCCCCGCGGCGGTCGTGCGCTCTTCCCCGACTACCGGCTCGTCGGCTTCTGCGGCACGCCCAACGCGCCCGCGCTCGGGGCGCTTCAGGGCAACTTGCCTGCCCGCGCGCGGGATCTCGACAAGCAGGCCGCGCGCTACGGCGACAAGCGGAAGATCATGCCGGTGTTCGAGCTCATCGCGGTCGTCGTCCAGTCGGGCGCGGGCCCCGATGGCAAGTACCGCCGGCGCGTCGACAAGTCGGTCGTCGACGAATACCTCGCCGCGGCGCGCGCCTCGAAGGGCATCCTCCTCCTCAACATTCAGCCGGGACAGTCGGACTTCCTCACCGAGGTGAAGGCGTTCGAGCCGTATCTCCACGAGCCGGACGTCGGCGTCGCGCTCGACCCCGAGTGGGCGATGAAGCCGAAGCAGCTGCCCGGGAAGTTCTTCGGGCAGACCGACGGCGAGACGATCAACGACGTGGCCAACTACCTCGCCGCCATCGTCAAGGACGACAACCTCCCCGAGAAGGCCCTCGTCTTCCACCAGGTGAACCGGGGTGTGCTGAAAGACGAGCCGCAGCTCAACCCCGTGCCGGGCGTCGCGTTCATCAAGAGCGTCGACGGCCTCGGGCCGGTGCACTCGAAGATCGAGACCTACGACTACCTGATGCTCACCCGCAAATCGGGCGTCCACGCGGGCTTCAAGCTGTTCTTCGACGAGGACACCCGCAACGGCCAGCGCATGATGACGCCCAAAGAGGTGCTCGCGCTGACGCCGCAGCCCGAATACGTGATGTACGAGTAGCGGCGCCTACTTGGGCGCGAGATAGGGGGGGCACTGCGCGAGCAGCCGGAGCGACCAGCTCGGGTTGCCGCCGTCGGGCCCCTCCACGTTGTCGACGTACGGGTTGTCGTTCAGCCAGACGCCGATCGTCCCGCCGTCGAAGTCGAACTCCTCTGGGGCGACCGCGAGGTTGGCGGTCACGCACGCGCCGAAGTCGTCGTACTGGGTGGTGAGCCCGGGCGGCATGACGATGCGCTCGTCGGACGTGTCGCCCACGAACCAAAAGCCGCCCGCGTTCGGGCCCGGCGGCTGGCTCTGCACCTGCCAGCCGAAGATGAAGTCGTACTTCATGCAGCCGCCGACGTAGGTCGCCCGGTACCGGCCGGCGGGCAGGGGGCCACCGTCGGCGTAGTAGACGATGTCGCCGAAGAGGTTCGGGTTCGCGGCGTTCCCGATGTTTCCCGCCGCGCCCAGATTCGCAGAACCCGCTGTCGCCGTCTCCCTGGGCCGGCCCGCCGCCGCCGTCGCCGCTCGCGAAGACCGCGGCGTCGGAGCCGCCGCCCCCTCCCTGGGCCGGCGCGTCGTCGCCGGAGCCCCCCGCCGCGTCGGGGGTGGTCTGCTCGTCGTCCGCGCCCAGCGCGCCGGTCGATCGGCTCCCGCACCCGGCGAGGACGGCGAGCCACCCGAGCGCGACCACGAGACGGGAGGAAGGGGCGCGCATGAGGGCGATTCTCGATAGCCTGCTGCATCGAGAGGCCGCTCGCTTCATCGATTTTGCCGCCCCCGCATTTGCGAGGCGCGTCGCGGAGATAGACTCGGCTCATGCTCGACGCGCCCGAACCCGCGCTCCGGTGCGTCCGGTGCCGTGGGCCCCTCGGCGCGTGGCGGGAGGCCGCCCGGGCGGCGGCCTGCACGGGCTGCGGCATCCCGATTGGCGTGCACGGGACGATCGTCGACTTCGCGGCGGGGCGGTCGCCGCCCGGCCCCATCGGTCTTCGCGCGATGCAGTCGGCGTGGCTCGCGCGGCTCTACGAGCGCTGGTGGCGGCCTGTGCTCTTCGCCGTGTCGACGGGCCTCGGCGCCCCGGGCGCCGGCGAGGAGGCGCGGCGGGTCGTGGGGCTCGTCTCGCGCCGCGCCGGACCCTGGCTCGATGTGTCGTGCGGGCCGGGCACCCTGCTCCGGCACCTCTGCGCGATGCCTGGCGGGCGCGACGTGGTCGGCCTCGACCTGTCACTCGCGATGCTCGAGCGCGCCCGCGCGGTCGCGCCCGCTGCGCTCCTCGTGCGGGCCGACGCCGCCGACCTGCCCTTCGCCGACGGGACCTTCGGCGCGGTGACGAACCTGGCCGCGCTCGACCTCTACCCGGACCCGGCGCGCGTCGTGCGCGAGTGCGGCCGGGTGCTCGCGCCGGGCGGCCGCTGGGTGTGCGCGACGTTCCTCGCGCGGCGGCGCGCGCCGCGGACCTCGCTGTTCGCGCTGGCTTCCGGCGTGCGTACGCCCGTACTCGACGAGCTCGTCGAGTGGTCGCGGGCAGCCGGGCTCCGCCGATTCGGCCACGTTCTTTTCCGCGGATATGCCGTGGCGTGGGCAGACAGGGAGTGACCGGCGAGTCAAGATAGCCGCGCATGACCCGCGCCGGCCGTCCACGCGTCTCGCTGCACTTCGCGCAGTCGCTCGACGGACGCATCGCGCTCACGGGCACGCGCACCCCCCTCAGCTCGCGCGCGGGCTTCGAGCTCGCGCACCGCGCCCGCACGGAGAACGACGCGGTGCTCGTGGGCCGCGCGACCGTGCACGTCGACGATCCGCGCCTCGTGGCCGCCTTCGAGGGCGGCCCGCAGCCGCGCCGCATCGTGCTGGCCAGCACGCTCGACGTCCCGTCCAACGCGCGCATCTTGCGGGGCGGCCCGGGCACGCTCGTCATCGGCGTCGCGGGCCGCGCTCCGCCGGGCGCGCGCGAGCGCCTCGAGGGCGCCGGCGCCGAGGTGCGCCTGGTCGCTCCCGGGGAAGACGGGCTCGTCTCGCTGCTCGAGGCCCTCGCGGAGATCCACGCGTGGGGCGTCGAGCGGCTGCTCGTGGAGGGCGGCGCGTGCGTCCTCAGCTCGCTCCTCCGGCAGCGGCTCGCCGACGAGGCCACGATCGAGATCGTCCCGCGCCTCCTCGGCGGGCGCGCGGTGGCGGCCGTCGGCGACATCGGCGTGACGTCGCTCGATCAGGCCGTGGCGCTCGAGGACGCGCGGGTCGAGCGCGCCGAGGGGAGCATCGTCGTGCGGGGCCGGCTTGCCTACTGACCGCGGGCGCTGCCGCGAGCTGTGGTTCACGGGCCCGCGCGCCGTCGAGGTGCGCGAGGGCGAACCGCCGGCGCCGCGCGCGAGCCAGGTCGTGGCGCGGGCGCTGGCCTCGGGGGTGAGCCAGGGCACCGAGCTCCTCCTCTACCGCGGGCTCGGCCCGACGCCCTTCGATCCGTCGCTCGACGCGCCCGGCGCGCCGACCTTCCCGCGCCGCTACGGGTACGCGTGGGTCGGGGAGGTCGTGGAGCGCGCCGCGGACGGCACCGGGCCACACCCCGGCGCGCGGGTCTTCGCGCTCGCGCCGCACGGCGACCGGCACGCGCTCGAGGCGTCCGCCGTGCGGGCGATCGATCGCGCCATCCCGCCCGCGCGCGCCGTGCTCGCGGCCAACCTCGAGACCGCGGTCACCTGCGTGTGGGACGCGGGGATCGGCCTCGGCGATCGCGTCGTCGTGCTCGGCGGGGGCGTGGTCGGCCTGCTCGTGGCGCGGCTCGCGCGCGCCTCGGGGGCCCGCGTGCGGCTCGTCGAGCCCTCCCCGCGCAGGCGCTCGGCCGCGGGGGCGCTCGGCGTCGACGCGGTCGCGCCCGGAGACGACGCGCCGCGCGCGGACGCCGACGTGGTCGTGGAGGCCACCGGCGATCCGGCGGTGCTCGACGTCGCCGTCCGCCACGCGGCGCGCGAGGCCACAATCGTCGTCGCGTCGTTCTACGGCGCGCGGTCGGCCGCCGTCGCGCTGGGCGACGACTTCCATCGAAGGCGCCTGCGGCTGCTCGCGAGCCAGGTGTCGGTCGTCCCGCCGTCGCGCGCGCCGCGGTGGTCGTTCGATTGCCGCTTCGACCTCGTGCGCGCGCTTCTCGAGGACGCCGCGCTCGACGCGCTCGTCGACCCGCCGTGTCCCTTCGCGGACGCCGCGGCCGTGTACGCCCGCCTCGATCGCCGCCCGGGCGATGCGGTCCAGACCGTCTTCGACTACGAGTGAGCCATGTTCTCGCTCGGCGTCTCGGACCACGTCATGATCGCCCACAGCTTCGCCGACACGTTCTTCGGCCCCGCGCAGCGCCTGCACGGCGCCACCTACGGCATCGAGCTCGAGGTGCGCGTGCCGGCGCTCGGCGTCCACGAGGTCGTGATGGACATCGGCGCCCTGCGCAACGTCCTCCGGTCGGTCCTCTCGGGGCTCGACTACGCCAACCTCGATGAGCACCCCGCCTTCGCCGGGCGCCTCTCCACGACCGAGCGGGTGGCCGAGTACGTGGCGAACGAGGTCGCGAAGCGGCTCGCGCGCCTCAGCCGCGACGCCTCGCCCGGCGAAGGCGCCTCGCTCCGGGTGACCGCGCGCGAGTCGCCGGTCGCCTACGCGGCCTTCGAGCGGCCCCTCTGAGCGGTGCAGCCGTGCGCGTCGTCTGGGCCGTCTACGGGGACGTGAACCAGCCGACCGGCGGCTATGTCTACGACCGCCTGGTCATCGAGGCCCTGCGCGCGCGCGGCGACCGGGTCGAGCTCGTCGACCCGCGGGAGGGCGCGCTCTCGTCCCCGGACGCCGACGTGGTCGTGGGAGACGGGCTCTGCATCCCCGAGCTCGGGCCCGCCTTCGAGGCGCTCGCGGGCGGCCCGGCCCGCGTCCTCCTCGTGCACCACATGCCGAGCTGGGAGATCGAGCGCGCCGGCCTCGGCGGGTCGTCTGAGGCGCGCGCGATCCGCGCGACTGAGGCGCGCGCGATCCGCGCGACTGAGGCGCGCGCGATCCGCGCGAGCGACCGGATCGTCGCGACCAGCGCGGCGACGCGCGCGCGGCTCCTCGAGGAGGGCGCGGCGGTGCCCGTCGACGTGGTGGCGCCCGGGGCGAACCGGTTGCCGCGCCTCGCGCGCCCGGCGCCGGCGTCGCGGCTCCTCTTCGTCGGGAGCCTCGTGCGCCGCAAGCGGCTCGAGCTCCTGCTCGACGCGCTCGAGGCGCTGCCCGCGCCGCGCCCCGTCCTCACGATTCGCGGGCGACCCGGACCGCGAGCCCGACTACGCCCGATCGATGCTCGCGCGGATTCGAACGAGGCCCGCTCGTCGCGTGCGTGCGCGCGGTCGGGGTGATCGACGACCGCGCGCTCGCGGAGGAGCTGGCGGCCGCGGACGCCCTCGTGCTCCCGTCGTCGCTCGAGGGGTACGGGATGGTGCTGACGGAGGCGCTGCACGCGGGGACCCCCCTGATCGCGGCGCGGGGGGCGGCCGAGGCGGCCGGGGTCGCGGGGACCGAGGCGACGCGCGTCTTCGACGACGGGCCGGGCCTCGCGGCGCTGCTCGCGCGGTTCGCGGCCGACGACGGGCTGCGCGCGTCGATGCGGAGGGCGGCCGAGGACCTCGCGCCCCGGTCACGCCAGTGGAGCGGCGCCGCCGGCGAGTTCCGCGACGTGCTCGAGCGGGCGCGCCGGCCATAGCCCGAGCGCGCGCTCGCGCAGGGCGGCCGTGATGGCCGCGTCGTCGCGCCCCGACGCGAGCTCCGCGGCGCGCTCGGCGCCCGCGAACCGCACGACGGCCGCGACCTCGCGGTACCGCGCGAAGGCCACCTGCAAGAGGGGCGCGATTGTCGTCACCCCGTGGCTCTCGGCGAGCCGCACGATTGGGTGCGCCTTCGCGCGCCCCGAGTGCACGCCCTGCACGAGCGCCGCCACCACGGAGCCGGCCGCGGCGGACAGGGCGCGCACGAGCCTCCCGGCGCCGGGCTGCCACGGCGCGAGCCGGTCCGCGCCGGCAGGGACCGGGAACGCGGGGTCCGGCTCGATGCAGCCCGCGGCGAAGTGCAGGAGCGCGCCGCCTGCGGCCGCGTGGTCCATCGCGCGCCGCAGCGCTCGCGCTCGCGCCGCCCGGGTCGCCCCCGGCCCCTCGGGCACGTGGAGCAGGTGCGGCGCGAGGTGCGGCATCGCCCGGAGGAAGGCCCGATCGAACGCCACGACGGCCACGTCGTCGCGGCCGATCGCGGCGAAGAGCGCGAGCGCGTCGTAGGCGCCGGGGTGGTTCGTGACGACGAGCAGCGGCCCGCGCGCCGGCGGTCGCGGACCCGCCGGCGTGCATCGCGCGCCCAGGTCCTCGAGCGCGGCCGCGGCCGCCCGCGCGAGGCCGTCTTCGGCGATGCGCGCGTCGAACCGCGCGAGCACGCGCCCGAGGGGGCGCGACACGGCCGCGAACGCCGCGCGCACCGCCGCGCGGGCCGGGGCCGGCGCCGAGGCGAGGCGAAGCGCGGCGACGATCTCCTCGGCCGAGAGCCGCGCCAGCGCAAGGTCGAGCGTCACGGCCGCCATCGCGTCGGCCGCGAACGGAGGTCCGTCACGCCCAGCCGGTCGCACCACGCGAGGAACTCCTCGCGCGGCACGCCGGCCCAGGCGAGGTCGTCGAGCGTCTCGGGGAGCGGCACGTCGTCGATGAGCGTGGCGAGCTTGCGGTAGAGGAGCGCGTTCGGCATCTCGCGCGCGAGGGTCTCGGCGAGCCTGGGCGCCTGGCGCAAGTCGGCGGGCCACGCGCGCGCGCTCGCCGGGATGTCCTCGAGGTGCCCGAACGTCCGCAGCACCGACGCCGCGGACTTCTCGCCGAAGCCCGCGAGCCCGGGGAGGCCGTCGGCCGTGTCCCCCACGAGCGCGAGCCAGTCGGGCACGCTCGCGGGCCGGATGCCGCGGCGCTTCATGAGCTCCTCCTCGTCGATGACCCTCGCCCGGAGGCGGTCGACCACGACCACGCGCTGGCCCACGATCTGTCTGCCCCAGGTCCTTGTCGGGCGTCATGACCCGGACCTGATTGACCGCGTCACGCCACCGGCCCGCGGCGGTCGCGAGCGCGTCGTCGGCCTCGTACTCCTTCATCGACCAGACGACCATCCCGAGCGCCCGCGCCGCGTCCTCGGCGAGGTCGAACTGCGCCAGGAGATCGGCAGGCACGCCCTCTTCGGTCTTGTACCCGTCGAACCAGTCGTTGCGCACCGAGCGGATGGGGTTGTCGAACGCGATGCCGACGTGGGTCACCGCCTCGTCGGGGTCGTGCAGGAGCGCGAGCATCGACGCCGCGAGGCCCACGGTCGCCTTGAGGTCGTGGCCGCCGCGCACGTGCGGCGGCCTGCGCGAGAAGTAGGCGCGAAAGAGCTCGTAGGTGCCGTCGACGAGGTGGAGGCGCACGGGCCGAAAGCTTGGCACCTGTTCGTTTCTCGCGCCGAGGAATATCGTCGAGCGCGCGCCGTGCTCGCCTCCCTGCCCGTACCGCCCCCGGTCTTGCCGATGCTCGCCAAGCGCGTCGACGACCTGCCCGAGGGAGACGGCTGGATCTTCGAGCCCAAGTGGGACGGCTTTCGCATCCTCGTGTTCCGCGACGGCGACGAGCTCCTCATCCAGAGCCGCGACGAGAAGCCGCTGAACCGCTACTTCCCCGAGCTCCTCGATCCCTTGCGCGCCGCGCTCCCGCCGCGCTGCGTGCTCGACGGCGAGATCGTCATCGCGCGGGGCGGCGCGCTCGACTTCGAGGCGCTCCAGCTCCGCATCCATCCGGCCGCCTCGCGGGTGAAGCTGCTCGCCGCGGAGATCCCGGCGTCGGTCGTCTTCTGGGACCTCCTCTGCGAGGGCGACCGCGACCTCGCGGCCGCGCCGTTCACCGAGCGCAGGGCGGCGCTCGCGCAGCTCCTCGCGGCCGCCGCGCCCCCGCTCCACCTCACGCCGGCCACCACCGACCGCGCCGCCGCCGCGGACTGGTTCCTCCGCTTCGAGGGCGCGGGGCTCGACGGCGTGATGGCCAAGCCCGCCGCCGGCCCGTACGAGGCCGAACAAGCGCGTCATGTACAAGGTGAAGCACGAGCGCGACTGCGACTGCGTCGTCGCCGGCTTCCGGTGGCACAAGAACGGCCAGTCGACCGCCGTGGGCTCGCTGCTCCTCGGCCTGTACGACGCGTCGGGCGACGCTCCAGCACGTCGGCGTCGCGGCAAGCTTCACCGACAAGAAGCGGCGCGAGCTCGTCGAGTTCCTCGCGCCCTACCGCGAGAACGCGCTCGCGGGCCACCCCTGGGCGCGCTGGGCCGGCAGGCGGAAGCATGCAGCGCATGCCCGGGGATGCAGAGCCGCTGGAGCCAGGGCAAGGACCTCTCCTGGGAGCCGCTGCGCCCGGAGCTCGTCGTGGAGGTCGCGTACGACCACATGC
Organism: uncultured delta proteobacterium; assembly: GCA_963797395.1. Lineage (GTDB taxonomy): Bacteria > Myxococcota_A > Polyangia > Polyangiales > Polyangiaceae > Palsa-1150. The sequence goes on from CAWCPA010000009.1 coordinate 1,642,598, forward strand.
AGGGCTCACGCTTCCGGCACACGGCGCAGTTCCGGCGATGGCGGGACGACAAGCGCCCGGGCGATTGCACCTACGCGCAGCTCGAGGTCGTCCCGGCGCAGGAGCTCGCCGAAATCTTCGCGGGCGACCCGCGGCGCTGAGAGCGGAGAGAGAAGAGAGAAGAGAAAACCGCCAGGACGCCAAGGACAGTCCTTGGCGTCCTGGCGGTTAAAATCTCTGGGGCTTGGGCTTCGACCGGCGCATCTCGCGCCACGCGGCGGTCGGGTCGTCGTCGGGATCGGGCGTCTCCTGGGCGGGCCGTTCGGCCTCCGGGACGTGCCGCAGGTTGACGCGGATGCGCGTCCAGGTCGACGAGCGCCCACGCATCGAGTCGACCAGGACGTCGTCGACGGCGAGGTGCCCGGCCGCCTCGGGGTGCCGCGGCCTTCCACCGCTCGAGGCCCGCGAGCGCGGCCTGCTTGTCGGGCGAGTTGGCGACGACGAGGAGCGGCATCTTCGCGCCCGCGGGCGGTCCCGACCGCTTCGCTCGCCGCCTTCGGCTGGCCTTCTTCGCGCGCGACGGGGCGACCCGCGGCGCCTCGCCGTCCATCTTCTGGAAGTGCGGCGGCCACGGCGCGTCGCCGAGCCCCCGGGCTTCGTCGCGCGCGGCGAGCTCGAGGAGCTCGTCGAGCGAGCCCGCCGCCTGGTCCATGCCCGCGTGCGGGTCGCCGATCGCGGCGAACCGGCCGGGGACCGTGAGCACGGTGAAGTCGGCGCGGGTCGCACGCGGCGACCTCGTCCCAGCGCGAGCGGCGTCGAGACGCGCGCGTCGGGCAGCGGCCGGACGGAGTAGGCCGAGCACGTCGTCCGGTCCTTGGCGTTCTGGTTGTAGTCGAGGAAGACGCCGTGCCGCTCCTCCTTCCACCACTTGGAGGTGGCCATCGCGGGCAGCGCGCCGCTCGACCTCGCGCGACGAGCGCCAGCGCCGCGCGGCGCACCTCGGTGAACGATCCAGCGCGGCTCGATGCGCACGTTCACGTGCATCCCGCGCGACCCGCTCGTCTTCGGCCAGCCGCGCGAGCCCCATGTCCTCGAGGACCCCGCGCACCTCCAGCGCGACCGCGCGCACGTCCTCCCACGGCGACGCCCGGCCCGGGATCGAGGTCGACGCGCAGCTCGTCGGGGTGGTCGAGGTCGCCGGTGCGGACCGGGTGCGGGTGGAGCTCGATGCAGCCCAGGTTCACGATCCACGCGAGGCCCGCGGCGTCGTCGACGACCACCTCCTCGGCCGTCCGCCCCGACGGGAACGACAGCGTGGCCGTGCGCAGCCAGGACGGGCGCGTCTCGGGGGCGCGCTTCTGGTAGAAGGCCTCGCCCTCGGCGCCGTTCACGAAGCGCTTGAGGACGATGGGCCGGTCGCGAATCCCACCCAGCGCCCCGCCCGCCACCGACAGGTAGTACCGGACCACCTCGAGCTTGGTGAGGCGCGCCTCCCGCGAGAAGTACGGCTTGCTCGGGTGGGTCACGCGCACCTCGCGCCCGTCGATCGAGAGGAGCTCCGGCGGCTCTTCCTTGCTCACGCCAGCGAGGCTACACCTTCCATGAGCGGCGCACGTCGCGCCGGCCCTCGACGAGCCATGGCCGACCCGAAGCAAGACGTCATCGACATGCTCCGTGAGCTCGCCGAGCTGACGATGCTCGAGGAGGGCGACCCCCAGTCGTTCCGGGTGCGCGCGTACGAGAGCGCCTCGCAGGGCGTCTCGGGGTACGGCGGCGACCTCGCGAAGCTCTCGGCCAAGGAGCTCGAGAAGCTCGACGGCGTCGGCAAGAGCACCGCCGCGAAGATCCGCGAGCTCTTCGAGAACGGCCGCGTGGAGAAGCTCGAGGGCCTCCGCAAGAAGCACCCGCCGTCAGCGTCGTCGCGCTCCTGCGCATCCAGGGCCTCGGCCCCAAGGCCGTCAAGCGCCTGCGGGCGGAGCTCGGGGTCGAGTCGATCGACGGCCTTCGCGCCGTGCTGGCCGAGCACAAGCTCCGCGAGCTGAAGGGCTTCGGCGCCAAGTCGGAAGACAAGCTCGCCGAGTCGCTCGCGCGCCTCGACGCGCAGGGCGTGCTCGGCCGGACGCCCATCTCCGTCGCGCTCCCCCTCGCGAACCGCATCGTCGCGCGCATGCTCGAGGTGCCGGGCGTCACGCACGCCTCGTACTGCGGGTCGCTCCGGCGCTTCAACGAGACCGTGGGCGACGTCGACGTGGTCGTCGCGGCGAGCGACCCGGGGCCCGTGATGGAGGCGCTCGTCGGGATGAACGTGGTCGAGCGCATCCTCGTGCGCGGCCCGGGCAAGACGAGCGTCGTCACGCACCGGGGCACCCAGGTCGACGTGCGCGTGGTCGGCGCAGCACCAGCTCGGCGCGGCCTGCCTCTACTTCACCGGCTCGAAGGGCCACAACATCAAGCTGCGCATGCGCGCCCTCGCCCGCGGCTGGACGCTCAACGAGTACGCGCTCTCCGAGATCGAGGGCGGCAAGGTCGTGGCCGAGCGAGACCGAGGAGCAGATTTACGAGGCGCTCGGCCTGCCCTTCATCCCGCCGATGCTCCGGGAAGACGCGGGCGAGATCGAGGCCGCCGAGGCGGGCGCGCTGCCCCGGCCCATCGGAGAGGTCATCGGCGACTTCCACGTGCACACGATCGCTCTCCGGCGACGGCAAGTCCACCCTCGAGGAGGTGGTCGCGCGCGCGAGGGCCCGCGGGCACCGCGTCCTCGCGATCACCGATCACGCCGAGGGCACGCGTGTCGGGCGTCGGCCGCGAGAAGTTCCTCGCGCAGCGCGAGGAGATCCGCGCCCTGCAGAAGAAGCTCGGCGACTCGTTCACGCTGCTCCACGGCGTCGAGCTGAACATCGGCCCCAACGGGGAGCTCGACTACGACGCCGAGTTCCGGGCGGGCTTCGACTGGTGCCTCGCCTCGGTGCACGATCACTTCGAGCTCCCGCGCGCCGCCCAGACCGCCCGCGTGGTGAAGGCGATGGCCGATCCGTCCGTGCGGATGATCGGCCACCTCTCGGCGCGCATGATCGGCGGGCGGCCTCCCATCGACCTCGACCTCGACGCGATCTTCGACGCCGCCGAGGCCACGGGCACGGCGCTCGAGGTCAACGGCGCGCTCCCGCGGCTCGACATGTCCGTCGAGGCGCTCCGGCGCGCGCGCGCCCGCAAGGTCACCTTCGTGATGACGAGCGACGCGCACGAGGCCGCGGAGCTCGATCGCGTGAAGTTCGCCACGATGAACGCGGAGCGCGCGTGGATCGAGCCCGGGCGCGTCGCCAACGCGTGGCCCGCCGAGAAGCTCCGCGCCTGGGCGCTCGATTCGGGCGGGGGCCGCGCCTTGAAGGAGGGGCGCCGCTCCGGCGTCGTCGTGTGGCTGACCGGCCTCCCCGCCGCGGGGAAGTCGACCCTCGCCGAGGCCACCGCGCGGGACCTGCGCGGGCGCGGGCGCGCGGTCGAGGTCCTCGACGGCGACGCGGTGCGCAAGCACATCTCGAGCGACCTCTCCTTCTCGCGCGCGCACCGCGAGGCGCAGGTGCGCCGGCTCGCGTTCATCGCGCAGCTCCTCGCCCGCAACGGCGTCGACGTGATCGTCGCCGCGGTCAGCCCCTTCCGCGACGCGCGCGCCGCCGCCCGCGCGTCGATTGGCGCCTTCGTCGAGGTGCACGTCGCCACCCCGCTCGCGGAGTGCGCGCGGCGCGACCCCAAGGGCCTCTACGCCAAGGCGCGCGACGGGCTCTTGCCGAACCTCACCGGCGTGCAGGGCCCGTACGAAGAACCCCTCGCCCCCGAGCTGCGCCTCGACACGAGCGGCGCGCCGGTCGACGCGTGCGTCGCCCGCGTACTCGAGACGCTCGAGGCGCTCGGCCACCTTGACGAGCGATGCCGTCGCATCGACCCCTGAGGGACCCCTCGGGCGCCGCCATGAACACGCTCGAGGCGATGTCGCTGCCGCCGCCCCTCCGCGCCGTCAACGCGGTCGGGGCCCTCGCGCGGCGCGTGGGGCTGCGCGTGCCGGCGCTGTCGCAGGCGAGCCTGCTGGACGCGGCCCGGCGGCGCACGGGGCTCTCGGACTTCGGCGCCCCCGACTTCCTCGAGCCGCTGGGCATCCTGCTCGCGGACGTCGAGCGCGACCCGTGCCTCAGCGCGATGGGCCGCGTCTGGGTGCGCCAGGAGCTCGTCTCGCACCTCTCCAACCGGCTCGCGCTCGAGGCCTTCTGGAAGCGGCGGCCCGAGGTGCTCGCGGCGCCGATTCCGGCGGCCCATCGTCATCGTCGGGCTGCCGCGGACGGGGACGACGCTGCTCCACGGCCTGCTCGCGCGCCACCCCGCCGCGCGCGCCCCGCGCGCCTGGGAGCTCCGCTCGCCCGTGCCGCCCGACGACGGCCGCGACCGTCGTGCCGTGCGCACCGAGTTCGACTTCCGCTGGGCCCAGCGCGTCGCGCCGGCGCTCGCCGCGATCCACCCGCTCGAGGCGCACGAGCCCGAGGAGTGCGTCTTCCTCCTCCAGAACTCCGTGGTCGCCATGACGTGGGACGCGATGGCCGACGTGCCGCGCTACGCCGACTGGCTCCTCGAGGCGCCGCTCCACGCGGCGTACCGGCACTACCGCGCCCAGCTCCAGGGCCTCGCCGGCGACCGACCCGGGGCCATCGTGGTGCTCAAGTCGCCTTGCCACCTCTACGCGCTCGACGCCCTGCTCGCGACGTTCCCCGACGCGTGCATCGTGCACACCCACCGCGAGCTCCGCGAGGTGATGCCGTCGTGCTTCAGCCTCTTCGGCGCGTACCGGCTGGTGTGCGGCCGCGGCGTCGACCTCACGGAGGCGGGCCCCCGCTGGCTCGCGTTCTGGGGCCGGGCGATGGACAAGGCGCTCGACGCGCGGCGACGCGCCGACCCGGCGCGGTTCTACGACCTGCCCTACCGGGAGCTCGTGGCCGATCCGCTCGCGGCCGCCGCGCGCCTGCTCGAGCACTTCGGCTTCCCGTGCGACGGGGACGCGCGCGCGGCGATGGGCGCGTGGCTCGGCGCCCAGCCGAGGGACCGGCCCGCGCACCGGTATTCGCTCGCGCAGTTCGGGGTCACCGAGTCGGAGCTCGCGCAGCGGTTCGCCCGGTACACGGGCGAGCTCGGCGCCGCGCCCCGCGCTCAGTCCTTCGCGAGCGGCTGACCCGACGAGTCGAGCTGCGGCAAGTCGTCGGTGATCTCGAACCAGGGGGCCTTCGACTCGACGTTGAAATGGAAGGTCGCGCGCACGCCCGGGTCGCCGTCGAGGGTGCCGAACCGGACGCGAACGGCCGACGGGTCGGCGACGCGCCGGCTGTAGATGGGCGACCCGCAAACGCGGCAGAAGCAGCGCATCTTGCCGGGAGAAGATTCGTATTCGGTGACGAGCTCCGCGCCCGAGAGGAAGCGAAAGTCGGTTGTGGCGACCGACGCGTTCGTCCCGAAGGCGCCGCCCTGGGCTTTTCGGCAAAGCGAGCAATGGCAATTGCCGACAGGCCCGAAGGCCCCGTCGATGCGATAGCGAATGCGGCCGCAAAGGCAGCCGCCGGTGAGGGGGGCACGGGGCGGGTCGGCGCTCATGGCACGACAAGCCTGGCCGCGCGCGCCGGTGCCCGCAAGGGTACGTCCGCGCGTACTCGCGACTTCGTCGCTTGACGAATTCCCATATGAGCGCTAGGAAAACGGCATGCTCTTCGTGTCGTTCGGCCACCTCCACCCGCAGGCGCTCCTCGGCGTCCTCGGGGAGTCGTGCCCGCTTCGTTCGAAGTATGACACGCAGACGATTCCGCAGGCGGCGCGCCGCGTAAACATGAAGTGGAGCGCGCTCCCCCGACCCTGAGGCCAGCCTTTCTCGCGCATCAGCGCTGCTAAGAGGCCGCCCGGGGTAACCCGAGGCGGCCTTCGGCGTTTCTGACCTTTCAACGACCCTCTGGCGGCGCTCGATCGCGCCGCGCGGCGAACGTGTGTCTTCGATATCGCGCGAGGAGCGCTCCATGATCCAGCCAAGGACTCTGATTCACCTGAGCGTCGAGGACGTGAAGAGATCGGCCGCCTTCTATGCCGCGCTCTTCGGGGCGCCGCCGGCGCACGAATCCCCGCTGGCGATCGTCTTCGATCTCGACGCGCCGCCCATCGCCATCACCCTCCAGGCGCTGCTGCACCCCGGACGCGCCCGCAAGAAGCCGGCGCCGCGCCACCTCGTCATGATCGTCCCCCAGCCCGAGGAGGTCGGGATCGCCGCGGTCGCCCTGCGCCGCGTGGGGGCGCAGCTCCGCCTCCTCGATCGCCGCATCGAGGCCACGGACCCCGACGGGAACGTGTGGCGGGTCCTCTTCGAGCCGCGGGCCTCGGCGCGATCGGTCTCCGCCGTCTTCGACGAGGAGGGCGCGGCGTGAAGGTCACGCGGCGCGGAGCGCGCGGGCGCGGCCGCGGGCGGGATTGTCCGACGCGAAGACGGCCGAGAAGACCACGAACGCGAGCCAGAGCGCCGCCAGGTGATAGAGCATCGCCGCGCCGCCGAAGCGCCGGAAGATCAGGCTCGAGACCGGCGGCCCGAGCAGGATGCCGGCCGCGTAGAAGAAGTTGTAGATGGAGTTCGAGCGGCTCGTGTCGTGCTTCGGCGTGACGACGCCCTGGAAGGCGAGGCTCACCGGCGAGAATCGACGCCAGCGTCGCCCCCGCCACGAACACGGCGGCCGCCATCGGCGGGAAGGTGTCGAGGTAGACGAAGCCGAGGATCATCGTGAGGCCAATCGCGCCCAGCGTCCGCATCACGAGCAGGTGCCCGATGCGATCGCTGAGGCGCCCCGCGACGTTCGAGAAGAGGAGCATGCCCGCCGCGAAGTAGGCGGGGATGATGATCGTCGTCTCGCGCGCGATGCCCTTCGACTCGACGAGGTAGAGCGGCAGGAAGAGGACGACGGACGCCTGGAAGTACCCGTACGCGAACGTGGCGAAGCACGCCGTCTTGATGCGCGCGACGAGGGTGGCGAGCTCGCTCGGCGCCTGCGGGGCGCCCCCGTCGGCGGGCGCGTGGTGCGCCCCGGGCGGATCCTTGTCCAGCCGGGCGACGACGAGGAGCGCCGCGAGCGACGCGATGGCGGCCGAGACGAAGAACGCCGCGTCGACGGACAGCTCGCGCGCAATCGGCTGGGCGAGGAGCGGGCCGACCATGTACCCGAATCGCGACCGCGATGGCGTAGAGGCTCGTGACGTACGCCTTGTCGGCGTCGCCGGCGCGCATGAGGAGGATGGTCTCGCAGCTCACCCAGATGCCGACCGAGAACGCGCCGTCGAAGAAGCGCGCCCCCGCGATCGCCCCGTACCCCGGCAGGCGCGGAAAGACGCCGACGACGAGCGCGTACCCGATCAGCGACGTCGCCAGCGTCGTCTTGGCGGAGAACCGGCGGAGGAGCGCGCCCATCGGCAGCGACGCGACCACGATGCCCGACGCGAAGACGGCGGCGAGCTGGCCGATCTCGGCCTTCGAGAAGCCGCGCGCGTCGAGGAAGAGGGCGGTGACCGCGATCGAGACCCCGTACGCCGTGCCGAGCAGCAGGGTCGCCAGGTAGATGAGGCGGATGTTGCGGTCGCGAATTCTTCCGAGCAAGGCGCGCGCGAGCCTCGCGGGTGGCGGCGCGCGAGTCAAGGGCGCGCTATCGAAGACGCATGAGCGTGGGCGGCATGAGGGTGGCCGTGGTGGGCGCGGGCGGCGTCGGCGGGTACTTCGGCGGCAAGCTCGCGGCGGCGGGCGTCGACGTCGCGTTCGTGGCGCGCGGGGAACACCTGAAGGCGCTCCGCGAGCGGGGCCTCGAGGTCCGCGGGCCCGGCGAGACGTTCTCGGTGCCCCCCTTGCTCGGCGCGCGGGCGACCGACGATCCCGCCGCGATCGGTCCGGTCGATCTCGTCCTCGTGGCCGTGAAAACGTGGCAGCTCGAGGACGCCTTCCCCGTGGTGCGCGCGCTGACGGGGCCCGCCACGTCGGTGCTGCCGTTGCTGAACGGGGTCGAGGCGCCCGAGAAGCTCGCGGCGGCGGTCGGGCCCGAGCGTGTCTTGGGCGGGCTCTGCGCGGTCATGAGCTGGGTGGCGGCGCCCGGCGTGATCGAGCACCTCGGGGTGAAGGGCACGATCACGTTCGGCGAGGTCTCGGGCGGGCGTACGCCGCGCGTCGACGCCATCCAGGCGATGTTCGAGCGCGCGAAGGTCGCGTCGATGGCCGTGGACGACGTCGTGTCCGCGATGTGGCGCAAGCTCGCGTTCATCGCGTCGGTGGGGGGCGCGGGGGCGGTGACGCGCGCGCCGGCCGGCGCGGTGCGGTCGGTCCCCGAGGCGCGCGCGATGCTCGAGCGCGCCATCGCGGAGGTCTACGACGTGGGGCGCGCGCACGGCGTCGCCTTCCCCGAGGGCGTCGTCGCCGGCACGATGCGTTACGTCGACGGCCTGCCGGCCGACGGGCTCGCCTCCATGGCGCGCGACCTCTTCGCCGGGCGCCGGTCGGAGCTCGACGCGTGGAGCGGCGCAATCGTACGGCTCGCGCGGGCCAAGGGCGTCGACGCGCCTGTGCACGGCTTCTTCTACGCGAGCCTCTTGCCGCAAGAGTTGCGCGCGCGCGGCGCGCTGGCCTTCTGACCGACCTCGCCTCGACGGCCCGAATCCCGCGCCAGTCGCTCCGGCCTATAGGAGGCGCGACGCGCAAAGACAAGTCTCTGTCGCGTGACGCACGCGGCCAATCCCGCGGAATTCGCGCACGAGCCCCTACTCCCTCCGCAGGGGACGCGGTAGGTACACACCATGAAGTTTGCCGTCGAGATCGTGGTCCGGGGGATCGACTACCCGACCTTCCGCCGCGTCTACTACTCGGAGGAATTCAACAAGCAGGTCGCCGAGGCGGTGAAGCTGAAGGAGCGCTATCAGCTCGAGCACGTCGTCCTCCCCGACGGCAAAGAGCGGCGCCGCGTGCACGTCACCCCGCGGGTGCAGGTGCCCGGCCCCGTGCAGAAGATCCTCAACGGCCAGAACATCGCATACGAAGAGACCACCGTCTTCGACCCGAAGACGCGGTCGGCCACGTTCTCGGTCGAGAGCGCCGCGGGCGAGACCGTCAGGGTCACCGGCCTCGCGCGCTTCGTCGAGGAGACGGGCGGCGTGCGGCTCATCTTCGAGGGCGACGCCACTGTGAAGGTGTTCGGCATCGGCGGCATCGCCGAGCGCTACATCATCGGCGAGGTGAAGGGCCGCTACGAGACCATGCAGCGCCTGCTCCAGCAGTTCGTCGACGAGGGCAAGACGCACACGGTTACGCCGCTCTCCGACCGACCCGCCTCCTGACCCTCGTGCGCGATGCCCACGCGCGGCCCTAGCACGAAGGTCACCACGGTCGACGGGCCCGGGCACCTGGTGCTCCGCGAGACGGGCGACCTCGTCGAGCTCGTGGCCGGCAACGTCGATCTTGCTCTCGAGCGCGGCGCTGGCCACCGAGCGCTCGTTCGGGAACCTCGCGCTCCCGCCGGACGGCAAGCCTCCGCGCCGCGTGCTGGTCGGGGGGCTCGGCTTCGGCATGACGGCTCGCGGCGTCCTCGACGTCGCGGGCGAGGGGACGCGCGTCACGGTCGTCGAGAAGGTCGGCGCGATTCCGCGGCTCGTCCGAGGCCAGCTCGCGCACATCGCCAATCGCGTCCTCGACGACCCGCGCGTCGAGGTGGTCGAGGGCGACGTCAGCGAGGTCATCGCGTCCCGCGCGGGCAATCTCGACGCAATCCTGCTCGACGTCGACAACGGCCCCCACTGGGCGAGCTTCCGCTCGAACGCGCGCCTCTACACGCGCGCGGGGCTGCTCTCGGCGAAGCGCGCGCTGAGGCCCGGCGGCGCCTACGCGGTATGGAGCGGCTACCGCGCGGATCCGTTCCTCGCGCAGCTCCGCGGCGCGGGCTTCGCGCCGTCGGTCGTGCCGCTGGCCGAGCGCGGCCGCGTCCGCGCACGGGCTTACGTCGGGCGTTGAGCCCGCACACAAAAAGGGGCGTTGAGCCCGCACACGAAAAAGGGGCGTTGAGCCGCACACAAAAAGGGCGGTGAGGCTCAGGCGAGCATCATCGCGCCCGACTTGAGCGCGCGCACGACTTCAATCGCCTGCTCGCGCGAGTCGTAGAGCCGCGACGGCGCGTGGAGGCGCATGTTGCAGAGGCGCGCGCCCGTGCGCTGGAGCGCGTCGCCGCCGTAGCGCACGATGGTGATCGCGCACTCCTCGATGATGGGGCGCATCATTTCGGCGTAGTACTCGTTCTCGCGCAGGTTCACCGAGAAGCCGTCGTAGCCCACGACGTAGTACGCCTTCTGCCCGGCGCAGTTCGCGCGCCAGAACTCGAGCGACTTGGCGAAGTGAGCGCGCATGTCTTCGCGCGTCTCCAGGTGCACCCGCGGGAACGTCACGTAGACGATGTTCTCTACGGGATCGTACGTGTGAAACTCGGTATCTCTCGGCATGGCGAGACGCGTCCTCGAGCACGACCGCCCGCCGCGAACGCTGGGCTCGCGCGCCGCAGCACGGGCGGTGAAACGGCGAGAGACTATGAGCGGCGGCGCTGCTCGTCAAACGGCGATCGGCGCTGGTACGGCCGCTGCACCGTAGATACGCGCGCGCGGAGGCGAGCGATGAAGCCTGCGGTCGAGTCGCCGGCGCAGCCGCAGCCGGCAACGACGAGCGACGGCCGAGCGGATCTCGACCCGCCCGCGGCGCGCGAGCTCCGCGCGGAGCTCATCGCGTCTCTCGTCCGCGACGGTGAGCTCTGCACGGAGCGGGTGAGGCGCGCGATGCTCCGCGTGCCCAGGCACCTCTTCACGTCTCCGCGGTTCGCGCCCTCTTCGAGCTTCGCGCTCGAAGACGCCTACGAGGATCGCCCCCTGCCCATCGGCGAGGGCCAGACCATCTCGCAGCCCGCGGTCGTCGCGTGGATGACCGAAGCCCTCGAGCTCACCGGCGACGAGCGCATCCTCGAGATCGGGACCGGCTCGGGCTACCAGGCCGCGGTGCTCGCGCTGCTCGCCCGGCGCGTCGACTCGATCGAGCGCGTGCCCGACCTCGCGCGCCACGCCGCCGCGCGCCTGCTGCGGCTCGGCTACGCGAACGTTCTCGTCGCGATCGGCGACGGGGCGCTCGGCTGGCCCGCGCGCGCGCCGTTCGACCGCGTGATCGTCACGGCCGCTGCCCCGGCCGTGGCGCCGCCCTGGCTCGAGCAGCTCGCCAATCGCGGGATCCTCGTCGCGCCCCTCGGCGGACCCGAGGGGCAGACGCTCACGCGCTATCGCGCCCACGGCGGCGACGTCTCGCGCGAGGACCTCGGGCTGGTGTCGTTCGTGCCGCTCGTCTCCTCGCGAGGCCCCTGACGACGCGGGCCCACCGGAGCGCCAGCACGCGGCGCGCGACCTGCGCGGGGAGCCGCGTTCGTTCGCGTTGCGCGCGCCGCCGCGCGAGCCGCCCTTCCACTACGCGCGACCCGACGCGAGACAGATTTCTCAGCGGGTGATCGTGATGGGCTGCGGCGGCGCCGAGGTGTCGGGCACGACGCAGCTGGAGAGGTCGAACAACATGAATTCAAGCGCCTTTTCCTGCGGCGAGAGGTCGGCCGTGGAGCACTCGGTCGGCACCGCCTCCGAGGGGTTGTCGTTCGACGCGCCGCCCACGTGCAGATCGCTGTAGACCACGCGCCCGCACTGTTCCTCGGCGCCGCCGCCGAGCGGCGTGTTGAAGGAGAAGTACTGGCTCGCGCTGGCCTCTTCCTTCGCGCTCGGGTCAGGCACGATCCACGATGTGGACGGGGTGTTGGCCGCGCTGACGTCCGCGTTGTGGCGCGCCGCGACGATCGGCAGCTCCCCGGCGGGCGCCGTGGCGTAGCCGCCGCCGGGGCTCACGCCGAGGGCGTTCACGACCCCGAGCCACTGCTTCATCGCTTCGCCCTTCGGGAACGGCTGCCCGTTCGCGAGCGTCGTCTCGATGACCGCGTTCATGTCGTTGATCTCGGCGCCGTCGGTGTTCCAGTCGGCGATGGCCGGGGTGTACGTCGCGAACGGCCCGCTGGGCGTGAACCAGGCATAGTGGAAGTGCGACGCGAAGACGCGGCCGCCGGCCTTCGCGTAGTCGAACATCGTCTGGATGTTCATGTTCGACGTGGGGCTGCCCTCGCACGAGAGCATCACGATGTCGTACGCGTCGATGTCCTTGTCGGAGTCCCAGAGGGCCGAGCTGCTCGACGGGCCCGCGGGGTCGGTGTTCGGCGCGCCGAGCCCCGACAAGTTGAGCCCGGGGATCATGATGGGGATGGTGAAGCCGCCGGCGCCGGAGCCCTGGAAGATGTGGATGCGCCCCGGGCCCGTCGCCCCCGGCTCGTACTCGCTCGCGTCGAGGCCGATGCGGCGGAGGAGGCACTCGAGCGTGTCGGCGCCGCCCGTCGACACCGCCATGTTCGGGATGTCGCCGACGGTGTGGTTGTTCGGCAGCTTGAGGCTCTTGTCGGGCTGCGGGTTGTCCTGACAGGCGGTGACCGTGGGCAGCACAATCTTCCGGCGCCAATGGCCGACCTGGATGACGAGCGGCACGTTCGTTCCGGACGGCGCGCCGTAGATGGTGAACTTCCCGGTGGGATCGGTGGCGCCCGCCGCGACGGGGGAGCCGCTGTAGAGCGACGCGCAGCTCGCGCACGACGGCCCCGCGACCAGCGGCGCGAGCGCCGCGCTCGGGACGTACGCCTGCACGTTGTAGAGGGGATCCTTCCCGGCGGGGTCGTAGATGGTGCCGCTGATCGACGTCGTGCCGCCGTTCGAGCACGGAGCCGCCGTGGTGATGGTCCCGTCGGCCCCGTAAATGAGCTGCATTGTCGGCCCGCCGTCGTCGCCCGCGTCTCCGTCCGGGTTCCCGTTGAAGACCCCCTGGCCGCTGCTGCTGCCGCCCCCGTCGTCGCCGAGCGCATGGTTCGAGGAGCCGCACCCGCCTCCGAGGACGGTCCACAGTGCCGCGAGCGCCAAGGGAGGGAAGACGAGACGAGAAGGATTCATACGGGGACCACCACGGAAAAGGTTGAGAGGCGGCAGCTGTACCGTGCCAGCAGTTGAGTCGCTGCGCAACGCGGCCTCGGCTCGAGGATCGACAGGGGGGCCGATGAATACGAATGGCCGGCACGCGCCGCTCGTGGCGTGGACTTCATACCGCCCGAGCGGCCGAGGTGCCGTAGCATCGGAAAAAGAGACATCACGAAGACGTCTCGGGGCGTTCCCAGGCGCGGCGTGCGGGCGCGTACACCGGCGCGTATTAGGTTGAGGGCGAGGCATCATGGCGCAGGGCACCAAAGAAATTACGCGCGTCGTCGACGCCCATCGGCAAACCGAGGGCGGCGGTTTCGTGGTTCGTCGTCCGATTCCGAGCGCGGGGCTCGACCAGGTCGACCCGTTCTTGCTGATCGACGAGATGGGCCCCGTGGAGTACGCGCCGGGTCAGGCGGTGGGGGCGCCGGACCATCCCCATCGCGGCTTCGAGACGGTGACGTACATCCTCGACGGCGAGTTCGAGCACGAAGACTCGGCGGGCCACCGCGGCGAGCTCCGGCCCGGCGACGTGCAGTGGATGACGGCGGGCGCGGGCATCGTGCACTCCGAGGAGCCCTCGCGCGCGATTCGCGAAAAGGGCGGGCGCGTCCACGGCTTTCAGATCTGGGTGAACCTGCCCGCGAACCTCAAGATGACGCAGCCTCGCTACCAGGAAGTGAAGAGCGAGCGCATCCCGCGCGCGCAGACGCCCGACGGCAAGGCGCGCGTGCGCGTCATCGCGGGCTCGGCGCTCGGGGTCGACGCGATCATCGATACGCGCACGCCCATCGTCTATCAGGACTGGACGCTCGACGCCGGGGCCGACGCCTCGGTCGTGCTCGCGAAGGGCGAGGCAGCGCTCGTCTACGTCTTCGACGGCGCCGCGCGCGTGGGCGACGCGGGCGGCGAGGTGCGCGACGGGCAGCTCGCGATGCTCGGCGAAGGCGACACCGTGCGGCTTCGTGGCGTGGAGAGCGGCGCCGGGAAAGGCGCGCCGGCGCGGCTCCTCCTCCTCGCGGGCACGCCGCTCCGCGAGCCGGTCGCGCGCTACGGCCCCTTCGTGATGAACAGCCGCGCCGAGATCGCGCAGGCGATGGACGACTTCCGCAGCGGGCGCATGGGCGAGATCACGCGCACCGCGGTCGTCGGCTGAGCCGGGCCGCGGCGCGCGTGAAGATCCTCGTCGCGCCCGACAGCTTCAAGGGATCGCTCGGGGCGCGCGCGGCCGCCGAGGCGATGCGCGCCGGGGCGCTGCGCGCGTGCCCGGGCGCCGAGGTCGACGTGTGCCCGCTGAGCGACGGCGGCGAGGGCTTCCTCGACGTGATCGCGCAGGCGAGGGGGGCCGCGCTCCGGGCCGGCACGGTCACGGGACCGGAGGGCGCGCCGGTGGAGGCGCGCTGGGGCTGGGTCGAGGGCGAGCGCCTCGCGATCCTCGAGAGCGCCGCCGCGGTCGGCCTCTCGCGGGTGAAGACGACGGGGAGCCCCGCCGCGCGCACGACGTTCGGGGTCGGCGAGCTCTTGCGGCTCGCGCTCGACGCGGGCGCGCGCGAGATCCTCGTCGGGCTCGGCGGGTCTTCGACGACGGACGGCGGCGCGGGCATGGCCCAGGCCCTCGGCGTCGGGCTGCCCGGCGCCACGCGCCCCCTCACGGGCGCGCAGCTCGCCGGGCTCCGCGCGGTCGACGTGTCGGCGCGCGATCCGCGCCTCGCGCAGGCGTCGATCCTCTTCGCGCACGACGTGGACAACCCGCTGGCCGGGCCTCGCGGCGCGGCGCCCGTGTACGGGCCGCAGAAGGGCGCGGGCGAAGCCGAGGTGGCGGCGCTCGACGCGGGCCTCGCGCACCTCGCGCGGCTCGCGGGCGACCCGGGGGAGCAGCCCGGCGACGGCGCGGCCGGGGGCCTCGGGTACGGCCTGCGCGTCTTCGCGGGCGCGCGCGGCGCGGTCGGAATCGACCTCGTGCTCGCCGCCGTGCGCTTCGACGCGCGGGTCGCCGGGTGCGATCTCGTGCTGACGGGAGAGGGCCGGCTCGACGCGCAGACGGCGCGCGGCAAGGCCGTCGCGGGCGTCGCGGCCCGCTGCCGGGCGCGCGGGGTGCCCGCCGTCGCCATCGCGGGCGGCGTGGACGCGGGCGCCGAGGCGCTCTACGCGCTCGGCCTCACCGCCTTCTTCTCCCTCTGCGACGGGCCGCGGACCGAGCGCGAGGCGCGCGAGAACGCCGCCGAGCTCGTCGCGGCGACCGCGGAGAACGTGGTGCGCCTTCACGCCGCGCGCTGAGCGTGCCAGGCTCCCGCCCGATGGCCACCTCGACCCCGGTCCGACACATCCTCCTCCTGCAGCCCCGCGCCGGAACGACGCCCGAGGCCATCGAGTCCTGCCGCGTGGCGCTGGCGGGGCTCGTCGGGCAGGTCCCGGGTCTGCGCGACTTCCACTGGGCCGTGAACTTCGTGGCGCCCGAGCGCCGCGAGGGCTTCACGCACGGCTTCACGATGGACTTCGACGACCGCGCGAGCCTCGACGCCTACGCCCCGCACCCGGCCCACAAGCCGGTCGCGGCGCTCGTGCGCGCGACCTTCGACCGCGTCGTCGCGCTCGACTTCGCGCTCGGAGCGCCTCAGGCGGGCGCTCCTTGAAAAGCCCGCGGGCGCGTGCGAAATCCCTAGCGTGACCGCCGCTGTACACGCCTCCGTTCCCCCGCGCCTCGACCCTCGCGCCACCCTCGATCCGCCGGTCGCCGAGTTCATCGGCGCGCTTCGCAGCGGCGGGTTCTCGGGCGAGCTTCGCACCGACTACGCGACGCGTCTCTCGGCCGCGACGGACAACAGCATCTACCAGGTGCTGCCGGCCGCCGTGATCTTCCCGCGCACGACCGCCGACGTCGCGCTCGCGCTCGGGCTCGTCGACGACCCGCGCTTCCACAAGGTGGCCCTCACGGCGCGCGGCGGCGGCACCGGCACGAACGGGCAGTCGCTGACGAGCGGGGTCGTGCTCGACCTGTCGCGCCACATGGCCCGCATCCTCGAGCTCGATCTCGACGGGGGCTTCGTGCGCGTGCAGCCGGGCGTCGTGCTCGACGACCTCAACGCGTTCCTCAAGCCGCACGGCGTGTACTTCGCCGCGAACCTCTCGCCCTCCAACCGGGCCACGCTCGGCGGCATGGTCTCCACCGACGCGAGCGGCGAGGGCTCGCGCCTGCACGGCAAGACGAGCGACCACGTCCTCGATCTCGAGATCGTCCTTCGCGGCGGGGCCCTGCACCGCACCGCGCGCGCCTCGGGCGCCCAGCTCGACGCGCTCTGCGCCCGCGAAGACCTCGTCGGGCAGGCGCACCGCCTCGCGCGGGAGATCGCCGTCGCGCGCCGCGACGACATCGCCTCGACCTTCCCGAAGCTGCGCCGGCACATGACCGGATACAACCTCGCGCACATGGCCGCGCCCGACGGGTCGAGCGTCGACCTCGCGCAGCTCGTCGCGGGCAGCGAGGGCTCGCTCTGCGTCGTGACCGAGGCGCGCCTGCGGCTCACGCACTTCCAGCGCCACCGCGCCCTCTTCGTGCTCCGGTATCCGAGCTTCGACGCGGCCCTCGCCAGCGCCGAGTGGCTGGTCGCGACCGATCCCGGCTCGGTCGAGACGCTCGACGAGACGGTGCTCGGGCTCGCGAAGAAGGACGTCATCTACGACCAGGTGCGCGACTTCCTCGTCGACGACGCGGGCGCCGTCACGCGCGCGATGAACCTCGTCGAGTACACGGGCGACGACGAGGCGGCCGTGAAGGCCAAGGCCGACGCGCTCGTCGCGGAGTTCGGGCGCCGCCAGGGCACGCTCGGCGCGCCGAACGGGTACGCGCTCACGTGGAAGGCCTCGGAGCGCGAGAGCCTCTGGAACCTGCGCAAGAAGGGCGTCGGCCTTCTCGGCAACGCGCCCGGGCCGCGCAAGCCCGTGCCGTTCGTGGAAGACACCGTCGTCCCGCCCGAGAACCTCCAGGCGTACGTGCGCGAGTTCCGGGCCATCCTCGACGCCGAGGGCCTGCGGTACGGCATGTTCGGGCACGTCGACGTCGGCTGCCTCCACGTGCGGCCGTGGCTCGACCTCAAGGACCCCGCCGACGAGGCGCGCATCCGCCGCATCACCGACGCGGTCGCGGCGCTCGTCACGCGGCACGGGGGCCTCCTGTGGGGCGAGCACGGCAAGGGCTTCCGCTCGGAGCTCGTGCCGCACCACTTCGGGCCGGTGCTGTACCCGGAGCTCCAGCGCATCAAGGCGCTCTTCGATCCGCGCAACCAGCTCAACCCCGGCAAGGTCGCGACGCCCGCCGGCGCGCGGTTCGTGCTCGCGCGCGTCGACGGGCCCACGCGCGGCGCGCTCGACCGGCAGATCGCGGTCGACGACCGCGAAGCGCTCGCCACGGTGATCCACTGCAACGGCAACGGGCAGTGCTTCGACACGAGCACCGACAACATCATGTGCCCGTCGTCGAAGATCACCCGCGACCGCATCCACTCGCCCAAGGGGCGCGCGACGATGATGCGCGAGTGGCTGCGCCTCCTCGCGGGCAGCGGCGTCGTGGCGACGCAGGCGCTGCACGCCGACGGGGAGCTCTCGTGGCTCTCGCGCGTCTGGCAGCGGCTCGCGCACCGCGACCGCGCGGCCGACTTCTCGCACCAGGTGTACGACGCGATGTCCGGCTGCCTGGCGTGCAAGGCGTGCGCGACGCAGTGCCCGGTGCGCGTCGACGTCCCCGACTTCCGCGCGCAGTTCCTCGAGCTCTATCACCGCCGGTACGCCCGCCCGCTCGGCGACTACTTCACCGCGCTGCTCGAGCGGCTGCTCCCCGCGATGGCCGCGCTGCCGCGCCTGATGAACGCGCTGATGGGCAACGCGCTCGGGCGCTGGTTCACGGCGCGCGTCGCCGGCATCGCGGACGCGCCGCTCCTCGACGCGAACCCCGCGCCCGGCCGGCTCGCGCGGCGCGGCGTGCCCGTGTCGTCGCTCGGCGAGCTCGAGGCGCTCGTGAAGGAGGGACGCGGCGGGCGCGCGGTGGTCGTCCTCCAGGACGCGTTCACCACGTTCTACGAGCCGGGCGTCCTCGAGGCGACGTGCCTGCTCATCCGGTCCCTCGGCTTCGAGCCGCACGTGCTGCCGTACTTCGAGAACGGCAAGGCCCTGCACATCAAGGGCTTCCTCCGGAAGTTCCAGGCCGTCGTCGCGCGCAACGCGGACCTCTTGCGCAAGGTCGGCGCGCTGGGCCTGCCGATGGTGGGCATCGAGCCGGCCGTCGTGCTCACATACCGCGACGAGTACCCCAAGGAGCTCGGCGGCGAGGCGGGGTTCACCGTGCTGCTGCTCCAGGAATGGCTCGCCGAGCAGAAGCTGCCCGCGCGCGCCGCGAGCCCGCCGGGCTTCCGGCTCCTGTCGCACTGCACCGAGCAGGCGCTCGTCACGAAGGCGCCCGCGCTCTGGGCGAAGGCGTTCGCGGCGCTCGGCGTCCCGCTGGAGGTCGTCAAGGCCGGGTGCTGCGGCATGTGCGGCGTGTACGGCCACGAGGTCGCCCACAAGGAAGACTCGCTCGGCATCTTCGAGCTCTCGTGGAAGAAGAAGATTCGACCCCGAGCGCGATCGAGACCGCGTGCTCGCCACCGGCCACTCCTGCCGCTCCCAGGTCGAACGGGCGCTGGGCTTCACCCCGAAGCACCCCGCCGAGGCGCTGCTCGCGGTGCTCGAGAAGCGCGAGGCGGCCGGGGACGTGGCGGAGAGGTCGCGGCGGGAATCGGTGGAGGACGTGCGGGTGGTGGCGGTGCCTTGAGGGTGTGCTGACCCAGAGTGGAACCGTGTGCGCCCGGAGGGTGTGGCATGGCTACGACGACCATCGACGGGTGCGAGATCTTCTTCGAAGAGAAGGGCGAGGGGGAGCCGCTTTTGCTCCTTCACGGAGGCCTCGGATGCGGCCGCGATTGGCGGCACGTCTTCGACCTCGACGCGCTTGCGAAGCAATATCGCCTCATCGGCCCGGACGCCCGTGGCCACGGCCGGTCCACGAACCCGTCGGGTGCCTTCACGTTTCAGCGCTGCGCACTCGACGTGCTCGCGCTGATGGATCACCTCGGGGTCGAGCGAGCGAGCGCGGTCGGCGTGAGCCTCGGAGCGAAGACGCTACTCCACGTCGCGGCGATCGCGCCCGAGAGGGTGAGCCGTATGATCCTGGTGTCGGCGACGCCGCGCTTTCCGGAGGAGACGCGCGCGGCGATGCGCGCGTACGCAGCGGCAGAGATGACGCCGGCGGACTGGGAGACGATGCGGGCGTCGCACGTCCAGGGCGACGATCAGATCCGCACGCTTTGGTCGCTCGGCAAGGGGTTCGCGGACAACCCGGACGACATGAGCTTCACGCCGCAGCGTCTGCGCGCGATCACGGCGAAGACGCTCGTCGTCGCCGGCGACCGCGATTTCCTGTACGCCGTCGAGCTCGCGGTGGAGCTCTATCGAGGCCTCCCGAGCTCCGCGCTCTACATCGTTCCCAACGGGGGCCACGGGCCGATCTTCATGGGCGAGCGCGAACCGTTCGTGAAGCGCGCGCTAGCCTTCCTGAGCGATCGCTAGTCAGCCGAGCGCCCTTCGTCGGTCAAGCGGCCGGCCCAAAGTGGCACCAGGACATCCTGGCGGTCAGAAGCCAGGCCCCGCGACGAGGAAGCTGGGCCCCGCGAGGAGGAGGCGGTTTCCTGCACGAGGGCGGCCGCTTCCTCGACGAGAAAGTGCTCCCCGACGACGAAGAAGGCAGGCCCCACGACGAGGAGGCGGGCTTCTTCGCCGTGGGCGCCGGGTTCCTCGACGAGGAAGGCCGTCCCTGCGACGAAGGAGCGGGCTTCCTCGACGAGGAAGGCAGGCCCCACGACGAGGAGGCGGGCTTCTTCGCCGTGGGCGCCGGGTTCCTCGACGAGGAAAGGCCGTCCCTGCGACGAGGGAGCCGCCGTCGAGCAGCGCGCTCATGACGGTTCCACTCGTGCTGCCGTCGCCGAAGTCGACCCAGAAAACGCGCTCGCCGGCGACGACGATGCGCTGGGGAATCGGCTGATTGGCCGCCAAGGTCACGGCCCCGCCCCCAGAGAATCGGCTGCTTCATCACGGAGCCCGTCGGCGTGCCGGCATCCGGTGCGCACGGGCCCCCCTGACAGGCACCGGAGTTCGTCCAGTAGACGCTCGTGCCGTCGACGGCGATGCCCGCAGGCTCGAGCTGGCCAAGCGCGATCGGCGTCGGCTCGCCCCCGCCGAGCGGGACCTTCATCACGCGTCCCGACGTCTCGCCGGAGGTCGACCCGCCGAAGTCGACCCGGTAGACATCGGTCGAGTCCACCGCGATGTCCTGCGGGTTCGTCAGGCCCGTCGCCAGGGCTACCGGCGTCCCGCCGCTGCGCGGCACCATCATGACCGCACCGGCGTCGACGGCGCCGTTGTCGCCGTTGACCCAGTACACGCTGTCGCCTGCCACGGCGATCGCCACGGGGAACCCCTGGCCCGAGGCGAGAGCCCGCGGAGCTCCGAAACTCGGGGCCGCGTCGGTCGGGCTTTCGACGTACGGCGCGTCGTCGCCCGCGTCGGCGGGCCCCTTGGCAGCATCCGTCGCGGCTCCGCCGCAGCCTGCCAGCGAAGCACCCAGCGCAAGCAAGAGCGTTCGTGACCTGGGATTCATCGTGTCCCCTCAGTTCGAGTGTTCCTCACAGCCCAAGACCGACCCGCCTCCGTACGCTTCATCCTGAGCCCCGCACACGAAGCCAGGCTGCGCGCATTCGGTGGAACTTTGGCAAAGCTGCACCGTGTCCGACGAGCACGCCCCCGGCTGGCAGCTCGAGGAGGTGATTCTGGGTCCCCCACGATCCCGTGTACGGGTCGCCGCAACACGCCTGTCCCGACATGCAGTCCGCGGAACCCGTGCAGTTCAGGCCGAGCACGCACGACAGGTCGGTCTTCTCCCATACGCCGGTGTCCGAGCACTTGAACGACACGGATTCGGCTTCAGGGCAAACCGAAGTACCGGGACAGGCGCACGGCTCTCCGGCGTCCGTCAGCGGGCAGGATGGAGAAGGGGCCGACAATCCTGGCGAAAGGTTGCAGCCTGCACAGAAGATGCTGACGCAGACGGCGCCCGAGACAAGCGCGAGCCAAGACATGCGGACATGCTGAGGCCCAGCCGAGCGCGGCGCAACGCCTCAACTCGACCGCATGGCGATCGCACGGCGCGCGGTTTACGTTCGGAAGCGATGACCACCGCATTCCGCGCGAAGGACGGCGCCGAGTTTACGTTGGAGCCGAAGATGGATGGGGACGGTCCATACATCGATGTCCTGACGCCTCGGCGCGAGTCCTTGGGGACGGTGCGGCTCTTGAGGGATGGGAAGTCCGTCTGCCGCATGACCGTGGCCACGGCCGAAAGGTACTTCGACGAGATCGTCGCGGCGCTCACGAACCACGGGATCGAGGCGCCCTGAGAGGCGACGTCGCTCATCCCACCTTCTTCGCCCCCGTCCCCGCCGGCTGCGCGTACCACCCGGGATCTTCATATCCCTTCAACCCATCCCGGACCTTCAGCACCGTGAACATCCCCCCCATCGCAATCGGCCCGAACGGTCCCTCTCCGCTCATCATGGGGAGCGTGTTCTTCGGGCGGCCCATGTCCATCATGTCGCCCATGCCGCTCTCGCCCATCGCCATGTAGCCGGGCAAGAGGGCGCGGACCTTCTCTTCGACGCCGCCCTGCTTCACGCCCAGCATGTTGGGGACGTCGTGGCTCATGGCGTTCATCGTGTGGTGCGACTTGTGGCAGTGGAAGGCCCAGTCGCCCGGCTCGTCGGCGACGAACTCGACGTCGCGGGTCCCGCCGACGGGGACGGTCACGGTCGCGATCGGGTAGCGCGCGGGGAGCGGGACGGCGCCGCCCTCGGTGCCCGTGACGGTGAAGCGGTACCCGTGCAGGTGAATGGGGTGGTCGTCCATGCTCAGGTTGCCGAAGCGGACGCGCACGCGGTCGCCCCGCTTCGCGACGAGCGGCGCGGTGCCGGGCCACACGCGGCCGTTGAACGTGAAGAGGTTGAAGTCGCTCATCACGGCCGGGTTGGGCGTGGACGCGCCGGGCGGGACGAACCACTCGTGCAGCATGATGGCGAAATCGCGCTCGACGCCCCCGCGCGCGCGGGGGTGAATGATGAAGAGGCCCATCATGCCGAGCGCCATCTGGAGCGTCTCGTCCGAGTGCGGGTGGTACATGAGCGTGCCGTGCTGGCGGAGCGTGAACTCGTAGGCGTACGTCTCGCCCGGCTCGATGCGCGGCTGGTTCAGGCCCGAGACGCCGTCCATGCCGTTCGGCAGCAAGGCGCCGTGCCAGTGGACGCTGGTGCTCTCGGGCAGGTCGTTCGTGACGAGGATGCGCACGCGGTCGCCCTCCACGGCCTCGATCGTCGGGCCCGGCGACTGGCCGTTGTAACCCCACGTGTTGACGACCATCCCGGGCGCGAACTCGCGCCTCACGGGCTCGGCGACGAGGTGAAACTCCTTGACCCCCTTGTCGAGCCGCCAGGGCAGCGTGGCGCCGTTCGGCGTCACGACCGGGGTGTACGGCGTGTCCCCGGGGGACGGGGGCGGTTCTTGCGGGGTCTCGGCGAGGGCGCGCCGGTCCTTCAGGAGCAGCGCCCCGCCGAGGAGGGCCGCGCTCGACGCGATGACGTCTCGACGGTTCATGGGTGTTCTCCGACCTTCGTGCGCGCGGCGTCGGGCGCGGCGGCGGGCAGCGACCCGCCGAGCGCGCGCTCGAGATCCGCGCGCGCGCACCAGTAGTCGCGCACGGCCGCGATGTACTCGCCGTATGCCCCGACCTCGCTCTGCTTGGCCGCGATGAGCTGGTACACGCCGAGCAGCATCGCGTCGTACTGCTGCTGCGACAGCGCGAGGACGCGCTCGCGCGCCGGGATGATGTCGGCCCGGTACGCCTCGGCCTCGCGCCGCGCGTAGAGCATGCGGTCGCGCGCGCCGCGCACCTCGGCCCGCGCCTCGACGATGCGCGCCTCGAGGAGGAGGCTGCTCTTCCGGAGCTCGGCCTCCAGGCGCGCGATGGGGGCCTGGCGCTGATCGAAGATGGGCAGCTCGATCGAGCCGTGCGCGCCGACCGCGATGTTGCCGTCCTTCAGCCGCGCGACGTCCACCCCGATGTCGAGCACGCCCGTCCACCGGCTCGTCTTCGCGAGCCCCAGCGCGTAGTCGAGCGTCGTGACCTCGCCGCGCAGCGCGCCGAGATCGAGCCGGTCGCGGAGGGCGCGGTCCTCGAGGCTCTCGAGCGGCGGGTCGGCCGGCGGCACCTCGGGCAAGCCCGCGGCGGCGCTCCACGAGACGTCGCGGAGGCCCATCTTCCGCGTGAGCGCCTCGCGCGCGGCGGCCACGTCGGCCTCCCCGCGCCGGACCTCGAGGCGCGCCTGGAGGAAGAGCGTCTTCTCGTCGGCCACCGCCAGCTCGTTGACGTTCCCCGCCTCGGCCTGGCGCTGCGCGAGCTCGAACGAGGCCTCCTCGGCGTCGGCCATCGTGCGCCGCACGGCGAGGGCCTGCTCCGCGGCCTGCACCGCGAAGAAGGCGCTCTTCACGTCGGCCGCGACCTCGAGCACCGCGCTGCCCACGCGGAACTTCGCCGCCTCGAACTCGGCGGCCGCGACGCGCTTCTTCGCCGGGACGAGCAGGAGGTCGAGGAAGCTCTGCGTGAAGCTGCCGATGAGGTTCGGGCTGATCGCGTCCCGCTCGGCGACCGTGTACTCGGCCGAGAGCACCGGGTTGCTCAGCAGCCCGGCCTGCACGACGTCGGCCTGCGCGAGGCTCAGGTCCTCGTAGACGGCGCGCAGCGACGGGCTGTGGAGGAGCGCGACCTGCACGGCGCTCTCGGCGGTGAGCGGCCTGGCGAGGAGGGAGCGCACGGCCCGGCCGATCTCCCCTTCGTCGGCGCCGGCCTCGCTCCAGGCGACGCGATAGCCCGTTCGGTCGTGGACCGTCTTCGCCACGTCGCGGAAGCCGGGCGCGGGCGACGTCGACGCGCACCCGGCCAGACCGAGGAGCGCGACCCCCGCGAGGACGTGGCCGCGCCCCTCGCCGCCGCGCTTGGGTGTAGGGCCCATCGGCCTGCTTGCATGGCATCTCCGCCCCTTCCGGGCAACGGCCCAGACGACGCGGGGCCGGCGACGTTGACCCCGGCCGGCTCCGGCGCTGTTCTGGGGCGCATGGCGAGCGTGGCCGAATCGGCGTTCGAGGCGATCGTCGAGGCCTTCGCCGGAGACGCCGCGGTCACGCCCCCGGCGCCGAGCCGCCGGGAGTTCGGCTCCAACGGCGTCAAGGCCCACGGGCGCATCTTCGCGATGCTCGTGCGCGGCGACCTCGTCGTGAAGCTGCCCGCCGCGCGGGTCGACGCTCTGGTCTCCGCCGGTCGCGGGGCCCGCTTCGACGCGGGCAAGGGGCGACCCATGAAGGAGTGGCTGGTCGTCGCGCCGGGCCGCACGCTCCGCGCCACGGCGGAGCCGTGGCTCGCCCTCGCCCGCGAGGCTCGAGACTTCGTGGCCGTCGCGGCGCCCAGGCGCGTTCGCGTGAAGCGCGCGTGACGGTCGGCCCGCTCGGGCCCGGCAGGCCCTGGTGAATCTCGCTTGCACCTCCGCCGCGCGGTGACTACGAGCGATCCGTGATGCAGAAGCTCGTCGATGGGGTCCACGCGTTCCACGACCAGTACTTCGCCGACCACCGCGCGCTCTTCGAGCGCCTGGCCGAGCGCGGGCAGCACCCCGAGACGCTCTTCATCACGTGCTCCGACTCGCGCGTCGTGCCGAACCTCATCACCAGCACCGAGCCGGGGGATTTGTTTCTGGTGCGTAACGTCGGCAACATGGTGCCCCACGTCACGAACCCCGGGGGCACGGCGGCGGCCATCGAGTACGCCGTCGAGGTGCTCAACGTGACGAACGTCATCGTCTGCGGGCACACGTACTGCGGCGCGGTGAACGCCATCTTGAACCCCGAGACGATGGACAGGCTGCCGTTCGTGAAGCGCTGGCTCGCGCAGGGCGAGCGCGTGCGGCGCATCGTGGCCGAGCGGTACGGGCACCTCGACGACCAGGCGCGCATGCTCGCCGCCGTCGAGGAGAACGTGCTCGTGCAGCTCGAGAACCTGCGCGCCTTTCCGAACATCGCCGACCGGCTCGATCGCGGGGCCCTCGCGATGAGCGGCTGGGTCTACGAGATCGCGAGCGGCGACGTCTTCGAGTACGAGCCCAAGAGCGGGCAGTTCTGCACCATCGCGCCCTCCTCGATCCCGCCGCCCCGCCCCTCGAAGAACAAGCTCCCGCCGTCCGAAGGGGTCTGACGAGCGGCGAGGCGGGCAGCCTCGCCGCTCACACCGTCACGGCACGTTGATGAAGAACGCCGCGTGGCCGTGCGGCGACGTGTCGAGCGCGTCCGAGCAGCTCCCGTAGAAGTGGAAGCGGATGATCCACCCGCCCGGGGTGTCAAAGACGATGGGACCGATTCTGTAGGTGCCCGGCGGGCCTTCCTCGGTCTGCGTCACGGCGGGAGCGGGAGGGTTCGGCGACGGGTGCAAGCACGCCTGCACCGACTCGATGTACGGGTTCGCGCCCGTCAGGGGCTGCCCGTTCGTGCGGAGCGTCGCCGACACGGTGAAGTAGACGCCGTTGCCCCCCTCGCAGATGGGCGTGGAGGTCCACTCGACGTTGTACTTGCAGTCGTCGTCGCTGCCGCTCTGGTTGTACATCGACGGCCCGAACTCCGACGGGTCGCAGTCGCCCGTCGGCCCACCGTCGATGTCCACCGTGCCGCTGTCGTCGCCCTCGTCGTCCGAGACGGCGGCGTCGCTGTAGCAAGACGCGAGGATCGTCTCCTGGACCATGCCCCCCGCGTCGGCCGCGCCGCCGCAGTGGTCGTCCTGCGGCCCCGCGACCGCGCCGCCGGGGTTCGCGCACATGACCGCCGCGGGCTGCGTCGAAGTGTTCTCGTTGCCGTTGCTGCTGCTGCTGCACGCGGCGACCACGACGAGCGCCGCGATCCCCGCCGGTGAACCGGAAAATACGCGCCTACCGATCAAAGCCATCTTGCTTCTCCCATCACGAGAAAAAAAACGCTCTTCCCAACTGCGAAATCCGTTGTTCTGGATTACGCCGCGGCTCGGGGAGGCGGAGTGGCGGGCTCGAGGGGGACGTCGAGGCGTGCGCGCGAGACCGCGCGCGACAAGGGAGTGCGCTCGAGGATGCGCGCCGGGATGCTCGCCGCGGGCGGCAGGATGCTCACCTCGCCGCCCGCGAAGGCGGCGAACGCGCCGCTCCCGCACGGGAGACGCTCGCACGCCGGGGCCCGCGAGCGGTGATGCTCGAGGAGGCCGGGGTTGCACACGGGGCACGACGCGTGATCGCCTCCCGCCGCGCAGGTGCAGACGTGCTCCCCGGCGCCCACGAGCGCCCGGACGATGCCCGGCAGCCCGCTCCCCGCGCCGAGCACGAGGGCCAGCACGGCGACGAGCAGCCGTAGGCGAGGGACGAGCACGTGCATGCCGACGACGGCGCAGTCTGGGGCCCCAACCGTGCCATGGCAAGCAATCGTGCCGCGATATCCGACCGGCCGTCGGCCGTTTCGGCGCAGTCGGATTGTCGTGCTTTCCACGGACATTCGAAAGGGAGAGTCGCCGGCGTCTCCGGACGACTCATTGTGACGCGCGAACGCTCGCGCGCGCGTGGTCATGCGCTGGGCTGAGCCTGGGCACGCCGTGGTCGCGTGTTCCTGGTACGAGGTGCGCCCATCGCCGCACCGGGCCTGCGTGCCCAACCGGGTCCGTGGTAGCCTCCCGCGCGCCGGCAGGGAGAGCTGGATGTGCGCGCAGGGGCTTCGGTCGCCAGTCGAGAACGACGGAGCCTCCCCGCGCCCGCGTCCCCGCAGGTGGGTGCGGGGCGCACTGCGCGCCGGGGCGGTCGCCCTCGCGGTCGCGCTCGCCGCGCCGTTCGTCATCGCGCGCGGGCTCGACGGGCCCTGGCTGAAGGGCCGGGTGCGCGCCCTCGTCCGGCGAACCGCGGGGCTCGACATCGACTACCGGACCCTGCGCCTGTCGTATTTTTCCGGCGTCTCGATCGAGGGCCTCGTCGTCCAGTCGCCCGCCGACGTGGCATCCTTCGCGCCGGAGCTCCTCCGCGCGGGCCGCATCGACGCGGCGTGGTCGGTCGGCTCGCTGCTCGGGTCGGGGCCGAAGCTGGAGCGCCTGTCGATCGAGGACCTCGCGCTGAACGTGGTGATCGACGAGCACGGGCGCACGTCCTTCGACGCGATCCCCTCCTCGGCGCCGCCGCAGCCGCCGCCGGCCCCCCCGCCGCCGGTGCCGCTGTCGAAGATGGCGGCGAAGCGGCTCGCCTCGGCGCCGCCGGTGCGCCGCGTCGACCTCACGCGGGTCGTGGTCTCCCTGATCCGCACGGACCGCGGACAGGTCGTGGAGCGGGACGGCCTCCAGGGCCTCGGCGCCGCGCTCGCCATCGCCCCCGCGGAGCACGGGTGGAAGGTCCACGCCGAGCTCGGGACCCCGGGAGCGCCGCTCGATCTCGCCGTGCAGCGCGCGCCGGCCGGGGCGCCGGCGGCGGACGCGCGCGCGAAGCTCTCGCTCGTCGCGGACGTGAGCGGCGCGGCGCTCGACGCGGCGGCCGACGTGCGCGTCGACCGGCAATCGTTCCTGAAGCTCGGCGCCGACGCGAGCCTCGCCGGCCAGAGCTGGCTGCACGCCGAGGTGGGGGCGCGGTTCGATTCCGAGCACGGGATGACGTCGATCGCCCTGAAGCACGCGCAGGCCGCGGCGGGCGCGGCCACGGCCGAGGCGTCGGTCGACCTGCCGGACACCGGCGATCCGGTCGTGCACAGCGCGCGCGGGGACGTGGACGCGGCGCGGCTCCTCGCGTGGGCGCCGCCGGGGCTCGTGCCGGCGACGGCGTCGCGCGCGACCGTGCACTACGAGGTCGACGGGCTCGTCGCGGGCGCCGAGCCGCGCTTCGCGGAGGGCGGCGGCCTCACCGTCGACGCCGACCTTGCGGGCGTCGCGGTGCGGGTCGGCGACCAGGCGATGAACGTCGAGGGCGCGAAGCTCTCGGCGCACGGGGTGCCCGCGCCCGACGGCGGCGTGTCGGCGAAGGGCTCGGTGAAGGTGACGAGCGCGCGGGTCGACGCGCCCGCCGCGGTGATCGGGGCGGCCGACGTGTCGCTCGACTTCGACGGCGCGCGCGCGGGCGACGGCGCGATCACCGGCCAGGCCGGCCTGCGGTTCGGGCGCGTCTCGCGGGACGCCAGGGCTCGCGCCGGGTCGCTGGCGGCGCGCGACGGGCGCTTCGACCTCACGCTCGACGGGGTCCGCCCGAACCCGGCCGATCCGCCGGCGATCCGCGGCAAGGTCGACCTCGTGGGCGGCGCGGGCGGGCTCTCGACGCGCGCGAGCGACGGCGACACGGCGGCCGACGCCTTCGCGATCCAGGCGCACGTCGACGTGCCGTCCGCGGGCGCGGCCGACTACACGATCCAGCTCGGCGCCGGCTCCTTCGCGAAGACGCCCGCGGTCGGCCCGGGCTGGAAGGCCGGCGCGATCGCGCTCCGCTCGGCCGGTCACGTCGAGGGGTGGCGCGGCGGGAGCCCGTCGGTCCGCCACGAGACCCACCTGGAGGCGCAGGGGCTCGACCTCGGCCGCGTGACCGCGCGCTCGATCGACCTCTCGCTCCGGTCGCAAGGCGATGCCACGCGC
The DNA here is from genome assembly GCA_963797395.1 of uncultured delta proteobacterium. Classification (GTDB taxonomy): domain Bacteria; phylum Myxococcota_A; class Polyangia; order Polyangiales; family Polyangiaceae; genus Palsa-1150. Next base: position 1,671,478 of record CAWCPA010000009.1, read on the forward strand.
CACGAGGGCACGCTCGATCTGAAGGCCGTGGGCCTGGTGTTCGACCGCGCCGCGCCGAGCGACGACCACGTCACGCTCGCGGCGAAGCTCGATCGCTCCCGGCCCTCGCTGCACGTCGACCTGAAGACCGAAGGACGCGTGGCCTCGAAGCTCACCGCCACGGTCTCCTTCGACCGCACCCACCGGGCCATCGTCTACGACGTGGACGGCCACATCGGGAGCCTCGCGCCGATCGCTCCGGCGCTCGCGGGCGCGCCCGGCCTCGAGGGCTTCGACTTCTCGAAGCTCGAGCTCTCGGTCACGGCCCGAGGCGACGCGCTCGGCGTGGTCTCGCGCGTCACGGGCGACGGCGTGGTCGACCTCGAGCCGCAGCCGCTGCGCACGGCGCTCGTCGAGGGGACGGTCGACGTGCGGGCCGACCATCTCCGCTGGGCGCAGGGTGACACGGCGTTCGAGACGCCCTCGGCGACGTGGCACGGGACGTTCGGGGGCGCGGTGGGCCGCCGGACGCTCGACAGCCACATCGAGGTGGCGTCGTTCCACCTCGGGCTCGGCCGGAACCAGCTCGATCTCGGCGGCGTGGTCGACGAGGCCTCCGCGGTGGTCACGCGCGACCTGAGCGATCCCGACGTCGCGCTCACGCAGAAGCTCGCCGTGCAAACGGTACGGCAGGACTTCCTGCCCCCGTACCCGGTGGGCGACGTCGATTTGTCGCTCGCGATGTCGCGCGACCACGACGGAATCTTCCACGTCTCCGAGATGAACGCCCGCAACGGCGCCGGGGGCACCGCGGTCGACCTCACCGGCGGCGTCGACCTCGGGGCGGGCCGGCGGCGGCTCTCGATCAACGCGACGGTGGACCAGAACCTCGCCCCGCTCTCGACCGAGCCCCGGCGCTTCGAGGGGTCGGGCGCGGTGCACTTCACCGCCACGGTGGAGTCGCCGGACATGGCGATCTTCCGCGCGCGGCTCGACCTGAAGGCCGCCGGGGTTCGCGTGCGCGCGCCGCGCGCGGGGCTCGAGATCGACGGGCTCGACGGGGAGATCCCGGTGAACGCGACCTTCGACGTCGGCCAGGACGGCGTCTCGATGCGCCGCAGCCTGCGCCTGAACCCGTACTCGCTCCTGCGGTTCGCGGACCAGCACCCGCTCATGGTCCGGAGCGGCTACATCTCGGTCGCGAGGCTGAAGACGCCGTTCGCGACGGTCGCCCCGCTCGTCGGCAACCTCGAGGTCGACCAGAACGTGGTCTCGCTGCGGCAGTTCGAGATGGGCCTGCGCGGCGGGCACGTGAGCGGGGAGTGCGCGCTCGACTGGGAGGGGAAGCACTCGACGGTCGAGCTGCACGTCCGCGCGAACGGCGTGCAGTCGTCGCACGGCGAGCCCTTCGACGGGAACATCGCCGTCTCGTTCGCCGCGGCCGACCGCTCGGTCGAAGGGCGCGCCGAGGTGCTGCGCATCGGGCCGCGGCACCTGCTCGATCTGCTCGACATGCAGGACCCGACGCACGTCGATCCGGTGATCAACCGGGTCCGCGGGGCCCTGGCGCTCGGGTATCCGAAGCACCTGCGGCTCGTCTTCGATCACGGCTTCGCGTCGGCGAAGCTCGATCTCGGCGGCCTCGGGAGCCTCATCAGCATCGGCGAGCTGCACGGCATTCCCATGGGGCCGATCATCGACAAGTTCCTCTCGCCGGCCCTCGACAACCCGGACAAGCAGCAGGACAACCAGTGAACCCCGTGATGAGAAGGCCATGAGAAGCGCGTGCCTCTTCGTTCTGGCCGTGGCGTGCGCCGGGTGCTTCACCCCCCAGATCACGATGTCCGACCGCGCGACGGCGCTCGAGCAGCAGGCCGGCGGGTCCTTCGACGACCTCGAGAAGCGGCTCGATCGCGCCGCCATCGAGCCGCGCCCCGTGCCCCTCACGCCCGAGCAGATCGCGACGCTCGGCGCGACCGCGAGCCCGCGGGCCGACACGACGGGCCTGACCGACGCCGACCGCGTCGACGGGCTGCTCGTGCAGCACTGCGTGGGCGAGGGGTCCGACGCGCTGCTCGCCGACACCCACGACGAGTGCCAGGGCGCCGCCGACGCCGACGAGATCGCCGAGCTGGTCGATCGCGTGAACCGCTCGCGGCGCCAGCTCTGGCGGTGGATGCACGAGCGGCGCGCCGACGCGTCGATCGACGATCTTCGCCGCGGCTGGCGCGACGCGCACCTGCGCGGCGTGGTGTGCGGCGGCTGGATTGAGGGCGACGACGGCAAGTGGCAGAGCAAGGCATGCTGACGGCGCGGAGCACGGCGCGCATGCGGGCGGCGGCCATCGCGCTCGGCCTCGCGGCGTCGGCGGCGTTCGCGCGCGGCGCGCGGGCGCAGGACGACGAGCCCGACGACGCCCTCCGCCGGCCCGACCGCCTCACGGTCGGCGTGGCCGACGAGCTGCTCGGGCAGCTCGCGCCCGACGGGCAGACGCTCTACTTCGTGTCGAACCGCAACACGGCGAGCCAGATCTTCGTGCAGAACGTGGCCGACGGCCGCGCGCACCAGCTCTTCGACGACGGGGCGGACGTCACCTGGCCGCGCGTGAGCTCCGACGGCAAGCACCTCCTCTACATCTCGTTCGGCGAGCGGGCGACGGGGCAGCTCTGCGTCCGCGACCTGCCCGAGGGGGGGAACCGGCGCTGCCTCGACGACCCCTCGACGCCGATCCAGGCCGAGTGGATTGACCGGGAGCGCATCGCCGTCGTCGCGCGCAAGACGATCGCCGGCGACCTGGGCATCCTCGAGGTCTCCACGAAGGGAAAGCTCGAGGCGCGCCCGCTCCTCGACCGGAACCTCTCGACCCCCACGGTCTCGCCCGACGGGCGCTGGATCGCGTATGTGCCCATCGAGCGCACCGAGGTCACGGTCGGCCCCGCCTTCGCGGCGCACGCGAGCAATCGCCTGGAGGCCGCGCGGCTCGACGCGCCGAGCGCGCCGCCCGTGCCGCTCGTGATCGACCTTCCGGGCCTCTCCGGGCAGCCCGCCTTCGGGCCGGACGGGCGCTTCCTCTACTTCGTGCAGTTCTTCGCCGACACCAACCACGACGGCGTGGTCGACGCGAGCGACCACGGCGTCCTCTACCGGGTGCCGATCTCGTTCGCGTCGGGGGTGCCCGTCGCGGGGCCGCCCGAGCAGCTCACCGACACCTCGCGCAACTGCGAGTACCCGGCGCCGCACGCCCAGCGCCTCATCGCGACCTGCTCGAAGGACGACTCGCTCGACATCTACTCGATGCCCGTCGACGGCGAGGTCCCCGCCGACTGGACCAACGAGCAGATGGACGCCGAGATCGACGAGGCCAACTCGCAGATCGAGCAGCAGCTCCTCGCGAGCCGTCGCCTCTCGCGCGAGACCGATCCGAGCCGGCGGCGGCTCGCGCTCCTCGCGCTCGCCACGACGCACATCGGCCTCGCCGAGTTCCGCGCCGCCGAGTTCTACGCGAAGGCGGTCGCCGCCCTGCACGACCACGCGACGGCGGGCCTCTCGCACCCGCTCCTCGCGCTCGTCGAGCAGCGGCGGGCGGCGCACAACCGCGAGCTCGGGCGCCTCATCGGGGAGTTCGGTTCGGCGGCGCGCAAGCGGCTGGCCGATCTCAAGCTCCCGCCGACGGCGAGCGCGCTCGCCGTCGCCTTCGCGCACGTCGTCCGGAGCGAGATCGCCGACTCGGTGGGCGACAAGACGCAGGCGCGCGAGGAGCTCGAGGCCGTGGTGCTCGACGCCGGGACGCCGCTGCCCATCGTCGAGGCGTACTACGCGCGGGCCGACGCGCTCTACCGCTCGCTCGACGACCGAGAGGCGCTGGCCGCTACGTGCCGGCGCCTCTCCGAGGACGCGTCGCTGCCGCCCGACGACCGCCTGCGCTACGCGAGCGCCGCGGTGCGGGCCATGGTACGCGGGCTGCCCTACGACGAGGCGGCCGAGCGCCTCACGCGCGAGCGCGCGGGCGCCGCGGGCGACACCGAGATCGCGTTCGCGCTCGACGCGGAGGCCGCCGTCCTGGCGCTCCGCGAGGCCGAGCCGCCGCCCGCCGTCCTCGAGCGGGTCCTCTCGCTCTACGGGGCGCAGGGCCGGCCCGGCCGGCGCAAGGCGCTCGTGAACGCGGTGATCGACAAGGCGACCGCGGTCCACGCGGACCGCGTGGTCGAGGCGGTCGCGCAGCGGGTGATCGAGGACGTGCCGAAGGGGACGCGCGAGCGGCGCGCCGTCGAGCGGCTGTACCGGCGCGTGATGACGGGCCGGGCCTACCGGCGCGCGGCCCAGAAGCGGTACGCGGAGGCGCAAGCCGACTTCGACGCCATGGTGGAGCACACCGGGTCGTACGAGGCCGTGGTCGGCGCGATCGACATGCGCCTGAAGGCCGGCGAGTCGCCGGAGACCATCGGCGCGGCGTATGCGAAGCCCGGGATGCCCGCGGCGCTCAGCCACTTCGCCAGGGCCTACGTGCTCGCGCGCCGCCTGCCGAAGCTCGAAGGCGACGAGCACGCGAAGGCCGCCGCCGAGGCGCTGGACGCAATCCGCACGGAGTGGAGCGTCCTCAAGGAGAAGCGCATCGCGCAGGCGCTCGACGGCGCGCTGCTCCACGAGGAGTTCCTGCGGACGGGCGACCTCGCGTCCGTCGAGAAGGCGAACAACCACTACCTGGTGGCGCTGGAGCTCGTCGGGAACAACGCGCGCTTCCGCGCGATGATCCTCGGCGAGCTCGGGCTCCTGCACGTCGCGGTGGGCAACTACCGCATCGCGGTCGGCTACCTCGAGGACCGCGACAAGCTCCCCTACACCGACAACTCCGAGGGGCTCGGCGTGCACCTGGCCCTGGCGCGCGCGCTCCTGCACGTCGGGCGCGACGCAGAGGCGGCGAAGAAGGCCGAAGACGCCCTCGCGATGATCGACCGGACGCCCGCGCTCTCGAAGTACCGCGTGGTCGCGCTCGACCGCGCCGCGGTGTGCCACCTGTCCGCGGGGGACTTCGAGCGCGCGCTCGCGCTCTACGACGAGGAGATTCCCCTGCTCGACGCGATGACGGGGCCGGCGTGGCCGCACGCGCCGCGCAACCGGTTCGTCGCGCGCGTGGCGCGGGCCGCGGCGGAGGTCGGCGCCAATCAGCCGGCGCGCGCGATCGAGGATTTGTCGGGCGTCGAGCGCGAGCTCGCCGACTCCGACCGGCTGAAGGGTTTGATCTGGCCGAACGGCTCGTCGGAGGGCGTGTCTCGAACGTACCGCGTCCTCGCGAACGGCCTGCGTGCGCAGGCGTACGGGAAGCTTCATCGCCTCGACGCGGCCGCGCAGGCCATCGCCGTGCAGCACACCCTCCTCCTCGAGCGGCTGAAGAAGAGCGGCGAGCGCACCGACGTCCAGCGACAGGTGCTGCTCTCGGAGGCGAGGCTCGCGATGAACGCCGGCGCGCGCAACGACGTGGCCGCGGCGAGGGAGTGGGTCACGAAGGCGCTGGCGACGTCGGACGATCTCGAGGCGCGGGGGCTGGGCGCGATCGACGCCGATCAGCTCGACGTGCTGCGGATGGCCGCCGAGCTCGCCGTCTCGATGCGCGCGCCGCTCGTCCCGGACTTGTCCGCTCGCCTCGAAGCCGCCACGAAGAAAATCGCGTCCGGGCGCAATCCTTCGCTAAGGCCGTATGCGCGATGGCTCGAGATCTACGAGCCGCTCGTCGCGACGTACGCCGCGCCGTGACGCGTCAACGACGCGCGTCGCGACGCCTCGATCGCGGTTCTATCCGGATCCTCCAAAGACCTACGTTGAGAGCTCATTGCGCGGGCACGCGCGCACGTCGCGTGTATATTTCGCGATACCCATCATGCGTCGTCTTTCGGGTCTTCCTTTGGCGGTCCTCCTCGGCCTTTGTGTCTTCGCGTGCGGCTCGAAGCACTCGGGAGCGCTCAACGCCGGATTGGGGAGCGGGGACGGAACGGACGACAGCTCCGACGACGGCGGCGGCGCGACCGGGTTCAACAACCCGCAAGACGGCGACGACGGGGGGAGCTTCGTCAACCTCCCGTCCGACGGCGGTCTCGGCGGCGGTGCGTGCGCGGCGTCGAGCAGCAAGGGCGAGCAGCAGAACCTCGACGTCTACATCATGCTCGACCAGTCGCTGTCCATGGCGGACGACAACAAGTGGACGGGCGTCACCGGCGCGATCAACGCCTTCGTGCAGGAGCCGCAGACGGGCGTCTCGGTCGGCCTGGCGTACTTCGCCCTCAGCCTGCTCAACGCCTCGTGCACGCCGAGCGACTACGCGACGCCGGTCGTCGAGATCGCGCCGCTGCCGGGCGTCGCGTCGGCGATCACGATGTCGCTTTCGCAGCACGGCCCCAGCACCACCACCCCGACGCTCGGGGCCGAGCAGGGCGCCATCCAGCACGCGCAGGCCTGGGCCAAGAGCCACCCGGGCGACGTGGTCGCCGTCATCCTCGCGACCGACGGCGATCCCGACGGGTGCCAGCTCACGCCGGACCCCGTCACGCCCGTCGCCGACGCGGCGATGACCGGCTTCACGGGGTCTCCGTCGATCCCCACGTTCGTCATCGGCGTCGGCACCGACACGGCCAACCTGAATCAGATCGCCATGGGCGGCGGCACCGGCTCGGCCTTCATCGTCGACACGAGCATGAACGTGAACACCCAGTTCCTCGCGGCGCTCAGCAAGATCCGCGGCACGGCGCTCGGCTGCCAGTACAAGATTCCCGCGCCGACCGGCGGCCAGCAGGTCGACTTCACCAAGGTGAACGTCCAGTTCACGACCTCCAGCGGGACGAAAGAGGTCTTCCCTCAGGTCGCGAGCAAGTCGGCTTGCCCGGCCTCGGGCGACGCCTGGTACTACGACAACCCGCAGTCCCCGACGCAGATCGATCTCTGCACGACCACGTGCGGGGCGGTGAGCGCGGGCGGCACCGTCAACATCCTCACGGGCTGCGCGACCATCATCAAGTGAGCGCGGCGTAGGGCGGCGCGCCCGGGCATACGCCGGCGCATGGTGGCATTCGCCTTTGGCCAATGTCGTGGAGCGCGGGCGGCACTTACGGTTCGGGCATGTCGTTCGTCCTCGGTTCGCTCCTCTTCGTCGTGGGAATCGGCCTCGCCGACGCCCGCCTGCCCTGGCCGCGCCCCTCCAGATCCTCCAGGGAGGCCTGATCATGATCGCCGGACACTTCGGCCTCGCCGCCGCCGTCAAATCCCGCGCTCCCCGCGCGCCCCTCTGGGCGCTCATGCTGGCCACCGTGTGGATGGACGTCCTCTTCGTTCCCCTCGTCATCGCCGGAGTCGAGACCTTCGCGCCCGTGCCGGGCACCCAAGGCGGATACGGCGAGGCCGTCATCCACGCCGACTACACGCACTCGCTCGTCGGCGCCCTCGCCATCGCTGTCGTCTTCGGCGCCGTCGCGTCCATCCCCTGGGGCAAGGCCGTCGGAGCGGTGATGGGCGCCGTCGTCTTCTCGCACTGGCTCCTCGACTTGCCGATGCACCGCGGAGACATGCCGCTTTTGCCGCGGAACGCGGGCGACCTCCCGCTCCTCGGGTTCGGCCTCTGGCGCCTGCCCGCGGCCTCCGCGCTGCTCGAGCTCGCGCTCGTCCTCGGCGGCACCTTCCTCTACTGGCGCGCGGCGCGCGGCACGCAAAGCCAGGCGACCTCCGGAGGCACGACGCGAAGGGCAGACCTGGTCGCGGCCGCGATGCTCGTCGCGGGCCTGATCACCCTCGGTCTCAACGTCGTGGGGATGTAGTTCCGGCACGCCGATTGCTTTGGGTGCCCGAGGCATGAAAGCGAGCCGCGTCCATCATTTCGGCCCTCCCGAGGTCATCGCAATCGAGGAGGTCCCGCAGCCCGCGCCGGGCCCCGGCGAGGTGCTGGTGGAGGTGAAGGCCGCCGGCGTGGGACCGTGGGACGCGCTCATTCGCTCGGGGAAGAGCGTGGTCCCGCAGCCGCTCCCGCTCACGCTCGGAGCGGATCTGGCCGGCGTGGTCGTCGCCGTGGGGGAGGGCGTCTTCGCCTTCGAGCCGGGCGACGAGGTGTTCGGGGTCACGAACGCGCGCTTCACGGGCGCCTACGCCGAGTACGCGGTGGCCTCCGCCGGCATGCTCGCCGACAAGCCGCTCGAGCTCGGGCACGTCGAGGCGGCGTCGTTGCCCGTCGTCGCGGTGACGGCTTGGCAGATGCTGTACGAGCTCGCGCAGGTCGAGCGCGGGCAGACGGTGCTGGTGCTCGGCGCGGGCGGCAACGTCGGCGCGTGCATCGTGCAGCTCGCGCACCGCCTGGGGGCGCACGTGGTTGCCGCCGTCCACGCGAAGGACGTCGAGCGCGTGCGCCGGCTCGGGGCCAATCGCGCAATCGACGTCGACGCCGTGCGGCTGGAAGACGCGGCGGGACCGGTCGTCGCGGTGCTCGACACCGTGGGCGGAGATCTCCAGTCGCGGTCCCTCGGCTTGCTGGAGCACGGCGGGGTGCTCGTCTCCGCGGCGTCGCAGCCGGATCGGCGCGAGGCCGACCGGCGCGGCGTGCGCGCGAGCTTCTTCCTCGTCGAGGTGACCTCGGCGCGGCTCGGCGAGATCGCCGGGCGGGTCGAGGCAGGCACGCTGGCGCCCGACGTCGGCGCGGTGCTGCCGCTCGCCGACGCGGCGCGCGCGCACGAGATGCTCGACGGCGCCCGGCCCAAGCCCGTCGGCAAGATCGTCCTCGCCGTCGGCGACGCGTGAGCCTGGGAATGGTCGGCGCCGCTCCCACACGGTGACCGCGGGTCCGACAATCCATCGGTGGCGCTCGCCGGACCTCTGCGCGCCGCCGCCCGGGTCGCTAGTCTGGGGCCGTGGCGTTCGACGTCGCTGTGTTCGGTACTTTGGTCTCGAGTCCTCGCGAGATGAGCGCCTGGAAGCGCGTGATGGTCGACTCCACGCGCTTCAAGGCGATCGCGCGCGTCTTCCCGCTGAGCCCCCACCTGGCGCCGTCGACCGTGGGGACCCTCCTCAAGGAGCTGCCGGCCGCCGGCGGCTACGACCTCCTGCACATCGAGCGCGACGACTGCATGTACTCGGTGCGCGGGCAGTTCGCCGAGAAGGCGTTCCGCAAGCACGCCCGCCAGCTCGCGGCGCTCTTCATGTGCGCCGCCGACGTCGACATCCGGGGCGACGTGTACTTCCTCGGCCAGGGCGTGCGCGAGGGGTACGCGATGCAGCTCTCGGGCGGCCGGCCCACGCTCGCGACGCTCGAGGACGAAGGAATCGACCGCCGCTCGCGCGACCCCATGCTCGACGCCATCAGCAATCACTTCCGGGTCGCCCCCGAGTCGGTGCCGCCGCCCGCGCCGGATCCGGCAATCCCCTCCTGGTCGCAGCGCCCGCTCCTTCGCTTCCCGCGCGGCAATCGATCGTGAGGCGGCCTATCTTCCGGGCGTGACCGCCGCGCCCATCGACCGCCTCTACCGCGAAGCGTACGGGCGCCTGCTCGCGGGGCTCATCCGCGTCGTCCGCGACGTGCAGCTCGCCGAAGACGCCCTGCAGGAGGCGTTCGAGGCCGCGGTCGAGCAGTGGGCCGGGCAGGAGCCCGACCGTCCGGTGGCGTGGATCTTCGCGGCCGCGCGCCACAAGGCAATCGACCGTATCCGCAAGCGGGAGCTCGAGGCCGGGAGCGCCGAGGTCCTGCGCGACCTCGAGGCCGACCGGCGCGAGGGCCCCGCCCCCGAGGACGCGCTCCGCCTGCTCTTCACGTGCTGCCACCCCGCGCTCGCCGAAGACGTGCGCGTGCCGCTCACGCTGCGCACGCTCGGCGGCCTCTCCACCGAGGAGATCGCGCGCGCGTTCCTGGTCCCCGTCCCGACGATGGCGCAGCGCCTCGTCCGCGCGAAGGCGAAGATCCGCGACGCGGCGATCCCGTACGAGGTGCCGGACGACGCGCGGCTCGACGAGCGCCTGAGCGGCGTGCTCGCGACCCTGTACCTCGTCTTCAACGAGGGCTACGCGGCGACCTTCGGCGACGCGCTGGTGCGGCGGGACCTCTGCGACCAGGCGATCGGCCTCGCGCGGCTCTGCGCGGAGCTCCTGCCGGGGCAGCCCGAGGCGCGCGCGCTCCTGGCGCTCATGATCCTCCACGACTCGCGCCGCGACACCCGGCAGGACCCGGAGGGCGCGATCGTCGTCCTCGAGGAGCAGGACCGCTCGAGGTGGGACCGCGCGCAGATCGCCGAGGGCGCCGCGCTGGTCGAGTCGGCGCTGCGGGACGGGCCACCCGGGCCGTACGCGCTCCAGGCGGCCATCGCGGCGCTGCACGCGCAGGCGCCGGCCGCGGCCGACACCGACTGGCGGCAGATCGCGGCTCTCTACGCGATCTTGCACCGCGTGCAGCCGACCCCGGTCGTCGCGCTCAACCGCGCGGTCGCGGTCGCGATGGCCGACGGCCCGGAGCGGGGCCTCGCCCTCATCGACCTCCTCGACGGCCACCCCGACGTCTCGGAGTACCACCTCATCCCGGCCGCGCGGGCCGACCTCCTGCGGCGGCTCGGGCGCCTCGACGAGGCGGCGGCGGCGTATTCTCGGGCGCACGCCCTGGCCACGAACGAGGCCGAGCGACGATTTCTCGAAAAAAAGATCGCCCTGTGTCGAATCGGCGGACCGCCCGTTCGACCTGTCCTCGAAAGGAAGGACGTGAAACCATGCAATATCTCCTACTCATCTACCGTGACGAGAAGGCCGCCGAGAAGGCCACCCAAGCCGACCTGCAGGCGCTCTCGAAGGAGTACACGGACTACACCCAGGGGATGGTGAAAAGCGGTCACCTCCGCGCCGGCGACGCGCTCACGCCGGCGCGCACGGCCGCGACCGTCCGCGTGCGCGGCGGCAAGGCGGTCACGACCGACGGTCCGTTCGCCGAGACGAAGGAGCAGCTCGCGGGCTACTACCTCGTCGAGGCGAAGGACATGGCCGAGGCGGCGAAGCTCGCCGCGGGCATCCCGAACGCCCGGGACGGCGTCATCGAAGTGCGCGCAATCAACCCCATGGCCAGGGCGTACTGACGGCCGAGGGCGCTCCCCGGCGCGGGCTGAACGCCGGGGAGCCACGGCGGCGTCGTGGTCCGCGCGCGTCCAGGTTGACGGGCGGTTAGTTGTTGAACTACAACAGTTGTAGATGAACAACGGTCTGCCACCACCCATCATCCCCGCGCGCAAGCGCCTCATCCTCGCCACCTGCTGCACCAGCCTGCTCATGGTGTCGATGGACGTGACCATCGTGAACGTGGCCCTCCCGTCGATCCGCAAGGACTTCGGCGCGTCGGTCACGGAGCTCCAGTGGACCATCGACGCGTACACGGTCGTCGTGGCGAGCTTCCTCATGCTCGCCGGCTCCACCGGCGACCGCCTCGGCCGGCGCCGCACGTTCCAGGCGGGGCTCGTGCTCTTCAGCCTCGGCTCGCTCCTCTGCAGCGTCGCGCCCACCATCGGCTGGCTGGTCGCGTTTCGCATGGTGCAGGCCCTGGGCGGCGCGATGCTGAACCCCGTGGCGATGTCGATCATCGTCAACGTCTTCACCGATCCGAAGGAGCGCGCGCGCGCCATCGGCGTCTGGGGCGCGGTCTTCGGGCTCTCGCTGGCCCTCGGGCCGGTCGTGGGCGGCGCGCTCACGCAGTCGCTGGGCTGGCGGTCGATCTTCTGGATCAACGTCCCCATCGGCGCCCTCGCCGTCCTCGCCACGGCCCGGCTCGTCCCCGAGTCGCGCGCGCCCAAGGTGCGCCGCTTCGACGGCGTGGGTCAGGCGCTCGTGCTGGTCGGGCTCGTCGCCTTCATCTGCGGCATCATCGAGGGCCCTCGCGCCGGCTGGGCGTCGCCCTCGATCGTGGCGCTCCTCGCGGTCGCTGCCGCCGCGGTCGCGAGCCTGATCGTGTACGAGCGCCGTCGCGTCGAGCCGCTCATCGACCCGCGCTTCTTCCGCAGCGCGACGTTCTCGAGCGCGACGCTCATCGCCGTCCTCGCCTTCTCGGCGTTCAGCGGCTTCCTCTTCCTGAACGCGCTGTACCTCCAGGAGGTGCGGCGGCTGCCCGCGCTCCAGGCGGGCCTGTGCACGCTGCCCACGGCGCTCTCGGTCGTCGCCTGCGCTCCGCTCTCCGGCCGGCTCGTCGGGCGCGGGCGCTCGCGCCTGGTCCTCGCCACCGCCGGCGCCGCGATGCTGTTCGGCGCGGTCTCGCTCACGCAGCTCGCGGCCGACACGCCCCTTGCCTGGATCCTCTTCGTCTACGCCGTCTTCGGCATCGGGTTCGGCTCGGTGAACCCGCCCATCACGAACACCGCGGTCTCGGGCATGCCGCTCGCCCAGGCCGGCGTGGCCGCGGCCGTCGCCTCCACGAGCCGGCAGGTCGGCGCCTCGGTCGGCGTGGCCGTCGCCGGGTCAATCGTCGGGTCGACCATGCGCGCGTCGCGCGCTCCCGACTTCGCCGCGGCGACGCACCCGGTCTGGTGGCTCATGGCCGGGTGCGGCGCGGCGATCGTCGGGCTCGGGTTCGCGTCCACGACCCCCTGGGCGCGCGAGACGGCCCGGCGGGTCGCGGCCCTGCTCGACAACCCGCAGGGCGCCGACGACGGCAAGCCGGGCAAGAAGACCGACTTGCCGGCGGTGGCCCAGTGAGCGCGCGAGGCCCGAGCGACGCCGACCGCGTCTGGCACGCGATGGTCTCGCTCGTCATGGACAGCCGGGGCGACTGGCGCAAGAAGGTGTCCGAGGCCTCGGGCCTGCCCTTCAGCCGGGTCCGCGCCCTCCGGCGGCTCGACGGCGGTCCGCTCTCCCTCCGCGAGCTCGCCGAGGCGCTCACCACCGACGCACCCGCCGCGACCGTCGCCGTGAACGACCTCGAAGAGCGGGGCCTCGTCGAGCGCCGGCCGCACCCGACGGACGGCCGCACCAAGCTCGTCTCGCTCACCGCCGCCGGCCGGCGCGTCCTCGCGCAGGTGCGCGCCGTGTCCGACGAGGCGCCCCCCGGTGTCGCCGGCCTCCCGGCGCGCGACCTCGCCGAGCTCCGTCGCATCCTCGCGTCGCTCGCGGCGCGCTGAGGGCCCCGCCTCAGGTCCGCCCGCGAAGCCCCTGGAGCATCCGGCGCAGGCTGGGCGCCGCGAACCCGGGCGCCCTCCGCGTCGCGAACGCCCCGAACACGAGGGCGCCCACCACGAACGCCACAATCGCGCTCGCGTCCGCGGTGGAGAGCGCGCCGCGCCCCCGGCGCTCCACGTGCTCCACCTCGGTCGCCAGCATGCGACGCACCTTCGCGAAGAGGGCCGGCTCGCCGAGCGCCTCGGCGAAGACGCCCACCCAGGCCCGCGCCGCGGCCGGGTCGCTCCGCGCGTCGAGGGCGAGGGCGGCGGTCACGTACCCCTCGACCGGGTCGGTCGCCTCGCTCGCCTCGATCCGGCGCCGGAAGCTCGCGAGGAGCTCGTCGAGCAGCGCGTCGTAGAGGTCTTGCTTGCTCTCGAAGTAGTGGTGCACGAGGCCCTGGGCGATGCCCGCCTCGGCGGCGACCGATGCGATCGTCGCGCCGCCCTGGCCGCGCGCGCCGAGCACCCGCAAGAACGCCCGCGCGACCTCCGCGCGCCGCTCGGCTCGGAGGCTCGGCCGGCCCATAGATTGGTTGTAGCACCAATCTATGGGACGCACGATCGAGGCATGGACACGCTGCTCGCCGCGGCCCCCGCGCCGCGCCTCTCGTTCGAGTGCCCCCCGACCCTGCTCGCGCGCCTGGCGCGCCGCTACGCCGAGCCGCATCGCCGGTACCACACCTGGGCGCACGTGGTGGCTTGCCTCGAGGCGCGCCGGCGCATCACAGAGGCTACGCTGCCGGAGGTCGACCTCGCGCTCCTCTTCCACGACGCGGTGTACGAGCCGCTCGCGCGCGACAACGAGGCCCGGAGCGCCGACCTCCTCGTCGAGGAGGGCCGCCGCGCCTGGATGCACGACGCCCTCCTCCAGCGGGCGCGCGCGCTCGTCGCCGCGACCCGGCACGACGCGATGGACGCGATCGACAGCGAGGAGGCGTGCATCGTCGCCGACGCCGACCTCGCCATTCTGGGCGCGGAGCCGCTTCGGTTCGAACGGTACGAGGCGCAGGTGCGGGAGGAGTACGCGTGCGTCGACGACGCGGCGTTCGCCGCGGGCCGCGCCGCGGTGCTGCGCGGGCTCCTCGCGCGGCCGACCCTCTACGCCACCCGGGCCGGCCAGCGCGCGTGGGAGGGCCGGGCGCGCCAGAACCTCGAGGCGAGCCTCAGGCGCCTCGGCGCGTGAGGCGCGCGGCGCGCTCGACGAGGTAGCGCTGCTCGGGGAGGCTGGTCGTACGCGCCGCCGCGACCTGGTAGCGCGCGACGGCCTCCTCGCGGTCGCCTGCCATCTCGTGCAGGTGCGCCCGGACCGCCTCGAGCCGGTGGTGGCCCTTCAGGCGTTCGTCGGCGTCGAGGGCGCCGAGGCGCTCGAGGCCCGCGCGCGGGCCGTGGACCATCGCGACGGCGATGGCGCGGTTCAGCGCGACCATCGGATTGTCGACCATGCGCTCGAGCACCCCGTAGAGCGCCAGGATCTCCGGCCAGTCGGTCGCCGCGGCGCTCGGCGCCTCGTCGTGCACCGCCGCGATCGCGGCCTGGAGCTGATAAGGACCCACGCCGCCGCCGCGCGCGAACGCGGCCGTCACGAGCGCCACGCCCTCCGCGATCGCGGCGCGGTCCCACAAGCCGCGGTCCTGCTCGTCGAGCGGGATCAGCTCCCCCTCGGCGCCCGTGCGCGCGGCGCGCCGCGCGTCGGTGAGGAGCATCAGCGCGAGCAGCCCGGCGACCTCCGGCTCGTCGGGCCGCAGGCGGTGCACCGTGCGCGCGAGGGCCATCGCCTCGGCCGCGAGGTCGTCGCGCTGGAGCGCTGGCCCCGCGCCCGCGGCGTAGCCCTCGTTGAAGAGCAAGTAGAGGACGTGGAGGACGGAATGCAGGCGCGCCTGGAGCTCGCCGGGGGCCGGCGCCTCGAAGCCCACGCCCGACGCCCGCACCGTCTGCTTCGCGCGGCTGATCCGCTGCGCCATCGTCGGCTCGGGGACGAGGAACGCCCGCGCGATCTCCGCCGTGGTGAGGCCGGCGACCGCGCGCAGCGTGAGGGCGATGGCCGACGACGGCGTGAGGGACGGGTGGCAGCACATGAAGAGGAGCAAGAGCGCCTCGTCCCCCTCGAGCGCGCCCGCGGGCTCGGCGGGCGGCGCGTGCGCTTGCTCGCGCGCCAGCTCCGCGCCCACCTCGTCTTCACGCCGGCGGCGCGCCTGGTCGCTCCGGAACTGATCCGTCAGTCGCCGCGCCGCGACCTCCACCAGCCAGCCGCGCGGGTTCGCCGGCATGCCGTCGACGGGCCACTTCGTGGCGGCCGCCAGGAGCGCCTCTTGCACCGCGTCCTCGGCGGCCGCGAAGTCACGAAACCTGCGCAGCACGGCGCCCAGCACCTGCGGCGCCAGCTCGCGCAATCGTGACTCGAGGGCGCCCCGGCTCATCGCAAGACCATTTACCACCGCCATGCGGTTGCGGTTGCCCGGGCACCGCCTTAGGTCACCGGAACGATCCCTAGCGCAAGGAGGCAGTCATGGACACGCAAGACATCGCGAAGCCGTTCACGGATCTCTGCCGTTCGGGGAAGTTCGAAGAAGCCGGCGCCAAGTTCTGGGCCGAAGACATCGTGAGCATCGAGCCGATGACGGGCGACATGGCGCGGCTCCAGGGCCGCAAGGCCGTGGAGGGCAAGGGAAAGTGGTGGGCGGAAAATCACGACGTCCACTCGGTGAAGGTCGAGGGCCCGTTCCTCAACGGCGACGAGTTCACGCTCCGCTACGAGATGGACGTCACGCCGAAGGGCAAGCAGCGGACGAAGATGACGGAGCTCGCGCTCTACAAGGTACGAAACGGCAAGATCGTCGAAGAGAAGTTCTACTTCGGCGACAGCTGATCCCGGTGAGGAGCGAAAGGGCTTCGGGTATGCTCGGCCGCCACGATGGCGCTGCCCGACGTCTCGAAGCTCCGTGAGCTCTCGCCCGACGAATGGCGCACGTTCGGCGCGCGCCTCCACGCCCTCGGCTACACGGCCCAGTCCGACGCGCCGTTCGTGAAGCTCGCGGCGCGGGCGATGGATCCGCTGCGCGCGCCGATGGCCAAGTGGCACGCGCGGCGCATCCGCGAGCCGGGGGCGTACGCGCTCCGCATGTTCATGTTCTGGGACCCGGTGACCGACGACGAAGCGCGCGCGGCCCTCGGCCCCGACCTTTCGCTCGAGCGCGTCCTCGCGACGGGCCTCCTCCGACGCCACGAGGGCGGCGTCGCGTCGACCTACACGGTGGGCGCCGCGAACGGCACCATCTACGTCTGCGACGATCTCCGGTTCGGAGGCGACGCCGTCATGGGCCTCGGCCCGACGACCGTCGGTCTCGTGAAGGCGTCGCGCCCCCGCGCGCACATCGGCAGCGCGCTCGACCTCGGGTGCGGCGCGGGCGTGATCGCGCTCCTCTTCGCGCCGTCCTGCGATCGGGTCGTCGCGACCGACATCAACCCGCGCGCGATCGAAATCGCGCGGGTGAACGCCGCGATCAACGACGTGAGCAACGTCGAATTCCGCATCGGCGATCTCTTCGCCCCGCTGGCGGGCGAGACGTTCGACCTCGTCGTCTCGCAGCCGCCGTTCATCGCTCAGGACAACCCCGATCGCACCGCGACCTTCCTCTACGGGGGGCCGCGGGGCGACGAGTTCCCGATGCGCGTCTTGCGGGAGCTGCCGCCGTTCCTGGCGCCCGGGGGTCAGGCCGTGGTGGGCGTCGAGTGGCCGATCGCGCAAGGCGACCCGCCGCTCGAGCGCCGCATCCGACAGGCCGTCGGCGACTCGAAGGACCTGAGCGTCCTCGTCGTTCAGTCGACCGACACCGACCTCGACTTGCACTGCATGAGCTACACGCGCTTCGAGCACCCCGCGCTCGACGAGGCGTACGAGCGCGCGACGATCGCGCGGCGCGAGCACTTCGAGCGGCAGCACATCGAATCGCTCCGCTACGCGTACACGGTCGTCCTCCGGTCGCGCGAAGGCGCGGGCGGATGGACGTCCACCGTCCAGTGCCCCTCCTTCGAGGTCTTCGAGCTCCATCGCGAGCGCATCGACGCCGCCATCGAGGCGCGGGCTCTCCTGGCGAAGGGCCGGCCCGCATTCTTCGGCGCCCGGCTGCGGGTGAACGAAGGCGCGGGCTTCGCGCAGGCCCAGGGGGCGGAGACGATCGACGTGACCTTGCCGGCCGACTCGTTCGTCCGGTCCCTCACGGTGAACGCCGTGACGATGGCGCTCGTGCAGGCCGTGCACGAGGCGCCCTCGGTGAAGGCCGCCATCGAGCAGTTCGCGGCCGCGCGCGGCGCCCCCCCCATGGAGGTCGCGCAGGACGTCCTGCCCGGCCTCCAGAGCGCGCTGCTCTCCGGGCTGCTCGAGATCGCCTGAGCGAGCCCTCCTCGAGCGGGCTACGTCACGCCCCGGTCTCGATGCGCACCGAGGTGTCGAGCGTGGCCGTCAGCGCCGGGCCCCAAAACCCGCCCTCCACGGGCATCGTGGCCGCCTGGTCCGGCGCGGCGCAGAGCGCGACGTGCCCATCGGTGACGACGACGCCGTGCGTCGGATCCCACCCCCGCCACCCGAAGCCCGGCAGGTGCACCTCCGCCCACGCGTGCAGGTAAAACTGGCCGTCGGGCGTCTGCGCCTTCGCCTGGTAGCCGCTGACGAAGCGCGCCGGCAGCCCCTGCGCGCGGCAGGCGGCGAGGAAGAGGACCGTGATGTCTCGGCAGGCCCCTTGCCGCGTCGCGAGCGTGGTCGCGGCCGAGCGCGCCGCGCCGTCGACGCGGACCGCGCGGTCCATGTCGCCGTGGAGGTCCGCGGTCAGCGCCGCGAGGAAGGCGAGGGGGGCCCCGCCAGAGCGCCACGCGAGGGCGTCGGCGAACGCGCGCACCTGCGGCTCGATCTCTCCGGCGCGATATGCGTCGAGCCCGTCGCCGATGAACGACGGCCACGGCAGCGGCGCCAACGGCGCGTACGAGGGGAGCGCGGGCGCGGTCGCTGTCTCGAGCTCGAAGCGGCTCTCGATGCGGAGCGCGTCGGCCTGCCCCTGGAACGCGACGCGCGTGAGTTGGTTGCCGTAGTCGTCCACGACCTCGGTCCACTGCACCGGCACGGGCGTCACGCGGAGCACGCGGGACACGAGGCGGCCGCCGTCGAGGCGCGGGTTCATGCGGAGCAGGTGCGGCCCGAATCCGACCGATGCGCTGTAGCGATAGAGCGTCTCGTGTTCGACGGCGAACCGCATGGGGGGGTGCCCGTACCATGGGGCCCGCCGCGCGCGCGGGGGTGTCGCGTCCGTTGCCGCCCGATGTCGCGCTTGGCGTCAGTGCGCGTGCAGCGTCGCGATCACGGCCCACGCGATTGCGCCGAGCGACCCGAGCGCGAGCGACGTGAACATCGCCAGCGCTCCGAGGGGGTGGCGGTCGGCGAAGCGCGTGAGCTCCCGCGTGAGCCGCTTCTGGAGCGTGAACGCGCACTGCACGCGCACGCGCCCGTCCTGGGCGGCCTCGAGGAGATCGACGAGCTCCGTCACGGACTGGTAGCGCGACGAGGGGTCCTTCTGGAGGCCCTTGCGGAAGACGTGAATGAGCTCGGAAGGCGCGGGGCCCTGCGTCGGGTGCGTCATCGCGGCGAACGTGATGGTGAGATCGCGCTTCTGGATCCCGTCGAGCACCTCCGCCAGGGTCTGCGGCTCGCCCAGGTAGTGCCGCAGCATGATGAGCTCGTAGAAGAGCGCGGTCGCGCAGTACACGTCGCTCCGCTCGTCGATCGCCTCGACGTCGCCGCGCGCCTGCTCCGGCGACATGTACACGGGCGTGCCGACGATCGCCCCGCGGCGCGTCGTGAAGAGCCGCTCGCGCACGGTGCCGCCCTCGCCGGGCTCCTCCGCCACGGGCTCCGTCGGCTCGGCGTCCTTGCGGCGCTTGGCGATGCCCCAGTCCATCAGGACGACCTCGCCGTACCGGCCGACCATCACGTTGGCAGGCTTGATGTCGCGGTGCACGTATCCGCGCGAGTGCGCGAAGGCGAGGGCGCGGAGCAGCGCGACGAAGATCTGCACGCGCGCGGTGAACGTGAAGCGCGCGTGGTACGCCGCGTCGCCCGCGGCGAGCCGCTCGATGACGCTCTCGAGGGTCTCGCCCTCGACGTGCTTCATCACGAAGTAGTAGCGGTTCGCCTCGTCCACGCCGACGTCGTGAATCGGCACGATGTTCGGGTGCTCGAGCGAGCCGACGACGCGGATCTCGTCGACGAACCGCGCGAGCGCCGCCTTGTCGTCCGAGGGGGCCGTCAGGTACTTGACCGCCACGTGCCGCCCGATGTCGCGGTCCTCGGCGAGCACCACCTCGCCCATCCCGCCCGCGCCGAGGACGCGCTTCTTGGCGTAGCGCTCGTCGGTCGCGAGGGCGGCCGCGGCGGCGCGCGGCAAGACCGCGGATCGCGACGTCGCGCCGGTGGTGGTCCGCGCGATGCGGACCTCGCTGGTCGAAGGGACCACGGTCGTCGCGCCGTCCCGATCCTCGTTCGCGGCTACGGTCGCCGCAAAGGCTTCTTCGCGGGTGAGCATCCTTCCATCCTATGCGGGATTCGCCGCCGTGACGTCGCAGGCAATCACGCTCACGCCGACGCTCTCGCGCGCACACGGGGCGACAGCGCCCGCCTTTCGTACGAGCCGTCTTGAACACGCGCGGCCCGCAGGTAGTTAGCAAGCCCATGATCCGGCCGGCTTTCCGGGCGCTCGCGGCCGCCGCGACCTTCGCGGCCGTGCTGGCTCGAGGGGCCCCGGCGCTCGCCTACCGGCCGTTCGACGGGACCGACGCCGACGTCGCTGCGCACGGGGACTTCGAGCTCGAGCTCGGGCCCGTGCACTACTACGCGTTCGCGGGCAACCACTATCTGATCGCGCCGGCGACGGTCCTCAACCTCGGGTTCGCGCCCGGCTGGGAGGCGGTCGTCGACTTCCAGAACTTCGTGGGCCTCGATGGAGTCCCCGGGCAGCCGCGCGATCAGCTCCTCGAGACGGACGCGCTCGTGAAGGCGGTCCTCCTCGACGGGTCCCTGCAAGACGCCGGGCCCTGGCCGAGCATCGCCCTCGAGTTCGGGCCGCTGCTCCCGAACGTGAATGGCGAGGAGGGCTTCGGGGCGTCGGCCGATCTCATCGTCTCGGAGCGGTGGAGGTACTTCGCCTTTCACCTCAATAGCTGGTTTCAGCTCACGCGCGGCGACTGGAATCCCGACTGGTTCGAGGGCGTCATCCTCGAGGGGCCGTTCGAGGCGCCCATCCGGCCCGTGGCCGAGACGTTCGTCGAGCACGAGTGGGGAGCCGGCGACACCACGGTCTCGGGCCTCGTCGGGGCGATCTGGCGCGCGCACGAGGGTCTCGACATCGACGTGGGCTTTCGCGAGGCGCGCGTCTGGGGCGACGGCGGGAACACGACCGCGGGACTCGGTGGCACCGAGGACGCGAATACGGGGCCGAACACGGGGCAGTGGATCACGGAGGTCCGCCTCGGCCTGACCTGGACGATCGGCGTCTGGGAGCCGGTGAACGAGCAGAAGCGCGGGGGCGCGCCGTTGCGCACGGCGTTCGCGCGCTGATTCGCGCGGGCTCTCGACCCTCCGAGTTTCGTACGGGCGCTTCCGGATTTCGGAGGTGTACTCCGCACGCGATCGGTGAACACCGAGAGATGTGGGGGAGTCCCACGTGGTCGCGCGTTTGCGTGATCGCATGGCGCGAAACCACCATTTCCTAACGGAGTCCTAACCGACTCCTAACGGAGCCCTAACCGACCATGCGATCCACGATCATTCATTCTGTAGTTCGAAGCGCCGCGGTGCTGCTCGGCGCCGGCGTCGCCACGATCCTCGCGTCCCAGTCGATGGGCTGTTCGTCCGGAGGGCAGGGAGCCCCGGGCGTGGGATCGAGCGCCCCGGGCGAGTCGCAGTCGACGGGGACCGTCGGCATCGCGCTCACGCTGCCCGGTGGCGGCGTCGTCGACGCGGTGAGCTGGAGCATCACCGATGCGACGGGCGCCCTCGTCCGCCAGAGCACGGTCGACGTGCAGGGCAGCCTATCGATCGCGTTCCAGGTCGGCGGCATCGCGGTGGGCTCGGGCTACACGATCACGCTCGGCGCGCAGAGCGCCGACGGCACCGAGAGCTGCGCCGGGGCGGCCCAGTTCTCGGTGTCGAGCGGCGCGACGACGAGCGTGACGGTGCTCCTCCGCTGCTCGCCGGTGCTGCCCGAGGCCGGGTCCGTCCAGGTCGGCGGGCAGACCTTCGACTGCGCCGCCGTGACGGGCGCCAGCGCGAGCCCGTCCGAGACGGCCGTGGGCACCTCGGTCTCCCTCGGCGCCGCGGCCGTCGGCGTCGACCCCGGCGCGGTGACCTATGCGTGGTCCGCGCCGAGCGGAACCTTCTCCGCGCCGAGCGCGTCGTCGACCTCGTTCACCTGCACCGCCCCGGGCCAGGTCACGGTCACGGTCACGGCGGGCGACGGCGCCGTCCCGAGCGGCGCTTCGTGTGACCCGTCGACCTCGACCTCGACCCTCGTCATCACCTGCGACGGCCCGTCCGACGCGGGCTCGGTCGACGCGACCGTCACGGACGCCGGCACCGGGCCGGCCCCCGACGCGGGCGGCGCGACCGCGCAGGCGCTCGTCACGACCATCGACCCGGGCGTCGTGGCGAACATGGTGACGATCGACCAGGGCACGGCGATTGGCGAAGGCTCGCTCAACGGCGCGACGCCCTCGACGCTGACGAACGTGGCGGCCGATCCGCGCAACACGCAGACGATCATCGAGACCGACGCCGGCGCGTTCTTCGCGAGCGGCAACGTCCCCGACACGGCGGCGGGCTTCTGCAGCTACCCCGCGGACGGCGGTGCGCCGACGCGCGTCTCGTACGTCACCGGCTCCAAGTTCGAGACCGCCACCGGCCTGGACCCGATGGTCCCGATGGCGCCGTTCTACTTCCCGCTCGTCTACAACACGACGAACACGCCGAAGGGCAACGCGTTCGGCGGCCAGGCCCCGGTCGTCGGCCTCTTCGACTGGCGCCCGAAGGACATCGACGAGGCCCTCGTCGCCGCCGAGTCCGACGACAATGGCAAGACCTGGTACTTCATGCAGACCGTCCTCGAGCTGGATCCGGACTACACGAACCCGATCAGCGGCGGCTACTCGCCGACGTCGACGAACACGGGCTGCCCCGCGACCATCGGCAGCACGAACGTGAACTTCACCTCGGCGAGCGGCTCGCAGGACGACGACGGCTGGGGCCACGCGACCGTGATCCAGCTTCCGGGACCCGGCAACGTCGCGACCGGGCAGTTTCTCTACATGCTCGATCGCAACACGAACAACATCCCCGGCCAGGCGGTCTCCATCGTCGACAACGCCCCGCTCCACGTCATCAACCTCGTGGGCTCGACGAACAAGTTCCCGATCTGGAACACGAACGACACCGCCCCCGGCGCGAACGACATCAAGGCGATCAGCTCGGCGCTCGTGAACACGCCCGACGCGGCCGCCCCCTCGGTCACCGTCCAGAACACGAACGGCCTCCTGAACCCCGACGGAATCATGGCCGTCTTCCCGACGTCCGCGACCGCGCCCGCGGGCAGCCCCGTCACGGTGCTGTACGTCCAGAAGATCTCTGAATGGCGACGACACCGGCCCGACCGCGTTGCCGGCGTCGCAGCAGTGCAACAAGGCGCCGTTCAGCGGCAAGTCGAACCACGACATCTCGAACGTGCGCCTCGCGACCACCACCGACGGCGTGAACTTCACCGACCTCGGGGTCGTCCAGGGCCTCAACGACCCCACCACCGTCGACTACACGCGCACGCGCTGGGTCAGCCCGCGCGGCACGCTGCTCGACATCAACGGCGACGGGAGCCTCTGGGGGCTCTACTTCGGCGGCGGCAACTGCCTCGACGGCGACTCCGACGCGTTCCACTTCATCGGATATGCCGAGTCGACCGACATGGTGCACTGGGTGGTCTACAACGACATCACCCACCCCATCGCCTCGATCAACCCCATCACGACGACGAACCAGGCCACCGGCGCCACCGTCACGGTGCCCGCCGCCGCGCCGCTCGTTCCGACGCAGTCCTGGTTCGCGGAGCGCCTCTACGCGCCGACCGCCACCCGCATCGATGCCACGCACCTCAGCATGACGTTTGCCGGCTACGGCGTGCAGTCGCCCAACGACGATCTTCTCGATTACCGCGCGATTGGCAACGTCGTCCTCACGGTCAGCAAGGCCTTGCCGGCCGGCGTTCCGAACAACATCAATACGCACTGACGGGGAAGGGGGGAGCCCCCTCCAGACGCGCGCGGGCGGGCGGGGGGCCTCCCCGCGCGCGGCGTGGTACAGTTTTGGATTGCATGGGCGTGGTCCGGGGTGGGGTGGGGCTCGTGCTCTGCCTCATTTTCATTTCGATCTTCATGCTCGGGTGCGGGCGTGAGCCGGGACAGGTGCTGGCCCGGTGGACGCTCGACGTCCCGGGGGCGGCGCCGCGCGCCGTCGAGCTGCCGTCGCGCCTCGAAGGCGACATCCCGAACCGGGCGCTCACGTATCGCCTCACCACGACGGTGAACGTCGACCCCGGCCTCGCTGGGCACGATCTCGAGCTGCTGATCCCGTACCTCGCGGCATATTTGACGGTGAGCGTCGACGGGGAGCCCGCGCGCCTCGTCGGAGACCCCGTGCCCGCCGCGGAGTTCGGCGGGAGCGCGCCGCGGCGCTGGGTCGTACCGGCCGCCGCGTCGACGGGCGCCGCGCCGATCACGCTGCAGCTCGACGTCGTCCACCGCTGGACGATGAGCTCGCGCATCGAGGTGGCGCCAGAGCTCGTCGTCGCGGGCTCGGTGTCGCCCATCGCCTGGCGCGACACGCTCCTCAACCGCCAGGGGGCGTGGTTCGGGGTCATCGCCCTCTCGCAGGTCGGCCTCACCTTCCTCGCCGTCTTCTTCTGGGACCGGAGCCGCCGCGCGTACCTGTGGTTCGCCATCCAGGCGCTCACCGCGTCGTACTACCCGGCGTACATCGCCGGCCTGCCCGCGCTGTGCGTCTCGTGGACGATGCAGAACCTCCTGCTCGCGCAGACGCTCGCGGTCGCGCCGATCATCTCCGTGTACTTCACGCACGCGTTCTTCGGCCTCGGCGCGCCCAGCCGCGCGTGGCGGGTGCTCTTCCTGGTCGCGCTCACGTCTCCCGCCGTCGTCCTGGCGGTCGACACGACCTTCCTGCGCATCACCTACGCGGCCTACATCGTCATCGCGTGCGTGCTCTCCGTCATCGTCTACCAGCTCGTGATCGGGGCCCGGCTCCTGAACACGTATCCGGACCGGGGCACGGTCGTCTTCTTCCTCTGCTGCTGGGGCGCGCTCGGAGGCTCGGCATGGGTCGACCTCCTCGTGTGGGGCGGCGGGCCGGAGCTCCTGTCCGGCGGGCGGCCCGCGTGCGTGGGCCTCGGGCTCTTCGGCATCTTCCAGTCCATGCTCCTCGGCCGCAGCCACTTCCGGTCGCTCGCCGAGTCAGACCGGCTCAACGAGCGCCTCCGCCGCCAGGTCTTCGACCTCGAGGAGCGGAAGGGCGAGATCGAGTCGCTCAACGAGGAGCTCCGCCGCCAGATTGGCCGGCGCACGGGCGACATCCTCGCCGCGCTCACCGACAGCGAACCGACCCTGGAGCTCGATTCTGAAGCCCGGCGACGTCGTCGAAGCGCGCTACCGCGTGGTGCGCGTCCTCGGCTTCGGCGGCATGGGATCGGTGTTCGAGGTCGAGCGCCTGAGCGACGGCAAGCGGCTCGCGCTCAAGGCGGCGCAGGAGGTGCGCGGCCTCTCCATCGCCCGGCTCGCGCGCGAGGCGCTCATCGCGACGCAGGTGCACCACCCGAACGTCGTCTCGGTCGTCGACGCGGACGTGGCGCGCGGCGGCTACGCCTTCCTCGTGATGGAGCTCGTCCTTGGGCACACGCTCGGCGAGGTCGGCAAGGACCGGGACGCGGCGTGGTGCGTGCGCGTGCTGCTCCAGGTCCTGCAAGGCGTGCAGGCGCTCCACGAGCAGGGCATCGTCCACCGCGACCTCAAGCCCAGCAACATCTTGCTCTCGGACGGCTCGGACGGCGACGGCCCCGACCCGCAGGTGAAGATCACCGACTTCGGCATCAGCCGCTGGCGCGAGGACGAGCCCTCGGGGCGGGCGATGGCCGAGCAGGACGCGCGGGCGGCGGAGGCGACCGTGAAGACCCGCATGGCCCCCGGCGCGCTCGTCGCCGCCGAGGAGGCGCGCGCCCAGGCGGGCCGCGACCCGCGGAGCACCCCGCAGCTCACGAGCGCCGGCCAGATCTCCGGAACGCCCGCGTACGTCGCCCCCGAGCTCGCGGACGGCACCGCGCACCTCTCGCCCGCGGTCGACGTGTTCTCGTTCGGGGTGGTCGCGTACGGCCTCCTCGCAGGCCGGCCGCCGTACGCCGAGCCCCCGTTCCTCGCGCGGCTCGACGGGCGGGACGCCCCGAAGCCCGCGGCCCTCGGTTCGCTCGGTCTCGACGTCGCCGAGGAGCTCGCGAGCGCCGTCGACGCGTGCCTCCTGCCCGCGGCGAGCGACCGCCCCGCGGTCGCGGACCTCATCGCCGTCTTCCGGCAGGGCCTCGCGAGCAGCGGCCTGCGCGCGGCCGCCTCGCCGGCCGACGGCCGCGCGACGGGCTGACAAGACCGCAACGAGAACGAAACACCGGCGCGCGGCCCACCTCCACTATGGTGGCCGGATGAGCGCAGCCACGAAGACCTCCAACCGAGTCGGTCCGCGGTACCCGCACGTCGTCACCCTCTTCGGCGCCACCGGCGACCTCGCCCGGCGCAAGCTCCTGCCGGGCCTCTTCCACCTCTCGCACGCGGGCTTCATCCCCGGCTGCCGGATCGTCGGCGTCTCGCTGGACGACCTCGACGCCGAGGGGTTCCGCAAGATTGCGCGCGCCGCCGTGGACCAGTTCTCCCCGCGCAAGAAGACCGAGGAAGACTGGAATCAGTTCGCCGCGAGCCTCGACTACGTGCCGCTCTCGGCCGGCCCCGCCGCGCTCGCCGCCGCCGTGCACCACGCCGAGAAGACCCTCGCCGGCGAGTCGCGGCGGCTCCACTACCTCAGCATCCCGCCGGGCGCGGCGCTCTCCGCGGTCCGCACGCTCGACGAGGCCGACCTCGTCGAGGGGTCGCGCGTCATCATGGAAAAGCCGTTCGGCACGGACCTCGAGAGCGCCGTCGCGCTGAACGCGAAGCTCCACGAGGTGTTCCGCGAAGAGCAGATCTTCCGCATCGACCACTTCCTCGGCAAGGAGCCGGCGCAGAACATCCTCGCCTTCCGCTTCGCCAACGGGCTCTTCGAGCCGATCTGGAACCGGAACTTCATCGACCACGTGCAGATCGACGTGCCCGAGACGCTCGGCCTCGAGACGCGGGCCCGCTTTTACGAGACCGTCGGCGCCTTCCGCGACATGGTCGTCACCCACCTCTGTCAAATCCTCGGGTTCATGGCGATGGAGCCGCCGACGTCGC
Source organism: uncultured delta proteobacterium (assembly GCA_963797395.1). GTDB lineage: Bacteria > Myxococcota_A > Polyangia > Polyangiales > Polyangiaceae > Palsa-1150. The sequence goes on from CAWCPA010000009.1 coordinate 1,698,165, forward strand.
TCGAGCCGGGCCCCATCAGCGAGGAGAAGAACAAGGTCTTCCGCAGCCTGATGCCGATCCAGCCGACCGACGCGGTGCGGGGACAGTACATCGGCTACCGGCAGGAGGACGGCGTGAGCCCCGACTCGGACACGGAGACGTTCATCGCCCTCAAGTGCCACATCGACAACTGGCGCTGGGCGGGCGTGCCGTTCTACCTGCGCACGGGCAAGCGGCTGGCCGAGGGCCAGCGGATCATCTCGATCGCGTTCCGCGAGCCGCCGAAGAGCATGTTCCCGGCCGGCTCGGGCATCGGCTCGCAGGGGCCCGACCACCTGACCTTCGATCTCGCCGACGCGTCGAAGATGTCGCTCTCGTTCTACGGCAAGCGCCCGGGGCCCGGAATGCGCCTCGACAAGCTGAGCCTGCAGTTCGCGATGCACGACACGGGGCTCATCGGCGACGTCCTCGAGGCCTACGAGCGCCTCATCCTCGATGCGATGCGCGGCGATCACACGCTCTTCACCACCGCCGACGGCATCGAGCGGCTGTGGGAGAAGTCGTCGCCGCTGCTCGACGCCCCGCCGCCCGTGCGCCTCTACTCGCCCGGCTCGTGGGGGCCCAACGCGATCCACGGCCTCGTCGCCCCGCACTCGTGGCGCCTGCCCTTCGAGCGCGGCTGGCGCGACCCGACGCGCCCCGGCTCCTGAGCCTCAGTGCTTGTGCGCGAGCCACCACCACAATACGCGGAACATCAGGAGCAGCCCGGCGACGGGCGCCAGGCTCGTGATCGCGACGAAGCGCGCGAGCCGCAGCCGCCTGCGCGCCGCCGTCACGGGCACGAGGCGCCGGGCCAGGCCGGTGACCGTCACGCGCGACGGAGCGTCGAGGTCGGTCTTCATCGCTCCCGCGGACGGGTAGCGCTCCGCCGGGTCGCGGCGCAGCGCGCGAAGGGCGATCTCCTCCGCGGCCTCCGAGATCTCCGGGCAGAGCTCGCGCGGCCCGCGCGGATCGCCGATTTGCCGGGCGCTCGCGACCACGAACGGGTCGTCCCCCTCGAACGGCGGGTGCCCGGTGAGCGCCTCGTACAGCATCGCGCCGAGGGCGTAGATGTCGACGCTCGGCTTGCCGCGCTGACGGCCGATCTGCTCCGGCGCCACGTACTCGGAGGTCGCGAAGGGCGGCGACGGGCCCGCGAAGCCGAAGCGACCCATGACGACCGCGTGCGCCATGCCGAGATCGATGAGGCGGACGGATCCGTCCTCGCAGAGGAGCACGTTGCCGGGCTTCACGTCGTAGTGCACGAAGCCGCTGCGGTGCAGGTAGTCGACCGCGTCGCAGACGCAGCTCATGACGCGGAGCGCCTCGGCTTCGGGGAGGCGCTTTCCCTTTCCGACGCGGGACGCGAGCGTCGGCGCGTCGAGGTACTCGGTCACGACGCAGCGCGCGCCGTTCTGGGCGCCGTTCGGCTCGGTCGTGACGTACCGCAGCACGCCGGGGTGATCGAGCTTCGCGCCGATCTCCGCCTCGCGCTGGAACATCGACCAGCTCCCGAGGCCGCTCGAGTACTGCGGCAGCGGGACCTTCACGGCGACGAGGCGTCCGTCGTCGCGGAGGTCCGTGGCCTTGAAGACGACGGACATTCCGCCGCGCCCGATCTCTTCGAGGATGTGGAAGCGGCCGTCCACTGTCTGGCCTGGTGCGACCTTGGTCGGGAATGCCATGGCGGTGAATGTGGGGCGGCGCCCGCGCGAGCGCCGATGCCCTTTGCTTTAGCCATCGCCATGCAAGGAAGTCGTTAAGATTGGAGGCTTGCGGCCCTTGGGGTGCGTGGGCAAGCCGAGCCGAGTCCGCCGCGCGGTCGTGGTCGCGTTCGTCGCGGTCGCGTCGTTCGCGGCGCGGAGCGCGAGCGCGACCACGATCTGGGTCGGGCCTTCACCGATCGTCTGCGTGGCCCACTCCGGGCGCTCGCCCCGCGACATCACGATGCCACTGACCGCCGGCCCCGGCGGCCCGTCGGGCATTACGATCGTCGCCGGCGAAACGCTGTGCCTCTCCTTCGACGGGTCGTTCCTCCAGATCGCGGAGCCGGGGCGAGCGTTGGTCTCGATCTCGCTCGACCCCGCAGGCCCGACGCAGTCCCTGCACGTGCGGACCTCGAACGTGGGCCGCCTCGACCTCACGTACGACGTCATCGACCCGCCGCAGGGCGCGAGCGACTCGGTGAAGTCGTTCCCGGGCGGGTTCAATCTGGCCCTGGCCGGCGCGCCCGTGCGAGAGCTCCTGCTCCGTGACTACGCGCTGTCGCCCGTGCACCGGCCCGAGCCGACGATCGAGGCGCGCACCGCCGCGGGTGAGTTCCTCCTCGGTCCCGGAGTGGCCATGTTCCGCTCGATGAGCGGCCTCGATCGGGCGCTCGCGGCGAGCGGATACGGGGCGTTCCCCCGGGTGACGCCCACCTTCGACATGCTGCTGGACTTCGCGCTCCGTCGATGGCGCTTCGGCATGGTGTACTCCGCCGCCTGGATGAGCGCGAGCTCGCGGACGAGCGCCGCGAGCGTGCGCGCGAGCCTCTCCGCCATCGGCTTCGAGGGCGGATACGACTTCCTGCGATGGCGCGGGCTCACCGGCTTCGCGCGCACGTCGAATCTCGGTCGGGACCTTCACGATCGACGCCGCGGGCCCGGGCTGGAACTACCTCGGCGCGGGGACCGCTGCCCTCGGGAACCCGACGACCCTCCAGCGCGACCTGGGCCTCGCGTCGCTGGAGCTCGGCTTCGAGCAGCTCGTGTCGCTCGCCCCCGAGGTGTACGCCGACTTCTCCGTTCGGGCCGGCTACTCGCAGGCGTTCGGGACCACCCACTGGTACTCGACCGAGGACCATGCCGGCGTCGCCAATCCGAGCGGCGTCGGCTTCGGCAGCTCGTGGATTTGCCTGGGCTTCGGGATCGCCCTCTCGGACCCGTGACCTCGCGGCCTCACCCGAGCCGCATCGACAGCTCGACGTCGTCCGCGAAGGGCGAACGAGGTCCCGAACTCGACGATCGCGCGCGCCCTCGAGGCCCGCGCGAGCATGTAGAGGAGGGTGCCCGTCTCCGGGGAGATTGGCAGGTAGAGATCCTTCGCCTCGGCGTAGAAGCCGAGGTAGTAGGTCTTCGACCGCCGCATGAACGCGGCGCGCTCTTCGGGGGAGCGCGAGGCGAACATCTCGCGGAGGGGCTGGTCGGCGCGCTGCGCGTCGTCCCCGCGCCGCGCGCCCCGGCAGGTGCGATCGGCCGAGCTGGTGGAGGCGATCCTCGAGGCCGCGGTTCGCGTTCTCGCGCGAGAAGGGGCGCGGCGCTTCACGACCGTGCGGGTCGCGGAGGAGGCGGGCGTCAGCGTCGGCTCGCTCTACCAGTACTTCCCGAACAAGGAGGCGCTGCTCTTTCGCTTGCAGGCCGACGAGTGGAAGGAGACCGGCGGCATCCTCCGGGACAAGGGGAGGTGAGGGTGGGGCGCCGACGGGGTAGGGCCCCGACCAGGCGGAGCCTCCCACGTCGCCACCGGCGTCCCCGAGCGGGTCCTCATGCCCTGACCGCTGTCCCGTCGCGGCGATTGCGGTAGCATCTGCTCTTCGGATGGACCGCAGTACGAAGGCCCCACCCGCGCTCAAGCCCGACCCGGGCGCGGGACGCACCGGCGCCGAAGGCCTCGCCGACGACCTCAAGGCCACGCGGCGCGACCTGCTCTCGGCGCGGCACCCGGCTTACCACAAGGTCCTCGGCGCGGTGCTCGCGGTCCTCACGGGCCCCGACGACGGCCTCACGGCGCGCTTCGACCGCGTCTGGCGTACGCGCGCGTTCCCCACCTTCTACGAGCGACCGCTCCTCATCCTCGCCTCGCTCCGCGCCGACGCGCTCGAGGAGGGCGAGCGGCACCCGCTCCACGCCGCCATCGCCGTCGCCACCCCGAACCCCGACGCCGTCACGCAGGACGCCGTCGACGCGGCGCTCGCCCGGGACCGCCTCGGCGTCTGGTCGATCATGACCACCCGCCGCATGCAGACGAACGACACGAGCCGCGCCGTCACCTGGCTCTGGCCCGCGCTCCTCGCCGGCTGCGACGACGCGCGGCGGCCCCTCGCGCTCGTCGACGTCGGCGCCAGCGCCGGGCTGAACCTCGTCGCCGATCAGCTCCCGTACCTCTGGACCGACGCGGCCACGCGCAAGCCCCTCGCGTGCGCGTCGCGCGTCCACGCGGTCGCGCGCCTGGGGTTCGACACGCGCCCGCTCGACGTGAAGAGCGCCGACGACGTTCGCTGGATGCGCGCGTGCATCTGGCCGGGCGACACCGATCGCCTCGCGCGCTTCGAGGCGAGCGTCCTGGCGATGCGCGCCGCCGCGTCCCGCTCGCCCGCGCCCTCCGTCGAGCGCATGACCGCGTCGCTGGTGCCCGACCGCCTCGACGCCGTCGCGGCGTCGCTCGCGCCCGGCGGGATCGTCCTCGCGTACCACACGCTCGTCTCCGGCTACCTCGAGGCCGCCGAGCGCGAGAGCTATCGCGGCGGCATGCAGGCCTTCCTCGCGCGCCAGCCCGCGGGCCGCGCGCTCTGGGCGGAGCTCGAGCTCGACGACTCCCGTCGCCGCTTGCCCGCGGTGCTCACCGCGCACGTGCGCTCGGGCGACGCCGTGAAGACGGTCCGCCTCGGGCGAGCGAGCCAGTTCCCGAGCGTAATCGAGGTCGACGTCGGCGGGGTCGCCGAGCTGCGTCGCGTCCTCGCGGCCGGCGATCGGAGCTGAGAATTCGCTACACTCGAGCGATGAACACCCCGAGCCTCGGCCTGGACACCCCGGAGCTCGCGCGAGACTACGAACGGGTCAGCGCCGAGCGGCAGTTCAAGGCGGGCAAGGTGCTCGTCGCGCGCCTGGCCGTCCAGCCGGGCGAGCGCGTGCTCGACGTGGGGAGCGGCACCGGCCTGCTCGCGGAGCACGTCGCGTCCATCGTGGGGCCGTCGGGGTCCGTCGTGGGCATCGACCCCCTGCCGCTCCGCGTCGCCCTCGCCGAGGAGCGCGCGCGCGCGAACCTCGCGTTCCAGGTCGGCCGCGCGGAGGACCTGGGCGCCTTCGCCGACCGCTCGTTCGACGCCGTCGTCGTGAACTCGGTCTTCCACTGGCTCCCCGAGAAGCGAGCCCCGCTCCGCGAGTTCCGCCGCGTCTCGAAGCCTCGGGCCCGCCTCGGCATCGGGACCATCTCGAAGGATCACGTCGGCCCCATGTTCCGCATCGCCCGCAAGGTCTTCGAGCGACCGCCGTATGCGGCCTTCGCGGCGGACCGACCGGCCGGGATGCGGCGCGTCAACGAGGGCGAGCTCCGCGAGCTGCTCCTCGAGGCCGGCTTCGAGGTGCAGTCGATCGAGCTCCTCCCGAGCCGTGTGGTGTACGCCACGGCCGGCGCGGCGATCGAGTTCTCGCAGGCGAGCTCCTTCGGGAACTTCCTCGGTCACCTTCCCGAAGGGCTGCGGGCGTCCGCGAAGGACGAGATCCTCGCCGAGATCGAGGCGATGCGTACGCCCGAGGGCATCGTCTTCGAGAGCTCCCGCCTCCTCGCGGTCGCGCGGGCGCCGTGAATGACGTCCCTTCGGCATCTCATGCCGCGCCTGAGCAATCGGGCGCGCAACTGGTCGTGGACGGTGGTGGGGTCGACTGCTAGAGGCGAAGGGATGACCCGAAGGGAGCTTCGGGCGCAGCGGCCCTCGATGGCGCGCGCCCTGTTCACGGCTCTGGTCTTCTGCAGCGTCGGCTCGGCCGACTGCTCGTCGTCCAGCGCTCCCGCGGGGTCGCAGCCCGGGGCGAACGACGACGATGGGGGGAATTCGACGTCCGCGGGTGACGGAGGCGGCGCGGCGACCCAAATCCCGATCGTGAGCGCGTATGACGTCGCGAAGACTTACGCCGGAGAGTACGCCGCCAAGATCCAGTTCGGAAAGATCGAGTCGGCCGGGCCGCTCGGGTCGATGACCGCGACCGTGACCATCCTCGGCACGGCGACGATCACGGACAACGGCGCGAGTCAGGGCCTCAGCTTCGATCTCCGCTTCTGTCACAGCACGCTCGCGGGCACGGGCACGGGCTTCCTCATGGGCGCGGGCCTCGTGACGCCGGACGTCGTGCTCACGACCACGACGCTCCAGACGGTCGGCTTCGCGGCCGCGAAGAGCGGCGACACGGTGGAGTGGCAGGTCCCGCTCGTCTCGGGCCCCATCGGCTGGCACTGGAGCGGCCCGGGCGACACCCTGCCGACGTCGCCGTCCGATTCGCGCATCTTCGATCAGGACGGAGACGGGAACCCCGGCGTGACCATCGAGGTGTCCGAGGGGAGCGCGACTTTCCCGGTGTACGTGGTCCAGCTCGAGCGCGACGCGTTCTCGGGCACCGTCGACGGCAACGGCAACCTGACCGGCACCGTCAGCGACAGTACCCAGCAAAACGTCATCGGCAGCAGCAACCCGCTCTTCGCGATGGCGCAGCTCACGCAAGAGCCGGACACCGACACGTCGGGCAACTCGTCACGCTTCGTCAAGACGTCGTCGCGCCTCGCGTGCTCCGACGTCCTCGCCATGGCCTCCACGCTCTTCCAGTAGGACCCCATGACCGCATCATCCCCCTCGGCCCACGTCGAGAAGTCGGGTCGACCCCTCCGCAGCGACAATCTCGACTATCGCGACCCCGCGTACATCGAGCAAACGCTCAAGTGGTTCCTGATGGGCGGCCGCGGGTACTTCCGCTCGGAGGTGCGCGGCTTCGACAACATCCCGAAGACCGGGCCGGTGCTCCTCGTGGGGAACCACTCGGGCGGCTTCTTCATCATGGACACGATCATCTTCGCGACCGAGTTCTACGCGCACTTCGGCGCGCACCGGCGCTTCCACCAGCTCATCCACGACGTGGTCGCCCACCTGCCGGGCTTCGAGATGGCCCGGAAGTACGGCTCGATCACCGCGACGCGCGGCAACGCGGAGTCGGCCCTCAAGAGCGGCGCCGCGCTCCTCGTCTACCCGGGCGGCGACCGCGAGACCTTCCGGCCCTCGTGGCAGTCGGGCCGCATCGACCTCGCGGGCCGCACGGGGTTCCTCAAGCTCGCGCTCGCGCAGAACGTGCCGATCGTCCCCATCGTGGCCATCGGCGGACAGGAGACGGCGCTCTTCCTCACGCGCGGCGAGCGGCTCGCGCGCTGGCTCGGCATCGACAAGAAGCTGCGCCTCTCGACGCTCTCGATCTCGCTCGGCTTCCCGTTCGGATTGAGCGTCCTCGACTTCCCCCCGCGCATCCCGCTCCCCTCGAAGATCACGATCCAGGTCCTGCCGCCGATCGACCTGCGCGCGCGGTTCGGCGCCAACCCCGACCTCCAGCAAGCCTACGACGGCGTCACCGGCGACATGCAGCGCGCCCTCGACGACCTCGCCCGCCAGCGCCGGTTCCCGATCCTGGGATAGGAGCGTCAGGCGAGCTTGCTGCGGAAGCCGGCGCTCGAGAGGACGACGAGGACGACGAGCGTCCCGGCGAGCCAGAAGAACTCGCCCTCGAGGTCGGCGAAGGTGCTGCCCTTGAGGACGACGCCCCGGACGATGCGGAGGAAGTGCGTGAGGGGGATCGCGTCGGCGAGCCACTGGGCGGGGCGCGGCATCGCCTCGAACGGGAACATGAAGCCGCTGACGAGGATGTTCGGCAAGAGGAAGAAGAACGACATCTGCATCGCCTGCTGCTGCGTGTCGGCGATGGTCGAGAAGAACAGGCCGATCGCGAGGTTCGCGGCGATGAACACGAACGCCAGCGCGAAGAGCAGCGCGACCGAGCCCACGACGGGCACGTGGAACACGAGGCGCCCGAAGACGAGGATCAGCGCCATCTGCACGTACCCGATCGCGATGTAGGGCGCGATCTTCCCGACCACGAGCTCCCAGCTCTGGACGGGCGACACGATGAGCTGCTCGAGGGTGCCGCGCTCCCGCTCGCGCGCCATCGCCATCGACGTGATCATGACCATGGTCATCGTGAGGAGGACGCCGATGAGCCCGGGCACGATGTTCACGGCGCTGCGCAGGTCGGGGTTGTAGAGCACGCTCGGCTCGAGCTCGAGCGGCTCCGGGCCCGGCGGCACGCCCAGCCGCCGCAGGCGCGAGATGCGAAGCTCGCCCGCGCGCGCCGAGACCAGGCTCGCGGCGGTGTTCGTGGCGCTCCCGGCCATCTGCGGGTCGGAGCCGTCGACGACGAGCTGCACGCGCGCGGTCCGCCCGGCCGCCAGCTCCGTCGCGAACTTCGGCGGCACGACGAGCCCCACGCCGGCGACCCTCGAGCGCAGCGCGCGCTCGATCTCGTCGTAAGAGCCTGCACGTCGCCGACGAGGTCGAAGAAGCCCGTCGCCTCGAGCGACCGCGCGAGGTCGCGCGAGTCGGCGGTCTGGTCCTGGTCGAAGACGACCGTGCCGATGTGCCGCACGTCCGTGTTGATCGCGTACCCGAAGAGCATGAGCTGAAGGACGCGGCAGCGCGGCCATCAGCGCGAGCGTCATGCGATCGCGCCGGAGCTGCAGGAGCTCCTTCCGCGCGACGTGGAGCCAGCGAAGCTTCATTCCGCCCCCGCGCTCTTCATCGGCGCCGCCGCGGCGACCGCCCGCGCGTCGGCGCGCACCATCGCGACGAACGCGTCCTCGACGGTCGACGCGCTGCTCGCGCGCGCTCCGCACCTCGATGCCGTGAGTGCGGAGCGCCTCGCGCGCGACCGTGGCGGGGTCGCTCCGGTCGCGGGTCGCGACCCGGAGGACGTGGCCGTAGTGCGCGACCTCCTCGACGAGCGGATCCTCGCGCAGGTGCGTCGCGGCCTCGCTCGCGCGGTCGACGTACAGCTCGGCGACGCGGAGCGCCCGGCGCTCGACGATCTCGCTCGGGCGTGCCGATGTCGAGGAGCTCGCCCCGGAAGATGAACGCGAGGCGGTGGCAGCGCTCCGCCTCGTCCATGTAGTGCGTGGTCAGCACGGCGGTCGTGCCGCGCGCGGTGATGAAGTGGATCTGCTCCCAGAACTCGCGGCGGCTGACGGGGTCCACGCCCGCGGTCGGCTCGTCGAGGAAGAGGAGGGGAGGCTCGTGCAAGGTCGCGCACGCGAGCGCGACGCGCTGCTTCCAGCCGCCCGAGAGCGTGCCCGCGAGCTGGTCGCGCCGGCCCCCAGCCCCGCCTGCTCGATGACCTCGCCCACCCGCGCGCGCCGCCGCTCGTTCGGCAGGCCGTAGATGCCCGCGTAGAAGGAGAGGTTCTCGCGCACCGTGAGGTCCTCGTAGAGGCTGAAGCGCTGGGTCATGTAGCCGATGCGCTCCTTGATGCGCGCCGACTCCCGCATGATGTCGCAGCCGACCACGCGCCCGCGCCCGCCGCTCGGCTCGAGGATGCCGCAGAGCATGCGCATCGTGGTCGACTTGCCCGCGCCGTTCGGCCCGAGCACGCCGAAGATCTCGCCGCGCCGAACCGAGAGCGACAGGTCTCGCACGGCCACGATGTCGCCGAAGCGCCGCGACAGGTGCTCGGTCTCGATGATGGATTCGCCCGTCATCGCTGAGCTCAGCGCTGGAACTGCACGAACGCCGGAACGCCCGCGTGCAGGCGGCTGGTCGGGGTCCTGCGCGCGCACGCGGACTCGCACGACGAGGTGCGGCCGCTCGCTGCTCGCTGAAGAGGAACGCGGCGTGAACTCGGTCTTCGGGGAGACGTACTCGATCGGCGCCGTCGAATCCCGGCCGGCGCGGAGTCGACGTGCACCGTCGGCCTTCACGCCCAGGCGCACGCCGTCGAGCTGCCCCTCGGGCACGAAGACGTCGATGTACGGGTGGGTGACGTCCGCGATGGTGGCGACCGGGCTGCCCACGGCCGCGAGCTCGCCCGGCTCGACGTTCACGTCGACGACCATGCCCGGCCCGCGCGCGCGGATGACGTGCCGCTCGAGCATCTCGGTCTCCTCGGCGCTCTCGAGCGTGGACGCGGCGAGGCGCGCCTCCGCGCGGGCGATCTCCTCCGGCCGCGCGCCTTGCTGGAGGGCCTTCAGGCGCTCCTCGAGCGCGCGGTGCTCGGCCGCGGCCTTCGCGAGGTCGGCGTTCGCCTGATCGCGCTGCACCCCGGCGATGGAGCCCTCCGCGCTGAGGGCCTTGGCGCGGTTCGCGTTGCGGCGCGCGAGGTCGACGTCCGCGAGGGCGCCGCGCACCTGCGCGGCCATCGAGGCGATGTCCTCCTTGCGCGTGCCGGCCTGGAGGAGCGCGAGCTCGGCCCGGGCGCTCTCCTCGTCCTGCTGGCGCGCCTCCTGGGTGAGGCGCGCGAGGGTGTCGTCGAGCTTCGCGAGCTCCGCCCCGTCGGTGACGAGGTCGCCGCGCCGGACGAGCACCTCGCGGACCCGGCCCGGGACCTCGCAGGCGATGACGCGCTCGTCGAACTCCACGATGCCCTGGTACCCGGGCGGGAGGTGGTTCCCCCACTGACAACCGGCGAGACCGAGCGCGAGGGCCGCAAGAGCGGGTCTCGGGCGAAACTGCACGGAGCCCATGGTAGCCGGGATCGGTCGGAGGCCGGCAGTGGGCATCGTCCGGGAGGGCGGGGAGCGTCGCGCGAGGCTGGAGAATTGCGGCTCGATTGTGCGTCCGGGTCGACGCGCCACCCACCGGCGCTAGCCTCCGTAGCTGGAAGGTGCGCGCGATGAAGATCGCCATCCTCGACGATTACTTCGACACGCTGCGCACGTTGCCGTGCTTTTCGAAGCTCGCGCCGTTCGAGGTCAAGGTCTGGAACGACCACGTCGAGGACGCCGACGCCCTCGCCGAGCGCCTGCGCGACGCCGAGGTGCTCGTCCTCATCCGCGAGCGCACCAAGATCCGCGCGCCCCTCCTCGAGCGCCTGCCGAAGCTCCGCCTCATCAGCCAGCGGAGCGTGTACCCGCACATCGACATCGCCGCGTGCACGCGGCTCGGCGTCCTCGTCTCGTCGAGCCAGCACCCCGGGACGCCCTCGTACGCGGCGGCCGAGCTCACGTGGGGCCTCGTCCTCGCGGCGTACCGGCAGCTCCCGCAGCAGGTCGCGGCGCTGAAGGCCGGCACCTGGCAGATCGGCGTGGGCTCCACGCTCCGCGGCAAGACGCTCGGCGTCTACGGCTACGGACGCATCGGCACCGTCGTCGCGGGGTACGGCAAGGCGTTCGGCATGAAGGTGCTCGTCTGGGCGCGGCCGCACACGCTCGCGCTCGCCCAGTCCCACGGCTACGAGGTCGCGCCCAGCAAGGAGGCGTTCTTCGAGGCGTGCGACGTCCTCTCCCTCCACATGCGCCTCGTCGACGACACGCGCGGCATCGTCACCGCCGCCGACCTCGCCCGCATGAAGCCCTCCGCGCTCTTCGTCAACACGAGCCGCGCGCCCCTCGTCGCGCCCGGCGCGCTCGTGGCGGCCCTCCGGCGCGGGCGGCCCGGCATGGCGGCCGTCGACGTCTTCGAGGAGGAGCCCGTGACCGGCCCGCACCCGCTCCTCGCCATGGACAGCGTCGTGTGCACCCCGCACATCGGGTACGTCACGAGCGACGAGTACGAGCTCCAGTTCGGCGAGATCTTCGATCGAATCCTCGCGTACGTGGCGGGCACGCCCATCAATGTCGTGAACCCGCAGGTGATCGCGACGCTCGCGAGCTTCGGGCGGTAGACCGCCGCGCCCGCATGAAGGGCCGCCACGCGCGCGTCGCTCCCCCCCTTGCGGCGAGGCGTGCTCCGTGGTCTCTGCCTTGCACCGTTTTTCCCAGCCATCGGACGCGAGGTAGACCATGCGATACAACGTTCTCGGCAAGACCGGCCTGTACGTCTCGGAGCTGTGCCTGGGCGCGATGACCTTCGGGGGCAAGGGCTTCTGGGAGGTCATCGGCAAGCTCGGTACGAAAGAGGTGGAGCACATCGTCGGCACCGCCCTCGACGCGGGCGTCAACTTCATCGACACGGCCGACGTGTACTCCGAGGGCGAGTCCGAGAAGCTCGTCGGCGAGGCGCTGGCGAGCCTCGAGCGGCCGCGCGAGCAGGTCGTCGTCGCGACCAAGGTGCGCGGCCGCGTGGGCCCCGGCCCCAACCAGGTCGGCCTCTCGCGGGCGCACATCCTCGCGAGCATCGAGGGCAGCCTGAAGCGCCTCCAGCTCGACCACGTCGACCTCTATCAGATCCACGGTGTCGACCCCGCGACCCCCATCGAAGAGACGGTGCACGCGCTCGACGAGGTGGTCCGCTCCGGCAAGGTGCGGTACGTCGGCTTCAGCAACCTGCCCGCGTGGCTGGCGATGAAGGCCATCGCCTACGCCGGCGCGAACGGCCTCGCGCGCTTCGAGAGCGCGCAGGTCTACTACTCGATCGCGGGCCGCGACATCGAGCGCGAGGTGGTCCCGATGGTGCAGGACCAGAAGGTCGCGATCCTGCCGTGGAGCCCCCTCGCCGGCGGCCTCCTTTCCGGCAAGTTCGATCCCGACAAGCCCGGCCCCGAAGGCGCGCGCCGCTCGGCGTTCGACTTCCCGCCGGTCGACCGCGACCGCCTGCGCAAGGTGCTCCCCGCGCTCCGCACCGTCTCCGAGGCGACGGGCGTCTCCGTCGCGCGCGTCGCGCTCGCGTGGCAGCTCACGCGGCCCTTCGTCACGAGCATCATCATCGGCGCCAAGACGCGCGAGCAGCTCACCGACAACCTCGCCGCAGGCGACGTGAAACTCTCGCCCGAGCACGTCAAGCTCCTCGACGGCGCGAGCGCGCTCCCCCCGAGTACCCGGGCTGGATGGTCGACTGGCGGGACCAGCAGATCACGCAACAGCGACTGCAGTGGAAAGGGCCGAAGGGTGAGCGACAGCGCAGGGGTGTACGGCGAGCAAGGCCTGCAGACGGACGTTCTCGACGACCTCTCGGCCGCCGTGAACTACCGGGGGGTGCTCGTAGGGCTCAGCCTGCCGTGGCTCGGCGAACATGCCGTCGAGATCGGCTCGGGCAACGGCGACTACGCGAGCTCGTGGGCCGAGAAGGGACAGCGACTCACCGTGACCGAGGCCCTCGAGTCCCGTCTCTCGATACTCCGGGAACGCTTCGCTGACAATCCGCTGATCGACGTGGAGGAGATGCTGCTGCCGTCTGACAAAGAGGCGACTTACTCCGCCGCGGTCGCGTACAACGTGATCGAGCACATCGAAGACGACGTGGCCGCGCTCGCCTCAATGCGTCGACTGGTTCGAGTCGGCGGCTACGTAACGATCATCGTCCCCGCCTTCGAGATCGGGATGAGCGAGTTCGACCGAAAGATCGGGCACTTCCGGCGGTACCGAACAGAGATGGTCGAGGAAAAGATGCGGGCCGCTGGTCTCGAGCCGGTTTCGGTTCGCTACATCAACTTCGTCGGCCTCATGATGTGGATATTGCTCGTCAGACTGCTGCGACAACCACCTCGCAACTCGGCGGCCCTTCGCCTCTACGATCGACTCGTCGTCCCAATCGTCGCATGGCTCGAATCCAAGTTCAGGTTTCCCTTCGGCCGATCCGTCTTCGCGGTCGGGCAACGCGTGGCCGACTAGGCGAAAAGCCTGGTGATGGCGTTCTAGCAACCGTGCCCACAGCTGCTAGGTGAGTAAGCTCACCAGCCGAGGATGCGACGGATGCCATTGCAAGAGGACCCAGCAAAACAAGCTCGCCCGGTATCACCTACTTGTGAGAGATGACCTTCCCGGCTCGTAGGCGACCGTCGGGGCGGCCCCGGTTGCGGGTGAGCGGGTTAGACCCGCGAACGACGTGGCGCCTTCGATCCAGTTGATCCACAGCCCGATCACCGTTGGTTAAGGCCCTGCGCGTCGCCCACGATGGAGCGATCGCGGAATGGGCACGCATCGCCGCTTGGGTCTGTTACTACCTGGCGATGATTGGTCTGCCCGTCGGTTGCGGGCTGAAGGCCGTAGCGATCGGCCAAGACGTCAACTACGACGCCTTGAACTATCACATCTACGACGCCTGGGCCTTCCTAAACGGCCGAACATTCAGCGACCTCTTTCCGGCCGGTTCGCAGTCCCTCGCCGATCCACTCATCGATGTGCCGACCTACCTCCTTCAGGCGCCACGCCTCGCCGCACGTCGCGGCCTTCACGATCGGCTTCGAACAGGGCCTCGGGCCCGTTCTAGCGATGGTGATCGTCTGTCGAATGATGAAGTCGCCGATCCTCGCCGTCCTCGCGGGGCTCACCGCTGCCATAGCTGGCGGCTTCGCGTCTGAGCTCGGCAACGACATGGGTGACGCGCTGCTTGCGCCGGTGTTCGCACTTGCGGTGCTCTTTGCCTTCAACGCCATACGAAGCCGACATTCGGCGACTCAGGGCATGGACGACGCTCCGAAATCTCAAGGTCGTTTTTGGCGCCGGCTCAGACCTGAGTACCGGTGGTGGCTCGCGAGCGGACTCGCCGCAGGCATAGGTGGTGGCCTCAAATTCGCACAGCTGCCGATCACGCTCGGGGTCGTCCTCGGCGCAGCGGTCGTCGCCGGCCCCCTTCGTCAACACGGCCCGCGACTCCTCGCGAGCAGTCTTGGCGGCGTCATCGGCCTCGCCTTGACCGCAGGTGAGTGGACCATCGAACTCTGGCAGCACTACGGGGACCCGTTCGCGTTTCTCGGAGGTCCGCTGCTCGGTTTCGCGGATCCGTACTTCGTCCAAGCGGCGCCGTCTGCGACAGGCGCCGCGGATCCATTGCCAGTACGAGTCGTTCAGTATCTCTGGACACCGGTACAAGCGTTCTTCCACCCGCTGGACTTCGCCGAGCTTCCGGTCAAAGAGGCGTCACTCGCGATTGCGACGGCGATGCTGTTCGTTCTCGTGATCGCGACCGTCATCTTGCTTCCGCTGCGTATCGCGCACAGGCGACCTCGACGAGGGGACGCTCGGCACGTCGCGACGGCTCGCGATGACGCCGCTGCGAAGGACTTCGACTGGCTCATGATCGTCGTGCTCGTCGTAAGCGTCCTCGTCTGGGCGCACTATCTGCGCATCTACCGGTACCTCATCCCGCTTGAGGTTCTCGCGCCGGTTCTTGTCATAGCCATCTTCCGGCGCGCCGTAGCACTTGTGCGGGTATCTCGACTGCGAACACTCCTGCAAACAAGGGTTCTACCGCTTTTCTTTATCGTGGCCTGCATCTTCTCGATCGTGACGTCGGCGCCCTCTGGCTACTGGGACCGTGCACCATTCGGCGGTACGTGGTTCTCACTCGCAACTCCGAAGATGCTCGAGAACGGCAAGACCAACGTGCTCATAGGTCTGAGCTCACCCGGCTCGCCTTCGGCATTCATGCTGCCCCTGCTAAAGGGCCACTTCATCGCCGTCGGAGGCGTGACAGGTGGGAGCTCAAGCGACATGTTGACGCCGACGACCATCAAGTTGCTCGACGAAACCTTCTCCAAGGTGCGCCATGACGGCGGAAGCGTGATCGGCTATTGGCGCAACGCCCCCACCACGGAAGGGGCGCTCAACCTCGTAAACGCTATAGATCCCTACAAGGAGCGCATGGGCAGTTGTGTCAGTGAGTACATGACGGTCGGTGGATATCTCCAGATCGTCACCTTCTGCCGCTTCGTGCCAGCGTCTCCGGTGAAGGTCAGCAAACCTCGATAGGACGGATGCGCAAAAGTGAGTAGCGAGGCAAGACATTTGATCAGTCCGCGGTGCGTCAAGATTATCCACCGATCGGGAAGCGACTCCCCAGGCAAGGGCGCTCGATCCCATGCGCTGCTGGTTCGGAGCAGGTCAGGTTCCCACTTCGATTGCTAGAGTCAGGCTCGCCTTTTGACGCGGTGGAGGATCACGGTGCTTAACGATCGACCGATCTCCTTCATTGCTCGGAACATGGTCAGACCGTCGAATTATCTTGCTCTGCTCCAGATGTTGCGTGTCTATGAGCGCCCAGTAAGCGGTGCGGCGCGCTACTTCTTTGGCGCTGGGAAGTACCCGTGCACGGTGCGCGTCCGGACCCCAATGGGCGTAAAGACGGTGACGCTATTTCATCGACACGATGCCATCACCGTGCACGAGATTTTCTGTCGACAGGATTATCGCTCTCCGTCACCAGCTCAGGTAGTGGTTGATCTTGGCTCAAACATCGGTGTTTCAGCGTTGTACTTTCTCACTCGATCGCCGACATCATTCTGCGAACTCTACGAACCGGATCCCAATAACATCCCCAAACTCATGACGAATCTGAAGGGCTACGAGGGCCGGTTCAACTTGCACCAGACCGCAGTGGCTGACAGCAGCGGTGTGTTGCCCTTCGTTCGTGAACCAAGCGGCCGTTATGGCTCCCTTGTAGCTAATCCGACGAGCGGACCCAAAGACACTGCGCTCGTACCTGAGGACCTCGCAGGACCACAGCACCGGCGAGAGAATCGAAGTTCGAGTAGAACACGTCAATGACGTGCTGGAACAGGCATTGGCGAGGCATGGCTCCATCGACTTGTTGAAGATCGACACCGAAGGTGCAGAGTTGGCGACCGTCTTCGCTATCGACCCAGCATTACGGACCCGAATCCGCAGGATCGTCATTGAGTGGTTCGACCGCCACGTGTCGTTGGACGGATTCGAAGTCGTCATCGTCATGCGACACCATCATGTTTACGAACAGGAGACGTAACCCTCGAGGGAGGATCCCAGCTCGAGCACGGGGCGCCTCATCGACCCCCGATTGTCGACTCCACTTTGGTGGACTGTGGCTGTTTCGCGCCGAGCACCGCAACTGCATCAATCGCCGGAAAATTCCAACAGTGATTGCTCGGGCCGCCATACCAGATGACCGTTTCGTCACAACCATCTGGTGTGCCTAGCGTCGGAAATCGCGACCGTCGAGTTAGGCCGGTTGTGCCTGAAGTACCGATTCAGGGACAGACCTCGACTCCACTGGGCCAGTACGCTCAGAACGATAACTGGGCCGCTTGTCTGGCTCCGCACCGCGTTCAAGGAGACGATCGTGACGGGTTCAAGTGCGTACTGGTTCGAGGCCGAGGCGAATGCCGAAATCGGATTCCCCCCAAGCGGGAGGGTCTTTCGGCGGGTCCTCGGAAAGCTCCTGTGGCCGTTCCTCAGCCACCAGGTCACCGTGAATCGGGCACTACTTGCCGAACTCGATGTCGTTCGCCAGCGCCTGGACCAAGCCGAACAGCGATTCGATCGGGCCAATGGCGACCTCGAGCACCACACCGAGGTCCTCGTTCGGCACGAGGAGCCCCTCGACCGGCACGGACTGCACCTCACCTTGCTCGAAAACAATGTCCAAGAAATCGGAAAGACGATCGAGTCAGTGATGTGGCCCAGCCGCGACATCGCGAGCACGGCATTTCAGGAGGTGCGCGCGCTGGCTCCATTCGTAGAAGAGCTGAGACTGAAACGACCCGATGAGATCCGCCGAATCGAGCAGATTGAGCAACAGGCATTCGCACGATTCCACGATGCGATGTCGTCGATGCGATCCGAGTTCGGGGACGTAAGCCAGTTGATCGAAGAGCGTTTCGAGGACTTCAAGCACCTTGAGGTCGCTGTCCAAGACGCACGACGGGCGACTCGTCGCAATCGAGATGCTTTTGAGCACCATCCGTCGAGCATTGCCGGCGGAACCATCGGCGAGCGAACTACGCACGACGCCGAGCTCGGCAGACCTTATGTACGTCGGGCTGGAAGAGCTGATGCGGGGTCCGAGACAGACGATCATGGCGCGACTTACGGACTATCTCGACGAGATCGTTGCACAGACAAGTCGCATGCCCATCCTCGACGTCGGGTCAGGCCGCGGCGAATGGCTCGCGATGCTGAAGGAGGCAGGCGCAGATGCGTACGGGGTCGAGCTTGAAATGGCCTACGTCTCCGAAGCACACGAACGCGGATTCGACGTCCGGCACGAGGACCTTCTCGCGCATCTCCGATCCCTAAAGGACGCCTCGCTTCGGGCGATCACGGCGTTTCATGTCGTAGAACATCTGCCGACGGAGCTGTTGCTGGAGTTCTTGAACGAGTCGCTTCGCGTGCTCGAACCGAACGGCCTACTCATCTTGGAGACGCCAAACCCCGAAAACCTCGTAGTCGCGGCATGCACCTTTTACCTCGACCCGACGCACCTGCACCCGTTACCGCCCATGCTGCTCGAATTTTTCGTGCGCTCCCGCGGCTTCGGAGAAACACGTGTCGAGTTCAAGAATCCTGCGATCGCGGCGCAGATCGCCGCACCGTCGTCCGCGAATCCATGGTACGAAGAAGTTGCACCGATCGTGAAAACGTTGAATGAGCGCTTCTTCGGAAGTCAAGATTACGCCGTGATCGCCCGCCGATCTTGATTGACACGTCCGCCGAACACGGGAGCGCACGCGTGGATTCGTCAGCGCCATCGGCTTCCATCACGAGAACGGGGCTTGGTGTCAATGCGATTGCCAGCATGTCGTCGACCACCGGGCTCTCAGAGGCAGCTCGGCGAACGATCGGCGCACTTCTTACAGCAGGAATCAGGGTCTCGTTGGAAGACTACGACTACGGTGCCCCGCGAGAGGCCAATCGCTTCCCACTCTCATTTTCGTCATTGCCGAGAGGCCGCCCGTTCGACATCGACCTCTGCTTCCTCAACATCAACGAGATCACGCTCGTTCCCGAGGATTATCTGAGGAGTGACGCTTCCCGATACGTGATCGGCTCGTGGTTCTGGGAACTTCCAGCAGTTCCCGAGCGTTTCCAATCTCAGATCCACCGAGTTGACGAGATATGGACGGCCTCACGATTCGTCCGAGACGTATTCCAGAAGTACACGGACCGTCCCGTGCGTGTCCTTCCGTGCGTCGTCGAGCCGGCAATCGATACCTCGCGGACGCGTCGGGACTTCGGCATTCCTGCGGGTGCGGTCGCCTGTCTGTTCAGCTTCGACGCGAACTCGACACTCGCCAGGAAGAATCCGAGGGCGGTGATCGAAGCCTTCCGCAGGGCCGTGCCCGAGCAGCTCGCGGTGTTTCGGCAGTCCTCGTCATGAAGACCATCAACCTTCACCGTTACCCAGAAGCTCGGCTCTTCCTTGAGCACGAACTTGCGTCCGTCGGCGGAGTGATCATCGACGACGACCTGACTCCCGGCGAGATGGGGGCGCTATCGCGACCAGTGACATCTACGTCTCCCTCCACAGATCAGAGGGGTTCGGTCTCGGCATGGCAGAGGCGATGTACTTCGGGAAAGCCGTCATCGGCACGGCGTACTCAGGAAACACGGACTACATGTCGGTGGCGAATAGCTGTCCAATCGGGTACCGGCTCGTCGAAGTCAGTCCCGCTGATCTCCGTTTCAATCCAGGAGCCGAGCTCGTCTACGAGTACGGACAGCTATGGGCGGAACCAAACATCGACGAAGCATCGACGCGGCTGCACTTTCTAATCACCAATCCTGGTGCTCGGCGAAGAATCGGAGAACGCGCGAGACGAACGATACGTAGAGCGCTACGGGGCGAGCACGGTGGGACGAACAATGAGCGAAGTGCTGCGCGGAAAGATGAGCAGGCAGGAACCAGCGACCTGAGGCGCGCAGGCAAGGTCCACTAGCCGACTTTGCCGACCCGAGAGTCCGAGCTGCAACAGAAGTCTCGTAGGAGCTTCGAGGTTTCCCCCGTGTGAGCGCAGACCCGAAGAACACAAAGGAGTCCCGCGTCGTCGCCGAACTCCTTTGGCGGCACGACGACGCGCTGAAGGTGAACGTCTCGGTCTTCCCTGGTCCCGAGCAGCGCCCACGTTCGTCGTGCCGACGGTCACTCTGTTGAGGGTTCTACAGAGGGTTGTAGGCCGAACGACTCCGTCACCCGCACGAGGAGTTTTCAAGGTCGTCCGCGTTTCGACGCCTCCTAGATCGCTCCATATCGGCTGCGAATCCGATCCCCGAACTTCCGGCCGTAGGACGACAGCGAGGGCCACTCGGGCATCCAGCCGAAGTGGAAGAGCGAGGAAGGATCCGCTTGATCGGAAACGCTCAGGCCTCGAGCAAGAGCGTCGGAAGGGTACCCGCAAGATGTGCCGGATGCCTCGAGAACAGGACGCATCCATGTCAGCGAACCGGCAGTTTCGTTAGCTTGCGCTGCGCCAGCGACCGTC
The DNA here is from genome assembly GCA_963797395.1 of uncultured delta proteobacterium. Taxonomy (GTDB): domain Bacteria; phylum Myxococcota_A; class Polyangia; order Polyangiales; family Polyangiaceae; genus Palsa-1150. The sequence continues at coordinate 1,718,291 of CAWCPA010000009.1, forward strand.
CGAGTGACACCAGTAAGCTTGCCCGGTGGCTTGCGTCCGCTGTCGACGTGCGCCCGGCGTCTTCTTCCTCCTACTTGCGTGGGCCGCGTCGCGACTATCCCTGGAGACACCTTGTCGACTGAGCCACTTGTCTCGGTGGTCATACCGGTTCTCAACGGGGAGCGGTATCTCAAAGCGTGTCTCAGCTCTGTACTTGGCCAGACCTCTCGAAAATCGAAGTCGTCGTGGCCGATCAGGCGTCGACTGATCGAAGCATCGAGATCATCGAGTCCTTCGGTGATCCCCGGGTTCGCATCCTTCCCGAACCAACCGAGCAGCTCAATCTGCATTCCAACTGGGCTCGGGGACTATCGGCCGCGACTGGCGAGCTTGTGAAGATCGTCTGTCAGGATGACGTGCTTCTGCCCGAATGTCTGTCGGTCCAAGTGGAGCTCTTAGGTCGCTACCCAACTGCAGTGCTCGCGTGCGCTCGTCGCCGGATCATCGACGGCCAAGACAACGTGCTCATCAGCGCGCGAGGGCTCGGTCCTTTGGTCAAGATCCGGGTGATCGGCGGCCATGCGCTCGCGCAGGCCTGCACCCGAGCTGGTGCGAATCTTTTAGGTGAGCCGGCGAGTGTGCTCATTCGGCGTTCGGCCCTTCCGGAGCCACCCTTCAATCCACGCTGGCACTACACCATCGACGTGGAGTTCTACTTCCGCTGCCTTAAAGAGGACGACGCCGTCCTCGATAGTCGAGTGCTCTGCTGTTTCCGGGTAAGTCCGCAACAGCTCAGCGCAGTGCTTGCGAAGGGTCAGGCCAAAGAGCTCCATGCGCTGTTCTCAGAGTTGGCTCGCCGCTACCCCGACGAGATATCCAAGACCGACGTCTGGATCGGGACGCGCGCGCCCAGCTCCTCGCCAAAGCGCGGCAGATGTTGTATTGGCAGATGCGATTGCGAACCGCGCTCCCCGCCAAACACTGAGCTCTGAGCCCTCACGCGAGGCTCATCACGATGGCTGCGCCCGACCTCTTGCGAGAAATACTGTGATCCATCGCACGACGACTGGTAGCGGGCGGCTGTTTCGCGAGGTCTGACAAACTGGCACGTGACGGTGACCGCGGGCCTACCCGGACAGACACCGACGGTCCATACTGCCGTCGGCAATAATGGCCTGTGCCCTCAGTTCCCTTCCAGTCCGGATCCGTAGCCATTCCCAAGTTATCCGTGGCACTCGGAGCATCCTGGTAACTCGATCTTGTGATCTACGGCATAGTTTTGTCGCTCGCCGCTTCCATCTGCTTCAACTTGAACAATCTGATGGAGAAGCACGCGGTGGATCAGATGGCACGACTGTCGGTTCGCCGAACGAAGCACATGGTCGTATCGCTGTTGCGCTCGCCGCTCTGGTTAGGCGGCTTCGTCCTCGGCGTCCTCGCGGTGGCGCTCCTAAGCTTTGGCGTATTCACTCGTTTCGATTGCCGTCGTCCAGTCCATATTCGGCGCGGGGATCGTTCTCCTCGTTCCGGCATCTCGGCTCTGGCTCGGTGAGCATCTTCGGAGCGGCGAGGTTGGCGGGATCGGCCTCATCGTCGTAGCGATCGTGCTGGTCTCGGCGTCGCTCGGCGGCCCCTCGACGCCCATCGACTCCCTTTCGTTGATCCGAGTGATGGTCGTGAGCGGACTCACGCTTCTTTCGCGGGGCTTATCTTCTGGCACTCCGTCGAGCCTCGACCGACGTCAGCATCGCTTTGGGTGCTTCCTGCGGGCTCATCTATGGGGTCGCAATCATTCAGATCGAAGAGTGCCTCGGTACTCATTGAACATTTCGCGGCTTGGCTGACGGGATAGTCCTGATCATTCGGTCGCCGTACCCTACGCGTTCCTCGTGGCCTCGCTCTCGGCCTGGTGGGCCTTCCAAGCGGGCCTCCAGACGGCCGTACGAATAACGTCGCAGCGCCAATGGTCAGCGTCGTCGGGAGCGCCTATACGGTCGGCATAGGCATGCTCATTTTCGACGAAAAATTGCCCGCGAACCCAGCGCTAGCAAGCCTTCGCCTCGGTGGGTTCGCTGTCGTCCTCGTCGGAATGTGGGTCCTCGCCAGCAGGGAATTCCGTCGTCGAGCGCAACGGTCTCCGACCCGTCCCCGACAACGGCTCGACTGAGAGAGCGCCAATAGAAGCGCCTACGCAACTGCAGCCAGTCCGACCGGATACCTCTCCGGTCGACGGCTGCCTTTAGCTTCCCAGGCGCACCACGCCCTAGAGAAATGGCGAGAGCAAAGGCGGATCCGCCTAGATCGTCGCCATCCTGCTCGCTGGGTCGACGTGAGGCTCATTCAAATACCGCCGGGCATCGAAAGCTTGCAAACGAAATTCGCCAGGTCATAGTGGATGTGGAAGCACACTCCCTTGGCCGGCGACGCGGCCCGCTCCAGCGTCAGTCCTCGGGGAAAGCCCTCTCGCGGACGAGTTCGCTATGGCTACAGATCGATGGCCAGTCGACGCGGAATTCGCGCGCTGAACGATGGCGGTAGAACAAGCGGGCCCTTCACGTCCGACCAAATCACCGCGTCCGCGATATGTATCGTTTAGGTGCCCACCATTAGACCACTTACAAGTGCTTCGGCGCTGAGACTGAGGTCCCTCGGCTATATTTTTGGGAATGGTCAAGGTCCCTATCGAACGCTTAGACAACGGTTCGTGGGCGCCTACATGGACTCGGCAGGCGAGCACCGAGCTCGTTACGACTTCGCCAACCAGTTTGTAAGCGGCAAGGTGGTCGTAGATTGCGCCTGCGGCGACGGAACGTCAACTGCCATGTTCGGCAGCACAGCTCGCACCGTATACGGTTTCGATGTTTCCGATGAAGCGATTGATCGTGCCAGCGAACTACACAAATCGCCAGCTGTCATTTTCCAGTGCGCGTCAGCGACGTCATTGCCGTTAGACGCAAAAATGACCGAAGTCTTCATTTCGCTCGAAACCATCGAACATATCGAGAACGATCAAGATTTTCTGGATGAAGTAGTCAGGACTCTACGCGATGACGGTGTTTTTATCTGTTCAAGGCCTGATGGTGACGTACATAGCCTGGTAATTCGTTGTCCGATAAACCCTGGACTCCTTTCACATCCGAGAGTACAACAGTGACGAGTTCGCTGAAATGCTTCACAAACGATTTCGTACGGTTCAATTCTTTGGCCAAAACCCCGCCCTGACGCAGATAACAACACTTGAATGTTGGGTCGGCCGAACGATCTCTGCCCGATTGGTTCTCCGTTTCACTCAACTTCTGAAATTGACGTGGATGCTTCCGCTAAGACTTAAGCGACACACCGTTGTCCCAGTAGCGAGCAACCGCAAATACGAATATCTTGTGGCCGTCTGCTCAGGTGTGATCGACACCGACCAGTAGTCGAATCAAAGCGTCGATTCTCCGTATCTCTTCGCCGCGCCAACTGTCAGCCACAATCTCATCTGCGAAGACCGCTAGCGCTTAGGCTCGCCGACCGATCAAGTGCCGATTTGCGGAGCGAAATGAAAAAGCGCCATCCCATCGAAGACCGAACAATAATCGGGTGCATGCACACAATGCCGGTCACCCCAAGTCCTCCTCGGTCGACAAGGACCGGGTTAGAGTGACCTCTGGCGTCACTGCAATAATTCGACCCACTTCGTCGCCGACGAAACAGTCAGTGGTGACGAGCACGCAACCGAGTCCAACGCGTATCCCGAAGGATCGATGGTAGTCGGCCCAGCCCAGCTAGTGCCGTCATAGACGTAGACCGATCCGCCATTGTCCGCAACGACGCAATATTGCGCGCTGGCACATGCCGCAGACGACGGCAGATTTCCTTGATCGGAGAGCACGTAGGGGAGTGAGACGTCGCCCCATTGTAGATGATCGCATTTGAGTTCGAGTCGACAATCAGACACATCGTGGTCGTGACGCAGTCCACGCTGCTGGCAAGAGGAGTACCTCCTGACGGCGTATCAAACGGGATGAAGTCGGAATCCCATGCACCATTGCCGTACGTCATAACGCGGCCGTCAAAATCGGACGCAACACACATCTGGTCCGAGGGGCACGAGATGGCACTTAAGCCACCGCCGCAGGATCCGTTCGGCGGGCGATGACCACCTCTCGCCGTTCCAGGTGATGACATCTCCGACATTGTCGACGACAAGCATCGGTTGGTCGCGGGGCAGGAAATCCCCGTGACGGTCGCGTTCGGATCAACTTCAACCCACGGTTTCCAGGACCCTGCGCGGTACGGTACGCGTAGCCCGTCGCGTCGACAGCAACGCAAAAACTGGCGCTTCCACACGACAGATAAGGCGTACCAATGTGCTGCGCACCGGCTGGGACCTCGTTCATTAACGTCTCCGGCGTTCCCACGGCGCCAGAGAGTCGTAGCGCTGGGAGTGACACTTGAGACTGAGTAAGCGCTGTCGCATTGCCGCAGGCAGCGAGCGCAAGCGCGACGAACACGAATACGACTATCGAGCCGCTACCTCGATGGCGTCGCAATGCGTTTCATCGAGTGAATCCGAGCTGTCGCGCATCCCCTTGCAGATTCGTCCAGAGCGCGACGCCGCCGATAAATTGGGGCCGTCTCCCGTGACCACCGTCATCAGCTGGATCACCTGGGACTGACCCTCGCCCATCGGCCCAACAATAGAGTCGTCGGCGTGAAGCTGATCGAACAGCGCCTTACGCATTGATCCGACCAATTCGGTGGTGAGTGGTGGCGCCAGATTGCCAGTCGAAATTGTCTGGATAGTTGAGGTGAGAACGTTCGGAACACCCCAGCCGAAATACACGGTGTTGTTCGGGCCAGCCAGATACAGACGAGCCGGCCGTCGACTTAAAGCGCATATTGGCTTCGACCTGCCATAGTTCCGGAAGCCAATTCCAACCGACCCCATCCTCGTAGCCATTCACAAAGACTGCAGACCCTGATGGAATCTCATCGACGGCAGAACTGGTGAAGAACGAAGGTACATCCGGGGTGTTGTACGGAAGCGAGTTTCGTGGCAGCCACGCAAACACGCCAAATAATGCCGTCGCCCCCATGAACGCTCCCGGACGCGTTCCAATTCCTGATCGCGAAGTCGATCCCAACCGTGACGGCAATTGATCCCAAAATATCCAAATAAGAATAGCCGAGACGGAAGGATGTTATTGAGTATCGGCAGCGACTGGATAGCTCGCCACGGAAGCCAGAATTCGATGTCGATGCCTGCGACGTGGAGCGAAGGACCTAGCGAAAGAACGAGGAAGACTATAAGGAGAACGACAGCGATCCTCGTATACAGGTCCTTCCAGCGTTTGACGGCAAGCACGGCTATTAAGACGAGTAAGAATGGGCCAACGTATCCCTGCATCTCGACGCCCTGAGCGGCCCATCCAAACGCCGTAAAATAAGAAGCGGCATCGATAGTGAATCGGAGTCCAGGAGAGGGAAGAATGAGGTTGAGAAGATCAATGTTATAAAAATTTAAATTATGGACGAGGCCAGAGAAGTGGCCCGGGCCGAACACTTGGTAACCAAGCAACGGTATCGCCGCACAGCAGAAGGTAAACAACGCAATGCCGAAGCTACGGAGGATAGATCGCCACTCCATCGATTGATAGCGACGATCCGACAACGTGTACACGACGATCACAACGACGCACGTGATGATCGTGCCAAAGAGCAGCTCCTCGGTGAGAAGGAGCTGCGCTCCACACAACAGCCCCAACGCGACGGCGTCCCAAGCTGGAGAGTGGCGCTTCAGGAAAAGAATGTCGGTGACGAGCCAGATGATGATTGGGATTAGGTAGGCGGAGATAAGACCGGTGTGTCCCGTTCCCTGTGCCAACATATATGGACAGAACATAAACGCGTCGCGCCCACGAACGGAGCAACCGCGCCTCCGATCCACCGACGGAGGACGAAATACATCGAGAAGCCATTCGCCACGAAAGTGGCAGTCACAATGATGTTATACGTAACGATTGGACCGAAGATGAAGTTCAGTGGGAGCGTGATAATCGAGACCAACTGAAGCGCACCAGGCTCCGCGATCATGTTCGATGTGGCCGGATAATCGGTGAAATTCGTGGTGAGTGGATTGAGATGGTGGGCGATCGCAAATGGAAACCAATTGAGAGCCCATAGGAGTCCAGTTGAGTCGCCTGCTGACCCAGATATGCGATGACCGATGTCCGCCAGCGCCGGCCAATTACAGATGACCGCCAGAATCGAAAATAGTATCAATACGACGAGGTAGTTGAGATACGTCGCTTGAAGTTACTGACCGTCGCGACCGACGCACGGGCACGGAAGTCGCAGGATCTTCGTCTAAAGCGAGCGACATCATGACGGCTTCAATGCTCGAAATGGGAAGTAATGCGGTCAGTCTGCCTGAGCTGACGCCAACTTCGACTTGCATCCTCCGATCGCCGTCGACGACGACCTCGCAGGATAGGAACGACGGCGAGCCGTAGACCCGTCAGAGCGTGCTCACTCGGGGACCAACTTTACTCGATGGGGGTCTGAAGCACGGCTTATGCCTCATCTCGAGTCGGGGAGCAGCCGACACCACTCTCGTCGAGGTAAGCGTGCGACTCGACACGGGCAGAGGCTAGCCCTGATCCCTCGAATTAGTGGCCAGTCGTGCCGCCGCATTACCGATCGCTCCAGTCCTAACTACCCCAGGTGCATGCACCCGGGTTGAGCTCGATCGCAGTCGGCGCCTCAGGCGCGATGAGCATGACTCCGAGCGAAACCGGAGGACGGACGTGTAGCGTCGATGAACGGGCGGTCCAGCGAGGTCTTTCGAGTGTTTATATACCAATGGGGCCGGCGCGATCCGTCCGTCTTGTGCTGCGGCAAGAAGATCCGAGTAGACCGAGCGCATACCGTGGCTTAGTGGCGTGAGGGGCGGTCGATCGATCTCTGTCCAGACGTGCGAACGCATTCGTAGATCACGCGCCGGTGCGCCGTGCTTGACGAGACACCGACGACGACCTTCACGGCATGTTTGGTGATCCATCGCGTCTGAGCAAGGACGGTGCCGATTGTCACTGGTTGCTGCGAGCAGATGAGCTTGGTCATTGTCGGAAGCCCGTCTGGGGTCCCTTCCTCGGCCAAGCGGTCGAGGCAGTCGGCAACGATGCGTGCGGCATCCTCGACTTACAAGTAGTCGCGGGTCGTGTCGAGCGGCACGTAAAGATGCAGTGGCTGGCGGGCGATTACTCGTAGCAGCACCTGGGTGATCAATCCCTGGCTCTTTTGGTGGTTCTGTCCGGGACCATACAGATTCGAGATATCGGCCGACGAGAACCTTCACCCGCGACTCTTCACTCCACGATGAGACGGCGACCTCCTGATCGAGCTTGCAGAACCCATACGGCGCGAGTGGGCGCAACCGACGAGAATTCGTCATACGGGGAACAGTTCGGCCCGCATATAACCCCGCCAGCTGAGGACGCAGAAATAGAAATCCCTGCTGGGAACTGTTCGGTAGGTCGAAGGCCTACGAGAGTGATGAAAGGAAGTGGCGGAAGATCTCTGTCTCGGAGTCCAGTCGGTCTGGGTCGAGCGCGACGACGCCAGCACCAGCGCACCACGCAATTCTCCACGGTCCGCCATCGACGGCCGCGGCGAAACGGTCGCAGGCTTCCGTTAGCTCGGCTCTCGCCCGTACTGGGTCATCCCAGGAGAACGCTCCACTCGGGCGTCCAGACCTCGCTTCGCCCAGCAATCCTTCGCTCGACATGGCTGCCGAGGAGCCCGCCCCGGCCGACGATCCAGGTCAGCATTCCTACTCGGAGGGTGATTCTTCTGTGGGTGTGCGATGGAGCGGTCCGTTCGCCGGGTCGGAGGTGATCAGGTAGAGCGGTTTGCCCATCGCCATTCGTACTGCGGCCCCCACATATTCAGCGATCACGCCGAGCGCGAACAGCGTCACTCCTCCCAATAAGAGAACGATGATCGCGATCGACGACCATCCCGCTACGCGTATCCGCCCGGTGAGCTTCTCGACGAGCACGACCAGCGGCAACGGCGATGCCCGCGACCGCGAAAGATGACGCCGGAAAGCGAAACGAGTCGGAGTGGTCTCGGGCCAACGGTAATACGAGGACCCAGAAATGAGAGAGCAATTTACGGAAGGAATATCCGGACGCCCTCCGTTCATCGTCCCGATACTCGACCGCACAGAAGCTCGTCTTGCCAAAGGCCCAACTGAGCGCGACGTCTAGGTACACACCTGGGCCGACGTAGGCCGGCGAGGCCGCGGCCGATTTCGCCGAGCATCAGGCGGAAACTTGAGAAGCTCGTGAGGTTCGTCCCCGGCATCAGGTGGTTGGTAAGGAACTTTGCGGACCATGACCCGGCGTTTCGGAGCGGTCCGTGCGGAGGCCTGTTCGCGGGCTTGCCGTAGACGAGCTGCGCGCCGTCATCGAGCGCCTGATCGAGCAATTTCCCGATATCGCCGGGTGCGAACTGGCCGTCTTCGTCGATTGTCACGATCCAATCGGATCCGGTTGACGACATCCCCGCAATCGTCGCGGCGTGCTGTCCGAAGTTTGTCGAGAGCCAAACGGGGCGTACAAACGGCTTCGATTCTGCGAGTCGCCGAATCACGACGTCGGACCGGTCGGGACCGCCGTCGTTGACCAGCAGCACTTCGGTGATTCGCATCGGCCGACCGCCGGGTGTCTCGACCGTACAGGTGAGCGGTTCGATCTCAGCCATGAGGGGGTCGAGCGTCAGCTCGCCCCGGTAGACAGGCACCACGACGGAGATGGTGTGTACAGTCCCTTCGACCGGCTCAGGCACCGCGGACACGATAGCCGAGGCCATTCTTCCGATTACGGACAGCGCACGCCCTGACATCGGCTCTGATCCAGAGGCGTCTGCCGTCTTTGATCGAGGCGCAAACACTCACAGCCGACCAAGCTCGAATAGTCGAGTCGCCATTTTGTCGCCGGCGGTTGCGGCATTGAACTGGCGCCGTATCGTCGCCGCCGCCGCGCCGCCGAGTCGAGTTCGCATCGCGTCGTCCTCGAAAAGCACCCGCATCCAGCGTGCGGCCTGGTCGATGTCGGCTCCGCCCAGAGCGACCCCGCCTGGTAGACAGTCTCGGCGCCGGGATTCAAGCTGAGCTCGCTGGCGGCAACCTCGGTCACGTCGTAGCCAACAAGCGCAGAGTTTTCGCGAACAGAACTCCATATTGCCGGAGAACGCGGTCGCGATCACGGGCTTGCCGTAGTACATCGCCTCAGCCATGCCGAGACCGAAGCCCTCGGCGCGATGGAACGAGACATACATGTCACAACTCACAAGCAGCTGCGACATCTGTTCGCCGGTGAACTCGCCATCGATGAGCAGCCCACCGATCGTTGCCATCTGCTCCTCGATTACCGCCTTGGCAGCTTCGAGCGTGCCCAGGTTCTGCGTCTTTAAGACAAGAAGGGCCGATCCGCTTGCTGTCGGGGAAAGGCCCGATGAAAGGCCTCGATCACCGCGAGCGGATTCTTGCGAGCGATCGTTGAATTCGCATCGAAGTGGAAGAACAGGATGCACGATCGGATGGCAGTCCAAGTCGCTTCGATCGCCGGCGGGACCCGCGCGGCTCGACAACGCAAGGCATGACCTCGATAGGAATCGCCACCTGACCCTGAAAAGACTCCTTAACAAATTCGCTCGCGACCCACACCTCGTCAAGACGACGGAGCTGTGCCGCGAAGCGCGTGGGAACGTTCGGAAGTTCCCAGTACCAGGACCCAATACGGTAGCGATTTCTGGCACATCCTCTAGGTATCGTCAGCCACCAGCTACATCTCATGGATGTTCAAGAAGTACAAGTCGGTGTCGTAGCAACGCCCGAAAACGGTGCAGCAAGCTGATCCGAAACCCGATTCGGCGCAGAGGTCACGCCGGTCTCGAAGTGCTCCGAAGAGACTGCGACGCCCGCACCCAAGAGGGCGGCGACCGCTCGTCTGCCTGCCTCCGCAAGTCCGGTGGCCGCCGACCAGTTCCCGATCGCGTTCACGCCGGTGGGGAAGCTGCGCGGCAGCACCGCGACCGTCGCCTCCGATCGTTCCGGGCGGGCGCCGCTTGTTCTCGATCCGAAGATCAGCGATCTCCTCGATCAGACGTGCATACTGTTCCGCGACGGCGCCAAAGGACGCCTCACGGCGCACGAACTCGCCTTGCCGCCTCGCCGGCAGATCGCGCCCGGCCGGGTCCTGCGCGAGATACTCGATGGCTCCGACGAGCTCGCCCTTCTCGTCTTCGGTGTCAACCGAGACCAAGAGGCAGAACTGACGATCGAAGTCGCGATTTTGCGGAACATCGCTCGCCACCACTACC